>NZ_JAQPZJ010000009.1:0-43895 GCF_028920805.1 Methylobacterium sp. 092160098-2 | reverse complement strand
CATACGCTCGCCTCCATCACGGTCGTGGTCGGAGACGCCGCCTTCGTCCACGACACGCTGTTCATGCCGGACTCCGGGACGGCGCGCTGCGACTTCCCCGGCGGCGACGCCGCGAGGCTCTGGCGCTCGATCCAACGCATCCTCGCGCTTCCGGACGGGACCCGTGTCTTCACCGGCCACGACTACGGCCAAGGTGGCCGGGAGCCACGTTGGGAGAGTACGGTCGCGGAGCAGCGGGCGACCAACACGCACATGGTCGCCGCGGGCACGGAGGACGAGTTCGTGGCCGTCCGGAAGGCCCGCGACGCGACCCTCCCGATGCCGAAGCTGATCCTGCACGCCCTGCAGGTGAACATTCGCGGCGGTCGGCTCCCCGAGCCGGAGGCGAACGGCAAGCGCTACCTCAAGATCCCCCTCGACGCCTTCGGGAGGACCGCCCCTTGACGGAGGAGCTCACGCTTCGGATCGGCGACGCGCTCAAGGTCCTGGCGAACCCCAACCGGCTGCGCATCGCCTTCCTCCTGCTGGAGGGCGAACGCTCGGTCACCGACATCGAGCGCGAACTCGGCATTCGGCAGCCGACCCTGTCGCAACAACTCGGCGAGTTCCGAGAGGCCGGGTTCGTCTCGACCAGGCGGGAGCACAAGTCCGTCTTCTATCGCGTCACGGAACCGAGGGTCGTGGCGGTGCTGAACGAGCTTCGCCGGATCTACTCGGCCGCGCCGGACAGCCTGCCCGCGATGCGGGCGGCACCTGCCGGACGCCCCCGCCCTCAGCAGGCCGCGATGTTCGGGCTGGTCGGAAGTCGGGCGTGAGCGCCTTCCTGTCGCCGCTCGTGGGTGGCCTCCTCATCGGCGCGTCCGCCGTCGTCCTGCTCCTGGGCAATGGGAGGATCGCAGGCATCAGCGGCATCGCTGGCGGTCTGCTTGGACCATCCAGACGCGACACCCTTTGGCGCGGTGCCTTCCTCGTCGGCCTGCTTCTCGGCCCGATCCTTTATCGGATGCAGGCCGGGCATTGGCCCGAAGTCCGGATGGAGGCGTCCTGGCCGATGTTGATCGCGGCCGGCCTCCTCGTCGGCTACGGCACCCGCCTCGGGTCGGGCTGCACAAGCGGGCACGGGGTGTGCGGAATAGCCCGGCTATCGCCGCGCTCGATTACGGCGGTGGCCGTCTTCATGGTCGTGGCCGCAGTGACGGTGTTCATTGTCCGTCATGGGATCGGCACATGACCGGCGCCCTTCGTCTGGCGGTCGCCCTCTTAGCCGGCCTCCTCTTCGGCCTCGGTCTCGCCATCTCAGGCATGATGGACCCGGCCAAGGTTCTCGGGTTCCTCGACGTGGCGGGGCCATGGGACCCGAGCCTCGCCTTCGTCCTCGGCGGTGCGGTCGGCGTCTCCGCCCTCGGCTACGTGATGGCGGCCTGGATGGGGAAACCGGCGACGGCCCCGCGGTTCGACATCCCGACGACACGCACCGTCGACGCCCGGCTGGTCGGCGGCGCAACGCTGTTCGGGATCGGATGGGGCCTAGTGGGCCTGTGTCCCGGTCCGGCACTGGCGGCGCTTACCCTCGGCCTGCCTTCGATCGGCGTGTTCGTCGTCGCGATGCTCGCGGGCATGGTTCTGTTTCGTCTCACGCCGGGCATGACGCCACGAACCGGCGAGGTCCGACGGTGAGCGCGCTTCCCGCCCTGCTGTCTGGGGGTGGCGTCGGCTTTACGCTCGGGCTGATCGGCGGCGGCGGGTCGATCCTGGCGACGCCCCTTCTGCTCTACGTCGTCGGGATGTCCCAACCTCACCTGGCCATCGGGACCGGGGCGCTGGCGGTGTCGGCGAACGCCTTCATGACCCTCGGTGGCCATGCCAAGGCCGGCAACGTCCGATGGGGCTGCGCGGCGGGTTTTGCGCTTGTCGGGGTGCTCGGGGCCCTCGTCGGATCGACCCTTGGCAAGGCGTTCGACGGAGAGAGGTTGCTGTTCCTGTTCGCCGTGCTGATGGTCGTGGTCGGCGGCCTGATGCTGCGTCCGGCAAGTGACGGTGGCCCTGCCGACGAGCATGCGCCGGTGTCGGTGCCGAAGGTCGTGGCCTCGGCCCTGGCCGTCGGGATGCTGTCGGGGTTTTTCGGCATCGGCGGCGGCTTCCTGATCGTGCCGGGGCTCCTGTTCGCCACCGGCATGCCGATGATCAACGCGGTCGGCTCGTCGCTCCTCGCCGTGGGGGCCTTCGGATTGGCCACGGCGGCGTCCTACGCGCTGTCGGGCCTGGTGGACTGGGTCGTGGCCGCGGAGTTCATCGCGGGGGGCCTCATCGGAGGCTTCATCGGCATGCGGCTGGCCTGCCGGCTGGCCAACCAAAAGAGGCTCCTGAATCGGATCTTTGCCGGGGTCATCTTCGCGGTAGCGGGGTACATGCTCTACCGGAACGCCAGCGCGTGGGGACTCTAGCCCAGCTAAGCATGAGCGGCTTTGCCTTGCCTAGCTGACGCCCACCCGAACGCGGTGCCGAGCGGCACGCAGCCTCCGTGGTTTCAACCATAGACCTCCGCGAAGATCTGGCCGGTATCTCGAAGGTAAGACTTCCGATCTCCTAGCTTTTACTGACTCTACGTTTATATGATGCGGATTTTTAAGTCAGATATCGATAGATGTTCGCCATAACTGCGAATAATAGCAGATTAACTATGCTGGCAATCCTAGTTACAGAGTTGGCAGCGAGTGCCAAAGCACCTCTTAAGAGGTTACCGATACTGGCTGCGTCGTGGCATGTAGCGACCAGCGGAGCGTTGAAGGGAAGCACACTGTGCCCAGTACCAGCCCGTAGATGCTCCTCGATCGACGAGAATAATGATCTATAAAATCGATTAAAAATATAAGAATATTCTATTGGAAGACACGCTGTAGAGAAGATATCCCTTGCACATCGTGGTGCGGGTGCTCAGTGCGCCGCGCCCGCAAGGCGGAGAACACCCTTGAACCACCACGCCCTGTCACGTCGTGTAGTCCTCGCCGGTCTCGGCTTCGGCAGCCTCGGTGCCGCCGCGCCTGCCTGGGCCACTGGCTCAGTCAGGCTACCGCTGCCCGGCGGCCCCGACGCGCGCGACCTCACCACGGGGTTTCCCGGTAAGGGGTCGATGATCCTGCAGCGCACCCGCCCACCCTTGTTGGAGACGCCGTTCGAGGTGTTCGACCAGGGTGTATTCACCCCCAACGACCGCTTCTACGTGCGTTGGCACTGGGCCTCGATCCCCACCGAAGTCGATGCCCCGAGCTTCCGCCTCAAGATCCACGGCCATGTCGAGAAGGAACTCTCCCTCTCGCTCGACGAGATCGCCCGCCTGCCGCAGTTCGAGATCGCCGCGGTCAACCAATGCTCGGGCAACTCGCGCGGTCTGTTCGAGCCGCGTGTCTCCGGCGCGCAATGGGCTAACGGCGCCATGGGTAACGCGCTCTGGACCGGCGTGCGGCTCAAGGACGTGCTCGACCGGGCCGGCGTGAAGGCTGGCGCCGTGCAGGTGCGTTTCAATGGCCTCGACGAGCCTGTGGTCGCCGACGCGCCCGACTTTAAGAAGTCTCTGGATCTCGATCACGCCCGCGATGGCGAGGTGATGATTGCCTACGCGATGAACGGCGAGCAGCTGCCACTGCTCAACGGCTTCCCGCTCCGGCTCGTCGTGCCAGGCTGGTACTCGACCTACTGGGTCAAGATGCTGTCCGACATCGAGGTGCTCGATCATGCTGACGAGCAGTTCTGGACGAAGACCGCCTACCGTATCCCCGCCACTCCTGGCGCGAATGTTCGGCCCGGAGAGACCGGCTACGCCACCGTGCCGATCAACCGGATGGTGCCGCGTTCCCTGCTGACCAACGTCAAGGCTGACGCCTTGGTGAAGGCCGAGGCTCCGCTCAATCTGCGGGGCATCGCTTTTGGGGGCGATTGTGGGGTGAGGACCGTCGAGGTCTCCTCTGATGGCGGGCAGAGCTGGCTTGCCGCTGCTCTCGGCAAAGACGAGGGCAGCTACAGCTTCCGTCGCTTCGAGGCGAGCCTTCCTGCCCTAATCGCTGGCCGGCACGAACTGAAGGTCCGCTGCACCAATACGAAGGGCGTGGCCCAGCCACTGGAGCCGACCTGGAATCCGAATGGCTTCATGCGCAGCGTGGCCGAAACCACGCCCGTCGTGGCATCCTGAGGCGAGGAGCAGAGCATGTCCCCGATGATCCTGCCCCGCCTCGCGCTCGCCGCGCTGTTCGCCGTCTCGCTCGTCGGAGGAGCCGCCCTGGCTGGCGAGGCGATGCGGTTCAAGTCTGTCTCGGTCCAGCTGCCGCAGAGCGACCGGACCTTCCCGGGCGGCCACGAGGCAGAGGCAATCAACAACAACTGTCTGGCCTGCCACTCGGCCGCGATGGTGCTGACTCAACCCAAGCGCTCCAGGACTGAATGGAGTGAGACGGTTAACAAGATGATCCACACCTACAAAGCACCGATCGACGATACGGACGTGCCCGCTATCGTCGATTACCTCGCCAGCATGAAACCACAGCCTTAGCAGTCAGGCCGTTCTCGCAGGAGCGGCCTTGATCAGGTCGAGGAGCGCGTCGGCGGCCCGGCTGCGGTAGCGCTCCTTGTGACGCAGCATCCGGTACGCCCGCTTCGGCAGGTCGAACGGTACATGACAGAGCGTCTCGGCCTTGAGGCTTGCCGCAGCCACACAGGCCGAGAGCACGGTCGCGCCACCGCCCGCCTCGACCGCGGACCGCACCGCCTCGTTCGAGGGCAGTTCAAGCATCACCGTCAGACGTGTCGGGTTGAAACCGCGCTGGGCCAGTGTCTCCTCGAAGGCCGAGCGCGTGCCAGAGCCCGGCTCGCGCAACACCCAGCTGCCCTCCGCAAGCTCGTCCAGCGACAGCTCACTGCGCCTTGCCCAGGGGTGGTCAGGGGCGACGAGGAGCATGAGCTGATCCTCGGCCACCGTCGTGCTGGTCAGCGCCGGATCGTCGAGCGCGCCTTCGACGAAGCCCAGTTCGGCCCCACCCTCGCGCACAGCGGCCGCGGCCTGAGTGGTGTTGCCGACCGTCAGATTGAGGGTAATCTCCGGATAGGCACGGCGAAAGGCGACCAGGTAGCGGGGCAGCCAGTCACTCGCGATCGTCTGGCTGGCCTGGATGCTCAGCGTGCCCCGTCGAAGTCCGCTGAGTTCAGCCAGCACCAGCTCGGCACGCGCTGCGCGGGCGAGCACGGCCCGCGCCTCCCCGAGGAAAAGGCGACCTGTTTCGGTGAGCTCGATGCCGCGCCCAACCCGGTGGAAGAGCTTGACGGCGTGCCGCCCCTCGATGGCGCTGACAGCCGAGCTGACGGCGGATTGAACCAGATTGAGCGCTTCAGCGGCACGCGTGACGTGCTCGCGTTCGGCGACCGCCACGAAAATCCGGAGTTGGTCGAGGGTCATGTAGCCACCTTGGGTGGGATCCTGGCTCGGGTCCTCGACTTGAGCACTGAGACGTTCGGCCTGGCGGAACCGAAGGTCCACATCGCTGAACCGAGCAGCTTAGATCTAATCGAATTTTCAGATCAGAGTCAGCGTAAAAATGCGTTGGATCGAACCATTTTCAGGTGAGATCCTTGGTCCGAACCACGAGGCTCCTATGACAAACCGCAGTCCCAGTTTGATTGCTCAGGTCAACGGCTATCCGCCTGGACTGACGCTGTGGGTAGCGGTTGCTGCCGCGGCGACCTAGTTCCGGGGGTAGAAGAGCGGATGTTCGACCGGGCTTAACTCGAAGCTCTGGTTCGCACCAACCTGATCAACACCCACGTGCGCATCGTCTGGACGCCCGCGACCGGCGCTTCTTTCCTGGCATTGCGCTCGGGGCGCCCGCAGCATGCCGCTTTTCTTCCGGGGCGGTATGATTGCGAAGCTACACAGGACAGGCCCTGATCATGACTAGGATCCAGGCGAACGATCAAGCTGCCGAATGGGCGGCACGATTGACGAAGGGCTGCGCGATCTCGGCGATACCCAAGCCGACATATGCGCAACTGGAGGAGTTGCGTCATGACCTCTACACGGTCACGGACCGTCTTCTGGTGCTGGATGTACCCGCGGAGAGCTGGCCGGATTCACTCAATCTGACGATCGAGGATTGGGAAGCGCGGCAAAGCCTAACCTGTCATCGGGTGGTCGCTGTTCAGGTCAACTCCGGATATTTTAAGATGTCGCCAAAATGTTCTTAGATAGATAATAGTAAGTTCGATTTATAGTCGCATCTGACGCGCGCACTCACGGCCCGGAACGACAAATACCTAGGTCAATCTGCCTTCAATCCATCACCTTCTGAACGGGCAATGTCGCTTGCAAGACGTAGCCGCTGGCGGGGCTCAAGCTGGAGGATTGAACTGGGTGCGTCGGGATAAAGGTTTGGTGGATTGGGTGGGACGAACATCTCCATGCCCGATGGCGGCGCATGAGCGGCCTGGATGCCTCCTGCTCGCTGACGCGGATCCGGTCAGCCGAGAGCAACGAGGGCGGGAGTTGGCCGAACTGGACTACCACGTCTGGGTGGCCTCATCTCTCGGTGAGGCATCCGCGATCATCGCGGCTGAACAGCCACACTTCGCCATCATCGATTACAAGCTGTCGGACGGCAGCGGAGTCAGCCTGATCCCGAGGCTCGTCACAGCAGATCCCGCTGCCCGCATCGTCGTCCTATCGTTCTATGCCACCTTCCAAGGTGCAGTTACCGCCTTACGCATGGGCGCGACCGATTTCCTGGCTCGGCCAGCGGCAACCGCCGAGATCGATGCGATCCTGCGCAAACTACCGGACGGATGTAGGCTCAGCGGTGCGCCGGACAGCTCGCTGGAAGCTATCACCCGACGCCACGCTCAGGAAATCTTGCGCGTCATGGCCGATGACATCTGCGCCACAGCGCGTGTGCTGGGCATCGGCACCCGTACGCTACGAAAACTGCTCGTGCGTGCCTAGCCGTCGATACTTCAAAACGTGACCGGGCCTTTGATCTGTAAGGTTCGCCGGCTCTTCGGCTGGATACCGATGGGGCTGGTACCGATGGCGAAGTCTGGACAAAGGAGGGGCGGCTGCAATATCCCTCCGCCTCGGCAGTTCGGATGTCATCGCCGACGACGTCGCACGATGGCCCACCCTGCTTGTCCTGGCCACGCCAAGCGACGCGAAGGCCTGCTCTTCCAGCCATACGCGTCAGGCCAGTACCACAGGAGAGGATGCTTGCGCGACGTGCACAGCACCGGATCGTTCTACCGTGACCTGGACCGGCAATAGAGCCGCTTCCTCGGCTGTGTCCGTCACGACCAGAAGACTCTCAGGCGCGAGCGGGCCCGACGTGAGCGCCTCGATCACGCCTGCACAGTCCTCAAGGTGCCGCAGCGTGCCGTCCAGAACGAGGAGATCTGGCTGGCGCAGGACGGCACGGGCAAGCTCGATCGACGCTTGCTGCCGCACCGTGAGGAGCCGGCCACGGTTTCCGACGCCGTAGTCGAGCCCGCGGACCCGCACGTCGCCTTCAAGCCCGAAGTGCCGCACGGCGGCTCGGACGTGCTCTTGGATGTCGACTTCGGCGTTCATCTGCGTCGTGTCGATGCGTCCGAACAGGAGATTGTCCAGCATCGAGCTGCGCATATTGATGCGGCCCGGATCGAACGGCGCGATATCGGGCTTGCCTCCCGAATGCAGCCGCGTCTGGAGCGGTCCGCGTGCACCCACGATCCGCCGGCACAACGGTCTGTCCAGCAGCCCGAGCCGGTGGGACGGCTCGATATAGGACAGTGCGAGGGTGAGGAAGACGTCGTCGCCGGGCCTATCGGGAAGCGCGCGATCTCCGAGCACGGCGAGACGTCGCTCGATCTCGGGTAGAGCCTCTTGGTCGATCACTGGGAGGCAACGGAACAGGGCATGTCCCGGCGGAAGGCCCCGGGAGATCTCGACGAGCGTGCGAGCGACCGCTACGCCAAGACGGTCGAGGTCTCTGAGCAGGCCATGTTCCGCCAGCACAGCGCGGAAGCGCGGCTCCGACGCGAGGCGTTGGCCAACGAGGGCTGGATCTGTAGGCACGCCGAACAGGAGGTTCTCCGCAACTGTCGCGCGCTGGTTGTATTCCTCCAGGTCGAACGGCAGGACGAGATCAGTCTTGCCGGTGGCGACGAGCCGGCGGTGCAGGTGCCGGCGCGCCGCGATCATGCGCTCGCCCAAAGGCGTACCCTCGCAGCGCGAGGTCGCGGTCAGGCCGAACCGGTAGAGATCCTCATCCATGCCGAGTCGGGAAAGCAGATCCAGCATCCGCAGGTCGAGCGCGCGGGTGTCAGACGCACCGAGCGCGGCAAGGTCGACCCATTGCGTGTCCACTGGGTCTGGGGAGTTGCCCGCGCGATGCGCCTCGAACAGGGGCCGAGTGTCCTCCAGGTCCGACTGTGGGGCTGTGCGCAGTCCATAGACGAGGTTGTCACGGATGGTGCCGGGGAACAGGACCGGATCGCGGCCGGCGTAACCGATGCGCCGCGCTCGTGCGGCACGCCCGGCCGTTACAAGGTTGAGGGCGCCGATGGAGACCGCCCCGGCCACAGGTGATTGCAGCCCGGCAAGTGCGCGTGCGAACTGGTGCGCGAGGCCGGTCCCGGGCGAGTGAAGCCCGACTTGCGCCGGCAGGGCGATGTGCAGGTCCGCGATCGTCACCGACCGACCCTCCTTCGGGTCACGCAGGACGAGCCCATCCGACGTCACGGCGCGGGTTTGGTCCTGCGGCAGATCCGATCGAGTCGCATCGGCCAGCCGCAGGCGCTGTGCACCAAAATGTGCGGCGATCGCCTCGTACTTCACCTCAACGTCCAGGCGCTGCTGGTCCCAGTCGATCAGTCCCTTCAGGGGAGGAGGCAAATCGCGGTAAGCTGCCAAAACCGCGACCAGCTGGCCGATGCTGAGCTCGCCCTTAAGGGCGAGCAGGCCGCCGACGGCATAGAACAGGAACGGTGTCACCTGTGCGAGTAGGTTGTTGAGGTACTTGATCGCAAACTTGCGCCGATAGATCTGCAGGCGCAGGTCATAGAGCCCATGGAGCCGGCCGCTGATCTCGGCTCTCTCCCAGCGGACGCTGTCATTGACCGTCACGGCATCGAGCCCGTCCAGCACCTCCGCGACACGGCCGGCGAGGTTGCGAGACTCGATCTGACGCTGACGACTGAGGCGTAGGATCGCGTGCCTGAGCCGAGGAATGACGGCTATCTGCACGCCGGCTATCGCGCCGGCGGCCAGTCCGAGCCACACGTTCTGCATCAGAATGAAGGCCAGCGCAGTCGCGGCGTGCGTGCCGAGTTGGGCGGGCACCACGATCGCGTCGCCGATGAAGGAGCCGATCGGCTCGACCTCGTCGCGGATGATGGTCGCGGTCTCAGAGGATTTCACCTCGCGCTGGGTTTCAGGGGTAAAGCGCAACATCAGCGAGAACAGCTGGAAGCGTAGGCGGCGCAGCATCCGCTCACCCAAAACCCCCTTCTGCAGGTTGATCCGGAACTTGAAGGCACCGTTGATCAGGACGAGGATGAGGAACAGCCCGGACAACCAGAGCAACAGTCCCTGGCGGTCGGCGTGGAAGCCATTGAAAATCTCGGTCCAACCGCCACCGAGGAAGGCAGGCCACGCGATCTCGAAATTCAGGAACGGCGCGGTCGCCTCGCCGTGGGCGAACGCCTTGCCGATGATCGCGTCGTTGACGATGCGCTTGGGCAGGTCGAGGGAGGCGAAGTAGAACGGCACCGAGGCCAGGACGACCATGCAGATGGCAAGTTGGTCGCGCTTCGAGTGGCGCCAGATGTACGGGAACAGCCGCGGCTCCAGGCCTGGTGTCGGGGCGTCCCTGTCTCGGTCGGGGGACCACTCACCACCCGGCGGACGAGCATTCGTCTTCTCCTGTGCCACCGTAGCACCGCCGCGGCAATGCGGACGATCCTGTTCGGTGACCGGGGGCAAAAACGCGTCTTGGATCAAGGGGGGCTCCACTCTGGCGTTCTCCACCATCGTCGAGCTTGAAAGTTCGATCCAACGGAACCTCTCGATGTTTCCGTTCTGTAAAAACGATCGGTCTTCTGGGAGGCGCTTCCTCGTCGATGTCGCCCGTGAAAGTCGCCGTGCGGGGCGCTCTGAAGCATGGCACGATTACTGAACTGTCAAGTCTTAGCTGTAAGAACCGCCGTGGCCTTGCTGTCGAGCATAAGGAGGCTTCGCCGGGATGCACTCTGTATAAGACCCTGCGGCTAATGTCTCGCTGTGCTCGGCGGATCGACGAAGAACATTGTATTGACCGCGCGCACGGCGACAGCGGCACGGTTCAACTCGGGTTCCACGGCAGTGCAGAAGCCATCGGCCTTGGCGATCCTGCGTTGGTTCGACGAACGGAGCGCAGCTTCGCGAAGCCGCATCCCCTTGGCTTGGAGGCGTTCAATTTCGGCCGATACCGCGGTACTCCATGCCGCGACCTCCGCAGGCGTGCTGAGTGTCGCGGCAGCATCCGTAAGGCGCGCGAGGTGATGGGCGGGATTGGTGGAGGGCATCGTTAATCGGCCTGAGATCTACAAGTGCGTGCTCCCGGAAATCAAGACGCCAGCCTTTACGCTCCGGGGACACCGCACGCCAGCCAATGCCGGGCAAAGCACGAACAAATTCCACTCGCGAGAGATCCTTGCCGAGCGTACGACAGGGCCGCATCCCGGAATATATGCTCGAGCCAAACCGTGTGCCGGAACCATGTCCGCATCTCGACAAACAAGGAGCGGGTCGGGCGGAATTTGAAACAATGTCATTTCTTTCAGGAAAACTCGTAAGCGTTTCTATTCTTGAACAAACATCATCCTCGCACGGGTCTGACCGACTCACCGATGACATTCGGGGGCCCATATTCGTTTTGTCGATTTAAAAAGGCTCTCAGCGGATCATCTCGACGACAACATCGGCGGCCTCGGCGATCGTCGTCCAACGCCGTTCGGCGGTAAGGGCAGGCCGATCTTCCTGCTTGGCAAGGGCCAGACAATATCGGTCCCCGAGTGACAGACCACCCTCGACAGTGAGAGGGCGCAGCATGCCGGCCTCGTACGACAGCGCGGCATCGACGGTGACCCACCGGATCGGCAAGGGGCGTAACAACGCGTCGATCTCCGCGCGCGCCGCGCCGAGCTTGGCGTAGTGGCTGACGACTTCGGCCAGATTGACGGTCGTCATGACCGAGCCGTCGAGCGCGGCTTTCACCCGATCCGCTCCCGGCTCCCCTAGCAAGAGCGCGAGTAGTGCGGACGCGTCGAGGACGACGCCCGTCATTCGGCTTCAGCCTCACGAGCGCGATCCGCGAGGAAATCCGCCACGGTCGCGCCTGCCGTGTCACCGACCAGTCTACGGCTCAAGGCCTGCGCCCGGGCGACGACCTGATCGAGGGTCCGGAGCACGATGGCGTCGCCCATATCCTCGACGATGACCTCACCGCCACGAGCAAGACCATGCCGCTTGCGTAAATCGGCCGGCAAGCTCACGCGCCCGTCAGGCATCACCCTCGCTTTCATGGGACGTCTCCATCGTGTGCCATGGGCATAAGCATACGCCATAAGCCTCGATCCATGCCAGGACGAACTTTGAATGTCAGTTACGCAAGAAGCTGGCTCCCCTGAGCTGCATCGTGGTTCCCCCTTTGTGTCCGCAAGGGGATCGGTCAGCGGACGCTCGGGTGATCCACTCGCAAAGGCTCGATATGCCTGCGCGAGCCACGTCTCAATCGAATGGTACGATAAAAATTGCGGTGATGGGACCCTATACGTTACAGTCCCACTCATGACACAGGTGCTGATCGGCTACGCCCGCTGCTCGACCGACAAGCAGGACCTCGCTGCCCAGCGTCACGCACTGGTCCAGCTCGGGGTGGCAGCCGATCGCATCTACACCGACAAGGGCTTCACCGGGACGAACCGGGCCCGCCCGGGTCTCGACCAGGCGCTGGCTGCGGTCCGGAGCGGCGACACTCTGGTGGTGCCCAAGCTCGACCGGCTCGCCCGTTCGGTACCGGACGCGCGCGCGATCGGCGACGCGCTCGCGGCGCGGGGCGTGAAGCTCCAGCTCGGCGCCAGCGTGCACGATCCGCTCGATCCGATGGGTAAGCTGTTCTTCAACATCCTGGCGACGTTTGCCGAGTTCGAGGCGGACCTGATCCGGCTGCGCACGCGCGAGGGTATGGCGGTGGCCCGCGCCAAGGGGAAGCTGCGCGGCAAGAAGCCCAAGCTCTCGGATCGCCAGCAGAAGGAGCTTCGTCGGATGTATGACACCGGCGACTACGCGATCAGCGACCTGGCCGAGCTGTTCTCGATCTCCCGGCCGACCGTCTACCGCACCCTGGAGCGCCAGCCCGCCACGGCCGCCACGCTTGCTGTCATGACGGCCTGAGTGGTCGCCGCACGTGGCACTGACAGATAAACGCGGCTGGTTCACTATTACGGCATGCTGGTCGGATATGCCCGCGTTTCCACCCTCGACCTCAACCGTGAGCGCACCATGGAGGGTCTCAAGGCCGCCCTCGCCCAGGGTCGCAAGAGTGAACGTCCAGGAAGCTGACCGAGGCCGACATCGCAGTCGGCCGGGCGATGCTGGACGGCGGCGGCATCTCGGTCGCCGCCATCGCCAAGCGCCTCGGCGTCAGCCAATACGCTTTCTACAGCTACTTCCTCCGCGCCCGCAGCACCGCCAATGCCGGTCGGGGGTGAGCCCATGCCGATCCGCCCCGAGCATCGCTTCTTCTATCCGATCGACTGGCCGCAACTGTCGGTCGCGATCCGCTTCGGCCGAGCCAAAGGCCGATGCGAGGCCTGCAAGCGGCCCCACGGGAGGGTCGTCTATCACCTCGGCGACGGCCGCTGGTGGGACAGTGAGGCCGGAGCGTGGCGCGACGGGCGAGGCAGGATCACCCGCCTGTCCCTCGGAGTAGACGACGTGCTTGCTCGAGTCCGGACGACCCGGGTCGTACTGGCCGCCGCCCATCGCGATCACGACACCAGCAACAACGCAGGCGCCAACCTCGCCGCCTTCTGCCAGCGCTGCCATATGATCCACGACCGGCCCGAGCATCGCCGGCGGCGCTGGTTCACGCTGTTTCGGCGCAAAGCGCTGGGTGACCTATTTCGAGGCCCCTACCCTTGAGCCTCATCACCAGGCCAGCCGCTTGCAGGCGCCCCCGCGATCACTAACTTGCAGTCAATGACTTAGGCATCGCCCATGGCCGTGATGACGATCCGCAACATCGATGAGACGATCAAGGCACGGTTGCGTCTGCGCGCGGCCATGCATGGACGCTCGATGGAGGATGAAGCTCGCGACATCCTCCGTTCCGCCCTCTCTACCGAACTACCCCAACCCCACAGTCTAGGGCAGTCGATCCACGACCGGTTTGCCGCGCTTGGGGGCGTCGATCTGCTAGATCTGCCTCGCGAACCAGCTCGTGAGCCGATTACGTTCGGGGAATGATCGTCCTCGACACCAACGTCATCTCCGAGTTGATGCGTGCCCAGCCGGAAGCCCGCGTCCTCGAATGGCTCGCGGCGCAGTCGGTCGCTAGCCTGTTCACCACCACGTTGACCCAGGCAGAAATCTTCTACGGCCTCGCGCTCCTCCCCGAGGGACGTCGCCGCAACGATCTGATCGCCGCCGCCCATCCGATCTTCGAGCATGAATTTGCCGGCCGGATCCTCGGGTTCGACAGCGCTGCGGCGATGGCCTATCCGGCGATTGCCATTCAGCGCCGTGAGACCGGCCAGCCGATCTCACAGATCGACGGCCAGATCGCGGCGATCGTCTCCTCGCGTGGGGCACGGCTCGCGACCCGCAACGTTCGGGATTTCACCGGGTGCGGTTTCGTCGTCATCGATCCCTGGAAAGCACCGGCGCGATGATGCTGAAGGCCTCCTGGAACCGGACGGTTCTCATCTCGCGAGAGACGGTCATTCCTCCGATCCGGAACCTCCTTGTCTACCCCGAGGCCGCGTCGCCGGCTTACGTCGCATCCCAGCTTTCTCGGAACCGACCGCGTCCACGACGGCACGAGATATCGGCTCGACGATTGGAGCTGCCAGTCCGATGGGGGATTTCATGAATCGTCGCCGAGCTTCCTCGTGTGGCAGTTCTATCGAGGACCGGTCACGCCTCCTTCGGCTTGCGCGGCCGCCCCGCGCGCTTGGGCTTCTCGGTGGCGGCGTCCGGCGGCTCGGCGATCTTCGTCGTCGTCCGGCGCGAGTTGCCGAGTCCGTGGGATACGGCGAGCTTGGCGCGCTGCTCGGAGTAGCTCGCGGCCACCACAGGGTAGTCCTGCGGCAGGCCGTAGCGCGCCCGGTACTGCTCGATCGTCGTTCCCTTGCTCGTGAGATGCCGCTTCAGCGTCTTGTACGGCTTGCCGTCGATGAAGCTGATCAGGGCATCGGGGGTGATCGATTTCCGGATCTGAGATGGCGTCGGCTTCGTCGCGGTCGGGTCCTCGATGGTGTCGCCCTGACTGAGCGCCGTGAGAGCGGCATACGTGCTCGCGATCAGCGAAACGATCTCGCTAGTCTGCAGGTGGTTATTCGACACGTAGGCTGAGACGATGCCTGTCGTCAGATCGACGTAGTCGGCTGCGCCGCCAGCGGTCCTCGCCGCGTTTTTCTTCATACCATTCACCTGATCTTACAAGATACGTACCGTGTGACGGCGAATGTGATAAAGCAATATGTGTGGCGTTCGCCGGTGATTTGGGAGAGACGCCGTTCCGATCGATACACCGCACGACGGTCGAGGACGGACCCGAGGTCGATGACTGTGGCTTCGATGTTCTGGCCCTCGGTAACTCGACGCCCGTAGGGATGGACGTCGAGCGCCACCGTACATGGTGGTCTTTCGAATTGAATAGCCGCGGGTAATCGGGGTTTGGCTCGCCGGAGCGATATGACGGTCGATCGACGCCAACTCGCCGCCTCGCTGCGCGCATCCGGACACATCGCCGAGCGATATGCCATCGCGGCCTTCGTCGCCGACGAGGCGACACTGCCGGCGCCCAACGCCTTCCCACAGACCAGCGTCGGTGCCGTGCGCCAAGCCTGGCGGCAGCGAGCTGCGGAGTTCCGGTCGTTCGACATAGAGGTTGCAGGCCTCGCTTGTCTGCTCAAGGCCCTGTCCGGTCTGAACTTGGACGAGGTTCTGGTGCAGGAAATCCTACGAGCCGGCCCATATACCGCTAACGTGTTCCATCACGGCGACGGCTGCCGGATCGTCGGCGCGGTGCTCTATGGTAGACCAGGGGCCGCCCTGCCAGCCCCACCGGCACGACGTGCGATGCGCACGAGTTCGCGTGGCCGCACGGCCTCAGGCCAACTCGACCTGTTCGCGTATGTCGTCCCATGAAGATGCCGGTCCTCACGGGTCTATAGCGAGAGGTTCGACCTCGAACAGGGTTGGACCGCTTAAACGAGGCCTCCCCGCTCATCGCGAAGCGGGGAGGAGAGACACCGCTAATCCCTGCCCCATCCCCCGTCGCGGGACGAGGTCCGAGGCTTACCCTTGCGCTTCTGGGTTGCCTTCGGCGTCAGATCCGGCAGCACCGGGGACGGCTGTACAGCTGGAATGACGGGGGAAGGCTGGCTTGCCTCTTCACCGTCATCGGCGATACTGCGCTCAAAGCCTGGTTCGCCATCGTCGTCCGGCGGGTTACCACCGCCACCGCCCCAACATCGCGCGACGAGGAGACATACGGCATCGTATTCGCGACTCTGTTCGGGCGTGACGGGCTGTCCGTTGTGAAGAAGGCCCCGCACCAAGTCATACAGATCGATTTGAGCCGCCGTCAGAAGGCACCGGAGCAACTTTTCACGGGAGAGCGTCGAGAGCGGGGTTCCAGCTGTAAGTCTAGCCGCTCTCTCCAACCTCTCTTGCTGCTCCGGACCGATGCCGGAATTGTTTTTCTCTCTCAGCTCCAAGTACTGAGATTGCTCATGCTCGGTGAGCGGGAGCTTATCGCCCTTCTTTCGAACCAGTTCGGCGAAGGTCTTCTCCTCTGCCGGGGCCATCTTGTCATGAGTAGATTTGGTCATGTCCGTCTCCGTTTTGCGGGAGACGAAAGATGTCACTTCAGAGGTCGTCGAATCAAATGCTCGAATGCCGGACAGAATACTCGGCAGTAGGTGCTGCGTAGCACCGCTCCCATACGGGTGCGGGCACCGTAGCATGTTTATAACCTGTTGTCAACTCATTGTATACAGTTTATCGCGATGTATTGCAAATAAAAATATTTTTATATTGCATAGTCCATCGATACATGAAGTAATATTCTGGTATTAAGACGGATATTTGTAATATATACAATATTTTTGCTGTTGATAAGCGATGGATACATGTGCGCATACCCGTGGTACCCTCCGGCCGCTACCAACTGCTGGATGTCGGTTGCCCGGGACGAGCGGTCCCGGACTGCGCTACCCGCGGATAGAACCCCGCGGTCGCGGCATGGCCGCGCCGACGCTCACGTCCGTTCCGGCTCAGCGAGGAGGATAGCGGCCCGCACAGCCGCACGTCGAAGCGCGTCGCCGGCCCATGGCTGATCCATCAAGGTGCGGGCGAAAGGATGAGAAGCCACGGCGGCCGCGGGGTCGATGCGGTAGCCCTCTCCGAACGCCACCATTCGGGATGTGGGATCGGCCAGATAAGCGTCCACGACCGCCGAGACGTCATCGTCGACGATGTCGAGCGTGGCGAGCAGGTCGAGGGTCATGGGCCGCTTTGCCATGGCGGCCAAGTAGGCGCACCGCGACGACAAGGCGACGGCCATCGGACTTCAATGCGAGGCATCTGCTGCGCGCCTCGAGAGGTAGCCCACGGTTTGGATGCGGATCAGGTCTAACGCCCGCGGGATCGAGAGATCGGTCGTGCCGGAACGATCCGTTCCCGCCCACGATCTCGTCCCACTTGCTCTGCGCGGTGTCGGGTGCGACCCAGTTCCGCCGAGATCGCGTCGGCGGATATGGCAGGTTGCTCCATCGCGGCGGGATCCAAGGGCACGGTACGGCGTACCGTCACCTGCGCTCGCGGCGCACGGACCACGCCCAGGGCCGCGACCACGCGTACTTCGAACGCCTCGGCCGTCCGCTCGTCCTCGTCGGTACCGAGCGCCACCTGTACCACCGCCCCTGGATGCCGGCCGACGACCTCCGCGAAGGCGGTGTCGGTCTCCGGGCCATCCGCCAGGGCGCAGATCAAACTGTGATCCGGTTGCCCGTCCTGCCGGTACAGGCCCAGGGCCGCCCGCTCGGTCCGGGCCACGTAGATCCGCTTCGGCGCGCGTCGATCCCCCAGCTGGGTCAGGCCGTTCGGACCCGCGGGCGACGGCGTTCCGGTCCCGTCCCGGCGCTCGTCGGTCGGCGCGAGCCCGACGATGCGCCCGCTCGGATCCCGGCGAGCGAGCAGCGCGCGACCGCGCGGATCGAGCAGGATGTCGGCGGACAGCCACCGCAGCACCTCCGGAAGCAGCTCTTGGACCGCGACCGCACGGGTCCGCGCCCGACGCCGCAGGCCCTGCCACAGGATCCCGGCGAGCCGGCCGATCCGACTCCGCCGCCCCCGGTCATCGGCCCTCAGCGGGACCATTCGATCGGACGGTTCCGATCGTGGCACCGGGTAGGCCGCGGGCGCGCGTAGGCGCTCGTCCATCCGCCGCCGCAAAGCTCCCGCGGCCGGCGAGGGCTCGTCCGGCGGGAGCGCATCGACCCCGCCCAGGGCCTCCCTCCAGTTTTCTTCGCGGCCCAGGCCGATCCTGCCGCCCGGCCGTACCGGGATGTCGCGCGGCTGGACCGGCGCACCGCACCAGCCCAGCAGGTCGGGGCCGGCGAAGTCGGCGACGTTGGTCTTGCCCCCGCCCCCCGCGCAATCCGCGAGGAAGGCTTGGCGGATCTCGGTGTGACCGACCGGGGCAGGTTCCGGATGCGCGACGCCCCCATGCCCCGGGAGGCCGCGCTCCTCCGACCGGATGCCGGCGGCCGTCGCCTCCAACCGCTCCCGGATCCGGCCCCCATCGACGAACAGCCGGGCCGTGCGCCGGTGGCGGGTCATCGCCACGTAGATCGCCTCCGCCCCGGTTCCGCGCAGGTCGGCGACGTACGCCTCGTCCACCGTCACGCCCTGGGCCGCGTGCACGGTCATGGCGTAGCTGTGCTGCAGCCGCGGCACCCGTGGCTCGCCCCGCTCGCGGAACCCGACCAGCGCGCTCGCCCGGGCGCTGAGCCGCCCCCCATCCTTGGCCAGCCGCAGCGTCAGCACCGGGTCGGTCGCATCACCGGTGATCGCCTCGACCCGGGCGAGGTCGGCGTTGCGGATCACCCGGCCACCGACCTCGACGCTCTCGCCGAAGATGACCTCGTCACCCACCGTCAGCGCCAGCGGCTCGGCCCGGCTGCCCCCGCGCGGGATCGCGGCGATCTCGACGTCGTTCCCGTCCGGCAGAAGCCCGTCGCGATTGAGCCGGTCGCGGATCCGGGTGTTCAACTCACGGACGTCCTTATTCCAGCCTGTCAGCACCGCCCGCGTCCGCCCCGCCCCCTCCGGGTCGCGGCGGCTCCCGGCGTAGGCGTCGACCAGCGCGGCGACCGCGGCCTCGCGGTCCTCCCCCCAGGTGATCGCCCCGCCCCGGTCGTACGCCTCCAACGCGCTCGCGGTCCGGCCGGCGGCGAAGTCGACGCTCGCCGCCCGCATCCACGCCCCCTCCGTCTCGGTGCGCCCGCGCTGGCGCTGGATCTGGTCCATCCGGGCCGCGCCGAGCGCCCGGACCAGCAGCCGCATCGGTGCACCCGCCGCCACCGGCGCGAGCTGGCGCGTGTCGCCGCTCAACACCAGCTTCGCCCCGGCCGCCGCCGTCGCCTCGACCAGGGCGGCGAGGTCGCGCGTGCCGATCATCCCGGCCTCGTCGGCGATCACCGTCGCCTTCGGGCCCAATGTGATCTCCCCGTCCCGGACCCGGTTGAGGAACCCGGTCACCGCCCGCGCCATCGCCTCGGCGGTGGCCGTATCCGTCCGGATCACGTCCACCGCCTTCCAGCTCGGTGCGATCACCCAGACCTCACCGCCGTCAGCGCGCACTGCCTCGGCGACGCTGGCCATGGCGTACGACTTGCCCGAGCCGGCGCTGCCCTCGACCACGCTGATCCCGTCGCGGTTGAGCGCGTGACGCACCGCCGCCGCCTGTTCCGGGCGCAGGCTCGGCCGCTCCGCCAGCACCCGCGCCACCACCGCCTCCGGCACGAACGCGCGCTCGTCCCTCCGGGTGTAGGCGCGGCGCAGCATCCCGCGCTCGGTCGCGATCATCTCGGGCGTCGCGTATACCGGCTCGCCCGCGGCGGAGCGCCCGACCTCGACCACCGCCTCGTCCCGGTGCAGCCGCTCCACCTGTTCCAGGACCGCGTCGGCATCCGCCTCGCACTGGGTCGCCTCGGCGATGCGCCGGACGAGCTCGCGCCGCTCGATCACCGCCTGCATCGCCAGCGCCTCGGCCAAGCCCGCCTCGGCCAGCCGCTCTACCCGCTCGGCCGCCGAGCCCGTCCGCGCCGCACGGATACCGTCCGCCGCCACCCGCACGCCCTCGAACACGGCCTCCCGTCCCCAGCCGGCCTGTTCGAGCTGGCGCCGCCAATCCGCCTCTAGGGTCGTCAGGGGCGTTTCCCGATCTTTCCGCGCTCGGGTGCCGTGGGCGGCGGCCTGGGCCGCGACCCGATCGGCCGCGGTATCGAACCCCCGCTCCCGCGCCGCCCGCTCGATCGCCGCCCGCCGCTTGGAGAACAGCTCCAGCACCGGCTCGGCCACCCCGCCGATCTCGAAGTTGCGCCCGACCCGCACCGCCTCGTAGCCGAGTTCTGCCCGCAGGCCGCTGGCCAGCTCGCTTCGGTACAGCGCCGCGATCCCGCCGGCGTTCCGGAGGATCGCGCGGTTATCGAGCCCCCCGGTCGAACCGTCGGCCCGGACGCACAGGTTGAGCAGCACCGCGTGGCTGTGCAGCTGCGGGTCCTGCGCCCGGGAGGTGAAGTGCCGGTACACCGCCGCGCTCACTCCGGCAGCAGGAGCTCGGTCCCGGCCCTGCGCCCCGGTCCGGGTCACGATCAGCCCGGCCGTGCGCGCGTAGTCCAGCGCCCGGCGCACCGCCCGATCGTGCGCCGCCAGGATCCGCGCGCGCTCCCCCGGACCTGCGAACGCGGCCAGCACGCTCACGCTCTTGGGCGCGGCGAACTGCAGGTCGTAGCCGACGCTGCGCCGGCCGTTGCCGGACGCCCGCACCAGCGGCTCCAAGCTCCCCGGGTCGCGCCCGGCCGCGAGGTCGCGCAGCACCCGCCCGTCGACCTCGGCCCCGTCCGGGCACAGGCGGAACGGGTCGATGCGCGCGCCCGGATCGGGATCGGAACCGGTCCCAGGGCCACGCGTCCACCAAACCCCATTGGCCTCGCCCGCGCCGTTGTCGGTGTAGTACGCGACCTCGTCGCGCCCCTCGGTGTGGCCTCGGCGCAGGGTCGCCAGCGCCCGGTCGAACGCCGCCGCGTACGCCGTCTCGAACGCGGCGCTGCCCTCGGCGGCGATCCCGGCCGCCGCCTTGTGCGCGTACGCCGCGGCGGTGTCGTCGAGCGGGGCATCCGGTGTGCTCAGCCCGGCCTCGCGCCGGATCTGGCGCGCCATCGACTCGTAGTACTCGACGCTGGTGATCCGCGTGCAGGTCATCATCGCCCGGGCCCTCGCCCTGGACTAGCCAGGACCTGCTCGGTCGCTCGCCCGCGCCTCCGCCCGGTACAGATCGACGATGAAGTCCGAGATCACTCGGATCTGGTCCTCCATCGCGGCCGCGCTCGCTCGAGCCTCGCGGGTGCTGACAGCCGCCGCCTCGGCGAGCTCGGTCAGGCGCGCTACCGTCTCGGACGGCCCGAGCGCGGCGGTGAGCGCCTCCTCGACGAACGCGTGCGGCGCGATCCTGCGCGCCCGGGCCGCCGCCTCCACCGCAGCCCACAGGGCCTCGTCCAGGGCGATGCGGACGGGACGGCGGGCCATGCGCGGGTTCCAGGCAGCGAGGTAACGCGACGAAACAGTAGCTTAGCCGCAAGCGGAGCCCCTGCCCAGCACCATCGGTGCGTGATGTGTCTCGGTTTCTCTCGGTTTCTTCTTGGAAGGGTCGGGTTATCCACAGGCGGGCCCGAGTCCATCGTGAACGCAAGCTCGGCCGTGGTATCATGCCAGGGCTTGAGGACGATGGATCGGAGCGGCTCGCATGTCCGCTCGGACGCGGCTGTCCTCTCCGGGCGGGGCTCTGAGGCCCGGTGATAGGCGCGAGGCATGACGGCGATGGCCGAGGTTGGCGAACCCGATCCCCACGATGAACTGCGTGCCTTCCTGCGCGAGCAGGTCGCGCTCACCCCGAACCGCACGCCCTCCGGGTACGACGCGATCCGGGCCGTGCTCCCGGAGATCCGGGCGCTCAAGGCCAAGCGCCGGACCGACGCCGAGATCCGCGAGCTCCTCGCCAGGATGGGGGTCAAGCTCAGCCTCGCGACCCTGCGCCAGTACACCCAGAAGGCCACGCGCGAGGCCGCCGGGCACAAGCCGATGCGACGCCGCGGCAAGGCCACGGCGAAGCCCCCTGCCGGAACCGCGCCAATCCTCTCGGAACGCCAACCGGAGCCGGCGCAGCCAGTGAGCGGTGGGCGCGCCCCGCGACCGACGCGGGGCGATGCGTCGGCCGCGGCCACGGTCGGGCACCGGCTGAGCACCAAGGACCTGTAGAGCCCGCGAGCGGGCCACGAGCGACGGATCAGGACACGACACCATGGTACGGGCACAGCAGACGCGCACACCGGCCGCTTCGCGGCAGAAGCGCGTCGTCCTGGTCACCTCGGAGAAGGGCGGGGTCGGCAAGAGCGTCACCGCTCGCACCCTGGTCGAGCACCTGCGCAAGGGCGGTACCCGGGTGGCCGCCTACGATGCCGACGGCGGCGTCGGCTCGCTCCTGCGGGTTCTGGGCACCCGGGGCGCGGACGGCGAACTCCTGAACGAGCAGGATCCGACTGTCGGCGTCGGGTACTACAACATCCGCGCCGACGACCAGCGCGCCACCCTGCTCAACTGCGTCGCCTCGGGCGAGCCGCTCATCGTCCACGACCTCGCCGGCGGCAGCCTCGCCGACCTCGCCCGGATCTCCGACATGGGCGAGGGCCTCGACGACCTGCTCGCCGCCTTCACGGGCCAGGGCTACCGCCCCGTGGTCCTGCACTTGATTTCGTCCGAGGTCGCCTCGACCCAGTCGGTCGCCCGCTGGATCGATCTCGCCGGCGATCGGGTCGACCACGTCGCGATCCGCAACACCCGCTGGGGCAAGGCCGAGGCCGACTTCCCGTTCTGGCACGGCTACGTCGATGGCAACGGCGAGCACCGCGGCGGCAAGATCCGCCGCCGCCTGCTCGACGAGTTCGGGGGCGTCGAGATCAGCCTGCCGCCGTTGCCGGCCGGCACCTTCGCCAAGATCGACGCCGACGCGCTGCCCTTCGCCGTGGCGGCCGATGCGCCGCGCCTGACCATCGCCGAGCGCTCGCACGTGGCGCGCTACCTGCGCGAGTCCGCGGTGGCGTTCGAGCACCTGCGCCCGATCCTCGGCCTCTGAGGGCCGAAGGCCGCGCCGCGATGCATCCCGACGCCAAGCTCAACTTCGACCGGGCGGCCCAGGCCCTCGGGCTCGATCCGGCGACCCGGGACCTGGCGTGGCGGCGGATGATGGATATCGGCCTGACCCCGGACGATCCCACCGTCGTCTATCTGGCGGTCGGCGGGTTGCTGGAGCAGGCCGCCCGGACCATCCCGGCGGCGCTCGACGCCGTGCCCGAGCGCGTCGAGCGGGCCGCGGCACGGGCGGTCGGCCCCGTGGCCGCGGCCGCCAGCGCCCGGGTCGAGGCCGCCCACGCCGCGCTCGCCGAGCGCACCGGCGAGGCGGTCGCGGCGAGCGCGAGCGAGCATTTCAGGAGGATGGAGCGCACCGGCGCGCGCGAGGTCGGTCTTTGGGCGGCGGCGATCGTCCTGGGCTGCGGCCTCGCGGCCGGCGGCGCGGGCTACTGGCTCGGTCGCCGGGATACGCTGGGCCTCGACGCCCGATGGGCCGGCCTGTCCCAGCGCCCCGACGCCCCGGCGTGGCTCGCCCTGGTCGCGGCCAACCCGGATCTGCGGGCTCAGATAAGCCGGTTCTGCGCCCCGTCGCAGCTCAAGCTGGATACCACCTCGAACCGGCGGTACTGCGAGCTCCCGCTGTGGACCGAGGGGACGGTCGCCCCGGTCGGCGGGCTGCCGGAGACGATCGCCCTGACGCTGCGCGATTGGCTGATCGCCTGGGGCCCGGCCTGGCTCATGCTCGCCGCTGGGCTCGGAGCCCTCTTCACACGCCGCGTGCTGCGTCGGTTGATCGGTTGGCGGCCCGTGGCTTGGCTGCTGGAGTGAGCGCGGGCACGATGCTCGCGACGCTCCCCGAACAATCGCCCCTGAACGGACGCCCGATGAGCGCGCGACAGTCCGCGGCCACGGGCGGATCGACGACGGGCGAAAGCCCCTAGAGGGGAGGAACCCTGTCGGCGAGATCGTCCTCGAAATCGTCTTCCGTGAAGACCGCGTAGGCGAGCGCGGGGTGTCGTTTGACCTCGCGACGCCCGGCGTCGCGCAGATGCACGACGCCGTCGATGAGCACCGGCCACCACCAGCGCAGGCCTGTGGCGAGGTGCGCTTCCACCGCGGCGATCCCTCCGGGGCGCTCAGCCAGATCCCGGAGCGCCAGGTCTGGCCCGAGATACACCAAGGCCGCCGGAGCCCGCACCAACTCCGGCGGACGCCCGGGGACGAGAGAGTCGACCTCCAGGAAGGGACGACCCGGCCGGAGCAAGCTCTCCTCACCGGTGACGAGCGCGAGGTCGGCGTCGATCATGGCGTGGTCGGTGGCGGTATCCTCGACGGCGCTCAGCAAGGCCTCGTTCGAGAGATCCGAGCGGGTCGTGATCTCGTCTGGGGCGGTCATCGTCACGAACCACATGCCTGATACCTCCTCGTGTTGAACTCTGTGTCGTCCTCGAAATCGTCTTCCGGGGTGCGAGCTCGGGCGGGTTTGGCGGCGAATTGTCCCGGAATGGTCCGTTGCCACGGCGATGGAGCGCGATCTACCGTCCCGAGGCGCCCTCCCCCGGGCGCTTCCTCTCGAGATTCGACTGGCCGCCTGCGAGGGCGGCCTTTTTGTTTCGGTTCTCTGAAAGATCGTACGAAACATTCACGATGCTGCCGTCGCGTCACCGCGTCTGGACCTCCATCGGCAGGTTGCAGGTGCCGCAGGCGAGCCGGGTCCCTGGCTTGGCCCAGGCGTTGGCCGCGCAGCCCGGGCAGGTGTACCGAGTCTTGCTCGCCGCCTTGCGCTCCCGCGCCGCGCGCTCGATCGCATCCGACAGTTCGACGTAGGGGACGGCGAAGCCCCGCTCCTCGATCAGTTCGGCGCAGGCGCGCGCGAACCGGCCACCTGGCTCGACGCATTGGTTCATCCGCTGCCCGGTCGGCTTGCCGCCGGGCTCACCGGTGGCGCTCGGGATGAGCCCGACCGCGCGCATCATCCCGGCCCATTCCCGGTTGTGATACCCCGGCCGGGACGGCGTACCGAAGTGCTCCTGCTGCAGGTGGACCATCTCGTGCACCAGGGTGGCGAGCGTCGCCTCGGTGGAGCGCTCGGCGAAGTGGCGCGGATTGAGCGCGATCTCGTCGGTGACCTCGGCGTGGTCGGGCGTGGTGAAGCGCCGGCCGGCGAAATACCCGTAGGTCTTCGACTTGCGCTGCATGGTGATCAGGCAGGTGGGGAGCCGAGAGGCGAACAGCCGGTCGTTGAACAACCCGTAGGCCTGGGTCAGCCCGGAGTAGGTCCGGGTGGTCGGATCGCTCGGTAGGTCTGGCATGTCGTACGAAACAATAAGCTCCAGCCTACCGATGCCTATCGGTGGAAAGATCGGACGAAACAAACTCGATCTACGTCCCTCTAACTGATAGCTCCCTCACGATCTGACGGCAGCCGGTGCCTCTACCGACCGGGCTCGTTCGAGCGGATTGAATGCGGCGGCCGGCCCGTCGTTCGGCCTCGGCGCGCCAGGCGTCGCGCTCGCCCTGAAGCGTGGCGAGTTGCGCGTGCGATTGCCCCGCCTCGATCAAGGTCTTTGGTGACAGGGTTCGAGCCCCCATGCCGCGCGCGTGGTTCAGCATCCCGGATCGCGACGGCCAGCGGTGGCGGCGCCTGATCGTGCTTCATCGGTCCGCTCCAGAATCACGGACGGCATGCCGAACCGAGCCGCAAAGCGGCATCGGTCCTTGGCACTGTCGTAGCGACCCGTGTTCGTCAAACCGTCCGGCGACAGACCCTCAGCGCATGGCTCGAACCCTGCCACCATTCATACGGATTCTTGAAGGATCGGCTCGGTCGAGGTCGACCGCTGCCTCCTGGCAGCTTTGCGACCCTGCGGTTTTCCCCGATTCTGTCAGAATCAGAACTTGAGTAGACGTGCATTGCGCAGATTTGCACCCTCCCCCCTGTGCTGGGGCGCGCTGGGTGTTCAGCACCAACCCCTTTCGAGCCAGGCGCAGCCACGCCGCCCACTCGGCCGACACGATGCGCACGATGTTGGTGTCGTTGCGGAAGCCGGTGACGCGCCGCTCCTCGACGGTCACAAGACCGAGCTTCGCAGCCTCGCGGATGGCGTTGCGCACCGTGGTCTCGGCTACGCCGACGATCGCCGCGAGGTGGCCGACAGCGAGACGGCAGTCCTTCCGGCGTGCGGTCTCGGCCGCCACCAGGGCGAGGACCGCCTGCTCGGCTAGCGTGAACCGGGCGGCTAACCCCGGTGGCAGCCGCCCCGAGGCGGCCCAGCGCCGGCGGCGTTCCATCGAGGCATCTGTGCGCGGGCGCGAGCCCACCGATCTCCTCGGGTTGCCTTGGCGTTCCTGGGGCGATGTGGCGTCCGGGGCCGCGGTTCCGCTTGGGTTCGGCTTGTGTCTGGTCCGCGATCCGCTGGCGGCCAGGGTGCGCGCCTCGATCAGCCCGGATAGGCTCTCGGCCTCGGCCTCGGTGACCCGACCGTCCCCATAGGCCCGCCATAGCAGCGCTGTCACCTGCGGCAGGGTGATTCGACTGGCGGCCTCGATCGCGCGCCTCAACTCGTTGGCAAACATGTCTTCGGCCCTGTGAAAGGGCCGCAACAGGTCGTTCCGGGCCGCCGCAGGGGCGTCCGGTCCACAAGGCAAAGCCTCATCGCCGCGGGAATTGGCGTTCCCGCTTGACGCCAGGGGGCGTCTCATGGCTTGTGAGGGGAGCTCTCCGGCCTCACAGGCCCTTCGATTTCGACGGCCCTCCAGTTTGGCGACTGGGGGGCCGTTGGCTTTTCAGGGGTCGACTTGCGGCGGCTTGGTCTCCTGATGTTGCCGGCGACTCGCACAGAGCACGTGCCAGCCGGACATTGCATGTCGACTGGGCGGCACCGTTAAGTCAACGTCAAGGGAACCGTCAGCGCTCGATCTCGCTGCAGCCCGCAGGGGCCGGTCCTATGCCAGCATGATCCGATCCGAGCTTGTCATCCGCATCGCGCAGCAAAACCAGCCCTCTTACGAGCGTGAGGTCGAGTTGCTGGTGTGAGCAAACCTGGACCGCATCTTCGAGGCCCTCGTGGAGCGGCACTGGGTGAAGCTGCCGGGCTTCAGCGCCTTTGAATTTTGGCGGCGAGATACTCATAGCGCCAAAAACCCAACGACATGTGGACACTCCAGCGCCAAACTGACAAACGCGTTTGGTATGATATCTGTTTGACGTCCTACCGACATCCTGATCAACGGGTTGGTGGCCATACTTGGAAGAGGCAGGGATGAAGATTGTGGCGATGGCGGCGCGTAAGGGAGGTTGCGGAAAATCGACCCTCACCACACACTTGGCAGTAGCCGCGGTCCAGGACGGTAAGCGCGTCGCGATCGTCGACTTGGACCCTCAGGCAACCGTCGCCGAATGGGCGGACGAACGCGGCGATGATCCGCCGGATGTGATCTCCAGCCAACCAGCGCGCCTTGGCAAGCTTTTGGAGTCCATGCGTGGAGCCTATGACCTCGTCCTAATCGACACTCCACCCACGACCGGCGAGGCTGACCGAATGGCAATCGGGGCCGCCGATCTCGTGCTAGTCCCAACACGCATCCAGACGAGCGATATTGCAGCAGTCCTGCGCTCGATCGATAAGGCGTCGGCTCAGGAGAAGCCTACGTTCGTTGTCTTCAATGACGAGGCCCCAAGCCGCCGGAAAACGGTCGCCGAAGAAACCCGATCCGTTCTCGCCCAGCGTGGGATCGAGGTTGCGCCTCAGGTTATCCACTCCAGGATCATCTACGGGGAGAGCCAGGATGCGTCCAAGACCGCCCTTGAGGTTGACCCCAAGAGCGTTGCCGCGGACGAAATCCGCGCTCTTTACGGCTGGCTCACCCAACTGCTAAACCAGCAAACTGACAAACCACTCAACTGATAAGTCGCGGGTTGATCCATGGGGCGAGTTAAAGAAAGTGATATTGGGCGCAGTCTCAGCAGGCGCCTTGATGCTAAGGTAGAGCCTCTGCCCGAGGCCGCCGCGTCGGTTCAATCCCCAGCTTTAGCCGCTTCGGCTGCGCCCCAGGCGGTGCCCAGGAAACCCCGAGTCCGTGACGGCATGCACTACGTTGGGTGCCATGTGCCTGAAGATATATGGGAACGGTTGAGGGTCGTCGCGTTCGAAACACGCAAAGAGAAGCAGGTCTTGATGCGCGAAGGGTTAGAAATCATCCTGAAAAAGTACGGCGGGTAGGATTGTCTAATTCCCTCTGTCTGCCCGCAAACAGCCAAGCTGTCATAACGGCAACCCGGCAACCCGCAAGATACAGGATGGCCGCAATGTTAAACCACCATACTACCAGCAAGCCACACTGCCAAATTACCATACTAACAAAGCGCCATACTGAAAAACTCGGAATGGCCCTTACAGAAAAAGGTCTCCCTCTCTCCCGTCCGTCACGGGCGCCTAACCGCACAAAAAGGGCCGTTTTTGATCGGTGCGCTTTCCGGCGGAATTAGTGAGGCGAAAGGTCCCCCCCTTTCGCCTCACACTTCCATTAGTTCGTCCTGAATTTAAGCCAGCGTACGAACGTTCGGCTCGCGGTCCCAGTAGCGTTTCTTGGCTGCCTCGACGAAGCCGCCGAGATCGGTCACGCCCTCGTCTGCCTCGACACCTGCTTTGTCGAGCAGGGGTTTGGCGGCCGCGTTGTGGCCGATCGCCTTCAGGTGACCGAAGGCGTCCATGACCCACTGCACCGCAGCCGCTTCCTTCACGAGCTTGCCTACGGCCTTCTCGGACAGAATCACCGCACAAGCGTCGACAGTCACCGAAGGCTGACCGAACAGCTGCGCGTCGGCGGCAATCGCCGAGCTATCCGACAACGGCACCTTGCCGACCTTCGGAGCGATCGTCATCGCATGGCCGCCCGCCGCCTCAATCGCTTTCTTCAGGGCGTTCAGCTCTCCAACATCGGTCCCGTCGGCGATCAGGATGCCGACGTTTCGCCCTTCCAGCGTGTGCCGCTCCAGCGGACCGCGGATGATGCGTAGGGCTGGCGACGGCGCCATGTCCAGGACTGGGGCCGCGGTCGGCGAGGCAGGGGGCAGGTCCATCGCCAGCCCGTCGGCGACGCGCATCGCCAGATCCTCGTCGACGTTGCGCAGGTTGGCGAGCATCTGCGCCCGGATGTGCTCCAGGCTAACCTTCGACAGCTCGAACACGAACGCGGATGCGATGTGCGCCTGTTCGGCCGGATCCATCGACCGGAAGAACAGCCGCGCCTGGCTGTAGTGGTCGGCGAAGCTCTCCGGCCGGACGCGCAGCTTGTGCCCCTCCTCCTCCGAGGGGAAGGTCACGTAGCCCTTGGCCGCGTCCTCGCGGGCGCCGCCCGGCTCACCGGCCCGGGACAGGCTGTTTGGCTCGTAGTTGGCGCGTCCCTTCGGCACCGCCATCTGCATGTGGCCGTCCCGCTGCTGGTTCATGAACGGGCAACCGGCCGCTGCGGCACGCCCCTTGGCGGCGTTGATTGGAAGCTGATGGAAGTTGACCGAGCCGAGCCGCGAGAGCTGCGTGTCTGTGTAGCTGAACAGCCGGCCCTGGAGTAGCGGATCGTTGGAAAAGCCGATGCCCGGCACGACGTGGCTCGGCACAAAGGCCGCCTGCTCGGTCTCCGCGAAATAGTTGTCCGGGTAGCGATCGAGCACCATGCGCCCGACGATCTTGACCGGCAGTACCTCCTCCGGGATGATCTTGGTCGCGTCGAGGACGTCGTAGGGCTGGCTGTTGGCGAAGGTTTCGTCGAACAGCTGCACACCGAGGTCCCAAGTCGGGTAGTCGCCGCGCCCAATGCGCTCGAACAAGTCGCGGCGCTGGAAGTCCGGGTCGGCACCCGCAACCTTCACCGTCTCGTCCCAGATCGTCGAGGCGAGGCCCGCCTTCGGCTTCCAGTGAAACTTGACGAAGGTGCTCTTCCCATCCTTGTTGATGAACCGGAAGGTGTGGACGCCGAAGCCCTCCATGTTGGCGAAGGTGCGCGGTAGCGTCCGGTCCGACATGATCCACATAGCCATGTGGGTCGCTTCCGGCATCAAGCTGATGAAGTCCCAGAACGTGTCGTGGGCGGTGGCCGCCTGCGGATAGCCACGGTCGGCTTCCATCTTGGCGGCGTGGATCAGGTCCGGGAACTTGATCGCGTCCTGGATGAAGAAAACCGGGATGTTGTTGCCGACGAGGTCCCAGTTGCCCTCACGAGTGTAGAATTTGACGGCGAAGCCGCGCACGTCGCGCGGCGTGTCGATCGAGCCGGCGCCGCCCGCTACGGTGGAGAAGCGGGTGAACACTTCGGTGCGCTGCCCTTTCCGCTGGAACAGGTCGGCGATGGTGATGTCCGCGAGGCTCTCGGTGCACTCGAAGTACCCGTGCGCGGCGGAGCCGCGGGCGTGGACGATTCGCTCCGGGATGCGCTCGTGGTCGAAGTGGTTGATCTTCTCACGATAGACCTCGTCCTCGAGCAGGACCGGCCCTCGCGGCCCGGCTTTGAGCTGGTTCTGGTTATCGGAGATCGGCGTGCCGTGGTTGGTCGTCAGCACGGGATGGTCGGCATCGGCGGTCTGGTGCGTCTCGCCGCCATGGCCGGCGTTGAGCGAGGTTAGTTCGGTCATCGCATTCCCCATTGGATCGAGAACCAACCAATCGTGATCCCGGCAGGTTGCAGCCCGTGAGGCGGTTGCAGGCTACGGCCGCTCACAAAGACGGGAAATCGAGCTACAAACGGCGATACCTTCTGATTATTTTCCTATATTCTGGTCGTCAAAACCTGAGCCAGCGGCATCTGTATGATCCTGATTGAGGATCCTGACGTCCATCTACACTCAGGCGATCTTGCGCAATGCCGAAGAAAACACGCGCACTGCCGTTCGGTTGCTGAGAGTTAGGCCCTTGATCCTTCGACGACTGCTCGGTCTGCCGTAGGCGCAGGGCTCAATGCGAACTATCGGCTCCCCTCGCAACCGCTAGAAAAGCTGGGCCGTGCCGGCACAGCGTCACTCCTTTCAAGCGGTCGCTGTTACGATCCAGACAGCCGCGTTCAGGAACACGCCTTCCGGTCGATGTCGGCTTGCCAGTTCTCGCATGATGGCTCGCCGGATCTCGATCTGCGTGGGGTCAGGCTGCTCGCGCAATTGTTGAGCGATCGGCCCGATCTGGAACAGGTAGTCGGCAGCGTCCTGAAGTGCGGTCGCGCCCGTTCCGATCCGCATGCCAGCCTCGAAGGAGTGGATAATTACGTTCTTGAAGCCTGCCTCGGTGAGGATCGCGCACGTTCGATCCGGGTCGGATAGGGCAAAAGGACCGGGTTCGTGGGGATCGGCCGACGGCAGCATATCGGGGAGCCATGGATGAGCCGCTTCGAGCGGGAGCGTGACCCATTCATTCTCGATAAGGGGTGACCTGACCGGCTGGCTTTGGACCGGGCTGATTGAGAGGATCAGCCAGGACCGGAGGAGTCGGACATGCGGCGAGGTCAGAAGACGAGCGCGGAGCAGGTCGTGCTGAAGCTGCGCCAGATCGAGGTGCAGACGGCACAAGGCAAGAGCTTGGCGCTAGCGTGCAAGGAGGCGGAGATCTCCGAGCAGAGCTATTATCGCTGGCGCAAGGAGTACGGCGGTCTCCAAGTCGACCAGGCCAGGAAGATGAAGGACTTGGAGCGCGAGAACGCGCGATTGCGCCGGCTCGTGGCTGACTTGTCCTTGGAGAAGCAGGTGCTGGCGGACGTCGCCGCGGGAAACTTGTTCTCTATTCGGGGTTCATCGGTCAACGCCCTTTCGTGCGCATCCTGGTTCGACGCGTGATCGGCCCTGTGGAGCTCTTGCTTCTCTCCGAGGTCGGCGAGCGCCGCCTCATGATGGGGTTAGAGGGAGTGGGCGGATCCATCTAAGCCGCGCGCCCGGCAGAACCGACGCTCGAGTTTCCTCGGTCTCACCCGCTCCCATCGTCCCCACAGGGACCTCCTCCACGCCGGAGGAGCTCGGTGTTACGTGATGCTGATCCGTAAGCTTCAGGCCGCCGTCGCGGCTTCGGTCGACCAGCGGAAATCCTTCTCGTCGCGCCACATCCGATGCAGCACGATCGCCAGCTTGCGGGCGACGGCCACGAGGGCCTTCTGCATGCCTCTGCGCTTGGCCACAGCCAGCCCCCAGACCTTCAGCGAGGACCATCGAACCCGAGGGCCAGTCAGCAGCACGAGCGCGGCCTCATACAGTGCGGCGCGCATCATCGTGTCGCCGCACTTCGAGACTCGGCCGACCCGCTTCGTCTCGCCGGACTGGTAGAGCCGCGGCGTCAGACCATAATGCGCCCCGACGCATTGCGATCGTCCGAAGCGGGCTGGGTTGTCGACGCAGGTACGGTAGGTCAACGCCACGACCGGCCCGACGCCGGGCGCGGTCATCAAGCGCCGGCAGACCGGGTCGGTGCGGACCTGGTCCAGCAGCATTTTGTGCAGCTTGGCCAGTTGGGTCCGCAGCGCCGAGCGCGCCTCCAGCAGCGGCAGGACCACGGCCGCGACGAAGGGCAGATCGAGCACGAGGTCGCGTACGCGCTGCTCGAAACCGGCAGCCCCCACGACACCGACTTTGAGGCCGAAGTTGCGCAGTTGGCCGCGCAGGTCGCTCTCGATGTCGTAAGCCTTGCGCTGAAGCAGCTTGCGCGAGGTCAGGAGCAGGCGGCGTTGCTGGCTGGCCGGCGTTTTGACGTGGACCGGCTTGAACAGGCCGACCCGCATCATCTGGGCTATGCCCATCGCGTCGTTGCGGTCGGTCTTGTTGATGCGGGCCGAGAGGGCCGCATGCATGTGGCGGGTCTCGACGCAGATCGCCGGCAGTCCGGCTTCGACCAGGCCGGCGTAGAGCCACGGTGAGAGCGGTCCCGCCTCCAGGCCGACACGCGCGTAGCTGTGGCCGAGGTCGATCAGGTGCCGGCCGATCACCTCGGGATGGCTCTCGACGGTGGCCCGGTGCACGACCTTACCATGGGGATCGACGATGCAGATTGCGGTCTCCTTCACGGAGACATCGAGGCCGACGTGGTGCTGCTCGCTCATGGTGGGGCTCCGGGATTGGATCGAAGCGCCATCATGCCGCCGCTTCCGCCGCGCGAGGCACCCCGAATACCCCATCTAGCCCCGGAGCGACGTCGGCAGGCAGTGGACGGCATTCGTGAGAAGTATGGTCTCTCGGAGCGCCATGCCTGTCGGATCGTCGGCCAGCACCGCGGCACGCAGCGCTACGTGCCGACTCTGCTGGCCGACGAGGATGCGCTGACCCGGGCCATCATCGCCCTGGCGTCCGAGTACGGGCGCTACGGCTACCGCCGCGTGACCGCGCTGCTGCAGGCAGACGGCTGGCAGGTGGGCAAGGACCGGGTTCAGCGCATCTGGCGTCGCGAGGGGCTGAAGGTCCCGCAAAAGCACCGGCCGCGCAGCCATCTCTGGCTGAACGACGGCTCATGCGTGCGCCTGCGGCCACTCCACCGCAACCACGTCTGGAGCTTCGACTTCGTGCAGGCCCAGACCCACGATGGGCGCTCTCTGCGCATCCTGACGCTGATCGACGAGCACAGCCGGACATGTCTGGCGCTGAAGGTGGCGCGCCGCATCAACAGCGTAGGTGTGATCGAGGCGCTGGCCGACGCCATGTGCCTGCACGGCATCCCGGAGCACATCCGCTGCGATAACGGCCCCGAGATGATCTCGAAGGCGCTGCGCAAGTGGGTCGCCAAGACGGGGCCGCAGATCCAGTACATCGCGCCAGGCTCGCCGTGGGAGAACGGATACTGCGAGAGCTTCAATGGCAAGCTTCGGGATGAGTGCCTGAGACAAGAGATCTTCTACTCGCTGAAGGAGGCGCAGATCGTGATCGGTCTTTGGCAAACTACCTACAACCGCGTCCGGCCGCACTCGTCGCTGGGCTATCGGCCACCCGCGCCTGTCAGCTACCCGGATCTGGCCTTCCGGCTACCCATGGGTGCGACCATGCAGTAGCCTCTCAATTGGCCCGGTCCAAAATACCGGTCAGGTCAACTCCACCGCCCGCCTAGCTATTTCAATAATTTCTGAAAATACGATAATACCAGACTTCATCGACAATCGGAGGCTGCCTATGTTTGCGAACGTCGACGCCCTGCTCCTCGCCCGGGCGCAGTTCGGGTTCACGGTGGCCTTCCACATCGTGTTCCCGGCGTTCTCGATCGGGCTGGCGAGCTTCCTCGCCGTGCTGGAGGGGCTGTGGCTCGTCACCGGACGGCCGGTGTTCATGGACCTGTTCAAGTACTGGATCAAAATCTTCGCCATCGCCTTCGCGATGGGCGTCGTCTCCGGCTTGGTGATGTCCTACCAGTTCGGCACCAACTGGTCGGTCTACGCGGACAAGACCGGTCCGGTGCTCGGGCCGATGATGGCCTACGAGGTGCTGTCGGCGTTCTTCCTGGAGGCGGGCTTCCTCGGGGTGATGCTGTTCGGCATGCGCAAGGTCGGACCGCGCCTTCACTTCGCCGCGACCCTGATGGTGGCCGTCGGCACCCTGTTCTCGGCGTTCTGGATCCTGTCGGTGAACTCGTGGATGCAGACGCCTCAGGGCTACGGCACGAATGCCGAAGGCCAGTTCGTGCCGTTGGACTGGTGGGCGATCGTGTTCAACCCGTCCTTCCCCTACCGCCTCGTCCACATGGTGCTGGCCGCCTACCTGACCACATCCCTCGTCGTCGGCGCGGTCGGCGCTTGGCACCTGCTGTGTGAGCGCCGATCGACGCTGAGCCCGTACAACCAGGGTATCCGGACCATGTTCTCGATGGCGATGTGGATGGCGGCGATCGTCGCACCCATCCAGATCATGGCCGGGGACGCACACGGCCTCAACACCCTGGAGCATCAGCCCGCCAAGGTGATGGCGATGGAGGGCCATTACGAGAGCCATCCGGACGGCGCGCCCCTGGTTCTGTTCGGCCTGCCGAACCAAGCGGCCGGGCGGGTCGACTACGCGATCTCCGTCCCGAAGCTGTCGTCGCTGATCCTCAAGCACGACCTGAACGCGCCAATGAAGGGCCTCGACAGCGTGCCGCGCGAGAACTGGCCGCCGGTGCCGGTGGTGTTCTGGTCATTCCGCGTCATGGTCGGGCTCGGGATGCTGATGCTGCTGCTCGGCCTCATCAGCCTGGTCGCCCGCTACAAGGGCCGGCTCTGCGAGTGGAGGCCGCTGCACCGCTTCGCCCTTGCTATGGGGCCGGCCGGCTTCGTGGCGGTCGTCGCCGGCTGGATCACGACCGAGGTCGGTCGCCAGCCCTTCACCGTCTATGGCCTGCTCCGCACCACGGACTCCGCATCGCCGCTGTCGGCCCCGGCGGTGGGCGCTTCGCTTCTGGCCTTCATCGCCATCTACGGCGCGGTGTTCTCGATGGGCGTGCTCTACATCCTGCGTCTCATGGCAAAGCCGCCGCATCCGGGCGAGCACGGGGTGGAAGTCGGACCGCCGATCCGCACGGCCGGCATCACGCCAGCGCACGCGGTCGACCCCGATCGCTCCCTCCAACCGGCAGAGTGAGGCAGCGCGATGTCCTACAGCTTCGATCTGACCGTCGTCTGGGCGTTCATCATCGCGTTCGCGGTGTTTGCCTACATCGTCATGGACGGCTTCGATCTCGGCATCGGCATCCTGTTCCCGGCGTTCCGGCCGGGACCGGAGCGCGACACCGCGATGAACTCGGTCGCCCCGGTCTGGGACGGCAACGAGACCTGGCTGGTGCTCGGCGGCGGCGGCCTATTCGCGGCTTTCCCGCTGGCCTACGCCATCATCATGCCCGCGCTCTACGCGCCGATCATCGCGATGCTGCTGGGGCTCGTCTTCCGCGGTGTCGCCTTCGAGTTCCGCTGGCGCGACCCGCGCCATCGGGCGCTCTGGGACGTGGCGTTCACCGGCGGATCCGTGGTCGCGACGCTGGCGCAGGGCATCGCCCTCGGGGCGCTGCTCCAGGGCATCAAGGTGGAGGGGCGCGCCTACGCGGGCGGCTGGTGGGACTGGTTCTCGCCGTTCAGCATCCTCGTCGGGATCGGCCTTCTGTGCGGCTACGCGCTGCTCGGCGCGACGTGGCTGGTGATGCGCACCGAGGGCCCGCTGCATGACCGCGCGCGCACGCTGTCGCTCTGGCTCGGCGCCGCCACCGTCCTGGCGATCGCGGCGGTCAGTGCGGTCACGCCGTTCCTCGAGGGTCAGTACTGGCAGCGCTGGTTCGCCATGCCGAACGTGTTGCTCACCACCCAGGTGCCGCTGCTGGTCGCGGTGGCCGGCTACCTATTCTTCCGCACGCTCAAGGGCGGGAGTGACCGCTGGCCCTTCCTGATCGCCTTGGGGTTGTTCCTGCTGTCGTTCATCGGGTTGGGGATCAGCATCTTCCCCGATGTGGTGCCCGGCCGCGTCAGCATCTGGCAGGCGGCCGCGCCGCACTCCAGTCAGGTCTTCGTCCTCGTCGGCGCGGCCGTCCTGATCCCGACCATCCTGATCTACACGGCCTATTCCTACTGGGTGTTCCGCGGCAAGGTCGATGCGGCGGGCTATCACTGATGGCTCGCCTCCCCGCCGAACCGGGGCCGCTCTGGCAGAGGCTCGCTTGGCTGGTGATCATCTGGACGAGCTCGGTGCTGGCGCTCGGCCTCGTCGCCTTCGTTCTTCGGGCTTGGCTGAAGGCCGGGTGATCCGGAACGCCGAGATTTCGCTGGGACGCCATCATGCAACTGCCGCCGCTGGTTCAAACCTTCGTCCTGCACTTCGGTGAGATGGGATCGCGCTGGGGCATCAGCCGCACCGTCGGGCAGATCTACGCCGTGCTCTTCGTCTCCGTCCGTCCGCTCAACGCCGACGAGATCGTCGAGCGCCTCGGCGTCTCGCGCTCGAATGTCAGCATGGGGCTGAAGGAGTTGCAGGCCTGGAACCTCGTTCGGTTGCAGCACATGCCGGGCGACCGCCGCGACTACTTCACGACCCCCGAGGACCTCTGGCAGATCGTCCGGACGCTCGTCGAGGAGCGCAAGAAGCGTGAGATCGATCCGACCCTGACCCTCCTGCGCGAGATCCTGATGAGGACGTCGCGTTGGTTGTTCGCCCAGTTACGCCAAGGAAGAACGCTGCGTGAACGTCATGCAACGCGACGTTGGCGCGGCAGGTTGAGCGGCCGCCGGCCCCTCGGCATGGCGACGTGGTCCCAGAGGAAGTCTCCGGAGAGCGCGATGTGCTCCCACCCGACGGGCGAGGTGTGGCTCAGCAGGTCGTCGGGCGCGGGCTCGACCGTCGTACGCAAGTGCGCCACCGCGTCGGCCATGTAGGTCGAGTTCCAATATACGATGGCGGCGATGACGAGGTTGAGCCCCGAAGCGCGATACTCCTGCGCCTCGCGCGAGCGGTCGGCGATGCGTCCCTGTTTGTAGGTGCAGATGGCACCGGCCAGAACGTGGCGCTGCTCGGACTTGTTCAGTCCCGCATGGCAGCGTCGGCGCAGCGCGGGCGCCTCGAGCCAGTCGAGCATGAACAACGTACGGCAGATGCGGCCCATCTCGGCGAGCGCGAGGTCGAGCTGGTTCTGCCGTTCGTAGGCGGCAAGCTTCTTCAGCATCGCGGAGGGCGCGACGACGCCGGCCTTCAGCGAGGCTACGAGGCGGATGATGTCCCCCCAGTGCTCGCGAATGAGTTCGACGCGCACCCTCTTTCCCATGATGGGCTTCAGCGCCGGGTATCGTGCGGCGGGCTCGATCGAGGCGAGCCGGCGGTCGGGGAAGTCGCGCAGGCGGGGGCAAAAGCGGAAACCCAGCAGCGCGCACAGGGCGTGGACGTGGTCGGTGCTGCCGCCAGTATCGGTGTAGTGCTCGGCGATGCTCAGGCCGCTGCCGTGATGGAGAAGCCCGTCGAGGACGAAGGGCGCCTCGTGCTCGGTGGCCGAGATCACGGTCGCATGGAAGGGATCGTGCTGATCAGAGGTGTGGGTGTAGAAGGCAAAGCCTGGATCGACACCGTAGCGGGCGTTGACCTCGCCGGCGGCGTCGCCGCGCTTGCCCGACCGGAAGAACTGACCGTCGGACGCCGAGGTGGTGCCATCCCCCCACACACAGGCGATCGGCAGCGCGTGGTGCGCGTCGATGATGCGCGCGAGCGCGGCCCGGTATGTCTCATCGCGGATATAGGCTTCGCGGGTCCAGAGAAGCTGGTCGCGGGTCACGCCCTGGCTCGCCTCGGCCATGCGAGACAGGCCGAGATTGGTGGCGTCGGCGAGGATCACGGCCAGGAGTGCGGCCTCGTTGTCGACCGGCCGGTGCGTGCGCAGATTGGTGAAGGCGGAGAGGAAGCCGGTCTCGCGCGCCACCTCGTGAAGAAGGTCGGTGACGCGCACGCGCGGCATCAGTGCGTCGATGCGCTCGGCCAGCGCCGCCGCGTCCGGCGGGGTCGCGGAACGCACCGGCGCGATAGACAGCCGGCCGTTCTTCATGGACACGCCCTCGACTTGGCCTCGGGTCAGGCGGCCTGCGAAGCGCTGGAGGCGCCAGTCGAGTTCACGGCCCCGCTCCGACAGCCACGCGTCGCCGCTCGCCGGCAAGTCGAGATCGGTGACGATGGGCGCAGCTTCGGCCGCAGGAAGGAGATAGCTGTCGAAGCGACGATACTCGCCCGAGCGCTCCACCCAGACGTCGCCCGAGCGCCACTTGTTACGCAGGTGGGCGAACACCGCAGTCTCGTAGAGCCTGCGGTCGACCTTGCCGTCAGCACCGGCGACGAGCCTGCGCCAATCCTTCTTGAACGGCATCGGCGCGTCGCGGGGCACGTCGCGTTTTCCGGAGCGGTTAAGCTGACGCAGGGTGGCGAGAGCAGCAATCGTGGGGTCCGTGCTCCGGCTCGCCCTGAAGTCGATCGCCTCTAGAAGGAGCGGCGCGAACTTCCTGAGGGTGCCATGCCGGTCGGCGGCGCGCACCAGCGGATCCTCCTCCGCGAGGTCAGCGATCGCAGCCGCGTCAGGCTTAGCGTGGATAAGCCGGTCCAGCCCGACCGCCCCGTCGATCGCGCTGAGCGCGTCGCCGCCGTCGCGCACCGCGGCCTCGACCGCTTCGATCGTGCCGTGGAGCAGGCGCATGAGCCGGCCAACGTCACGCGAGGTCGCCGTGTAGGTGCGCTCGCGGGCATTCTTCCCCCGTGTGAAGCTGGCACCGATCAGCCGATCGGCCATGCCGAGCACGGCGTCGGTCAATCGCCTCTCCAGGTCGAGCAGCGCCGCGACCAGGATGGCGCGGCGTCGGTGCGGCGTGTAGCGTTCGATCGCGTGGGGCGACGACAGTTGTCCCTCCCGCACGAGTGCGCGCAGCCGGTCGGGGTGGATCCGGTTGGTGAGGGTGGGGTCGAGACCGACCGCGCGCACCATCGCCAGCCGGTCCACAAGTTCGCGAACGTGGTCAGGCTTGGGCGCGACCGGCAGGTCCCTCGTCCAGGCAAGCAGCGTGCGGCCGGTCGCAGGATCCACGGCCAGCATTGCATCGAGCCTTGTGATCTGCTCGTGCGAGAGGCCGGCGAGCAAAGCGTCGGCGGCGCGCTTCCTCGCACGAGCGCGTCCGGCCAGCCCGGCGCGTTCGATCGTGTCGGGTGTCGGCAGGACGATGCGGACGTCGCGCAACGCGTGGATGATTCCTTCAGCGATCGGCCCTCCCTTGTCTGTCGGCCACGCCGCAGCCGCGGCGGACTCGATCATCAGCGGCAGATCCACCCGCGTCGCCGGGCGCAGGCCCAGGGCGCGCTCGAGCTCGCGAGCGTGCTCGGTCGCGGTCGCGACTCGGGCTGCGTAAGCGGCAAAGGCGCTCGGCTCGATCCCGAGTTGCTCGGCGAGGAAGACGACGAGCGCCTCGGGAGCGCCGGTAGCGACAGAGAGACCGAAGCCGGGGTCGCGCAGGAGCGCGAGCTGTAGCGCGAAGCCGAGCCGGTTCGCGTCGCCTCGATGCCCCGAGACGAGCGCCAGGTCGGTTAGGTCTAGGGTGTAGCGCCGGACAAGTTCGTCGCGACCCGTCGGCACGCCGAACAGCCGCTCGCGCTCGGCATCCGTCAGCAGGCTCCGACGTGCCATCCCGATCCTCCCACCGTCCAGAGAAGGCAGGGGATCATTGTGGACACGGATGCTTAACGGGACGCATTAAGTGGACGGGAACGAAGCCTGCGCCGGATCGGCTCGGCGGGCGTCCCGAGAACGGACGTTTGCGGGACGAGATCATGGGCGACGTGCTGGGTTACGCACGGGTGTCGACCGGAGACCAGGACGTCGCGGGGCAGACGCTGCGGCTCGAGCGGGCGGGCGCCATCTGCGTCTTCACCGACGTGCGGTCGGGCAAGAGCATGGACCGGCCCGGCCTGACCGAACTCCTCGCCTACGCGCGTCGCGGCGACACCCTGGCGGTGGTTCGCCTCGACCGACTCGGGCGCTCTCTCGCCGAGCTGTTGTCGAGCGTAAACCTGCTCAAGGAACGCGGCATTGCGCTCGTGAGCCTGGAGGAGAAGATCGACACCGGCTCGGCCGCCGGCGAACTGGTCTTCCACGTCTTCGGTGCGATCGCCCACTTCGAGCGGCGGCTGATCGCCGAGCGCACCAAGGACGGGATCGCGGCGGCCCGTGCCAAAGGCAAGCGTCCGGGCCGGCAACCGGTCGATCCGGACAAGGTCGTGGCCGCCCTGAAACTCGTCCAAGCCGGGCTATCGCCTACGGAAGCGGGGCGCCAGGTCGGGCTCGGCCGCGCCACCGTCTATCGCGAAATGGCCCTCGCCGGGATCACACGAGCGGTGTAGCCGCCACCCTCGCAGCTCTTCCGAGGCGGCAACCGTTCACGACCCGTTCGTCTCGACCGTAACTCAGCGAACAATCAACGCGACGCCCTCTTGTAGTGCTCGAAGAAGTGCTGGATCTGCTGGCGCGTGATCTCCGGCAGGTCGGTGTGGTCGCGCACGGCATCGTAGCGGCGGGTCAGGCGCGCGGCCGGCACGGCGACGATCTTCTCGTCCGTCCCGTGCTCGTCCTGCATCAGCAGGACGCCGACCGGCCGCGCGCGCAGCACTGCGCCCGGCACGATGGCGCGCGTATTGGCCACGAGCACCTCGCAGGGGTCGCCGTCTGGTACCTCACCAGCTGCCAGGGTGGGAGCTGCCATCATGGCGAACAGCGACAGGGCCACGGTGAACGTCCGGTGTCTCATGGGCATCTTCCTTCCGATGTTCGTGGTGCGGTGGCGGATCAGGCGGCGGCTTTCGGCTTGGCCATCCATTCCCGGCCCTTGAGCATCCCGCTCCAGTAGATGGGCGGAAGCATGCGTTCCTTGAGGAACCAAGCCATAGCACTCGGTTTCGTGCCGTCGATGAACCAAGACGGAAAGCTTGGGAGGAGCTTGCCGCCGTAGCCGAACTCGGCGAGCAGGATCTTGCCCCGCTCGACCGTCAACGGACATGAGCCGTAGCCGTCATAGACGGCCTCGGGCTCCTTCACGAAGCCCATCTCATGCAGGAGGTTGTGCGCCACGATGGGTGCCTGCTTGCGCGCGGCCGCGGCGGTCTTGGCGTTGGGGGCGCTGCAAGCGTCCCCCAGGGCGTAGACATCAGGGAAGCGCGCGTGACGGAGGGTGGCGTGATCGACCTCGATCCACCCGGCGGCGTCGGCCAAGGGCGAAGCCCGCACGAAGTCCGGGGCCTGCTGCGGCGGCACGACATGCAGCATATCGAAGTCCGTCTCGACCTCGGAGGTCGCGCCGTCCACGCCGGTCCGGGTGAACCAGGCCCGACGGCCGGGCCCATCAATTCGCGTGAGGTTGTGCCTCAGGTGCAGGCCGGCCCGGTAGCGTTCGATGTATTCCATCAGGGGCGGCACGTACTCCTTGACCCCGAACAGAGTGGGCGTGGCTGTGAAGAAATCGATCGTTACGTCGCCCAGCAGGCTGGCCCGCTGCCAATGGTCGGCCGAGAGGTACATCGCCTTCTGGGGGGCACCGGCGCACTTGATCGGCATCGGCGGCTGCGTGAACACGGCACGCCCCTTCCGCAGGCCCTGCACGAGTTCCCAAGTGTAGGGCGCGAGGTCGTAGCGGTAGTTCGACGTGACGCCATTCCGCCCAAGCGTACCCGCGAGCCCGTTGATCCCATCCCAATTCAACTTCAGGCCCGGGGCCGCGACGAGCCGGTCGTAGCGGACGACGCGGCCGTCCTCCAGGACGACCGCCTTACGGTCAGGCTCGAAGGCCGCCACGCCGGCCTTGATCCAATGCACTCCCTCGGGAATCAGCGACCCCATCGTGCGGGCGGTCTCGTCGGCCGTGAACACGCCGCATCCGACCAGGGTCCAACCAGGCTGGTAGTAGTGCACGTCCGCCGGGTCGATGATCGCGACCGTGAGGTCGGGCTTGCGCACCTTCAGGCTCGCGGCGACAGCGATGCCGGCCGCCCCGGCCCCTACGATGACCACGGTATAGCTCGTCCCGCCATCGTCGCTCGGCGAGCGCCTCCCGGCCGCGATGCGCCGGGCGGAGCCGGCCATGTCATACCCAGCGGCCTTCGTCGCCGCGAGGATGTCCGGAAGCGGACGACCACGCCGGCCTTCGGCGAGCGACCACAACGTCGCCGAACGGGTGCCGGTCCGGCAGTAGGCCAACACGGGCTTCGGCGAGGTGCGCATCGCCTCGGTGAAGGCGGCGACATCGTTCTCGGTGATGCCGCCTGACACGGCAGGCAGGTAGGTCATTTCCAGCCCAGCCTTGCGAGCCTGAGTGGCGACCTCCTCATAGGCCGGCTGGTCGGCGGCCTCGCCGTCAGGACGGTTGCAGATGATCGAGCGGAAGCCGGCCTCGACGATGGCACCGACCTCGCTCGGCGCAAGCTGCCCCGAGACGGAGAGGTCCTGCGTGATCCGTTTCGCGTCCATGGATACCTCCGGGCGGGCAGTGATCGATCCGATCAATATATATTAATATATATCGACTTCTAAGTCACAAGACGAACATATATTGACAGGGCGCGCAAGGGCCTGCACTGTCATGTCATCGATGGATCTGTGCCGTGGATACGTCATTTCATGAATTTAGAAAGCGACATCGTCCGACCTGACGTGGTCAATGCCGCGGGCCCGCCCGTCCTGTGTGACGTGGCGCCTCCCTTCCGCGCGAGGACGACGATGGGCGAGCGCTCGCTCGACATGTACCGAGGGCGCTGGCTGGTGTTCTTTTCGCATCCGGCCGACTTCACGCCGGTCTGCACCAGCGAGTTCGTGGCCTTCGCGAAGGCATCGGACCGCTTCCGGGAGCTCGGGTGCGACCTGCTCGCCCTGTCGGTCGACAGCCTGTCCTCCCACCTCGCTTGGAAGCACAGCATCGAGCATCGCTTCGGCGTGCGCGTGCCGTTCCCCATCGTGGAGGACCCGGCGATGGGCATCGCCAGGGCCTACGGCATGCTCCCGGCGAACGCGACGTCGAGCGCCACGGTGCGGACGACCTTCGTGATCGATACGCAGGGCGTCGTCCGGGCGACGGTGTCCTACCCGATGACCGTGGGCCGCAGCGTCGACGAGGTCCTGCGCCTGGTGGCGGCCCTCCAGGCGACCGACGCGGCCGACGTCTCGACCCCCGAGGGCTGGATGCCGGGCGACCCCGTCATCGTCGCACCGCCCCTCACCTTCGACGAGATCACGGCCCAGCCCGAGACCGGGGCGTCGGACTGGTACTACCGACTGGGGAGCGCATGACCATGGCCGGCCCCGATCCCAGACCCGTCGTGCAGGGCTTCCACGAGGCCACCAGCGGCAGCGTCCAGTACGTCGTGTCGTGCCCGGTGACGCGCCGCTGCGCCATCATCGATCCTGTGCTGGACTTCGACGAGAAGGCGGGGACCACCTCGACGCGATCGGCCGATGCGATCCTCGCCTATGTCCATGGCGAGGGATTGCGGGTCGAGTGGATCGTCGACACCCACCCCCATGCCGACCACCTCTCGGCGGCACGGTACCTGAAGGAGGCCACCGACGCCCCGACGGCGACGGGCGAGCACGTCGTCGACGTCCAGGCGCTGTGGAAGGGCATCTACAATCTGCCCGCCGATTTCCCCACGGACGGCTCGCAGTGGGACAGGATTTTCGCCGACGGAGAGACCTTCCAGATCGGCGAACTCGACGCCCGCGTGATGCATTCGCCGGGACATACG
>NZ_JAQPZJ010000008.1:0-50453 GCF_028920805.1 Methylobacterium sp. 092160098-2 | reverse complement strand
CCAGAGGCCACGAAGGTCGGGCAGGTGGAGAGCGAGAGAGTCGGCTGGGCGATGAACCCGTCGGGCGCGTGCTTGAGCTTTCGGGCAAAGTCGTCCAGCTCGCGCTTGCTGGCGTGCGGGCCGACCAGCATGCCGTAGCCGCCCGAACCGTTGACTTCCTTGACCACCAACTCGGAGAGGTTGTCCATCACGTACGCGAAGGCGTCCTTCTCGCGGCAGCGATAGGTCGGCACGTTGTGCAGGATCGGCTCCTCGCCGGTGAAGAATTTCACGATCTCCGGCATGTAGCTGTAGACGGCCTTGTCGTCCGAGATGCCGGTGCCGACGGCGTTCGCCAAGGTGACGGAGCCGCGCTCGTAGGCGTTCATCAGGCCGGGCACGCCCAGCACCGAATCGGGCCGGAAGACCAGCGGGTCGAGGAAATCGTCGTCGAGGCGGCGGTAGATCACATCGACCTTCCGCGGCCCCTCGGTGGTGCGCATGTAGACCACGTCGTCCTTGGTGAAGAGGTCGGATGCCTCCACCAGCTCGACGCCGAGCTTGTCGGCCAGGAACGAGTGTTCGTAGAACGCGGAATTGTAGCGGCCGGGCGTCAGCAGCACGACCGTGGGGTCCCGGGTCTTCGAGCCCGGCGCGAGGCTGCGCAGGGTTGCGAGCAGGGAGTCCGGGTAGTTCTCCACCGGCGCGACCCGGTGCTTGGAGAACAGGTCCGGGAACAGGCGCAGCATCACCTCCCGGTTCTCCAGCATGTAGGAGACGCCCGACGGGATCCGGGCATTGTCCTCCAGGACGAAGAAGTCGTTCTCGCCGGTCCGCACGATGTCGATGCCGGCGATGTGGACGTAGAGGTCGTGGGGGACCCGGAAGGACCGCATCTCCATGCGGTAATGGGCGTTCCGGTAGACGAGATCGGCCGGGATGATGCCGGCCTTGATGCACTCCTGGGCGCCGTAGATATCCTTCAGGAACAGGTTGATGGCGGTGACCCGCTGCTTCAGCCCACGCTCCAGGAAGGCCCATTCCGGCTTGGTGATCACTCGGGGAATGATATCGAACGGGATCAGGCGCTCGGTCGATTCGTTGTCGCCGTAGACCGCGAAAGTGATGCCGATCCGGCGGAACAGAAGCTCGGCCTGGCTGCGACGGGTGTTGAAATGCTCGGGTGGCGTGGATTCCAGCCAGGCCTTGAGCTGGCCATAGGCGTCACGGACGGCAGCCGGATCGGACGTGCCGATCCCGTTCATCTCGTCGAAGGCCGTCACCGCCATCTCACTCCTCCCGTACGCTCTCGCTTCTGAGGCAAGAGGCGCGCCATTCATTCATGGCTATATCCGCAGGCGATAACGCTCAAGGCGGCCGGAGGATCAGATGAGCTTCAGGCCTTTCAGGCTAGCGTGACCGTTGCGGCCGAGGATCACGTGATCGTGCACCACGATCTTCAGCGGCGCCAGGACGGTCACGATCTCGCGGGTCATCGCCACGTCGGCGGCGGACGGGGCCGGATCGCCGGACGGATGATTGTGGGCCAGGATGATCGCGGTCGCCGACAGTTCCAGCGCCCGGCGGGCGACCTCGCGGGGATAGACCGGCGTGTGGTCGACGGTGCCGCGCCCCTGCACCTCGTCCGCGATGAGGTGGTTGCGCTTGTCGAGGAACAGGATGCGGAATTCCTCGCGCGGCGCGAACGCCATGGTGGCGCGCAGGTACTCATGCAGCGCGCTCCAGGATGCCAGAAGCGCGCGCTCGCGGATCGCACCGCGGGCAAGCCGCCGGCCCGCCGCCTCGATCACCTTGAGGTCCGAGGCGACCCCGGCGCTCACCCCTTCCACCTCCAGGAGCCGCGCCGGCTCGGCGCTGACCACCTCGGCGAAGCTGCCGAACCGGGCGACCAGCGCCTTGGCGAGCGGCTTCACGTCGCGCCGCGGGATCGCCCGGAACAGGACGAGTTCCAGCAATTCGTAATCGGGGAGCGCGTCGCCGCCGACCGTCGCGAACTTCTCCCGCAGGCGGTCCCGGTGGCCGTGGTAGTGCGGCGGCTCCTTCTCCACGGACGAGGGGACGGCACTGTCAGCGAACAGCCCCGCCTCACCCTCGTCCGGCCCCGGCGCCACGGCCGGTCAGGCCGCCGGGTTGACGGGCTGGTGCAGCCCCTTCGGCGAGACCGTAAAGATCTCGACGCCGGTCTCGGTGACGCCGACGGTGTGCTCGAACTGGGCGGAGAGCGAACGGTCGCGGGTCACGGCGGTCCAGCCGTCACCCAGCACCTTCACGGCGGGGCGCCCGAGATTGATCATCGGCTCGATCGTGAAGAACTGGCCGGGCTTGAACGGCACGTCGTAGCTCGCCTCGACGTAGTGCAGGATCGTGGGCGCGTCGTGATAGGTGCGTCCGAGCCCGTGTCCGCAGAAGTCGCGCACCACCGAGCACCGCTCGCTCTCGGCAAAGGATTGGATCGCCCGGCCGATGTCGTTGGTCGAGCCGCCGGGCTTCACCGCCGCGACGCCGCGCATCAGCGCCTCGTAGGTGATCTCGCACAGGCGCTGGGCCTTGCGCGGCACCTCGCCGACATAGGCCATGCGGCTCGAATCACCGTGCCAGCCGTCGAGGATCAGGCAGATGTCGAGGTTGACGATATCGCCCTCGCGCAGGGGCTTGTCGTTGGGGATGCCGTGGCAGACCACGTGGTTGATCGAGGTGCAGATCGACTTCGGATAGCCGCGATAGAGCAGCGAGGCCGGATAGGCGCCGTGATCCATGGCGAAGGTGTAGGCGAGCTTGTCGAGTTCCTCGGTGGTGACGCCGGGCTGCGTCGCCTCCATGAGCAGGTCGAGGGCCTCGGCGGTGAGGCGCCCGGCCCGGCGCATGCCCTCGAAGCCCTCGGGACCGTGAATCGGCGGTTCCGGGGCGCGGCGCGCACCCTGCGCACTGGCCTGTTCCTGCTGCATGGTCGGGACTTTTTCGCGGCGTCGTCAATCGGGCGTCGCTCTATGTACGGTGCGGCGCGCTGGAGGCCAAGCCGCGTCCGATGCAGGAGGAGCGAGGCTTGCGCCGGCTGCGGGGCTGGCGGCATAAGCGGCCGCGAGGCGCCCGGGCGCGCGCGGGCAGATTCGCCGCGCGATCGGTCACGGGGCAGGCGAGGGCCGGATGGCAGGCAAGGCGGTACCGCACTTCCACAACGAGCCGGGCGTGCCGGTGATCACCGTGGGCGTGAAGGAGTTCATGTGCATCGGCGCGCTGCCGCCGTTCGACCACCCGCACGTGTTCCTCGACATGGGCGCCGACAACGAGATCATCTGCCAGTACTGCTCGACGCTCTATCGCTACCGGGCCGGCCTGAAGGCCGACGAGGCGGAGCCGCAGGCCTGCGTGTGGCGGGACGACGCCAAGCTCGCGGCGGAGTAGGCGCCGCCCCCCGTGCCCTCTGACAGGCCATCTCTGCGGATCGGGATCGTCGGTGCCGGGATCGGCGGGCTGACGGCGGCTTTGGCGTTGTCGGATGCCGGCCATGCCGTGACGGTGATCGAGCGCCGGACCGGCTTCAGCGAGGTCGGGGCCGGGATTCAGATCTCGCCCAATGCGAGCCGGGTTCTGGCCGGCCTCGGTCTCTCGGCCGCCCTGCGCCGGGCGGCGAGCGAGCCGCCGTCGGTGGAGATCCGGGCCCTCGACAGCGGCCGCCGCATCGGCAGCGTGGCGCTCGGCGCGCAGGCGCAGGCGCGCTTCGGCGCGCCCTACTACGTCATCCACCGCGCAGACCTGCAGACCCTGCTCCTCGACGCGCTGCGCAGTCGTTCGGCGATCCGACTGATGATGGGCCGCACCGTGACGGCCGTCGCCCAGACACCGTCCGAGGCCGCCCTCACCGTCGAGGGCGCGAGCGGTGCCCAGGATGTCGCCTTCGACCTCGCGATCGGTGCGGACGGGATTCGGTCGCGCCTGCGCGCCCATCTCGATTCGGCGCCGCTTCGCCCGGGCCAGGCCGCAGCGTGGCGGGCGCTGATCCCCATGGAGGCGGTACCGGAGGAGTTGCGCGGCGCCGCGACCGGTCTCTGGCTCGGCCGCGGCCGGCACGTGGTGCATTACCCGGTGCGGGACGGCCAGTTCCTCAACGTCGTGGCAGTCGTTCCCGAGGCGGTGAGCGACGAGGGCTGGGGCCGCCTCGGGGAGCCGGCCGTCCTGCGCGGGCATCTGCGCGGCTGTGCCGGGCCGCTGCGCGACCTTCTGAGCCTTCCGGATTCCTGGCTGGTCTGGTCGCTCGCCGACCGGGCCGTGGCGCGTCCGCTCGCTCGCGACCGGGTCGCGCTGATCGGCGACGCGGCCCATCCGGTCCTGCCCTACCTCGCGCAGGGGGCGGCCCTGGCGATCGAGGATTCCGCAGTCCTGACGCGTGCCATCGCGGACCATGCGGATGTGCCGGCGGCGCTCGCCGCGTTCTCGGGCGCGCGGACCGCCCGGGTGCGACGCGTCCAGAAGGCGGCACGGAGCAACGGCCGCACCTATCATGCCGGCGGCGTAGTGGCGCTCGTGCGCAACGCCGTGATCGCCCGGCTCGGCCCGGACGGCATGCGCGACCGCTACGCCTGGCTCTACGGCTGGACGCCCCCCGCTTGATCGGGCCCGCCGCCCCCGCTACCGAGGGCGCATGCGGACGTGGCGGAACCGGTAGACGCACGAGACTTAAAATCTTGCGGCCGCAAGGCCGTGCGGGTTCGAGTCCCGCCGTCCGCACCACTCCGCCATCGCGACGCGCCCGTCCGTGCGGTCGCAACCGGTTCGCAGCCCCGTGAAACCCAGCCCGCGCACCGCCCGTCGGACCGGGGCGCCGGAGGAGAATGGCGTGGTCTACGTGCTCATCATCATGCTCGCCGGCTCGGGCTCCGCGATCGGATCGGTCGAGTTCAATAGCAAGCAGGCCTGCGAGGCCGCCGCGAAGCAGATCGCCGAAGCAGAGCGGCCCTATGGCGGGGCCTCCCCGGTCACCGTGTGTGCGCCGCGGGGTTGAGACGCCTGCGGCGCGGGTCGGCCGGGATCGTTCGCATTTGAGCGATCACCGAAACCGGCTCTTGTCGTCTCCCTGCCAGGATCGCCCGCGGGGAGATTCCGGCATGATCGACGCCCTTCAGACCGCCACGACCGGCATGACCCGGGCCACCGACCGGCTCGGGAAGGCGGCCGAGACCATCGCGGCGAGCGGTGCCCCGGTCGGCGACACGGCTCTGCCGCCCGCCGCCCAGGTGGATCTCACGAGTGCCGCCGCGGATCTGGTCGGGTCCAAATCGGCCTTCGCGCTCAATGCCGCGGTGGCGCGCACCGCCGACCGCATGATGGGCCAGCTTCTCGATATCAGCGCCTGAGGGCGGGCAGGGCGAGGCAGGCCAGGACCGCGGCCGCCGCGAACAGCAGCGCCACGCCGACGAGCCGATACGCGACCACACCCACCAAGCCGCCGCCCAGGAAGGCGCCGACGGTCAACAGATACAGCCGCAGCCGCACCGGATCATGCGGTTTCAGCCGATCGGACGCGGATGCGTCGCGGTCCAGCCAACGCGCGAGCTCGATCCCGATATCGGTGATCATGCCGGTCACGTGCGTGGTCCGCACCCGCGCCTCGGAGATCTTGGTCACCGCCGCATTCTGCAGGCCCAGGATGAAGCTCAGGCCGAGGACAAGGGTGTGGCTCCGGACCGGCTCGGCAAGCGGCAGGACGAGCAGGCCCACGGCGACGAGGAGGAACGCCTCCGCGCAGACGCTGTAGGCATATGCGCCGGGACCGGCCTTCCGGCGGCGGCGCCGGATCATCAACGTCGAGGTCGTTGCCCCGAGCACGAACAGGACCACGAGCAGGCAGGCCTGCGCGGCGAGGACGAGATCGCCCGTGCCTGTGCGGTCGGAGATCGCCGAGACGTTCCCGGTCATGTTCGAGGCGTAGAGGCCGACCGCGTAGAACCCGGCGGTGTTCAGCGCGCCGGCCACCCCCGCGAGCGACAGGGCGAGCGCCCTGTCGGCCGCCGGGCTGCGCGTCTCGCCTTCGTGGACCAGCATGGAAGCGTCGGTTGAGTGTCGGAGGCCGAATCGGCCCGATGCCGCCGCCGTCTTAAGCCACGCGCCCGGGCGCCGTCACGGCACCCGGAGCGCCCCTGGCCTCACTAAAACTCACCAGCCGCGATAACCGTAGCCGCCATCCCAGTCACCGTGCCAGTCGCCGTGCCAGTGGCGGGCGGGGCCGTAGCCGACAGGAACCCGCTCGTACGTCACGGTCCGGCGTGTGGCGTAGACCGGCGCATCCTCCTCGTAGACGCGGTAGACCGGGGCCGGCCGTACCGCCACCGGGGCGGGGGCGTATCCGTAATCGGCATAGCCATAGCCGTAACCGGGCGCCGCATGGGCCTGGGTTGCGGCGCCGATCAGCGCGCCGGCCGCGAGGCCGCCGATGATGCCCGCCGCGATGGCACCGCCGCCGCGGGCTTCGGCGGTCGTGGAGGCCAGGGAGCCCGCGCCGATCAGCGCGGCGGCCGAGAGCAGAGCGATGCGTGTCATGACCTGTCTCCAGAAAACCGGGGACCGCCTGCGGCGTCCCGGATCACGAGAGAGACAGTGCCAAACCCGCGCTGCACCGAAGCTGAAGCCGCCCTGCAGCAACTGTTCAGCTTGTCGGCGCGCCCTCCGGATCGGGGGCGGTCCGGATGTACCCGCGGGAGATCAGGCGGCTGCGCTCACGGGTGCGCCGCTCGGCCTCCATCAGGTCGGACAGAGCGTCGGCGATCGCGCAACGCAGGGCGATGCCGGCATCGCCGCCGGCAAAGCCGAGATACGCAGTGCTGATCGCCTCGACGGGGCACACGTGATCATCGCGCTGGGCCAGGACCTGGGTCAGCATCGGGTTCTCCTTCGTTGCGTCCGGGAACGAAAAGAGAACAAGCCATAAGGGTTAACGTTCCGTCAACGTCGCCCCGGCCGTTCGCGCAACGCCCTCCGAACCCTGTGGAAAACACCAATTTCCCAGCTGACGGGCTGTGGATAAGCCGGCTCACTCGGGCAGGCGCGGCAGGGGCTTGCCGTCCGCGGGAATCGCATAGCGCGCCGCGTTCAGCTCCATGGCCAGGAACGTGTAGTAGCCCGAGATCGCCGCCAGATCGACGACACCGGGCTTGCCGAACCGGGCCTCGGCCCGCGCGAAGGTCGCGTCGGAGACGCGCTTGGTGTCCTGCAGTTCCGCGGTGAAGTCGTAGACGATGGTCTCGTCGTCGCTCATCTTCGCAGGCCGGCGGCCGTCGCGGATCGCCGCGATGATCTCGGGGGCGATACCGGCCTTCTCGGCGATCGGCGCGTGGACGTACCATTCGTAATCCTGCGTCCAGCGGCGGGCGGTCATCAGGATCACCAGTTCCGAGAGCGTGGTGCCGATCTTCGGCTTGAAGCGCAGGTAGTCGCCCATCGACCGGGCCAGCGTCATCACCTCCGGGGAATACATGAGCGGCTCGAACGGCCCGAAGGGCGGCTTGCCCCGGGCCTGCGCGAAGGCCTCGGCCGCCTGCTTCTGCTCGGGGCTGTAGTCCTTCGGCGGGATGGTCGGCAGCCGGTCCTGCGCCTGCGCGGCGGCCGTCGCCAGCGGCAGGGCCAGGGAGAAGGCGGCGAGCGTCAGCGCGCGGCGGAAGGGGTTCATCGGTTCTCTCATTCTGGGTGTTGTGCCGTCAGGCCGCACGATCGCGGCAGCGCCGTCCATATGCCAGGGTCCGCACGGCGAAGACCGTGTCGAAACCCGCGCGGCGTCACGGACCGGCCAAGCCGGTTGCGCTCGACGCCGCGCCGCGCCATCAGCGGCCGCGATGGCCGGCTCCGCATCCATGCTGCCGATCGAGGCGGCGCTCCCCGATCTGCGTCGCGCGCTCGCCGCGCGGAATGCCGCCGTCCTGGTAGCCCCTCCCGGAGCCGGCAAGACGACCCGCGTGCCCCTGGACCTGCTGGGGGCGCCGTGGCTCGACGGGCGCAGGATCATCCTGCTCGAGCCGCGCCGCCTCGCCGCCCGGGCAGCGGCCGCCCGGATGGCGCAGACGCTCGGCGAGCCGGTCGGCGGGACCGTCGGCCTTCGGGTCCGCCTCGGCTCGAAGATCTCGGCGCGGACGCGGATCGAGGTGGTCACCGAGGGCGTCTTCACCCGCATGATCCTGGACGATCCGGAACTCTCTGGGATCGGCGCTGTCCTGTTCGACGAGTTCCACGAGCGCTCCCTGGACGCCGACCTGGGCCTCGCGCTGGCGCTCGACGCGCAGGCCGGCCTTCGGGAGGATCTGCGGATCCTCGTCATGTCGGCGACCCTCGACGGCGCCCGGGTCGCGCGGCTGCTGGACGACGCGCCCGTGGTCGCCTCCGAGGGCCGCGCCTTTCCGGTGGAGACCCGATACGCGGAGCGCGATCCGAACCGGCGGATCGAGGATTCGATCGCCGAGGTGACGCTGAGGGCCCTGCGGGCAGATCCCGGTTCGATCCTGGTGTTCCTGCCCGGACAGGCGGAGATCCGCCGGACCGTCGACCTGCTGGCCGAGAAGGTCGGACCGGACGTGCAGCTCGCGCCCCTCTACGGGGCGCTGACACCCGCCGAGCAGGACCGCGCCGTCGCCCCGGCGGCCGCCGGAACCCGGAAGGTCGTTCTCGCGACCAGTATCGCCGAGACCTCGCTGACCATCGAGGGCGTCCGGATCGTGGTCGATTCGGGACTGGCTCGGGTTCCGGTCTACGAGCCGGGCCTGGGCCTGACCCGTCTTGTCACGGCCCGTGCCTCCCGCGCCTCGGTGGACCAACGCCGCGGCCGCGCCGGCCGCACCGAGCCGGGCCTGTGCTGGCGCCTCTGGTCCGAGGCCGGCACCAACGCCCTCGAACCGTTCACGCGGCCGGAGATCCTGTCCGCCGACCTCGCCGGGCTGCTCCTCGACTGCGCCGCCTGGGGTGTGACCGATCCGGGCACACTCGCCTTCCTCGACCCGCCCCCCGCGCCGGCCCTGACGGAGGCCCGCGCCCTGCTGACCGAACTCGGGGCGCTCGATGCCGATGGGCGCCTGACGCCGGTCGGCGAGCGCCTGCGAGCCCTGCCGCTTCCGCCGCGGCTCGCCCGTATGGTGACGGTCGCGGCCGGAAACGACCACGCACGGGCCGCCGCCGACCTCGCCGCCGTGCTGGTGGAGCGCGGCCTCGGGGGGGACAGTCTCGACCTCGACGAGCGGGTCGAGCGGTTCCGCCGCGACCGCGGCGGACGCGCCGCCGACATGCGCCGGCTCGCCGACGGCTGGGCCCGGATCGCCGGGGCAGGCAATTCCGCGCTCCCGGATGCCGGCCCGGTCGCCGCCGGCCCGCTCCTGGCGCTCGCCTATCCCGACCGGGTGGCCCGGGCGCGCGGCCGCGACGGCGAGTTCGTGATGGCGAGCGGACGGGCCGGTCGCCTCGACCCGGCGAGCCCGCTCGCCCGCGAAACCTATCTGGTGATCGCCGATCTGGCGGGATCGGCCGCGAGCGCCCGGATCCTGGCTGCGGCGGCGATCGGGGCCGAGGCGATCGAGCGCCTCTTCGCCGACCGGATCGAGTCGCGCACCGAGATTGCCTTCGACCCGCAGGCCGCCGCCCTGCGGGCGCGGGCGGTCCGGCGACTCGGCGCGGTCAGTCTCGGGTCACGGCCGCTGCCGGTGCCGTCCGATCCGGAGAGCGCCGAGATCCTGGCGCGGGGCATCGCCGATCTCGGGATCGAGCGACTGCCGTGGACGCCGCCCCTGGCGCAATGGCGCGCCCGGGTGATTTTCCTCCACGCCGCCGAGGGCGACACCTGGCCGGACCTGTCGGACGCGGTGCTGGCCGGAACCGCGGAGACGTGGCTGGCGCCGTCCCTCGTGGGGCGCGCCACCCTCGCGTCGGTCACCGCGGACGATCTCGCCGGCGCCCTCCAGAGCCTGGTGCCCTGGGCGCTGCGCGCCCGGCTGGACGCGGAGGCGCCGACCCACGTGGAGGTCCCGACCGGCTCGCGCATCCCGGTGGATTACACGGCCGAGGAACCGGCCCTGGCCGTGCGGGTCCAGGAGCTCTTCGGCCTCGACCGGCATCCCCGGGCCGGAGGACGGCCGCTCGTCCTGCACCTGCTGTCGCCGGCCCAGCGGCCGATCCAGATCACCCGCGATCTGCCCGGATTCTGGCGCGGATCCTGGGCGGCGGTGCGGTCCGAGATGCGCGGCCGCTATCCGCGCCATCCCTGGCCGGAGGATCCGCTCAGCGAGGCGCCGACCCGTCGGGCCAAGCCGCGCGGAACCTGACGGCCGCAACGCCCTTCCTCCGCATCGACGCCAACGGATCGGATGCGATGACCACGGACACGACCGCTTTCGACCCCGCAGCCGCCGGCTGGGCGCTGGTGGAGGACAAGGGCTTCATCGCCCATGTCGGTCCGCTTCATGTCCGCGGCACCGACGGCGCCTACGCGTTTCGGGCCGAGCAGAAGCACGCCAACCTGATCGGCGTGGTCCATGGCGGCATGCTCATGAGCTTCGCCGACCGCGCGCTGGGCGAGACCGCGATGCAGGCCGCGGGCGGCGCCAATTGCGTGACGATCCAGCTGGAGATGAAGTTCATCGATGTCGGCCGCCTCGGCAACTGGATCGAGATCCGGCCGCAGGTGGTCAAGCGCACCGGCTCCCTCGTGTTCATGCGTGGCGACGTCCGCGACGACACGCGCCTCCTGGCCTCGGCGGACGGCGTGTGGAAGATCCTGCGCCGCCGCCCGGATTGACCATCTCAGGACATCTGTCCTAGCTTGCCGCCGCGCGTCGCGGCGTTCCGACCGGGTGCGCAATGGAGGATCGCATGCGATCGTCGCAGACCGATACATCCGGCGTCGAGGCGAAGCGCGGTCCGGCTCGACCCTCTCGACGCGCGATCCTCGCGGGGTTGGCGGCCTTCGCCGCAACGCCCGACGGAGCGGAGGCGCAACCTGAGCCGCCCAGCACGGTGACCAATCCGCCGCGCGACTTCCGGCCCGGCGCGGCCCCCACCACCTACTTCACCGATCCGGACGTCGTCGCGGTCGACCCGGCCTTCGAACCCTACATCGTGCCGAACAGCGCCATCCGCCGGCTCTGGACCGGCGCCCTCTGGGCGGAGGGGCCGGCCTGGAACGCCGTCGGCCGCTACCTCGTCTGGAGCGATATCCCCAACAACCGGCAGATGCGCTGGCTGGAGGAAGACGGGCACGTCTCCGTCTTCCGGATGCCGAGCAACAACGCGAACGGCAACAGCTTCGATCATCAGGGGCGGCAGATCAGCTGCGAGCACGCCACCGGTCGGGTCGTGCGCTACGAACTCGACGGGGCGGCGACGATCCTGGCCGATGCGTTCGACGGCAAGCCGCTCAACTCGCCCAACGATGTGGTCCAGCATCCGGACGGCGCCTACTGGTTCACCGATCCGCCCTACGGCGCGCTGCTCTACGAGGGGCTGCCGGACGCGGCGGGCGGCCCGAGCAATCCGCAGGGCCATCTCGACCCGCGGCTCGGCCAGCCGGCCGGGACAGCGCCCCGGCGGCGGGTGCTGCCCAACGCGGTCTACCGCATCGACCCGTCGGGGCGGATCGACCGGGTGCTCACCGACGATGAGGTGCCCGATCCGAACGGCTTGTGCTTCTCGCCCGATCACCGGACGCTCTACGTCTGCTCCACGGGGAAGGGACCGGGGGATACGGGGCCCGGCGGCAAGGGCGAGATCTACGCCTTCGATGTCGGAGGCGGGGCCGCACTCTCGAACAAGCGCCTGTTCTCGGATTGCATCGTGGACGGCGTGAAATGCGGCCCCGACGGCCTCCGTGCCGATGTCGACGGCAATCTCTGGGTCTCGAGCAATGCCGGCCGGGCCGTAGGCTACAACGGCGTCACCGTCTGGTCGCCGAAGGGCAAGCTCATCGGACGGATCCGCCTGCCGGAGGTGTGCGGGAACCTCACCTTCGGCGGCCCGAAGCGCAACCGCCTGTTCATGGCGGCCAGCCAGTCGCTCTATGCGCTGACGGTGAACACGCAGGGTGCAGGGCCGGCCTAAGGATTCGGGTGCGCCCCGCAGCGCTCCGCGGCGGCAGGCGACCCACCTCTCACGCCCTCTCGCTGGGGTGCCCGCGGCAGTGGGCCTCGAACGATTAGCCCGCGTGTGATCCCAGAAGCCCTCCGTCGAGGCATCCCCGCCGGGGCCTCAGGACGAGGGCGCGGATCGGTGAGCCGGCCTTCGCGCATGCGTGCGTCGGGCCGGACAACGCGGCCCTGCGATCGGGACCGGATCCGGCGGGATCCTTCGGCCGGCCATGGCTGACGGCGCACCGGCACGCTATCTGTCACGGGTATGAGCGTGGATCCCGCCCCCGACCCGACCTTGAGCCGCCTCAGCGCGGCCCTCGGGGACCTTCCCAAGCGCGGCCTGCCGCCCGTGGAACGCTGGGATCCGCCCTATTGCGGCGCCATCGACATCCGCATCGCCGCCGATGGAACGTGGCACCACAACGGTTCGCCGATCCGGCGGGACAAGCTGGTCAAGCTGTTCGCCAGCATCCTGCGGCGCGAGCCGGATGGCCGGACTGTCCTGGTCACGCCGGTGGAAAGCGTCGGGATCACCGTCGAGGATGCGGCCTTCGTGGCCGTCGAGATGGCCGTCGACGGCACGGGAGCGGACCGGCGCCTCTCCTTCCGTACCAATGTCGACGATCTGGTGAGCGTCGACGCGGAGCACGCCCTGCGCTTCGAGGAGGGGCCGGACGGGGCCCTGAAGCCCTACCTCCATGTCCGCCGCGGGCTGTGGGCGCTCGTGACCCGGGCGCTCACCTACGACCTTGTGGATCTCGCCGAGGAACGCCTCGTCGACGGGAGGCCCTGGCTCGGCCTGTGGGCCGGCGGCACCTTCCACACCATCGCGCCGGTCGCCGCCGCGTGAGCGACCCGCTCGCCGAGTTTCTCGCCCGCGCTGCGGCCGGCCTGTCGCCGGATCCGCCGGGACCGGACGATCCGACCTCCAATCCCCGCGGCGACCACAGCCTCGATCCGGATGGCACGGCCGTGATGCCGCCGCCGCCCCATCGCCGGGCCGCGGTCCTCGTCCCGGTCGTGCGCCGCGCGGACGGTCCGAGCCTCATCCTCACCATGCGGGCGGCCAACCTGCGCGACCATTCCGGACAGGTCGCGCTGCCGGGGGGCAAGATCGATCCCACCGATCCCGGCCCCGCGGATGCGGCCCTGCGGGAGGCCTTCGAGGAGATCGGGCTGCTGCCCGCGGCCGTGCGGCTGCTCGGCTATCTCGACCCGTACCTCTCGGGCACCGGATTCCTGGTGACCCCGGTGATCGGCTTGGTCGATTCCGGGGTAACCCTGACGCCGAACCCTGCCGAAGTGGCCGACGTCTTCGAGGTGCCATTCCCGATTCTCATGGATCCGGAACGCTATCGCCTGCGCTCCCGCGCCTGGCAGGGCCGCGAGCGCTGGTTCTATGCCTTGACCTACGGCGAGCGGCTGATCTGGGGTGTCACCGCCGGGATCCTGAACAATCTCCGGGAACGGCTCTATCCGGAAACGGAGTCGGGCGACGTCGGTCGCCCGGCGCGATAGGCTGCCAGGCATGCTGCGCCGCGTCCTCGAAGAGTTTGGCCTCTTCCTCGTCCCCTTCGCCCTCTTCCTGGTCTACCTGCTGCTGTCCGGCCGCAACCCTCTGCGCCGGGTGCACTGGGACCCGCACCTGTTCCGCCTCGTCCTCGCCGGGCTGGCGGTGGTGATCGGCACGCTCGTCTACGAGGGGTTGTTCTCCGAGCGTCGCCCGGCGGGCTACGTACCCACCCACATGGAGAACGGCCGCCTCGTGCCCGGTGGATTCCGGTGAACCGCGCGCTCGACCAAGCCGGTCTCATGGCCCTGCTCGACCGTCCGGGCGTGCGCCGCGTGCTCGCGGCCCTGGATGCCCCCGGTGCCGAGACCCGCCTGGTCGGCGGCTGCGTGCGCGACGCGCTGCTCGGCGTGCAGACCGCCGACATTGATATGGCGACCACCCTGCTGCCCGAGGCGGTGATGCATGCGGCGCAGCGGACGCGCGGCCTCAAGGCGGTGCCGACCGGGATCGAGCACGGGACGATCACCCTGGTGACCGAAGACGGGCCCATCGAGGTCACGACCCTGCGCGAGGACGTCGAGACCGACGGACGGTACGCCGTCGTCCGCTTCGGCACGGACTTCCTCCGCGATGCCGAGCGCCGGGACTTCACGATCAACGCGCTCTCGCTCGGTGCGGACGGAACGCCGCACGATCCGGTGGGCGGGCTGCCCGATCTCGAAGCCGGGCGGGTGCGCTTCATCGGCGATCCGGCGACCCGCATTCGCGAGGACGCCCTGCGGATCCTGCGCTTCTTCCGGTTCCAGGCGCGTTTCGGCGCCGGGGCGCCCGATGCGGCGGCGCTCGCCGCCTGTGTGGCCGCGCGGGACAGTCTGGACCGGCTCTCCCGCGAGCGCGTGCGCGCGGAGTTCCTGAAGCTGCTGGCGGCCTCCGGCGGTCCGGCCATGGTGGCCACGCTGAGTGCGACCGGCCTGCTGCAGCGGATCACCGGCGGCGTCGGTGAACTCGGGCGGCTGGAGCGCGCCGCCGCTGCGGGATTGTCTCCGGTGATGCGCCTCGCGGCCCTCTCGGTCGGGGCTCGGCACGACGCGGATCGGCTGCGCGAGCGGCTGCGTCTCTCGAAGAGCGAGCACGGACAGCTCATCGGCTACGCGGAAGCGCTGGCCGATCTCCACGGACGTGCGGTGCTGGATGGGGTCGCGGCGCGGGCGCTTGCGGCCGGGCACGGCCTGTCGCGGCTGGCAGACGTGCTGGCGATCCTGGCGGGAGAGCCGAGGCCTGCCGTAACAGAGACGGCGATCAGCGCCTTTGAAACCCTCAAGGGGGAGGGGGCGTCGCCGGCCTTTCCCCTGGCGGGGGCGGATCTGGTCGCGGCCGGCGTGGCGCCGGGTCCCGGGATCGGGCGTGGGCTGGCCACGGCGCGGAAAGTCTGGCTGGAGTTGGGCTGCCCGACGGATGCCGAGGCGCGGGCCGACCTCCTGGCGCGGGCGCTGGAGGGCGCCCGCTGAACGAGGCTCAGAGCTTCAGGAGCGCCTTGGTCTCCTGGAGCTGGACGATCTGGCCGTTCAGCTCCTCGCGCTTCTGCAGGTCCTCGGTGGCGTCACGCTGCATCTCGATGGCCTCGATGTCGCGGTCGAGGGATTCGTGCGTCAGCTCCTCGATCGGCGCAGCACGCTCGGCGAGCACGGTCACGGCCGTCGGGCCGATATCGGCGAAGCCGCCGCGAACGTAGATCCGCTTGCCGCTGCCCTGGCTCTCGGTGACCACGATGACGCCGACCCGCAGGGAGGTCAGCACGGGCGCGTGGCCCGGCAGCACCGTCATCTCGCCCTCGACGCCGGGCAACTGCACGGCGCTCACCTCGCCGGAATACAGCGTCCGCTCGGGGCCGACGAAATCGAAGTGGAAGGTGGCCATCTCAGGACGATCCCGGATCCGCAACAAGCTCTCCTCCCCGTGCGGGGAGGAGTTGGAGGTGGGGGTGGTTCAGGATGGAGCGCAGCGGCTTCGCCTGCACCATCCCCACCCCCGATCCCTCCCCGCGAGGGGGAGGGGAGGGCGTCGTCTTACGCGGCCTTCATCTTCTTGGCCTTCTCCTGGGCCTCCTCGATGGTGCCGACCATGTAGAAGGCCGCCTCCGGGAGGTCGTCGTAGTCGCCGTTCACCAAGCCCTTGAAGCCCTTGATGGTGTCCTCGAGGGCGACCTGCTTGCCCGGCGAGCCGGTGAACACCTCGGCCACCGAGAAGGGCTGCGAGAAGAAGCGCTCGATCTTGCGGGCGCGGGCCACGGTCAGCTTGTCCTCCTCGGACAGCTCGTCCATGCCCAGGATCGCGATGATGTCCTGGAGGGCCTTGTAGCGCTGCAGGGTCTGCTGCACCCGGCGGGCGACGTCATAGTGTTCCTCGCCGAGGATGGTCGGCGACAGCATGCGCGAGGTCGAGTCCAGCGGGTCCACCGCCGGATAGATGCCCTTCTCAGCGATCGAGCGCGACAGCACGGTCGTGGCGTCGAGGTGGGCGAACGAGGCGGCGGGCGCCGGGTCGGTCAGATCGTCGGCCGGCACGTAGATGGCCTGCACCGAGGTGATCGAGCCCTTGGTCGTGGTGGTGATGCGCTCCTGCAGGGCGCCCATGTCGGTGGCCAGCGTCGGCTGGTAGCCCACCGCCGACGGGATGCGGCCGAGAAGCGCCGACACCTCGGAGCCCGCCTGCGTGAAGCGGAAGATGTTGTCGACGAAGAACAGCACGTCCTGGCCGTCGTCGCGGAACTGCTCGGCGATGGTCAGGCCGGTCAGGGCGACGCGCGACCGGGCGCCGGGCGACTCGTTCATCTGGCCATAGACCAGGGCGCACTTGGAGCCCTCGGCGGAGCCATGCTCCTTCGGGTCCACGTTCACCTTGGACTCGATCATCTCGTGATAGAGATCGTTGCCCTCGCGGGTGCGCTCACCCACGCCGGCGAACACCGAGTAGCCCGAGTGCACTTTGGCGATGTTGTTGATCAGCTCCATGATCAGCACGGTCTTGCCGACGCCGGCGCCGCCGAACAGGCCGATCTTGCCGCCCTTCGCGTAGGGGGCGAGCAGGTCCACCACCTTGATGCCGGTGACGAGGATCTGCGCCTCGGTCGACTGCTCGGCATAGGAGGGGGCCGGCTGGTGGATGGCGCGGTAGGTGTCGGCCTGGACCGGACCGGCCTCGTCGATCGGCTCGCCGATGACGTTCATGATGCGGCCGAGCGTGTTCATGCCCACCGGAACCTTGATCGGCTCGCCGGTGTCCGTGCATTCCTGACCGCGGGTCAGGCCCTCGGACGTGTCCATGGCGATGCAGCGGACAGTGTGCTCGCCGAGCTGCTGGGCGACCTCGAGGACGAGGCGGGCGCCGTTGTTCTTGGTCTCGAGGGCGTTCAGGATCTCGGGCAGGTGGCCCTCGAACTGCACGTCGACCACGGGGCCGATAACCTGGGTGATCTTGCCGACCTTGTTGGAGCCGGCGCCGGGGAGTGCGGTGTTCGCCATCGTTAACCTACCCTTCAAGCTGTGCGTTCAGGTGGCGGAGCCTCAGAGGGCTTCCGCACCCGAGATGATCTCGATGAGTTCCTTGGTGATCATGGCCTGACGCGTCCGGTTGTAGATCAGCGTCTGCTTCTTGATCATCTCGCCCGCGTTGCGGGTGGCCGAATCCATGGCGCTCATGCGCGCGCCCTGCTCGGAGGCGGCGTTCTCCAGGAGCGCCCGGTAGATCTGCACCGTCAGGTTCTTCGGCAACAGCGTCTCGAGGATCGCCTCCTCGGAGGGCTCGAACTCCAGCGCGGCGTTGCCGGCCGCAGCCTTCGCGGTCGTGTCGACCGCGGGCAGCTCCGCGGGGATCAGGCGCTGCGCGGTCGGGATCTGCGAGATGACCGAGCGGAACTCGGAGTAGAACAGGGTCGCGACGTCGAACTCGCCGTTCTCGAAGCGGGTCAGGATCTTGTCGGCGATCCCGGCCGCGAACTCGTAATCCACCGGGCGATTGCCACGGATGTCCATGCTCTCGACGATCTGGTCGCGGTACTGCCGCCGCAGCGCGTCGAGGCCCTTCTTGCCGACCGTCATGATCTTGACGGTCTTGCCCTCGGCGGCGAGCTTCTGCGCGTATTCGCGCACCGCGAGGCGGACGATCGACGAGTTGAAGGCGCCGGCGAGGCCGCGGTCGCCCGTGCACACGACGAGCAGGTGCGTCTGCTCGGAGCCGGTCCCGGACAGGAGCCGCGGGGCGCCGACGCCGCCGACGAGGTTACCCGCGAGATTGCCGAGCACGGCCGACATCTTCTCGGCATAGGGACGGCCCGCCTCGGCGGCCATCTGCGCACGGCGCAGCTTGGCGGCGGCGACCATCTGCATGGCCTTGGTGATCTTCTGCGTCGCCTTCACCGAGGTGATGCGGTTGCGCAGGTCCTTCAAACTCGCCATCGGGTGAGGTCCAGGTCCGTTCTATGGGCCTCTCCTTCCCTCGGCGGGAAGGAGCCGGAAGTTCGGGCGGTGCAGCGCGGATCACAATCCCCTGCACCACCCAAGATCCCTCCCCGCGGGGAGGGGCCTCACATCAGCCGATCGACTTGGCGACGCTCTCGACGACGCTTTTCAGCTTGCCGGCGTTCTCGTCCGACAGGTCCTTGGAGGCGGCGATGGAGTCGAGCAGGTCCTTGTGCTTCGAGCGGAGCGTGCTGAGCAGCGCGTCCTCGAACGGGCGGACCTTGCTGACCGGCATCTTGTCCAGATAGCCGTTCACGCCGGCGTAGATCACCGCGACCTGCTCTTCCATCTTCAGCGGCGAGAACTGCGGCTGCTTCAGGAGCTCGGTGAGCCGCGAGCCGCGGTTCAGGAGCGCCTGGGTGGAGGCGTCGAGATCGGAGCCGAACTGCGCGAAGGCGGCCATCTCGCGGTACTGCGCGAGCTCGCCCTTGATCTTGCCGGCGACCTTCTTCATCGCCTTGGTCTGGGCCGAGGAGCCCACCCGCGACACCGAGAGGCCCACGTTCACCGCCGGGCGGATGCCCTGGTAGAACAGGTCGGTCTCGAGGAAGATCTGGCCGTCGGTGATCGAGATCACGTTGGTCGGGATGTAGGCCGACACGTCGTTGGCCTGGGTCTCGATGACCGGCAGCGCGGTCAGCGAGCCGTTGCCGGCGGCGTCGCCCATCTTGGCGGCGCGCTCCAGCAGGCGGCTGTGGAGGTAGAACACGTCGCCCGGATAGGCCTCGCGGCCCGGCGGGCGGCGGAGCAGCAGCGACATCTGGCGGTAGGCCACGGCCTGCTTGGAGAGATCGTCATACACGATCACGGCGTGCATGCCGTTGTCGCGGAAGTACTCGCCCATGGCGCAGCCGGCGAACGGCGCGATGAACTGCATCGGGGCCGCATCGGACGCCGTGGCTGCGATGACGATGGAGTATTCCAGGGCACCCTGGTCCTCCAGCACCTTCACGAACTGGGCCACCGTCGAGCGCTTCTGGCCGATGGCGACGTAGATGCAGAAGAGCTTGGCCTTCTCGTCGCCGCCGGCGGCATGGCCGGGCTTCTGGTTCAGGATCGTGTCCAGGGCGATGGCGGTCTTGCCGGTCTGGCGGTCGCCGATGATCAGCTCGCGCTGGCCGCGGCCCACCGGGATCAGGGCGTCAATCGCCTTCAGGCCCGTGGCCATCGGCTCGTGCACCGACTTGCGCGGGATGATGCCCGGAGCCTTCACGTCGACGCGGCGACGCTCGGTGGAGACGATCGGGCCCTTGCCGTCGATCGGGTTACCGAGGGCGTCGACCACGCGGCCGAGCAGGCCCTTGCCCACCGGCACGTCCACGATGGCGCCAGTCCGCTTGACGGTCTGGCCTTCCTTGATCTCGCGGTCGGAGCCGAAGATCACGATGCCGACGTTGTCCTGCTCGAGGTTCAGGGCCATGCCGCGCACGCCCGACTCGAACTCGACCATCTCGCCGGCCTGGACGTTGTCGAGACCGTAGGCGCGGGCGATGCCGTCGCCGACGGACAGGACCTGCCCGACCTCGGAGACCTCGGCTTCCTCGCCGAAGTTCTTGATCTGCTCTTTCAGGATCGCGGAGATCTCGGCGGCGCGGATGTCCATACTCGGGCCTCTGTCGCTGATGCGTCTATGCGTGTTCGGATCGGATGGGGGCGCTTAGCGCGCGGCCCGCATCGCGAGGCGGATACCGTTGAGCTTGGTCTTGAGGGAGGCGTCGACCATGCGCGAGCCCATCTTCACGACGAGGCCGCCGATCAGGCTGGGATCGACCACGAGATCGACGTCGACCTCGGCCTTCGCGATGTCGCGCAGCGACGCCTTGATCTCCTCGATCACCGCGTCGGAGGGCTTCTCGGCCACCCGCACCTGAGCGCGGACGATCCCCTTCGAATCCTGAACCAGGCTCCGGAAGGCGCTGATCATGTCCGGGAGGGCGAAGAGCCGCCGGTTCGCGGCCGCGAGGCGGATGAAGTTGCCGGCGAGACCGCCGATTTCCGCCTTGTCGAGCACGGCGCCGATGGCGGCTGCCTGCTCCTCGGCGCTGAAGACCGGGCTGCGGATGAGGCGGCGGAGATCCGCGCTCTCCTTCAGCAGCGTGTCGAATTGGTTGAGGGATTGGGCGACCGCGTCGACCTGGCGCTCGTCGCGCGCGAGCTCGAACAGGGCGGAAGCGTACCGGCCCGCCACGCCTGCGACCAGGGGACCAGCCTCGGAACCGTTCTGCGCCACCCGTCGCTCTCTTCTCTGGTTGCCCGCCCGCTCCGCGCGCTCCGGCAGGAGCGCGGTGCGTGACCGTTCGGGACGTGGGATCGTGCCGGCAACGGACAGGGTCAAGACCTGTCCTCGCGGCGCGGCGACCGCCTAGCATGCCAGCATGGCCGCACGCAACACGGCAGGCGCACCGCGCAGCGCGTGACGACGGCGGAAGTGTGACGCCGGAGCTGCCTCAGCAGGCGAGCCGGTCGCAGCGCCGGACGCTCGCGATCATCTGCGCCATGGCGCGCGCGCCCGGATGGCCGAGGATGCCGTTGTTGCCGAGCACGTAGGAAGGCGTCGCGTAGAGGCCGAGATCCGCCGCCATGCGCATCTGGCTCTTGAGCGCCGCGCGCACCTCCTCGCTGTCGGCGATCGCCTCGACCTCCGCTTGCGGGATCCCCAGCGCGGCCGCGGCGGCGAGCGCCCCGGGCCCGTCGATGCGGCCGGGCTTGCCGAGCAGCGTCTGATAGAAGCGCCAGGCGGCGTCCGAGCCGAGCTTGCGCTGCACGGCCAGCATCACTTTGGCTGCCTGAGCCGATTGCGGCGACAGGATCGGGTTGTGGACAAGCCCGATGCGCAGGTCCGCGTCGTCGGCATGCAGAGCGACCACGTCGGCGGCGGCCTTCCGGCAATACGGGCAGTTGAAGTCGAAGAATTCGTAGAGCGTGGTCGCGGCGTCCCGCGGTCCCACGTAGGTGACCCCGCGCAAGGCCGGAATCTGCCCGGTGATCTCGCCCGGCAGGATCGAGTTCGCCACCGCCTTGCCGTCATCGCCCGTGACCGCGACGCGCTGGCCATAGGATTGCGCAGCCGCCCGCCCGAAACCCGAACCCAGCAGGATGCCGGCGGCGGCGAGGATCAGGCGACGGGAAACAGGCATGGGACACGTCCAGAGCATCGGGGTCCCGCTCCGGTCGCGCCGAAGCGGAGCCGGACCAGAACCAGGGAGGCGAGTCGGTTTGATGGCGTATCGGCGTGACGGTGGCGCTACCGCAGCCCCTTCGGCCGGTCGCCGGTCGCCCAGGCCAGCGCCTGCTCCAGGCGGTCATTGCCCCAGAACAACTCGCCATCATCGGCCAGGAACGTGGGCGCCCCGTAGATCCCACGGGACCGCGCCTCCTCGACGCTGACCCGCAGCTTCGTCTTGTTGGCCTCCGCGGCGGCGGCGCGCACGGTCTGGGTCCCGTCGAGCCCGAGCGAATCGACGATCTGGGCCACGGCCGCGGGCTCCGCGATCGAGCGGCCCTCGGCGAAACTCGCGGTGAACACCGCCTTCGAGAACGGCACGAGCCAGTCCTGGTCCTGGCCCAGGATCGCCACCCGCACGGCACTGAGGCTGTTCTGCGGAAACTGCGCGGGGCGCGTCACCGGCGGCAGGCCGAGCCGTGCAGCTTCGCGCTCGACGTCCCGCCACATGTTCTTGCCCTTGGCCGGGTAGAGATTGAAGGGCGAGGTCGTCCAGCCCTGCGCCGCGAAGAGCGGCCCGACCAGGAACGGGCGCCACCGGATCGCCACGCCCGCCTCGGACGCCGCCGCCTCGACGCGCATCGCGGCGAGGTAGGAGTAGGTGGAGGCGAATTCGTACCAGAACTCCAAAATTGGCTGGCGCGCCATAGACTTCGCTTCTCCGATGCACTCTTGCGGCGATGACGACTGGCAACGCCCGCGCCATTTCTCGCACGGCCGCAAGGCCACCGTGAGGCGAAACGCAGCCGATCTCTCGCCATCAGAGCTACGCGCGAGACGGCGCGCCGGTTGCAGGCCGGTGACACCCGCGATAAGCCGCTGACGCCCCGCCTCAGTTCCGGAAGTCGCATGTCCGTTCCCGCGAAGAGCCCCGTGAAGAAGGTCGTGCTGGCCTATTCCGGCGGCCTCGACACATCGATCATCCTGAAGTGGCTGCAGACCACCTACGGCTGCGAGGTCGTGACCTTCACGGCCGATCTCGGCCAGGGGGAGGAGCTGGAGCCGGCCCGCCGCAAGGCCGAGCTGCTGGGCATCAAGCCCGAGAACATCTTCATCGAGGATCTGCGCGAGGAGTTCGTCCGCGATTACGTCTTCCCGATGTTCCGGGCGAACGCCGTCTACGAGGGCGTCTACCTGCTCGGCACTTCGATCGCCCGGCCGCTGATCGCCAAGAAGCAGATCGAGATCGCCGAGAGGGTCGGGGCCGACGCGGTCTGCCACGGAGCGACCGGGAAGGGGAACGATCAGGTCCGCTTCGAACTCGGCTATTACGCCCTGAAGCCGGATGTGACGGTGATCGCGCCCTGGCGCGAGTGGGACCTGCGCTCCCGTGAGCAGCTCATCGCTTTCGCCGAGCAGCACCAGATCCCGATTGCCAAGGACAAGCGCGGCGAGAGCCCCTTCTCGGTGGACGCGAACCTCCTGCACGCCTCATCCGAAGGCAAGGTGCTGGAGGATCCGGCGATCGAGGTGCCGGACTACGTCTACTCGCGCACTCTCTCCCCCGAGGAGGCCCCCGACCAGCCGACCGTCGTCACGATCGGCTTCGAGCGCGGCGACGCGGTCTCGATCGACGGGGAGGCGCTGTCGCCCGCGAACCTGCTGGCGAAGCTCAACGAACTCGGCCGCGCCAACGGCATCGGCCGGCTCGACCTCGTCGAGAACCGCTTCGTCGGCATGAAGAGCCGCGGCATGTACGAGACACCGGGCGGTACGATCCTGCTGCCGGCGCACCGCGCCATCGAATCGATCACCCTCGATCGCGGCGCCGCGCACCTGAAGGACCAGCTCATGCCGCAATACGCGGAGCTGATCTACAACGGCTTCTGGTTCTCGCCGGAGCGCGAGATGCTCCAGGCGCTGATCGACAAGAGCCAGGAGAAGGTCACCGGTACGGTGCGGCTGAAGCTCTACAAGGGCGGCGTCCACGTGATCGGCCGCGAGAGCCCGCACTCGCTCTACGACCAGGATCTGGTGACCTTCGAGGAAGGCGCCGTCGCCTACGACCACCGCGACGCGGCGGGCTTCATCAAGCTCAACGCGCTCCGGCTGCGCACCCTGGCACAGCGCAAGAAGCGCGAGGGCTGAGGCTCGCCGGGGCCCGCCGACGCCGCAGCGCGTCAGGCGGGCTGCCAGCCCGCAGCCGACCGCCGGAAGGCGCCGGGCCCGAGATCGGCGTAGCGCAGGAAGATCTGCAGGGCCGGCTGCAGCTCGCGATGGAGGCGCATCAGCCGCGCCTCCGAATCGTCGTCGTCGTTCGCGGCCGCCCCGGCCACCGCGGCGAGATGGCGTGTCATGGCGGCGGTGTAGGAGGCGTCTTCGCCGTAGGGCCGCTGCGGGTCGACGTGCGGAACACCCTGCGCCGCGTTCCAGCCGACGTTGAGCCGTGGGATCAAGGCAAGGTGCTCCGGAGTCACCGCGAAGGTGATGACGTCCGGCGTCTCGCCGGTCGCCGCATCCCGGAAAACGTCGCCGACCGCGCCCGGATCGAGCTTCGCCAAGCCATTGTGGTACTGGTATCGACCCGGCTTCAGCTGCGCGTTCTGAACGAAGACGGCGAGGCCGTCCTCGAGCGACCGGTGCTCCTCCTCGGCGCCCTCGTCGTCCCCGGTGACGTTGGCGATGTCGCCGTCGCGATCCAGGCTGCCATAGGGCGCCGCCGGGTGAACGGTCGGCGCCCCGGGCTCGGCGCCATCCCAGGCAACGACCATCCGGCGGATCAGGGCGATGCGCTCCAGGCTCAGGTCGTAGACGGCATCGCTCATCGTGTGTGGGTCCGCGTCCTCAGGGGGTGACGCTCCTCTTACAGACCGGATTCGGCCGTTGCTACCGCTGCCGACCCCGATGCTCTTTGAGTGAGCAGGCCCGGCCGAGGGATGTACCAAGCGGCTCTCCCAACTCTGCGAAGGCGGCTCCGCGTATGATCCGCTCAACGGTCCTCACCAGCGATCGCAGCCACGCCGTTCGCCTCGTGAAAGCGGGCACAGTTCCGGCCGACGTCCATCCAGCCGATATCGTGGAGATCGGGCGTTCGCGGGCGATTGTGCCGGAGGGGCACCAGTGGAAAGATCTGTTTCGGTATGAGCCGCGCGCCGGCGACGAATCGATTACAGAACGCGAGAACCTGCCCACGGATTGGCATAAGATTTTCTGATTTTTGGGATATTTACGATACAAATATTTGCATTAAAGCCGCAATGTCATATTGCTCGCCGCATAATATCAACTCAATATAATGGCGTAGCAATTCCTTATCTTGAGCTTACGCCGGGGAAGTACCCGTACGACGCGGGAAATTCTCACGCCAAGCTGAGCGTCGGACGGCGATCACGCATTTCGTTGCGCGGCGCGAGGCAGCGCCCTTCGCCGACAAGGCAACGGCCGATTGTGGATACGTTCGCGCCGAGCTGCAGCGGGGCGGCACGCCCCGCAACGCGTACTTTACACAAAGTGACGCGCCCGGCGCGAACCCTTCAGACTTCAGACGGGCACGCAGCGCGCCCGGATTGAAAGCGGGGTCGGCTATGGTTCGATCCGCCGCCGCTGAAGACCGGATTGCGGCCTCGCGCCGATTGCGGACGGCGCGGCTGTCCGGGCGCACGGCACGGACGATGCCGCAACGCTCGGTCCGGGGCTCTGGACTCAGCCGGATCCGCACGACTGAAGCTCACCCGCTGTTGGCCAGGCATCCGTCCCGTCAGCGGCGGCCCCGGGACAGCCGACGATCGCGCCCCTGACCGGGACCGGGCCGCTATCGCCGCACGCAGCCGGTGAGCCCATCGATCTGAACCATCAGGGCCTGGATCCGCGCTGCGCGGCGGCGCACGCCCGGAGAGGGGCGACCGGCGCTGCGGGTGATCGGATTGGGCAGGACGGCGGCGAGGAGGGCGGCCTCGTTCCGGGTCAGCCGGCTCGCGTCCTTGCCGAACCAGTGCCGGCTCGCCGCCTGCGCCCCGTAGATACCGTCACCCCACTCGGCGACGTTGAGGTAGATCTCCATCATCCGGCGCTTGCCCCAGAGCGTGTCGAGCGCCAGCGCCAGCGGGATCTCGACCGCCTTGCGGATGTAGGACCGGCCCGGCCACAGGAAGACGTTCTTGACCGTCTGCATGGCGATGGTCGAGGCGCCGCGGCTCGGCGAATCCTCATCGTCGACCACGTCGCGGATCGCCCCGAAATCGACGCCGTGATCGAGGCAGAAGCGCTGATCCTCGGAGGCGATCACCGCCAGCGGCAGGACGGGCGCGATGCCCGAGAGCGGGACCGGATCGCGGCTCACCGGTTGAAGCGTCAACCACCGTCCGAGCATCAGGGTCGACGGCGGCATCACCGCGCTATAGACGAGCGCCAACGTCAGCGTGAGGACGAATCCGATCGCGGGGAGCAGGAGCAGCATCCCGACGATCCGGCGGACCGGGCGGGAGCGCCGCGGGCGCGCGAGCGGAAGGTCACGACCTGCCGTCTCTTGCCTGCGTCCCGCCCCATCCACCGTGAGTTCGTTCCCGCTCAACTGACGCTCGATTGGTTTCTAAGGCCAGGACCGGACGTAGCGCCCGATGACCCCGACCCCCTCAACGCAGGCACCGACCGGTTCGGTCAAGGCAGGCACGCCAGCCGTCGATTTTACCCACAGGTTGACGGAGGTCGCCGGGAAGGTCGAGACCTTCCTGGTCGAGCGCCTCGGACCGGACGTCGGCCCCGGCGAGATCGCACGGCCGTCCCGCCTGATGGAGGCCATGCGCCACGCGGTGCTCGGCGGCGGCAAGCGGCTGCGGCCGTTCCTCGCCATCGAGACGGCGCGGATGCTGGGCGGATCCGAAGCTGCGGCCCTCGCCGCCGGGGCGGGGGTCGAGCTGATCCATTGCTACAGTCTCGTCCACGACGATCTGCCGGCCATGGACGATGACAACATGCGCCGCGGTAAACCGACGGTGCACAAGGCCTATGACGAAGCCACCGCCATCCTGGTCGGCGACGCCCTGCAGACTTTGGCCTTCGAGATCGTGGCCGATCCGACCTGGCAGCCGGAGGCGCGGATCCGCGCCGACCTCGTCCTCGGCCTTGCCCGTGCCTCGGGCCTGGGCGGCATGGTCGGCGGCCAGCTTCTCGACCTCACCGCCGAGGGCCGGTTCGGCGTTGCCAACATGGACGTGGACGACACCCTGCGGATGCAGGCGATGAAGACCGGGGCGATCCTGGCCTTCTCGGTCGAAGCCGGCGCAATCGTCGGCGGCGCCGACAAGAGCCAGCGGGCCGCCCTGCTGCGCTACGGCCTCGCCCTGGGCCAGGCCTTCCAGATCGCCGACGACATCCTCGACCGGGAGGCCTCGCCGGAGGCCATGGGCAAGGCCACCGGCAAGGACAAGGATGCCGGCAAGGCGACGCTGGTCGATCGTCTCGGCATCGACGGCGCGCGCGCCGAATGCGACCGCCTCGTCGGCGTCTGCGAGGACGCGGTCTCGTCCTGGGGCGAGGGCGCGCGCATCCTGCGGGACGCCGCCCGCTTCACGGTGGCGCGCAAGACCTGAGCGTTTCGGCAGTACCGTCCCCTGTCGGTTCGATCCGGGGGGCCGAGGAAGGCCGGACGGGTGAAGCCCCCGGCTCAGGCGCGGCGGCTTCGTGGGTCCGGTGCGCCGCCGCGAGAGCCGCAGGGCGGCGCTGGCCTGCGGGACATGGGCGCCCGCGGGGCTGCGGGCCTTGCGCCGGCAGCGCATCGGCACCGTTCCATTCGGATCCGGGGGAAGCGGACCCGCGCGGGCCGATCGCCGCTTGCGCGGACGTGGTCCGGTCTCGGTCTGTCGCGGCGCGGACCGGCTGTTCAGAGCCGGTTGTTCTTGTTGTGGACATCCAGGCACACGGCGGCGAGCAGTACGACGCCCTTGATCACCTGCTGCCAGTCGACGCCGATTCCCAGGATCGACATGCCGTTGTTCATGATGCCGATGATGAACGCGCCGATCACCACGCCCGACACCTTGCCGATGCCGCCGGCCGCGGAGGCGCCGCCGATGAAGCAAGCCGCGATCACGTCGAGCTCCAAGCCGACGCCGGCCTTCGAGTTCGCGGTGTTGAGCCGGGCGACGAAGATCATGCCGGCGAGGCCGGCGAGCGCACCCATATTGGCAAAGGTCAGGAAGGTGAGGCGCTCGGTCTTGATGCCGGAGAGGCGGGCCGCCTTGATATTGCCGCCCAGCGCATAGATCCGGCGCCCGATCGTCGTCCGCGTGGTGACGAAGCCGTAGAGCATCACCAGCGCCAGCAGGACGAGCAGGACGTTGGGCAGGCCCCGATAGGCACTCATCTGCCACGCGAAGGCAAGGATGAGGACGGCGGTGACACCGTTGCGGCCGATGAAGCTCGCCAAGCTCTGCGCCGCCTCTCCGGTCCTCACCTGCGCCTGCCGCCGCCGCCAGTTCAAACCGACCAGCGAGGCGACGAAGACAAGCGCGATCAGGAGGGACGTCGCAGGTCCGGCGAAGTTGGAGAGGAAGCCCTTGGCCAGCAGCTGGAACACTTCCGGAAAGGGGCCGATGGAGGTGCCCTGCAGCAGCACCTGGGTCAGGCCTCGAAACACCATCATTCCGGACAGGGTGACGATGAAGCTCGGTATGGCGAGATAGGCCACGAAGTAGCCCTGCAATCCGCCGATGACCGCGCCGACCGCGAGGCACAGCACGGAGGCGGAGAGCGGGTCGAAACCGAAGCGGACCATCAGCAGCGCCGCGAGTGCGCCGACGAAGCCGACCACGGATCCGATCGACAGATCGATGTGGCCGGCCACGATGACGAGCAGCATCCCGAGCGCCATCACGACGACGTAGCTGTTCTGCAGGATGAGGTTCGTCAGGTTCAGCGGCTGGAACAGGACGCCGCCGGTGGCGACTTCGAAGAACACCGTGATCACCGCCAGCGCGAAGAGCAGCCCGTAGGTCCGCAATTGCGTCATCGGCAGCCGGCCGCGTCGGCCCCGCGGCTCGCTTGCGGCCGTGTCGCCGCCAACGTCGCCGCCGGGAAGCATGGACTTGCTCATCGTGATGTCGGTCATCCGTTCAGGCCCTTGGAGCGCATGATCGCGCGCATGATCGCTTCCTGGCTGGCCTCGGCGCGCGAGAACTCGGCAACGAAGCGTCCCTCGTTCATGACGTAGATGCGGTCGCAGAGGCCGAGCAGCTCCGGCATCTCCGAAGAGATCATCAGGACACCGCGCCCGTCGTCGGCCAGTCCGTTGATGATGCTGTAGATTTCGTACTTGGCTCCGACATCGATGCCCCGGGTCGGCTCGTCGAGGATCAGCACCTCGGGCTGGGTGAACAGCCACTTGCTCAGCACGACCTTCTGCTGGTTGCCGCCGGACAGATTGACGGTCTGCTGCGTCACCCCGAAGGAGCGGATGCGCATCTTGGTGCGATAGCCGCCGGCGACCCGCTGCTCGGCCTCCTCGTCGATCACCGTCGCGGTGGAGATTTTCGGAAGGTTCGCCAAGGTGGTGTTCCGGGCGATGTCCTCGCCCAGCACGAGCCCGAGCTGCTTGCGGTCCTCGGTCACATAGGCGATGCCCGCAGCGATCGCCCGGTCGATCGTCGAGACGTCGACTTCGGCACCGTCGATCCGGACGTTGCCGCGGACGCCCTGACCGTAGGAGCGGCCGAAGAGGCTCATGGCGAGTTCCGTTCGGCCCGCGCCCATCAGGCCGGCGATCCCGACGATCTCGCCCCTGCGCAGGGTCAGGCTGACGTCGCGCACCACCGCGCGATCGCCGTGAAGCGGGTGGTGAACGGTCCAGCCGCAGACCTCCATCAGAAGGTCGCCGATCCGCGGCGTCCGCACCGGATAGCGGTTCTCTAGCGTGCGACCGACCATGGCCCGGATGATGCGGTCCTCGTCGACCGCGCCGCTGCGGCAGTCGAGGGTCTCGACGGTGGTGCCGTCGCGCAGGACGGTAATCCGGTCGGCTACCTTCGCGATCTCGTTGAGCTTGTGGGAGATCAGGATCGAGGCGATGCCCTGCGCCTTGAAGCGCAGCAGAAGCTGCAGCAGGGCTTCGCTGTCCGTCTCGCTGAGGCTCGCGGTCGGCTCATCGAGGATCAGCAGCTTGACCTCCTTGGAGAGCGCCTTGGCGATCTCCACGAGTTGCTGCTTGCCGACACCGAGATGGGTGACGAGGGTGTCGGGGCTCTCATCGAGGCCCACCATCGCCATCAGCTCACGCGCCCGGGCGGAAACCCGGCCCCGGTCGATGATCCCGAAGCGGGCCGGCTCGTTGCCGAGGAAGATGTTCTCGGCGATCGACAGATAGGGGACCAGGGCCAGTTCCTGGTGGATGATGACGATTCCGAGGCGCTCGCTGTCGGAGATGTTCCGGAACTGGCCGGGCCGGCCCTCATAGGTGATGCAGCCCGCGTAGGATCCGTGGGGATAGACGCCGCTCAGAACCTTCATCAGCGTCGATTTCCCGGCACCGTTCTCGCCAACGAGGGCGAGGATCTCGGCGGGCTCGACGGTGAGGTTGACGTCGTCGAGGGCCTTCACGCCGGGGAAGGTCTTGGAGATCCCCCGCATTTCGAGGACGGGCTGCATGCGACGCCTACCAGCTCGGACTGCACCTTCGGCCCCCGCGCCGGCTCGTGCGGCGCGAGGATGGGAATCGCCGGAGCCGGCGGGCTCCGGCCAGGCTTCGATCACTTGAGCTGGTCGAGGCTGTAGTAGCCCGTATCGACGAGGGCCGATTTCCAGTTGGCCTTGGTGACGATCACCGGCGTCAGCAGGTAGGACGGGACGATCTTCTTGCCGTTGTTGTAGGTCTTCACGTCGTTGACCTCGGGCTGCTGGCCAGCCTCGATGGCGTCGATCATCGCCACCGTCACTTTCGCCAGATCCCGGGTGTCCTTGAAGATCGTGGCCGTCTGCTCGCCCGCGATGATCGACTTGACCGATTGCAGCTCGGCATCCTGGCCGCTGACCACCGGCAACGTCACACCGCCGGACCCGTAGCCCACGCTCTTGACCGAGGAGAGGATGGCCGTGGAGATGCCGTCATAGGGCGACAGCACGGCATCGAGATGCGCGGTGCCGTAATAGGCCGAGAGCAGGTTATCCATCCGGGCCTGGGCAGTCGCCGGATCCCACCGCAGGATCGAGACCTTGTCCATGCCGAACTGGCCCGAGCGGACCACGAGCTTCTTCGAATCCAGGTAGGGTTTCAGCACCGACAGGGCGCCGTCGTAGAAAAAGTATGCGTTATTGTCGTCGGGCGAACCGCCGAACAGCTCGATGTTGAAGGGCCCCTTGCCCTCCTTCAGTCCGAGGGCGTCGACAATCGACGTGGCCTGCTGGACGCCTACCTTATAGTTGTCGAAAGTCGCATAGTAATCAACGTTCGGCGTTCCCTTGATCAGCCGGTCATAGGCGATGACCGTGACGCCCCGTTCATGCGCCTTGGCCAGGACATCACTCAGGGTCGTGCCGTCGATGGAGGCGACCACCAAGATCTTTGCCCCCTTGGTGAGCATGTTCTCGATCTGGGCGAGCTGCGTCGGGATGTCGTCGTCCGCGTATTGCAGGTCGGGTTTGTAGCCTTTGGCCTTCAGCAATCGGACGATGTTGTTGCCGTCGTCGATCCAGCGTTGGGAGGATTTCGTCGGCATGGCGACACCGATGGGATCGCTGCCCGCGGCCTGTGCCGATGTCACGGCGAGCGCCCCCAGAAGCGCAGCACTCAGGATTGACGGTCCGGAGCGCGATTTCTTCTTGGCTATCCCGGAAATCCACTGCTTGACGATCATGATTTTCCCCCTCCTTATCGTTATATTTATGCGATCAAATTGACGATCTCGCTTTGCCGAGATCGCGAAATACGAACTCAACGAACCGTTTTATTGGTACAAACGCCGATGCAACCGGCCGTCCACTGCGACACAGCCGACATGTGGCGCGAGAAACGACTGCACATATCTATTCGCCGGACCCATTGAGAATTTTTAACTGGACATCGGGCTCTTCAAAAGGTCGCCTCCCGGAACCTCCGACGTCAGCGCGCGTGACGCGCGATCTCCTCTCCTATGGAATTGGCTGCACCCAACCCGTTTTTCGCGACCAATTTGTATGAGTTATGAATTGTGCCGTCAATCGGCCCGCCTGGCTTTGCGCGTCAAAAATACGTGGCTGTGCCGGGCGCGAGAGCCTTGCGCGGCAGGTCGAGTATCAGGGCGCTGACGGCCGCCTCTCGGCCACGATCGGGCGACCATCGGACACGACGAGGTCGCCGGTCGGGGTCACCGCTTCGCTGTCGCCGTGCTGGGCGGCATCCCGACCGGACAGGGCGAAGATTGCGACGACGTGATCGGCCCGGCCGGCTCGCCGGATCGATTCAGGGGTCGCCTTCATGCGCAACGCGCTGTGCGTGCTTCGCGCGATCAGCGACGTTCCGGCGGCCGCGATCGCGATCCGCCCCTGGAACGCGGCTCGACCATGGGGCCGCGGAGCGACCGGCGCGACCATGTCGGGTCGGATCTGGGCACAGCGCTGCAAACGCACCGCAGGAGGCGTACCTGGACAGCACCGGCATGACCGGGGCCGCCCATCGACGGCGGCCGACCGTTGCGAATCCGGGGCGGCTCAGCCGCGCCCGACGAACGGCATCTTGGTGGCCATGATCGTCATGAACTGCACGTTCGCCTCCAGCGGCAGGCTCGCCATTGAGAGCACCGCCTGACCCACATGGTCGGGATCCATCACCGCCTCGGCACGCAGGGAGCCGTCCGCCTGCGGGACACCGGCCTTCATCTTTCCGCCCATGGGCGTGTCGGCATTGCCGATGTCGATCTGTCCGCAGGCGATGTCATAGGCGCGCCCATCCAGGGATGTCGCCTTGGTCAGCCCCGTCACGGCGTGCTTGGTCGCCGTGTAGGCGATGGAATTCGGCCGGGGCGCGTGCGCCGAGATCGAGCCGTTGTTGATGATCCGGCCGCCCCGGGGATTCTGATCGCGCATGATCCGAAAGGCATGCTGCGTGCACAGGAACAGGGCGGTGAGGTTGGTATCGACCACCTGCCGCCAAGTCTCGAGCGGCAGATCCTCCAGCGGAACCGCCGGGGCGCCGATGCCGGCATTGTTGAACAGCAGGTCGAGGCGGCCGAATTCCGCCCGCGTGCGGGCGAACAGGGCGGCGATCGAGTCGGGATCGGTCACGTCGGTGGGCACCGCGAGAGCCCCGTCGCCGATCTGCGCCGCGACGTCGTCCAGGGGCTCCCGACGCCGCCCCGAAAGCACGACGCGCCATCCGGCGCCGGCGAGGGCCAGGGCGGCAGCCTTGCCGACCCCCGTCCCAGCCCCGGTCACGATCGCGATTCGCTCAGCCGTCGACATGCGTTCCTCCCGGTTCCGGCGTTGCTCCGCCTGTAGCGGATGGCCGGCGCGGCGCGAAGAGATCAGCGTTTCAGATGCGCGCCGCGGTCACGGTGCGGAGCGACGGGACGCCTGCTCTATGGTGGCGCGTCGCGCGCCGGACGGGGAGGGGGGACGGAACGATGGGGCTCAATGTGTCGCCAGGGCTGCGCCAGACGATCGCCGCGGCGGTGGCAGGGTGAGCGCCCCCGAGATCCCGTTCCTGGCCGGGCTCGACGCGGCGGCGGTCGCGGCCGTTCGGGCCCGCATGGTGCCGGTTGCGGTTCCGGGTGGCCGGATCCTGTTCGAGCAGGGCGAGACCGGAAACGCCCTCTACACGCTCGTCTCCGGCGTGGTCGGCGTCTCCACCCGCGACCACGCCGGGCGGCCGACCCGGATCGCGCGCCTGCGCCCGCCCGAAACCTTCGGCGAGATGGCCCTGCTGTCGGACGCTCCGCGGGCGGCCACCGTGGTGGCCCTGCGCGATTCGCATCTCCTGCGGCTCACCCGGGATGCCTTCGAGGCGGTCATCGCCGAGCATCCGCATACGCTCCTCTACTTCGCCCGGATGCTCGCCGACCGCCTGCGGGCGATCTACGACGGCCATTCGGTCCACCATGCGCCGCGAATCTTCACGATCCTGGCCGTGACGGAGGGGCCCGATCCTGCTCATGTTGCGCGGCAACTCGCCGGCGCCTTCGACGCCCTGCTGCCCGGCGCAACCGGCTGTCTCACCGACTGGCCGGAGGGGGCTGACGAGGCCTGGTTCCAGGCCTTCGAGGGCGGCCATGCGCGCACGATCTTCTCAGCGCACGACATCGACTGCCCCTGGTGCCGGCAGAGCCAGCGGCGCGGCGACCACGTCCTGCTCCTGGCCGAGCCCGGCGCGCCGCCGCGGCCCAGCGCGGCAGCCTATCTCGACCGGGTCCGCTCCGATTGGATCCGGATGGATCTCGTCGTCCGCCAGGATCCGGCGGCCCGGCGCCCGAAGCCCCTGCATCCGGAGGTCGCCGCCCTGCCTGCGGCGATGCGAATCCAGCTCCGAGACGGCAATCGGGGCGATCTGCATCGCCTCGCCCGGCTCGCCAGCGGCGCCGCACGGGGCCTCGTCCTCGGCGGGGGCGGAGCGCGCGGGCTGGCCCATCTCGGGGTGCTGAAGGCCCTCGACGAGGTCGCCTGCACGCCGGATTTCGTCGGCGGGACCAGCATGGGCGCGATCATCGCGGCGAGCCTCGCCATGGGCTGGAACGTCGCGGAGATCCAGGCGCAGATCGAGGCGTTCTTCGCCACCAGCAATCCGATCAACGACTACACGCTGCCGCTGCACGCCCTGACCCGCGGCGCCAAGGTCGATACCGGTCTCGCGGCGCGTTACGGGGGGGTGTGTATCGAGGATCTCTGGCTGCCGTTCTTCTGCGTCTCGTCGAACCTGACCACCGGCAGCACCATGGTGCATCGCTCGGGCGACCTGCCGAAAGCCCTGCGGGCCAGCATCGCGATTCCCGGCCTCCTGCCGCCGGTGCTCTGCGACGAGGGCGTCCTGGTCGATGGCGGCATGATGAACAACCTGCCGGCGGATGTCGCCGCCGGGCTGGAGCGCGGACCGGTTCTGGCCGTCGATGTCGGGACCGACCGGGCGTTCCAGGACATGCCGCAGCGCGGCTGGAGCGGCCGGCTCGTACGCAAGCTGATCGGCTCGCCGCTGGCGATGCCGGGTCTGGCACCGCTGCTGCTGCGCGCCGCCACCGTGTCGAGCGACGCCCAGAGCCTGATGGCGGCGGCGCACGCGACCGCCGTGCTCAAGCCCCAGCTCTCCGGCATCGATCTGCGCGCCTGGTCGCGCTTCCGCGAATCGGCGGAACTCGGCTACCGGGAAACCCGCGCCGGCCTTGCGACCGGGAGGCTCGCGCGCTGGCTGGACCCGGTGCGCTGAGATGTCCGCGTGCGGCGGCGCACGCGCGGGTCCCTCGGCCCTGTAACTCCGGGCATTCGGTGACGATGTCTCCTGCAGGATGTCCTTTGGAGATCAGAGCCATGCCCCACACTGCGACGCCTCCGACCGACACCGTGACCGGTTCCGAGCGGGACCGGACCGCTCCGGACGATCGCTCCGCACCGCACGCCCTCCTGCACGGGGCCGCCTTCGTCCTCCTGTGCCTCTGGACCCGGACTGCGCCGGAGCGCCTGCGCGACCAGCTCTCGCCTGAGGCGGAAACCTGCGGCGCGCTCGGCTTCTGAGCGGATCGGATCTGGACGCGGAGGCGTTTCCCGCCGCCGGCAAGGCGGGCAGGACGGAGCGCACGAGAACATGACCGTCGCGGGTGTGAGGTTGCGCCGTGTCGAGTTGCCGGAGGTGGGCCTGAACGTGGCCGAGGCGGGTCCCGAGACAGGACCGCCGACCATCCTGCTGCACGGTTTTCCCGAATTCTGGTTCGGCTGGCGCCATCAGATCGGGCCTCTCGCCGAGGCGGGTCTGCGGGTGATCGCGCCGGACCAGCGCGGCTACGGCCTCAGCGACAAGCCCGCGGGGATCGCCGCCTATCACCTGGATCGTCTGGCAGGCGACGTTCTGGCCCTGGCTGACGCCTATGGCGCTCCCACGGTCCGCCTGGTCGGCCATGATTGGGGCGGCCTCGTCGCGTGGTGGGTGGCGAGCCGCCATCCCGAGCGGATCGACCGGCTGGCGATCCTCAACGCGCCGCATCCCGCCGTGGTCGGCACCTACATGCGGCACCATCCGGGCCAGTGGCTGCGCAGCACCTATGTCGGCCTGTTCCAGATCCCGCACCTGCCCGAACGGCTGCTCACGGCCGATCGCTGCCGGGCCCTGCGCCGCGCGCTGACGACCACAAGCCGCCCCGGCGCCTTCGCGCAGGCCGACCTCGACCGCTACGTCGAGGCGTGGCTGCAGCCGGACGCGATGACCGGCATGCTGAACTGGTACCGGGCCCTGGTGCGACTTCCCCGGGCGCGGCCGCCCCGGGTCCGCGTCCCGGCGTTGATCCTCTGGGGGCGACGGGACACCGCGCTGCAATCCGGCTTGGCGGAAGCCAGTCTCGCTCTCTGCGACGCGGGGCGCATCCAATGGTACGCGCAGGCCAGCCACTGGCTGGCGCATGAGGAACCCGCTTCGGTCAGCGCCGAACTCCGCACCTTCCTGTGCTGAACCCCTGTGCTGAACCCGTGTTCTGAACCACCGAGCGAACACGGCTTCTCGCCCGCCGCCCGGGCTGAGGTGAGAGCCGAAATCAATGCACGGACGGGTATCGCCGATCCCGGCACCGTCCCGCCCGGAGACGCGACGGCTGCCGCATCGGTCCGCACGCCAACCAAAGAATGGGTATTATTTTTAACGCCCTGATCCGGAACATTACGATCACTTGTTTCTTAGCTGGTGGCTCATAGAAGCTGATCGGAGCTACTCCACGATGTCTGTTCGTTCTTTTCTAACCGCGGGTGTGGTCTTCGGTGGCCTTCTGGCCGGAACCGTCGCGTCGCAGGCCGCGCCGGCGATGGCGCAGCCCGGTCTGGCGGGATCTGATATGGTCGAGACCGTTGCGATGCATCGGCATTACCGCATGCACCGCCATCACTCGGCCCGGCACCACCGCCGGATGCGGCGCATGAACACGATGCGCCACGGCGACCCGAACGCCCGCAATCCGTCGCGCCCCGGCTACCAGCAGCAGCTCGGCAACACCACGGGCGGCCCGCGCCACTGAGTTCCTAACGGCGCTCGGACCCGCGCTGCGTGCGTCGGATCCGGGCGCCATCCACCGGCGATACGCCTTCTCCCCAGCTGCGTCGGCTTGAGCGGCCTGATTCGCCGTCGACGCTCTGCTAAGAGGCGGCATGGCCCGAACCGCCGTCCGCCCCGCCGCCGATACGACGCCCACGCCCGGTCTGGACCCGGCCGGCGCCACGCCGATGATGGCGCAATACATCGAGATCAAGGCTGCGAATCCGGACTGTCTCCTGTTCTACAGGATGGGCGACTTCTACGAGCTGTTCTTCGAGGATGCGGAGATCGCGTCCCGGGCGCTCGGCATCGTCCTGACGAAGCGCGGCAAGCACGCGGGCAGCGAGATCCCGATGTGCGGCGTGCCGGTCGACCGGTCCGACGACTATCTGAATCGCCTCATCGCCCTCGGTCACCGGGTGGCGGTCTGTGAGCAGACCGAGGATCCGGCCGAGGCCAAGAAGCGTGGGCCGAAATCCGTGGTCCGCCGCGAGGTCGTGCGGCTCGTCACCCCCGGCACGATCACCGAGGATCGGCTCCTCGACCCGGCCCGGGCGAACCTGCTCCTGGCGATCGGCCGCCGGAAGACCGGTGAGGGTGCCGTCGCCTACGGCCTCGCCGCGGTGGACATCTCCACCGGCCGCTTCTCCTTGAGCGAGGTCGCGGGCGGCGACCTGTCCGGTGCCATTGCCCGGCACGACCCGCGGGAGATCGTCCTGTCGGAGGCGATCCACGCCGATCCGGCCCTCGCGCGGATCTGGCAGGAGAGCCGCGCCGCGATCGTGCCCCTGGCCCAGGCCGAGCTTGAGCCCGCGGCCGCCGAGCGGCGCCTGCGCGAGCAGTACGGGGTCTCGACCCTGGAGGGGTTCGGCCAATTCACCCGGGCCGAGATCGCGGCGGCCGGGGCCGCGCTGCTCTACATCGGCCGCACGCAGCTCGCCGCGCGACCACCGCTCACGGTTCCGACCCGCGAGGATGGCGGCGCGACCCTGGCGATCGATGCGGCGACGCGCGCCAATCTCGAACTCACCCGCACCCTGTCGGGCGAGCGGACGGGAAGCCTGCTCGCCACGATCGACCGGACCGTGACGGCAAATGGTGCCCGGCTGCTGGCCGAGCACTTGGCCGGCCCGCTCACCCATCTCGACGCCATTACCCGGCGGCACGCGGCGGTGGCCCATCTGGTCGAGGACGGCCGCCTGCGCGGCAGCCTGCGCGACGCCCTTGCGCGGGCCCCCGACCTCGCCCGGGCGCTGTCGCGAACCGGCCTCGGCCGTGCGGGACCGCGCGACCTCGCGGCCATCCGCGACGGCCTCGCCGTGGCGGCGGATCTCGGCGCCCGACTCGCTGCGATTCCCGACCTCCCGGAGGATCTCGCCCGGCTGGCCGAGCATTTGGCGGAGGCCAACCCGGACCTCATCGCCACCCTGGCGGCGGCGCTGGCCGACGATCTGCCGCTGAGCCGGCGCGACGGCGGCTTCGTGCGGGCGGGGTATCATCCGGAGATCGACGAGGCGCGGACCCTGGGTCAGGATTCCCGCAAGGTGATCGCCGCCTTGCAGGCACGCTACGCCGAGCAGACCGGCTGCCGCACCCTGCGGATCAAGCACAACAACCTCCTGGGCTTTTTCATCGAGGTTCCGCAATCCGTCGGCGAGGCCTGCCTGAAGGGTCTCCAGAGCGAGTTCGTCCACCGCCAGACCATGGTGGACGCCATGCGCTTCACCAGCGTCGAACTGGGCGAACTCGAGTCGAAGATCTCGGGCGCCTCCGACCGGGCGCTCGCCCTGGAAGCGGCCGTCTTCGACGACCTCGCGGCCCGCGTCTTGGCTCAGGCCGAGGCCATCGCCGAGGTGGCCGAGGCCCTCGCGGGTCTCGATGTGGCGGCGAGCCACGCCGAACTCGCCGTCGAACTCGACTGGCGCCGGCCCGTCGTCGATGAGTCCTTGAGCTTCGTCGTGGTCGGCGGGCGCCATCCGGTGGTCGAGGCGGCTCTGCGCCGGGCGGGCGAGCCGTTCATCGCCAATGATTGCGACCTGTCGGGCGATACCCGCGGCCGGATCCGCCTGATCACCGGCCCGAACATGGGCGGCAAATCGACCTTCCTGCGCCAGAACGCGCTGATCGCCGTGCTCGCCCAGATGGGCGCCTTCGTGCCGGCTGCGGAGGCGCGCATCGGCCGGGTCGACCGGCTGTTCTCCCGGGTCGGCGCCGCGGACGACCTCGCCCGTGGCCAGTCGACGTTCATGGTCGAGATGGTCGAGACCGCCGCGATCCTGAATCAGGCGACCCGGCGCTCCCTGGTGATCCTGGACGAGATCGGCCGCGGCACCGCGACCTTCGACGGCCTGTCGATCGCCTGGGCGTGCCTGGAGCATCTCCACGAGGTGAATGCCTGTCGGGCGCTCTTCGCGACGCATTTCCACGAGTTGACCGCCCTCGGTGACCGGCTGGCGCGGCTGGACAATGCGACCCTGAAGGTGGCCGAGCATCGGGACGGCGTCGTGTTTCTGCACGAGGTCGTGCCCGGCGTCGCCGAGCGCAGCTACGGCCTGCAGGTGGCGCGGCTCGCAGGTCTGCCGGGCAGCGTCGTGACCCGGGCCGGGGCGATCCTCAAGAGTCTCGAGAAGGCCGAGATGGGCCGCCCCGCGCGCGCGCGGATCGACGACCTGCCGCTCTTTGCCGCCCTGGCGCCACCACCGCCGCCGGAGCCGCCGCAGGAGGACCCGCTGGGCGCGCTCCTCGACGCCATCGACCCCGACGCCCTGACGCCGCGGGAAGCGCTGGATGCGCTCTACCGGTTGAAGCGCGAGCGAGCGACGCGAAGCTGAGACGGCGAAGCCCCGTAGCGACGCGCCTCGACGCGCGTCAGACGGGCGCGGGCGAGAACCCGTCCGGACAGGCCGGCCCGTGGCGACCGGCCCGGCGATCGGCCACGTAGTCGAGGGTGCTGGCCACGACGCGCTCGGAATAGGGTTTCGCGATCACGCCGATCGCCCCGGCGAAATCCGCCGGAATGCGCTTGGCGTTGGCGGTCATGAACACCACCGTGGTGCGTCGGTCGGCCGAGAGCGCCCTGGCGACGTCGATTCCGGTCGGACCGTCGACGAGGTGGATGTCCACGAGCGCAACGTCGGGCGCGGTGGAGCGGCCCATGGCGATCGCCTCGGTGGCGTTGCCGGCGACACCGACCGTGACATGCCCGAGATCGTCCAGCAGGCATTCCAGCTCGAGGGCGATCAGGGCCTCGTCCTCCACCACGAGGATGCGGAGCGCGGCGGCGTTCCCGGTCCCCATGCGTTCATCGTCCTCCGGCCCCGTGGCCGCCGAGCTTGAAGCCTGCACGTCGATTTCTCAAGCCGGCTGCTGGAGCGGGATATCGATGTCGACGGTCGTGCCCGGACCGGCATCCGCCCAGGCGATGGTCCCGCGCATCTGCCGGACCACCATCTCCACCAGATTTCGCCCGAAGCCGGCCGGATTCGGAGCCGCCGCGGCGACACCGACGCCGTCGTCGCGAATCGTCATATGCATCCCTCTCTCGGTGCGGCGGGCGACGATCGACACGCGTCCCTCCCGCTCGCCCGGGAAGGCGTGGCGCAGGGCGTTTGCCGTGAGTTCGTGGATCATCAGGGCCAGGGGCGCCGCCATCGCGGCAGCTACGGCGATCGACTCGACGTCGGCCTCGACCCGGCGCCGCTCCGGATCCAGGCCGGCATTCATGTCGGCCAGGAACTCGGCCGCGAAGTCGCCGAGGTTGAAATGCGTGCAGTCGCCCTCGGAATACAGCATCCGATGGGCTGTCGAGAGCGCGCCGATCCGCTCGGCCATGCCCTGGAGCGCGTCCCGCGCCTCGCCCTCGGGCGTTCGCCGGGCCTTCAGCAGCATCAGCGAGGAAATCACCTGAAGATTGTTCTTAACCCGGTGATCAACCTCGTGCAGCAGGGCCGTCTTCTGCTCAAGGGCGGTGGTCAGATCCTGGGTCCGCGCGTTGACGAGGCGCTCCAGCTCGTCGTTGGTGCCGCGCATCGACACTTCCATCTGGTGGACATAGGTCATGTCCGCCTGGGCGGCATAGAAGAAGGCGAGACCCTCGGCGTCGTTCACCGGCGTGATGGTCATCGCGTTCCAGAAGGTCGTCCCGTCCTTCCGGTAGTTGAGCAGCTCGACGGAGATCGGCTCCGCGGCCTGTACGGCCGAGCGGATCCGCTCGACCGTGAAACGGTCGGTGGCCGGACCCTGCAGCATCCGGCAGTTGCGCCCGACGATCTCGTCAGCGGTGTAGCCTGTCACCTGCAGGAATGCGTCGTTCGCCCAGGCGATCGGGTTGTCCGGAGCGCGGGCATCGGTGATCACCATGGGCGACGGGCTGCGCGCGAACGCGTCGACGAGCTTCGCCAACGGCGGAGCGGACTCGGATCGGAGACTCAACGCATCATTCCACGACTGGGCGGCGTGCCCGTTCGTCCGGCGGCGCCTCCAACACGCCGCGATCCGTGGGACGTGGACACCGCGTTAAGCAAGCTTCTACCAAGATTGAGGCGCAACACATCACGATCCAGCGAAAACCGGTGCGGCGTAAGGCTGCCACGATTTCGCGAGATCAAGGCCACGAAGGCTCAGGAGTTCCATGCCATGGCGAACCAGCCACAGGCGATGCGTCGCTTCCGGCTCCGCGACATCGTCGAGGACCGGCGGATCGTGCTCATGCTGGCTCTCGGATTCTCCTCGGGCCTGCCGCTGCTCCTGGTCCTCGGCACCTTCACGCTCCGCCTCGCCTTCTCGGACATCGACGTGCGGGCGATCGGCCTGTTCAGCTACGTGGCGCTGCCTTACTCGCTGAAGTTCCTCTGGGCGCCCGCGATCGACAGGCTGAACGTTCCGGTGCTGAGTGCCCGCCTCGGGCGCCGCCGGGCCTGGATGGTGACCACGCAGGCCGCGGTCGCCCTGTGCCTGACCCTGATGGCCTTCTCGGATCCGAAGACCAACCTCGCGCTCCTGGGACTCGGGGCCTTCCTGGTGGCCTTCTGCGCGGCGAGCCAGGATGTGGTGATCGACGGCTGGCGCATCGACGCCGCCGGCAGCGACTTCCAGGGTATCCTGGCGGCGACCTCGAACCTCGGTTACCGCCTCGGCCTGATCACCGCCGGCGCGGGCGCGCTGTTCATCGCCTCGGCGGGGGGCTGGACGCTGGCCTACCTGATCATGGCGGCGCTCATGCTGGTCGGGATGATCGCCGCCCTGCTGGCCCCGGCCTTCGACAGGCCTCGCACGGTTCAGGCGGAGACGCCCGGCCGCTCCCGGTTCTGGTCGATGCGCCGCGCCGTGCTGGAGCCGCTCACCGAGCTGCACGGCCGGTTCGGCGGCGCGCTCTGGGGCATCCTCCTGCTCGTGGCCTTGTTCCGGCTCCCCGATTTCCTGTCCGGCGTGATGGCGAGCCCGCTCTACCGGACGCTGGGCTTCGACCTGAAGGAGATCGCCACCGTCACCAAGCTCTACGGCATCTGGGTCGGCATCGCGGGCGGGTTCGCGGGCGGATGGGCCCTGGCCCGGCTCGGCCTGTTCCCCACGCTGCTGCTGGGCGCCTTCCTGGCCGCGTCCTCGCACCTCGCCTTCGCGTGGCTGGCGGCCGGCGCGCCCGAGATCTGGCGCCTGACGGTCGCCATCTCGATCGAGAATTTCTGCGGCTCCTTCGCCGGCATCGTGCTCATCGCCTACATGTCGAGCCTCACCAGCCCGGCCTACGCGGCGACGCAGTACGCGCTGTTCTCCTCGCTCTACGCGCTGCCGGGCAAGCTGATCGCGGGCTCGTCGGGTTTCGTGGTCGCGGCGATCGGCTATCCGGCCTTCTTCGTCATGACCTCCCTCGTGGGTATCCCGGTCCTGGTGCTCTGCGTCGCGGTCGGGCGCAGGACCGGGCAGGCGGAGGCCGCGGCGGCACCGGCGCGGGATGCGCAGGAGGCGGGGAACCGCATCCCGGGGCCCGAGCTTCCTACCACGGCGCGCGCGCCAGGGGCGGCGTGAGCACGACAGATCCAGGGATTCACGGATGAGCACGAGCGACCTCACCTTAGCCGGCGAGACGCTGCCGGCGGCGACTCCAGAAAAGACGCTGAGCGACGCGGACCTCGCCGCCCTGCGCCGCGCCGTGCAGGTGCTGGAGCGTCCGAGCCTCGCGGGGCGGCTCTCCGCGGCGGCCGGCGCGCCCCTCGACATCATCGGCCGATCGCTGCCGGCTCCGGTCACCGAAGCCGTCAGCCGCAGCACCGAGGCGGCCATGCGGGGGGCGCTGCGCGTCGCCCTGGCGACGCTGCCGCGCCGGGAACTCGTTCCGGCCGAAGGGGAGGGCCTCGGTTCCGTCGCCGCCAAGGCCGAGAGCCGGTTCGCGCAGCTCCTCGGCTCGGGCGACGCCAAGCACAAGGCGATGGCGGCACTGTCCGGCGCGGTCGGAGGCGCGTTCGGCCTCGCGACGCTGGCCGTCGAGCTTCCGGTCTCGACCACGCTGATGCTGCGCTCCATCGCCGAGATCGCCCGGGAGGAGGGCGAGGATCTCGAGACCCCCGAGGGGGCGCTCGCCTGCGTCCAGGTCTTCGCCCTCGGCGGCCGGGCCACGGCCGAGACCGAGGCGGGCGCGGCGCTCACCGAGAGCGGCTACTTCGCCGTCCGCGCGGCCCTGGCCAAGACGCTGTCGGAGGCGGCCCGCTATGCCGGCAGCAAAACGCTCCTCGACCAGTCGGCCCCGGCGCTGATCCGCTTCACCGCACAGATCGCCGCGCGCTTCGGTCTGGTCGTGTCCCAGAAGGTCGCCGCGCAGGCGGTGCCGATCCTCGGCGCCTTCGGCGGGGCGGCGGTCAACACGGCCTTCATGAACCATTTCCAGTCGGCCGCCCGCGCGCATTTCACGGTGCGGCGCCTGGAGCGGTCCTACGGGGCCGCCACGGTGCGGGCCGCTTACGAAGTCGAGAAGGCGGCCCTCGGGATCGCTTGATCCGCCCACGGCAAAGCCGCAAGGATCCGCGCCATCCGCACGGGGCGGAGAAACGGAGGCGGCTCTGATCGGCAACGGCGAGATGGTGGCCCGGCTGGCGCTGGCGGCCCTGTTCGGCAGCGTGATCGGCCTGGAGCGCGAGCGCCTGCTCTGGGCCGCAGGCCTGCGGACCCACATGCTGGTCTGTGTCGGCTCCTGCCTGATCATGCTGGTCTCGGCCTTCGGATTCGCCGACGTGCTGGGCACCGCCCACGTGGTGCTCGACCCCTCCCGAATAGCCGCGCAGGTGGTCTCCGGCATCGGCTTCCTCGGAGCGGGGACGATCCTGCTGCGCGGCGAGGTGGTGAAGGGTCTCACCACGGCGGCCAGTCTCTGGGGGGTGGCCGCGATCGGGCTGGCGATCGGCAGCGGCCTCTACGTGCCGGCCCTGGCCGCGACGGCACTCATCGTCGGCATCCTGGCGGGTGTGAAGCCCTTCGAGCAGCGCTGGCGCGACCGGATGCGCGCCCAGACCCTCCGGCTGACCGCCCGAAAAGGCGCGATGTCGCTCGACACCGTGCAGGCGGCGACGGGCGAGCGGGCCTCACGGGTCCGGACCTTCACGGTCCATCCGGGTCCTGATTCGGACCACGAGGAGGTGACGATCACGTTCGTGCGTCTGTCCCGGACGAGCTTCGAGGCCATCGCGGCAAAGCTTCGGGCGATGCCCGATGTCGCGTCGGTGGAGGTGGCCGAGGAATGACCGTGCCCGACTCTGCCCCTCGATCATGAGAACAGCGAGGTGGCTCGAAGGCGCGCGACGAGAGCCCCCAGGGACAGCCTGGGCTGAGGGGGCTCAGGCCGCCCCGGCGCCCTCGCCGTCGAGGAACAGGCGGTAGGCCGGGTTCTCGGTCTCGTCGGTTGCCGGGTAACCGAGGGCGTCGATGGCGGCGTCGAACCGGGCGCGCTCGGGCGGCGGCACCGCGATCCCGGCGAGCACCCGGCCGTAATCGGCGCCGTGGTTGCGGTAGTGGAACAGCGTGATGTCGAAATCCGGCCCGAGGGCGTCGAGGAACTTCATCAGCGCACCCGGCCGCTCCGGGAACTGGAAGCGGAACAGCCGCTCGTGCGCGACCCCGACGGCACGGCCGCCGACCATGTAGCGGACATGGACCTTGGCCATCTCGTTGTCGCTCATGTCGAGGACGCGATAGCCGGCCTCGCGCAGCGAAGCGATCAGCGCCTGCTTCTCGCGCTTGCCGCCGCTGACGTTGATGCCGACGAAGATCTGCGCCTCCGAGCCCGGCGCATGGCGGTAGTTGAATTCCGTGATCGCCCGCGGTCCGAGGGCGTTGATGAAGGCGCGGTAGGCGCCGGGGCGCTCGGGGATCGTCACGCCGATCAGGACCTCGCGCTGCTCGCCGATCTCGGCGCGCTCGGCGATGTGGCGCAGGCGGTCGAAATTCAGGTTCGCCCCCGAGGAGATGGCGATCAGCGTGCCGTCACCGCCCTCGCGCTCGGCATACAGCTTGGCGCCGGCGAGGCTCAGCGCCCCGGAGGGCTCCGACACCGCGCGGGTGTCGTCGAAGATGTCCTTGATCGCCGCGCACATGGCGTCGGTATCGACGGTGATGACCTCGTCGAGATGCGCGCGGCAGAGCCGGAAGGTCTCCTCGCCGGCCTGACGCACGGCGACGCCGTCGGCGAACAGGCCGACACTGGGCAGGCTGACCCGCGTATCGGCCGCCAGTGCCGCGGCCATGCAGGCGGCGTCCTCCGGCTCGACACCGATCACCTTGGTGCCCGGCCGCAGATACTTCACGAAGGTGGCGACGCCGGCAGCGAGCCCGCCGCCGCCCACCGGCACGAAGATCGCCTCGATCGCGCCGGTATGCTGCTCCAGGATCTCCTTGCCGATGGTGCCCTGGCCGGCGATCACGTCGGGATCGTCGAAGGGGTGCAGGAAGGTCAGGCCCTGCTCGGCCTCGAGGGTCTTGGCCTGCGCGAGCGCCTCGTCGAAGGCGTCGCCGTGCAGAACGACCTCGGCCCCCCGGGCCCGGCAGGCATCGACCTTGATCGACGGGGTGGTGCGCGGCATCACGATCACGGCGCGCGCCCCGAGCTTGGCGGCGGCCAGCGCCACGCCCTGCGCGTGGTTGCCCGCCGAGGCGCAGACGACGCCGCGGGCGATCTGGTCCGGACTGAGGCCGGACATCTTGTTGTAGGCGCCGCGCAGCTTGAACGAGAAGACCGGCTGGAGATCCTCGCGCTTCAGCAGGACCGGCCGCCCGAGCCGCTGCGTCAGCCGGGGCATCGGGTCGAGTGGGCTCTCGATCGCCACGTCGTAGACGCGGGCGGTGAGGATCTTGCGGATGTAGTCCGTCACGGTGTGGAGTCTCGGCCGATGCGCGGGGCTGTGCCGGCCAGATAGACCCTCCGGCCCGCGGATGCGAGCGCGCCCACGCGCGGCAGGTCAGCCCAGCCGCTCGACCAGCGCCGCCACCCACACGAGCAGCGCCGCCATCTGGGCCATGAAGGTGCCGGCGGAGGCGAGGTCCTTCACCGTACCGATCATCGGGTGATGCCCCGGATGGACGTGGTCGCAGAGCTTCTCGACGGCGGTGTTGAGGAATTCGGCGGCCAGCATCAGCAGCAGGCTGACCATCAGGGCGACCCGCACCCAGAGTGTCGCGCCGAGGAACAGGGCGACCGGCACGCCGAGAGCCAGGAGCAGGAGTTCCTGCCGCACGGCCCGCTCGGTGCGCGCGCCGTGGCGCAGGCCGCGCCAGGAATTCAGAAAGGCGAGAACCAGGGCGTTCATCGGATGGCGGTCTCCGGCACGGACCGGCTGATCCACTTGGCGAGCAGCGGACCGGTGAGCAGCACCACGAACAGGCGCAGGGTCTGGACCGCCAGCACGAAAGAGACGTCCGCCTTCGAGCCGACAGCGATGATCGCCACCGAATCGAGGCCGCCGGGACTTGTGGCGAGGACTGCGGTGAGCAGGTCGATGGGCAGCAGCAGCGTCAGCCCCCAGCCCCAGGCCGCGCAAAGGGCGATGACCGAGAAGGTCGCCGCCAGGATGCCGGGCAGGGCGGTGAATGTCAGGCGCAGCGTCTCCCGGGTGAAGCGCAGGCCGACATAGATGCCGATGCAGGCATAGGCGAGTTCGAGGAGGGGCACCGGCAGCGCCATGCGCACGAGCCCGGTGGCGTGGAGGAGGCTGCCGAGCACCATCGGGCCGACCTGCGCGCCGGCCGGCACCCGCAGGGCGAGCGCCGCGCCCGCGCCCACGATGGCGACGGCCAGCGTCGCGAAGACGGAGAGCGGCCCGGTCACCTCGGCGACGCCAGCCGAGGCCCCGGGAACCGGCGTCTCCATCAGGAAGCGGGCGGCCAGCGAGGCCGAGAACACCACGGCCGCGACGCGCACGTATTGCATGAAGGCCACGAGGCGCGGATCGGCACCGAAATCCTCGGCCATGGCGACCATGGCGGAGGCGCCGCCGGGGGACGATCCCCAAGCCGCGGTGGTCCCGGGCAGCACGCGCAGGCGGGTCAGGATCCAGCCGACCAAGCCGCTGACCGCGACGGTGACCAGCACGACCGCGACGATGAGCGGCCCGTCCTCCACCAGGGTCTGGGCGATCTGCCCGGTGACCGCATGCGCCACGAGGCAGCCGATCGCCGCCTGGGAGGCCTGGAAGGCGGCCCGGGGTACGCGGAGGCGCGAACCGCCGACCCCGAACGCGATGGCCGCGATCATCGGCCCGAGCAGCAACGCGGCCGGGAACTGCGCCTGCATCAGGCCGTATGAGACGGCCGCGGACGCGGCGGCGAGGGCGGCCCAGAGGCCGAGGATGCGGAGAGGGAGCAAGGCGACCGATCGGGAGAGGCCCGCTTCAGACGGCAGGCGTCAGGCGCGCGCTATAGCGCAATATTGGCCCTGTCACGGCAGAGTTTCGACACGGCCGCCCCGCGCAATCGTCAGGGCTCGTGGGTCAGGGCGGCGAAGGCGGTGTCGAGGCGTGCCCGGGCGTCGGCCAGGCCCTTGCGGCGGTCATCGCGCCATGCCCGATCGGCCTCAAGCCGCTCACGGGCGCGGGCCAGCATGCGCCGGACCTCCGCGGGCTGCGGGCCGCCGAGGCCCGCAGCCGCGTCGATCATGCCCCGGGCCGACAAGGCCGCCCGGAAGCGCGCCTCGTCGAGGGGCAGGTCCGGCTTCAGGCCCGTCCCGGCGGCGGCCTCGGCGTAGATCCGCCGCACCTCCGCGAACGGGAGATCGGCGGGCCGCAGATCGTGGCTGCGGCCGTAGCTCACCAGCTCGGAGGCGAAGTGGTGGCCGAGCCGGAACGGCACGTCCGCCTCGCGCTGAAGCGTGTCGGCGAGTTCCGTGGTGGTCGAATAGTCGGCGGCGACCTCGTCGGCGGCCCGCGCCCGGTCCACGACCAGCCCGTCGAGCACGCGGGTCCAGCGCCGGCACATCTCGGCGGCCTCGGCGAGCGTCCGGCCCGGCGGCTCGGCCTGGTTGCGCTTGTAGTCCGGCATCCCGGAATCGACGTTGTGCGCCATGATGACGAAGGCCTGCGCGGCCCCGACCACGTCGCTCGCCTTCATGCGCAGGCCGTAGAGGGCGACGGGATTGCGCTTCTGCGGCATGATGCTGCTCGGCCCGGTCAGCGCCCCCTCCCGCAGCAGGATCCACGGCCGGGTCTGATGATACTGGGCGTAGAGGTCCTGCGCGAAGCTGCCGGCCGTGGTGGCGAGTGTCGCGGAAAGCCCGGTCAATTCCAGGCCCATATCCATCGGCGCGAGCTGACCGGCATCGTAGCTGTTCTCCACGGGCGCATCGAACCCGAGCAGCTCGGCCAGGCGCTTGCGGTCCACCGGGAAGCTCGACGTCCCGAGGGCGGCCGCGCCGAGGGGTGACAGGTTGAGCCGCGCCCAGGCCTCGCGGAGGCGCTGCGCATCGCGGGCGAGCACGGCCGCGTAGCCGAGATAGAGGTGGCCGAGCGTCGTCGGCTGGGCTTGCACGCCGTTTGTATAGGCCGGAATGATCGTGTCGGCCTCGCGGTCGGCTACGGCCAGCAGGGCCCCACGGGTCTCGTCCAGGGCCTGGGCAAGGGCGAGGAGGCGGTCGCGCTGCTCCAGCTTCAGCACCGTCGGGATGATGTCCTGGCGGCTGCGCCCCGAATGCATCCGGGTCGCCTCCGGGCCAGCAATGGCGGTGATCAGCGGCTCGATCCGGAGATAGTCGTCCGGCCGTTCCGCGCTGGGCTTGGCGGCGTCGGCGGCGACCTGATCGAGCGCGCGGGCGATGGTCGCGGCCAGGGGGCGCGGGACGATACCGGTCTCGGCTGTCATCACCAGGGAGGCCCGGTTGATCTGATCGATCCGGGCGAAGCTGTCCGTCGGCGCGGCGTGGGCGCCGATGGGGGCGAGCAGCGCCAGAATTGCCCCGATCATCCTGCGCCGCATCGGCCCGTTCCCCATGCCCTGATCAGTCCTGATAGACGCGCCAAGCGCGACCGTCTTCATCACCGCGGGGCCAGGTGCCCGCGACACCGCCGCTCACGCCACCGCGTCGTCGCCCCGGCAGGCCGCGGTTCCGGGCGGCGCGTGCGCCCGGAAGAAGGCGGCGAGGTTCGCCAGTCCCGCGGCGCGGGGATCGCTCGCCCGCCAGACCAGCGCGATGGTCCGGCCGGGACCGTCGACATCGAAGGCCCGGGTGACCGTCAGGCCGCTGGGATCGGGGCTGGCGGGCACCGCGAGGGCCGGAAGCAGCGTGTAGCCGGCGCCGGCGGCCACCATCGAGCGAAGCGTCTCCAGGCTGGTGGCATGGCGGCCGACCGACGAGCCGGCGCCGCAGGCCGCGATCGTCTGGTCGCGCAGACAGTTGCCCTCATCGAGCAGCAGCAGGTCCGGCCCTGCGATCTCGGTCGCCGAGAGCGCGCCGCCCCGGGCCAGGGCGTGCTCGGCCGGGCAGGCGAGCCAGAACGGCTCGACGAACAGCGGCGAGACCGCGAGACCGTTGGAGGGCAGCGGAAGCGAGACCAGGGCCGCGTCGATGCGGCCGTCGCGCAGGCCCTCGACGATGTCGGCGGTCCGCGATTCCGACAGAGAGAGCGTCAGCAGCGGGTACTGCTCGCGCAGCGGCCGCAGCACCAGCGGGAAGAAATAGGGGCCGAGCGTCTGGATCGCCGCCAGGATGAGGCGCCCGGTGAGCGGCGAGCCGCGGCCCTCCCTGGCGAGGGCCAGAAGCCGCTGTGCCTCCGCCAGGACGACGCGCGCCTGCCGGATGATGGCTTGGCCCGCTTCGGTCAGCAGGATCCGCCGGTTCGACCGCTCGAACAAAGTCAGGCCGAGCGCGGTTTCCAGCTTGCGGACCTGCACGCTCAGCGTCGGCTGGCTGACATTGCAGCGTTCGGCGGCCCGGCCGAAATGCCCTTCGTCGGCCACAGCGACGACATATTCGAGATCCCGGAGGGAGAGGCCAGCCAGATTCATAGGCTGTATCTATCAGAACCTTTGTGACGATGCATTTGCCTCGGGGTCATGCCGGGGTCATAACCTTTTTCCAGAACGGTTCCAGGCTGGCCTCGGCCTCCGAGAGCCTTCGCTGAACGGAGAGACGATACGCATGAGCGATCAACGCCCGATCCTGACCACCCGCCAGGGCCATCCGGTCCGGGACAACCAGAGCACCCGGACGGTCGGTGAGCGCGGCCCGGCGACGCTCGAGAACTACCAGTTCATCGAGAAGATCACGCACTTCGACCGCGAGCGTATCCCCGAGCGCGTCGTCCACGCCCGCGGCGCCGGCGCCCACGGCTGGTTTGAGGCCTACGGCAAGATCGGCGACGAGCCGGCCTCCAAGTACACCCGCGCCCGCGTGCTCACCGAGACCGGCGTGAAGACGCCGATGTTCGTGCGCTTCTCCACCGTCGCCGGCGCCAAGGAGAGCCCGGAGACCGAGCGCGACCCGCGCGGCTTCGCGGTGAAGTTCAAGACCGTCGACGGCAAC
>NZ_JAQPZJ010000007.1:0-53400 GCF_028920805.1 Methylobacterium sp. 092160098-2 | reverse complement strand
CGGGGGGCCGACATAGGACGGGCACAAAACCACGCTAAGCGGACAGAGCAAGAACATCGGACCTGTCAGTGTGCTTGCGGTTGAGGGGTCTGAAGCCATCGAGCCCGATCGCCGCTTCTCCGGTCCAGATGTAATCGCCGGTGAGGTTGATGTGCTGCCAGCCGAGCGGTGCCAGGTGAGCGAGCAAATCGTCCGGAACGGGCTCGCCCTGGCGGCGCAACTGACGGATGGCGCGGTCCATGTAGACCGTGTTCCAGAGGATGATCGCGGCCACAACCAGGTTCAGGCCGCTGGCGCGATGTTGACGGCTCTCCGCGTCGCGATCCCGTATGCGCCCGAGGCGATGGAAGCAGACCGCCCGAGCGAGCGCGTTGCGGGACTCGCCCTTGTTCAGTTCCGCGCTCGCCTGTCGGCGCAGGCCGGGATCCTCCAGCCAGTCGAGGGTGAACAGGGTGCGCTCGATCCGCCCCAGCTCCCGCAGCGCCAGGGCCAGCCCGTTTTGGCGCGGATAGGATCCGAGGCGCCGCAACATCAGCGAGGCGGGCACGCTGCCCACGCGCACGGAGGTCGCCAAGCGCAGGAGGTCGTCCCAATGGCGCGTGATCAACGCTTCGTCGATCCGGCCGGCCAGGAACGGTTCGAGCGTCGGCCATCGCCCGGCCGGGGCAAAGGCATGGAGCCTGCGATCGGAGAGGTTCGGGATGCGCGGCGCGAAGCGGAAGCCGAGCAGATGGCAGAGCCCGAACACATGGTCCGAGACGCCACCGCCATCGGTGTGGTGGATCGCGATGTCGACGCCGCCGCCATGGTAGAGAAGGCCATCGATGACGTGGGCGGCTTCGCCCTCGGTCGCCGAGATGACCTTCGTGTGGAACGGGGCATAGCGGCCGGAGATGAATGTGTAGAACGAGACGGCGGGGTGAGATCCCTTGTGCGGATTGATCGTCCCGGCGCCCTCGGCGTGCCCACCGAGCGGGAAGTGCTGCCCGTCGGAACTCGACACGACCGCAGCCCCGAACGCGGCGGCCAGGGGATGAGCGTGTTGAGCGGCGACGACCGCGGCCAGCGCCCGGCCATAGTTGTCCTCGTTCAGATGCCATCCGGCCGTCCAGGCGAGCTGGCGGTAGCTGGCCACCGCGCAGGCGTCGGCCATGCGGGTGAGACCGAGATTGGTGGCGTCGGCCAGCACCGCCGTCAGGACGATGCGCCGATCGGACGTCGGCAAGCCCGTCCGGAGATGGGTGAAGTGGTCGCAAAGACCGGTCCAGCCGTCGACTTCGGCGACGAGATCCGTGATCCGGATCCGCGGCATCAGGGCCTGGATGCGGGCGGCCAGATCTTCGGCGGCCTCGGGGGTGATCGCCTGTGGCGCGGTGATCCGCAAGGCGGTCGCGGAGATGCGGACGTCGGCGAGGAGGTTGCGGTCGGCACGCCGTTCCACTTGGTCCAGGCGCTCTCCGAGGAGCGTCTTGCGCATTTGCAGATAGACGGACGGATCGTCCGGAACGGCGAGCGGCAGCGGTCCTGCCTGCCGCATCGTGGTGAACAGTGCCTGCGGGATCATCTGGTCTTCGATGGCACGGTACTGCCGGCTGCCGGCGACCCAGACATCCCCGGCGCGCAGCCTGTCGCGCAACTCTGCGAAGAGGCAGAGTTCGTAAGCGGCGGCATCGAGGTGACCGCCGCGCAGGACCGCGCTCCGCCAGCCATGCCGAACGAACCCGGTCGGTAGGTCGCCTGGGAGCGTGCGGCGCGTCCCGCGATAGAAGACGCGCATGCGCTCGACCGCCCGCAGGAGGCCATCCGTGCTGGCGATCCCATGGAACGCGAAGCTGTCGAGGAACAGGGGGCCGATCCGGCGCACGAGCCCGTGACTGGCGGCGGCAAGGGCGGCATGGTCGGCTCCGTCCGGACGGGACAGGCGATCCGCTTCGGCGACCGCACGCATGAAGCCGTCCCAGGAGATGACGCTCTCGATCGCCGCGAAGGCGTCGCCTCGTGCGTCGCGCACCGCGATCAACGCATGCCCGACGCGGGCGAGGAGCCGGATCTTGTCGTTGACGGCCCGCGCGTTGGCCTGCAACTCGGAGGCGGCGCGTCGCTCGGCCCGCCGGAACAGCCCTCCCACGAGCCGGTCGAACAGGCCGACGGCTTCGTCGGTAAGGCGGGTCATGGCGTCCAGCGCGGTGACGGCGAGGACGGCGTGCCGCCGGAGGGGCGACAGGCTCTTCAGGTGTTGTGCGGACAGGCGCATTCCTTCGCGGGCCAGGGCTTGGCGGCGATCGGTTTGGATCGCCTCGACGAGCGTAGCGTCGAGCCCGAGGGATCGAAGCCGCCCGAGCTGGCCGAGAAGGCGCACCAACGCGCGATGTCCTGCCGCTCCCGGTGGCTGACGCGCCCAGGCGAGCGGGCTCAGCACAGCCTCGGCGGGAACGTCCAGAAGGGCGTCCAATGCGGCACGCCGGCGATTGTCGAGCCGGGCATCGATCTGACGGTCCACATACCGGTCCGCCTGAGACAAGGCGTCGGCGGTCAGACGCTCGATCACCGTGGGACCCGGTGCGGCGATGGCCCGGCGGCGAAGCTCCTCCATGAGAAGCCGGGCGAGCGTTGTGCCACTCGTCGTGGCCAGGGCCTGGGGCAGCAGCCATCGGGCCATCGCGATGCGATCGGGCCGGGCAAAGGTCCTGAACCCGAACGCGGTGTAGAGGGCCTGGAGTTGGTCGTAGCGGGTCTGGGACCGGATGGCGTAGTCGACCAGAGCGTCCGAGGGCAGATCGAGCTGGTCGGCGATGAACGTCAGAACCTCCCGCGGCACGACTTCACCGCGATGGAGCAGACGCCCCGGATAGCGCAGTGCGCAGAGCTGGACGGCAAAGCCGAGGCGATTGTGAGCCCGCCGCCGCCGGGCGATGACCGCGAGGTCGGCTGGAGACAGGGTATAGTAACGGACGAGGTCGGCTTCGTCCGTCGCCAGGGCGAGCAACGCGTCGAGTTGGGTTCGGGTCACGGCTCGGCGGCGTGGCATGGCGGCTCTGTCCCAATTGGAGTAATGGCTATTTGCGATGCCGGCAGGCCAAGCTGGAACAAGGACTTGGCGGGCGCAGGGCCGGGAGGGTTCAATTGGGACAGAGCGCGGCGATCTATTGCCGGGTCTCGACCGCGGACCAATCCTGCGAGCGTCAGGAGCGCGATCTGCGTGCCTTCGCCGAGCGCGCCGGCTACGCGGTGGTCGGCGTGTTCAGGGAAACCGGCTCGGGGGTGAAGCTCGACCGTATCGAGCGCCGCAAGGTCATGGCGCTGGCGCAAGCCCGCCGGATCGACGTGGTGCTGGTGACGGAGCTGTCGCGCTGGGGCCGCTCGACCCTCGACCTTCTCGAAACCCTGCGTGAACTCGAAGCCCGGCGCGTCTCTGTCGTGGCGATGAGCGGCATGACCTTCGACCTGGCGAGCGCGACCGGCCGCATGATGGCCACGGTGCTGGCCGGGATCGCCGAGTTCGAGCGCGAACTCCTGCGCGAGCGTGTCCGCTCGGGCCTGGCGGCGGCCCGGGCACGGGGCCGGGTGCTCGGGCGGCAGACCGGCCAGAGGCCGAAATCCGACCGTCTCGCCCCGAAGGTTTTGGCCCTGATCGAGGCCGGGCGGAGCTACCGGCTGATCGGCCGCGAACTCGGGCTCAGCAAGAACACAGTGGCGGAGATCGTCAAACGCCATCGCAAACCGGTGGCCGGAGTCCGCCCGTGAGCCGGCCGCCGCGCAAGCCCCCGGCCAACGCCTACCGCAAGGTCGACTTCCGCGAGGAGGCTCGGGCGATCGTCTTCAAGGATCGGTACGATCGGAAATACGGCCGGGCCGTCGATACCGCCGGCACGATCGCCCGAGCCCTGGAGCGCGCCTACAAGCAAGGCTTCGCCGATGCCCAGGACCCGCACCGATCGGCCTCGCCGGTGACCGAGCCGACGGCTGGCCCGCTCGAATGGGGGTTCATTCCGCCGCGTCCTAGGAACGCATTCTGGTCCTGCTGCCTGTTCATCCTTGGCCGTCAGGGCAATCGCCTGCGCCTCGGGCATCTCGAACCCGCTCTGACCGAACGGGGAACCCAGGGCTGGCGGCTCGTCGTCGAGGGTTACGAACCCGAGCTCAAGGATGTGATCAGCGCCAGTTCGATCCGACCGTTGGTCAAATTGGGCCTGCTGGAGAGCGCCCCGAGCAGTCCCGAGAGGTTGACCATCAGCGCCCGGGGCCGCGCCACATGGGAGCTGTACCTTCTCTCAGGTGAACTGGGCCCCTGAGCATCGCTCCAACCCAAACTTCGTTCCTCGTTTGTCTCCTTAGCGTGGTTTTGTGCCCGTCCTATGTCGGCACCCCATCCTGTGCGGCGGCGCGGGCTACTGGCTCGGGCGCAGGGACACGCTCGGCCTGGACGCCAAGTGGGCGGGCCTGACCCAGCGCTCCGACGGCCCGGCGTGGCTCGCCCTGGTCGCGGCCAACCCCGACCTGCGCAGCCAGATGAGCCAGTCCTGCACCCCGTCGCAGCTCAAGACGGATGCGGCGTCGAATCGGCGGTACTGCGAGCTCCCGCTCTGGACGGAGGGGACGGTCGCGCCGGTCGGGGGTGTTCCCGCGGTGATCTACCTGACGCTGCGCGACAGGCTCATCGCCTGGGGCCCGGCCTGGCTCATGCTCGGGGCCGGGCTCGCGGCCCTCCTCGGCCGCCGCCTGCTGCGCCGGGTGTTCGCGTGGCGGCCCGTGGCTTGGCTGCTGGAGTGATCGCCCCGACGCGCTATCGATCGTACGAAACAAACAGAGCGCCATCGCGCGTCAACGCCGTCGCACCTCCATCGATCGATGACAGACCTCGCAGGCGAGCCGGGTCCCCGGCTTGGCCCAGGCGTTCGCCCCGCAGCTCGGGCAGGTGTACCGGGTCTTGCTCGCCGCCTTCCGCTCCCGCGCCTCGCGCTCGGCCTCGTTCCGGAGCTCGACGTAGGGCACGCTGAAGCCTTGCGCCTCGATCAGCTCGGCGCAGGCCAGGGCGAACCGGCCGCCCGGCTCGATCGTGTGACCCACTTGCTGCCCGGTCTGCTTGCCGCCCGGTTCGCCGGTCGCGGTCGGGATCAGCCCGACCGTGCGCATCAGTTCGGCCCATTCTCGGTTGTGGTAGCCGGGACGGGACGGCGTGCCGAAATGCGCTTGCTGCAGGTGGACCATCTCGCGCACCAGGGTGGCGAGCGTCGCCTCGGTCGAGCGCTCGGCGAAGTGCCGGGGGTTGAGCGCGATCTCGTCGGTGACCTCGACGCCGTCGGGCGTGGTGAAGCGGCGGCCGGCGAAATATCCGTAGGCCTTGGACTTGCGCTGCATGGTGATCAGGCACGCAGGCAGCCGGCCGGTGAACAGCCGGGCATTGAAGAACGCGTAGGCGTCGGTCAGCCCGGAATAGGTCCGGGTGGTCGGGTCGGTCGGCGATCTGGACATATCGTACGAAACAATATGGTCCGGTCCGCTTGGGGACCATCGGTAGTTGGATCGTACGAAACAACCACGGACGAGTTCGAGGGTTCGACGTCGGTCAGCCTCCCGCCAGCTCGGTCCATCCAGGCGGACCGGACGCGGTGACCAGCCAGCGGCTCGGCCTCGGCCCGTCATGCGTCACGCTCGGCCTGGAGCGCTTCGATGCGGCCAACGCCGCCGCGTTGCCGGCCGTGCCGGTCGACGCCGCAGGCCTCAGCCGCGAAGACCGGATCACCGTCCTGTTCGGCTATGCTAGAGAGCTCTGCCTGTACGACCGGGACGACATCGCGGAAAAGGCGTGTTCTTCACGCGCCTCACCCGCAGCGCCGACGATGCCGCGGGCGTCGCCCGCATCCTCGGCCGGCCGCGACCGAACACGGTCCCGGAGGTCGAGCGGCTGCTGGTCGAGGCCCTGATCGGCGGCCGCCACAGGCCCTACGCCCTGCTCGCACGCTCCCCGGCGGCATGCCGCCGGGGAGCGTGCGGGCTTCCGCAGGATCGGCCTGCGCGCTGACTCGCTTCCCGATGTCGCCCGATCGTACGCACTGACGTTCGTGAACGCGCCTGGGTCGTGGGGTTGTGAGTGACTGATCCGCTACGCGCTGTTTGCGGTGTCCATCGCGAGGGAGACCGGGGCGGCTCAGCCATACCGGCCGGGTGCGAAGGCGCCGCTCAATCACCCGGGAACAGGATCGCCTCGTAATCCTGGGCCCCGTGGAGGACGTGCAGGATATCGATGCGGTCCGCGCCGACCCGATAGAACACCAGGTATCGGCCATAGGAGCGGCGGCGCACGCCGCTGTGCCGGTAGCGCGGGACCAGCGGGTATCCTTGCGGGGCCTCGGCCAGCCGCTGGCAGCAGTCGACCAGCTCGTCGACGAAGCTCACCGCACGGCGGGGATTCGCCTCGGCGATGTAGTTCGCGATGTGCTCAAGATCGACCTCCGCCTCTTCGGTAAAGACGACGATCATGCCTCCCCGGCTTCCGCCCGGGCCCGATACTTGGCCGTCAGGCGCTCAGCGACTCGCTCGGCCGGCGTGACCCGCCCCTCGTCGGCGTCGGCCAAGCCGCGGGCGATCGCGGCATCGAGCGCGACGAGGCGCTTTTCCCGTTCCTCGACCAAGCGCACGCCCTCGCGCAGCACTTCGCTGCGCGAGTTGTAGCGTCCGGTCGTCACCAGGCTGGTCACGTACCGTTCGAGCCGGGGACCGAGATCGGCGCTGCTGGGCATGACGGCTCCTCCTCCGAGCATTCTGGCATGGATGGATAACTGTTATCAACGCCGTGAGGCGCAACCGGCGGGCGCCGCCTCACGGCTCTCCACCGTATTCGGTTCAGAATCTCCGACCCGCGCGGAAGGTGATGTTTCCGGCACGACGGAAGCGTTCGGGTCCTGAGCGCCATCCTGAGCCACCCGGGCTCGCTCGGTCGGACGGTGCGTTCGGCAGGACGGACGTCGCGGCCCTGTCGCATGCGATCACCGCATGGCTCTGGCCCCGCCACGATCCGCGCGGATTCCTGCGCGCGCGCTCCGGTCGAGGTCGCCCGCTGCCCTCCGGCAGCATTGCGACGGTTCTGTTTTCCTCGATTCTGACAGGTCTAGAACTTGAGTATCCGTGCTGGTCACGCTTTTGACCCCTCCCCCTTGAGAGAAGACGGGAGCCGCCTGACCTCTCCGGTTCGGGAGGGTGTCGCCGCGCCGCGCCAGCCGCAGCCACGCCAGCCACTCGGCCGAGATAACGCGGACGATGTTGGTGTCGTTGCGGAAGCCGGTGATCGCCCGCTCCTCGACGGTCAGCAGTCCGAGCCGGCATGCCTCACGGATCGCGTTCTTCACGGTCGAGCGGCACACGCCGGCCACCGCGGCCATGTTCTCGATCGACAGCCGGCAGTCCTTCCGCCGTACGGTCTCGGCCGCCACGAGGGCGAGGACCGCCTGCTCGGCCAGCGTGAACCGGGCCGCGAGCCCCGGCGGGAGCCGCCCCGAGGCAGCCCAGCGGCGACGGCGCTCCAGCGAAGCGTCCGTGCGCGGGCGCGAGCCGACGGCCCTCCTGGGTGATCCTGCACGATCCTGGGTCGTGGGTGGGAATTCAGCCTCGGGACTGAGTCGCAAATCTGCCGGTAGACGGCGAGCTGCAGGCGCGTCTGTGCGCGTCTCGATTAGCCCTGACAGCGCTTCGGCCTCGGCTTCCGTGACCTTTCCTTCCCCATAGGCGCGCCAGAGCAGCGCTGTGACCTGGGGCAGGGTGATTCGGCTCGCAGCCTCGATGGCGCGGCGGATTTCGTCTGCAAACACGTCTCTCGACCCTCATCGGGCCGCAACAGGTCGTTCCGGGCCACCGCGATGGCGTCCGGTCCACAAGGCAAAGCCTCATCATCGCGGGAATTATCATTCCCGCTTGACGCCCAGGGGCGTCTCATGGCTTGTGAGGGATGGTTGAGGGCCCTCGCGGCCACTTTTTCGATTTTGACGGGCTCTCGGTTTGGCGACCGGGGGCCCGTTGCCTTTTCAGGGGTCGACTTGCGGCGGCGTGGTCTCCTTATGGTGCCAGCGACTCGCGCGAGGCGCGTCAGCCGGATTGCGCATGTCGGCCGGACGCCACGCTTAAGTCAACGTTGGCGTCTCCGCGGCCGTCATCGATTTAAGCCGACGTAAGGTGTTGGCGTAGGCGAACGGCAGCGGAGCCAGATTGTTGAGCGCTGCTGCTGGAGGTTCGTGGCGACTCGCGACCTTCCTCGTTGGTCTGTGTCTTGGAACCGCACTGCCGTGCGCCGCGCTGGCTTAAGCGGCTCCGGAGAAGTCCGCAGCCTTTCCTGGGCCGCCAGCCCTGAAGGCAGTCCACGATGCATTCGCCTCGATGTAGGGCGACCGGACCGCGGCGAAGGAGGCAGAAAGGCAAAACGGCGAGCCGCTATCCGGCGGCACAAATTGGTATTAATCTTTTTGCAAAGTTATGCCTTTCCAAATTTTTGCAAATCTACAAATCTTGCGTTGCGCAAAAGCACCTTGGCGTCCGGGTCCCCGATTAGTCGTAGGAAACGGCGTCCATATCGTATTTTTCGAATAGGAGATTCATCGCCTCTCTGAATAGATCCTGCTTGTCTCGGCGGGTCCGATAGGCGAGGTCGCGTAGCTGTTCGCGCGCCTTTTCGTTCACGTAATAGCCAGTGAACGACAGGCCCTGACGGCTTAACTGCTCCTTTCTGGAAAGAGCCGCAGTGCGATCTGGCCGATGAGCAGGCGGATCGATGCGCTGGGGCTCAACGGGTCTGGTCTTCGCTTCCAGTCGTTTTGCGAAATCATCCCCGGAAATGCGTGCCATAAGCTATCACTTTTTCGAAGCGGATTTTTCCGCCTTTGCACCTTTCTGATTTAACTGCTTTGTGACCCAGGTGTAAAGCTGGCGCATCTCGTCGGCCGCCACGCTGTTGGGATCCGTTTCTAAAACGGTTCGGCCTTGATCCTGGCTCTCGCCGTAGGCGATCCGCGAATGGATCACCACCGGCGCCGTCTCAATCCCCTTCATGGCCAGTACGGTGTTTGTCTCGTCCACGATCGATTTTCTTCGCTGCGGGCTCTCATCGTTGAATACGACAACCGCACGCCGGTCCTGACCTCTCGCGCTGTCGTAGGACCGCAAGACAGCCGCAAGGTCGGCAGCCTGGATGCGGCAAGGGATAAGGACGAGGTTGGCCGCCTCGATTGCCGCTGCACCGGCGTCGCCGGCTGCTGGCGGCGTGTCGAGATAGACGATGTCTGTGTCCTCGCGAATTGCCTCCAGAATCTTTGATAGGCGATTGCTTTGAGCTGAGATCACGTCGGGAGCGTCATCACCTCGGGCGTCCGCCCATTCAGACGCTGTGGTCTGCGGGTCTAGATCAATCACTTTTGTCCTCAAGCCGGCCTGCCACGAAGCTACCGAGAGATGGGTGACAAGGGTCGTCTTGCCGACGCCGCCTTTGCGCGCGGCCACCGCGATGATTTGCACCCGAGTCACTCCAGCTTTCTGCAACGCGTACTTTGAAGCTTGATCGAACTACGTCAAGAAAAATTTACACAAATCTGCAAATCTGGCCTCCCAAGCGCCGGTCGCTCGAGCGGCGACTGCCCGAGATCCTGTTTGCATCGAGCCGTTGCGACCTGACGCGTGATTTGCAGGCTAAAATCGGTTACGCCCGCAACCAGCTCTTGGTCGTCCTCGATCATCCCGGCACGGTCGAGATCATCAACAACGGATGTGAGCGCTTGCTGCGTTCTCCTGCGTGACCAAGACCATGACGCTACTACTTCGTCTGGCCGAGCAGCGCCCGTGGGAAACCCTGCAGATGGCGGCCGAGCTAGAGGCTGCCGGACAGTGCACTCGGCAGGCGTAACCGGTATCGAACGAATCAAGCGATCGGCTCGGGCTCAACACACCAAGACTAAGAATCATAGTTTTACATATCTTGAAAAGATTATTACTATAATTTATTTATTTAGATCTAATAAAAAAATCTATACATATTATTAACGTGATCTAAGTCAAATATGAGTGAATAATCTCGATCAGTTCCTCGCCGGCGTCCTCGCGCGTCCCCTCGGGCAAGTCGGCCTGCGGGATCAGATACTCGCGGACATGCTCCTCCAGAACCTCGGCCATCAGACCATTGATCGCACCCCGCGCGGCGGTGATGCGCTGCAGAAGATCGGAGCAGCTCGACTCGCCCTGCAAGGCGCGCTCGATGGCGTCGACCTGACCGCGCAGGCGCCGCACCCGGTTCACCAGCCCGCGCTTGTCCCGCAGTACGTGCGTGTCACTCCGAGCCTGTGCTCCCGCGTCGACGCCGTCATCCCGTCTCGCCATCGAACTCGTCCAACCTTTCAATTTTAGAACTTTTCTAAAGAACTCGGCTTGACAGCCGTCAGCCCCGTCACCATACCCGGTCAGGTATCCGGCCGCGCGCCGGGTCCGATGTCAACGCCTCGGGACCGATGAACCCTCGATCTAGACCCTCGTCCTCCATCGGTGAAGGCCGCGCACCGTCCGGTGCGGGCTCGCGCCGGCGGGGGATGGTCGACCCGCGCGGAGCGGGGCGCCATCATCTGACGGTCTGAGCCGGCAAGACCTCGTCTCGCCAGCTCCGTCAGCTGGCGCTCCAACCTCCTCTCGGGTCGCATCCGCAACCACCCGACGAACAGGAGGTGACCATGGCTTTCGTCCACGCCCTCGCGCCCGCGCTGCCCTACGCGCTGCGGTCCGGGCTCTTCCCTCAGCGGCGCAGCGGCGCCAGCCCGGCCGCTCCCACATCGACGCGTCCCGTCACCGGTGACACGTTGGCACCGGCCAAGTGGGCGGCCGATCACGTCGTCGCCGTCTGGCGACGCGACGAAGCGGATCGTCTCGTCTGCGCCTGGCAACTCGCACCCCGCTGATCCGACAAGCCGCCGATACCCGCTCAGGTATCGGCGGCTCCGCGCCGTGAAAGCACCATGACAGGCCGATCTTCATCCACCGTGGAGCCTCCTAGTCGCGCGCGCGACCGACGGATCTACCACACCCGCCCCGGCTCGGATCGCGAGCACGGCGTCACCTGGCGCGACAACCTCTCCTCGCGAGCGGCCTGAACCGCACCGGAATGCCCTGCCCGAGTCCAGCCGGTCGCACGCGACCCAAGCTCGGAGTCATCAGGCATGGTTTCTCTCGTCCGCGATCCCCTGCCGCCGCGTCGCGGCGTGCCGTCCTTTGCGGCGGCGGATGGCGATGCCGGCCCGGGAGGCCGGCTTGCCCCGTCCTGTCCCGGCGAGCTCGAGGGTGCCCGCGCGACAGGGCCCGATGAGATCGCCAGGCTCTACGCCGCGCTCGATCTGGTCTCCCCGCAGACCAACCCACGCACCGCGCGACTGCTCGCGGCCGGCGCCAAGCGCATGGCGCAGAAGCTGATCGAGGAGGCGGGCGAGGTCGCACTCGAGGCGTCGCGCCAGCACGCTCGCGCCACCGTGCGCGAGAGCGCCGATCTGCTCTACCACCTCGTCGTGCTCTGGCGCGAGTGCGGCATCGCCCCGGACGAGATCTGGGCCGAGATGCACCGGCGCGCCGAGCGCTTCGGCATCGCCGAGAAGCTGCCCAAGGGCAGCTCTGAAGCGGGCGGCGTTCGCACCGCCGACGATTTCACCTGATCCTCGGCGTCGGACGACACCTATGATCTCTCACACCTCGGCGCTCGACGCGTCCAGCCTTCCCGCCACGGCCGTCTTGGACGAGGCCCATCGCGGCGACATTCGCGGCGCGCTCGGCACCATCGCCGAGGGCGATCACGCCCCCCGGCTCGGCTGGGGGGCGCACCTCAAGACGCTCCTGGCGATCCTCGGTCCCGGGCTCATCGTCATGGTCGGCGACAACGATGCCGGCGCCTTCGGCACCTACACCCAGGCCGGCCAGAACTACGGCACGGCGCTGCTGTGGACGCTGGCGCTGCTGATCCCGGTCCTGTTCGTCAACCAGGAGATGGTGCTGCGCCTCGGCGCGGTCACGGGCGTCGGGCACGCCCGCCTCATCCTGGAGCGGTTCGGCCGGTTCTGGGGCGCGTTCAGCGTCATCGACCTGTTCCTCCTCAACGCCCTGACGCTCGTCACCGAGTTCATCGGCATCAGCCTCGGCCTCGACTATCTCGGTGTGCCAAAGCTCTGGGGCGTGCTCGGAGCTGCAATCCTCGTGATCGCGGCCGCGAGCACCGGCGACTTCCGCCGCTTCGAACGCTTCGCGCTGGCGCTCGTCGCCGGCAGCCTCCTGCTCATGCCCGTGGTGCTGATCGTGCACCCGCCGGTGGGCCAGATCGCCCGGGACTTCCTCGTGCCGCGGCTCCCCGCGGGCGCCAAGCTCTCGGAGGTGATGCTGCTGATCATCGCCATCGTCGGCACCACGGTGGCGCCCTGGCAGCTGTTCTTCCAGCAGAGCTACGTCATCGACAAGCGGATCACGCCGCGCTTCATGCGCTACGAGAAGGCCGATCTCTGCCTCGGCATCGTGCTCGTCATCGTCGGCGCGGTAGCGATGATGGCCTTCTGCGCCGCGACCTTCGCCGGAAGGCCCGAGTTCGGCAATTTCGGCGACGCGGGTGGGGTCGCGGCGGGGCTGGAGCGGTATGTCGGCCCGGTGCCGGCGGTGCTGTTCGCGCTCGCGCTCATCGACGCCAGCATCATCGGCGCGGCCGCCGTGTCGCTGGCTACCGCCTACGCCATCGGCGACGTCCTCGCCCTGCGGCACTCGCTGCATCGCAAGCCCGGCGAGGCCAAGGGCTTCTTCCTGGTCTACGCCGGACTGATTGCACTGGCCGCAGGGTTGGTGCTGACGCCCGGCACGCCGCTCGGCCTGCTCACCAACGCCGTGCAGACGCTGGCCGGCGTGCTCCTGCCCAGCGCCAGCGTGTTCCTGCTCCTGCTGTGCAACGACAGCGCCGTGCTCGGGCCGTGGGTGAACGGGCGCGCGATGAACCTGTTCACCGGCGCGGTGATCTCCGTGCTTGTGATGCTCTCGCTGATCCTGACCGCGTCCGTCCTGTTCCCGGACGCCACGAACGAGACCGTCATCGTCGGCGTGCTCGTCGGCGGCAGCCTCGTCGCGCTGGTCACCGCGGGCGCGCTCGCGCTCCTGCGTCGGCGCACGCGCGCCGATGGGTTGGCCGTCGATCCCGCGGCCGGCGACCTGGCAACCGTGCCGCGCGAGCGCTGGCGGATGCCGCCGCTGGATCAGCTCCCGCCCGCCAAGCTGTCGCTGCCGGCGCGCGTGTGGATGGTGGTGCTGCGCGCCTACCTCGTCGTCGCTGGCGGCCTCGTCCTGGTGCGCATCGTCGGCCTCGCCCTCGGCGGCGAGGGCTAGACCGGTGCAGCGGCGCTTCATCCCGGCCGCCGTCCGAGCCGGCCTGCTCCGACGGCTCGGGTCGGACCTGGCCGCGCTCCACCTCAGCCTGCGCGACCCGGCTGTGTGGCGGCGCGCGGCGATCCTCGCGTGCCTGCACGATCGCCGGCCGGATCTGCTGACGGCCGACTCGCAGGGTTCGGCTGCCCTCGCGGACCGGATCCTGAGCGACGCCCTGGGCGACTTCACTGCGGCCTCGAGTCGATGCGGACGGGCGCCATGACCGGCACGCTCACCCTCCTGCACATTGCCGGCGCCGTCGCGCTGCTCCTGTGGGGCACGCACATGGTCACGACCGGCCTCGCCCGCGGATTCGGGCCGGAGCTGCACGACCTGATCGGGCGCGGGCTCAAGGGCCGAGCACGCGCCTGCCTCGCGGGTCTGCTCGTCACGGCGGTGCTCCAGAGCAGCACCGCCACCGCGCTCATGGCGACCGCCTTCGCCGCGAGCGGCGCCCTCGACCTCTCGGCCGGCCTCGCCCTCATGCTCGGCGCCAACGTCGGCACGGCACTGATCGTGCAGATGCTGTCCTTTGACGTGGCCGCGGCTGCCCCCGTCCTGATCCTGTTCGGGTTCCTGTTGTTCCGCATGCGCGCGGATCGGTCCAAGCCGCGCAATCTCGGTCGGGCGCTGATCGGCCTCGGCTTGATGCTGACGGCGCTCGCGTTGCTTGGGCAGTGCCTCACCGCCGTCGAGGCCGCGCCGGTCCTGCGCAGCCTCGTGGGGGCGCTCGCGACCGAGCCGTTCCTGGCCGTGCTGGCGGCGGCGGTGCTCGCCTGGGCGGCTCATTCGAGCGTGGCGGCGATCCTGTTCATCGTCTCGCTCGGGGCCGCCGGCGTGATCACCCTCGAGGGTGCCCTCGCCCTCGTGCTCGGCGCCAACCTCGGCGCGGCACTGCCGCCCTATCTCGAAGCGGCCGGTGCGCCGGCAGCGCGCCGGCTTCCCCTGGGTAACCTGCTCGTGCGAGCGGCCGGCTGCGCCGCCGCGCTGCCGCTCCTCGACCCGATCACCGCGGGCCTCGCCGAGTTTGGCGTCGCTGATCCTGCGCGCGGAGCCGTGGCGTTCCATCTCGCGCTCAACCTCGCGCTCGCCATCCTCGTACTGCCCTGGACGGCCGCGCTTGGCCGCCTCACCAAGCGTCTCTTGCCCGCGCCGATCGTGCCCGAGAGTTCACGGCAAGACGCGCCGATCGCGGAGCTGTCGCACCACCTCGACCTCACCGCCCTGGCGACCCCGAGCCTGGCCCTCGCGAACGCCGCCCTCGAAGCCCTGCACATGGCGGATCTGGCCGGCGCAGCCCTTCGCGATGCCCTTCAGGCGTTCCGCACCGGAGATCGGACCCTGGCCGGCGCGGCCGGGCGGCGGGACGCGACCATCGACCGGATCGGGCTCGCGATCCGGCGTTACCTGGCTGACCTCGGCGGCGAGGAGGTCGGCACCGTCTCGGCGGATGCACAGGCGCGAGCCCAGGAGATTCTGACCTTCGTGCTCAACCTTGAGCACGTCGGCGACATCATCGCCAACAACCTCGTCGCGTTCGCCAGCCGGCGGCTGAAGCGGACCGGCGAGCCGTTCTCGGTCGAGGAACTCGCCGACATCGAACGGCTCCACGCTGAGGCGCTCACCAGCCTGCAGCTCGCGCTCGCCGCGTTCCTGCGCGACGACCTCGATGTTGCGCGGACGGTGGCCCTGCGCAAGGGTCTCCTGCGCGCGCTGGAGTGCGCGGCCATCGACCGGCACGTCGAGCGCCTGCGCGATGCGCCGCACGACGCCGATCCGGCCGCGATGGCGGAGGCGAATGCGCTGTTCCTGCGGACTCTGCGCGATCTGCGCCGGGTGCACTCGCACGTCGCCGCCCTGTGCGCCCCCCTGCTCGAACGGCGGCACGAGGCGGTGCTCGGCGGCGAGGATGAGACCGTCTCGGCCGGCGGTCCGGGCGGCGACGGCGAGGATCCGGTTCAGGAGGCGTCGAGCCTCCGGCCGGCAGCTTGAGCGGGAGGCGACCATGCGGCTTGTCGTTGGGGGTAGCGGTCATCTGGAATACCGGGATCTCGTGAGCTTCGAGTTGGCGAAGCTGCACCGCCACTGCCGGGTCACGGTCCTGATCCACGGCGGTCTGGGCGGCGTCTGCGCGGCGGCCGAGGACTGGGCGCGGCGGGCCGGCGTGCACGTGGTGCGCTACCCGCCGAACTGGGTTCGCTACGGCAAGACGGCGGAGGCGGTGCGCAACCGCTTCATGCTGGAGGACGCCCGACCCGATCTGGTGACGGCCTTCCCCGGCGGCCCGCACACTCTGGATCTCGTGCGATGCGCCCTTCGGGCACGGCTCGCCGTCTACGAGGTGCCCGAACGTGACGTGCCGGCTCAGACGATCCTCGACAGTGCGGACGGGCCGCCGGGTCGAGATCACCCGAACGGGCTTCGGAGCCAGCGCGCGATCGTGCTGCACATCTAAGCATCGAACGACACAGGGAGATCATCATGGTTCGGCATCCCAACCTCGCGAGGCTGCTCTCAGGCCTCGGTCGATCGGCGTTCGGGCTGACGATGCAGGCCTACCGCGCCGGCCTGATCGGGCGGCGCGGCGCCCTGACCGGGACTCAGGTCGCGCATCGGCTGAGCCGAATGGGCTTGCAGGTCGCGCTCGACCGCCGGCCGCTCGCGCTACCGTCCAGCGCAGGGCCGGGGACGGAGCGACGCTCGATCGCGCGGCCAGCCGAGCGTCCGGTGCTGGTGCGTATCCACGAGCGCGCACTGCACGTCCTCTCGATCCTGCTGCGGATCATGCGCTCGCGCCGTTTCGGGACGGCTCTGTTGATCCGCCTCGCCGTCGCCGGTCTGGGTGACGTGGGTTTTGCCATGCTCCGTCATGAACTTATCGCGTGATCCAAGCCCCCGAATGGATCCGAGATTTCATCAAACATTCGTTTTATCGTAGATGCATAAAAAGATGAAATTTATACATTAAGAAATCGAGGCTATACCATGAGATCTCTGCAAACTCGGATCCTATCGCCGACCGAGAAGCTTTTACCGCTTCTGGGTGGCGCCATCGCGATCCTATGCTTGGACCAAGCGCGGGCCGCCGACTGGAGAGGTTCATCGTCGGATCGCTCGACCGTCGCAGATTGGTCCGGCGGGTATCTGGGCGTCGAGGGCAGCGCCGGAGACGCCTACGGCAGCTTCAACTTCGACGCGGGCTCGGTCGAGCGTCGCTCCGTGCCGGCGTTTCGAAGCGGGGATAGCACTGGCCGCAGCGATCAGGGACGCAATGCCACGACGGTGCTGGGCGGTGTCGTCGGCGGCTACAACTGGCAGACCGGTCCGTACGTCTACGGCCTGGAGGCGGACCTCTACGGCGCAAACCTGAAGCGGCCCGTGTCGTCGACCGTGCCGGGGTTCGGCTTCGAGAACGGCGACGCCTCCTTCAGTATCATCCGCGCTCAGGCAGATCTGTTCGGCGCTGCCCGCGCCCGTATCGGCTACGCGTTCGAACGCAACCTGGTTTACGCCACCTTCGGCCTCGCGGGCGCCGAGACACGCTTCCGCTCCACGTTTCCCGACCTGGATACCGGCTTCGCCGGGATCGCAAGGCGTGACCACTCCTATCTCGGCTTCACACTCGGGGCCGGCGTGCAGTTCGCGATCGCTGAGAACCTCGCCCTGGGCATCGACTATCGCTATGCCGATTACGGCCGGAGTGCTCGCTTCGGTCTCGGCAGCGTTATGGGTCCGGACGGCAGGGCGTTCTCGACCCAGGCCTCGTTCACCTCGAACCAGGTGATGGCGCGGCTCCTCTGGGTTCCCGGAGGACTGCGACTACCTCCCGAACCCGACGAGCTCGCCCCCCACGATCCGGACAACGGCGACACCGGCCGCTTCTCGCTGCACGGCCAGACGACGTTCATCGACCAGGGGGTGACGGGCTTCCATTCGCCTTACCGCGGCGACAACAGCCTCGTGCCGCATCAGGCGCGCGGCACGCTCACCGCCACCGCCTTCCTCGGGTTCAAGCTGACCGACAGCACCGAGCTGTATTACAATCCTGAGTTCGACCAAGGCTTCGGTCTGAGCCGCACGCTCGGCGTGGCCGGCTTTCCCAACGGCGAGGCGCAGAAGGCCGGCTCGTCGTCCCCGAAGCTGCGCTCGCAGCGCTACTTCGTGCGTCAGACCTTCGGGCTCGGCGGCGAGACCGAGACCGTGCCGGACGGGCCGAACCAGGTCGCGACCACACGGGATATCGAGCGGATCACCGTGGTGGCGGGCAAATTCGCGCTGGGCGACTTCTTCGACGGCAACATCTACGCCCACGATCCGCGCGTCGACTTCATGAACTGGTCGCTTTGGGAGTCTGCGGCCTACGATTTCCCCGCTAACCTGCCGGGCTACACGCAGGGCATCGTGGTCGAGTACAACCGTCGCGAGTTCGCGCTGCGCGCCGCCTATACCTGTAGCGGCGCGCAATCGAACTGTGGCGGAGGCGCAATCGAGGGCGTTTTCCGGCGCACGATCGGTGAGACTGGAGACGGTCTCCGACGCACATTCCGTGAGACTGGGCGCACGATCGGTGAGACCGACGCGAGATCATCCGAGCCGACGCACGCTGCGTGAGACGGATCAGGTCGGCAGGCAAGATGAGCCTGTTATCCGACGCGTGTAGGTCCCTTCCTGTTGCCTGACTTGGCCGTGCTGCCGGCAGCCGCCAGGGCGGCGATCAACGCCTCACGTGGGACCGTGACGGTCACGAAGCGGTTCTTCTCGGGATCGCGATCCTCGGTTGCGGTCATCGTGATCTGGATCGTGGTCGCGCTCATGGCGACATCGAGCAGGACGGGATCGTCTTCGAAGTCCACCTCATACCGCCGGCCGCCGGCTTGTCGGAGAATGGCGAACATGGGCGATCTCTTTTCCGGACCAGGCGCCGTTCATCCGGCCCCTGGCCGTAGCGCCTCACGCACCACGACGACAAGGAAAACGGCCGGTTTTCTTGTGAGGCTCGGGTGCCGCTGAACAAAGCTCGGGGAGCGTCAGAAAACTCGTTGCGGAAATGAGCGCGAGATTGCAGGATGGACAGTATCTTTCCTGGCGGCCTCGGGGAGCTCATGCTGATCGGCTACGTCCGGGTCTCGAAGAGCGACGGCAGCCAGACGCTCGCTCCGCAACGCGACGCGCTTCTCGCCGCCGGCGTCGCCGATGAACGCATCTACCAGGATCTCGCCTCCGGCCGGCATGATGCCCGCCCCGGCTTGCTGGCCTGCCTGAAAGCCCTTCAGCCGGGTAACACCCTGGTGTTGTGGAAGCTCGATCGTCTTGGCCGCGACCTTCGGCATCTCGTCACCACGGCCGAGGACCTCCGCCTTCGTGGCGTCGGCCTCAAGGTTCTGGCCGGGGCCGGAGCGCAGATCGACACCACCACCGCCAACGGCCGTCTCGCCTTCGGCATCTTCGCGGCCTTCGCCGAGTTCGAGCGGGCGCTCATCACCGAGCGCACGACGGCGGGGCTCGCCGCGGCCCGGGCCCGTGGGCGCATGGGCGGGCGGCCACGCAAGATGGACCATGCAACGCTGACCATGGCCATGGCCGCCATGGCCGACCCGAAGGCTGTCGCGGCGGACGTCGCCAAACGCCTCGGCGTCACCACCACGACACTCTACGCCTATGTGAACGGCGACGGCACACCCAAGGCGGCCGGGCAGGTGCTGCTGGACGGCGCGGCCACGATCCGCAAGGGTGCGAAGCCGAGCGCACCTTCACCATCCAGCCAGACCGGTCTGGCGTGATGCCGGCCGGGGGCGCCGTGCCGACCGAGGCCCTGGTGACCCTCCGGCAGCGGCTTGCCGCACTCCCCGCCCGTCATCCGGAACGGACCACCCTGATCCGGTCGACCGCCGCGCTTTATGCCGTCAGCCGGGCGACCTTGTACCGCCTGCTGCGTGGCGGACGTCGCCCCCATGCCGCTCACCGCGCCGACCAGGGGCGGCCGAGGTCGATGTCGGCCTCCGAGATCGAACGCTGGTGCGAGATCGTCGCGGCCATGAAGGTCCGCACCACGAACCGCAAGGGCCGCCACCTGTCGACGGTGCGTATCCTCGGCCTGCTTGTCGAGCACGGGGTCGACACGCCCGATGGCTTCATGAAGCTGGCACCAGGCCGCCTGACCGCATCCACCCTCAACCGACACCTGCGGCGTCTCGGCTACGATCATGCCCGCATGGTCCGCGAGCCGCCCGCCGTCCGCTTCCAGGCCGCGCAAGCCAACGCGCTCTGGCACTTCGACATGAGCCCCTCGGATCTCAAGCAGATCGAAGTTCCGCCCTGGCTCGATCATGACCGCTCGGGCGCGCCCATGCTGATGCTGTTCAGCGTCGTCGACGACCGCTCCGGCGTCGCCTACCAGGAATATCGGTGCGTCTACGGCGAGGACGTCGAGAGCGCGCTGCGCTTCCTGTTCAACGCCATGGCCCGCAAGGAGACCGACGAGAACGGGAGCCCGTTCGGCGGCATTCCGGCGGCTCTCTACCTCGACAACGGCCCGGTCGCGAAGTCGGCTGTGTTCGGACGCGTGATGGAGAGCTTGGGTGTCGCGGTGACGACGCACAGGCCGGCCGGGTCGGATGGTCGGCGCACCACGGCACGCTCCAAGGGCAAGGTCGAGCGGCCCTTCCGCACCGTGAAGGAGGCCCACGAGACCCTGTACCACTTCCACCGGCCCGAGACGGAGGCGGAGGCCAATCGGTGGCTGGCGCGCTTCATCGACAGCTACAACCGTGGCGATCATCGCATCGAACCGCACAGCCGTATCGAGGACTGGCTGGCGCACCTGCCCGACGACGGTCTGCGGGAGATGTGCGGCTGGGATCGGTTCTGCGCCTTTGCCCGGGAACCGGAACGACGGGTCGTGGCGCTCGACTGCCGGATGACGATCGCCGGCGTGACCTACGAGATCGATCCCGAGTTCGCCGGCGAGACGGTCGTGGTGTGGTGGGGCCTCTTCGACCAGGAACTCTGGGTGGAATGCGAGGATCGGCGGTCCGGCCCCTTTCTTCCGGTCGGAGGCCCGATCCCGCTGCATCGCTATCGCAAGCACCGCAAATCCAGGCGTGAGGTCAAGGCCGAGCGGGTCGAGGACCTGGCGCGCCGGCTCGCGCTGCCGCGTGCGGCGCTGTCGGGCGAGGCCGACGTCGTCATGGCCGAGGCGCGACCGCCTCTGTCCGTCCCGGTGCGTCCCTTCCGCGATCCCGACCCATTCGGACAGCTGAGCTTCGCCAATCTGCTCGTCGCCCGGCGCGCCATCGCCGAGGCCATCAGGCTGCCCCTCGCCACCCTCCCGGCTGAGGATCGCGCCTTCATCGACGCCTTGCTGGCGCGGACCTTGGCCCGTCCCGAGGTCCTGGCCGCCGTCCGAGAGCGCTTCCCGCCCGGGCAGAGGGGAGGCGTCGGCTGATGCTCACCGAAGTGATGCGCTTCTACGACCTGTTGCGACCGCCGACCGACGTCGGCTTCTTCGAGACAGAGCACCATACCCAGGTCGCCCGCGATATCCGCGCCGCCATCGCGGGTGGTCGCCTGATCGCTGTCACGGCCGTCATCGGCTCGGGCAAGACACTGCTGTCGCGCCGCCTGCGTGCCGACCTCGAGCGAGAAGGCCGGGTGATCGTGTCGCGCTCGCTGTCGGTCGACAAGGCCAAGATCACCGTGCCGCTCCTGCTGGCTGCCTTGTTCTATGACCTGTCGCCGGAAAAGACGGTGACGATCTCCAGCCAGTCGGAACGCCGCGAGCGAGACCTGCAGGAGCTGTTCCGGCGCGCCAGGAAGCCCGTGGCGCTCTTCATCGACGACGCGCACGACCTCCACCCCAAGACGCTGACGGCGCTCAAGCGCCTCATCGAGCTGGTGGCGGAGGGCGGAGGGCAGCTCTCGATCGTGCTGATCGGCCATCCCAAGCTGAAGAACGACCTGCGGCGTCCCAAGATGGAGGAAATCGGCGACCGCACGACGGTGTTCGAGTTCGGAGGGCTGCGTGATCGGCAACGCGACTATATCGACTGGGTGATGAAGGCCTCGCTCCAGGATGGCATCGCGCAGGCCGACGTACTGACCGACGGCGCCGCCACCTTGCTCGCCGCCAAGCTGAAGACGCCGCTCCAGATCGGGCAGCATCTCGTGCGCGCCTTCGAAGCCGCCTTCGAGATCGGGGCCAAGCCGGTCGATGCCGACATGATCGATGCTGTGCTATCGCGCCAGCTCGACGAGTTGGAGCCCCGGCTGACGCGGAACGGCTACGACCTTCGCAGTCTGGCCGAGCAGTTCGACGCCAAGCCCGGCGAGGTCCGACGGCTCCTCCGCGGCGAACTCGAAGCGGCCCGGGCCGCCGAACTCCTGGACGAGATGCGGGCCGCCGGCCTGCCGACCTGATCCGTCTCACGCAGCGTGCGTCGGCTCGGATGATCTCGCGTCGGTCTCACCGATCGTGCGCCCAGTCTCACGGAATGTGCGTCGGAGACCGTCTCCAGTCTCACCGATCGTGCGCCGGAAAACGCCCTCGATTGCGCCTCCGCCACAGTTCGATTGCGCGCCGCTACACCTATGAGCCGTTGCTTATCGAGTTGTGCACCCGCAGTTCCGGGACGATCGAGGAGATCGCCAGACTCCGCGCGACGTGTTCGGCCGTCCGAACAACACGTGGACCGCATTTGAAAGCGCGCTGAAGGCAAGGGAGGCCTCACAGCCAGACATCCGTGGAGTCTACCAGCGTCGTTGCCGAACGACTATGGTACCGCAAGAGCTGCCTGCTGCCCCAACGGGCATATCAGCGCATCGATCGACTGAGGCCGGAGATCGACGAAGCCGATCGGCGCAGCAACCCGCGGCCGATCCCGCCTCATTCCATGGGGGAATGAGGCTCACGTAGCGAGCACTGCCTAGCGATGCCAGCGCGGACAAGCTAATTGGTTTGTAAAATGATCACAAGTCTATCGCGGTTTAGCATCTTGACTTCATAGCGTAGATAGTAATGTACAGATCGCCCTCCGCACGTTCGCGAGAGAGAGATAGGATTGAGGCAGGAATAAAGTGACGGAAGAATCCATGGGGCCTGCCCCCAATTTGATCGAACTCGCCAGCGGTATCGTGGCCGCTTACGTCTCTAACAATTCCGTATCCACATCTGAGCTTCCGAACCTACTTGGGAGCGTACACAGCGCGATTTGCGGGTTGACCTCTGGCGGCACTGCAGTTGCAAGGAAACCAGCCACGGGTGTCGAGAAGCCGAGCGCGACTCAGATCCGCAAGTCGGTCCGGCACGACGGGATCGTCAGCTTCATCGACGGCAAGACTTACAAGACGCTCAAGCGCCACCTGACCAGCCACGGGCTCGACCCGCGCAGCTACCGGGAGCATTACGGCCTGCCGGCGGACTACCCGATGGTCGCTCCGAGCTACGCCGAGCAGCGCTCCACCTTGGCCAAGTCATTCGGTCTCGGCGTACCGGGCACGCACGTCAAGCGTCGCAAGACCGAGACGAACCGCTTACCGGTAGTTCGACACCCGACGCGCGATCGCTCCGAGGGATCGAACAATCCCGGCGAGTTCGATGCCGGTCGGCCAAAATTTCGGGACCGCTCATCCAAGTGAGGCGTGTCTAGAACGAGTCACGTCCGGATCGGCGAGATGCTTCTATTCTGGGGCGGTGCCCACCGTGTCGGCCATGCGAGCCCGGCGCGCGCCTAGGGGTTGCGGTTTGCCGACGGTGGTGTCCTCGGCGGTCTGGTGCTCCGTCTCGGCGTTCACCTGGGCGCCGGCCAGCACGATCATGGTCGAGAGCCAGATCCAGGTCATGAAGCCGATCGCCGCCCCGAGCGAGCCGTAGGTCTTGTTGTAGCTGCCGAAATGGGCGACGTACCAGGAGAACAGGGCCGAGGCGACGAGCCAGAACACGGCCGCCAGGGCGCCCCCCGGCGTCACCCAGCGCCAGCGCGGCGCGTCCCGGCTGGGCCCGTAGCGGTAGAGGACCGCCAAGCCACCGAGCACGGCGAGCAGGAGCACAGGCCAGCGAAGCAGGTTCAGCCACAATGCTTCCTTGCCGATGCCGACATACGCGAGCACCATCGGCAGGACCACGATCGCCGCCAGCGCTAGAACGAGGAACAGCAGCGCGCCTGCCGTGAAGGCGAGGGAGATGAGGTTGAGCACGAAGAAATTGCGCTTCTCGCGCTCATTGTAGACGAGGTTGAGCGCGTCGAAGACGTGCTTCACGCCGCCGTTGGCGCTCCAGACCGACAGGGCGACACCGATGATCAGGCTGAGGCCGAGGGTGGTGTTGCCATTCTCGTTGAGCCGCTTGACCTGGTCGCCGATGATCTCGATGGCCCCTTGGGGCAGGATGCCTTGAAGGCTGGTGAGCTGTTCGTTGATGGTCGCGGCGTCGGCGATGAGCCCGTAGCAGGACACGAGAGCCGCCACCGCCGGGAAGATCGCCAGCAGTGTGAAGAAGGTGACGCCCGCCGCGATCAGCGACAGCCGGTTCTCGCCGATGTCGTGATAGGTACGTAGAGCGATGTCCTTCCAGCCCTTGACGGGGATCTCGGTCGGCTTCGATGCTCGTCGGCCGCGGTCGGCCTGCGTGCGCGCCACCTCCTGAGCCGCGGTGCCGGTGTGAGACGGGGAAGGCTTCCGTGCCGCTTTAGCCTGATCGTCTCCGCGCCGCGGGAGCTCGGCGGGGCTTGTACGGGCTCCACGCCGCGGCAGGGCCACGACGCCGAGAAGAGCGGTGGCCAGCCCTACCGTCCATATGAGAGCGTTCGTTTGCTCCCGGCTCGGCGGGGTGCGATCAAGCTTCGAAGATGTCATCGGCGAACCCCGCACGTCAGGCTGCGCGGTAGCAGCCCGCGCAACAACGGGAAGCCATCTTAAACGTTGCAGAGGATTGGTCGCGAGGCAGGATCAAGACGCCCGTACATAGCACTGGCTTTTCCACGGGCGGCCTGCTCCTGCAGCCTCATCATTCCCCCGAAATTACGGCTGTCGGGACAAGTATCGAACCGGTCCTCCGGTGCTATGGTATGGCCGCCGACCGGGTTCAGCTATCGTCCTCGTAGTTGCTGCACTTCGCCTCTTGGCGCGCGAGGTCAAGAACGCGCCGCCGACCCACGGGATCGGTGATCGTTCCCCACAAGCGCAGCAGCTCGAGCAGCGCGATATCCTCGTCAGGCTGCGACCCGAGGAACGCCCCTACGGGTTTGCCGAGCAGATCGGCGATCTCACGAAGCCGCCGGTAGGTTTGGGATCCTGGCGGGTTGGAGTTCTCATCCTCATCAGAAGACAGCACGGTTCAGATCTCCGCGTGGAAGCGTCGGGTGTAGTCGCCGCTCAGCGTCGCCAGCCGACCTTGCAGCTCCAAGACCTCGATGCGGTAGCGGCGACCGTGATCCTGCATCGCTGCGGCGAGGGAGGGATCGGCACTCTCGTGGGCAGCCTGGACCAACTCGTCCGCCCGCGCGTTCGTGGCGACGATCTGCGTGAGCGTGGTGCTCATCATCGCGAGCATCATCTCGCGCACGCTCTCAAACTTCGGCTCGCGCATGACGTGAATCCTCCGCTGCAGCCGACGCCAGTATGTCATCGCAGCGATCAGCGGGCCATCCGGTCGCCGTTTAGCCAGATCGCTCCTGAGTCTCGCGTGCGCGCAGCCCCTCCTGCACGCGCCGGATCGTGGTCCGGCTGACCTTGAGCTCGCGCGCCACGGCCGAGGCGCCCCGGCCCTCGCGCAGGAACCGCTCGGCCTCGCGCCGCCGCTCCGGCGTCAGGCTCGCCGGCCGGCCGAGCGTCTTGCCCTCGGCGCGCGCCCGGGCGAGACCCGCCTGGGTGCGCTCGATCAAGAGGTCGCGCTCGAACTCGGCAACCGCGTTGATCACGCCCATCGTCAGCTTTCCGGTCGAGCTGGTCAGGTCGACGCCGCCGAGAGCGAGGCAGTGCACCCGCACCCCGAGGGCGTCGAGGCGCTTGATCGTGCCGCCGACGTCCATGGCGTTGCGGCCCAATCGGTCGAGCTTGGTCACGACGAGGACGTCGTCCCGCTCGAGCCGGTCGAGCAGGCGGACGAAGCCCTTACGCTGGTCGGTGGCGACGCTGCCCGACACCGTCTCGGTGATCACCCGCTGCTGCTCGACCTGGAAGCCCGCGGCCGCGATCTCCTGCCGCTGATTGTCGGTGGTCTGTCCGAGAGTCGACACACGGAGGTAGGCGAAGGTGCGGGGCATGATCGAGATTCGGCCGAAAACAGTGGCCGAAACTAGACCGTGGCCGAAACCACCGCAAGGCTATATTTCGGCCAATCACATACGGCATGGCCGAAACCGGTCGGTTTCGGACAGGTCTCGTCGTCAGGTCTCGTCCTGTAGCTTGCGGGTCAGGAACGGCCTCATGCGCAACGACACCGCCGCAGCATCCCTCGCGGAACTCACCGAGCCTCAACGTCAGCAGGCCATGGCCCGCTTCGCCGTGCTCCGACCAACCCTAGAGGAAGGCGTGCCTCTGATCCGGGCCGCCGCGGACGCCGACGTCCCGCTGCGAACCGTCCGGCGTTGGCTGACCCGATTTCGACGCGACGGGCTGATGGGCTTGGCTCGTGCCAGCCGGTGCGATGTCGGCCGTCGCCGCCTGCCCGCTGACTTGGTCAGCCTAATCGAGGGGATGGGGCTGAGGCGACCGCGATCCTCGGTCGCTGCCATCCACCGCAGGGTTGCGGCCGTCGCCGAGGCGAAGGGGTGGCCTGCCCCCTCCTACAGCACGACCTGCGCCATCCTCGCCCGGCTCGACCCGGCCATGGTGAGCTTGGCCCTGGACGGACCCGCCGTCTTTCGAGAGCGCTACGAGCTGATCTACCGGCATCGGGCCAGCGCGCCCAACGCGCTCTGGCAGGCCGATCACACCCTGCTCGACATCCTTGTCCTCGACGAGGGCGGTCGGCCGGTCCGGCCCTGGCTCACGACGGTGATCGACGACCACTCGCGAGCGGTCGCCGGCACCATGCTGTTCCTAGGGGCGCCCTCGGCACTCAACACCAGCCTTGCCCTTCGTCACGCCATCTGGCGGAAGGCCGACGCAGCCTGGCCGGTCTGCGGCATCCCGGACGTGCTCTACGTCGACCACGGAAGCGACTTCACGAGCCGGCATCTCGATCAGGTCGCCGCGAGCCTGCACATGCAGATCGTTCATTCCGGCGTCGCGCGACCGCAGGGCCGAGGCAAGATCGAGCGCTTGTTCGGAACGATCAATACCGAACTCCTACCCGAGCTGCCCGGTCACCTCGTTGCGGGCGCGCCGGTCAGCCCACCTGCCTTGTCGCTGGCGGATCTGGATCGAGCGACCGTCGCCTTCATCCGCGATACGTATCATCGGCGCACGCACGGCGAGATCGGGCAAACGCCTCTCGATGCCTGGCGAGCGAACGGCTTCCTGCCTCGCCTGCCCGACAGCCTGGAGGCGCTCGACCTCCTCCTGGTGATGGTCGCCAAGCCACGCTGCGTGCGCCGCGACGGCATTCACTTTCAGGGCCTGCGTTACGTCGCTTCGACCTTGGCGGCCTATGTCGGTGAGACGGTCACGATCCGCTACGACCCACGCGACGTGTCGGAGATCCGTGTCTTCCACCGTGAGCGCTTCCTGTGCCGGGCGGTGAACGAGGAGCATGCCGGCGAAGCCCTCAGCCTCAAGGATGTCGAGGCGGCGCGCCGTCTGCACCGCCGTACTCTACGCAGAGCGATCAACGAGCGCGTGACCCGCATCTCGGACTTCTTACCCGATCCCAGCCCCCGCACCCGTCAGATCACCTCGATCCCTTCCACGTCTCGGCCCAAGCTGCGCGTCTACGAAGTGGAGGACGAGGGATGACCGCCCGATCCGGCGCCTTCATCACCACCAAGGAGCATCGTCGCTTCGTCGAGTTCGCCGATGCTGTGCGAACGCACCGCTACATCGGCCTCTGCTATGGGGCGGCCGGCGTCGGCAAGACGCTTTCGGCGCGTCGCTATGCGCACTGGGACGTGGCCGAGCCCTTCCTGGATGCCTGGGGGCCACGACAGCCATCGGACGCCAAGGTCTACGGCGTGCTCGCCCGAAGCCGGAGTGTTCTCTACACCCCGGCGGTCGCCTGCTCGTTGCGGCTTCTGCGCGGCGACGTGGGTTTTCTGATCGTGAGGATGGATGCCTGCATCGGCGAACACCTGTCGTTCGGGGAAGCGAAGCCGACAGGCTTTAAGAGCGGGCTGACCGAACTCCTGATCGTCGACGAGGCCGAGCGGCTCTCTACCACCGGCCTAGAGCACGTGCGCGACGTGTTCGATCGGACGGGCATCGGCGTGATCTTGATCGGCATGCCGGGCATCGAGAAACGTCTGTCGCGTTATCCGCAGCTCTACAGCCGTGTCGGGTTCGCCCATCACTACCGCCCCTTGCGAGGCGACGAGCTTACCTTCGTGCTGACGCGCCACTGGCGCCAGCTCGGGCTTGCCTTGGACGAGGCGGACTTCACCGACGTGCAGGCGGTTGCCTCGATCGCGCGGATCACGGGTGGCAACTTCCGGCTGCTTCAGCGCCTGTTCGTGCAAATCGCACGCATCCTCAAGATCAACGAACTCAAGGTGATCACGGATGACATCGTCGAAGCGGCGCGGAGCACTCTGGTCATCGGTGCCACATAGCGCCGTGCGAAAGAGGCCATTTATCGCTGGAGGTCACAGAATGCGACCAAAATCGCCTCTGCAGTGGTAGAAAAATGTGGTAGGAAAACTTCTGACAGATAAACCCTTTTGGAGCACTATCCTGACATGCTCGTCGGATATGCACGCGTCTCGACCCTCGACCAGAACCTCGACCTACAGCGTGACGCGCTCACAAAGGCTGGGTGCGAGCGCCTGTTCGAGGAGAAGCGCTCTGGTAAGGCCGGGACCAAGCGGCCCGAGTTCGAGGCGGCGCTGGCCTATCTGCGGCCCGAAGACGTGCTCGTCGTGTGGAAGCTCGATCGCCTCGGCCGTTCGCTGATCGAGATGATGCGCACCATCGACGGGCTGCGGGTGAAGGACGTGCACTTCCGCTCACTCACCGAGCAGTTCGACAGCGCCACTGCCCACGGACGCTTCGCCCTGCAGATGCATGGGGCCATGGCCGAGTACTTCCTCGACCTCAACCGCGAGCGCACCATGGAAGGCCTGAAGGCCGCTCTGGCCCGTGGCAGAAAGGGCGGTCGGCCGAGGAAGCTCACGGATGCCGATATCGCCGCCGGACGCGCGATGCTTACCGCCGGGGACATCCCCGTCGCTGCCATCGCCAAACGCTTGGGCGTCAGCCGCTACACCTTCTATAGCTACTTCCCGCGCGCCCGCAGCAACGCCAGTGCCAGTCGCAGGTGAGCGTCCTCGCATTTGACAGGAGTTGTCGAATGTACAAGCCGTGATACGGTGAGACCGGGCCGGCGAGATCAGTCGTTGACCGATCTCGCGACAGTGAACGGCTAGAGCCCGAAGTCGTCTCCGCTCCGCCTGCTGTTCGAAGGGCGTTGCCCCTGCACCGGTGTACGCGCCTTACCTTTGAGCGGCAGCTTGGGCACCAACGGCGATGGAATATCTGGCTGTTGCATCGGAGCGCCTACCACAGACGCAGCCTTTTCCTCCTCATCGCTCTCCTGATTGCCAAAGGTGGATATTTCCCTCTCGAGTCCATCCAGATCAGCATCAACTTCACCGGTTTTTTTGTTTGGTTCATCACAGCCGACAATTATCCGATAAAGTTTGCTGTCTTCGCGTTTTTCATTCTTATTCAAGCTACCTCGAACATAGAGTGCACGTCTTAGGTGTTCGAGATAGTCAATTTGCGAGAAGGAAAGTCGTTTGTGGACACTACGCGGTGAGAATTTCTGCGTCCTTGCCGCAAGATGATTATTAAGTGTTTCGACGTTTCGCGCTTGCTCAGGATTGATAGCAAATGACTCTTCGTCACTCTCAGCATGAATGGCGCATTGAGCATATTTAGCACAGCATTCTGCCGCGAAATTGAGTCTTTCGCCAGCAGTCTTATCTGATGATAATTGCTCACAATGCAATATAATTTCTTCCAACTCTTCAATTTTTATATAATATTCCCGATCTTGTTCAAAATAGAAGGACTGCAAGAAAGCCCTGGAAAGGAGCTGTAGCTTAATATTCTGAAAAGGCGACATTATACCCTCTAGATAACCTCAGAGTCTATAATGTCAAAAACTATTGTATTGTCAAACGCGCCTAATTTCGATCAATACTTCAAGTATACAGTAAAGATACGCGCGGCCGAAGGCAGCGCCATAAAGGCGCAGGCGCAGTAACACAAAAAACTGCGGATGTCAATCAGGGAGGACTTTGCTTAAACAAAAGAGCTGTGTAAAAATAATTTTTACGAACAATTCGCCATAGTTATGACAATGTATACGAGCTGCTTACTAATTGTAATACTGCAAAACTATAGAGAGTAGCGCCACGCTGACCGGCTTCATAAAGCTCGTATCAGGAGGCTGCTTTTACTATCGCCCGCGAGACCCACGTCCTGGTCGCACTGGAAAGATCCGACCCTCCGCTTCACGTTTCGGTCCCGTCCGCTCACCGCGTCGCCGGCTACGCCCCTCGTCGTGCGAGATCAGTTCGATCGATACGCCATGGCGTCCGTCCGGTGACAGCTCCAGGGGCACGGAACGGCGCAGCGCCACGCGAGCCTCGGGCGCCCTCACATCGCGTAAGGCCGCGAGGATCCGCGCCTCGAACGCCTGGGCTGCTCCTTCGTTCTGCCGTTCATCGATCGCGAGATGCACGGCCGCAGCCGGATGCCGGGCGACGATGCGGGTGAGGGTGTTATCGCTCCCCGGGCCATCGTCTCCCAAGACGCAGAGCAAGGTACGGTCTGGCAGCGCGTCCTGCTGGTAGAGGCCGAGAGCCTCTCTCTCCGTTCGTCCTACGTAGATCCGCTTTGGTGCGCGGCGGTCACCCAGTTGGATCAGACCCGTTGGGCATGATGGCATAGAGACTGCCGTTCCGGCCCGATCCTCACGCCCGCGCTCGATCCCGACGATGCGGCCGAGCGGATCCCGGCGCGCCAGCACCAGCCGACCGCTCGGATCGAGCAGAATGTCGGCGGAGAGCCGCTCCACCAACCTCGGCAACGCGCCGTGGACGACGCCTACGGTGATCCGGGCTTGGCGCTTGAGCCCCTGCCACAGGATCGCGGCGAGCCGACCGATCCGGTTCCGCTGCCTTCCGTCATAGGACGCGAGCGGGATCGTCCGGTCCGCATGTCCGGAGCCCAGGACTGGGTAGGCCGCGGGCGCGTGCAAGCGCTCGTCCATACGCTGCCTCAGCGCCTGAGCAGCCCGCGATGGCTCGCTTTCGGGGGTCGGGGCGATCCCGGCGATGGCCTCCCTCCAAGGTCCCTCTCCCTCCAGGCCCATCCTGCCGCCGGGCCGCACAGGTATGTCGCGCGACCGGAGCGGCGCACCGCACCAGGCGCGTAGGTCGGGCCCGGCGAAGTCGGCCACGTTGGCCTTGCCCCCGCTGCTCGCGCTGTCCGTCAGGTAGGCCTTCCGGATTTCGCTGTGGCCGACCGGGGCGAGATCCGGGTGCGCAGCGCCTCGGCTACCTGGCAGCCCGCGCTCTTCCAGTCGGATGCCGGAGCGCGCCGCCTCCAGCCGCTCCCGGATCCGGTCCGTGTCGACGAAGAGCCGCGCCGTCCGGCGATGGCGGGTCATCGCCACGTAGGTCGCCTCCGCCCCTGTGCCGCGCAGGTCGGCCACGAACGACTCATCCACGGTGACGCCCTGAGCCGCGTGCGTGCTCATCGCGTAGCTGTGCTGCAGGCGCGGGACCCGCGCCTCACCCCGCTCGCGGAACCCGACCAGCGCGCTCGCCCGGGCGCTCAACCGCGTCCCGTTCTTGGCCAACCGCAACGTCAGCACCGGGTCGCCCGGATCACCCGAGAGCGCCTCGACGCGCGCCAGGTCAGCATTGCGGATCTTCTGGCCATCGACCTCGACGCTCTCTCCAAAGATGACCTCGTCGCCGACCGTCAGCGCCAGCGTCTCGGCCCGGTTTCCGCCGCGTAGGATCGCGGCGATCTCGACTTCCTCCCCCTCCGGCAGCAGCCCGTCGTGCTTGAGCCGGTCGCGGATCCGCGCGTTGAGCGCGCGCACGTCCTTGTTCCAGCCGGTCAGCACAGCTCGCGTCCGCTCCGCCCCCTCGGGGTCGAGGCGGCTCTCGGCGTAGGCGTCGACCAGCGCCGCGATCGTGGCCTCGCGGTCCACGCCCCAGATGATCGCACCGCCGCGGTCGTAGGCTTCGAGCGCGCTCGCGGTCCGGCCGGCGGCGAAGTCCATGCTCGCCGCCCGCATCCAAGCCCCCTCCGCCTCGCTGCGCCCGCGCTGCCGCTGGATCTCGTCCATCCGGCTCGCGCCAAGCGCCCGGACCAGCAGCCTCATCGGCGCGCCCGCCACCACCGGGGCGAGCTGGCGCGTGTCGCCGCTGAGCACCAGTTTCGCCCCGGCCGCGCCTGTGGCTTCGACCAGCGCGGCGAGATCCCGCGTGCCGATCATGCCGGCCTCGTCGGCGATCACGGTCGCCCGCGGCCCCAGCGCGATCTCGCCCTTGTCGATCCGGTTGAGGAACCCGGTCACCGCCCGCGCCATCGCTTCAGCCGTGTCCGTGTCGGTCCGGATCACGTCGACCGCCTTCCACGATGGCGCGATCACCCACACCTCGCCACCGCTGGCGCGCACTGCCTCGGCGACGCTGGCCATCGCGTACGACTTGCCCGAGCCGGCGCTGCCCTCGACCACGCTCAGTCCATCGCGGTTCAGCGCGTGTCGTACCGCCGCCCGCTGCTCCGGGCGCAGGCTCGGCCGTTCCGCCAGCACCCGCGTGACCACCGCCTCCGGGACGAAGTCGCGCTCGTCCTGCCTGGCGTAGGCCCGACGCAGCATCCCCTGCTCGGCCTCGATCATCTCCGGGCTCGCGTACACCCGCTCGCCAGCAGCCGAGCGCCCGACCTCGACCACGCCTCCGTCCCGGCGCAGCCGCTCGACCTCTTCCAGGACCGCGTCGGCATCGGCCTCGCATTGCAGAGACTCGGCGATCTGGCGCATGAGCGCACGCTCCTCCACCACCGCCTGCATCGCCAGCGCCTCGGAGAGGCCGACCTCGGCCAAGTTCTGCAGCCGCTCCGGTGCCGCTCCCGTCCGCTCTTGGCGGATCCCGTCCGCGGCGATCCGCACGCCCTCGAACAGGGCCCCGCGCGCCCAGCCTGCTTGACCCAGCTGACGCTCCCACTCCGCCTCCAGGGTGGCGAGCGGCGTCTCCCGATCCTTGCGCGCCCGGGTGCCGTGGGCGGCCGCCTGCGCCGCGATCCGGTCGTCGGCGGTGTCGAACCCGCGCTCTCGCGCCGCCTGCTCGATCGCCGCCCGCCGCTTGGAGAACAGCTCCAGCACCGGCTCGGCCACCCCGGCGATCTCGAAGTTGCGCCCGGCCCGGACCGCCTCGTAGCCCAGCTCCGCCCGAAGGCCGCTCGCCAGCTCGCTCCGGTACAGCGCCGCGATCCCGCCGGCGTTGCGCAGGATCGCGCGGTTGTCGAGGCTTCCGGTCGAGCCGTCGGACCGCACGCACAGGTTGAGCAGTACCGCGTGGCTGTGCAACTGTGGATCCTGCGCCCGCGAGGTGAAGTGCCGGTACACGGCCGCACTCACCCCAGCCACCGGCGCCCGGTCCCGGCCCTGCGCCCCGGTCCGGGTCACGATCAGGCCGGCCGCGTGCGCGTAGTCCAGCGCCCGGCGCACCGCCCGATCGTGCACCGCCAGGATCCGCGCCCGATCCTCCGGCCCGGCGAAGGCGGCCAGCACGCTCACGCTCTTCGGCGCGGCGAACTGCAGGTCGTAGCCGACGCTGCGCCGACCGTTGGCGGCCGCCCGCACCAGCGGCTCCAGGCTTCCCGGGTCGCGCCCGGCCGCGAGATCGCGCAGCACCCGCCCGTCGACCTCGGCCCCGTCCGGGCAGAGCCGGAACGGATCGCCGGATGGGCCCGGATCGGGGCTCGCCCCTGAGCCGCGCGTCCACCACACCCCGTTGGCCTCGCCCGCGCCGTTGTCGGTGTAGTACGCGACCTGGTCGCGGCCCTCACTGTGGCCCCGGCGCAGCGTCGCCAGCGCCCGGTCGAACGCCGCCGCGTAGGCCGTCTCGAATGCCGCGCTGCCCTCCGCTGCGACCTCGGCCGCCGCCTTGCGGGCGTACGCCGCGGCCGTGTCGTCGAGCGGGGTGTCGGGCGTGCTCAGCCCGGCCTCGCGCCGGATCTGGCGCGCCATCGACTCGTAGTACTCGACGCTGGTGATCCGCGTGCAGGTCATCATCGCTGAGACCTCGCTTCTGCCCTCAAGCCGGACCGGCCGCGTCGCTCGCCCGGGCCTCCGCCCGGTACAGATCGACGATGAAGTCCGAGATCACCTGGATCTGGTCGCGCATCTCCGCCGCGCTCGCCCGGGCCTCGCGGGCGCTGGCAGCCGCGACCTCTGCGAGTTCGGCCACGCGCGCCACCGTCTCGGAAGGCCCGAGCACGGCTTTGAGCGCCTCCTCGACGAACAGGTACGGCGCGATCCCGCGCGCCCGGGCCGCCGCCTCCACCGCCGCCCAGAGCGCTTCGTCCAGGGCGACGCGGATGGGACGACGGGTCATGCGCGGGCTCCGGGCAGCGGGGCTATGAGATCTGGCAACAGCTTAGCGGCAAGCCAGGCCGCCGCCCAGCACCATCGGTGCGTGATGTGTCTCCGTTTCCCTCGGGATGGCTCCGGTTATCCACAGGGTTGGACGACGTGGTCGCAGGCGGAAGCGTGGCCGTGATACCATAGCGGCCTCCGGGGATGGCCGGTTCGAACGGGTGGCAGCCCTGCTCGGGCACGGTCCTCGTCCGCGACGCGGCGGGGTCCCGAGGTCCGGTGACGAGGCGTGAGGGCGATGAGCGAGGCCGCCGAACCCGATCCCCACGACGCGCTGCGCACCTTCCTGCGCGAGCAGGTCCGGCTCGCCCCGAACCGCAAGCCCACCGGCTACGCCTCGGTCAAGGCCGTGCTCCCGGAGATCAAGGCGCTCAAGGCCAAGTGCCGGACCGACGCCGAGATCCGCGCGCTGCTCATCGAGAGGGGCGTCACGCTCAGCCTCGCCACCCTGCAGCACTACATCAAGACCGCCACCCGCGAGCTCGCCGGCCACAAGCCCGTGCGGCGACGCGGCAAGGCCGTCGCACACGCACCCGCCGAGCCCCCGCGGACGCCTGCACGACACGCGCCCGCCCCGGTGGCGCAGCCGGCGGCTGCCGCACCCGACCCGCTGCCGGCGCGGGGACACGCGCCGGCCTCGAACGCGGTCGTCGGGCACCGGCTGAGCACCAGGCACCTGTAGGCCCCGCGAGCGGGCCGGAAGCGTCGGATCGAAGGAGCACCATGGCACGGGCACAGCAGACGCGCACGCCGACCACCTCGCGGCAGAAGCGCGTCGTCCTGATCACCTCGGAGAAGGGTGGGGTCGGCAAGAGCGTCACCGCCCGCACCCTGGTCGAGTATCTGCGCGGGGGCGGCACCCGCGTCGCCGCCTACGACGCCGACGGCGGCGTCGGCTCGCTCCTGCGAGTCCTGGGCACCCGGGACGCGACCGGCGAGCTCCGGGAGGAGCAGGATCCGGCCGTGGGCGTCGGGTACTACAACATCCGCGCCGACGACGAGCGCGCCACCCTGCTCAACTGCGTCGCCTCGGGCGAGCCGCTCATCGTCCACGACCTCGCCGGCGGCAGCCTCGCCGACCTCGCCCGGATCTCCGACATGGGCGAGGGCCTCGACGACCTGCTCGCTGTGCAACGACAATTTCGTTGTCCTGAGGGCGTCGACTACGATGGCCGCTCGGGACGTATCGGTTTGGGCTGGTGCAGGCGTCGGCGGACGTTGGGCTTGAGCGCGCTCTTCAGGTCCTTGTCGACGACGGCGCGGTCGAACCAGTCGGGGTCGAAGTGGCCACCGCACCAGCGCCGGATCTCGGCATGCTCGGGGTCGTCGGCATCGGCCATGATGGCCAGGAAGTTCGCGTAGCCACCGAGCCCGCCGACGTCCTCCGGCGGCCGGGCCCGGGCTCCGTCGAGACAGGTGGCGTGGCGCGGCCGGGCTTCGAGGACCAGGGGCCGTTCCAGCGTGACGGTGTGGTACCAGTCGTCGCCGAAGTCGTAGAGATAGGTGAAGCCCAGCCCAGGCTCGCGATCGAAGTCGAGCAGGCGCACCTCGCGCTCGTCGAACACGCGCGGATCATCGGCGCTGCCCCACTCATCCGCATCGGGATCGCCGTAGCGCAGGCCGCCGATCCGGAACTCGTGCAGGTGGGAGTTCCACCAGTTGAAGGCCGCCTGGATGGCCAGGTGCAGCTCGCCCAGATGCCACGTGTAGGGGACCACGAGCCGACGCCAGACCGCGGGCTCGATCCCGTCGATCGCGACGTGGATCTGCAAGGCATTGGGAGGCTCGAACATCATGGCCCCCAGAGCAGACCGGCTCGGAGGCGGCGTCAACTATCCCGGACCTCGGCGACGATTAGGCTGCCGTCGAGGCCTCTGCCCCGGCTCTGGCTGCCGCGCGACGACGGTAGCTCTCGGTGTTGAGTTCCAGGATGGTGGCATGGTGGACGAGCCGATCAATGGCCGCCACGGTCATAGCTGGGTCGGGGAAGATCTGGTCCCATGCGCTGAAGGGCTGGTTGCAGGTGGTGATCAGCGAGCGCCGCTCGTAGCGCTCGGCGATGAGCTCGAACAGCACGCTGGTCTCCGCCTGATCCTTCCGCACGTAGCCGAGATCGTCGAGGATCAGGCAGTCGTAGCGGTCGAGCTTGGACAGAAGGCTCGGCAGCGAGAGATCCCGTCGGGCCGCCTGCAGCTTCTGGACGAGGTCGGTGGTGCGGGTGAACAGGACGCGGTGGCCGTTCTCGACCAGCGCCGTGCCGAGGGCCGCCGCCAGATGAGACTTGCCGGTGCCGGAGGGGCCGAAGAGCAAAATGTTCGCCCCCTGGTCGAGCCAGGCATCGCCGCCGGCGAGGGCGAGCACGTGGGCTTTGCGCAGGCTCGGCACGGAGGCGAACTCGAAGCTCTGCAGCGTCTTGCCCATAGGCAGGTCCGCCTCGGCGAGGTGGCGAGCGATGCGGCGGGTGTGACGCTCCTGGACTTCGTGCTCGCACAGGGTGGCGAGGTAGCGGGCCGCGCCCCAGCCCTCGCGATCGGCGCAGGCCCCGAGTTCCTGCCAGAGACGGGCGATGGTCGGCAGGCGCAGGCTGGTGAGCATCACCGGCAGCTTGGCGGCGTCGGTCTTGGTCATGGCGTGGGATCCGGGGTGGCGCTGAGGGACGGCAGCAGGCGGTCGTAGGGGGCCGGATCCGGCGCGCTGACGCGCACGAGCGGGGTGCTCGAGGCACGCGGGGCGACGGTGGCGCGCGCGGTATCGAGGTCGGGCAGGCGACCGGCATCGATGACGGCCTCGAGATGATCGGCGAGCTGGCCCTCGCAGGCATGGGTGGCGGCCAGGTGCAGGAGCCCGACGTAGACGCGGCAGGCCTGACGTGGGTCGAGGTGGGCGTCGAGGACGTCCCAGGCGCGTCGGAAGGCCGTGCGGGGGAACAGGTCCTCGCGGAAGACCGAGTGCCGGAAGGCCTGCGGCTTGCGCACCAGGGCGTGGACGAGGTGGCGGTAGTCGACGACGCGCAGGAGCGGGCCGCCGCGCTTGAAGTGCCGGCGCGCCAGCGTCAGCACGGGTGTGAGCCCCAGGTGGCAGACGAGGCGGTCGTCGTAGACGTGCACCGTGAGGCGGCAACCCACGAGGCGCGAGGGGACGGTGTAGAGGACGTTGCGCACCGAGATGGTGCCGAAGCGCGTCACGCCCGCGCTGGCGACGCTGTAGTCGCTGGTGCGGTAGATGGGCAGCGGCGCGAGGGCGGCACGCTCCACCGCCAGGGCGTCGCGCACGGCGGCGTTCCTGCGCAGGGCATAGTCCTGCAGGAAGGCCTGGTAGGCGGCCAGATCGGCGAAGTCCTTCGAGCCGCGCAGCTCCAGCGCCTCGCTCAGGCCGAGCTTGAGATGGCCATGGGCCGCCTCCACGGAGCCGTTCTCATGGGCGAGGCCGGCATTGTTGCGGGTCGGCTCCAGGCCGTAGTGCCGGCAGAAGGCGGCGTAGCCCTCGGCTTCGTCGTCACGGGTGGCGAGATTGCGGTAGGCGGCCGAGAGCCGGTCGGTACGGTGTTCGCGGGGCACGCCGCCGAGCTGCCAGAGGGCGTCCTGCAGGCCCTCGGTCAGCGCGGTGAAGCTCTCGCCGCCGCAGATCGCTTTGAGGAAGCGCCAGCCCGAGTAGGCGAGCCAGAAGTGGTAGAGCAGATGCGGGAAGGGTCGGCCCGCTACGGTGACGCCGAGTTTGGATCCGTCGGTGAAGTCCGAGAGCGCCTGTCGCCCGGGCGGATGCTCCTGACGGAAGATCAGCTCGCGCTCGGGCCCCTGGGTGGCGCGCCAGTGGGCGACGCGCCGCTGCAGGGAGCGCAGCACGCCCTCACCGAAGCGCCCGGGATGGCGGCGGTCGAGTTCTTCGAGCAGGCTGGTGGCCCGGATGTGGGGCACGGCCTCTAGCAGAGGGACCAGTTCCTCACGCCAGACCTCGGCGAAGGGATCGGCGCGGGTGCGATAGGCGCGCGGCGGCTTCTGGCTCGGCAGTGTCGGACCGGCCTCGATGCGCCGCCCGGTACGCTCGCTGAAGCCGGCCTGGGCTGCCGCGACAGCCTGCGTCTGGCCTTCCCGTCGTGAGGTCATGTAGCGCCGGACCTGTCGGTCGGTGACGTGCAAGCCCGGCATCAGACCTCTCCCCGTGATTACGGGGGAAGGCTGCGCGCCCTCACGTCGAACCGGCCATCCCAATCGTCGTCAGGCGGCAATCGTAATTGGCGTCACACAGCTCGCCGCGTTCAACGGCCAGGGCTACCGCCCGGTCGTCCTGCACCTGATCTCCTCGGAGGTCGCCGCGACCCAGTCGGTCGACCGCTGGATCGAGCTCGCCGGCGACAGGGTCGACCACGTCGCGATCCGCAACACCCGTTGGGGCAAGGCCGAGGCCGACTTCCCGTTCTGGCACGGCTACGTCGACGGCAACGGCGAGAAGCGCGGCGGCAACGTCCGCCGCCGCCTGCTCGAGGAGTTCGGCGGCCTGGAGATCAGCCTTCCGCCCCTGCCGGCCGGGACCTTCGCCAAGATCGACGCCGATGCCCTGCCCTTCGCGGTCGCCGCCGCCGCGCCGCGCCTGACCATCGCCGAGCGCTCGCACGTGGCGCGCTACCTGCGCGAGTCGGCGGTCGCCTTCGAGCAGCTGCGCCCGATCCTCGGCCTCTGAGGGGCTGGGGCCAGGCCGCGATGCACCCCGACGCCAAGCTCAACTTCGACCGGGCCGCCCAGGCGCTGGGCCTCGATCCGGCGACCCGGGATCTGGCCTGGCGGCGGATGATGGACATCGGCCTGACGCCCGACGATCCCACCGTGGTGTATCTCGCGGTCGGCGGATTGCTGGAGCAGGCCGCCAAAACCATCCCGGAGGCGATCAACGCGGTGCCCGAGCGGGTCGAGCGGGCAGCGGCCCGGGCGGTCGGCCCGGTGGCGCGGGCCGCCACCGCCCGGGTCGAGGCCGCCCACGCCGCGCTCGCCGAGCGCACCGGCGCGGCGGTGGCGGAGGCCGCGGCTGGTCACTTCACCGAGCTGGAGCGCTCCCGTGCACGCAAGGTCGGCCTCTGGGCGGCCGCGATCGTCCTGACCAGCGGCATCCTGTGCGGCGGCGCGGGCTACTGGCTCGGGCGCAGGGATACGCTCGGCCTGGATGCCAAGTGGGCGGGCCTGACCCAGCGCCCCGACGGCCCGGCGTGGCTCGCCCTGGTCGCGGCCAACCCCGACCTGCGCAGCCAGATGAGCCAGTCCTGCACCCCGTCGCAGCTCAAGACGAATACCGCGTCGAATCGGCGGTACTGCGAGCTCCCGCTCTGGACCGAGGGCACAGTCGCGCCGGTCGGGGGTGTTCCCGCGGTGATCTACCTGACGCTGCGCGACGGGCTCATCGCCTGGGGCCCTGCCTGGCTCATGCTCGGAGCCGGGCTCGCGGCCCTCCTCGTCCGCCGCCTGCTGCGCCGAGCGTTCGCGTGGCGGCCCGTTGCGTGGCTGCTGGAGTGATCGCCCCGACGCGTTGTCGATCGTACGAAACAAACAGGACGCCATCGCGCGTCATCGCCGTCGCACCTCCATCGATCGATGACAGACGTCGCAGGCGAGCCGGGTTCCCGGCTTGGCCCAGGCGTTCGCCCCGCAGCTCGGGCAGGTGTACCGGGTCTTGCTCGCCGCTTTGCGCTCCCGGGCTTCGCGCTCGGCCGCGTCCCGGAGCTCGACGTAGGGCACGCTGAAGCCCTGCTCCTCGATCAGCTCGGCGCAGGCCAGCGCGAACCGGCCGCCCGGCTCGATCGTGTGACCCATTTGCTGCCCGGTCTGCTTGCCGCCCGGCTCGCCGGTCGCGGTCGGGATCAGCCCGACGGCGCGCATCAGCCCAGCCCATTCTCGGTTGTGGTAGCCGGGCCGGGACGGCGTGCCGAAATGCGCTTGCTGCAGGTGGACCATCTCCCGCACCAGGGTGGCGAGCGTCGCCTCGGTCGAGCGCTCGGCGAAGTGCCGCGGGTTGAGCGCGATCTCGTCGGTGACCTCGACGCCGTCGGGCGTGGTGAAGCGGCGGCCGGCGAAGTAGCCGTAGGCCTTGGACTTGCGCTGCATGGTGATCAGGCAGCCCGGCAGCCGACCCGCGAACAGCCGGGCGTTGAAGAACCGGTAGGCCTCCGTCAGCCCGGTATAGGTCCGGGTGGTCGGGTCGGTCGGCGATCGGAACATATCGTACGAAACAATATGGTCCGATCCGCTGGGGGGCCATCGGTAGTTAGATCGTACGAAACAAAAACAGACGGGTTTGAGGGTTCGACGTCGGCCGGCTTCCCGCCGGCTCGGTCCATCCAGGCGGACCGAACGCGGTGACCCGCCAGCTGCTCGGCCTCGGCCCGTCATGCGTCACGCTCGGCCTGGAGCGTCTCGATGCGGCCAACGCCGCCACGTTGCCGGCCGTGCTGGTCAACGCCGCAGGCCTCAGCCGCGAAGACCGGATCACCATCCTGCTCGGCGGCTATGCCAAAGAGCTCTGCCTGTACGACCGGGACAACATCGCGGGAAAGGGCGTGTTCTTCACGCGCCTCACCCGCAGCGCCGACGATGCCGCGGGCGTCGCCCGCATCCTCGGCCGGCCGCAACCGAACACGGTCCCGGAGGTCGAGCGGCTGCTGGTCGAGGCCCTGATCGGCGTCCGCCACAGGCCCTACGCCCTGCTCGCACGCGACCTCGTGGGGTTCCGCTGCCGGGTGTCCCGGCTGCATGCCGCCTGGGAGCGCGCCGGCTTCCGCAGCATGGGCCTGCACGCTGACCTGCTTCCCGATGTCGCCTGATCAGACGCCCTGGCGTTCGTGAACGCGCCTGGGTCGTGGAGTTGTGAGCGACTGATCCGCTGCGCGCTGGTTGCTGTGTCCACCGCGAGGGAGACCGGGGCAGCCTCAGCCATACCGTCCGGGTGCGAAGGCGCCGCTCAATCGGCCGGGAACAGGATCGCCTCGTAATCCTGTGCCCCGTGGAGGACGTGCAGGATATCGATGCGGTCCGCGCCGACCCGATAGAACACGAGGTATCGGCCATAGGGGCGGCGGCGCACGCCGCTGTGCCGGTAGCGCGCGACCAGCGGGTATCCTTGCGGGGCCTCGGCCAGCCGCTGGCAGCACTCGATCAGCTCGTCGACGAAGGTCACAGCGCGGCGGGGATTCGCCTCGGCGATGTAGTCCGCGATATGCTCAAGATCGGCCTCCGCCTCTTCGGTGAAGACGACGATCATGCCTCCCCGGCTTCCGCCCGGGCCCGATACTTGGCCGTCAGGCGCTCGGCGACCCGCTCGGCCGGCGTGACCCGCCCCTCGTCGGCGTCGGCCAAGCCGCGGGCAATCGCGGCATCGAGTGCGGCGAGGCGCTTTTCCCGTTCCTCGACCAGGCGCACGCCCTCGCGCAGCACCTCGCTGCGCGAGTTGTAGCGCCCGGTCGTCACCAGACTGGTCACGTACCGTTCGAGCCGGGGACCGAGATCGGCGCTGCTGGGCATGACGGCTCCTTCTCCGACCACTCTGACATGGATGGATAACTGTTATCAACGCCGTGAGACGGCGACCGCCGGCTGCGCCTCACGGCGTCTCCACCGCATACGGCTCAGATTCTACGATCCGCGCGGAAAGCGATGTTCTCGGCACGACGGAGTCATCGAGGTCCTGAGCGACATCCTGAGCCACCCCGGGCCCGCTCCAAGCGGACGGCGCGTTCGGCAGGACGGACGCCGCGGTCCTCTCGCATGCGCTCACCACATGGCTCTGGCCCTGCCACGATCCGCGCGGATTCCTGCGCGCGCGCTTTGGTCGAGGTCGCCCACTGTCCTCCGGCAGCTGTGCGACGGTTCTGTTTTCCTCGATTCTGACAGGTCTAGAACCTCAGTATCCGTGCTGGTCACGCTTTTGACCCCTCCCCCTTGAGAGAAGACGGGAGCCGCCTGACCTCTACGGTTCGGGGGGGTGTCGCCGCGCCGCGCCAACCGCAGCCACGCCAGCCACTCCGCCGAGAGGATGCGGACGATGTTGGTGTCGTTGCGGAAGCCGGTGATCGCCCGCTTCTCGACGGTGAGAAGCCCGAGCCGCACCGCCTCACGGATCGCGTTCTTCACGGTCGAGCGGCACACGCCGGCCACCGCAGCCAAGTTCTCGATCGCCAGCCGGCAGTCCTTCCGCCGGGTGATCTCAGCCGCGATGAGGGCCAGCACCGCTTGCTCGGCCAGCGTGAACCGGGCAGCTAAGCTCGGTGGGAGCCGCCCCGAGGCGGCCCAGCGGCGACGGCGCTCCAGCGAGGCATCCGTGCGCGGGCGCGAGCCAATGGCCCTCCTACTGCAGCCTGCACGATCCGGGCCCACACCAATTGCACTCCCCGAAATGGAGGAGTGCAATTGGTGTGGGCCACTTAGGTTTCTTCCGGATCTGGAAACAACCTGCCGCGCCTCGATCAAGGCGGACAGCGCCTCGGCTTCGACCTCCGTGACATTCCCATCGGCATAGGCGCGCCAGAGCGCGGCCGTGACGGCCGGCAGCGCAGCGCGCGGAGCCGCTTCCGCCTGTCGGCGGATCTCATCAGCGTAGTTCATGCTTCACGGTCCCTCACGGGCCGCGGCTAGGGTCCAGGCAAGCCTTTCCCGTTGACGAAAACAGGTTCCGTCTTGACTCCCGAGGGGGAGCTATGGCTTGTGAGGGGTTGAGAGACCGGCCTCACAGGCCCCAGGTTTTCGACGGCCTCACCCTTGCCGGGGTGGGGCCGTTGGCTTTTCAGGGTCTATCTCGCGGCGATCGTCTCCTGAATGGCGGCTGCGACTCGCCGAGGCGGATCGGGCCGGAACGGTCCATCTCGGCCGGGCGGCACAGTTAAGTCAACGTTGCAGGAAACCAAGCTCTGCTGTGGCGGTTGGTTTACCAGGGAGTAGCGTCGGGCACCGACGCCTTCCACATGGAGGCACTCCCATGAAAATCGCAGGCGAACTGCTCACAGTCGTCGCGGTCATGGCCCTCGTCGCAATGTTCCGGCTCATTGGCCTGCCGTTCCGGACGGTAGCCCGCCTGCTGCCGACACGGCCGGTATGACCGAACCCAGGAACGCGACCGCATTGAACGTGCCCTTTTGTGACGTGTCATCGCCGGGGTACGTCGCCGACCTGACATGTCAACACTCTGACGTATCAACATTTTGACACGTCACCGAAGTGACAGGTTGCCCCGTCATCGCGTCCGAGTGATGTCTCGTTAACAGGTTGCCGCGATGATGCGTCAGGCTGTCAGCCCGTCACCTTGTCAGGAGGTCAACGCGATGCACACACTGGCTCTAGTCTCGCAGAAGGGGGGTGCCGGAAAAACGACGCTGGCCCTGCATCTTGCCGTCACCGCGCACCGCGCTGGGCTCCAGGTCGCCATTGCCGACCTCGATCCACAGTCGTCGGCCTGGAAGTGGTCAGAGCGGCGGAAGGATCACCCCGAGGCGGTGGTAACTTCCGCCGAGCAGCTCGATTACGTGAAGGCCCAGGCTGCGGCTGGCGGCCTCGATCTACTGATCATCGATTCCGCGCCCCATGCCGACCGACCGGCTCTCGTGGCATGCAAGGCCGCTGACCTAATCCTGATCCCGTGCCGCGCCTCGATCCTTGATATCGATGCGATCGGGCAGACTCATGACCTGACGACCATCGCGCGCAAACCGTCGTGGGTGGTGTTCAACGCCTGCAACACGTCGACCGAATTTGACCTGGGGGAGGCGCGCGCCGGCCTGCGTGAGCGTGGCATCCCGGTCTATCCTGGAGCGGTCTATCAGCGAGTCTCGTACTCGCGCGGCTTCATTCCCGGCAGGACGGCGCAGGAGATCGAACCCGGGGGCAGGGCAGCTGCCGAAATCGATGAGCTGTTTCGGTGGACGGCTGACCTGATGGGCCTCGCTCTCCCGCAAACGAGCGTTGAGGCCGCCTGATGAACGCCGCGCCGCGCTTCAGCCTTCGGGCCGCCGTGACCGACAGCGTGTCGACGGGCCGCCGTGACGAGCTTCCCGCAGCTGCAGAGCCGGAAGCCGCTGCCGAACCGGCGCCGGTGGCGCCTCGGCGCGTCACCAAGGCCACCAAGACCGTGCGGCCGGCGACCCGCCAGGGCGCCCGCGGGATAACCGTATGGGTCGAGCCGGAAATCTATCGCATGATCAAGCTGGTCGGCCTCGATGCCGATATGACCACGCAAGATGTGATGCTGGAAGCAATTAACGACCTCCTATCAAAGAAGGGGAAGGGTCGCATTGCGAAGACGCGGTGACTCGGCACTGCGTTGACGTGTTGACATTCTGACGCGTACGAGGCCGCTGCGTCTGCCCGATGCATCATGTCTTTCTGCCTCCGGCCGCCCGGTTCGCCGCGGTGGGCTTTCCTTTGCTCTCTGGCAGCAAGATCGACCTGTTCGACGACCTCGCATGTGTCGGCTCGCAGCTTAGCCTGTCGGCATTCGCATAAGGGCGGAGTTACGGAACCACGTCTGGATGAGGGTAGGGCTGTTTACGGCTTGTCGCTCGTGCTGAGATGTTTTGACAGGCTTCAACAAACGCCTCCATGCGCCACCTTCATGTCGCTTGCGTCCCCAAACCAACGCTCCAGAAGCTAGGATTGAATCACTACAACGCTGTAGATTTCACGAGCTATAGTAACCGCTGATCGGTTTGCCGGCAATGAAATCTCCGTGTTTACGGCAAATTAAATAAACTCACCCCAAAATTGGTAGCGGACTCCGGTGAGGCTCTTCTTATTGTCATGTCAGACCCTCTGTCTGAAAAGGGCTTTGTAGCTTCGGACAACGCAGGCCATGTCCTGAGCCAGCGTTGGCATGCCGCTCGTAAGCCGGGCATGATCTTGGCACCCTACGAGGAGGTCGCCCTCGGCAGTCTCGGCCGCTTCGCAGAGGCCACCGTCCTGGTGCGACTCGACGGCGACGACCTCACCTATCTGCAGATGGCCCCCTTCGTCGCCGCGTGGCTCCAGGCAGCGCCCACCGGCGCGGTCGGAGTGGAGCGGAGCGACTGCGCGCGGCTGCTCGGTCAAATCGTGCGGCGCGCCCTACGGAGCTGCCAGCCGGAGCAGCAGATCGCCAGCCGGGTCGAGAACGGCATCGTCGAAGTCTACGAGATCACCGCATTACCGCTGCAAACGCACTGGGGCTTCCCGGTCACCCTCGTTCACGTCAGCCAACCCAAGACCCGGTCCAGCCTCGTCGAGCAGGTCTACCAGTCGACCCGCGAAGGGGTTCTCGCGCTCACGCCCGTGTGGGATGAGCAGGATCAGCTGTGCGACTTCCAAATCGTCACTTTGAACGCGGGCGCCGCCAGGCTGATCGGGTGGCCGACGGACGATCTGCTGTGGCAATCCCTATCCATCGTTCATTTGGGTAGGTACACCGGAGAGATCTTCAGTCGTCTCTCAGTCGTGGTGAAGATTGGCGGCGGCGATGAGTTCGAACTCGAGTATGTGAGGGACGGCCAGCAGGTCTACCTCAGGGTCGCCGTCTCCGCCCTCGCCGACTTGATCGTCGTCACCCTCGTCGACATCACCGAGCTGCGCACCCGCGAGGCGTCGTTCCGGATGATGTTCGAGGCCAATCCGCTTCCGATGTGGGTCCTGGACGCCGAGACCTTGCGCTATCTCGACGTCAACACTGCCGCCGTCGAGCACTACGGCTACAGCCGTGAGCGCTTCCTCGCGATGACCGCCCTCGACATCCGGCCGGAAGCGGACCGAGCCGCGCTGAAAGCCATTGTAACGAACCGGACCGAACCCTACGACGGCGAGCAGGTCTGGCGTCACATCAGGGCCGATGGATCCGTGATCCAGATCCTGCCGTACGTGCGTTCGCTCGTGCTGCGGGGACGGCCAGCCGTGCTCGTGGCGGCGATCGACGTCACCGAGCGTCAGCTGGCCGAGGCGGAGTTGCGACGCACGCGCAGCTTTCTCGACACGGTCGTCGAGAACATTCCGGCGATGCTCTACGTGCAGGACGCCGTCGAGAACCGCGTGCTGCTTCTGAACCGCGCCGGCGAGGAGTTGCTCGGCGTGCCGCGCGCCGACCTCATTGGGAGGCCCGCCCACACGCTATTCCCGGTCGCAGGGGCAGGATCGGCGGCGGATCACGAGCACGTCTCGCTGTTGTCGGACGATGGCGCTGCCCGCGTCGAAGAGCGCATGGTCGACACCCCCGCCCACGGCCAGCGCCTCTTGCACATCAAGAGGCTGGCCGTCGCCGACGAAGCGGGGCGACCGCAATACTTTCTCGGGATCGCCGAGGACGTGACCGAGCGGCGCGCCGTCGAGGCCCGCATCGCCCATATGGCGCACCATGATCCGCTGACTGACCTGCCGAACCGCGCCTACTTCCGCGAGCGGTTGTGCGCCGTCCTCGCACAACACCATCGCCGTGCCGAGAAGGCCGCGGTGCTCTGCCTCGATCTCGACGGGTTCAAGGGCGTCAACGACACGCTCGGACATGCGGCCGGCGACGCATTGCTGTCTGCGGTCGCCGATCGCCTCCGGCACACCGTGCGCGAGGACGACATGGTCGCCCGCTTCGGCGGCGACGAGTTCGCCATCCTGCAGGCGAGCGCACCGTCGCCGGACGCTGCCGGTCAACTCGCCGCGCGCCTCATCGAGCACTTGTCCAAGCCGTTCTCCATTCTCGGACAGGATGTGCTAATCGGCGCCAGCCTCGGCATCGCGATGCTGCCGGGCGACGGGACCACCCCCGACCCTCTCCTCAACAACGCCGATCTCGCGCTCTACCAGGCCAAGGCGGAGCGGCGCGGCACGTTCCGGTTCTTCGAGCCGGAGATGAACGCCCAGATCCAGGCGCGCCGTGCGCTGGAGCGCGACCTGCGCGCGGCCCTGAGCGCCGGTGCCCTGGAGTTGTACTACCAGCCGCTCCTGAACCTGCAGGAGAACCGCATCAACGCCTGCGAGGCGCTGCTGCGCTGGCGCCATCCCGAGCGCGGCTTCGTCTCACCGGCCGAGTTCATCCCGATCGCCGAGGAGACTGGGTTGATCGTGCCGATCGGCGAATGGGTCCTGCGCGAGGCCTGCCGGGAGGCGGCGACCTGGCCGGGCGAGATCAAGGTCGCGGTCAACCTCTCACCCGTGCAGTTCCGTCAACAGAGCCTCGTCCAGTCCGTCGTGTCGGCGCTGGCGAGCGCGGAGCTCGATCCCAGGCGCCTGGAACTGGAGATCACCGAGTCGGTGCTGCTCGCCGACAGCGACGCCAATCTCGCGGTCCTTCACCGTTTGCGCGATCTGGGTGTGCGCATCGCCATGGACGATTTCGGGACCGGGTACTCGTCCCTGAGCTACCTGCGCAGCTTCCCGTTCGACAAGATCAAGATCGACCAGTCCTTCGTGCGCGAACTCGGCATGAACCGGCATTGCGCCGCGATCGTGCGGGCGGTCGCTGGGCTCGGGGCCGATCTCGGGATCACGACGGTGGCCGAAGGCGTCGAGACCGCGGAGCAGCGTGATCGGTTGCAGCAGGAAGGTTGCGACGAGATGCAGGGCTACCTGTTCAGCCGCCCGCTCCCGGTCGCCGCCCTCCGCCAACTGATCGCCGAGACCGAGCGTACCGCGCAAGCGGCCTGACGAGCCCCGACACGATCCACGGGACGTGTCGGCGGCCACACAGCCGACACCGTCGCCGCGCGGTCTCAGGCTGCGCGGACTCGGTCGAGGAAGGTGGCGATCGCACTCTGCAAGGCGTGGGACCCCTGGCTCACCTGCATGGCGTTCACCCGCACCGCGCCGGCTTGAGCTGCGCCGGAGGCAGCTGCCACCTGCACCGTGCCGATGCTCTCAGCAACGGTCTGCGCGCCCGCAGCCGCGCTCGCGATGGCGCGCGCGATCTCCTGGCTGGCCTTGCCCTGGTCGTCGGCGGACGCCGCGACGGCCGTGGCCGTCGCGCTCATCTGCGCGATCGTCGCCGCGATCGCGCCGATCGCGGCCGTCGTGTCCTGGGCCGCGGCCTGAATCGCCTCGACTTGGCCGACGATCCGGTCGGTGGCGAGCGCCGTCTGGCCGGCCAAAGCCTTCACCTCGGCCGCGACCACCACGAAGCCGCGTCCGGCCTCACCGGCTCTGGCCGCCTCGATGGTGGCGTTGAGCGCGAGCAGGTTCGTCTGGCTGGCCACCGTGCGGATCACCGTTACCACAGCGCCGATCTCGGCCGCGGCCCGCGACAGCTCGGCGACCGTCGCCTCCAGGCCGTGCGTGTCCCGCAAGGCTACTGCGGCGATCGTGCTGGTGTGCTGGACGCGCTGCTCGATCTCGAAGGCGGAGCTCGACAGCTCCTCAGCGGCGCTGGCGATGCCGTTGACCACGTCGGCGGACTGTTCGGACGCCCTGGCGACCACCTCCGTGCGCGCCGTCGTGTCGCTCGCCACTCCTGAGAGCAGATCGGCGGCGCCCTCCATCTGCTCGGCCGAGGCGGCGAGCGCCGACATGGCGCTCGCGGTCTCGACCTTGAAGGCGCGTGTTGCCTCGGCCAGCTCCTGCGCGCGAGCGATGTCGCTGGTGGCGCGGTCCCGCGCCTGGGCACCCAGGGTCTGCTTCTCGATCAGCGACGTCCGGAAGCCCTCGATCGCACGCGCCATCTCGCCGACCTCATCGCGGCGCGTGGTGAACGGAACGGCGCTGGAGAGCTGATCGCCAGCCAGGCCGCGCATCGCGCCCCTGAGGCGCAGCAACGGGCCCTGGATCTGGGTCCGCACGATCCAGAACGCCAGGAGTAGTGCGATGCCGAGGGCCGCGGCGGGTACGGCTATCAAGGTTATCGTGGCGCGGCGTTGCGCCTGCGTGGCGGCGGCGCGCTGGGCGTCGAGGCGCGCCAGTACATCGTGGCCCAACGCGTTGATCTGCACGACCATGCGCTCGCGGTTCTTCACGGTCGCCTCGTCGCTCGCCTGGATGAGGGCGGCCTTCGGGGAGATCGTCAGGCCCATCTCGGCGGTGTCGCGCTGGTAGGCCAGGAACTCGGTGATGCCGAGGTCGAGCTTACGCTTCTGCTCGGGGGTGAGCTGTGCCTCCAACGCCGCGAAGAAGGACGTCTTCGCGTGCTCGACGTCGGTGAGGGCTGTCTGGAGCGCGCCTAAGCGGCCTTTGGCCTCGCTGGTGTCATCGGCGGTGTAGAGGGCGGTAGCCTGCACGACGGCGTGCTCGATCGCCTGAGCGAGGGCGTGGGCCTGGAGCCCCGTGTTCCAGATGACGTCCATCTGATCGCTGCGGCGCTGAGCTTCGCCGGCCTGCTGGATCGCGAAGACGGAGATGCCAAGGCCGACGAGAGCTAAGATCCCGACGACGCCAGCGAGTTTGCGCCCGAGGGTCATGCGCATGAGATGACGAATTCCAGCTATGAGAAACAGCTGTAACTTACTGGGAAATTGTTGCAGAGCGCGTTAAAGCTAGCCGCCTCACCATGATGAGAAAATAGGCAAATAAGTGCTGGATCTGCTTGCGCTATAGAAATGCCGAGAGCTGCAAGCGAAGGGGTTGTTTCGCGTTTCGATGCGCTGTGACACCAACTCGCGCGTAACTCATGCTGACTGCCTATGAACCTCACCGCATTCGCGTTTGCGACAGGCGTGCCGTGCGTACCCAAAGCGTGCTGGAAGAGACGGCTACCCCAGGTCGATGAGGCACCTGCCGCTCTCGACGATGATCGGAAAAGGATCACAAAAAAGGGCCCGCCCCTCGTAGAGGCGCGCCCGGAGTGCGTTCTGGTCTCGGGAAAGAACGTGGCGGCTCGATATGACCTTACGGCAGGGTGAACAAGAGGTCTGACATCAGAATTGCTGCGTGTGGCCATGTCATCGGAACGTCACATGTGTTAAGCGACCCCGAAGGGTGTCCAGACCAAGAGAGAAGGTATGGTCTCCGTCGAGGAAATCGCAGCAGTGCTGCACGAAGCTTCCCCTGCTTTGCGCAGCGTCCAGCAACGCGCGGCCATCGAAATCGAGCGCAAGTTCCTCGCCACGCCTACCGTGCTGCCCCTCTGCTGGTCCGGCACGCTTTTGGTCCAGGGCTACCTCTACACCGATGCCGGTAACACCCTCCGAGTTCGGTGCGCGGGTGAGCGAGCGTTCCTGACTTGGAAGGGACCGAAGAGCGGCGCCAGCCGTGAAGAGTTGGAGATTGAGGTGCCCTCGTCAATCGGTGAGGCGCTGCTCGCCAACGTGCCGTCGCATGCTCGTATCCAGAAGATCCGCTACCGGATCGAGCACGCCGGGGCGGTCTGGGACGTGGACGTGTTCGGGCGCGCCCTCGACGGGCTGATCCTGGCGGAGATCGAGATGGCGCGCGAGGACCAGTTCGTGGCGCTGCCGCCCTGGGTCGAGCAGGAGGTCACGGCGGACCAGCGCTACCGCAACTCGCGGCTGGCGGCGGGTAGGATGCCGGACCGGCGGGCGGCCTGACACGCACATCCCGGCCGTAACCCCATGGCATGTCCTAGAGCGTGTTACGCACCGACGCTAACTCATTGACCGGCAACGAGTTTCACGCACTGCTGGCAACCGGGTTTATGAGGAATTACAGATACTTAGCCCCAAGTCCGTAACACGCTCTAATCCGGCGCTTCGAGCTGTATGCCGATGCAGCAACGCACCTCGAAGAACGTGTTCCCCGACGCGACGACCAATGAACCTTGTTTTCAACCGATTGATTATGTGAGCCCCCGGCCGCAATGTGACCGGGAGCCCTATTTCGTCAGTGCGAGCCGTGCTGCTCCGCGTGGTGGCGAGCTGCCTCGGTGTGATGGTGAGCAGCATGTGTGGCATGGCCGTGCGCGGTATGGGCGTGGTGCGCGGCCTTCTCGTGATTGCCACTCTCGTGGTGCTTGGCAGCCTCACGATGATGATGAGCAGCCCTCTCGTGGTGCTCGGCGGCCTTGTGGTGATGCTCGGCTCCCTGATGGGCCATGGCTGTGTTTCTCCTCAAGCACTGCGCATTCAAGGTGATGCGCTTCCGTGCGTGAGGAACGTGAGCCGGCCACACGACAGGAGCATTACAGCCTGAAGCAAGATTGTGATGGGGGGCAACCTAAGTTGCGCTTCTGCGGACGATCTGCTCCGTCGGTAAAACGAGCGGACACCGTTGGCGAATTTGCGCTAGGGCCTGCCAAGGCTGCCGCCACGCTTCGGGATTGAGCAGCTTGCCCTCGCCACTCAGCGTTACGGGGCCGCTCTCAAGCCGCAGGCGGAGCTACAATCCTGAATTCGCCAACAGTGTCCGAACGTTTGACGCTTGCGGATTGGCTAAGGCTATCAATGGCGTAGTTCAGCAAGGGCTATGGCCGTCCTCACGCATAATAAGGGAGGGAGGGCGATCTATGTCTCGCCTATTTATGGTCCTCGCCACTCTATCCGTGCGCTTTGATTGAGCCTTCGTGCGCCTTGGTCGAATGACCGTGAGCGCGTCGCCCTTGGCCGAGAGTTCCTTCAGCCGCTCGTCGACATCGAAGAAACCGAGCGGACCGCGCATCGCAGCACCTCGCCGGTCGTCGAGGCCATCACACCACCAAACGCCTCAAACCGCGAGGTTTTTAGAGGCGTCCGGCTAGTTCAAAGCGAAATTTGTTAGCTGGCAAGATTAATCATTGTTGCAGAAACAACACCGCAATAACGAAAAGCAAATATGACTATATTGTGACGATGCCTCGGCCATCGTTTCTTTATATGTCTGATGCCGTCCGGCCAACGATCCGGCATGGGGGCATCTATGCAGTTCAGACACGGCCTTTCGCTCGCCGCGCTCACGCTCGCGATTTGTGGGCCGGCAGTCGCACAGGCACAGGCCGTCAACACGACACCCTCGGACGTCAATGTCCTCATGGAGTGGCCCCCAATTCGACCGGACACGAGGCGCAACCGTGAGGGCCTAGGTGGACGCCTAGGCATGCGCCTATGCCGAACGATACGCAGCGGATCGAGATCATCACCGGACGCGAGCGCCGGAGACGCTACACTGGCCAGGAGAAGGTACGCTTCGTCGAGGAGACGATGCAGCCGGGCATGACGGTGTCGGCTGTGGCGCGGATGCACGGCATCTCGCCCAGCCTTCTGTTCGGGTGGAGGCGTCGCATGGCCGAGGGCGGACAGGTGGCGGTGCAAGCCGACGAGGAGGTCGTCGCCGCCAGCCGGGTGCGGGAGTTGGAAACCCGGGTGCGCGATCTGGAGCGTCTGCTCGGCCGCAAGACGCTGGAAGTTGAGGTGCTGAAGGAGGCCTTGGCCGCCGCGCGAGTAAAAAAAGTCGCGTGGCCGTTGCCGTCGCCCTCCGGGAGCTCTTCCCGGTGAAGGTCGTGGCCGACGTGCTCGGCGTGGCCCGCTCCAACCTCGTCGAGCAGATACGGAGTAAGGCGCGCCCTCGCGGCTCTTATCGCCGCGCCGACGACGACGTCATCCTGACCGCCATCCGCGCCGTGACGGACGTGCGACCGACCTACGGCTATCGGCGGGTGACGGCGATCCTGAACCGGACGCGCCGCGCTACCGGCGAACCGCTCTTGAACCATAAGAGAGTGTTCCGCCTGATGAAGCAGAGCGGCCTGCTCCTCCAGCGTCACACCGGCGTGCGACCGGTGCGCGCTCACGAGGGGCGCGTCATCGCCTCCGCATCGAACCAACGCTGGTCCTCGGATGCGCTGGAGATCACCCGCTGGAACGGCGAGGTCGTCCGGGTCGCCTTCGCCATCGACACCCACGACCGCGAGGTCATCGCCTGGGTGGCTTCGACGGGCGGCATCACCGGCCAGATGGTGCGCGATCTGATGCTGGCCTGCGTCGAGGACCGCTTCGGCGGGGTGCGCGTGCCACACCTCGTGCAATGGCTCGCCGATAACGGCTCCGCGTACTCGGCGATCGAGACGCTGGCCTTCGCCGCAGCCCTGGGACTGCTCGGGACTGTCAGGAATTCCGTGTGCGGGCGGCGGATTGAACATCAGGCCGCCATGGCCCGGGTGAAGCGCTCGCCGAAGATGACGGCGAACTGCGCCTTGGCCATGATCCACTCACGCGGTCCCATTTTCCACGCCTTCTCGGAGCGGTTCAAGACCAGGTAGAGCAGCTTCAGCGCGGCCTCGTCGGTCGGGAAGTGTCCGCGGGCGCGCACAGCCCGGCGCAGCGTGGCGTTCAGGGCCTCGATGGCATTCGTGGTGTACAGGATCCGGCGAACCTCGCCGGGGAAGGCGTAGAA
>NZ_JAQPZJ010000006.1:0-58551 GCF_028920805.1 Methylobacterium sp. 092160098-2 | reverse complement strand
TGTGCAACGACAATTTCGTTGTCCTGAGGGCGTCGACTACGATGGCCGCTCGGGACGTATCGGTTTGGGCTGGTGCAGGCGTCGGCGGACGTTGGGCTTGAGCGCGCTCTTCAGGTCCTTGTCGACGACGGCGCGGTCGAACCAGTCGGGGTCGAAGTGGCCACCGCACCAGCGCCGGATCTCGGCATGCTCGGGGTCGTCGGCATCGGCCATGATGGCCAGGAAGTTCGCGTAGCCACCGAGCCCGCCGACGTCCTCCGGCGGCCGGGCCCGGGCTCCGTCGAGACAGGTGGCGTGGCGCGGCCGGGCTTCGAGGACCAGGGGCCGTTCCAGCGTGACGGTGTGGTACCAGTCGTCGCCGAAGTCGTAGAGATAGGTGAAGCCCAGCCCAGGCTCGCGATCGAAGTCGAGCAGGCGCACCTCGCGCTCGTCGAACACGCGCGGATCATCGGCGCTGCCCCACTCATCCGCATCGGGATCGCCGTAGCGCAGGCCGCCGATCCGGAACTCGTGCAGGTGGGAGTTCCACCAGTTGAAGGCCGCCTGGATGGCCAGGTGCAGCTCGCCCAGATGCCACGTGTAGGGGACCACGAGCCGACGCCAGACCGCGGGCTCGATCCCGTCGATCGCGACGTGGATCTGCAAGGCATTGGGAGGCTCGAACATCATGGCCCCCAGAGCAGACCGGCTCGGAGGCGGCGTCAACTATCCCGGACCTCGGCGACGATTAGGCTGCCGTCGAGGCCTCTGCCCCGGCTCTGGCTGCCGCGCGACGACGGTAGCTCTCGGTGTTGAGTTCCAGGATGGTGGCATGGTGGACGAGCCGATCAATGGCCGCCACGGTCATAGCTGGGTCGGGGAAGATCTGGTCCCATGCGCTGAAGGGCTGGTTGCAGGTGGTGATCAGCGAGCGCCGCTCGTAGCGCTCGGCGATGAGCTCGAACAGCACGCTGGTCTCCGCCTGATCCTTCCGCACGTAGCCGAGATCGTCGAGGATCAGGCAGTCGTAGCGGTCGAGCTTGGACAGAAGGCTCGGCAGCGAGAGATCCCGTCGGGCCGCCTGCAGCTTCTGGACGAGGTCGGTGGTGCGGGTGAACAGGACGCGGTGGCCGTTCTCGACCAGCGCCGTGCCGAGGGCCGCCGCCAGATGAGACTTGCCGGTGCCGGAGGGGCCGAAGAGCAAAATGTTCGCCCCCTGGTCGAGCCAGGCATCGCCGCCGGCGAGGGCGAGCACGTGGGCTTTGCGCAGGCTCGGCACGGAGGCGAACTCGAAGCTCTGCAGCGTCTTGCCCATAGGCAGGTCCGCCTCGGCGAGGTGGCGAGCGATGCGGCGGGTGTGACGCTCCTGGACTTCGTGCTCGCACAGGGTGGCGAGGTAGCGGGCCGCGCCCCAGCCCTCGCGATCGGCGCAGGCCCCGAGTTCCTGCCAGAGACGGGCGATGGTCGGCAGGCGCAGGCTGGTGAGCATCACCGGCAGCTTGGCGGCGTCGGTCTTGGTCATGGCGTGGGATCCGGGGTGGCGCTGAGGGACGGCAGCAGGCGGTCGTAGGGGGCCGGATCCGGCGCGCTGACGCGCACGAGCGGGGTGCTCGAGGCACGCGGGGCGACGGTGGCGCGCGCGGTATCGAGGTCGGGCAGGCGACCGGCATCGATGACGGCCTCGAGATGATCGGCGAGCTGGCCCTCGCAGGCATGGGTGGCGGCCAGGTGCAGGAGCCCGACGTAGACGCGGCAGGCCTGACGTGGGTCGAGGTGGGCGTCGAGGACGTCCCAGGCGCGTCGGAAGGCCGTGCGGGGGAACAGGTCCTCGCGGAAGACCGAGTGCCGGAAGGCCTGCGGCTTGCGCACCAGGGCGTGGACGAGGTGGCGGTAGTCGACGACGCGCAGGAGCGGGCCGCCGCGCTTGAAGTGCCGGCGCGCCAGCGTCAGCACGGGTGTGAGCCCCAGGTGGCAGACGAGGCGGTCGTCGTAGACGTGCACCGTGAGGCGGCAACCCACGAGGCGCGAGGGGACGGTGTAGAGGACGTTGCGCACCGAGATGGTGCCGAAGCGCGTCACGCCCGCGCTGGCGACGCTGTAGTCGCTGGTGCGGTAGATGGGCAGCGGCGCGAGGGCGGCACGCTCCACCGCCAGGGCGTCGCGCACGGCGGCGTTCCTGCGCAGGGCATAGTCCTGCAGGAAGGCCTGGTAGGCGGCCAGATCGGCGAAGTCCTTCGAGCCGCGCAGCTCCAGCGCCTCGCTCAGGCCGAGCTTGAGATGGCCATGGGCCGCCTCCACGGAGCCGTTCTCATGGGCGAGGCCGGCATTGTTGCGGGTCGGCTCCAGGCCGTAGTGCCGGCAGAAGGCGGCGTAGCCCTCGGCTTCGTCGTCACGGGTGGCGAGATTGCGGTAGGCGGCCGAGAGCCGGTCGGTACGGTGTTCGCGGGGCACGCCGCCGAGCTGCCAGAGGGCGTCCTGCAGGCCCTCGGTCAGCGCGGTGAAGCTCTCGCCGCCGCAGATCGCTTTGAGGAAGCGCCAGCCCGAGTAGGCGAGCCAGAAGTGGTAGAGCAGATGCGGGAAGGGTCGGCCCGCTACGGTGACGCCGAGTTTGGATCCGTCGGTGAAGTCCGAGAGCGCCTGTCGCCCGGGCGGATGCTCCTGACGGAAGATCAGCTCGCGCTCGGGCCCCTGGGTGGCGCGCCAGTGGGCGACGCGCCGCTGCAGGGAGCGCAGCACGCCCTCACCGAAGCGCCCGGGATGGCGGCGGTCGAGTTCTTCGAGCAGGCTGGTGGCCCGGATGTGGGGCACGGCCTCTAGCAGAGGGACCAGTTCCTCACGCCAGACCTCGGCGAAGGGATCGGCGCGGGTGCGATAGGCGCGCGGCGGCTTCTGGCTCGGCAGTGTCGGACCGGCCTCGATGCGCCGCCCGGTACGCTCGCTGAAGCCGGCCTGGGCTGCCGCGACAGCCTGCGTCTGGCCTTCCCGTCGTGAGGTCATGTAGCGCCGGACCTGTCGGTCGGTGACGTGCAAGCCCGGCATCAGACCTCTCCCCGTGATTACGGGGGAAGGCTGCGCGCCCTCACGTCGAACCGGCCATCCCAATCGTCGTCAGGCGGCAATCGTAATTGGCGTCACACAAGTCGGTACAGTTTCGCATCGGCGGATCGGTGGTGCGCTGAATCGGTTCGTACGATACAAAGCGGCGAACCAAGGCCAGCCGTGAACGCGCTGTCACGATAGCGTAGAGAGCTGAATGACTTGGGCGGCGGACCCGTCGAAGGCCCGGTCGGCTCCGATGGGGCGGATGCGGACGCCTCGTTCGACAAGTCGCGCGCACGCATGGCTACCCCTCGAATCGGGCGTGTCGGCATCTACCGGCGGCGCGGCACCTCAGGTATAGCGCCGCCCCCGCATCGACCGGAGCGCACCGATGACGCTCGCCGACCTCGACAAGCCCGCCGACCTCACCTTGTGGCCGAGCGATGCTCCGGCTCACGTCGCCGCCACGTGCCGGTTTCCGACCCTACGGGCAGCCCTGGCCGCCGCGGCTGAGGCGATCGACGCCGAGAACGCCGCGCCTTGGATCATCATGGACGCCGGCGACATTCTCGCGCCCAATTGGATCCGTGCCAACGCCGGATCACTTCACCTGCAGTAGCGACGCGTGAGCCCGCGCCCCGCGGTATCCCGTTCACCCACTGCAGACCGCGAGCCGGGCGGTGAGTGACAGACCTATTCCACCGCAAGGCGGCCAGCGCCGTCTGGGGCTCTGCGCCAAGGTCGAGCGCCTCGGCTCCCAGCCGAGCGATGCGCTTCCCGATCGTGGCTGCACCGATCCTGCCAGGACGATGAATGGTATCCGCGGCTCCTGAAACGCGTCCATGAGCACGACGCGAGGTGCACGCTTGCAGAGGACGTCGCGTTGGTTGTTCGCCCAGTTACGCCAAGGAAGAACGCTGCGTGAACGTCATGCAACGCGACGTTGGCGCGGCAGGTTGAGCGGCCGCCGGCCCCTCGGCATGGCGACGTGGTCCCAGAGGAAGTCTCCGGAGAGCGCGATGTGCTCCCACCCGACGGGCGAGGTGTGGCTCAGCAGGTCGTCGGGCGCGGGCTCGACCGTCGTACGCAAGTGCGCCACCGCGTCGGCCATGTAGGTCGAGTTCCAATATACGATGGCGGCGATGACGAGGTTGAGCCCCGAAGCGCGATACTCCTGCGCCTCGCGCGAGCGGTCGGCGATGCGTCCCTGTTTGTAGGTGCAGATGGCACCGGCCAGAACGTGGCGCTGCTCGGACTTGTTCAGTCCCGCATGGCAGCGTCGGCGCAGCGCGGGCGCCTCGAGCCAGTCGAGCATGAACAACGTACGGCAGATGCGGCCCATCTCGGCGAGCGCGAGGTCGAGCTGGTTCTGCCGTTCGTAGGCGGCAAGCTTCTTCAGCATCGCGGAGGGCGCGACGACGCCGGCCTTCAGCGAGGCTACGAGGCGGATGATGTCCCCCCAGTGCTCGCGAATGAGTTCGACGCGCACCCTCTTTCCCATGATGGGCTTCAGCGCCGGGTATCGTGCGGCGGGCTCGATCGAGGCGAGCCGGCGGTCGGGGAAGTCGCGCAGGCGGGGGCAAAAGCGGAAACCCAGCAGCGCGCACAGGGCGTGGACGTGGTCGGTGCTGCCGCCAGTATCGGTGTAGTGCTCGGCGATGCTCAGGCCGCTGCCGTGATGGAGAAGCCCGTCGAGGACGAAGGGCGCCTCGTGCTCGGTGGCCGAGATCACGGTCGCATGGAAGGGATCGTGCTGATCAGAGGTGTGGGTGTAGAAGGCAAAGCCTGGATCGACACCGTAGCGGGCGTTGACCTCGCCGGCGGCGTCGCCGCGCTTGCCCGACCGGAAGAACTGACCGTCGGACGCCGAGGTGGTGCCATCCCCCCACACACAGGCGATCGGCAGCGCGTGGTGCGCGTCGATGATGCGCGCGAGCGCGGCCCGGTATGTCTCATCGCGGATATAGGCTTCGCGGGTCCAGAGAAGCTGGTCGCGGGTCACGCCCTGGCTCGCCTCGGCCATGCGAGACAGGCCGAGATTGGTGGCGTCGGCGAGGATCACGGCCAGGAGTGCGGCCTCGTTGTCGACCGGCCGGTGCGTGCGCAGATTGGTGAAGGCGGAGAGGAAGCCGGTCTCGCGCGCCACCTCGTGAAGAAGGTCGGTGACGCGCACGCGCGGCATCAGTGCGTCGATGCGCTCGGCCAGCGCCGCCGCGTCCGGCGGGGTCGCGGAACGCACCGGCGCGATAGACAGCCGGCCGTTCTTCATGGACACGCCCTCGACTTGGCCTCGGGTCAGGCGGCCTGCGAAGCGCTGGAGGCGCCAGTCGAGTTCACGGCCCCGCTCCGACAGCCACGCGTCGCCGCTCGCCGGCAAGTCGAGATCGGTGACGATGGGCGCAGCTTCGGCCGCAGGAAGGAGATAGCTGTCGAAGCGACGATACTCGCCCGAGCGCTCCACCCAGACGTCGCCCGAGCGCCACTTGTTACGCAGGTGGGCGAACACCGCAGTCTCGTAGAGCCTGCGGTCGACCTTGCCGTCAGCACCGGCGACGAGCCTGCGCCAATCCTTCTTGAACGGCATCGGCGCGTCGCGGGGCACGTCGCGTTTTCCGGAGCGGTTAAGCTGACGCAGGGTGGCGAGAGCAGCAATCGTGGGGTCCGTGCTCCGGCTCGCCCTGAAGTCGATCGCCTCTAGAAGGAGCGGCGCGAACTTCCTGAGGGTGCCATGCCGGTCGGCGGCGCGCACCAGCGGATCCTCCTCCGCGAGGTCAGCGATCGCAGCCGCGTCAGGCTTAGCGTGGATAAGCCGGTCCAGCCCGACCGCCCCGTCGATCGCGCTGAGCGCGTCGCCGCCGTCGCGCACCGCGGCCTCGACCGCTTCGATCGTGCCGTGGAGCAGGCGCATGAGCCGGCCAACGTCACGCGAGGTCGCCGTGTAGGTGCGCTCGCGGGCATTCTTCCCCCGTGTGAAGCTGGCACCGATCAGCCGATCGGCCATGCCGAGCACGGCGTCGGTCAATCGCCTCTCCAGGTCGAGCAGCGCCGCGACCAGGATGGCGCGGCGTCGGTGCGGCGTGTAGCGTTCGATCGCGTGGGGCGACGACAGTTGTCCCTCCCGCACGAGTGCGCGCAGCCGGTCGGGGTGGATCCGGTTGGTGAGGGTGGGGTCGAGACCGACCGCGCGCACCATCGCCAGCCGGTCCACAAGTTCGCGAACGTGGTCAGGCTTGGGCGCGACCGGCAGGTCCCTCGTCCAGGCAAGCAGCGTGCGGCCGGTCGCAGGATCCACGGCCAGCATTGCATCGAGCCTTGTGATCTGCTCGTGCGAGAGGCCGGCGAGCAAAGCGTCGGCGGCGCGCTTCCTCGCACGAGCGCGTCCGGCCAGCCCGGCGCGTTCGATCGTGTCGGGTGTCGGCAGGACGATGCGGACGTCGCGCAACGCGTGGATGATTCCTTCAGCGATCGGCCCTCCCTTGTCTGTCGGCCACGCCGCAGCCGCGGCGGACTCGATCATCAGCGGCAGATCCACCCGCGTCGCCGGGCGCAGGCCCAGGGCGCGCTCGAGCTCGCGAGCGTGCTCGGTCGCGGTCGCGACTCGGGCTGCGTAAGCGGCAAAGGCGCTCGGCTCGATCCCGAGTTGCTCGGCGAGGAAGACGACGAGCGCCTCGGGAGCGCCGGTAGCGACAGAGAGACCGAAGCCGGGGTCGCGCAGGAGCGCGAGCTGTAGCGCGAAGCCGAGCCGGTTCGCGTCGCCTCGATGCCCCGAGACGAGCGCCAGGTCGGTTAGGTCTAGGGTGTAGCGCCGGACAAGTTCGTCGCGACCCGTCGGCACGCCGAACAGCCGCTCGCGCTCGGCATCCGTCAGCAGGCTCCGACGTGCCATCCCGATCCTCCCACCGTCCAGAGAAGGCAGGGGATCATTGTGGACACGGATGCTTAACGGGACGCATTAAGTGGACGGGAACGAAGCCTGCGCCGGATCGGCTCGGCGGGCGTCCCGAGAACGGACGTTTGCGGGACGAGATCATGGGCGACGTGCTGGGTTACGCACGGGTGTCGACCGGAGACCAGGACGTCGCGGGGCAGACGCTGCGGCTCGAGCGGGCGGGCGCCATCTGCGTCTTCACCGACGTGCGGTCGGGCAAGAGCATGGACCGGCCCGGCCTGACCGAACTCCTCGCCTACGCGCGTCGCGGCGACACCCTGGCGGTGGTTCGCCTCGACCGACTCGGGCGCTCTCTCGCCGAGCTGTTGTCGAGCGTAAACCTGCTCAAGGAACGCGGCATTGCGCTCGTGAGCCTGGAGGAGAAGATCGACACCGGCTCGGCCGCCGGCGAACTGGTCTTCCACGTCTTCGGTGCGATCGCCCACTTCGAGCGGCGGCTGATCGCCGAGCGCACCAAGGACGGGATCGCGGCGGCCCGTGCCAAAGGCAAGCGTCCGGGCCGGCAACCGGTCGATCCGGACAAGGTCGTGGCCGCCCTGAAACTCGTCCAAGCCGGGCTATCGCCTACGGAAGCGGGGCGCCAGGTCGGGCTCGGCCGCGCCACCGTCTATCGCGAAATGGCCCTCGCCGGGATCACACGAGCGGTGTAGCCGCCACCCTCGCAGCTCTTCCGAGGCGGCAACCGTTCACGACCCGTTCGTCTCGACCGTAACTCAGCGAACAATCAACGCGACGCCCTCTTGCAGGGCGGCCTCTCCCTGCCTGTCGCGTGCACCCTGATACACATGACGAGCTCATCGCGAAGGGTCATTCCGGTAGCCATCGGCCTCAGCCGGTCGTCATCTTGGCCGGCGCAGCCTCCAGCGGCAGGTTGCAGTCCGTACAGCCGAGGCCGGTCTCCGGCTTCGCCCAGGCGTTCGCCCCGCAGCCCGGGCAGGTGTACTTCGTCTTGCTGGCCGCCTTCTTCTCCCGCGTCTCGCGGTCGGCCTCGCTCCCCGCCTCGACGAAGGGCACCATGCCCGTCCGCGTGGCGAGCAAGTCGGCGCAGGCGAGCGCGAAGCGTCCGTCCTCCTCGATGTAATGGCTGACGCGCTGACCCGTTTCCTTGCCGCCCGGCTCGCCCGTCGAGGACGGGATCAACCCCACGGCCCGCATCATCCGCGCCCATTCCTGGTTGTGATAACTGCCGCGCGACGGCGTGCCGAAATGCTCCTGCTGCAGGTGGACCATCTCGTGGACCAGGGTCGCGAGCGTGCTCTCGATGCTGCGCTCGGCGAAGTAGCGCGGATTGAGCGCGATCTCGTCAGTAGCTTGCGTGCCGTCACGCGTCGTGAAGCGCTGACCGGAGAAGTAGCCGTAGGCTCCACGTCGGCGCTGGAGGGTGATGAGGCAGGGTGGCAGTTTATTCGCGAAGAGCCGCTCGTTGAAGAACGCGTAGGCCTCCGTCAAGCCGAGATAGGTCTGGGTCGTCGGCTCCGTTGTATCGTACGAAACAGAGGCGTCCGACCCCTGCTGGACGGCAGCCCCTTCGTGCGTGCGAGCGACACCATCGTTCGACGGCGACGGATCTCCGTCCGGAGAAGAGGCGAGGCCAAGTTTCTCAATCTTAGGTTGTGCCATGGTGCCGACTCGTCGCGGGACGAGCTCGGTTCACGCCAGCCACGTAGGGCCCCGGCTCTCAGCGACCGAAGAAGGCATCCTTCAGCGACCGGCGCAGACCGGTCGATGGCTCATCCACATAGCGTCCACGAACGGGACTATCGGATGCCGGGGACAAGGGACGGGTCGGATCAGCCGTCTGGATCAAGAGAGATCCCGGACCGCCTCTCCGCCGCGCCAGCACAGGCCGACCCGGAGGATGAACGCCGCAGAGCAGCGCTAACCTTTCGAGCTGCCGATCTCGGAGCAGCGGCAACCCACAGCCCCAGCACGTTCGTTGCCTAGGCGTCCCTCTGCTGCCACGGACCGCCTGGAGGGCTCAAGCGGCTCACGCACGTTGAGGCCACGTCGGTAGCGATTGCCCACAGGTAAGACATCCGACGAGCTTCAGCGAGGAGACATCACGGGGATCGAGAGGCGATCGGCTTCTCAAGCCCGAAGTTTCGTCGGGCGTGTTTCCACGTGACCCAAGCTTGAGGCTATGAGCGCCAATTGCCGAGTTCCGTGAACCCGAATTTCTCGGCATCCTCGCCAATCGTCCCCAGTCCATCGATGAGGCCATGCATGAGCCCCGGCCGGTGCTTAATCGGGACAGAGGCGAGCCCCTCGCGCAAGGCATCCCGCCAAGCCGAGCCTCTGTGCCACGCCTCAGCGTAGGCCATGGCGAGATCACCCGCCCGTCGCGTTCTAGCCATTGCCTGTCCGAGAGCCGCCGCCTGGACGGCGTCCTTGTCGCGCTTCAGGTGCCCGGCCGGATCGTCCCGCCGCCGGCTCGCGACGATGAGCTTGTGGACGGCGAAACGCTCCGGGGACGGCACCACGACGTTGACCCCGCTGCCATGCAGGAGCACGGCCCTGACCGGCTCGTGGATCAGAAAATCCAGGAAGCGGAGCGGTTGCGCCGAGGCACCGCCCAGTGCGGGCATGTCCGCCGGCTTGCCGTCGTGGTCGGAGCTGCCGCGGTTCGGCGTCAGGAACTCGACCTCGTAGCCCTTCCCGTTCCGGAACTTGGTCGACCGTCGCCCGTCCGCCTGGTGGGGGACATCGCGAAAGGTCGCGTCGACCGAGCGCAGCACGTCGAGCATCGGCGGCAGGCTGTCCTCGACCGCCGCCGAGATGGAGTGGAACTGCGCGAAGTCGGCGTCGCCGGTCTGCAGAGCGGCGTTCGGCAGTCGTACGCCGAGGATGCCCGGATAGCACTGGAACGCGACGGTGCCGACCAAGACGCCGCGGAGGCGGAACAGGCCGGCTTTCGAGAGGGCCTGCACCACGTCTCCCGAAAACCGCTCGGCCGCCGGCAATCCCGCCTCCCGCACGAGGGTCGAGACCAGCTTACGCCGGGCTTTATGATCGTCCTTGACGGCTTGGAAGCGTTCGACCCGTGCCGTGATCTGCGCGTCGGCCTTGGGCCCAACGTAGCGGCGCTTGACGCCGTCCGGCCCAGGCAGGTCGAAGTACCAGTAGGCGCGGCCCTTGACCGGGACCGTCACGAAGCGGCCCGCGACCGGGAAGTCGGCCTCGAACGCGCCGTCGAGGCTGCGCTGGCACAGCTCGGCGTAGAGCGTCCGGTACGCAAGGTCGATCTCCTTCACGGCCGCTCCGCTATAATCTTTTCACGCAAGAGTTATAGCGGAGCGGCGGAGGGATACGACGCCTTGTTATAACTTTTCCGTAGGGAAATTATACACGGCACTCAGCGTGCCTGCGCTCGCACCTTATCGGGATGAGCAGGATGGTGCCCTTGCGAGGCACGGCGGCCGTGTCGACGAGCGTTTCTCGGCCGTGCAACATGAAGCTTGGTCATGGCGTCTGATACGATGTGGCCCTGCCTGATCGATCTCATCGTCTGTTGGCTCATATGAAGCGACGTCACCCCTCGCCGATGTCAGGCTGGGTCTGATCGGAAGGACGAGACATCCCTCCCCTTTCGCCGCGTCGCACCCGATCATTCCGGGGTTTGGACCGGTATCTACGCGCGAGGACCGGATCCTCTGGTCCGGTCTCAAGGCTGTTCGACGGTAGTGATTCACGGCCTCAGCCGCGGGAGAATTACAGGGTGCTCCCTGTCGGCGGTGGCTCCCTGTGCTTCCTCAGGAGGCGCTGGCCGGGCGGGCGCCGCCGCGCAGGCAGGCGATCGCCTCTCGTACTTCGACGGCGTGATCGACGAGCTTCCGCTTCAAGCGATGCGCCTCGGCCACGGTGTCCGGCAGGCGCGAGAGCCGATCCTCGAGTTCGCCGGTGCGTAGCCCGCGCGCGAGCTCGTCCAGGCGCTCCAACATATCGACGAAGCAGGCGGGTTCGGGCTGGTGGGTCTGTGTCTCTGGGGTCATCTGGGGCTCCGTGTGGCTCAGTGGATGGTCGGATCAAGGGGTACGACGGGCGCGACCGCGAGGGTTCGCCCGTCCGGGAAGGTCACGCTGAGAGCGCCGACCGCGGCCTCCAGGCCGGTGATCGGGTGACCGGCGGCGTCGGTGAGCCGGACGAAGCCCGCCGGCCAAGCGGCTGGCTGCTCCGGTGCGGCACACGCGGTTCGCTCCCGCGCAACCAACACAGCCAGGGTCTGCTCCAGGCCGCGTTCGAGCGCGTGCGCGGCCGTGGCCGCGCGCCGCTCGGCGGCCTCGAGGCAGGCCTCCGCCGCGTCCGCGACCGCCTCGCAGCCGGCGATGGCCGTCCGGCATACGCTCCGCTCGAGATCGTCGAGCGCCGCGACCAGGTCGGCCCAGGCCCGCTCCGCGCGTGCGGCGGAGTCGTCCAACAGCGTGAGGACGAGGTGCCGCGCCTCCGTGGGCGTCGGCAGGGACGCCCAGGCGACCATGTCGGCGATCGTCGCCGCGTCGGTGCGGTGCCCGACCGCGACCACCACCGGAACCGTGAGCGTGCCGATCGCCGCGGCGACCTCGCGGCTGTCGAGCGCCCCGGCCGGGCTGCCGCCGCCGCGCACGAGCAGCACCAAGCCGCGATCCTCGCAGCCCGCGTGCAGCTTCGCGGCTTCGTCCAGGTGCCGGACCAGCTCCGGGACCGCACCGGGGCCGTCGAAACGACTTTCGAGATCATCGACCCGCAGGTGACCGGCGTCCGCCAGCGCGTGCAGCGTCTCGGCGATGTCACTCCAGCCCTGCCCCGGCGGGTGCAGCACGCTGACCCGCTCGAGATACGCCGGGCTCGATAGCTGACGTTGGGCCTCGAGAAGGCCGGCCCGCATCAGCCCGTCGAGCACGCGGGCACGGTGCAGCTCCGCCTCGGAAACCCGCCACGCCGGCTCAATCGCACTCACGTTGAGCCGCAGCCGGGCATCCGACAGCCACGAGGCGGTGCAGGTGAGCGTGACGTCCCGGTGTTCGAGTTCCGTCGGATCGAACGGGCGGTCGAGCGCGACGGCGATCCTGGCGCGGGCCTCCACGCCGATCCGGGCGCCCACGATTGGGGCGTTACCGCCGAGGAAGCCGTGGGTGGGCGCGAGGTCCAAGTCGTAGCTGCCCTGCCGACGGGGCCGGACCCGGGCGACGGTGGCGCAGACGCGGAACGCACGCGGCAGGCCGGTGCGCACCGCGCTCCCAGTTCGGGCCCAGAGCTCGTGGATGTCGAGCGCCGGCCCGGTCGGATCCGGCGGTGGCGGGAGGCCGGACCGGGGTCGGCCGGGTGGTGGCCCGCCCTCCGGTGTGGCCGGCGGGGCGCGGCGGAATTCGTGGATGCGCATGGTCAAAGCTCGGATGTGCGTGGGGTGGCGTGTGGACGGGGCTGCCCGGTCGTAGGGTCGGCCCGGACGCGGCGCGTCCGGGCCGGGGTGGTCAGAACGGCGCGTCGGACGGCCAGCCGTCGCCTGGCGGGATGCGGGAGCGGATGAGCAGCTCCTCGATGCGGTCGAGGCGCGGCCGGTCCGCCTTCTCGAGTTCGCGGCGCAGGATCCCCTCGATCGCGGCCTGCACCGCGCCCGGAACGGGCGAGGAGTGCCAAGCGAGGTCGTCGACCGGCGTCGACACCGGCCCGGCGAGCGTCAGCAACGCCGCGCCGAGGTCGCAGCCGGCCTCGACGACGCGGGGTTCGCTGAAGACGCGGGATCCGACGTGGCGGTCGCCTGTGACGATCAGGACCGCATCGGCGCCGGTCCAGTGGACGTACTCGGCGGCGTCGCGCAGCGCCTCATGCACGGCGTCGGGGTCGTCGAGATCGACCTCTCGCTCGGCGAGGTGGACGACGCGAGCCTCGTTCAGCTCGAGAAGTCCCGGCGCCAGGGTCTCCCAACGGAGCCCACCGCCCTTGGGCACCAGGGCGAAGAGCTGCCTGATCTTGTCTGGGGCGCGGGCACGCCGCCACCGACCCTGCTCTTCCAGGGCTCGGCGCAGCTCCGCGTCCGCTGCAGCTTGCGCCGGTGTCGGCCGGTCGCTGGCCGCGATCACGATCCGTGGCCCGAGCCGGTCGTCGTACTCGACCCCGACGCGGATCGGGATCGGTTCGCCCGGCCGGGTCCAGGATGGACCCATGCCGAGCAGGCCGGCCAGGGAGGCGAGCCAGTCCTCACGGAGGAAGATGTGGCCCAAGCCGGGCTGACCGGGTTCGGGGGCCGACAGCAGGGCCCGTAGGCCCGGTTTATACCGGTGCGGCAGGACCTCGAGCAGGACCACCCGCTCCTCATGCGAGGCTGGTGGGCATGCGCAGGCCTGCGCGCCGGCGGGCACGTCGGTGTTCATATGTTTTCCTCGGGTGCGAGGGAGGAGACCCGGGCCGAAACCTCAGCGCGTCGGCGCTGCGTCTTCGTCCTGATCCGTCCTCCTTGGGGTTTGCGTCGGGTAGCCCGACACTTTGCCCGTCTCGTCCCTGTTCCCCGTCCCAAGCCCGGCACGCAGGGGCCGGGCTACTGTCTGAAGGGATTCCCCCCGGCGCAGGCCGGGCCTTATTCCATGCTGCCGATCCGCCGAGCTTATCCAACGCTGCGATGGTCAGCCCTGACCGTGCCCGATCCGGATCGGCTCGCGTGAACCCGGGCGAGCCGCCACCGACGCCCACCTGCCGATACCCGGAGCACCGCGACCGAAGGCAGACAGCTGGGCGCGCCGACGCTCTCAACGCCGGCCGAACCCGCGGGCCTTCGGGTCTGGCTCGGCTGTGCGCAACAGGGCGGCGAGGTAGCCGACCGCCTCCAGGGCGTCGGCCCGTGCGGCGGCCAGGAGCGCCGTGCGGTTCGGGACCCGCTCCTCCGGCCGGCGCGTGATGTCCTCGACGGCGCGCACGGCGAATCGCACCGCGTCCCCGGCATCGTACAGGCCGGGGGTGTCGCGCCGCCCTGGCGCGAATCCGGAGCAGGTGGGCTTCGGCCGCGCCTGGCGCGGCGCCCCCGACCCGCCGGGTCCGGCCGCGGCCTGAAGCGTGCCGAGGAGCGCATCGACCGAGGCAGCGAAGCACGCCGGCAGATCCGGCCCGATGAGCGGGCCCTGCGCGTTCGTCATATCGTCCGCCCGCAGACCCTCAGCGCATGGCTCAGCCCGTCCGACCATCCGCGCGGATCCGCGGAAGTGCCGATCGGTCGAGGTCGCCCGCTGCCTCCCGGCAGCATTGCGACGGTGCCGTTGTCCCTGGTTTTCCCGAATCTGGAACTTCAGTAGGCGTGCCCTGCACGGATTTGCACCCTCCCGCCGTCGGCTCGGCCGCACGCGAAGGCGGACCTCCCGGGGTCGGCGCCCGGCGCGCCAGCCGCAGCCAGGCGATCCATTCCGGCGAGACGATGCGCACGATGTTGGTGTCGTTGCGGAAGCCGGTTACCCGCCGCTCCTCCACCGTGACGAGCCCGAGCTTCACGGCCTCGCGGATGGCGTTGCGCACCGTGGTCTCGGCCACGCCCACCAGCGCCGCGAGTTGACCGACGGCCAGACGACAATCCTTCCGCCGCACGACCTCGGCCGCCACCAGGGCGAGGACCGCCTGCTCGGCCAGCGTGAACCGCGCCGCCAACCCCGGCGGCAGCCGCCCCGAGGCGGCCCAGCGGCGGCGGCGCTCCAGCGAGCCATCCGTGCGCGGGCGCGAGCCGACGGCTCTCCTGAACGGGCTGACAAGCTTTTGGGACGCGACCGCAACCGGTGTGTCAGCGGTTCCTCTTGGGTTCGCAGTTCGTCGTGGCCGCAAGCCGTCGTTTGTCAGGCTGCGTGCCTCGATCAACCCGGACAGGCTCTCGGCCTCGGCCTCCGTCACCTTCCCGTCCCCGTAGGCGCGCCAGAGCAGTGCCGTCACTTGCGGCAGGGTGATTCGGCTGGCCGCCTCGATGGCGCGGCGGATTTCGTCTGCGAACACGTGTCTCGGCCCTTTCCACAGGGCCACAGGGGGACGTTCGGCGACGCAGGCTGTGCGCTCCGATCAAGACAAGCCGGTACCGTTGCCAGAACCGGGGTTCTGACTTGACGCCCGAGGGCGCTTCATGGCTTGTGAGGGGTGCAACAGGCCTCACAGCCGCTTCGATTTCGACAGCCTCGACCTTGCCGGGTCGGGGCTGTTGGCTTTTCAGGGTCCTACTGCGGCGGTCGGTGCTCCTAGTGTTGTTCCGGCCGGCGACTCGCATGAGGTGCGCGCCAGCCGGACATGGCATGTCGGCCGTGTCACACGGCTAAGTCAACGTCTGGGACAGGATGGGCTTCCTCAGCGCGATGACGTGGGCCGGCGTTGCTGGGGTCGGCTCCGGTCTATTCGCCATAGCTGCTGCTGGGCTGTGGTTCTGGTCGGCCGCGATCAAGCTGCCGCCGCAGACCACCACTCTCGTCAACCCGGACGGCTCCCTGACAAGCCCGCCGCGTGAGACCGCGATGGAGCATCAATCGCGGATCAGCGCATGGGCCGCCCCCTGCGCTGGCGTCGCGGCGCTGCTACAGGTCGCGAGCTCCGTCCTGGCGGGATAGGCTTGTAGGTGATCGCATCATTGCCTGCATCTCCGCAGCCTCCGGCAACTCCGGGGTCCCGAGCAGGGCACTCATCGCCTCCTGCGCATCGATCCAGCGCCACACAGTCTACAGCTACTAGTTAGCTAGCTAGTACCCGCTGCTAGCTAACGGATAAAGGCCAGCCAGCTAGTAGCTACCAGCTTGCTAGTGGCTACCATTTGATACCCGTTAGCTAGCTGTTAAGCTATGCATGACGTGGTGAGTGCAGCGTCCGAAACTGGAGGAACCATGCCCGTCATAGCTTTTGCCAACCCGAAGGGCGGCTGCGGGAAATCGACCAGCGCGCTGCTGCTGGCGACCGAGCTGGCCGTAAAGGATGCTTCTGTCACCATCATCGATGCTGACCCGGAGCGTTGGATCAGCCAGTGGGCGAAACTCCCTGGGAAGCCGGCGAACGTCACAATCATCAGCGACGTGACAGAAGAGAGCATCGTGGACGCTATCGATAGCGCCGAGCGCGAAGCGGCCTTCGTCATCGTGGACTTAGAGGGTACGGCTAGCTTGTTGGTAGCCAATACTATCGGCATGGCCGACTTGGTGGTAATTCCTACGCAGGGATCGAGCATGGATGCCAAAGGGGCGGCAAAGACGATCCGCCTCATTCGCAACTCTGAGAAGCTGTCGCGGCGGCGGATCGCCCATGCGGTTCTGCTCACTCGTACCAGTGCGGCCGTCACCTCCCGCGCCCTGCGCAACGTGCAGGAGCAGTTGCAAGCAGGTGGCATCGAAATGTTCGAAACGGCTGTCGTGGAGAGAGCTGCCTTCAAGGACCTGTTTGATTTCGGCGGAACACTATCGGGCCTAGCCGCGACACAGACGAGCAACCTCGAAAAGGCCATCCAGAACGCTCGCGAGTTCGCAGGGGAGGTGGTCTCGAAGCTGAAGGCGGCGAGCGCGAGGACTGCAGCGTGATGGCCGGTAAGGAACGTGCTTCTCTCGGCTTTGGCGACGAGCTTGACGACATTGATCCGTCCGCCTGGGCCAAACCAAAGCCCCGAGATGACAAGCCTGCCCCCGAGGTGACGAGGCAGGCCGCCGAAGCGACCGGCTTCCGTAGCCGAGAACCCGCCAGGATCGAGCAGGCGCCGGTCACGCCTCGGCAGCAGCGCCGTCGCCGGACAGGACGCACGGCCCAGCTAAACCTTAAACTGAAACCAGAGACAATCGAGGCGTTCACCCGCGTCGCGGACACAAATGGCTGGGGGCTCGGCGAGGCCTTCGAACGCGCTGTCGTTCTGCTAGAGCAGAGCGGCGGCGCCAAATGATAGCTGGTAGCTACCAGCTTGTTAAGCGGATTGAGGGTACTTAGGGATAGTACCTCTATGCGCATAAGGGCGGGACACTGTTGGCGAAGTGAGCGTGGCCGGACTGGCGGGCGTTGAGAAGGTTTCCCAGCCCGGAGGCCGCCCATGTCGCTTCCCTCGCAACCGCTACCGCCTGTGCCCGAAGACACCGCTCGGATCGCGCGGGCCGCTTTCCGGCGCGGCAACCCATACATGCTCCTGCGCGAACGGCTCGGCGCGCTGTTCGCCGATGCCGATTTCGCTGACCTCTACTCAAAGCTTGGCCAGCCAGCCTACGCACCCTGGCGCCTCGCGCTCGTCACGCTGATGCAGTTCCGGGAGGGACTGAGCGACCGGCGAGCCGCCGAGGCGGTGCGAGGGCGGAGCGCCTGGAAGTACCTGCTCGCGCTGGATCTGGCGGATGCCGGCTCCGACTTCTCGATCCTGTGCGAGTTCCGGGTCCGCCTGCTCGAACACGAGGCGGGCGAGCGCCTGCTCACCCGCCTTCTTGAACCGCCCCGGGATTTTAGGAGGCTCCAACTCTTGAGTATCCGTGTTGGTCAAGTGTGGTTTGGAGCCCACGGCCGATTGTCTCTGATGAGGGCATTTGCCATGACGATGAGCCTACGCATGATGGCCACGAGAGCGACCTTTTTCTGCTTTCCGGCGGCGGTCAGCCGATCATAGATAAGCTTGAGGTCGACGTTGAAGCGCGCGGCAACGATGGCGGGAAAGTAGAGCGCTTGGCGTAGCGCAGCCCGCCCACCTTGAATCCGCTCCTTTCCTTGCCATCGCCCTGATTGTTGCGAGACAGGAGCAAGTCCGGCCAGGCTAGCGGCCTGCTTGCCTTCCAGTTCGCCGAGTTCCGGCATGTCGATGATAAGCGTGACGGCGGTGACCTCGCCGACCCCAGGAATGGTTTGCAGAATGGCAACTCGCCTCGAGAGGTCGGGGTCCAGTGCGGCCATCCTCGCCAGTTCGGTGTCGATCCGCTTCACATCCTTGTCGATCCGGGCAAGACGATCTTCCAGCTGCCGTTTGAGCAGAGGAAGTGTCGCGACGGAGCGGCGAATTTTCGCGGCGGCCCGATCCTTGATGAGCGCTCGGCGTGCGGCGAGCAGCTCCCTCAGGTCGTGGAAGCTTTTCGGCCTCGGCGTCTGAGCCTCCAATTCAAGAGCGGCGCCCATCCGAGCCAGCATGGCAGCATCGACGCGGTCGGTCTTTGCCAGGCGGCCGGTTGCCTGAGCAAATCGGCGCGCCTGCTTCGGATTGACCTTGACGAACGGCACGTCTCGGCTGCCGAGAACAAGCTCGAGCTCGCGATGATGTAATTACCCAGGCCTGTGATGGCTGGGCTCAGGCGCCGACGGTTTTGAGGATGGCGCCGAATGGATTGGCGCCGGTCAGGCGCGCGGTGTCGACGACGGTGCGGATGGCGGCCTCGCCCTCGGCCGCCCACATGGCCCGGTAGCCGTTGGTGACCTTCCGCTGCACGACGGCCGGACGCAGCAGCCGCTCGGAGCCGTTGTTCGTCGGCTCGACCTTTCCGGGATAGGCGAGGAAGACCAGGAGCTGATCGCGGGCGCGGCTGATCTTGGCCTGCAGGGCGAGGCTCAGATCACAGCGGCTCGACGTGGCGAGGATGGCACCCAGTTGCCGATCCAGGCTGCGGCGCTTGGCCGAGAGCGTCGCGGCGGCCAAGTCGGTGACGCGCTCGGCCAGGGCGAACACGCGCTGCAGCCAGAGTTGCAGACGCCAGGGCACGGGATCGTCGCTGGCCTCGACGGCGTAGGCGACGTCGCGCGCCAGATGCGCCAGGCAGGTCTGGTGCTCATCCGCATGGCCCTGCTGGGCCGCGTAGCGGTCCGAGATCCACACCGCGGGCCGATGCCCGTCCATCATCTCGCGCACCACGACAGCGCCGCGCGTCGGCGAGGCCGTGTGCACCACGGCTTGCGCCGAGTGGAACAGCCAGTGGTAAGCGTTCGAGCCCTCGATGCGCACGCCGGTCTCGTCGCAGGCGACGACCTCGGCCTTGCGCAGGGCGGCGATGGCAGTGTCACGACCGGCACGGAAGCGGCCTTGCGCGCGGTGGAGCAGGTTCATCAACCCGCCCTGGCTGAGCGTCAGACCGAACAGGTCGGAGAGCGCCGCCTGCAGCCGTTCGTAGGAGAGCGCCTGAAAGGTCTTCAGGTACGTCGCCACCGCGTGCAGCCGCGGACCGAACGGGGTGCCGCGCGCCGCTTCCGGCACCGGTGCGACCACCCGCTCTCCGCAGCTCGGACAACGGACCGCGAGGCGCTGGTGCTGCGTCACGATCGGCGCCACCGCGGGCAGCTCGATTTGCTCAGAGACGCTGACGATCTCTGCCGGAAGAGCGGCATGCAGGCTGCCGCCGCAGCGCGTGCACGCCTCGGGACGATGCTCGACGATTGTATCGGGATCGTCGCTCAGCACCCGGCTGTGACCCTCGTGACCGGGCTTGGCGCCGCCCGGCTTGGAGTGCTCGCGCTGCTCCTTGCGATCGCTCGCGGGCGGCTTGGACGAGGTGCGCGAGGTCTTCTCTGGCCGCTGCAGCCGCAGCACCAGCTCGATCAGCTCCTCGCGGCTCAGCCGTTCCAGTTCGCTGCGGCCCATCTCACGAGAGAATCAGCGAAATCGGCTCCCGGCAAGAGGCAAGCTCGTCCCGGCAAGCGGCGCAGCCGCGGGCGTTCAACCGCCGGCCAATCCACCCCGTGGGTAATTACCGCGATGATAGGGTCCTGTGGCCTCGAAGACGATCAAGGTCTTCTGAAATGCTCCGATCCATTTCAGAAGCAGCCGATGACCTTCACGATTATTGCCGACACTTAGCCGGTGTCCATCGCCCAACCGGTAGGCGTCAAGGGTATCCTTGGCTATGTCGATCCCGATGGTCTGCTGCATGTTTCGCCTCGCCGCTTCGTCTTGCCATACGGGCCCAAAGCCCCTGTATCCGTTCAAGTCGGTGAAGGTTGTGGAGAGCGGCCACACTCAAGAGCGGTCCCGTGTCGACCAAGAGAATTTCGGCCCGCATCCCCTGCATGACGGGCAACGACCCTTCGATGCAGCCCCAGCCAAGGAGCCATTCCTCCATAAGACAAGAGACTGGTGCCATGACGAGGCATACCCCACCCTTTTCCCCTGAGGTTCGCGAGCGGGCGGTTCGGCTGGTTCGGGAGCACGAGAGCGAGCATGGCTCGCAATGGGCCGCGATCCAGTCGATCGCGGCCAAGATCGGTTGCTCGGGCGAGACGCTGCGCAACTGGTTGAGACAGGCTGAACGCGACCGGGGCGACAGGGCCGGCCCGACTACGGATGAGCGCGAGCGGATCAAGGCTCTGGAGCGGGAGAACCGCGAACTCCGGCAAGCCAACGAGATCCTGAGGAAGGCGAGCGCGTATTTTGCCCAGGCGGAGCTCGACCGCCGGTTCCGGTCATGATCGCCTTCATCGACGCGCATCGCGCGCTCTACGGGGTCGAGCCGATCTGCAGGGTGCTGCCGATCGCCCCGTCGACGTACCGTGCCCATGCCGCGCGGCGAGCTGATCCCAGCAGGCTGCCGGCCCGGGCCAAGCGCGACGCGGCGCTGATGACCGAGATCCGGCGCGTGCACGCGGCCAATTTCGGCGTCTACGGGGTCCGCAAGGTCTGGCGTCAGCTCGCCCGAGAGGGGATCGCAGCGGCGCGCTGCACGGTGGCCCGGCTGATGCGGGCGATGGGCTTGGCCGGCGTCGTGCGCGGACGCAGGGCCCGCACAACCGTTCCCGATCCGGCGGCGGCCTGCCCCCTCGACCGGGTCAACCGACAGTTCAGGGCCGAGGGCCCGAACCGATTATGGGTGGCGGATTTCACCTAGTGGTCTGAGTTAGAAGTCTGTTTGCAGAAGCGGCCGACACTGGCCAAGATTGCGTCGGCTGACTTGGTCCAGACGAATGGCTTGGGATGAGCGTTGGTCTCAGTGATGTAGTCTCGGATCGCTGCCTCCAAGTCCTCCGTGCTGGTGAATGCCCCGCGCTCCAGCCGACGTCGGCTCAGAACGGAGAACCAGCACTCCACGAGGTTCAGCCACGACGCGCTCGTCGGCGTGAAGTGGAGGTGGAACCGGGGGTGCTGCAGCAGCCAGTCGTGGATCAGCTTGGTCTTGTGCGTCTTCAGGTTGTCGAGCACGAGATGCACCTCCAGATCCGCTGCAACGGATCGCTCGACCTGCTCCAGGAAGGTGCGGAACTCGGCGCTGCGATGCCGCGGCTTGCAGCTGCCGATCACCGTTCCGGCTTTCACGTCGAGGGCGGCGAACAGGTCGAGCGTGCCATGCCGGCGATAATCGTGGGTCACGCGCTCGGCCTGACCCGGCCGGAGGGGAAAGGCCGGCGCCGTGCCCTGCACCGCCTGGATCTGCGGCTTCTCATCGACGCACAGCACCAGCGCGCGATCGGGTGGGGCGAGGTAGAGGCCAACGACGTCACGGACCTTCTCGACGAACGCCGGATCCGTGGAGAGCTTGAAGGTGTCGGCTCGGTGCGGCCGCAGACCGAAGGCGCGCCAGATGCGCGACACCGCGGTCTGGCTCATGCCCGTGCGGCGGGCCATCGTGCGGGTGCTCCAGTGCGTGGCGTTGGCCGGCGCCTCTTCCAGAGTGAGGGCGACCAGGCGCTCGACGGCCGCGTCATCGATGCTCCGGGGTGCGCCAGACCGGGGAGCATCGACCAGCCCCTCCAGCCGATGTGCGGCAAAGCGGCCCCGCCACAGCGCCACGGTCTGCCGGCTCACGCCCAGAGACCTTGCAACGCCCAGATTGGTCGCTCCTGATTGCCCGCAGGCCAGGATGATGCGCGCGCGTTGAGCCAGAGCCTGACCGGTTCCATGCCGCCGCAACAGGCGTTGCAGGGCGGCTTGCTCTTCCGCACTGAGGTCCAGAGCGACAGCTTGCGGTCCACGCGACATGGCACACCTCCTGGCTCGGTGCGATCCAGTCTGCTCCCACAACCCGCAAATGCACGTACTTTTCTAACTCAGACCACTAGGAGCGCGTCTGAGTAACGGGGTTTGGAGCCGGGGTGGAGCGGCGAGACCTGAGCGGACGATGCGGCTTGGCGGGCTCAGCGGCCGGCCTGTGCCAGCTTCAGCAGGTTGTGGGCGGTGCAGATCATCGCCCATTCGCCCCGGACCTGATCGAGACCGCGGAGCAGGAACTGCCGGAAGCCTCGGGCCTGCTTGATCTGCCCGAACACCGGCTCGACCACCTGCTTCCTGAGGCGATAACGGCTGCGGCGGCCAGCCCGCTTCAGGCGGGCGGCCATCGCGCTCATCAACGGCATCTTGGTCACCTTCCGGCGGCCGGCGGCGTTCGCCTCGCCATGACGCGCCCGGCCCGGGGCAAGGTAGCCCGTGATGCCCCGCTCCTTGAGCGCGACGAGGTTCGCCTCGTTGGCAAAGCCGGCATCACCCGAGACCTCCCGCGGTTTGCGCCCGAGATGAGCCCGGACCCCGTCCACAAGCGGCACGAGCGCGCGGTGATCGGCCGGGTTGGTCACGAGCCGGTGCGCGACGATCACCTGATGGGCCGCGTCGACCGCGATCTGGCCGTTGTAGCCCTGCACGAAGCCATCCCGCGTGGGCAGGATCCGGCTGTCCGGGTCGGTGAAGTTGCGCTGCGCCCGGTCGGGTGGACCGCCGTCTTCACCGCGCAGTGGCCGGCCCTGCCAGCGCATGCCCGACGAGGCACCCGGCCCGCTCTCGTCCTCTGGATCGGGCGGGTCAGCCGCCTCCGCCTCCAGCGCGGCCTTGGCGGCGCGGATTGCTTCCAGCCGCCGCTGCTTGTCGGCCATCCAGTCCGGCGTCTCGTCGCCGCGCCGGTCCACGCCATGAGCCTGATCCTCGGCCGCGTCAGCCTCGCGCGCGCTCCAGCCAAGCGTCCACCTCAGCGGCCAGGGCCGGCTCGGCCGTCTTCATCCGCCCGTAGCTCATCGCTTTGTGGCGGGAGGCGTTCGCCTTCAGCTTGGTCCCGTCCATCGCCACGTGGGCGAACCCGACCAGACCGGCCGCCCGACACAGGCGCAGCACCTGCACGAACAGGTCCGACAAGGCCGCGAGGTGACGCTTGCGGAAGTCGGCGATGGTGCGGAAGTCGGGCCGGTTCAGGCCGGTGACAGCCATGACGTCGACAAAGCTCCTCGCAGGCCCGGGCGAGCTGGCGCGAGGAGTACAGGCCGCGGCTGTAGCCGTAGAGCAGCAGGGCCACCATCATGCCGGGATGGTAGGGCGGGTATCCGCGCTCCTCCGTGTAGGTGTCGAGGATGGCCGAGAGGTCGAGCGCCTCCCGCACCGTGTCCCGCACGAAATGCGCCATGTGCCCGGGCGGCACGAACTCGTGCAGCGAGGGCGGCAGCAGCCAGCCCTGATCGACGTCCCAGGAGCGAAACACCTTGGCCATGAGCCGAGTGAATCACCTCTGGGTGCCGCCGTCGAGACGGTTACTCGGACGCGCTCCTAGTGGTCTGAGTTAGAAAAGTACGTGCATTTGCGGGTTGTGGGAGCAGACTGGATCGCACCGAGCCAGGAGGTGTGCCATGTCGCGTGGACCGCAAGCTGTCGCTCTGGACCTCAGTGCGGAAGAGCAAGCCGCCCTGCAACGCCTGTTGCGGCGGCATGGAACCGGTCAGGCTCTGGCTCAACGCGCGCGCATCATCCTGGCCTGCGGGCAATCAGGAGCGACCAATCTGGGCGTTGCAAGGTCTCTGGGCGTGAGCCGGCAGACCGTGGCGCTGTGGCGGGGCCGCTTTGCCGCACATCGGCTGGAGGGGCTGGTCGATGCTCCCCGGTCTGGCGCACCCCGGAGCATCGATGACGCGGCCGTCGAGCGCCTGGTCGCCCTCACTCTGGAAGAGGCGCCGGCCAACGCCACGCACTGGAGCACCCGCACGATGGCCCGCCGCACGGGCATGAGCCAGACCGCGGTGTCGCGCATCTGGCGCGCCTTCGGTCTGCGGCCGCACCGAGCCGACACCTTCAAGCTCTCCACGGATCCGGCGTTCGTCGAGAAGGTCCGTGACGTCGTTGGCCTCTACCTCGCCCCACCCGATCGCGCGCTGGTGCTGTGCGTCGATGAGAAGCCGCAGATCCAGGCGGTGCAGGGCACGGCGCCGGCCTTTCCCCTCCGGCCGGGTCAGGCCGAGCGCGTGACCCACGATTATCGCCGGCATGGCACGCTCGACCTGTTCGCCGCCCTCGACGTGAAAGCCGGAACGGTGATCGGCAGCTGCAAGCCGCGGCATCGCAGCGCCGAGTTCCGCACCTTCCTGGAGCAGGTCGAGCGATCCGTTGCAGCGGATCTGGAGGTGCATCTCGTGCTCGACAACCTGAAGACGCACAAGACCAAGCTGATCCACGACTGGCTGCTGCAGCACCCCCGGTTCCACCTCCACTTCACGCCGACGAGCGCGTCGTGGCTGAACCTCGTGGAGTGCTGGTTCTCCGTTCTGAGCCGACGTCGGCTGGAGCGCGGGGCATTCACCAGCACGGAGGACTTGGAGGCAGCGATCCGAGACTACATCACTGAGACCAACGCTCATCCGGTAGATTCAGGTGGTCGTCGCAACAGCCTGCGGAGGGCAGTTGCGATGGTGGGGCGGCGGCGTTCGGATCGGGCACTCCGGAGCAAGCTGAGATCGCCGGGGCGTCCGCCCGTGGCACGGCAGGAGCATCGACGCCGGTTCTGGGTATTGATCGCGTTGGGTCTATCGAGCGAGGGCGCTGCGATGGGATGCGGGATCTCACAGCCGGTAGGGACACGCTGGTTTCGAGAAGCGGGCGGACTGCCGCCCTCACATCTCTCGCCCTCGTCGCCGTCGCCCTCTGATCGCTACTTGTCCTTCACCGAGCGTGAGGAGATCGCGCTGCTTCGGGCGCAAGGTCAGGGCGTTCGGGAGATAGCGAGGCGGCTGGGTCGGGCGGCCTCGACGATCTCACGGGAACTGCGGCGGAACGCGGCGACGCGCAGCGGCAATCTCGACTATCGTGCTACGACAGCCCAATGGCACGCCGAGCGTGCGGCGCGCCGGCCGAAGCAGGCGAAGCTGGCCGCCAACGCAGCTCTGAGGACGTATGTGCAGGACCGGCTCGGGGGCGCTATCATCGCGCCCGACGGCGCTGCGCTACCGGGGCCGGCCGTGCCCTGGAAGGGACGGCGACACGGGCCACGTCAGCATCGGCGCTGGGGTCTGGCGTGGAGCCCGCAGCAGATCGCTGAGCGCTTGCGGCTGGACTTTCCAGGCGATGAGACGATGCGCATCAGCCATGAGGCGATCTACCAGTCTCTTTACATCCAGGGTAGAGGAGCGCTGAAGCGCGATCTGACCGCGTGCCTACGCACGGGACGAGCTTTGCGGGTGCCTCGATCGCGCAGCGCTCGTCGGGGCAAATCGTTCATCACCCCCGAGGTCCTCATCAGCGAGCGGCCGCCCGAGGCAGAGGATCGCGCCGTGCCGGGGCATTGGGAAGGAGACCTCATCCTCGGGCTGCGCAGCTCGGCGATCGGCACCTTGGTCGAGCGAACGACGCGCTTCACGATGCTGCTGCATCTGCCGCCGATGGCGGGGCACGGAATAGTAGCGCGTGAGAAGAACGGGCCGGCGCTGGCGGGTCATGGTGCCGAGGCCGTGCGCGACGCGATCAGCCGCACGGTCACGAGCCTGCCAGAGCAGTTGCGGCGCTCGCTGACCTGGGACCAGGGGGCGGAGATGGCTGAGCATGCCCGACTGCGGATCGATTCGGGTTTGCAGATCTATTTCTGCGATCCGCGCTCACCCTGGCAGCGCGGCACGAACGAGAACACCAACGGTTTACTGCGGCAGTACTTCCCCAAGGGAACTGACCTCGGCGCTCACAGCTCAGATGATCTGGCGGCGGTTGCGGCAGCGCTCAACGGTAGACCGCGCAAGACACTGGGATGGAAAACCCCCGCCGAGGCTCTCGACGCGATCTTACGATCCAGCCATGCTGGTGTTGCGACGACCGCTTGAACCTGGGTCCCAAGCCATTCGTCTGGACCAAGTCAGCCGACGCAATCTTGGCCAGTGTCGGCCGCTTCTGCAAACAGACTTCTAACTCATACCACTAGGTGATGTCCATCGCCCAGACCTGATTGGGTCTGTCGACCGTTAGCCCCCGCAGCAGATACGGGTAGATCTTGTGCCCCAGCGTAGGCTTCGAGGTGCTCGGTTTGCGGTAGAGTGCCTCGATGCGCAGGCGCTTCATCAGCGTCGCGACATGGCAGCGGCCAATCGCGACGCCCTCTTTGTTGAGGAGATCCCGCAGCATCCGGCTCCCCGCGAAGGGCAGTTCGAGATGCAACTCGTCCATCCGCCGCATCACCGCGAGATCAGCGGCCGGAACCGGACGTGGCAGGTCGTAGACGCTGCCCCGGCTGATCCCGAGCGCCTTGGCCTGTTTGGCGATGGGCAGATCGTGCCCGCGCTCGATCATCGCTTTGCGCTCAGCAGACCGGCTTTGCCGAGCGCGCCGGACAAAAAATCGTTGGTCAGCGTCAACTCGCCGATCTTGGCGTGCAGCGTCTTCACGTCGATAGCCGGTGCCGCCTCCGACCGGGGCGCGGATCCGAACACCCCGGCAGCCCCGTCGAGAAGCTGGGTCTTCCAGGCCGTGATCTGGTTGGGATGGACATCGAAGTGCTGGGCCAGTTCGGCCAGGGTCTTCTCGCCCCGCAGGGCAGCCAGAGCCACCTTCGCCTTGAAGGCTGGGAGATGGTTCCGGCGTTGTCGCTTGCTCATCATCGCTCCTGACTGGCCGCCGTCAGGCAGAAATTCCACTCAGCCCCACTGTGCAATTTCCCCGAGCCACCTCTCTCGTCGGCGGTCAGAGCCACAAGGTCGAGCTAAGTGCGGCCGGGGAGGATAGCGTTCAAGGCAAGCTACCGGCCCCGGTCACAGGAAACGTCGTGGCCGCCGTGGCGCTGAAGGTCGGTGGCAAGGCGGTCTCGGCCCGCTTCACCAGCAAGGCCTGAGAAACAAGTTCGCAGGCCTCCGGAGAGCCGTTCTGCGATCCGGAGAGCACGATGCCTGACGGTTCGATCGAGCGCCGAACCGTCTACTTGTGACTATGCCCTGCCGGGGGCGTCTGCGCGCTCCCGGCGCCTGCCCCTGCAGGTCCAGCCGCATGGCCGTCTGCCGGTTGGCTCATTGTGCCAGCGCCATCCATGTTCATCGAGCCGTGGTCCATGCTGCCGTGGTCGCTCGCGGCCTGCGCCTGCATCCACAGATCGTTATACACATCCTCGGACATCTGCGGCAGTTTTTCCAGGAACGCCACGGTCGCCCAGAGCATCGCGTCGCCATCGCTCTCCATCGACGGCATGCCGCTCATCTTGATCCCGTGCTTCAGGATCCAGAACAGCTCGCCCGAGGTGTAGCGGTCCGCGACCTCTTTCAGGCTGGGTGGGCGTGGATACATGCTCTCGGCCAGTTCACTCTGCTTGGCGCCGGGCGCGCCGTGACAGGTCACGCAGTGTTCGGAGAAGTGCCTCACCGCCGAGACGATGTTCTTCGGCGCGTCGTAGCCAGCCGGGGGCGCGAGCTTGGCCGCATGCACCTTGATCGAGCGCACGCGCGCCGTGTTCAGCACCCAGCAGGTCGCGGCCCAATGCCGGTCTGTGGCAGCCACGTTGAAGAGGCCCGCATAGATCACCGCGGCGGCGATCAGGACAGACAGGACGCCGGCCGACAGTAAGGTGACGAGGACGATCTTGACGGTTCTCATGCCTGCGTAGAGCACAGCGAGTTCGCCTGCAGTCAAGAGCGCCGATGGTCCGACCCCGCGTTCGAAGCAGGCTTGATCTCGGGATCAGAACAAGACTCGGTACACAAGGTATGCGGCCGCGAGCAGGGCGAGGATCGCTGCAACCCGAGTGATCCTAGAAGAAGCCCTCTTCTGCGGGACTTCCTCGTCGCAGTCGTACCACAGGGGATTGTCGCCATTCATCGTCTTACTCTCCCGATCGCCGAGGCCGACAACTATGATGAGCCGGCTCCGTGTTCCGCAGATCGCGGAGGTATCCAGCGTATCCGCACACCCCTAACAGGGGCTTTCTACGCTTCGGGACCACGTGTGTGACCTGACCGGCTAGCCTTGGACCGGACTGATTGGGAGGATCAGCCAACACCGGAGAAGTTGGGGATGAAGCGAGGATAGAGGCCGACCGCAGAGCAAGTTGCGCTGACGCTGCGCCAGATCGAGATACAGACGGCACAGGGCAACAATTGTACCGCCCGCGGATTGTGAGACACCGATCTGAAGCCTACGCGGCCAAGGCCGCGGGTGGAAGCTGCGCGGTGCGAATGGCGGCTGGTGGTCGGAACCCGTGCCGCTCGATCAGCCACGTCTCATTGTAGAGGTCGCGAAAGGCCAGCAAAGCGCGACGCAGGTCCTCGACCGTGTCGAAGCTGTCCACCCAGAGCAGGTTTTCCTTGAGTGTGCGGATGAAGCGCTCGGCGCAGCCGTTCCCTTCCGGTGCACGCACGAAGGCGGGCGAACTCGCGATGCCCAGGAACGCCAGCTCCGCCTGGAAATCGTCCGACATGTACTGGCTGCCGTGGTCGTGCCGGACACTCAGGCCGGAGGCGATTTTGGCCGTAAAACCGCCGAAGCGCTGCCGCACGCCCTGGCGGATCGGCTCCAGCGCCTCGAACCGTGTGGCCCGACGCGCCGCATGGATGCCCACGCACTCGGCCGAGCAGTGATCGACGGCCACGAACACCGCGACCTGGCCCTCAGCCGTCCAGGTGGTGGTCAGATCGGTGCCCCACATCGTGTCCACCCTCTCCGGGACGATGGTGCCGTCGTGATTGCGCGGGCCGCGCGGTGTGCCGACGCGATGCGGATTCCGACGGAAGCCGGCCACCCATTCCGACGCGAAGCCGGCCAGCGTTCCGATTTGATGTCGGCCACCATTCCGAGATGAAGCCGGCCACTCGGTAGCCGGCATCGGCGACGGCGCATCCCCGTGGGTCAGCAACCGCGGCATCCCAGTCCTCGACCACGAGGAGGATGGGATGCCGGCCAGGAGAGAGCTGACCATGCGACAGATCAGACAGATGCTGCGGCTCGCCCATGAGGGGGTGAGCGCGCGTGAGATCGGACGAACCCTCGGGATCGCCCGCTCCACCGTGCAGGACAACCTCGGCCGAGCCAGCGCTGCCGGCCTGACCTGGCCACTCGGCCCCGAGGTCGGCGACACGGTTCTGGAACAGCGCCTGTTCGCCCGAGCCGGAGTGAAGCAGGGCCTTCGACGGTTAGCCGAGCCAGATTGGCCGTCGCTGGTCCGAGAGATGCGCCGGCCTGGAGTCAACCTCACGGTGCTGTGGGAGGAGTACCGGGAGGCTCATCCCGAGGGATACGGCTATTCCCGGTTCTGCGACCTGTACCGCGAGTTCGAGCGCCGCCTCACCCCGGTGATGCGCCAGCACCATGCGGCCGGCGACAAGGTCTTTGTCGACTATTCCGGCAAGCGGATCGCCATCGTCGATCCGGCCACCGGTGTGGTGCGCGAGGCCGAGATCTTTGTCGCGGTGCTGGGCGCGTCGAGCCTGACCTACGCTGAGGCGACCTGGACGCAGACGCTGCCCGACTGGATCGGCGCGCACGTCCGCCTGTTCCGCTTCCTCGGCGGCGTCCCCCGCCTCGTCGTCCCGGACAACCTCAAGAGTGCCGTCCACAAGGCCTCGTTCTACGACCCGGAGATCAACCGCTCCTACGGCATGATGGCCGACCATTACGGCGTCGGCATCCTGCCAGCCCGGCCCCGCAAGCCGCGCGACAAGGCCAAGGTCGAGGCCGGCGTCCGCTTTGCCCAGAGCTACATCCTCGGACGGCTACGTCGACAGACGTTCTTCTCACTCGCCGAATGCAACGCCGCCATCGCCGTGATGGTGGAGCGCATCAACGCCCACCTCATGCGCCGGCTCAGCACGACCCGGCGCGCCCTGTTCGAGGCGATCGAGCGGGCGGCGCTCCGTCCCTTGACGGTGGAAGACTACACCTTCGCCGAGTGGCGGCTGGCTCGGGTCAATCTCGACTATCACGTCGAGGCGGCCGGCTTCCTGTACTCGGTGCCCCACGCCCTGATCCGCGAGCAGGTCGACCTCCGCATCACCGCGCGCACCGTCGAGGTGTTCCACCGCGGTCAGCGCGTCGCCGCCCATGAGCGTCGCTATGCCGGCCAGCGGCACGGCACCGATCCCGAGCACATGCCCAGCGCGCATCGGCGCTACGCCGAGTGGAGCCCCGAGCGCTTCCGGCGCTGGGCACGCGGCATCGGCCCGGAGACCGAGGGTCTCGTCGTAGCCATCCTCCACGACCGTCCTCACCCAGAGCAGGGCTTCCGGACCTGCCTGGGCATCCTGCGCCTCTATCGCGGGCTCGCCCCCGGCCGGGCGGAGGCTGCCTCGGCCCGGGCCGTGGCCATCGGTGCGCTCACCTACAAGAGCATCGCCTCGATCCTGGCCAACAGCCTCGACCGCACCGCGCCGTCTGCCGAGGCCGCTCCCGTCCTGCTCCACCCCAACCTGCGCGGCCCGCGCTATTTCCATTGACGGAGACGACGATGCTCACCCATCCCACCCTCGATCTCCTGCGCGAGCTCGGCCTGACCGGCATGGCCTCGGGCTTCAAGACGCTCGATGCCAACCCAGAAGCCGGCGCGCTCTCGCACGCCGAGTGGCTCGGACTGCTGCTCGAACACGAGGCCACCGCCCGTCGGCAGAAGCGCTTCGAGACCCGCGCCCGGGCCGCGCACCTGCGCCATCCCGCCAGCATCGAGGATGTCGACTACCGCAGCCATCGCGGCCTCGACCGTGCGCTGTTCCTCAAGCTCGCCACCGGCGACTGGATCCGGACCCGGCGTAATCTCGTCATCACCGGCCCCTGCGGCGTGGGCAAGAGCTGGCTGGCCTGCGCGCTCGGGCACAAGGCCTGCCGAGACGACCTCTCGGTGCTGTACTACAGGGTCCCGCGCCTGTTTGCGGCTCTCAGCTTGGCGCGCGGCGATGGTCGCTATGGCCGGATGCTGCGCCAGATCGCGCGCGTGAACCTCCTGATCCTCGACGATTGGGGACCCGAGCCACTCCTGCCCGAGCAGGCGCGCGACCTCCTGGAGATCATCGAGGATCGCTACGACACTGGCGCGACCCTGATCACCAGCCAGGTGCCGGTCGACCGCTGGTACGACATCATTGGCATCCCCACGCTCGCTGACGCCGTTCTCGACCGGCTGCTGCACAACGCTCACCGCATCGAACTCGCCGGCGAGAGCCTACGCAAAATCAAGGCGGCCGAACCTACCGCTTGACCTGCTGAACCGACCCCGTGATCTTCACCTCCGACCCACGGGAGCGCCTCCGCCACCGGCCGGCTTCAGATCGGAATGGTGGCCGGCTTCGCCTCGGAACGACGGCCGGCTTCAAATCGGAATCCCCGGCCGGCTTCGTCGGAATACGCACAGAAGCCCGAGCCGGAAGGCCGGGCGGTGGTGATCGAGCTCGACGAGATGTGGCACTACCTCAAAAAAAGTCCGAGCCGCTCTGGATCTGGAAGGCTTGGGATCGTGCTTCAGGGCAACTGGTGGACTGGGAGTGCGGCGGTCGTGACAAGGCCACCTGCGAGCGTCTGATCCAGCGGCTCGCGCGCTGGCGCACCCGGCTCTACTGCACGGACGCCTACGCCGCCTACACCGTCCTCCTGCCGCTCGGGCAGCACTATACCGGCAAGGACGAGACCCACGGCATCGAGCGGGACAACGCCCGGCAGCGGCACTGGCTCGCCCGCTTTCGACGCCGCTCCATCGTGGTCTCGAAGAGCAAACGCATGGTGGACGTCAGCCTCGCCCTGTTTGCCCGCTTTGCCGGGAACAGCAGGATCAGCGACCTGCTATCTATGCTGACCTAAAACCCTCCCATCAGGATGGTAGACGAAACTCAGTACCGGCGCACCAGCGTCGCCAACTCGGCAGGGACGGTTGAAGCTCCGGGCGTCCAGCGCAAGCCAAGCTTCACATCGTGCGAGTCCGTATTCTTGAAGGTCAATGCCTCGCAGGATTGGCACTGCCCGGCGTAGTTGTAGACCGTGCCGGTCGACGCATCGCCGAGGTTGAGATAGCGATAGGCGAGCTCGACCGTGAAGTTCGGGGTCACCTCGTAGCCTATGCCGGCGTGCAGCGCCCAGGCGAAGCTCGTCTTCGAGGCAGATTTCGCGTAGGCGAGACCTTGCGTGACGACGTTCGTATCCTTGAAGTTTTCGAGCGTCACCTGCGCCGCACCGACCCCGGCGCCCAGGAAGGGCGTGAGACCATACCAGTGCCCTAGATCGACGTAGCCGTTGACGAGAGCGATTGCATCCTGCTTCGTGGCGCTGTACTCGTCCGCGCCGTAGCCGAGCGGCAGGCTGGCATCGCGGTAGCGTTCCAGGCCCGTGAACGTGGCCGCGCTGCGGTACTCACCTGTGACGTCGACCCGGAACCATCGGTTGAAGCGGTAGCCGACGCCGACGCCCGCGAGCGGTGCGCCCGCGAAGCCGAGGTTGACCTTCTCGATGGTGCCGAGCGCGTCCAGGCTGTTCGAGAGCCGCTCCACGGATTGGTTGCTGAACCCGATGTCCCCGCGCAGGTAGAAGCCCGATGCTTCCCCATCCACGTCGCCCGCCAGTGAACCGCGCAGTTCAGGAGCGGGGGTCACTACGGGTCCCTGGAGGAGGTCGGCCGCTGACGCGGCGCTCACCCCCGCCGCAATCCACAGCACGCATCCAGCCGTGCTGGAGCTTCTTACACCCTGCATTACAGCAAGCTCCTGACCACGAGAGCGATGTTGCCAATCGTGGATCTAACAGCAGAGACATGACCTGTCCGTTAAGATTAACACGGGAAGTCTCCACGCTGCCGGAATTGTTCTGCCTCCGATGCTCAGGGCAATGCCGCGAGGACAGATCAGCCCTCTGTCTCATCGATCTTGCTGATTCAGATGCCCTCGAACAGGGCCGAGGAGATGTAGCGCTCGGCAAACGAGCAGGCGACCGTGACGATGCGCTTGCCCTTGAATTCGGGCCGGCTCGCGAGCTCGAGGGCCGCCGCGACGTTGCCGCCCGTCGAGATGCCGCCCGGGATGCCCTCGAGGCGCCCGAGCAGGCGCGCCGTCTCGAAGGACTCCTGGTTCGTGATCGTCAGGACTCCGTCGAGCACCGAGCGGTCGAGGTTGCCCGGGATGAAGCCCGCGCCGATGCCCTGGATCTTGTGCGGGCCGGGCTGGCCGCCGGAGATGACCGCGGAATCCTCGGGCTCGACGGCGAAGAGCTTGAGGTTCGGCAAGCGGGGCTTCAGCACCTGGCCGACGCCCGTGATGGTGCCGCCGGTGCCGACGCCGGCCACGAAGGCGTCGAGCTGACCCTGCGTGTCGTTCCAGATCTCCTCGGCGGTGGTCAGGCGATGGATCTCGGGGTTGGCCGGGTTCTCGAATTGCTGCGGCATCACCGAGCCCGGGATCTCCTTGAGGAGTTCCTCGGCCTTGGCGATGGCACCCTTCATGCCCTGCGCGCCGGGGGTGAGCGCCAGCTCGGCGCCCAGGAAGGCGAGCATCTTGCGCCGCTCCAGCGACATGGTCTCCGGCATAACCAGGATCAGGCGGTAGCCGCGGGCCGCCGCCGTGAAGGCCAGGGCGATGCCGGTGTTGCCCGAGGTCGGCTCGACCAGGGTGCCGCCGGGCTGAAGCTTGCCGGACGCCTCGAGCGCGTCGATCATGTTCACGCCGATGCGGTCCTTGACGCTGGCGATCGGGTTGAAGAACTCGAGCTTCAGCAGGATCTCGGCATCGATGCCGCGCTCCTGGGGTAGGCGGTTCAGGCGCACCAGGGGCGTGTTGCCGATGGTCTCGGTGATGGAGCCGAAGACGCGGCCGTGGCCGGGCTTGCCAGAGGGGGACGAAACAGCGGAATCGGCCATGAACTTCTCCTGAGCAGCAGTGTTCGCGATGAGCACCGCGAACGGGTAGCAGCTGCCGTCAAGGCTGACGCCCAGCCGACATCCGGGATTGGGTTGAAGGTTCTCGTAATTCAGTGAAGCGGAGAGACTCCCCTCCGTCTACCCGTCGCAGTGGGAGGGCCGGTGTCCGTGATCATTCGCGAGCGCGGAGCAATCACCGTGCCCGTTGTCTCTGGCTCCGGAACCCTGATGCTGCGCCTTCAAGACAGGGCCTTGCCGATTGGCGCCGCGATGTAAGGCTTCGGCCGGCTGAAGCCCGGATTGCTTTCTGCCCTGCGCATCTGGCTGGTGCGCATCAGCCAGCTGACACCGCTCTCGCTTGCCGAGGCTGCGAAAGGCGCCGGCACTCCCGATGCAATCAGGCCGGCCGCAGCCAGAACCACACCCACGCGTCTCATCTTACTCTCCAAAGCCTCAAGCTGCGGGCTTCTCAAGTGAGTTCGAGGCATCGCGTGTGCTGGTTACAAGTGAATAGGACCGGCTGCCGTCGGGCCGGGGCAGATTGAGAGGGTATGAACCGCTCCGGGTTTCCCGGAGCGGTTCAGTGGCCGGCGTCGACGGCATCGGCGGGTTCGAGAAGCAGTACCACGTCCAACCCGACCCGACGAAGCTCGCCTCCCTCGACCTCTCCTTCGGCGACGTCGCCCGGGCGCTGGAGGCCAACAACGCCAACCAAGGCGCCCGCTACCTGGAGGACAACGGCGAGGGCTACGTCGTACGCGCCGCCGGTCGCCTGGAGAACATGGACGAGATCCGCAATGTGGTCGTCACCACCCGGGGTGGCGTCCCGGTCCGGATCAAGGACATCGCCGAGGTGCGGATCGGGCGCGACCTGCGCACCGGCTCGGGCAGCGAGAACGGCCGGGAGGTCGTGGTCGGCACTGCCCTGATGCTCATCGGCGAGAACAGCCGCACGGTCGCGGCCGCCGTCGACGCCAAGATGAACCAGATCCGCAAGTCGCTGCCCCCGGGCGTCGAGGTTCAGACGGTGCTCAACCGGACGCTTCTCGTCGAGGCCACCGTCAAGACCGTGGCCAGAAACCTGGCCGAGGGTGCGGCCCTGGTCATCGTCATCCTGTTCCTGCTGCTGGGCAACATCCGTGCGGCAGTCATCACGGCGCTGGTCATCCCGGTCGCGATGCTGATGACCATGACGGGAATGGTCGAGGCGAAGATCTCGGCCAATCTGATGTCGCTCGGCGCTCTCGACTTCGGCCTTATCGTCGACGGAGCGGTCATCATCGCCGAGAACTCGCTCCGGCACTTGGCCGAACGGCAGCACGAACTCGGGCGCAAGCTCGACCTGGAGGAGCGCCTGCAGACGGTCCGAGCCTCGGCCGAGGAGATGATCAAGCCGTCCCTCTACGGGCAGGCGATCATCATCCTCGTTTACGTGCCGCTCCTGACCTTCACCGGGGTCGAGGGTAAGATGTTCGAGCCGATGGCCCTGACCGTCATCATCGCCCTCATCTCAGCCTTCGTCCTGTCGCTGACCTTCGTGCCGGCGATGATCGCCATCGTCATCACCGGTAAGGTCACTGAGAAGGACAACTTCATCATCCGCGGGCTGAAGGCGGCCTACCGCCCTGCGCTCGCGGGCGCCGTGCGCGCACCGATGGCGTTCATCGGGGCGGCCCTCCTGCTGCTCGTCGGGGCAGGTCTGCTCTTCACCCGGCTCGGCGCGGAGTTCATCCCGACGCTGGACGAGAAGAGCATCGCGATGAACGCGCTGCGCATCCCATCGACCTCGCTGTCCCAGTCACAGGCGATGCAGCTCAAGATCGAGCAAGCGGTCGCGAAGTTCCCGCAGGTCGCCTACGTGTTCTCGAAGACCGGCACCGCCGAGGTCGCCTCCGACCCGATGCCCCAGAACTCCTCGGACACCTTCGTCATCCTCAAGCCGCAGGAGGAATGGCCGGACCCGGGGCTGTCCAAGGCGGAACTGCAGGAGCGGATCGAGGCCGCAGTCGGCAAGCTCGCCGGCAACGTGCTGGAGTTCTCCCAGCCGATCCAGCTGCGCTTCAACGAGCTGCTCGCCGGCGCCCGCGGCGATCTCGCCGTGAAGGTGTTCGGCGAAGAGTTCGAACCGATGCTCAAGGCAGCCAACCAGATCGCCGCAATTCTGCGCGGGACGCAAGGCGCGGAGGACGTCAAGGTCGAGCAGACGCAAGGCCTGCCCTTTCTGGAGATCAAGATCAACAAGACAGAGGCCGCCCGTTTGGGCTTGAGCACCGCCGCAATCCAGGAGGTGATCGGTGCGGCGATCGGCGGACGCGAAGCTGGCATGGTGTTCGAGGGCGACCGCCGCTTCCCCATCGTGGTGCGCCTGACCGACAAGGTCCGTGAGGATCGCGAGGCGCTGGAAAACCTACCCGTCACGCTGCCACCCAGCCCGAATGGGCGCGTCGCCTCCGTGCTTCTCAAGCAGGTCGCGAGCTTCGAAGTCACGGAGGGGCCGAACCAGATCTCGCGCGAGAACGGCAAGCGGCGTGTCGTGGTCACTGCCAACGTGCGCGGGCGCGACATCGGCTCGCTCGTGGCGGAGGCACAAGGAAAAGTCGGCGCCCAAGTGCAGCTGCCGGCCGGCTACTACGTGACCTGGGGCGGGCAGTTCGAGAACCTGGCCTCGGCCCGGCAGCGGCTCATGATCGTGGTGCCGGTCTGTTTTTTCCTGATCTTCCTGTTGCTCTACTCGGCGTTGGACTCGCCCCGGGACGCACTGCTGGTGTTCAGCGCCGTGCCGCTGGCGCTGACGGGGGGCATCGCGGCCCTGTGGCTGCGGGGCATGCCGTTCTCGGTGCCGGCGGCGGTGGGCTTCATCGCGCTCTCAGGCGTGGCGGTCCTGAACGGCCTCGTGATGCTGACCTTCATCAAGCAGCTCATCGCCGGGGGGCGGCCCCGGCGGGAAGCCATCCTGGAGGGCGCGATGACCCGGCTGCGGCCGGTGGCGATGACCGCGCTCGTGGCCTCGCTGGGCTTCGTGCCGATGGCGCTCGCCACCGAGACCGGCGCGGAGGTGCAGCGCCCGCTCGCGACCGTCGTAATCGGTGGGCTGATCAGCGCGACCCTGCTCACGCTCATCGTGCTGCCGGCGCTCTACGCGCGCTTTGGCGGCAAGGAGACCCCGACATCTTCCGTGAAGGAGGCCGCGGATCGCGCCTACCGGCCCCTCAGGCCAGCCGCAGAGTGAGACGCCATGTCCCCGCAGAAGCCCTCACGTCTCAGGCGAAGTCCAGGATCCGACCCGAACCGCGCCGCCTCCGAGAGAGGCTGCACGGGACCGAGAGGGATCTACTCCGTGCTCGCCATGGTCCTTCTCTGGTCGTGCGGCACGGCGGCCGCGGGAGGCGCGGAGGCCCCGTTTGGGCTATCCTGGGGGCCTGTGACGACCGTACCGCGGCCCTCGATGGTGGACCGCGAGGCCAACATCACGGCCCTGTTCTACTTTCATGACCAGCCGCCGGCATCCGGGCCGGACACACAGCAGGTTGTGCTCGAGGTCTGTCGGGACGAGGGCCTGCAGCAGGTCATCTGGATCAGCGAGCCGTTCCCACAAGCCGAGCTCGCCGCGAAGTACGATCCGATCTACCGCGAAGGGGTTCGGCGTCACGGTGAGCCGGTGAAGGATCGCAGGCCAGAGACCGTCGTCTGGCCAGGCGGGCACATGCTCCTGGCGGTCCGCTCCGTCGAAGGCGGCCGCAAGCGGCTGATCATGATCGCCACTGGCGATCAGTACGAACAATGCTCGGCGGCGCACGAAGCGCGCGCCGGCCACCCAGCCAGCGTCCATACCTCCACCCTGCTGGATCCATCGACGCCATGACGCGTGTGACGGCTCACCGTGCCGGACCGTGTGCTACCGGCGTGCGGAAGGACAGCGGCATCGTCCGGGGTCCGATCTGCGCTCGGCGCGCTGCCGGTGTTGTGGTGACCTATCATCGCCGGCCGGCGGCATCGCTTGTGATCGACGCGAACGCCCTTGCGCGTGCCGAGACGCAACCGGAGGCCGCCAAGGCCCGGGGTTACCGCCTCGCAGGTACAGGCCAAGGAGGTGACGCTCTACGGCGTGTGCGAGGTGCCACATCGCGCCGCTCGGTCCGAGCGTGCAGATGGGAACCACGCGGTCATCACCAGCGCGGAGCGCGCCGGCGGCCCCGGCGAAATCTGGAAGCGGCATGGGGACGTGACGCGGGCACGCACAAGCCCGTGCGGGCAGCCTGAACGACTCCACGGGAAGGAGCCAAACACAATATCGGAGCGTCTGTTGGTGACACCATCCCTCATCCACGACTTGTTTCACCGGATCATGGGGTTCGATTATCCCCAGAACCACTGGTGGATCGACCTCCTGGCCGTGCTCGCCTTCGTCGTCACGCCGGCTTGGACAGGATGGCTGATCGTCCGATTGGGCCTGCGGTGGGCGGGGCTGCGGCGCCGGCTGGCCCGCCCGGGGGCGGTGCCGCCGCGCGGCCCGCAACCGATGTCGCCGGCCGCGGCCGGCGCATCCGGGGTGGTGCCAGGCTGGCGCCTGGAGCACTTCATCGTCCGGGCGACACTGCGCTTCCAGCTGCGCCTCGTGCTGCTCTCGCTCCTGACCCTTCCGGCGGCATGGCTCCTCCTCGGAATCCCGAAGCATATCATCAACCGCGCCATCACCGACGCAGATGGGGATGGCTATCCGGAGCTGACCATCCTGGGTCTCACCCTCTCGCAGGTGGAGCTCCTGTTCGCCCTGTGTGCGGGCTACCTCGCCGTGCTCACGATAGGCGGGTTAGCCAAGTATGCGGTGAACCGCGCGCGCGGACGCGTCAACGAGCGCCTCGTCCGCCGGCTGCGCCTCGCCATCATCCGGCGGACCCGCGGGGAACGCTCGCCCGAGCGCCGGGCCGCGCTCGCGGCCGTCGCCGTCCAGGAGGTCGAGCCCATCGGCTACTTCGGGGCGAGTCTCGTGGCTGTGCCGCTCGTCCAGGGCGGGTCGCTCGTTACGAGCGTCGTCTTCCTGCTTCTCCAGAACGCCGCCCTGGCGCTGGCCGCGCTGATGATGTTGCCGGTTCAGCTCACGGTCCTACCCCGGCTGCAGCGCCGCCTGAACGCCAAGGTTCGCGAGAGGGTCTACGCGACGCGGGCGCTCGGGGGGCTCCTGACTGCGGAGGACACTGCACACGCGCCCGCACGCGCCGCGTCCGTGCCCGATCCAGCACGAGAGGCGGGCCTGCTACGGCGGATGAGGCTGGCGGAGGAGCTTGAGCGGGTGCGGGTCGAGATCAACGACCTCAAAGGCCGCCTCAAGGGCGTTTACAATTACACGTCTAACCTCACGCCGTTCTTCTTCTTCGCGATCGGCGGCTACCTCGTCGTGCAGGGCCGCCTCTCGCTCGGCGCCCTCGTCGCCGCGCTTGCGGCGTACAAGGAGATCGCCCCGGCCTTGCGCGAGTTGTTCGACTTCGCGCAGAATTGGTCCGATGCGAGCGCGCGGTTCGAGGAGGTCACCAAGGCGCTCGGCCGCTCCCGACCGGATCCCGGGCCGCGTCGCACCCAAGCGCCGGAGCGTTCAATTCGGACCGCGTGAGCGCTCGCCCGCGGGGCCTGATGGCCGTCTAATCGCGGGCCGAAGCGCAAGCTCTTTCTGCGGCGATCGTATGCCGGGTGCAGGGTCGTCTTCGCGGTCGGCAGGAGCCGCCGCATGATGGAGCTTCGCGGGAGGAGCCTTCCAATGTGGATGCCGCACTTCGCTGAGACAGCGGGTGCACCCCATCAGGCGGAATGGCTCTGCCCACGTCCCGGCAGGGAGAGGCCTGTGTGCTCGCCGCGCGAACGCGATCCGCTCGTCAGATCAGGCGACCGCTCCGGCGGTGCGGTCGAATCTCTCGCCAGACTTCAGCATGGCGTGCATCGTAACCGCCAACTTGCGGGCGACGGCGACAGCGGCACACTTGAAGCCAACCCGTGCCTTGAGAGCGAGCCTCCAGGTCCGGAGGCCGCTGAGCTGCGTCCCTCCATGCGGCATCGGTCGTCCCACCACACAGCGGTACCAAACATCCTAGCAGCTACGGCCGGTTGGTGCTCGTGTTCTTGGGTTCGGATCCTGGGAGGATGGGATGGCCGCTCCGGTGCCGCTGCGGTTGGCCTTCGATGCCGAAGGCTTGTGCATCCTGGCAAAGGGCGCGATCCCGCTCAGACCCGTCGCCTGCTGGCTTTGTCGGCGACCTATGCGGGCGGCTCTCGCGCTCCGAGGCGGCAGCTTTCGGTGGGGTTGGGCTGTAGACGGTGCGAGACTGGGTTCCGGCCTTCAACGCTGGTGGGCCGGATGGGCTGAACAGCGTGAGGCACTTCGGGCCTAGCTTGAGGAAGGACCTACGCCGGCTGCACACGGGGTGGTGCGCGTCCACCACGGCGGACGTGAGGTCGCCGTGCACGCCGAGTTGAAGGGACGCCACGGCCGTGTCGTCGATGAAACAAAAAGCCCGGCCTCTCGGCCGGGCAGTGAGGGTCCCTTTGCACGGGGACATCAAGACCGGTAAGCTTTGGAGAACAACCGGCCTCGATCTGGGAATTAGAAGTCGCGCTGGACGCGGAAGCGGAAGGTGGAGACACCGGTCGACGTGGCGGTCCGCGGCACGAAGGTGCCGTTGTTGATACCAGCGACGTTGGCGTAGGCGGTCGGGCTCTTGTCAAGGTCGATGGCCCGGCCGTTCTTCAGGCCGATCTGCGTGTAGAAGCCCTCCACGCCGATATCGAGGTCCTTGACCGGCGACCAGATCAGGCTGGTCCCCCCCGAGAATTGGTAGGTGTCGCGCAGCGCCTGGCTCAGCTGGAAGAATCGGGTACCCGGCAGGCCGACGGCGTTCGAGCCGAAGGTGTTGGTGCCGTTCGGGTTGATCAGGCCGAAGACCTGACCTTGGGCGAATCGAGAGGCGGCCGAGAAGCTCTGCTCGCCGTAGGAGCCGTAGAAGGCCGAGCGCCATTCCGGCGACCAATAGTGCAGGTAAGACGCGACGGCCGTGAAGCTCGTAGACTTCTGCAGCTGGCCGGTGAACGGGTTGACCACCGCGTCCGAGAAGTACTGCTGGAACTTCTGGCCCTGGATGGCGGCCGTGCTCTGCGTGTAGCAGCCGGTGAACGCGCAGTAGCCGGTGTAGTTCTCCGCGCCGTTGCCGTAGGCGCCCTGCAGGTACAGCGCGTCACCCGGCGCGATGAACGGCGTGTTGATCTTCAGGCCGCCCTGAACCGCCCAGCCGTAGGTGTTGTTCGCGTGCGGGATGCTGATGTTCGAGCCGGTGCCGGTGCCGGCGCCGTTCTGGACGTTGCCGACGTTCAGCTCGTGCACGGCAGCCGAGAGCTGAGCCGAGCCCCAGGCCTGGTCGAGGCGCAGCACGCCGACGAAGTCGGGCATCCGCGAGCGCTCGATGGCGTCGATGAAGCTGTAGCGGCTCGGGACCGCGCCGGTGTAGCCGATGAACACCGGAACCGGCGAGTTGCCGAGCAGAAGGCCGCTATTCGCCAATGACGAGATGTTCGCCGCGCCGGTCGGGTTGATGGTCGGCGAGTAGATCGGGCTGCGACGGAAGACCGGGTCTTCGATCGAGATCGTGGCGGAGAGGCCGTTGCCCAGGGTCGCCGTGTAGGCGAGCAGGTTGGTCGAGAACACGTCCGAGCCCAAGCTCTGGCCGATGATCTCGAAGTCGTGGGCGTAGAAGTCGAAGAACGAGGAGGCGCGACCGGCGGTCAGGCCGGCGAACTGGATGAACGCCTTGTCGACGTTCATGTACTGCTGGGCACGACCAAAGGCATCAACGCCGGTGGGGACATAAGCATTGCCGATGCGCTGCTGGGTGCCGGAGGTGCCGATGCTGGAATGGCCGGTGCGCGACCCGGCATCGAGGCGCACGAAGGCGCGCAGGGTGCCGTAGGCGGTCTGGGTGCGGGCATCGAGGTTGATGCGCATCCGGCCCTGGTAGCCCGACGTGTCGCCGCTCTGGCCAAACTGGCGGGAGTAGCTGGGCTGGTAGCCGCCCTCGAACCGGGCGCGGCCCGAGATGCGCAGACAGGTATCAGTCCCGGGTATGTAGAAAAAACCGGCGCCGTAAGCGGTGCAGACGCGGACGTACTCGATCGGAACTGCCTTCTTGACCGGCAGGTCGGCGGCATGGGCGGCGCCCACCGCCGCAAAGGCGGCAGCCGAGCCCAGCAGTGAGTTTTTCAGAAACCTCATCGATATCCCCAAAACTTCGAGACCCAGTGATGCAGACGCGCCCGGTTTTCCGGGTCTTGCAGCATGTTCTACAGATTTGGCCTGCGTTCTGAGCGGCAGGCTCCTGCGGGCTGTCGTCTGGCGACGCCCTCATGCGCCCTCACCATGTGTGAATGGGTTCCAGCGAGCAATAAGGATTTCGCGTTCACAGTGATGGTTCCCGTGCATTGTGTCGTGATCGCCACAATCGCACGAGCCTTCAGCTAGAGCAGGTCCCGATCAGCTTGAAGCATAAGCGTCATCCTCGTAGCCGGCCGCCGCGAAGTAGTTGCGGCACTCCTCAGGCGAGAAGCACGCGAAGGCTTTGTAGATCGCCGCCCAGAGATCGCTGACCGTGCGGGCCGCCGCGCTGCGCAGGAGCGCTTTCAGTTTTGCGAAGGCCAGTTCAATCGGGTTGAACTCAGGCGAGTACGGCGGGAGGTACAGGAGCCGGGCTCCGGCTGCCTCGATGGCCTCGCGCACGCCCGCCACCTTGTGAGCGCCGAGGTTGTCCAGGATCAGCGTGTCGCCCGGCCTCAGGGTCGGGACCAGTGTCTCTGCCACGTAGGCGCGGAAACGCTCGCCCGTGACAGGCCCGTCCAGCAGCACAACCGCACTCGGCCCGCTCGTGCGCAGCCCGGCGATGACCGTGGTGGTTTTCCAGTGTCCGGCGGGCGCCGCGATCCGGCAGCGCGCGCCGCGTGGTGCCCAGCCATAGCGGCGAACCATGCTGGTGTTAGCCGCCGTCTCGTCCAGGAACACGAGGCGCTCCGGATCGAGCTCGGGCTGGGCCTCGAACCACGCCTCACGCGCCGCTCTCACGTCGTCTCGCTCCTGCTCAGCTGCGTGCAGCGCCCTTTTTTGCGCGTGATCCGGTGCCGGGCGAAGAAGCGCGACAGAGAGCTGGTGGTGACCGCGACCCCGTGCTCCCGAAGAGCTTCGCGCAACTCGCGCAGGAGGATCTGCGGGCGCGCCTCATAGGTCTGCCGGATGAGCTCGGCATGAGCCTCGATGTGATGGGAGCGCTGGTCGCCGCCCAGCGGCTTGGGCGCGACGTGCCCCACCCGCTGCTTCTGTTGCGACCAGCGGCTGGCGCTGGCCCGGCTCACGCCGAAGCGCTCGGCGGCCTGTCGGCAGGTCGCCCCGGCTGAGACTGCGGACGCCACGCGCTGGCGCAGATCAACGGACAAGGTTGTGGGCATGGGCGCCTCCTTGCCCCGTCAACCCGCAGCAACCCAGCACAGCTTCCGATCGGACGAGCGCCGCTCTAGCGACGGCTCGGGAATGCGCATAAATGCTGCTCTGCGAGCGCGCCCGCGCGGCGGGCGATAAGATAGCACAAGAGCGTAGGGCACCGAACTCGACCAAGCAGCAGGAATATGTTCTGAGTTCGCTTATCGCTTATGCTGTTGCCTCATGCGCACGGATTAAATTACCTCTGAGTAGAAGATATGTGCTCTAGGACAGAAAAACTTCCAGAAAACAGGGAGTCCGTTATTATAATCCGTCATTACGGTTTATTAGAACCTTTAGATTGGGATAGAGCTTGCGATGAAGAATTAAATTTAATGGATGATTTATGGAATAAATTTGTCGACATTAACGAAAAGTACATTAAGTTATATCACAAAACCATCTCCATCGATCAACAATTTATTGAAGCTAAGGAAGAATACTATAATTTGTCAAGAAGCGGAGCGCCATTTCTATCCGTTTCGGAAGCAAAAAAGAACTTAGCTGTTGCACAAAAGGATGCGTCCCGCAGAATGGCAGTTGCGCTTCGGGCCTTAGAAACTGCGCGGCGGGATGAAGTTAAACTCGCTCGGCAGAACAGCGGCCTTTGGTGGGGTAATTATAATGCGCTCGTCCGCGCCTTCGAAAACGGGCGCAGCGCAGCAGTTCGAGGCGGCCACACAATGCGGCGCCGCACAGCCGGCGGGAACGGCCGACTTACAAACACTCTACAGGGCGGTGCTGCCGTCGAACACTTGTTTGACGGAACCTTAAGTCAAGTGATGATCCGCGAGCCGCCAGAGCGCGCTTGGTCCGCCGAAAGCCGCGGAGAACGTCGCCGGCTTCAGCGAACCGTGCTCACGGCCACTGTTTTTGTCCGACTTGGCGAGCGCCGCAATGTCACTTGGCCGATGGTGATGCACCGACCGATTCCGTCTGATTGTCGCGTGAAGAACATCGTCGTTACAAGACGTAGAATTGGTGATCGGTGGAAATGGGCAGCGAGCTTCACCTGTACCCGCAGAGCAGACCAGCCCCCGCCTACACCGTCCGGATCTGAGCTCATTGCCGTCGACGTCGGCTGGAGGCGTGTGCCCGAAGGTCTTCGCGTCGCGACTGTCTTGGCAGCCGGTGCCTCGCCTCGCTTCATCATCTTACCGCCGGATTTGATCGAGTCGTTCGCCTTCATCGACGAGCTTAGACAAAGGGTTCGCACGAGTGCGCGCACTGGTCTTGAACTGCTTCAGAATATAAATTCCGATTCATTCGAACAACCCTATCAAGATTTACTTGCCACATTTCAATCAAAGCAAGAAGAAGGGTTCGCTCATTTGAAAAAATTTTGCTATAGCGAATTCTTTACTAAACAATCCAGGGAAGCTGTCGGAACGAAGATAAGCTCATGGCGCCTGGATTATATCAGGCTCGCAAGATGGTTGAGCAATCAACAGAGAAAATTGGTCGCACGCAGAAATAATATCTACCAAAATGCTGTTATCGGCGTCATCGAAAATGCGTGCAAGTTAATCGTGAACGATGTGAAGTTCGGCGAGATAGCTGCTCGTGAACGGCCGAGCAAAGACGCAAAATTCTTTCCCCGTCGCGCGAACTATTACCGAGTAGTCGCCGCACCTTCTGAGCTCGTCCGCTGTCTTAAATTTCAGGCCTTCAAAAGAGGTGTCGCATTTGAAAAGAGGGAAGCCATCAATCCCGTTGGTTGCCCGGAGTGCGGGTCGGCGGCACGCAGAACCCGAGCCGATGCATGGCCACAAATCTGCGCTAGATGTGGTATAAGCTTCGATCAAGATATTGCCGTTTGCAAGTCGCTTCTGTTGCCGGAAATGTGAATTGCGGATAGGATTGGGCGGCTGTAGTTGAATTATTCACGAGTCGCAGATTGTATCTGCGGAGCCGTAGCATTCACGTTGAGGTCAATGTTTAGACATGATTAAGGATCATTTCGCGTTCCATCATGTCCTTCACGACAGCGACACCTGAACACTAGGACAATAGCGAAAAGCGCCGGACTTTACGTCCGGCGCTTTTAAAAGTATTGGAATATAAAAGTTTTCGCTACGAAGCGGCGAAACACGCGTACCGACTTTGTGACTGCTGCTGACGCGTTTGTCAATTGGCTCATGACGTGTCGAACGTCTGCTTCTTCGGTATTCCGCCAAAAGCGGTCCGGAAGATAGCCACCTGAGAGGACCTTTGTCCTGCCATGCAGCATTTCGCTGATCTGACCGTTTATTGAGGTCGCTACGAGTGTGTTGTACACGGATCAAACCGGCAGCTCGCTGTCGGAGAACCCTGTCGGCTATTTTAGTATCGGGCGAACGCTGTCTGGGCATGCCTGTCAGTTTGACCTCAGCGGATGAGCCGGACATCAACGCCAGCAGCTTTGGCGATTTCTTGCCAGGCGGCATTGGCGGTTAGGGCGACGGCGCCGGAGCGAGCAGCCAGCGCAAGGCAGAGCCGATCCCCGATCCCGAGTCCCTTGAACCGGGTCAGCGGCTCGAGGAGGCCTGCGCGAATAGCGAGATCGTCGTCGACCGGCGTGAGTGGGAACACGAGGCCGGTCCGTAGCGCCCGCACGGCCGGCTCGTCGGCCCCGTTGCGGATCATCCAGCCGGCGACCTCGCCGAAGTTCACGGTCGTCATCGTGGCCGTGCCGGTGAACGCTTGAAGCAGCTGCTCCCAGCCGGGCTCTTGGCGCAGGTAGGCGAGCAGCGCCGAGGCGTCGAGGACACTACACGCCAAGATCGGACTCCGTCGTAGTTGCGTTCGGCTTATCGTCCGCCCCTGCTGATGCCCCCTCCTCCTTGGTAGCCTCGGCACGTCGCGCCGCGAGGAACGCATCGACCGAGGCGCCATCACCTGCCAGGAAGGAAGCGGCGTGGGTCTGTAGCTCTGCCATGGCGGATGCGACGGAGCGAACCCGAAGTTCGCCATCGACCAGGGTCAGCACGACTGGGCCGCCGTACTCCAGGTGGAGAGCTTTGCGAGCTTGGGCGGGGATGATCAGACGACCACCTGCGTCGATCTTGGAAAGTGTCGCGCTCACGGCGTGGTACTCCGATGCTCTCGATGTGACATATCGACCATGCTAAGCGATTATAGCCAACAATCAGCATCCACCATGGAGCGGCAATAAGGCATCTTCATCATATCTGTCATCGGACCGGTTCAGAGAGGCATGGCCTTAACCGACCGGTTTCGGCCAGAGTCGATCACCTATGGCCGGAACATAGGGTTGCTGGCGTTTCGGCCAGGGTCTAGTTTCGGCCATTGTTTTCGGCCAAATCTTGGATCATGGCTCGCACCTTCGCCTACCTGCGCGTGTCCACTCTCGGACAGACCACCGACAATCAGCGCCAGGAGATCGCGGCGGCCGGCTTTCAGGTCGAGCCGCAGCGCGTGATCACCGAGACGGTGTCGGGCAGTGTCGCCACCGACCAACGCAGGGGCTTCGTGCGCCTGCTCGACCGGCTGGAGCACGGCGACGTCCTCGTGGTGACCAAGCTCGACCGGCTCGGCCGCAACGCCATGGATGTCGGCGGCACGATCAGGCGCCTCGACGCCCTCGGGGTGCGCGTGCACTGCCTCGCGCTCGGCGGTGTCGACCTGACCAGCTCGACCGGCAAGCTGACCATGGGCGTGATCAACGCGGTCGCCGAGTTCGAGCGCGACCTGCTGATCGAGCGCACCCAAGCGGGGCTCGCCCGGGCGCGGGCCGAGGGCAAGGCGATCGGAAGGCCGGCGAGCCTCACGCCGGAGCGGCGGCGGGAGGCCGAGCGGCTCCTGCGCGACGGCCGGAGCGCATCGGCTGTGGCGCGTGAGCTCAAGGTCGGCCGGACCACGATCCGGCGGGTGCAGGAGGCGATGCGCAGCCATGAGGTTTCCGTAATTTTGTAGATCGTGTCCGTTCATGAAGCACGGCGAACGACCTGTGCAGACAGGCGCAGTCTACAGCGCAGCCGAGGCTGTGCAGCATCTTCACCCGCTTCCGCGAAATTGCACGCGCCCTCGGAGATCTTGTCCTTGCGCAATTCGGCTTACCGGGATGGCTTTAAAAAGCGGCTCGCAGAGGTGATTACGCGATCCGCTGACCACATGCGGAAGGACAGCAGATAAACGATCAGTCCAAGTGTGAAGTAGCACGAGGGTGTGACCTCGCTATCTTCAGGCCAATCAGGTCGCCGCGGCGCTGACATGCAGTTTAGACTTGCAATCCGTCTCCTCCCTGCACATCGACCTCTGCAGCAATCCGCGCGAGTTCTTCCGGGTGCCGGGCGACGACGCGAAGCAGGTTCGTCATCGGTCGGCTCGCGAGGACCTCGCCACTCTCGTACTTTTGGAAGGCGCGCGGCCCCCCACCGAAGATGTGCCCGGCTCTCGCCTGTGTCAGGCCGAGTCGCTTGCGCAGGCGCACGACCTCGTCCGGGCCGGCGAGGTTCTCGACCTCGGCCTTGAGCCGACTCAGCTCGCGATCCGAGACCCTCATGTCGGCACGCGTATGGATGCTTTCACCGCTGGCGTCACAATACCAGCCGGGCATCGGGAACGTACGCCGGCGTCCTTTGTACGTAATCGTGAAGGGACGGGTTGCGCGAACCATCGGCCTCCCGGTGACGGGGCAAAAAAGTGCCTCAATCATTCCCCTTCTCCTTGAACGACAGCAACACGAACTCAGTCACGACGTCAGCACGGAACTTGACGTACAGCACGCCTAATTCTGATGGGATGTGGCACACATCCTGCCACTCACGATGATTGTGGATGGATGTCACGAACTTGTAGAAATGCTTTCTCTGCATGCTGCCGATGATGGCTGCCATCTCTGACGGACTCAGCCCCAGCTCTGCTGCCGTTCGCAGCGCCGAACCGGCGACTTGGAAGGCAGGCGACACCGCCCAGGGGCGGACGCGCTCCAGGTCGTACGCCGGCTTGCGCTTCTCTGACATGGCCGTTTATACACCATAATGGTGTCGTTGCAAAGCCCAGCTTTGACCGTGTTCGATCCGAATAGTCCGGCTGCTCTTAAAGCCAAGCTGTGGCAGGGTTCAGGGCATGCCGATCCGGCCCGAGCACCGCTTCTTCTACCCGATCGACTGGCGTGAGCTCTCGATCTCGATCCGCTTCCGGCGCGCCGGCGGTCGCTGCGAGGCGTGTAAGCGCCCGCACGGGCAGACCGTGTTCCACCTCGGCGATGGCCGCTGGTGGGATACGGAGGCCGGCGCCTGGCGCGATGGGCGCGGCAGGATCGTGCGCGTGGCCACCGGCAAGGTCGACGTGCTCGCGCGCGTGCGCCGGACACAGGTCGTGCTGGCGACCGCCCATCGCGACCACGATACCAGCAACAACGCGGGAGCCAACCTCGCGGCCTTCTGCCAGCGTTGCCATCTCATCCACGACCGGCCCGAGCACCGCCGACGTCGCTGGCTCACCCTGTTCCGGCGCAAGGCGCTCGGCGACCTGTTCCGAGGCCCCTACGCCTGAGGGGACGCGCCGGCCGCGCGTGAACGGGTCGAACACGGCAGCCGGCGCGCTCGCGAGCGGGAGCGTGAGGGCGCTCAACCGCCGCGATGGGCAAGAGAAGAAGTAACGCCGACACGGGGATCCGGATCCTCGCGGATCGCTACGCCTCTGCGGCATCCTTGGCCTTGCGCGGCCGTCTGGCGCGCTTCGGCCGCACGGACATGTTCGTCGCGGGCTCAGGGCTCTTCGGCCCCGCTTGGCGGCGCTGCTGACCAAGGCCGAGGCTCTTGGCGAGCGCGGAGCGCTGCTCGGAGTAGCTCGGCGCGGTGGTCGGATAGTCGCGCGGCAGACCCCACTTCTCGCGATACGCCTCCGGGGTCAGACCCAGCTTCGCGAGGTGGCGCTTGAGCGTCTTATAGGGCTTGCCGTCCTCGAAGCTGATCAGCGCCTCGTGCGTGATCGACTTCCGGATCTGGGCTGGCGTGGGTTTCTCGACCTCCGGAGCGGCAGGCGTACTGGATCCGCATAGGCCGGTCAGCGCGGCATGTGTGCTGGCGATCAGCGCAGGCAGCTCCGACACCGGGACGCTGTTGTTCGTCACATAGGCGGAGACGAGCTCAGCCGTCAGCCCGGTGTGGTCGACCGCCTCAGCCTTCATCGTCACTGCGTTCTCGCCCACGTCGCACCCAATTCTTGAAGACGGCGGGATATTCCGTCGCCGCAACCGAAAGCGCAATACGCCCCCCACAAAAGCACTGTGTTACGCCTGAACCTCAAGCATCGCACCCAACTGCGCCCGCGTTTGTCAAGGCGTCTGCTGGGTGTGCAAAGACGGCTGGCGGGGGAACTGAGCAAGGCCGATGCTACGGTCGACCGCTTGCTCCTCGCAACCGGCACGACCGGCGTCACCGGCCTCGTCAAGTCGCTTAGAGCCGCCGAAGCATTTTCTGCAGCGACGTTTCGGGTGCTGACCAACAGCTTGCCACCGAGGGCTGCCCCGTTCCCGAGCGGTGTGACCTCGGTGTCCTGCCCGCATCCAAGTGCCCTCTGTAAGGAAGGCTCTGTGCTCCACCGTGCCCAGTCGGCTTCGGGTGGGATGGATGCCCGAGGTCCGGTCTGAAGGCGGGAGAGCTATATGCCGATCAGCCGACGCCAGCTCGCGGCCTCGCTGCTTGCGTCCCCGCATATCGCCGAGCGGCACGCCATCGCGGCCTTCGTGGCAGACGCAGCGACACAACCGGCCCCCAACCCGTTTCCGGATACCAGCGTCGGAGCCGTGCGTCAGGTCTGGCGGCAGCGCGCCGCGGAGTTTCGATCGTTCGACATCGAGGCGGTCGGGCTCTCCTGCCTGCTCACGGCCGTATCCGGCATAGGTGTAGAGGAGGCGCTGGTGCAGGAGATCCTGCGGGCCGGCCCGCACACCGCGAACGTGTTTCACCGCGGCGACGGCTGCCGGATCGTCGGTGCCGTGCTCTACGGCAAACCGGGCGTCGGTCTGCCGGTTCTTCCGGTACCCAGAGCGATGCGTTCAGCCCTCAGCCGACAGTCCCGCGCTCACAGGCCAGCCGAGCAGCTCGATCTCTTCGCCCGGACGGAGACATGATAAATAGCTCTGAATGCGCAGGTCGACCGCGCCACCGTGTTTTCGATCCGCAGTACGGTTTGTAGAACTAACCCCAGCGGCGCTCGATGATGAGTGCATGGGCCAGTGTCCATGCCGATCAGGGTTTGCCAGGCGCCGGACGACGGCGGTGGAAAAGGGCTGCTCATACGGGCGGATCTGACGCTTCAACAAGGATGGCGACCCAGCCGCTCCCCAATCCGCGAGTGCTCATCTCGGCAATGCGAGCAGTTACGAACGTGACGCTCGCGGCCTTCAATCCCGGGCTGCCATGGGCTCGACGCCCGTCACCGTAGGCATGAGGCGGCAGCTCACGAAGAACCTCCGTAACCAAAAGGGCGAGCCTGCAGCCCGCCCCTTGTTCCCATGACGCGCTGCCATGACGATCCTGCTCCAGCAGGATTTCTTCTTGGCCGCGATAGCGCGCTACTTCTTGCGCCCAAATCGTAGGCCTTTCTTCTCAGTCGATGCTGCCTTGGCGCTCACTTCGCCCTCCTGAGAGGCAAACGCCTCCTTGAGGACCGCCCCTAGCGAGCCCTCGATTGCAGGAGTTCCCTTGGCCTTGCCGCGACCTTTCGGCTGCGGTGGTGGCGGAGGTTCGGGATCGATGAGACTCGCCACCCGCGCGGCGATATCGGCGACGATTGCTGCGTCGGCGGTACCCTCGTAGGTAACACCGCCGCCCTCCTGGTCGCGCGCCCGAAAGTCGAAGCTACGCACCTGGTTGATCACTGCGACCCCGTTCACCGCCCCGGCACTCACCTGTACGGCGAGGCCGGCCTTGCGCATACCCTCGGCAACCGTGTTGATCACCACGGCAATGACCATCCCGTGCCGATTGACGGCTTCCTCCGTGAGGACGAGCCAGTAATGGCGGCCACGCATCTCCTTCCCGACGGTCGGATTGGGGTCAAGCGAGTAGACCTCCCCACGTCGAGGAACGCGGGGGCCCAAGGCCATCAGCCCATCTCCTGCCCGAGCGCAGGCCCATCGAGCGCCCCCTCGGTGCCAGCATAGAGCTCGGGCAAGTGCTCCGCTCCCTCTAGCAGCTCAGCGAGCGTGTAGCGCCGCCGAAGCAGGACCGGCTGTACCTTCGGCTCGGCCACGAGCTTGCCATCTACCAAGCTCACCTCGACCTCGGCACCAGCTTCGATCCCGAGTTCCGCGAGGAAGTGGGTTGGGATTGAGAAAACGGTAGCGCCGCCCTGATGGCGAAGCTTGCGGAGCACACCCTTGCGCCCGATGCTGGATCCGCCAGAAACCTGGCGCCGGCGGGTCGCGACACTGGCGGATGCGGTTTGCATGGCTTGCTCCTTCGGCAGCAATATGTGCTACAGAAGTGAGACATTACAAGAGGCTTCGCTGCTACGGCCCCGATGGCTGAGCATGGCCCGCATCCAAAAAGGGTTCTCGCGTACGGATCGGCGTCAGCCCTCTTTGCCAATCGACATCGTTCTACCGCTCTCGGCCTTCGCGTGCGGGTTGCACGGGAGGAACTTGGTGCTCCATCCCACGATGCTGTCGCGTTCGCTCGCTGCGTCGCCGCGTGCGATCCTTTTCCTTCGGGACTGGTTCGACCAACACGACATGGTTTCCGTCCGGAGATAGATCCAGGGGCGCGGAACGGCGTACCGTCACGCGAGCCTCAGGCGTCTGCACTTTCCGCAAGGCCGCGAGGACCCACGCTTCGAAAGCCTGGGCCTCCCCCTCGTCCGCTCGGGCGTCGATCGCGAGATGCACGGCCGCATCCGGATGCCGAGCGACGACGTGGGCGAGCGCACTGCCGGTCTCAGGGGTGGCGCCGCCCAGGCCACAGATCAGAGCACGATCCGGCTGTCCGTCCTGCTGATACAGGCTCAAAGCCTCGGTCTTTGTCCGGGCCACGTAGATCCGCTTCGGTGAGCGTCGATCCCCCAGCTGGATCAATCCCGTCGTACCCTGCTGCCCGCTCCCCACCGCCACACCGGTTCCATCGGTCTGCTCGATCCCCAATAGGCGACCGCTCTGATCCCTGCGGGCGAACGCTATTCGGCCTTGGGGATCGATCAGGACATCGGCGCGAAGCTGCTCCAGGGTGAGCGGCAGCAGACCCCGTATCGCCGTTGCGGCGCTCCGGATCTCCCGTCTCAAGCCCTGCCACAAGATCGCGGCGAGCCGGCCGATACGCTCCTGCTGCCCCGGAATATCCGACGCGAACGGGATCGCGTGACCTGCTCGGCTCGGCCGCGGGACTGGGTACGCTGTGGGGGCATGCAGGCGCTCCGCCATGCGCTGCCGCAACGCCCGCGCGGCCGGCGACGGTGTGCGTACCGAGGCCGGGGCGATCCCGGCGAGGGCCCTCCTCCAGGGTCCCGCGCGCTCCAGGCCCATCCTGCCGCCGCTCCGCACAGGGATAACGCGTGTCTGGGCCGGCGCACCGCACCAGCCGCGCAGGTCGTCTCCGGCGAAGTCGGCGACGTTCGCCTTGCCGCCGCCGCTCGCACATGCAGCTAGGAAGGCCTGCCGGATCTCGCTCTGGCCGATGGACGCCATCTTGGGGTGCGCAGCTTTCCGGCTGCCCGGCAGGCCGCGCTCCTCCGGCCGGACCCCTGAGCGGACCGCCTCCAGCCGATCCCGGATCCGCGCCGTGTCGACGTAGAGCCGCACCGTGCGCCGGTGCCGCGTCATCGCCACGTACGTCGCCTCTGCGCCCGCGCCGCGCAGGTCGGCGACATACGCCTCGTCCACGGTCACGCCTTGGGCGGCGTGCGTGGTCATGGCGTAGCTGTGCTGGAGCCGCGGGACCTGCGGCTCGCCCCGTTGCCGATCCCCGACCAGCGCGCTCGTCCGGGCGCTCAGCCGGACCCCGTTCTTCACGAGCCGCAGCGTCAGCACCGGGTCGGCCGGATCACCGGAGAGCGCCTCGACGCGCGCCAGGTCGGCGTTGCGGATCGCCTGACTACCGACCTTCACGCTCTCCCCGAATATTACCTCGTCGCCGACCGTCAGGGCCAGCGCCTCGGCCCTACCACCGCCGCGCGGGATCGCGTCGATCTCCACGTCTTCCCCCTCCGGCAGGAGCCCGTCCTGCTTGAGACGGGCGCGGATCCGCGCGTTGAGCGCGCGCACGTCCTTGTTCCAGCCGGTCAGCACCGCCCGCGTCCGCTCCGCCCCCTCGGGCTCGAGGCGGCTCTCGGCGTAGGCATCGACCAGCGCCTGGATCGTGGCCTCGCGGTCCGTCCCCCAGGTGATCGCGCCGCCGCGGTCGTAGGCCTCCAACGCGCTCGCGGTCCGGCCCGCGGCGAAGTCGATGCTGGCCGCCCGCATCCAGGCCCCCTCCGCCTCGCTGCGCCCGCGCTGCCGTTGGATCTCGTCCATCCGGCTCGCGCCCAGCGCCCGGACCAGCAGCCGCATCGGCGCGCCCGCCGGCACCGGGACGAGCTGGCGCGTGTCGCCGCTCAAGACCAGCTTGGCTCCGGCTGCGCCTGTTGCCTCGACCAGCGCGGCGAGATCGCGCGTGCCGATCATCCCGGCCTCGTCGGCGATCACCACCGTCCGCGGCCCCAGCGCGATCTCACCCTTGTCGATCCGGTTGAGGAACCCGGTCACGGCCCGCGCCATCGACTCGGGGGTGGCCGTGTCGGTCTGGATCACCTCGACCGCCTTCCAGCTCGGCGCGATCGCCCAAACCTCGCCGCCGCTGGCCCGCACCGCCTCGGCGACGCTCGCCATCGCGTACGACTTGCCCGAGCCGGCGCTGCCCTCGACCACGCTCACCCCGTCGCGGTTGAGCGCGTGCCGCACCGCAGCCCTCTGCTCCGGGCGCAGGCTCGGGCGATCCGCCAGGACCCGCGTCACCACCTCGTCCGGGACGAACGCACGCTCGTCCTGCCGGGTGTAGGCCACGCGCAGCATGGTCTGTTCGGTCGCGATCATCGCGGGCGTCGCGTAGACGGGTTTGTCCTGGGCCGAGCGCCCGACCTCCACCACCCGGCCGTCCTGGCGCAGGCGCTCCACCTGCTCCAGGACGGCGTCCGCCCCGGCCTCGCATTGCAATGCCTCGGCGGTCAGGCGCAGCAGCTCGCGCTCCTCCAGAACCGCCTGCATCTCGAGGGTCGCGGCGAGGCCGGCCTCCGCCAGGCGCTGCAGCCGCTCGGCGGGCGCGCCCGCCCGCGTATCGCGGATCCCGTCCGCCGCGATCCGCACCTCCTCGAACAGCGCCGCACGTGTCCAGCCGGCCTGGACCAGTTGCCGATCCCACTCGGCTTCCAGGCTCGCCAGCGGCGTCTCCCGATCCTTGCCGGCTCGCGTGTCGAAGGCGGCGGCCTGGGCCGCGACCCGGTCGTCGGCCGTCTCGAACCCCTGCTCCCGCGCCACCCGCTCGATCGCCGCGCGCCGCTTGGAGAACAGCTCCAGCACGGGCTCGGCCAAGCCGGCGACCTCGAAGTTGCGCCCGCTCCTGACCGCCTCGCAGCCGAGCTCCGCCCTGAGACCCTCGGCCAGCTCGCTCCGGTACAGGGCCGCGATCCCGCCGGCGTTCAGCAGGATCTCGCGGTTGTCGAGGCCCCCGGTCGAGCCGTCGGCCCGTACGCACAGGTTCAGCAGGATGGCGTGGCTGTGAACGTGCGGATCCTGGGCCCGCGAGGTGAAGTGCCGGTACACCGCCGCGCTCACCCCGCCGGCCGGGGCCCGCTCCCGGCCCTGCGCCCCGGTCCGGGTCACGATCAGGCCGGCCGCGTGCGCGTAGTCGAGCGCCCGGCGCACCGCACGGTCATGCGCCGCCAGGATCCGGGCGCGCTCCTCGGGTCCGGCGAACGCCGCCAGCACGCTCACGCTCTTGGGCGCAGCGAACTGGAGATCGTAGCCGACGCTGCGCCGACCGTTGGTCGACGCGCGGACCAGCGGTTCCAGGCTTTGCGGGTCGCGGCCCGCCGCCAGGTCGCGCAGCACCCGCCCGTCGACCTCGGCTCCGTCCGGGCAGGACCGGAACGGATCGCGGGATCGGCTCAGACCGGAGCCGGCTCCGGACCTGGGCGTCCACCACACGCCGTTAGCCTCGCCCGCGCCGTTATCCGTGTAGTACGCGACTTGGTCTCGACCCTCGCTGTGGCCGCGGCGCAGCGTCGCCAGCGCCCGGTCGAACGCTTGCGCGTAGGCAGTCTCGAAGGCGGCGCTGCCCTCCGAAGCGGTCTCGGCCGCAGCCTTGCGCGCGTACGCCGCCGCCATTTCGTCGAGCGGGCTGTCGGGCGTGCTCAACCCGGCCTCGCGCCGGATCTGGCGCGCCATCGACTCGTAGTACTCGACGCTGGTGATCCGCGTGCAGGTCATCATCGCCTGAGCACCCGCACGCGCCTAGGCTGCGCCTGCATCGTCGCTCGCCTGGACCTCCGCGCGGTACAGGTCGACGATGAAGTCGCTGATCACCTGGATCTGGTCGCGCATCTCGGCCGCGCTCGCCCGGGCCTCGCGGGCGCTCAACGCCGCCGCCTCACTGAGCTCGGCCAAGCGGGCCACTGTCTCGGACGGGCCCAGCGCGGCGGTGAGCGCCTCCTCGACGAACAGGTACGGCGCGATCCCGCGCGCCCGGGCCGCCGCCTCCACGGCGTCCCAGAGCGCCTCGTCCAAGGACACGCGGACGGGACGGCGGGCCATGGGTGAGCTCCTGACAGTCAGGCTGTGCGATCTAGCAATAGCTTAGCGGTAAGCTTGGCCGCCAAGCAGCACCATCGGTGCGTGATGTGTCTGGATTTTGGTTAGTAAGCCTGAGGTTATCCACAGGCCGTCCACGGCTATCGTGGTCGTAAGCTCGGCCGTGGTATGATGCCGGTCATCCGGGATGGTGGGTTCGTGCGGTTCGCAGGTCCAGCCACACATGGTGGGTATGGCTGACGGAGCGGACTGCGGAGACCGCGAGAGGCGCAAGGAGTGATGGCGATGGGTGAGGCCGTCGAACCCGATCCCTTTAGCGAGCTGCGCGCCTTCCTGCGCGAGCAGATCGAGCTCGCCCCAAGCCGCAAGCCGTCCGCCTTCGAGGCGGTCAAGGCCGTGCTCCCGGAGATCAAGGAACTCAAGGCCAAGCGCCGGACCGACGCCGAGATCGGTGAGTTCCTCGCCCGGATGGGCGTCAAGCTCAGCGTCGGCACGCTCCGGCAGTACATCCAGAACGCCACGCGCGAGCTCGCCGGCCGCAAGCCCGTGCGACGCCGCCGCAAGGCCAGGGCGAAGTCACCCGCCAGGACCTCACGGGCACCTTCGGAACACCGGCCCGATCCGCAGCCACGCGCCACCGCCGCGCGTGATCCGGTGCCGACGCGCGGGCACGCGCCCGCCTCGTCCGCCCTCGGGCACAGCATGAGCAACAGGGACCTCTAGGCCGCGCAAGCAGGCTTGGGCATCGGATCGGAAGGGCAGCATGGCAAGGACACAGCAGGCGCGCACGGAGACCACCCCGCGGCAGAAGCGGCTCGTCCTGGTCACCTCGGAGAAGGGCGGCGTCGGCAAGAGCGTGACCGCCCGCACCCTCGTCGAGTACCTGCGCGAGGGCGCCACGCGCGTGGCGGCTTACGACGCCGACGGCAGCGTCGGCGGCCTCATACGGGTTCTCGGCACCCGGGATGAGGCGGGCGAACTCCTGGCCGAGCAGGATCCGACCGTCGGCGTGGGCTACTACAACATCCGCGACGGCGCTGAGAGCCACACCGTGCTTAACTGCCTCGGGACGGGGGAGCCCCTCATCGTCCACGATCTCGCCGGCGGCAGCCTCGCCGACCTGACGCGCATCACCGACATGGGTGAAGGTCTCGACGATCTGCTGGCCGCCGTCGATGAGAACGGCTACCGTGTCACCGTCCTGCACCTGATCACGTCGGAGGTCGCCGCGACCCGTTCCGTCGACCGCTGGATCAAGTTGGTCGGCGACCGGGTCGATCATGTCGCGGTCCGCAACACCCGCTGGGGCAAGGCCGAGTCCGATTTCCCCTTCTGGCACGGCTACACCGACGGCGACGGCGAGAGCCGGGGCGGCAAGGTCCGCACACGCCTGCTTGAGGAACTCGGCGGCCTCGAGATCAGCCTCCCCGCCCTGCCGGCCGGCACGTTCGCCAAGGTCGACGCCGACGACCTGCCCTTCTCGGCGGCCGCCTCCGCGTCGCGCCTGACCATCGTCGAGCGCTCGCACGTCGCGCGCTACCGGCGCGAGGCCGCGGCCGCGCTCGAGCACCTGCGACCCGTCCTCGGCCTCTGAGGCGAGGTCCAGCCTCTCAGATCCTCAGATCGCGATGCGCCCCGACGCCAAGCTCAATTTCGACAAGGCGGCCGAGGTCTTCGGCCTCGACCCGGGGCTCCGCGACCAGACGTGGCGGCGGATGATGGACCTCGGGGTCAATCCCGATGATCCTCTCTGGGTCTATCTCGCGGTCACCGGGCTGCTGGAGAAGGCGGCCCAGACTATCCCGGAGGCGATCGACGCAGTCCCCGAACGGGTCGAGCAGGCGGCCAAGCGCGCCGTCGGTCCGGTGGCCCAGGCCGCCAGCGCCCGGGTCGAGGCCGCCCACGCCACGCTCGCGGAGACCACCGGGCAGGCGGTCGCGGCGAGCGCGAGCGAGCATTTCAGGAGGATGGAGCGCACGCGTGTACGGACGGCCGTCATCATCGCGACCGTGGCCGTTCTCATCGGGGGCGTGCTCTGCGGTGGGGCGGGCTACTGGCTCGGACGCCGGGATACCACCGGCATGGGCGAGAAATGGGCTGCTCTCTCGCAGCGACCCGACAGCCAAGCATGGCTCAGTCTGGTCGAAGCCAATTCCGACTTGCGAGGCCTGATGAACCGGTTCTGTGCCCCATGGCAATTGCAGACGGATACCACGGTCAACCGAAGATACTGCGCGATCCCGCTCTGGACTGAGTTCACCTCTGCACCGGTCGGTGGACTACCTGAAGCGATCTATCTCACCCTGCGCGATTGGCTGATCGCTTTGGGGCCATTCTGGCTGGTCATCGTAGCCGGGTTGGCTGCTCTCGTGGGTCGCCGCCTGTTGAGCCGTCTGGTGACGTTTCGGCCCGTGGCTTGGCTCCTGAAGTAAACTGGGGCGCGCGGCCGGGGGGCACCCAAACCACAAGTCGG
>NZ_JAQPZJ010000005.1:0-60214 GCF_028920805.1 Methylobacterium sp. 092160098-2 | reverse complement strand
CTCGGTCTCGGCGGTCTTGGCCTCCTCGACCGTGATGACGCCCTCGTTGCCCACCTTCTGCATGGCGTGGGCGATCATCTCGCCGATCTCCTTGTCGCCGTTGGCGGAGATCGTGCCGACCTGGGCGACCTCGTCGGAGGTCGAGACCTTCTTGGCGCGGGCGATGATGTCCTTCACCGCAGCCTGGGTGGCGAGGTCGATGCCGCGCTTCAGGTCCATCGGGTTGATGCCGGCGGCGACGTACTTGGCGCCCTCGCGGACGATGGCCTGGGCCAGCACGGTCGCGGTGGTGGTGCCGTCACCCGCGATGTCGTTGGTCTTCGAGGCCACTTCGCGCACCATCTGGGCGCCCATGTTCTCGAAGCGGTCGGCGAGCTCGATCTCCTTGGCGACGGTGACGCCGTCCTTGGTGATGCGCGGGGCGCCGAAGCTCTTCTCGATCACGACGTTGCGGCCCTTCGGGCCGAGCGTCACCTTCACCGCGTCTGCGAGGATGTCGACGCCGCGCAGCATCTTATCGCGGGCGTCGGCGGAGAAACGAACGTCTTTCGCTGCCATTGTGTGCCTCTTATCTGGTTGGGTTGCGCCCCAAGACTATGGAAAGTCTCAAAGGGCGGTGAGAGGTGATCCGATCAGACGGCGACGACGCCCATGATGTCGGATTCCTTCATGATCAGGAGGTCCTGACCGTCGATCTTGACCTCGGTGCCGGACCACTTGCCGAACAGGACGCGGTCGCCGGCCTTGACGTCGAGCGGGTTGACGCGGCCCTGCTCGTCGCGGGCGCCGGGACCGACGGCGACGATCTCGCCTTCCTGCGGCTTCTCCTTGGCGGTGTCCGGGATGATGATGCCGCCCTTGGTCTTCTCCTCGCTCTCGATGCGACGGACGACCACGCGGTCGTGCAGCGGACGGAACTTCATGAGCTGCCCTCTTGCTTCAGGTCTGGAGTTGGCGTTGATGCGGCCGGCGGGACCGCTCGCGAACTCGACTGTTAGCACTCTGTCTCGGCGAGTGCCAAAGACGGCGGCGAGATAGGCTCGCTGCGGTTCCGAGTCAAGGCTGTCGCACCCCCGCGCGACGGTGCGATGACGCGCCGGCGGCCTTCCTTCTCGTCCCATGGATAATGCGCCGTCATGTTGAGCCTGCACGGACCCGAAGGCCCGGTGGCGTTGCAACCCGGCAGCCCGATCGCGCGCCATACGGTATGGCTCGACCTGAACGACCCGAGCCCGGAGGAAGCCAAAGCGGTCGAGGCGGCGACCGGTCTGCGCGTGCCGTCCCGGGCGGCGCTGTCGGAGGTCGAGACGTCGAGTCGCCTGCGCCGGGTGAAGGGCGGCCTGTCGCTCTCGACGCCGATGATCACCTTCGAGCAGAGCGCGTCGCAGGTGAAGCCGCTGGGCTTCCTGCTAACCAAGGACCACTTCGTCACGATCCGCTTTCACGACCTGCGCGCCTTCGACTCCTCCGCGAAGCGCATCGCGGAGGGCGATGGCAGCACGACCCCGAGCGAGATCTTCCTCGTCGTCCTGGAGGAGCTGGTCGACAGCCTCGCGGACGCCCTGGAGGACATGGGATCGGAACTCGACACGCTCTCGACCCGGATCTTCGACTTCGACGTCCGCGGTGCCGAGCGGCGGCGCCTGGAGAGCCCGCCGCCCCGGCGCCGCGACCTCGCCCTGCGCCGGATTCTGCGGGGCATCAGCAACCGCGGAAAGGTCCTGGGGAAGATCCGCGCCAGTCTGCTCGGGCTCGAACGGATCGTGCCGTTCGTCGCCGCAGCCTGCGACGGCATCGGCCTGCCGGAGGACGCGCGCTTCGAGACGATCAAGCGGGACATCGAATCCCTCGACGAGTTCGAGACGCGCCTCGCTGAGAACGTGCAGTTCCTGCTCGACGCGGCCCTCGGCCTCATCACCATCGAGCAGAACAACGTCTTCCGGGTGCTCACCGTCGTCTCGGTGGTCGGCGTCCCGCCAACCTTGATCGCGTCGATCTACGGCATGAACTTCAAGCACATGCCGGAGCTGGACTGGACTCTCGGCTATCCCTACGCGCTCGGCCTGATCCTTTTCAGCGCCATAGCGCCTATAGTATACTTTCGAATGCGCGGTTGGTTCTGATATTCAGACCGTTTTAACAGCACAAAAAGCGTCTCGCCAAGTGTTAGTGGCGGGGAAATCATCTACCCCGACCTCGAAGGCACTTCGTCATCGCGATCAAAAGTCTTCGATTGCCTGCCGGCAAACGGAGACCAGCATAACGCAGCAAGAAAGAGTTCATTAACGCTGCGATGCGATACCCGCGGGCGAGGAATGCGAGTGTCGAAATGTTCAACCGTACGACTTTCAACGAAGCCCAGGCCAAGATTGATGCCCTGGATCGTTCGCTCGCGATCATCGAGTTTTCGATGGACGGAAACGTCGTCCATGCGAACAAGAATTTCTTGAAGCTGATGAAGTATGATCTGCCGGATATTCAGAACCGGCACCACCGTCTCTTCGTGGATAGGGCTTATGCCGAGACCGCGGAGTATACGGAATTCTGGGACAAGCTGAAGGTCGGCCAGTACGTCACCGGCGAGTTCCTCCGCCTGGACAAGGACGGCAACTCGGTCTGGCTGGAGGCGACATACAATCCCGTCCTCGACGCCCGTGGCCGGCCCGTGAAGGTGGTCAAGTTCGCCTCGGACATCTCCGCCAAGAAGAAGGAGATCAACCGGCTCCTGACCATGATCGACAACGTTCCGGTGGCCGTCATGACGGCCGACCTCAAGAACGACTTCAAGATCGACTATATGAACGCCACCTCGCGCCGGACCCTCGGGACGATCGACCAGCATCTGCCGGTGAAAGTCGACGACATGCTCGGCCGGTCGTTCGACATCTTCCACAAGAATCCGAGCCACCAGCGCACCATGCTGGCGGATGCGAGCCGGCTGCCGCACTCCACCAAGATCAAGGTCGGACCCGAGACCCTAAACCTGCGCGTCACGGCCGTGAACGACGAGAAGGGTCAGTATCTCGGGCCGATGCTGACCTGGGCCGTGGTCACCGCGCAGGTGAACATGGAGACCGACGTCAAGCGGGTGGTCGAGGCGGTGGGCTCGGCCATCCAGGAGATGCAGAACTCGGCCGAAGGGCTGATGCAGTCCGCCGAATCCGCACGGCACAAGGCCTCGTCGGTCGCGGCAAATTCCGAGCAGATGAACGGCGCGATCCAGGAGATTTCCGGTCAGGTCGGGCGCGTCTCGGAGCGCGCGCAGCAGATCGCCGCGCAGGCCGGGACCACGGACGCGACCATGCGCCAGCTCGCCGAGAATGCCCGCAAGGTCGACGCGGTGGTCAGCATGATCAAGTCGATCGCCGACCAGACCAATCTCCTGGCGCTGAATGCGACCATCGAGGCGGCGCGGGCGGGGGCCGCCGGCCGCGGCTTCGCGGTGGTGGCCTCCGAGGTCAAGGCGCTCGCAGAGCAGACCGCCAAGGCGACTGGCGAGATCACACAGCAGGTCTCGGCGATCCAGAGCGCCACCGGCGAGGCGGTGGGAGCGATCGAGATGATCACCGCGGCGGTGGGCGAGTTGTCCAAGCTGACCCTGGCGATGGCGAGCGCCGTCGAGGAGCAGGCGGTCTCCACCCACGAGATGGCGGGCAATATCGGCGGTGTTTCCGAGGCCGCCAATGCCACCGGTCAGCTCGCCCGGGCCGTCCAGGATGTCGCCGAGAGCCTCGCGGGCCACTCGGCAAGCCTGTCGGACAGCGTGACCCGGTTCATGAAGACGGCCTGAGGCCGGATCAGACCGGGCGCCTCGCCGCGGCGCCGTCCTGCCGAACGAAGCGAGGCGATCCCGTCGGCGCGGCGCATCGAGACGACGCGCCGCGCGAATTTGCGCGGGATGACGGGCGCGCTCAGTCCCGGGCGAGCTGCGCCCGGCCGATGGCGAAGACCCGGCCGTCGCCGAGGAGGTGGGCGGTGAATCCCTTCGGGAACAAGCCCTCGATGGCCTTGTCGCGCACGTTCAGCCCGCCCGCATAGGCGCCGAAGGCCGGCATCACCAGCCGCGTGCCATCCGTGACGAAGCAGCGGCGGCGGACGGCACGCCCCCGCATCGCGACCTTCCCGCAGGGATGGAGATGGCCGGCGATCTCGCCGGGAACGGGCTCCGGGCTCGGCTCGTGGCGCAGGACGAGGCCGCCGAGGGTCAGCGCGTCGGCGTAGCGCCCGCCGACGCCTTCGTTCACGGCCGCATCGTGGTTGCCGGCGATCCAGACCCAGTCCCGGCCCTCCTGCAGCGCCGCCACCAAGGCGCGGTCGCCCGGCTCCATGCGCTCGGGCCCGCGGGCGTCGTGGAAGGAGTCGCCCAGGGCGACCACGCGGGCGGGCTCGTGACGCGCCACCGCCTCGTGGAGGCAGGCGAGCGTCTCGCGGGTGTCGTAGGGCGGCAGGAACTGGCCGGATCGGGCCGCGTAGGACGAGCCCTTCTCCAGGTGGAGGTCGGACACGATCAGCGTCCGGTGCTCCGGCAGCCAGAGGCCGCCGCAGAGATCGAGCACCAGGGTCTCGCCCGCGAGCATCAGGGTGGGGTGCTTGTGAGTCTTCTCGAGTCTCAGGCCGGCCGCCAAGATCGCATCCTCGGTGTCGTCGGGGGAGGGCGGATCGACGGTCAGGACAGAGCCTCTTGGAGAAGCTCCGCCTCGGCCTCGGCCAGGATCTCGTCGGCGCCCTCGCCGTAGACCCGCTCGCGCCCGATCTCGAGCATCACGGATACGGAGAGCGGCGAGACCCGGTCGAGAGACCTGTGGATGATTCGCCCCTGGATGCGCTCTAGCATCATGCCGAGGCGCCTCACGTCGAGGAGTCCGGTTGCCGCATCCTGCCGCGCCGCCCGCAGCAGGAGGTGGTCGGGCTGGTGCTTGCGCAGTACGTCGTAGATCAGATCGGTCGAGATCGTGACCTGCCGGCCGGATTTCTTCTGCCCCGGATGGTGGCGCTCGATCAGCCCGGCGATGACGGCGCATTGCCGGAAGGTGCGCTTCATCATGGCCGATTCGTCGAGCCACGCCTCCAGATCGTCGCCGAGCATGTCGACCGCGAAGAGGTCGCCGATGAAGTCGGGATCGCGGGCGGCGCGTTCGGAAACGTCGCGGGTCGTCCAGATCGCGATGCCGTAATCGTTGGCCGCGAAGCCCAGCGGCCGCAGGCCGTCGCGCTCCAGCCGGCGGGTGAGCAGCATGCCGAGCGTCTGGTGCGCGAGGCGGCCCTCGAATGGGAAGGCGGTCAGATAGTAGCGTTTGCCCCGCGGGAACGTCTCTACGAGCAGATCGCGCTCACCCGGCAGGACCGAGCGGCGGCGCTGCTGGACCAGATACTCGCCGATCTGCTTGGGCAGGCGATCCCACGCGAACGGGTCGGCGATGAGTGCCCGGACCCGGGCGGCGAGGAAGGTCGAGAGCGGGAATTTCGCGCCCGCGTAGGACGGGATCGCCGGGTCGGTGCCGGGCGGGGCGCGGGTCACGAGGCACTCGTCCTCGGCGAGGCCCTCGAAGCGGAGGGTCTCGCCCGCGAACAGGAAGGTGTCGCCGACGGTCAGCGTCTCGGCGAACTCATCCTCGATCTCGCCGAGCACCCGGCCGGATTTCGGCAGGACCGTGCCGGGCTTGCCGCGCAGGGTCCGGCCCAGACGGACCCGGACCCGCGCCGCCTCCACGATGGTGCCGACATTCATCCGATAGGCCTGCGCGGTGCGGGCGTCGCGCACGCGCCAGAGCCCGTCCGGGCCGCGCAGGATCTTGGCGAAGCGTTCGTAGGCGCGCAGCGCGTAGCCCCCGGTGGCGACGTAATCGACCACCTGCTCGAAAGCTTCCCAGGTGAGCCCGGCATAAGGCACCGCCGAGACGATCTCGTCGTAGAGATCGACCGGGTCGAAGGCGTCGGCGCAGGCCATGCCGAGCACGTGCTGGGCGAGGACGTCGAGGGCGCCCTGGCGGGCATCGGGGGTGTCCTGCGCGGCTTCCTCGACGGCGTCGAGCGCCGCCTGGCACTCCAGCATCTCGAAGCGGTTGCCCGGGACGAGATAGGCCTTCGAGGGCTCGTCCATGCGGTGGTTGGCCCGGCCGATCCGCTGCATGATCCGGCTCGCGCCCTTCGGCGCACCGACATTGACCACGAGATCGACGTCGCCCCAGTCGATGCCGAGATCGAGGGTCGCGGTGCAGACGATCGCCCGCAGCTGACCCGCCGCCATGGCGGCCTCGACCCGGCGGCGCTGCTGCGCGTCCAGCGAGCCATGATGGATCGCGATCGGCAGCGCGTCCTCGTTGAGCCGCCACAGCTCCTGGAAGGTGTACTCGGCCTGAAGCCGGGTGTTCACGAAGACCAGCGTGGTCCGGTGCTCCTTGATGAGCTCGTAGATGGCCGGCATCGAGTGCCACGCGGTGTGGCCGGAGATCGGCAGCGCCCGGCCGAGATCGAGCATGCGCAGATCCGCCTTCGCGCCGCCCGCCACCGTGACGAGATCGGCCATGGGGGGCGCGACCTGCCCCCTCTCCCGAGCGGGAGAGGGCTGGGGTGAGGGACGAGGAGTCTCAGGATCAGGCACGTCGGCGCCGGGCGTCGCGGTCGAGTCAGGTTCTGTGAGTTCTCGTTCTTCACCCTCTCCCGCTCGGGAGAGGGGACCCACGCCCGGTCCCACAACCGTGTCGGCCGTTTCGTCGTGCAAAGTGGGAGGCGCACCCGCAGACGGGGGGAAGGGAAGCGGCCCCTGCGGCACCAGATATTTCCGCAGCTCATCCGGCTCGCGCACCGTCGCGGACAGCCCGATCGCCGCGAGCCCCGGGCTCAGGCGATGCAGACGCGCCAGCGCCAGCGACAGCAGGTCGCCGCGCTTGGACGTCACCAGCGCGTGCAACTCGTCCAGCACCACGCACCGCAATCCGGAGAAAAACTCGGCCGCCTCGCGGTGGGCGATCAGCAGCGCCAGCTGCTCGGGCGTGGTCAGCAGGATGTCGGGCGGACGGCTGATCTGACGGGTGCGCTTGTGCGCAGGGGTATCGCCGGTGCGGGTCTCGACGCGCACCGGCAACCCCATCTCGGCGATCGGCGCGTCGAGGTTTCGGGCGATGTCCACCGCCAGCGCCTTGAGCGGCGAGACGTAGAGGGTGTGGAGCCCCGCCGGCTTCAGCTTCTGCGTCCCGCGCTCAGCGAGGGCGACGAGGCTGGGCAGGAAGCCGGCCAGCGTCTTGCCGGCCCCGGTCGGCGCCACGAGGAGGGCCGACCGGCCGGCGCCGGCGATCCGCAGGAGATCGAGCTGGTGCGGCCTGGGCGCCCAGCCGCGGGCCGCGAACCAGGCCTGGAACCGCTCCGGAAGGACCTCGGACAGGTCGCTCAGGCGAGCGCCATCAGGAAACGGTCGATCAGTTCCAAGGCCCTCTCGCTCATCGGGCTCGGATAGCGAGCGAACACGTGACACTCGCCGGGATAGACCGCGGTGTGGCCGCCATTGCCGGCCGCCGCCCAGCGCGCCGACATGTACAGCGTGTCGTCGAGGAGGGGATCGGCAGTGCCGATGGTGAACAGGGCCGGCGGCAGCCCCTTCAAGTCGGCATAGATCGGCGACACGTCCGGCCGACGCCGGTCGATACCCTCGCGGACATAGCCGTCGGCGAACTTGGTCAGGTCGCGGGTGTTCACGACGAGCCGCTCCTCGCCCCAGTTCCGGACCGATGGGGTGAGGCCGAGGTCGAAGAAGCCGGCATTCAGGTTGGCGCCCCGGAAGGCCCGCGGCAGGTTGTGCTTGTCGCGCAGCCGCAGCAGCACCATCACGGCGAGGTGCGCGCCCACCGACTCGCCCCCGATCGTCAGGGCGTGAATGCCGAACTCGACCTTGCCGGGGCCGGCCAGCCAGAGGGCCGCCGCCTCGCAATCGTGCAGCGCCGCCGGATAGGGATGCTCCGGGGCGAGCCGGTACTCCACCGAGAGGGCGACGAAGCCGCAGGTGTCGGCGATCCGCTCCAGCCAGGGATCCTGCTCGTCGGCGGAGCCCCAGACCCAGCCGCCGCGATGGATGTGCAGATAGGCGCCGCGCAGCTTCGTACCGGGCTTGGGCCGGACCACGCGGAGCTTGAGAGGACCACCGGGCCCGTCGATCGTCAGCCACTCCGCCCGGGCGCTGTGCGGCATGGCCGGCGCCGCCTTGGTGCCCAGGCGGCGGCGCTCGCGGACTTCGGCGATCGGCAGCGACCAGGGATCGGGCAGGGCGGCATGCGCCGCCACGATCTCGGCGTTGATCCGGATCGTCTCGGGATCGATCGTCGCCGGGTCGAACAGGGCGTGGTCGATCATCGTGCGTATGGTCCCGTCGGCACTCGAGCCTCTCACAACACTCCCATATCCCGGGAGTTCTCCCTTTGGTCGAGGGGGCGCTGCGACAACCCGGCGTCGCGCCCCACCCCGTCCTGCATCTTGGCCCTGCATCTTGGCGTGCGCGTCGCCGCTTGCCATCTGCACGGCGCAGGAGAAACCCGCCAACGCCCGATCCGCGTTCCGGTTTCGACGCGGTGTGGTGCGCCGGCCACGGTTCCGCCCGCTTCGTCGCCGATCCGAAGGCCCTGAGGCTTCACGAGGACGCAATGCTCGTCGATCACGACCGGCGCCGGCAAGGCTATCAGCAGGGCGCGCCGCCGAACGCCCCCTACGGGGCGGAGACCTACCGGTCACGACCCTCGGCGCTCCGGCGCTTCCTCGGCGGCTCGCCCGCCGGCGTGTTCCTGCGCTTGCTGTTCCTGTCGGTGCTGGTCGGCGCCTTCATGTCGATGCTCGGCCTCACGCCCGGGCGGCTGTTCTGGCACGTCTATGATTCGGCGCGGGCGCTGATCGATGTCGGGCTCGCCTCGCTCCACGATTTCGGCGGCTGGATCCTTGCCGGGGCGATCGTGGTCGTGCCGCTCTGGCTGATCGCGCGCCTCTTCGCCGTCTCGCGCTGACCGAATCCGAGGCCGACCGGCACGGTCAGGCCCGTCATCCCGGCGCCGCGGAGCGGAGCCTGGGAGCCTGACCCGCCGATGCCCTCGTCCGGCTTTGCGCGGACGGCGCAGCTTACCAGCGTGAGGCCTGATGCACGCCGCCAGCCCCGGCCGCCCGACGAACCGCCGCGTCCTGGCTCTGGCGCTGCCGATGACGGTCGCCAACGTCACGACGCCGATGCTCGGCTTCGTCGGGGCGGCGGTGATCGGCCGGCTCGGCGACGCGGCGCTGCTCGGCGCCATCGCCCTCGGCGCGGTGATCTTCGACGCGATCTTCTGGTCGTTCGGGGCGCTTCGCATGGCGACCGCCGGCCTGACCGCGCAGGCGGTCGGCGGACAAGACGAGCCGGAGGTCGACCGCATCCTCGCACGGGCGCTGGCGGCGGGCGCCCTGATCGGCCTCGTCCTGGTGGTCCTGCAGGGGCCGCTCGCCCAGCTCGCCTTCCGGATCAGCGGAGCGAGCGAGGCCGTGATTGCGGGCCTTGCGACCTATTTCCACATCCGCATCCTGTCCGCGCCCTTCGTGCTGGCGAGCTACGGCGTGCTCGGCTCGGTCCTGGGGCGCGGGCGCACCGATCTGGGCCTGCTGCTGCAGGTCGCGATCAACCTGACCAATGTCGCGCTGACGCTCACCCTGGTCCTGGGCTTCGGCCTCGGGCTCGCCGGGGCGGCGCTGGCGACGCTGGGCGCCGAGGCCCTCGGGCTCGGCCTCGGGCTGGTCCTCCTGGCGCGCCTCGGCGCGCGGCCGTTCCGGGTGCCGCTGCGCGATCTCCGCGACGCCACGGCGCTTCGCCGGACGGTCAGCGTCAACGGCGACGTGATCCTGCGGACGCTCGCCCTGATCACCAGCATCGTGCTGTTCTCGGCGCTGGGCGCCCGGCAGGGCGACGTGGTGCTGGCGGCGAACTCGGTCCTGTGGAATCTCTTCCTGATCGGCGGGTTCTTCCTCGACGGCTTCGCCACGGCGGCCGAGACCCTCTGCGGCCAGGCGGTGGGCGCCCGGGACGCGGACGCGTTCGATGCGGCCGCCACCCTGTGCCTGCGCTGGTGCCTCGGCTTCGGGCTCGCGGTCAGCCTGCTGTCGCTGGCGGGCGGCGCGGCCCTCATCGATGCCGTGACGACGAACGGGCCGGTGCGCGAGGCGGCGCGCTCCTACCTCGTCCTCGCGGCCCTGGCGCCGCTCGCCGCCGCTGCGCCCTTCGCGTATGACGGGATCTACATCGGCGCGACCTGGACCCGGGCGATGCGCAACCTGATGGCGTGCGCGCTCGCCGCCTATTGCGCGATCCTCGTGCTGGTCGAGAGCCTGGGCCTCGGCAATACCGGGCTGTGGCTCGCCTTCGTGGGCTTCCTGGGCGCCCGGGGCCTCGGACAGGCGATCGCCTTCCCGGGCCTCGCCCGGGACACGTTCCGGGAACCAGCGTCATCCGCACGCGAACAGGCGGCCTAGGCGGATTCCGCGTCCGTGCGAGGCGAGCGGCCTGCTAGCGCGGATCCTTCCAGGTGGTGGGCTGGGCGGACGGCGCGGCGCGGGCGACGGTGCCCGTGGTGCGCGGCATGACGGCCTCCGCCCGACGCGGGTAGGACCGGCGCGGCGCCGCGGAGCCGTAGCGGCGGCCCCGGCGGACATGGCGGCGCCCGCGCTCCGTCGAGTTCCCCACGAAGCCGCCGACCACGGCGCCCGCGACGGCACCGATCGGCCCGCCGACCAGCGCCCCCGCGACCGCGCCGGAGCCGACGCCGAGGGTGGTCCGGCTCTGGGCCCGGGCCGCCTCGGGTGCCGCCAATGTCCCGAGCAAGGCCAGGGTGACCAAGACTTTGCGCATCGTCGAGTTTCCGGGTTCCAAGAATTGGTTTCGTCCGGCCTTTAAGCGGCGGAACATGACCAAACCGCGGCTTCGATCTGCGCAGAGAGGCCGCGGTATCAAACCGCCCGGGAACTCACCGGCCCCGATCGTCAGGGTGTGGCGCGGCCGGTTTCGTGCTTTAGGGTGCAGTGCAACGACAGGAGGCCGCGCGACGGCCCAGGAGGGAGAAGCCGATGGCCACGACGACCGATCTGCGCCTGCGCCGGAGCGTGCTCTACATGCCCGGCTCGAACCAGCGGGCGCTCGACAAGGCCAAGACCCTGCCGGTGGACAGCATCATTCTCGACCTCGAGGATGCCGTCGGTCCGGAGGAAAAGGAGATCGCCCGGGAGCAGGTCTGCGCAGCCGTGAAGAGCGGCGCTTACGGCAGCCGCGAGCTGATCATCCGGGTCAACGCCCCGCAGACCCCCTGGGGTGAGGCGGATCTCCACGCCGCCATCGAAGCCAAGCCCGACGCGATCCTGATGCCGAAGGTCTCGTCGCCGGCGGTGCTAGAGAGCATCGCCGACCGGCTCGAATCCCTCGACGCCCCGGAGGGCATCGCGATCTGGGCGATGATCGAGACGCCGGCCTCGATCCTCAACATCCAGGAGATCGCACGGGCCAAGCGCGATCCGCGCAACCGCCTGACCTGCCTTGTGCTGGGCACCAACGACCTCGCCAAGGACACCTGGGCCAAGATCGTGCCCGGCCGCGTGCCGATGCTGCCCTGGATGATGATGGCGCTGGCCGCGGCCCGGTCGGAGGGCTTGGCCATCCTCGACGGCGTGTACAACGACATCGCCGATACCGAAGGCTGTCGCGAAGAGTGCCGTCAGGCCCGCGACCTGGGCTTCGACGGCAAGACGCTGATCCACCCGACGCAGCTGGAGCCCGCCAACACGTCCTTCGCCCCCACCGAGGAGGAGGTGCGCCGGGCCAAGCTGGTGATCGAGGCGTTCGAGCGCCCGGAATATGCCAAGCGCGGCGCGATCAAGCTGGAGGGTCGGCTCTACGAGCGGCAGCACCTCGGCGTGAACCGCCGGGCGGTCACCTGGGCCGAGGCGATCAAGGCGAAGGGGTTCTGAACCGTCTTCCAGCCCGCAGCGCCACCCTCTGCCGTGTCGCGCGGGCCTGGGTCATCGCGCGACCCTCGTGATGACGGGTCCGCACTTGTTCATCATGTGGCGCATCCGGCGGATTCGTAGCGCGTCCGCTGGGTGCGCCCATCGCGCGCCGTGACCACGACGAGCCCGGCCTCCTCCAGGCCGACCAGCGACCGCAGCACGAGCGCGTGCTCCACCCCGACGGTGCGGGCGAAGGCGCGGCTGTCGCCCGGCAGGCCGAGATCCAGCGCCGCCAGGAGACCCGCCGACAGCGGGTCGAGGCCGGGATGAGCGGCCGAAACCCGGTCGAGGGCGGCGACGAACGCCGCCTCGTCGGGGCCCTGGCTCACGCGGCCACGGGCGCCTGCAGGGTCACCAGCACGGATTTGGAGGTCGGCGTGTCGCTCTTCTCGCCGAAGGTCGACAGGGGCACCAGCACGTTCAGCTCCGGATAGTAGCCGGCCAGCGATCCCCGCGGCATGTCGAAGGGCACGAGGCGGAAATTCTCCGCGCGGCGGGTGATGCCGTCGTCGTGCGTGCCCACGATGTCGACGCGCTCGCCGAGCCGGTCGCGGATCGCCGCAAGGTCGTCCGGATGGGCGAACAGGACGCGGCGCTCGCCGTAGACGCCGCGGTAGCGGTCATCCATCCCGTAGATCGTGGTGTTGTACTGGTCGTGGCTGCGGAACGTCTGCAGCACGAACGTGTCACGGGCCTTCCGGGCGGCCTGATGTTCGGTTTCGGCCGGAAGGGCATCCGCCGAGAAATTGGCCCGGCCGGTGGCCGTCTCGAATACCCGCTCGGCGGCGAGGTTGCGCAGCATGAAGCCGCGGGGCTTGCGCACGCGGGTGTTGTAGCCGGTGAAGCCCGGGATCGTGGCGGCGATCGCCTCGCGGATCCGGTCGTAATCCGCGGCGAAGCCGGCCCAGTCGATGGCGGAGGCGCCGAGAGTCGCCTGCGCCATCCCGGCGATGATGGCGATCTCGGACCGCAGCTCCTTCGAGGCCGGCTTGTTGATGCCGCCCGACCCGTGGACCATGCTCATCGAATCTTCGACGGTCACGATCTGGATCTTGCCCTCTTCGGTCCGGTCGATCTCGGTGCGGCCGAGGCAGGGCAGCAGGTAGCCGACCGCGCCGGGCACCAGATGGGCGTGGTTGAGTTTCGTGGCGATGTGGACGGTGAGCCGGCACGACGCCAGCGCCTGCGCCACCACCGGCGTGTCGGGCGTCGCCCGCAGGAAGTTGCCGCCGAGCCCGATGAAGGCCTTGGACGTGCCGTCCCGCATGGCGCGGATCGCCGCGAGCACGTTGTGACCGTGCCGGCGCGGCATGGCGAGGCCGAAATGCTGCTCCAGGGCGTCCAGAAAGGACGCGGAGGGGCGCTCGTTGATGCCGACCGTGCGGTCGCCCTGCACGTTCGAGTGGCCCCGGACCGGGCACAGGCCCGCGCCGGGGCGGCCGATATGGCCGCGCAGGAACAGGAGGTTGGCGATCTCCCGGATCGTCGCCACCGAGTGCCGATGCTGGGTCACGCCCATCGCCCAGGTGGCGATGACCCGCTGCGCGCCGAGATAGACGTCCGCCATGGCGGCGATCTCGTCCATCGTGAGGCCGGACTGGTCGAGGATCGCGTCCCAGGAAGTCGCCTCAACGGCCGACCGATAGGCGTCGAGACCGGCGGTGTGGTGCTCCAGGAAGGCCTGGTCGAGGAGCGACGGCCGGCCGGCCGCCAGGGCCTCGGCGTCGCGGGCGAACACGATCTTGGCGATGCCCCGGAAGGCCGCCATGTCGCCGCCCGAACGCGGCTGCAGATAGTGGCTGGCGATGGGGCGGCTCGAGCCGCGGAGCATCTCGACGGTGTTCTGCGGATCGGCGAACCGCTCCAGGCCGCGCTCGCGCACCGGGTTGAGCACCACGACCTGGGCGCCGCGCTCGGCCGCCCGGCGCAGGTCGCCGAGCATCCGCGGATGGTTGGTCCCGGGATTCTGGCCGACGCAGAAGATCGCGTCCGCCTTCTCGAAATCCTCCAGCAGGACCGTGCCCTTGCCGATGCCGATCGCATCGATCAGCGCCACGCCGCTCGCCTCGTGGCACATGTTCGAGCAGTCGGGGAAATTGTTGGTCCCGTAGGCCCGGGCGAAGAGCTGGTACAGGTAGGCGGCCTCGTTGGAGGCGCGGCCCGAGGTGTAGAACTCGGCCTGGTCCGGATGGTCGAGCCCGCGCAGGGTCGCGCCGATCTCCGCGAAGGCCGCGTCCCAGCTCACCGGCAGGTAGCGGTCGCTCGCCGCGTCGTAGCGCATCGGATGCGTCAGGCGGCCCTGGCCCTCGAGGGCGTAGTCGCTCCAGTCCCGCAGCTCGGTCAGCGTGTGCTTGGCGAAGAAGGACGGCTTCGTGCGCTTGTCGGTGGCCTCCCAGGAGACCGCCTTCACGCCGTTCTCGCAGAACTCGAAAGACGAGCCGTGCTCCGGGTCGCCCCAGGCGCAGCCGGGGCAGTCGAACCCGTCGGGCTGGTTGGCCTTCAACAGCGCGCGGGCGCCGGTGAGGGGCGCGCGGCTGCCGAGCAGGTGCTTGCCGCAGCTCTTCAGAGCACCCCAGCCGCCGGCGGCGGATGAGCGCTTGGAAGACCCTTCAGATTGGGCCATGAACCGTCCTGGATTGGCTGACGCGACGTGTCTCGCAGACGCGAGATAAGCGGCTCTCCAGGTCCCTCACAATGGCGTGCGGGCGCAGGCCCCTCATGCATGGGGCACAGGCTAAGCTCCCACTCCGCAAAGCCTTTCTAAACTGGCGCGTCCCCTCTCACGCGGTGCGGGCGAGTTCCGCGGCGTCCCGTCCGACCACCGTGGCGAGGCTGGTGACGCCGGCCCGGTCCATCTGCGCCAGCAGGCCCGCCTTGATGCGCCCGACCAGTCCCGGGCCCTCGTACACGAGCGCGGAGTAGAGCTGCACGAGACTGGCCCCGGCCCGGATCTTGGCCCAGGCGGCCTCCGCCGAATCCACGCCGCCGACGCCGATCAGCGGAATCGTGTCTCCGACCCGCAGGCGCGTCTGGGCCAGCATCCGGGTCGCCGGGCCGAAGAGCGGCCGGCCCGACAGCCCGCCGGTCTCCCGAGCGAGCCCCTGCTCGCGGAGGCTCGCCGGACGGGCCACGGTGGTGTTGGACACGACGAGGGCCTGAACGCCGCGCCGTTGCGCCGTTGCGCAGACCGCGTCGAGGGCGTCCAACGCCATGTCGGGGGCGATCTTCAGGAGGATCGCCGCGTCGGCACCCGCCGCGTCGCGGGCCTCGACCGTCCGGGCGAGCAGTTCGTCGAGGAAGGCCTCGCCCTGGAGGTCGCGCAGGCCCGGGGTGTTGGGCGAGGAGACGTTGACGGTGACGAAATCGACCAGCGGCGCGAGGGCGGCGGTGCAGGCCGCGTAGTCGGCGAGGCGGTCGGTGGACTCCTTGTTGGCGCCGATGTTGACGCCGACGATCCCGGAGCGGCCTTTCCGGGCACGCAACCGGCCGGCCACCACCGACACCCCCTCGCTGTTGAGGCCGAAGCGATTGATCACCGCCCGGTCGGCGGTCAGGCGGAACACCCGCGGCCGCGTGTTGCCGGGCTGCGGTCGCGGCACCACCCCGCCCACCTCGACGAAGCCGAAGCCGAGGCTCAGCAACGCGTCGGGAACGCGCGCGCCCTTGTCGAAGCCGGCGGCGAGGCCGACCGGGTTGGGGAAGCGGCGCCCGAGCAGGTCGACGGCGAGCCGCGGGTCGTCCGTCGGCGGGCCAGCCGCCGGAAGGAGCGCCAGGGCGCGCAGCGTCAGGTCGTGCGCGCGCTCCGCGTCAAGGCGATGGAGGAGCGGCCGGACGAGCGGGAAGGCGGCGTCGATCATGCCGGCAGGATCCCGGCCGGAAATGCGTGCCGCCCGTCGCCGTCCAGCGGCATTTCGTCCACCGCGACCACGGCCGAGAGCGGCAGCGGACCGTAGAGGTGCGGGAACAGGTCGCCCCCCCGGGAGGGCTCGTAGCGCAGGCCGTCGCCGAGCGCCTCGGCCTCGACTGCAACGAGGAGCAGGTCGTCCTGTCCGGCGAAGTGTCGGGCGGCCGTCTCGGCGACCTGGGCGGCCGTCGAGAAATGGATGAAGCCGTCCTGGCGGTCGATCGGCGCCCCCGTGAATTGGCCCGCGGCCTCGGCCTCGCGCCACAGGGCACGCGGACAGATCTTGTAGATGAGCGGCATCGAAGCTCCCCGGAACCGACGCGTCGATAGAGGCGCCGGGCGCCGGCGGCAACACCGATGCGCTCTGCCGATTCGAGGAGCGATTGCAATCCGACGCCCGTAGTTCTACTTTCCTACAACTAGGCTGGACGTCACACAGCCCTGTCCGGACCGGCAGAGCGGATCCGGAAAGTAAATTGTCAAGTATCTCCGTGCGTACCCGGCGGGTTTTGAACGGACCCGGCGGACAAACCGTCTCCGTGCCCCCGAGGCAGCCGGATCCCGGCTGGTGAGACGGGGGTGCCGGCCCGCTGAGGGTGAGCCTCCGAGTCCGCGATGCTGTCGCACGAGCAGATCTGGAACGCCATCGACCGGCTCGCCGAGCGCCACGGCTACTCGGCCTCCGGGCTCGCCCGCCGCGCCGGCCTCGACGCCACGAGCTTCAACCGCTCGAAGCGCGTGGGCGCCGACGGCCGCAAGCGCTGGCCCTCCACGGAATCGGTGTCCAAGGTCCTGGCTGCGACCGGATCGAGCCTCGACGAGTTCCTGCGGCTCATCGAGGCGCGGGAGATTCCCGCCCGCACCATGGTTCCGCTGATCGGCCTGACGCAGGCCGGCGCCGGCCGCCTGTTCACCGACGAGGGCATGCCCACTGGCGGCGCGGGGTGGGAGGAGATCGAGTTTCCAGATCTCGGCGAGGAGCGGGCCTTCGCGCTGGAGATCCAGGGCGATTCCATGCTGCCGCTGTTCCGGGACGGCGACGTGCTGATCGTGTCGCCCACGGCCAGCGTCCGCAAGGGCGACCGCGTCGTGGTCCGCCTGCATGGCGGCGAGGTACTGGCCAAGGAGCTGAAGCGGCGCACGGCCCGGACCGTGGAGCTGGCCTCCCTGAACCCCGAACACGAGGACCGAGTCCTGAATCTCGGCGAGATCGCTTGGATGGCGCGGGTCATGTGGGTGCGCCAGTAGACGGTGCTCACGGCGGCCGGCGCTTGGCCATGACGCCGTTCATCGCTATCGCTGGCCCGTCGCGGACCTTCCGCATCCGCTGAGCGCGAACGCAGCATGGTGCAGCCCGGGACGGATCACAGTGCGGGCAGGGGGGAGCCGCTCGGCGGCGAGGCCCGCTCGCTCCTCGACGCGCTGCCGACGCCCAGCCTCCTGCTTGATCCGCAGGGCCGTGTCCTCCACGCCAACCCGGCCCTGGAGCATCTCGCCGGGTATCCGGCCGAGCGGCTCGCCGCGCAGGGTCTGGACCTCATGCTGGCCCATCGCACGACGGCGCTCGATCCCGCCGGCCCCGCGAGTCAGGAATTCCTGGCCGCACGCGCGGACGGGACCACCTTCTGGGCCCATCTGGACACGGCGCCGCTTCCCGGTACCCGCAACCGCATCGGCCAGATCCTCGACGTCACGGCGCGCCGCGAGGCCGAGGGGGCGCTCGCCCTCTCCCGCCAGCGCGAGGCACTGGGGCTGCTGACCAACAGCGTGGCGCACGAGTTCAACAACTTCCTGCAGATCCTGATCGGCTACATCGACGGGCTGAAACGTCGCCTCGGAGACCGGCAGGAGCCGTTCATCCAGCGGGCAATCGCCCGCTCAGCCGACGCCACCGAGCGGGCGGCGATCCTGACCCGGCACCTGCTGGCCTATTCCCGACGCATCGCGCCCGACGTCCGGGCGGTGGACCTCGACGCGATCGTGGCGGATCTCGCAGGCCGCCTCGAGCCCGATCTGCCGCCGGGCATCCGTCTCACCGTCGCGGCGACGCCGGGCCTGCCCCGGGCGATCAGCAATCCGACCCAGATTGAGTTCGCCTTGCGGCATCTCGTCGCCAATGCCTGCGAGGCCATGCCGTCCGGGGGAACGCTGACTCTGTCGACCTTTCGGATCGATCCCGGCGACCGGTCCTTGCAGCAGCCGGGCCTCGGCAGCGTCGGGATCGCGGTCGGGGATACGGGGCTGGGCATGTCGCCCGAGATGCTCACCCGGGCCCTGGCGCCGTTTCAGACCAGTCACGAGGCGGGGCGCGGCGCGGGCCTCGCGATCGTGCATGGGCTGATGAAGCGCCAGAACGGCACCATCACCCTCGACAGCCGCAGCGGGGAGGGGACCCAGGTGCGCCTCGTCTTTCCGGCGGCTCCCGAGCGCACTCTCCACTGAGCCGCCGGGTCCGACGCGCGGCGCAACGCAACCCCGGGCAGCAGGCCTTCGGCGTGCCCGGCTCGGCCGGATCGCCGTTCACCGCGTCCATGGACGGGGGGCGCTCCCGTGGAAAACGTCATCCCGGCGCCGTCGGGCAGGACTAAAACCCGAGCCGGGCCGTTCCCATATCGTCACTGGCGCTCCGCGCTCTTCGGTTCTCGTCCTCTGAGGCGTGTACATGTTTACTGAGATTTCGCGCCGCCGGCGTGTGGCCGCCCTCCTGGCGCTGGCCGCTGCGCTGACCGTCGCGGCGCCCGTCGTCGAAGCCCGTCCGGGCGGCGGCGGATCGTTCGGATCCCGTGGCTCGCGCACCTACACGGCCCCCTCGGCCACGCCGACGGCCCCGGGCGGCGGCATGACCATGCAGCGTTCGCAGACCGCGCCGTCCCCCGGCATGGGCAGCCCCGGCATGCAGGCTCCGGCCGCGCCCGGCCGGCGGTTCGGCGGCGGCTTCTTCGCGGGCCTGCTGGGTGCCGGCCTGATCGGCGCACTCCTCGGCGGCGGCTTCTTCGGCGGCCTCGGTGGCCTCGCCTCGATGATCGGCCTGCTGTTCCAGGTCGGGCTCGTCGTGCTCGTGGTGATGCTGGCCCTGCGCTTCTTCCGCCGCCGGAACGAGCCGGCCGGCGCCGGTGCCCCCTATGCCCGCTCGTCGCTCAACGAAGAGCCCGGCGCGCGCGGCCCGATGGGCGGTGCTCCGGCCGGCCCCGCCGCCGGCATGTTCGGCGGTGGCCAGCGGCCGCCGCAGACACGCCCGGTCCAGATCGGCCCGGCCGACTATCAGGCGTTCGAGCGGCTGCTCGGCGACGTTCAGGATGCCTATTCCCGCGAGGATCGGGTGACGCTGGGCAACCTGTCGACGCCCGAGATGGTCGGCTACTTCGATGAGGAGCTGCGCAACAACGCGGCCCGCGGCGTGGTGAACACGATCTCGGACGTGAAGCTGCTGCAGGGCGATCTTGCGGAAGCCTGGGGTGAGGATCGCACCGACTACGCCACCGTGGCGATGCGCTACGCCCTTAAGGACGTGATGGTGGAGCGGGCTAGCGGCCGCGTCGTCTCGACGGATACGTCCGAGGCGACGGAGCTCTGGACCTTCCTGCGCCAGCCCGGGCGCGGCTGGGTGCTCTCGGCGATCCAGCAGACCCGCTGATTGCGCCGCGCTCCGGCCTTCGGGCCGGAGCCGCCGTGCAGGCTTTCAAGCCGGCGCCGCCCCCGCGGTGCCGGCTTTTCTGTGCGCGTCCCACCGGTTCGCCAGATCGACGAAGCCTGCCACCGGGATTTCCTCGGCCCGCGCCGTCTCGACGAGCCCGGCCGCGGCCAGCAGGATGCCGGGCTCGGGCGTCAGCGCCTTGAGGCTCTGACGCAGCATCTTCCGGCGTTGGCCGAAGGCCGCGCGGGTGACGGCTTCCAGCGCACCGGCGCGGCAGGGCAAGGGCTCCGCCCGCGGCACAAGCCGCACCACGCTCGACGTCACCTTCGGTGGCGGCACGAACGCCGAAGGGCTGACGTCGAACAGGATCTCGGCATCGGTCCGCCAGCCGCAGAGCACGCCGAGCCGGCCGTAATCGGCCCGCTCCTCGGGGCTGGCGACGATGCGCTCGGCGACTTCCCGCTGGAACATCAGCACGGCCTGATCCCACCAGGGCGGCCAGGCTTCGCCGTCGAGCCAGCCGGTGAGCAGCGCCGTGCCGACATTGTAGGGCAGGTTGGCGACGATCCGGGCGGGACCATCGCCCACCAGCGGCCTCGGATCGAAGGCGAGGGCGTCGGCGTCGACCACCTCGAGGCGTCCCGGATAATGGGCGGCGATCTCGGCGAGCGCCGGCAGGGCGCGCGGGTCGCGCTCGATCGCCACGACGCGGGCGGCGCCCTCGGCGAGGAGCGCGCGCGTCAGGCCGCCCGGACCGGGGCCGACCTCCACCACGGTCACACCCGCGAGGGGACCCGCTGACCGGGCGATCCGCCCGGTCAGGTTGAGGTCGTACAGGAAGTTCTGGCCGAGCGCCTTCTTCGGCTCCAGGCCGTGGCGGGCGACGACGTCGCGCAGCGGCGGAAGACCGTCCCCGGCGCTCATGATGGCTCCCTCACAGCTCGTCCTCGGCGTCGAAGTGGTGGGCGCCCGGGGATCGCGGCCGCCCGGCATAGACGCTGAACGGGATGATTTCGGCACCGCCCAACGGACCGCGTCGCACCGCCGCGTTGGCGGCCAGCCGATCAGCGAGGCGCAAAGCCGCCACGAGGCTGTCGGGCCGGGCGATGCCCTGACCGGCGATATCGAAGGCCGTGCCGTGGTCCGGTGAGGTCCGCACGAAGGGCAGGCCGAGGGTGACGTTCACGCCGTCGTCGAACGCGATGGTCTTGATCGGGATCAGGGCCTGGTCGTGCGTGGGCGCGAGGGCGACGTCGTAGGCGGTCCGGGCGCGGGCGTGGAACAGGGTGTCGGCCGGGAGCGGCCCGCGGATGTCGATGCCCTGTGCCCGCAGCCGCGCCACCGCGGGGGCGAGGACGTCGCGGTCTTCATGGCCGATCGTCCCAGCCTCGCCCGCATGCGGGTTGAGGCCCGCGAGGACGAGGCGCGGCTCCGGCAGACCGAACCGGTCGCGCAGGTCCCGGGCGACGATCAAGGCGGTCTCCTCGACGAGGTCCTGGGTGAGGAGAGCCGGCACGTCCTTCAGCGGCACGTGGATCGTCACCGGAACCACCGAGAGCTCCGGGCTCCAGATCATCATCACAGGCCTGGGCGGCGTCTGGCCGGGCGGGACCGAGAGGGCGGCCAGGAACTCGGTGTGGCCCGGATGGGCGAACCCCGTCCGGGTCAGCACGAACTTGGCGATGGGGTTGGTGACCACCGCGCTCGCGCGTCCGGCCTTCACGAACGCCACCGCCGCCGTGATCGACTCGATGGTCGCGCCGGCATTGACGGAATCGGGCACGCCCGGCTCGGCGGCGACGCGGGCGCCGCTCGGCAGCGACACCACCGGGAGGGCGCGCGGGAACACCTCGGCGGCGGTCTCGGGATCGACCTCGGCCACCGGAACGGGGCGGCCGAGGCGGTGGGCGAGGCGCTCGACGAAGTCCGGATCGGCCACGAGGAAGAATGGCGGCAGCGGCTCCGTGCCGCCCCGTCCGAGCCACGCGCTGAGCGCCAGCTCCGGACCGATGCCGGCAGGATCTCCGAGGGTGAGGGCGAGGGGCGGCATGGGCGGTCTATAGCGCCGGCGGGCCGCGGGCGCATCCTCGGCGCCACGGGTCCGAGCCGCCGGAGATCGCAGGTCCACGGATCCTGAGGCCCACAGACGCGGAGAGCGGGACTTTACCGCACCGAGGCGATGCCGTCCGCGGTGGTGGCGGTGCCGACGTTCTGGCGCAGATCCGCCTCACCCAGCGTCTTGAGTTCGACCCGCAGCAGGACGGTCTGGTTGCGCTCGCGGACGCCGGTGGCCGTCGCGATCGGGGAATTGATGTAGTTCAGCGAGACGGTGGTGCATTCGTCCTGATAGCCGCCGCCGAAGCTCGCCCCCGAGAGATAGAAGCGCCCCGGATTCTGGTAGATCGGCACGGTTCCGATCGGGTTCGCCAGATAGGAGCTCAGGGCATCCGTATAGGTGTTGCGCACGTCCAGGTAGTGCGTGAGGTCGACGAGCAGCGATCCCGACACGAACCAGTTCGGCGTGATGTTGTAGGTCGCGGACGCCGTGACGCCTTCACGGTAATGGCTGTAGCCGAGCAGCGGTTGCGCCTCGTAGTAGGAATAGAAGGCTGACAGCGTCAGCGGCGCGAACGGCGCGAACCGTGCCGTCACGCCGGTCTCGAACCGCGCCACGTGGAAGTCGGCCTGGTTGAACCGGGCACGGCTGATGAACGTGATGTTCTGGTTCGGCGAGACCTGGAACCGGCCGACGAAGTCCGATCGCTGCGTCTCGAGCCCGGAATCCAGGCCGGTATTGGCGATGTCGCCGCGACGGAACGAGTTGACGCCCGCGAGCTGGATGGACTCGCCGAACAGCACGTTCGCGTACCAGCCGGACGGGGTCACGACGGAGTACTGGCCGCCGAGATTGGTGCGCACGCCGCCTTCGACCCGGTCGTAGCCCGAGAACTTGTCCCATTCGAACAGCGACGTGTCGTCGAAGACGAGGCTCTGCGCGTCCTCGTTCGGCAGGCGGCCGATCCGGGTCTCCGACGGGCGCGCGATGATCTGGCCGATCGGCTCCAGGGTGTGGACGCCGAGCGCGCCGAAATTGGCGACGAACGGGTAGCGGTAATCGAGGCCAATCGCCGGCATGACCCGGCCGGCGAAGCCGTCGTCGATCTTCGCCACCTGCGGCGCGAGATCGTTCTGGTAGCCGGAGAAGCTCGGATTGGTGAAGAACGCGTCCGTGCGCAGATACGCGAACGGCGTGAACTTCTGGCCCCAGTCGTCGATGAAGCTGCGGCGCCAGGACAGTTCCGCGGAGGCGCGGGTGTTGGTGCCGGCGAGCCCGTCGATCGCGCAGAGGCCGCGCTGGAAGACCGTGCAGGTCTGGTAGAGCGGGAAGCTGACGCCGTTGACGCTCGGCGAGAACAGGTAGCTCGAGGTCCGTGGCAGGCCCTGGTACTGCGTGGTCTCGCGGGTCAGGCTGGTGATGTTCGCCTGGAAGCGCACCTCGCCGCCGATCTCCGAGGGACCGTTGACCCGCTTGTCGTAGTCGATGACCGGGGCGACGATCGGCTGCTGCTTCTGCCAGTCGAAGCTCGACAGGCCCTTGAAGTAGTAGCCCCGCGCCTCGAACCACGAGCGGTCGCCCTGGCCGATCAGGTACGCCGTCGAGGTCGCCTCACGGAAATAGTCCGTGGTGATGTTCTGGTTGCGGATCCGGTAATTGTCGAGGAACCACTTGTCGGTGACGCCGACGAGGTCCCAACCCGTACGCCAGCGCGGGTTGATGTAGAACCGGCCCTGCGACTCCACCGAGCCGCGGAAATCGCGCTCGCCGGCGCCGAGGGGGCTCGGCAGGAAGGCCGAGGGCGTCGTCTGCGAGATGCCCGACAGGCGGATGTTGTAGAAGCCGTTGTCGATCCGCTGGCGGAACTCGCCCTGCGCGAGCAGGCCCTGCCGGCTGAGCAGCGTCGGCGTCACCGTCAGATCGTAGTTCGGCGCCAGATTGATGAAGTAGGGAAGCGACACGCCGTTGCCGAGGGCGGTCGTCGTGATGAAGCGCGGCGTCAGGAAGCCGGTCTTGCGCTTCACCGTCGGATCCGGCGCCTCGAAATACGGCAGGTAGGCCACCGGGATCCCGGCGATCTCGAGCGTCGAGTCGTCGAAGTAGACCGTGTGGGTCTCGTTGTCGTGGATGATCTTCTTCGCCTTGATCTGCCACAGCGGCGGCGTCTCAGGGTTGTCCTTGCACGGCTCGCAGGCCGTGTAGCTGCCGGACTCGAAGCTCGTCTGCTCGCCGTTCAGGCGCTCGGCCCGGGGCGCAGAGAACCGGGTGCGCACGGTCTCGAACTTGCGCTGGACGGTCTGCTGGCCGCGGAAGGCATCCACGAAGCCGGTCTTGAAGTCGTCGGTGAGCTCCATGCGCGCGCCGGTCACGACGCCGCCATCGGCCTCGGTGAGGCGGACATTGCCCTCGGCGAAGACCCGGCCGGAAGTCCGGTCGTAGCGCACGCGGTCGGCCTGCAGGGTCCGCGGGCCGTAATGCAGCTCGGCGTTGCCCCGCGCCGTCACGGTGCCGTGGTCGTTGTCGTAGATCAGCTCGTCGGCCTCGACGAGGAGCTTGTCGCCGGGCTTGCCGGCCGTCACGGCGGGCAGGCCCTGGGCATAGGCGGACAGGCCCCCCGCCAGCGGCGCGGCGAGCGCCAGCACAGCTCGGAAACCAGCCTTCCGCAGGATGTCGGCGACCTTACGCAACGCGCGTCCCAACCCCTGTGACGTCTGCCGCCACCAACCTCAACACCCGTCTCCCGTCCCGCGAAGGCTCGCGGAAGTCAGCCGTCTTCCTGGTACAGAAGCGTGAGCGTACCGAGAAGACTGCCTACCACGGCCGGGAACCAGGCCGCCACCGGTGCGGCGACGAGTCCGGACGCCCCGAGCCCCTCCATGACCTGTCGGACCACGTAGAGAGCGAAGCCGGCCGCGACGCCACCGAGCACGAGTTTTCCGACACCACCAAAGCGGAAGAACCGTAAGGAAACGGTTGCGGCGACGATGACCATGGCCACGAACAGCACCGGCCTTGCCCACAGGACATCGTACTGGAGCCGGTATCGGGTGGCGTCCAAACCGGCCCGCTCGGTCCGCGCGATCGTTGTGGGAAGTTGCCAGAAAGGCACAGATTCGGGGGGCGTGAACCCCTGACGCACTTGTGCGGGGTCGAGGTTCGAGGCGATCAGGTAGGTGTCGAACGACTCAGGGGGCGTGTCCGGTGTGAGAACGCGCACATCGGAGAGTTCCCAGTAGCCGTCGTGCAGCGTGGCGCGGGCCGCGACGAGCTGCTCGGCGAACTTGCCGGCCGCGTCGAAGGTGAAGACCGACACGCCGGCGAGGGTGGTCGAGCCCTCGATGGCGGTCTCGGCGCGGAGGATCGCCTCGCCGTCGAGGCCCTTCTGGCGGATCCAGAGGTCCTTGCCCGAACTCGCCTTGGTGGATTTGGCGAAGATCTTCGCCTCGATCTCGGTGGAGCGCTGTTTCAGCAGCGCCGAGACCGGGTTGTAGACGCCGACCGCCAGCGCACCGAGGGTGAGGGCCACGAAGAAGCCGGGCTGCAGGAACTGCCAAGCCGAGATCCCGGCCGCCCGCGCGACCACCAGCTCCAGCTTGCGCGAGAGCTGGAGCAGGGCCGCCATGGAGCCGAACAGGATCGCGAAAGGCAGGACGCCCTCGGCCACCGCGGGGGTGCGATAGAGCGAGAGCTGCGCCATCAGCCCCGCGGAGGCGCCCTGGGCCTCGCCAGCGCGGCGGAGGAGCTCGACGAAGTCCAGGGTGTAGACCAGGGCGAACACGGTGACGAACACGCCGAGCACCGTGCGGAGGAACCGGGCGGCGAAATACCGCCCGAGGGTGGGGCCGATCAGCATCATCGGGTTCAGGCCGCCGGCGCCAGGCGCGGGCCGCGGAACAGGCCGCGCACGAAGCGGGCCAGGGCGGCGTTGAATGCGCGCACCCGCGGTCCGAAGAAGATCAGGAGGCTCGACAGGACGATCGCCAGAAGCGGCACGCCGTAGACCGCCCCCACGGCCGCCGGGCTGCGCGCGGCGGCGCTGACCGCCGCGAAGCCGCCGATGCGCAGGGCCACCACGGCGAGGATCGCCCCGGCGACCGCGACGCCGCGCCCCTGCCGTGTCGTGCGTGGGTCGCCCAGCGCCGCGAAGGCGATGAAGACCAGGGCCAGCGGGTAGAGACAGGCGGAAAGCCGGTCGTGCAGCTCCGCCCGGAACCGGCCCTTCTGCAGCTTGTAGTAGCCTTCGGTCGTGTCGGGGAACATGAGCTGCGCCGTCGATCGCTCCCGGGGCTTGTAGATCGTGTCGGAATCCGGGGGCGCGAAGGCGGCGAGGTCGATCGTGTAGCGCTCGAAGGTCAGGATCGACGAATCGCGGGAATCCTTCTGCTGCTGATGGACGCTGCCGTTCTCCAGGATCAGATAGCTCTGTCCCTCGACGTCGGCCGCGTTGCCGCGCTCGGCGAGGTAGACCTTCGTCTTCCCGGCCTCACGCCGGTCCTGGATAAACAGCCCCTTCAGGGTGCCCCCCGGGCCGCGCTCGCGGAAGTGGAAGGTGATGCCGTTGTCGAGCTGGGTGAACTGCCCCTCCTTGACGACGTTCGCGATGAAGTCGCCGCGGACCCGGGTGATCACGTCGCGCAGCTCCTGGAAGCTCGCGGGCATCACCACCACCACCAGGAATCCCACCAGGAAGCTGACGAACAGCGCCAGGGTCAGGAAGGGGCGCAGGAGCGAGCGGGGCGGCATCCCGGCCGCCGACATGACGATCAGCTCGGAATCGCCGTTCAACTTGTTGAGGGCGTAGATCGTGCCGATGAACAGGGCGACGGGGGCGATCACCACCACAAGCGTCGGCAGGGACAGGCCCGTGACGAAGAGGAAGACCAGCAGCGTCTGGCCCTTGGCGGTCACGAGGTCGAGCTCGCGCAGGGCCTGCGTCAGCCAGATCGTGCCCGTCAGCCCGATCAGGCAGGCGAGGGTGGCGCCCAGGGCGATCCGAAAGATGTAGCGCTCGATCTGCCTCATCGGCCCGGCAGTCCCGCTTCAGCATCGTCCCGAAAGGTTGTGCCGGCTTTCGGGCAAAGACGATGCGAATCCAAAGCTCGAGCCCGTCGTGCCGGATCCTTCAAATCCGGCATGATGGTCCCATCCTCTTGCGCCCTCGGAGCGGCAGGGACCCGACAAAAGGGGCGATTCCAGGGCTGTCACGCCGCGTTGCGTTCTCCGTCTCAGCGGCTACACAGAGCGGATGGCCCGCGCCTCGGCGCGCGGGTACGTAGTACGGCTCCGGGATAACGGGCAGGGCGACGGGTATGGCGGACGGTATCGAGATCGGTTTCGGTCCCCTGGAGCAGAGCGGCCAGGGCCCCGGCGGATCCGGCGATCTCGTGGTCTTCGTCGGCGACGACCTGTCGCTCGGATCGGCGGCCCGGGAAGTGCTCGGCGCCTCCGGGGCGGATCTGGTGGCCCGCGCCGCGGCCTCCGAGAAGTTCAAGGGCCGCGCGCTCAGCGCCCTGACGCTGCCGGCCCCTTCGGGCGTCGGCGCCGACCGCCTCGTGGTCGTCGGCCTCGGCTCCGAGAAGGATCGGGCCAAGACCGACTGGCCGGCGCTCGGCGGCTTCACCGCCGGCAAGGTGGCGGGGCGGACCGCCCGGGTCGTGCTCGACTGGCCCGGCACGACGGTCACGCCGACGCAGGCCGGCGAGTTCGCCCTCGGCGCGCGCCTGCGGACCTACGCGTTCGACCGCTACAAGACCAAGAAGAAGCCCGACGCCGACGACAAGTCCGTCACCGCGCTGACCCTGCTGCTCGCCGATCACGGCGCGGCCGCCCGCGAGGGCGAGGGCGCCCGGAGCCTGTCCGACGGCGTGATCCTGGCGCGCGACCTCGTGAACGAGCCGCCGAACGTGCTCTTCCCGGCGGAATTCGCCCGCCGCGCCTCGGAACTCGCCAAGCTCGGCGTCGAGATCGAGGTGCTGGAGCCGGCCCGGATGCGGGAACTCGGCATGGGCGCGCTGCTCGCGGTGGCGCAGGGCTCGGCCCGCGAGCCGCGGATCGTGATCATGCGCTGGAACGGCGGCCCCGCGGCGGAGCCGCCCGTGGCCCTCATCGGCAAGGGCGTCGTGTTCGATTCCGGCGGCGTCTCGATCAAGCCCGGCGGCGGCATGGAGGACATGAAGGGCGACATGGGCGGCGCGGCCGCCGTGGTCGGTGCCCTGCATGCCCTCGCCGCGCGCAAGGCGCGCTGCAACGTGGTCGGCGCCATCGGCATCGTGGAGAACATGCCGGATGGCGGCTCCTACCGCCCCTCCGACATCCTGACCTCAATGTCCGGCCAGACCATCGAGGTGATCAACACCGACGCCGAGGGCCGGTTGGTGCTGGCCGACGTGATCACCCACGTCATCCGCAGCACCAAGCCGAAGGCGCTGGTCGACCTCGCGACGCTGACGGGCGCGATCATCGTGGCGCTGGGCCAGGACATCGCCGGCATGTTCTCGAACGACGACACGCTGGCGGGGAACATCCACGCCGCCGGCGAGGCGACGGGCGAGAAGGTCTGGCGGATGCCGCTGATCCCGGCCTACGACAAGGCGATCGATTCCAAGTTCGCCGACATGAAGAACACCGGCGGCCGTCACGGCGGCGCCGCCACCGCGGCCTCGTTCATCAAGCGCTATGTCGAGGACGTGCCGTGGGCGCATCTCGACATCGCGGGCGTGGCGATGTCGTCGAACGCCAGCGAGATCAACCGCAGCTGGGGCGCGGGCTGGGGCGTGCGCCTCCTCGACCGGCTGATTCGCGACCATTACGAGGCCCGCTAAGGCGGCCGCGACGGTCCAGACGCCGCGCGCCGGTCCGGGCAATCTCAGCATGGCCGCACTCGCCAACGCCGCGCGCGATCGGGCCGATCCGGGTGACGGGACGTCCGGAGGCCGCGTCGGCGGCCTCCTCCTGGCAGCCGTCGGGCCGATTCTCGCCATGCTGGCCGCCCTGGCGCTCGTCGCCGTCACCGGCCTGAGCCAGCGTGGTTTCGTGCCGGAGGCCCTCGAGCCCTGGATCTTCGGCTACTTCATCGGCCGCTACCCGCTCTTCGCCTTCGCGCTGGTCTACGGGCTGGGGCATCTCGCGCGCGCGGCGGCGGAGCCGGGTCCGGCCTCCGTCCCGCGCCGGGTCCTGCTCGGCCTCGCGGGGGCGGCTGCCCTTCTCGCCGCCGGGCTCTATCCCACCTTCGGCGGCCTCATCCTGCGCGGTGCCTTCGCCACCGGCGGCATGGCGTTCCTCACGCATCAGCCCCTGTGGCTGGCTTTCGGACTCGGCGCCGCTGTGGGTGCCCTGCTGTTCGGCGGCGTCCTCGGGCTGTTCGCGGTCGCGGCCAACCGGCCCCTGCGGCCGCGCCTGCGCCGGATCGGCTTCGGAGCGCTCGCCTTCCTGGCCCTGTGGTTCGGCGCGATCCTGATCGGCCTCGCCGGCGACCTGGGCGTCGGCCCCTGGCCGCGCCGGGCGATGCGACCGGAGGAAGCCGCGCTCGCCGCGGGCCTGCTGATCGCCGCTGCTCTGCCCCACACCGCTCTGGCGACATTGCGCCGGCATCGTCGGGGCGTCTGAGCCCCCTGCCTTGCGGGCCGGCCTCCGTTCCCGCAGAGTCTGCGCGACAGGCGTAGCGAGACCCGGCCACCGAGAGTCGGGCCCGCGGGAGGCATCGCGATGCACGAGGCGAACGTGATCGAGCACGGCGCTCAAGCCGCTACGGCCGGCGCGTCGCCGGCCACGCCAAGCGGCGGGTCCTCCGACCGACCCTGGCTGGCCTCCTACCCGTCCCGGGTTCCGGCGGAGATCGACGTCGCGGCCCTCGGGACCCTGGTCGGCCTGTTCGAATCCAGCATGGCCGCCTTCGCCGACCGGCCGGCGATGCTGTGCTTCGGCTCGACCATGACCTACGCGACCCTCGGCCAGCAGGCGCGCGACCTCGCGGCCTGGCTGCGCGGACAGGGCCTGGCAAAGGGCGACCGCGTTGCGATCATGCTGCCGAACGTCCCGGCCTATGCGGTCGCGATCTTCGGCGTTCTCCTGGCGGGCGGGACGGTGGTCAACACCAACCCTCTCTACACACCCCGGGAATGCGCGCAGCAGATCAACGATTCCGGTGCGCGGATCCTGATCGTCCTGGAGAATTTCGGCGCCACGGTCGCGGCAGCCCTGCCGGACGTCGCCCTGGAGCGGGTCGTCCTCGTGGGCCCGGGCGACGGGCTCGGGCTCAAGGGCCACGTGATCACGCTCGCCAGCCGGCATGTGCGCAAGGCCGTGCCGCCGTTCCGCCTTCCGGAGGGCCTCGCGATCCCCTTCGCCACCGTCCTGCGCCGGGGCCGGTCGATGCCGCGGGCGACGGTCCCGGTCGAACCGGAGGACCTCGCCTTCCTGCAATATACCGGCGGCACCACGGGCATCGCCAAGGCGGCGATGCTGAGCCACCGCAACATCATGGCGAATGTCGAGCAGTCGCAGCTCTGGTTCAACTCGAAGGATCCGAGCGTCCCGCGCTGCGTGGTCACGGCCCTGCCGCTCTACCACATCTTCGCGCTCACGGCGTGCTTCTTCCAGTTCATGCGCAGCGGCGGATCCTGCCTCCTGATCCCCAATCCGCGCGATTGCGACGGCATGGTCAAGACGCTGAGCTGCACCCGCTTCACCCACCTGATGGGCGTGAACACCCTGTTCAACGTGCTGATCAACCACCCGAAGATCGGTACGGTGGATTTCGCCAACCTCGACTTCGTGGTCGGCGGCGGGACCGCCGTGCAGCGGGCGGTCGCCGAGCGCTGGAAGGCGCTGACCGGCAACACGATCATCGAGGGCTACGGCCTGTCCGAGACCTCCCCGGTCGTGTGCGTCAATCCGCACGGGATGCGGGATTTCTCCGGCACGATCGGCTACCCGCTGCCCTCCACCGAGGTCTCGATCCGCGACGTCGCCGGCGAACCGGTCCCGATCGGGCAGCCCGGCGAGATCTGCGTGCGCGGCCCGCAGGTGATGCGCGGCTACTGGAACCGACCGGAGGAGACGGCCCGGGCGATGACGGCGGACGGGTTCTTCCGGACGGGCGACGTGGCGATCCTGCAGGCGGACGGCCAGATCCGGATCGTCGACCGGATGAAGGACATGATCCTGGTCTCCGGCTTCAACGTCTATCCCAACGAGGTCGAGGACGTCCTGGCGGCCCACCCCGCCGTGCTCGAATGCGCGGTGGTCGGCGCACCGAGCGAGGAAACCGGCGAGATGGTGGTGGCCCACGTGGTCCTGAAGGATCCGTCGGTCTCCCCCGAGGCCCTGCGGGCGTATGCGCGCACCCAGCTCACCGGCTACAAGGTGCCCCGCCGCGTGGTGTTCCACGAGACGCTGCCCAAGACCAATGTCGGCAAGGTGCTGCGGCGGATGCTGCGCGACGAGACCCCGCCGGCCTGAGCCTCGGCCGATCGTCGGGCACCCGCCTGCGTCCAGGTGCCGCTCACCTGCGGCGTAACGCCGGGATGCGGGTCGCCGAAAGGTGAGGCTGCGGCGCTTGCGCCCCTGTCGGCTGCGGCCGATCTGTGGGTTGTGCGCGCAGGACATCCGAGGAGACGGCCATGTTGATCAAGCGCAAGCGCGGTTGGGAGATTCCGGAGCATCTGGCGACGCCGGAGGCCGTCTTCATCAACCGGCGGGCCCTGATCGGCGGTGCGGCCGGGCTCGCGGCCGGCTCGCTCCTCGGCCCCCGTCAGGCCCTGGCGGCCGCAGGCGACCCGTCGCTCTATCCGGCGCCCCAGAACCCGGCCTACACCCTCGACCGGCCCCTGACGCCCGAGCGCTTCAGCGCCGACTACAACAATTTCTACGAGTTCGGCACGTCGAAGACGGTGCTACCGGCAGCCAACGCCCTCAAGACGCAACCCTGGACCCTGAAGATCGACGGCCTCGTGGAGAAGCCGTTTGAGATCGGCGTCGACGACCTGATCCGGAAGGTGGGTCTGGAGGAGCGGCTCTACCGCCACCGCTGCGTCGAGGCGTGGTCCATGGCGGTGCCCTGGACAGGCTTCCCGCTGGCGAAGCTCGTGGCGCTCGCCAAGCCCGCCTCGGGCGCGAAGTACATCCGCTTCGAGACCTTCATGGACAAGGCGATGGCCCCGGGCCAGCGGGCCTTCTTCTACCCCTGGCCCTACACGGAGGGCCTGACATTGGCCGAGGCCGGCAATGATCTCGCCTTCATGGTGACGGGGGTCTACGGCAAGCCGCTGCCCAACCAGTTCGGGGCGCCGATCCGCGTCGCGGTGCCGTGGAAATACGGATTCAAGTCGGCCAAGTCGCTGGTGAAGATCTCCTTCACCGCCGACCGGCCGAAGACCTTCTGGGAGGGGCTGCAGGCCTCCGAGTACGGCTTCTGGGCCAACGTGAACCCGGCCGTGCCGCATCCGCGCTGGAGCCAGGCCACGGAGCGGGTACTCGGGACCGACCAGCGGGTGCCGACGCTGATCTACAACGGCTACGGCGAGCAGGTCGCCGGCCTCTACAAGGGCCTCGAAGGCGAACGCCTGTTCGTGTGAGGGGCTGCTCGGCGACACCCGCCTAGGCAAACCCGCCCGAGCCTCGCCCCACCGGGCGGGGCTTCAGATCCGGGTCGTCACGCGTCTGTACGCGGTATCGGCGTCCACTGCGGCGGCGCGCACGCTAGCGCGGGCAGCCATGGGCGCGCTCGAAGGCCTGCAGCTCCGCCACGGTCGCCTGTTCCTGGCGCGAGAGCGGTATGCGGTCCATGGCGTCGTACCGGCAATCGGTATTGCCAAAGGTCCGGATCGCCCGTGGCGTGCTGAAACAATAGCCGGCCTGCTTGTAGATCAGGTTGCGCTGGTACCAAGCTTCCGCGCAGTCATCCGCCATCGCGTTGGTCGAACCCGCGACGAGGATCAGAGCGTAGAGGGCAGCGCGCATCGAATCGTCTCCGTGAGAAGACGCGACTCAAGCATCGGATGCTCAGTAGGTCCAGCGCTGCGCCTTGGAGACCAGGAAGTCGCGGAACGCCTGGACCCGGGCGACCGAGCGCATCTCCTCGGCATAGACGAGGTAGCTCTCGAGGCTCGGCATCTCGGTCTCGCGCAGCACCTGCACGAGCTGCTGGCCGCCATCCACCGCGTAGTCGGGCAGAATCCCGATCCCGGCTCCCGCCTCCATCGCGCGCTGGAGGGCGCCGATGTTGTTGACGGTCAGGTGGACCTGACGCCGGTCCCGGCCATCGCGGCCGGCATCCGCCAGCCAGTGGGCCGCGAGCAGGTACGACGGCTCGTTTCCGCCGAACGAGACGAGGCGGTGATCGTCGAGTTCTTCGATGGTCTTGGGCTCGCCGAAGCGCTTGACGTAATCCGGGCTCGCGAAGGCATGGTAGTGCACGGTGAACAGCCGGCGCTGGATCAGGTCCGGCTGGGCCGGTCGCCGCATGCGGATCGCCACATCGGCCTCGCGCATGGCGAGATCGAGTTCCTCGTTGGTGAGGATCAGCTCGATGCGCACATCCGGGTACAGGTCGAGAAACTCGCCCACGCGCTGCGACAGCCAGGAGGTGCCGAGGCCCACCGTGGTGGTGACCTTGAGATCGCCGGTCGGACGCTCGGAGGTTTCCACGAGCCGGGCGCGGGTATTCTCCAGGCGCAGCTTCATGTCCCGGGCGGCGCGGAACAGGAGATCGCCCTGTTCGGTCAGCAGCAGGCCGCGGGCATGGCGGTGGAACAGAGGCGCCTTCAGCTCGCGCTCCAGGGCGCTGATCTGGCGGCTCACCGCCGATTGGCTGAGCCCGATATCGTCACCCGCCTTGGTGAAGCTCCCCGCCTCCGCGACGTTGAGGAAGATCCGGATCTTATCCCAGTCCAAGGCAAGAACCCCTACCAGCGCGCGCCCGCGGGTCGCGCCCGGGTCAGGATGGGCACGAAGCGGCGGGCAGATCACCGGGCGAACTGCGCGGCGCCGTGGGCGGATGACCGCTCGCGGCACCGCGCGGGCATGCAATCGGTGCATCCCGGCGCAGTCAGCACTCCTATGCACACAGCGCATGATGCGACGCAAGCGGTGAAGGCGGGAAGTTGTTGAAATGGTGGGCGCTGCGGGCGAAGCGCCGCGGCCTGTGCCGCCGGCATTCCGCTGCGCCGGCCTGGACCGGGCTCTCGTCGATCGTGCGGCTGGCGAGGAATGTCTCGGCCTCCGGCGCCGCCCGTCAGCCCATGCCGGCGGCGAAGAGCGCCGTCTCGCCCGCCCTGTCCGGCGGCACCGCGCGCTGCCGTCCGAGCGGAGGTGCTTCCCCTGTCATTGCGGGAGCCGCATCTGCTTGCGGAAGCTTTTATCGAAGGCGCTTGCGGGCACGAAACGGCGCAGCAGGCTGACCCGCCGGGCCATCTTGCCGGCGGTGTACCGGCTCTTCGGTACCGCCGCGGTCGCCGCCGTCACGACCCTCTCGGCCACGATCCCCGGCGCGTCGGCAACCACCATGACGTCGCGCATCAGCCGCTCCTGGCCGGCGCGCGCGGCGTCGTAGACGGCGAGCGTCGCATCCGGCGTGACGAGGTTCCGGTCGAAGGCCGTGCGGGTATAGGCGGGCTCGACGAGGACGACCCGGATGCCCTGGGTCCTGACCTCGTGGTCGAGGGATTCGGAATAGCCTTCGAGCGCATGCTTGCTCGCAGCGTAGAGCGCCATGTACGGGGCCGGGACGAGCCCGAAGGCCGAGCTGATGTTGACGATGCGACCGCCACCGCTTGCCCGCATCAGGGGCAGGACGGCGCGGGTCATGCGGATGGCGCCGAACAGGTTGACGTCGAACAGGGCCTGAGCCTGCGCGGTGGTGGATTCCTCCGCGCCGCCGCTGATGCCGAAGCCGGCGTTGTTGACCAGCACATCGATCCGCCCCGTCCGGGCGAAGATCGCCTCGACAGCGCCCGCGACCGACGCATCCGAGGTGACGTCGCAGGGCAGCATCGTGATGCCGCCTTCCACGACACGGTCGACCGTTCGGCTCGTGCCGAACACCCGGTAGCCCGCGGCCTTCAAAGCTCTCGCGGTCTCGAGGCCGATGCCCGAAGCGGCCCCTGTCACGACCGCGATCCTGGTTTCGCTCTGCTGCACGGTGGTCTCCTACCGACGCGGCCTGCATCGCAACCGCTCCCCATATAAATTATGATCATAATTTATAATGGCAAGGGGAAAGCGTGCCCTGTCGCCGCGGAGGCGTGCCCCTATCCGCTGTTGGAGGGTCCCGCCGGCGTATCGCGTTCGGGCGCTTCGGCACCCAGCGAGGCGCGAGCCGCTCCGAGTATCTCCTCGGCCAGCGCTTCATCGTCGACCGCGCGGGCCAGGACTACGGCACCGACCAGCGTCGCGAGCGAGGACAGCGCACGCTGCCGCCTCTTCTGTTTCGGCGTCTTGGGCACGAGGGCCGCCATCAGGTCCACCATCCCGCGCACGCCTCGCGTGAAGCGGGATCGGACCGGGCTGTCCGGGGCTTCCCGTGCGACGTCGTTGGCGAGCGCGGCGACGGGACAGCCCATCCCGGGGGCGCGCACATGGGCGATCGACAGATAGTTGGACACGAGGCTGTCCAACTGTCCCCGCCCATTGTCGGTCAGCGCGGTCTCGAAGGCTTCAGCCGCCAGCGCGTCCTTGTTGGCGAATTGGCCATAGAAGCCGCCATGGGTGAGCCCCGCGGCACCCATGATGTCGGCGACGCCGACGCCATGGAGCCCCCGCTCACGAAACAGGGTCGCCGCGACCTCGACCACACGCTGGCGGTTAAGCTTGGCCTGCTCCTGCGAAACTCTCGGCATCCCCGGATCCTCAGTGCGCCGCGACCATGTTCAATTTAGATGTTTAGTATCATTTTTGAAGGGATCGGCTGTCGCGTTCTCTGCCCCAGCGCGGGCGGTAGCTATGCAATAGCTGGCGGACGTTTCGCCTCGATCGCGGTGCGTTCGGGGACGATCGGCGCGTGGATTTCCGGCGGAGGCTTGCCGTCGGGGACTTCACCCGGCACGCGGATGTCGGTCTCGAGCACCGCGTCCGCATTGCGGATCTCCAGGTTGGCGATCTGGGCGAGCGGCCTCGGATCGCTTCGAGACCTTCTTCCGACGCCCGCAGAACGTCCGCTTACCCACACCCGACGGCCGAAGCGGACTGACCGCCTCCGGCCAAGTTCGGTCCTCGGGGACCTGTCGGTGTCGTGGAGGCGAGGCACGCCGTTCCGGGAACGCTTCGAGCCGTAAAGGTCGGCTTGCGCGGTGCCGAGGAGCGTTTTGAGGCCGCTTCAGGCAAGAAAGGACGGGCTGGTACCCTGGGGCAAGAGCCAGAGGATGGGGCCGCCGGGCCATGCGCGCGCCAGGGTCGTGACCTCCAGCGCGTCGAAGCCCGGCGCCGCCACGTCAGTGCGGCGCTGGATGCAGGGCGCGCGTCCGCTCGCCTAGTCGTAGGCGCCGATCATCTCCGGCTCCTGCAACTCCTCGGTCCTGACCTTCGGATCCGGGGAGTGCTCGGCGAGGAACTTCTCCGCCTCGAGCGCCGCCATGCAGCCCATACCGGCGGCGACCACCGCCTGCCGGTAGACGAACTCGGCGCAATCGCCAGCGGCGTAGACGCCCTCGACGCTGGTCCGCGTCGTGCCCGGCACGATCTTGATGTAGCCGCCCTCCAGCAGTTCGAGTTGGCCAGCGAAGAGCTTCGTCGCCGGGTCGTGACCGATGGCGACGAAAAGGCCGTCGGCAGGCACGTCCCGCGTGGCGCCGCTGCCGGTGTCGCGCAACCGCACGCCGGTGACGGCCTTCACCGGCTCCCTTCGGCCGAGGACCTCCTCGACCACATGGTTCCAGATGACCGCGATCTTCGGATGGGCGAACAGCCGATCCTGCAGGATCGGCTCCGCCCTGAAGCGGTCGCGCCTGTGGATGACGGTGACCTTCGAGGCCAGGTTGGCGAGGTACAGGGCTTCCTCGACGGCGGTGTTGCCGCCGCCGATCACGACGACCTCCTTGCCGCGATAGAAGAAGCCGTCACACGTCGCGCAGGCTGACACGCCTGCCCCGTTGAACTCGATCTCGGAGGGCAGGCCGAGCCAGCGGGCCTGGGCGCCCGTGGCGGCGATCAGGGTATCGGCGACGTAGGTGTCGCCGCCATCCCCCTGGGCCACGAAGGGGCGCTGAGACAAGTCGACCGACACGATGGTGTCGGAGAGGATCCGGGTACCGACGTGCTCGGCCTGCAGGCGCATCTGCTCCATCAGGTCGGGCCCCTGAACGGCGGTCGCGAAGCCCGGATAATTCTCCACGTCCGTGGTGATCGTCAGCTGGCCGCCGGGCTGGATGCCCGTCACCAGGATGGGCTTCATGTTGGCCCGGGCGGCGTAGATGCCCGCGGTGTAGCCGGCCGGTCCGGCCCCGATGATGAGGACCTTCGTCTTGTGAGTGGTCATGGCGAGCCTGGACGTAGCGAGGGAGCGGAGATGTCTTGAATGTGCTCTACGCCGCAGCTTCAAGCACGGGCCGCGGACGGTCGTCGTTCGCCGGGCAGGTGTTAGGATCCACACACATCCGAGACACCAGCGGTTCGGAGATCGTCACGAGCACGTTCGGGATCTCGGTCCCGGCGGTGCCGGGCGTCTCGCTCCGGGAGCCACCGTGGCGCATGGGCAAAGACCCGTCGCTGATCGCCGTGGCCGGCTGAATGGGCGGCGCGGGGATGGGCTTCATGTCGGGCCGGGCGGCACAGAAGCCCACCGTGCCGGCGGCGTGCCCGGAGCCGACGATCACGCGTTTGGCGTACGTGTGGGCCATCTGTCTCGGCCTCCTCAGGCCGGTCCGGCCGCGCGTCGTGCGGCATAGACGTCGGCGAGCGCCTGAGCGATCACCGGCGTCGCGTCGATCGGCTTGTACGTCAGCTCCGCCAACTGACCGGTGAACGGCCGCAGCGCTCCGGCGATGGCAAGCCCGGCGAACATCCGCCGATGCCGAATATAGGTGCGCGGCAGGTCGAACAGCAGGACCGGCGCGCCGGTCGCCACCGCTTCGCTCACCATGTTGGCCGAGTCGGAGGTGACCACGATCGCCTCGGCGAGCGCCAGCATGGCGACGTAGGGATTGTCGCCGGACCCGTCCCAGAGGAAGCCGCCGGTCTCTGCCGCAAGGGCCTTCACGGCTTCGCGGAGCGGGTTGGGCGTCCGGCGGGATATCGTCACCATGAGCCGGCAGCCCTGCGCCGCCAGCCCGCGCAGATCCTCCACGAGACGGATCATGTCGGTCTTGCGGTAGCTCAGATGCCGGCTGTCGCCGCCGACCAGGACCGCCACCCGCGGGCCGTCGAGGCGCGCGAGGCGCGGATCCGGGTGGGCCCGGGCGGCGGCCAGTCGTGCGGCCGTGACGAGATGCGGAGCCGTGAGGGTCGTGAAGACGTTCGGGCCGCGAAGGTCGTCGTAATCCGGCACCCAGATGAAGTCGGCGCTGTCCGCGCCCATCCGCGGATCCTTCAGGAAGGCCGTGAAGGTCCGGCCGCCCGTAGCGCGGCGCACCGCCCGCAGGTAGGGCACGGACCGGCGCCCGGACGCGATCAGGATGTCGGGGTAGGGGCCCGACAGGGCGCCGGCGCGCCGGCGCGGGCCCTCACGGGGGTCGATCGGCCCCCACGGGGCCATCCACCCGAACGGCCCGGAGGCGGGCACCTTACGGGTCTCGAAGGCGAGACCCAATGTCTCGGCGATGCCGACGCACTGGTTCTCGTCGCCGGCCTTGCCGTCGGTGACGATCCAGGCGCGGGCGCGGGCGAGTTCGGGCAGGCGCCCGGGCCGCGAGTCCAAGCGGCTGAGCGGCGCGGTCTGCGACTCCGTCACGTCGATGCTTGCCATGCTCCTCACCGGAAACGCCCTACGCCGCGGGCCGGGGCGGACGGCCCTTCTCTAATCCCGCGGCAGGTCGCGGGCGAGCCACTGGGCATAAATGTCGGCGATCGCGGCCAGCCGGCGTTGCTCGAATTGCGGATCGTACCACGCGCCCCCGTAGCTGGACGGCGTCGCGGTCATCTGCGGATAGCGTCCCAGCACTTGGCCCTTGGGCCCGACCAGCAGGGCTTCGCCCTCCATGTAGTCGGTCTGGAAATTGCTGCCGAAGCCGGGCCGGTCGCCACTGCCGACATAGGGGCGCAGCGACAGACTGGTGACGACCACGACGAGGCGCGGCCCGCGGCCGCCGATGCGACCGGCGAAATTCTTCCGCAGGGCCGATGTGAGATCGGAAGCCAGCGCCTCGGCCTGCAGGCCTGCGCCCTTGTCCACGAGCGGCCGCACATCGACCCGGATGTCGGAGAAGACGGCGGTGGCGGGAAAATCGCCTGCCGCCGCGGATCCCGCGACGACACCGAGAATCAGGCCGGCAAGCCAGCCCCAGGAACGCGGGCGCATGCCTCAGCCGCCGTACTGGACGGCGACGACCTCGTAGGACTTGCCGCCACCGGGGGTGGTGACTTCGACGGTGTCGCCGACGCCCTTGCCGATCAGGGCGCGGGCGATCGGAGACGTGATCGACACGCGCCCGGAGCGCACGTCGGCTTCCGGCTCGCCGACGATCTGGTAGGTCTTCTCCTCTTCCGTGTCCTCGTCGACGAGCTTCACGGTGGCGCCGAACTTGATCTTGTTGCCCGAGAGCTTGGTGACGTCGATGATCTCGGCCCGCGCGATCATGCTCTCCAGCTCCATCACGCGTCCCTCGTTATGGGACTGCGCCTCCTTGGCGGCGTGATATTCGGCATTTTCCGACAGGTCGCCCAGGGCACGGGCCTCGGCGATCGCCTGGATGATGCGCTGACGCTCCACCTGCTGCCGGTGCTTCAGCTCCTCTTCGAGGGCTGCGAAGCCGCGCACCGTGATCGGAACCTTGTCTATCGTCATCGTCTCGCGCCACAATGAAGAGGCCCGGCCGAGAGTGGAGCACTCTCTCCGGGCCACGAGATAAAGTCAGCGGAACCCTCAGGTTCAGGCCGCGAAGTATTCCTGCAACGCGCGAACCTTGAGATCGCCCTCTAGATAGGCCTTGATCCCCTCGGCCGCGGCCATCGCGCCGGCTAGAGTGGTGTAATACGGCACCTTATGCAAGAGGGCCGCACGCCGGAGCGAGCGCGAGTCCGAGAGGGCGCCGGCCCCCTCGGTGGTGTTCAGCACGAGGTGGATGCCGCCGTTCTTGATCGCGTCGACCACGTGCGGCCGGCCTTCGAGGACCTTGTTGATCCGCTCGGCCGGAACGCCGTTCTCGACCAGATAGCGCTGCGTGCCGCCCGTGGCCAGGATGGTGAAGCCGAGATCGGACAGGAGCTTCATGGTCGGCAGGATGCGGGCCTTGTCGGCATCCCGCACCGAGACGAACACGGCGCCTGCCTTCGGGACCTGCGTGCCCGAACCGAGCTGGCTCTTGGCGAAGGCCACGCCGAAGCTGGTATCGAGCCCGATCACCTCGCCGGTGGAGCGCATCTCCGGACCGAGGAGCACGTCAACGCCGGGGAAGCGGGCGAACGGGAAGACCGCTTCCTTGACGGCGATGTGCGGCAGGGTCTTCGGCTTCAGGCCGAAGGTGGACAGCGCCTCGCCCGCCATGAGCCGGGCCGCGATCTTGGCGATCGGCTCGCCGATGACCTTGGCGACGAACGGTACGGTGCGCGAGGCGCGCGGATTCACCTCCAGCACGTAGATGACGCCGTCCTTGATGGCGTACTGCACGTTCATCAGGCCGACGACGTTGAGCGCCAGCGCCATCGCCTTGGTCTGCCGCTCCAGCTCGTCCATGATCTCGGGCGAGAGGGAGCGCGGCGGCAGGGAGCAGGCCGAGTCGCCGGAATGGATGCCGGCCTCCTCGATGTGCTCCATGATGCCGGCGATGAACACGTCCTTGCCGTCGCAGACCGCGTCGACATCGACCTCGACCGCATCCGACAGGTAGCGGTCGAACAGGAGCGGGTTCTTGCCCAGCACCGTGTTGATCTGGCCGGTCTTGTCGTTCGGGTACCGGGCCTTGACCTCGGAGGGGATCAGGCTCGGCAGGGTATCGAGGAGGTAGTCGGCGAACTGCGTCTCGTCGCGGATGATCGCCATGGCGCGGCCGCCCAGCACGTAGCTCGGGCGCACCACGAAGGGCAGGCCGAGATCGGCCGCCACGAGCCGGCTCTGCTCCACCGAATAGGCGATGCCGTTCTTCGGCTGCTTCATCCCGAGCTTGTCCAGCAGCCGCTTGAACTGGTCGCGGTCCTCCGCGAGGTCGATGGCGTCGGGCGAGGTGCCGAGGATCGGCACCCCGGCGGCCTCAAGGGCCCGGGCGAGCTTCAGCGGGGTCTGGCCGCCGAACTGCACGATGACGCCGTGCAGCGTGCCGGCCTGCTTCTCAGTCTCGATGATCTCCAGCACGTCCTCGGCGGTGAGCGGCTCGAAATAGAGCCGGTCGGACGTGTCGTAGTCGGTGGAGACCGTCTCCGGGTTGCAGTTGACCATGATGGTCTCGTAGCCCACCTCCGACAGCGCGTAGCAGGCGTGGCAGCAGCAATAGTCGAACTCGATGCCTTGGCCGATCCGGTTCGGGCCGCCGCCGAGGATCACGACCTTCTTGCGGTCAGAGGGTTGCGCCTCGTCCACCACCGCGCCCGCGAAGGGCGCCACGTAGGTGGAGTACATGTAGGCGGTGGGCGACTTGAACTCGGCCGCGCAGGTGTCGATGCGCTTGTAGACCGGGCGCACGGACAGCGCACGCCGAGCCGCGCTGACCGCGGCCTCGTCGGTCTTGGCGAGGACGGCGAGGCGCGCATCCGAGAAACCGGCGGCCTTGAGCTGGCGGAAGGCGCCGGGGGTCTTCGGCAGGCCATGCGCCTTCACCCGGTTCTCCAGGTCGATGATCGCCTGCAGCTGCTCCAGGAACCACGGATCGATCTTGCACGAGGCATAGACCTGCTCGTGGCTGACACCCAGCCGCAGGGCCTGCGCGACCTTGAGCAGCCGGTCCGGGGTCGGCGTGCCGATCGCCGCCTTGATGGCGTTGTGGTCGTCGCCCTTGCCGAGGCCCTCGATCTCGATGTCGTCGAGGCCGGTCAGCCCCGTCTCCAGGGAGCGCAGGGCCTTCTGGAGTGATTCGGCGAAGCAGCGGCCGATCGCCATGGCCTCGCCCACCGACTTCATGGCGGTGGTCAGCGTCGGCTCGGCGCCCGGGAACTTCTCGAAGGCGAAGCGCGGGATCTTGGTGACGACGTAGTCGATCGTCGGCTCGAACGAGGCCGGGGTCGCGCCGCCGGTGATGTCGTTGGCGATCTCGTCGAGCGTGTAGCCGACCGCGAGCTTGGCGGCGACCTTGGCGATCGGGAAGCCGGTGGCCTTCGAGGCCAGCGCCGAGGAGCGCGACACCCGCGGATTCATCTCGATCACGATCATGCGCCCGTTCTCGGGGTTGATCGCGAACTGCACGTTAGAGCCGCCGGTCTCGACACCGATCTCGCGGAGCACCGCCAGCGATGCGTCGCGCATCACTTGGTATTCCTTGTCGGTGAGCGTCAGCGCCGGGGCGACGGTGATCGAATCGCCGGTATGGACGCCCATCGGGTCGATGTTCTCGATGGAGCAGACGATGATGCAGTTGTCGTTCTTATCTCGAACGACCTCCATCTCGTACTCCTTCCAGCCGAGCACGCTCTCCTCGATGAGCACCTCGTTGGTCGGAGACGCGTCGATGCCGCGCTCGACGATGTCGAGGAATTCCTCGCGGTTGTACGCGATGCCGCCGCCGGTGCCGCCCATGGTGAAGGACGGGCGGATGATCGCCGGCAGTCCGACCTCGGCCAGCGCCATCAGCGCCTGCCCGATCGCATGCTCGCCGTAGCGCTTGCGCCGGTCGGTCTCGCCCGCGGCCCAGCTCTTCTCGAAGGCGGCCAGCGCCTTCTGCCGCGCCTCCGGCTCCGCGTTGGCGGCTTCGATGCGGGCGATCTCGGCGAGGTAGGCCTGCCGGTCGGCCTTCTTGGCCGTTGAGGCGTTGGCCAGCGCCGATTTCGGGGTGTCGAGCCCGATCTTGGTCATGGCGTCGCGGAACAGGCTCCTGTCCTCGGCCTTGTCGATCGCCTCCGCGGTGGCGCCGATCATCTGCACGCCGTACTTCGCCAGCACGCCCATCTTCTGGAGCGACAGGGCGCAGTTCAGCGCCGTCTGGCCGCCCATCGTCGGGAGGATCGCGTCGGGGCGCTCCTTCTCGATGATCTTGGCGACGATCTCGGGGGTGATCGGCTCGACATAGGTCGCGTCCGCCATGTCCGGATCGGTCATGATGGTCGCGGGGTTCGAGTTCACCAGGACGATCCGGTAGCCCTCTTCGCGCAGCGCCTTGCAGGCCTGGGTGCCGGAGTAATCGAACTCGCAGGCCTGTCCGATGATGATCGGACCCGCACCGATGATCAGGATCGAGGAGATGTCGGTGCGTTTGGGCATCTGCGGCCTTGTCGGGCCAAGCGCGCCCGATCGGGCAGGGCTGACTTCAGCCCTGCTCCCGGACGCGCGTGGCGGGATTGTCGTTGAGCCCCGCGTTTACACGGGCCACGGGCGCATTGGAAGGCCGGGACAACCGCGCATCCTCACGGTGCGTTCGACGCATGGATGCGACGCCGGTCGGCCGAATTGGAGCTCTTATAAATGAACGCCCGCGCGGGAAGATTTCTTGCTGGGTTCCGGAGCGATTTGTAGGCCTTGATCGATCGGCCGATCCGTCGATCGATACCACAACGAGTCGAGACCGAAGATGCTCTGGCCAGCCCCTATTTCCGCAATGCTTCTGATCGGATCGATCCTGGGCGCGAACGCTTCGGAAGTCGCCATCAAGACCCTGAACAGCGGTCCGGGCGGGATGATGGTCTTCGATCCGGCCTACGTGAAAATCCAGCCCGGCGACACGGTGCGGTTCGTGCCGGCCGACAAGGGGCACAATGCCGAGCTGATTAAGGGCATGGCACCCGAGGGGGCAGCGCCGTTCAAGACGGTGGTCGGCAAGGAGGAGACCGTGACCTTCGACAAGCCCGGCCTCTACGGAATCAAGTGCTCGCCGCACTACATCATGGGCATGGTCGGCCTGGTCCAGGTCGGCGACAAGCCCGACAATCTGGAGGCGGCCAAGGCGGTCCCGCAGAACAAGCTGGCCGCCAAGCGCTTCGAACCGCTGTTCGCGAAGGTCGAGTAGGCAAACGGGGTGGCGCCAGGCCGCCCCGTCCCGACTCAGAGGCCGGCGTGAAGCGCCGCGACGGCCCGGTCGATCGAGAGATAGAAAACCCCGAAGGCCACCACGGCGGCGGCCGCGAACTCGACGGCGACGTTCGAGAGCGTCTGCGCGCGGCGCAGCGCCTCGCGGCCGAAATAGAGAGAAACCCAGGCGAGGGCGAGGACCGCCGGCAAGGCGAACAGGTAGGACTCCGTGCTCTCGACGCGGTCGAGCCCGCCCGTCGGATCGATGAGGGCTCGGATGTTGCGCACCCAGGGGGCGTAGAAGGCGGCATAGACGGCGGTCAGCCAGGACAGACCCACGGCGACGCCAAGGTGGAACGTGAAACTGCGATGCAGGCGGGAGAAATCGTCGCGCGCCTCGTCGATGGTCATCCGGCAATCCCCTGCGACGGGCCGAATGCGCGGGACGCGGATGCGCCGCCGTTCAGGGGCCGTCGTGGGCTCTCTTAAGCTGCCCGATCTGGCGGATTTTATGGCCCCGCCGCGGCCCGATTGGGATCGGGCCGCGGGAGCAACGCGGGCTCGGATCCGGTCTCAAGCGCCCTTGACGGTCTCCGGCGTGCCGGAGCGCATCAACGTTACGAAACGCTCGAACAGGTAGTGGCTGTCGCGCGGGCCCGGGGAGGCCTCCGGGTGGTGCTGCACCGAGAAGGCCGGGCGGTCGGTGAGCGTCAGGCCGCAATTCGAGCCGTCGAACAGCGACACGTGGGTTTCCACGGCCGTCTCCGGCAGGCTGTTCGGATCGACCGCGAAGCCGTGGTTCATCGAGACGATCTCGACCTTGCCGGTGGTCTTGTCCTTCACCGGATGGTTCGCGCCGTGGTGGCCCTGGCCCATCTTCACGGTCCGGCCGCCGAGGGCGAGGCCCATGAGCTGGTGGCCGAGACAGATGCCGAAGGTCGGCACCTTCGCGTCCAGGAGCTTGCGAATCACCGGGACCGCATAGGCGCCGGTCGCCGCCGGATCGCCGGGGCCGTTCGACAGGAACACACCGTCCGGCTTCAGCGCCAGAATCTCCTCCGCCGCGGTGGTGGCCGGAACCACGGTGACATCGCAGCCGGCCTGGGCGAGGAGGCGCAGGATGTTGCGCTTCACGCCGTAATCGATGGCGACGACCCTGAGGCCCTCGCCGGGCGCGCGCTTGCCGTAGCCGTTGCCGAGCGCCCACACGGTCTCCGACCATTCAGACGGTGCACGGCTGGTCACCGGCGGCACGAGGTCGAGCCCTTCCATGGGGGCGAGGGCCGCCGCCCGGGCCTTCAGGGCCTCGCGGTCGAACTTGCCCTCGGGATCGTTGGCGATCACCGCGTTCGGCATGCCCTGGTCGCGGATCCGGGCGGTGAGCGCCCGGGTGTCGACGCCGGTGATGCCGACGATGCCGCGGGCCTTGAGCCAGCCGTCGAGATGCGACGACGAGCGCCAGTTCGACGGCTTCGTCACCGCCGAGGCGATCACCGTGCCGCGCACGCCCGAGGCCGGCGCCGCCTCCAGGCTCTCCAGATCCTCGTCGTTGGTGCCGACATTGCCGATATGCGGGAAGGTGAAGGTGACGATCTGGCCGGCATAGGAGGGGTCCGTCAGGATCTCCTGGTAGCCGGTCATCGCGGTGTTGAAGCAGACCTCGCCGTCGGCCACGCCGGTCTGACCGATGCCGAAGCCCTCCAGGATGGTGCCGTCAGCCAGCACCAGCAGAGCTGTCGCGACGGGCTCGGCCCAGGGCTCGGGCGCCCGAGTCTCGGGGGCATGCGCGGCGGCGTCTTGCAGCATGGGCTGAGTCTCGCTTATGTCCGGCCGAAGGCGGGCACCGGGTTGCGGCGCTCTCGGCTTGCAGCATGATCGTGTGCGGCGCTCTTAGCGAGCGGCCCGCGATGGGGTCAATGTGGTCCCGGCGCCCGCAGGGCTCAACACCCGCAAACCGCAGGCCAGTCCCCCGCTTCGACCGTTGGAAGGTTCACCGAGATGCTGCGCGCGCGCTTCACCACCGAGATGAAGGAGGCCATGAAGGCCGGCGACAAGGAAAGGCTCGCCACCGTCCGCATGATCCAGGCCGCCCTCAAGGACAAGGATATCGAGGCGCGGGGTCTCGGCAAGGAGCCGGCCTCCGACGAGGAGATCCTGTCGCTGCTCCAGAAGATGATCAAGCAGCGCACCGAATCGGCGTCGGTCTACGAGCAGGGCGGCCGCCCGGAACTCGCCGCCAACGAGCGCGCCGAGATCGCCATCATCGAGAGCTTCCTGCCGAAGCAGATGGACGAGGCCGAGATGAAGGCGGCCGTCGAGGCGGCGATCGTCGAGACCGGCGCGGCCGGGCCCAAGGACATGGGCAAGGTGATCGGCGCCCTGAAGGGGACCTTCGCGGGCAGGATGGATTTCGGCAAGGCGAGCGGTCTGGTGAAGGCGGCGCTGGCCGCGAAGGGCTGAGCCTCTCCCCGCAATCCTCCACCGGATTTCGAGCGCGTGAGGGACTCCGTTACGCCTCACGCGCTATAGGTGCGGGTTCACGCAACCCATCCCAGGCCCCGTGCGCTATCCGCCCCACATCCTGGAAGAGATCCGCTCCCGGCTGCCGGCCTCGTCGGTGGTCGGCCGCCGCGTGCAGTTGAAGAAGGCCGGCCGCGAGTGGCGCGGCCTGTCGCCGTTCAACGCCGAGAAGACGCCGTCCTTCTACGTGAACGACCAGAAGCAGTTCTATCACTGCTTCTCGTCCTCCAAGCACGGCGACATCTTCACCTTCCTCATGGAGACGGAGGGTCTCAGCTTCCCCGAGGCGGTCGAGCGGCTGGCGGGCGAGGCCGGCGTCAGCCTGCCGGCCCCCACCGAGGACAACCGCGCCAGCGAACGCAAGCGCGCCGGGGCGATCGAGGTCATGGAGATGGCCGCGCGCTGGTTCGAGGACCGGCTTCGGGCGGGGCAGGGCAGCGAGGCCCGCGCGTATCTCGAACGCCGCGGGCTCAAGGACGAGACGCAGCGAGCCTTCCGCCTCGGCTACGCGCCGAACGATCGCTACGCCCTGCGCGACCACCTCGCCGGGCAGGGGGTCGACAAGGCGCTGATGGTCGAACTCGGCCTCATCGCGGCCGGAGAGGGCGTCTCGGTCCCGTACGATTATTTCCGCGACCGGGTGATGTTCCCGATCACCGACACACGCGGCCGGGTCGTGGCCTTCGGCGGGCGGGCTCTCGCCAAGGAGGTGCGCGCCAAGTACCTGAATTCCCCCGAGACGCCGCTCTTCCACAAGGGCCGCACGCTCTACAACCTCCACGGCGCGCGGAAGGCCGCGCACGAGCGCGGGTCGATCATCGCGGTCGAGGGCTACGTCGACGTCATCGCCATGACGCTAGCCGGCCATCCCGAGACCGTGGCGCCCCTCGGCACCGCGCTGACGGAGGATCAGCTCGGCCTGCTCTGGCGCCACGCCGACGAGCCGATTCTCTGCTTCGACGGCGACAAGGCCGGCCAGCGGGCGGCCTTCCGGGCCCTCGACATCGCGCTCCCGCTCCTCGCGCCCGGCCGCTCGCTCCGGATCGCGCTGCTGCCCGGTGGCCAGGATCCCGACGACCTGCTGCGGTCGGGCGGCCCGGCGGCCATCGATCAGGTGCTCACGGCGGCGTTGCCGCTCTCCGAGCTGCTGTGGCGGCGCGCCCTCGAAGCGGGGCCGGTCGACACGCCCGAGCGGCGCGCCGGCCTGACGCAGACCCTGCGCACCACCGTCGCGACGATCCGCGACGAGACCGTGCGGCGCTATTACCGCGACGATATCGAAGAGCGCCTGCGGAGCCTGTCACCCCGCAGCGCGCGAGCCGCCGCCGGCGGGGCTCCGCGCGGACGCCTGCGTTTCACCCGGCCCGGCGAGCCCGTTTCGCCGCGCATCACCGGGAGTCCGAGCCCCTCCATGACGGCCTCGGCAGGCTTCACGGGCGCCGCTTCGGTGCGCGAGGCGGTCATCGTGGGCACCCTGCTCGCCCATCCCGAGATGATCGCGGAGTTCGGCGAAGAGACCGCCGATCTCGATTTCGAGGATCCGGATGCGCGAGGGATTCTATCTGTCCTCCTGGCCTGCGCCGCCGAGGACGAGCATCCGGTGCCGGAAGTGTTGCAGAATCGCATCAATCGCGCCGGACTTGCTGCGGCTGCTGACAGAATCCTCGCCCTGGCCCGCTCTCGCGACCGCACGACCCTGGCCCCGCACGCCGATCCCGCACACCGCGCAGACGCCCTGAGACAGGCGATGATCTTGCACCGGCAGGCAGGAGCGCTACATAGCGAACTTCGCGAAGCACGGCAGGCGTTTGAAGACGATCCGACCGATGCCGGATGGGCATGGCTCTGCGAAGTGAAGGCGAGGCTGGAAACCGTCATCGCCGCCGAGGCGGAGGCCGACGCACCGGTGTCGAGCGACTCGACGGCCGCGTGATCCCTGTGTCATGGCGGTGGCGGCGGACGGAGTCTCGCCATAGTTAACAATCGGTCAAGCCTCAGGCTTGCATACGGAAACCGACGACTCAAGGCGACTGGAGCAATCCGGCGCCGATCTCATACAGCGGCGCCGACGGCGTGGAGCGGCCCCATCGGGGCCTCCGCAACGCGCCGCGTGCGAAACAATAGGCTGATCATGGCGACGAAGGCAACGGAACGGGACGAGACGGACGCTGCCCCCGAGCAGCAGACCGACGGGCCGCTCCTCGACCTGACGGATGCTTCGGTCAAGCGGATGGTGAAGCTCGCCAAGAAGCGCGGCTACGTGACCTACGAGGAGGTCAACGAGGTTCTGCCTGAGGGCCAGTCCGATCCGGACCAGCTCGAGGACGTGCTGTCGCAGCTCTCCGAGATGGGCATCAACGTCGTCGAGGCCGAGGAGACCGACGAGGCGGCCGGCGAGAAGGCCGCCGAAGGCGAGGAAGAGGAGGCCGAAGGCGGCGAGGTCGCCGAGGTCGCGCCGGCGCGCGCCGTCACCGTCGCCACGACCACCAAGGAGCCGACCGACCGGACCGACGATCCGGTGCGGATGTACCTGCGCGAGATGGGCTCGGTGGAGCTCCTGTCCCGCGAGGGCGAGATCGCCATCGCCAAGCGCATCGAGGCCGGGCGCGAAGCGATGATCGCGGGGCTCTGCGAGAGCCCGCTGACCTTCCAGGCGATCATCATCTGGCGGGACGAGCTCGTGGAGGGCAAGGTCCTCCTGCGCGACATCATCGATCTCGAGGCGACCTACGCGGGGCCGGACGGCAAGAACGCGCCGCAGCTCGGCGAAGGCGAGGAAGGATCCGAGGACGGCGAGCCGCCGGCGCCCCCGGAGGGCGGCGACGACGAGGACGACCTCGAGAACAACGTCTCGCTGGCCGCCATGGAAGCCGAGATCAAGCCGCGGGTCCTCGAGACCTTCGACGCGATCGCCGCGAACTACCGCAAGCTGCGCAAGTTCCAGATCGAGGGCACCGAGCGCAAGGCGGCGGGGGAGCAGAACACCCCGGCCCAGAATCAGAAACAGGCCGAGCTGAAGGACATCGTCGTCGCCGACGTGAAGTCCCTGTCGCTGAACAACAACCGCATCGAGGCGCTGGTCGGTCAGCTCTACTCGATCAACAAGCAGCTGATCGGCCACGAGGGCCGGCTGATGCGCTTCGCCGAGAGCCACGGCGTGGCCCGCGACGAGTTCCTGCGCCACTATCAGGGTTACGAACTCGATCCGAACTGGATGGAGCGCGTCGGCACGCTGGGCGGCAAGGGCTGGAAGAACCTGGTCGAGCGCGGCTCGAAGCAGGTGGCGGAGCTGCGCGCGCAGATCCTCGATCTCGCCTCCGAGACGGGCTTGGAGATCGGCGAGTACCGCCGGATCGTCAACATGGTCCAGAAGGGCGAGCGCGAAGCCCGGCAGGCCAAGAAGGAGATGATCGAGGCGAACCTGCGCCTCGTGATATCCATCGCCAAGAAGTACACGAACCGCGGCCTGCAGTTCCTGGACCTGATCCAAGAGGGCAACATCGGCCTGATGAAGGCCGTGGACAAGTTCGAGTACCGGCGCGGCTACAAGTTCTCGACCTATGCCACGTGGTGGATCCGGCAGGCGATCACCCGGTCGATCGCCGATCAGGCCCGCACGATCCGCATCCCGGTGCACATGATCGAGACGATCAACAAGATCGTCCGGACCTCGCGCCAGATGCTGCACGAGATCGGCCGCGAGCCGACCCCGGAAGAGCTGGCCGAAAAGCTGGCCATGCCGCTGGAGAAGGTCCGCAAGGTCCTGAAGATCGCCAAGGAGCCGATCTCCCTCGAGACGCCCATCGGCGACGAGGAGGACAGCCACCTCGGCGACTTCATCGAGGACAAGAACGTCGTCCTGCCGATCGACGCGGCGATCCAGTCGAATCTGCGCGAGACCACGACCCGGGTACTCGCCTCGCTCACGCCCCGCGAGGAGCGTGTGCTGCGCATGCGCTTCGGCATCGGGATGAACACCGATCACACCCTCGAGGAGGTCGGCCAGCAATTCTCGGTGACCCGCGAGCGCATCCGTCAGATCGAGGCCAAGGCACTGCGCAAGCTGAAGCACCCGTCGCGCAGCCGGAAGCTCAGGAGCTTCCTGGACAACTGAGCCCACGCCGCGGATTACGCGGCGCTTTCCCGTCGACCGCGTTGCTTCGGCGCTGCGCGGCATCCACTCTGGCGCCATGCTCGAACGCCGCCCGCCACCGCCCGGATCCCCGACGGCCTTCGCGGACGGATCGGAGGCTGACGACGTGCCCTTCGGCGCGCTCCAGCCCTCCGTCGGCATCCGCGATTGGCTGCTCGGCGAGGGGGCGCGGATGCCCAACGCCGAGGAGATGCTCACCGGACTCGCAGAGCGTCTGATCGCCGTCGGCGTACCGGTGGACCGGGCATCGACGGCCATCGACACCCTGCATTCGGAATATGCCGGCGTTGGCCGGATCTGGACCCGGGACGGCGGCACCACCGTGCGGCTGTTCCCGCACGGCGCCCGCTCGACGGACGCCTATCTCAACAGCCCGTTCCATACGGTCCACGCCACCGGCGATTGGCTGATCCTCGACCTGTCCAAGACGCCGGACGACGCCTACGCGATCGTTCCGGACCTGAAGGCCGGCGGCTACACCCACTACGTGGTGGCGCCGTTGTTCTTCACGAACGGCACCCAGAACGGCATCACCTTCGCCACGCGGGCCCCTGAGGGGTTCCGGGACGACGACATCGCGATCCTGCGCTTCGTCATGCCGGCGCTGGCGGCCGTGATGGAGATGCGCGTCCTCAACAAGCAGCTCGACCACGTCCTGCGGCTCTATGTCGGCGACGAGCCGCACCGGGCGATCCTGGCCGGCGACATCCGCCGCGGACAGGTGACGCGGATCCGCTCGGCGATCCTGTTCGCCGATATGCGCGACTACACCCGGACCTCCGCCGACATGACGCCCGAGGAGGCCGTCGGCCTGCTCAACGTGTTCTTCGACTGCCTCGTGCCGCCGATCGAGCGAGAGGGCGGCGAGGTCCTGAAGTATCTCGGCGACGGTCTGCTGGCGATCTTCCGGGAGTCCGGTGACGACCTCGGCGGTGCGGCCAAAGGTGCGCTCACGGCGGCCCAGCACGCCCTGGCGGCCCTCGACGAAGCGAACGCCCTGCACCAGTTCCCGGTACCGGTGGCCGCGGGCATCGCGCTCCACCACGGCGAGGCCGCCTACGGCAATGTCGGGTCCGGCTCCCGCCTCGACTTCACGGTGATCGGCCGCGACGTGAACCTCGCGAGCCGCATCGCGCAGCTGAATCGCACCCTCGGCGAGCCGCTGCTGATGTCCAAGCCCTTCGTGGACTTCCTCTGGGGGGATCCGATCCCGCTGGGCGAGCACCGGCTCAACGGGTTCGACGAGCCGATGGCAGTCTTCCGGCCAAAGTTCCTGCGCCCGCGCAAATCCAGCTGAGCCCCTCTCCGATCGCGTCCTCGATCGGCTCTCGGCGTCAGGAAGCCGTCCCACCCGTCCGCCGTGAACCCGGGCTCGCAGCCGATCCGTGCGCCGCTCGGCTCACCACGTCGGCACGAACGGCAGAGTGTAGGGGTTGTGCCGGCAACCCCAGACCGGGTCGATCATCCTCGCCATCACCTCCCGGGCCAAGGCGCCGGCATGTATGGCCACCTCCTTCGGGACATGCCTCCGTTCGAGGATCTTCAGGCAGGCATGTCCGCACGCGCTGTACTGGCCGATATGGTACGCGTTGATGGCGAACTCTTCGAGTATGCCGTATTCGTAGACCCACGGATTCAGGGAAATCCCCTCGCTCGGAAGTTCGAGTGCCAGGCCCGCCTCCGCGTATCGATATCCGTCCGCGAACCGCTTCCTTAACCGGCAGAACCGACTGGCCCCGTGGCGCGCTTCCGCCCGCGCGGGGCGGACGGAGGTCGCGCGCTCGTAGAGCTGCAACACCCTGTCCTCCGGCTCATCGAGGCGCTCCGCGTTCACGGCGGCCATCAGCAGATTGTAATAGACCTCCTCGTCCCATCCGCCCAGCTCTGCTCTTTTCAGAAAGCATTCGAGAGCTTTCCTGTATTCTCCAGCAGCATTATACGTTGTCCCGAGGTACATCGTGTATCGGGCGATCATGTGGGGATCGGTCTCGACCGCCAACGCCTTCTTGAGAACGGCGATATCCCGCGCGTCCGCCGCGGTGTCTCGGTGACGGGCGCCGTCATCACCCCGGCGCATCGCGAGGGGAAGGACCGGTGTCTCGGAGACGCCGGGGCAGCTGAGAAATTCGTGCAGGACGCCCCGGTAGCGCCAGTTTTCCCGGCATCTGACCAACTGGGTGCGCCAGTATCGCGTCTGCTCGTCGATGATCTCGAACCGATAGCCGGGCGCATGCAACTTCGGCATCGTGAAGTCGGCCGGGATGACCAACTCATCATCCGCATCGATGATCAGAGCGTACTGCGCGTGACGCCGCGCGAGTTTCAGGGCCTCGTTCCGATTGAAGGCAAAATCGACCCAGGGGCGCTCGACCAGGGCCCCCGGTATGTCCGCGAGCGCGGCACGGACAATATCCTGTGTTCCATCCGTCGATCCAGTGTCAACGATGATCCAATGATCGATGATCGGACGAACAGAGTCGATGCACCGACGGATCACGTGGGCTTCGTTCTTCACGATCATCGATAAGCAGATCGTGGATTCGCGATTCTTCATCCTGAAGCCGCCCCGTCATGCACTCACGCCTTGAACGCGCAGTCATCACGGCTCCTAGCACCACATCAGCGCATTGACAAAACGACCGATTGCTCCATGATCAATCTGATTGATCGGCGTATTTGCAGCTTTATCGGGGTCAAACTCAGAAATATTTAAACACAATGACCTAAGATCTATAAATCAACCGGGAAGAATTGAATTATTCAACCGGTCGGGGACGATCCATCATCGGGCCGCCCGTGGCCTGCGCACCGAATATTTTCCGCGCAGGATCGGCCGCGTGATCGACCTGGTCCCGCAGCCGATCCCGGGGAGACGGGCCGCGCCGGCCGCCGTTGGCGCACCGCGACCCCAGAGATCGGCATGGGCGTTCGGGCGTTTCAGCCCCTGAGGGTCATCGTGCTGCCGGAGACGCCGAACTCGCGCAGGCGCCTGAGGAATGACATGCCCAGCAGGCTGGTGGACAGGAGCCCGCGCGGGATCACGACCGCATCGACGTCACGCACCGTGATCGATCCGATCTGCACGATCGCGATCCGGATCGGCGCCACGCGAACCGTCCCGTTCGCGGTGTTCCAGACGCGCGTGAAGTCGGACGCAGCGACCTGGATCCCGATCCGCGCGGCGTCCTCCTCGGAGAACGCGCAGGCGCTCGCCCCGGTATCCACCATCATCGGCAGTGAACGGCCGTCCAGCAGAGCGTTGACGAAGAAATGGCCGTTGCGGCCAGCCTGGAGGGCCACACCGGCAGCGGCACGGCCTGCGAGATCCGGCTCCGGCAGCGGTGCGACGGCGAGCGCGACCGGCGCCGCCCGCATGCCATCGCGCACCTTCAGGATGGCCGTGACGCCGAGAAAGCCGAGCATGCAGATCAACAGGATTGTGCGCACGCAAATTCGCCCGTGACGTGGAGTGCCGGCGCCCGGAGAAGGTCCGGGATCCCGGCGATCAGATCCCAGACGCGTGAAGGGATGGTGCGCGCCGCCTATCGCGACCGCTGTCCGCGCGCCGATTCCGGTCCGCTTGGTGTCTGGACTGTCACCGCGACCCGCGGATTGTCACGGGAATGATGCAGGGGCGGCGGCGCGGGGTTGACCGACACAAGCCGTGACGCCACATCTGCGTCTGTTCCAGGGAGATCCCCGGCAAGGGGCTGAGAAACCGCTGGCACGTCCCTTAGGACCTGCGGCGCGGAAATCCTTCGAACCTGATCCGGCTCATACCGGCGTAGGGATTGGACCGCGGCCGCCCGTAAGGCAGGCCACAGCTTCTGGCAGAAGCGCACGGCCCGCTCCCCGCGACGGCAATCCGCGGAGATGCCTGTGCCCTTCGACCGACCTGCCTCACCGATCGGCCGCCGCCGCAATCCCGAGGGCGGCGTCGCGCCCGCCGTCCTGCCGGCGCGGACCGACGTCGCTGTCATCGGCGGCGGGCTGATCGGTCTGTCGATCGCGTGGCGGCTCGCGCGGGCCGGCCGCACGGTGACCGTGCTGGAGCGGGAGACGATCGGCGCCGGGGCGAGCCTCGCGGCCACCGGCATGCTGGCTCCGGCCGCCGAGCACGAGCCCGGCTCGGACCCGCTTCTGCCGCTCGCCCTGGACTCGCTCCGGCTCTGGCCCGGCTTCCGCGACACCCTTGAGGCCGAGTCCGGCCGAACCATCGACTATCGGGCCGACGGCACCCTGGTGCTGGCGGTCGGCCGCGACGAGGTCGAACGCCTGCGCTTCCGCTACGACCTGCAGCGCCGCTCGGGACTCGACGCCACTTGGCTGCCGGGCAGCGAGGTGCGGCGCCTGGAGCCCGGCCTGCGCCCCTCCGTCACCGCCGGGATCCACTGCCCGCTGGACCATCAGGTCGATCCCCGTCTGGTCATGGAGGCCCTCACCGAGGCTTGTCGCCGGGCCGGCGTGATCCTGGCGGAGCGGACCGCCGTCACTACCCTCGACTGGTCGGGCGGCCGCGTGACCGGGATCCGCGCCGGCGACCGCGTCGTCGCCGCGGAGACCGTCATCCTGGCTTCCGGCGCCTGGAGCGGGGAGGGCGGTCTGCTCCTCGACGCGCTCGCCCTTCCGGTCCGTCCGCTGAAAGGCCAGTCCCTGGCGCTGCGCACCACCGCCCGCACCGGCACCCTCGCGCGGATGGTCTGGACCGAGCAGGTCCACATGGCGCCGAAGAGCGACGGCCAGCTCATCGTCGGCGCGACCGTGGAGGATTGCGGCTTCCGGCCTGGCGTTACCGCGGGCGGGCTCTACGCGCTGCTGGAGGGTGCCCGCCGGGTGCTGCCCGGTATCGAGGAGATGGAAGTCGAGGCCGTCTGGAGCGGCTACCGCCCGACCTCGGACGACGACGCGCCGATCCTCGACACCATCGCACCGGGCCTCGTCGCCGCCACGGGGCATCACCGCAACGGCTACCTGCTCGCCCCGGTCACCGCCGAGGCGATCGCCGCGCTGGTGTTGCACGGCGCGCTACCCGAGGTCGCCCGTCCCTTCACCCGCCTGCGCTTCGGCCAGCCGGACGCGCTGAGGGCCTCGGCATGAAGCTCGTCGTCAACGGTGAGCCGCGCGACTGCGCGGCCGAGACGGTGGACGCGCTGTTCCGCCTCGAAGCCACGGAGAGCGGCATCGAGAGCCCGCAGGGCGTCGCCATCGCGCTGAACGGCCGGGTGCTGCGCCGCCGCGACTGGGGGGAAACCCGGATCGCGGAGGGCGACCGCGTCGAGATCGTTCGCGCCATGCAGGGAGGTTGAGCATGGATCAGACCCATACGCCGCTGCGTCCCGAAGGTGGGGATGACAGCCTGACCATCGCCGGCGTGAGCCTGTCGTCGCGACTGTTCATCGGCACCGCCGGCTATCCGACGCAGGCGATCATGCGCGACGCCGTCCAGGCGAGCGGCGCCGACGTGGTCACCGCCTCGATCCGCAGGGTCTCGCTGCAGGGCCACGGCTCGGACACGGTCAAGATCCTGAAGGGCAAGCGCTTCCTGCCGAATACCGCCGGCTGCGAGACGGCCCGCGACGCGATCATGACCGCCGAACTCGCCCGTGAGGCGCTCGACACCAACTGGATCAAGGTCGAGGTGATCGGTGACCGGGAGACGCTCTACCCGGACGTGATGGAGCTGATCGAGGCCTGCCGCCATCTCGTCGATGACGGCTTCGTGGTGCTGCCCTACTGCAACGACGACCCGATCGTATGCCAGCGCCTGGAGGATATCGGCTGCGCCGCCGTGATGCCCATGGGCTCGCTGATCGGGTCCGGGATGGGCATCGCCAACCCGGCCAATCTCGAACTGATCTGCCGCCGGGCGAAGGTGCCGGTCGTGGTCGATGCCGGGATCGGCACCGCCTCGGATGCGGTGATCGCCATGGAACTCGGCGCCGCCGCCTGCCTGATCAACACCGCGGTGGCCAAGGCCGACGATCCCGTGCGCATGGCCCGCGCCATGGGCCGGGCGGTGGAGGCCGGACGCGACGCGTATTGCGCCGGGCGCATTCCCCGCCGCGGCCGGGCCGAGCCATCGAGCCCGCAGCTCGGCCTCGTCGGCTCGTGAGGGCACTGCCGTCGCCGCTGCTCGCGGTGACGGACCGGCACGGGCATCCACGGCCGCTCGCCGAGACGGTGCAGGCGATCCTCGATGGCGGCGGGCGCTGGATCTGGTTCCGGGATCGCGATCTGGAGATGGACGCCCGTCGGCGCCTCGGCGAGGCCGTGGCAGAGCGCGTGCGGGCCGCGAAAGGCGTCCTGACGGTCGGCGGTGACGTCGCGTTGGCGCGCGCCCTCGGGGCAGACGGCGTCCATCTCGGCGGCGGCTCGGGACCGGAGGCCATCGCGGCGGCACGGGCGGCGCTGGGAGAGCGGGCGCTGATCGGCGTGTCGGCCCATGCGGCGCACGAGGTCGCCCAGGCGGCGTCGGCCGGTGCCGATTACGCCACCCTCAGCCCGATCTATGCGACCGCCAGCAAGCCTGGCTACGGCCCGGCGCTCGGCCTCGCGGGGCTCGCGGCGGCCTGCGATCGCGAGCTTCCGATCGTGGCGCTCGGCGGTCTCGACGCGGACCGAATCGGCGGATGCCGGGCCGCCGGGGCGGCGGCGGTCGCTGTCATGGGTGGGCTGATGCGAGCGCGCGAGCCGGCCGAGGCCGCGCAGGCCGTCCTGAAAGCCTGGAGCTCGGCCGATCGCGCCCCCGTCTGAGGGGCGCCAGCCGGTCGGCGCACGGGCCTCGCGACCGGCACGGACCCGGGGCCCTTTGCTCCGCTCGGGACGACGGGCGGGGCGATATCAGCCGCAAGTCCGCGCGGACACGGCGCCGGATCGGATCTTCGCGCAAGCCCTATTTGTCCGTCGGCCCGTAAGGCGGCCGCGGGATGGCCCGATGCGCGGCCCGGAGCGCCGCCGACCAGCGCTCGCGCAGGTCGTGGAAGTAGCCCTCACCAGCCTCGATCCGGTGATTCACTTCCAGCGTCAGCGCGTTCCGGCGAACCAGGGCGATGTCGATCGGCAGCCCCACGCCGAGATTCGACCGCATGGTCGAATCCATCGAGACGAGGCTGACCTTGAGGGCGTCGTACAGCTCGGTCGTGTATCTCACCGCCCGGTCGAGGATCGGCTTGCCGTACTTGTGCTCGCCGATCTGAAGGAAGGGCGCATCGGTGCTGCACTCGATGAAATTGCCGGCCGAATAGATCAGGTACAGGCGCATCTCGCCATTCCCGATCTGGCCGCCGAACAGCAGCGAGATCGAGAACCGGATGTTGGCCGCCTCGAACCCGTCCTTCTCGATCGCCCGCACCCGTCGGATGGCCCGGCCGATCAGCTGCGCGGCCTGGAACATGGTCGGCGCTTCGACGAGCTTCTGTGGCGGCTCGTCGTCCTCCTCGCCGGGCACGCCCTCCTGAAGCATGCTGAGAACAGACTGGGTGATCGAGAGATTACCGGCCGAGGCGAGCATCATCACCCGCTCGCCCGGTACGTTGAAATGGTGCAGCTTTCTGTAGGTCGAGATATCGTCGAGCCCCGCATTGGTGCGGGTGTCGGCGACCATCACCAGCCCTTCCTCGACCAGGACACCGACGCAGTAGGTCATCGTCTTCGGGTTCTCCTACGGCCGGCGGACCGGTGTCTGAACGATCAGGATTGGGCGGCGGTCCTGCCTTGCTCGACCCGGAGCTTCACGTCCAGTGTTTCGGTGCCACCCCCCGTGCGGCTGCCGCGGATCGGGGCTGCGCCGAGATAGTCCAGGCCCGTTGCGACGCGGATGTAATTGTCCGAGGGGCTGACGTCGTAGCACGGATCGAACGCCACCCAGCCGAGATCCGGCACCAGGGCCTCGACCCAGCCATGGGGCGCCTCGACATCCGCCTGCCCGTCGTCCCGGGCCCGGTAACCGGCCACGTAGCGGGCCGGGATGCCGATGTGGCGGGCGGCGGCGAGGAAGACGTGGGCGAGATCCTGGCAGACGCCGCTCCCGGCCGCGAAGGCCTTGGCGGCTGGAACCGCGCTGGAGGCGGGGCCGGGCTCGTAGGTCACCGCGCCGCGGACGGCGCCCATCAGCCTGTGCAGGAGAGCCAGAACCGCACCGTCGCCCTCCGCGGCGACGCGTTCCGCGAAGGCGTGCAGCTCGGGGCTCGCCGCGCACAGGTCCGTGTCGCGCAGGAAGAACTGATCCGGCAGGCGCTCCACAGTGCCGCGCACGACACCGTTCGTGTCATCGGTATCGACCTCGCCGGTCACGCGGATGGTGAGGGCGTCGGCCGGCTCGTCCGGCGTGAACCAATGGACGACATTGCCGAACCCGTCCTCGCGGGCAGTGAGCCGCCCGTCGATGGTGGTGTCGATCCGCCATGTGCGGACGTATTGGCCGTCATGATCCCGGGGCGTCAGCCTCAGGACCTGCACGAGCCCGCGGGCCGGCTGCTCGTAGGTGTAGATGGTCTCGTGAACCACGCGGATGCGCATGCGCTGTCCTGTCCGTCTCGTTCAGCCGACCAGATACTGCTTGGCGATCGCCTCGCCCACCCTGTTGTTCTCGGCAATGAACGCTTCGACGAATTCGTGCAGCCCTGAGGCGAAGACTCGGTTGATATCCTCGCCTTCCAGTTTCGCCAGCATGTTGCCGGCGAGCCGCTGGCTCGGGCCCCGGCGCCCGTAGGCGTCGGCGATGAGATCCAGATACTCGACGATCACGCCGTAGCAGTTGGCGAAGGAGCGCGGCATCTGCTTGTTGAGCATCAGCAGGTCGGCCACCAGCAGCGGCTTGACGCTCTCGCGATACACCCAGTGATAGGCATTGAACGCCGAGACTTCGCGCAGGATCGTGGTCCACTGGAAGTAGTCGAGGCTGCCGCCCACCGTCTCGTCGTGCGGCAGCAGGATCTGGTACTTCACGTCGAGGATGCGGGCGGTGTTGTCGGCCCGCTCGATCGCCGTGCCGAGCCGTGTGAACCAGAAGGCGTCGTTGCGCAGCATCGTCCGGAAGGCCGAGCCATCGAAGGTCAGCGAGACGGTCTTCACCCAGTCGAGGAAGCGGCCGAACTCGTCGCGGTTGAGGTCCTTGCCGGCGTAGTTGCGCAACTCCAGCCACGCGCCGTTGATCGCGTCCCACATCTCGGTGGTGAGCGCCGTGCGCACCGAGCGGGCATTCTCGCGGGCCGCCTCGATGCAGGAGCGGATCGAGGACGGGTTGTGCGGGCTGAAGGCCAGAAAATCGCAGACCGTGTCGGCGTTCACCGCACTGTAGTGCGTCTTGAACGCGTCCGGGTCGCCGGCCGAGGCGAGGGCGGATTCCCACTCGTTGCTCCCGCCGCCGCCGTAGCTCGTCGGCAGCGAGGCGAAACGGTGGGCCGCATCGAGGATACGGGCGACGAAGTCGGCCCGCTCCACGTAGCGCGAGAGCCAGAAGAGATTGTCGGCAGTCCTGGAAAGCATCGGTCTTCAGCCAAGTCGTGCGGACCACGGTGTCCGCGCCTCGGAACGTCCGGACGTCGCGGACCTTAGGCGTCGAGCACCCACGTGTCCTTCGTGCCACCGCCCTGGCTGGAATTGACCACCAGGGACCCTTCCTTCAGCGCCACCCGGGTCAGACCGCCCGGCACGATCCGGATCTTGTCCGCCCCGCACAGCACGAAAGGCCTCAGGTCGACGTGACGGGGCGCAAC
>NZ_JAQPZJ010000004.1:0-127533 GCF_028920805.1 Methylobacterium sp. 092160098-2 | reverse complement strand
GGGGTGCCGACATAGGACGGGCACAAAACCACGCTAAGGAGACAAACGAGGAACGAAGTTTGGGTTGGAGCGATGCTCAGGGGCCCAGTTCACCTGAGAGAAGGTACAGCTCCCATGTGGCGCGGCCCCGGGCGCTGATGGTCAACCTCTCGGGACTGCTCGGGGCGCTCTCCAGCAGGCCCAATTTGACCAACGGTCGGATCGAACTGGCGCTGATCACATCCTTGAGCTCGGGTTCGTAACCCTCGACGACGAGCCGCCAGCCCTGGGTTCCCCGTTCGGTCAGAGCGGGTTCGAGATGCCCGAGGCGCAGGCGATTGCCCTGACGGCCAAGGATGAACAGGCAGCAGGACCAGAATGCGTTCCTAGGACGCGGCGGAATGAACCCCCATTCGAGCGGGCCAGCCGTCGGCTCGGTCACCGGCGAGGCCGATCGGTGCGGGTCCTGGGCATCGGCGAAGCCTTGCTTGTAGGCGCGCTCCAGGGCTCGGGCGATCGTGCCGGCGGTATCGACGGCCCGGCCGTATTTCCGATCGTACCGATCCTTGAAGACGATCGCCCGAGCCTCCTCGCGGAAGTCGACCTTGCGGTAGGCGTTGGCCGGGGGCTTGCGCGGCGGCCGGCTCACGGGCGGACTCCGGCCACCGGTTTGCGATGGCGTTTGACGATCTCCGCCACTGTGTTCTTGCTGAGCCCGAGTTCGCGGCCGATCAGCCGGTAGCTCCGCCCGGCCTCGATCAGGGCCAAAACCTTCGGGGCGAGACGGTCGGATTTCGGCCTCTGGCCGGTCTGCCGCCCGAGCACCCGGCCCCGTGCCCGGGCCGCCGCCAGGCCCGAGCGGACACGCTCGCGCAGGAGTTCGCGCTCGAACTCGGCGATCCCGGCCAGCACCGTGGCCATCATGCGGCCGGTCGCGCTCGCCAGGTCGAAGGTCATGCCGCTCATCGCCACGACAGAGACGCGCCGGGCTTCGAGTTCACGCAGGGTTTCGAGAAGGTCGAGGGTCGAGCGGCCCCAGCGCGACAGCTCCGTCACCAGCACCACGTCGATCCGGCGGGCTTGCGCCAGCGCCATGACCTTGCGGCGCTCGATACGGTCGAGCTTCACCCCCGAGCCGGTTTCCCTGAACACGCCGACCACCGCGTAGCCGGCGCGCTCGGCGAAGGCACGCAGATCGCGCTCCTGACGCTCGCAGGATTGGTCCGCGGTCGAGACCCGGCAATAGATCGCCGCGCTCTGTCCCAATTGAACCCTCCCGGCCCTGCGCCCGCCAAGTCCTTGTTCCAGCTTGGCCTGCCGGCATCGCAAATAGCCATTACTCCAATTGGGACAGAGCCGCCATGCCACGCCGCCGAGCCGTGACCCGAACCCAACTCGACGCGTTGCTCGCCCTGGCGACGGACGAAGCCGACCTCGTCCGTTACTATACCCTGTCTCCAGCCGACCTCGCGGTCATCGCCCGGCGGCGGCGGGCTCACAATCGCCTCGGCTTTGCCGTCCAGCTCTGCGCACTGCGCTATCCGGGGCGTCTGCTCCATCGCGGTGAAGTCGTGCCGCGGGAGGTTCTGACGTTCATCGCCGACCAGCTCGATCTGCCCTCGGACGCTCTGGTCGACTACGCCATCCGGTCCCAGACCCGCTACGACCAACTCCAGGCCCTCTACACCGCGTTCGGGTTCAGGACCTTTGCCCGGCCCGATCGCATCGCGATGGCCCGATGGCTGCTGCCCCAGGCCCTGGCCACGACGAGTGGCACAACGCTCGCCCGGCTTCTCATGGAGGAGCTTCGCCGCCGGGCCATCGCCGCACCGGGTCCCACGGTGATCGAGCGTCTGACCGCCGACGCCTTGTCTCAGGCGGACCGGTATGTGGACCGTCAGATCGATGCCCGGCTCGACAATCGCCGGCGTGCCGCATTGGACGCCCTTCTGGACGTTCCCGCCGAGGCTGTGCTGAGCCCGCTCGCCTGGGCGCGTCAGCCACCGGGAGCGGCAGGACATCGCGCGTTGGTGCGCCTTCTCGGCCAGCTCGGGCGGCTTCGATCCCTCGGGCTCGACGCTACGCTCGTCGAGGCGATCCAAACCGATCGCCGCCAAGCCCTGGCCCGCGAAGGAATGCGCCTGTCCGCACAACACCTGAAGAGCCTGTCGCCCCTCCGGCGGCACGCCGTCCTCGCCGTCACCGCGCTGGACGCCATGACCCGCCTTACCGACGAAGCCGTCGGCCTGTTCGACCGGCTCGTGGGAGGGCTGTTCCGGCGGGCCGAGCGACGCGCCGCCTCCGAGTTGCAGGCCAACGCGCGGGCCGTCAACGACAAGATCCGGCTCCTCGCCCGCGTCGGGCATGCGTTGATCGCGGTGCGCGACGCACGAGGCGACGCCTTCGCGGCGATCGAGAGCGTCATCTCCTGGGACGGCTTCATGCGTGCGGTCGCCGAAGCGGATCGCCTGTCCCGTCCGGACGGAGCCGACCATGCCGCCCTTGCCGCCGCCAGTCACGGGCTCGTGCGCCGGATCGGCCCCCTGTTCCTCGACAGCTTCGCGTTCCATGGGATCGCCAGCACGGATGGCCTCCTGCGGGCGGTCGAGCGCATGCGCGTCTTCTATCGCGGGACGCGCCGCACGCTCCCAGGCGACCTACCGACCGGGTTCGTTCGGCATGGCTGGCGGAGCGCGGTCCTGCGCGGCGGTCACCTCGATGCCGCCGCTTACGAACTCTGCCTCTTCGCAGAGTTGCGCGACAGGCTGCGCGCCGGGGATGTCTGGGTCGCCGGCAGCCGGCAGTACCGTGCCATCGAAGACCAGATGATCCCGCAGGCACTGTTCACCACGATGCGGCAGGCAGGACCGCTGCCGCTCGCCGTTCCGGACGATCCGTCCGTCTATCTGCAAATGCGCAAGACGCTCCTCGGAGAGCGCCTGGACCAAGTGGAACGGCGTGCCGACCGCAACCTCCTCGCCGACGTCCGCATCTCCGCGACCGCCTTGCGGATCACCGCGCCACAGGCGATCACCCCCGAGGCCGCCGAAGATCTGGCCGCCCGCATCCAGGCCCTGATGCCGCGGATCCGGATCACGGATCTCGTCGCCGAAGTCGACGGCTGGACCGGTCTTTGCGACCACTTCACCCATCTCCGGACGGGCTTGCCGACGTCCGATCGGCGCATCGTCCTGACGGCGGTGCTGGCCGACGCCACCAATCTCGGTCTCACCCGCATGGCCGACGCCTGCGCGGTGGCCAGCTACCGCCAGCTCGCCTGGACGGCCGGATGGCATCTGAACGAGGACAACTATGGCCGGGCGCTGGCCGCGGTCGTCGCCGCTCAACACGCTCATCCCCTGGCCGCCGCGTTCGGGGCTGCGGTCGTGTCGAGTTCCGACGGGCAGCACTTCCCGCTCGGTGGGCACGCCGAGGGCGCCGGGACGATCAATCCGCACAAGGGATCTCACCCCGCCGTCTCGTTCTACACATTCATCTCCGGCCGCTATGCCCCGTTCCACACGAAGGTCATCTCGGCGACCGAGGGCGAAGCCGCCCACGTCATCGATGGCCTTCTCTACCATGGCGGCGGCGTCGACATCGCGATCCACCACACCGATGGCGGTGGCGTCTCGGACCATGTGTTCGGGCTCTGCCATCTGCTCGGCTTCCGCTTCGCGCCGCGCATCCCGAACCTCTCCGATCGCAGGCTCCATGCCTTTGCCCCGGCCGGGCGATGGCCGACGCTCGAACCGTTCCTGGCCGGCCGGATCGACGAAGCGTTGATCACGCGCCATTGGGACGACCTCCTGCGCTTGGCGACCTCCGTGCGCGTGGGCAGCGTGCCCGCCTCGCTGATGTTGCGGCGCCTCGGATCCTATCCGCGCCAAAACGGGCTGGCCCTGGCGCTGCGGGAGCTGGGGCGGATCGAGCGCACCCTGTTCACCCTCGACTGGCTGGAGGATCCCGGCCTGCGCCGACAGGCGAGCGCGGAACTGAACAAGGGCGAGTCCCGCAACGCGCTCGCTCGGGCGGTCTGCTTCCATCGCCTCGGGCGCATACGGGATCGCGACGCGGAGAGCCGTCAACATCGCGCCAGCGGCCTGAACCTGGTTGTGGCCGCGATCATCCTCTGGAACACGGTCTACATGGACCGCGCCATCCGTCAGTTGCGCCGCCAGGGCGAGCCCGTTCCGGACGATTTGCTCGCTCACCTGGCACCGCTCGGCTGGCAGCACATCAACCTCACCGGCGATTACATCTGGACCGGAGAAGCGGCGATCGGGCTCGATGGCTTCAGACCCCTCAACCGCAAGCACACTGACAGGTCCGATGTTCTTGCTCTGTCCGCTTAGCGTGGTTTTGTGCCCGTCCTATGTCGGCCCCCCGGGTAGACGGTGATGCAGCGGTCTTCCTGCCGGTTTCGCCCGCGATGCCGGCTGCTCTCGACCGCGATGGGCGCTCGCGTAGCGACGACGTGTTCGAGACGGCACAGCAGGGCCGGCTGGTTGGTCTTGACCTGGACGATCACCTCATTGCCGCTCTCACGCACCGGCTCAAACGTTGTTTTGGCAGTGCAGAGCGTCGAGCGTGATCACGCACCCGCTCAAGCCATCTCGGCAATCAGGGCTTGGACCGCCGAAATCTCGTTGGACTTCTCGTCGACGACGGCGTGGGCGAGGATGATCTGGTGGTCGACCGCAAAGGCGCTGAGAACATGCGCCGCCTTGCGGTCGGCGAACTGGTCGAATCTCTGCCGCAAGGTCTTGCCGTCGATGGCAACGAACCGGGACGGCGTGTCTCCACAGGAGCGATCAAGCCCCTCGGCATGGCGCCGAAATGCCTGCTCCAAGGCGGCCGGATCGAGTTGCTGCAAAATGCCTCGCACCGACGTGTAGGCCGGCGCCCGACGCAGCACCGCTTGGGGAAAGGCGGCGTTGAGGAGCGAGAGGCGTCGCTGGATCAGCGTATGAATTTGCCGGTACGAGCGCGCCCCGCTCAGCAGGGCCATGAGCGAAAACACGATCACCCCAACCTGGCTGTACATCCTTCCCTCACGCCGGCGCCGATCCGGGATCAGGGCTAGGCAGGATACGAGATCGAGCGCCGTCGCCATGGGGCAACCTGCGCGCTGGGCTGCGCCCCATAGAGTCACACAAACCGACGCCGCAAAAGCGGAAACGCCGCTCCCCAAACCGGCAGACGCGTCACTCAGTCAAAAGCGTTGAACAGCCCTGGGCTGAGGCGCCTGCCCCCTCCTCGTGTTCTCAGAATGGCGCTTCCGGTTACAAGCAGAAGCCGCTAAGGCGCTCGACAGGCCTTCTCTGGACGAGGGCAGAGGTTCTGATGGTTCTATCGCGGCAACAATCCCGAACACCATCCGGAAGACCTGGGGTCCTCGGGCTTGCGCAGACCCTTGTTCTTACCTTCCTCCTCACCGCAACTCCGGTCGACGCTCAGACCCTTGAGCTTGATCTCGGCGGTGTCGGCGCCTCCGAACGTGCACTTCAACTGGTTGCACTGATCACGCTCCTCTCGCTGGCGCCGTCGGTGCTGCTGGTCGTGACGTCGTTTACCCGCATCGTCGTGGTCCTCTCAATCCTGCGCTCCGCGTTTGGCACCCCGACGGCTCCGCCCAACGCTGTCATCACGGTGCTTGCCCTGTTCCTGACCGCCTTCATCATGGCGCCAGTCGGACGAGAGGCCTACCGCACGGGTATCGAACCGCTGCTGGCCGGGGAGATCGAGCAGGGGGAGGCTTTTGCGCGATCGCTGGCCCCCTTCCGGAGGTTCATGCTGAAAAACGTTCGTGAGAAGGAACTCGATTTCTTCCTCAAGCTGGACAAAGCGCCTCCTCCAGCCAAACCGGATGACATCGGTCTGGAGGTGATTGCGCCGGCCTTCCTGCTGTCCGAGCTGCGGCGCGCCTTCGAGATCGGGTTTTTGCTGTTTGTCCCGTTCCTGATCATCGACTTGGCCGCGGCTTCAGTTCTGATGGCTCTGGGCATGCAGCTGATGCCTCCGGCCAGTGTGGCCTTGCCGCTGAAACTGATTTTCTTCGTGCTCGTCGATGGCTGGAATCTTTTGGTGGGGTCCCTCCTTCAGAGCTATGGGTAGGAGGGATTTTCGCGATTCTCAGCGCCGCACGAACACCGGAACTCGTCTTCCGAAGGAATTTCGAGGGAGACGCCCGCGTCGGCTGAAGGCTGACGCAGGGCCATGTCCGGATCTGCGTGGGCTCGTCCCACGGCCGGCTTGAGGCCGGTGGGAACACGATGCCACCTTTGGCTCCCATCAACATCGGAGCACCGATCGCCTTTGTTGTCCGGCCCGCAGCCGCTGTGGCGAGAAAAGCAGCCCGGCCTGCAAAGTCTCCAAGATGGCTGCTTTGCTTATCGCTTGGACAGGTTGCCCGGACTTTACTCTTGATCCAATTTTGAGCCCGTAGTGTCTGAGGGCGAGGGCTCAACCAGCAGGCGCCCGGAGAGGATCATGAAGCACATCGGCATATTCCAAGCTGTGGTTTTGCTGGGCCCGGCCACGGTCGCCGCAGCGGCCGACCTGAACTCCGCCCCTCCGGTTGCTGTGCAGTCCTGGTGGGACACGGTCTCGATAACAGGTCATGTCGAGGCAGGGCTTACTGCCAACCCCGCCAGCCCGCCGGACGGGATCAATTTTGGCCACCTCTTTACCGATAAGGCCAACCGCTTCCTGTTGAACCAGACCGTGTTGACGATCCAGAGGCCGCTCTCGACGGACCCGAGCGGGTACGACGTCGGGTTCAAATTGCAGACCCTGTATGGTTCGGATGCGAGGGCAACGCAGTTTCTGGGGCAGTTCGATTACTCCATCAACGGGCTCAATCAGTTTAACATTGTCGAGGCTTACGGAGTCGCCCATCTGCCTTGGCTGACGGCGGGCGGGATCGATGTGAAGTTGGGACAATTCGTTACCCTGGAAGGAGCAGAGGTGATTTATGCTCCTGATAACCTGCTTTACTCTCACTCCTACATCTTCAACTTCGGCATCCCCTTCAAGCACACCGGGATTCTCACAACCACGCACGTGAATGAAGTTCTCGATGTCTTCGCCGGGGTCGTGAGCGGCGTGAACACCACGCTCGGCAGGGGGGACAATAACGGGTCGGCCAGCTTTCACGGTGGCTTTGCCCTGAACAACCTTCTCGGGAGCGGCCTCACGATCACAGCAACAACCTTGATCGGGCCAGAGAATCCCGGCGTTCCGAGTATTTCGCAGGCGTGCCTCTGCAACCCGAACAGGTCACTCCGCTACCTCAACGACGTCACCGCGGTGTGGAAGGCCAGTGAAAGGCTGGTTTTCACAACCGATCTCAACTACATCAAAGACGATGGCTTCAAAGCCGACGGCTACGGCGTGGCGCAGTACGTGTCCTATGCGGTTAACGATTGGCTGAAGGTCGTAGTCAGGGGTGAAATTTGGCGGGACAACAAAGGCTTCTTTGTTGCCGCATTCCCGGGCAACTTTGATTTCGTGAACGCCGAGTACGGGCGCCCAAATGGGAGCTACAGCGGCGGCCGAACGACCTACGGCGCTGTCACGGCGGGCCTGAACCTGACTCCGACGCTGTCAGAGAACATCTTCGGCATCAAACAGCTGATTATCAGGCCAGAGGTTCGCTACGACACCTCCTTGAACGGCACGACACCCTTCGGGCGCGGCACCAAGGGATCTCAGTTTACATTCGGGGGCGATATCATCGTTCCTTTCAGCGTGAAGTAGAATATGTTGCGGCAGGCACGCAAGGCGGTCTCGTCGGGCTCTCGCGAGCCCATGTTGCCTGGAGAGGTTCGCATCTAAATGCCGGGCCCGCGCAAGCGCCGGTAGAGAGCCCTGACGGCATCCATGTAGTCTTGATCTGGGTTCTGGGCGCAAAACGTGCGCAGAAAATCTACTTGCGCCTGAAGCGGAAAAGAGCGTGGTGTCAGATCCAAGCCTTCGTCCAAACCTGCGGGCGCACGAATGAGAACGCCGCTCATGAACCCTTGTGCCCAAGCAAAGAAGTACAGCTCGGCTGCTTGGGTCGAACCGATCTCCTTGTTGAATTCAGCGCAGGTCTGGGCACCGATGCCGACGATCTTGGCCGTCGATTGCGCCTGCGCGGATGTCGCGACCGCGATGCCGAGGGCCACTATCAGTGTTCTTCGCATCGAAACTCTTCTGCGCTCCAGGGTTGCGGGACAGTTCCGGCCGGACACGGATGAGCTCCGGCCAGCGCGCGGTCATGGCGCTATGCGCCGTTCCCGGGCTTCGAGTAGGTCGGCGGTGTGGACGGTGGCGGGATGGCCGGTCGCGCGGCCTCCTGCTCCAGCGAGCACTTCTCGTAGAGTTCGCCCGAGGCAATCATGATGATGCGTTTCCCGCCGCCCGCGACGAGGCGGATCGCCAGAAGCGTCCGCCCCGTCGGCCAAACGACCGCTTGCGTCGGCCTGTCGTCCCGCGGCGCGCCGTAACGTCGAACCCCCTCCCGATAGATGGCTGCGTAGGCCGACGGGATCTCGGCCTCCGCGAAAGGCCGGCTGAGCCAGATGACCTGCTGCAGACCCTCCTCCTGACAGACCTCGAGGACGATTTGCTGGGTGTCGGACCCGGACGCCGGGGGCTGGCCGTGGACGTAGAACAGGGCCGTGACGTTCCCCTCGCGATCCGCCATGGATGGGCGGGGCACGGATGTGAGCGGCCCCCATGCGAGACCGAAGGGTGCATCTCCCGCCGGTGCCCCTGAGACGGCGCCAGCCCAGAGGAGTGCCGTCGGGAGCAGGAGTCGAGGCGCTATCGCCATGGTCCACCTCGGTGTTGCCGGTCCTGCCAATCTTCGCTGCCCGACGATGCGCCGGCCGGGCTATTCGGCGGCCTGCCGGAGCTCCCTGCACGTATCCTGACCCCGAACTCGGGCGCACGCCGCTTTGGCATTTCCGTCGCTCGAACTGCCGGCGGCGGGCTCCCTCATGCCTCACCGCCCGCGCGACGCCTCGGAAGCACAACCCCGGCGCACGGCGCCCAGCGAAAAATGTTCATCGAGATCCGGCGACCAGCCGCGCGCAGAGTACTCGCCACTAGCTCGATCCTGGCAGTATTGCCCCTCATATTCGCCGCGCGCAATCGCAGTCAGCGCTTCGGCGAGCCTGTCGATGTCTTCGACCGTGTTGTAGGTGCCGAAGCTCACGCGGACCATACCCGGCATGGCCCGGCGATCGCCCGCCGCCATACTGGAGCGGATCTGCAGCACATCTTCAGGTGTCAACCCGAGCAGATGGATGAGATAGGGGTGCGCGCAAAAGCAGCCGTTGCGCACGCCAATGCCGAATTCCGTTCCGAGCACGGCCGCGACCAGGGCGTGGGAGTAGGGTTCGAGATTGAACGCGATCACACCCAAGCGCTGAGAAGCGCGCGCTGGATCGGCCTCACCGTAGAGGCGCAGGCCCTCGATCTGCGCCATCCGTTCCAGCGCGTAGGCCGTGAGCTCGGCTTCGTGGCGGGCGATGGCCTCCATCCCGATGTGATTCAACGTCTGCATCGCGGCAGCCAAGGCCACCGCGCCCACCACATTCGGTGTTCCCGCCTCGTCGCGATCCGGCGCATCGGCCCAAGCGACGCTCTCGAGTGAGACGAACTCGATCGTGCCGCCACCGCGATATTCCGGCTCACCCCGCTCGAACGTGTCTCGTCGGCCGATCAAGGCACCGGTGCCGAACGGCGCGTACATCTTGTGCGCCGAGAGGGTCACGTAATCCAGATGGGCTGGATCCTCGAGCGTGCCGATGTCGATCCCCCGGTGCGGAGCCAGCTGAGCGCAATCGACCAAGATCTGCGCCCCGGCGGCGTGCGCCTTCACCGCCAGCCTCTGAAGGTTGGGCATGACCCCGCTGACGTTGGAACCGCCGGTGACAGCCACCAGCTTCACCCGGCCCGCATGCGTTTGGAGCAAGCGGTCGAGATGAACCTCGTCCAGCCCACCGTGCGCGTCGACACCGATGTGCTCGACGCGCGCCCGCGCCCGCCAGGGCAGGTCGTTGCTGTGGTGCTCCAGTTGCGAGACCAGCACCACGTCTTCGGGAGAAAGCGGCAGCCGGTAGGATAGCTTGTTGATGGCCTCGGTGGCGTTCTTGCCGAAGATGACGACGTGTTGGCGTGGGTTTGCCCCGACGAACTGTGCCACGGTCTGGCGCGCATCCTCGTACGCTTGAGTGGCGACGCGGCTCTTGAAGCCCGCGCCGCGGTGTACCGAGGCGTACCACTCCATGAACTGGTTGACGGTGTCCAAGACATTGCGAAGCGCCGGGGTGCTCGCGGCATTGTCCAGGTTGATGTAGCGCCGCGTCGATCCATCGAGCACGGGCACGCGCCGGTCGAGGCCGACGATCCGCTCTCGCACGGCGACAGGCGGGACAAAGCGCGAGATATCAGCTGCCACGTTCAGGATAGCTTTCGAGTTAGCGCCGTCCGTCGATCGTGCAGGCGCCGTGCCCGCAAATCTCGAAGGCCTCGTCCTTGGTCGCCCAACCGCGCCGGACCATCAGGCCGTGGATCTCGCAGCCGAGGCACAGGCCGAGCACGGCTTCGAGCCACATCAGGGTCAGGCAGATCAGGCAGATCGTCAGGGGCAGTGCGCCGCGGATGCCGCTGTTCGTGATGATCACCATCGCCAGCGACATGACGAGGCCGAGCGTCCAGGCAAACCGCTTCGGCTTGGCCGACGCCCATTGGGGCGCCTGGCGCCGTGTCATCCAGCGCGCGAGCAGACCCATGGGGCTATACTTGAGCCCGACGGTCACACGGATCAGAAACTCGATGAAGAACACGATGGTGACGATTTGGATCGGCACATACACCCTGGCAAGATAAGCGTACGCGAACGCCACCGCGCCGAGCACCATCGTCAGACCTGCGGCGGCGCGCACCTGGTTCTCGTCGAACACCGCCGCCCGCACTTCGCGGCCGTCACAGGATAGACCCTGGATGACATCACCGTACGGTTTCCGGATCCCGGCCAGGGTCCAGGACTGGGCTGAAGACATCGCCATTTGAGGGTTCCTCCTAGTGCACAGACGCAGACGGTCGCATCACGATGTCTCCTGCTAACTACGTGCTACCGCAGAATAAATTCGCTCGATTGCTGTACGGTTTGTCCGCGTCAGTGCACCAGCTCGATCTTGAACCACTGGGGCGGCTGAACGGGTCGAGGTGACAAACCGGGCCATTGTCCCGCTGAGGCGCCCGACCCTGGCTTGAGCGCGTAAGAGGTGCCTTGTTCCATCGACCCTCCGCGGTCTTCTCCGTGAACCAGCTCTCGAAGCGAGCGAGCGGTTGTCTGCTGCTTGCCGGCCCGGAGGCTTCGGCTCTCTCCCTCTCGTCTGACTTGTGCGTCATCCCTCCCGGAGCAACCGCTTGAGCTTGGCTCGGCGCATCTCCTGGCTTTCCTGCGGGCTGAGCGCGCTGAAGAACTGACCCTCGCGGTCCATGAGATAGACGGTCGCGGTGTGGTTCATCGTGTAGTCGCCGCCCTCGGTTGGAAGCTTCTGGCGAAAGACCTTGTAGGCCTTTACGGCCGCCGCCACCTCCTCTTCCGACCCGGTCAGGCCGACGATGCGCGAGCTGAAGGACTGGACGTAACGCGACAGGAGTTCCGGCGTATCCCGCTGGGGATCGACGGTGACAAAGAGCACCTGCAGCCGACCGGCTTCAGGCCCGAGCGCCTTGAGGTCCTCCGCGAGTTCGAAAAGGGTGGTCGGGCAGATGTCGGGGCAATGTGTGAAGCCGAAGAATACGGCGAAGGGCTTACCCTTCAGATCCTCGCTCGAGAGTGACTGCCCATCGTGTGTGGTGAGCCGGAAGGGACCACCGATCGCCGGCTTGCCGATCGCCTGAACGGCGGGCGCAGTCGGCCGTCCCATCTCACTGAGGTAAAATGCGGCGACAGCAACCACGGGGACGAGGGCGACGATCAGAACGAGCAGGAGACGCCGGGTCATGAGCGACCTCCTCTGGGAGCAGGCTCGGCCTCTCCCGCTTTTTTAAGAAAGGCGATCAAGGCCGCAATCTGATCTTCGTCACTGAGGCCGGAGAAGATCATGCGCGTGCCGGGCACGAGCGCGGCCGGTGCTTGCAGGAAGCGGGTTAGCACCGCTTCGTCCCAGATCAGACCATTGTCACGCAGAGCAGGCGAGTAGGGATAGCCTGCAATTCGACCGGCTAAGCGACCCAGCAACCGGTTGAGGTGCGGCCCCGCCTTGTGATGGGCGCCAGGACCGATCTCATGACAATGCGCGCAGGGGCGGAACACGGGGGCGAAGGTCTCGGGTGGGATGTCCGGCGGTGCCAGCCCGGATGTTTGAGGCCGCGCCTCCGCTGCGGAACGCGGGGCCGCCCCGGCGTCCGGCCGCAGAGAGGCATTCTGGCTGAACACCAGGGCTGCTGCCGCGGCAACAGCTGCTGCCGCGGCAAGAGCCATAGCCATCATCACCGCGCGCGTCGTGAGGCGGCCCATACGCCTCAGTGCTCGTGCTGGCCGGGCGGCACCTGCGCCCCGATCGACTGAACGGCGAACTCGACCGGCACCGTGCCGGCCTTCTCGAAGGTCAGGATGCCCTTCACGACCTCACCCTGTTTGAGCGGCCGCTTCAGGTCCATCATCATGATGTGGTAGCCGCCTGGCTTGATCTCCGTTGCGGCATCGGACCGGATCTCCAGCCCGTCCGGCAGTGGACGCATTCGCATGATGTCGTTCTCGACCGCCATCTCGTGGATCTCGATATGGTCCGCAACCTCGACCGTGCCGCCTGTCAGACGATCGGGCACGTTGCCCGTGTTCCGGATGACCGCGTAACCCGCTGCGACCTTGGCGCCCGCCGGGGTGGCGCGCGTCCAGGGTCGATCGATCACGAGCGCGCCTGCCCTGTACTCCTGTGCGAGAGCGATACTTGCCGGTGCTGTCAGGGCCAGCAGAAGGGCAAATCTTTTCATCAGGTCGGGCTTCATGGAGCAATCCAGGTTCGGCTGAGAAGGATGAAGGCCAGGGGCGTCACGATCGAACGACAATCCTGCTGTAGACAGTGCTCAGCCGAGAACGGGCCGAGAACCTTGCGCGAGCCGATCTGGGCCAGGAGGCGCGCTTGCTGCGGGCTAAGATTTTGCTCTGACATCGGCACAAGTTCCCAGCTCAACCGGGACCGAGTCGGCCTTCACGCTGGCCTACCCGCATCCAGGTCACGCCAGCGTCCTTGCTGGCAATCAAGGTTCCATCTGCTCCGACCGCGTAGACTTCGCTTGGCTTGGCCGGGTTCACCGTCACGATCGCATCCGCGATGTGATCCGTGGCTCGGATCCAGCTCTGGCCACCGTCAATGGTCTTGAACACGCCCTGGCGCATCCCGGCGAACACAATCTTTGGATCGGCTGGCGATGCAGCTAGGCTGTAGACCCGGCTCCTCTCGGGCAGCCCGACATTGGGCAGAGGATCCCATCCGCAGAAGCAATCCGGGCTTCTGACGATGCCCGTGTCGAGGCCGGCATAGAGCCAGATGCCGCCCATGCCCGTGGTGGTTCCAACCGAGGCCAGACTTCGGATCTCCTGTTGTGTCGGGCCGTCGTCGACCCGCTGCCATGAGGCGGCAGCGTCCTTGCTACGGTACAAGCCGTTTCCGAGCACCCAGACATAGAGAATCTTCGAATCGTTCGCCGCGATGGCGAAGGCCTCGGTGGCCTCACCCGCCAAACCGTCTGATGCCCGCCCCCACGATCGGCCTCCGTCCGTACTCTTGATGACCCCGAGCCCGTGCCCGGTGGCGTACAGGGTGTGGGGATTGCGCGGATCGACCGTGATCGAAGTCACGTTGGCGCGCACTTCACTCTTGGGAGTTCCGTCGACCGCTTGCCATGTGCCCCCGCCGTCGCGGCTGCGGTAAATCGGCCGGGCGCCGAGAAGGAGGTCGCCTGTTACGGGATCGACAGCAAGCGCGTGTACGTGACCGCCGAACCGGCTCGGTTCGCGCCCCCCTGAAGTCACGGGCCCAACTCCGGGCTGAGCAGATTGCTGGGCTGCGATGGGGCTCGGCTCAGACAGCAGAACCGCCGCGAAGAGAGCAACCCTCGGGGCAATCCCAAACGGCGCCGGCACAAAGCGCCGTGCCACACTGAGCATCGTTGTGCGAGGTGACATCGTGTCAGACCCATTGGCTCAAGAGTCGATGGGCGACCACGGAGCCATTCGAAGGGGCGACAGGAGGCAGGACAGGCGCGAGATCCTGCTCATGAGGCCTGTGCCAGGTTCGAGCACGCAGCAGCCAACCGGCGCCGCTCTGACCGTGCGAGGCCGCGCAAGTCACTGCGGATGCCATCGATCCGCCGATCGCCAGAACAGGCGCAACGCGTATCATTTCCCTTCCCCAGATATCCAAAACCTGCAGGCGTCTCGGGTCACTTCGGAACGGCGGAGAGAACGGTTACAAGCCGAAGGCCCGCGTCCCAACGAGAGAAGCGGCGGCTTGGATACGTCCTGCCCCGACCGGTTCACATGATCGGCTGAGTTCTCGACTGGGCCCATCGGGAGGAACGCGGGCAAAGGGCTGGCGGTGAGGCACGGTGGGATGGCGAGCCCAGAACGAATTGGGCTTGCATGCCCATACTTGGTCTGACTCGCTGACCAGGGCGTCTGCGTGCCCAGCCGCTTCATTTTGACCTTACCCTTTCGATCGGCCCGGCCCGACGGCAGCTGGGCCCAGTCACTTGTAACCAGCACACGCGATGCCTCGAACTCACTTGAGAAGCCCGCAGCTTCAGGCTTTGGAGAGTCAGATGAGACGCGTGGGTGTGGTTCTGGCTGCTGCCGGCCTGATCGCATCGGGAGTGCCAGCGCCTTTCGCAGCCTCGGCAAGCGAGAGCGGTGTCAGCTGGCTGATGCGCACGAGCCAGATGCGCAGGGCAGAAAGCAATCCGGGCTTCAGCCGGCCGATGCCCCCGGTCATTGCGCTGGGCCCAGAAGATCAGCGCCTTTGGCCGAAGCCTTACATCGCGGCGCCAATCGGCAAGGCCCTGCCTCGAAGGCGCAGCATCAGGGTTCCGGAGCCAGAGACAACAGGCACGGTGGTCGCTCCGCGCTCGCGAATGATCACGGACACCGGCCCTCCCACGGCAACGGGTAGACGGAGGGGAGGCTCTCCGCTTCACTGATGAACAAAACTCATAGCGGGGATGCCGCCGTGCGAGCCCTTGCGTCGAGGGACAGCGCCTTCGTCTCTGCACCGGAGCGGGCGGCCAGCGGCACGGGCGCTTCGGCTCGGAGCGAGACGGCGTTCAGCATCGAGACTGTGCCGCAGAGCTTCCTGGAGACGTGGCGCGAAGCGTGTGCACAACTCCCAGGCTCGATCGGTCATAAGACTCCGCAGATTACGAGAACCTTCAACCCAATCCCGGATGTCGGCTGGGCGCCAGCCCTGACGGCAGCCGCCACCCGTTCGCGGTGCTCATCGCGAACCCTGCTGCACAGGAGAAGTTCATGGCTGATTCCGCTGTTTCGTCCCCCTCCGGCAAGCCCGGCCACGGCCGCGTCTTCGGCTCCATCACCGAGACCATCGGCAACACGCCGCTCGTCCGCCTGAACCGCCTGCCCCAGGAGCGGGGCATCGACGCCGAGATCCTGCTGAAGCTCGAGTTCTTCAACCCGCTCGCCAGCGTCAAGGATCGCATCGGCGTCAACATGATCGACGCCCTGGAGGCCTCGGGCCGCCTGAAGCCCGGCGGCACCCTGGTCGAGCCGACCTCGGGCAACACCGGCATCGCGCTGGCCTTCGTGGCGGCGGCCCGCGGCTACCGCCTGATCCTGGTGATGCCCGAGACGATGTCGCTGGAGCGCCGCAAGATGCTGGCCTTCCTGGGCGCCGAGCTCGCCCTCACCCCCGGCCCGCAGGGCATGAAGGGCGCCATCGCCAAGGCGGAGGAACTCCTCAAGGAGATCCCGGGCTCGGTGATGCCGCAGCAATTCGAGAACCCCGCCAACCCCGAGATCCATCGCAAGACCACCGCCGAGGAGATCTGGAACGACACGCAGGGCCAGCTCGACGCCTTCGTGGCCGGTGTCGGCACCGGCGGCACCATCACGGGCGTCGGCCAGGTGCTGAAGCCTCGCCTGCCGAACCTCAAGCTCTTCGCCGTCGAGCCCGAGGATTCCGCGGTCCTCTCGGGCGGCCAACCCGGCCCGCACAAGATCCAGGGCATCGGCGCCGGCTTCATCCCGGGCAACCTCGACCGCTCGGTGCTCGACGGAGTCCTGACGATCACCAACCAGGAGTCCTTCGAGACCGCGCGCCTGCTCGGGCGGCTCGAGGGCATCCCGGGCGGCATCTCGACGGGCGGCAACGTCGCGGCGGCACTGGAGCTCGCGAGCCGGCCCGAGTTCAAGGGCAAGCGCATCGTCACGGTCGCCTGCTCGTTTGCCGAGCGCTACATCTCCTCGGCCCTGTTCGAGGGCATCTGAATCAGCAAGACCGATGAGACAAAGGGCTGATCTGTCCTCGCGGCATCTCCCTGAGCATCGGAGGCAGAACAATTCCGGCAGCGTGGAGACTCCCATGTTAATCTTAACGGTCAGGTCATGTCTCTGCTGTTAGGTCCACGATTGACCGCAACGCTCTCGTGGTCAGGAGTTTGCTGTAATGCCGGGTGTGAGAAGCTCCAGCATGGCTGGATGCGTGCTGTGGATTGCGGCGGGGGTGAGCGCCGCGTCAGCGGCCGACCTCCTCCAGGGGCCCGTAATGCCCCCCGCTCCTGAACTGCGCGGTTCACTGGCGGGCGACGGGGATCGGGAAGCACCGGGCTTCTACCTGCGCGGCGACATCGGCTTCAGCAATCAAGCGGTCGACCGCCTCTCGAACAGCCTCGACGCGCTCGGCACCATCGAGAAGGTCAACCTCGGCTTTGCAGGCGCGCCTCTCGCTGGGATGGGCCTCGGATATCGGTTCAACCGCTGGTTCCGAGCCGACGTGACGGGCGAGTACCGCAGCGCCGCCTCATTTACCGGGCTAGAGCGCTACCGTGACGAAAGCCTGCCGCTCGGGTACGGCACCGACGAGTACACGGCCACGAAGCGCGACGTGGTGGTTCTCGCGAACGGCTATGTCGACTTCGGAACCTATTACGGGGTGACACCCTTTCTGGGGGCCGGTATTGGGGCGGCCTATACCACCATCGACAACTTCAAGGACACGAACGTCGTCACGCAGGGCTTGGCCTATGCCCGACCCGGTTCGAAGACGAACCTGGCCTGGGCTCTCCACGCGGGTCTCGGCTATGACGTGACCTCGAACCTCAAGGTCGAGTTCGCCTACCGCTACCTGAACCTCGGTGACGCCAAGACGGGCACCGTCTCCAACTATGCCGGCCAGTGCGGTTCGTGCGAGGCCCTGACATTCAAGAACATCGACTCGCACGACGTGAAGATCGGGGTGCGTTGGCTGCTGCCCACACCTGTTGCGGCGGTCGAGCCTGCACCGCTCGTGCGCAAATACTGAACTAACACCCTGCTCAGAAGCGTCGGACGCCGGACCCGCCTCGTGACGATGAACGCGCACTACCTCCCGGCATCGCGTCCCGCCCGGTGCCAGGATCACGCGCCTCCTTCAGAACACAGCCTCGCCGGCGAGCAGGCCGAGCGCTGCGGAGACTATGGCGAAGACCAGCAACAGACCAGACAGGATCAGCGAGATCCGGCCCGCGCCTGTGGGGACGCCGAGGATCAAAGCAAGCATACCGCCTCCCAACGAGATCACCAGGGCAATCAGCGCTAGCCTCAGCAAAGAACTTCTCCGTCGCTCGACGACGTCCCATGGCTTTGGGGTGGACCTTCCGAGCGCGCCCAGTCCCAACCGGGTGCGGCCAGAGCACATGGATGGGCATGCCCCCTGACTACCGGCAGCATCCGCCCCCCGAGCGCACCACGTTGTAGACTGCTGGAAGCGACTTGACGTAGACAGCGATCGCGCGTCGGTCTTCCTCCGTGAGTTGCGCCGTGTTCCAGACAACTTCCCGCATTGGCCCGCCAATATGCATGCCGCGCATGCCATGGCCGGCCAGAACGGCCGCGATGTCGTCGACCGCCCAGCGGCCGATGCCGGACCTCGGATCGGGAGTCAGATTCGGCGCCGACCAGCCGTCCGGCCCACCGTCGCGCCCCGCGACGCCGGCCATGAAGTGGCTGCGATCGATGGCGCCGAGGATGTTGCGCGGCGAATGGCAGTCCGCACAGTGGGTGACGGAGGTGACAAGGTAACGCCCGCGGTTCCACACCGCGCCTTGCTCCGGAGCAGGTTCGAGGGGACCGCGATAGAGGAATAGGATCTTCCATGCTGCCATCGCGAGGCGTTGGTTGAAGGGGAAGCCGAGCTCGTGCGCTCGGTTCGGCTGCGGCACCGCCTGCACGGTGCGCAGATAAGCCCAAAGATCGCCGATGTCGGCATCCGACATGCCCGTGAACGAACCATAGGGGAACACCGGGTAGTAGTGCTGATTGTCAGGGGAGACCCCATAGCGCAGCGCGCGCCGCAGATCGTCCAAGCGCCAGCGGCCGATCCCATCGATGGGGTCAGATGTCAGATTTGGAGTGAAGAAGACGCCGAACGGCGTCTCCATCGGACGCCCCCCTGCCATGTATTGGCCGCCGCGGCTGGTATGGCAACTCGCGCAATTGCCGGCTGTCACCAGATATCTTCCCCGACTGACAGCCTCTGGATCCGGTGTCTCCGGAGCGCGGGCCGAAATTGGGTTGCAAGCCGCGAGTGCAACCGATGCCAGGAGAAGGGCCGCAATGCCGCCGGCCCGTCTAGACAGTGCTCTCATCCCTGCCTCTCATCCAGACTGAGCGAGCATCGCGACGAGGCGCCATGTCGGCCGCAGAGCGGCCTTCATTCGCCTGCGCGAGCCTCCCCTCCGCAGCACCGATGCCGCCCAGGGCCACGGATGACAGGCCTCTCGAAGGCGCAGGCCCCAAATTAGCTCCGGACACGCGACGCTTGCGCGTGCGACCGAGCGCAGGACCGCTGAGCCAACACGCGTCAGAGAAAGTGCTGGGTCAGCAGCCCATTTGCCCGCCGTTGCCGGCATTCTGCCCCAACGGTGCTCCCCCCTTCATACCGCCGCCTTGGCCCATCATGCCACCGCCCTGACCGCCTTGCCCCATCATGCCCATGCCACAGCCCTGACCCCCACCCTGGCCCATCTTGCCCTGGCCCTGCATACCGGACTGAGATTCCTGCGCCGGTGCATTCGGCGGCCCCGACGGCTGGGTCTGGGCGTGGACCGGCGCGAATGCGCCGAGAGCCACGACGAAAACACCGGCCGTGAGGCCCTGTCTCGATCTGCTCGTCATAGTACTGCTCTCCTGTGATGAGCTCCGAACCCAAGGGTGACTGGAGAACGATCCCGCCCGCGTTGCGTTGCAGTGACTTGATGGAAAGCTTCCCCAAGCAGATGAGCTTCGGCGAAATCACCTGGAGGCCTGAGGCCGGTGCGGCGTACATCTGAAGTCTCGACCCGGCACGCTGCCACGTCGGCAGATCCGCCCCCGCGAGCAGGAACCGAGAACGCTCTGAGTTTCGGGTTGCTTCGCAGCGTAGCTCTCTCCGACGCTCTTTGCCTCGGCGCTCCACGGGTGGGTCGAGGCCTCTGGCCCGGCGCAGCCTGTCATTCTGCGTCCACGTCTGCGTTCGATCCGCCAAGAGGTTCGATGAGAACCGGGCCGAAAACGGCGCGACCCAGCTCCAGCGCCTCGCCGATCGTCAAGCAGGCCCCCTCGGAGGGCTGCATCCGAGTGTCTCGCCAGCTGACTCGATGGGCGTCCGAGCAGAAGAACGCGATCGATGGGCAGCATGAAGAGGCTGCGCTGCCGATATAGGCAAAATCGTACCAGACGACGGCTTCGGCCGGGGCGACGCTCTGCAGCGCGTGGCCTTCATCCCTCGTCGTAACGCGGATCGTCTCGCCACAATGCCGGCAGGACGACGCGATCGTGATGTCGGTTCGATACATCGCCCCGACTCCGAGGGCATCGATGGCACAAAGGGCGTGGATGCGCCGCCCCCGAAGCTCGACTTTGTGCCCGCTCGCCGCCTCCGTGAATGGGTAGGCGTATCGGATCGCGTCGGCACCGGGTTCGAGCCCGATGAGGTCGCGGAGCTGGAGATTGCGAAGAAGCGCCTGGACGCGGGTCGGGTCGACCCCGGTCTCTGCAGCGACCTCGCTCGGCCGTGGTGGGCGTCCGCGGTCGGCATAAAGCTGCAGCACAGTTCGCCAGATGAGATCCTCGCTAGCTTCAAGGGCGTGGGACCATCGGTCGAGCAGACCGGCGCGCACCACCATGCGCCGCAAGAGCGCCTCGCGCGCCGCAGGCGTCGTGACCGCCGACCAGTCCGGACGCAGCACGCCCGGCCTGATTTCGGCGGCAAGCTCCCGTCTCGCGCTTGCAACGTCATCCATGGCTGGGCTCTCAGCAGAGGTTGGCAGCTTATCCGGCGCAGCACGACAGCTTCTTCACGTCTCTGTCGAAGGTTTGTGCCGCCAACTTCAGGCCCTCTACCGTCGTCAGGTAGGGAAAGATCGTCTCCGCCAGATCGTCGATGGTAAGCCCGCCGCGGATCGCCATGGCCGCGGTCTGAATGCTGTCGGCCCCTTCGGGTGCGAGAATGTGCGCGCCGAGCAGCTTTCGGGTGCCTCGGTCCGCTACGAGCTTGATCAAGCCGCGGGTATCGCGCGCCGCAAGCGCGCGCGGCACATTGTGGAGGGAGAGAACCGAGATGCGCACGTCATGTCCGGCTGACCGGGCCTGCGTCTCGGTGAGGCCGACGCTTGCGACCTGCGGGTCGGTGAAGACCACCGCCGGCATGGCCGAGTTGTCATAGCGCAAGCGATCGCCGTTCAGCGCGTTCTTAGCCGCGAGCTTCGCGCCATAGGCGGCCATGTACACGAACTGGTCCTTGCCCGTGACGTCCCCCACCGCATAGACCCCGGCCTTGGAGGTGCGCATCCAGTCATCGACCAGAATGGCGCCCGTGGCCGTCTGGGCAACGCCGGCCTCCCGCAGGCCGAGGCTCTCGACGTTGGGTGCGCGCCCGGTCGCGACCAGGATCCGCTCGGCAGTCAGCGTCTCGGCACGCCCGTCCCGCGTGACCGTGAGGGCAACGCCGTCCCCTGTCCGCTGAACGGCCTCATAGGCCAGGCCGCCGACCACTCTGACGCCCTCATCCACCAGATAGTCAGTAAGCGCGGCCCCGATCTCCGGTTCCGCCTCCGGCAGCAGGTGGCTGCGGAAGACAAGGGTGACCTCGACGCCGACGCGAGCAAAGGTCTGCGCAAGCTCGGCCCCAATATAGCCGCCGCCGAGCACAATCATGGAAAGCGGGAGCTCGGTGAGCTCCAACGCCGTCGTGCTATCGAGAGGAGACACGTCCTCGATCCCCGGGATCGTCGACAGGGCCGGGCGCGTCCCGGTCGCAATGATGATCCGGTCAGATAACAGGCGCTTGCCGTTGGCCTCAACGCCACCCTCGACGAGGCTGGCACGGCCTTCATGGTAGGCCACGTTGTTATAGGCAGGCAGGAGGTCAGCATACTTTGCCTGGCGAAGGCCTGTGACAAGAGCGTTCTTCTGAGCGATCAGTGCTCTCCAGTCAGTCACCTGAGCCCGCGCCGCGATGCCGTCGAACCGCGACGTCGCGGCCTTCGCGTGGTGGACAGCCTCCGCGACGCGGATGAGGGCTTTGGAGGGCACGCAGCCGATATTGACGCAGGTCCCGCCAATGATGCCGTGTCCGACGAGAGCGATCTGCGCGCCCTGCTCGGCGGCTGTGATCGCAGCCGAGAATCCAGCCGAGCCGGCGCCGACGACCACGAGATCATAGCGGGCGCTGCCGTTTCGCTTGTGGGTGGCGCAGCAGTCATTCATGACATGGAACCTTTGTTTCTACGGCCTTTGGCAGCCCGTGGCTTCGCAGCGAGTCAGCGGTCCTCGTCAGGCCAGTCCCGACGAGAGGAACGGACATCCCGGCGTGATCGGGGTTGTGGTCCGTTTCCCGACACGAGCGGTTTCCGAGAGGGTCAAATCCTTCCCGGCCCGATCTACCGGACGGCAACGCCCGGGTTGGGCGTCGTGGCAGTCGCTTGCTTCACACGGGTCGGGAAGCCGGCCTTGCCGAGGGCCTGGGCGAGGGCGTCAACCGTGGCTTTCTCATCATCGAAGGTAACGGTGGCTGTTGCCTCGCCGGTGCCCTCGACGATCGCAACCTGGCTGACACCCGACATACCGAAGAGTACCCTCTTCACGATCGGCACGCAGGTGGCGCAGCTCACGTTGCCGATCTCGAGGGCTACGGTACGCGGTGCCGCCATAATCTCACGCGCGGCAAGCAGGGCGGAGGCCGTCAGGGCGGCACGAACCAGAGCCTTCATGTCGAGTGATCTTTTCAAGGATCGATGAACAAGCGGGCGGTGTAAGGGAAGGTCGCGGCGGCCAGGACGAGCACGGCTGCCGTCCAGAGGACGAACTTGGCGATGCGGCCAGATGCTGGGCGGGCGCAGTAGCTTCCGCCGGCGCACGCCATCTTCGGGCGGCGGTAGACGCGCCAGAACCCAATTCCCAGGAAGGCAAGCGCCGCCGCAATGAAGAGCGGCTGGTAGGGTGCCAGGGTTCTCAGGTTTCCGATCCAGGCACCGCTCACCCCGAGGCTGAAGAGCACGAAGGGCAGGATGCAGCACGACGAGGCGCCGAGCGCGGCCAGGATGCCCCCGGCCGCCCAAAGCGGCGCTTCCTTCGGGCTGACATCGTCCTGATCGGCCCCCAACTTGGTAAACGACGTCTGGGTCACTTCAAGCATTAGGGACTCTCCCGAACTGGTGCTTCAGTCACCGCAAGGCGCTGACTATCCTCAGGGTCTGGCCCGCGCGGGAAACCCGGCCTCACTCGCGGCGGTGGTGAGCTTGCCAGGGCCGGCCTTGGCGTCGTCGAACACGACCGTCACGGTTCGTGTATCCAGAAACACCGTCGCCTTGATGACCCCATCCACGTTGGTGAGGCTCCTCTTGACCAAGACCGCGAAGCTGGCACACGTCATCCTATCCACCTCAAGCGTGGCCGTGCGTTCGGCAGCCAAAGTGGGACTGGCAGGGGACACGATCACCAAGATCACAGCGAGTCGAGCGAGAGATTTCATGGGCTCTTCTTTCCCGTCTACAGGTCAGCGAGGAACGGGACGACATAGGGGAAGAGGAGTGTCGCCACGACCAGGATGGTGGCGCTCCATAAACCGGCCCTCGCCAGGCGATCAGATACGCACGGACGGGCGCAGCATGCCCCGGCTCCGGCTCCCACTCTGGATTTGCGGAAGTGCAGGACGAGACCGCCTGCGAGGAAGGCCAACGTGAGAGCAATGAGCGGCACCTTGTACGGAGCGAGCGCTGTCAGGTGTCCAACCCAGGCCCCAGCCAGTCCCAGGGAAAGCAACGCGAACGGAAGCACGCAACACGATGCCGCCCCGAGGCCAGTTAGAACCCCGCCCGCGGCCAAGAACTGTTGCCCGTTCGGGCGGGCTACTTTCAAAACGGACATTGCGACCGTCGAGTTGATCTGGGTTGAGTCGAGCATTAGCGCGGTCCCTTCCCGCTAAGACGGACCCTACGAGCTGTAGCAGCTACAGGTTCAAGCGGTTTTTTAGCGCTGATCACGCCAGCGCGAAGGCGCGCTTGCGCCCGATGCACCTCGGCGTGTGACAAACCGCCCTGCGCAACGCCCGCTCGGGTTGGTGGCAGACGATGCTGCTGTGCGGATCTTCCCCTTTCACTGTCTGCAAGCTAGTCCCTGTAGCCGCTACAGGTTCGAGAGGAAAACTTCGCGATGGGCGCGATCACAGCGTTGCGAGCAGAGGGTATGCCGATCGGCACGCTTTCCGAGCGTTCCGGCGTCAATATTGAGACGATCCGCTATTACGAGCGCATCAAGCTTTTCCCCTGCCCTCCTCGTACGGCTGGCAATCAGCGGGTCTATGACGAGGCCCACCAGAGGCGCTTGACTTTCATTCGACGCGCCCGCGAGCTCGGGTTCACCATCGAAGACATCCGCTCTTTGTTAGCGCTGGTCGATCGTCACACCGCAACCTGCGGTGAGGTGCAGAGCGCCGCCGCGCGTCAGCTCGTCGCGGTGCGGACGAAGATCATGGACCTCAGGCGGCTCGAACGCGCTCTGGCAGACATGACGGCTTCATGTCCTGGTGGAACGACGCCCGAGTGCCCAATCCTCGACACGCTATTCGCAGGATCTGTTCGATGAACAGTGAGGCTTCAAAAACAATACCCGGTCAGCCGGGGCGGCGGCCGCTGCCTCGTCGCCGCGCTGCGTGAATGACGGCAAACACCTGATTGCCGTCAGGCTCGATCGGACGGCGCCGGCATACCGCCTCAGCTCCGCCTTTTTGCACGACAAACCCTGTCGGATCGTGGCAATGTGCGGCAACTCAAGATTGGGGGTTTTCCGCACATGTTGATCGGGTACATGCGTGTCTCCAGCGCTGACGAGCGCCAATCCGTCGACCTGCAGCGTGACGCCCTCATCAAAGCTGGCGTCGATGAACGCCATCTGCACCAGGACCGGGCGTCCGGTGCGCGGGATGATCGGCCCGGGCTGAGGGCCTGCTTGGACGACCTGCGCGCCGGCGACGTTCTTGTGGTCTGGAAGCTCGATCGGCTCGGGCGCTCGCTCTCGCATCTCATCCGGATTGTCGAGGAACTGAAGGGGCGCGGTGTCGCGTTCCGCTCGCTGACCGAGCAGATGGACACCACCACGCCGCACGGCGAGTTCCTGTTCAACCTGTTTGGGGCGCTCGCTCAATATGAGCGAGCGCTGATCACGGAGCGGGTCACGGCCGGGCTCGCCGCTGCGCGCCGGCGTGGGCGCAAAGGCGGCCGTCCGCCGGTGCTCGACGCGGAGAAGATCGAGCAAATCATCGTTGCGCTGGATGGCGGCGCAAGCAAAGCTTCCGTCTGCCGCACGTTCAGGGTGCCGCGCTCGACGCTGCTCGACACCCTGGAACGCGTCGGCTGGATCGGAGTGGGCGTGGGTGGTCAGACGAGAGAGCAGCTCATACCGGAGCAAGCGCCTTGAACCTGCGGCAAGGTTTTCGGTCCATGCTGGGCCACGCCTCCTGAAAACCGCCGCCGTCGCGATGTGCCTGCAGTGCTGGTCGAGCCTCCGGAGGACAGGAACCGGTCAGCGCTGGAGGTCGTGGCGAGCCGCTCCACCGTTTCACGCCGGCCGCGAAGCGCAATCACAGCTCCTCTCAGCTCAGCAGGGAAAGGTATTGAGGTGTCCGGTCGTCTGAGACGCGCAGCTCACTCACCCGCGCAACCGCATCGAGCGGTCTCCTCGGAACAGGAACTGGTTTCGGGGTATTCTAATCGATCAGAGCACCACGGCAGCTCCTTCCCTCGTTTTGCTCATCGCTTGAATTTCTGCATCAAAAATACTCTTACCGCCAAGACCAGATTGATTTTCTGCGAGCGATGTTTTTGTAGCTTAAATCACGTATAACATGACTAAATTAAATACAACACCGATGAGCAGCATTCCTGCCATGACGTAGTAGAAATCGTTGGCAGCCCTTCGGGCCACGTTTGTTCGCACGCGCCGACGCCTCCGTGGACGCTTGCGACCATGTATGTATGTCAGCCTGGCAATCTTCTTACTCATATCCGAGCTCGCAGCCGCGCTCAAATTCAGCAGGAGTGCGTGAGCTGTCGGACACAGGACTTTGTCATACCCGGGCCACGCGCAGGCGCGAAGCGTTCCCGATCACGCTGACCGACGAAAGGGCCATGGCCGCCGCGGCGATCATCGGCGAGAGGAGGATGCCGAGGAACGGGTAGAGCAGGCCGGCCGCGATCGGGACGCCCAAGGCATTGTAGATGAAGGCGAAGAACAGGTTCTGGCGGATGTTGCGCATCGTCGCCCGGGACAGGCGCCGGGCCCGTACGATGCCGGCGAGATCTCCCCCGAGCAGAGTCACGCCGGCGCTCTCGATGGCGACGTCAGTGCCGGTGCCCATCGCGATGCCGACATCGGCAGCCGCCAGCGCCGGAGCGTCGTTGACGCCGTCGCCGGCCATCGCGACGACCTGGCCCGCTTCCTGGTAGCGTCGCACCACTTCGGCCTTGTCCCCTGGCAGGACCTCAGCCTCGACTTCTGTGATGCGGAGGAGTTCGGCGACGTCCCGTGCGGCCGCCCGGCTGTCGCCGGTCAGCAGGACGATACGCAGGCCGTCCTCGCGCAGCCTGCGTATCGCCTCGAACGTCGATGTCTTGATCGGATCCGCCAGCACGATGACGCCGCGAGCGCGACCGTCGACCCCGACAAAGACCGCGGTCGCTCCCCGTCCGCGCACCCGCTCGGCCGCCTGCTCCAGGATCGCGGTGTCCACGCCCTGCGCGCTCAGGAACCGGGTGTTGCCGATGACCACGCGTCGCCCCTCGACCGTGCCCATCGCCCCCTTGCCCGTCGGCGCATCGAAGTCGACCACGGGAGCAGCCGTCAGGCCGCGCTCGTCCGCGGCCCGGACGACGGCGCGCGCGAGGGGGTGCTCGCTGGCGCGCTCCACGGCAGCGGCGAGCCGCAGCACCTCCGCCTCGGCCATATCGGGCGCGGGAACCACGCCTGTGACCGACGGCTTGCCTTCAGTCAGGGTGCCGGTCTTGTCGAGAATGAGTGTGTCCACCTTCTCCAGCCGCTCCAGCGCCTCGGCGTTCTTGATGAGCACGCCGGCCTGCGCGCCGCGGCCGACCCCGACCATGACCGACATCGGCGTGGCCAGGCCCAAGGCGCAGGGGCAGGCAATGATGAGGACCGCCACCGCGGCGAGCAGCGCGAAGCTGAAACGCGGCTCCGGCCCAAAAACCATCCAGGCGACGAAGGCGAGGAGCGCCACCCCTATGACGGCCGGGACGAACCAGGCGGCCACGTCGTCGACGAGGCGCTGGACCGGCGCGCGCGAGCGCTGGGCCTGCGCGACCATCGCGACGATGCGGGAGAGGGTGGTCTCGGCGCCGACCCGGGTGGCGCGCATGACGAAGCTGCCGGTCGTGTTGAGGCTCCCGCCGACGACCGCGGAGCCCGGCTCCTTGTCCACGGGGATCGGCTCCCCGGTGAGCATCGCCTCGTCGACCGCCGACCGGCCCTCGACCACCTCGCCATCGACGGGCACCTTCTCACCCGGGCGCACGCGCAGCCTCTCGCCGAGGGCCACTTCGGAGACGAGCACCTCCTCGTCCGAGCCGTCGCCCCGGAGCCTGGATGCCGTCTGCGGGGTGAGGTCGAGGAGGGCCTTGATGGCGCCGGAGGTGCGCTCGCGGGCCATCAGTTCCAGCACCTGTCCGAGAAGGACCAGGACCGTGATCACCGCGGCCGCCTCGAAGTAGGCCGGCACGGCCCCGTCATGGCCGCGCAGGGCCTCCGGGAAGACGCCCGGGGCGAGCGTCGCGGCGACGCTGTAGAGATAGGCTGCTCCCGTCCCCAAGGCGATCAGGGTGAACATGTTCAGGCGGCGGGTGACGAGCGAGCGCCAGCCCCGCTCGAAGAATGGCCAGCCGGCCCAGAGCACGACTGGGGTCGCGAGGACGAACTGGATCGAATTCAAGGTCTGGAGCCCGAGCCGGTCGACCAGGCCGGTCAGGTGCCCGCCCATTTCCAGGGCGAAGAGCGGCAGCGTGAGCACGAGCCCGACCCAGAAGCGGCGGCCCATATCCTTGAGCTCCGCGTTCTCGGCGGGCTCGTTGGTGGGCGTCAGAGGCTCCAGGGCCATGCCGCAGATGGGGCAGTTGCCGGGCTGGTCCTGCCGGATCTCGGGGTGCATCGGGCAGGTGTAGATGTTTCCCGGCGCTGCGGCCGAAGGGTGCATCGCGTCGTCCTGTGGGGGCCGCAGGTAGCGCCGTGGGTCAGCCACGAACTTCGACCGGCAGCTGGCCGAGCAGAAGTGGAAGGTTTCGTGCTCGTGCTCGGCGCGGTGCGGCGTCGTGGCGGGATCGACCGTCATGCCGCAGACGACATCTTTCTCGAGCGGGGGGAGACGAGCACGATCGGGAGCATGCGATGAGGGCTGATCGTGATTACAGTGACCCTGAGTCCCGTGTGCCATGATCAATCCTACTCCTGATGCCGCCCGGATAGGGCCTGTTGCTCGCAGGGGCGGCGTGTCCAGCGGACGCCGATGATCAGCGAAATGGCTCGCCCAAAATCCTGCTGGCAACCAAACTTCGCGACCGCTGGCGTCCAGCCAGTGACTTCACAAAAATCTCTGCGCTGCGAAGAGAGATCCAAAACGTCCCCGAAGGCCCTCCGCAGGGGTCTCGGCAAGGCTCTTCGCAAAATCTCCTGCCGAAGATCGGACCTTGATTTTTAACATTTTGAGAAGATCTGACATGCAGCCAACTAAGACTCACACAATACATTTTTGCTCCTCCAGGGAGCGTTGAAGAAACAGTATCCTTCAGATTGAATGGAAGCCATGGCATGCTTTTCCTTGAAACCAATTGCCTTGCTGTTGCTCTGGTCGAGCGAACCCCAGTATCTCCAACCAGGACCTATGAGGAAGTCTGGGATTGGGTAACTTTTTGGCACCGCGCAGAACAGCCCTTCCGTGAACCGGCACGCGAAAGCAATGTAGGGAAGCTCCCGTGCACGTGCCCCATTTCTGCTGCCCTGGACCCTAGCCATTCGCGAGCCACACTCCTTGCATTCCGTCTTGGCGTGACCGCCCGCTTGCGCGCCTATGATGCCGCCGGCCAGAGAGATCTGTCCTCGCCGGGTCGAGCCCAGCCCTGATAGAGGTAGCTCGCTACGCGCGGACCTTGCCCGGCATAGCCGGTCTCCATCTCCTCGATGACGAACCCCGCTTCCTCAAGAAGACGGTCCACAGAGCGATCGAGATGGCAGCTGATCCGCCTCCAGAGCGGATCGAGCCGCCGCTGCCAGCGCGCGACGGGACGATCCGCAGCAAGGCCGTGCTCGATGAACAGCAGGTGCCCATCGACCCGAAGCACGCGCCGCATCTCCCTGAGAGCCTTGAGCGGATCCGGGATGCTGCACAACGTCCACGTCATGACCAGCGTGTCGATCGTCCTGCTGGCGAGCGGGATTGTCTCGGCAGAACCTTGAAGAAGAAGCACGCTCAAGCCCTGGCGACTCGCCCGCTCCCGCGTTTTGGTGAGGAGCGTCGGCGAGGGGTCAAGACCGACAATGCCGCTGACGTCTGGGCCGTAGAAAGGCAAGTTCAGGCCCGAGCCAATGCCGACCTCAAGCACCACTCCATGAGCGCGTGGGACGAGGCACGCACGGCGAACCGAGGCCTCCTCGTTGCGCAAGGCCCGGTCTATCAGGACAGGGAAGATGCAGCGCTCGTAGAAGCCCATCAGCCAGCTCGCTACAATCAGTTCATCAGAGCTCTGCACGAGAACTCACAAGGACGCAGGCCATCGTGCGGCGTCGCCAAGACGCACGCTGAGGGCTGCAGCGGCGCCGAGCGCCACGACGTGGCATGCCGCGGCGTGTGGGCCAGATCGGGGCCTTCAGCTTGCGCCGAGCAGGCGACAAGAGAACCGATAAACGTCGCCATTTCATCATCCGCACGGCTCGCGGGCCCCGGGTCCCTGAGCACAAATTCGGACAGGAGCTGCGGTTCGTTACATTATGCCTGATGCCTGGGCACGCCGCCCGCCGTTCGTGTGACAGGCACCCTGAAGTTGCGCCTCGAGCTCAAGACGGCGCATGACGTGTTCAATGGCGGCACATCCGATGACGGGGCCTAGTCTACGAAGGTGCCACGCAAGAAACTCCGGCTGGGCTCATAGAACTTTTCGGATGGAAGGACGTTAAATTGCACATCTGTTCCGAAGAGGAGAACCGAGATTGTAGCGCCCTCGGTTTGTGAGACACCGGGAAGGAGCCTACGCGGCGAGAGCCGCGGGTGAAAGTCGTGCCTGGCGGGCGGCGGCGGGCGATTGGAAGCCGAGCCGCTCGATGAGCCAAGTGGTGTTGTAGGTCTCTCGGAAGGCCAGGAGTGCGTGGCGCAAGGCCTCCAGGGTGTCGAAGCTCTGCACCCAGAGCAGGTTCTCCTTCAGCGTCCGGATGAAGCGCTCAGCGCAGCCGTTGCCCTCGGGCGCTCGCACGAAGGCGGGCGAGCTCTCCGCCCCCAAGAAGACCAACTCGGCCTGGAAGTCGTGAGCCATGTAGCAGCTGCCGTGATCGTGCCGGATGGCGAGCCCGCGTGCCACGTCCTTGGCGACGGCGCCGAAATGGCGGCGGACGCCCTGGCGCAGCGGCTCCAGCGCCTCGAAGCGGGTGCCGCGCCGGGCGGCATGGATGCCGACGCACTCGGCGTTGTGATGATCGATGGCGATGAATACCGCGACCTGTCCCTCGCCCGTCCAGGTCGTAGTCATGTCGGTGCCCCACATCGTGTTCAGCGCCTCGGGGATGATGGTGCCGTCGTGGTTGCGCGGGCCCCGGGAGGATCCGACGCGGGCGGGGGCGAGCAGATCGTGCTCGCGCATCAGCCGCAGCACGCGCTGTTTGGAGGTGCGCACGCCAGCCACGCGCAGCCGTGCCCAGACCTTGCGGTGGCCTTCACCGTGGAACGGGCTGGCGGCCAGGACGCCGCGGATCCGCGCCACCAGGTCCGCGTCCGGCATCGGGCCGGTCGGTCCAGGCCGCTGGGCCCGCGGCCTTGCGGGATGACGCTGCCGATAGACGCTGGCGCGCGCGGTCCGCCAGACCCGGCAGACCCAGGCCAGACCGTAAGGCGTGTTGCGGCTCGGCGAGGGGGTCCGGCTCATGGCCTCCACCTCCGCCGCGCTAAAGGGCGGCCGCTCTCCAGGAGCGCGATCTTGGCCTCCAGAAGCTCGCGCTCCAGCAGCATCTCACCGAGCTTGGCCTTCAGACGGGCGCTCTCCAGCGCCTCGCCATCGGTCGCGCGGGTCGCCAGGTGGGCCTCGCCGCCGGACAGAAAGGCATCGCGCCAGTCGCTCAAGGTCGCTGCCGTGACGCCCAGCTCGCGAGAGACCATCTCCAGGTCCTCACCGCGGATCAGCCGCAGCACCGCATTGCGCTTGCGCTGCCGGGACATCCGCCCGCCTCGCCCCGGACCTGCCGCCACGGCCGTCGTTGTCTCTGTCGTCATCATCCACCTCTGCTGCGGACAGCGTCCGCTAACGAGGTGTCTCACTCAACCCTAGGGCGCAGGAAGATGCACCAGACGACACTCGCCCTCGCGACGTCACTGGCTCTAACGGTTGCCGGCGCGGCCTTCGCGCAAACGCCTGCACCTCCCGGAAGTACCGAGAACAACCTCAACGATCCCGGCAGTGTGAAAAGCAACCAGGAGAAGAGCTTGGAGGCAACGACAGGCCGCCCGGGCACGACCGCTCCGGCTACGGCAGGGACAGTCACGGCGCCCGGCTCGCGGATGAGCACCGACAGCGCGCCTCCGACCGCCACAGGCAGCAGCGTCGCCCCCTCACGCTAACCCGCCAGCAGGCTACGATGGAGAGACCGGGCCGTTGTCCGGTCTCTATTTGGTTTCCGGGAGGCCGGTGACCGCTCGACCCGATTGTCTAGCCCCAAATTGATGGGTCGGGTCAGGCCTGAACGGGGGAGATGCCGCAGCCCCTGGCGTGAGCACCTTTGGTCCGATCCTCCGTACCGTCACGACCTGATCTCAGCCGCAGGACTGGTGTCAGTGATGACGACTGACCTGCCGACAGCCTGCCGAACAGGGTCCTCCGTCTGACTCGATTTATTTCTGCTCTCTGCGGCTGCGCCACGCGCGCAGAGCCGGGACGATGCGGGCGAGGATGTCGTCCCTGTAGACGAAGTGGTGGAACAAGGCCGCGGATGCATGCAGTGCGATCACACCCATCGTCATCCAGGCCAGGACAGAGTGGAGAGAAAAGGCGGCTGCGCGGTTCGGGATCGGAGCCGGGTCGAGGCTCGGCAGCACGAACCAGTCGAAAACGTAGGGGTTGAGGTGGCAGCAGCCCGGGGCCGAGACGATGCTCCACCCGGCCAGCGGAAGAGCAACCATCAGCACGTAAAGCGCCGTGTGCGTTGCGCGCGCGGTTAGACGCTGCCAGACCGGCATGTGCTCCGGAAGCGCTGGCCATGGACGCAGCAAGCGCACCAGAATCCTGAGCACCACGAGCGCGAGCAGGGCTAAGCCGAATGAGGCGTGCAGGTTGTAGACCGTCCAGTGCCCTACATCGCAGCAGGACGAGAGCCGGTGCACGAACACCCCGCCCGCGAGGGCGCCGAACATGGCGACCGCGGCAAGCCAGTGGAAGATGACGGACAGGGTGGCCGGCCACCGGGGGCCCTGCGGCGCAGGATCGGCCCGCAGCGCGCTCGTACTTGGATCGGGATTGCTGGCCATCGTGCTCGAACTCGAGAAAGGCAAAAAGGAAGGGATGTGACGAGCCCCTCATAGGCGAGTTGCGGCCCGCCGGAGAGAGGCCAAGTAGCAGGTGAGCCTGCACGGAAAGGGCCGGCGCACCATCGTGCGCCGGCCCTTGACGAGGCATCGGACCTCTGAACTCGCTTGGCAGGCTCAGGACAGCTCGTTACTGCGGCTTGGTCGGGGTCGAGGGCTGGGCCTGCCCGGCGTTGAGACGCTGCTCCAACTGGTTCACGCGCTCCTGCAGCGCGGTCACATCGGCCCCCTGCTGTTGCCCCATGCCGCCGCCCTGCGGCTGACCCATACCGCCCATCCCCATCATGCCCATCATCCCGCAGCCGCCCTGCTTGCCGCCGCCTTGGCCCATGCCGCCGCCTTGCGGCTGGCCCATGCCGCCCATCCCCATCATGCCCATGCCGCCTTGCTTGCCGCCACCCATGCCCATGCCACCTTGCTGGCCGCCGCCCATTTTCATGCCGCCCATGCCACCGCCCTGCTGCGTCTTCTGATCGCCGCCTTGGGAAGAGGGTTGGTCGTTCATGCCCTGGGCAAGCGCCAAGCCCGCCGTGAGAACGAAGGCGATCGCGGCCGAGGTCGGAAGGATCGTCGAGAGTTTCATCGGATGTCTCCATCGTGGTGAAAAGTGGGTTCCGCCGCCCGGATTCGCGCGGCAGTGGCTAACGATCAGGACAGCTTGTGTCCCACCGCTAACACCTTGTTCAGGCCGGGGCCCGGCGTGAGCGCCAGAGGCGGCCGAGGAAGTGGACCAATGCCCGTGCCAACGCAGCGCTCGCCATGATGAACGCAACGACGGCCGTGAGCGCCAGGAACACGAAGAGCCACGTGATCGGGCTACCCTGCAGCAGCCAGCCCCACGACAGGACATTTCCACCCTGCATCATCCCGCACATCTGTTCTCAACCTTCATCAGCCGTTCTTGATTGGCTCTCCCGCCCTGGCCAGCCGCTTGCACCTGGGTCAGGATACCGGCCCGCGCGCTACTCACGTGCGAAGACCTTTGGGTCGCCATCACCGATCTCGTAGATCGTGAACGGCTCCGTCTTCTCGCCGTCCATGCCGGGCGAGCCTGCGGGCATGCCGGGCAGCGAGATGCCCTTGATGGCCGGGCGCTCGGCCAGCAGGCGCTTGACCTGCGCCACCGGCACGTGTCCCTCGACGACGTAGCCGTTGATGAGCAGGGTGTGGCAGCCCTGGAGCGCCTCCGGCACGCCGTGCTCGCGCTTGAGTGCGGTCAGCGTGGCGGTCGGCGTCACGGTGACCGGGATCCCGCTACGCTGAAGCACCTTGGCGTAGGCATCGCAGCATTCGCATTGCGGGTTCTTGTAGAGGATCGCGGTCTGCGCCGCTTGCGCCACCCCCATTCCGGGGGTGGCAAGGGCGAGGAACACCGCCAGGACCGTGCGTCGCTTCATTGTCTTACGTTCTCCAGACGGGTTTTGCTTCAGGATGATGGGGTGGACTCGACCGGGTATGGGATCCCTCGCCACCGCGAGGGCTCCACCTTGGTACCCGGCTGGAGCTTCATGAGATCAACCGGCGGAGCCACCGGCAGCGCCATCTCCATAGCAGCCCAGCGGAGCGCCGAGATTGGCTTACGGTTCAATCTGAGCGTGGCTTGCCCAACATCCGGGACCACGACCGTCTCGGTACAGCTGGCGGTCTGCCCTTCCGCGGATCCCGATCCTGTTGTCCCGCTCATCTCCAACAAGCCTCGCTTGCCTCCCGCATCGATTGTCTCGGCCCTAACTGGAGTTCGGGCCGCTGCGAGCAATCGTTACAGGGAGCCAAGCGATCTCCCCGCCCAGCCCCTTCCGGGCCTGACGCTACCACCCACCGGAGCCAGGCGTGACGGCACCGGGTTATTCTGACAGCGCGAACTTGTTTCTATTCGGAAGGTTGGCGCTGGCTCAGGTGCGATCACTGCCGTCGCTCCTATGCCGCATGCCCTTCGCGCAGACAGCGAGCATGGCGGCACATGGCAAGAGCAGGAGCACGGGCAAGAATGCCGCAGTTCCAGACCAGGACGAGCCAAGCCCGATACCACCGGCAGCCAGAAAACCGGCCGCGAGAACACCGGCACCGCTCCGGCTCCGAACTGTGCCAGCAACCGCACGAGCTAAAGGCAGGTGGGGCTTTCGAGCCGGGACACTGTCGCGTGTTGGCATCCTGAACACCTCTGAGCTTGACGAACCATATTCTGACTCGCGGACCCACCTTGAGCATCGATCACGCCCTCGGGTCCGCACCACACGCGGGCCCGAGGGCGTGATCGGGTGCAGAGTGCCGGTCGCCCGTTCCGCCAACCAGTCTGCTCGTGCGCGCGCTCGACTTCATCACCGCTGAAGAAAACCGCGACCGGCGGAGGGGACCGGTCGCGGCAAGCAGGCCGGACAGGCCAGAGAGGGGGCTTCCATTGGTTCCCCGACCCATCCTGACGCGCCCAACCCGAGACGAACGGGATGGGCTCGCCGCCCCAGCGATAAACAAGGGCGGCCTGACCGCGGGCCGTTGAAGGAACGGGCTTTCTTCGCAGGACCGCGATTCGAAATCTCATGAGCAGCGTTGCAACAGCATGACATCCGCACGAACAAACCGCTCCGCGCATCTTGTGCTGTGACTGACAATGCGCTCAGCCCTAGCCTCGGTACCTAAGCATCGTTGCCTCCAGAGCAGATAGAAGATCTCTGTCACGTAATGCATGGCCGCACGTGTACGGCGCTTGCGCAGTGAGACGCGACGGTGCCGGCAGAGGTGGCGAACAAACTGGGATCAAGCCTTTTCCACAATCCGGCAATGCCTCATGCGGCAAGCCTACGCGGGTCGCTGCGGTGACGAACCAAAATTCGGGGCCCGGCGGCAAACGGTTACATATTTTGTCGCGGCACCTGGCGGGACACGATCCTCCCCCACGCCCCATCCGGCGTCTCAGCAAATACGGCCGCAAGCGCAGCCACAGCCGCCCTCCCCGGCTCGCCTCAGGCGCCCGAGTAACCGACCGCACCCGAATTACGGATTAACGGACGGACGACCGGCGGCAGCCGGCCGCATCAGCAACTCTGCGCGAGGGAGCTTGACCTTGAGACGGGTCACAAGCGGCGAGGGCGGGCTTAGTCGGCCGGCCGCGGTCATATCCCTGAATTGCGCTCAGGGTCACGAAACTGTGACGCCGGGGGTGAGCCCAGGGCCGCAGGCGTGCCGAGCGTTGTGAGCCACAGTTCAGCGATTGAGGAGGCGTATCATGTCGGCGTGTCTCAGTGATCTCGAATACCAGGTTCTGCAAGCCTTCCGGTGCGCGCTCGCCGATAGCCAGTTCGATGCAGCCGAACATCTCCTGCGCGCCCTGGAGTCCCTGGATCAGATACCCGGCGGGGATACCCTACGCGACGCCTGCCGCCGGTCCTTGCTGGAAAAAACGGAGCTGCTTCCGCATCAGCGACGCGCAGCACTCCCGTCCAGCGCCTAACCCGAGGGCCGTATTCCGGCAGCCCGGGAGCGAAGCGCTCGTCCGGGCGCGCTCTTTGCGGTGTTCAGCCGATGTTGGCGAGTGCGGGAAACAGGTCCAGGAACCATCCAGCCATGCTGGTCATGTGACCCGTCATCATGGCGGCCCCCATCGCGATCATCACGCCCCCGCTGAAGATCTGCAGAAGGCGGCCAACACGCCGAAGGGTGCGGAGCCGACCGACGAAGCCGCCCATGAACAGCGCGGCCAGAACGAATGGCAGCCCCAGCCCTGCCGAGTAGAGGGCGAGAAGGGCGATTCCGCTGGCGTTCGCTGAGGTGGCCGAGACGGCCAGGATCGTGCCGAGCACCGGGCCGATACAGGGCGTCCAACCGAACGCGAAGGCCGCGCCGAGCAGAAAAGCCGCTCCTGGCCCGCCTGCCGTGCCACCGTGCCAGCGCAACTCGTGCGCAAGCAGCCTCAGGCGAAAGAGGCCGGTGGTGAACAGGCCGAACACGATGACGACGCCGCCGCTGACGACCCCGGCCTCGTAAAGGTAGGCGCGCAGCAAGCCGCTGACGGCGTTGGCGCCCGCCCCCAGGGCCACGAACACGGTCGAGAAGCCCAGCACGAAGCACAGGCTCAACACTAAAGTCCTGGCCCGGCGCGGGATTGCCTGGCCTGCCAGAGCGACGTTCTGGCCAGCGATATAAGATATGTAGCCCGGTACGAGCGGCAGCACGCAAGGAGACAGGAATGAGATCGCGCCGGCCGCGAAGGCGCTCACAATTCCAACGTTCGATAGGCCAGCCATGACAGAGAGCTTTCAGAGAAGATGAAGCGTCGCTGGACCGGCTGACCGGCGCACCCGATCCAGCCTCGATCTGGCATGGGACCGCAGCAGCCGCGAAGGCGGGCCGAATTCATCGGCCCGCCCTTGCTGGCAAGGGCTAGGGAGCCGCCTCGAGGGACTCGACGGTGTAGGTCCCGTCCGTGCCCTTTTTCAGGGTGAACTTCACCTTGGCACCAGGCTTGGCCTTACCGAGGTCGACGGACTTGGCCGCAGTCACCTCCATGGACATGGCCGGCCAGTTGAAGGCCGGGATCGGCTCGTGGTTGAGCTTGATCTTGCGTTGTGGCGCGTCGACCGACTCGACCGTGCCGACCCCAGAGGCACTCGTCGCCTGCGGGGCCTTGCTGTCGCCCATACCGGGCATGTTCGGCATGCCCTGACCAGCATGCGCAAAGGTCTGACCTGCCAGGATAATGGCAGGCGCCAGGCCGAGGAGCCGTGCGGCTTTGAGCAGGAGCTCGGGGGAACGCCGGAAGGAGTGAGGGGACTGGAACAAAGGAAATTCTCCTGTCTCTTGCTGAGATAAGGCCGGACCTCACGTGCGCAGAGGTCGCGACCGCGGGCGACAACGGTCTCGCTACCCGGAGGGCAGCCGGCACCCGCCCGTTTTGATGCCGGCCTCGACCAGCAGGCCGAGGCCATCCGAATGCTGAGGCCCTGCCCGTCTTCTTTCCGCCGCATGAGCAGTGACGGACGGCGGATCCTCTCGGGCGCAGGCCCGTGAAGTCAGGGCCTGGGATTTGGGGGTCTGACCGCGTCGGCCGCCCTAGGCAGCAGCTCTCGCGATCCCGCTGCCGCAGGCAGGCCTGTCTCATCGGCCGAGTTCAGCCCAGCTGTGCCTCGCGCGACGGCGTGCAGCAGGTGCCGAGGCTCTGAGCCGAGAATGAGAGGGTGTCGTCGGAAGCCGTTTTTGGTGAGGGCACCCCGCGCAGGCGGTTGTGGATCGCTGTCGCGGCGATGGCGGCCTGGCCCATCGCGACGCTGATCTGGTCGAGGCTGCGCACCACGTCGCCGGCGGCGAACAGGCCGTCGGTCGAACTGCGCTGGTGCGCGTCCGTGACCACGCAGCCCTTGTCGTCCAGATGCGTGCCGAGGCCGCGCACGAGGTCGGACCGGGCGTCGCTGCCCAGCGCCGCGTAGAGCACGTCGAACGACCGGCACTCCCCACCGAGCATGTCGAGCGCACGGACCTGATCCCCCTCGACGACAACGCGCCTGACCGGCGCCTCGACGACCGCGATCTCGGCCTGGGCCGCCTGCCGCCGCTCCTCCTCCGTCAACGTCAGGGGCCGACCCAGCGACAGCAGGGTGATGTCGGAGGCGTAGGTTCGCAGGAACAGGGCCTCGTGCAGGCCGCTGTTGCCGTGTCCGATGACGCCGACGCGCCGGCCCATCGCCTCGTAGCCGTCACAGATCCCGCAGTGACGCACCAGCCCGCGCCGGATCACATCCGACACGTCCGGCAACTTCGGCTCGCGGTCGACGACCCCGGTCGCCAGCAGGATGGTCCGGGCCAGGATCGGCTCCCGGTCGAGCGTGGCGACGAAGATGGCGTCCGGCCGGCGCTCCAATCGGGTGACGGAGCCCGGAACGATATGGGCGCCGTACTTGCGTGCCTGCGCCGCCATCCGGCGGAGGAGGACGGGCCCGGGTATGCCGTCCGGGAAGCCCGCGTGATTGTGCGAGGTCGGGATCAGGGCCGCCCGGCTCTGGCCGGCGTCGACCACCTGGAAGCGCCTGCGATACCGGGCCAGGTAGATGGCAGCCGTCAGGCCGGCCGGTCCACCGCCGACCACGAGACAATCCAACACTCTCTCCGACATGGTCTCCAAGGTCCTCACGTTGCTGGATGACGGCTTGTCACGGTGGCCGGAAGTGCGTGGGGGACGACCCCGGGCTCACTCGGCGGGATTGACGAGGCGCGGCGGCAGGCGGACCGGGGCTTGGCCGGCCGTTGACGAGCCCGGCTGGCTCCGGCTCTGGTGCGGGAGCCCCCGCGCCTTGACCAAGCCGTAGATGGCCGGGATGACGACGAGCGTCAGGACGGTCGAGGAGACCATTCCGCCGATCATCGGTACCGCGATGCGTTGCATCACCTCGGAGCCCGAGCCCGTGCTCCACAGGATCGGCACCAGGCCGGCCATGATCGCCACCACCGTCATCATCTTCGGGCGCACGCGCTCGACCGCGCCCACCATGATCGCCCGATAGAGGTCCGCGCGCGTCGCCTCACGGCCTGCGGCGGCAACCGCGGCCCGCTGCTCGTCCCAGGCGTGGTCGAGGTAGATCAGCATGATCACCCCGGTCTCGGCCGCCACACCCGCCAGGGCGATAAAGCCGACCGCCACCGCGACCGACATGTTGAAGCCCATCCACCACATCAGCCAGACCCCACCGACCACGGAGAACGGCAGCGACAGCATGACGATGAGCGTCTCGGTCAGGCGGCGGAAGTTGAGGTAGAGCAGCAGGAAGATGATCAGCAGGGTCACGGGCACCACGATCTTCAGGCGGGCCTCGGCCCGCTCCAGGTACTCGAATTGGCCGCTCCACTGCAGCGTGGTCCCCTGCGGGAGCTTGACCTCGCTGGCCACGGCCGCCCGTGCCTCGTTCACGTAGCCGCCGAGGTCGCGCCCCGTGATGTCGACGAAGATGTAGACCGCGAGCTGCCCGTTCTCGGTGCGGATCGAGGTGGGGCCGCGGGTGAGCTGGACCTTGGCCACCTCGCCGAGCGGGACGGTGCCGCCATTCGGCATCGGCACCTGCACCTCGGTCGCGATGGATTGGGGGTCCGAGCGGAAGGCGCGCGGGTAGCGCACGTTCACGGTGTAGCGCTCGCGGCCCTCGACCGTGTTCGTGACGCTGTCGCCGCCGAGCGCCATGGCGATGACGTCCTGGACGTCGCCGACCATGAGGCCGTAGCGCCCGAGCGCCTCCCGGTCCGGCGTGATGTCGAGGAAGTAGCCGCCGATCACCCGCTCGGCATAGGCGCTCGACGTGCCGGGCACGGCCCGCACGACCGCCTCGACCTCGCGGGAGACCTTCTCCATCTCGGCCAGGTCCTTGCCGTAGACCTTGATGCCGACCGGGGTGCGGATGCCGGTGGCCAGCATGTCGATGCGGGCGCGGATCGGCTGCGTCCAGGCGTTCGAGACGCCCGGGAACTGCAGGGCCTTGTCCATCTCGGCCTTGAGGCTCGCCAGCGTCACGCCGGGGCGCCACTCGGCCTTCGGCCTCAGGCTGATGATGGTCTCGAACATCTCGGTCGGCGCCGGGTCGGTCGCCGTCGAAGCGCGCCCCGCCTTGCCGTAGACGGTCGCGACCTCGGGGAAGGACTTGATGATCCGGTCCTGGGTCGCGAGCAGCTCGCCCGCCTTGGTCACCGAGATGCCCGGCAGGGTCGTGGGCATGTACATCAGGGTGCCCTCGTTCAGGTCCGGCATGAACTCGGAGCCGAGCTGGCGCGCCGGCCAGATCGTCAGGGCGAGCGCTGCCGCGGCGACCAGAATGGTCAGGACCTTGGCCCTGAGCACGCCCTTGATCACCGGCCGATAAATCCAGATCAGGAAGCGGTTGAGGGGATTCCTGTGCTCGGGGACGATCCGGCCGCGCACGAACAGCACCATCAGGGCCGGCACCAGCGTCACCGACAGCACGGCCGCGGCGGCCATCGAAAAGGTCTTGGTGAAGGCGAGCGGCCCGAACAGCCGGCCCTCCTGGCTCTCCAGGGTGAAGATGGGGAGGAAGGAGACCGTGATCACGAGCAGGCTGAAGAACAGCGAGGGGCCGACCTCCGCCGCCGCCTCCACCAGGATCTCCACGCGCGGCTTGCCCGGCGGGGCGCGCTCCAGGTGCTTGTGCGCGTTCTCGATCATGACGATGGCCGCGTCGATCATCGCGCCGACCGCGATGGCGATGCCGCCGAGCGACATGATGTTGGCGCCGATGCCAAGCAGGTGCATGCCCCCGAGCGCCATCAGGATGCCCACCGGCAGCATCAGGATGGCGACGAGCGCGCTGCGCAGGTGGAGCAGGAACACGATGCAGACGAGCGCCACGATGACGCTTTCCTCGATGAGCGTGTGCTTCAGGGTCTCGATGGCCGACTCGATCAGCTGGGAGCGGTCGTAGACCGGCACGATCTCGGTGCCCTTGGGCAGGCTTTTCGCCACCTCGGCGAGGCGTGCCTTGGCGCCCTCGATGACGTTGAGGGCGTTGGCGCCGAAGCGCTGCAGGATGATGCCGCCGGCGACCTCGCCCTCGCCGTTCATCTCGGTGATGCCGCGGCGCTCGTCCGGCCCGAGCTCGACCCGCGCGACGTCCCGCACCCGCAGCGGCGTGCCGCCCGCCGTCTTGAGGACGATGTTCTCGATGTCGGCCACGCTCCTCACGTAGCCGCGCCCGCGCACCATGAACTCGAACTCGGACAATTCGACCGTGCGGCCGCCGACGTCGGCGTTGCTCGACCGGATCGCGTCCCGGAGCTTGCCGAGCGAGACGCCCTGCGCGCGCAACCGGTTCGGGTCGACCACGACGTTGTACTGCTTCACGAAGCCGCCGACCCCCGCGACCTCGGCCACGCCCTCGGCCCGCGAGGCGCCGAAGCGCACCACCCAGTCCTGAAGCGAGCGCAGCTCGGCCAGCGTCTGCTGTTTGGCCAGGATGACGTACTGGTAGACCCAGCCCACGCCCGTCGCGTCGGGCCCGAGCGTCGGCGTGACGCCCGCCGGCAGGCGCTTGGCGGCCGCATTGAGGTATTCGAGCACGCGCGAGCGGGCCCAGTACGGGTCGGTGCCGTCCTCGAAGATGACGTAGACGAACGAGACGCCGAAGAACGAGAAGCCGCGCACCACCTTCGACTTCGGCACCGTCAGCATCGCGGTGGTCAGGGGGTAGGTCACCTGGTCCTCGATCACCTGGGGCGCCTGGCCCGGATACTCGGTGTAGACGATGGTCTGCACGTCCGAGAGGTCCGGGATGGCGTCGAGCGGCAGGGTGCGCACGCTGTAGAGGCCGGCCGCCACCACGAATACGGTGCCGATCAGGACCAGCACGAGGTTGCGGGCCGACCAGCCGATGAGGCGGGCGATCATGGCTGCTTCTCCTCGGCCTGGGCCTGCGGCTCGGCGGGGGACTTGGGCGCCGCCATGCTCTGCAGCGCCGCCTTCAGATTGCTCTCGGCATCGATCAGGAAGTTGGCCGCAGTCACGACCTGCTCGCCGGCCTGCACGCCCTCGCGGATCTCCGTAAAGCCGTTGCCCCGAGCGCCGACCTGGACCGCACGCGGCTCGAAGCGGCCCTCGCCCTTGTCGACGAGCACGACTTGGCGTGCCCCGGTGTCGATGACGGCGTCGTTCGGCACCGCGACGACGGGCTTCGCCGACCCGGTCCCGATCTCGACATCGGCGTACATGTCGGGCAGCAGCACCCCGTCGGGGTTGGCCAATTCGATGCGCACGCGGGTGGTGCGCGTCTCCATGGCCACCTGCGGATAGATGAGCCCGATCTTGCCGGTGAAGGCGCGACCGGGCAGCGAGCGCACGCGCACGGTCGCGGCCTGACCGACCTTCACGCTGCCGAGCTCGTGCTCGGGCACGTCGGCGAGCACCCACATCACCGAGATGTCGCCGATCCGGAACAGGGTCGCGCCGGCCGACGCCTTCATGCCCTCGACCGCCCCGCGTTCGAGGACGACGCCGTCCCGCGGGGACGACCAGGTGATGGCCATGGGCACCGTCCGGGTCCGCTCCATCTCGGCGATGGCCGCGGCCGGCACGTTCAGGTTCTGCAGGCGCCGGCGCGAGCCATCGAAGCCGGGGTTTGCGATGAGCTGCGCAGCCGCGGCGTTGATCTCGGGCGAATAGACCTGGACCAGCGGCTGGTCCTTGCGGACACGGTCACCGGTCGTGACGTTCTCGACATGGTCGACGAAGGCGTCGGAGCGGGTGGCCACCACGGTGACCCGGCGCTCGTCCAGCGTGACGGTGCCCGGCACCCGCACGGGGCGGCTCACGACGCGCCGCTCCACGGCCTCCGACCGCACCCCGGTGCGCTGGATCTTGCCGGGCGAGATCTTGACCGTTTTCCCGTCCTCGGCCTCGCCTTCGTAGACGGGGATGTAGTCCATCCCCATCGAATCCTTCTTCGGCTTCGGCGAGGTGTCCGGCAGGCCCATCGGGTTGCGGTAGTAGAGAACTTTCTTCGCACCGGTCTCGGCCATGCCAGGGCTGCCGGCGTCGGCCGTCGCCGCCGGCTTGGGATCGAAGCCGACGTCCTCGCCGACCCGCACGGGGCGATAGGTGCGCCCATCCGGCGTGGTGGTCGGAACGAGCGCATAGGTGGCCTTGCCGTCAGGGTCGCGGTAGTAGAGCACCGGACCGTCGGGCGTCGCTCCTCCCTCGTCCTTGACCAAGAGCGCGGAGACCGAGGCCGGCAGCCAGGTCGGTCGGGGCCAGCGAGCCTCGCCGGCCTTCAGGCCAAGGGCGAGGGCGCCCACGAGCGCCCCCGGCACGAGCAGGCCGCCAGCGAGCCGGAACGCCATGTGCCGGCGCGCGCCCCGTCGTCCCTGTGCCTTGCCAATCTGATAAGGTGTCATCTGGTCCATCAGGGCACCGCCTTAAGGTCGAGATGGCTTTGGATGGTGCCGGTCTCGCCCTGTACCTTGGCAGCGAGCGAGAGCCGCCAGTCGCCGGCCATCGTGAGATTGGTTTTGAACCGGTAAAGGCCGGGCTCGGTCGCGGACTGCGGCTCCAGTTCCGTCGTCATGGTGGGCATGCCCGAGGGCGCCATGTCGAGGCGGTGAGCGAACACGACCGCGTCGGGAATGGGCTTGCCCGTCGGCTTGTGCACGAGGCGCACCGCCAGAACCGCCTCGCCCTGCTTGGCTCGGGCGTCGGTCAGCTCGAAAGCATAGTCCTTGAGCGCGACCGGTGTGCCGGCGCTGGTGGGGGTAGCCCCTGGAGTCGGCAGCCAGCTGGCGAGCGAGGCGGGCACGTGCTCGGTGATCGAACTCGGAATCGTCCAAGTCCCGCGCCCCAGGCCATAACCGATCGCAGCCGAGGCCGAGAGCGCGAGGACGACCAGGATCGACCACACGAGCCATCGTCCCCTGCCACGAGCGGGCACGGTCTCGAACTCCTCGAACTCGTGGAAAGGCGTGTTCTGATGCATCACAACTCTCGCCAGAAGGCCGTACCTGCCCCTGTGTCTCTCGCTCGGCCCGGCACCGTCTCGCAGGCAGGGACCCCCGGCCCCCGGTGAGGCTCCTCCGGAAGAAGCTGCCCAGAGAGAGAGGGAGGGCGTGCTGAATTCCGCACGCTCCAGGCCCGGTCCGATCACACCGCTCCCGCACCGATGCACGGGGCGATCCTCAGAATTTGGGGCCGCCCGCGGTTCCGCCGAGGTTCTGCGCCTCGGGCGCGCGCTCCGGGAACTGGGCATTGCCGCGGGTGCTGCTGCGCAGGTCGCGGCCTTGCGCGTCACGCCGATGTCCCGCCCGGCGAGGGGCCGTCGCGATACTCCCGGTCGCCTTAGGCAAGACCTGCCCCTGAACCCGGTGTTGCGCGAGCCGATCAGCCGGTGCCGCTGAGGCTGCGCCCGCGAAAGCTACGGCCGTCGCGGCCATTACAAGGAGGTACTTCATCATCAGCTCTATCGAACTTGGGAGGGGCCGCGAAGGGCGCGTCTGATGATGAGTTCGGGAGCGCGGCCGATCCGGTTACAAAGGTTCGGATCGGGGGAAACCCCTGCTCCGGAGCCTGACATGGGCTGCCCCGAACCTGCCAGAAAACCGGGCAAGTTCGCGCGAACCATCGGCCAGACCGACCCGGTGGAGCGCTACCGACGGCGCAAGACCGGCATGAACGCAGGCACGCACTGCCGGTAATCCTGGTAGCGTTGCCCGAACTCGTGCAGAAGACGCTCCTCTTCCCGCCAAGCCAGCCTGAGATAGAGCCAGACGATCACCGGCGTCAGCAGCAGCGTCGGGAGAGTCGGCCAGTGTACGACCTCGCCAAGGATGGCGAGGAACAGGCCGCTGTACTGCGGGTGGCGCACGCGAGCGTAGATCCCATCGGTGATCAGGCGGCCGCGTGCGTGGACGACGGCCCGCCAGCCCTTGGTGAGCAGGACCAGGCCCGCCACGACGAGCGCGTAGCCGAGGATCATCTCAACGAGCGCACCGGCAGAACCATACCCGAGCAGCGTCGCCCAGAGATGGCCGCTGCCGTGAACGAGCGGGATCGGCACGTGGAGGAAGCTCGTCAGAACGTAGATGGTCAGGGGAAAGCCGTACATCTCGGCATAGAGCGCGATGATGAACGCTTGCACGGCGCCCGCCCCCGCCCAATCGCGCCAGCTGCGGGGTGCGAGGAAGTGGTACAGCGCCCAGGAGGCGATCACGATGGCGATGAGGGCCAGTGGCCAGAGCTCGAGCCACCGCCACTCCTGCAAAGGCCTATCCATGCTGCGATCTCACCTGAACGGCCCTCAGCATCATCCCTGCTCGGCAGCACGACAGAATGCGTGAGGACCCAGCAGCCGCAGCGCCCTTTGCTAAGCAGCTGCGGCACCTCACCAGCGCAGAAGGCGCGACCCGAGTACGGCACCTGCCAAGGTGCAGAGCGCGATCGTGCCGCCGTACCAGACAGCCACGAACGGGATCGTGTCGTCCATGCAGTGGAACGCGTATCCCGCCGCGCTCACGGCTCCGGAGGCAAGCCCCACGAACGCCCCTGTCAGGACGAGGTGCGTCGGCGCCCCGATCTTTCGCACGATCCACATGAGCGTGGCAAAGGGCACGACGGCGATGACCGGGATGGAGATCAGACATTCGAGCCACATCTCGCCCGCAACCATCGTTCGCCAATGCTGGGGAGGAGCGAGAGCAAGGCTGATCGCTGCGAGAAGTACGATCGCCACGAACGGCAGAGCGGCAATCCCGAGATGTACCCGCTCCTCTCCTCCGGGGCGTGCGAGCCTGCCGAGGTAGCGCAGGGCGACGACCCCGGCCATGGCGGCAAAGGCGACCTTGAACAGCAGGAAGGTGAGGGCGTCTCCCTCCCACAAATCTGGCCGCAGGCCGAGGGCGAGGACGCCGAGGCCGAGTGCACCCACGGCCCCGGCAGCAGCAGCCAGGCCAATCCTGCGCGTCATCCGAGGATCTTCCGGGGGCTCGTTCTCGAAGCTCGTACCGAGCCGGTCAATGAGCTCGTCTGTTCTCATTTGCGCTTGGCTCCCGCAAAAGTCGCCATCGCGTTCAAGCCGCGCTGAACGCTGACCTTGATGGCCGGCTCGGACATACCGGAGCGCTCGGCGGCCTCCGCGGCGCTCAAGCCCTCCACCTTCATGAAACGGACGGCTTGGCGCATCGTCCTGGGCAGCCGCGTGTGCAAGCGCTCGACGTCGCGCGCCACCAGCTCGCCGGCATCCTCGACCGGGACGTCAGCCAGCTCGGCCCGCGGGCGCCGTCGGTGATCGATGAGTTTGTAGCGGGCGATGGCGTAGACCCCGGATGTCACGGGCTGGGCCATATCGTCAGTGTGTCGGCGGGTGTGAACCGCCATGAGGGTCTCCTGGACCAGGTCCTCGGCTTCCGTGGCCGACCGTCCGCAACGGTAAGCTTGCCCTTGTAGTCAGCGCGCCGGTGCGCTCCGTGCCGATCGAGGAACCGGCGGTAATCCACGGCGCTCCCCGCACGACCGGAGGTGCGCAGGGCTCTGACTTCAGCGTCCTGGCGGATCACCGGATCTCTTCTCAGCGGCCCGACCCAGTCAGCAGCTGGAGGACGACTAACGGGTTCTGCCGCGGCCAGGTGATACAAGACCCTGGTCTGCGTCGGGCGCAGGGGCTGCGCCTGCCGCCACGCATCAAGGCCGAAGGGAAGAGCCGTCATTGTGGGCCGACGCGTGAACGGGCCGTCTCCCGGCGGCTCATCCCATTCCGCACCGCGGCGCTGACCTTCTCGAAGGCCCGCACCTCGATCTGGCGGACGCGCTCGCGGGAGATGCCGAACTCGCCGGAGAGATCCTCGAGGGTGATCGGGTCGTCGGCCAGCCGCCGCGCCTCGAAGATGCGCCGCTCGCGCGGATTGAGAACGCCGAGCGCGTCGCGCAGGGCCGAGAGGCGGTTCTGCCCCTCCTCCTCGCCCGCCAGCACCGCTTCCTGGCTCGGGCTGTGGTCCACGAGCCAGTCCTGCCACGCGCCCGCCCCCTCCGCGTGCAGGGGCGCGTTGAGGGAGGTGTCGCCGGACAGGCGCCGGTTCATGTCGATCACGTCCTGCTCCGGCACGCCGAGGCGGGTCGCGATCTGCTTGACCTGATCCGGCTTGAGGTCACCCTCTTCGAGCGCCGAGATGCGGCCCTTGGCCTTGCGCAGGTTGAAGAACAGCTTCTTCTGGTTCGCGGTGGTGCCCATCTTCACCAGCGACCACGAGCGCAGGATGTATTCCTGGATCGCGGCCTTGATCCACCACATCGCGTAGGTCGCGAGACGGAAGCCCTTGTCGGGATCGAAGCGCTTGACGGCCTGCATCAGGCCGACATTGCCCTCCGACACCACCTCGCCGACCGGCAGGCCGTAGCCGCGATAGCCCATGGCGATCTTGGCGACGAGCCGCAGGTGCGAAGTGACGAGACGATGCGCGGCCTCGCGGTCACCTGCGTCCCGCCAGCTCCTGGCGAGGGTGAACTCCTCGGCCGGCGCCAGCAAGGGAAACCGATGGATCTCGCTGAGGTAGCGGGGCGGGATGCCGAACTCAGACGAGACCGGCAGGGAGGTGTTCTGCATGACGGAGGCCGCCGATGTTCCTCGGGCAGGAAGCGGGGTCGGGTGAGGTCGGATCACTGTCGACCCCGGCCCCGACGGTTCGTGTTCTCCCGATGTGGGTTGCTGTTGATCGAACCCGTCGCGCGCACATCCGGGTTGACGTTGGGTTGCGAGGCAACGGAATGCGGCCTGTTCAACTCGTAGAGCTTGATGGCGTCGATACCGTTCGGGCCGGCGAAAGCAACGTACGGTGTTGCCACCGCGATCACGGTGGCAATCGCCAGGGCTATGGCTGATGACTTCATGGCAGTTGACCCTTCTTGCGAGACGAAATCGAGGTGTTGGCTTGAGCCCCCGGTTGCGCCGCGAGCCGTTACGGATGCGAGGGTTTCTCGAAGGGAGCGGTGCCAACACGTGACACAGCGGCATGCCGGGCTCGTCGCCCCGGCGGCAGCTCTCTTGAGCTCACGACGGCGGGCCGGCGCGGTTTTTCGCGTTCAAGCCCGCCCCGTGGACGGCGCCCGCGGCTCACCCGGCTCGGACCATCCCGTCGCGTCAGAAGTTCGATCCGGGTCGGGCCGGCTGGCGGGGCGCTGGGCGGCGGGGCGTGACGTTGACCGACCCGGTCGTGCGGGCGGCGTCCGGCGCTTCGAGAGTGCGGGGCGCCGTCTGGTGCGCCCCAGGCCGGAAGCGGAGCGGCACATTGTCGATCCACCCGGCGAGGGCGTAACCCGGCAACCCGGCAACCATGGCGATGCCGGCGAATACGGGGATCATCTTACTCCTCATGGCGGGACTCTTTCGCTTACCTTGAAGCTTGTTGCTTCTGTCCTTGATTTCGGACCTGCCGCGAAAGCCGTTACAGCCCCCTCCAAATTTTTGATTTGGCACGGCCGGCGGCGCGAGGGGCCGCCGCAATCGCCGCCCAGCGGGGATCGCTCCTCCGCCCGAGGGGCGGACGCGCACGGTCGGGCCTCAATCCTCGGTTCGGGGCGGGGAGAACAGGTAGAACCCGTCACGGCTGGCCGCCTTCCGGGCCGATGCCGCCTTGAAGCCCGCCGGCCTGAAGCCTCGCTTGCCCAGGGTACCCCGGTACTGCCACGCCGCACCGGTGAGGAAGTCCGGGATCGGGAGGCTTGTCGGAACCGCGCAGAACAGGTCCCGGGCGAACTGGGCTTCGAAGATGACGTAGGTCCGTGGCGGCGACTTGGCCCGACCATGGGCACCCTCGGCGAGCGTCGCGACGCGCTCCCGAGGTCGGGGGCGGCGTTCCCGCGAAGCCGGGGTTCCACCGTCCGCGCGCCTCCCCCTCGGCGGCCCCATACGCACCGAAGCCACCCCGATCATGTCCGGCCCGGTGTCGCCGATCCTCGATGACGGCGCGTTGGCGCCGTGCATCCCGCGCCGCTGCGGAGCGCGACCGGCGCGAACCGCGGCCGTGAAGGCCGCATCGGCCCGGGATGCGAGCCGCCGCAATGCCGGCCACGAACCACCTGCGACATCAAAGTCATGGTGCCGAGTTCGGAGGCGGCGGACGCTTCGTTACAACGTGGGCTGCCGGGGCGACGCCCGCCGGACGCCGGCAGACCCGACTTAACCATGCGCGGCAAACCGGTCGCCCAGCCGATTGCGCACCCTTTCGATGCGCCCGCCCGCCTGTTATGCCGGGTCGGATGTCCTGGCTGCGGTCCCGTTCCCTCTGCGTGTGGTTCCTGACCCTCGCCCTCGTGGCGGGGTTCGCGCTGCATGGTGTGCAGGCCGCGCACATGAAGGCGTCCATGCCGGTGGCGGCGATGCAGGTGCCGATGCCCGACGGCTGCGATGGATGTGACGAGGGCGGGAAAGCCTCCGCAGCCTGCTCACTGCTGTGCGCCGGCTTCGTCGCCATCGTGCCGGCGGCGTTCGGCCCCCGGATCACCGGGGCTCCGTTCGCGTACGCGCTCGCGGATGTCGCAGGCACGAGCTTGCTAGGTCCGCCCGATCCCTTGCCGCCCAAGAGCCCCGTCCTGAACTAGGCGCGCCGGCCAGCCGGCGCGCTGGCAGCCGCGCTTGCGGCGACAGCCTCCGTGCGAGCTTGTGCCCGGGTCCCTCATCGAAAGGCCGGCCCCTACGGCATTCCAGGACGAGACCGATGTCATCCCACCGTGACCCGGCCCATGGCCGCCTGTCCTCGGCGCGCAGCTGCGCGCGCAGCCTGTCCCTTTGCGGTCCGGCGCCCGACCCAGGCCATCCAGCGATGCTCCGCACCGGGAGCCGCCATGACCTGGCCCCACCGCCATCGTGCCGGGGAGCAATTGTAACCGTTGAGGCAGACCTCCCGAACTCGGTTGGGAGTGCATGATGATTGCCAGTGAAGCAGAGCTCAGGGGCCTGATGAGGGCCAGCCTGGACGGTGACGCGGCTGCATACCGGGCGGTTCTCGACCGCCTGAGCCGGCATCTGCGCGCCTATTACCGTGGTAAGCTGGCCCGCATCGGGCGAAGCCAGTCCGAGGCGGAGGATCTCGTGCAGGACACGCTGATGGCGATCCATACGCGTCGGCATACCTACGACGTGAACCAGCCGTTCACCCCGTGGGTGCAGGCCATCGCCCGCTACAAGCTGATCGATCACTTGCGCCATACCCGCCCCTCGATGGCCGATGTGCCCATCGAGGATGCGGGCGACTTCGAGGCGCAGGACGACCATGCCGGTGCGGAGAGCGCGCACGACCTGGATCGGCTCCTGGCCAAGCTGCCCGAGAAGATGCGGCGCGCGATCCGCTACGTGAAGCTCGACGGCTTGAGCGTCGCCGAGGCCGCCAGCCGAACCGGCATGTCGGAATCCGCCATCAAGGTCAGCGTCCACCGTGGTCTCAAAGCCATGGCGTCCGCGATCAGCCAAGGAAGGGGACGATGAGAACGAACGAGCTGATCGAGATGCTCAGCACGAACATCGAGCCGACCGACCACGGCCGGCTCAAGCGCGGCCTCGGCCTCGCCGCGGCGCTCGGCGCGGGGGCGGCGCTCTGCGTCGCGCTTCTGGTACTCGGGGTCAGGCCGGACCTCCGTCACCCCGGGGTGCTCGGCTTCCTGCTCCTGAAGGTCGCCTTCGGCGCCGGCATCGTCGTCCTGGCCGGGTGGCTGTTGACCAAGGTCGCACGCCCGGGCGGTGAGACCCGGATCCGGGCCTGGGTCGCCGTGGCGCCGTTCCTCGGCGTCATGCTGCTGGCCGCGCTCAGCCTGGCCTCGGCGCCGAGCTCGCACTGGGACAGGATGCTCGTCGGCCACATGTGGCTGGAGTGCCTCGTGTCGATCCCGATCATCGGCGTGCTGCCCTTCGCCGTGCTGGTCTGGGCCGTCCGCCGGTTCGCCGCACCGACCGACCTCGTCCGGACGGGCGCGCTCGTCGGGCTGGCCGCCGGGGGGATCAGCGCGATGGGGTACGCCCTCCATTGCATGGACGACTCGGTCCCGTTCGTGGCGCTCTGGTACGGCGGCACCATCGCCTTCTGCACCCTCGCCGGTGCCCTGCTCGGGCCCCGTCTGCTGCGTTGGTGACGTCCGCGAGCCCGCGCGGCCGCCGCCCGAACGCCGACGCGGGGTTCCGCGTCGCTCGACCGGGGCGGCTCAGCGGCCCCGCGGGCCTGTCGGGCCGGCGTGACGTAGGCCGCGACGGGTCTCGCCCGGACCGCGGCGACCCGGCGGCGCGAGCCGAGCGCAACCCGCCCTGGACTTGCGAGCAGCCATGAGCCCGCTGATGGTGATCCGCTACGGTGCCCTCGCGGCGACGGCCGGCCTGGGGCTCGCCCTCGGGGCGGTCGGCGACATGGCCGCTCCGCCGCAGCCTCGGGTCGTGGCCGGCGGGGAGCAGCACGCCCGAGGGGTCGCCCACCACGACGAGGCGGCAGGCGAGCAACTGCTGAGGACGCTGGAGCGGATCAAATGGCTGCTCTGGCACGAGAAGGTGCACTGGGCCTTCGAGGAGGCGACCTCGCTTTACGATGACGTGGACGGGCTGGAGCTGACCTACCCGCACCTCCGCAAGCTCGTCCACGCGGCGCGCGAGCTCCTGAGCCACATCGCCAACGGCTGGGTCGGCCTGATCAACTACGGCGAACGCTTCAGATCGGGTGAGCGCATCTCCGCGGCCATGGCTGAGAGCACGGTCGACGTCGTTGCCAGCAAGCGCTTCGCCAAGCGTCAGCAGATGCAGTGAACTCGGCGCGGCACCCACCTCCTACTCCAGACGCGGACGCGCGCACTGGACGGCACGCTCCGGCCCCTGTTCGAGCGATGGTATCCGAGCCTCGCCAACAACAATGCCGACGCGGCGTCAGCGCTCCACAAAACTTCATGGTCCCGCGGCCCGGGACACGCAACGTGGGCTCATGCCCTATCGGTGACTGCGGCTAGCAAGAGTCGTCGCCGCAGCCGATCTCGGTGCAAGCCACTACGCCCCGGGCGGTGTCGGCCACGAGTTCCTCGGTGAGGCGTAGCAGGGCCTCGACGCGCGGGTCGCCGAGGCGGTAGCGCACGAAGCGCCCCGCCTGATCGCGCAGGACCAGACCGCAATCGTACAGGCAGCCCAGGTGATTGGAGACGTTCGACTGCGTCAGCCCCGTGGCCTGCACGATCTCCGACACGCTCAGCGCCCCGGGGCGCAGCGCCTCCAGGATGACGAGGCGCGAGGGATCGGACAGGCCGCGGCAGAGCTTGGCCATGTGTTCGGCCTTCCGGCGCAGGGCCGCCGGCGCAGCGCTGCGCTGGGGCCGAACACGCCGCGCCGGCAGGAGGGTCTGGTCTTCAGCCATGCTTGGATATCGTCATTCGCCGATATGTGGAGCGACGCCTCTCGATTCCCAACCCGGCAAGCGCGCACGGTGCGTCGATGCTGGGGTTCGTCCTGTGGGGCCGAACAAGCAAGTCTCGGACGCCTTGTCAGCCGATCTGGCCGAGGGCTGGCCAGGTTTCCAGCAGCCAAGAGCCGATCTCCGTCAGGCGGCCCGTCATCATGGCGAGGCCCATGCCGATCATCACCCCTCCGGCCGCGAGATTGAGGAGCCGTCCGAACCGGCCGAGGCCGCGCCCGAGGCCGAGCAGACGGTCGGTGAACAGCGTGGCCAGCAGGAACGGCAGCCCGAGCCCGAGCGAGTAGACGGCGAGCAACACCATGCCGCCCGAGTCGGCGGTGACCGTGGTCACGGCGAGGATCGACCCCAGCACGGGTCCGATGCAGGGTGTCCAGCCGAAGGCGAAGGCCAGGCCGAGGAGGTAGGCCCCGCCTGGCCCGCCGCCAGGAACCGCCCCGTGGTAGCGCAGGTCGCGTTGCAGGGCCGGGAGCCGCAGGAAGCCCGTCGTCACCAGGCCGAAGAGAAGGATGACGGCACCGCCGAGGAGGCCGGCCTCATCCCGGTAGGACAGGACGAGCCGGCCCAGCGCCGTGGCGCCGGCGCCCAGAAGGACGAACACGGTCGAGAAACCGAGCACGAAACACAGCCCGAGGAGGAGCGCGCGGACAGCGGGCCCGGCTCGCGCGCCGCTCCTCGCTTGACCAACGAGTGACCGGCCAGCCACGAAGGACACGTAACCGGGCACCAGCGGCAGCACGCACGGGGACAGGAACGAGACCGCGCCGCCGGCAAAAGCGGTCAGCAGACCCGCTGTCGAGACCTCAGGCACCGGCGCGCTCCACGGCCGCGTCCGCCGCGATCCGGCCGTCGCGGACGTTGACGAGCCGCTCCGCCCTGGCGGCCACGGCCGGGCTGTGGGTCACCATGACGAGGGTCCGTCCCTGGCGGTGAAGCGCGGCCAGCCGGTCGAGGACGTCCGCCTCGGCCGTCGAGTCCAGGTTCCCGGTCGGTTCGTCGAGAAGCAGGAGATCCGGGTCGTTGGCGAGCGCCCGAGCCAGGGCGACGCGTTGTTGCTGGCCACCCGAGAGCTGGCCCGGCAGATGGCCGGCCCGGTCGGCGAGCCCCACTTGGTCCAGGAGGTCGAGCCCCTTGCCGCGTGCCCGGGACGCGGGCCAGCCGCCGAACCAGAGGGCGGTCTGAACGTTTTCGAGCGCGGTCAGGTGAGGCAGCAGATTGAAGAACTGGAACACGAAGCCGATCTTGCGCGCCCTCACCGTGGCGAGGCGGCGAGCGCTCAGGCGGGACAACTCCTCCCCATCGAGGTGGATCTTCCCACTCGTCGAGCGGTCGAGCGCGCCCATCAGGTGGAGCATCGTGCTCTTGCCATGACCGGAGGGCCCGACGACCGCGACCCAACTGCGCCGCTCGATCGCGAGCGACGCCTCGTCCAAGGCTACCGCCGCCGCCTCGCCGCGGCCGTAGACCCGGGACACCTTCTCCAAGCGGACCAGCGCATCTGCCTCAGACATGTCGGATCGCATCCATGGGTGTGAGCCGCGCCGCGCGCCAAGCCGGATAGAACCCGGCGAGCAGGGCCAGGGCGACGGAGAACGCCAGCACGCCCGCCATCGTCCCGGGGTCGAGCGCCGGCGCGGGCGATTGGCGCAGGGCCGCCGTGAAGGGATTGTCGGCCAGGGACGGGCCGATCCAATAGGCCGCCAGCACGCCGAGGCCGAGGCCGATCAGCCCTCCGAGGCCGCCGTAAAGACCGGATTCCAGGAGGAAGCCGACGAACAGCGTGCGCCGGGTTCCCCCGATGGCCTGCAGGATGCCGATCTCGCGCCGGCGTTCGTAGACGGCCGTCATGAGCGTGTTGGCGATGCCGAAGGCGGCGGCTACCACGCCGACGATGGCGACCGCCTGCATGGCCGCGCCGACGGTGCCGACGATGGAGAGGACCGAGTTCACGAGCTGCTTGTCCGACACCACGGCGACGTTGGCCGCTTCCTGGATGCGCAGGCTGATCTCGTCCGCCCGCTCCAGGTCGTCGACCTGCACGGCGACGAAGGAGACCTTGCCCTCCGTCTCGTAGATGCGCTGGACGACGGGAAGCGGCGCGAAGGCGGCGACGTCGTCCTTGGTTCCGGTCGTGTCCAGGACGCCCAGGATCGGGAGCGGGCGGCCTCGCACGGTGAAGGTCTCCCCCGCACGGAGTTCGAACTGCTGGGCGATGGCCGCGCCGATAACCACGCCTTCCTCGTCGGGTTCCTGGAAGTAGCGCCCCGAGCCCACGCGCCAGCCTTGGAGCACCCGCATCGCTGTCGGCTGAATGCCGATCAGCGGCACCGGGCGGTTCCGGAACGCCGTTCGCTGGTTCAGGTAGGGCACGGCCGTCCGCACCCCCGGCACGGCGGCGATCTTGGCGAGTTCCGTCATCGCGATGGCTTCCGGCAGCTGCTCGCCGGTGAGAACCGAGATCTGCTCGTAGGCGCACCAGCCCTTGGGGGTGACGACGAGGTTCGCCCCCAGCCCCTGGGCCTGACGTCGGATCTCCTGGGCCAGGCCCTGGCCAAGCGTGAGAAGGGCCACGAAGGCCGCGATGCCGATGGCCACGCCCGCCAGCGTGAACGCGAAGCGGCCGGGCCGGCGGACGAGATTGCGCCAGACAAGGGTCCCGAGATTCACGCTGCGTCTCCCGCCGAGGCTGCCGTCGTCCCGCAAGGGCGCGTCATCGAAACTGACCGTGGTTCCTCAGGCCGGTCACCCGGAAATACGGGTGCCGGTCGCCCTGGACGAGCTCGCCTTCCAGGTCGACCTCGTCCCAGCGCGCAACCTGCATCGCGGTCTCCGCACTGACCGGCAGGTAGAACTTCGCGCAGTTCGTCGACTTGCAGATCTTGGCCTCGCGGGCATCCACAACCACGAACTTGCGGGGGCTGGTGCCCTCGGTTCTGGCGACGACCGCGCGCAGCGTCATGCCGCCCTTATAGTTGAAGGGATCCGCGGCGATGTCATCGACCTGGAGCGCGCCGGGAGGCAGCGGCCTTGGCGTGCCGCCCAGCCCGGCGAGGACGTTTCCGGTCGCGCCCCGGGTGTTGGCCCAGAGGGCTCCTCCCAGGACGGCGATGCCGACGGCCGTGAGCGTGGCGAGCGCGAGCCGGGACGCCCGCGAGGTGGGTGTTGCCGTGTTCATGAGGTCCTTCCTCCCTGTTGGGCGATGGCATTTCTCAGGATCGCCTCGAGCCGCGGCCCGTCCCATTCCGCCGGCCCGACGAAGCGGCCGATCTCGTGGCCGTCTCTGTCGAACAGGAGGGTGGTCGGCAGCCCGGCGGCGCCGACCTGCGGCAGGGCGGCTCCCGCGGTGTCGAGGAACACTGACAGGTGCCGCACGCCGACGGTTTCGTAGAACCGGCGCACGACCGCGGCGCCGCCGCGGTCCACGGACAGGGCGACGACCTGGAAGTCCGTCCCGACGAGCTTGCCTTGCAGACGGTCCAGCGCCGGCATCTCGTGGCGGCAGGGCAGGCACCAAGTCGCCCAGAGATTGACGAGAACGACCTTGCCGCGGAAATCCGCCAGGCGAGACGGACGTCCCTCGCCGTCCACGAACGCCAGCGCGGTGGGGGAACCGGGGCCGGCGACGTTCGACCAGAGCGCCCCGCCGGCAAGGAGCAGGACAGCGGGGACCAGCCACGCCCGGCGCCGGATGCCCGGCCGCTTCAGGCTGTCCATGCGGGTCGGGCTCATGACCGCGCCCCGGCCGAGCGTGGCACGGACGGGTCTTGGTCGAGCCGAGGTGGCGGGCGTCCGGGCTTGTCGGGACCGCCCCCGCCCGGCCGCGCGCCGGACCTCGGACGTAAGAGGCGAGCCGAGTTCGCGAGAATTCCGAAATCGGGCCCTGCCTGCGCCGCGGCTGCCAGCGTCGGTGGCAGAAGGCCGAATGCCGCGAGGCTGAGGCCGGTCAGGTTGTAGACGACCGTGAAGCCGAGATTGAACCGCACGGCCCTCATGGTGCGCCGCGCGATGCGGACCACTTCGGGCACGAGGGTCCAATCCTCCCGCATGAGTGCGACATGCGAGGCCTCCAGGGCGACGCCGCTGCCCGCGGCGCCCATCGCGATGCCGACGTCGGCCTGAGCCAGGGCCGGTGCGTCGTTGACGCCGTCGCCGATCATCACGACGACGTGCCCGCGGCTCTGGTACTCCTTGACGACCGCGATCTTCTCCTCCGGCAACAGGTCGGCGCGAAAATCCAGGCCGAGCGGACCGGCGAGCGCAGCGGCGGTGCGCGCGTTGTCGCCCGTCAACAGCTCAAAATGCCGGATGCCGAGCGCCCGCAGCGCGGCGAGGGCGGCCGGCACCTCGGGCCGCTCGGTGTCCGTCGCCGCAAGAACCCCGACAGGGCTGCCATCGCAGGTCACGACCACGAGCGTCTTGCCCGCCGCTTCAAGATCGGCCATCCGCGGCGGTCTGTGAAATCCGTCCGGCAGCAGGCGTTTGCCGCCCACGGTGACCGTCGCGCCCTCGATCCGTGCCCGCACGCCGTGGCCGGGCATGGCCTCGAAGTGCTCGGGCTCACCCGGACAAAGCTGGCGTTCGGCCGCCGCCGCTCGCACCGCTTCGGCCAGGGGATGTTCGGAGTAGCGTTCCGCGCCCGCCGCCATCCTCAGCAACCGCTCCTCGCCCGGAGCGCCCGACCCATCGAACGGCACCACGTCCGTGATCCGAGGCCGGCCGAGCGTCAGCGTGCCGGTCTTGTCGAGCAGCACCACGTCGGCCCGGGCGAGAGCCTCCAGGTAGCGCCCACCCTTGATCAGGAGACCGCGCCGGGCGGCGCTGCCGATCGACGCGATCATGGCGACGGGCGTGGCCAGCGCGAACGAACAGGAGCAGGCCACCATCAGCACCGCCGCGGTCGCGAGCGCGTTTCCACTCAGAAAGTAGGTGGCGGTCGCGACGGCGATGACGACGGGCAAGTACCAGGTCGCGAACGTGTCCGCGAGGCGCTGTACGTCGGCGCGGTGTCGATCGGCCTCCTCGACCATCTTGATGACCCGGCCAAAGGTCGTGTCGGCGCCGATGGCGGTCGCTCGGACACGCAGGGCGCCGAGGTGAGCGAAGCTCGCCGCGAACACGCGCGCGCCGGGGCCGGCTTCGACCGGCATCGACTCGCCGGTGATCGAGGCCTGGTTCACGGTGGCCTGACCGGCGATGACCTCGCCGTCGACGGGAACCTTCTCGCTCGGGCGCACGACCACGGTCTCGCCGATCCGCACCTCGGCGACCGGCACGTCGATCTCGGACCCGTGGCGCTCGACCCGGGCTCTCTCGGGAGCGAGGCTGGTCAGCTCCCTGACGGCGCGGCGTGCGCGCTCGGCGGTGAAATGCTCGATGTAATCGGCGAGCCGCATGAAGAACACGACGATGATGGCGGCCGGCCAAGCCCCCGTGAGCACGGCGGCGCCGAGGCCGACCGTCATGAGGGTGTGCGAGGTCACGCGCCGCTTGACGGCGGCGCGCAGGACGGAACGGAAGATCGGGTAGCCGCCGAGGAGGACCGCCGCGAGCCAGAGCGGCCATGGGACAAACTCGGACATCCGGTCCAGAAGACCGGACCATTCGGCGAAGACCACGAACCCGACGACAACCCCCAGGGTCGCACCGAAGGCGGCGAGCAGACCGGCCGAGAAGCCGGCCATCGTGTTCTGCATCGCAGGGGCGCGCGCGGACGAAACGGCGCCGCAGCCGTCGGCGCACCCGCAAGCCGGAGCGTCGGCAGCATCTTGGTCCGCTATTCCGCTCAGCATGCCTCGACCTCCGCGCGCACGGTCCGGGTGCTGAGGGTGACACCCCGTGCGGTGTCGGCCGGCCCCGCTTCCGGCAAGCGCAGCAGGACCGCGACGCCCGGATCGCGCAGCTCCAGAGGCCGGGCGCGCGAAGCCGATGCCGCCGTGCAGTGCGTCATACCGGCGTGTTCACGGGCGCCGATGCGGCGGGCAAGGGTATGTGAGGCCATTCTCGACACGGTGCGCGATGGGTGGGGACGAACGCCGGGACGGGCTCGCGTCCTCAGGAAGCGAGCAGGGGGGCGATGATTTTTTCGATGTCACTCATCGAAAGGTTCCCCGTGTATCTTTGTCCGTTGATGAAGAAAGTCGGCGTTGAACTCACCTTGAAGGTCTCGGTGGCCCGCCGCTTCACGGCGCTGACCGACTCGTATAACGTCTGATCCTTGAGGCAGGACTCGAACTTTTCTTCTGAAAACCCAGCTTGCCGCAGGATCGTCTGTAGACCGTCCAAGGGCTTGGCCGCGAAAGCCCAGTCCTTCTGATGATCGAAGAGTAGATCTGTGACCGGGTAATAGCTTGCATCGCCCTTGCAGCGGGCCAGCATGAATCCGGCGGTTGCCAGCGGGTCCAGCGGAAACTCGCGCAGGATGAAGCGCACCTTTCCCGTGTCGATGAAGCGCTTCTTCAGCTCCGGGTACGTCTCTCGGTGAAAGGCCGCACAGTGGCCGCAGGTCAGGGACGCGTATTCGACAATTGTCACCTTGGCATCCGGCGGTCCGAGTACGACGTCCCCGAGCGGCCCTGCCTCGGCGAGATCGCGAGCCGAGGGATTTTGCGCAAGGGCTGGATTAACGGCTGCCGGGGCCGATGCGATCAACATCAACTGAAGGAGGCCGCGTCGGTTCATCAGTTCGCTTTCTCGGCAGATGCTTGGATGCGCTGGCTCGATCTGCGGAATGAGGCCTGGCGAGCGCGCGGATAGATTTTGGTCAGCACGAAAGCTTTTCCCATGCGCGGATGTTCACGATGGCCCGCTGCAGCGCTTCGGCGCCAACTGCGCCCGCGATGACGCCGTCGTTCAGGACGAACGCCGGGGTCCCCGTTATGCCGAGCTTGTCGGCCAGCGCGGCATTCTCCCGGAGCACGGCCGCGACCGCTTGGTCCTGCATGTGCTTCCGCAGCTTCTCCGGATCGAGCCCGAAGTCCTTGGCGACCGCGAGGGCGCGGTCCCCGTCGGCGCGACCTCGCGTTTCCATCAGCTTGGCATGGAACTCTCGGAGCTTGCCTGCGGGCAGGTCCCGTTTCGCGGCGACCGCGACGCGGCTCGCGTCCGTCGAGGCCGCCCCGAGAACCGGGAACTCCTTGAGGACCACCCGCAGCTGCGGATCGCCCTTGATCAGGACGTCCACATCGCTTTTCGCCTTTCGACAGTACGGGCAATTGTAATCGAAAAACTCCACGAGCGTGACGTCGCCGGCTGGATTGCCGATAACGTAATCGTTCGGGGAGTTGATGAGATGATCACGCTCTTCGCGCAGCGTGATAGCTTGTGTCGCTTTCTGCGCCTCTTGCTGGCGTCGCTCAAGCTCGGTCAAGGCATCCTGCACCACGTCCGGGTTCTTCAGCAGATAGTCCCGCATGACGCCTTCGATGGCGTGCCGCTGCTCCGCGCTCAAGATGCCGGACTGACCCTGCGCCACAGCCGGAGCGGCAGCGAGCAACCCGATGAGTGCGAGGCGAAAGGGGATCATGAGTGCGGCTTGGCTCCATCCGACCGGCCCCGTCCGGGGTGCCTTGCGGTACCGAATATCTCATCATATTCGCATGTGCTGATATGTCTGGCAAGAGCCTGACCGGGGCGGCCCTGCCGGCACACCGCGGCCGCGCGATCCTGGGATGTCCGGCCGTCTGATGCGGATATTTCGAAACGCGATGGCACGTTCAACAACGGCAACGGTGCTTCCTCAGGGGCGGCACCGTTCACGCGGTCGGAAGCCGCAGCTCCGTGGAGCGGCACCCTCGCGACCGACCGTCGACTCGCCCGAGTGACAAGGCTCTGCCGCACGTGAAATTTGGAGACGGCCTCTCATGACCTCATCGGACCGCTCGGCGCGGATCGGCCTCCTGACGGTCTCGGACCGTGCGAGCTCGGGCGGCTACGCGGACGCGAGCGGGCCGGCCATGCACGCCGTCCTTGCGGAAATCCTCGCCTCCCCCTGGGAGGCGGTCGCGCGCACGGTGCCCGACGGCGTCGAGAGCGTGCGTGACGCCCTGGTCCGGCTCGTGGACGACGCGCGCTGCGACCTGGTCCTGACCACCGGCGGGACGGGGCCGGCGCCCCGCGACCTCACCCCCGAGGGTACCGAGGCCGCCTGCGACAGGATGATGCCCGGCTTCGGCGAACTCATGCGGCGGCGCAGCCTGGAGCAGGTGCCGACCGCCATCCTGTCGCGGCAGACGGCGGGCCTGCGCGGCAAGGCGCTGATCGTGAACTGTCCCGGGCGTCCGTCGTCCATCCGCCTCAGCCTGCTCGCGGTCTTCCCGGCCATCCCGTATTGCCTCGACCTGATCGGGGCGGCGCGCATCGAGACGGATCCGGCCGTGGTGCAGGCGTTCCGGCCGGCTTAGCCCGCCGGAGACCGCCCAGTTTGCCACGGTCCGGTCCTGCCCTTGCAGGGTGCTTCGCTGGCGAACATGCGTTGCGCGAGCCAGCGGCTGCGGGTCAGTGCGTCCGCTTCGGCCGCGCTCGATGCGGGGAACGGGCAGGCACCGAGCCCTGGGCGTCATCCGCGAGGCTGAGGTAGGCCGCGGCCACGCAAGCCGAGGCCGACGTCGGCTCGTCCGCGCCAGCGAGCGCCTCCAGGGCGCGCAGGAGGTGCTCGGCCGCGTCGCGTTCCCCCTCTCGGCGCGCCTGCCGGAACGCCGCCAGGATGAGGACGTCGAGGGCATGCCTCTTGCTGCCACGCAATCGCGAGGTCATGGGCCGCCCCCTCGGGCCTGCGGGATCTCGGACCGGAAGAGGCGGAACGCGGCCACGGCCAGGGCCAGTTCCGCGGCCGCGAACAGGGCGAGGGTCGTCCCGAACTCGAAGCGAAGCAACCAGCCGAACAGCAGGCTCCCGAGCCCGAAGCCGGTGAACAGCAGGCAGACGTTGAGCCCCATGGCCTGGCCCGGGCGCCGGCCGCCGAGCGCAGTGACGATGCCGGCAAGGAGCGGCTGGGTCATGTCGTAGCCCAGCGACAGGACCGTCACCGCCACCGCCGCCAGGAGCAGGGGCGCGTCGAGGATCAGGGCCACCGCCGCGAGGGACCCGAGGAACAGCCCGACCGGCAGGAGACGGCCGCGGCCCCGCCGATCCGCCATGCGGCCGATGACAGGCCCGAGAAGGAAGCCCGGGATGCCGTACCCGAGGAGGGCGAGGCCGACCCCGACGGGACCGAGCCCGTAGCGCCGCTCGAAGTACAGGCCGAGCCAGGTGAACACACCGGAGTGGAACATCGAGTTCAGCAGGACGAAGCCGTAGGTCCGGCGCCCGCGCGGGCTGAGCAGGAGGTCGCGATAGCCGCGGAACAGGGTGGCCAGGCCTGCCCCCGCCGCCGTCGCGCCCGGGATGATCCCGCGGGACGGCATGAGAACGAGGAGGAGCCCGCCCCCGGCGGCGCCGACGATCAGGAAGAGGCCGCGCCACCCGACCACGGGTTCGAGCAGCGCGCCGAAGGTCGACCCGAAGGCCATGCCGCCGGCCATGGCGCCGAACAGCCATCCGAGGGGACGCCCGCGCTGCTCGTAGGGGAAAAGCCGGCTGACGAGGACGAGGCCGAGGGGCACGATACCGCTCGCTCCCAGGCCGGTCAGGACTCGCCACCACGCGAGGTGCGCGACCGAGTTCGCGGTGGCGGTCAGGGCCGTCAGCGCCGCGAAGGCGGCCAGGGAACCCGCCATGACGCGCCAGACGCCGAGCCGGTCCGCCAGCAGCCCGTAGACCAGCGTCGCCGCGCCGTACGGGATCAGGTAGGCCGGGACGATGAGCCCGACGCGCTCGGGCGAGACGCCGAACGCCGCCGCCAATTGCGGCAGGATTGGCGCGACCATGAACGCCTGGAAGAAGACCAGGAAGGCCGCCGCCGCGAGCACGCGGAGCAGGCGCTCGCGGCCTGCCTCCGCCGGTTCCATCACGCCGGAGGTCATGCCTGCACCTCGGCGCCGTCGAACCCGCGGCTCGCGAGCGCCGAACGGATCTCCGCCGGTCCGACGCGGGACGGCGCGAAGCGAACGGTGACGCGCTTGCGCCAGGCGCAGGACTTCGCCTGCCGCACCCCCGGCACGGCCATCACCGCGTCATGGATTGTCCCGGCGCAGCCGTGGCAGATCATGCCCGGCACTAGGAGGGTGATTTCCGCCAGGGAGGCGCTCTCGTGGGTCATGACGTCTCCGGGGTTCAGAGCAGGTCCGCGTAGACCCGCGCGTAGTAGGCGCTGACCATCAGTAGGGCACCCCCGCTGGCGACCTGCAGGGTTCTGGCCCACGAGCCGAGGCGTGCGAGGCGGGATGACCGAGCTTCCGGCCGCGCCGGCGGCGAGGAAGGGCAGGCCCCGCCCGAGGCCGAAGGCGAGGGCGAGGACGACGCCGCGCCCCGTCCCTCCCTCGGCGGCCGCCACCGTGAGCAGCAGCAGCAGCGGCGCGACCGAGGTGCCGACGCTGAACACCAAACCGTACGCGAAGGCCCCGAACAGGCCGGGCCGGCGCCAGGCCGTCAGCGTGCCGGTGTGCAGGCGCAGCCCCCAGAAGGCGAGCAGCGCCGCCGCGAGCGAGACGAGGGCCATGAGCAAGGCCCAGGTCCGGCCGAACGCCTCCGTCGCGAGCGCACCGAGTTGGCCCATCGCGGAGCCGAGGGCGACGAGGCTGAGGACGATTCCGGCGAAGAAGGCGCCAGCGACCTGCAGGCCGGCGCGACGGGCACTTGCCTCCGAGGCCCCGGCGACGCTGGCCAGCCCGAGCCCCACCGGAAGGGTGCAGGGGCAGACCGCGCTGGCCAGGACGCCGGCGAGGAACGCCACCCAGAAGGCGGCCGGCCCGCTCGCGCCGGCCGCGAGCGGCTGGACGAGGTGTTCGAGCGTCACGGCGCCATCACCGGATCGCCGGGGGTGTAGCCGACGCCCGAAATGGCCGTCCGAACCCGGCTCAGCAGGAGGGGGCGGCCAGCGGCGTAGGTGACGCGGAGCGTGCGGCCGACGAAGTCGATCTCCGCGCCGGTCACGCCGTCCACGTTCCGGACGGCGCGCTTGATCGAGGCGGCGCAGGACAGGCGCGCCATGCCCTCGACCGGGATCGTCGCGACCCTCTGGTCCGAGACCCGGGGCGACAGCGCCGGTATGTCCTCAGCGGCCCGTGCCGGGGTGAAGGGTCCGACCAGGACCAGGAGCGCGGCCAGCGCGGCCGGCGCGGCCGCCCCGCTCGAATGACGCAGGAACCTCATCGCCGGACTCCATCGAGGGCAGGCTCGGTCGTGCCGGGCCGGCTGCCGACGCTCATGATCGCGCCCAGGAACAGTCCGGGCCGCCCCCCGAGCGAGTTGAGGAAGATCGCGGTGACGCTGACCGCCATGGCGACCATGGCCCAGATCGGGTTGACCAGGCCGGTGGCGGCGACCGGGATGCCGAGGCCGTTGAAGGCGAAGGCCAGCCAGACGTTCTGGAGCATCTTGGCGTAGCTGCGCCGGCTGATGCCGCGGGCGAGCGGCAGCGCGACGAGGCGGTTCGACAGGATGATGATGTCGGCGGCCTCGATGGCGATGTCGGTGCCTCCGCCCATGGCGATGCCGACGTCGGCCTGCATCAGGGCCGGCGCGTCGTTGATGCCGTCGCCGACCATCGCGACTTTGGCCGTCGCCTGCAGGCGACGCACGGTCTCGGCCTTGCCGTCGGGCAGCACCCCGGCATGGACCTCGTCGATGCTTGCCTCGGCGGCGATCCGGCGGGCGGCGCGCTCGTTGTCCCCGGTGAGAAGGACTGTCCGCAGGCCCTCCTTGTGCAGGGCCGCGACGGCTTGCGCGGCATCCGCCCGCAGCCTGTCATCGAGGGCGAGCAGGCCCAGCGCGCGGCCGTCCCGGCCGACGGCGATGACGGTGCGGCCGGCCTCCTCCAGGGCGCGGATGCGGGCCGCAGCGGACGCGATGTCGATGCCGTGGCCGGCGAGGAAGGCCGGGCTGCCGACCAGGACCTCGCCATCCGCGATCCGGGCTCGGACGCCCTTGCCCGGGATGGCCTCGAACGCGGTCACCTCCGGGGGCACGGCGCCGCGCGCGAAGGCCGCTTTGACCACGGCTTGGGCCAGCGGGTGCTCGGAGGAGGCCTCGGCTGCGGCGGCGAGGGCGACAAGCGCGGCCTCGGTCCCCGAATAGACCTCGATCTCGCGGACCACGGGCCGCCCCTCGGTCAGGGTTCCGGTCTTGTCGAGCACGACGGTGTCGACGAGGCGATAGCCCTGGAAGGCCTCGCCGGTCCGCATCAGGATGCCGTGCTCGGCCGCCTCCCCAGCGCCCCGCACGATGGAGAGCGGGGCCGAGATGCCGACGGCGCAGGGATAGCCCATGACCAGGACGCTCAGGCCGGCGAACACGGCCCGCTCGATGTCGGGCGCCCCATCGAGGAGCCAGGAGCCGGCGAGCCAGCCCGCGAAGGCGAGCGCCGCCACCGCGAGCACGGCGGGTGTGTAGACCTGCAGCACGCGGTCGACGAGGTGGAGGAGGCCTGGCTTCAAGGCGCGGGCGTCCTCGACCTCGCGGATCACCTTCTGCAGGAAGCTGCCGGCGCCGACGGCCGTCACCCGTACGAGCAGGCTGCCGGTGCCGTTGATCGAGCCGCCGATGACGACGTCGCCTTCCGTGCGCTCGACCGGGATGGGCTCACCGGTCACCAGCGCTTGGTCGACGGCGGAGCGGCCGGATACGACCGTCCCGTCGACGGGCACGCGCTCCCCGGGGCGAATGCGGACGAGGTCGCCGACCGCCACCGCTTCGAGCGGAAGGTCCTGCTCCTGCCCATCCCGGACCACGCGGGCGGTTTCGGGCTGGAGGTCGAGCAAGCGCTTCACGGCCTGCGAGCTGCGCGTCTTGACGATGAGCGATAGCCACTCGGAGAAGATGTGGTAGGTCACGACCATCACCGTGACGGCGAAGAACGGGGCGGTCGGGTAGCCCGGACGGTTCAGTACAAGCCCGATGACGCCGCCGGCCATGCCCGCGAAGGCGCCGATCTCCAGCAACGCGTGCTGGTTGAGGATGCCGCGGCGCAAGGCCTGGATGGCCATGTGCAGGATGTGGCGTCCGACCCCGAAGACGAGGGCCACGGCCAACGCCGCGACGAGCCAGGGGGCGGACGTCGCCAAGTAGCCATGGAGGTTCAGGTAGAGGAGACCCAGGGCCAACACGGTCAGGCCACCGGTGCTGGCAACAGCGGCCAAGGCGCTCGTTTTTTTCAGGACGAGGAACACCATGGCGCCGAGGCTGAGGCAGACCAGGGCGGGCAGGTAGCCGATCCAGCCGAGCGAGGGATCCGCGATGATGGGAATGGAAGCGACGCTGAGGGCAACCGCGATGACGAAGCGGCGGCTCTCCCGCACGAGGTCCCGCTCCTCTTCCTCGAACGGCCGGACCTTGCGCGGGTCGGAGATCGTGTAGCCGATGTCGCGCAGGATCCCGAGCAGAGCCGCCGGACGGGCGATTGCGGGATCGTACTCCACGAGCGCCTGCTCGTGGGTCAGGCTGACGGCGACCTTGTCGACGCCGGGTTGGCTGCCCAGCGCCTTCTCGATGGTTCCGGTGCAGAGCGAGCAGTGGAGGCCGCCGATCCGGGCGCGGATGCGGGCGCGGTCGGGCCGGCTTGCCGGCTCCTCGCTCCAAAGGGGAAGGTTCGCGTCGAGCGCTGGTGCCGAAGCCACTGCCCTGTCTCCTTGCGGTGTCGGTGAACGGGATCAGGCCGGGTCGCGGGCGACCACGTGGAAGCCGCGCGTCTCGACGGCGGCAACGAGGCGGTCCTCGCTCGTAACTTGCGGGTCGTAGAGGACGCGGGCACGCCCTTCCTCGAAGGAGACGTCGACGCCGCGCACACCGGCCTGTGCATCCAGGAGCGAGCCAACGGAGGCGGCGCAGGCAGCGCACCGCAAACCCTCGATCTTGAGGGTGATGGTCTTCATCGTGGCTTCCCCTTCTTCGGTTCGTCGCAGCGACACGTGCCTGGCCCGCGCGGCGCGTCTTCCAGGGCTTCCAGGATGGTGCAGGCCTCAAGTCCGCCGCGTCCGGGGCAGGAAGCGACCACGGCCTCCAGGGCTGCGCGCACGCGGAGGAGCTCGGAGATCTTCTCGTCGACCTCCGCGATCTTGTGCTGGGCCTGGGCTCGCACCTCGGCGCAATCGGCGGCCGGGTTGGCGCGCAGGGCGAGGAGTTCCTGCGTCTCCTTCAGGGAAAACCCGATCCTCTGGGCCTGCCGGATGAAGCGGATGCGGCCGACCACCTCGGGCGAGTAGGTCCGATACCCGGCTCCTTTGACGGGCTGCTCGATCAGACCTTGGCGCTCGTAGAAGCGGATGGTCTCGACGCCCACGCCGGCGTCCTGCGCCGCCTTTCCAATGGTCAGATCCCGCATGTGCTGTCCTGGCATCACCAAGTCCGCAAGAGCCTACAGTACGTACCATAGTACGGAGTCAAGCGGTCCCTTGGCAGCGTTGGCGACGGGCTAGTGAGCTATAGGGTCTAGGGAGATCATTCCACTGCGGCCAAGGCCTGCTCGATGCAGTAATCCGGGTGGCGGATGCGCGCTGTGGCCGGATTGAAGAGGGCCTCGACTGTTTCCCTGAGCGGCGTCTGGTCCAAGCGTTCGGCGACCCGGTCTGACTTGACCGGTGTCCTCCCTCGGTTTCACGGTTCTCCCGCACTTTGATATTGGTGGCGAATTCGGCGCAGCTCGGTCAGGGCGTCAGTGGGTGCAGTTGCGCAAAGGCGGCGTGTCGCGTCTGCGCCTTCGGTTCGTCCGCCAGCCATCGCAGTAACCGGACGAGGTTCATCGCCGCCGCCGTCATCAAGTGAGCAAGGTGCGTCTTCGCCTGCCCGAAGTACGGCGTCCGCCGTAGCCGAGACGAGCGCACGCCCTGCGCGATCGTGCCCTCGACGCCGGCGCGCCACGCGTACTCGGCCACGAAGTCCGCGGTCTGCTCGCGCGCCCACCCGACGCGCAACGCCTCGTGTTGAGCCTCGGGGCGGATCGTGATCGCCCGGCGTGCCGAGATCGAGCGCGTGCATTGCGGCCGGAGCGGGCACGTCCGGCAGTCAGCGACCGAGAACTTGATCTTGATCACCGGCGTCGTGCCACGCGCGAGCGTCGGCGTCCAGCTCTGGCTCGTTTTCCCGGCCGGGCATGTCGCCCGCTGCTGGGCGAAGTCGACGGCGAAGTCCCGTGCGGCGAACCCGGCGGCGGCCTGAGCTTGCCATTGTCGGTCGCCACGGGTCGGACCGATCAGGTCGACCCCGTAGCGCTCCCTGGCCTCGACGAACAGCGCTGAGTTCACGAAGCCGGTGTCGGCGATGTGGGTCTTCGGGAGCAGGCCCCGGGCGTCGAGTGCTGCGTGGATGGTCGAGGTCGTCGCGTCGTCCGAGACCGCGGCGGTTGTCGTCTCGACGTTGGTGATCAGGTTCGGGGTGCTCACGTCGCACGTCTCGGTCAGGTGCACCTTGCAGCCACTCCACACCATCGGGCCCTTGCTCGCGTAACGTGCCTCCGCGTCGTAGGGCGAGCCGATGTACCGGCCCGACGGGGGTGTCTGATCGTTCGCCCGCCACTCGACGCGGGGGCCCTCCGGCCCGGGCTCAACGAGGAAGTTCTGCACCCAGACCTGTCGCAGGATCTCGAGAGCAGCGACGTCTCGTAGGCCGGGCGGCGCGTCGTCCGCCGTGGTGAGAGCCAGCAGCGTGAACCCGTCGACGCCGGTCTGCACGGCCCACGCCCGACGCCCGGCCCCGCTTTTGGGCAGCCGGAATTCGCTCGCCCGAAGCCCGTATCGTTCGACCCACTCCGGGGTCGTGCGCGCGCGTAGCCAGTCGGGCGCCACCGTCGCCAGCGCGTTCAGCGCGTGGCGCAATGTCTCCCCGACGACCTCGAGCCGACTCATGGTGCGCATCGCTTCGAGGACGTGGGTGGAGTCGCTCCGCTGACGTCCGCCGCCCTTCAGCAGCCCGCGTCCGCGCGCCACATCGAGGATTGCTTCGAAGAGCCGGCCCTCCGCACCGTGCGCGAGAAGGCGCGTGCGGAACTCGCTCAAGACCGTGTGGTCGAAGCCGACGTCGGTCAGTTCCAGGCACAGCAGGTATTTCCAGTCGATCCGCGTGCGGACCGCGTCGGCGGCTTGCCGGTCGGTCAACCCCTCCATGAACTGCAAGAGCGTCGCGAGCGCGAGCCGGACGGGCGCCTCAGCGGGCCGCCCCCGGGCCGGAAACAGATCGGCGAAGTCGCAATCCCCGACGACCATGTGCAGGTCGTCGTACAGACGCATGACCGAATTGCCCTTCGGGAAGACCGCCCGCGCGACCTGAGCGGTCTGGACAGGCACGACGTACGTGCGCTTCGCAGCGAGTGACATCACCCACCTCCGGCTGATTTGGGAACGCGCGCAATTGCTGAGATGCGACGCGCGGACCGCCCTCTCATCGCGGGACCCGCGCCGAATTCGCCACCAATTTCAAAGTGCGGAAGAACCACTAAAACAGGGGAGGATCAGGTGATGCCCGTGATCCATCTCGCCCGACCACCGCCACCAGGGGCGGTCTCGAACTCCTCGAAATCGTGGAAGGGCGTGTTCTGATGCATCATTGCACTGCCTGCAGGACGAGCCTGCGTTGAACCGGGTCCGGAAGGCCGGGGATCTTGGCCGCGAGGGTGAGCGCCCAGGCTCCCTCCATCGCGAGGTCGGTCTCGAAACGGTAGTAGCCGGGCAGCGTATCGGCCTGGAGCTCTAGTGGAGCCGTCATCTGGCCCATCCCGTCAGGCGACATGTCGATCCGGCTGATGAACAGGACCGCGTCCGGAACCACCTTGCCGGTGCGCTCGTCGACGAGCCGGACCAGGATGGTCGTGCCGTAACCCTGCTTCACCTCACGCTCGACGAGCTCGAAGGCGTAATGGTCCGAAGCGTCGCGGCCAAAGGACGACGCGACGGCGACGCCTGCGCCCATGAGAAGCAGCACCATCGCGAGAGAACGCCACAATGGGAGATGCCGTCGCGTGGTAGCGACCGCAACACGTGCTGCGGCCAGTTGAGGCGTGCGAGATGGGATGCTCAAAACTCAGGGCCACCCGCAGTGCCGCCGAGGTTTTGCTGAGCCGGCAGGCGCTCCGGGAATTGCGCGTTGCCGCGCGTGCTGCTGCGGAAGTCTCGTCCCTGCACGTCGCGCAGGCCCCGCGTGCGGTTCAGGCTGCCTGCGAGGCTTCCCGTCGTCTCCGGATCACGCAAGGCGGGCGTGGGATATGAGGCGTGGACGCGCGGGCCGGTCCGCGTCTGCCAACTGGGCGCGGCCGATGCCGTGCCGACAAAGGCCAGTGTTGCGAGAGCAATACCAACGAAGAGTTTCATGATCTTGTCCACGTCCTCTGAGGGGGCGTCCTTGCTTCAGTGCCATTGCTCATGAGTTCGGAGCTCAAAATCTTTTCGTTACATCCGGATGTGCGGGATGCCCGGCGCCTTCCCGGCATCGCCGGGATCGAACATCGGCACGCCGATGCCTGGCCTTCTCGTACTGCCTTCCGAACTCGACCAAGAGGCGCTTCTGCTCACGCCTCGCCAAGCCGTCGTAGAGCCGGACGATCACCGGCGACCGCGGTGGCGTCCGAATGGCCGGCCGGGCAACGCCTCTGTGAGGGCTTGTTGCCGGCGCTTACTAGAGTAGGCCGAGGACACGAAAACCTGGCCGCAGCAAAGGACACCGCTACCGGCGCTCTGTGCCGTGATGTTTTAGAGATGCGCGAGTTGTTCGACTTCGCTCAGAGCTGGTCCGACGCGAGAGCCCGGTTCGAGGAGGTCACCAAGGCGCTCGACCAACCTCAACCGGTCAGGGGTCCAGATTTACAGATCGCCTGACAGAAAGCGAGGCTCGGGCCAGTCGTCATCACGGCTCAAACCGCCTTATCAAGGAGGGCAGCAATCGCTTCCGAACTGGTCTCGGCGACCGAGCGGCCGCTCTCCTTGCCGTCCTTGAAAATGATCAACGTGCTCTGCATCGTTGCACCGAACATCCTTACGACGTCCTTGCTCCTCACGGTGTCAGGGGATCATTCCATCACGCAACGCCATCGCGACCGCATGCGTGAGCGACTGCGCACCGAGCCGGCGCTTCGCCTCCTCATGATGGTGCTGGACCGTTCGCGGGGTGAGATCGATGGAGCGCGCTGCCTGTTTGGCGGATTGGCCCTCCGCTGCCGCAAGCAGGCAGGCCCGCTGCCGTGGCGTCAACGTGCGCTTCCGATGCTCCGGCATGAAGCGCGTGACGCGAGCCGCAAGCTGATTGTGAAGATGGAGACCGCAGACCTGCACGTAGGTCTTCAGTTCCTCGGCTCGCCGAAGCAAAGCGGGCGAGATCTCGTCGGTCGAGAGGGTGAATAGCGCCGTGCGGCCCTTCGGACCGCGAAACGGCACCGTCAGGCCCGACACGATCCCAAAACTCGCCGCATCGTCGAACAGGCGGATGCCGGCAGCATCCGATGGCCGGGCGCCATCCAGCGCGCCCCAGAAGAACGGGATCGTTTGCCGACGTGAGGCAGCGACCACCGGATCGACCTGATCATAGCCGTTGTTGAGATAGTGATCGCTCCAGATCGCCGGATAGGTGCTGATCACGTCCGGTTTGCCGCCACCGACGCTGAGATATGTGAACCAGCGGAAGCCGACGGCATCGCTCAATCGGCTCGCGGCGCCGGCAAAGGCGACTTCTTCGGAGGCCGTATGGACGGCATCCATGAACTCCTGAACTACATCTTTACCCGTCATCGATCCCCCTAAGCCTTGCTGGGCCGGTCGTCGTCCTTCGCGTGCGACCACTCCGAGACGAGGGTCGGTGCTCGTTGCAACCCGAACCCACGGAGCAATCAACCCTAGCGATCGGCCCACCAAGCACTCGACGTTCCGCTGCGGCCGATGCGCAACACCTGTGGTTTTGCCCAGGTATCGGAACCTCGGCCTCATCTGGTTTGCTCGTGGCATCGATCAGGTACCAGCGAGAAACCTTATGCAGTTGAACACCTTGACCTTGACCCGCCACACCTTCGGCAAGCATGTCGACTTCGTCGCCGGCATGCACCGGCTCCGTGGCCGGGTGTTCAAGGATCGCCTCGATTGGGACGTCACCGTGTCGGGCGACATGGAGATCGACAGCTACGACGCCGAAGAGGCGACCTACCTGCTCGTCGTCGCGGACGGACGCGAAGTCGTCGGACACGTCCGGTTACTGCCGACGCTCGGCCCGAACATGCTCGCCGACACCTTCCCCTTCCTGGTCGCCGATGGCGCGGTGCCTTGCAGCCCCGCAATCGTCGAGAGCTCCCGCTTCTGCGTCGACACGAGCCGGGTGACGGATGTGACGGGAAGCGGAACGCGGCGCGCGACGACGCTCCTGTTTGCCGGCATCCTCGAGTGGTGCTTGTCTCACGGACAGCACACTCTCGCCACCGTCACCGACACGCGCATGGAGCGGATCCTGCGCCGGTCCGGATGGCCCCTGCAACGCCTCGGCTCGCCCCGCCGGATCGGCTCGACCGACGCAGTGGCCGGGCTGCTTCCAATCACGCGCGAGCATCTCAGCGCGTTTCGCGAAGTGGCACGTGAGCCGGTCCGTCCGGCCACGATCCCTGGGTCATTGAAGCTGGCTGCGTGAGATCGAGAAGGACGTGCGCCATGCTGGACGCCCTCGCCCTCAGCGCGCTTATCGGGCAATGCGCGCCCGGTCAGGTATCTGCTCCCCTCGTTGCGATCGTGCGCGAGGCGAGCGGGTTCGAACCGCTGGTCCTCTCAACGATCCAAAGCGGCCGCCTGCTCTCGGTTCAAGCCTTCTCGAAGGACGAAGCCGTTGCGCTGGCCATGGAAATGCGGGTCGCGGGCCAGCGCACGCGGCTCGGACTCGCCGGGCTCGACAGCCGTACGGTCGAGCGGCTCGGTCTGCCGCTCAGTGACGTCTTCGAGCCCTGCACCAACCTGCGCGTAGCGGCGCGCCTGTTGAAAGAGGACCCAGGCGCGCTCCAGCCTTTCGGCAGGAAGGCCGGCGTCCCCTCCCCGCCGGTGGGCGCGAAATTTCCACGTGAGGCGCAGCCGACCGCTCTGCCCTCCCCTCCACCGGATCCGGAGCCGACAGGAGACCAGCCTCCGGTCGCCAGGGCCTGGGACGTCTACGGACAGGGCAAGGCCAGCGCCACGCTCGTCTACCCGATGCCCGAGTAGCGGCGGCGACGCCGTGTCGCCACGGGCCCGAGCGCCCATTCACCCCCGACGAGGACTCCCATGACACACGCACATCGCCACGCCGTCTGCCTCGGACTCACCGCTGCCCTGCTCGTCCTGGCTTGGGCCGAACCTGCATCCGCGCAGTCGCTCGGCGGCGTCGAGAAGGTCTTGCAGAACATCGTCGACACGCTGACCGGCAATGTCGCCAAGCTGCTCGCGACGCTGGCCGTCATCGTCACCGGCATGGCCTGGATGTTCGGCTACCTCGACCTGCGCAAGGCCGGATACGTCGTCTTCGGGGTCGCGATCCTGTTCGGCGCGTCCGAGATCGTCTCGACCGTCACCGGCAAATAGACCGCTTCGCGCCGCGCGAGGCGGCGCTGCGATCGGATCCCCCGCCCTCCCCGAATCCGGAATCCGCCATGTCCGACGAACGCCTCGTCGAGGACACCCTGTTCCTCGCCTGCACGCGGCCCGCGATGCTGCTGGGGGTCACCATGGAAGCCATGGGCCTGAACATGATCTTCTCCTCGGTCCTGTTCATCCTCGCCGGCTCGCTGCTCTACGGCCTCGTGGCGCTGCCGATCCACTTCGCCTGCCGGCTCGTGTGCCGGCACGACCCGAACCAGTTCCGCATCCTGTTCGCCTGGTTCGAGACGCGCGGTCGACACCGCAACGCGGGCCTCTGGGGTGGCGCCTCTTGCACGCCGCTCCGACTCGTCCGCCGTTACCGGCTGGAGGAGCTCGCTCATGGGTAGCCTTGCCACACAGCGCCTGAAGCTGCGCGAGGTGGGCCCGGCAGCCCACCTCCCCTATCTGCGCCACGCGACCGAGCATGCGGTGACACTCGCGACGCGCGCCTTTATCACCTGCGTGCGGATCGAGGGCGTCTCGTTCGAAACGGCAGATGCGGCCGAGCTCAACGACCTGCATGCCAAGCTCAACCTGGCGCTGCGCAACGTCGCCGACGAGCGCCTCGCGCTCTGGACCCACGTCGTTCGCCGGCGCGCTCAGGACTATCCGACCGGGCGCTTTCGCTCGGGCTTCGCCCGCGATCTCGATTCGACCTACCGGGCGCGTCTCACCGCGCAGGATCTCTACCGCAACGAGCTGACGCTCACCCTCTGCTGGCATACTGGCCGGGATCGGGCCGAGCGCGCTGTGGGGCTGCTGTCCCGCCTCGGCCGCGCACAGGCCGCCAACAACGAACTCGACCATGGGGCGCTGAAGAAGCTCGAAGATGCGACGCGCGACGTCGTGGCGGCACTCGCTGCCTACGGACCCTCCCGGCTCGGTCTCTACGAGCGCGATGGCGTCGTCTTCTCGCAGGTCAGCGAGTTCCTGCACGAGCTCGTCTCCGGCGAACCCCTCCCCGTCCCGCTTGTTCACGGCCCGATCGGTCCGGCCCTCTACACCAACCGCCTGATTTTCGGCCGCGAGGCGGTGGAAATCCGCGGCGCCGGCAGGTCAAACTTCGCTGGGATGTTCGGCCTCAAGGAGTACCCGGCGACGACCAAGCCTGGCCTCCTCAACGGCCTGCTCGCAGCGCCGATGGAGCTCGTCGTCACCCACTCCTTCGCCTTCCTCTCGAAACACGAGGCGAAGGCGGTGATGACGCGCAAGCAGAACCAGTTGCTCTCCTCGAACGACCCGGCGGCCAGCCAGATCGTGGATCTCGACACGGCGCTCGACGATCTCGAATCCGGCCGCTTCGTCATGGGCGACCACCATGTCTCGGTGCTGGTCCGGGCCGACAGCCCGTCAACACTTCTCGAGACGATGGCGCGCAGCCGACGCATTCTCGCCGACGCCGGCGCCGTCGTCGCGCGCGAGGATCTCGGCCTTGAGGCGGCCTACTGGGCGCAATGCCCGGGGCTGTTCCGTTACCGCGCCCGGGCCGGCGCGATCACCTCGCGCAACTTCGCCGCCCTGTCTCCCTTCCACACCTACCCATCAGGACAGGCGGACGGGAACCACTGGGGTGCCGCGGTCGCCTGCCTCAAGACCGCATCGGGCGCGCCCTACCACTTCTCGTTCCATGTCGGTGATCTCGGCAACACCTTCGTCTGCGGCCCGTCGGGATCAGGCAAGACGGTGTTCATCGCCTTCGCCCTGGCGCAGGCCGAGAAGCTCGGCTGTCAGTTGGTCCTGTTCGACAAGGACCGCGGCGCCGAGATCGCGATCCGGGCGCTCGGCGGCACCTATCTTTCCCTTCGCAGCGGACGGTCGACCGGCTGCGCGCCCCTGAAGCGGCTCGAGCTGACGCCGGAGAACCTCGCCTTCCTCGGCCGGCTCGTTCGGCAGCTCGTCTCGGCCGAGGACCGGCCGCTCTCCACCGTCGACGAGAGCCGGATCGATGCGGGGCTCCTTGCGCTGCGCGACCTTCCACGCGAGGAGCGTTCCTTCTCGGCCCTGCGGGTCTTCCTCGGTCAGCGCGATCCCGAGGGAATCGGCGCACGCCTCGAGCGCTGGTGCCAGGGTGGTCCACTCGGCTGGGTCCTCGACAACGACACCGACGCGATCAGCCTCGATGCGGAAGCGCTCGGCTTCGACATGACGGAGGTGCTCGACGATCCCCAGGTCCGCACGCCGCTGATGATGGTGCTGTTTCACCGGGTCGAGGAACTCATCGACGGGCGCCGCATCCTGATCGCGATCGACGAGTTCTGGAAGGCGCTCGGCGACGAGGCCTTCCGGGCGCTCGCCAACGACGGTCTGAAAACCATTCGGAAGAAGAACGGCGCGATGCTGTTCGGCACGCAATCACCGCGTGACGCCCTGGCGAGCCCGATCGCGCACACCATCGTCGAGCAATGCCCGACGCAGGTTTTCTTCCCGAACCCCCGCGGCCAGGCGGCGGACTACGTCGACGGGTTTCACCTGAGCCGGCGCGAGTACCGCTTGATCAAGGAAGAGCTCTCCAACGAGAGCCGGCGCTTCCTGGTCAAGCAAGGGCGGCACGCCGTCGTCGCCGAGCTCGATCTCTCGGGAATGGCCGACCACCTCGCCGTACTGTCGGGCGCACAGTGACGGTCGAACTTCTCGACCGCCTTCGCGCCGAGATGGGCGATGACCCTGCAACCTGGCTTCCCGCCTTCCACGAGCAACGGAGGACCCTGCCATGACTCGTCTCGCGCGACTGGCGGTATCGCTGGCCCTAGTCTTCGTCGCTGGTCCAGCCCCGGCCTTCGACATCGTCTACGACCCGACCGCGGTCGCCAAGCTCGTCGACCAAGTCCAGCAGATGGAGAAGCAGCTTACCGCGCTGAACGATCAGCTCAATCAGGCCAAGCGCCTCTACGACAGCTTCAATAAGGTGACCAATGCCGGAGACGTGGCGGGCCTCCTGAACTCGACGCAGTTCCGCAAATACCTGCCTGCAGAGTTTTCACAGATCGAGAGCCTCGTGAACGGATCGGGCTCCGGATCCTTCGCGTCCTCGCTCGACAGCTACCTGACCCAGAACCGGGTTTACACGGCCAATCCCGGCAACGCCTTCTACGCCACCGAGCTCGATCGCATCGCGCGTCAGACCGGGACGAGCCACTCGATCGGCCAAGCCGTCTACGATACCGCGGCCAAGCGCGTCGACGAGCTCGACAAGCTGCGCCAGCAGATCGGGCAGGCGCGCGACGTCAAGGACGTCCTCGACCTCTCCGCCCGCGTGCAGGTCGAATCGACGCTCCTCCAGAACGACGTGCTGCGCATGCAGGGCCTTGCCATGGTCCAGCGGGCGCAAGGCGACATGAACGGCCAGCGCGAGCGGGAGCGCGGCCGCCAGCTCATCGACGAGATGAAGGCGGCGGTCCGATGATCCGCCCTGCCTTCGCCTTGACCCTGTTCGTCAGCCTCGCCGCCTGCAACGACGCCGGGCCGCCCGCTCAACCGACGGCCGGCGAGGCTAGCCAGAAGCCGAAGAGCCGAACCGTGCTGCAGTTTCTCGAAGATCCTGCAGCCCTCGACGAGGCCTGGGCGCGCTGCCGCAACGATCCAGGCGGGATCGGTGACACGCCCGATTGCCGCAATGCCGGCCACGCCAAGGAGCGGATCATGATGGTGGGGCGCGAGCACGCCATCGAAGTCCTGAAACGATAAGCGGGGAGGCCGTTGTGGCGATCCAGGTCTTCGACGAGTTCCTGCGCGAGTTCGAGCAGCCGATCACGCGCTTCGTCTCGGAATCCGTGACGAACCTGACTTCGGCGGTCAGCGGGCCGCTGCGGGTCGGGCTGATGCTCTACATCGTGCTCTACGGCATCGCAATCATCCGCGGCGGCGTGCGCGAGCCGGTCATGGACTTCGCTTGGCGCTCCGTGCGGCTGGTGGCCATCGTGATGCTCGCCACCAACGCCGGCACGTTCCAGCAATACGTCACCGACCTGTTCACTGACGCGCTGCCGCGCGAGATCGGCAACGCGATCGCGGGATCCGGCCTAAACATGAAGTCCGGCCAGCCCTTCGATCAGCTCCTGAACAAGGGCATCGAGGTCGCGACGAAAATCTACGATCAGGCGGGACTGACCAACATCGCCCCGGCGCTCGTCGCGGCCATCCTGATGGTGTTCACTGCCGCGGCTGGATTCCTGCAGTTCGCGATCATGCTCTACGCCAAGGTCGGCATGGCGCTGGTGATCGCGCTCGGACCGATCTTCATCGCGCTGGCCCTGTTCGAGGCGACGCGGCCCTTCGCCGAGGCCTGGACCCGCCAGCTCGCCAACTTCGTGGTGCTGCAGGTCATCGTCATCGCGCTGGTCGGGTTGATGCTGACCACCGTCGTGCAGTTCGTGGACAAATACGGCGCCAACGCCGCGACTGGCGGCCAGCTCATCGTCGGGGCCGTCGCGATCAGCGCGATTCTCGGGCTGGCCGCCTACGTCGCCCTGCAGCTCCCTGAGATCGCGGGAGCGCTCGCCGGTGGCGGGGCGTCGCTGGCCGGTCGCGCCATGAGCCGGAGCCTGACCGCGGCCGCGTTGACGGGCGCGACCGCTGCGGCGGCCGGCGCCTTTGCAGGCTCCCGGGCCGCCGCGAGGCAATCGACGGCGGCGATCCGGACCGCCCGATCCGGCGGCAGCATCGAACGGAGCCGGGCCGGGTAGCGAAGGAACTCGGCGTCGACCGCAAACCAGGAGCCCGCCGCAGAGCCGGGCCCGGCAACAGGGGACAATCTATGCATCGGATCATGATGGCGAGCTTGGTCGTGGTTGCGACCGGGCTGGGAGGATGCGCGAGCGTGATGGGGCCGACACCGGCGCCGAGTTGCGACGGCGGGGCCCGCCGCCCTCTCAACCGCTCCATGTGGGATTGGGAAGAGACGAGGCCGGTGGCACCGGTCGCGAGTGCAATCACGCCGGCCCCGAGCCAGGCACCGATATCGGCGCCGGCCGCTTCGGGGGAGCCTGTGGTTCGCAAGGGCGAAACGGGCACGCCCGAGCGCATCGGCGCAATTCCTAAGTGGCGACTGCCGGGCTTCGACGTCGCCGCTTCCCTGCAGCCCTGCACCAGTGAGGTCGGCCATGGTTGAGTCAGGCGATCTCAAGACCTACTTCGCGCGCGCCCGGCTCTGGGAACAGGATCAGCTCACGGCAGCCTACCGCTCGAAGCGCCTCGCCTGGGGCGTCGCCGCCGGCGCCTGCCTGCTCTCGGTCGTCTCCGTCGGCGCGGTCGCTGCGCTGAGTCCCCTCAAGAGCGTCGAGCCTTTCGTCGTGCGCGTCGACAATGCCACCGGCATCGTCGACGTCGTCTCGGGGCTGAATGCCGGACCGGCCTCCTACGACGAGGCCGTGATGAAATACTTCCTCGGCCAGTACGTACGGATGCGCGAGGGCTACAGCTTCATCGAGGCGCCGGTGAACTTCCGCACCGTCTCGTTGCTCTCCAACGGACCCGAGCAGGTCCGGTTCGCGACGCTCTACAAGGGCTCGAATCCGGAGAGTCCGCAGGTCGCCTTCGGCCGTTCCGGCATCGCCGAGATTCGGATCAAGGCGATCTCCCTGCTCGGGCCGCACCTGGCCTCGGTCCGTTACCTGCGTGAGAGCCGGCGCGGCGACGAGACCAAGGTCTCGCACTGGATCGCCACTCTCGCCTTCGGGTTCGAGCCCAGGGCGAAGATGTCGACGAGCGACCGCCTCGTGAACCCGCTCGGCTTCCTCGTCTCCGAGTATCGCTCCGACCCGGAGGTGGCGCCATGAACCGCCTCACCCTCCTCCCGATTGTGCTGCTTACCGGTACGACGCTGGCCGCGCTCACGGCCCCGGTCTCGGCCCTGCAACATCCGCAGGCCGGGAGCCATGACGCACGTGTGCGGAATGTCGTCTACGATCCGTCCAATGTCGTGAAGGTCAACGGCGTCATTCGTGCCTCGACGCAGGTGATGTTCGCAGAGGGCGAGGAGATTGCCCACGTCGCCATCGGCGACTCCGTCTCCTGGGAGATCGCGCCGGCCGGCAACATCCTGTTCCTGAAACCGCGGGAACGGCATCCGGCCACCAACCTGCAGGTGGTGACCACGCGGCGCGATGGGCGCAAGCGCTCCTACCAGTTCGAGCTCTCGATCAACGAGGGCTCACTCGCCGAGAGCTACTTCGTTGTCAGATTCTCTTATCCGGAGGACGAGGCGGAGGTCCGCCGCGCCGAGGCCTCGCTCCGCCGCTCGGCGGCAGAGGCCGGAGCCGTGGACCAGACCTTCGCACTCTCGGATGCGACTGGCCCGCGCAACTGGCGCTACTCGGCGCAGGGCGCCCCCGCGCTCGAGCCGGACGGCGTCTACGACGACGGACGCGAGACCTACCTGCGCTTCGAGGGCAACCGCGAGACACCGGCCGTCTACCTCGTCGCCAGCGACGGCACCGAGAGCTTGGTGCCCAAGGATGTCCGGGGAGAGCTCGTGGTCGTCCACGCGATCGGCCGCGAGCTGCGCCTGCGCCAGGGCGCGCAGGTCACCTGCCTGTTCAACGAGGCCTTCGACGCGATCGGGGTGAACTACGGCACCCGCACCACGAGCCCGGCCGTCACGCGCACGACACGGCGCCCGAACCGCAGCCAGGGAGCAGCCCGATGACCGATTCAAACGATGCGCAGTCCCTGGACGTCCTGGACCGGGCGATCACGCCCGTCGCCGGTGCCACCACCGCTCGTCCGGGAAGCAGTCGCAAGGTCGTCGGAACCGTAGCGCTCATTGCCTTGTGCGGCGGCCTGCTCTGGGCGAGCTGGAAGCGGGCACCCACGGAGGCCGAGGCCCGCACGAATCCGACGATTTCCGTCGGCAGCAGCTTCGAGCGCCTTCGCGATCCGCCGAGCGAGCCCGCGCAGACGGCAGCCCTCCCGGTCACCGTGCTGCCTCCTGCACAGCCGCAGCGGGTCGAACGCTCGCAGGCCGACGATCTCCTGGAGAGCAGCCGCCGCGCGCCGGTGCTGGTCTACAACCGGCCGCCGCAGGCAAGACCCGGATCGGCATCGACGGGCTATCCGAACGATCCGGCGGGGGCCCTGCCCTACGGACCGGGCTACGGCGCTCCGGAGCCGCGCAACGAGTTGTCCGACAAGCTCCGGCCCACCCCGATCGAGGGCGTCCGGGCGGCGCGCCTGCCGAATCGCAACCTCCTCGTTGCACAGGGCACCGCGATCCCCTGCGTGCTCGAGACGGCGATGTCCTCGGATGTGGCCGGCTTCGTCTCCTGCGTCATCAATCGCGATGTCATGAGCGACAACGGCCACGTCGTGCTCATGGAGAAAGGCACCCAGGTGGTCGGCGAGTATCGTGGCAATGTCCGCCGCGGCTCTTCTCGGATGTTCGTGCTCTGGAGCCGAGCGAAGACCCCGACCGGCGTCATCGTCAACCTGGCATCGCCGGCGACCGACGCGCTCGGCCGGGCGGGATTCGACGGCGAGATCGACAACCACTTCCTCGAACGGTTCGGGGGCGCCCTCCTCCTCTCCATCGTCGGCGATGCCGGCCAGATCGCCGGACGCCAGCTCTCGGAGGGCGGCCTGCAGATCAATACCGCCCAGAGCGGCAGCCAGTCCGCCGCTGCGATCGCCACGGAGAACTCGATCAACATCCCGCCGACGCTGAACAAGAACCAGGGCGAGCTGGTCTCGATCTTCGTCGCCCGCGATCTCGACTTCTCCTCGGTCTATTCGTTGCGGGTGACGGGAAGTCGGACGGACCTTCTGGATCGGGCCGCCGGCTTGGCCCCCGGTCGCCCGGTGTTCAAGCCATGACGGCCGATGTGAGCGACCTGTCGAAGTCCCCTCCCCTGCTGGGAGACCTCCTCGGTCCGGAGCTACAGGCCGAGGCGCTGACCCCGCAGCGGCGAGTGCTGGAGCGCTACCTCGATCCTTTACGGCCCTACCTCGCCGATGAACGACTGACCGAAGTGGTCGTGAACCGGCCCGGCGAGGTGTTCGTCGAGGGCGCCCACGGATGGTCCCGGCACGAGGCCCCTGCCCTCACGTCTCACCATCTCCGCAACCTCGCCCTCGCCGCCGCGGCCTACACCCGCCAGGACATCGCGCCCGATCATCCGATCGTCTCGACGACGCTGCCCGGCGGCGAGCGCTGCCAGGTCGTGGTGTCGCCCGCGGTCCCAGCAGGGACGGTCAGCCTCACGATCCGCAAGGTCGCCCGGCTCACGATGACCCTCGACGAGTTCGAACGGCGCGACCTCTTCCGTGAGGTCCGTGCCGCGACCGAGACGCTCTCGGCCGAGGAGCAGGAACTCGTGCGCTTACGCGACTCGGGGGCTTGGCGCGCCTTCTTCGAGCTCGCGGTGCGCGCCAAGCGCAACATCATCATCTCGGGCGCGACGGGCTCGGGCAAGACCACGCTCGCCAAGGGCCTCGTCGCCTGCATCCCGGCCGAGGAGCGCATCCTCACCATCGAGGACACCCCCGAGCTGAGCATCCCGCACGCCAATCACGTCCGGCTGCTCTATTCCAAGGACGGCCTCGGCATCGCGCGGATCGGCCCCCGCGAGCTGCTCGAATCCTCACTGCGGATGCGCCCCGACCGCATCCTGCTCCAGGAGCTGCGCGACGGCACCGCCTTCTACTACCTGCGCAATGTGAACTCTGGCCACCCCGGTTCGATCACCACGGTCCATGCCGATTCCGCCCGCCTCGCCTTCGAGCAGTTGACCCTTCTTGTGAAGGAGAGCGCCGAGGGTCGTGAGCTCGCCCGCGACGACATCCGTGACCTCCTGAAGCTGACCGTCGACGTCGTCGTGCAGATGACCCGTCACGAGGGTCGCTATCGAATCTCGGAGATCTACTATGAGCCTGACGCCAAAAGGCGATTGGCGGCTTAAGCTCGCCCTCACCCTGCTGGCCGCCGTTCTCGCGGTCGCGCTCTACCTGTTCATCGCTTCGAACGTGATGCTCCTGGGGCTTCGCCGGCACGATGGCGGCCTGCACCTCTGGTCGGTCGTCGAGTACGGCTGGTTCTACGGTCACGAGCCGAAGGTCGCGCGCTGGGTGCGCCTGAGCCTTGCCGGCACCGGACTCCTCCTCCTGTTCGGGATCGGCGCTATCGTGCGTGCGCGACCTCGTCCGCTGCACGGTCGGGCGCGCTTTGCAACCGACCGCGAGATTCAACGCGCTGATCTGCGCGCCAAAACCGGAATTCTGCTCGGCCGCAAAGGCGGCCATCTTCTGACCTTTCCGGGCTCCGAGCATGTCGTCGTCTACGCCCCCACCCGGTCCGGCAAGGGGGTCGCGGTCGTGATCCCGAACCTGCTGAATTGGCCGGGCTCGGTCGTGGTGCTCGACATCAAGAAGGAGAACTTCCTGCGCACCGCCGGCTTCCGGGCCGCGCACGGACAGGAGGTGTTCATCCTCGATCCGCTCGATGCTGATGGACGCACGGCCCGGTACAATCCCCTGACCTACGTGCGACGCAACCCGATCGACCTCTACGACGATCTCCAGCGGGTCGCTGCCATGCTCTATCCCGCGAGCGCGCAGGAAGATCCGTTCTGGGCAAAGTCGGCGCGTGCGGCCTTCGTCGGCATCGGCGGCTACATCGCCGAGACGGAAGCTCTGCCCTTCACCGTGGGTGAGATTTTGCGCCAGCTTACCGCGGAAGCCGACCCGAAGAAGCATTTCACGGAGCTAATCAAGAAGCGGAAGAACGGAGACGCGCCACTCTCCACATCGTGCGTGACGGCGCTCAACGACTTTCTCGCGACCTCCGACAACACCTTCTCGTCAATTCGAAAGAGTGTCACCGCCTCCCTCGAGATCTGGCTCAATCCCCGCATCGACCTCGCAACGGCCGAGAGCGACTTCGACCTGCGACAGCTCGGCAAACGGCCGATGTCGATCTATCTCGCCGTGACGCCGGACAATTTGGCGCGTCTTGCGCCGCTCCTGAATCTGTTCTTCCAACAGGTGATCGACCTTCATACCCGCGAGCTTCCGAAATCGGCCGTCCATGAGCGCGATCCTGCCCGGCAGCTCCTGCTCCTTCTCGACGAGTTCCCGGCGCTCGGAAACGTCGCTGTGCTGGCCAACGCTGTCCCCTTCCTCGCCGGCTACGGCATTCGTCTGCTCACCATCCTTCAGAGTCCGTCGCAGTTGCGGTCGATCTACGGCCCCGACGCGACCAAGACGCTGATGACGAACCACGCCGTCGAGATCGTCTTCCGGCCGAAGGAACAGGATGTCGCCGAGGAGCTCTCACGCCGTTTCGGGGTCGATACCGTCGAGGGCCGAACGCGCAGCCGCCCTTGGGGCTTGCACGGCGGCCGGCATGGCCGGAGCGAGACGCTGTCCGACCAGCCGCGACCGCTGATGCTCCCGCAGGAGCTCAAGCTCGCCGATGCGAACACGGCGTTCATCCTGATGGGCGGCCTCGCACCGATCCGGGCCGAGAAGATCGTGTACCACGCCGATCCCGCCTTCACGGCGCGCCTCCTGGCGCCGCCGGACGTGAAGCCCTTCGTCTCCGGTTCGGCACCCGAGATGATCCATCTTCATCGCCAGGTGCGCCGGCTCTCGGCGACGGTCGCCGAACTCTCGGCCACGATCCGGATGCGGCCGCTCACAGACGAGGAAATCTTCGATCCCGATCAGATCCCCGTGGAGGCGCTGACGATCGATTTCACGGAGGTCGCGATCGAGCGCGAGCACCTGTCCGACGCGGATCTCGAGGCCTTCGCACGGGGGCTGATCGATGGCGCTGTCGATCGACCTGCGGCGGCGTGAGTGGAAGGAGCCTGATCACATGTCGGACGACGTCGCAGAGTTCACGGTGGAACGTGGTGCGAGAACCAAGAGCGCGTCCGCTCAGCCCCGGTCAGAACGACAGGCCGAGGGCAGCTCTGGAATCGAGCAGGAGGATCGGAACGGCTTTCCCGACCGGGTCCGGCGCAAGTACTACGTCGTCGCGGCGAAGGCCGGACCCGACGGGGAAGCGATCCATGCTCGGGTCTACACCGACCGACAGGGCGAGTACCTCGCCTTCAAGGATGCGGGCGATCGTCTATCGACCCGGAATGGGGCGCCGGGGGTTATTCGCGACATGGTCGCGGTCGCGGAGCATCGCGGCTGGGAAGCGGTCAGCGTGCGCGGTCCGGTCGAGTTCCGACGCGAGGCATGGCTGGAGGCGGCGGCCCGTGGGCTCCCCGTGCGCGGCTTCGAGCCGGCGGAGCTCGACCATGAAACCTTGCGAAAGCGTCTTGCCGATCGGGTCCCCCAGAGGGGCGATGCAGCTCGCCCCGCGCCCGATCTCGATGCCCCGTCGACGACGAAAGGTGACGGGCCGTCACCGCGGGCGAATCTCGATGTCGGAGTGACGGGCCGTCTTGTCGAGGTTGGCCGAGCCCCCTATCCCGGTCGCGAGCGGGCGGAGCCGTCCGCCTATGTCGATCTGGCGCTGGCCGATGGGAGCTCCCGGCGGATCTGGGGAGCGGCCCTGCCGAAAGCCATCGAGGCTGCGAACATCGAAGTTGGAGACGGGGTACGGATCCAGCGCGATGGCGTGGAACGGGTGGCGAAGGAGGTCAGAGCCGTCGACGGCCGCACCGGTACGACCTCCGTTGAACGGCAAGATGTGGTGCGCAACCGTTGGACGGTCACGGCGGAACAGTTCCGGTCCTTGGATCGGCAAGATGCCATCCGCGATCCGGTGCTCGCCGCAGCGCATTCGAATGTTGCGATGCTGGAACGCGCTCTGAAGACGCGGTTCCCGCAGGATGAGCGAGCGCGGCAAATTATGCTGGACGCGGCCCGCCAGCGCGTCGCGGAGCATCTGGAACAGGGGCAGACCTTTCGCCGAGCCGAAATCCGAGTCTCCGAGCGTACGGCAGTGAGAGAAGCCGTCGAGCCAGCATTGCGCGCAAATCATCGACGGGAGGAACGCCTGCAGACTCGCGAGCGAGGCCGAGACCGCTGAACCCCGCCGAGAGATTACACCGTTGGCCGTTGATTGATTACCGCCTCGATCGCAAGAAGCGAGTCGTGAATGGCGTCGAATGTCGGCGGGGTCCCGAAGATCATGGCAACCGTGTTGTCGTAGTCTCGCCGCAACAGGTCGATCATTCCGGCCGATGGGACGAGCGCGAACGAACCTTGTCGGGCAGAGGCGAGATCGTAGTCCGGACGATCGAAGAACATGCGCGCGTGCCGGACGCAGTCGAGACCGAGTGACTGATCCGCCATGGCGGCACGCCCCATCTCCGAGCAGCCTAAACAATGCAGGTCGTAGTAGTGACGGGATACGCGCTGGCCCTCCTGCCGCAGGATGCCCCGTCGTTCGTGCCAGCGCCGCAGACCGTGGGCGATGACGACCTTGTCCCAGAAGGTTCGGCCGGGCTCGATCGTGACGACATCGGGAACGGAGAGTTCGAGGCCAGCGACGTCGTCGGCGACGTAGGGTCGTATGGTCGCGAGCCTGTTAGGATCGAGCGCGGATTTGGCACCCGACTCGATGCGAACGACCGGACGGACGTAGGTGTCGTCCCGCGGCTCCGCTTCCGGGTACCACAACAGCAAGGTCTGGCCGTCGGGGTCGGCCGCGTCCACCTCGACCCGTCCGGCCCCATCCGTCGCCTCGGCAACCAGCATGCTGAGCGCCTCCCGCAAGGGACCGACGATATAGGCCCGGCATGCATCTCGGATCGCGTCGAGCTTGGCCCTGCGCTTTTTGTTTGAGAGCGCTTCGAGTTCCTCGACCGAAGCTGCCTCATCGAGATCGTCGCGAAAGACCGTCACGTCGATATCTTCGGAGAAGCGCTGAATCAGACCGTAGGCTTTGGACAGCGACGTGCCGCCCTTGAACAGGAGGCGCGGCCCGCCTGGTGGAAGCCTGTGATAGAGAGCATCCAGAGTCCAGCAGACCCAGAAATCCTTCTCGATATTGCCCACCGGGGCTCCGAGCCGGTTCGCGGTGGCGAGGAACAGGTTGAGGCGCTCGCGGGACGGCGCACGGATCACCTGAGCGTAAGCGGTGTGGCTCACCGTGTCGCCTCGCTCTCGTCGATCAGGAGGGGACGCAGGAACTCTTGCATCCAGATCGGCAGCGCGGAGAGACCGGCTCGGAGATCGTCCCGGATGGCGATGCCGTGCTCCGGGTCGGCAAACAGGCGGCGTAGCGTGTCCGCCACCCGCCCCCGATCCTCGGGGGCGGTCAACATGTCCTGAAGCCAGTGGAGCGCCTGGACGACGCGCATGGCTGGACGGCCCGCCCAGAACAGGCGGCTCGGCGCCGCCGTCTTGAAGTGGACGACTTGATTGCCAAGCTTGATCGGCTTCAGCCGGGCGTCGACGAGCACCTCGATACGGGCTGGAACCGCCGTGGTCAGACCGAGGTCATTGGCGGCGGTCATACCGTCGATCACGAATCGAGCGTTGTCCCGCCGCGCCACGGCGCGGATGACGGCGCGGTAATCGGGAACGACGGGCCGCTTGGTCAAGCTGTTGATCGTTGGTCGGTCATAGAGGCCTCGGTCGATCCGCCGAACTTCGCCGGCGGCCTCGAGCCGCTGGAGCGTCTTGTCGACTGCAGCGCGGTTACCGAGATCGGCGAAGTCGCCGGGCGTCCAGACCGATTCGGGATCGCTGGCGATGCGGTCGAGCAAGCGGGTTCGCAGTTCGGGGGCGGTGGTCAGGACTGCGACGGTCATGTCCGAACGATGTCACATGATTCGGACATCAGGAAGGCTGTCCGAAGAGAGCTGCATTTTTCGGACAACGCCCGACTCGATCCTCGTGACCAGCTACAACTAGGTGTATGGTCCCGGGATGAGGTGTGACGGGTCGATCCTGAAGCGATTAGGCTCTTTCGTCCAGGCGTTCAGGATGAACTCGATGGGTGTCAGGCCCCGCAGGGTCTTGAGCCTACGAGCGTGATTGTAGGCATCGACGAACAGGTGCAGATGCGTTCGAAGCTGGTCGTGGCTGTCGTAGTGGTAGCGCTTGACCGTCGCATCCTTGATCGTGCGGTTCATTCGCTCGACCTGTCCGTTGGTCCAAGGATGGTTCACCTTGGTCAGCCGATGCTCGATGCCGTGCTCGTTGCAGACGCGGTCGAAGATGTGCTGGCTATCGTAGATGTCCTGCCGGCGTGATGTGAACTGAACGCCGTTGTCTGTGAGTACGGTGTGGATGCGGTAAGGCACCGCCTCGATGAAGTCGCGCAAAAACTGGGCAGCTTCCATCTTGCCAGCGCTCTCCACGAGCCGAACGAAGGCAAACTTACTGGTTCGATCAATGGCCACGAACAGCCTGAGCTTGCCTTCTGCCGTACTCACCTCGGCGATGTCGACGTGCACGTAGCCGATAGCGTAGGTCGCAAAGCGCTGCTTCTTGGGTTTGTCGCCGTCGATCTCGGGTAGTCGGCTGATGCCATGCCGTTCCAGGCAGCGATGCAGCGAGGATCGCGTTAGATGCGGGATCGTCGGCTGCAAGCCGTAGAGGCAGTCGTCTAGCGGCAGCAGGGTATGCCGGCGGAAGGCGACAACGATCGCTTCCTCCTCAACGGTGAGCACGGTGGAGCGCGGTTCCTTGGGGCCCATCCGGGCATCCGCTGTGCTCGTCCGTTTGCGCCACTTCTGCACCGTCGTCGGACTGACGCCGTAGCGCTTGGCCAGCGACCTTACGCTCTCTTCACGTAACTGGATCGCGCGACGGACTGCCTCCGTCGTGGTGGCGCTTCCATGGAGAACCTGGCCCATAGCGCATCTCTCGCAGCATGGTGGTCAACCGTACCACCACACCGCGAGATCAAACACCTAGTGTCCTGTCTCTGAAGTGTCTATGCTTGTGTGAGCATGCGTGTCGAGGGTGCGACGGCAGAACCGCTCGACGGCTTTGAGGATGTCGTCGGCGGACTTGGTCCAGCGGAAGGGTTTGGGATCAGCGTTGCGGGATTTGATGTAGGCGGTGATGGCCGCTTCCAGATCATCGGTGGACAGATGGACACCGCGACGGATCTGCTGTTGCATCAGTAGGGCGAAGAAGCGCTCGACCTGATTGATCCAGGAGGCCGAGGTCGGGGTAAAGTGCCGATGCCAGCGCGGTCTCTTGGCGAACCAGTCCTTGATGAGCTTCGTCTTGTGGCTCGAGGCGTTGTCCAGAACCACGTGAATGTCGAGGTCGACAGGGACTGCAGCCTCGACCGCGTCGAGGAACTTGCGGAACTCACCGGCCCGGTGCCGTGGCATGCAGCGCCCGATGAGGGTGCCAGCCTTCACGTCGAGGGCGGCAAACAGGCTCGTGGTGCCGTGGCGCTCGTAGTCGTGGGTGTGTCGCTCGGCCTGGCCCGGGCGCATCGGCAGCACGGGCTGCGTCCGGTCCAGCGCCTGGATCTGGGTTTTCTCATCGACGCACAACACCAGGGCCCTGTCGGGTGGGTCGAGGTAGAGGCCGACGATATCCCGCACCTTCTCGACGAAGAGCGGGTCGCTCGAGAGCTTGAAGGTCTCGCTCCTGTGTGGCTGCAGGGAGAAGGCGCGCCAGATCCGATGCACGGTCGAGGTCGAGACGCCCGTGGCCCGTGCCATCGAGCGCGTGCTCCAGTGCGTCGCATCCTGCGGCAGGCTCTCCAACGTCGTCGTCACGATCTCCGCGATCCGGTCGTCATCGATCTGGCGGGGTGCTCCCGAGCGCGGCTCGTCCGACAAGCCTTCCAAGCGCGCCTCGGCGAAGCGCCGCCGCCACAGCGCCACCGTCAGTCGGGTGACCCCGACGCGCTCGGCGATGGCGATGTTGCTCAACCCGTCGGCGGTGCCCAGGACGATCTGCGCCCGCATCGCATCGGCCCGACCGATCTTCCGGCGGCGCGAGCGCGTCTCAAGCTCGTGACGCTCAGCGTCCGTCAGGTCGATCCGGACCGCTTTTCCCCACGCCATCGCAGCCTCCGTCCGCACAACGGCTGGAGGGAATCACATCGCATCTATCGTGCATAGACACTTCAGAGACAGGACACTAGTCCAGGTGCTGCGGCCTCGGCCGCCGCCCACAGACCCCACACAGGCACGCTCCCGAGGCCACATCTCGAGGCCACATCTCTCAGCACTGCCGTCCCTCAGCGCGACCGATCCTCTCGTGATCCACGGTCTCCACGGCCTTCATCCCGCAGGAGCGGCTCACGCTGCGACCTTCGCAGCGCGCTCATCCGCGCGAGTTCCCCACGCAGGGCATGCCGGCGCGTTTCCAACGGCGGCATCTCCTCCACGAAGCCACGAATACGCACGCTCAAGGCCCTGTCGGCCGGGTCGTCTGAGCGGCCGATCTCTTCGGCGAAAGCGAGATAGCGGGTCCGGATGTCGGCCTGCCGCTCCCGGATCCGCGTCTCCCAGGGACGCTCGGCTATATCCCGGGACTGCACCCGCGCCACCTCCTCGCGGGCTTGGCGCTCCACCCGGGGCTGCTCGCCGCGTTCCTTGATCGCCCGGACATTTCCCCGATCGGCCTTGCGCACCTGGCCGCGCGTGCGCCGTGGGGTGGCCTCCGCTGCGACCCCGCGCGACCGGAGCTCTTGCGCAAACTGCTCGCGCCATTGGTGCAGGTCGGCTTTGCGCGGATTGAGCCGGCGACCGTCATAGCCGGCCGCGCGCACGGTCAGGTGGACATGCGGATGCACGTCGTCCTGATGAAGCACGAAGGCGTAATCGTGCCGGCCCTCGAAGGTGTCGATTGCGAAAGCCCGGACCGAGTCGCGCACCTTCGTTCCATCGGTTCCCGGCGGCATCGACAAGATCATGTTGACCGACAGCGTCCGGTTTGCCCGACGCGTGTCGAGGGCAACATCCTCGGACCATCTTTCCTGGAGATCGCGCAACCCCTCACGCCCCTCCATGACGACACCGGTCTCCGTCTCGGCTGCCAGATCGCCGTTGCGCGTGATGTAGGCCAGATGCGAACAAAGGTGCGCGATACCCTTTGTGCGTCCGGTGATCTTGACCATAACCTCGGGCACGCGCGCGACGATCCGCTCGAGACGGCCTCGCATCGCGGGGGTGACCGCCTTCCCGCCGGCGGGGTCCGGCATGTCCCAGGGTTGCCGCTTGGGACGACGGATCGGCGTCTGCCAGACATAGGTGATCGGCGGCAGGTCGCCCGACTTTCCTCCGTTCACGCTTCGGTATCCCAATAGCCGGCGCTACGCCCCAGCGCTTGGCGGAGCGCGTTCGCGAGGTCGTCTACCGCCGCACTCATCTCCGCCAGCAGACGAACATCGACCGAGACGGGCCGGTTCGATCGAGCATCAGTGTTCGCCGCGCGGGCGATCTGATTGACGTTGCCGCCGATGCGGTTGAGCTCGCGGGCGATCCCGCGCAAGACGACACGCTCGTCTCCGGTCTGCGGGTGCTCCACGCCGAGCCGAGCCCGTACCAAGGAGGTGATCCACTGGGTACGGCTCATCCCCCGCGCCTCGGCGAGCGCGATGATGCGGCCAACCTCCTCCGCGCGCAAACGCAACGTTACCTTGGTCGACGGTGTCAGTGCTGCCGTGACCGACGGCAGCGCCGAAGGGGCACCATCAACTTCTGCTGCTTGTCGCGCACCGACGGCCTCGTCCACCAGCCGCCGGAGAACGACCGACCTCCCGCCCTCACGTTTAGCGTGGGCCGCGAAGCGCGTGGCGACCTCGTCCGGCACCCGGAAGGTCAGCGTCGCCATGGGGCCTCGATGGTCGAACACCCCCGTAATACGATGCTGGCGGCAAGCCTATCCTGCACTAGACCTTGCACACCCCTCATAACTCCTTCCATCGAGGTGAGCGCGCTGCAGGTCCGATGAAGCTGACGGCGATGTCGAGAATGCGGGTCTCCGATACGGACACGGTTCGGGACGAGCCCCATCGCTCCGCAGGCTCCGCGAACGGAAGCCGCTTTACGCACAGCCTCCGGCCTCTCTACGGCGCTATGGGGAAGCGCGTTCGGCCTCCGGCTGCTCCGCGTTCCGCTCCGCCCTGAGGGTGGAAAAGCGGCTCGGATCCTGGATGGGAAGGCGGATGCGGCTAGGGAGCAGGCTCCAGACAGAGGAGCGGTGTTGCCCGGGCAAACATGCAGGAAGCGGCTCACGAGGACCGCCGATCGCGCACCGCCACGAGGCGAAGGTCGCTCACGGCAACCTCCGCAATCGCTCCATCGTCATAGTGGACACGGGCATGGTCGGCACCCAGGTCGGCCTGACGGTCGAGCAGGAGCCGTCCCTCCCGCTGGCCAACGCGGACGAGGACTGTGGCTCCCGCACCGGGTGCCTTCGGGATCGATGCAAGATCGCCAGAGCGATCGAGACCAGGTTTCGCGCCGGCTGCACGAGGATGCGCCGGGGGATGCTCGGCGCGAAGGTCCATCGGCGTAGGACACGGTCGCGCAGCGTCCGATGATGCAGCGCTCACCGGATCAACCCCTGAGGGATCTTTCAGGCTCTCGACGAAGGCGTTCGCCTCGGCGCGTGTGAACCGGTCCCGTGATCGACAGAAGGCGAGGACCGGCTCGGGATGGCTGCGCCAACATTGATAGAGCTCGTACACGCCGCGGATGGGCGAGGTCTCGAGCATGTTCCGTAGTGCGTCCGGCATGTGAGCCACGGCTGCATGCATGGCGACGAAGGCGCGATCCTTGCCCAGGCGACGCCCGATCTCGACCTGCTTCTCGCCGAGCGCGATACGGCGCGACACGAACGCCGCGATCTCCGCCGAGGTCAGATCGTCACGCTGGATGTTCTCGATCATCTGATCGTAGGCGTCGTCGGGCGACGATCTTCGAATGACGGCCGGAATCGTCGAGAGACCCGCGCGCTGCGCGGCCCGGAACCGGCGGGCACCATACAGGATGCGGTGACGACCCCCCTCCCCTCTCGGCGTGACGGTGATGGCCTGTCGGACGCCGCGCTCGACGATCGAGGCCGCGAGTTCGGTGAGTTCGAGTTCCGAGAAGCGGGTGCGGGGTTGGTTGGGGTCTTCCTCGATGGCGTCGAGCGCGATCTCGAGGGGTGCACCGGTCGCGGAGACGGCACCCGTGACGTCGTCGAGGCCCTCGAACAGGTTCGACAGGCCCTCGACCTTCCGGGCGTAACTCATGCCGTGATCTCCATCCGGGCCGCCACCTTCGCGAACACCGCCCGGATCTCGCGGCCGGCTTCCCGTGCCGAGGTCTTGGTCAGGGCCCAGACCGGCTTCTTCTCGGACAGGGCTTCGCCGAAGGCCGAGCGTTGCGGGATGACGCCGTCGAACAGGTAGCGGGGGCCGACGTTGCGCACGAGCGTTTCGAGATTCGCGCGCTGGCGCGGCGAGGTCGCCTGCAGTCGGTTCGGCATCAATCCGAGGAAGATGAGTTCGGGATTGAAGCGCTGTCTTACGCCGGTGACGTTCTTGAGGAGCGCTTCGATGCCATCGATCGCGTATTCGTCGAGGTCGATCGGAGCGAGGACGTAGTGGGCGCCGATGAGCGCCGCGAGGTTGCGCACGCTGAAGGTTGGCGGGGTATCGATCACCGCCACGTCGAAGCCGCCGGCGGCCGCGATCAGATTCGCCTTGTACCGGTTGATGACCTTGGCCTCGACATCGTTGATGCCTTGAAGTTTTGGGTCGGCTGGGAGGACGCGAATGCTCGGTTCCGAGAGTGGCTCGATCTGCACCGTGTCGAGGAACAGTGCGGAGGCCGGCAGCGCTCCGGCATGGGCATCGAGGGTCGAGGTGCCGTTGCGCTGGGGGTCGAGGTCCACGAACAGCACCCGCTGGCCGAGCTCTGCGAAATACCAGGCGAGGTGAACGGCGATCGTGCTTTTGCCGACCCCGCCCTTCTGGTTGTTGACGACAAGCACTTTCATGGCACGGTCCGGCTTGCGTCGTCGTTCCTGTGGTCAACCATCGCTAGGCTCACGATCGTCGGCGGCTCGAAGCGAATCTATCGGCGGCTGCGCACGCGAGACAGGCTGGTAAAAATCGCAGGTGTTTGTCCGGGCAAGCACGGACCGGCCGGTCGGAACGTGCTCAGGCGTGGCCCGCACACGGCACACGTATCGGGCCGATCACGCAGGAGGCCAGGAGGCGGACGCACCGCCCCCTGTATCGACGCTCAAAAGCGTGCGGCGCCGTCGAGCTCTGTGCGTGGCATGGATGGTGTCGGGATCCGCCCGTCGCTCGAAGCCCGAGCCGCCAGAGCCTTCCTCAACTCCGCTTCGAGTTGGGCGCGCTCGCGCTTGGTCAGCAGGCAGTGGGCGAGTTCGGCGCGCAGTTCCGCGATGTGGTCGACGTGCGACATCTCGTGTTCCTCTCGTCATGTGAAGACGAGAGCGCGCACGGGGTCGTGTCGGGCCGGGTCAAGGAGCGCGGCAGCGACCGGCGGAGCCGGCGAGTTGGGGGAGCCGAAATGCGCGAGCATTTTGGGGGAACCGCTCGTCCTTGAGGCGGATCGATCCGGGCCGGTATCCTGGGCGGACTGAGCAGACCCCCCGGTTCAGGATGTGGCTCCCGCGCGAAGGATCGTAACCGCGTGAGCGGCCGAAACGCGACGCGGTTCGGGGAGGGGCGCAGGCCCCGAGTAGAGCCTGACCGCCTGGCCGAAGGCCAGACGGACGCGCTCCCACGACTTCTTGCAGCCTCGCTCACCGCCACAGTGCTGAAAGGGGCGCTGCCACCATTCGATCGCCGAACGGTAGAAGCCGGCCGCCGTCGTAGAGGACGACGCCACGCCGAAAGCGGTCTCCCAGATGGGCCTGCAGCCGGCGCAGGCCCCTGAAGTCGCTGTCCCAAACGGTGGCGGTCGCCTTGACCTCGATTCCGACGACGCCTCTCCGCGCATCCTCCAGCACGAAGTCGACCTCCACCTGATCCTTGTCGCGGTAGTGGTAGATCGCGGGCCGCACCTCGCTCCAGCTGGAGAGCTTCGTCAGCTCCCCGAAGACGAAAGCCTCGAGCACGGGTCCGAGCGGCTGCCGATCGACACGCAACCGACCGGCCTCGAGGCCAAGAAGCCCGGCGAGCAGGCCCGAATCCAGGAAGTGCAGCTTCGGTGTCGAGACCACGCGCTTGAGGTCGTTGCCGCTGTAGGCGCGCACACGGCGCACAAGAAACAGGTGTTCGAGCAACGTGACGTAGCGCTGCACGGTCGCGGCATCGAGGGCGAGCTTTCCGCCCAGACTCGCCCAGTTCACGAGGTCCCCAGCATGATGGGCCAACACCTCGACGAGGTTCGGTACACGGTTGATCTTGTCGAGCGCGGCGAGATCGGTGAGATCGCGCGTCAGGATCGCGGAAACGTAGGCGCGATACCAATCCGCCCTTCGGCGCTCGCTGCGGCGCGCGACGGCGTCGGGATAGCCGCCGGCGAGAACCGCTGCGACTGCATCATCGGCGCCGTTTCGATCGAAGCTCTCGGCGTCGAGAGGATGAAAGACGTCTCCGCCGAAGACCGCATCGATGAAGCGGGGCGGGTGCAATCGTCCGCGGATTTCCGCCTGTGCCAGGGGAAGGAGCGGCACCACCTCGATGCGTCCGGCCAGCGAGTCCTGCGTGCGCGGGATCGCCTGGAGGTCGGCCGAACCCGTGATGAGGAAGCGTCCGGGACGGGGATCTTCATCGACCGACAGCTTGATGGCGAGGAGCAGCTCGGGCGCGCGCTGGATCTCGTCGATGACCGCCGTGTCGAGACTCCGCACGAGTCCATTCGGATCTCGGCGGGCGGATGCCAGCACCGCAGCATCGTCGAGGGTGAGGAATGTCCGTTCTCGCCCAGCGATCTTGCGCGCCAGGGTGGTCTTGCCGGCCTGACGTGGTCCACTGATCGCCACCACTCGAGTGTCGGCCAAGGCCTCGCGGATTGCGCCTTCGGCGTAACGGGGAAACATCGAACCTGCCGAGGTGTGAGCTGTCTCACCAGCATACCGTCCAATCGCGAATCGACAATCGTCTAATCGGGATTTTGTTACCGTCTGATCCTGAGCGAGGCGCGGATAAAATGGGTCGAATGCTAGGAGAATAGACCCGCGAGCTCGCTCGGCCGACAGACGTTCGTCATTCTCGCTTCGCGAGACCCTGGCTGACACGCCACAGTGCCATCACCATGGGCCAGGCTGAAAACTTGCCGCCCTTCGCTTTACCGGTCAGGTTTCGCAGATAGCCGCAGGCCGAGTTGATCATCGATCCGCGCTGGAGAATCGCGGCGATCACCACCGAAGCTTCTTGCTCACCCATGGCATCGATCGCTGCCTCCCAAGCACTTGATGAGATGCCGAGCGATCCGCTCCCGAGTGCCGTGACTGTCAGAAACTCACGCCAACTCCCAATGTCGCTGCGAGCAAACATCCTGATGTCGGGACAAGCCTCCAGCACTATTTTCAGAGGGAATGCTTTTGGCGATCGCTCCGATTACGAAAGAGGCAGGCCGGTCTTGCACTGGCTTCCTTGGAAGCTCGGCTCAAGATTCTCAGGACTATCTGGTTTTAATTCTGATGGTGGCGCCCATCCTGAGACTCATTGCCAGCCATATTTCGAGAATTGAGCGTTTCCCAAAGATGCTTATCGACATCGAGCCGAAGCCGTTGACCTGACCGGTCTTTTGGACCGAGCCGAGTGAGCGACTGTCTTGCCGGTCAAGCGGTTTGCCATGGCGTTCCGTCCCTTAGGATGGCGTTGAGGATGGTGATCAGCTTCCGAGCAGTGGCAATCAGAGAAACGAGCTTGGGCTTGCCGGCCGCGATGAGCCGGTCACGGAAGGTTTTCAGCGCGGCGTTGTGACGGCTGGCCACGAGGGCGCCCATGAATAGCGCCGTGCGGACAGGCGCGCGACCGCCCGCGATAAAGCTCCTTGAACCGCGCCGAGTTTCCCGGAGGCCCCAACTCTTGCGAGGATGGAGCCATGACGAAGCGAACCCCAGCGTTTTCCCCTGAGGTCCGCGAGCGTGCGGTGCGGATGGTGCTGGAACACCAGGATGAGCACGACTCACAGTACGGCGCGATCCGCTCGATCGCGGCCAAGATCGGTTTCTCGGGCGAGACGCTGCGCAACTGGGTCCGACAGGCCGAGCGCGACAAAGGCGGTCGGGCCGGGCCGACCACGGACGAGCGCGAGCGGATCAAGGCCCTGGAGCGGGAGGTGCGCGAACTCCGGCAAGCCAACGAGATCCTGAGAAAGGCGTCGGCGTATTTTGCCCAGGCGGAGCTCGACCGCCGGTTCCGGTCAGATCACCCTCGAGCCGGACGATCATGTGCCGCATCGCGATTTTGAGATCGGCGACGCCTGACGGAGCAGCGCGAGCATCATCGGCCAGGGCGAGAACTGCCCTGCTCTGCTCTTCTCCGTCAGGCCGCGCAGGTAGCCGCCGGGGCTTTTGATTGCCTCGGCCCGTTGCAATATTCCGGCGACGACGGCCGCCGCGTTCTCCGGCCCCATGGCGTCCTTGGCGTCCTCCCACGCCGACGCGCTGACCCCGAGCATCCCCCGGACCAGCCCGGCGGTCGAGATCAGCTCGCGCCAGGTCACGACGCCGCCGCGATCGTACATGACGATGTCGGGACAAGCCTGCCGCACCAGCGCCAGTGGCAGGTCGCGCACTACCTTGCCCGGTCCCTCCTGCTCGAAGGATGGTTCAGGATCAATAATGGTATCTGGATTTGAACTCTCGAAATGCGCGCCGGATTGGCTGTCATTGCCGTCCAGAATTTGTGTTTCGAGCAATCCTTCCAGTGCTTTCCTCAGCTCACCCGCGAGGCTGTGGAGATCTGCCAGCAGCGGGGCGACGCTCGTCGACGTGACCCTCCTTGGCAGGCGGTAGCATAGCGCGGCGAACGCCTCCCGGTACGACCGCCAGTCGGCGCCAGCCGCTGACCCGGCCTCAATCATCTTGGCGATATCGCGACGGTATATCGTTACTCGGCCCCGGGCGAGCGTGGATGCCCGCCGTTCCGCTGCTGCCTCGGCCGCCAGCCGCTCAAACTCTTCGGCACGCGCCAGCACCGGTGAGAGATCAAAGCCGTAGGCCTCCTCGACTCCCTCCCCTCCCCTCAGCGCGTACCGCTTGCCGTTCGGGCTATCCCGCCGGACGATCAGCCCGGCCTGCACCAGCGCGCCGAGATGGCGGCGCAGGGTTGTCTCCGCCATGCCGTGGGCGCGCAGCGCAAGGGCTCGGTTCGACGGGAAGACGACAAGCTCGCGCGCCGTCATGGCCGTCTCCGGCAGGCACGTCAGCAGCGCATTCAGCACCACCAGCGACCGGTCCGAGACGCCAAGCGCCTCCTTGGCCTCCGCGATCGCGCGGAAGGTCTTCCATTTATGCGCGACCTTGCCCTCGGTCGCTCGCGCGCCGATCTGCGTTGCCACCATGCCAAGCGACAGCGTTCGCCGCCCGAAGGGCGTCGTTATGTGATCCATCTTCCCTGCCTTCGTCAGGGCAAAGGAAATCCGCTCACCAAAACGGCGTCCGAGCGTTGACAGCGATGTGCGGAAGTGCGATTTCTCAGCTCGCCAAAGACAGAGAAGGGCTTCCGGGACGGTGACGTTCTGGGGGCCTTTTTCTTTTGCCGGTTGCTCCGCGTTAAGGGGTAGTGGCGATCAAGACCGGGTGGCCTCGAATTCCTGGTAGAGATCGCGCAGCCGGGTCAGGACGAAGTCCGCGAACTCAGGCGACTTCTTCCGGTCGATCGACAGCGCGACCTTGTTCCCGCCAAGGGTGACCTTGGCGAGCGGTTTGCCCTTCGACATCCAGACCTCGGTGCTCGCCTTGTCGGGCGCGGCCTTGGTCGCGGTCAGGACGGCCTTGAAGCGGCTGTCACTGTCCATGTTGACGAAGTCGGCATTCTGGATGGCTCGGTTGATCGCGACGGTGTGGTCGTCGACGAGACCGGCCAATTCGATCCACCCGCGCCGGCCTGTGCCGGGCGCCGGGCCTATCGCCTCGATGATCCCGTCCGGGATCTTGGCGACGGAAAGCATGGTTGAGAGGTCGCTCTTATGGAGCGACAGGGCGGATATGATCGTCGCCCGCGTGAACCCGCGCTGCTCGAGACGGGCCGCGAACACGCACTTCTCGATGTAGGAAAGGTCTTCGCGCTCGTGGTTCTCCTGTCCCTGCGCGATGACCAGCTCCTCGTCCGTCATCTCGCGGACGACGGCGCGGACCGGGCGGCCGATCTCCTTCACCGCGCGCAGACGGCGATGGCCGAACGCGACCTGGTACCGGCCCGGCGTCTCGGGGTGCGGCCGGACCAGGATGGGATTGAGCTGGCCGTTGGCTTCGATCTTCTCGCGCAGGCTTTGCAGCGCCTCGGGCGCAATGGCCATGCGGTCCGATACGAAGGACGGGTCGATGAGGTCGGCGTCGAGGTCGACGATGACTTGCCCTTGCGTCAGCTTGCGCTCGATCTCCTCGGCGCGCTTGGCCCGGTCGGACATCTCGTTGAGCGACTTTCCGACGGCCCCGACCGGCTTCGCGTCCGGGATCAAGCCGGGCGCACCCATCAACGGGCGGGTGCGGCTCGGCGGCTGCGCGGGAGCCGCGGGCTGCGCGGGAGGTATCGTGGTGAAGAGTGCCTTCCTGCTCAAACCGCTCTCCCCCATGCCTTTCTGATCTGAGTTTCGATTTCAGCGTTCACGTTGTTCACCGACTCCAAGGCGCGGTCGTAGGTCGACCGGGTGAACTGCCCGCGCTCGACCTCGAAGATGGTTTGGTTTGTCAGCCCGGCGTCCGAGATCGCGGTGCTCTTCAGCATCGGGTGAATCAGGACATGCTCACCGAAGATCGACCGCAGGAAGGCGACCATCTGGTTCTGCGGGCCGTCGCCGGGCTCGAACCGGGTCACGAGGTAGCGCATCCAGTCGTAGTTGGTGGACGCGCCGTGGCGGGAGACCTCGTCGAGAAGGTCGCCCGTCATCTGGAGAAACTGGGACATCGACATGACGTCGAGCATCTGCGGATGCACGGTAATCAGGACCGCCGTCGCGGCCGTCAGCGCCGACAGGGTCAGGTAGCCGAGCTGCGGCGGGCAATCGATGACGACGACGTCGTACATATTCTCGACCTGGCCAAGGGCCTGACCGATGCGCGCGAAGAAGAGAGTGTCGCCCGCCTGCCGGTTCTGGAGCGCGCGCGGCGTGTCATGCTCGAACTCCATCAGCTCCAAATTGCCGGGGATCAGGTGAAGGTCGGGGATGTACGTCCCCCGCACGATCTCCGCGATCGGCTTCGGATCCTCGTAACGGATTGACCCGTAGAGCGTTTCATCCGGTCCGACATGCGTTTCCGGCTGATGGCCGAACAGAGCTGACAGGCTGGCCTGCGGATCGAGGTCGATGGCAAGGACGCGATAACCGTGCAGGGCAAGGTACTGGGCAAGATGGGCGGAGGTCGTCGTCTTCCCCGACCCGCCCTTGAAGTTCATGACCGTGATGACCTGCATGTGCTCCTTCTCGGAGCGGTGCGGCAGGTAGCGACGGGCGCTACGCGGTCCGTGGTCGAGCGTGCGGCGGAGGTCCGCGATGTCCTGGACGGAATAGGTCCGGCGGCCGTTCTTGATAGTCGCGGCCTGCGCGTCGGTCGCGACTTGCCGGAGATACGATTCGTGGATGCCGAGCAGCTTCGCCGTTTCCGCCGGGCTGAACGGGCGAATGGTTTTTTCAGCTTCTGGTGGGAAGGTGTTACGGTGATGGGCGAGCAGCTGCGCCGACAGTTCAGCTCCGTGCTGCTGAACGAGCGCCTTCAGCTCCGGCGGAGAATCGCTCTTTTTCGCCGTATCGCCCGCCACTGCCAGCCTCGGTTTTCGGCGCAGAATCGGGTGATTTGCGCTTCTCACCCTATAGAAGCGATTCTCGGGTGGCTGGCAAGGGCTAGGCCGCAAGCGGGCAGAAGATGGCCTAGGAATTTAGGCGTTCGCCGCGGCGAACTTTTCGCCTACGCACGAGTTAGAGGCGCCCGCCCGGCCCCGGACCCAAAAAGTTCGCCGCGGCGAACTCGGTCCCGCCATCCATAAACGCAACTTCGTTGCGCCGAAATCCGTAGGGCCGGTCCAGCCGCTGCGGTACATTGGCGGCCGATGGATCAGAAGCGCATATCAGAGGTGTTCTACAGGGCGGCGTCCGGGGCCGAGCCGGTCCGGGACTGGCTGCTCGAAATGAGCGGCGCCGACCAGCGAATCATTGGCTACGACATCGCGACTGCGGAGTTCGGCTGGCCGACAGGGATGCCGACCTGCAAGGCGATGGGAGGGGTCTCTTCGAGATCCGCTCCGACCTGCCCGGCAACCGGATCAGCCGGGTGTTCTTCTGCGTGTCTGGGAGCAGGATGGTCCTGCTCCATGGTATGATCAAAAAGACTCAGACGACGCCGAAGGCGGACCTCGACCTCGCCTGGAAACGAATGAAGGACGTGGCCATGAGCGCCGAACCAAATCCCCACATCGGCTCTAGCTTCGACGACTTCCTCGTCGAGCAGGGCATCCGTGAAGAAATGGTCGAGATCGCTCCGAAGCGCGTGCTGGCGTTCCAGCTTGCCCAGATCATGGCGAGCGAACACCTCGGACCGGACGAGATGGCGGCCCGCATGGGCACAACGGCGGAACAGGTCCAAAAGCTGCTGGACCCAACCGACGACGCCGTCGAGCTTGGCACGCTTCGCCGCGCCGCCGCCGCCGTTGGCCGCAAAGTCAGGCTCGAACTGACATGAGGGGGACCGCTGGCGTTCCTCACGACGGGGGTTCCGGCCGCCGCGTTCCCGGCGTTCGTCCTGCGTTGCCATCACGGCGACACTTGCATCCTAGCATTACAGTTGCGTTTTAGAGTGCTTTCGCCTGCTGTTTGTCGCGTTGGGCTCACGCCGTCGACGTCCCCTGTCGGCTGACGCACGGCGTTTGAGATGAGCGTTTCGGGCGGCCGCCTGATGCGCCCGTCGCCAGAGCGACCATGCGATGACGTGAGCGGGCTGGATGCGCCGCTGCGCCAGCCGCATCACGATGCGGCGGATCTCCTGGACGGACCAGCGGATCAGCGCATGGGCGGTCTCGGTCGCTCCCGTCTTTTTGGGGGCAGCGCGTTGGCGTGATGGCGGATCACCGCCAGCAGGGCGAAGGCCATCATCACCAAGCTGACGTGCCGGTGCCAGCCGTGCCAGGAGCGGGTCTCATTGTGAGCGAGCCCGAGTTCGGTCTTGGCCGTCTCGAACGCGTCCTCGATCGCCCAACGCTGGCCCTCGACTGCTGCCAGGGTCGCGACCGGCGTGCCAGCCGAGCACCAGGTCGTGAAGTACGCCCGCTCGCCATCAGTCAGGCTACGGCGGATCAGCAGGCCGCGCGTCCACAGGCCGGCCTGATCGTAGTCGGCACCGTCGAGGTCGGCCAACTCGCAGTAGGCCCAGTCGTACAGCCGCGCGCCCTTCGTGCCCTCGCCAGCCGACAGGCGCGTCCAGGCCGTCGGAGCGAGGCCGTTCGCGATGGCCTCGGCGGTACCGGCCACCGGCGGCTTGCCGACCCAGGAATTGAACAGGTGGTCGGACTTGACCCCGAGCACGTAGCCCTTGCCTGCGCGGCGTAGAGCCATCTCGATGTCGCCGACCCCATAGACGGTGTCGGCCGCGACCCAGGAGAACGGCACGTCGGCGGCCATCGCCCGCTCGATCATCGCCAGAGCCAATCCCGGCTTGGTCGAAAAGTTCGTCCTCTCCGGTACATGGGCGGCCGCCAATCGGGCTGGATCCGAGGTCCAGGTCTTGGGCATGTACAAGGCCCGATCGATGAACGCATGACCGTGCCGTGAGGCGTAAGCCGCGAACACGCCGATCTGACAGTTCGTGATCTTGCCGGCCGAGCCGGTGTACTGGCGATGCACCCCGCATGAGGCTTTACCCTGCTTGAGAAAGCCGGTCTCGTCGAGAACCAGAACCGCGTCCGGGTCGGCCAGGGTCTCCAGGGCATAGTCCCGCACGACGTCGCGCAGGGCGTCGGCGTCCCAACGTCCGCGACCGAGCACGGCCTGCTGACGCCAGGGCCCAGGATCGCCCGCAGCTTCCGCCCGCATCCAACCGGTCTTGCGCCGCTCCGCGCCGAGCAGTCCGTCGAGGAATGCTCCCGCCGAGGCCGCCACCCTCTCCTGAGAAAACAGCGGACGCATGCGTTCCTTCACCTCCCGCAGCGAAGAGGCCCAGAGCTCCAGCGTCGCCTCAATCGAGGCCCCCGAGGTCCATGATGCGCGAATCATGGTGCCGCAGAGAGTCAGAACCTCGCTAAAAATGCAACTGTAATGCTAAGCGATGGCCAGCGTATCCGTGTTGCTGAGATCGACGCTCCGGAAATCTATCAGCCCTTTGGCACCCAGGCGCGAGACGTCATGTGCTCGATGGTGTGTGGGAAGCCGTCCGACGTCGAGCCGCTCGGCCGCAGCTATGATCGTCTGGTCGGCCTCATTGGGGTCGGCGGCTTGGACACCAGCGAGGCGATGGTCGCGGCGGTTGCAGCTTGGGACTATGCCCGGTACGATCGAGATCCAGCGATGCCCGGCTTAGAGGCCGCCGCCCGACGGCAGGGCAGGTGGCTATGGGCCGACCCGCAAGCCATTCCGCCGTGGGAGTGGCGACGCAATCACCGTCAAAGCTGGATGACCAAATCCGGCTGGTGATCCCGGCCTTCGTATCCAGCTGGATTGCAGACGACCCTCGTCTCGCCGATCCGATAATCGCTGCGCGAATGAATGTGTCCGTGAACCCATAGGGCAGGGCGCTTCCGCGGGATCAAGTCTTCCAAGTCCGTCGCGTAGTCGCCGTTGACCTCGCTGGTGACGTAGGCAGGCGCGATCGAGCGCCAGGACGGTGAGAAATGCGTCATGACGATTCCACCGGGCTGGATCGCGCCCCTCAAGAACGCAAGGTGCTCGCGGTGGCGTTTCTTCACCTTCTCGACCGTGATGCCATCGATCTGGCGAAGGTCGTTCATCCCAACCCGACATACCTGCTCCACCACCGGGTTGCCGCGCTGGAAATCCGCCCAGAGCGTTGCCGCGGCTAACTCGCCGTCCTGCAGCGTTTTCCCAAACCGGTAGTTCGGGAGCAGGGCAGGGGCCTCGACCAAGTCCAACGACGTGTCGCCATAGGCGTAATGATTGCCGGGGATGTCGTAGACGGCCGCGAACCGCTCCGCATAACGCTCGACCACCCAGCGGTAGACGTTCCGGCGGCGTTGGGAGCCGGTATCGCCAGCCAACAGCAAGATCGTTCCGCGGTCACGAGGAAAGGGGAGGCAGCCGGATGTCGGCGAGACGACGCGCCTTATCTTGGCTCTCTGGCCAGAACTCGGAATGGATGTCGGAGATGATGCGGTAGAGCATCAATGAAATTGACACGCAATCAAATACCCGATCAATATTTTCGATGCATTCGCGCCGTCCTTTACCGAAGCCCGACATCCTGACGGTTGCCCAGAACCATATCGGTACCTGCGACCAGGCCACGGTGTTCACCGTACTGCTCGACGGCGCGATCCGCTCCATGCACACAATGCTGCCGGAGGACGTGCGCCGGATGAAGGCGCTCAGCGATGGCGTGGACAAGCTCCTATCAGAGCTGAACCGATCCGCGCCGGTCCAGAACCAACCGCGGCAAGTCGGCGGGGTCGGGATGAAGGAATGGCCTCAACCCGAGCCTAAGTTCACACTGTGAAACGTCATAACATTGCGTGGACGGCTGTGGTCAGCAAGATCACTATTGGGTTGCGCCATTTCGGCTGTTTCTGGTATTTTGACGACTGGAGAGCTACACGGATCATAAGTCGGTTATGCTTATGACCGCTGGTCCCGACGGTAATATTGAGACAATGCTTTGACTGGTATCGCCTCTCCCGACGGGTTCAGGGACTCGCGACCGGGGCGCTACCACTGAGGGCGGACGGACAAGGCTATGGCCGGTGACATCCGGGCGCGATGTGGTTCGCCACTCAGGCGGGGTGAAGCCGGGATGGGAAGCGAGTGGTCCAGTTCTCAACGAGGACGGCGGCGTGGATGGACACGCAGTAAGGTGATCATGGGTCGGGCGTAGGATAACCTACGACGCGAAAGCGGATTGGCGCACCAGAGACCCCAACGGGTAGCAGCCGACGAACCCAGCCGGTATCGACTCCGGCCCGCCCTCGCTCCTGCTCTGCTCCGGCATCAGGGTCTAAGTCCCGACACCTTGTGTGAAGGGCCGCCCAAGTTGATCGCCGGGTGCATCCGCTACGCCCGTAGGCGGGCCGTCAGGTCGGTTGGAGTGATCCAGCCGGCCTTTCTATTGGCAGGGCAGGGGGCATCCCGGCTAAGATATGCCGGGTCACCGCCTTCACGCCGTGCCGCCGCGCCAAGTCGTTCCAGTCCGTTCCATTCTCGCCCGCCGGAAACGTCGGAAACAGCACCCGCGCGACGGACACTGATCCAGCTGCCTCGGTCGCCTTCTCTCTGCCGACGTTCTTGAGGGGAGGGGACCTCAGCGGTAGGAAGCGGTCATCGTCCCCCATGATCCATAGTGGGCTTGTCGGATATGCGCGGCGCAGCGCGCGCGACGGGCATCAGGTCTTCCGCGCTGAACGTCACCGCGACTGGCCAGCTGGTAGCCTCGCGCACCGTTGCGCACGTTGCGAGACCTTCGCCGATCCCGACAGGCTGCCCCGGCCGGACCTCGCCGAGCATATTCCAGAGGCCATGCACTGGCCCTTTCAGATACCCTTTACGCCCGTCCGCGAAGATCCTCTGCACGTTCCGCAGCACGCCGGTGGCGTCCTGCATCGGCACGACGATCCCGAGCCGGGTCTGGTAGAGCCCCTCAGTCCGGATGTCTTTGCGCAGGATGTACGGGTTCCACCATGCGCGATCAGCCCGCGCTCAACCTGCAACCGGACAGACGACAGGCTGACAACGATCTCCTTGTCGAATTCCTCCTCGAGCAAGGGGAGGGCGGTCTCATAGGCGGCGCGGAGGCGGTCCGCCGGCAGGGGCGGGGGCGGCGCGACAACGCTATTGTGCTGCCAGCCGATCGCGGCGGCCTGGCCGAAACATGCCTTGAAGTTGGAGAGGTCGTCGGTCTTGTACTTCCGGCTCGCCTTGGCACCGGCCTTCAGGAATTTCACGTTCGCGTCCGGGTCCATCGTGTCCCAGTCCAGACCGCGCTCGGCCGCCGCGGTCCGGGCGGCTTCGTTAGCGTCCCGCGTACGCTTCGAAAACTCCTCGCAGACCTCGTCCGGTATGCCGGGTAGCTTGGCCATCTTCGTCGTTGGGCAAAGCTCCGCCGCGATGCCGGCGTCCCGGAGGCGGCGGACGAGCCGGGCTTGATAGAACCCGCCGAACTCGTGGACGCGCCCCGCCATGAGACGATGCGGAATTGCCGCCACACGCCCGGATTCGGTGACGACGACGTTCGGCACGATGTTGTGGGAATAATCTGCGGGTCGCCCGGCATGCGTGGGTTCAAGGTGTGAAGCTCGGTCCCCATCGCGCCGGTTTCCGGATCGACGCGCTTCACCGTCACCTTAGGCCGCGACGTGAAGTGGTCGATCGTGACCCACGCCATCCGCGCGCGCTCGAAGCCGCCTTTCCCTCCCTTGCCCAACGTGGTGAACGCGATCTCTTCCTCAATGTAACGCAGGGTGTCGTCGCGGGCGTCGCGGTACGCCTGTAGAAGTACGTTGCGCTCGGCCGCCGTCTTCGAGAATGCCCTACTGCCAGGCGATCGAGGCTGAGGCACATCGACATCTCCGGAAGAGCCGGGATTGGGCGGAGCGCGGCACGGAGTGGTTCAGGCTCCGTCGCGCGCGGGATGCGGAGATCGCCGTCATAAAATCGGCGCGCACGGTGCGGAGGATCGCGCGGCTGCGTCGTCGCTGGAGCAGGGAGGCCGATTCAGATGCGCGGCTGATCGGTGAGGCGGGGACCGAGAAACGCTTGTGGTGACGAAGCGAGGCCCCCATCTGCCCTCGGTCCTAATTTGGGCTGAGGGAGGCTTTCTGTGCCAATCCCGTTGGTTCTCGCAGGCGTCATCGCAGCTGTCGGCGGCGGTGGGGTAGGGGTTGGCGTCTGGATCGGACGGCGGTTGGAGCGGTCGCTCAATCCCCAGCCATCGAACTGCGGCGCCATCTTCTACGGCAACCCGCAGTCGCAGCCCGACAGGCTCCCGATCCCGAAGGCCAACACCGATTACCCGGATGGCCGGACGCCCGACATTCCTACTTCCGACCTAGGCCACGGTGTGCGTGCGCGGCCCACGTGCGACGACGACCGCGGATCCTTGCTGCCGCCAATCGTGCCGGGAGAGCAGGGGGCGCCGGGCGGGCTGCTCCGTTTCTTTAGCGGCAGCGCGGGATGGCGTCAGGCGGGGTAGTTTGGCCGCTAAGTTGATGGCAGCGCGGTGATTTCCCATATTCGCATAAGATATCTTATGGAACTATAGCCTGTCTTATCAATCCACCAAAGCCCAGGATAGGAATTACCATTATGGAACATTGGGCTTTGCCCCAGGGGGTAATCTGTCTTGTGCGGCTGCCGATGCAGAAGGGCAGGGCGCTTTCGTCGGATTTATGCAGCGCCCTCCCCTCCCCCGGCGGCCTTTAAACGATCGTCGGGCAAGCGTGTGTCGGTCATGCGCTCCAACGCTGTCACGAGACTCTGCGCCACGGGCGACCATCGGTTGAACGCGGCACGGGAGCGCGTCGAATGTTCGAACGTCTCGTTGACTCGCGCGAGGTCGCCCAGGTTTCGCGCCAGGATTGGAAGCTCCGCATCGCCAACCGTCGCGGTCGCCTCGATGTAAGCGGCAAGCGTGAGAAGCCCTTCGATCGCGACGGGAATGCCATCGGAATTGAACCCATTGGTCGCCGTACGCAGCTCTGCCAGCGAGCGCCGCCATTCGCGAACGGCGCTCGCCTGGGCGTCGCCCCGCACGGCCTTGTGCACGAGGGCGTCCGCAAGGAGGTGAAGCCGCTCCGGAGCTTGGTCGAGCCATCGATCGACGATCGGCATCGCGACCTGCGTGGGCGATCGGGATATCGTTCGCGCGTCGGCGGCGATGGTGGTGATCCGACCTGGCCGATAGCCGAGCTCTTCACAAATCTCTCGTTGCAGGAAGCGCAACTCGGCGATGTTGATCGGCCACCAGCGCTCGAATTCCTGCGCCCGGTAGAAGGCGATCGCATCGACGGCGATGCGGCCGGCGTCTGCGTCCCTTCGACGAAACTCGATGAGGCAGAAGGATGCAAACTCCTCGCCCGCGCCGTTCGGCGCGAAGTCACGGAACGGGTCGACGAGAACGGCGATTGCCCTGGTGCTCGGCTTCGTCCTGAGGAGCGCGATGATGCGCGCGATCTGGTCGATCTTGCCGCCGTATCGCCGCAGACGTGCGCCGTGGAGGTAGGGGATGCGCGGTTCCAGCTGCGATCGGTCCAGTTGCCACCACTCGACCAATTCGCGCAGCCACGCTTGTCGCTCGTCACCTTGCAGGTCGTCCGGAACGGCATAGGCGCTGGGCAACGGCAACGTCTTGCCGTCGTCGTCGGGCAGATCGAGGTGGACGATCAGGATGCCCCGCTTCGCGTTCGTCCCGGCGATGGCAAGAGCGCGCGCGTAGACCTCGTCGAGGTCCGTTCCCTCGACGATCACAGGCGCGCCGGGCGAGACAAGGACGGTCTCAGCGGGGCGGACGCCCGTCGTCCAGAGCCGGCGGATGGTTGGTGCCGGCCGCAGGTCTTCGGCACCCGATCGCGGAAGCGGGATCGCTTCGATCTTCACCTCGGGCGTGTGGGGGAGGCCGTCGAGCGTGATGAGCCGGACCGCGTCCGTCTCGCGTCCGACCTCGAAGGTCGCGCCGGAGATGACGAGGACGCGATGCATGTCATCGGCATCGCCGGCGTAGATGTGGTCGAAATAGGTGGCATGCTCGTGCTTGTGCCCGTGGATGACCAAGCCGATGCCGCTACCGCGCAGGAAAGCGCGAACCTGTTCGAGGTTCGACATATCTGCGAAAGGCTTCAACTCCTCCCGCAGGCTGGGCGAGCGGAGATGGTGGTGCATCACCGCGATACGCAACTGGCGGCCGCGATCCGGCTGAGGCGTCGAGGCGACGAGCGCCCGCAAGGCCTCAAGTTGGTGTTCCGATACGCGGGCCATGTCGTACCGAGCCAGAGCCTGGAGCTGTGACCGCAACTGCGCCGCCACGGTCGCATCGCCCGGCTCAAGCGTCTCGGGAATCGTGTTCCAATGGCTCCGCAGCGGCTCGGGCAGAACTGAGCTGACGTGCGACCAGTTGCTGGTGTTGATCGGGAACACCGCCCAGCTACGGTCGGCGGCGACCAGCCGATGCCGTCCCGGCTCCGCGATCGCCGGCCAGCCGTCGATGCCGTCGAGCCACGGCACGACGCAGCCCGCAGCGCTCCAGACGCGGACGAAATCCTCGTAGCGTTCGGCGGTGCCGGGATCGGCGTCGCGCGGCACGTCGTGATTGCCTGGGACAGAGACGATGTGGTCGGACGCAACGCCGAGATGTTCTGCGATCAGCTTTAAGACGAGCTCATGGCCACCCGCTGCGCCTTTGCTCTGCGCGTCACCCGAGAAGAACACGCCGTCGAGCGTGCGGCTGTCTCTGGTCAACCGTTCGGCCAAGCGTCGGAACAGAAGCTCGAGCGGCCCTTCGCGGGTAGCGGCAAGGAGGCCCCCGACGTCGACCTTCCGGTCATCCCGTTCGAACGGAGCGCCGGATGCGGACACATGAGCATCGGTGATGTGAAGGAAGGTCGCGCGGTCAGCCATATCCTTGTTTAGCCAGCCGCGCCGCTGCTGAACACACTCAACCGGTGACCGTGTCGAGGGAGGGGACCAGCCAGAAGCACCAAAGCAAGTGGCTTGCCGTTATGCCCTTGCATGTCGGCAAATCCGACATTACGTTGGTTGCAAGTGCTTGAAAGGGACGCCATGACCACCGCTACGCTCGCGCCACCCATTTCGGCTCCGACCGTAGCACCCTTCCCTTCGGCAGCGGTCGCGAAGGATTTGCGCAGCGAGTTAATCGAGGTGGTCAAGGGCGAGGCCTCGATCAAAGGTGTCGCTTTGCCGCCAACATTGGCGGCGATCGGGAGCACTTCGTTCCAGATCGACTCTTTAGTGGTGGTGTCGATCCTGTGCGTCGTCGAGCCGATCCTCGGCATCGAGCTCCCGGACAGCGTGGTGCGGACAGGCGGCTATGGCTCGGTCGATCAAGCGCTGGCGCATCTGCTGCCGAAGATCGAGGCCTGTTGGAAGAAGCGCACAGGAGGCAAGTGATGACCCGAGCCGCGATCCAGCAAGACGATGACGACGCCGAGCGTCGCCGGCTTGGCGAAAGGCTTCGCGAAGCCCGCAAATATCTTGGCCTGAAGCAGGAGGAGGTCGCGACTTATCTCAAGATCCCGCGCACCGCGCTGACCGACATCGAGAATGGCCAGCGGCGGGTGGAAGCGATCGAGCTGACGCGCTTGGCTAAGCTCTATCGGCAGCCGGCCGCATTCTTCACGGGAGAGGACGAGGCGGCGGCCTTGCCCGTCGATGTCGCGCATCTTGCCCGTCGGGCCGCCGCGCTGTCGATGCAGGATCGTGACGAGCTCGGCCGCTTCGCGGATTATCTGCGGACGCGCGCGCAAACCGCTCGGGGCTGACGCGCATGGCCGCCGCCGATTATGCCGGCGCAGTGCGGGCCGGGACCATGGCGGCCGCGCGCCTCCATCAAACGCTCGACATGCGTGGCATGGTTGAGGCGCGTGGAGGATCCGTCGATATTTTCGGCGCGATCCAGGCGCTCGATCTGCCGCTGCTGCTGCGCCCTCTGCAAGGGTTGCTCGGCGCCTATCTCAGCGATCCCGCGCCGGGCATTCTCGTCACGACGCAGCGATCGATGGCAATCCAGCGGTTCACCGCCGCGCACGAACTCGGCCACTACGCCATGAAGCATCTGCCGAGCCTCGACGACGAGAGCATCCTGCGGCGCATGCCGATGACAGGTGCACCAGCGGAAGACTTCCAGGAAGTCGAGGCCGACGCCTTCGCGGTCGGATTCATGATGCCGCGCTGGCTGATCCAATGGCACGCCGCGCGCCAGGGCTGGACGGTGGACGACTTTCGGCGACCGAACCAGGTGTATCAGCTCGCTCTGCGGCTCGGTGCCAGCTACGAGGCTACATGCTGGACGCTCGTGCGCCACCGGATGATTGCGGCGGCCTTGGCACGCGAGCTTCAGCAGACGCAGCCGCGCGAGCTGAAGGTCGCGTTGCTGCAGGACTATCGACCCCAGGATTATCGGGGCGATGTCTGGCTGCTGACCGAGCGCGACGCCGGCACTCGCATCGATGGGAGCCGAAACGACCTCTTCGTGCTTCGTCTCAAGGAGCATAGCGGGGGCGGCTATCTCTGGAACATCGAGCAGCTTGCGGCGAGCGGTTTTGCGGTCGTTCGCGATGCAACGGAAGCCATTGACAGCGATGGTATCGGCGGCCCTGTCATCCGTTGCGTGACCGCGGCGCCCGAGGACGGCGGCCGCGGATCGCTGCAGCTCGACGAGCGCCGGCCCTGGGAACCCGATCCGCCGCTGTCCCGGTTGCAGCTCGACTTCGATCTGACGGGACCGGAGGAGGAAGGCCTCTCGCGGGCCGAGCGGCGGAGGCTGCTCGAAGCCGCATGACCTCCGTGACCATCCTCAAGGACTTGCGGTCCGAATTCGGAGCGGCCCGCAACCAGGGATCGCGCCCGACCTGCCTCGCCTTCGCGGCGAGCGACGCGCACGCCGCGTTGCGGCCGGGGTGGTCGCCGCTATCGTGCGAGTTCGCCTTCTACCACGCGCAGCAGCGCGCAGGACGATCGCCTGACCAGGGCGCAACGCTGTCGGCGATGCTGGCGACGCTGCGTCAGGAGGGGCAGCCGGAGGAGATTGGGTGGCCGTATCTCGGGGCGCCCCCTACCGATCCCGCTCTGTGGTCACCGCCTGCGGCGGTCGGCCCGCGCTTTGGACGGGCCGGCGCACCTCATGCTCACGCCGTCGATGCGATCGTTGCCGAGCTCGACGCGGAGCGTCCGGTTATCCTACTGCTGAAGCTGTCGCGATCCTTCTACATGCCGACGCCTGAAGGGGTGATTCAGCCAGCGCCTGGCGAAACGCCTGAGCCCGCGCGGCGGCACGCCGTGGTCGCGGTCGGTCACGGCACGGTTCAGGGGGCGCGGGCGATCCTCGTGCGCAACAGCTGGGGACCAGGATGGGGCATCGGCGGCCATGGCTGGTTGACCGAAGGGTTCATCGCGCCGCGCCTGTTCGCGGCCGCGCTGCTTACGGAGGATGTCGATGTATCTGCCCGTCCCCTCGCAGCCTGACTGCGCGAGCGCCTGGCGCGAAGCGGTGCGCGCCGTCGACGCCCTACGCGACCACGAAGCCTATAACGTGATCCTCGACATTGACGATCCGACGGCGGCGTCGACGATCGCGCATCCGGGCGTGGCGGCCGTGAACGGCTTCCTCACCGACCGCGCAAAACCGATCGACACGGTCGCGAACACGATCTTTCCGACTTCGCTGTACCTGCGGCACGGCGCGCCGGCATTCTTCGACGTGTTCAATGAGCGGGTCTTGCCGAAAGTGCGCCGCGGCGGTCGGTGGTCCGGCTACTATTTCGAGCGGATGACCGCCTACCAGGGAACCGCGGGCGCTCCGCCCAACCAGCTCTGGGACATCGTCGAGCGGATGAACGACGACAGCGTGCGGGCGCTCAACAAGTTCGAGCTCTCGCTGTTCGATCCCATCCGCGACGTCGACAACTCCGTCTACGGCGGTCAGTGCCTGAGCTTCATGAGCTTCAAGATCGTTCCTGGTTCACCGCGCAAGGTGACGCTCACGGCTCAGTACCGGAACCACTATTATGTCGAGAAGCTGCTCGGAAATTTGATCGGCTTGGGCCGCCTCATGGCCTTCGTTGCCCGCGAGACCGGGCTGGAGGTCGGTCCACTGACCGTGGTGTCGACCCACGCGAAGATCGACCAGCCTGGCGGCGCCACGCGCGGGGAGATCAAGGCTCTCCTCGCGCAGTTCGATCAGGCCATCGCCCCGCTTGCGGCCTGAGATGCCAGAAAGGGTAGCTCCGGAGCGGGATCGTCTTTATCCAACCCGTAGATCGCATGCACGCCAGCGATGAACTCCGATTGCCCGCCATAGCTCGGGTGGCGGACCGTCATCACCGGGATTTCGATCCCGGAAAGTGCCAAGCCGGCATCGCGCCCGATCGCCACGATCCGACGCGGCGCGATCATCGCGATGAGCGCGGTCAGAAAGGGCCAAGTGGCGTCTCGCTCGGCGCGAGTGTGGCAACGGTTGGAAAGAGGATCGTCCGGCTCGTGTGGATGCAGCGGGAAGATGTTCCAGAGGACGGCCGGCGCCTCGATGTGCGAGAGAACCCGCCAGACCGCCGCGGCCGTGCGCTCGGCGACGACGGGGCCGCGCGTCGCGCGGTCGAGCGCGATCCCGCCGAGGAGCGCGCTCGCGGACGTCAGGTGAACCTCGTCGGTGAGTGGCACGCCGGTTCGGCGACCACCGCGATAGCCGAGATCACGGGCGATCCAGATCGTGTCGACCTTCGACTCGATCGACGCTTCCAGGCAATGAACCAGATTGCGCTTGCGGATGTGCGCACCGTCATCACGGTCGTGGAGGATGCAGTGATCGCGATAGGGGTTGAACACCGACTTGAGCGCCGTGTCGGCGAGAGCGTCGGCAAAGGTGCGAGGCGTCTTCACGAAAGCGGCTCGATCGTCATTTGATGCTTGTCCAGGTCGAGAATGAGACGTCCGCGCCGGTGCTCGCGCAGAAAGCGGAACGCCGCGTAGCCTTGAAGGATGGCTTCTTCCCAAAGCCATAACGGGCATCGCTCGGCCTCGTAGCCCGCCACGAACTGACGGACGTGCTTCAGGAGGTCGAACGGCAGGTCGCCCGGCTTCATACCGGCAAACAGGTCGAGTTCAATTGCTTGGCCGAAGATCCAGGTGGTGATCCCCTCCTCGATCAGCGTCGCGCGGGCGCCATCCTGCGCCTCATCGACCTTCGGGGCGGATTTCCGTTTCAGGCGGAAGAGCGCGCGGGTGACGGGCGACCAGCCCAGCACGGCGACGTAGGCGTAGTGGAAGGCATCGTGGAACCGGTAGTCGTCGGCGGCCATCGCGTTGTCGGTCAGCCGATCGCCGATGTTGATGCCGTTGCAGCGCTGGAAGACGAAGGTGCGCCCTCGAACCTGCCGCTCGAAGATCTCGATGGTGACCTTGCGTGGCAGGCGCTCCTCCGGCTCCGCGTTCGCGTCGAGAGGTGCCGGATATTGCCGCTCACGCGGCCAGCGGTCGGCGATCTTGGCGAGGTTCTTGACCGCCGCCGCCTCGAGTGTGACACCGGCCTCGTTGGCCGCTTGGATCAGCGTCCGTGCGATGATCGCCAAACGGCTACTCGGAAGGTTATCGCGCTCCTCCGTGCCACGCTCCTGGAGATCCATCACGAGGAGCCCAATTTCGCCCGCCAGCTTCAGCAGCGTGCGCTCGAAAGCGATCGTCGGCTCATTCGCCCGGGGCATGATGTCGGGCTGCAAGGCCGCCAGCGTGATCGTGCCGCTGGCGCCGATCATGGATGCAGCCTCGATGAAGACGTCGGACAAACGAACGTTCACACGGGACGCCACCGCCGCCAGATACCAGAGGACATCGCCGAGCTCCTCGACGACGGCGCCCGCGTAGCCACGGTAAGAGGCACGATCGCGCTGCTTTTTCTTGACCTCGCTAAGGAGGCTCCCTGTCTCGCCGAAGAGACCGATGAGCGGGAAGGCTAGGGAACCGCCGTCACTGTGCTGGTCGGTGAGCGCCGCCTGAGCCGCGTAGTCCGCGATGGTGAGGGGAGCGAAGGCCTCATCGGTCATGCAACAAACGCTCGCTTGGTTACGGTTTCTCCGGCTCCGACATCGCCGACGCTGTTACCTATTCGCCCCTGGCAACCGTTGCCTTCGCCAGCCTCGACGTTTGCAGACACATCGGCCGGGCGTCAACGTCTGGTCTCCTGCCGGTCCAGTTCGACGCAACCTGTGGCAATCAGGTGATGCCGCCGGGCATGGCACACCTTTGCCCTCACTAGTCAGACGAAGGGATCTGATTCCAGGAAAATGCTGGCGGGATCGCCGTCGAACTCGATCCCCTGATGACGTTCCGGATCGCCGGACGGACGGTTCAGAGATCAATGTGTCATGCTGAGACGCTGTGCAAGGCTACCATCACCGCGGCGTTTACCCAGCCTGCTTGGCCTGCGGTGTCTGGCGTCGGTGGAGCCCGATGGTGCCGCGATGCCGCGGGAGGGTCGTCACCGGGATGGGACGAAACCGCGCTAGCGGGTTCGGTGCGCGCGAGCGCATAGAGCCATCCGCTCGGAACGAGCGGCCCGCCCGAACCCTCCATCGCACAGGCGCGCCCTCAATCGCACCGATGCATCGTAGCCTTGAGCCGGAGACTCCTCGGAACTGCAGCCCGCCATCGCTAAGCAAGATCCGTCTCGCGGGCGCACCTCCGGCAATTTTAAAAACTCCCCTTGCGCGGACGTTGACCCCGGCGAATACTCCGGACAAGGCTCGACAGAAGCCGTCGTCGGAGGGTCCGATCCATGGACGAGCTGACTTTCGGCCTGCCCGACGTCGAGCGGCAGATCGATGTCTGATCCTCCCTTGTTTCAGTGGACACGGAGGTTACGTTGCCCAGCGCTGCTCAGCTTGCTCAGGCGTACGGTAGCCGAGGGCGGAGTGGAGTCGCTGTCGGTTGTAGTAGCCCTCGATATAGGCGAACAGGTCGCGACGTGCCTCGTCGCGGGTTGCCCACCGGCGCTGATGGACGAGTTCGACCTTGAGTGTGTGGAAGAAGCTTTCCATCGGGGCATTGTCGAAGCAGCATCCTGTCCGGCTCATCGAGGCGACCGCCCCTACGACGGCGAGTTGCTCGCCGTAAGCTGCCGCAGCGTATTGGCTCCCGCGATCCGAATGACAGATGAGCCCGGCAGCCGGCCGTTGCCGCTGGGTGGCCATCATCAGCGCGGCCAGGGTCAACTCGGTGCGCATGTGCTCGCGCATGGCCCATCCCACGAGCTTGCGGGTGGCCAGATCCAGCACGGCCGCGAGGTAGAGCCAGCCCTCGCCAGTCGCCAGGTAGGTGATGTCGGCCAGCCAGACGCGGTTGGGGGCTGCCGCCACGAAGGTCTGCTGCAGGAGGTTGGGAGCGACCGGCAGGGGATGATTGCTGTCGGTGGTGCTCGGGCGATAGCGGCGGCCTGCCAGAGCCCGGATGCCATGTCGGCGCATCAGCCGCTCGATGCGGCCTCGGCTGACGCCGCGTCCCTCCGCGCGCAGAGCGGCATGCATCCGCGGTGAGCCGTAGCGGCTCTTATGCTGTTCCTGCAGGCGTCGCACGTCCGCCAGCAAGGCACGGTTCTCCCGGGCGCGGCGGCTCTCAGGCCGGGAGCGCCAGGCATAGTACCCACTGGCCGAGACCCCGAGCACGTGGCACATGAGACGCACCGGCCAGGTGCTTCCATGCTGCTCGATGAAGCGAAACCTCATCTCGGCACCTCCGCGAAGATGCCGATGGCTTATGGGATGGCCCGCCCCTCACGGAGCCGTCGGTGGCATGCTGCCGCCAGGGACACCCGGAGGGATCTGGAATGGCGAAGAGTTCAGTCGCGGTGCTGGGCATCGACCTCGGCAAGAACAGCTGCAGTCTCGTCGGCCTCGACGCGACCGGGGCGGTGGTGTTGCGACGGCGTGCGCGGCGAGAGACGGTTGTCGGCCTGACGGCCAAGCTGCCGGCCTGCGTGGTGGCGATGGAGGCCTGCTGCGGCGCCCACCACCTCGGCCGGCTGCTCGCCGTGCAGGGGCACGCCGTCCGGCTGATGTCGCCCGAGTACGTCCGCCCCTACGTCAAGGCGCAGAAGAACGACGACCGCGATGCCGAGGCGATCGCCGAGGCGGCCACGCGCCCGACCATGCGCTTCGTGCCTCTGAAGGCGCAGGAGCAACTCGACATGCAGAGCCTGCACAGGGTCCGGTCGCGGCTGGTCGGCATGCGCACCATGCTGATGAACCAGTTGCGCGCGATCCTGCTGGAGCGCGGCCTCGCCTTTCCCCCAGGGCCGGCGCAAGTTCGAGACGGCGGTCGGAGGCCTCCTGGAAGATCCCGAAGCACGGGTCGGCGCGCGCATCCGGTCCCTCGTCGCTGAGATCCGCGAGGAATGGGCGGGTCTCGACCGCCGCATCGACGCGCTCGACCGAGAGTTCATCGCGCACGCCCACGCCGACGAGGCGGCGCGCCGCTTGGTGTCGATCCCCGGCGTCGGGCCGATGACGGCCACGGCCCTGCGCGCGGCCGTCGACGACGGCAGCGCCTTCGCGTCTGCGCGCGACCTGCCCGCCTGGCTCGGCCTCGTGCCGCGCCAGCACACGACCGGCGGCAAGCCGAAGCTGCTCGGCATCAGCAAGCGGGGCAACGCCTACCTGCGCGGCCTTTTCATCCACGGAGCGCGCGCGGCCCTGGCCTCGCTGTCGAAAGCCGAGGACGCGACCGGACGGTGGCTGCGCGGTCTTCTGGCGCGAGCCCACTACAACGTCGTGGTCGTCGCGTTGGCGGCCAAGCTGGCGCGGATCGCCTGGGCGACTTTGCGCAAGGGGGTGAGCTTCGAGCGACGTCCGGAGCCGGCCGTGGCCTGAGGCATCGCGAGAGGTCGACCCGAGTCCGAGCTCGGCCGCTCGGCGCGGGTCCACGAGGTCTGCGGGAGGATGCTGAAGATGGCCTGACGGTCGAGCGGCGTCGCGGAAGCCTGGCAAAAAAAGCGGCCCGTCGAGGTCGATTCGCTTATGAGGCCCGGGACGTGCGGCTCTCCATCTTGGCGGCGGCCACAGTGCCGACATGCCGGATACGTTTGTGCAGACCGGTCACAGGCGCCTTCATCGACCACCTTGCGGACGGGGCGGGCCATACGTTTTTTTAGTATGTCGCGCTCCATGCGCGTGCGATCGAGTTCGCGCCGCAGGCGAGCGATCTCGGCGGCCTGATCGGCCGGTGAGGTCAGAGGCGAAACCGCCACAGGCGTAGGCCCACTGCCGACCGTACGTGGCGGGCTGTCCTGTAGGCTCGCGCGCCAGGCCCGCAGCATCGAGGGCTGGATGCCAAGCTCGGCTGCGATCTGCATCTGCGGCCGGCCGCTACTCTCCAGAAGGGCCACGGCCTCACGCTTGAACTCAGGCGTGAACGTTCGTTTCGTTGTCCCCATCAGACACCTTCCAGCCCCCGTAGGAGCGTAGCAGAGGTGTCCACTCATTCAGAGGAAGATCATTCTGCATCTTCCTCGACTTCAACGACGGGCGTCATCCAGGCCTGAACAAGGATCGGTTCGAGAGGGCGCTTGGCATGGTCGAGGCTTGCTACCTCAGCCTGTTCGCCCTGCGCGACCGGATCGTGCCAGGGGTGCTGATCTTCGGTCACTGCTACGACTTCCCGATCCCGAACGGCGCGCATCCGCCCTGCGCCGGCCCCTGGCTCAAGCCGTCGCTCGATTTCTGTAACTGGTCGGTCGCCGACGGCACGACCATCGTCCACGACGCGCTGGCGGCCTTCCGCACGATGGTGAAGCGGCTCGCGGACAAGCCGGCCAACCGCTTTCACCTCGTCGATACCCAGGGGACTTTGGCGCCGGCCGACTGGGCGAACGAACTCCACCCCTATCCCGACGGCTTCAGGAAAATTGCGCAGAAATTCGCGGATGCGCTCGCGGCTGAACTCGGGCCTCTCTCACAGATCGCTCTCGCCGAGGCGCCGAAGTCGCTCGGGCGGGGGAGGGGACCCAAGAAGGGGTGAGAGCACGGTGCTGAACTCCCGAGGAATAGCCGCTTCCGTCGGATCTCCGGCTGCGCGATCTCACCGATCATCCGCGAGCCGCCTCGGCGCGGGTCGTTAAACCAGCCCAGCACAAAGATGCGGGATCGGACAGGCATGCCGATGCCCGATCTTGGGCGCTTCCCCCCTACCTGTCGGGCTCCCTCCCGTCCGTGCTATCCCCCCTATCCGGCCGAACCTCCCGTCACCTTGTCCGATGCTCGGCTCCTCGACCTGACGATCCCGACATCGAAGAAGAGGGCTCAGTCTGAGAGCTACCTGCTCTCGAAGCACAACGTGCTGAAGGCCTTCGACAGCGTCGAGTATCTTGCCACGGACGAACAGACGCCGACCGAGAAGGATCGGGACGCTGTCCAACACCACCTCCAGTTTCGCTCGGCGGTCGCGCGTCTTACGGAAAGCCGGCCTCTACACCGGGAACTCAATCTTCGACGACTTCGTGTTGGAGGTTACCAAATCCGGACAGCCCGACATCTGCGGTCGCGTTATCGACCGTCTGCCGCAGGCAGGCGTCGAACGGCCCGGTTCGTGCTCCATCCGGTCACCGAGTTCGGGATGGAGGTCCCGTTCTTCGGGTCCGAGCTCGATCTCAGGAACTTTGCGGTGTTGCGAGAAGCCGATTTCGAGGTGATGGCCCAGACCGGCAGCATCGAAGGCGCCTATGCCAGGCTGAACGAGATGGCAGCGGCACTCGGCATCACGGCCGTTCCCGACCAGTCGAGCTACGAACATCACGTGTGGGCCGGGAACATGAGGTGGATGACGCACAATCCACTCCTGCTTGTCCGGCTCTCCTCGCACACAGGTGCCTATTACGAGAACCAGTTCATATACCCCCTGAAGATCCGGGTCGCGGCCGCGCTGGTGGTGATGCTGCACGCCCTGAGCGTCGATGCCGGCATCACGGTCGACAAAATCAAATCGTCCGCCGAGGTCAGCAACAACGAGACGCTCGACATCCGGCACTACCTCATCGGCGAGGCGACGCTGGCGGACAAGCCGCTCAGTCTCAGCCGTGTGCCGATGAACGTCGCGGCGCTCGAGCTTGCCCGGCTGTCTGATCTCGCCGTGACGCTGAACACGCGAACCTTGGCCCGTTCCGAACTTCGCGCGCTCGAACAGAGATTGACGCCGACACTGCGCGCCGTCGAGCAAGGCTATCTGCGGTACGTCAATTTGACGTCGGGGGAGAGGGTGCATAGCCAGGTCTTTCGCCGGCTCGTAACCGCCATCGACTGATACAGGCAATCCTTAGGGTCACGGACGAATGAAGCGGAAGCGATCTTTGCGCTGGCCGTCGCCTTCGAGACCGTGCTGACCGATCACTATGCACCCGGGAGCGTCGCGCGCCTCGAGCGCCGCGTCGGGATCTGCCTCGCGACGCGGCCGAACGTCCGCCAGTACCAAGACATCGTCGTTGCCGTTCACAAGGCCCGCAGCGAGATCGTTCACACGGGCGATGGTGGTCGAGAGACGGACATCCGCCGCCCGCAAGCTGCGTTCGCGTTGTGCTTCCTCGAGGTCGCGTCGCGTCGCGGCTCGGCAGGCTTGATCGGACCATGTCCGATCCCATTCGCGAACTCCTCGGCGATCGCCTCACACCGGAGAAAATTAAGGCTACAGGCGACGCCGGAACGACGTAGTGCGTGTGCTGCTACGTCCTGGTCGCTGCGCTCTCCGGTGAAAAAGTCGTTCTGGGTGCCGACCCGGCCGATCGCATTCGGGCGGGTTGCATCGCACCGCGTCGGAAAGGCATGAGGAGGTTCGGAACACGCCACAGGGTGTCACTTGACACCCTCACCAGAAACCACATATTGTCGAGGCTACGGGATGGCGCGCAAACCGCATCCGAAGAAGGAGGTGGAGGACGCGCTCCGGCATGCGGAGGATCACGGCTGGCGCGTCAGCGTCGGGGGTAGTCATGCCTGGGGCGAGATCTACTGCCCCTACGATGACGAGACATGCCGCTGCGGCGAGTTCTGCATCACGAGCATCTGGAGCACACCCAAAAACGTCGGCAACGAGGCGAGGAAGATTAAGCGGGTCGTCGACAATTGCACGACCCGCAAGGCGGAGACGGAGGCGCGTGCAGAAGCCGAGAGGGCCGAGGCGCAGGAGCGAGAGCCATGACCGAATACAGCTTCATCCTGAAATATCGTCTCTCTGATGAGGACCGCGATGCCGATGCACTGGTGGAGCGCCTTGGTGAGGCCGGCTGCACCGATGCGCTCGTAGGCGTCGGGATTGCCGGACGGCTCGCCCTGGACTTCACCCGGGAGGCGGGCAGCGCGCGGGAGGCTGTGCGCAGCGCGCTCACCGACATCAAGGTTGCGATCCCGACCGCAACGCTGGTGGAAGCGGCCCCCGATCTTGTGGGGCTGACGGACGTCGCCGACCTAATGGGCGTGGCGCGCCAAAGCATGCGCAAGCTGATGCTCGGCCACGACGACTTTCCCCTGCCGGTGCATGACGGCAGCGTGGTGCTCTGGCACTTGGCGGACGTGCTGGAGTGGCTGGACGGGCGCAAGGGCTACGAGCCCGACCCGGTCGTGCGTGAGACTGCAGCAGCGGCCCGCGCGGTCAACATCGCGCGAGAGTCGCACCGTTACATGACGGACGCGCCCGAGAACCTCAAGCGCCTGGTGGCCTGAGGGCAGGCGGGGGCTGACGAGTAAGTGAGGGAGCAAGATGACGGCTCACCACCCTACATGGGCTTTCGGTGCTTCGTCTCATTTGGGTAAACCCCGATAAGCCGCCTGGTTGAGGTCGTAGCGCGCACCGTGCGTCCACACGATTGACCGCAAGTGATTGAAATGTGGTGAGCGCGCTGGGGCTCGAACCCAAGACCTTCGGGTTGAAAGCCCGTCGCTCGCGCTAAGCTCGATTTTGTAGCGTCGCGAGCTTCCGAGCCGCTCCCCGCTGCGCGCGCAGGCGCTCGCCGTAGCGAGCCGGCATCGCTGGGGTCTTCCACGAACCGGCCTGCATGACCTCGAGCAGCTCGAACCCGGCCGCGAACATGTCCTGCGTCGCCCCGACCCGGGTCGAGTGCCCGGAGGGGAGGCGGGGGAGCTTCAGCCCGGCCGTGACCGCGAGATCCCGGAACACCCGCGCCACCTCCCCATCGCCGAGCGCTCCACTGCCGACCCGGCCGCCCTTCGTCAGCGGCCGGAACAGCGGCCCGCTCGCTAGCCCCGCCGCGGCGAGCCACGCATCGATGTGAGCCATGGTGTCGGGGGCGAGATACTTGATCGCGCCCTCACCTTCCTGATCCGCCTTCGAGCGCCGCACCAGCACCGTGCCGGCCCCGTCGGCGCCCTTGTGCAGGTCCCCTATATATAATGAGACGAGTTCGGAGCGGCGCAGCAGCGTGTCATAGGCGACGGCGACCAGCGCCGCGTTGCGCAAGGCGATCAGCGGCGTCTCGCGCTCGCCCTCCAAGACCCGCCGGTGCAGGCGCCCGGGCGTCTTCACCGCGAGCATGCGCTCGACGCTGGTGCGATTGAGCGGCTCGGCCTGCTTTTGGCGCCGGCCTTTGGTACGGCTCATTCGTTTCACCGCCAGCCGCACGATCTCGTCGGCGCAAGGGTTCGGCAGTCCGGCTGCGCGATGCAGCGCGGCGATGGACGAGCGGTATCGCTCGACCGTAGCGCGGGATTTCATCTCGGCCTGGGCGTCGATGAAGGCGACGATCGTTTCCGGCGACGCCGGTAGCATCGTCCGGCCGGCGGCGCCGCACCAAGCCGAAAAGATCCGGCTGTCGGCGGCGAGGGCGCGGAGCGTGTTGTCGGCGAAGGCGCCCTTGGCCGCGCGCGCGTAGTCCTCCAGCCGCTCGGCGAGGATCTCGAGGCCGGGGGGCAGCGCGGCCGCGAAAGGCGCCGGAAGCGCGCCCGACGATTCGGCGGGAAGCAATCGAGATGGGACGGCGGCGTCAAGCGTCATGGGCCGAGCTTAGCCGTTCAAATCGTTAACAATCCACAAAGATCTGCGATAAGTGCCATTATCGGAGGTAATCGTAGCTCGGCGACCAATCTTGCTTTTCCTGACCCCGATCTGACCGATCGTTCCGTCCTTACCTCTCTTCGACCTTCCCACCACCGATGCCGGGGCGCCTTGATCGTGCGATCAAGCCACGGCCGGCACCGGAACCTTGAAGTTCTCGTTCTTCGTCAGCATCGCCCAGGCCGCGCGTGCCATCTTGTTGGCCAGCGCGATGGCGACGACCAGACGCGGCTTGCGCACCAGCATCCTGGCCAGCCAGGAGCCGACCGGTGCGCCCTTGCGGATCGACCACCGGACAACTGTCATCGCGCCGATGATCAGAAGACGCCGGATGTCGCGCTGGCCCATCTTGGAGACGCGACCCAGGACCGGCTTTCCGCCCGAGGAGAACTGCCGCGGCACGAGGCCAAGCCACGCAGCGAAATCACGCCCGCGCTTGAACGTCTCCATCGGCGGCGCGAACGTCTCGATCGCCATTGCGGTGATCGGTCCGATTCCGGGCATCGTCATGAGGCGTGACGTCACGCCGGTTCGCTTGGCCTCCTGGGAGACCCGCTTCTCCAAATCCGAAATCCGGGTGTCGAGGTCCTGGATCTGGTCGAGATAGAGGCGGCTCAGATCGACGACGAGCGGATCGAGCGATGTCGCAACATCGTCGATCGCCAAGGCGAGCTGGTGCACGTTGGTCGCCCCCTTCAACGACACCGTGCTCGGCAAGATGGCCGCGTAGCGCGTTGATCAGCTGGGTTCGCTGGCGCACCAGAAGGTCACGTGTTCGGAAGATCATCGCACGAGCCTGCTGGCTCTCGCTCTTGACCGCGACGAAGCGCATCGTTGGGCGCGCGGCAGCTTCGGCAATGGCCTCGGCGTCGGCCGCATCGTTCTTCTGGCGTTTGATGAACGGCTTGACGTAGGCGGGCGGGATCAGGCGGACCTCGTGACCCAGTTTGCGGATCGCGCGTCCCCACTCGTGCGCCGAGGCGCAGGCCTCCATGGCGACGACACAGGGCGGCAGCTGAGCAAAGAACGTAAGAACCTGTGCGCGCGACAGCTTCTTGCGCAGGATGACGCTGCCGTCGGCGCGAGCGCCGTGAACTTGGAAGACACGCTTGGCCAGGTCGAGGCCGACGATTGCGATCGGATCCATGCTGGGCACTCCGGCAGATACTGAGCCCCTCGATGGAGCTTACCGGCTGCGGCCGGGTGGGGGCATCCAGTCCATCAATCACCGCCGCCTGCTCGAACCGATCGGCAACGTACCTCCCGCCGAGGCCGAAGCCCGCTATGATGCACAGGCCAAGGTGCAAGCCTTGGCTGCCTGACCCAAACCAAAAGACCTCCGGGAAACCCGGCGCGGTTCAGCCACCTTCGAGGTCGAGCACACGACCAGCATCTACTCGGGCATCGTGCGCATGGTCGACCTCGCGCTCGGCGTCGAGGGCGCCACCGCCCGAAACTTCTTCCTGGTGGCGCCCGACGACCGCGAGGGCGATGTCCGTGCGGCCCGCGTTCTCCCGGGTCGCAGAACTGGATCTCCGCTATCTCCCCTACAGCGAGCTCCGCTGCCACCGCGAGACGATCGCCCGCTTCGGCAGCGGCCTGAAGGGCGTGCTCGCCATCGCCAAGCCAATCGCGCCGCAACACCACCGGAATTAAAGCCGTTCCCAACCTGATTGCATCGGGTCGGCGTCTCTAAGTCTTTGATTTGATGCGCCCCCTACGCCGAACCGGCGTCCAATTCGGCGGGGAGCGCTCTAGGAACAGGCGGCCGGGCCCGGCCGCGGATCCGACTTCGGCACTGTCGGCACCCGCCGCGTCGCCGTCGTCCTTGCCGGTCGGCCGGACGGTCGCGCGACCCGGGACCGAAGCTAGTCCGCCTGTCGCGGGGCGCCCGGCTTCGCGACGCCGGTTTCCACGTCGGAGGGATGCCCGAGGGCTCGCGTGACCTCCGCGAAACGCACGCCTGCGTCGGACCAATCCTGGGCGAAGTCGAACAGCTCTCGCAGCGCGGGGGCGATCTCCTTGTAGGCCGCGAGCGCCGCGACCAGCGCCCCGACGGTGAGACGTCCCTGGACGACCAGGTAGCCGCCGATCACGAAGAAGAAGAACGGCGTGAGGTTGGAAGTGTAGTTGTACAGGGTCTTGATGCCGCCCTTCATGTCATTGATCGCGACGCGGACATGTTCGAGTTCCTCGATGTGCATCATCCCCCGCCGCAGATCCGATACGGCCGGCACGGGCACCGCGGCACGTGGGGCACGGACCGACGGCCCGCCGCGCATCGGCGCGGTGACGAGGGCGCCCAGCGTTCGCGTCGCGAGGACGCGTTGCCGGACATTCAGGTTTACGCGCTTCTGGAGGCGCGGCAGGACGGTCAGCTGAACCGGCAGCATGATGAGCGCGGCGAGGCCGAGGGCGACGTTCTGGAGCAGGAGGAAGGCGACGCTCGTGAGGAGCACGCCGCCCTGCACGATGGGGACGGCGACGAGGCTGCCCCCGAAGTAGCCGATGGGCTCAACCTCCTGGACCGCCACGGCCGCTAGGAAGGTGCGGCGGTCGGCCGCTCCCTCCGTGCGCGCGCGGCGTAGGACGGCCAGACGCAGGCGGCGCACGATGCGCTCGTTGACGCGACCGCGCACCCGGTTTGCGGCGTACTTCACGAGCCCGTTGAAGGTGACAACGGCGAGATAGCTGGCGCAGAGCGCGAACAGGAGTTCCGTGCGGCCGAGAGGGAGCCCTAGGAACGTCATGCCGGGATATTCGTCGTCCCGGGTGCCGGCGAGCGCATGGTTGATGATGTGCTTGGGTATCTCAAGGATGAGCCAAGCCGCCGGCAGCGTCGCGGCCGAGAGGAGGAGCAGGCGGACCTGGATGCCCAGGGTGGCACCGAGCACGTACGCCTCCAGGCGACGGCCCGTGGGACTCCCCCCGCCCCGGAGCCGGTGCCCGAGCGACGGGACGGCTCGGAAGGGCTTCGCGGATCCCGCCACCCCAAACCCGGCCGCTACCGGCTTGCCGTACCGCCGCAGCACACCGCGGGCCGCCAGCCATGCGGTCCAGACGGGCGCGACGATGAAGACGAGCACGGCATTGGCCACGACCCACCAATGGCCGTGCGGGTAGTCGAGTCCCGTGATCCTGTGTGTCAGCCCGTGGATAGTGTCGATCGCCGTCACGAAACAGCTCGGCCTGTGTCTTGAGGGGTCGATCGGCGGACGTCGCGCCGAACGGCCGTGACGGGTTCGAACGACCGCCGGCGGCCGCGGGCGAGCCCGCCCCTTCGCGTAGCGGGCACCTTCCCGGTCCCCGGCCCTTCCAGCCTCGCCCCCTGCACCGGACGGACGCCTGAACCCGCGGTCGCCGCGATAGGGGCGAACCGAACGGTGCGGAGGAGCCCGAAGCCGAACTGCCGCCTCGTGCGGATCGACCAAGGCGTGAGGCCCGCCCGTTCCACACCCTTGAGGGAAGCGAGATTGTCCATGTCGACGAAAGCCAGGAGATATCGCTTTCCGAGGGCTGACGCGCGTTCGGCGATCAGGTGCACGGCGACCGCCATGATGCCCAGGCCGCGGTACTCCACGGGCGTGAAGGCGTTCTCCAGCAGGGCTTCTTCGGCGGTCAAAGCCGGCAGGGCGCCGGCCCGCCGGATCGCGTCCCCATAACCTGGCGCCTCGGCGAGGTATGCCACGCTGTAACGGGCGTCGGTGGCGGGGTTCAGGAGTTCGACGGCCGGTCCCCGATGACCGAGCATCGCGGCCGTCGCCGGCCGAACCTGCATCAGCCCAAGTTCGCCGACCGATCCCACCGCCCTGGCGTCGTAGCCGCTCTCGACGAAGGCGGCGTCGCCCGGTGCGCGCGGTCGTACCGGCGTGTCCCGGCGCGGTCATCGTGCGTCCCATGTGGGGTAGTCCGGGGGGCGCACCCGTTTGGTTACATCGACGGGCCATCACCGCCCCCCTGAATCGCGCTTGCCGCCCATGCCGGGCCTACCGTCCATGCCGGCATGCCCTCCATCCCCCCGGACCCCGCCTTGGGTGCGACCTGGCGGTTGAGATCGCGCCAATCCTTCGGCTCGACGACGCCGAAATCCTTCACGCCCCGCGTCACCTTTCCGTAGCGCGGCGTCCGGACCGGTACGTCGGGGTCTGAGGGTAGGATGAGCCCGGCGGGCACGGCGGCGGGCATGCAGCCGGCAAGCGGCAAGACCGCCGCGAGCGCGGCCTGTCTCGGCAACTTGAACATAGTGATTTTCCCGAACAGAGGCGGACGGCCGAGGGCGAGTCCAGGCGTGGCGTCGTCCGCACGTCCAGCGGCGGCGACGGCGTCGCCCCCGCCAAAGGTGTCGGCTCGTTGCGAGGTATGCGTGGCCGTCCCGCCGGAGCGGCCTAGGGTGGGCGTTAGATCCGCCTGCGCGTCAGGCGCCGCGCCTTGGCGGTCGCTCGATCCGGAGCGGATGCGCGTCGACGACCCCGTCTTCCTGGACGATCAGGACCTAGTCGGACGGACGGTAGTCCAGAGGGACGCCTGCCCATGGCAGGGAGGGCAGCGCGGCCTGGCACGCGAGCGGGCAGCAGGTCGCCGGGCAGAGAGGGTCCTTCGAGCGATGCCGATGGCCGGGGCAGCCTTCGTCGGCGGGCCGGCCCATCGAGTGAAGTCGCGTGTCTCCCGGCCTCACCTGGCTCGTCTTCGTTGCGCCGGGCGCCGTCGGGGTGCGCGTGAGGCGTCGTCGCTGCCACGCCGCCCGCCATGTGGCGGTGCGCCGCTGTGTGCGGGCCCATCGTGCACGGCGCGGCCGAGGCGATGGCCAAGGCTAAGACTAAGGCCAAGGCGAGTACGAAAAACAGCAGTGCGCGCACGACGTTCAATGATCAGAAGCCCTGCCTACTCCCATTGGGAGTTCCCCGGCTTTACCGGAGTAGCAGTAGTAGTTTGACATTCTCATAAGTATTTTCGAGATGACGCTGCCGTGGCCACCAAACACGCCGCCAGACCGGGGAAACGGATTGATCCTATCAGCTTTATGCGGGCTGTCCGATCTCGGCATACATGCACAATAGACGCGGTCTTTTATAAAGGCGCACCTCTGAAGTTCCATGTTCTCGACGTATCAGGGGCAGGGCTGTTCAACGCTCTCTACAAGCCTTTGTAGGCGAGGATGACGTCCGGATCGATCGCGGCGGTCCAGAAGGCGTGTGCGATGTTTGTGACACCGCTGGCCCGCGCGATGTTGAGGGCCTGACTGCGCAGTCGTGCCATGATGCCCGGGTTGACCCGGATCCGGCTGGCATCCTCGGCGAGGGTGACGTCTCGCACCCAGTGGTTCCGGTTCTCGATCGCCCAATGGTTTCGGATGGCGCTCGCGAAGGTCTGGGCGGGCAGCATCACGGACGCGGCGTACAGCGTGGTCTCCCGGCGTCTCGTTCATTGCCCGGTCGCGACGGAGCGGAGCAGGGTGTTGCGTTCGACGCGTACGATGGCAGCGATCAGCGGGCATCATTGCGTGCCATCGAGGGCCGATCCCGCCGGGTA
>NZ_JAQPZJ010000003.1:0-682498 GCF_028920805.1 Methylobacterium sp. 092160098-2 | reverse complement strand
TTACCGCGAGATGGAAGGCTCGGGCGTCAACACCTACAAGCTGGTCAACGACCAGGGCGAGGCGGTGCTCTGCAAGTTCCACTGGATCCCCAAGCAGGGCGTCCGGAACCTGACCTCGCAGCAGGCCTCAGAGATCCAGGCCAAGGATGTCGGCCACGCGACCCGCGACCTGTACGACAACATCAAGGCCGGCAACTTCCCCGAGTGGGAATTCGCCGTGCAGATCATGCCGGACGGCCCGAACGACCACCTGTCGTTCGACCCGCTGGACGACACGAAGCTGTGGCCTGTGGACCAGTTCCCGCTGCTGCCCTGCGGCCGGATGGTGCTCGACCGCGTGCCGGACAACTTCTTCGCTGAGGTCGAGCAGTCGGCCTTCGGCACCGGCGTCCTCGTCGACGGCGTCGACTTCTCGGACGACAAGATGCTGCAGGGCCGGACGTTGTCCTACTCCGACACGCAGCGCTACCGCGTCGGGGCCAACTACCTCCAGCTGCCGATCAACGCGCCGCAGCCCGGCGTGAAGGTCTACTCGAACCAGCGCGACGGCCAGATGGCCTACACAGTGGACGGGACGGGCCCGAACAAGCACATCAACTACGAGCCCTCGACCCTGGCCGAAGGCCTGCGCGAGGCGCCGAAGCCCGCCAAGGACTATCACCAGCCGGTCCAGGGCAATCTCGGCCGCTACCAGACCTCGCGCACCGAGGACGACTACACGCAGGCCGGCGTGCGCTACCGCTCCTTCGCGGATTGGGAGCGCGACGACCTGATCGCCAACCTCGTCGCCGACATGAAGCAGTGCCCGGAGCCGATCCAGCTGCGGATGGTCTGGCACTTCTGGCACGCCGACGAGGATTACGGCCGCCGCGTCGCCGAGGGCGCCGGGATCGACCTGGAGAAGGCCAAGGCGCTGCCGCCGCTGCCGGGGCGCGCCGCTCCCGGCAAGCGCCTGCAGTCCGAGACCTACACGGACGGGTCGCAGGCCCACCGGGTCGCCGCGGAGTAAGCGTCGCGGGTCCGCCGCCCATCGAAGCCCCGCGCGGTCATCCGGCCGCGCGGGGTTCTTGTTTGAACCTCCGGCGGGGACGGCGATGGCGAGTGTCGTGCATCGAGGGCTTGGCCCGAACGCCGTCATCGGCGGCAAGCGGATCTTCTATCTGGCGCGCAGCGACGAGACGGCCGACGCCATGGGTGTCTATCGGGTCGAGATGGATCCACGGACGCCGGGAGCCGGGCTGCACCGCCACGCCCGGTTGACCGAGACCTTCTCGGTCGAGGCGGGCCGGCTCGCCCTTCATGTCGACGGCGCGGATCACGACCTCGGGCCGGGCGACTTCGCGCTGATCCCGCCCGGCATTGCCCACGCCTTCGCCAATCGCAGCGACCGGCCGGTGCGCTTCACGCTGAGCTTCGCGCCGGCGCTGGGCCGCGAAGGCTTCTTCGAGGGGCTGGCCCGGCTGGCCGCGGCGGGGCGTCTCTCGGATCGGGCGGCAATGGCCGACCTGATGGCGCGCTACGATCAGGAACCGCTGGCCGGTTTCGCGGCCTGGAGCGAGGTCAGCGGCTGAGCCGCAATGTTCCGCGCCTGGGGTTCGCCCGCGCAGACCTTGCGGTCGCGGCCGGCGGCTTGACCGATCAGGATCGCCGCGACGGCGATGGCGACGAACAGGGCACCCGGCACGCCCCAGCCGCCCGTGGCCTCATGGGCCAGGCCGAAGACCAGCGGCCCCAGGCAGGCGCCCGTATAGCCGATGCCCTGCGCCATGGCCGAGAGTCCTGCGGCGCTCGCCGCGTCGGCGGCGCGCAGGACGATCAGGGTGAGACCCAGGCCGAAGCAGCCCCCGATCCCGAAGCCGAGTGCGCCGGCGGCGGGAATGCGCAAGGATTCCGCGCCGAAGGCGAGGACCAGGAACGCCACGGCGGTGAGGCCCGGGATGGCGACGATCCAGGCCCGCTGATCGCGGGCGCGGGCGGCCAGCATGGCGGTCAGGAGCGCGCCGGGCGCCTGAACCAGGGTTGTCAACGAGGCGTAAAGCCCTGCATCCAGCGGCGTGAGACCACGGCCCTGCAGCAGCAGCGGCAGCCAGCCGAACAGGATGTAGGCGAGCGACGATTGCAGGCCCATGAAGCCCGTCACCCACCACGCCAGCGGGTCGCGGAGCAACCGCCCGGCGGAGGGCGCGGCGGTCGAGGTCGTCCGGCGGGCGAAGGGGATCCACACGAAGGCGGCAGCGAGCGCCGGCAGGGACCAGATCGCCAGGGCGGAAGGCCAGCCGCCCCCGAGGGCGTGCTCCACCGGCACCGCCGCCCCGGCGCCCGCGGCCGCGCCGAGGCACAGGGTCATCGTGTAGAGGCCGGTCATCAGGCCGCCGCTGGCAGCGAAATCACGCTTCACCAGAGCCGGCAGCAGGACGTTGTCGAGGCCGATCCCGATCGCGGCCAGCGCCGTTCCGGCGAAGAGCGGCACGAGACCGCCCAGGCCGCGAAGCGCCAAGCCGGCGACCAGGATCGTCGAGCCCGCGAGCACGGCGAGGTCGGGCCCGATCCGGCGGATCAGCGGCGCGGCCAGCGCACAGGCGATGCCCAGGCACAGGACCGGCAGCGTGGTGAGGATGGCGGCGCCCCCGGCACCGAGGCCCGTCCCGTCCCGGATCGTCGCCAGCAGGGGGCCGACCGTGCTGAGCGCCGGACGCAGGTTGAACGCCACCAGCATCAGCGCGAGTCCGAGCAGCAACCGATTCGCGGTGGCGCGCTCCGCGCTCACGGCCGCCGCCGCGCGACCACGGCACCGCCGAGGCAGGCGGCGAGCATCAGCGCGAAGGCGGCATCGCCGAACCGACCGTAGAGCGTGCCGCCGACGATGCGTGCGGGCAGATCTGCGTCGAGCCACGTCTCCTCGTCCAGCCGGGTGCGGGCGACGATGCGGCCATGCGGATCGATCACGGCGGAAATCCCCGTGTTGGCATCCCGCACGAGGGGCATTCCCTCCTCGACGGCGCGCAGGCGCGCCTGGGCGAGGTGCTGGCGCGGACCGGGCGTGTCGCCGAACCACGCGTCGTTGGTGACATTCAGGATCAGTCCCGGCGGCTGCGGCGACGGCGCAGCACGCCCGGCCGGTAGGATCGCGCCCGGGAAGATCGCTTCGTAGCAGATGGTCGCCGCCACCGGCGGCAGACCCGGAACCGTCAGGATCCGCTGCCCGGCGAGCGTCCCGGCCGAGAACCCGCCGGGTATCGCCACGAACTGGCGCAACCCCACGGCCCGCAGGGCGGCGTCGAGGGGCGCCGGAAGGTACTCCCCAAACGGGACGAGGTGGACCTTGTCGTAGCTGTCGGAGATCTTGCCGTCGGACCCGATCACCATGATGGCGTTGAAGTAGCGCAGGCGCTCGCCCGGCAGCGGCTCCTCGGCGCGGGCCGCGCCGGTGATCAGCTCCTGCCCAGGCTTCAGCCCCGCCGCGACCTTGGCCAGGGCGTCGGGATCGCGCTGGATGAGGAACGGGAAGGCGGATTCCGGCCAGACGATGTGGGTCGGCTCCGGCGCTCCGGCCTCCGTCGGACGCTGGCTCAGCTCAATGTAGCGGTCGACGATGTCGGTCCGGTTCTCCGGCCTGAACTTGGCATCCTGAGGCAGGTTGGGCTGGACGAGTCGCAGCCGGACACCGGCCACCACCGGATCGGGCGGGCCGAGACGCTCGGCCCCGTAGAGCGCCAGGCCGACGAGCACGATGGCGGCCGCGGCGCTCGGCCCGAACCGGCCGCGGAGCCCCCCGCCGTTGGCGAGGGTCGCGGGTGCGGCGCAGACGAGCACGGCCAGGATGCACAGGCCGTAGAGCCCGATCACGGCAGCCCATTGCATCAGCCAGAGATTCTGGGCCAGCGCCATCCCGAGGGTGTTCCAGGGAAAGCCCGTGAACACGTGGCCGCGCAGCCAGTCGGCGGCGCCGAGCCCGAAGGCGAGGGCGGCGATCCGCGCCGCGCCCCGGCTCCACAGCAGGCCCGCGGCGCCGAACCCGGCGCCGTAGAACAGGCCGAGGGCGAAGGGCAGACCGACAACGCCCAAGGGCAGGGCCCAGAGGAACTCGTCGGCCTCCACCAGGAAGGCCTGGCCCAGCCACCAGAGTCCGGCGGTGAGGTAGCCGAAGCCCCAGGCCCATCCGAGCAGGAAGCAGGGACAGAACCGCCGGAGGGTGGTCCGCCCGGAGGCGGCCCCGTCCTGCAGCCAGACCGCGACCGTCAGGGACAGGGCAAGGGCCGGCAGGATCCCGTAGGGTGGCATGGCCAGCGCGCCGAGCGCGCCCGCGAACCACGCCAGCCCGAGGCGGCGCCAGCCGGTCAGATGCGTGATCGCCAGCACGGCGCCCGGCACATGCGCGCGCTCCGGATCGGGCAGGGGATCCCGCATCGGCCCGCGCATGGATGCACCGGCCGCTGCAGGCGACCGGGCGAAACCGTCCGCCAGACCCGTCACGCCACGACCGTCACGGGTGCGGCGTCTCGGCGACCGGGGGGCTCGATGGCGGGGGCAGGGCGAGCGGCACGACGGTCCCGATCCGCGCCGCGCCCTTGTGGAACCGCAGGCGCTTCAGACGCCGCGGATCGGCGTCGAGCACCTCGAATTCGAGATCGCCCGGACCGGCGATCAGCTCGCCCCGCGACGGGACGCGGCCCGCCAGCGTCACGATCATGCCGCCGAGCGTATCGATCTCCTCGGCCATCTCGCCGACCGCCGCCACGAGGTCCACGCCCGTCACCTCGGAGACCTCGGCCAGCGGCGTGCGCGCGTCGGCCACGAAGACCTCGCCCTCGCCGTCGACGCGCTGGACGAAACTGTCCTCCGCGACGTCGTGCTCGTCCTCGATGTCGCCGACCACGACCTCGATCAGGTCCTCGATGGAGATCAGCCCGTCGGTGCCGCCATACTCGTCGATGACGAGCGCCATGTGGGTGCGGGTCGCCTGCATGCGCACCAGCAGGTCGATCGCCGGCATGGAGGGCGGGACGAACAGGACCGGCCGCTGGATGCGCGTCGCCGCCAGGGTCGTCGTCAGGTCGACCTTTCCGAGGTCCAGGCCCCGCGGCACCCGCGGAGCCGGCCGGCGCGGCCGCGGTGCGGCCGCCGCATCCGCGGTACCGTCGGCCACGGTCTCCGCGGGCTTCACGACCGCGGCGGCACTGCGCCGGGCCGGCTCGGCCTTGGCGGCGATGTGATCGACGAGGTCGCGGATGTGGACCATGCCGCGGGGGTCGTCGAGGGTCTCGCCATAGACCGGCAGCCGGGAATGACCGGCCGTGCGGAACAGTTTGAGCAAGTCGCCGAGACTCGTGTCGTTCGACACGGCGACGATGTCGGCCCGGGGGACCATCACGTCGTCGACGCGCACCTTATGCAGGCCGAGGACATTCTTGAGCATGACACGCTCAAGCGGCGTGAGGCCGCTCTCGCCGGCATCCGGCTCCGCCAGCGCCTCCTCAAGACCCTCGCGCAGCGAATCGCGCGGCTTGAGATGAAGTGCCTGGAGCAGGCGGTCGTACCAGGGCTCCCGATGCGGGGATTCACCCTCGGTGGAACTGGGCGCGGCCAGGGCCGCGCCGCGACTTCGATCGTTGCTCATGTCTCTCGGGTCTGGGGTCGATCGGGCGTCGCGCGCTCAGGCATAGGGATCCGGGATGCCCAGCGTCGCGAGAGCCGCGACCTCAAGGGCTTCCATGGCATCGGCCTCGGCCTCGCCGATCTCGTGGTCCTGACCGAGACAATGCAGGATGCCATGGACGAGCAGATGGGCGAGGTGATTCTGGAGCGGCTTCGACTGCTCCGCACTTTCGCGCACCAGGGTCTCGTAAGCAAGGACCACGTCGCCGAGGGGCGTCGGAACGCCGGGATGCACCGGCTGCGGGGCGGCGGGGAAGGACAGGACGTTGGTCGGCTTGTCCTTGCCGCGCCAGGTCCGGTTGAGGTCCTGCACCGCGGCATCGTCGGCCAGCAGGATGCTGACCTCGACAGGTCCGTCCGGCCGGTCGGGGGCGATGGCGAGGCCGGCTTCCACGGCGCGCGTGACCCGGGCTTCGAGGTCCGGGATCGCCGTCTCCCAACGCGCGTCCTCGACGGCGAGATCGATCGCGTGCGGCATGCTCACGCCAGCGGCCGTCGGCGGGGATTGGGATTGCGGTCGGCCTCTGCGCTGCCGTGGGCGGCGCGCTCGTAGGCGGTGACGATCCGGCGCACGAGGTCGTGGCGGACCACGTCGACGTCCTTGAACCGCACGCGCCCGATCCCCTCGACGCCGTCCAGGACGCCGACCGCTTCCACGAGGCCGGATTTCTGGCCCGGCGGCAAGTCGATCTGGCTGGGATCGCCCGTGATGATCATGCGGGAGCCCTCGCCCAGGCGGGTGAGGAACATCTTCATCTGCATGGAGGTCGTGTTCTGCGCCTCGTCGAGGAGCACCACGGCGTTGGTGAGGGTGCGGCCACGCATGAAGGCCAGCGGCGCGATCTCGATCGTGCCGGTCTGCAGGCCGCGGTCGACGTGACGCGCCTCCATGAAGTCGTAGAGGGCGTCATAGATCGGCCGCAGGTAGGGATCGACCTTCTCGCGCATGTCGCCGGGCAGGAAGCCCAGGCGCTCCCCGGCCTCGACCGCCGGACGCGACAGGATCAGCCGCTCGGCATGGCCCTGCTCCAGGAGCGATACGGCGTGGCCGACCGCGAGCCAGGTCTTGCCGGTCCCGGCGGGCCCCTCGGCGAAGACCAGCTCATTGGTGCGCAGGAGCTTGATGTACTCGTCCTGTGCCGGATTGCGGGCCCGCACGGCGCCGCGCTTGCGGGTTGCGATCTGCTCGAAATGCGGCGTGTCGGCCTCGGCGGCGATCGCCGCCGCCGGGAACAGGGTCGCCTGGGCGGTGGCTTCGCGGATGGCGCCGTCGACGTCGCCGAGGCTGAGGGTGCTGCCGCCGGTCCGCACTCGGGCGTAGAGTTTCTGGAACACCCGCCGCGCCGTCTCGACGGCGTCTGCGGGGCCCTTGATGACGAGATGGTTGCCGAGCGCCGTGGCGGTCACATCCAGCCGGCGCTCGATATGGGCGACGTTCTGGTCGTATTGGCCGAAGACGAGGCTCGCGAGGCGGTTGTCGTCGAAAGTCAGCGGCACCTCGACCGCCTCGTCCGATCCGGCCGGCAGCGCCGCCGGGCCGCGACCCCGGAGCGCGCCGCGCGCGCCCCCACCGTCCGACGCGCTCAATCCGTCATCCTCGCCATCCGTCCGACCGTTCCGATCCTCACGCCGCCGCAGCCTCCGAGACGAGTTCCCCGAACAGGCTGTTGGCGCCCGCCTCGGTGATCCGCACCGGCACCACCTGTCCGATATGGTGCGGCGCGGCGTCGAACTGGACGGCCAGCAGGTGCGGCGTCTTGCCCGCGACCTGACCCGGGTGACGTCCCGGCTTCTCCACCAGCACGTCGAAGACCCGGCCCTCGGCCGCCCGCTGATAGGCGTGCCGCTGGCTGTCGAGGAGCGCCTGCAGCTCGGCGAGCCGCGCGGCCATCACGGCCTCAGACACCTGATCGGTGCGGTCTGCGGCCGGCGTCCCGGGACGGGGGCTGTACTTGAACGAGAATGCGCTCTCGAACCCGACGTCGCGCACGAGCCGCAAAGTCTCGGCGAAATCCGCATCGGTCTCGCCGGGGAAGCCGACGATGAAATCGGAGGACAGGGCGATGTCCGGCCGCACGGTCCGGATCTGGTCGATCAACCGGCGATAAGCATCGCCGGTGTGCTTCCGGTTCATGGCGGCGAGGATCCGGTCCGACCCCGACTGCACCGGCAGGTGCAAGTAGGGCATCAGGGCCGGCACCTCGGCATGGGCCCGGATCAGGGCCTCGTCGAAGTCGTTCGGATGGCTCGTCGTGTAGCGGATCCGCGCGATGCCGGGGATGCTGGCCACCGCCCGCACCAGCGCGGCAAGACCCACGGGCGCGCCGTCGGGCCCGTCGCCGTGATAGGCGTTGACGTTCTGACCGATGAGGGTGATCTCGCGCACGCCCCCTTCGGCGAGCTTCTCGGCCTCGGCGAGCACGGCCGCCACGGACCGCGAGACCTCCGCACCCCGGGTGTAGGGCACCACGCAGAAAGCGCAGAATTTGTCGCAGCCCTCCTGCACGGTCAGGAAGGCCGAGGCCCCGAGGGTCCGCCGACGGGGCAGGTGGTCGAACTTGTCCTCGACGGGAAATTCGGTGTCGACGACGCGGCGCTCGCGGGACCGTGTCAGGAGATCGGGCAGGCGGTGATAGCTCTGCGGCCCGACCACCACGTCGACAGCGGGCTGCCGCGCCTGGATCTCGGCGCCCTCGGCCTGGGCGACGCAGCCGGCCACGACGATGCGGGTGTCGAGGCCTTTCGCCTTCCGCTCACCCTTCAGGACGCGCAGCCGCCCGAGTTCGGAATAGACCTTCTCGGCAGCCTTCTCGCGGATATGGCAGGTGTTGAGGACCACGACATCCGCGTCCTCGACCGAGTCGGTCGCCGTGTAGCCCTCGGCGCCCAGGACGTCGGCCATGCGGGCCGCATCGTAGGCGTTCATCTGGCAACCGTAGGATTTGACGTAGGCCTTCTTCAACGCGCGCCGTCCTGAACCAATCCGCTTCCATCCCCACGCCCGTCCCGCGACGCGGGCCGGCGCGTGGCCTGTAGCACGGATCGCGCGGCCCGTCGCGGCGCCAAAACGCGACCGGCCGCCCGAAGGCGGCCGGTGCAACGGTGCGGCGGAGGATTCCTCCGCCGGCCTCAGTGGGCAGCCGGCGCGGCGGCGGGCAGGTCGATGACCATCTGCTGGAAGAAGGGCACGTAGGCCTGCAGCATCACGAACAGGCCGACCAGGCAGGCGAGCGCGATCGAGTGCCAGAACACGAAGCGCAGGATCTTGCCTTCCTGGCCGAAATAGCCCGTGGCCGTGGAGGCGACGACGATCGACTGGGCGTCGATCATCTTGCCCATGACGCCGCCGGACGAGTTCGCCGCCGCCATCAGCACGCCGGACAGGCCGAGCTGCTCGGCCGTGATCCTCTGGAGGCCGCCGAACAGCACGTTCGAGGCCGTGTCCGACCCGGTGAGCGCCACGCCGAGCCAGCCGAGGAGCGTCCCGAAGAACGGGTAGAGGATGCCGGTTCCGGCGAAGGCGAGGCCGAGGGTCGCATCGACGCCCGCGTAGCGGGTGAGGACGCCGAGCGCGAGCATCGCCGAGATCGTGATCAGCGAGTACCGCAAGGCCCAGATGGTCTCGAAATACGCCGTCACGAGGCGCACCGGCGAGAACCGCATGATCAGGCCGGAGATGATCGCGGCGATCAGCACGCCCGTGCCGGTGTAGGACATGTAGGTGAACAGGAAGACCGCGCCCTCGGGCACCGGCTTGGACACCACCGGGGGCACCTTCATGATCACGTTGTGCAGGCCCGGCACCTCGTACTTCCAGGTGAAGATCGGGTTGACGATGCCCTTGAACCAGCCGGTTCCCCAGATGGCGACGACCACGGACAGGATGACCCACGGCACCCAGGCCCAGAGGATATCGCCCTGGGACGCCGTGCGTGCGCCGATATGGACCGGGGGCGTGCCGGGCACGCCGGCGCCGAGCGCCACGGGGCGCGGGCCGGCCACGGCGAGCGACGGATCGTGCCCGCGCAGCGCCGGCGACGTCCAGATCTCGCGGGGCTGCCAGACCTTCAGGAACAGGACCAGGGCCAGCATCGAGGCGATCGAGGCGCCGATATCGACGATCCAGGGATTGACGTAGTTCGAGATCAGGAACTGCGCGACCGCGAAGGAGGCGCCGCAGACCAGGATCGGCGGCCACACCCGGATCATGCCGCGGAAGCCCGCGAACACCCAGATCAGCCAGAACGGCACGATCAGCGAGAACAGCGGCAGCTGCCGGCCGATCATCGCGCCGAGGATCTCCGGCGGGTAGCCGGTCACCGAGGCGAGTCCCTGGATCGGCGCGCCGAGCGCCCCGAAGGCCACCGGCGCGGTGTTGGCGATGAGCGACAGGCCCGAAGCGGCGAGCGGCGAGAAGCCGAGGCCGATCAGGATCGCGCCGGTGACGGCGACCGGGGTGCCGAAGCCGCCCGCGCCCTCGAAGAAGGCGCCGAACGCGAAGGCCACCAGCAAGAGCTGCAGGCGCCGGTCGGCCGTGATGCCGGCCACCGATTGCTGCAGGATCGCGAACCAGCCCTTCTCCACCGTCAGGCGGTAGAGGAAGATGACGTTGAGGATGATCCAGCCGATCGGGAAGAAGCCCGTGACCATCCCGAGGATGGCCGCCCGGCTGGCGAGATCGGTCGGCATGCCGAAGCCGACGATGGCCACCAGCATGGCGAGGCCGAGGGCGATGACGGCCGCGATATGGGCCTTCACGCGCCCGCTGGCGATCATGGCGAGCAGTGCGATGACCGGCACTGAAGCGGCGAGCGTCGAGAGCCAAGCGCTCCCGAACGGATCGTAAACCTGATTCCAGGTTTGCAACGGGCGTCCTCCACAAATCCCGACTGTTCCGGGTTGCGGCCTAGCTAGCAGACGGGTTCGACCCGCTCAATGCGCTGCATCATGTATTCCAGGGTCGTGCCTCTCGATCTTCGGAGATCTGCGGCCCCAAGATCTCGCATCCAGCCTGACGTCGGCGCGCGTCCGACGCCGGAACGGGCCTGTTCGGGCGCTAACACACTCGCTCGACGAACGTTTTCTGCAGGCCCGTAACCGCGGGCCGAAGACGGCCGAACGTCCGGATGTGCTGCACGATCAGCACAGTTCGCGAGGTTTCGACATGCGCAACGGGTTACAGCTCTCCGCCGCCTTCTTCGCCGCCGCGCTGGCCGCGGCTCCGGCCGTAGCGGAGACCATGAACAAGGATGCGATGAGCAAGAATTCCATGGCCAAGGACAGCATGGCCAAGGACAGCATGGCCAAGGACTCCATGCATAAGGGAGCCATGGAAAAGTCGGCTCCCATGGGAAAGACCGATGCCATGGACAAGGGGCCGATGAGCCGGAGTGACGCACCGAAGCGGTAGAGCACGGCAGACGCGCGGCGGAGACCGGCCGGGATCGGCAGATCCGTCGCGCGTCTCGAACCGCGCTAACCACGACCGCGGCGCCGGGGACCACCTGCCGAGCCCGCGGTCGAACGGCTCCGCTCAGACCGTCGCAATCTCCTGACCCTGGAGGCCGCGGTCGCTGGCCGCTGGCCGGACATTCGGCGCGGGCGCGGCCCCGTCGCCGCCCGCGCCGATGCCCCGCAGGGCCGCGCGCACCTCGGCCTCCGCGGCGGCCGTGGCGGCCTTCCGGTCGGTTGTCGCCTCGAAGACGATCGGCGCCCCCCAGACGACGTGCACGTCGATGGGGCCGCCCTGCACGAAGGCGGCGAGGTGGGGGGCCAACTCCATGTCCCCGTACCAGGCGATCTCAGCGCGCTCGGCCCGCGTCACCGGCAGGCCGTTGCGACGGGGATAGGTGATGGCCAGCGGCTGGAGGCGGACCCGGCCGCGCCCGGCCTCGGCTTGCAATGCCGCCCGGGCTGCGCCGACCAGGGAGGAGCGGAACGGCAGGAGCCGGGTTCCGTCGCCGGTGGTCCCCTCCGCGAACAGAACGACGAGCTCCCCTTCGGCCAGCCGATGGCCCATGGCGGTGCTGACGGTGGCGGTTGCCCCGCGCCGCTGCCGGTCGATGTAGATCGTCCGCTGCAGCCCCGCGAGGGCGCCGATCAGCGGCCAGCCGGCGATCTCGGACTTCGCCACGAAGGAGAGCGGCCGCAGCGACCCCACCGCGATGATATCCAGCCACGAGACGTGATTGGCGAGCACCAGGGCCGCCTCGCCGGGGGCAGGGGGTGTTCCGCTCTGCATGACCCGCACCCCGAACAGGCGCAGGAAAACGCGGTGGAACAGGACCGGCGCCAGGGCCGCGCGGCGACGCAGCAGCCGCAGGGCGATCCAGTGCGGAGGCCCCAGCACCGCGAAGGCGAGGCCGAGAGCCGCGACGCGCCAAGCGATACCGAGGCGGCTCACGGCGTCACAGATCGGCGCTCATCGTCAGCGCAGTCGCACGGCTGCCGTCGGCTTTGAGATAGTAGCCGGTGCGCGAGCCCACCTGTCGGAAGCCATGGCGCGCATAGAGCCGCAGGGCGGGGGCGTTGCCCTCGTCGACCTCCAGATGCACCCGGGCGACCCCGGCGAGGGCGAGGCTCGACAGGTGCTCGCGGAGCAGCTTGCGGCTGTGGCCGCCGCCGCGCAGCGCCGGGGACAGGACCACCGTCAGAATCTCGGCCTCGTCGGCCGCCCGGCGCGAGAGCACGAAGCCGTGGAGCGTGCCTGCACGCCAAAGGGCGTGCGCCTGGGTCGAACGCTCGCAGAGCATGCGCTCGAATTCGTGGGCCTCCCAGGGGCGCGCGAAGGCGGTCGCGTGGAGCCGGGCGAGGGCAGGGGCCTGCGCCGCGTCGCGGAGAGGGGCGACGTAAGGCTCCGGGGTCAGCGCGTCCCACCACGCGAACCACCAGTCGAAGGGCCAGAAAGGCAGCGGGCGGGTCATCGCCGTGCGATCCGCGCATGATCCTGCGGCCGGGCATCCGGCCCGCGCAGGTAGAGAGGCCGCGCCAGCGCCTGCGCCGGGTCTGCGACGAGACCGAGGGAGGCCACCGACGCGATATCCGGGCCGGAGACGTTGGCGACGCGCGCCGCGACGCCGCGTTCGGCGAGCGCCGTGGCCAGCATCGGTGCACCGGAGCCCGTGAGCACCACCGGGCCGGAACCCAGCTGCTCGGCCGCCGCCTCGACGGCGAGGTGCGCGGGGGCGAGGCCGTCGCCGGGACCGAGGGCCTGGACGTAGACGGCGCCGTGGCGGGCATCGATCACCGCCGCGATCGTGCCCTCGACGGTCTCCGCCAGGAGGGGAGCGAGGAGAGCCGAGAGGGTGCCGACGCCGACGACCGGCTTTCCGGTGGCGAGTCCGATGGCCCGGGCCGCCGACAGGCCGACCCGCAGCCCGGTGTAGCTGCCCGGCCCGACCGTCACGGCGACGCGGTCGATCGCCTCAAATCCGCCCTCGACCCGGGCGATGACCCGCTCGATCAGCGGCAGCAGGGATTCCGCGTGGCCGCGCGCCATCGGCAGCGCCTCGGCGGCGAGGGGCGCCTCGGATTCCTCCGCCATGACGCAGGCGGCGCAGGTGTCCAGCGCTGTGTCGATGGCCAGGATACGCACGCTCACTCCCACAGGACGGTCCGAACCGGCCGCTTCCTCCTGCGTCACGACGGACGCGAAGAGTCTCAAGCGTTAGAGCAAAACCGCCGCTTCGTCAGCGGCGGGGGAGACCGAGCCGGCTCTTCGGCGGTCGAGTGTTGCCGGCTTGCGCCGCTCGGCCTGCACACTGGGAGGCCCCAAGGCCGCACCAAGGTCGGACGCCTTCGCTCGGCGCGCGGCCGCGGCACGGATCACGCCCTCTGGCGCCGGCGACGACGCGCGTCACCCGCTTGAGACGCGGCGTCGACGGCCTTGGGAAAGCTCGAGGGCGATGCCGGCCGGCAGGATCCTCGAGCTATACCGCGGAAACGGATCGTCAGATCGCCTGGACTTCGCGGATCTCCGGCAGGAAGTGCCGGAACAGGTTCTGCACGCCGTGCCGCAGGGTCGCCGTGGAGGACGGACAGCCCGAGCAGGCGCCCTTCATTTCCAGGTAGACCACGCCCTCCTTGTAGCCGCGGAAGGTGATGTCGCCGCCGTCGCCCGCCACCGCCGGGCGCACCCGGGTCTCGAGCAGGTCCTTGATGGTCACGACGGTGTCGTGGTCGGCCTCGTCGTAGAACTCGTCGCTGGGCTCGATCTCGCCGTGGCTGCCCTCGGCCATCACGGGCACGCCGGACTGGAAGTGCTCCATGATCGCACCGAGCACCGCCGGCTTCACCTGCGCCCACTCCGAGCCGTCCTCGGCCTTGGTCACGGAGATGAAGTCGTGCCCGAAATAGACGCCCGCCACACCCGGGACGGTGAACAGCGCCGCAGCCAGGGGCGAGCGGGCGGCGGCCTCGGGATCCCGCGCCTCGAAGGTCGATTCCGGAAGGACGACACGGCCGGGCAGGAACTTCAGGGTGGCCGGGTTCGGCGTGGCTTCGGTCTGGATGAACATGGTGGGATCACTCCGCTGCGCCGGTTCAAGGCCGGCCGGGACAGGCGCCGCGAGGCACCGCCTTCCATGTGGACCGGCAAGCGGATTTTCTCAACCGGTCGTGGCGTCCGCGCCCATCGACGAGAGTGGACATTCCTGCAGCGGCGCGACAGGACGGGCGGAATCGGGATGCCAGAGGAGCCGGCAGTGGACGTGACCGCGGACCAGACCCTCGCGCAGGAATTGCTGAAGGATCTGCGCGAGACACAGATCAAGCTGGAAGCCGCGCGGACGGAGGCGGCGTCGCTCAAGGTGCTGCTGGCGTTGCGCACCCATCAGCACGACCAGGCCTGGCAGGACGGGCGGCGCCTGGCGGCCGCGCTCGAAGACGCGGAGGCGCGCACGAAGGCGGCCACCGAGCAGGACGCGGCGCGGGAGAACACCGCGTCGGCCGAAGCCGTGGCGATGGCCGACGAGCGCACCGAGGCGGTCCGGACCGTGCTGTCGGCCGTCCTCGCGAGCATCGGCCAGCGCGCCCTCGACCGGCGCCGGTTCCAGGAGATGATCGCCCGGGCCGGACGCGAGGCGCCGGATCAGGGACCGGGTGCGGCTCGCCACGCGGTACTCCTGACCGAGGCGCGGCGGGTGCTCGGGATCGCCGAATAGGCCGCGCGCACGTTCGCTCGGAGCGGGCCGCGTCCGGCTCCCGGCCCCGGCGGGCAGGGTTAACCGACGCTTAACCTGGCTCTCCCATCGTCGATCCCGGGACGGACAGGAGATCGACTGCATGCTGATCAGCGAGCACCAGGTGCGCGAATGCGCCTACTACATCTGGGAGAACGAGGGCCGGATTCACGGCCATGCGGCCGCCCACTGGATCCGCGCCGAAGCCGAGCTGCGCGCCAACGCGATGCTGGCGGCCGGCGTCGCCTCCAAGACGGTCGAAGCTCCGAAGGCCACCAAGGCCGCCGCTGCGAAGACCGCCGCTGCGAAGACCGCTTCGGCCAAGCCCGCGGCCGCCAAGTCTGCGGACGCCAAGTCTGCGGACGCCAAGCCTGCGACCACGAAGTCGGCCTCCGCCAAGCCGACCGCTGCCAAGCCCGCGGCCGTGAAGGCCGCCGCGAAGCCGGTGGCCCCGAAGACCGTTCGCGCGTCCAAGGCGGCGGTGACCGCCGGCCTCGCCGCCAAGGCGAAGCCTGCCCGGACCGCAGCCTCGATGCACTGACGGGCCGGCGCCGCCGCGCCGATGACGTTTCAGGAGCCCGCTTCCCGAGGGGAGGCGGGCTTCCGTCGTTTAAGCATCCGGCTCCGCGAATCCGGCCTCGCGGAACAGGCTGGCCCCGGCCCGGTTGTCCGGCCGAACGCGGGCGCCGGGCACCGCGAGGGGGCTCGCGATGCGCGCGGCGATTTTCGACATCGACGGAACGCTGCTCGACAGCGTCGATCTGCATGCCCGCGCCTGGGTGGAGGCCTTCGCACATTTCGGCGTGACGACCGACCCGGCGGAAGTGCGGCGACAGATCGGCAAGGGCGGCGACGAGTTGATGCCCGTCTTCCTGTCGCAAGAGCGGATCAGGCGCGAGGGCGAAGCGATCGAGGCGTACCGCTCGGACCTGTTCAAGCGGCGCTACCTGCCGGATGTGCGGCCCTTCCCCGGTGTCCGCCCGCTGTTCGAGCGCATCCACGAGGCCGGCCTGACCATCGCCCTGGCCTCGTCCGGTAAGCGTACCGAGGTGGATCGCTACACCGAGATCCTCGGGATCGGCGATCTCGTGGACGTCGCCACCAGTGCGGACGATGCCGACCGCTCGAAGCCGCATCCTGACATCTTCCAGGCCGCCTTGCGGAAGCTCGACGGCGTGGCGCCGGACGCGGCGCACGTCGTCGGCGACACGCCCTACGATGCCGAGGCCGCTGCAAAGGCGGGGCTGCCCACGATCGGCCTACTCTGCGGCGGCTTCCCGGAAGCGGATCTGACCGCTGCGGGCTGCGTGGCGATCTATCGAGATCCCCAGGACCTGCTCGCCGGGTTCGCGTCCTCGCCGCTGGCCGGCACCTGAAATCGCGATCGGGCAAGCCGATTCGGACTCTCAGCCCGAGTCGTCCACACTTTACCGCCGCGCTGTTGCCCCACGGTGACGGAGACTGATGCCGGCTACGTAATCGCGCGAAAGGGGCTGGTGTCCGTCGATCGAAAGGCGTAGCGACCCGCCCGCCAATCTGGACTCTTTCGAAGGACGAGCGCCTCGCATGCCCCAGACTCATCAGGCCGGCCCGGCACCGCGCTACGTTCCGGCCGCCAAGTCCCTGCCGGAGCAGATCGCCGACGCCGTTGCGTGTCGTTCGACCCCGCTCAGCCATTTGCTGCGCCTGATGGCCGCGCTCGATGCCGAGGGTGGCAACGAGGCCCTGCGTCTCCGCCTCCGCGCGCGGATCGGCGCGCCGCTCGACGCCTGACAGCGCCGCCGCCGCTCAGCGGCGTCGGCTGTGATGCCGCCGACCACCGCGCCGGGCCGCCGGCGCGGTCACCTGTGCGACGCGCTTCATGCAGGCGAAATAGATTCGCCGCCCGATCTCTTCGAGTTCCAAACCCTGAGGGTTCGGCGTGGAGAACACCTTGGCGCGGGCCTCAAGGCGGCATGCCGCATCCTCGGGGCTCCGAATCGGAGGCTCTGCGCGGGCCGTTCCACAGCTCAGCGCCGATGCGATCCAGACCGCGGCGAACATCGACACGCGGGTGCTTTCGAGGATACGCGGCATACTGATGTTCAGGGCTCACACGCTCAAGACGTGAGAAATAGCGCGTCTTGCTGAGCCGTGAAGCTTCGTCAGAGTGCTGGCCTGACCGAAAAACGAGGGCGTGCCCGGCTTACGGGACAACCCAGAGACACCGCCCCGCATCGGCAACACTCATGCACTCGTAAGGCGCCCCGCCGATCAAGGCCCGTTGCTCGACGGCGCCGATGGCGCTGCGCGGGATGCGGCGGCAACCGGTCTCCCCAAGCCCTTGACGCTCGGCACCCGCGGCAGCATCGATCCGGCGTGCGGAGATCAGCGTCTCGCAGGCGGTCACCGTCTCCGAATCCTGCGCGTGCCCCTGTTCGGCGGCGAGGAGGATCGGCAGAGCGCCGATGATGAGGGCCAGTCTCGTCCAGGATTGCATCGCGACCTCGGCTGCGCCCGCCGAGCGAGGACGTCGCGGGTTCGACCGGCCCCAACGCGCGGGCACACGCAGCGGTTGCCGAGCCGGCATGCCCCAAAACGCGAAGACGCCCGCCTGGCGGGCGGACGTCTTCGGTTTCCGTGGCGCGAAGGAGCCGTCGGTGCGCGTTCAGCGCTTGGTCTTGACCTTTGCCTTGCGGGCCGCGTAGCGCGCATCGCGCTGGGCCTTCTTGGCAGCCAGTTCGGCCGACTTGCGCTCCTGCGCCGCGGCCAACTCGGCGGCCTCGCGGGCGAGCTGGGCGGCGAGTTCCGCCTCCTCCCGCTGACGCTTCTCTTCGGCGGCCTGCCGCTCGGCGGCGATCCGGGCCGCCTCACGCTCGCGGGAACGCTCCTCGCGGGCCTTGGCGATCTCCGCGCGGGCCTTCGCCTTGGCGATCACCTCCGGATCATCGGCCGGCGGACGGGCCTTGAACTTGGCCAGCAAGGCGGCCTTGGCGTTCTGGGAGTTCTGACGACGGTCGTCGAAATTCCTGTAGTCGAATGCGCTCATCTGACCTTTCTCAGTTGGGTACGTCTCGCGTGTCGCGGGGACATCCGGCGGGGCCGGGCACGTACGGAGTCTGCCGGTTCCAACGCCGTCCCCGCGCCCCGGAACCGCACCGATCCATCGGCTGTACCGATGGTCCGACCCGAACGCTCGGCGTGCGTCTGAACGCTCGGGTCGAACCATTGTTTCGAAGATCGCAGAGCCCTTAACCAGAGCTCCCCGCACGATGCAATCGTCGGAACCTGCGCAGGCGGGCGACAAAGCGACAATCCACGCCGTCTCTGTAAGAGTTTCGTCCGGCGATGCGGAAAAACCTCAAGCCGAGGGCCGAGCCGCAAGGTCGGCACGCCCGCGTGCGGCTCCCGTCGTCCTGCAGGTCTGACTGCGGATGGTGTAGGTAGGTCGCGTGCGCGCTGAGAACAAGGATTGAACGTTCGCAATCCACCGACACATGGACAGCCGGGCCCGGGCGACGCCGTCTCAGGCTATAGGTGCGCCGTCTTGCTTCCGGGCGGAGCATTCTTCGATCGCAAAGCAGACCTGCAAAATCGGCAGTCTATAGGAGGTCTTGGCTAGCCGGCCACGTTCAACGGCCGCCGAAGCCGCCTCGACCGGAGACCGGGCGCGCCCAAATCCCGGTCCTGCTTACAACGCGGCGCCCAAAGCGCGGGCAACTGACCCCGCCGCCCGCGGATGCCGCGTCACGTTCGGCGATATGCTCAACATTTAGGCACAATCGGATGCCGATCGGCAGTCCTATCGCGGCCTGCGCGGCACAAGGCCTGCTTCCCCCGCGAGACCTGCCTGAATCGACATCACACCGAAAGCAGCGATGCCCGAGACGTGCCCGCCCTACGATCCCGAGACCTATGCTGCCGTCACGGCAGCGCTGCTCGGCCTCCAACTCGATCCCGCCTGGATGGGACCGATCACGGCCAATCTCCGTGTCCTGGCCGCGGCGGCCGCGTTGGTGGAGGCGTTCCCCCTCGCCGACGAGATCGATGCGGCGCCGAGGTTCGAAGCGTGAGCGCATACGAGCTTTCGACGGCCGTCGCGGTCGCCGCGGCCATCACCGACGGCCACACCACCGCACGGCAGGTCGTCACGGCGGCTCTCGACCGGATCGAGCGGCTGGGCGGCCGTGTCGGCGCCTTCACCGACGTGGTGGCTGCCCGCGCCCTGGCCAGAGCCGACGCCCAGGATGCCGCGCTGAGCGGCGGAGCGAAGCCGGGACCGCTGACCGGCGTGCCGTTCGCGGTGAAGAACCTGATCGACATCGCGGGCCTGCCCACCCGCGCCGGATCGAAGATCAATCGCGAGCGGCCTCCGGCCGAGCGGGACGGTGCCCTGTTGCGGCGCCTGGAGGCGGCGGGAGCCATCCTCGTGGGCGCCCTCAACATGGGCGAATACGCCTACGACTTCACAGGCGAGAACGTCCACGACGGCGACGCCCACAATCCGCACGCCCTCGATCACATGACCGGCGGCTCGTCCGGCGGCTCAGGCGCGGCCCTCGCCGCCGGCATGGTGCCCCTGACGCTGGGCTCGGACACCAACGGATCGATCCGCGTCCCCGCCGCCTTCTGCGGCTGCTTCGGCCTCAAGCCGACCTACGGCCGGCTGACCCGCGCGGGCAGCTTCCCTTTCGTGGGGAGCCTCGATCATCTCGGGCCCCTGGCCCGGAGCGTGACCGACCTCGCGCTCGCCTACGACGTGATGCAGGGCCCCGATCCGGACGATCCGGTGGCGACGCTCCGGCCGGCGGAGCCGGTCCTTCCGCATCTCGATGCGGGGATCGATGGCCTGCGCATCGCGGTGGCTGGCGGCCATTTCGCGCGCGGCGGCGACCCGGACGCCTTCGCGGCGGTGGCGCGCGCCGCCGAGGTCCTGGGTGCGCGCGGCACGGTCGAGTTGCCGGAAGCGCACCGCGCCCGCGCGGCCGCCTACCTGATCACCGCCGCGGAGGGCGCGACGCTGCACCTCGACCGCCTGCGGACGCGCCCGCAGGATTTCGATCCGGCGGTGCGGGACCGGTTGATCGCCGGGGCCATGATCCCGGCCCCCCATGTGGAGCGGGCGCAGCGGTTCCGCCGCTGGTACCGGGCGCGCGTACTGGAGCTGTTCGAGACCGTCGACGTGATCCTGGCCCCGGCCACGCCCTGCCGGGCGCCGAAGGGCGGACAGACGCACTTCGTCCTCGACGGCGTCACGCTGCCGGTGCGCGCCAATATCGGCGTGTTCACGCAGCCGATCTCGTTCATCGGCCTGCCGGTGGTGGCGGCACCGATCCGGCTGGACGCCGGATTGCCCCTGGGGGTCCAGGTGATCGCCGCGCCCTGGCGCGAGGATCTCGTCCTGCGCGTGGCGCGTCACCTCGAACGAACCGGCGTCAGCACGGCGCCGATCGCGGAGCTTGCCTGATGATCATCGACGATCCCGCCGTGAAAGCCGAGGTCGAGGCCGCGTTCCGGGCCTACGAGACGGCACTGACGACCAACGACGTCCCGACCCTCGAGGCCCTGTTCCGGGACGATCCGCTGACCATCCGCTACGGCATCGGCGAGAATCTCTACGGCATGGACGCGATCCGCGCCTTCCGCCGGGCCCGCTCGCCGGTGGGCCTGGAGCGCACGCTGGCGCAGACGCAGATCACCACCTACGGGCGCGACTTCGCCACCGCGATGACGCTGTTCGCCCGCGCCAGCGCGCCGGGCAAGATCGGCCGCCAGAGCCAGACCTGGGCGCGCTTCCCCGAAGGCTGGCGGGTGGTCGCCGCCCATGTGAGCCTGATCGACGCGCAATAGCCACGACACGCTCCCTGCATGCAGGACGATCCGTCTGGCCGCAGGCTTGCATAAGGTCGAGCGTATCCCGGGCCCTCAGGCTCGGGCCAACGTGAGCACCCGACGCAAGATGCTGTCCCGTCTGAGAAAACTCGGCGCCCGTGCGGCGCTGGCCGGCGCCCTGGCACTCTCCGCGAGCACCGCTGCCCTCGCGCAGGGGACGCTGCGGATCGGCATGACCGCCTCCGACATACCTCTCACCACCGGCCAGACCGACAATGGCGGCGAGGGCATGCGGTTCATGGGCTACACGGTCTATGACGGCCTGATCAATTGGGACCTGTCGAGCGCCGAACTGGCCTCCGACCTCGTGCCGGGCCTCGCCACCAGCTGGGGCGTCGACGCCACCGACAAGACCAAGTGGACCTTCAAGCTCCGGCCGGGCGTGAAATTCCACGACGGCTCGGACTTCACCGCCGACGCGGTGGTCTGGAACCTCGACAAGCTCCTGAAGGCCGACGCGCCGCAATACGACCCGCGCCAATCCGCCCAGGGCAAGACCCGCATCCCGGCGGTGGCGAGCTACCGGGTGGTCGACCCGCTGACCGTCGAGATCACCACCAAGGCCCCCGACGCGACGCTGCCCTACCAGATCGCCTGGATCATGATGTCCTCGCCCGCCCAGTGGGAGAAGCTCGGCAAGTCCTGGGACGCCTTCGCCAAGCAGCCCTCGGGCACCGGCCCGTGGAAGCTGACCCTGTTCGCCCCGCGCGAGCGCGCCGAGATGGTGCCGTTCAAGGAATACTGGGACGCGAACCGCGTCCCGAAGCTCGACAAGCTCGTTCTGATCCCGCTGCCGGAGGCCAATGCCCGGACCGCAGCGCTCCGCTCCGGTCAGGTGGACTGGATCGAGGCGCCCGCTCCGGACTCGGTGGCGTCGCTGAAGAGCGCCGGCTTCACCGTCGTCACCAACGCCTACCCGCATAATTGGACGTGGCACCTCTCGCGCGTCGAGGGCTCGCCCTGGAACGACATCCGCGTGCGCAAGGCGGCGAATCTCGCCATCGATCGCGACGGTCTGAAGGAACTGCTCGGCGGCCTCGCGATCCCCGCCAAGGGCTTCATGCCGCCCGGCCATCAATGGTTCGGCCATCCGACCTTCGATGTGAAATATGACCCCGACGCCGCCAAGAAGCTGCTCGCCGAAGCCGGCTACAGCCCCGCGAAGCCGCTGAAGCTGAAGGTGGCGATCTCGGCCTCGGGCTCGGGCCAGATGCAGCCGCTGCCGATGAACGAATTCGTCCAGCAGAACCTCGCCGACGTGGGCATCCAGGTCGATTACGAGGTGGTCGAGTGGAACACGCTCATCAACATCTGGCGGGCCGGCGCCAAGGCCGACATCTCCCGCGGCGTCTCGGCGATCAACTACTCGTACTTCATCCAGGATCCGTTCACCGGCTTCATCCGCCATCTGCAGTGCAACTTCGCCCCGCCGAACGGCACGAACTGGGGCTATTACTGTGATCCCGCGATGGACAAGCTGTTCGATCAGGTCCGCAACACCTTCGACAAGGCCGAGCAGACCAAGGTCCTGGAGAAGATCCACGAGAAGTATGTCGACGACGCGCTGTTCATTATGATCACGCACGACGTCAATCCGCGGGCGATGAGCCCGAAGGTCAAGGGCTTCGTCCAGGCGCAGAACTGGTTCCAGGACTTCTCGAAGATTACGATGGCGACGGCGGGGCGGTAGCGCCGCCGTCGTGCCTGCGAGCTATCGGAGGCACCGAGCGGGTTTTCTGGAGGGGCGGGTTCCCTCTCCCATGCGGGAGAGGGACAGGGTGCGGGGTGCGACCTCTCCGGATGGACCTGATCCCTCACCCCAACCCTCTCCCGCACGGGAGAGGGGGGATTGTCGCGCCTCGCAAGGACCGAAGCGTGATCTTCGAAGGCTCTCCACGGCGGGGGCGACCGGACGGCGACAAAATATCGGTGGGCCAAAAGGCGAATAATGCTGCTCTACATCCTCAAACGGCTGGTCTACGTGACGCCCGTGGCGTTCGGGGTCAGCGTCGTCTGCTTCCTCCTCGTCCATCTCGCGCCGGGCGATCCCCTGAGCGCGGTCCTGCCCGCCGACGCCACCCAGGCGACCATCGACGAGATGCGGGCCGCCTACGGGTTCGATAAGCCCCTGCCGGTCCAGTACCTGATCTGGCTGTGGCACGTGCTGCACGGCGATCTCGGCACCTCCATCGCCACGGGCCGGCCGGTGCTCGGCGAGGTCAGCCGCGCCGTGGTGAACTCGCTGATCCTCGCCTCCGTGGCGATCGTGATCGGGTTCACCTTCGGCACCCTGTTCGGCTTCGTGGCGGGCTACCACCGCAACTCGCTGGCCGACCGGGCCGCCTCCGCCGTCTCGGTCTTCGGCGTGAGCGTGCCGCATTACTGGCTCGGCATGGTCCTGGTGATCGTGTTCTCGGCCAATCTCGGCTGGCTTCCGCCCACCGGCGCCGGGCCCGACGGCTCCGGCAACTGGCGGCCCGACTTCGAGCACCTGCGTTACCTGATCCTGCCGGCGATCACGATGTCGGTGATCCCGATGGGGATCATCGCCCGCACGGTCCGGGCGCTGGTAGCCGACATCCTGTCCCAGGACTTCGTCGAGGCCCTGCGCGCCAAGGGCATGGATGAGCGCGGCGTGTTCCGGCACGTGGTGCGCAACGCCGCCCCGACGGCGCTGGCCATCATGGGCCTGCAGCTCGGCTACCTGCTGGGCGGCTCGATCCTGGTCGAGACCGTGTTCGCGTGGCCGGGCACCGGCTTCCTCCTCAACGCCGCGATCTTCCAGCGGGACCTGCCCCTGCTGCAGGGCTCGATCCTCGTGCTGGCGATGTTCTTCGTGGCCCTCAACCTGCTGGTGGACGTGATGCAGACCGCCCTCGACCCGCGCATCGAGCGCGCCTGACCCGGAGCCCGATGATGACTGCTCCCGTCACCGCCGCCTCCGTGGCCCTCGACGGCGGCGTGCTTGCCGCCGAGGACGTGACCCACGGACCGGAGGCCGCCTTCGCCCCGTCGCGGGGCTTCTGGGGCCATGTCGGCCACCGTCTGGTGCGCGACCCCGTCGCCATGGGCGCCGGCGCCGTGATCCTGATCGTCGTGCTCATCGCGATCCTCTCGCCATGGATCACGCCGATGGATCCCTACAAGGGCTCCATGCTGCGCCGCCTGAAGCATGTCGGCGACGCCACCTACTGGCTGGGCTCGGACGAGCTCGGCCGCGACATGATCAGCCGGCTGATGCTGGGCTCGCGGCTGTCGCTGTTCATCGGCGTCACCCCGGTGCTGATCGCCTTCGTGATCGGCTCCGGCATCGGCATCCTGGCGGGCTATGTCGGAGGCTGGACCAACACAATCCTGATGCGCACCATCGACGTCTTCTTCGCGTTTCCGTCCGTGCTCCTCGCGATCGCGCTGTCCGGGGCGCTCGGCGCCGGCATATTCAACTCGATCGTCTCGCTGACCTGCGTTTTCGTGCCCCAGATCGCCCGGGTGGCGGAGAGCGTCACCACGGGCATCCGCAAGCGCGATTACATCGACGCCGCCAAGCTGTCGGGCGCCTCGGCGTTGACGATCATGCGCGTGCAGGTGCTGGGCAACGTCGTCGGGCCGATCTTCGTCTACGCAACCAGCCTGATCTCGGTCTCGATGATCCTGGCCTCCGGCCTGTCGTTCCTCGGCCTCGGCGTGCGCCCGCCCGAGCCCGAATGGGGCCTGATGCTGAACACCCTGCGCACCGCGATCTACGTCAACCCGGTCGTGGCCGCCCTCCCGGGCGTCTGCATCTTCATCGTCTCGATCGCCTTCAACCTGTTCTCGGACGGGCTCCGGTCCGCCATGGAGATTCGCCAGTGAGCGTCATCCCGGACGCCCCCGACCCGTTCGCCCGCGACCGCGGCGGACCCGCCCAGCCGCTCCTGTCGGTCTCAGGGCTGATCAAGCACTTCCCGGTCCGCAAGGCCGGCGGCAAGAAACAGGTCGTGCGCGCCGTCGACGGCGTCGATTTCGACGTCCTGAAGGGTGAGACGCTCGGCATCGTCGGCGAGTCCGGCTGCGGCAAGTCCACCACCGCCAAGCTGCTCATGGGCCTAATCGAACGCGATTCCGGCCAGATGCTGTACGACGGCCAGGCGATCGGCGAGCGCGCCATGCCCTGGCGGGCCTACCGCCGCGAGGTCCAGATGGTCTTCCAGGACAGCTACGCGTCGCTCAATCCGCGCATGACCGTCGAGCAGTCGATCGCCTTCGGCCCGAAGGTCAACGGTGTCTCCAGCCGGGAAGCCGTGGAGCGCGCCCGCGCGCTTCTCGCCCGGGTCGGCCTGGAGCCGAAGCGCTTCGCCGGGCGCTACCCGCACGAGATCTCCGGCGGCCAGCGCCAGCGGGTCAACATCGCCCGCTCCCTCGCCCTGGAGCCGCGGCTCGTGCTGCTCGACGAGGCGGTCTCGGCGCTCGACAAGTCCGTGGAGGCGCAGGTCCTGAACCTGCTGCTCGACCTCAAGGCCGAGTTCGGCCTGACCTACATCTTCATCAGCCACGACCTGAACGTCGTGCGCTTCATCTCCGACAGGGTGATGGTGATGTATCTCGGCCGGGTTGCGGAGATCGGGCCGTCCGACACGGTGCTCGACGCACCGGCGCATCCCTACACCGAGGCGCTGCTCGCCTCGATGCCGTCGCTCGATCCCGACAACCGCACCCAGGCCGCGCTGCTGGCCGGCGACCCGCCGAACCCGATCGACCCGCCCCCGGGCTGCCGCTTCCACCCGCGCTGCGCCCTGGCGGAGGGCGTGTGCAGCCAGAAGGAACCGCCCCTCGACGCGATCCGGCCCCTGCACCGTGTCGCCTGCCTCGCCCGTCAGCCCGGATCGGGCCATTCTGCGGCCCGCGCAGACGCGCTCGCCGCATGAGCATGCCCATGAGCACGCCGATGAGCACGCCGATGAGCACGCCGATCTCTTCCTCAGAACCCGCAGTCGTCCTCAAGGACCTGCGCGTCGCCTTCGGCAAGGTTCAGGTGGTCGACGGCGTCGACCTTACCGTGGAGCGCGGTCAGGCGATGGCGCTGATCGGCGAATCCGGTTCCGGCAAGAGCGTCACGCTCCGCGCGATCCTGCGGCTCTTCCCGGAAGGGCGCAGCCGCATCGAGGGCCGGATCCTGGCCGCCGGCAGGGACGTACAGGCGCTCACCAAGCGTCAGCTCGCCGATTTCCGCGGCGGCGACGTCTCGATGATCTTCCAAGAGCCGCTGCTCGCCTTCGACCCGGTCTACACCGTGGGCCGGCAGATCACCGAGGCGATCCTGCGCCACGAGACGATCTCCAAGGACGAAGCCCGGAAGCGGGCGCTGGCCCTGTTCGAGCGGGTGCGGATCCCGAGCCCGGAGCGGCGGCTCGACAACTACCCGCACGAGATGTCGGGCGGCATGCGCCAGAGAGCGATGATCGCGCTGGCGCTGGCCTGCCGGCCGCAGGTGCTGCTCGCCGACGAGCCGACCACGGCGCTGGACGCCACGGTGCAGATCCAGGTGCTGCTGCTCCTGCGCGAGCTCCAGCGCGACCTCGGCCTGTCGATCATCATCGTCACCCACGATCTCGGCGCGGCCGTGGAGGTCGCCGACCGGATTGCCGTGATGTACGCGGGCAAGATCGTCGAGACCGGCACCGCGCATCAGGTGGTCCTGGACCCGCACCACCCCTACACGATCGGCCTTCTGCGCAGCCGGGCGGAAGGGGCGCTGGCCAAGGGCTCCCGGCTTGAGACCATCCCGGGCAGCCCGCCCGACCTCGCGAACCGCCCGCCGGGCTGCCCCTTCGCGCCGCGCTGCTTCCTGGCCGAGGAGCGCTGCCGCCGGGAGATGCCGCCGGTCGCCGAGATCGCCCCCGGCCACCGCGTCGCCTGCTGGCGGACCGAGGAGGCCTCGGCGGCCTACCGGGCCGGCCCGACGCCCGTGCGCGCCGCCGAGCCGGTCCCGGCCTGACCTCGACGCCCCCGCGCCGAGGCTTTATCCGGCTCGGCGCGGTCCCGCGGTGGCGGACCGCGTCCGATCCGGCCGCGCGGGCGTCACGATGAGCCAAGTCCTCTCCGAGCCAGTCTCGTCCGAGATCCTGCTCGTTCCCCGGGGCGAGGCCGGGCACTTCCTGACGGCGGCCCTCGGCTGGCTGGGCAAGCGGATCACCGTCACGGCGCAGCCCGGCACGGCGAATCACGTCCTCTGCCTCCCCGTCCTCGATTTCGTGCGCCTCGGCTTTCCGGAGGCGAACGGCCGCCTCGACCTCCTCGAACCGGGAGACGCCGAGAACCTCCGCGCCGGGCGCGCCGCGCTCCTCCTCGATCTCTCCAACGAGGGGCCGGGCCTGCACGCGCCGACCTTCGAGGCGCTTCACCGCAACCTCGCGGGGCTCGGCATCCCGCGCGATCGGGTGATCCTGGTCACGCAGAACCGGCTGCTGCGGCTCGATTACGAGCGGCTCTACGGCGAGGGCCTGCGGTTCTGGACCTTCGAGTTCTTCCCGCTCCAGGTTGCCCTCTGGCTGGACGCCGAGGCGGGTCCGCGGCTCTTCCCCCAGCATGCCCTCGATCGCACCGGCTACACGCCCTTCGCCCGCGCCTCCGGCCCGGCCCGCTTCCTCTGCCAGAACGCGGCTTTGCGCTGGCACCGGGTGCTGCTCTACCGGTGGTTCCAGCTCAACGGGCTGGACAGGGACGGGCTGATCTCCTTCCACGGCATCGGCGAGGACAACCCGAAGGCGGGCGGCATCAACGTCTTCCACGCTCCGCCGGAGATCGAGGCGGCTTTCGGCCCTCTGCTCGCCGATGTCGGCAGCTGGATCCCGCGCCGGGCGCGGCGGATCGATGCCGATCAGGGCACCGACATGGTCATGACCCTCGACACGGGCGCCTACGCGGAGTGCGACCTGACCGTCATCTCGGAGACCGACTTCTTCGAGCTGGGTGTCGAGCGCATCACCGAGAAATCCATCAAGGCGGCGGCGACGGGCCTGCCCTTCGTGATGGTGGGCGCGCCGCGCGCCGTCGAGCGGCTGTCCGAACTCGGCTTCCAGACCTTCGGCGGCCTGATCGACCACCATTACGATCTCGCGGCCGACCCGGCCGAGCGCCTGCCGCTCGTGTTCCGGTCGATCGAGCGGGCCTGGGCGACGTGTCGGGGCGACCGGGCGCGCTGGCATCGTCTGGCCCGGGAGCAGGCTGAAGCCAATGTCGCCCATGCCCGAACCGGATTGCTGCCGCAGCTCGACCGGGTGATGGTCGCCCCGCTGATCGTGCGCCTGGCCCGGTTCATGGAAACGGGCGCGATCGTGCACTGACGGCACTCCGACCGTGACCGCAGCCCCTCTGTCGCCGGACCGCCATTGCACCACCTGCGGGCGTGGCCACTACATCGCCGTCCGGTTCTGCCCCTTCTGCGGCGCCGCCCAGGAGCTGCCGCGGTCCGGCCCGGATGACGGGCCCGTCCCCGCGGTCCACGTCCTGCTGGTGCCGTCACCGGAATTGGACCGACCCGCGCGCGCGACGGCGCCGTCCGCCCCGGAAGCCCTGCTTCTCCCAGCGCCTCCATTGCATCGACCGCCGCGCGCCGCGGCCCCGCCGGTTCGTGCTGGCGCTCATCACCATCGGCGCGCTCGCGTGGCTCGCGCAGGGCAGGCGGACGGGGCGTCCCGCGCCGGTCCGGATCACGGCTCAGGCCGGCTGGACGCCTGTGACCCTCGCGCCCTTCCGGGGCGCAAGGCTGCTGCGGGTCACGGGGGAGACCGCCTTCAGCCTGCGCATCGACGGGGAACGCATCGTGCGCGTCGCACCGGACCGCGGCGCGACCGTCCGGATGAAGGCCCTGCGGAGCCTGGACGTGCGGGCCGCCCAGGGGCGCACCGTCGTCACGCTGACACCGCGACCGGAGTGATCGGGACGGCGCGCAGGGTCTCCGCCAGGCGCAGCACGGCCGGGTCGATCGCCCGCTCCGGCACAGCGGCATAGCCGAGCAGCAAGCCCGGCTCCGCCGGCCCGGCATGATAGGCCGAGAGCGCGACCGCGGAGATTCCCGCCCGGCCGAGTGCGGCTGCGGCGGCCACGTCGGTGAGGGCTGCGCCCCAGGCTGGCCCCGGCCGGGCGATGACGTGCATCCCGCCCTCCATGGGGGCGATTGCGGCGACATCCCCGGCATGGCGGCGCGCGGCCTCGATCAGCGCCTCCTGGCGCAGGGCGTAGAGGCGTCGCGTCCGGCGGAGATGACCGGCGAGGTGTCCGTCCTCGATGAACCGGGCCAGCGCCCACTGACCGATCCCGGGCGGGGCGGGCCCCGTCTCCGCGAGGGCCTGATTCACCGGCGCCACGAGCCCGCGCGGCAGCACGAGATAGCTCAAGCCCAGTGCGGGGAGCAGCAGCTTGGAGAAGCTGCCGACATAGATCACCCGTCCACCGCGATCGAGGGCCCGCAAGGGCGCCAGCGGACGCCCGGCATAGCGATAGGCTCCGTCGTAGTCGTCCTCGACGATCCAGCCCGAGACCGCCTCGGCCCAGGCCAGGAGGTCGAGGCGGTTCTCCAGGCTCATGGCGTACCCGAGGGGGTAATGGTGGGCCGGCGTCACCACCGCGAGCCGCGCCTCCGCCGCCGGCGCGGCGGCCAGGGCCACCGACAGGCCGCCGGGACCGACCGGGACGGGCAACGGGCGCAGGCCGGCGCTGGCGAGGGCCTGCGCGATGCCGGGGAAACCCGGCTCCTCGACCAGGGCGGTCTCGCCGGGATCGAGCAGCAGCTCGGCGAGCAGGCGCAGGCTCTGGCGGATGCCTGCCGTGACGATGACGTCCTCGGGCTCGCAGGCGACGCCGCGGGCCTGCGCCAGATAGGCGGCGATGGCGCCGCGCAGGGCCGGCGATCCGCGCGGGTCGGGCTTCTCCGTCGGACCGTGGCGCCACTCGGCCTGGAGCAGGCGAGCCCAGACCTCGAACGGGAAGGCGTCCTGCGCAGGCCGGCCGAGGGCGAAGGCGTCGGGCACGCCCGGCCCCGCCATGTAGCGCCGTGCCGGAGCGGAGACGAGGCGGGCGCCGCGGCGCGACAGGTTCGGGGCCGGCTCGGCGCCCGGTCGCCGAATCGGGCCTGGCGCGGGAAGCGCGTCGTCGGGAAGGGTCGCGGCGACGCGGGTCGCCGAGCCCGGCCGCGCCGTCAGGTAGCCCTCGGCGGTCAGCTGCTCCAGCGCCAGGACCACGGTTCCGCGCGCGCAGCCGAGATCGGCCGCCAGGACCCGCGAGGCCGGAAGCCGGGCCCCGCGCGGCAGGCGGCGGTCGAGGATCGCGGCGCGCAGGGCCTCCCGGAGCTGTGCGTGCAGCGGCGTCGAGGCAGCGGCATCCAAGGCCAGCGTCAGCGGCAGGGGGCTTCGGGACATGGCGCAAACTGGTCCAGTCGCAGTTCGAGAATTGGACCTTTTGCCTGGACCGCCGAACGGTCAAGCACGCGTGGGCATCACCGCCGCAGGACGGACCCATGTACCAGCCGCCTCACTTCCGGGACGATTCGCGCGCCGCTCAGCACGCGCTGATCCGCGCCTATCCCCTCGGCCTGCTGATCACGGCCGGCTCGGGCGGCCTGACGGCGAACCCGATCCCGTTCCTGCTGGATGAGGCCGGTCCCCACGGCGTGCTGCGGGCGCATATCGCCCGCGCCAACCCGCAGGGCCGGGATCTCGCCGCGGTGGAGGAATGCCTGATCGTGTTCCAGGGGCCGCAGGGCTACGTCACCCCGAGCTGGTACGCGAGCAAGCGCGAGCACGGCCGCGTCGTCCCGACCTGGAACTACGCCACCGTCCATGCCTGGGGCCGGCCGCAGGTGATCGAGGATGTGGAGTGGCTCGGGCGCCAGATCGCCGACCTCACCGCCCTGCGCGAGTTGCCGCGGGCCGAGCCGTGGGCGGTGGCCGACGCGCCGGAGCCCTTCGTGGCCGCCCAGGTCCGGGGAATCATCGGCATCGAGATTCCGATCACGCGGATCGAGGGGAAGTGGAAGATGAGCCAGAACAGGCCCGAGGCCGACCGACACGGGGTCATCGCGGGGTTGCGCGCCGAGGGCGAGGCGGGTCTCGCCGGGCTGGTCGCCGAGCGGAGCGGACTGTGAGCGCGCGCCTCAACGCCTTCGGCCAACCCATCGGCCCGGCGCTGCCGGACTGGAGCCCGCGTCCGCGCCCGCCGCGGACGCCGATGGAGGGCCGCACCTGCCGGCTCGTCCCGCTCGACGCCGCCGCCCATGGCGAGGCCCTGTTCGAGACCTACAGCGCTGCCCCCGACACGCGCGGCTGGACCTACCTCGGCGACGAGATGCCAAAGAGCGCGGCGGCCTACCGGGCGCGGCTGGAAACCCAGCAGACAAGCGAGGATCCGCTGTTCTACGCGATCCTCGATCCCGCGCGCGGCGACGCGCTCGGGATCGCCTCGTATCTCCGGATCGATCCGGGCAACGGCGTGATCGAGGTCGGCCATCTCCATTTCGGGCCGCGTCTGCAGCGCTCGCCCGCCGCCACGGAGGCGATGGCGCTGATGATGGCCCGGGCCTTCGACGAACTCGGCTACCGGCGCTACGAGTGGAAGTGCGACAGCCTCAACGCCCCGTCCCGGGCGGCGGCATTGCGGCTGGGCTTCACCTTCGAGGGCATCTTCCGCAACGCCGTCGTGGTGAAGGGCCGCTCCCGCGACACGGCGTGGTTCTCGATCACCGCCGCGGAGTGGCCGCGGGTCCGCGCCGGCTTCGCCGCATGGCTGGACCCGTCGAATTTCGACGGGGAGGGCCGGCAGCGGCACGGGCTCGCGGACCTGCGCGCCGCTTCGGGCTGAGGCATCCTCAGGCCCGACCGGACAGGAACGCCTCCGCACTGCGCAGGCTGAGCGCCATGATGGTCAGCGCCGGGTTCGCCGCGAGCGAACTCGGGAAGGTCGAGCCGTCGCAGATCCACAGGTTGTCGATGTCGAAGCTGCGGCCGTGCGGATCGACGACGGCGCTCGACCCGTCGCGGCCCATCCGGCAGGTCCCGAGCGTGTGGGCGACGCGCTCCAGCACCCAGATGTCCTCGGCCCCCGCCTCCTCCCAGAGCCCGCGCATGACCTTCGTGGCATGCGCGTTGAGGCGGTCCTCGTTGGTGCCGTAGCCGAAGCTGATATGGGCCTTGCGCATCCCGTGCGCGTCGGTCTCGTCGGCGAGGGTCAGCACGTTGGCGTCGCAGGGCAGCGTCTCGCCGTTGATGCCGATGCCGGCGAGGCGGTTGTAGCGGTCGAGGTAGTCGAGGAGCGGCTTCCCCCACAGGCCGCGCCCCCGCGCTACCGCATTGCCGAAGGTCACCGGCACCACGCCGAGGCTCTGGATGAGGTAACCGCCGGCGAAGTCGGCGCCGGCGCGGATGAAATCCTCGGTGATCAGCGAGGACGGATACCCCCGGTTCATCCGGACCTCGTTGTCGAAGGTGCCCCAGACCTGGGTCGCCACGTGCCCCATGTAGTTGCGCCCGATCTGGCCGCTGGAATTGGCGAGCCCGAGATTGAGCAGCAGGCGCGGAGTCTCGACGGCCCCGGCACAGAGGAAAACGGCGCCGCACCGCTGCCGGCGATCCTCGCCGTCCTGGCGGTAGACCACGCCGGTGACCCGGCCGTCGGCAGCGCGCTCCAGGCCGTGGACGAAGGCCTCGGCCCGGATCTCGGCACCGCGGGCCACCGCGTACGGCAGGTAGGTCACGTCCATGCTCGCCTTGGCGCCCGTGCGGCAACCCTGGTGGCAGAAACCGCAATTGATGCAGGCGTTGCGGCGGGGTCCGTCCTCGGACTGGAAATCCTGGGAGACCACGGCGGCGGGCGCGTCCGCCCACCGGATGCCGCGGGCCTCGCAGGCCCGCGCCATGATCTCGGCCGGGCCATTCCGCGGGACCGGGGGCAGGGGATAGCGCCGGCCGGCATCCCACGGATAGCTCGGCGCGCCCGACACGCCGAGAAACCGCTCCACCCGCTCGTAGAACGGAAGCAGGTCCTCGTAGGTCAGCGGCCAGTCGACGCCTTCGCCGGTCTCCGTATGGAGCCGGAGGTCGCGGGTGTCGGCCCGGGGCACGAAGGCACCCCAGTGCAGCGTCGAGCCGCCGACACCCGTGCCGCTGTTGTTCGCCCCGAAGGCCTCCGGGGTCGCGCCGCCGCTCAGCCGCTCATCGGTCCAGTAGATCTCGTCCGCCAGCGTCTCGTCGAAGGCGAAGCGCTCCGGCGTGAAGTTCGGTCCGGCCTCCAGAGCCACGACCCTGAGGCCCGCGGCGGCGAGGCGCGCGAGGAGCGGCGCGCCGCCCGCGCCAGTCCCCACCACGACCGCATCGACGACGTCGTCCGCGCGGTAGGTCCGCATGCCCGCGAGATTCATCGTCCTGCCTCCGTCTGCAGCGTTTGGGGCTCCCAGGGTTCCGGCGCGTCGAGCCCGACCGCGTGGAAGCCCGGCAGGCCGTCGGCGATTTCTCCCGGCCGGTCGCCGCCGGCACCGATGCCCGAGAAGCCGATCCGCGCCAGCGCCGCCGGGTGGCCGAGCCAGAGCCGCACCGCGTCGGCGCGGAGATCCTCGAACCAGAACCGCATCCGGTCGGCGTCGAGCCGGCCTCCGAGGGCGTCCGGGACCGTCAGGTCCCCACGCTGGCAGAGGGTGAGCAGCGCGTCCTGCCGTGGCGCGTCGAGGGTTGTGAACGGGCGGCCCTGCGCGGCCCGGGCGGCGGCATCCAGGGTGCGCAGGGCGGCGCGGTAGGCGTCCGCGTCCGGCGGTAGAGCCGAGAAGCGCCAGCCGTCGCCGGCGCCGGACGCCAGCCGCCGATCGAGGCGGGCCGCGAGATCGAGATGCGGCACCGGCATCACCCGGGCGAGGGCGGCCCGCAGGATCGCGAGTTCCACAGGGTCGAGGGCCGCCGGTCGATAGGCGGGGTCGTCCGGCGCGGCGCGCTCCGCGAGCGCCTGGCGCAGGCGGCCGTTGACCCGCTCGGAGGCGATCAGCGCCGCGTAGTCCGGCGCCACCGTCGGGGCCGCCTCAACCGGTCGGCGGGGCCGGTCGTCGAAATGGGCGCGCAGCCCGTCGGCCAGGGCGGCCGGCCGCTCCAGCGGCAGGAGATGGCCGACGCCGTCGACCGTCACGAGGCGATGATGTGCGAGGTGGGGCGCCGTCAGGGCCTGCTGCGCGTCGGGTCCGAGGTCGGCGTCCTCGGATCCGGCCAGAATCAGCGCCGGGGTGCGCAGGACGCCGACGCGGCGGCACCAATCCTCGTTGGCGCCCGCCTCGAGCCAAGCCTTCCAGGCGGCCGGCGCGGCCCGCAGGACGTCGGCTACCGCCCGTTCCTCGGTCTCAGGGTCCAGCCGGTCGCCGACATTCGCGCGTATGAAGGCCTGAGCCTCGCGCCGCCGCGTCTCGGGATCCGCATCGATCCAGGCGAGCATCTCGGCGCGCCGGTCCTCCGGGATCGGCTCCGGGCTCGGCGGCGAGCCGGAGACCAGGATGAGATCGGTCAGGCCGGTCAGACCCGCTTCGCCATCCTCGGCCCGGCGCGCCAAGGCCAAGGCGACCTTTGCCCCCATGCTGTGACCGGCGATCCCGAACCGGGCCGGAGCTCGCGCGCGGATGGCTTCGGCCACGTGATCGGCCATCGCGGCGACGGAATAGCCCGGCGTGCCGGCGGCATCGCCGAAGCCCGGCAAATCGACCGGCACACATGTCAGCGGCGTCCCCGCGAGGGCACACGCCAAAGGCTCCCAGCTTCGGGCGCTGCCCCCCAGGAAGTGAAGGCAGAACAGGACTTCAGGTTCGGACATTGCGGAGACATCGCGCGGTGCCAGAGTGCTTCAAGCGTACGCGACGCCGCATGGCCGACGTTTTGCCCCGGACCGATCGGTCAAGCCGGGAAGACGTGCGATCACGGCATACGGAGGAGACCGTGGTGACGGATCTTGAACAGGCCTGGCGCGTGGAAGAAGCCTGCCTCAACGCCTGGCCGAGCCCGCGCGAACTCCTGATCCACGGCTACCTGCTGCGCGCCGCGGGCGGGCGTTCGAAGCGGCAGAATTCCGTGACGCCCATGCGGGGGAGCGGTGCGCCCGGACCGGCCATCGAGGCCGCGCGCGCCATCTACGAGCGTCTGGGGCGGCGCGCGATCTTCCGGATTCCGGCGATCGCCCCGCAGATGGAGCCGCTCCTGTCCCGCGCGGACTTCGCCGTCGTGGACGAGACCTGCACACTGCTCCGCGCGCTCGATGACCTGCCGGCGGCGCCTGAGCCGGCAGCGACGGTCGCCGCCGTCCCCGGTGAGGACTGGCTGGCGGTGCGCGATGCCGTGAACCACGCGGACGCCGCAGCCGCGCAGGTCTTCCGCGACACCGTCGCCGCCCTGTCCCTGCCGCGGGCCTTCGCGGCGGCCGTGGCCGAGGGCGGGATCGGCGCGATCGCCTTCGGGGTGCTCGACGGTGGTTGTCTGGTCATCGAGGCGGTGGCCACCCCTGACCCCCTGCGCGGCCGCGGCCATGCCCGGCGCGCCGTGGCCGCGCTGCTGCGCTGGGGGAGGGCGGAGGGCGCCCGGGCGGCCTGCCTGCAGGTCGTCGCGGCGAACACGCCGGCGCGGGCGCTCTACCGCGCCCTCGGCTTCGAGCGCGAACTGTACCGCTATCACTATCGGGTCGGTCCGGAGCCCGGCTGAGACGCGAGCCGGATGTGGCCCAGTCCCGCACCCGCTCCGGCCGTCGTCTCAGGCGTCGAACAGCGAGCCCTGCCGCGTCGGGGCAGGGCGCGTACCGGTCCGCCTGCCCGACGTTGCCGGCGAGGCCGCGCCGCCGCGACGCGCGGGCTTCGCCGACGGGGATGGATCGGACGTCCCGGACGGATCAGCCGTCCCGTCGGGCACGGCCGTCACGGTCCCGTCGGCGAACTGCAGACTGAGGCGGGTGGCCGCCGCCGCATCCGCGGCGCGGCGCATCGGCAGCCCCGCGGCATCGCGCACCAGCACGTAGCCGCGGTCGAGCACGGCGCGGTAGCTGAGCGAACCGAGCAGGCCCGCCAGCCCGTCCAGACGGTCGCGGCGGCGCTCGATGCTGCGCGCCCCGGCCTGGGCGAGGCGCTCCGACAGCGCGTGCAGGCGGTCGGTGTGGCGCGCCTGCAGCGCCCGGGCCCGTTCCAGGCCGGCCTCCCGCGCGACGACGAGGCGCCGCCCGAGCTGGATCAGGGCTTCGCCCTTGCGCTGGACGTCGTTGCGCAGGGCATTGAGCGGCCGGTGGTCGATCCGCGCCAGCCGCGCGCGGGCGTTGGCGAGGACCACGTCGGGCGAGCGCCGGGCCATCCGGTCGAGGAGGAGCTGGAGCCGCGCGCGATGGCGGCTGGCGCCCGCCGCGAGGGCCGGGGCGAGGCGCGCCTCGGCGAGGTCGAGCCGCTGGCGCTTGGCCGCCAGCAGGGCGTCGGCACTGGGCAGAGCACGTCCGAGGGCGCGCAGATCCGACCGGTCGCGGTCGATCCGGCGCCCGACCGCCCCTCTGCCGCGGGCGGAGAGGTCCGCCACCGTGGCGATCAGGTCGGCGCGGACCGGCACCGCCATCTCGGCGGCGCCCGTCGGGGTCGGCGCCCGGCGATCGGACACGTAGTCGATCAGCGTGGTGTCGGTCTCGTGCCCGACCGCCGAGATCAGCGGGATCGCGCTCTCGAAGGCGGCGCGGACGACGCATTCCTCGTTGAAGGCCCAGAGATCCTCGATGGAGCCGCCGCCGCGAGCGACGATCAGCACGTCCGGGCGCGGGATCGCGCCGCCCGCCGGAAGCGCGTTGAAGCCGCGGATCGCGGCCGCGACCTCCTCGGCCGCGCCGTCGCCCTGGACCCGCACCGGCCAGACCAGGACGGGCCGCGGGAATCGGTCCTCCAGCCTGTGGAGGATGTCGCGGATCACCGCGCCGGTCGGCGAAGTGACGACGCCGACGACCTGCGGCAGGTAGGGGATGGGCCGCTTGTGCTCGGGGGCGAACAGCCCCTCGGCGGCGAGCAGCTTCTTGCGCTCCTCCAGAAGAGCCATCCAGGCCCCGAGACCCGCCGGCTCTAGGTTCTCGATGACGATCTGATAGGAAGACTTTCCGGGAAAGGTGGTGATGCGACCGGTGGCGACGACCTCCAGCCCCTCCTGGGGGCGCTGGCGCAGGCGGCCGAACACACCCTTCCAGACCACCGCGTCGATCCGCGCCTGCCCGTCCTTCAGGGAGAAATAGGCGTGGCCCGAGCCGTGCTGGCCGCGATAGCCCGAGATCTCGCCGCGCAGGCGGACATGGCCGAAGGCGTCCTCCAGCGTGCGTTTCAGGGCACCGGCCAGTTCGCCCACCGACCATTCGGGCTGGTTGGCATTGAGCACGCGGGTCGGCGGGATATCCGCCGCGGGCTGGGCTGCGGGGCGCGGGGGCGGCACGAGGGGCATGGCCGGACGCTAGGGGGCTCCGGCAGGACAGTCAAAGGTCCGCTGTGGAGATGCGGTCGTTCGGCCGGAGCGCTGCGCCGCTACTCCACCGCGAGTTCGCGCGGACGGTCCGAGATCGCCACCCGCGGAACGAGGAGCGACAGGAGCAGCGTCAGCACCGCCACGACGAAAACCGTCCAGAACGTGCCGTGCAGGGCGTGCTGCAGCCCGTGCCGGATGGCTTCGCCGCCGGCGCCCAGGCTGCCGGGATCGTCGAGCAGGCGGCGGAGCTGGTCGGAATTCACCGCCGGGCCGCTCGACGGGTGCGCCAGCCGGTAGTTCAGCACGGCGCCCAGCACGGTGGCGCCGAGGGTCGAGCCGAGATTGCGCGAGAAGATGTTCGAGGCCGTCGCCGCCCCGCGCTGCGCCCAGGCGACGCTGTCCTGGATGATCACGATGGCGGCGGTGGACAGGAAGCCCATGCCGAGCCCCATCACCACGGAGCCGCAGGCCGCCACCACGGGGGATGTGTCTGGCCCGAGCGCCACGAAGGCGATCGCGCCGAGGGGCAGGAGGGTCGCGCCGACTAGCAGGATCGGGCGCAGGCCGAACCGCACGAAGCTGCGCGCCGCCGTGGTGGCGCCGATCGGCCAGCCGAGCACCATCAGGGTCAGCGTCAGGCCGGCGATGAGGGGCGATTGCCGCAGCACGCCCTGAACGTACATCGGCAGGAACGCCGTGAGCCCGATCACCGTCATGCCGGATAGCAGTGTCGCGGTGTTGGCCGTCGCGATGGGGCGCTGCATCCACAGGCGGATGTCGAGCATCGGATCCGGGGCGCGCCGCTCCTGGACGACGAACAGGATCGCGGCCACCACGAAGGCCAGCGCCGGCCACAGGGCGGCTTCGGCCGATTCACCGGCCTCGGTCAGCGCGAGCATCAGCGCCGCGATGGCCGCGGTGAACAGGGCCGCGCCGATCACGTCGATCTGGCGGCTGCGGCGCTCGACGCCCTCGTGGAGGAAGCGCAGGAACAGGCCGGCCGCGATCACGCCGATCGGCAGGTTGATCCAGAAGATCCACGGCCAGCTCAGATGGCCGATGATCAGGCCGCCGACCAGCGGCCCGGCCACCGACGAGATCCCCCAGACACTGGCGAGGAAGCCTTGGACCCGGCCGCGCTCGCGGGCCGAATACAGGTCGCCGACGATGGTCAGGCTCACCGGCTGGATCGCCCCGGCGCCGACGCCCTGCACGAGGCGGAACAGGATCAGCGAGGGCATCGACCACGCGAGCCCGCACAGCAGGGAGCCTGCGAGGAACACCGCGATGCCGAACAGCAGCACCGGCCGGCGCCCGTAGAGGTCCGACAGCTTGCCGAACACCACCGTGGTGGCCGTCTGGGTCAGCAGGAAGGAGGCGAACACCCAGGCGTAGAGGTGGAGGTCGCCGAGCTGTCCGGCGATCTGCGGCATCGCCGTCGAGACGATCGTCGCCTCGATGGCGATCATGAACATCGCCGCCATCACCGCGGCGAGGACCAGCGGGCGGCGCGTCTCGGAAGGCTTCGGCATGGCGCCGGTCTAGGCCCCACGAGCGTGCCGACCTAGCCTCGAAACCGGAGACCGGTTCTCTGGCCGCGAGAGCCGTGCGCGAGCGCACATACACCGGCACCTGGCCCCGCGGCGCATGCATGAGCATGGCGCCGCGATGCTCAGGGCGCATGCGGCCGGTCTGTTCAGGCCTCCGCGTCGGCGTCGAGGTCCCGCCCGCGCGTCTCCGGCAGCAAAAAGGCGGCAACAGTCCCGACGAGGCTGAACGCGGCGAGATAGTAGGCCGGCGCGAGCCGGTCGCCGGTCGTGGCGATCAACCAGTTCACCACGTAGTTGGTGCTGCCGCCGAACACCGAGACCGAGACCGCGTAGACGATCGACAGCCCGGCGCTGCGGACGGCCCGCGGAAGTGCCTCCGGAATGCCGACGATCACCGCGGCGGCGTTGATGGAAGACAGCGCCGAGAGCAGGAAGGTGACCGCGTAGACGCTGGCGGCGCTCGGCGCCTGCACGACCCAGGCGAAGGCCGGAACCGCCAGGATCAGGATCAGCGCACGCGGCCAGATCATCACCGGCCGCCGGCCGACCCGGTCGGCGAGCCAGCCGCCGAGCAGCGGGAAGATCACGGAGGCGAGCCCGAGCGCGATCGGCACCGCCGTGGCGGCCGTCTCGCTCAAGCCGAGCGTCGCGCCGGCGAAGACCGGCATGTTGGTGCCGACCGCGTTCGACACGGTGGAGGCGGCGATGACCAGGAAGGTCAGGCCCAGCAGCCGGCCATGCTCCCGCAGCAACCGGCCGACCACGGCCAGGGTCGAGGCGGCCGCGTCCGGATCCTCCTCGGCGCCGGCCGTCTCCGGCAGATGACTGCGGATGACGAGGCCGACCGGCACCACGCACAGGCCGAGGGCGAACATCAGCCGCCAGCCCCATTGCGCCATGGCCTGGTCGCCGAGGACGAGCGCCAGGGCGGTCGCGAAGATCCCGGCGAACAGGGCCGCACAGCCCTGGCTGGCGATCTGCCAACTCGTCACGAAGCCGCGCTTCTCCGGCGGCGCCGCCTCCAGCAGGAAGGCGGTGGACGGGCCGACCTCGCCGCCGAGGGCGAGCCCCTGCACGAGCCGTCCGGCGATGACGATCACCTGTGCCCAGCCGCCGATCGTCGCGTAGGCGGGGCAGGCGGCCAGCATCAGCATGCCGACCGCCATCAGCGCGATGGTGATCAGCATCGCGGGCTTGCGGCCGGCACGGTCCGCGAAGGCGCCGATCAGCACGCCGCCGATGGGCCGCATGACGTAGCCGATGCCGAACAGGGCGAGCGACGCCAGCAGGCTGTGGGTCGGATCGTTTGCCGGGAAGAAGGCCTCGCCGATCGGCTTGGCGAAGAAGGCGTAGACCGTGAAATCGTAGAATTCGAGAGCATTGCCCAGGACGACGGCCCCGACCGACTTGCGGTCGAGCGTAGGATGATGTGCGCCGGGATGCGGTGCGGTCCGGGCGTCCATCAGCGGGCCGACCCGTCGACCGGGTGCCTGGCGAAACCGCCGGTCACGGATTCTGCGCCATCCGCCAGGGCTTCGTCATGACCGGACAGCCGGAGCACGGGCGCTTCCGTCCCCTCCGCGCAGGCGCGGGCTTTCGCGGCCGAGCCCTTGGCGGATGCGGCTCGGCCGAGCGCGCGGGCATCGAGATCGTTCGGGGGCGAATCCATTCGGGCGCAGCTCCGTATCGGTAGGCTGCGCCGCGATGTAGGGCGCGGATCGCGCGCGTCGTCGCTCTCAGTGACGCGTCGGATCCTCCGACGGCGGAAGCACGACGGCCTCGCTGAACGGGAATTCCAGCACGACCTCGCCGTCATCGTCCATGACCACGAGGCATGCGGTCATCAGCCGGGCCTGGTTCTGCGGATTGCGCAGGGCGGCGCGGATCGTCTCCTGGGCCATCTCCCACGCCGCGTCCGGATCGCGCAGCTCGGTCCCGGTCGGGTCGGAGACGACATCCGCGCCGATATGCGTATGGAAGAAGTACCGCGGCATGGCTTTTACCGGCTCGGAGGCGTCCGCCAGGGCGGAGCGATCCGCGATAGGTGGGGATCGCCGGTCCTTGGACCAAACCGCAGCGCAGGCCGCCCAGCCGCGCCCGTCCTCAGCCGTTCGCGGCGCGTCTGTCCGGTGCGGACGGGACCGGGCGGAGGGCCCGCACTTGGCCGGTGACGCCGGCCGCGCGGTGCTGCTTCTCCATGGCCATGAGCGGACGCAGTTCCGGCTCGGCGAAGTCGAGGAGCTTGGCGTTGCGCCAGCGCGGCTTACCGGAGCCGCGGCCGAACCAGCGGGGACGCTCTTCCTCGACCAGCAACACCAGTCGCCCCGTCCAGGTCTTTCGGAACCAGAAACGCCCCGTCAGAGACATCGCTCAATCCTTGCAGCAGAGCCGCCCCCGTCTTGGTGCCTCAATAGCGAACTCGGCGGTTCGCGTACGGTTAGAAGAAGCAGAAGGCCCGACGAAATCCCGCTATCCACAGCAGCCGGCGCAGCGGCACGGCGGGGAGCGCCTACCGCGCGATGTGCCGGAGGGAGAGTGCCAGGACGACGAGCCAGACGCCCCCCGAAACGGCGAACACGAACCCGCGGAGGATCGCTGTCTCCAGCGCCGCGTGCGCCGAGCGCCGATCCGGTGTTCGTGACACGCCGCCCCTGCGCGAAGGCTCGGGACGCGCTCCGACCGGCCGCTGCTCCGGCACGGCGAGCAGGCGCGTCAGGCTGTCCGGGAGCGGTCGCGGGTTTGTCTGCACGGCACCCGCGAACCTACAGGGCTCAGAGCCGGGGCGACAAGCCGTGCAGGGGCATCCCGGATCGCCGCTCCCGGCGCCCGCTGCGATCCGATTTGTCGGCTTCCGGCCCCATGCTACAGCGCGCGTTCGGCGGGCTTGTCCGCCCGTCGGTCCGCGGATGTCACAGCCCCCTGTCTTGATCACCGGCGTCGCCGGCTTCATCGGGAACCAGCTCGCTTTGCGTCTCCTCGAGTCCGGCCGCCAGGTCGTCGGACTCGACAGCGTCAACGCCTATTACGACGTGCGGCTCAAGGAGGCCCGGCTTTCCCGTCTCGCGGGCTTCGAGGGCCACAGCTTCACGCGGCTCGACCTCGCGGACCGGGACGGCCTCGACGCGCTGTTCCGCCGTCACGACTTCCGGACGGTGATCCACCTCGCAGCCCAGGCGGGCGTGCGTCATTCGCTCACCGATCCCCATGCCTATGCGGCGAGCAACCTCGTCGGCTTCCTGAACATTCTGGAGGCCTGCCGCCACGGGGGTGTGGAGCATCTGCTCTACGCCTCATCGAGTTCCGTCTACGGCGGCGGCACGACCATGCCCTTCTCGGTGCATCAGAACGTCGACCATCCGCTCAGCCTCTACGCCGCGACCAAGAAGGCGAACGAGCTGATGGCGCACAGCTACAGCCATCTCTACGGGCTGCCGACCACCGGCCTGCGGTTCTTCACCGTCTACGGCCCCTGGGGTCGGCCGGACATGGCCCTGTATCTGTTCACCCGCGCCATCCTGGCGGGCGAGCCGATCCGGGTGTTCAACGAAGGGCAAATGCTCCGGGACTTCACCTACATCGACGACATCGTCGCGGGGATTCGGGCTTTGACGGAACGGCCGGCCACGCCAAACCCCGCCTGGAGCGCTGCCGAGCCGGATCCGGGGACCAGCGCCGCCCCCTACCGGATCTACAACATCGGCAACAACGAGCCGGTGGCGCTTCTGGAGATGATTGCACTCCTTGAGGCGGCCCTGGGCCGCAAGGCGGAGAAGATCCTGCTGCCTATGCAGCCGGGCGATGTTCCGGCGACCTACGCCGACATCGACGATCTCGTGCACGAGACCGGATTCCGCCCCGCCACGCCGTTGAAGACGGGCATCGGGCACTTCGTCGATTGGTATCGGACCTACCACGGCGTCTGAGACAGGCGCGGTGAGCGCGCGACCGGCCGCCGGCGGCCGGACGGGGCTTCCGGCCATCCGGGGAGCCAAACCGGCCGCACCGTGTTGAGGCAGGCGGCGCGCCGGGTCGGCCGCCGATCTGAACACGGGCGACGGCTTTGCCAGACTAGGCCGTTGCGCCCGCCGGGCAGATTCATTTAGAGCTATTCCAGGCAGGCAAGCTCTGCCCGCATCGCTGCCGCAACGGTGGCCAACAGGAGGAAATCCATGCGTTCACTCGTTTTCGGCGCCGTCCTTGCCGTTGTCATGCCGCTCGCGGCACAGGCCCAGGAGGCCGGGGATGCGGCCGCCGGCGAGAAGGCGTTCGCTCCCTGCAAGGCGTGCCACAATTTCCAGAAGAACGGCGTGGGCCCTGATTTGAAGGGTGTCGTCGGCCGCAAGGCGGGCACCTACGAGGGTTACAACTACTCCGCCGCCCTGAAGAACTCGGGCATCACCTGGGACGAGGCCAACCTGCACGAGTGGCTGAAGAACCCGAAGGCGAAGGTCCCGGGCACCAAGATGATCTTCCAGGGCTATCCCGACGACAAGAAGATCAACGACGTCATCGCCTACCTCAAGACGCAGTCCTGAGACGCGAATTCGCGCAAGCCAGAACCGGGAGCGACCGCGCGGTCGCTCCCGGGCCGGGTGCGGTCCCTAGTCGGACGCGAGACCTGCCTGAAGGCTCAACCTGAGGGTAACGAGATCGTGAAGGAGATCCTTGCGACCCTGGATGTCGAAGCCGGTCAGGCCGCCCGCCTCGTCGGGGATGCAGGCCAGTTCGTCGCGCAGGGCTAGGCCGGCCGGGGTGAGGAAGATGCTGACCTGACGCTCGTCGACCCGGTCGCGGGCACGGCGAACCCGGCCTGAGGCCTCGAGGCGCTTCAGGAGCGGCGTCAGCGTCCCTGAATCCAGGAACAGACGATTGCCGATCTCCTTCACCGAAAGGCCGTCCTGCTCCCAGAGCACCAGCAGGACGATGTATTGCGGATAGGTCAGCTCGTAGCGCCCGAGAAGGTTTCTGTAGGCGCGACCGAAGGCGTGCGCGGCGGCGTAGACCGCGAAGCACAGCTGATTGTCGAGGCGCTGCCGCTCCTGCTGCGAAGGCTGATCGGCACGCGTGTGCCCCGCCTGATCCAGCTCAGCGCCGATCTGCGAGGCCGAAGGGCCTGACATAGGATAACTCTCTCTGGTAAAGGCTGGCTCGCGTACCGGTATGGCGAAAGGCCCCTCTTAGGCATTTCGCATAACCTATACAATTGGGGCGATCGACCAGGATTGCCACGCGTTCTGTGCGGTGATCCTCAGCCATCCATCAACGGATGCAGATCGCGGACCATCGCCTTCAGGCGTTCATCGAGCACGTGCGTGTAGATCTGCGTTGTCGAGATGTCGGCATGACCGAGCAGCTCTTGGACGATGCGCAGGTCGGCCCCGTTCTGCAGGAGATGGCTGGCGAAGGCGTGACGGAGCACGTGGGGGCTGACGCGGTCCGGATGCAGGCTGGCCGCCGCAGCGAGCGTCTTCAGGTCGCGGGCGAAGGCCTGCCGGGTGAGATAGCCGCTGTCGCTGTCGGCGGGGAACAGCCACGCGGAGTCCTCCGGCACCGCCGGAAGATGGGCCGACATGGCGGCGCAGGCCGCCTCGGTCAGGGGGACCAAGCGCTCGCGGCCGCCCTTGCCCTTGATGAAGAGGTAGCGCTCGCGGCTCACGCCCGCCGCGCGCGGCAGCGCGACCAGCTCCGAGACGCGCAGGCCCGTGGCGTAGAGCAACTCGAGCAGGCACACCATCCGGCGTGCCCGGCGGGCCGGCCCCGGCGGCTGCTCGGCGGCGGCGGCCGCCTGCGCGGTGGCGAGCAACCGGTCGACCTCCGCGATGGAGAGCACCTTGGGCAGCGACCGTCCCCGGCGCGGTCCGGAGACCGCGACGCTGGGATCGCTCTCGGCGCCCCCCTCGGCGTACAGGAACTTGTGGAAACCGCGCACGCAGGACAGGCGCCGCGCTGCCGAGGAGGCCTTGAGGCCGCGGGTCTCGAGATCGATCAGGAAGGCCCGGAGCGTGCCGGAATCCACGGCGTCGAGCGCGGTCCCCGACCGGGCGAGGTAACCGAGATAATCCTCCAGATCGCGCCGGTAGGCGGTCAGGGTGTTGAGGCCGGCACCGCGCTCGGCGGCCAGCATGTCGAGATAGTCGGCGGCCTCGGGGCAGAGCGCCCGGCCGGCATCGCCGGAGACGTCCGACCCGCTCAACGGTTGCCGGGCTGGAGCTTCGAGGCGGGGATGGAAACAGTCATCTCCCGCGGCGTCGGCTGGACGAAATTCGCCAAGGCGAACATCGCAGCGAAAACCAGACCCGCCAGGATCGCGAGGCTGGCGAAGAAACGGAATAGGGTCGGCACGTCGGTCGAACCTCGGGCAGACGGGCGCTGGCGGCGGGAAGGGGGACGGGCGAGGGCTGTCTCCGAGCCGCCGCGGGTGCTCGGGTTCGACCACGCGAACGCGGCGCTGACAAGGCCCACAACGACACAGCGATGCGTTTCGCAGCCCGCTTGAATCGCGCTAAGAGCCTGCCGCAGGATGGAGGCAGCCCGGCGACAGGCGCTCGGGGGCCGGTGAGGAGGCGGGGACGCCACACGGATGCGATGCAGGAGTCGATGCAGGAGGCCATAAGCGAGGAGGCGGCGGGTGAACCGATCGAGGCGCGTCTGCGCCGCGCGCTCGGCCTGCGCTCGATCGTGCTCGTCGGCCTCATGGGGGCGGGCAAGAGCACCGTCGGCCGGCGCCTGGCGAGTCGCCTCGGGCTGATCTTCAAGGATGCCGACATCGAGATCGAAGCGGCGGCCGGCCTGACGATCCCCGACATCTTCGCCATCTATGGCGAGCCGAGCTTCCGCGACGGCGAGGAGCGGGTGATCTCGCGGCTTCTCCGGGCCGGCCCGCTGGTCCTGGCGACCGGCGGCGGCGCCTACCTTCGCGAGGCGACGCGCGCCCGCATCGCCGAATCCGCGGTCTCGGTGTGGCTGAAGGCCGATCTGGACGTGCTGATGCGGCGCGTGCGCAAGCGCGGCAACCGTCCGCTGCTGCAGACCGAGGACCCGGAGGCGACGATGCGGGACCTGATGGCCGTGCGCCACCCGGTCTACGCCGCCGCCGACGTGATGGTCATCTCCCGGGAGGTGTCGCACGACCGGGTCGTCCAGGACGTGCTGGAAGCGCTGGACGCCCATCTCAGCGGCGAAGGCTCCGTCCCCGTTGCCGCCCAGTGAGACCCGAGCGAACCGCCCCATGACCGAGCCGACGCCCCGTCAGGACCTCCTGACCGTCCACGTGCCCCTCGACGCCGGCCGCGCCTACGACATCCTGATCGGCCGCGGGCTGATCGACACGGCCGGCGCCGCCGTGGCCGCGCTCGGGGGACGCCGCGCCGCCATCGTGACGGACGCCACCGTCGGCGCCCTCTATGCCGCGCGGCTTCGCACCAGCCTGGAGCGCGCCGGCCTTCAGGCGGGCGTGGTGACGGTGGCACCGGGCGAGGCGTCGAAGTCCTATGCGGGCTTTGCGGAAGTCTGCGACGGTCTGCTCGCCCTCAAGGTCGAGCGCGGCGACCTTGTCGTGGCCCTGGGCGGCGGCGTGGTCGGTGACCTCGCCGGCTTCGCGGCCGCCACCCTGCGGCGGGGCGTGCGCTTCGTGCAGGTGCCGACGAGCCTCCTTGCCCAGGTCGATTCCTCGGTGGGCGGCAAGACCGGCATCAATGCGCCGCTGGGCAAGAACCTGATCGGCGCCTTCCACCAGCCGCGTCTCGTCCTGGCCGATACGGCCGCCCTCGACACCCTCTCCGAGCGCGAGATGCGCGCCGGCTATGCCGAGGTCGCCAAGTACGGGCTGATCGCCGATCCGGGCTTCTTCGACTGGTGCGAGGCGAACTGGCGCGGGATCTTCTCCGGCGGCCCGGAGCGCGAGCAGGCGGTCGCCTCCTGCTGCCGGGCCAAGGCCGCGGTGGTCACCCGGGACGAGCGGGAGGACGGGGAGCGGGCGCTGCTCAATCTCGGCCACACCTTCGGCCACGCCCTGGAGCGCCTGACGGGCTACGATTCCGCCCGGCTGGTGCATGGCGAGGGCGTGGCGATCGGGATGGCGCTCGCCTTCCGCTTCTCGGCCCGGCTCGGGCTCTGCGGCGGGCAGGATGCCGGCCGCGTCGCCAACCATCTCGCCCTCGCCGGGCTGCCGACCCGTCTGCAGGCGGTCCCGGGCGGATGCGGCACCGTCGAGTCGATTCTCGACGCGATGACGCAGGACAAGAAAGTCCGCGACGGCGCGCTGACCTTTATCCTGGCCCGCGGGATCGGCCAGAGCTTCATCGCCCCGGGCATTGACCGGGCGGCGGTGGCGGCCTTCCTGGAAGACGAACTGGCGTCGCATCGAGACCTCTGAAGTGCTCGATAGTCGGCGGTGGCCTTGCCTAACGCAGGCCGTGCCGCTATGAGCCTGCCACGTCCGGCGCCGCACACTGCGTGCGTCGGTCACGGTTCCTCGGAACCAGGGCCGCAATAGCTCAGCTGGTAGAGCACCTCATTCGTAATGAGGGGGTCGGGGGTTCGAATCCCTCTTGCGGCACCACCACTTAGCCCTGCGCTTGCTGACCGAATGACCGGCCCGGCATGCATATGGCAAGCAGCATGGCGAACAACTCGACCATCTCCGAGCTGCGCTAGGCCGCCGTTGTAAGCGGCCAGGACATCGACGCCGCCGTCGATGCGGTGCCGGCCGAGCTCGCTACCGAATCGTATCCGCTCGCGAAGGCTGGGCGCCGATCTCGTCGAGCCCCTCCGTACGCACACCTGGGCGACCGAGGCGCTGATCGCCGAGAGGCCGGCGCGCCTGGTGGCCAACAGCCCGGCCATCAGCCAGAAGCAGCGGACCGCGATCCCGTGGCGCTTCGCGAGGGCCGCTCCCGCCTCTTGATGATGCGAGCCCCGCGAGCGCATCAGGCAAGGCCGCTTTCGACCCGCCTCGGTGACACGCGGGAGAATATCAAGGCTGCGCGGGCGGCAGTTGAATGGACGCCTCGCACCACAGCGCGACCGGCGGCCGCGTAGTCGCAATCTCGCGACCAGCTGGCATCGTCATGTCCTGAGCCAGCGCATCTCAATGACTGGATCTACTACTGCAGACCGCGGTGATCTCGTCGAATTCGCGGGGATAGTTATCGAAATTCATCTCTCTGAGCCGCAAGCGATCGGGAAATACATGACCAGCAGCAGATGGCCGGCCGGCAGCACTACGAGAATATGAGACGAATCAACTTAAAGTAGAAAATGCAGAGTTCAATCCTTCTCGAAAAATCTACACTTAAAGAAAGTTTACTGATATTTTATTAGTTTATGAAAGAATTGGCATAGAAACGCCGGTATTAAAAGCAGGTTAAGATGCTGTCTCTCCGCCCCAGCCATCACGCGAAATTGAATGCGCTCGACAGCTCCCACGCACTGATCGAATTCGATCTCGACGGAAAGGTCGTCACCGCCAACGCCAACTTCCTGTCGATCCTCGGCTACCGACTGGACGACATCAAGGGGCGGCATCACTCCATCTTCGTCGACCCGGTCGAGCGCGAGAGCGCAGCCTACAAGGCGTTCTGGGACGCTCTGCGCAGCGGTGTACATCAGACATCTGAGTACAAGCGCATCGGCAAGGGCGGCCGCGAAGTCTGGATTCAGGGGAGCTATACCCCGCTCATCGGGCGCAACGGCAAACCCTACGGCGTCTTCAAATGTGCCACGGACATCACAGCGCAGAAATTGCGCAACGCCGATTTCGAGAGCAAGCTGAACGCCCTCGACCGCTCGCAAGGGATCATCGAATTCAACCTCGACGGGACGATCATCACCGCCAATGAGAACTTCCTCGCGGTGGTCGGCTACAGCCTCGACGAGGTGAAGGGCAAGCACCACGCGATGTTCGTCGATGCGGCAGACCGCGATACCGCGGCCTACCGGGCCTTCTGGGACCGGCTCCGGAGCGGCGAGTATCAGCAGGCGGAGTACAAGCGCATCGGCAAAGGCGGCCGCGAGGCCTGGATCCAGGCCACCTACAATCCGGTCCGCGACGCCGCGGGCCGCCTCGTGAAAGTGGTGAAGTTCGCCACCGACATCACCGAGGCCGTGGCCGAGCGGCTGCGGCGGGCCGAAATCCACCGGGGCGTCGACCGCGACCTCGACGTGATCAGCAGCTCGATCTCTCATGCGTCGCAGCAGGCGGTGAGCGCGGCAAGCGCGGCCGCGCAGGCCTCAGGCAACACCCAGAGTGTCGCCGCCGGGTCCGAGGAGCTTGCCGCCTCGGTCGGCGAGATCAGCGCCCAGGTGAACCGCGCGCTGCAGGTCACGGGGCGGGCTGTCGAGCAGGCGGTCGCCACCTCGACAGTGGTCGCCGGCCTCGCCTCCGCCGCCCAGCGCATCGGCGAGGTGGTCGAGATGATCAACACGATCGCCGGGCAGACGAACCTGCTGGCGCTGAACGCGACGATCGAGGCCGCCCGGGCCGGCGAGGCCGGCAAGGGTTTCGCCGTGGTGGCCACCGAGGTGAAATCCCTGGCGGCACAGACCGCGAAGGCGACCGAGAGCATCAGCAGCCAGATCGCGCAGACGCAGGACGCTGCGAATCAGGCCGCCACCGCCATCGCGGGCATCGGGCAGACGATCGGAGAGGTCAACGAGATCTCCTCGGCCATCTCGACGGCCGTCGAGCAGCAGGCTGCGGTCGCCCAGGAGATGTCCATCAACATGCAGGCCATGACCCAGGCCGTAGGGGAGATCAGCCGCAATGTGAGCGTGATCGCCGCCTCGACCCAGGAGGTCGACTCCTCAACGCGGCTGGTGCGCGAGGCGTCACGGGCCATGGTGTCTTAGACGCCGCCCGTCGCTGCCGCTTCTGCCTCTGCGGTCGTCCGCTCCAGCGCGGGCCGCCGTAAGGCCGTCCGTCGCGGAGCGCGCGAGTCGGTTCGACCGCGGGACCGGGAGGCTCAAGACGGTGAGGCGCCGTCGACCCGTGGCGGCACCTCACGCTTCCGCACGATCCGGGCCCGGTCCCGCAGCGTGACCTCATGGGTCGGCCATTCGCGGCAGGCAGCCTCGAACGCGGCGAGCGCCATCGACAGCGGGTAGATGGTGGCGAGGTGCAGCGCGACGTTGCCGCCGGCGTCGCGCCAGACCTCGATCGTGTAGGGCACCCCAGGCGGCACCGGCGGGATCTGCTTCGCCGGCGGCGGCAGCGTGATCGCGGCGAGGCAGAGGCGCTCGTATTTCCGCGCGGGCGCCGCCCCGGGCCGGCGCTGGTAGCGGCACGACGCCGTCAGGTGGCGGAGCAGATCCACCGTCGGGACGTCGGCGCCGTAGCGAGCGATCAGGCTGGCCACGGTGTAGCGTCCCGAGCGCTTGCAGGGCGCGCAGTCGACGTAGACCCGACCAGGCTGGACGTTGCCCAGGCGCCCCATTCTGGTGCTCCTCCGCTTGCGAACGAACGCAGAACAAGCCCGAGGCGGGGGGAAGCTTCAAGGCGCCCGCGCCTCCGATCTTCGCAACCGGTGGACGAATGTGAATGGCGGCCGATTTCGTCTGTCTCCGCATCGACTTATGAGAGAACCGCGCTCGGATGATATCGGCCCGCGCCCAGGCCATCGCCTGTCTCGGCCTGCGGACCGCCACGAAGAAGCAGCACGTGGCCGAGCATGCCGCCGACCGGCGGTCCGGCAACTGGGGGCTCGGGGACTCTCACAGGCCAGTGCGTCCGAGAACGATGCCGCCCCACGGTCGAAGGCAGCATCCAAGGCAGGAGGCTCCATGAGGCAGGCTGCGAGCGATGAACGGCTCTCCCTCGACGCCGTGTCGGTCGAGGACCTGAACGCCGCCCTCCGTGTGGTCCGGCGGCTGCCCCTGGAACTGCTGGGCTTCCTCATCCTGTTGCCGATCGTCGGCATCGGCCTGTCGTGGCTCAGTACGGCCCTCGCACCACCCTATGGCCTCTCCATCTTCGGGCAAGGCCTCGTGACCTGGGGCCTGCTTCTGACGCTCGCCCTGCTGTTCGGGCTGTTCTGGTGGCGGGGACGACAGGTCGGGCTCCTCCTGCACGACCCGGCCATCCTGGCGTCGCCGGTCATGAGCCTGATGTCGGTGCCCGGCGTGTTGGCCGCGCGAGCGCAGGCCCTGGGCCTGGAATGGAGCGGGTTCTACGGGCCGCTCCGCCCGCGCCGGAAGTGAGTCCACGTCTAGATCAGGCCGCCTGACGATCCCGCGGTCAGCGTCTGGCCAGCCCGGTTCACGAGCTTCGCGAAGGCCAGCGCGGCCGCCGAGGCCTGGGTCTCGGACGGAAAGGTGCGGTCCGATTCCAGGACCGTCATCTGCGTCGCGTCGAGCAACACCCAGGTCCAGAGGTGGCGGCCGGTGGCGCGGATCTCGAAGTGCATGGCAGGCTCGTGGCGCAATGGGACATGCCCGCACCATGCGCCGCGAAAAGGCCTGACGCGTTAATGGCTTGGCCGGCGCAACAACCTGCGTCGGCTAACCACGCGGTTGCCCCCGACATCCTCGCAGATCACAGGCGGGATCAGCCGCGCCCCTTGGCCGCGAACTCCCAGACCGGCGGTCCCCAGGTCTGACCCGGCTTGGTCCGGTAGCCGGAGAAGCGGTCGAACACGACCCGGTCGGGCTCGACGCCGGTGACCCGGCTGTCGTTGACCATCAGGGCGCCGGCATATTCCACGCGCAGGAATCCGTGCTCCGGATGGACCCCGAACAGTTGCGGCGCGGTCCAGCCGAGCCGATGCGCCTCGGCGCCGAACTGGTCGAGGAAGGCCAGCGCGCTCGCCCGCATCGCCGCCCACTTCGCCGGCAGGAGATACCGGCACGGCGAGGCGTGCTCGGACAGGCGCTCGATCTGGTCGCGCCAGGACGCGACGGCGGGCGGGAGGTCGGACATGACGGCCGGGTTAAGGGGCGCAGACTTAATAGACCGTCATCGGGCGGAGAATGGCAGACGGAGGGAGAAGAACGTCGTGATCGCGCCGCTGCGCTAACCTTGAGCTTCTGACAGGAGCTTATCGCGTGGTTTGTGCTTGGCTCGCTCGTGCGCCAGATTTGGTCGATGTCGCTCGAGGACGCCTATCGTGCTTGGCAGACCGAGCCCGCGGAGCTTCCGGGACCTCGATGACGTGGTACTGCGCGTCGACGCAATCAGCGATGACGGCGACCTCATCGCCGCGGGCACGGAAGGCACGATCGTCAGCATGCATGATGATGGTGCGCGCTTCGTGTGGAATTTTCCGAGCCGGACAATGTGCTGATGACAGCTTTGCGGCATCAGCTCCCGCTCGCGAACAGATCAGACGTCGAGCGCGAAGCTCATCCCGGTCATCTTCACGATCGATGGCCCGATCCCCAAGGCGATCCCGTCAGGATCCGCGCGGCCCCGCCCCGATCTGCTCACGGGACGGGGGAGTGTCCGATCTCACCAACGATGAGCCGAGCCGATACGCCGAACGGCTCGAGGCCAAGAGGCTGACACCCGAGATACAGGTCCGCCGGTGCATCGAAGCCGCGCGTGACGCTGGCGTCTGCGAGGATCAGACCGACTTCGATGCCGCCGTGGGACAGATCAAGGCGCCGGGGAAGGCCAAGGGCCGAGCGAACTCGCAGCGTCGTTGAGCCGGACCCCCGCGAAGGTGAGCGTCGCCGTGTAGACGACGGTTCCAGCCTCATCGCGGACCAGGACAACGAAGGCTTGGTTGTCCCCGTCGCCCGGGATCGCGAACCGCGCGATCTCGGGCAGGCTTCGCATCGCAAGAGCGCGGGCCGCCTCAAAATTAGCGCAGTCGCTGCCTTCCTCGTCGCGATGGAAGCTTCGGTTGCTGATATCGAAAAAGTACCGCGGCATGGGGCGCTCCACAGTAAAGGGGCGGGAGCACGCGCTACTCTCGGCCACTGACGCCCGAATCAATCTGCCAGCGATAGGCGCACCTTTACACGGTCATGCGTGGTCGGCATTGATCTGGATCGCCGAATACCGCCTATCTCGTATGACCACACTGCATCATCGCTGACGAATCAACGCGGACCGGGCGGCCCTTCCGGGATCCGCGCCCTGGGGGATGAAAAGCCGGATCCGCGGCGCGAAGCGGTCGTTGCCCTGCGCCTCGGCGCGATGTTGATCGCGTTCCGCGGCTAGAGCGCTGCCGTGAGGGCCTGCTCGATATCGGCGATGCTCGGGATCGGCGCGGCGATACCGGCGCCGGGTCCGCGCCGCCCGTCAGGACACCGCCGATGATGGATCCGGTGAGGCGCACAGCGCGTCGATCACGGCGCTGGCTCCGATGCCCTCGGACGGTCTCCGGCGGAGACACCTGACGGTCCGATCGGTTCGTCCTGAACCGCCCGACGGCGCCAAGCCGTGAGCAGAGCGGCGAGGGCGTCGGGGTCCAATCCGTAGCTGTCCGGCAGCCCGGCTCCACGCCCGGTGAGCTGGCGGTTCAGGGCGACGAGGCGGCCCTCTCCTACGCGCGCATCGTCGAACACGACCATCCGCTGCATCGTGCCCTTCACGGTCACCGCTGCGAAGCCGCTGACGTCGTGCCAGGACATGCGCCGCGACCGGCCGGCCTGCACGATCGTTAAGCCCGTCCCGTCGAGATGCAGCGACGAACCCCGGATCGCCACGAGGATCAGGACCGGCAGGCCGCCCAGGAACAGCACGACGCCCGGCCAGAGCAGCACCTGCATCGTCACTGACGGCGCCTCGTGCATCAGCATCCAGAGCATGACCCCGCCGAAGACGGCCGACAGGGTGGCGAGAAACAGGATCTTCTTCACCGAGGCCCGTAGAACCAACGGACCGGGATAATGCGCGAGCACGGTGTCCGCCGAGCGGATCTCCGATTCCAGCAACCCGGGCCGCATGTGCCAGACGGAGACCGCCGCACAGACCCCGAAGAACGCTGTCGTCGCGACGCCACCGTCCGCCCCCGTGACGATCATTCCGATGCCGCCGGCGACGAGAACGAGGCTGAGGCCGAGCAGCAGCGCGTATCGGAAACGGGAACCGCTCGCTTGGTTCGACACGGACGACCTACCCCTGATGGGCGCGGCCGATCAGGTTCGTCCGCGTCCGGTTGCGCATGGTCACGCCAAGGCCAGCACGCCCGCGACCACCGCCACGCCGACCCCGAGCCACGCCACATAGTCGCCGATCAGGCCGCTGTGCAGCACCTCCAGCGCACGGGTCGGCGCCGATTGCGTCGCGCTCACCGGTCGGACCACCAGCGCCGGCAGGCGTCTCCGGAACAGCCCGTAGCCGGCACCCGCCAGCGCGGCGACCACGGATGCCCATGGCAACCAGCCTGGTCCCTCCGCCAGGGTCTCCACCGCCGGCCGGTGCAGGAAGGCCGACGCCGCCCGCGGAAGGGCGTGCTCGATCAGGCCCGCCGGCACACCGACGTCGAGGGCGAGCAGAACGCAGCAGGGCGCCAGCATCAGCCAGAGCGGCCGATTGGCCTTCTCGCGCTCGTCCTCGCTCGGTGCCCCGGCCTCGTCGCCGGGATCGGGCCCCAGGCCCAGGAAGATGCGTCCTGCCGCCCGGAGCACCGCCGCCCCCGTCAGGGCCGCGCCGATGGCGCCGGCCGCCAGCGCGATCCCGTGCCCCTGCTGTGCCAGCGCGCCCTGGACCAGGCGCGTGCCCTGATCGAGCACGCCGAGCGGGAGGCCGCAGAGCAGCAGCCCGGCCAGACCCATGGCGATCCCGGCGGGCCAGATCCCCCGTCCGAGCCCCCGCAGGGCGATCTCGTCGATGCTGGCCTGGGTCGCGAGCAGGATGCCGGCGATCATGAACAGGGCCCCCTTCACCAGCCCGTGGCCCACCACGTAGACCAGCATACCGCCAGTCCCGTCCACCGAGAGGGCCCCGAGGCCGGTGAGCATGATCCCGGCATGCGAGATCGTCGAGAAGGCGAGCATCCGCTTCAGGTGGCGCTGCAGCAGGGCCATCCAGCCGCCCAGGAGGGCCGTGAAGCTGCCCAGGCCGATGAGGAGCGCCGGCAGGGCGTGCCGAACCTGATCGGAGCCGCCGAACACGACGGCGCTCACCTTCGCGAGGCCGAACAGCCCGAGCGAGACCATCGCCCCCGAGAAGATCACCGAGACTGGGCTCGGCGCCACCGCGTGGGCGTCGGCGAGCCAGAACTGGAACGGCACGATCGCGCCCTTGATCATCAGGGCGGACGCCACGAGGCAGAAGGCTCCGGCCACCACCGGATCGCGGCCGCTTCGCGCCACGGCGGCCGCGATGCCCTCGAAATCGAGCGTGCCGGTCTGGGCGTAGATCAGCCCGATGCCCCCGAGCATCAGGAAGCCCGCGAGGCTGTTGACCACGGTGAAGTTGATGGCACCTGCCAGGGACGATTCCGCCAGATGGTAGGCCGTCAGCGCGAAGGCCGCGACGCTCATCACCTCGAACCACACGAACAGGTTGAACATATCGCGGGTGAAGCAGAACCCGACCATGGCGGCCAGAAACAGCAGCATCAGGATGTGGAAGTGGCCGTGGGTGCGATCGAAGAAGCCCCAGGCGAACACGAAGGTCAGGGCGTAGAGGAGGCCGATGAAGGCCGCGACCCAGCCGCTGGCCTCGTCCACCGAGAAGCCGATGCCGAGATGGACGCCGTCGCGCGGCTCCCAGCCGCCGAACCAGTAGACCAGGGGCCCGTCGGCGGCATGCACGGCGATGACGCCGCAGAGCACCGCGACGCTCAAGGCCGCCAGCGTCGCCAGGATGTCGGGGAGGCGGCCTGGCAGGAAATGGGCGGTCGCCAGCATCGCCGCGCAGATCACGAGCGGGATGGCGACCGGTAGCGGGAGGAGGGCGGCGGGAAAAGCGGTCACGAGGCTTTCCGCTCCCCATCGCCCACCCGGTTCGATCCCCGATCGCGCCCGGACTGGCCGACCGCGCGCATCGGCCGGAGCTTCTCCGGGTCCAGGCTGCCGCCGCGCTTGTAGGCCTGGATCGTCAGGACGAGGAGAAGCGCGGTGAGCGTTGCGCCGACCACGATGTCGGTGAGCACCAGCGCCTGCATCACCGGGTCGACGGCGGGCGTTCCCGGCGGGTGGTCGTAGAAGATCGGCGCGATGCTGCCCCAGCGATAGCCGAGGCCGAGCAGGAGCACGTAGGTCGCCGATTGGCAAACGCCGAGGCAGCCCACGAGGTGGATGAAGTTGCGGCTTGTGGCGATGCCGTAGAGACCGATCCCGAACAGCCACGCGGCAACCGCGTAGGGGAGAACACTCACGCGGATTCCTCCCCCGGTTCCTCGGGCTCGCGCGCCTCGCGGGTCTCCTCCATGAATTCCAGGAAGAGCTGCGTGAAGCCGCCCGTCACCGCCAGGGCGACGCCGAGGTTCTCGACGAGCATCAGGCCGCCCGAGAACAGGTCGCGGAAGGTGCCGAGCGGCAGGATGTTCTGCATGAAGGCGGCGCCGGTGAGCATCGGCGCCAGCCCGCACAGGGCGAAGAGAAGCGCGCCCCCGCCCTCCAGGGCGTCGAGCCAGTGGCTGCGGATGGCGTCGCGCCAGCCGGCATAGCCCTCGCCGAGATAGATCAGCAGGGTCCCGGAGGCGAGGATGACGCCGCCCTGGAAGCCGCCGCCCGGCGTCACGGTCGCGTGCAGCACGACGTAGAGGCCGAACAGCGCGGTAAGCGGGCCGGCGATCCGGCAGGCGAGCACGACGGCCTCCGAGCGCGGGATCACGGCGCGGCCGGGCCGGCGCATGGCGCGCTCGGTGTTGCCCTCGCCGCGCCGCCCGCGCAGCAGCACCACCGTGCCGGTGATCGCCGCGAGCAGCATGAACTCCTCGCCGAGGGTGTCGAGGCCGCGCAGGTCGAAGTTGATGGCGCTGACCATGTTGGCGACGTGCCGCGCCTCGGGGGCGACCGCGTTGATGCGTTCGCCATACTGCGCGATCGTCGATCCGAAGGGCGGCAAGCCGGCGATCACCGCCGCCGCGCCGGGGAGCAGGGCGAGGCCCGCGAGGGCCAGAAGGACGATCCGGGCGTTCGGGCTCACGAATCCTCCTCGGGCGGCTGGGTCTTCACCGCCATGAGCGCCACGAGGAAGAGGAGCGGGACGGCCGCAGTGCCGACCGCCAGCTCGGACAGGGCGACGTCGGGCGCCTGAAGGGCGTCGAACAGGATCGCCAGGACGAGCCCGTTGACCGCGATGGCGAAGACCTGCCGGGCGGGATCGCGCACGAGGACCACGGCAGTGCCCGAGATCGCGGCGAACAGGAACAGCAGCGGCAGGATCGCCGTCATGCCGAGCGGCCCTCGCGCATCAGCACGGCCCGGCCGGAGACGTGCGACAGCACCGCCGCCCAGGCGAGGAACACCACCATCATCACCAGGATCTTGAGCGAGCGCCCGGAGACGCCGTCGGCGAGGAACGCCGCCATGGTGACGAGGACTGAGGCCGCGACGTTGAGGAAGGCCAGCGCGTGCAGCCGGTCGAGGGCCCGCGGCAGGCGCCACAGGGCGAGCGCGGCGAGCCACGTCACCGCCACCGCGAGGGCCAGCAGGACACCGATGACGACGCTCATATCCAGCGCTCCAGGAAGACGGCGAGCAGCATCGTGCCGGGCAGGTTGAGCAGAACCAGGGTGAGGGCGAGGTCGGTGATCGAAGCCTGGTCCGTGGCGAAGGCCATGAGCGTCAGGATCAGGACCGTGACGCTGCCGGCGAGCTGGTAGGCGGCGAAGCGCTGGCCGGGCCGGCCCCGCCACGCCAAAGCCGCCGCGACGGCGAGCGGCGGCAGCAGCGCCAGGATGGCGGCCGTCCAGACCGTCATCGCGCCTCCTCCAGGCCGTGCGTCACCACCGTTCCGTGATCGCGGTCGAGGGTGAGGACGTAGCTGTCGGGGGCGAGCGAGGCGGCGAGCAGTCCGACGGCCCGCGCGGCCGGCGCCGTCGCACCGTCGGGCGTCGCCCAGGCGAAGTCGGAGGCGCTCCGCTCGCGGGTCGTCCCGCCGCCGGCGCCGCCATGCAGGGCCCTCACAAGCTGGCCGCCCACCTGAACGGTCTCGCGGGGCAAGCCGCGCAGGGCCCGCCAGATCGGCCGCAGCGTCCCCCGGTCGAAGCGGAACCGCACGCCGCCGCGCCGGCCGACGCCCCACCACCACAGCGTCCCGAGGCTGGCGCAGACGAGGGCGGCGAGTCCCTCGTTCACGCTCACCGAGCCGGCAAAGACCATGTAGGTCAGTGCTAGGGCGACCCAGATCGCGAGGCCATCACGCCCCGAGCGCCTTCTGAGTCCGCTGATCGGTCCTGCCCGCATCGATCCTGACCGGAGCGCGCCCCGCGGAAGCGTGGCCATGCGCATGCCCGACCGAACGTCACGGCGGGCGCCCGCGTTCCCGGAACTTGAAGACACGCTTCCGTGTAGGGCGATCAGAGATGGGAGTGCGCATGAAGGCCGAGATCCTGAACATCCGCTTCCTCCACGAGGGCTGGAGCCGGTTCGGCATCGCGCAGGTGCGCCTCGCCGACGGCGCCGTGGTCGAGCGGGAAATCGAAGATCACGGCAACTCGGTGGGGATCCTGCCCTACGACCCGGAGCGGCGGGTCGCGACGCTCGTGCGCGAGTTGCGGGTCCCGCCGCTATTCGCGGCCGGCGAGCAGGTCCAGCTGGAAGCCCCGGCCGGCCTGATCGATGACGGCAGCCCTGAGGAGAATGCCCGCCGGGAGGCGATCGAGGAGGTGGGCCTGCGCCTGCACGCCCTGGAATTCGTCGGCGCCACCTATTCCTGCGCGAGCCTCACCACCGAGAAGATCCACCTGTACCTCGCGATCTACGGCTTGGCGGATCGGGCCGAGGCGGGCGGCGGGGCCGAGGGCGAGCACGAGAACATCCGGGTCGTCGAGATCCCGCTGGCCGAGCTCGCCGCCCGGGCCGACCGCGCCGAGATCACCGACCTGAAAACGCTCACCCTGATCCTGGCGCTCCGGGCACGCCATCCGGAGCTGTTCCACCGGTGAGGAACCGCCAGCGCGCATTCGCCCAGGGTCTGCTGACCGCGCTGGTGCTGGCCGGGGTCGCGTGGATCGCGTTCCACCTGCGCTGAAAGCGACCTGCGTGAAGGACACTCATGCGGACAGTAAGCTCCGAAGAGCCGTCGGCACGTCTTGAACGCCGGCCACGGCGGGCCCATCGTCCGCGCAAGACTCGGGAGGTCACCGGATGACGCGCGCCTGCATCGTGGGCTGGGCCCACACACCCTTCGGCAAGCTGGAGGAGCCGGATGTCGAAGGGCTGATCGCCCGGATCTCGGGCGAGGCGCTGGCCCATGCCGGCGTCGAGGAATCCCAGGTCGACGGCATCTATGTGGGCTCGATGAACACCGGCTTCTCGAAGCAGGGCTTCGAGGGCGCGCTGGTGGCGGTGAATCGGCCCGGCCTCGCCCACGCCCCGGCGACCCATCTGGAGAACGCCTGCGCCACCGGGTCGGCGGCCCTCTACGCGGCCCTCGACTTCGTCGACAGCGGCCGCGGCCGCGTGGCCCTTGTGATCGGCGCCGAGAAGATGACGGCCAAGACCGTCGCCGAGACCGGCGACATCCTCCTGGGCGCCTCCTACCGGAAGGAGGAGGCCGACATCGAGGGCGGCTTCGCCGGCGTGTTCGGGCGGATCGCGGCGGGCTATTTCCAGCGCTACGGCGACCGCAGCGAGGAGCTGGCCCGGATCGCCGCCAAGAACCACCGCAACGGCGTCGGCAATCCCTACGCGCAGCTGCGCAAGGATCTCGGCTTCGACTTCTGCAACCGGGTCTCGGAGAAGAACCCTTACGTGGCCGCTCCCCTGCGGCGCACCGACTGCTCGCTGATCTCGGACGGCGCGGCGGCCCTGGTGGTGGCGGATGCCGAGACGGCGGAGGGTCTGGAGCGGGCGATCGGCTTCCGCGCCCGGGCCCACGTCAACGACATCCTGCCGCTGTCCCGCCGCGACCCGGCGGAGTTCAAGGGCGCGCGGATGGCCTGGGAGAAGGCCCGCGCGCAGGCCGGGATCGCCAACGAGGACCTCTCCTTCGTGGAGACCCACGATTGCTTCACCATCGCCGAGCTGATCGAGTACGAGGCGATGGGCCTCGCAGCCCCCGGCGAGGGCTACCGCGTGGTGCGCGAGGGCTTGGCCGAGAAGGGCGGGCGGCTGCCGATCAACCCGTCCGGCGGCCTGAAGGCCAAGGGCCATCCGGTCGGCGCCACCGGCGTGTCGATGCACGTGATGGCCTGCCTCCAGCTCATGGGCGAGGCCGGCGAGATGCAGGTGCCCGGTGCGGAACTCGCCGGGATCTTCAACATGGGCGGCGCGGCGGTCGCCAACTACGTGTCGATCCTGGAACGGCGGCGCTGAGCGGAGGCTCGGCGGCCCGGCGACGATCCAGAGGGGCGGGCTGCCTCTCTGGACCGGACGAGGATCGAACGCGAGAGGTCAGGTCCTTCGCGAGGTCTCGCGGTCGCGGTCTTCGCGCGACCGGGGCGCGGCAATCCAGCAGGGCGATGACGGCCAGCGCACATTGCCGTGGTTCGCTGCGGTCGCGGCGGATGAGGAGAGGGGCCGCACGCCCCTCGGACGCGAGCGTCTCGCTCAGCCGAGCCGGTCCAAGGCCTGCGTGAGATCGGCGATCAGGTCGGCCTCGTCCTCCAATCCGATGGAGAGGCGAACGGTTTCGGGCCCGACCTGCGCGGCGGCCTTCTCGTGTTCCGGCAACTGCCGGTGGGTGGTCGAGGACGGGTGGATCGCCAGCGACTTGATCTCGCCGATGTTCACGAGGTGCGAGATCAGCTCCAGGGCGGCGATGAACGTCAGGGCCGCTGGCTCGCCGCCCTTCAGGGCGAAGGTAAAGATCGAGCCCGGCCCGTTCGGCGTGTAGCGCCGGGCGAGGTCCTCCCCGGGCTGTCCCGGCAGCATCGGATAGCTCACCCAATCCACCGCCGGATGGTCCTTGAGGAAGGCCGCGACCGCCCGCGCATTGGCGCAATGCCGCTCCATGCGCAACGGCAGGGTCTCGATGCCCATGAGCGTCAGGAACGCGTTCATCGGCGACAGGCCGGGCCCGAGGTCGCGCAGGCCGAAGAACCGGCAGGCGGCCGCGAACGGAGTTTCGGGGAAGGCCTTGGTCAGGACGAGGCCGTCATAGTCCGGCCAGGGCTCGGTGATCAGGTTGTAGCCGCCGGCCTTTTCCCAGTCGAAGCGGCCGGCGTCGCAGATCACGCCGCCGATGGTCTGGCCGGAGCCGCTCAGGAACTTCGAGGTCGAGTGCCAGACGATGTCGGCGCCGTGCTCGATCGGTCGGATCAGGGCCGGCGAGGCCAGGGTATTGTCCACGACGAGCGGGAGATTGTGGCGCCGCGCCACCGCGGCGATCCCATCGAGGTCCACCACCGACGCGCAGGGATTCACGATCGATTCGCAGAAGATGGCCCGGCAGTCCGGGGTGATGGCCGCCTCGAAATCCTCCGGGGCCATGCCGCGTGCGAAGCGGGGCTTCAGGTCGTAGCGCCCATCGAGGCGGCGCATCAGACCGAGTGACCCGCCGAACAGGCGTGGCGAGGCGACATAGGCGTCGCCGCTCTTCATCAGCGTCATCAGGACCAGCTGCATGGCGGACTGTCCTGAAGACACCGCCACGCCGGCCTTCGCGCCCTCGAGATCGGCGATGCGACGTTCCAGCGCGGCGACGGTGGGGTTCGAGCCGCGGGAATACGAGAAGCCTGTCCGCCGGCCGGCGAAGATGTCCGCCGCCTGCTCGGTCGAGTCGAACACGAAGCCGTTGGTGAAGTAGATCGGCTGGACCCGCGCGCCCGTGGCGGGGTCCGGCGCCGCGCCGGCATGGATGGCCCGGGTCGCGAAACGGTGCGGTCGGTTCTGATCCGTCATGGCTCTCGGTCGGGTGTTCGATGCCCGGACCGGGGCGTCAGCCCGAGCGGATCCGTGCGTCACGCCGCGCGGCGGAGGAAGGCCTGCAGGGTTCGGACCAGGGTGGTCGGCTCGTAGGGCTTCGGAATGAACCGAGCGCCCTCCGGCATGTCGTTGGGACCGGGCGTGCCCATGCCCGACACCACAAGAACGGGGATCGACGGCCAGCGATACGCCACGAGGCGGGCGAGGGCGAAACCGTCCATCGAGCCCTGCGGCATGTCGACGTCGGTCATCAGGACGCCGACATCGTCACGGTTCTCCAGGACCTTCAGCGCCTTGTCGGCGTGCGTCGCCTCGACGACGGTGAAGCCCGCATCCGCAAGGGTGTCAGAGGCCTCCATCAGCAGGAGGCCGTCATCCTCCACCAGGAGCACCACGGGTTGATCGGACGGGCTATCTGACATCAGACCTGCGAAGGTGAGTCTCAATTCCGAAGTCCGCGCCCTATTCCTCCGGGGCTCCCCCCGTCAAGGCGCGGGACCGGTTCGGTCAGGCCGCCTCCTCGCGCTTGCCCAGGCGCTTGTCGAGATAGGTGTCCACCGTCTGTGTCAGTTCCTCGACCTTGCCGTCGAAGAAGTGGTTCGCGCCATCGACCATCTGGTGCTCGATGATGACGCCCTTCTGGGTCTTCACCTTCTCGATCACCGGCATGACCTCGCGGGCGGGCGCCACCCGGTCCTCGGAGCCGTGCACGAACAGGCCGGAGGAGGGGCAGGGGGCCAGGAAGGTGAAGTCGTAGCGGTTCGCCATCGCGGCGATGGAGATGAAGCCCTCGATCTCGGGGCGGCGCATCAGGAGTTGCATGCCGATCCACGAGCCGAACGACACGCCGGCGATCCAGCAGGACTTCGCCTCGGGGTTGACCGACTGCACCCAGTCGAGGGCGGCGGCGGCATCCGACAATTCGCCCGAGCCGTGATCGAAGGAACCCTGGCTGCGGCCGACCCCGCGGAAATTGAAACGCAGGGCTGCGAAACCGCGATTGGCGAAGGTGTAAAAAAGGTTGTACACAATTTGATTGTTCATCGTACCCCCGAACTGGGGGTGCGGGTGCAGGATAATGGCGATCGGCGCACCGCGCTTCTTGGGGGCTTGATAACGGCCTTCCAGGCGGCCGGCCGGGCCGGTGAAGATGACTTCGGGCATCGCTCGTCTCTCACTCTCGAGATCGCCCGCCGGGCGATCGGCACGGCGACGCGGCAGCCTTGACTCGTCGCGCGCGCCCCATAAAAGCAGTCTTAGAATGGTTCTAGATGATTAGAACTATTCTAAAGAAGCCGCCTGAAGCTTCGCGCCGGCTGCCACGCCGACCGGATTGGGGCGGCGGGATCTCATTCTCTCGGCGCGCCTTAGCACGGCGAGCCGGTGCGCGGGCAAGGAATTGTGACGCGCCGCAGCAGAGGACTTAACGGAACGCGGATGAGCCGGGGACGCGCCTATCTCGACTACAATGCGACAGCTCCGGTCCGTCCGGCCGTCGCCGAGGCGGTGGCGCGCGCGCTGATGCTCCCCGGTAACCCGTCCTCGATCCACGCGGAGGGTCGGGCCGCCCGGGCCGCTCTTGAAGCGGCCCGCGCCGAAGTCGCGGCCCTGGTGACGGCGCGGCCCGAACAGGTCGTCTTCACCAGCGGCGGCACCGAAGCCGCCAACGCCGCCCTGTCGGGCGCCCTGCGTCGCCGCAGCACGCCGGCTCCGACCCGGCTCCTCTACTCGGCGACGGAGCACCCCTGCGTCGCGGCGGGTCACCGGTTCCCGGAAACGGCCGCGGAGGCGTTGCCGGTCACGGCCGACGGCGTGGTCGACCTCGCCGCCCTGGGGACACGGCTCGCCGCGCTGTCCGACGAGTCCGTGCTCGTCTCAGTCCATGCCGCCAACAACGAGACCGGCGCCGTGCAGCCGCTGGCCGACATCGTCGGGTTGGCTCGCGAGCACGGCCGGACCATGGTCCACAGCGACGCGGTGCAGGCGGCCGGGAAGGTCCCCCTCGACATGGCCGGCCTCGGCCTCGACGCACTGACCCTGTCGGGCCACAAGTTCGCGGCGCCGAAGGGTGTCGGCGCGCTGGTGCTGGCCGACGGGGTCACCCTGGAGACCGCCTTTATGCGGGGTGGCGGGCAGGAGCGCCGGCAGCGCTGCGGCACCGAGTGCCTGCCGGCCATCGTCGGCATGGGCGAGGCCGCGCGGATCGCCCGCGAGTCGCTCGACCGGGAGAGCGCGCGCCTCGGGGCGCTGCGCGACCGGATCGAGGCTGGCATCCGGGCCCTGGCGCCCGACGCGGTGGTGTTCGCCGCCGGGGCCCAGCGCCTGCCCAACACCCTCAGCTTCTCGGTCCCGGGCCTCGATGCGCCCTCGGCCCTGATCGCCCTCGACCTCGCCGGCGTGGCGGTGTCGTCGGGCTCGGCCTGCTCTTCGGGCAAGGTCGCGCGCTCGGCGACGCTCGCCGCGATGGGCGTCGGTCCTGACCTCGCCGGGGGGGCGCTGCGCGTCAGCCTCGGCTGGAACACGGTGGACGAGGAGGTGGCATGCTTCCTCGACGCCTTCGAACGGGCCTTGCAGCCCCTATATAGACGGCGAGGACAGGCGGCCTGAGGGCCGCGCCCCCGCTATCCGACAGACGCTTCCCGGCCCTTGACGCCGGAGATGCCCAGGAGACGCTGATGCCTGCCGTGCAGGAAACCATCGACCGGGTCCGCTCGATCGACCTCGACCAGTACAAGTACGGGTTTGAGACCACCATCGAGATGGAGAAGTCCGCGAAGGGCATCTCCGAGGACGTCGTGCGCTTCATCTCGGCCAAGAAGAACGAGCCCGCGTGGCTGCTGGAGTGGCGCCTCGACGCCTACAAGCGCTGGCTGACCATGAAGGAGCCGGAGTGGGCGCGGGTCTCCTACGACAAGGTCGATTACAACGACATCTACTACTATGCGGCGCCCAAGCGTCCGGCGGCGATGTCGCTCGACGAGATCGATCCTGAGATCCTGAAGACCTACGAGAAGCTCGGCATCCCGCTCCGCGAGGTCGAGGTGCTGGAGGGCATCGCGCCGGAGCGCCGCGTCGCGGTCGACGCCGTGTTCGACTCGGTCTCGGTGGCCACCACCTTCAAGAAGGAGCTGGAGAAGGCCGGCGTGATCTTCATGCCGATCTCCGAGGCCGTGCGCGAGCATCCCGAGCTGGTGAAGAAGTACCTCGGCTCGGTCGTGCCGGTGACCGACAACTTCTTCGCCACGCTCAACTCGGCCGTGTTCTCGGACGGGTCGTTCGTCTACATTCCGCCGGGCGTGCGCTGCCCGATGGAGCTGTCGACCTATTTCCGCATCAACGAGCGCGACACCGGCCAGTTCGAGCGCACGCTGATCATCGCCGACAAGGGCTCCTACGTCTCGTATCTCGAGGGCTGCACCGCCCCGAAGCGCGACGACAACCAGCTCCACGCCGCGGTGGTCGAGCTCGTCGCCCTCGACGATGCCGAGATCAAGTACTCAACGGTCCAGAACTGGTATCCGGGCGACAACGAGGGCAAGGGCGGCATCTACAACTTCGTGACCAAGCGCGGCGATTGCCGTGGCGCCCGCTCGAAGATCTCGTGGACGCAGGTCGAGACCGGCTCGGCGATCACGTGGAAGTACCCGTCCTGCATCCTGCGCGGCGACGATTCCCGCGGCGAGTTCTACTCGATCGCGGTGTCGAACGGCATGCAGCAGGTCGATTCCGGCACCAAGATGATCCATCTCGGCAAGAACACGACGAGCCGGATCATCTCGAAGGGCATCTCGGCGGGTCGGTCGCAGAACACCTACCGGGGGCTCGTCTCGGCCCACAGGAAGGCTTCCAACGCCCGGAACTTCACGAACTGCGACTCCCTGCTGATCGGCGACCAGTGCGGCGCGCACACCGTGCCCTATATCGAGTCGAAGAACGCCTCGGCGGTGTTCGAACACGAGGCGACAACCTCGAAGATCTCCGAGGACCAGAAGTTCTACTGTCAGCAGCGCGGCCTCTCCGAGGAGGAGGCGACCGCACTCATCGTCAACGGCTTCGTCCGGGACGTGCTGCAGCAGCTGCCCATGGAGTTCGCCGTCGAGGCGCAGAAGCTGATCTCGATCAGCCTGGAAGGCTCGGTGGGCTGACCGCCTGGGCGGTTTCGACGACGACGTGCTGCGGGCCGCGCATCGGCACAGCGCGCGGCACGCCGACGAGGTCAGGAGCAGCGTCCTGTGCGGATGCTTCTTCTGCCTCGAGGTTTTCGCGCCGGACGAGATCGCGGGGTGGATCGCCGATGATGGCACCGCCCTCTGTCCCCGGTGCGGCATCGACGCGGTGATCGGCGATCTCTCCGGCTACCCGGCCGGGATCCTCGCGTTCCTGCGGGCGATGCGGGACGAATGGTTATGAAGGACTTGGACTGACATGCTGGAAATCAAGAACCTCGTCGTGCAGATCGAGGACAACCGCATCCTGAACGGCCTGAACCTGACCGTGAACGACGGCGAGGTCGCGGCGATCATGGGGCCGAACGGCTCGGGCAAGTCGACCCTGTCGTACGTCATCGCCGGCAAGGAGGACTACGAGGTCCTCGACGGTGAGATCCTGCTCGACGGGCAGAACGTGCTGGAGATGGCCGCCGACGAGCGCGCCGCGGCCGGTATCTTCCTGGCCTTCCAGTACCCGCTGGAGATCCCCGGCGTCGGCACCATGACCTTCCTCAAGGCCTGCCTCAACGCGCAGCGCAAGGCGCGCGGCGAGGCGGAGCTGTCGACCCCCGACTTCATCCGGGCGGTGAACGGCGCCGCCGACAAGCTCGAGATCAACAAGGAGATGCTCAAGCGCGCCCTCAACGTCGGTTTCTCCGGCGGCGAGAAGAAGCGCATGGAGATCCTCCAGATGGCGCTGCTGCAGCCGAAGTTCTGCGTGCTCGACGAGACCGATTCCGGCCTCGACATCGACGCCCTGCGCATCGTGTCCGAGGGCGTGAACGCGCTGCGCGACAAGAACCGCTCGTTCCTGGTCATCACCCACTACCAGCGGCTGCTCAACCACATCGTGCCCGACACCGTGCACGTCATGTCGAAGGGTCAGATCGTGAAGACCGGCGGCAAGGAGCTCGCCCTCGAACTCGAGGCCTCCGGCTACGCCGAGTATCGCACCAACGAGGCGGCCTGAACCATGGCCGGCGTCACCAACCTCCGCTCCCCCGCCGAGGCCGGCCTGTCGAAGCTGTTCGAATCGGCCCGCCAGAGCTTCGCCAGCGAGACGGCGATCGCCCGCGAGGAGGCGTTCCGCTTCTTCGAGGCGACCGGCTTGCCCAGCCGCCGGGTCGAGGCCTTCAAGTACACGGATCTGCGCGCCGCCATCACCGAGGCCGCACCGCCGGCCGATGCGCCGAGCCTCGAGGTCGCCAAGGCGGCCGTCGCGCAGGCGAAGGGCTTCTCCGGCATCGAGGCCGCGCGCCTGACCTTCGTGAACGGGCACCTCATCGGCGAACTGTCGGATCTCGATGCGATCCCCGAGGGTGTCACGGTCGTGCCGATGTCGGAGGCCCTCGCCCAGGGCCATGCAGGCCTGAAGCAGCTCGCCCCGGTCGCACAGGCCCGGGAGAACCCGGTCTACCAACTCAACACCGCCTTCCTGGCCGATGGCGCGGTGATCACGGTCGCTGCCGGTGCGAAGCCGGTGCGGCCGCTGCATCTCCGCTTCGTGGGCACCGGCGACGCGCCGTTCTCCACGGCGACCCGCGTGCTCGTCCAGCTGGGCGAGGGCGCGGAGTTCAGCCTACTGGAGAGCCATGAGGGAACGGACGGCCTCACCTGCCAGCCGAACGACGCCCTCGACGTGGTGGTCGGCCCGAAGGCTGCCTTCCGGCACACCCGCCTGAACATCGAGGGCGATGCCACCATCGCGCTTTCGACCCTGTCGTTGAAGGTCGAGGCCGAGGGGCAGGTGGAAACCGTGAACCTCGTGACCGGAGCGGTGCTGTCGCGCCACCAGATCTTCGTCCACATCGCGGGCGAGGACACGAACGTGGTCGTCAACGGCGCGGCCATGCTGCGCAGGGGACAGCTCGCCGACTCGACGCTGCTCGCCGACCATGCCGCCGTGGGCGGTGTCGGCCGCGAGCAGTTCAAGTGGATCATCGACGGTGACGCCACCGGCGTGTTCCAGGGCAAGATCATCGTCCGTCAGGCCGCCCAGAAGACCGACGGCAAGATGAAGTCCGACTGCCTCCTCCTCACGGACGAGGGGCAGATGATGAACAAGCCGGAGCTGGAGATCTTCGCCGACGACGTCGCCTGCGGCCACGGGGCCACCTGCGGTGCGCCGGACGACGATCTGCTATTCTACCTGATGGCCCGCGGCCTGCCGCGCGCGATCGCCGAGAGCCTGCTCGTGCAGGCCTTCGTGGGCGAGGCGGTGGAAGCGGTCACGCACGAGGGCGCCCGCGCGGCGCTGGTCGGCGAGATCGAGGCCTGGCTGAAGGCACGGGTGTAGCGTCCGCAACCCGCTCCGTCCCGCACGCGATGCGCTCTCCTCCCCCGTGCGGGGAGGAGCCCGAGGTGGGAGCGGCGCCGGTCGAATCTCGGCGGCGCCTCATGACCCGCCCGCCCCCTTACCCCTCCCCGCATGGGGGAGGGGGCCCGTCCTCTTCGAAGGGTGGGCGCTCAGTGAGTGAGAAGCGATGAACGCACCCGTCCTCACCCCCGCCTACGACGTCGAGGCGATCCGCAAGGATTTCCCGATCCTAGGCCAGCAGGTCTACGGCAAGAAGCTGGTCTACCTCGACAACGCCGCTTCGGCGCAGAAGCCCCGTCAGGTGATCGACGCGATGGTCTCCTGCATGGAGACTGGCTACGCCAACGTCCACCGCGGCCTGCACTACATGGCGAACGCCGCCACGGAGGGCTTCGAGGGCGCCCGTGAGACCACGCGGCAGTTCCTCAACGCCGCCTCCACGGACGAGATCATCTTCACCCGCAACGCCACCGAGGCCTACAACCTCGTGGCCTCGTCGATGGGCTGGGCCGGCCTGATCGGGGAGGGGGACGAGATCATCCTCTCGATCATGGAGCACCACTCCAACATCGTGCCCTGGCACTTCCTGCGCGAGCGCCGGGGCGCCGTGATCAAGTGGGCACCGGTGGACGACCAGGGCAACTTCCTGGTGGAGGAATACGAGAAGCTGTTCTCGCCCCGCACCAAGATGGTGGCGATCACCCACATGTCGAACGTGCTGGGCACGGTGACGCCCGCCGCGGAGATCGTGCGTATCGCCCACGCCCACGGCGTCCCGGTCCTGCTCGACGGCGCACAGAGCGCGGTCCATCAGCCCGTCGACGTGCAGGCGCTCGATTGCGACTTCTTCGTCTTCACCGGCCACAAGGTTTACGGGCCGACCGGGATCGGCGTGCTCTACGGCAAGAAGGAATGGCTGGAGCGCCTGCCGCCCTACCAGGGCGGCGGCGAGATGATCCGGACGGTGAGCGAGGACGCGGTCACCTACAACGAACCGCCGCACAAATTCGAGGCGGGCACCCCGGCCATCATCGAGGCTGTCGGCCTCGGCGCGGCGCTGGAATACATGATGACGCTGGGACGCGACGCGATCGCCGCCCACGAGGCGAAGCTGACGGCTTACGCGCAGGAGCGGCTCGGCGCGATGAACGCCCTGCGCCTGATCGGCACGGCGGCCGGCAAGGGCGGTGTGATCGCCTTCGAGATGAAGGGCGCTCATGCCCACGACATCGCCACGGTCATCGACCGCCAGGGCGTGGCGGTCCGGGCCGGGACCCACTGCGCCATGCCGCTGCTCCAGCGGTTCGGCGTGACGTCGACCTGCCGCGCGTCCTTCGGGCTCTACAACACGACCGCCGAGATCGATGCCCTTGCCGAAGCCCTCGGCAGGGCGGAGATGCTGTTTACCTGATATCTGGATCCGAGGCTGGTCCCGTCCGCGCGGGTCCGGGGAGAGTGAAGCGATGACCACCGACGCCACCATCACGGGGGGCATGAACGCCCCCGCCGTCGAAGGCGATTCCGCGATCCCGCAGGCGGAACTCGATCGCCTGACCGACGACATCGTCGCGGCCCTGAAGACCGTCTACGATCCCGAGATTCCGGCCGACATCTACGAACTCGGCCTGATCTACAAGGTCGATATCGGCGACGATCGGAAGGTCGCCATCGACATGACGCTGACCGCCCCGGGCTGCCCGGTGGCCGGTGAGATGCCGGGCTGGGTGGAGAACGCGGTGAGCGCCGTGCCGGGCGTCCAGTCCTGTTCGGTGACCATGGTGTTCGATCCGCCGTGGGATCAGAGCCGCATGTCGGACGAGGCGCGCGTCGCCCTCGACATGTGGTAGGGCGGACCGGCGTTCACAGGCTCCTGAACACGCATGGCGCGTGCCGCGAGGCGCGTGACCGCGCTTGAGTTTCGCTGCTGCGACAAGGGCATAAGCCGAAGCGTTGGCGTTGCGAAGGAATGGACGGCACCGGCGGACCTGCGGCGATCTACGTAGCCGTTAAGGTCTCGCTAACCATCGCGGCGCAGAGCGGAGACGGCCGCAGCAACAGCGGCAACTCCCTCGATACGGTTGGTGGAAACGGATGGCTTCGGGCTACGTGGTCGCGGCGTTCCTGGAGGCGGCCGGGCTGGTCGGCCTCGTGATCGCGGTGCTCCGGATACGGACGGAACGCCAGGCGAAGGCCGCCGAATTGCGGAGCTTTCTCCGCTCCGGGCAGATCCCGTCCGCCACCGCCGGAACGCTCCGCCGCGTGGACTTCGCGTCGCACGCGGTCGCCGTCCCGTTCACACCGGGCCGTGGCAGCGGATTGCAGGGCCGCCCTTCGGCAGCCCGCTCGGCGCTCGGACGCGCCATCGTGCGCGGCGGCCCGGCCCTGCCGCCCCACCTGACCGGTGCAATCAGCGCAGGATGATGTCGAGGCCGCTGCCGAAGAGAACGACGGCGCTGAGCGTCAGCATGAACTTCAGATCTTCCAGGCGCGCGCTCATGATCGATCCTCGTTGTTCGGCTGACGGGCCGCCGCTGCGATGTCCGATCATCATCCAAAGCGTGGGATTCTCGCGAGTCCTTTCAGGTTCCGTTAGGGATTTACCGACGGTTTCTGTTTACTAACGTTACCGCTGCGTTAATTCGGGATCCGCAGGCGGCGGTTCATCTTGGTCCGATCCGATGCGGCGCTACGCACCTGCTGGCAGCAGGAAGGTTCGAGCCATGGCCCCATCACCGCCCACGACCGTCCGGCGGGCGCTCGATTGGCTGTTCCGCGACAGGAACACCGGCGCCATGACGGTGGCCCAGTGGCCCAATCTGCCGCTCTGGCTGTTTGCTGGCTTCAGTCTGGCCGCTTGGTCGGCGCAGGAGCACGGGCCGCTCGCATCCTGGCTGTCCCTTGGGGCAGATCTTGCGCTGGCTTGGTGGGCTGCCGATAAGCTGCTGCGCGGCGTGAATCCCTGGCGTCGATTTCTCGGCGGTGCGACGATCCTGGGATTGGCCGCGCTGTTCGCCCTGCGCCACGCGGCCTAGGGCGGCATTGCCGCCACCTATAGTTGTATTTTTTGACGATATTCCAGCGTGGAGGTTGCTTCACGCTTGCCGAATCCGGAGGCAGGCCCACCGATCTGCCTCTACGCGCCAGCCATCCGGCCTTAAGTCGCAGCCCTCTTCCGAGGCAGAGCCATAACGGTAGGTTGCACCCGCCGCGAGAGTGTGAATGGTAGAGCCGCGCCGCGCGAACGGCGCGTGTGTGGGACCCCGTGCATTCGCGCTCGGCTGAAGGATTGGTTTCGAAGAGATCATGACGGACGCGGGCGGATTCGATCTCGACGGCGCGGCCCAGTCGGCTCGTGAGCGGGACAAGCTGCTTCGAGACATCGCCCGCATGTTGAACGTTCCGGAATCCACATTCCGGAGGCCGCCAGCCTCCGGGGGAACCCGCGGCCCGAGCGCCGCGGAATGTGCCGCGCTGCTGACGGCCTTCTCGCGCATCGAGGACCCGGATCTCCGGAAGGAGTGCGTGGCGCTGGCGGAGCGCTACGGCCGCACGTGAGGGACGCGGCGTCCTCGCGGTGCGGTGGCACACACGGGGTCTGTCAGCACCGTGATTGCCGCGTGCTATAGGGGCGCCCGCTACCGAAGACGGTCCGATCGGTCGGCCCACCGCGTTTCCGGTGCCGGCCTCATGGCTGCCGGCACCGCGCATGCCCCAGCTCGTTCCAGGCCCCGATGCCGATCATCTCCATCTCGAAGCTGTCGAAGACCTACACGTCCGGCTTCACCGCCCTGCGCGACATCGACCTCGCCATCGAGCGGGGGGAGATCTTCGCGTTGCTGGGTCCAAACGGTGCCGGCAAGTCGACGCTCATCAACATCGTCTGCGGCATCGTCACCGCCAGTTCGGGAAGCGTTCTGGTCGACGGCCACGACATCGTGGCGGATTACCGCGCCGCGCGCCGGGCGATTGGCCTCGTGCCGCAGGAACTGACCACCGACGCCTTCGAGACGGTGCTGAACACCGTGAGCTTCTCCCGCGGCCTGTTCGGGATGAAGCCCGATGCCGGGCATATCGAGCGGATCCTGCGCGCGCTGTCCCTCTGGGACAAGCGCGACAGCCGGCTGATGACCCTGTCGGGCGGGATGAAGCGGCGGGTGCTCATCGCCAAGGCGCTGTCGCACGAGCCCCGGGTGCTGTTCCTCGACGAGCCCACCGCAGGCGTCGACGTGGAGCTGCGCCAGGATATGTGGCGCCTCGTGCGCGACCTGCGCCAGCAGGGCGTCACCGTCATTCTCACCACCCATTACATCGAAGAGGCCGAGGAAATGGCCGACCGCATCGGCGTGATCCGCCGGGGCGAGATCATTCTGGTCGAGGAGAAGGCCGCGCTGATGCACAAGCTCGGGCGCAAGCGGCTGACCCTGCATCTCCAGCAGCCGATCACCGCGGTGCCGCCGGAACTCGCCGATTACGGCCTGGCGCTCTCGGGGGAGGGGAGCGAGCTGGTCTATACCTATGACACCCGCGCCGAGCGGACCGGCATCACGGGGCTTCTCACCGGCCTGGCGGCGGCGGGAATCCGCTTCAAGGACCTTCACACCGAACAGAGTTCGCTGGAGGACATCTTCGTGGGCCTCGTGCGCGAGGAGAGGGCACAGGCATGAGCGCGGCGTTCACCCTGAACTGGCCGGCGGTCCGGGCCATCTACCGGTTCGAGATGGGCCGCTTCTGGCGCACCGCCGGGCAGAGCATCCTGGCTCCGGTCATCTCGACCACCCTGTACTTCGTGGTGTTCGGCGCCGCGATCGGCTCCCGGGTCTCGGCGGTCGACGGCGTGCCCTACGGGCTGTTCATCGTGCCCGGCCTGATCATGCTCTCGCTGCTCACGCAGAGCATCTCGAACGCCTCCTTCGGCATCTACTTCCCGCGCTTCGCCGGTACGATCTACGAGATCCTGTCGGCGCCGATCTCGCCGCTCGAGGTGGTGCTGGGCTTCGTCGGCGCGGCGGCCTCCAAATCGATCCTGATCGGGCTGATCATCCTGGCGACGTCGGCCCTGTTCGTGCCGCTGCGGATCGATCACCCGCTCTGGATGCTGGGCTTCCTGCTCCTCACCGCGGTGACCTTCAGCCTGTTCGGCTTCGTCATCGGCCTGTGGGCGGACGGCTTCGAGAAGCTGCAGCTGGTGCCGCTCCTCGTCGTGACCCCGCTCACCTTCCTGGGCGGCAGCTTCTACGCGATCTCCATGCTGCCGCCCTTCTGGCACGCGGTGAGCCTGCTCAACCCGGTCGTGTACCTGATCAGCGGTTTCCGCTGGGCGTTCTTCGGCAAGGCGGACGTGAACATCGCGATCAGCCTCGGCATGACCGCTCTGTTCCTGGTGATCTGCCTCGGCCTCGTCACCTACATCTTCCGGACGGGCTACCGGCTGAAGAGCTGAGGCTTCAGGGCTGCGCGGCCAGGAAGGCCAGCACCCCGTCCCGGTGCGGCTTGGCACCGACCGCGGTGGAGTGGTCCTTGCCCTCGATCTCGAGGGCCCGGGCGTCCGGGATCAGGGCGGCGAGCCCGGGGCCGGAGCCCGCGACCGTATCGAGGGTCCCGACCGAGACCAGAACCGGGACCTCGATCTGCGCGAGTTCCCCCCGGCTCAGCGTCTGACGTGAGCCGCGCATGCACGCGGCCAGCGCCCGCAGGTCGCTGCGGGTCTGCTCGGCGAAGGTGCGGAAGGCTGCGGCCGTCGGGTTGGGCGCCGGCGTCCCGGCGGGCGCCTCCAGGGCCTCGGCGATCCCCGAGGGCAAACCCTTGCCTTCGATGAGGTGCATTCCGAGGCCGCCGATCAGGGCCGAGCGAACCCGGTCCGCATGGTCCAGGGCAATATGGGCGGTGATCCGCCCGCCCATCGAGTAGCCCATGACGTGAGCGCGCTCGATGCCGAGATGGTCGAGAAGCCGGATCGCGTCGTTGGCCATCGCGTCGGAGCTGTAGGCGGCCGGATCGTAGAGCTTCTCGCTCTCGCCGTGACCGCGGTTGTCGAGCGCGATCGCGCGGTAGCCGGCCTGGGTCAGGGCGCGCACCCACTGGGTGTTGACCCAATTGACCGCATGGTTCGACGCGAAACCATGGATCAGAAGGATCGGCTTCCCGGCCCCGTCCGCGGGCGGGACGTCGATATAGGCGATCCGCACGCCGTCGGAATTGAAGGACTCCATGCCGCGCAACCCGTGTTCATCAAGCTCGGCCACGGCTTAGACCACCGGAGCGCGCCGGAGCAACGTGGATCGATCCGCTTGCGGCTCGGGGCGCCGGCTGGCAAACCGCCCCGGTCATGACCGACATCCAGCCCTACGGCACCTATGAACCGTCCGGTCTCGTCGCGGCGATCACCCGCCGCACGAACCGGATCCCGGCCGAATCCTGGTACGGGCGGCGCCTCGCGCTGTTCCTGCGCCGGATCGCCATCGCGCGGCTCGGGGGCAAGCCCCTCGACGTGACCCGCTACGGCGCGCGGATGCGGCTGCACCCCTACAACAACAACTGCGAGAAGAAGGTGCTCTTCACCCCGCAGTTCTTCGATCCGGAGGAGCGCGCGCTGCTCCAGAAGCACCTGCCGAGGGACTGCGTGTTCCTCGACATCGGAGCCAATGTCGGCGCCTACGCCCTGTGCGTGGCGGCCTTCTCGGGCCCGGGGGCGCGGATCGTCGCGGTCGAGCCCCAGCCCGACGTGTTCGACCGCCTGACCTACAACATCGCCCAGAACCCGTTCCACACCGTGAAGGCGGTCGCCTGCGCGGTGGCCGACAAGGCAGGCGAGCTGACCCTGTTCATCGATCCGCGCAACCGCGGCGAGTCGAGCCTGCGCATCGTCGGCACCAACGAGGGTGCGCGGATCACCGTCCCGGCGGTGACCCTCCTCGATCTCCTGCGGAGCGAGGGCCTCACCCGGGTCGATGCGGTCAAGCTCGACGTCGAGGGCGCCGAGGACCTCATCCTGGAGCCGTTCCTGCGCGAGGCGCCGGACGCGCTCCTGCCGCGGATCCTGCTGATCGAGAACGGCACCGGGCAGTGGCAGCTCGACCTGCTGCAGCATCTGGCGCGCTACGGCTATCGCGAGATCGCCCGCTCCCGGCTGAACCTGATGTTCGAGCGCAGCACCGTCAGGGCGGCGTGACCACCGGAATCTCCCCGGCGAGGACGACGCCCTCCGGCCCGACGGCGCATCGGTAGGCCCGGACCGCCACACCCGCCGCTCGCGCCTCCCGGAACGCCCGGTCGAAGGTGGGGTCGATGTCCCGGGCGACGTCGAACGCCTCGGCCTTCATCTGCACGACGATGACCACCAGCGCCCGGCCCCCCTCGGCCACGACCTGAGCCAGGTCGCGCATGTGCCGGGCGCTGCGGGCGGCTTTGCAATCCGGGAATTCCGCGAGGCCCGCCCGACGCATCATGTGGCAGTTCTTCACCTCGACGTGGCAGGGGCCGGCCACCGCGCCGCTCGCCAGGAAATCGACCCGGCTGGCCTCGGCATAGCGGACCTCCGGCTTCAGCGTGTCGTGGCCGGCGAGCGCCGTGATCGCGCCGGCACGAAAGGCCTCGGCCACGAGGGCGTTCGGGCGCAGGGTGTTGATGCCGACCCATTGCAGCCCCCCGGGCAGGTCGGCCTCCACCAGCTCCCAGGTCAGCGGCAGCTTGCGCGCCGGATTGGTCGAGCGCGACAGCAGCACCCGGGCGCCGGGCGTGTTCAGCCCGAGCATCGCTCCGGGATTGGGACAGTGCACCGTGACCCGTCCCTCATCGGTATCGATGTCGGCCAGGAAGCGCTTGTAGCGTTGCACGAGCCGTCCCGGCACGAGCGGCGCGGCGAACTGCATCGGGTCCTCGGGGTTCACGTAGTCGCGGGCAGCGGTTGCGCTATCTGCCTGCAGGCCCTGCCCGACGCCAGAGTTCCATGACCCAGCCTTCCGAATCCGTCACCGCCGCGATCCTCGTCATCGGCGATGAGATCCTCTCGGGTCGCACCAAGGACAAGAACATCGGCACGATTGCCGACTTCCTCACCGCCGCCGGCATCGACCTGCGCGAGGTACGGATCGTGCCCGACGAGGCCGCCATGATCGTCGAGGCGGTCAACGCCCTGCGTGCCCGCTACACCTATCTGTTCACCACCGGCGGGATCGGCCCGACCCACGACGACATCACCGCCGATTGCGTGGCCGAGGCCTTCGGGGTCGGCATCGATGTCGATGAGCGGGCGCGTGCGATGCTGCTGGAGCGGCACAAGCCCGAGGACCTGAACGCGGCGCGCCTGCGCATGGCGCGGATCCCGTTCGGAGCCGACCTGATCGCCAACCCGGTCTCGAAGGCGCCGGGCTTCCGCCTCGGCAATGTCCACGTGATGGCCGGCGTGCCCGGCATCATGCAGGCCATGCTGGATTCGATCGCCCCGACGCTGAAAGGCGGCGCCGCGATGCTGTCCGAGACGATCGAGGCGGCCGGCCTCCCGGAGGGCAACTACGCGGGCGACCTCGGCGAGATCGCCAAGGCGCGGCCGGCCGTCTCCATCGGCTCGTATCCCGCGATGACTCCGGACGGTTTTCGCAACCGGATCGTCGTGCGCAGCCGGGACGCGCAGGCGCTCGCGGAGGCGCGGAGCGCGGTCGAGGCGCTGGTGGCGCGTCTCTCGGCCTGACGGACTATCCTGCATCCGATCGGATCGAGTTGCGTTGCGGAGCTGGGCGGATGGTTCGGGACAAGAATAAGCGCAGCGATCCGGAGGCTCGGCGCGACGCGTTGCTGAAGGAGGTCTCCGAAATCGTCCGGCCCGATGCCTACGTCCTGCACGAGGTCATCCGGCTCGGCGGCGACGAGGAGCTGCGGCGCCACGGCCTCGCCCTGTTCCTCTCGGCCTTCGCCGCCGGCCTGAGCATCGCCCTGTCCCTGATCGTGCCGGGGGTCCTGCGGAGCCACCTGCCCGAGACCGATTGGGCCAAGATCGTGAGTTCGATGGGCTATGCGGTGGGATTTCTGGTCGTCGTCCTCGGGCGCCAGCAGCTCTTCACCGAGAACACGATCACGCCGATCCTGCCGCTGCTGCACGACCGCTCGGTGAAGACGGGCCTCCGGGTCATCCGGCTCTGGACCATCGTGCTGTCGGGCAACATCCTGGGAACCCTGGCGATCGCGACGCTGCTCGCCCATTCGGGCGCCTTCGAGCCGCCGGTCCTCAAGGCCTTCGCGGAGATCAGCCACGATGCCATCGCGCACGGCTTCTGGGCGACGTTCATCAAGGCGGTCTTCGCGGGCTGGATGATCGCCCTGATGGTCTGGTTCCTCCCCGCCACGGCCAGCGCGGCGCCGTTCGTGATCCTGCTGATGACGTGGCTGGTGGCGCTCTGCAGCCTCGCCCACATCGTCGCCGGCTCCGTGGAGGCCTTCTACCTGGTCGTTACGGGGGCGGCCTCAATGGGCGATTACGGGCTGAAGTTCTTCCTCCCCACGCTCCTCGGCAACACCTTCGGCGGCGTGGCGCTGGTGGCGGTGCTGAATTACGGGCAGGTCGCTCCGGAGGTGGAGGAGACCAAGGCCGTCGAGGGCGAGCGGACGGATTAGACCCGGACGCCCGGTCCAGAACTGGTCCTGCCACCGCGCGGATCGAGCGCGGTCCGACCCGAAGCGGCCCTCAGCCGATGCGGCCTCGGCCGGACGGCTGGCGCCGACCGAGACGACGACCGCCGTCGCCGTGCAGAGGCCTCGCAGTTCCCGAAACGAAAAAAGCCGCCCGAAGGCGGCTTCTCATTGCGGCGATGCGGGCGCGATCAGGACCGCATGCGGGTCCGGACCTCGCCGAGGCTCGCACGGATCAGGCCCTGCGCCGCCTCGCCCTGCATCCGCTCGCGCAGGATGGTCTCCGATACCTTCACCGCAGCCTCCGCGGCAGCGGCTCGGACCTGGGCCTCGGCCTGCGCCTCGGCCTGGGCGATCTTCGTCTCGGCAGCCTTGGTGCGGCGGGCGAGGAAGTCATCGAGCTTGCGGTGACCCTCCTCGGCGGCGCGCGCGGCCTCCTCGCGGGCACCGGCGACGATCGACTCGGCCTCCTTCTCGGCCTCGGCGCGGCGACGCTTGTAGTCGGCGAGTACGGCGGCCGCTTCCTCGCGCAGGCGCTTGGCCTCGTCGAGTTCGTGGCGGACGCGGTTGGCGCGGCCGTCCAGACCCTTGGTCATCGTCGAGAAGGCACCGGCCTTCCAGGCGATGCCCATGAAGATGACGAAGGCGACGGCGACCCAGAATTCGGCTTCGAGCAGCATCGTGGGATCCCGTTCAGTGTGCGGTGGCGTCGAGGGCGCGGTCGAGGGTGGCCCGGTCGGGGGCCTGACCCGTCAGACGCTCGACGATCGCCGAAGCGGCCTCGCCCGCGATGGAGCGGACGTTGCCCATGGCGGCTTCGGTCCGCGTGCGGATCGTCGCCTCGGCAGCGACGAGCTTGGCGTTCAGCTCCGCCTCCAGCGCCTTGCGCTTGGTCTCGGCCTCGGCGGCCAGCGTGTTCCGGGTGGTCTGCGCGATGTCGCGCGCCTTGCCCTGGGCATCCCGGAGGCCGGTCTCGAAGGCCACGCCGGCGGCATCCGCCTCGGCCTTCATCGCCTGCGCCTGGTCCAGGTCGGCACGCAGGCGCTCGGCGCGGGCGTGCAGGATCGACTGGATCCGCGGCAGCGCGATCTTGTCCATCAGGTAGTAGAGGAGCCCGAAGGCCAGGGCGAGCCAGATCAGCTGCGCCAGGAAGCCCGACGTCTCGAAGGGCGGGAAGGCGCCCGAATGCGCTTCCGTATGTTCGACATGGCCCGGCACGAGCTTCGTGTCGGCGCCCGGGGGCGGCGTGGTGAGGGGATTGGGCTGCGCCATGAGACCGCTACACTGACACCGTTCGGTGAGGCCACCGCCGGCGCGGTGACGGACGAAGGCAGACGCCCCGTCGCGGGAGCGTCCACCCGTTCATCGGGCCGGAGCCCGGGAGGAGACCGCGGGGACCGCGGCCTCCGGGGCGCCGATCAGACGGCGAAGAGCAGCAGCAGGGCGATCAGCAGCGAGAAGATGCCGAGCGCCTCGGTGAGGGCGAAGCCCAGGAGCAGGGTGGCGCGCTGGCCGTCGGCCGCAGACGGGTTGCGAAGGGCGCCGGCGAGGAACTGACCGAACAGGTTGCCGAGGCCGATGCCCGCACCCGCCATGCCGAGGCAAGCGAGGCCGGCGCCGATGTACTTCGCAGCGACGGGATCCATGGTAACTCCTGAGGTCTCTTCAGATCGAAACGTGCAGTGACGTTTGCGGCGGGTGGAGCCGGCCAGGTCTGACGACTAGTGGCCGGGGTGAAGGGCGTCGTTGAGGTAGATCGCCGTCAGCGTCGCGAAGACGTAAGCCTGAAGCGCCGCAACGAGGAACTCGAGAGCGGTCAGCGCGATCGTCAGGAACAGCGGGAGCGGCGATAGCACGCTCCAGGCGCCTGCGAGAAGAAGCTGGACCACGAAGAAGGCGAAGATCTTCATCGCGATGTGGCCGGCCAGCATGTTGGCGAACAGACGGACCGACAGGCTGATCGGGCGCGAGATGAACGAGATCACCTCGATCGGCACCAGGATCGCGAGAAGCGGCTTCGGCACGCCCGACGGCACGAACAGGCCGAAGAAATGGGTGCCGTGCTTCATCACACCGAAGATCACCACGGTGGAGATCACCAGCGCCGCGAGGCCGAAGGTGATGATCAGGTGGCTGGTCACCGCGAAGGCGTAGGGGATCATCCCGAAGAGGTTCAGGACGAGCACGAACATGAACAGCGAGAACACCAGCGGCAGGAACCGCTTGCCGCCGTCGCCGGTCGCCTGATGCACGGTATCGGCGATGAATTCGTAGAAGATCTCGGCCAGCGCCTGCATGCGGCCCGGCACGACCGAGCGCGACGCCGTCGCCACGATGGTGATCAGCGCGATCACCCCGACAGCCGCGAACATGTAGAGGGCGGACTGTGTGAACGCGAGCTGCTGATGGCCGATATGGCCCAGCGAAACGAGCGGCTTCAGCTCGAACTGATGAATCGGGTCGATCGTGACCGCCATTCCCGCTTCCGCCCTTCTTGTCCGGCGCGCCGACGGGTGTCGGCCGCCCCACATTCCCTACCGATCGGCGCGCCTTATGGCTCCTGCCGATCGCGCCGTCCCGGACGCGCGCCGGCGAAACCCGACACCCGCATCACGTTGTAGATCCCCGCGACGAACCCCAGCATCAGGAGGACGATCAGGCCCCAGGGCTTCGTCCCGAAGACATGATCGACGATCCAGCCGAGTATGCCCCCTGCGATCACGCCCGCGACGAACTCCGTGGAGATCGTCATGGCCTGGCCCAGCGAGGATGGCCCGCCGTTCCGAGGGCGCGTCGATGGATCGGGAGCAGCCTGCGGCCGCTTCCGTTCGATCTGCGTCTCGAGACGTCTGAGCCTCGCGGAGAGTTCGCTGTCCGTCGGCGTCTGCTGGGTCCCTTTCCCGTCCCTCTGGTCGTCGCCGTTCACGGCTCAAAACTCATCGGGCAGGAGGATCTGGAACCCGCTGGACACCCCCAGCAAGCGGGGCGCACCATAGTTTCGCCTATCTTGAGTGTCAAGGCGAACCCCATACACAGTAAGTCTTTGATTTTGAGTTGGAATTCCAGCTTCAAGCGACGCGCCGGAGCCGCGTTGCGCACAAGGCTCCGGCAGGGCTCTCAGGTCCCGATCAGCGGCTTGATCACCTTCTCCATCCCCTCGACAGTCATCTCGCCGGTATAGCGCTCGCCGTTGATGAAGAAGGTCGGGGTCGAATCGACCTTGAACACGTCGAGGCCGCGCTGCTTCACGGCGTTGACGGCGCTGTAGATCTTCTGGTCCTTCAGGCAGGCCTCGAAGGTCTGCTTGTTGTAGCCGGCCTGCCGGAGCATCTGCTCCAGAGCGTCCACAGGCTTGGGCGTGAAGGCCCAGGCCGGCTGCTGGTCGAACAGCAGGTCGGTGATCGGGTAATACTTGGAATCGCCCTGGCAGCGCGCCAGCATGAAAGCCGCCGTCGCCAGCGGGTCGAGGGGGAACTCGCGGAGCGTGAACCGCACCTTGCCGGTGTCGATGTAGCGCTCCTTGAGGGTCGGCCAGGTGTTCCGGTGGAAGGCCGCGCAGTGCGAGCAGGTCATCGACGCGTATTCGATGATCGTGCACTTGGCGTCCGCCGGGCCGAGCCAGACATCGCCGAGGGGACCCGGCTGCAGCAGCGCGGCCATCTCGGAATTCTGCGCCCGGGCGGGCCGCGCGAGATAGGGCAGGGCGAGACCGGCGCCGAGGGCGAGGCCGGAGAATTTGAGAGCGTCGCGTCGCGTCGTCATCGGGCAGGCTCCGCCGGATTGAACAGTCGTGGCGTTCCGAAGCCGGTACTCGGGCGCGACCGTCCTGGCAAGGTGACCGAATCGACCGCTCACCGGTCCGGGCGCGTCGCCACCGCGGCTATGCCGAGGCGATCGAGGGCGGCGCGCAGGCCGTCATCGGCGATCCCCGCTACGGCGCGCTGCACCTCGACGGCGGCGGCCGGATCGATGCGGGCGGGGGAGGGCGCTCGGGCGCCGCGCCCGACCCGGTCCTGCTGCAGAACGATCCGCGAGACGCAGGCCCAGCCGTAATGGGCGTTGATCCGCTGGATCACCACCGGCGCGAGATGCTGCAGCTCGAGGGCGAAGACGCCCTCGACGCGCACCACCAGCGTCCCGGATTCGGGCGTGCCGGCATCCTTCCGGCGACGCTTGGGCCATTCGAGCTTGGAAGGCCGGCAATATCGCGCGAGCCGTTCGCCGACGATCTCCGGCCAGGCGGCCAGGATGTCGGTCGACGCGAAGCCCTGCGCCGCGAAGGCAGGTCCGATGCAGCTCTCGATCAGTTCGGCCAGCGGTTTGACGCGCGCCATGGTGGTTCCGGCCCTGTGGATCCGCGAAGGTTAGCGCAGGATGGTTGACGAAGGGAGCACGGGGCCGCGCTGTCATCGCCCTATGATCGCCGCCGACCTGCGGCTATGCAGCCTGAACGCATGCCGACCCGCACCGCCACGGATCCCAAGCCCGGCCCCGAACCGCGCGCCGACGAGCTGCTCGCCTGGTACGACCGGCATCGGCGGGTGCTGCCCTGGCGGGCGCTCGCCGGCGAGGTGCCCGATCCCTACCGGGTCTGGCTGTCCGAGGTCATGCTGCAGCAGACCACGATCGCGGCGGTCCGGCCGTATTTCGAGCGCTTCCTGACGCGCTTCCCCGATATCGTCGCCCTGGCCGACGCCCCCGAGGAGGCGGTGATGTCGGCCTGGGCCGGCCTCGGCTATTATTCACGCGCCCGCAACCTCCATGCCTGCGCCAAGGCGGTCGCGGCGGCTGGCGGGCGCTTTCCCGACACGGCGGACGCCCTGCGCAAGCTGCCGGGAATCGGCGCCTACACGGCTGGGGCCATCGCGGCGATCGCCTTCGACCGGCCGGAGGCCGCCGTCGACGGCAATGTCGAGCGGGTCCTGAGCCGGGCCTACGCGGTGGAGACGCCACTGCCGGGCAGCCGGCCGGAGATCCGCCGCCTGACGCAGGCGCTGGTCCCGGAGGACCGGCCCGGCGACTTCGCCCAGGCGCTCATGGATCTCGGCGCGACGATCTGCACGCCCAAGCGCCCCGCCTGCGCCCTCTGCCCGTGGATGCTGCCCTGCCGCGCCCGGTCGCTCGGCACCCAGCAGACGTTCCCGCGCAAGATCAAGGTCGCCAAGGGCGCGCTCCGCCGCGGTGCGGCCTTCGTGGTGATCCGCAGCGGCGACGAGGCGGTGCTGCTGCGGACGCGCGCGCCGGAGGGGCTGCTCGGCAACATGGCCGAGCCGCCTGGCAGCGCCTGGGAGCCGGACTACGACGTCGCCGCCGCCCTCCTGGACGCGCCGCTGGATGCCCGGTGGAAGCGGCTTCCGGGGCTCGTGCGCCACGGCTTCACGCATTTTCCGCTGGAGCTGACGGTCTTCGTGGCCCGTGTCGCGCTCGCGACACCGGTTCCGGCCGGCATGCGCTTCACCCCGCGCAGCGCCCTCGACGACGAGCCGCTCCCCGGCCTGATGCGCAAGGTCCTGGCCCACGCCTTCGATCCGAAGCCGGAGCCCGAGGCGAAGCTGCGCGGACGCCCCCGGAAGGAGCCGCCGCCGATGCCGCTCCTCGCGGCGATGGAGGCGCCGGTGTCGATGCCGGATCCGGTTCCGCGCCCGCGCGTGCGGGCCGTTCCGAAGCCCCAGCCGAGGCCGGCGCCCGCGCCACCGCCCGAAGCGGACGATCTGCATGAGGGCGAGGTGGAGCCGCCCGCGACACCGACCTCGCCGCGGCGCCGGGGCCCGGCCCGAAGACGGCCCTGACCCGGTCGCACCGCACGTCCGGGGCTGCCAGCAGGCGCGAGCCCCGGAATCCAGCGACCCTGCCGGTCCGGGACGGTGCGTTCAAGCGCAGTGCCGGCGCGGTTCCGGATTGCGGGCGCAGCGACGGGGCCCAGGGCAGGGCGACATCCGACAGCGTCATGCCAGTCTGGATGGCGTCGCTCCGCCCGCGCGGACGGCCGCGACGTTCGTCAGCCGTTCGCCATCGCCTGCCGCAGGCCCGCCCGGTAGGTGTCGATCACCACCGGCTTGCCGCCGCGCTCCACGTGCCAGAAGGTCCAGCCATTGCAGGCCGGCAGGCCCTGGACCAGGGCGCCGATCTTGTGGATCGAGCCGATGACGAGGCCGTTGTCGAGCTGGCCGTCGGGGCGGACCGTGGCGCGGAAGCGGCGGCGCTCGTCCGTGACGGTCTCGCCGGGGCGGATATGGCCCGCCTCGATCACCGACAGGAACGGCACACGCGGCTCGGCGCGCTTGGTCGGCGCCACCATGAGGGCGGCCTTCGACAGGGTCTCGACGGCGGCGATCCGCTCACGGGCGGCCGCCGCGTAGGTCTCCTCGCGCTCGATGCCGATGAAGCGGCGGCCGAGGCGCTTGGCGACGGCGCCGGTGGTGCCGGTGCCGAAGAACGGGTCGAGGACCACGTCGCCGGGATTGGTCGCCGCCAACAGCGTCCGGGCGAGCAGGGCCTCGGGCTTCTGGGTCGGATGAACCTTGCGCCCGTCCGCATCCTTCAGCCGCTCCTCGCCGGTGCAGAGGGGGATGAACCAGTCGGAGCGCATCTGGAGGTCCTCGTTGCCTCCTTTCAGCGCCTCGTAGTGGAAGGTGTAGCCCTTCGAGTCCGCCGAGCGCGAGGCCCAGATCAGGGTCTCGTGCGCATTGGTGAAGCGCTTGCCGCGGAAGTTCGGCATCGGGTTGGCCTTGCGCCAGACGATGTCGTTGAGGATCCAGTAACCGAGATCCTGCAACGCGCTCCCGACCCGGAAGATGTTGTGGTACGAACCGATCACCCAGAGGGTCGCGTTCGGCTTCATCACGCGGCGGCAGGCGGCGAGCCAGTCCCGGGTGAAGGCGTCGTAGGCCTCGAAGGTGGCGAACTTGTCCCAATCGTCGTCGACGGCGTCGACGCGGCTCTGGTCCGGACGCAGCAGCCCGGCCTCGCCGAGCTGGAGGTTGTAGGGCGGATCGGCGAACACGCAGTCGACGCTGGACGCCGGCAGAGCGTTCATGGCCGCGATACAATCCCCGACGAGAACTTGGTCGAGGGGTAGGGAACGCTGGGCGGGTACGAGACCCATCCGTGGCGCCGACGCGGGCCGCCCGGCACGCGAGACCTGTTTCCGGGCGACGGCGTCGGCAGCCACGGTACGCGGGGAAGCCATGGCAAACACCGGTTACGCGACTGACCGGCAGACCATGCCTCCGGTACGGTAAAGGTCACGTTGTCGAATTCGGCGGCGCCGCGTCCCGTTCTGGGGCTGCAGATTTTGCCGACCCCGCTCTCGGACAATCCTACGACAGATTAAGCAACGGTTACCCGGCAATCCCGGGCGCCGTTTACGCCGCGATGACCCGTCACATCTGCGGGCGTCCGGCCCTAGCGCAGGGCCTGGACTGTCCGAACCGCCGGGCATGCCAGGCGGCCGCCATGAGGTCTGGATGAGGTCTGGATGAGGTCTGGTTTCCGCGTCCGCTTCCAGCTCAGCGGGATGCAGGGTCACAGCCGATGCAGGTCTTAGGAAAATCAGCCCATTTCGGCGCGCCGCAGGGTGGCCTGGACAGTACTTTCCGAATACACGAAAGATCCAAACAATGCATTCTCCGCGAAACAAACGGAAACAAACCGTAATAAACCTCCATGTAATAATCATGATCAGGACGAAATCGGCCAAAATGTGACAGAATCGGCCCGCAAATGCCTGCCATAATCCGGCCGATTTCGGACACGACTGGCGCCGCCCCGACAACAACAAAGGGAATGCGTCGAGAATGTCGTTTGGTTTCGGGAAGCTCGTTGTCTCACTTGGAATGCTGTCCACCGTCGTCGGAACAAGCCTCCCGGCCGCCGCGCAGAGCGGAGCGGCCTCCTGGTATGGAAGCGGCCATCGCACCGCGAACGGCGAGCGTTTCAACCCCAACGGACTGACCGCCGCCCATCGCAGCCTGCCGTTCGGCACCCGGGTCCGCGTCGAGAACAGGCGGACCGGCCGCTCGGTGGTCGTTCGCATCAACGATCGCGGTCCCTTCGTGCGCGGCCGCATCATCGATCTGTCGCGCGGCTCCGCCCGCGCTCTGGGCATGGGCGGCACGACCTACGTGTCGCTGCAAGTCGTGCACTGATCCCTCACGGGCGCCGCACGCGCCGGGCAGCCGCCCGTCCGAGAGGGCGGGGCGGCTCCCCGGGCGTTGTCTGCCGCGCCCGGACGCCCCATCTGCAGCCGGGTTCAGCTCGGATCAGTGCCCATGCCCAAGCCCCTCATCGTCGACATCCCGCACGACCTCGGCCGCGATGAGGCCAAGCGTCGCCTGGAGCACGGCACGGATCAGGCGCGGGCCTTCCTGGCCAAGAGCGGCATCACCGTGGATCAGCTCGCCTGGACGGGGGACCGACTCGATTTCGGCGTGTCGGCGATGGCCCAGAAAGTCGCCGGGACGATCGACGTGGGCGCCGAGAGCGTCCGCCTGGAGGTGAAGCTGCCGTTCCTGCTCGCCCTCTTCGCCGAGAAGATCCAGAAGGTCGCGAGCAAGGAGGGCAACCTCCTGCTGACGAAGAAGTAGCGCTCCGGAACCGGATCGGCCGGTCTCTGTTTCCGCGGGACCGGTGCCGAAGCGCGCCGTCGGTCTCGTGGAGGATTACGGTGCCCGATTACACCCTCGCCGATCCGGGGCAGGTCCCCGAGGTCCCGCCGCAGCCGGCTCCGGTGCCGGACCGGCCCTACGATCCGCCGCAGGCCCCGACGCAGCCGCCCGGACCGGAGATCCCGGGGAACACCCCGGCCGAGGCGCCGGGCGTCCATCCGCCGGAGATCCCGGTCAACGATCCGGGCGCGCCCGAGATCAGCCCGCCGACGGGACCGGCCAATCCGATCGCCTGACCGGCCGACGAGGTCGGGGGGCGGCGCCGTTTGAACAGGCCGCCCCACACTGCCATAAGCCGGCCCATGGCCGCTCCCCCGCTCCTCACCCTCCAGGACGTCGCCCTGACTTTCGGCGGCACGCCCCTGATCACCCGTGCCGACATCGCCATCGCGCCGGGTGAGCGCACCTGCCTCGTCGGTCGGAACGGGTCGGGCAAGTCGACGCTCATGAAGATCGCCGCGGGACTCGTCGATCCCGACAAGGGGCGCCGTTTCGTCCAACCCGGCACGACGATCCGCTACCTCGCCCAGGAACCCGACTTCACGGGCTTCGACACCACCCTCGATTTCGTCGAGGCCGGGCTGCCGCCTGGCGAATCGACCCACCGCGCCCGTTACCTGCTGGAGAGCCTCGGCCTCACGGGTGCCGAGGATCCCACCAAGCTCTCCGGCGGCGAGGGGCGGCGCACCGCACTGGCGCAGGCGCTCGCCCCCGAGCCCGACGTGCTGCTTCTCGACGAGCCTACCAACCACCTCGACCTGCCGGCGATCGAGTGGCTCGAGGCCGAGCTGAAGGGCACCCGCGCGGCCCTCGTGCTGATCAGCCACGACCGGCGCTTCCTCTCGGCCCTGTCGCGGGCCACGATCTGGCTCGACCGGGGCGAGACGCGCCGGATCGACCAGGGCTTCTCCAGCTTCGAGGCGTGGCGCGACGCCTTCTTCGAGGAGGAGGAGCGGGACCAGCACAAGCTCGACCGCAAGATCGCCGCCGAGGAGCACTGGCTGCGCTACGGGGTCACCGCCCGGCGCAAGCGCAACGTCCGCCGCCTCGGCAACCTGCACGAGCTGCGCCAGAACCGGCGCGAGGTGCGCCGCCCGGTGGGCAGCGTCAGCATGCAGGCTTCCGACGCGGAATCCTCGGGGAGCCTCGTGGTCGAGGCCCGCGACATCGCCAAGAGCTACGGGGAGCGCAAGATCGTCGACGGACTGTCCCTTCGGGTGATGCGGGGGGACCGGCTCGGCATCGTCGGGGCGAACGGCGCCGGCAAGAGTACTCTGATCAACCTGCTCATGGGCCGGCTCGCGCCCGATTCCGGGCAGGTCGTCCTCGGCACCAACCTGCTGCCGGTGGTGCTCGATCAGGCCCGCGCCGTGCTGGAGCCCGGGATGACCGTCACCGACGTGCTCACCGGCGGCCGCGGCGACAGCGTCGTGGTGAACGGCCAGAGCCGCCACGTGATCGGCTACCTCAAGGATTTTCTGTTCACCCCCGAGCAGGCCCGCACGCCCGTCTCGGTCCTGTCCGGCGGCGAGCGCAACCGCTTGCTGATCGCCCGGGCCCTGGCCCAGCCGGCGAATCTCCTCGTCCTCGATGAGCCCACGAACGACCTCGACCTCGAGACCCTCGACCTGCTCCAGGAGATGCTGGGCGACTACCAGGGGACGCTGATCCTGGTGAGCCACGACCGCGACTTCCTCGACCGCGTGGCGGGCAGCGTGCTGGTGTCCGAGGGCGCCGGCCGCTGGGTCGAGTATGCCGGCGGCTACAGCGACATGCTGGTCCAGCGGGGCCAGGGCGTCGAGGCGCGGACCGTCGCGCCGAAGGCGAAGGAGCCGCGCGAGCGCAACGCCGCACCGGCGGCCCAGCCCGCGGGCAAGCCCAAGCTCGGCTTCAAGGACCAGCACGAGTTGAAGACGCTGCCGGCCCGCATTGAGAAGCTGGAGGCGGCGATCGCCCAGCTCAAGACGATCCTGGCCGACCCCGAACTCTACGCCCGCGATCCGGCCCGGTTCGACAAGGCTTCGACCATGCTGGCGCAGGCCGAAACCGAGCTGTCGCAGGCGGAGGATCGCTGGCTGGAGCTGGAGATGCTTCAGGCGGGGTGACCACCGCAGCATCAGGCCGCGAGACGTACCGGACCGGAGACCGCATGACCGCCTACCAGATTCTCGAACAGCGCTTCGCCCGGCTCGCGGCCCTCGAGGGCGCGGCCGGGATCCTCGGCTGGGACGCGCAGACCCTGATGCCGGACGGCGCCGCCGAGGCCCGCGGGGACCAGCTCGCGATTCTGCGCGGGCTCGCCCACGGGATGCTCACCGCTCCCGAGGCCGCCGAGGAACTGGCGGCCGCCGAGCAGGGCGGCGACCTCGAACCCTGGGCCGCCGCCAACCTGCGGGAGATGCGCCGCACCCAGGCCCATGCCACGGCCGTCCCCCGCGACCTCGTCGAGGCCAGCTCCCGCGCCGTGTCCCGCTCGGAGATGGTGTGGCGCGAGGCGCGGCGCGACGCCGACTTCGCCCGCCTCGAGCCCCACCTCGCCGAGGTGCTGCGGCTCCAGCGGGAGATCGGCCAGGCGAAGGGCGCGGCCCTCGGGCTCGACCCCTACGACGCGCTCCTCGACGGCTACGATCCCGGCATGCGCCGGGCGACGATCGATCCGCTCTTCGCGGATCTGACCGGCTGGCTGCCGGACCTGATCGCCCGCGCGCGCGAGATCCAGGCGTCCCGTCCGGCGCCGCTCCCGCTCGCCGGCCCGTTCGACGTGGCGGTGCAGCGCGATCTCGGCCTCAGGCTGATGGAGGCGGTGGGATTCGACTTCACCCGCGGCCGGCTCGACATCAGTCTGCATCCGTTCTGCGGCGGCGCCACCGACGACGTCCGGATCACCACCCGCTACGACGCGGCCGATTTCGGGCGGGCCCTGATGGGCGTTCTCCACGAGACCGGACACGCCCTCTACGAGCAGGGCCGGCCGGCCGCGTGGCGGAACCAGCCGGTCGGCGCGGCGCGGGGGATGAGCCTGCACGAGAGCCAGTCGCTCATCGTCGAGATGCAGGCCTGCCGGAGCCGGGACTTCTTCACCTTCCTGGCGCCGCTCCTGCAGGCGGCCTTCGGGCGTTCCGGACCGGAATGGTCGCCGGAGAACCTGCACGCGCTCAACATCCGGGTGGCGCCGGGCTTCATCCGGGTGGATGCCGACGAGGCGACCTACCCGGCCCATATCCTCCTGCGCTACCGTCTGGAGACGGCGATGATCGCGGGCGACCTCGCGGTGCGCGATCTGCCGGGGGCGTTCAACGACGGCCTGCGCGATCTCCTCGGCCTCACCGTGCCGGACGACCGGGTCGGTTGCCTCCAGGATATCCATTGGCCGAGTGGCGCCTTCGGCTATTTCCCGACCTATACCCTCGGCGCCCTGGCCGCCGCGCAGCTGTTCCGCGCCGCCCGGTCGGCCGAGCCGGCCTTACCGGACCGCCTCGCGCAGGGCGATTTCGGTCCCTTGCGGGACTGGCTCCGGACGAACGTCCACGCGGTCGGAAGCCTGCTGGACACCGACGCGCTGCTCACCCGCGCCACCGGGACGCCACTCGGCACGGAAGCGTTCCGGGCGCATCTTGAGGCACGCTATCTCGGGGGCTCGGGCGCCTGAGGAGGGCCGCGCGCCGGGACGGGGCGCTTCCAGCCCCTTCTACAGCGCCACCACGTCCACCGCTTCGCCGAGCCTGTCACGGGCGATGTCCGCCACGTGGCGGTGGTGCGTGAACAGGATCGGCTGGACCCGTTCCCCGATCGCCGCCAGGGCGTCCAGACCGTAGCCGGTCCGGGTCTCGTCGAAGGTCGAGAACAGGTCGTCGCCGATGAAGGGCGCCGGCTCGGCGCGTTCGGCGTAGTCTTCCAGGTAGGCCAGCCGCAGGGCGAGGTAGAGCTGGTCGCGGGTGCCCTCGCTCATGCCCTCGATCGCCACCGTGCCGCCCCCGGCGCGCTGCCCCGCGAGCTTCGGGGTGTCGGCCTCGTCGTAGATCTGGGCAAGGCCGGAGAACGCGCCGCCGGTGAGGGCCCGGAACAGCGCGCCCGCCCGGGCGACGAGGGGATCCTGCTGCCCCGCGCGATGGCGGGCCACCGCCTGCCCCAGCATCAGACCGGCGAGCCGCAGCACGGCCCAGGAGCGCGCCGCCGCCTGGAGATCCGCCTCCGCCGCCTTGCGCTCGGCGAGGGCCAGTTCGGCGCCGGTGCCGCCCTCCAGTTCCGCCCGGCGCCGCTCGGCGCGGTCGCGGTCGGCGAAGATCACCTGCCCGCGTTCGGCCTGCTCTTCGGCCTCGAGCGCCAGACGTGCCAGTTCGGCCTCGATGGCCTCTGGGGGCAGGGTCTCGAGACCGGCGCGCAGCTCGGCCTCGGGAAGCCCGTCGGCTGCGCCCGCGAGGCTGCCGCGGAGCCGCAGACGCTCGGCGCGCAGCAGCTCCCGGGCACTCAAGCGGCCGAACAGACGATCGATCTCCGCAGTCGGGGCCGCAGCGAGGTCCGGCATCGCCTCGGCCACCAGCCGGACGAGGGTCGCCCGGGCCGCCTCGTGCGATTCCGCGGCGTTGCGATGCGCCAATTCGGCCTCCTCGCGGCGGCGGTCGAGCTCGGCACGCCGCGCTTCCAGGGCCTGTGCGGCGACGAGACGGCCGTGGAGGGTCCGGATCGCACCGGCGGGCGGCGCCTGCGCGAGATCGGGCGCCAGGGCCTCGACCAGGGTGGCCACCGTGACCCGGAACGCCTCCATGTCCCGCCGGATGCCGGTGGACCGCCGCTGCAGGGCGGCCCGCTCCGCCAACCGGTCCGGCACGCTCCGCCATGCCTCCAGCGCGCCCTCGGCCTCTTCGGGCCCAGCCGCACCGTCGAGCCCGAGGGGCAGCAATGCCGCCGCCCAATCGGCCTGCCACGCGGCGCGCCGAGCGGCGGTCTCGGCGAGGGCCCGCTCCAGCCGCTCAACCGAAAGTCCGGCGGCGCGCACCAGACCGGCAGTCTGAAGATTGGCTTCCCAGCGGCTTGCCAGGGTGGCGACCCGCGCTTCCAGACCGTCCAGCGCGGCAGCGATCTCGAGGTCCGGTGCGGCGTCGAGCCCGGCGCGGTTGCGCAGATCGGTCAGCGGCGCCCGGGCTGCCTCGATCCGCACCCGGAGGCGATCCGCCTCGATCCGTTGCGCGGCGAGCCGCTGCTCCGCTTCGATCAGGCTCTCCACCTCGGCGAGCCACGCCGCCATCTCGGCCGGCGGGCCGGGCACGAGGGCGGCGGGCCGCCAGGCCTCCTGCCAGGCCGCCTCGCCCGCGGCGAGCTCGGCGGCGAGGGCGGCGAGGACCTCATCGGCCTGCGTGGCCTCCGCCTCCTCGGTGGCGAGGCGCTCCAGGTCGGCGGCGTGGGCCGCGACCCGGGCCGCATCGGAGGCCCGCTCGTCGGCGACGCGGTCGGCCGACAGGAGCGCGCGCTCGAAGGCTGCGATCTCGGCGATCCCGGCCGGGCGCCCTTCCGCCAGGGCATCGCGGAGAAACGCGAAGGCGGCATCGCGGGTCGCCCGCAGCGCGTCGAGCCGCTCCCGGGTGGCGACGGGCCGGCCGGCCTCGCGCTCACGCAGCCGCGCCTGGGTGGCGGCGACCTGCCGGCGGGCGGTGTCGCGACGGTCGGCGGCCCGCTCGTGCTCGCGGGTCTTGGTCTCCAGACGCTGACGGTAACGCGCCACCGTATCGGGAGCGGGCAGAGGCGTCCGGACGAGGACGGCGAGGTCGGCCACCGGAGGCGACAGCCGCCCCGCCTGGTTGTGCAGCAGCGCCGCCTCTCGGCAAATGGCGGCGTCGAGGGTCTCGCGGGCGGCGATCCATTCGTGCAGGCGGGCGAGAGGCTTCAACGCCTCCCGCAGGGGGGTCGGATCCCGGGCCGCATCCGCCGCCTCCATCTCCCGGGCGAGGCGCTCCCGCTCGGCACGGGCGGCGGCGAGGTCACGGCCGAGCTGATCCTCCGCGGCCGCGAAGGTCCGGCCCTCCCGGATCAGGCGCTCGATTCGTGCGCGCGCGGCGTCCGGAGGCTGCCCAGCCTCGAGCGCGGCGAGATCGGGGGCGCCGATCCGGCCACGCAGCCGCTCAAGCTCCAGCCCGACCTTGTAGGCGTCGCCCTCGATCCGGGGCAGGTCGGTGCCGCCCTTCTCGAACTCCTTGGTGCCGCTGAACGCCGCCAGGATCTCGTCGGCCCGGTGGGTCAGCGCCGGCTCGACCGGTACCGCCTCGGCCTCGCTCCGGGCCCGGTCGCGCGCGGCTTCGGCCCGCACCGCCTCGGCTTCCGCGGCGCGGCACGCGTCAAGGGCGGCCCCGAAACGGGCGATCCAGGCGGGATCCGCATCGGCGAGGTCGGTCTCGGCGGCGATGCGCTCCTCCAGCGCGTCGATCTCGGCGATGATCGGCCGGACGCGCTTGAGCCGCTCCAGCCGGGCGCGCGCCACCGCGATGGCCTTCTGCTCAGCCCGCAACGCCTCGAGCTGCGCGGCCGCCGCCGCGATCTCGTCGTTCAGCGCCCGCCAGTCGCCGGCGCGCAGGCCCCGCTCGCGGATCGCCCGCCGTGCCGTCTCGTGACGCTCCAGGGCTTGGTAGAAGGTCCGGTGCTTAGCTTGGCGCGGGGCGAAGATGGCGTCGGCCTCCGCGTCGAGTGTCGTCTGCAGCTCCGTGAGTCCGCGCAGGCCCGAACCCGCCGCGAACAGGCTCGCGCCAACCTCGCCCTCCACGTCGACCATCTCGCGCCCGCCGGCCCGGAGGCTCGCCGCGTCGAGGCCGAAGGCCCGGCAGAAGACCGGCCGGGACAGTCCGCCGAGGAACGGCGCCAGCGCGCCGTCGGGGAGCGGCGCCGCGACGGCGTCGATGAGGGTCCGGCTGTTGCCCTTCCGGCGCCGGAAGGACAGACGGCGGCCGTCGGCGGCGGCGATCTCCGCGCCGAGGCGCAGCTGCGGCATGTCGTGCAGGAAGGCGTAGGGGGTGGATTTCCCGAAGCCGAACAGCAGGTCGGTGACCGCCGCCAGCGCGGTGCTCTTGCCGGCCTCATTGGCGCCCAGCACCACGTGAAGGCGCGCATCCGGCCGGAATTCGACCGTGCGGTCCGTGAAGGCGCCGTAGCGCTCCAGGGCGAGGCGGATCAGGCGCATCGGGCCTCCATGGGCGATCGCCTCAGCAGTGCCGGCCGCCGAGGCGCCCGAGGACCAGCGCCTCCGCCTCGGCACAGAGGGCGTCGAATTCCGCGTCGAAGTCGGCTTCCGCTGCGGCGGTCACCGGGATCCGGCCACCGATCTCGGCCAGGGCCGCCTTGGCCCTTGTGCGGAAATCGGGGTCGCGGTCGAGTTCGGCCATCAGCGCGGCGGGGTCGATGGCGGCGCCGGAGGGCTCCACCGCGGCGCGCGGGCGGCACGTCTCGATCTTCAGGCGCTCCAGCCAGATATCTTCGTGCAGCCGGTGCGCGGCCGCCTGGATCTCGGCCGTCAGGGTCTCCCGGTCGGCCGCCAGGGCGTCGTGGGCGCGGGTGGTGCCGACGAGGTGGACGCGGACCAGGAGCAGCCGGCGGGCCGCGACGGCGGCGAGCGGCCTCAGGGCCGCCTCGACGGCCTCCACGGCGCCGCGCGGGTCGGCCGCCGCCGCGAGGTCGACCGCGATCCGCTCGAACCGGGCCCGATCGAGGGGCAGGCGGCTGACGCCCGTCACCCGCCCGTCGGCGACGTCCACCACGACCGCCCCCTTCTCGCCGCACTCGCGCACGCTCCGGCCCTGGAGATTGCCGGGGAACACGATCCAGGGATCCCGGGACAGCTCCGCGTATTCGTGGATGTGGCCGAGCGCCCAGTACTCGTAGCCCCGGGCCGCGAGGTCGGCGACCGAGCAGGGGGCATAGGTTTCGTGGGCGGCGTGGCCGGTGCAGGAGGTGTGCAGGACCCCGAGATTGAACCAGCCCGGCACGGCCGCCGGGTAGGTGAGCGACAGGTTCTCTTCGACGGCCCGACCCTGGAAGCTGCGGCCGTGGATCGCGACCCGCAGCGCGTCGAGGCGCAGGGTGCCGGCGCGGGCCGCCGGGAAGACATGCACGGAGTCCGGCAGCGTGATCGAGCGCGTGATGACGCTCTCGGCGTCGTGGTTGCCGCGCACGAGGATCGTCGGGATGCCGGCACGGTCGAGGCGCGCCACCTGCCGGGCGAAGAACAGGCCGATCGTGGTGTCGGCCCAGTCGCCGTCGTAGACGTCGCCGGCCACCACCACGAAGGCGACCGACCGCTCGATCGCTTGGCTCACCAGGTCCTCGAAGGCCTGCCGCCCGGCCGAGGCGAGGCGCCGGGCGAGATCCGCGTCACGCGTGGCGAGGCCCGAGAGCGGGCTGCCGAGATGCAGATCCGCCGCGTGGATGAAGCTGAACGCAGTCATCGGTCTCCAGGAGGGATCGGTGGCGAGCCGGGGCGCGATCGCGCGCAGCCGTCGGCATCACAATGCGGGCTCTTAGGCCGCCGACAGGGGTCGCCTCAAGCGGCGGCATGCGACGAGCTGTGGGGCACGTCGCCGGGGACGGCCTCTGTTGCTCGTCGATCGGGCCCTTCCGCGGCGTCGGTGCGAATCCGGTCGAACGTCCCGGCCCCGGGCGCGTTAGAGCGTGGCGGTGACGGGAGAGCCGCGCGATGAGGTACGAGACCGGCCCGATGAATCCTGCTGCACGCCCGGCCCGCCTCACCGCCGCATCGTCGCACGCACTGCCGATTTACCCCGCCGATCGGCCGCATCAGCCCTTCAAGATCGTGAGCTGGAACCTGCTGCGGCGCACCGGCGCGGCGGTTGACGACGTGGCCGCCCTCGTCGCCCAGGAGAAGCCCGACCTGCTGCTGATGCAGGAGGCGACCCGGGCCATCGGCTTCCTGCTGGACCGGATCGGCGGCCACTACGCCTGGGCACCCCTGCCGGGCCGGATCCACGGGCTGGCCATGTGGAGCCCCAGGCCCTGGCCGGCGCCGCCCCGGGTCATCGCGCTGCCCTCGGGGGCGCTGGTGCACCGGGTCTGCCAGATCCTGGACCTCGGCGAGTTCGGCGTGGCCAACGTCCACCTGTCGCATGGGCAGATGCTCAACCGCCGCCAGCTGCGCCGCATCGTCAGCGAGCTGCCGCCCCGGGCCGCGGTTCTCGGCGATTACAACATCGTCGGCCCCGCGATGATCCCGGGTTTTCGCGACGTCGGACCGCGTCAGTCGACGCACGCGATGGTCGAGGTGCTGCCCCTGCGGCTCGACCGCTGCCTCGCCCGCGGCCTCGTCTGCCACGCCCATGCGGTGCTGCCGCGGGGGCCCTCCGATCACCGGCCGATCATCGTCCATCTCGGCCCGGCCCCCGAGGCGCATGCCCCGGGACGCTTCAAAGGTATGGCAGCAGCAGTCGCACGCCTGCGTCGCGCAAACGGACCGGCAGGCCGCGCGCGGCGAGATCCTCCCGCCTGAGCTGCGTCTCCATCTTGCCGCGCATGAACCGGTCGAGCGCGGCCGCGCAATCCGCGTCGATGATCTCGACGTTCAGCTCGAAGTTGAGCCGGAAGCTGCGCATGTCCCAGTTGGCGCTGCCGACGAAGCACCAGATGTCGTCAACCACCATCGCCTTGGAATGGTCGAAGGGCGGCTCGTCGAGCCACACCTGCACCCCGGCCCGCAGCAGCGGCTCGAGATGCGCCCGGGTCGCCCAGTCGATGAACGGATGGTCGCTGACCCGCGGGATGATCACGTCGACGGTGATGCCCCGCATCGCGGCCTGCGCCAGAGCGCCGGTCACCAGTTCGTCGGGCAGGAAGTAAGGCGTTACGAACCGGACCTTCCGGCGCGCGCAGGCGAGCGTCTGAAGGATGACCTGCTCGATCTTCTCGACGTCCGCATCCGGGCCGGAGGTGACGGCCCGGGCGACGCTGGGCCCGCACGGCTCGAGATCGACGAACCACGGTTCGCCGTCGAGGATCTCGCCGTCCACGAAGGCCCAATCCGCCGCGAAGGCGGCGGCGAGTTGCTCGACCACGGGCCCGGTCATACGGAAATGCGTGTCCCGGATCGGATGCTCGGGCTTCAGCGCGACGCGATTCGCGTGCGAGATGTTGAGACCGCCCGTGAAGGCGATGCGCCCGTCGAGGATCAGCAGCTTCTTGTGGGAGCGCAGGTTGAGGAACGGCATCCGCCAGGGAAGGGCCGAGTGCATGAACAGGGCCACCGGCACCCCGGCCGCCGTCAGCCGGCGGTAGACGGGCGTCCGGAAGTAGCCGCCGCCGATCCCGTCGATGATGACGCGCACCTTCACGCCGCGGTTCTGTGCCTCGACGAGGGCGTCGCAGAATTCGCGGCCGGTGGCATCGTCCCGGAAGATGTAGCTCGACAGGCCGATGCTGGCCTGCGCCTCGCGGATCGCCGCCAGCATCACCGGATAGGCCGCGTCGCCGTTTCGGAACATCTCCACCGCATTGCCCGCGAAGGCCGGCAGGCTGGTAATCCGCCGGATCGCCCGGTCGAGGGGCCAGAGCGTCTCCGGCACCACGGCGTCGTCGGTGTCGGGCAGCTGCGTCGCATCGGAGGGCTTGGTCCGCAGCCGCCGGGCGCGGCGCGAGACCCGGTTGATGCCGAAAGTCAGGTACAGGGCGGTCCCGAAGATCGGCGACAGCCACGCGAGACCAATCCAGCCGACCGCCACGCTCACCCGGCGCTTGCGCAGCAGGGCATGCAGGGTGACGCCGATCGCCAGCGCGACGCCGATCAAGGCCTCGACGTCCGCCCGCATCAATGCGGTCGACTGAACCCAGCGGAAGAGCGCGTTTTCCAAGGTCTCGGTATCCGGGTTCGCGTCGGGAGGCACCGGATTGGCCCAAGGCCCGTGCGGCGGGCGGGATTAATCCGCCGGCTTGGCCGGATGCGCAATGGCGGCGGTCCCGGCGGGCCGCTCGCAGCGATAGGGGCCGCTGCCGTCCAGCGCCCCATACAGGACCCGCCCGCCCGAGGCGATGCAGCGCGCCTTGGCTTCGGCGTAGGGCCGGTGGAAGCTCCAGATGGTGATCATGGGACCGATCGTGGCGAGGCAGATGCCCCCGAAGATCACGGCGGCGGCCCAGGTCGCGCCGTTGCGATCCGGCCGCGGCGGTCGCGGCGGCGGCATCGCCCCGTAGAAGGCCAGCGTCAGTCCGAACAGGTCGATGGTGCTCATCAGCCGTTCCGCGTTGCGGCGCCGCATCCGACAGGATCGGGTGTGCCGAACCACCTAGGGCAGGGCGCGTCGTTACCTATAAGCGCGGCGCCGACCGGCCTGCGTCGTATCGCGCCACCGCGCGCGATCTCACGGCCTCACGGCTCCCAGCGCGGCGGCCTCTTGCCCAGGAAGGCGTCGATGCCCTCCTGGGCGTCGGCCATCATCATGTTCCGCGTCATCACCTCGGCGGCGTAGCCGTAGGCGTCCTCGAGACCCATCTCGAGCTGGCGACCGAACGCCTCCTTGCCGATCGCCAGGACACGCCGGGCCTTCCCGGCGATCCGCGTCGCCAGGGCGCCGACCGCCGCGTCGAGTTCCGCCTCCGGGACCACCCGGTTGACGAGGCCGATCCGCAGGGCCTCCGCGGCGTCGATCGGCTCGCCCACCAGAAGCATCTCCAGCGCGGCCTTGCGCGAGACGGCGCGCGACAGGGCGACCATCGGGGTCGAGCAGAACAGGCCGATCTGCACCCCCGGCGTGGCGAAACGGGCCGTCTCGGTGCAGACGGCGAGGTCGCAGGTGGCGACGAGCTGGCAGCCGGCGGCGGTGGCGATCCCGTGAACCCGGGCGATCACCGGCTGCGGCAGGCGCGTCAGGCTCAGCATCAGCCGGGCGCAGGTGCGGAACACCGCCTCTGTCGCCGCGCGGGAGGGATCGGTCCGCATCTCCTTGAGATCGTGCCCGGCGCAGAAGGCGGGGCCCGCACCCTCGAGAATCACGACCCGGACCGCCGGATCCTCCCGGATGGCGTCGAGCTGATCCTGGAGGGCGCCCATGAGGGCCATCGACAGGGCGTTGCGCGCCTGGGGCCGGTTGAGCGTCAGGGTCGCGACCCCGTCGGCGTCGCTGCGCAGCAGTACCGGCGCTTCCGGAGCTGTCGCGGCGTGGGCCGTGGCTGAGGTCATCGCGGCGTCTCCCGGTGCCGGCCTCCCTGGCACGGGGCCGATCTCGTCAAGCGAGGTTAGCACGCCGGCTCCGGCTCCGCGATGCCGGCGCGGCGAGCCGTGCCGTCGGCCGTCCTCGAACCAACCCGGCGGCGCGCGGTGCTCGGGCACCGGTCCCGGACCGGGTGGGCTGCCCGTCAGGCCTGCTCGGCGAGGGCGAGGTCGAGGCTGGCGTAGTCGGCGCCCGGGCCGTTCCACCAGACGGCGGGATAGCTGGCGAGCCGACCCATCAGCCCGGCATAGACATCGGCGAAGTTTGTATCGACGACGACCAGCGCGGCATCCGACTGGGACAGGCTATCGGCGAGGGCCTGGCCGCGGCCGGCGCAGTCCAGGCAAACCACGCGCAGGCCGAGACGGACGAGGCCGAGCCGCATGGCCTCGGCCTGACCGAGATCCTGCACCAGAAGCGCCACGGTCTGACCGGCGCGCAGGCCCTCGCTCCAGGCCCAGCGGGAAAATCGGTGCGGGCAGATCGCGGCGGCGGGTCCGGACGGTGCCACGCGACGATCCGCGTTGGCCCCTCCCGCATCGCCTGTCCGGACGCGCCGGTCGGCGTCCCGCGCCGGGACTGGAAGGAATGCCGCAGGAGGATGGACGCCGTACATGCGATGCGGACCGCCTGAATCTGGACAAATTGCAGGCTCTGGCGTGACGCGAGCAGGTTAACACTCTCTCACGCGCCGGCGTTCCACCGAAAAACGACGCCGTTTTCGTCGGCGTGCCGGTCAGGGACTGCCCCTATGGCCAACAGGCCGTGAAAGTAGATGCGCGGATTGCCGACAAATTCCGTCGCATTGGCGTGCGCACCGGACCGGCCTATGTCCCGGTGCCAGACGTGGCCCGCAAGAGGCCCCGCTCGATCGAGGAAACCACCGCGCATGCGCCCGACCACGACCCGGATCGCCCTCCTCGCCGCCGCCGCGCTGACGGCATTGCCGGCACAGGCGCAGATCCGCAACGCGCCGTCGCCGCGCGCCCTGGAATTCGCCTCCTACATCTTCGCCGCCTCCAATGTCTGCGGCTACCGGATCGGCAGCGCGCAATTCGAGGCCCTCTTGGCGAAGCAGAATGTTCAGATCGCCGACGTTCAGCCGCGGGGGCCGTTCGGCAACCGTGTGCAAACCATGTTCACGCTGATGTCGAACCAGATGGCGCAGAACCGCGACCAAGCCTGTCTCGCCGTCGCTGGCGAGTACGGGCCAGAGGGCACGGTGGCCAAGAACGTGCTCCTGCCGGCGGGCCAGGAGCCGGGCGCCCCGACCAAGACGCCTGCGGAGCCGGCCGAACCCGCCAAGCCGCAATAGAGATCGGCGACGGCGTCAGCCGAGGCGCCAGTCGATCGGGCGGCGCCCCTGCGCGGCGAGCCAGCGGTTGGCCCGGCCGAACGGGTCGGAACCGGGGAAGTCCCGGGCGCGGTTGAGCGGGGAGGGGTGACCGCTCTCGAACACGCCGTGGCGGTCCGCGTCGATCAGCGCGGCCCTGGCCCGCGCCTGCGCGCCCCAGAGCAGGAACACCGCCGGCTCCGGGCGGTCCGAGACGGCGCGCACCGCCTCGTCGGTGAGTGCGGCCCAGCCATAGCGCAGATGCGCTCCGGCCTTGCCGGCCTCGACGGTGAGGGCGCTGTTGAGCAGGAAGACGCCCTGCCGTGCCCAGGGCGTCAGGTCGCCGCCGGCGGCGCGGTCGGATCCGGCCTCCGCCAGGATCACCCGCAACGACGCGGGCAGGCGCCCCGCCCCAACGAACGAGAAGGCGAGACCGTTGGCGTCGCCCGGGGTCGGGTAGGGATCCTGTCCGAGAATCACCGCCTTGACGTCCTGCAGCGGCGTCTCCCTCAAGGCGCGGAAGATCCGGTCCGGCGCCGGCAGCACCTGGGCCCCCGCGGCGATTCGTCCGTCGACACGGGCCGCCACGGCGTCGGCCTGACCATCGGCGAAGAACGGCAGCGTCAGCCAGGACGAGCCGGAGGCGCGGAAGGCTTCGAGGGCATCGGCCACAGGCGTATCGGTCATGGTCTCTCGCGGGTCGGATCGGGGCCGAGATAGCGGGCAGCCGGGCGCCGTCATCCGGGCAGCGGTTGCGGCCCGAGGCCCCGCGTGTTTAGGGACATGGGTCGAGCGTGCCGCATATCGCGGTGCGGCATGTGGCGTCCGGTCTTCGCCGGGCGGCTTCGCACCCTACATGGAAGCACACCCCACGGGGAATTGAGCCCCCGGCCAGGTTCAGGCGTCCGCGCCGGCGGCCGGGTATCGGAAACCAGAAGAAGGATCTCGGCGCGCGGCGCCGGAACGCTGCCATGAACGAACGCGTCGAACCCGCCGCGCTGGCGAATGGCCGGCCCCTCGCACCGCTCAAGCCCGCGGCCGACACCCTGCCGGCGGATCACCCGAAGGTGGCCTGGGGTCGCGTGGGCGTGCTCCTGATGAATCTCGGGACGCCTGAGGGCACGTCCTACTGGCCGATGCGCCGGTACCTCAAGGAATTCCTGTCGGACCGGCGCGTGATCGAGGTGCCGCGGCTGATCTGGTGGCCGCTCCTCAACCTCATCATCCTGACGAAGCGCCCCGGGCCGAAGGGCCGCGACTATGCCAGCGTGTGGAACAACGCCCTGAACGAGGGGCCGTTGAAGACCATCACCCGCGGCCAGAGCGAGCGCCTCCAGGCCGCCATGGGCGAGTCCGTGGTGGTCGACTGGGCGATGCGCTACGGCAAGCCCGAGGTCGCCGGGCGGATCCAGGCGCTCCTCGACCAGGGCTGCGACCGCATCCTCCTGGTCCCGCTCTATCCGCAATACGCGGCGGCGACCTCGGCCACCGCCTGCGATCAGGCCTTCCGGGCGCTGATGGACATGCGCTGGCAGCCCACGGTGCGCGTCTCGCCGCCCTATCACGACGACCCGGTCTACATCGCCGCCATGGCCGATTCGATCCGCGAGGGCCTCGCGAAGCTCGATTTCGAACCGGAGGTGATCCTCACCTCGTTCCACGGGGTGCCGCGGAGCTACCTGCTCAAGGGCGACCCCTACCATTGCCAGTGCCACAAGACCGGGCGGCTGATCCGCGAGGCCCTGGGCCTGTCGCCGGACAAGATGCGCGTGACCTTCCAGTCGCGCTTCGGCAACGAGGAATGGCTGAAGCCTTACACCGACGAGACGGTTATGGACCTCGCGAAGTCGGGCGTGAAGCGGATGGCGATCGTCGCCCCGGGCTTCACGGCGGACTGCCTCGAAACCCTCGAAGAGCTCGACGGCGAGAACCGCCATTACTTCGAAGAGAATGGCGGCGAGCGCTTCGCCTACATTCCCTGCCTGAACGACAGCGACCTCGGCATGCGGGTGATCGAGCACGTGGTACGCCGCGAGCTTCAGGGCTGGGTCTGAGATCGGCGCCGGGTTGCCGCTTGCGGCGCGGCCCGGCCCCCCTATTATTTTCCTAAGCTGAACGGGCGCATCGGTTCGGCACGGGAGGATCTCATGGCGTTCTTCATCGGCATCGCGTGTCCGTGGCTCCTGATCGCGGTGCTCGACAGGATCGCCGAGGGGCGCCGGAGCGCCGAACTCGCGGCCCTCGGGCTCACGCCACAGCCGGCCCCGGCACAATCCAGCTACCTCGTCCCTGACCGGCCGTATTGAGGCCCGGCTGGGGCGTGACCCAGCCGGAACCTCGCCCCACGTCGGGCGGGCCCCGCATCGCCGTCACAGGCCGAGCGACGTGACCCAGGACAGCGCCGCTCTAGGACAGCGCGACGCCCGGAAGCGTGCCGTCACACGGATCGTTTCCGGGCGGTCGAAACTATGGCGGCTTTTCCGGTCCGTAGAGCCGGACGACCGTTTCGCTGCGGGCCCGGTGCCGCGCGGACCGACCCATCATCTCTTCAGAGGGCTGGACCGAATCAGAACCCGGCCCGGCCCTCTGTCGCATCCGGCTTACGGCTTCTTCGGCTCCGACTCCGGCTGAGCGGCCGGCGGCGCGTCGGTGCGCTCGATCTTGGCCTCCGAGCGGAGCTTCAGGATCATGTCCTGCTGCGCCTTGCGGATCAGGTGCTGGTCGATCTGCTCTTTCAGCTCGTCGAAGGTCGGCTGCGGCTTCGTCCGCTTCTCCTCCACCTTGATCACGTGCCAGCCGAACTGGGTCTTGATCGGGTCGGAGACCTGTCCGGGCTTCATCGCGAACGCGGCGTTGGCGAAATCCGGGACCATCCGTTCCTTCGTGAACCAGCCGAGATCGCCGCCCTCGGTCTTCGAGCCCGGATCCTTGGAGGCCTCGGCGGCGACCTTGGCGAAATCCTCGCCGCCCTTGATGCGCGCGGCGATCTTCTTGGCCTCGGCCTCGTTGTCCACGAGGATGTGGCGCGCGTGCACCTCCTCCTCGGGCTTCATCAGCTTGACGGTCTGGTCGTAGATCGCGTGCTCCGCCTCAGGCGTGACCGCGCGCTTGGCCTCCTGCTCCAGGTAGTCGTCGAGAAGCAGCTTGTCGCGGAAATAGGCGAGCTTGCGCTTGAATTCCGGCGTGTCGCCGATCTTGGCGGACTCGGCGGCCTGCGCACCGACGCGGAGATCGACCATGTAGTCGACGAGCAGGTTCTTCTTCTGCGCCTCGTCGACGCCCGGCAGCGACAGGGCGGGATCGTCCGCCGCGATGGCGAGGTCGCCCTGCGTGATCGGCTTGCCGTTCACGCTCGCCACGACCGAATCCGCGCTCGGCGCGGCGGCCGGCGTGTTAGCGGCCGGTGTGTTAGCCGCCGGTGTCGGAGCCTTCTGGGGGGCCTGGGCCAGCGCCAGTCCCGGCATCGCGATCATGACGGCGAGCGCGCTGGCGCGCCGGAGAAGGGCGGTGTTCGGCATACGGGCGAAGTCCTCGGCTCACGTCTTGGCGCCGCACCGGATCGGCCGGGCGGCAGGCCGCGGCACAGGTGGGCCGCGTCGGGCGAGAAGGCAAGCGCGGCCATTTCACCGGTGCCGGAACCGTGACCGTACCGGCATGCGTTGAGGGCTGCCCCTTCCAGGTGCGCCGGGCGATGTTTACCTCTATAAGCCCGGCCAACTCCGTCCAGGCCGGCCCGCCACGCTCACCCGTGTGCGGGCTCGCGCGTCCGCAGGTCAACGATGCTCGGCTCCTTCGCCAAGAAGATTTTCGGCTCCTCGAACGACCGCCGCGTCAAGGGCTATCGCCCGCGCGTGGCACAGATCAATGCGCTGGAACCGGAGATCCAGGCCCTCTCCGACGAGGCCCTGCGCGCCCGCACCGATATGCTGAAGGCGGAACTCGCCAACGGCAAGAGCCTCGACGACATCCTCGTACCGGCCTTCGCCACGGTGCGCGAGGCGGCCAAGCGCGTCTTCGGCCAGCGCCACTTCGACGTGCAGCTCATCGGCGGCATGGTGCTCCACGAGGGCGGCATCGCCGAGATGAAGACCGGCGAGGGCAAGACCCTGGTGGCGACGCTTCCGGTTTACCTGAACGCCCTGGAAGGCAAGGGCGTCCACGTCGTCACGGTGAACGACTACCTCGCCTCGCGCGATGCCGAGTGGATGGGGCAGGTCTACCGATTCCTGGGCCTCAGCGTCGGCACCATCGTGCACGGGCTCGACGATGCGCAGCGCAAGGAGGCGTATGCCTGCGACATCACCTACGGCACCAACAACGAGTACGGGTTCGACTACCTGCGCGACAACATGAAGTACGAGATGTCCCAGCTGGCGCAGCGGGGCCATAATTTCGCGATCGTCGACGAGGTGGATTCGATCCTGATCGACGAGGCGCGGACGCCGCTGATCATCTCGGGCCCGGTGGACGACCGTTCGGAACTCTACGTGGCGGTGGACGCGCTGATGCCGCGCCTGCGCAAGGAGTTCTACGACCTCGACGAGAAGCAGCGCACCGTCTCGCTCACCGAGGAGGGGAACGAGTTCATCGAGGAGGCGATGCGGGAGGCGGGCCTCCTCAAGGAGGGCGACCTCTACGACGCCCACAACGTCACGCTGGTCCACCACGTGAACCAGGCCCTGCGCGCCCACACGCTGTTCACCCGCGACAAGGACTACATCGTCAAGAACGACGAGGTGGTGATCATCGACGAGTTCACCGGCCGCATGATGCAGGGCCGGCGCTACTCGGAGGGCCTGCATCAGGCGCTGGAGGCGAAGGAGCGGGTCACGATCCAGCCCGAGAACCAGACGCTGGCCTCGATCACCTTCCAGAACTACTTCCGTCTGTACAAGAAGCTCGCCGGCATGACCGGCACCGCCTCCACCGAGGCCGACGAGTTCGCCGAGATCTACAAGCTCGACGTGGTCGACATCCCGACCAACAAGGAGGTCGAGCGCGTCGACGAGGACGACGAGGTCTACCGCACCGTCGCCGAGAAGTACGAAGGCATCATCGCCGAGATCGACAAGGCGCATACCCGCCACCAGCCGATCCTGGTCGGCACCGGCTCGATCGAGAAGTCGGAGCACCTCGCCGAGATGCTCAAGAAGGCCGGCTACACCCTGCTCGACTATTCCGACCCGAACGCGCTCACCGACGTCTACGCCGCCGCCCGTGAGGGCCGGGTGACCAAGCGGTTTGCCGTGTTGAATGCCCGCTTCCACGAGCAGGAAGCCTACATCGTGGCCGAGGCGGGTGTCCCCGGCGCGATCACCATCGCCACCAACATGGCGGGCCGTGGCACCGACATCAAACTCGGCGGCAATCTCGAGATGCGCATCGAGAAGGAGCTGGGCCACCTCGCGGACGGTCCGGAACGCGCGTCCGCCATCGAGGCGATCAAGGCCGAGATCGCCGAGAACCGCGCCAAGGTTCTGGCCTCGGGCGAGCCGGCCGATCCCGCGGCAGGGCGCAAGAAGGACCTGCCGGGCGGCCTCTACATCATCGGCACCGAGCGCCACGAGTCGCGGCGCATCGACAACCAGCTCCGCGGCCGCTCCGGCCGCCAGGGCGATCCCGGCCGCTCGAAGTTCTACCTGTCGCTTCAGGACGACCTGATGCGCATCTTCGGCTCCGACCGCATGGACGGGATGCTGCAGAAGCTCGGCCTGGAGCAGGGCGAGGCGATCATCCACCCCTGGATCAACAAGGCCATCGAGAAGGCGCAGCAGAAGGTCGAGGCGCGCAACTTCGACATGCGCAAGAACGTGCTCAAGTACGACAACGTCATGAACGACCAGCGCAAGGTCGTCTTCGAGCAGCGCCGCGACTTCATGGGGCAGGAGAGCGTCCGCGAGACCGTGGACGAGATGCGTGAGGGCGTGATCGACGACCTCGTCGCCCGCCACATCCCGGAAAACGCCTATGCCGAGCAGTGGGACGTCGCCGGCCTGCGCGAGCAGGTGAAGGAGATCCTGAATCTCGACGTGCCGGTCGAGGACTGGGCCAAGGAAGAGGGCATCGCCGACGAGGAGATGCGCGAGCGGCTGATGAAGGCCGCCGAGACCGCCTATGCCGAGCGGACCGAGAAGAACGGCGCCGAGGTCACCGCCTATATCGAGAAGCAGGTCCTGCTCCAGACCCTGGACCACCTGTGGCGCGAGCACCTCGTGACCCTGGACCACCTCCGGCAGGTGATCGGCTGGCGCGGCTTCGCCCAGCGCGACCCGCTCAACGAATACAAGTCCGAGGCCTTCGATCTATTCGGCGGTCTCGTGACCGCCCTCCGCGAGCAGGTGACCGCCCAGCTGTCGCGGGTGGAGATCATGTTCCAGGAACAGCAGGAGGGTGAATTCCCGACGGCGCCTCCGGAACTGCCGCCGATGTTCGCCCAGCATCTCGACCCGGTCACCGGCGAGAACGAGATGGACCATGCCGGCTTCGGCTCGGGCAGCGACGGCGGCGGGGGGCCGGCCTACGGCTACGCGGCGCAAGGCCTGGCGGCGGACGGGGCCGTGCTGGAGCGCGACCCGAACGACGCGAGCACCTGGGGCCGCGTCGGCCGCAACGAGCCCTGCCCCTGCGGTTCGGGCAAGAAATACAAGCACTGCCACGGCAGCCTCCAGGCCTGAGGCCGGGATGCCCGCGCGGGCGCTCTTCATCGCCGGGGCCGGAACCGAGATCGGCAAGACCTACGTCACCGCCGCCCTGACCCGCCGCCTGCGGGCGCAGGGCCGGGCGGTCCGGACCGTGAAGCCGCTCGCGAGCGGCGTCCCGTCCCTCGGCGATCCCGGCTTCATCGAGAGCGACACGGCCCGGCTCCTAGACGCGCAAGGCATCGCCCTCGACGCGGAGGCCGTGGAGTCCTGCTCGCCCTGGCGGTTCTCGGCGCCGCTATCGCCCGATCAGGCGGCCGTGCTGGAGGGGCGGTCCCTGGACCTCACCGACCTCGTCGGTTGGTGCCGCGCAGAGATCGCCCGCACGGAGGGCACGCTGCTCATCGAGGGCGTCGGCGGCCTCATGAGTCCGGTCACCGCGGTTGCCACCGGCCTCGACTGGCTCCGGGCGCTCGGCGTGCCGGCGCTGCTCGTCTCCGGGAGCTATCTCGGGGCGATCAGCCACGCGCTCACCGCCTGCGAGACCCTGCGCCTCCACGATGTGCCGTTGCGCGCCGTGGCGGTCAGCGAGAGCCCGGGTGCACCGGCCCCCGCCGCGACCGTCGCCGCCGCGATCGCCCGGCATGCCGGCGCCCCCGTGTTCTGCCTGCGCCGCGGCGAGACCTGCCCGGAGGATCTGGCCGGCCTGATCTGATCGCGGCCGGTGTCCGTTGCTGGACGGCGCGGCCGCAGCCGCTAGCTTTATCGTTGCGGCATCACACCCGGCGCCGGAACGCGATGTCCGGATGTCGAGACCGGGTAGCCCTCGGGGAATCCTGCATTGAGCCAGACCCTTGCCCCGGCGGCGAAGACCCGGCCCGAGACCGGCACGACCGACGCGGATGCGGCGCGCGGCCGGCTCCGACCCGCCCTCGTCCTGGGCGCGCTGGGCGTCGTGTATGGCGACATCGGCACGAGCCCGCTCTACGCGTTCAAGGAGGCCGTGAAGGCGGCGACCGCCGGCGGGGCGTCGGTGCCGGCGGCGGCCACGGGGGCGGTGTCGCTGATCCTGTGGTCGCTGATCCTGATCGTGTCGCTGAAATACGCGGTGCTGATCCTGCGCGCCGACAACCGCGGCGAGGGCGGCATCGTCGCCATGCTGGCGCTGCTCGGCGCCCGGCAGGCCCGGCCGGGCACGGGGAAGGCGCTGCTTCTGGTGGTCGGTCTGGTGGGGGCGGCGCTGCTCTACGGCGACGGCGCGATCACCCCGGCGATCTCGGTCCTCTCGGCGATCGAGGGCGTGAAGGTCGATGCGCCGGCGCTCGGCCCGTACGTGGTGCCGATCACGCTCGTCATCCTGGTCGGGCTGTTCCTGGTCCAGCACAAGGGCGTGGCCGCCATCGGCCGCGTGTTCGGGCCCGTGATGCTCGTCTGGTTCCTGGTGCTGGGGCTGCTCGGGATCGCCGGCATCATCGCCAAGCCCGAGATCCTGGCGGCAGCCAACCCGTTGCGGGCGGTGGACTTCCTCGTCCATGCCGGCTGGCATGTCAGCTTCCTGATGCTGGGCGCGGCCTTCCTGGCGGTGACCGGCGGCGAGGCGATGTATGCCGATCTCGGCCATTTCGGCGCCCTGCCGATCCGCATCGCATGGTTCGCGCTGGTGCTCCCGGCGCTCATGCTCAATTACTTCGGCCAGGGCGCCCTGCTGATCGCCGCGCCCGACGCCCTCGAGAACCCGTTCTTCCGCCTCTGCCCGGATTGGGGACACCTGCCGCTGGTCGCCCTGGCCACGATGGCGACCATCATCGCCTCGCAGGCGATCATCTCGGGCGTGTTCTCGCTGACCCAGCAATCGATCCAGCTCGGCTTCCTGCCGGCGATGCGCATCGTGCAGACGGCGCACGAGGAGCGCGGCCAGATCTACGTGCCGGCGGTGAACTGGCTGCTGGCCGCAGCGACCCTCACGGCGGTGGTGGTGTTCGGCTCCTCCGACGCCCTCGCCGGGGCCTACGGGATCGCGGTGTCGATGCTGATGGGCATCACCACGCTGCTCGCCGCGCTCATCGCGCTGCGCTGGGGCTACAATCCGATCCTGGTCTTCGCGGTCAACGGCGCCTTCCTCGCCCTCGACGCCGTGTTCTTCGCCGCCAACAGCGTGAAGCTGTTCGAGGGCGGCTGGTTTCCCCTCGTGCTCGCTGGTCTCGTCGCCCTGATGATGCTGACCTGGAAGAAGGGCAACGAGCTGGTCGAGGAGGCGCGGGCCGCCCTGCGCCTGCCGGAAGACGTATTCCTGACCGGCCTCCAGCACCGCGATCTTCTGCGCCTGCCGGGCACGGCCGCGTTCCTCTCGGCCGCGGAGCACGGGATCCCGCTGCACCTCTCGCGCTTCGTGGAGCGCAACCGCGCCCTGATGGAGCGGATCCTGATCATCACGGCGCTTTATGAGGAGACGCCCACCGTCCCACGGGATCAGCGCGCCCATGTGACGATCCTGGCGCCGGACTTCTACCGGGTGATCCTGCGCTACGGCTTCATGGAGGAGGCCTCGATCCCGGAAGGCCTCGCATGCGCGGTCGAATCCCGCCATCTGCCGCCGCACATCCTCGACGACATGACCATCTTCGTCGGACACGAGACGATCATCCCGCGGAACGACAAGCGGGGCATGGCGCCCTGGCGGGAGAACCTGTTCGCCTTCATGCAGCGCAATGCCGAGCGCACCGGCGCGTTCTTCGGCGTGCCGACCCGGCAGGTCGTGGAGGTCGGCACCGAGATCGAGATCTAGCCCGGCGCCCGAGACATTCCCGCCGCCCGGACAGTCACCGGCGCGACGCGCGGCAGCAGAGGCCGAGTCGTACCGAGAGATCGACGGACCGGCGGCCCGTCGATATCCACCGATCGGGCCCCGGGGATTGGCGCGACCGCCGTCCTGTGCTCCGCGCCGATCCGGACCTGCTTCCGGCGTGCGTGCGCCGAAGCACGGAAACTTGAAGCCGCTCCGCCCCGCGGCGGGGAACCGGAGCCGTCCGCCGTCGTTCCGCCCCGACACAGGCGACGCGCCCCCTTTGGGCGCGCCCGATCGGAGAGACAGCATGAACAGGGATCATCTCGAAGGCGGCGTCCGCCATCTGCGCGGTCGGGTCAAGACGGCCGCGGGCGCGGTTCGCGGCCGGGCCGGCGACCAGTTCGAGGGCGCTTACGATCAGGCGGCCGGCGCCGCTCAGTACGCCTACGGCGAGGCCCGGGACACGGTGCGCGACCTGCGCCACGGGGGCGAGCACCTCGTCGAGGAGGGGCGCGCCCGGTTCCGTGAGGTCAGCGATCGCGGGCACGCCCTGGCCGACGAGGCGATCGAACGCGGTCATCACTACCGCGATCGCGCGGTGCACCACGGCCGCAGCCTCGCGGCGCGTGCGGACGAGAATCGCGGCGCGACCCTCGCCCTCGTGGCCGCCGTGGCTTTCGGCCTCGGATGGCTGGCGCGGCCGAGCCGCTGAGCGGCCGCATCGACCCTGATCCGGAGCGGGGCGGGCACACGCGTGGCCGCCCCGCTGATCAGAACGCATAAAGACATCTTTATGTCTTGATTGCTTCGTAGGTCGCGGGATGGTAGGGGATTGCCCCGACCCGCAACGCGAACACGGAGCCATCGACTCATGGCCAAGGATTACATCGTCAAGGATATCGGGCTGGCCGATTACGGCCGGAAGGAAATCTCGATCGCCGAGACGGAGATGCCGGGCCTGATGGCGGTCCGCGAGGAGTACGGCGCGGCGCAGCCCCTGAAGGGCGCGAAGATCGCCGGCTCGCTCCACATGACGATCCAGACCGCCGTGCTGATCGAGACCCTGAAGGCGCTCGGCGCCGACATCCGCTGGGTCTCCTGCAACATCTACTCGACCCAGGATCACGCCGCCGCCGCGATCGCCGCCGCCGGCATCCCGGTCTTCGCCGTCAAGGGCGAGACCCTGGAGGAGTACTGGGACTACACCTCGCGCCTGTTCGACTGGCATGACGGCGGCATGCCGAACATGATCCTCGATGACGGCGGCGACGCGACCATGTTCGTCCATCTCGGCCTGCGCGCCGAGAACGGCGATACCGCCTTCCTCGACAAGCCGGAGAGCGAGGAGGAGGAGGTCTTCTTCGCGCTCCTCAAGCGGAAGCTCGCCGAGAAGCCGAAGGGCTGGTTCGCGGGCCTCGCCGACAGCATCAAGGGCGTCTCCGAGGAGACCACCACGGGCGTGCATCGCCTCTATGTGCTCGCCAAGGAAGGCAAGCTGCTCTTCCCGGCGATCAACGTGAACGACTCGGTCACCAAGTCGAAGTTCGACAACCTCTACGGCTGCAAGGAGTCGCTGGTCGACGGCATCCGTCGCGGCACCGACGTGATGATGGCCGGCAAGGTGGCCATGGTCGCGGGCTTCGGCGACGTGGGCAAGGGCTCGGCCGCCTCCCTGCGCAACGCCGGCTGCCGCGTGCTCGTGTCGGAGATCGACCCGATCTGCGCGCTTCAGGCCGCCATGGAGGGCTACGAGGTCGTGACCATGGAGGATGCGGCCCCGCGCGCCGACATCTTCGTCACCGCCACGGGCAACAAGGACATCATCACCATCGAGCACATGCGGGCGATGAAGGACCGCGCCATCGTCTGCAACATCGGCCACTTCGACAATGAGATCCAGGTCGCCGGCCTGAAGAACCTCAAGTGGTCGAACATCAAGCCGCAGGTGGACGAGATCACCTTCGCGGACGGCCACCGCATCATCCTCCTGTCGGAGGGGCGCCTGGTGAACCTCGGCAACGCCACCGGTCACCCGTCCTTCGTGATGTCGGCCTCGTTCACCAACCAGACGCTGGCCCAGATCGAGCTGTGGTCCAACCCGGGCAAGTACCAGAAGCAGGTCTACACCCTGCCGAAGACGCTCGACGAGAAGGTGGCGGCCCTGCACCTGGAGAAGATCGGCGTGAAGCTCTCGAAGCTCCGCCCCGATCAGGCGGCCTATATCGGCGTCGCCGAGAACGGCCCCTTCAAGTCCGAGCACTACCGCTACTGAGCCCGGCGTTCCGGGCGGCGCGCACGGCCCCGATCGCGGGCCGAGCGGCGCGCCGTCCGGTCCCGGCACGCGGCCAGTTCGGCAGGAATCCTGGAGGCCCGGCGCGCTGCGCCGGGCCTTCTCGTTTGTCAAGCACTCGATGCCGATTCGAACTGTGTCTTCTGTGTGTCGTTAACGAGTGATTATGCCGACATCGTCAAAGGCCACGCTTCGTTCCCCTTCCGGGTCGAATCCGCCCCACTGTAGAGTGTGGGCGAATCTTAGATCGGCGGGGCTGCGGCGGTTCGGGAGAATCACTGCAGGAACGGTGCGTTCCGCGCCGCGCGGTGACGCGCGCCGGCCGGACCGCCATCGGGCGCGAGGGCGGGGCGAAGCATGGGTGTCGGTCGTGCGACGCACGTTCGGATCGGCGTGGGCGCACTTGCCCTGATGACGGCGAGCGCGGCGCTCGCCGAGCTGCCGGAGGCCGCCGCGGCGCATCCTGCGCGGGAGATCCACAGCGTGGCCGCCCTGGCGATCCTGGGCGGCCTCGTAGCCTTCGCGGTGATCCTGTCGCTCCTCCACCTGTACGAGCGCGGGCGGTGGACCCGTCGCGAGCGCGAACTCGCCGCGACCCTCGATGTCCTGCGCGGCGCCCACGACCGGGCCGAGATGCTCCTCAACGCCGAGCGCCAGATCATCGTGACCTGGGATCAGCGCAGCGAACCGGTGGTGGAGGGCGACATCAGCCTTGCGATCCACGGCGAACGGCCGGCCTCGGGCTATGCCCGCCGGGTGCTGGCCTTCGGGACCTGGCTCGTCGCCGCCGACGCGACCGCAGTCGAGGCCGCCGTGGAAACCCTGCGGACGCGGGGCACGAGCTTCGCGCTGAGCCTGCGCAGTCAGACCGGCCGGAACATCGAGGCTCACGGGCAGGCCGTGGCGGGACGGGCGCTCCTGCGCCTGCGCGAGACGAGCCAGGAGCGCTGCGAGATCGCCGACCTGCGGGCGACCCTGGACGAGACCCGCCGGGGGCTGTCGGCCCTGTCGGGTCTCCTCGACGCGATCCCGCAGCCGGTCTGGCGGCGCAACCGGGACGGCGGCCTGAGCTGGGTCAACGCCGCCTACGTGGCGGCGGTCGAGGCGGAGAGCCGCGAGGCGGCCCTCGATGCCGGCCTGGAGCTGTTCGACCGGCCGGCGCGGGAGACCATCGCCCGCGAGGAGGCGGCCCGGTTCGCCGGCCTGACCCGAAGCGTTCCGCGCCTCTCGGCCATCGTGGCCGGCAACCGGCGCATGCTCGACGTGTTCGAGACGGGCCTCGAGACCGGCCGGGTCGGCATCGCCATCGACGTGTCGGAACTCGAGAGCGTGCGCGCCGACCTGCAGCGGCAGATGAACGCCAACGTCCGCACCCTCGACCAGCTGCCGACCGCCGTGGCGATGTTCGACGTCTCGCAGCGCCTGATCTTCCACAACGCCGCCTACCGTCAGCTCTGGGACCTCGATCAGGCCTTCCTGGACGGCCGCCCGTCGGACGGCGAGATCCTCGATCACCTCAGGGCAGAGCGGAAGCTCGAGGAGCATGCGGATTTCCGCGGCTGGAAGCAGGGCGTGCTGTCCGCCTACCGGGCCGCAGAGGCGAACCAGACGTGGTGGTACCTGCCCGACGGCCGGACGCTGCGGGTCGTCGCGGATCCCAACCCGCAGGGCGGCCTGACCTACCTGTTCGACGACGTCTCGGATCGCCTAAACGCCGAGTCGCGCTACAACGCCCTCCGGCGGCTGCAGGCCGAGACCCTGGACACGCTGGCCGAGCCGGTGGCCGTGTTCGGCGCGGACGGGCGCCTGACCCTCGCCAACCGGGCCTTCTGCACCGTGTGGCGGCTCGACCCGGCCATGGTCGAGGACCGCCCGCACGTGGACGCCGTCATCGCCGCCTGCCGCACCCTGGCGCCCGCCGAGGAGCCGTGGCTCGATATCCGGGATGCGGTGGTCGGCCTCGAGTCGCGCACCGCCCGCGCGTGCCGGCTTGAGGTGGTGGACGGCACCGTCCTCGACTGCGCGGCGCAGCCGCTCCCGGAGGGCGCGACGCTCCTCACCCTGATCGACGTCACGGCGAGCGTGAACGTCGAGCGGGCCCTCACCGAGAAGAACGACGCCCTGGAGAAGGCCGCGCAGCTGCGCGACACCTTCGTGCACCACGTCTCCTACGAGTTGCGCTCACCGCTCACCAACATCATCGGCTTCACCCAGCTCCTGGGCGACGAGACCGTGGGCGCGCTCAACGAGCGGCAGCGCGAATATGCCGACCACATCATGCGCTCCTCGGCGGCGCTGCTCGTCATCATCAACGACATCCTCGACCTCGCCTCGATCGATGCCGGCTCGCTGGAGCTGCAGCGGGAAGAGGTCGACGTCCAGGCGACGATCGAGGCCGCCGTGCGCGGCATCGAGGATCGGCTGGCGGAATCGCACATCACCCTGGCACTCGACGTGCCGGAGGATATCGGCAGCGTCCATGCGGACGGGAAGCGGGTCCGGCAGATCCTGTTCAACCTGCTGTCCAACGCCGTCGGCTTCTCGGATGCGGGCCAGCGCGTCGAGGTCCATGCCCGCCGCACCGCGCAGGAACTTCTCCTCAGCGTCCGGGACCACGGCCGCGGCATGCCGCCCGAGATCGCCGATTCGGTGTTCAACCGCTTCGAGAGCCACACCCTCGGCACCCGCCATCGCGGTGTCGGTCTCGGCCTGTCGATCGTCCGGTCCTTCGTCGAGCTGCATGGCGGCCGGGTCCTGCTGGAGACCGCTCCGGGGAACGGCACCCGCGTGACCTGCACCTTCCCCACCGATCTCGCGGGGGCCCCCCGGCGCGAGCCGATCCCGGAATCGCGCCCCCCGGTCCCGCCACAGGCGCCGCCGCGCAAGCCCGGCCTGAGCGTGGCCTCGAGCCGGCTCGAGGCTGCGACATCCGACCGGCGCACATCGCCGTAGCGCTTGCTTCTTCCGGCGGTCCCGCGCAGCAGGAAGCATGTCCACACACGATCGTTCCGGCTGGGCCGTCTTCGGCATCGGCGATTTCCGCCTGTTCGGCGCGGCCCGTTTCCTGACGGGCCTCGCCTATCAGATGCAGGCCGTGGCGATCGGCTGGTTCGTCTACGATGTGACCCATTCCGCCCTGGCGCTGGGCCTTGTGGGCCTCGCGGGCTTCCTGCCAGCGGTGCTCTGCGCGCTGATCACCGGCCATGTCGCGGATGCCTACGATCGCCGCCTCGTCGGCGCCGCCGCCTTCGCCCTCCAAAGTCTGGCGAGCTTCGGCCTCCTCGCCTGCGCGCTCTCAGGCGTACACGCCGTCTGGCCCATCTACGCTCTCGTCATCCTCGTGGGCACCGCCAGGGCCTTCGCCAACCCGGCCCTCCAGGCGCTGCTGCCGACCCTGGTGCCGGGACCGCTTTTCAGCTCGGCCATCGCGTGGAACGCGTCCCTGTGGCAGAGCGCCTCCGTGATGGGACCGGCGCTCGGCGGCTTCCTCTACGCCCTCGGGCCCGCCGTGGTGTTCGGCGGAGCCGGGGCCAGCTTTGCCGTGGCCAGCATCCTGATCCTGCTGATCCGCTTCCGGCCGGCGGCGGTGAGCGAGCGGCCACCGATCACCTGGGCGGCCCTCTCGGCCGGCATCGCCTACATCCGCTCGCAGCCCGTTGTGCTCGGGGCGATCAGCCTCGACCTGTTCACCGTGCTGCTCGGCGGCGCCACGGCGCTGCTGCCGATCTATGCCGACGAGGTGCTGCATGTCGGCCCACTCGGGCTCGGGGCGCTCCGGAGCATGCCGGCCTTCGGCGCGGTCGCCATGGCGGTGCTGCTGGCGAATTACCCCCTGCGGCGCCATGCCGGGCTGCGCATGCTCCGGGCCGCCGGCGTGTTCGGCGCCGCCACGGTCGCCTTCGGGCTCTCGACGTCGCTGCCGCTTTCGATGGCCTGCCTGTTCGTCACGGGCGCCGCCGACATGATCTCGGTCTACGTGCGCCAGACCTTCGTGCAGGGGGAGACGCCGGACGCCATGCGCGGCCGCGTCTCGGCGGTGAACACGGTCTTCATCGGGGCTTCGAACGAACTCGGCGAGTTCGAATCCGGGCTCCTGGCCGCCGCCATCGGGGCGGTCCCGGCGGTAGTGGTCGGGGGCGCCGCGACGATCGGCGTGGCGCTGCTCTGGGGCCGGCTGTTCCCAGCCCTCAAGGCGCGCGACCGGCTGATGGTGCAGGGGTGACGAGATCGGGACGCGGCCGGAGATGCCTCGGCGTCGTCCGCGATGGCCCGCGTCGCCGCCGTGTTCGCGCGCCGAGCGCAGCGATCCAGGCCGGCGCCACGCATGCGGACCTGACGCGACCCTGGGTCACCGCACGGCACGCGCGATGACGGGCGGAGCGGCGGCGTCCGACAACACCGGACGCCGCGGATCGGGAGAGGTGGCTGCCGCTCAGCGGCCCGCCAGCAGCGGCGACCATGTGGGATCCGACGCGTAGGCGGGCGTCGGGACCGGCTGCTCGACCTTGCCGGTGATGTCGACCATGAACAGCTTGCCGCCGCCCTGACCGCCCGGATCGCGGAAGAACAGCACGTACTGGCCGTTCGGCGCGAAGGTCGGGCCCTCGTTGTGGAAGCCCTCGGTGAGGACGCGCTCGCCGGACCCGTCGGGCTTCGCCACGCAGATGGCGAACCCGCCGTTGCGCTGCCGGGTATAGGCGATCAGGTCGCCCCGGGGCGACCAGGCCGGCTGGGAGGCCGAGCCGGCGCCGAAGGTGATGCGGTGCGGGTTCGAGCCGTCCGCCCCCATCACGTAGACCTGCTGCGAACCGCCGCGATCGGACTCGAAGGCGATCTGCGCGCCATCCGGCGAGTAGGTCGGCGAGGTATCGATCGCCATGCCGTTCGTGATCGAACGCTGGGCCTTCGAGGCGATGTCCATGGTCACGATGTCGGCGTTGCCGCCCTGCTGGACGCTCATCACGATCTTGCGCCCGTCCGGGGAGAAGCGCGGGCTCGCGCTCATCGAGTCGACATTGCCGAGCGCCTGGCGCGATCCGGTCTCCAGGTTGATGACCTGGACCCGCGGCTGGTGGCCGGTGGCCTGCGCCATGAAGGCGATGTCCTGCGTGGCCGGCGAGTAGCGCGGCGCCACGATCGACATCTCGCCGGTGGTGATGGCCCGGACGTTGGCGCCGTCCTGGTCCATGACCATCAGGCGCTTCCGGCGGTTCTCCTTCGGACCGGTCTCGTCCACGAAGGCGATGCGGCTGTCGAACCAGGGGCCGAGGCCGGTGATCTTGGTGTAGACCGCATCGGAGATCAGGTGGCCGGTGCGCCGGACGTTAGCGGCGTCCGTGCCGTATTGCTGGCCGGTCATCTGCTGGCCGGAGGTCACGTCCCAGAGCCGGAACTCGACCTTGACCCGGCCGGCCTCTCGGACGACGCGGCCGGTGACGAGCCCCTGGACGCCGGTGGCGCGCCACTTCTCGAAATTCGGAGCGGCATCGAAGTTCGGCTGCTCCGGGAAGCGGGCGTGTTCGAGGGGCGTGAAATAGCCGGAGCGGCGCAGGTTGTTGGTGACCACGCCGGAGACGAGGCCGCCGAGGCTCGGGTCGCCGCCGAAATCCGCGATGGCGATGGGCATCGGCTGGAAGTTGCCGCCGCCGATGCGCAGCTGCAGCTGCGCCTGGGCGGGCCCCGCCAGGAAGCCCGTCAGCATCACGAGAAGCGCGATCAGACGCGCGGCATAGGACGTCGGGAGACGCCCGACGAAGGGGAGGTGCAGCATGATGGGTCGGATCCGAGTGACGATCAGACGAGGACGCGGGGACGGCGGTACGCGGGCTGGAAGACCTCAGGTCGCCGTGAACTCGAACTCCGCGTTGATGGCCTTCCAGTCGTTGTAATACGGCGCATAGGTGGCCGGAATGTTGTACGGCGCGCAACGGCGCACAGCCCGGAGCGCGGCCTGCGCGATCGACTGATCCACCGCGCTCGACCCGCCGCGCATGATCCGCGGCTCGGTGCTGAGCGAGCCGTTCGGGTTCAGGCGGATGTCGAGCACCGGCAGGACCACGCCCTGGGCCGCGCCGGGAGGCGCCGAGTAGCAGCGCTCGATCTGCTGCTGGAGCAGGCCGACCAGGGCGTCGCGCAGCGACGGCGACAGACGCTGCGCCGTGCCGGTCGCGGCGCCCAGCGCCGCCACCTTCTGGACCGTGTGGCCGGTGGCGCCGGTGGATTGCGACGGCGCCTTCGAAGCCAGCATCGAACGGATATCGCCAGCATTGAACTTGTCGGCGAGTTCGGCCTGCTTGCGCGCCTTGGCCTCGGCGTCGGCCTTCGCCTTCGCATCCGCCATGGCCTTCGCCTTCGCTTTGGCAGCAGCCTCCGCCTTGGCCTTCGCGGCGGCTTCCGCCTTCTCGCGCTCCGCTTCGGCCTTGGCCTCGGCGATCTCCTTCTGGCGCTCGGCCTCCGCCTCGGCCTTCGCCTTGGCGTCCGCGGCCTTCTTGGCGGCTTCCTTCGCAGCTTCCTTCGCGGCTTCCTTGGCCGCTTCGGCCTTGGCGGCGGCCTCGGCCTTGGCCTTCGCGGCGGCCTTCTGCGCGGCGGCCTCGGCTTCGGCCTCCTGCTTCTCGATCAGCTTCTCGAGCTGTTCGCGCTTCTCGGCTTCGGCCTTGGCAGCGGCGGCCTCGGACTTGGCCTTCGCCTCGGCCTTGGCGGCCTTGTCGGCCGCAGCCTTCTCCGCGGCGGCCTTCTCCGCAGCCTTGGCGGCCGCCTTCTCGGCGTCGCGCTTCTCCTGCGCCGCCTTCGCGGCCTGAGCCGCCTCCTGCGGATCCGGCTCGCCGCGGAGCGGCATCTCCTCCGCGTTGGCGAGCTTCATCTCGGCGGTGCGGGTGGGGGCGGTGGGGGCGTCGGTCTTGGCGTTCTCGGGCTCGCGATCCTCGAACTTCTCGGCCTTGCGGTCCGCCCGCGACGTCGCGTTCGGCATCGGCTTGTCGGCCTGCCGCTCACCCTTTGTGATCTCGGAGAACTGGTTCTCGGTGATCACCTCGACGGGCACGCCCTCCTGGGCCTCCGGCAGGGCCGGGGCCGCAACGCTGACGAGCGCCAGCGCGAGCAGCGCGACATGGGTGCCGGCGGAGATCCAGACACCCGGTTCCTTGCGGTCGAAGCGGAACTCCACGGGACGGCCCTACTGATGCTCAGGCTCGGTGACGAGGGCGACCTTCTTGAAGCCGCCGCCGGTCACGATCGCCATCACCTGCGCCACGCGGCCGTAATCGACCCGCTTGTCGCCGCGCACGAAGACGCGCTCCTCGGTCCCGGTCTTGGCGGTCTCCATGAGCTTCGGCACGATCGTGTCGTCCGTCAGTTCGTCCTCGCCCAGGAAGACCTGGCCGGTCTGGCGGATCGACAGGGTGATCGGCTTCACGTCGGAATTCAGCGGGGAGGCCTTGGATTGTGGCAGATCCAGGGGAACGCCCACGGTCATCATCGGCGCCGCGACCATGAAGATGATCAGGAGAACGAGCACGACGTCGATGAACGGCGTCATGTTGATCTCGTTGATGGGACCGCCGCGGCGGCCCCGGCGCCGGCGGCGCTTGCCGCCCTGCGATGCGCCCGCTGCCATGCCCATGGATCATTCTCCTCTGGATCAGCCGGGTCAGGCGGCGAGCGGCAGCCGCTCGTCGATCTGGCGGGAGAGGATGGCGGAGAACTCGTCGGCGAAGCCCTCGAGGCGCGACTGCGCCTTGGTCACCTCGGCCTGGAGCTTGTTGTAGGCGAGCACCGCCGGGATCGCGGCGAACAGGCCGATGGCGGTGGCGAACAGCGCCTCGGCGATGCCGGGAGCGACGACCGCGAGCGACGTGTTCTTCGAGGCCGCGATCGACGTGAAGGCGGTCATGATGCCCCAGACCGTGCCGAACAGGCCGATATACGGGCCGGCCGAACCGATCGAAGCGAGGAACAGGAGCCGCGACTCAAGCCGCTCGACCTCGCGGTGGATGGTGACGTCGAGCTGCTTCTCGATGCGTTGCGAGAGCGACTGAATCTGCCGGCCGGATCCCTCGAAGGAGCGCTTCCACTCCCGCATGGCGGCGACGAAGACGGCGGCGAGGCCGGTGGCCGGACGGTCGTTGAACGAGCGGAACAGCTCCTCCAGGGAGCGGCCGGACCAGAACGCGTCCTCGAACGCGTCCATCTCGGCCTTCGTCCGGCGGAACAGAAGTGTCTTGTCGACGATGATCGACCAGCACCAGATCGAGGCGCTGAGCAGCCCGATCATCACGATCTTCACGACGAAGTGGGCCTGCAGGAACAGGCCGAGCAGCGTCATGTCGGCGACAGGCGCGGCCTGCATCGCGTCGGCTGGGTTCATCCGTCGAGATCTCCTGCTCCGGATCGCGATGCGCCGGGCGAGGCCCGCGTCCGTCGGATCCGTGAGCGATATCAACGCTGTCGCCCGCGAATCTGTCGAAAGTAAGGGCCGTCGGCGGCCCCGCGCCCCGCCGTGGCATCGCCTCCGTTAAGGGCGCGGCAGGGTTAAGGATCGGTTTCGATCCAGGCGATCCTGAGGCACCGGACGCGGGCTTCCGGGCCATTCGGGCTGGACCTGCCGAAAGAGCCTCCCGTATGGTCGCCGCCAGCGGCGCCGAGTCGAGAGCCCTGAGATCCACGCAGGACGCGCATGACCCTCCCCGTTCCCAGCTTGCCCGACCTTCTGCCCACCGGCCCGGCCCGGTTCCTGGGCTGGTCCATGATCGCGGACCCGATGGTGGCCGGCTTCCTGGCGCGCGCGGGTTTCGATGCCGTGCTCTTGGATCAACAGCACGGCACCCACGATTACAAATCTTGTTGTGCGGCGATCACGGAAGTGGCGCTGGCCGGCAAATCGACGCTGGTGCGGGTGCCGGTGGGCGACTTCGCCATGGTCTCGCGGATGCTCGATGCCGGCGCCGCCGGCGTCGTGGCGCCGATGATCAACACCGTGGCGGACGCCGAGGCGTTCGCCGCCGCCGCGAAATTCCCGCCGGTGGGCCAGCGGAGTTGGGGGCCGGACCGGGCCATGTGGCTGTCGGGGCTCCGGAACGGGGCGGATTACCTCGCAGGCGCCAACGACCGGGCCCTCACGATCGCCATGTGCGAGACCCAGGCAGCGATCGCCGACCTGGAGGCGATTCTCGCCGTACCGGGCATCGATGGGATCCTGGTCGGGCCCGCCGACCTGTCGATCGCCCTGTCGCAGGGGACCGTCATCGATCCCCTGGGATCGGCGGTGACGGCAGCCCTCAGCGAGATCGCGCGCAAGACTCGGGCGGCCGGCAAGATCCCCTGCGCCTTCGCGCCATCTCCTGCGCGGGCACGGGAAATGGTCGGGATGGGCTACCAGCTGGTCTCGATCGAGTATGACGCGATGACCATCGTCAACGCCTTCGCCCGCGTGCTGTGCGAGGCCGATCCATCCCGGGCGGGCTGAGCTCCGGGTAAGCTTGCATTGGCAAGCCGACGCATGATCCGCTCATGGCGCTGGCTGATGCCGGGTATCCGCCGCAGAGCCGGCGGCCGCTTTTGCAAAATCTGATCAGGCGGCCTCTCCCGGCGCGAGACGCTGCCGGAGCGCGTCCGGGAGGCGCACGGCGCGCCCGTCCCGGACGCAAGCGACTGTCACATCGGCTGAAACCAGAACGGCATCGCCCCGCCGGACGTCCTGGGTCAGGTGCATCGATGCGCCGCGCAGGGCGCGGGTCCGGGTGACGACGGTCAGGAGATCATCCATCCGGGCCGGCCGAATGAAATCGAGGCTCATGCGCCGCACGACGAAGACGAGACCCCGGGCGTCGCGGTGCAGATCGGACTGATCGCCGGCGAGTTCCCGCAGGAGTTCCGTGCGGCCGCGCTCCAGGAAGCGCAGATAGCTCGCATGATACACGAAGCCCGAGAAATCAGTGTCCTCGTAGTAGACCCGCACGCCAAGCCGGTGGCCCTGGCCATCGACCTCGGCCGTTTCGTGCATGGGAGGCTCGATCACGCTCATGCGCTCCTTTAGCGACGGCGCAACACGACGAGGGCCACCCGGGGGCGGCCCTCGCACAGATCAGCGATGACGCGCGGCTCAGCCGCCGATGCGGGCCGCGAGGCTCGCCGAATGGGCGTGCTCGTCGGCGATGTAGGGCAGCGCCTCGGTGGCGAACTTGCGGCCCTGGGCGTTGTCGCCGGACTTGGCGTAGGCGTCGTAGAGCGCCAGGGTGCGGGCGTCAGAGCGGGCCTGCTGGTCGATATAGGTCCGGTCGAAGGCCCGGCCGCTGCGCGCCGCCTGGAGCTGCGCCAGACGCGCTTGGCCGCGGTCACCGAGGGCCACGCGGCGGCCCGGCTCGGCCGGGTTGTTGTCGACGAGTCCGACCGCGCCGAGAGCGCCGCCGACGATGCCGGTGCCGATATTGGCAGCCACCGTGACCGGGGCGAGCACGAGGCCGACCGGGTTGCTTAGGTCGGTGCGGATGCCCTGGTTATCGGACACGACCGAGCCGCTGCGCGACAGCGAGGTGTTCGGCGGCAGCAGCGCGTCGGTGGTCGCCTTGCGCTCGACGAGGACGCGGTTGGCGTAGTTGCGGACCTGCGGGTTCCGCGACCGCTGAAGGGCCATGCGGCTCGCCTCGATGCTGGCAGCATCCGAGCGGAGCGCCTCGGCCCGGAAGGCGGGCGTCTCGGTCGCAGCGGCGCCGACGCCGTCCTGATTGGCGAAGGGCAGCACGCGGATCGGAAGGGCGTCCTGCGCGAAGGCCGGCGCAGAGATGGCGGCGACGGACAGGCCGAGCACGGCGAGCGTAAGCTTCTTCATGGCGGAAGTTTATCCCTGACGTTGTTTTTGAGATCTCGAAGATCTGTCGCGATCAGAGAGACAGGGCCTCGATCCCAACAGGCTTGCCGGCGCCCAGCAGACTGAGCGCGGTCGCCTCCACAACTGTCGCGTTTGGGCGCTGTTCCATGAGATCCGTCACTTTTTTCGTGCAGATCCTCGTCCAAGTCAGCAATTAAGCTTAGCAATATTGCTTGAGCGCCGTCGTCAAAAGGGCTTGCATCGCAGAGACTTACTGATGCCGCACCGCAAAATCTCTTCGCGGGAGCGTCGTTTTTCGGGGCAATCGGCGCATGAGTCGCGGGAAATGCTGATCCGAACTCCATGCATGGGCAGGTCGGCGGCGGGCCTTACGGCGCGTCGTCTCCGAAGAAGCCGAACTGTCCCGGCGTCTCGCGCTTCGGCTCCGGCAGCTGCATGTGGCGGTAGGCGTGCCGGGTGAGGACGCGGCCGCGGGGGGTGCGCTGCACGAAGCCGCGCTGGATGAGATACGGCTCGATGATGTCCTCGATCGCGTCGCGCGGCTCCGACAGGGCCGCCCCGATCGTCTCGATCCCCACGGGCCCGCCCCCGAACGAGCGCGCGATCAGGCTCAGGTACTTGCGGTCCATCACGTCGAGCCCGGCCGCGTCCACGTCGAGCAGCTGCAGCGCCCGGTCGGCGATCGCCCGCGTCACCGTCTCGGCCTCCGCCACCACGGCGAAGTCCCGCACCCGCCGCAGGAGACGCCCGGCGATCCGCGGCGTGCCCCGCGCCCGCCGGGCGATCTCGTTGGCGCCCTCCGCCGACATCCCCAGGCCCAGGACCCGCGCCCCGCGCGCCACGATCTGCTCCAGCTCGTCGATCTCGTAGAATTCCAGCCGGATCGGGATCCCGAACCGGTCGCGCAGCGGCGTGGTCAGCAGCCCCGCCCGGGTCGTGGCGCCCACCAGCGTGAACTTCGGCAGCTCGATCTTGACCGAGCGCGCCGCCGGGCCCTCGCCGATGATCAGGTCGAGCTGGTAATCCTCCATGGCCGGGTAGAGGATCTCCTCCACCGCCGGGTTGAGCCGGTGGATCTCGTCGATGAACAGGACGTCGCGCTCCTCCAGGTTGGTGAGCTGCGCGGCCAGGTCCCCGGCCTTGGCGATCACCGGGCCGGAGGTCGAGCGGAAGTTCACGCCGAGTTCGCGCGCCACGATCTGGGCGAGCGTCGTCTTGCCCAGGCCCGGCGGGCCGACGAACAGCACGTGGTCCAGCGCCTGGCCGGTCTTCCGCGCCGCCTCGATGAACACCTGCATGTTCGCCCGCGCCGCACGCTGCCCGATGAATTCGGACAGGCTCAGAGGGCGGATCGTCTGATCCACATCTTCGGCACGCTTCTCCGGCGTCAGGAGCGCGTTGGTCGGAGGCTTCGGCTTGCTCATGAACCCTTGCTTCGTGGACCGAGCCGCGCAGCCCGCGATCAGGGACCTCGCAGGACGTCAGGACACCGGCGCGTCCGGTTTTGTTCTTCCTTACTCGCGAATGCCGGGAAATCTAAGCGCCGCGGCCGCGGATGTGAGAGGGCGCACGGCTCACCGCAACGGATGCAACCGAACCGGCGGCCCGTGCATTCCTGAAGCGAATCCCCAAGCACGGCCGCAGAGCGCGTTTCCCGCCATGAAGATCCGTTTGATTGCCGTCGGCGCAGCCGGCGCCGCATTGTTCCTCATGCCGCTCGCGGCTCAGGCCGCACCCACCCCTGTCGAAACCAAGGTCGCCGAAGCCGATCCGCAGGTTCACGGCGCGACCGTGGAGCGGGACGACGACGTCACCTGCAGCCGGGCCCGTCGCCGCCTGTGGATCGAAGGGGAGGGCTGGGTGGTCCGGCGGATCACCACCTGCCGGTGAGTGTGCCGCATCCGAGCGTCGATCGTGCCGGTATGAGGGGTTATTCAGCACTCTCCGCGGCTGGAAACGCGGAACGGCGGATGATCCGGTCTGTTGGCCCCGCATCCGGCGCGGACCGAGCGCGCCGCCCCTCATCGGAGCCGGCCTCATGACAAACCGGATGGTCCTGACGGTGATCGCCCTGGCGGCGGCTGCGCCCGCGTCGGCGCAGACCTTCCGGAGCATCGAGCCCTACGCGCCGGTCTCGTACGGTTCGGGCTATGCCGGCGATCCGAGCTTCGCCGGCGAATTCGTGCGCGGAACCTATATCGGCGCTCCGCTGACCCGCGTGCCGCGCCCGAGCCAGATCGTGCCCGCTCCATGGAGCTACGGCACTTACGGCATCCCGACGGTGACGGGGATTCCGGCCGCTCCGGCGGCCCAGCCGACCCTGACGGTGATCAACGCCGCGCCCAAGGTTCGGCGCCACGAGCGCGCGGTCGGCGCAGACCCGGTGGCCGGGGCACGGGTCATCGCGGTTCGAGTTCCCCGGCGGTGAGCGCCGCGAACCACGGCGCGTAGGGCGTGTTGCGGACGAGGTGCCGGTTCAGGTCTGGCGCGCCGTCCGTCCACCAGACCGGCCCGCGCTCGCCGAGGGCGATCTTGGCCGCGTCGACCGCGGCCCTGGCGGCCGTCAGCGCTTCCGCGGCCCCCGCTTCGCCGGCCCGCTCAGCCTGCTTGGCGTGCTTGACGTCCCGGCGCGCGGCCATCAGGCGCTTCACCAGCGCCGCCCTGCAGGCCTCTGACAAATCCGGGTTGGCGCAGCGCCACAGGCGTTCCCGAACAACGATATAGCGCCGATCCGGAGTGGTAATCGCCACGCTCATGCTGAAATCAGCTCCGTTGGGGGGGAGTTAAGCCTTCCAGCTTAAACCGCGGATCTCAGTTGCGGGTCACGCCATGCAGATTGTCATCGTCGACTCGAGCCGCGTCGTGCTGCAGATCATCACGTCGCTGATCGAGCCTCGGGGCCACGCGGTGCACGCCTTCACGGATTCCGAGCAGGCGCTGCAATTCCTGGCGGCGACGCCCGCGGTTCGCGTCCTGATCACCAGCCTGGAGGTCCGGCCGCTCTGTGGGCTGGAGCTCTGCTGGTCGGCCCGGCTGCTCGCGGAATCCCGGGGGCCGCTGCACGTCATCACCATGTCGTCGGCGCGCAACGTCCGCAGCCTGGCCGAGGCCCTCGACAGCGGCGCCGACGACTTCATCGAGAAGCCGCCGAGCGCCGAGGAACTGAACGCGCGGCTGCGCGCGGCGGAGCGCCTGACGACCCTGCAAGAGGAGTTGATCCGCCTCGCCGAAACGGACCCGTTGACCGGCTCCTACAACCGGCGCGCCTTCTTCAACCGGGCGCGCATCGCCGTGGAGCAGCACCGGACCCCGCCCGCGATCTCGGCGATCCTGCTCGACATCGACCATTTCAAACGCATCAACGACGAGCACGGTCACGATGTCGGCGACGTGGCGATCAAGGCCGTGGCCGAGACGATCTCCGGGGAGGGGATCGCCGGACGCCTCGGCGGGGAAGAATTCGCCGTGATCCTGCCGGGCTGCAGCCTTCTGAGGGCGGTGGCGCATGCCGAATATCTTCGTATCGGCGTCCAGGCCCTGAAGATCCGCGGGACCAAGGGGCCGGTGGGCTTGAGCTGCAGCTTCGGCGTCAGCACGTGGCGCGACGGCGACAGCATCGAGGCCCTGGTCAAGCGGGCGGACATCGCCCTCTACGCCGCCAAGGGAAGCGGCCGGAACCGGGTGGTGCCGGACCGGGGCGAGGGGGCCCGGGCCGTCGCAGGTTGAGACGGCGGGGCAGGCCCAAATCGGCACAGTCTGTCGAGCAGTGTTCGGACGTCGTCCCAGATCGGCGCATCGATCCGCCGAGTATCCGCCAGAGCGGCGCGATTCCGCCAATATAAAGCTTAATATTCATCAACCGTTATTGGAACGGATCTTGGAACTTCGCCTTCGATCCCGGCCGCCTGTATCAAGCTGGGAGAGCGAGGTGCGAGGTCATGAGTACGGCCGTTGGCGTCCTGATCCTGGATGAGCCGGAGGACCTGAGCGCGACGGTGCGCGCCACACTGGAACACATGCCGGAGTTCCACACCGTTGGGGAAGCCGATCTGGACCGCGCTGACGCCGGCAGCATCGTCGCCCTGGTCTTTCTCGACGAGATCCGGCTGGCCGACGGCATTGCCCGCATCGTCGCGCTGAAGGAGCGGCAGCCGAATCTCCGCACGCTGGTCGCCTTCGGCGCCCTCACGGCGGACGACCTGCGCGCCCTGCTGGCCGCGGGCGCAGACGCCTTCGTGGCGCGGTCCAAGTCGCCGCGGGAACTCGGCGCCGCGTTGCTCGCTCTCGCCGAGGGCTCCGATTGCCTTGTTCCCCCGGAGCAACCGGTGGCGCTGCCGGCCGAGGCGGGGGACGGCCTCGGGCTCACCCCCCGGGAGGCCGAGGTGCTGCGCTTCCTCAGCTCCGGGTTCAGCAACAAGGAGGTCGCGCGCCGGCTGGCGCTCAGCGTCCGCACCGTGGAGACTCACCGGCTCAACCTGCGGCGCAAGACCCAGACCGGACGGCTGAAGGATCTGGTCTCTCTCGCCCGACAGCTCGGACTTGCGCCCGTCGTCGAGAGCGGGGAGCAGGTCCGGCGCGGGACCGACAGCCGGTCATCCGGCAACGACAACCAGTCCCGGCACTGAGCGGGACTCCGGGCGGTCCCGCCGGGACCGCCCCCCTAAGCAGCCGCAGCCTTCCTGCGGACCCGGGAAGTCCGTTTGGCCTTCGGCGCGGTCTCGGCCATGCCGGACGTCTTGGAAGCGGTCGTCGGCGCCGCAACCTTATCCCGCGGCTTCTTCGAGCTCCGCATGCGCGTTCCCGCCGGCTTGACCCGCGCCCCGGCCCGGACGCTATCCCCGGCCGCGGACAGCCGTGCCTGGAGCAGCCCCAGCACCGCCGCCTCCTCCGGCCGCAGCCGGGAGAGATCCTCACTCAGCTCGGACTCGACCGCGCCCTTCACCTGCAGGAGCAGGTCACCCTCCAGATAGCAGTCGAGGATCTGCGGGTGGATGTAGCACTTGCGGCAGATCGTCGGGGTGTTTCCGAGGCGGCCGGCGACGCTCTCGATGGCCGCGCGGATGTTGCGCTTGGCCCCCGCCTCGCTGTCGAAGCTTTCGAACTCGCGCAGCGCCAGCGCCGCCAGCACCGTACCGGCCCAGGTCCGGAAATCCTTGGCGGTGAAGTCCTCGCCGGTGATCTCCCGCAGATACGCGTTTACGTCCGAGGAGGTGACGTCGCGCTGCGTGCCGTCCGGATCGAGGTACTGGAACAGCTCCTGTCCAGGCAGGTCCTGGCAGGCCTTCACGATCCGGGCGACGCGCCGATCCTTCAGCGACACGTCCCAGATCTTGCCGCTCTTGCCCTTGAACCGGAACGACAGGGCCGAACCCGCGATCCGCACATGGGGATCGCGCAGGGTCGTCAGGCCGTAACTCTTGTTGGTCCGCGCGTAATCGTCGTTGCCGACGCGGATCAGCGTGGTCTCGAGCAGGTGGACCACGGTGGCCAGCACCTTCTCGCGGGGCAGGCCCGGCCGCTTCATGTCGGCATCGACCCGCCGGCGGATGCCCGGCAGGGCGTCCGCGAAGGCCATGATCCGCGAGAACTTGTTGGCCTCTCGCGCCTGCCGGAAATCCGGGTGGTAGCGGTACTGCTTGCGGCCCTTGGCATCGCGGCCGGTCGCCTGGATGTGGCCGTTGCTGCGGGGGCAGATCCAGACATCCGTGTAGGCCGGAGGGATCGCCAGCGCGCGGATGCGGGCGAGCTTCGCCTTGTCGCGCACCGGGGCGCCCTTCGCGTCGAGGTAGCGGAAGCCGGAGCCGCTGCGGCGGCGCGACAGGCCCGGCCGGCCATCATCGACGTAGACGAGGCCGGCCTCCGCCGCCGCCGCACGGAGGTCTCCGCCGTTTTCCGCCGTCTCGACACCCGCCATGCGCCACCCCTCCCATCTACGCCGCCCGGCTGACCGCCCGGCGGGAAGGCCTCGATCAACTGGCATCCCCGGATCGCCGTTCCGGGGCAGCACATCCGTCGCAGGACGATCCGCGCCGACGTGCTAGAGGGATCGGATGCAGTCCGAAGCCACCCCCGGGAACAGGCCCGTTCCGATGCGCCGTCTGGTCTTCGTGGTGACCGAGGACTGGTTCTTCGCCTCGCATTTCCTGCCGATGGCCCGCGCGGCGATCGCCATGGGCCTCGCGGTCGCGGTGGTGACGCGGGTCCGGGCCCATCGCGCCGTCATCGAGGCGACCGGCGCGCAGGTCGTGCCCCTGGAAGCCGAGCGGGCGAGCCTCAACCCGATGGCCGCGGGTTACGCGGCCGGGCAGCTCGCGGCCATCCTCAAGGCCCTCAAGGCCGACATCGTCCACTGCATCGCCCTCCGCGGGATCCTGGTCGGCGGCACCGCCGCCGCCATGGCGGGCATCCCGTCCCGGGTCTACGCGCTGACCGGCCTCGGCCTCGTCGGGGCCCGGGGCGACCGGCTGGGGCGGGCGGCCCGCCTCGCCCTGCGGACACTGATCCGCGGCCCACTGGCCTCGTCCCGAACCCGCTTCCTGTTCGAGAACCCGGACGATGCCCGGGCCCTGGGTCTCGATCCGCTGGAGCAGTCCGTGACCGTGGTGGGCGGCGCCGGCGTCGATCCGGCCGCGTTCGTCCCGCGCCCGCTGCCGCCCATGCCGCCGCTCCGGGTGGCCGTGGTCGCCCGCATGCTCTGGTCGAAGGGGATCGACGTCGCCGTCGAGGCGGTCCGCCTCGCCCGGGCCCAGGGCGCGCCGGTCGAGCTGGCACTGTATGGTGCGCCGGACCCATCGAACCGGCGGGCGATCGACGAGGGGACCCTGCGTGCGTGGAGCCGCGACGGCATCGTCTGGCACGGGCCGACGACCGACGTGGCGGCGGTCTGGGCCGGCCACCATGTCGCCTGCCTGCCGTCTCGCGGCGGCGAGGGCTTGCCGCGGACGCTGCTGGAAGCGGCCTCCTGCGGCCGCGCCCTGGTCGCGTCCGACGTCCCGGGCTGCCGCAGCCTCGTGCGCGATGGCGTCGAGGGCCTGCTGGTTCCTCCGAACGACGCGCCGGCCCTGGCCGCCGCCCTCGCGCGCCTGAGCGGGGATGCCGGCCTCGTCGCCGGCCTGGGCGCGGCCGCACGAACCCGGATCGAGACCGGGGGCTTCACCGAGGCTGCGGTGACCGACCATGTCCGCGCCATATGGCGCGACCTGCTGGAGGCCTGATCGTGCGCGCGCCGGACGATCCCGCCGGATTCATCCGGGCCAACACCCGTCTGCTGCCCGTGCCCCACGCACCCGAGATCCGCCTGCACGTCGCCGACGAGGCGACGGACCTCTGGCAGCGGACCGAGGAGGAGTTGCAGGAGATCGGGCTGCCGCCGCCGTTCTGGGCCTTCGCCTGGGCCGGCGGGCAAGCGCTCGCCCGGTACGTCCTCGACCACCCCGACGTCGCGGACGGGGCCCGCGTCCTGGATTTCGCCTCGGGATCCGGGTTGGTGGCGATCGCCGCCGCGCTCGCCGGGGCGGAGCACGTCGTGGCCAGCGACCTCGATCCCTTCGCCAAGGCGGCGATCCGCCTCAACGCCGAGGCCAACGGGGTCGGCGGACGGATCACCCCGGTCTGCGACGACCTCCTCGGCCGCGATCCGCAGGTCGACCTCGTCCTGGCCGCCGACGTGTTCTACGAGCGCGACCTCGCCGGGGCCGTGACCGCCTGGCTCTCCGGTTTGCAGGCGCGGGGCGTCACGGTGCTGATCGGCGATCCGGGCCGCACGTACCTGCCGCGCGACCGCCTCGATTGCCTCGCCACCTATGCGGTTCCGGTCTCGCGTTCGCTGGAGGATGCCGAGATCAAGCGCAGCCATGTCTGGCGGCTGCGCGGATGAGGGGCGGCTTGAGACGGTCGCGTCGGACCGCCGCCCATGCGGCCCCGCCGAGGGTTTATACGGCGCGGGAATGCGCTACCGTCAAAACCACTCGTGTCGCGTGCCGCGCATGCGCCAGAGTTTGCGAAGGCCCGGATCGGGGCATGCTGCGGCGGAAGGTTTCGTGGTGAGTGTCGAGTCGAGTGTGAAGCCCAGCGTTGCCCGCATCGTCGCCTTCTCGGGGAGCGCCAAGCGGCCCTCGCGCACCCGCATCCTGGTCGAGGCGCTCGGCGCCGAACTCGGACGCCTCCGCGGGATCGATCTCGCCGTCTACGACCTGATGGATGCCGGCCCGGGCCTCGGCGCCACGCAGCGGGACGCGCTGTCGGCACCGGCCCTGCGCCTGGTCGAGGCGATCGAAGGAGCGGACGCCCTGATCGTGGGGACACCGGTCTATCAGGGCGGCTATGCCGGGCTGTTCAAGCACGTGTTCGACTTCGTCGATCCCGCCCGGATGATCGGCATGCCGGTGGCCCTCACCGCCACGGGCGGCGGCCTTCGCCACGCCCTGGTGGTCGAGCACGGGCTCCGGCCGCTGTTCGGCTTCTTCGCCGCGCATGTCGCGCCGACCTCCGTCTATGCCGGATCCGACGACCTGGTGGATGGCCGCATCGTCGACGAAACGGTGGCGGCCCGGATCCGCGCCGCGGCTGCGGAGCTTGCCGCCCTGCTCGACGTGGCGCGGACGGCCGCACCCGGCGCATCCGACTGACGCGAGACTCCCCCGGCCTGCCGCGGGCCCTAGATCGAAGGCGGACCACGCTCACCCGCGAGGGATCATGTCAGGTTCTCCGATCACGGCCGGCAAGGCGGCGACAGCGCTGCCCGCAACCTACGTCACGGCCTCCGGCCTGCCACGCTACCATCCGGTGTCGCAGGCGCTGCACTGGCTGAGCGCGGCCCTGGTCCTGGCGGTCCTGCCGCTCGCCTGGGTCGCGATCAGCCTGCCGCCGACGCCGGCCAAGGGCAGCATGTTCGTGCTGCACAAATCGGTCGGCCTCACGATCCTGGCGATCGTGGTCCTGCGGATCGTCTGGCGGATGATCCGGCCGGCGCCGCCGGATCCGCAGGCGCCCCGGCTCCTGACGCTGATCGGCCGCGTCAATCACTATCTTTTGTACGCGATCTTCCTGATCATGCCGATCAGCGGGTACCTGCTCAGCGCGCTGTCCGGTCGCGACACGCCGTATTTCTGGCTGTTCACGGTCCCGGGGCTGCCGAAGGACGACGCGGCCCAGAAGATTTTCGAGGCGATCCACGTCTTCGGCCAGTGGCTCGTCTACGCCCTGGTCCTGCTGCATGTCGCCGGGACGGTGTGGCACCTGATCATCCGGCGTGACGGACTCCTGGAGCGGATGCTGCCGGTACAGGACGGTCGCGGGTCGTCCCGCTGACGGAAACCCCGCGGCGCACTCAGTCGACGCGGCGCAGGACGAAGGCGGTGCCGACCTCCGGTTCGCGCCGCCAGCGCCCGTCGCCGCTCGGCACGAGGTCGATGCTGTGGCCGCGCTTGGCGGTCAGCGTCATCCGCCCGTTCGCGTAGCGCCAGCGGACCGGATCGAACACCTCCAGGCCGCTGTCGTGGCAGCCCGGGACGATGTGCACGCCGCTGCCGGTGCCATCGAGGGTGATCCGGCAGGTGTCGCGCTGCTGGAACCGGTCGAGGGCATAGAGACCCGGTGCGGGGGCCGCCGAAGCGGTCGCCGCCGGCTGCAGTTCGGCCGGAACCGGGGCGGCGGCCTGGAGCGGGGCGGGGTTCGGGCTGGCTGCCACGGCCGGCTCGGACTCGGGCGAGCCTGCGGCGCCGGCCGGACGCATGGCCACGATGTCGAGGGGGACGAGGCTGTAGCGGCTACCGTCCTCGGCCAGCGCGACGAGGCTGCGCTGGTCCGGCCGCCGGGTGAATTCGAGGACGGGGCGGACATTGCGGTCCACGAAGCGGACGTTCCCTTCGACGAACAGCCAGCCGGCGACGCCGTTCAGGACGGGCAGGGCCCGGCGGCATCCGGCCGGGAAGCGCAACCTTTGGCCCGCATCGCCGCTGTCCAGCACCAGGGTCATGACGCAGCGGCGGTTGGTGCCGTCACGGGACAGGTCCCACGTCCCCGGCGCCTGACCGAGCCTTTCGGGCAGGCTGGGCGGCGCGGACGGGACGGGCGGCGCGGCGAGCGTCTCCGCGGCCGGCGGAGCCCCCGGTTCGACGGTCGCGGCCGGCACGTCCTGCGCGGCGGCAGGCTGGGCGACCGCGCCCATTGCGATGAGGGCGGATGCGGCCAGTCGGGCGGCCTGTGCCGGTGTCACGCGTTCGGTCTCCAGGGTGTCTCGGCGACGGGCGTCAGCGGGCCCCGTCCCTCGAACCACGAGACGACGTTGTCGACGACGAGCTGGGCCATCGCCGCGCGGGTGTGCTCGGAGGCCGACCCGACATGCGGCAGCAGGACCGTATTGTCGAGGGCGGCGAGGTCCGCCGGGACGTGCGGCTCGTTCTCGAACACGTCGAGGCCGGCGCCCAGGATCGTGCCCGCCGTCAGCGCTGCGGTCAGCGCCGCCTCGTCGACGAGCGTCCCCCGGGCGACGTTGATCAGGATGCCCTCAGGGCCGAGCGCCTCCAGGACATCGGCGTTCACGAGATTGCGCGTCTCGGGCCCGCCGGGCGCGACCACGATCAGGATATGGACCGCGTGGGCGAGGCCGATCAGGGTGTCGTGATAGGTGTAGGGAACGTCCGCCCGTCGGCTGCGGCCGTGATAGTCGATCGCGACGCCGAAGCTCTCCAGGCGGTGGGCGATCGCCCGCCCGATCCGGCCGAGACCGAGGATGCCGACCCGCCGCCCGCGCAAGGAGGCCGTGAGCGGGAAGGGGGCCTTGGGCCAGTGGCCGGCGCGCAGATAGCGGTCGGCCTGGGGGATCTTCCGCAGGGTCGCGAGGACGAGGCCGAGGGCGAGGTCGGCGACCTCGTCGGTGAGAACGTCCGGCGTGTTCGTGACGATGATTCCGCGCCGATGCGCCGCCACGGCGTCGACGGCATCGTAGCCCACCCCGAAATTCGCGATGAGTTCCAGGTTCGGCAGCCGGTCCATCAGCGCCCCGTCCACGCTGACGTGACCGCCGACGCAGAGCGCGCGGACCCGCGGGCCGATCTCGGCCAGCAGGGCCTCGGGATCCGCGGCCTCCGACAGCCTGTGGGCCCTGTGCCGCCCCTCGAAGGCCGCCTCGACGAGCGGATGCATCTTCCGGAGCAACAGGATCTCGACCGGGGCCTCAGCCATCGTTCACTCCCATGTTCGGCCGTTCGTCCGCGCCGGCCCCCGCCATCGTCCCGGCATAGAGCCTGTGCGGGGTCGCGCGCCAGCGCGCCGGGCCGCCCGCGGTGACAACCGCACGGATCAGCCGGGCGGCCAATCGACCGGGACAGGGCTCGCCTCTTTCGAAAACCGCGCGCGATGCCTACTAAGGACCACGCATCATCGCGAGAGTTCTGAACCGATCCCATCTCCGAAGACGAAGACCGATGACCAGCCCGCGCACCCTCTACGACAAGATCTGGGACGACCACGTCGTCGATGTTCAGCCGGACGGCTCCAGCCTCCTCTACATCGACCGTCACCTCGTTCACGAAGTGACGAGCCCGCAGGCGTTCGAGGGTCTCCGCGTGGCCGGCCGGAAGGTGCGCCACCCGGAAAAGACGCTCGCCGTGGTGGACCACAACGTCCAGACATCGGACCGCACGCAGGGCATCGACGACCCTGAGAGCCGCACGCAGCTCGAGGCGCTCGCCGAGAACGTCCGCGATTTCGGGATCGAGTTCTACGACGCCCTCGACCGGCGCCAGGGCATCGTCCACATCATCGGCCCCGAGCAGGGCTTCACACTGCCCGGGCAGACGATCGTCTGCGGCGATTCGCACACCTCGACGCACGGGGCCTTCGGGGCGCTGGCCCACGGCATCGGCACCTCGGAGGTCGAGCACGTGCTGGCCACCCAGACGCTGGTGCAGCGCAAGGCCCGGAACATGCGCGTCACCGTCGACGGGACGCTGCCGCCGGGCGTGACCGCGAAGGACATCATCCTGGCGATCATCGGCGAGATCGGGACGGCTGGCGGCACCGGCCACGTCATCGAGTATGCCGGCGAGGCGATCCGCGCCCTCTCGATGGAAGGCCGGATGACGATCTGCAACATGTCGATCGAGGGCGGTGCCCGCGCCGGCATGGTGGCTCCCGACGCGACGACCTTCGCGTACGTGAAGGACAGGCCGAAGGCACCCAAGGGAGCGGCCTTCGACGCGGCGCGGCGGTACTGGGAGAGCCTCGTCACGGACGACGGCGCCCATTTCGACCGCGAGGTGCGCCTCGACGCGGCCGCCCTCCCGCCGCTGGTGAGCTGGGGCACGAGCCCCGAGGACGTGATCTCGATCCAGGGCCGCGTGCCGGACCCGTCCGAGATCGCCGACGAGAACAAGCGGCAGTCGAAGGAGAAGGCGCTCGCCTATATGGGCCTGACGCCGGGCACCAAGATCACCGACATCACCCTGGACCGGATCTTCATCGGATCCTGCACGAACGGCCGCATCGAGGATCTGCGCGAGGTCGCGCGGGTCGTCGGCGACCGCAAGGTGCATGAGGGCGTCTCGGCGATGATCGTGCCGGGCTCTGGCCTCGTGAAGGCGCAGGCGGAGGCGGAAGGGCTCGACAAGATCCTCAAGGCCGCGGGCTTCGACTGGCGCGAGCCGGGTTGCTCCATGTGCCTCGGGATGAACCCGGACAAGCTGCGTCCGGGCGAGCGCTGCGCGTCGACGTCGAACCGCAACTTCGAGGGCCGCCAGGGTCCGCGCGGGCGGACGCACCTCGTGTCCCCGGCCATGGCGGCGGCCGCGGCGGTGGCCGGTCGCTTCGTCGACATCCGGGAATGGCCGCAGGGCTGAAATCCCGATTGACGGCGGCGGCTCGGTTGCCTAAACGGAGCCGTCGCCGGCCGATGGCCGACGGCAAGCCCAGGTGGCGGAATTGGTAGACGCGCTGGTTTCAGGTACCAGTCTCGCGAGAGGTGAAGGTTCGAGTCCTTTCCTGGGCACCAAATGCCTGACAGCAGCCCGCCAACGCATTGGCGGGCTTTGTTGTTTCTGAGGTGCGGAATTCCTGGGCCCAGGGGGCGAGAGTTCTGCGCGCCTCGCGGGCCATCCGAGCCCGGTTGGTCGTCCACGTGTAGGTTGCGCTCTCCCAACTTCCGTCTGCCCAACCGAACAGGGCGTCGAGTTGCGCCTCTGTCGCCCCGTTCTCGGCGGCGCGACGCGCTCCGGCCTTCCGCAGCCCATGAGCCGGACCCGGGCATTGGGCCTCGCGGCAGACCTTCCCGACCCACGTGTCGAACGATTCCTTGGTGGACGGCTCTCCGCGCTCGGTGCAGATGAACGACGGATCGCCCGTCGGCCCCGCGGCGATCGACGCGGCGAGGGCCGGCAGGATCGGCGCGATCACCACCATCCGGGTCTTTCGGTGCGGATGGGGAATTCACCGTTCCGGACGTGCTGACAGCCGAGCCGAACCGCGTCGCCGCGGCGCAGGCCGGTGTAGAGCAGCAGATCGAAGGCGAGGCGCTGCGGGTGCCGACCGGCCAGCAGCCCTCGAACCGCGCCAATTCCTCTCCGGTCCAGGCGTGGAAGCCGCCCGCATCGTTCCGGCCCGAGAGGAGCGACACGCCCAGGGTCGGATCGGACGGCACCAGCCGGCGCGCTACGGGGCCGTCCCCACGGCTGCGATCCGATGTGTCGCCCGGGGGCCGCTCTGACCGGAAGGGACAAATGATGGTCGGACCGCTCGCCGGCCGCGCATCGAGCGAACGGAGATCTGAGGGGTGCAGGAGCAATGACGAATCGCGCCCGGAGCACGGGCAAAGCGTCGCTAAGCGACCTCGAGGTCACGATCGAGATCGACGAGCGCGCGATAGGAGGCGATCGGCTGCGGCTTGCCGCGCAGATAGCCTTGTATCTCTGCACACCCGTGCTGCCGTAGAAACGTCAGCTGCGCCTCTGTCTCGACGCCCTCCGCAATGACCGGAATGTCCAAGCTCTCACCGAGACTGAGGATTGCCCGGACGATCGCGCCGCCTTTGCTCGTCACGCCGATCTGCCACACGAACGACCGATCGATCTTGATCTTGTCGAACGGAAAAGCCTCCAACGTCGCCAGGGATGAGTATCCCGTTCCGAAATCATCCATCGAGATGCGCACACCGAGCGCCTTCAGGTCGCGCAGTGTCTCCTGCGCGCGTGCCGAACCCTTCAGAAAGAGGCTCTCGGTCACCTCGAGTTCGAGACGGTCGGCCTTCAGTCCGGTCTCCTCGAGCACCGCACCGACGACATCGCACAGGTCGGCTTGCTGGAGCTGCGCGATCGAGAGATTGACGGCGATGCCGAGGGGCAAGGCCCAACGCGCAGCCTCGCGGCAAGCCTCCCGGAGCACCCACTCGCCGAGCGGGAGGATCGCCCCGGTCTCCTCTGCCAGCGGTATGAACTGCGCAGGCGAAATCGTCCCACGGGTCGGATGAGTCCAACGCAGGAGCGCTTCGAAGCCGCAGGCGCGATCCGAGCCGACTCTGAACTGGGGCTGGTAGTGCAGCGCGAATTGTCCGGTGCCGATCGCCGCGCGCAGGTCCAGAGCCAATCGGTGCCGCTCGAACGCTGCCTTATCCATCTCCGCCTCGAAAAAGCGGTAGGTTCCCTTGCCTTCCTTCTTGGCGCGCACCAGCGCCATATCGGAAGCGGACAGCAGGGCGTCGTAGGTGTCGCCATCGTGGGGGAAGAGAGCGATCCCGACACTGCAACTGACGGAATACCGCAGCTCGCCGTCGGCGTAGGGCGCAGAGATCGCCTCGATGATCGCCTGGGCCCTCGCGGCAGCGTGCCCGGTGGCGGCGAGATCTGTCGCCAGCACCGCGAATTCGTCGCCGCCGAGGCGCGCGACCGCGCCGCGCGCGCCGATCAATCCCTTCAAGCGCGCGGCGACCTCGATCAGCAGGCGGTCTCCGGCCGGATGGCCGAACAGATCGTTGACCTGCTTGAAGCCGTCGAGGTCGAGACAGAGGAGGGCCACATCCTCGGCCCGATCGGCGCTTGCCGCCAACTCAAGCTCGACGACCTCCTCGAAATGCAGGCGATTCGGCAATTGGGTCAGGACGTCGTGCCGCGCGAGGAAGCGCAAACGCGCTTCGCTCCGACGGCGCTCCGTGATGTCCTCGTGCGTCGATATCCAGCCTCCGTCCGGAAGGAGCACGCGGAGGACGCTGATGTCCCGATCGTCAGTCAGATGCATGACGCTCGCCGTGTCCGAAGGCACCCGGGGCAATGGCGGCGTCAGCACGGCTTCCCAGGGACCTCCTGAGCCGCGGTGCTGCGCCAGCACGAACCTGCGGAGATCCTCGGCTTTCGTGCCGGGTTGCCGAAGGTGATCGGGGATTGCGTAGAGACTGGCGAAGCGCGCGTTCAGGATGACGAGCCGCTCGTCGGCGTCGAACAGGCAGAGTCCCTGGACCATGTTGTCGAGAGCGACGCCGAACCGCTCGTAATGGGCGCGTAAGTCACGCTCGCTGCGGGCGCGTTCTTCGGCGCTCGCGATCCGCCGCTCGGCGCTCGCCCCCCGAAGAAAGAGCCGAAACAGGGCCGCGATGCACACCAGAAGGAGTGCCGTTGCTGCACCGACCGCGAGCGCCTGCCGGCGGAAGGGGGCCAGGCACGCTTGCGTCGTGCGACTGATGCTCAGAATGAGCGGGTAGCCGGCGAGAGCCTTCGTCGCGATGATGCGTTCTTGATCATCGACGGGGCTCACGTTGCGCATCACGCCGCCCAGAGGACTCGTCTGGGCGATCCGCGCGGCCCCTGTGGTCGGCAAGATCTTACCGATCACGTTATCCCGATAGGGATGACGGACGAGCAGCATCCCGTCGTGGCGGAAGACCGAGACAACAGCGTCGTCGGTCGGTGCGATCTGCCGGTACAGTCGTTCGAAATAGCCGAGCTCGATCGCGCCGAGCACGAGGCCGAGGAACGTTCCGTCGGGCGCCGTGACCTTCCGGGCGATGTAGATCGTCCAAGCGCCGTCGCCGCGGTTCTGCACCGGTTGGCTGATGAAGCGTTGCAGCTTCGGGTCCGCAGCGAGTGCCTTGAAGTAATCCCGATCTGCGATGTTGACGTTCGGGATCGGCCAGAAGCGGCTGAAGTTCAGGAGCTGGCCGGCGTGATCGATGATCGTGACCGCGTTGACCTGTGGCAATGCCGCGACGCGCGCTTTGAGTGCCTCATGTAAGTCGCGCCGGCTCGCCGCCGCCGCGTACTCCGCGGGAGTCGAGACCTTTGCGCCGGCCATATCCTCGATGATGGCTTCTTGAACGATCTCGAGGGCCTGGAGCGAGCGCTCGGCCTGATCAGCGAGGATCGTGGAGAGTCCGATGAGGTTGCGTTCGGTATCCTGCAGCGCCTGACCGTACATGTCGGCGATGAAGACGATCGCGCCTGACACAATCGCAAAGGCCAGAACGACCAGTGACGAAACGAGAGCGGCATACGATCGAACAGGCGATCCGAACATCAATGGAACCCTGGCACTGATGTTCAACTTTATTCAGACTGGAAGCAAAAGGCGAAAACGTCGATCGAGGCGGTTAGTCCATGGCACGCGCGGCTCGCAGCCCTCAGCGGTCGTTCAGGGTCCTGCCGTCGCGCGTGTCGAGCTTGGCGGACCTAGCCGGGTCGGGACATGGAGCATGGTGATCGTTCAGGGCAGGTGACCGGCGAAGCCTCTCCGCTGACGCCTGGCGCACCTCTGGACAAGCCGATCGCACACAACCGACTAAGACATCGTTGCCAGGGCGAGACGCCCGCTTTCGGGACCTGCCGATAACGGCCCGGATGGCTGGCCCGGGCGTTCGCTCGGCGAACAGGTGCTCGAAACCGCCTTCCCGGCCGACCTCGATCCCGATGACCGGGTCTATCCGTGCCCGCCAGCCATGTGCCTCGTGGACGAGACGCCGCACCAGGAATCCGGCACCGTCACGGTGTGCTACCGAGCCGGCTACCCTGTGGTGGACGGACGCAGCACGGTCCCGGCGCCGATCCGGCACGCGATCCTGCTGATGTTCGGGCACCTGCGCGACCTGCGCAAGATCGGCTGGGGGCTGGCCTCGGCGGTGCTGCTGGCCTTCGGGGGGATCATGCTGGCGAAGATCGGGCTGGCGGGGCGCTGAGCCCGATCGGAGAATCGAAACCGCGCCGTCTGCCCGCGCGCAGACCGGGCCTCGACATGGCCCGAAAAGACCACCGTGAACCGCCCGGCTCCGGCCGCGGCGGTTTTTTTTGGCGGACTCAAGCGCAGCCGTCGGAACGACCCTCTGCCAAGTCCCATTGTCCCCACACATGCCTTTCAGGGGGCCATGACATGCTGGAGGTCACCTACATCGACTTCCACGAGAAACCGGGCAGCCCCGTTCACAGCGGCTGGTACATTACCGACGAGAACGGGGCGATGATCGGCGGGGCGCATCGCTACGCGGACCAAATCAGCGGACTGCGGGCCCTGCTCGCACTCAGCTGATTTCACCCCTCGGAAGATCTCGGCCCGCCCGGTCCGCCGGCGCGGGCCTTTTCGTGTCGGCTGGCCCGCAGCTTGCGATGGTCCAGCACGCCTCACAGGGATTCACGCAGCCCCGCCGGCACCGCCGCGCGGGGCTTTTTCATCCGCGGTTGGCTCGCACTCTTGAACGCTCGAACACAACCACGGGTCGAAAAATCGGCCCAACCAATCAGCCGGGCTCACGTTCAGACGGATAAGAAAACTCTGGATTTTCCGAGTTCAGAGATGCCGCGTATGCCAGGCTCGCGAAGAATTTTCGGACCTTGTAAGGTGCACAATTATACAATTCACCGCGCCCAGGGTAGACCATGCCATACAGGGCCTGGCCTGGATCGCCGATCGTGTCAGCATTTGCAGACCTGCAAACCATACGGAACTCTTTAAATCCTGTGAGGACCGGGCCGGTAAGATCGCTGACACGCACGTTCCACCCCCTCAATCGTACTCGGGCTCAATGACTCCATCCCGTTGCGATCCGCAAATATAGGCCGTCACTCCGCAGGTCAATAAACCGAGCGCGGATTGGCTCCGACTCCGTATTCGATATCTGATTTGCGCGCGGTCTGTGTCGGTGCTGATGTCAATAAGGTGCGGTCGCCCAAACTCGGTGATGAACGACGTCGCGTTATGCGGCCCCGCCTGCGCCGTCCGTGAGGCAATGAGCCCACGGCTTGCGACGCTCTGCCCGCCTCTTCCCGGACCAATCTTCAGCCTCGCCGCCGCCGCGCTGGGCTGCTTCGTGCCCCGATACCCGGTGCGGTACCATCCTGAGCCCGGCCGGTATGGCCCGGTGACCGCCGCGGACGTCCTGAGCCCGAGCCACCTTAAGTATCGGCCCGGCCCAGACGTTGGTGAGATCAGGCGCTCCCCCGCCCCGTGAGCAGCTCGGGGCGGGGCCGAGCGGCCAATTCCCGGCGATGGCGCCCGCGCCACACGGGGCGGCGTGATGATTTCGGAGCCCGTTATCGACCCTTGCGCGTCAGCGTGCCCTGGAATTCACACGAGGCGCCGTGCCACGTCAGGCAGCCGTCCTCCTCCAGAGCGACCGACCGAAGGTCGGGGCTGTAACGGGCCATGATCCGGCAAGTCTGTCCGTTCTCGGTCTTGCTGAAGAGGATCGTACGAGGCCCGGTCGATCGGCCCTTCATGGTCACACCACCACCGCAGCCTCTGGACCCGACCGAGAACTCGGCGACATAGCCGGACGCACCGGACGCCTTCACGACGACGCCCTGCTCGTATCCATCTTCCTTGCGCTCGAAGGTGCCGGTCGCCTGCCGTCCAGGGCCGGCGGCCTGAACTGGAAAAGCGAAGAGGGTCAATGCAATCAGGATCTGGAGCCGGTGGCACATCAGACGGCAACCCTGCCAGCGTGAGCGTACAGGCAGAAATCAAAGATCTTGCCCGGCAGCCATGGCGCTTTTCGCACTTCCGACCCGTGGCAGGTGCAGATCAGACCCATTGAAACGAACAGCGCTCTCTCGGTTTGAAGGTGCAACGCCGAGGTCCCCATGCTCTACGAACTCGCTACCCTTTCGTGCCCATTGCTCGCAGTCGATCGAGCATCCGACGGGGTTTATGACTGGGTGAACGACGCGGAGGCCAAGGGTGAACTGTTCGGCTGCTGGCGGACCGAGATAGGGACACTCGGTCGCCTGATCGTGCTGCGCGGGTTCGAGGCACCGGAAGATATGACCGCCGAGCGCCGCCGGGCGCTTCTGAGTGCTAACCCGTTCAATGCGGGGAGCGTGGTGACGGCGCTGGAAATGGACAGCTATGCGCCGTTCGCCTTTCTGCCGCCGATCCGCACCGGGGACCGTGGCGGGGTGTACGAGTTCCGGACCTACCGCCTGAAGCCCGGCGGGCTGCCGCCAACGCTCGCGGGTTGGGAAGCGGCTATCGCACCCGCACGTGAATATACCGAGCATCTCGTCGCGAACATGTACGCTCTCGATGGAGCACCGCGGATCACACACATTTGGGGCTTCACGAGCTTGAAGGAACGGACCGAGTTACGCTCTTGGGCTTATGGTGCCGCTGTCTGGCCGCCCAAGGGAGGCCCGGAGCAGATTGCCGAAGCAACTTCGACTATTGCGCTTCCACAGGGGCCATCTCCCCTGGCCTGAATCATCCTTCGTCTCCGCTCTCAAACGACCCTGAGGGTGGCTCGCAGATGACTGCTTTCGGGTTGCGTTGGCGACCTTCCGTATGACCGGCAGGGGTCGAAAGCGGGAAGGCCGCCTGGATTGGTTTCCCGCCTGTCCGCTGACCAGAACTGCTGCCGCAAAAACGGACGTGCGGAGATTGGGGTGGTCGGCGGACTTGCGCCCCTCTCGATAATCCGAGGCACCTCGGTCAATTCTCGGCAGCAGACGTCGAGCGCGACAAACGACCAGCAGTACCCTCCGCCCAACTCCACGATATGCGTTGAAAGACGGCGCCTCCAGCTTCGGGCTCCTCGACACCGCGTGGCCCAGATTTTCGAGTCTGTTGTGGGAGCGGGATCGCGCCCTGATTGATCGTGGTTGACAGAAGATTTTCCGCTGCGTCTAAGTCCAAGCTGTAGTCGTCGCCAGCGATGACTTCATTTTGACTGTTGAGCAGGGCGAAGCCGCCGCGGTTCCGGATATACGACTGGTGCCAGCGCGACCGCGTCAGCTTGAGGCCTTGCCGTTTCGCCCGCCTCCGGAGACGTATGAGGCGCATAGCCTCTTGGTAGGTCGGTGTCGGATTGATCTCTCGCATGGCAGACTTTGCCGTTCACGATTGCTGGCAGCTAACGTCCGTTCTCACGCAAGCGCAGCCCCGCAGCGAGCACGTAGAGGGACATGACGAGCAGAAGGAGCGCAGCAAGCCGGTCCCAGATGCCGTCCGCGACGAGCGCACCGACGAGGCTGATCAGCGTCCCGGCCGCGATCATCGCCGGGATCGGCCAAATGCGATGTGGGGCACCTCTCGTGGCCGTCATTCACCCGGCTCCGCCGTCGTGAGCGTCCGGCTCGCCGTCAGGCGAGGCAGCGCCGAGCGCCTGCGAACGAGCCAGAGATAGAGACCCGAGGCGAGGACGACGATCGTCGCCACGTCCAGCACCGCCCATATGATTTTGAGCGGCAGGCCACCATAATCGCCGAAGTGCAGGGGCTGGGACAGGAATAGCGCCTGGATATACCAAGGCATCGCGCGCATGTCCGTGAGCTGTCCGGTCCCGGCATCAATCAGCGCCGGCATGAGCAGACGCGCGGTCAGCGGCGTGCTCCCGGCCATGAACACGGCGTAGTGATTGTTGCTGCTGAAGCCCGTACCCGGGAAGGCGACCAGCCGAGGCGTCATCGTCCCGGCCGCGGTCCGCGCCGTCGACATCGCGGCATCGAGGGAGACGGGCGTCAGGGGGCGCGGCACGTCGCGATAGGGAGCCGTCATCTCGGCGAGCTGGCCGCCCTGCCACATCTTGAGCATCAGGTCGGCCCAGGTGTTGACCGTACCGGTCGTGCCAACGACGAGGGCCCAGGCCAGCGTCGAGATACCAATCAGATTATGCCAATCGAGCCACTTGATCCGACTTGACCGCTTTCGCCGGACCGTACCGAAGTCGAGCTTCTTCATGAAAGGCCCGTAGAGCACGATCCCGGAGATGATCGCAGCGGCAAACACGAGACCCATTGCCCCGAGGAACAGCTTGCCGGGCAGACCGAGAAACATGTCGGTATGGAGCTGAAGCAGGAAGCCGATCGGCCCGGCGCCGGGCTTGTCGTCGGCTAGAACCTGCGCCGTGCGCCTGTCGAGAACGACGAAGCTGTCGCTCGGGGCCGTCTTGAGGGTCTTACTCAAGCCGGCGAGAACGGTGTTCGTCTCGTCAGGGTCGAAGTAGAGGAATTGCAGGATCTCGCCGGGCTTGTGCGCGATCGCTGCGGCGGCGATCCGATCGAGCGGGACGAACGGAGTTCCCGGAGCCAGGTCCGGCACCGCGGCCTCGTAGCCGAGGGCATGGTTGAGCTCATGGTGGAAGATCAAAGGCAATCCGGTCAGGCACAGCAGCAACAGGAACGCCATGCTGACGAGGCTTGTCCATGTATGGATCAGCGACCATAGCCGAAATGCGCGGAGACGAGGCGCCGCGCCGAGCGAGATGCTAATCATCGCGCGCCCGTGACGAAGGTTGCACGCCAGTGCAATGCAACTCTACCATCGGTAGATCAAGCTGCCGATCACCGTCGCGGGCGCACCGCGATAGCAGAAGCCGGCCTGGCAGTTCGTGTAGTCGCGGTCGAAGATGTTCTGTGCGTTGATCTGCGCGCGGAAGCCTTTGTACTTCGGGTCGAGCGCCGCGAAATCGTAGGCGAGCACCGCGTCGAACAGCGTCACGGTCGGGTTGCGCACCGTGTTCTCGTCATCGGCGTAGCTGGTGCCGGCGAAGCGGACGCCGCCGCCGACCTGAAGGCCGGAGAGCATCGAGCCCGGCGGGAACAGGTAAGTCGCGAAGGCTGTGAAGGTGTTGCCCGGGATGCCAGACAGGCTGTTGCCGTCGATCGGCTGTCCCGTGACCAGCGAGGTCTGGCGCAGGAAGCGCACGTCGAGATGCGTGTAAGCCAGCGTCAGGTTGGTGCCCGGCGCGAAGCTCGCTGTCATTTCGGCCTCGAAGCCCTTGGATTCGACCGAGCCGGTGGCGACCTGATTGGCGATGTTGGTCGGGTCCTGGCGCAGGATCGAGGTCTGGACGATGTCGAAGCCGGCGAACGATCCGGTGATGTTGGTGTTGGGGATCGCGACCTTCACGCCGGCCTCGATCTGGTCACCGGTGGCGGGCTTGAAGGGGCGGCCATTGGAATCGACACCGACCTGCGGCGTGAAAGTCGTGGCGTAGCTCGCGTAGGGCACGAAGGCGGGTGTCAGGAGGTAGTTGAGGCCGACCCGGCCGGTGAAGGCTCCGTCATTCTGGTCCCGCGGCGTGCCGGGCACGAGATTCGTGAAGCTCGACGTGCTCTGGAAGACCCAGTCGTGCCGCCCCGTCAGCGTCAGGACGAAGCGGTCCCACTTCGCCTGCTCCTGCAGGTAGACACCGATCTGGTCCTGGCTCTGGCCAGAACCGCTCGTCAGTGGCGGGCGTGCAATGAACGTCCGGTAGCGGAAGTTCGAAAAATCGGTCACGCCCGCGAGGCTGAGGTCGGGCACGTTGAAGTTCAAGCCGTAGCGGCGATCATAGTCGTAATGGGCGTAGTCGACGCCACCGATCACCGTGTGGGCGACCGGGCCAGTCCAGAAGTGCCCCTCAAGCTGGGTGTCGACGACGGCGGATTTGATCTTGTCCTTGTAGAGGCCGGCATAGCGTTGTGCCGTCAATCCAGTCACGCCGGTGAAGGCGGTGAACGGAAAGCTGACCGCCGCATCCTGATACCGGAAATTTTGTCGAAAGATCAGATCGGGCGAGAATTTGTGCTCGAAGGCGTAGCCGATGCGGTACTGTTGCTGGCTCGTCTTGTTGAACCCCGCATCGCCGCCGTAGAGCCGCGTCACCTTGAAGCCCGGCTCGTTGTAGAAGAACGCAGTGCCGGGAAGATTGGTGTGCAGGTACTCGCTGAGCAGGGTGAAGCTCGTGTCGGAGTCGGGGCGCCACGTGAACGAAGGCGCGATCATCTGGCGGTCGTCGACGGCGCCGGGCAGGAAGGTGTCGGACTGGCGCACGATGCCGGTCAACCGGTAGGCCATGGTGCCATTCGAGCCCTCGACCGGGCCGCCGACGTCGAAATTGCCCTGGTAGCGGTCGAAGTTGCCGCCCTGGAACCAGACCTCGCCGAAGGGGACGAAGACAGGGCGCTTCGAGGTGATGTCGACGATGCCGCCGGGGGAGCCGAGGCCGTAGAGGCCGGAGGCCGGCCCGCGCAGGATGGTCAGCGCCTCGTATCCGTAGGGCTCGGTGCGCGGTATGATCAGACCGACGCCCGGCTGGCGCAAGCCGTCGCGATAGACGCCATCATAGTACTCCGCAAAGCCGCGCACGTAGAAGGCGTCGTTGCGCGGGTCGAAGCCGAAGACGTTGGCGGAAACGCCCGGCACGTAGGACAGCGCCTGATTGAGATCCTGCACGTTCCGGTCGTTGAGCTGCTCGCGGGTCACCACCGAGACAGATTGCGGCGTCTCGATCAACGGCGTGTTGGTCTTGGTGGCGGTGGGGCTTACGCGAGCGACGTAGCCACTCACACCGGACGGTCCACCACCGCCGCCACTGGTGGCCGCACTGTTGCCGTCACCGCCGCTGACGTTAGCACCGCCAAGCCCGGCACCTGCCGCGTTGACGGTAGCCGGGCGGGCAGCCTCCACCGAAATCTCGTTGAGCTGTACGGCGGCATCTTGCGCCACTGCAGCGTTGGTGATCGCGGTCGACGCGACGAGAAGGCTTAGGAGCGAGGAGCGGTTGACCATAGATCACGCAGAGACGCATCGAGAGCAGGCTCCGCGATGTTGATCTTGGATCGAAGTGCTTAGCAATCCGAGAATGTGTCAAAAATCACACGTTTAGAGTGTTTCAAATTTGGATCGATTCTGAACTTTAAAACTCTCGCCGCTCGATTCAGCATCGCGGTCGAAGAACTGCCTGACAGGCAATATTTCCCGCGTCGGATCCGATCGGCAAACTGAAAGAAGTTTTTCTAATATTTCGCGACAGGTAACGCAGTAAAGTCAGTTTTTCCAAATTCATGTCCGGGAGCGATTGGGCCACAATCGGCGAATCCTTCATTCTCGGACAAGCCGCGGTCCGCTTTCAGGTTGGCGTCGCAGGAGCCTGCGCGGCCGGTTGGGTCGAAAGCCGCCCTTCACTGAACCGGTTACCGATGAAGCATCCTGGCCAATCCGCCGAAGTCGGTACGGGACAGATCGTCGAAAAAGTTTGCGCCTCAAAGGCTACGCTTCTCCCGCACCAAGCCACATGAGCCTTGTTTTTACTCAGTTATTTCACTTCTTTCCTGGGCACCAAATGCCTGACAGCAGCCCGCCGACGCATGGGCGAGCTTTGTTGTTTCTGAGGTCTGCCGATCCCGAGCGTCCCGCCCGCATATCCCACCGGCCGCCGCACGCTATAAAGCCCCGCTTGGGTTTTCGGCGAGGGCGATTCGCGTGCGGTCCGGTTCAAGACTCTCCGAACGCTGGTTCACGCTGGCGCTCTGGCTCGTCGCGGTGGTCTTCGCGTGGTTTCTCATCGGGCTGGGATCGCTGGTCGTCGGCGATCTGCCGCAGGTCGAGCACCGCTATACCCTCGAGCAGTTCCTCGACACCGATCAGGCCAGAGCCTCGGCCGAGGCCCTGAAGCAGATCCGTCGGGAGCAGGACGACAACCGGCGGCAGGTCGAGCAGGATCGGCTCGCCCTCGAGGCGGCCCAGTCCGCCTCGGAGGGGGCGCGCGAGACCTTCGCCAACTGGCTGAAGACCCGGGACGCCACGCAGCGGGTCGACCAGGATCCCGGCCTGATCGCGCGCACGCAGCAACTCGATGCCCTGAAGGCCGCCGAGCGCACCATCGAGGAGCGCCTCGCGGCCCGGGCGCAGGCGGGACTCGAGCAGTCCGAGCGGGAGGCGACGCGGCTGCGGATGGACGACGAGCTGCGCGCGGCGGCGCAGAAGCAGCTCGACGCGGCCGAGCGCGGCCAGGAGTTGCGCGTCTTCGCCTACCGGCTCGCCCTGACGCTGCCGCTGCTGGCCCTGGCCGGATGGCTCCTGCTCAAACGGCGGCATACCCGCAACTGGCCGTTCGTCTGGGGCTTCGCCCTGGCGGCGGCCTTCGCCTTCTTCGTCGAACTCGTGCCGTACCTGCCGAGCTACGGCGGCTACGTGCAGTACGGCGTCGGCGTGATCGTGACCCTGGTCGCGGGCCGCGCCGCGATCAATGCCCTGCACGCCTACCGCGCGCGACAGGCCGTCGTGGAGGCGCGACCGGACGCCGAGCGGCGGACCGAGATCGCCACCGACCAAGCCCTGGCCCGTCTCGCCAAGAAGGTCTGCCCCGGCTGCGAGCGGGCGCTCGCCCTCGACGATGCGAGCACGAATTATTGCCCCCATTGCGGGCTCGGCATCTTCGCACAGTGCCCGTCCTGCACGCATCGCAAGAGCACCTTCGAGCGCTTCTGCCGGGCCTGCGGCACCCCGAGCCCGGATCTCGCGACCCCGGTCCCGTAGCGGGCGCGCCGCCGCCCGCCCGGACCATCGCACCGCATCGCATCGCAGATCGACGCTGTGCCGCCGGATCGTCCCCGCAGGCGCGACGCGGAACGCGGCGATCCGGCCCGGCACCCCTCAGGCGTTGTCGCCCCGGATCGCCGCGATGACCGCGTCGGTGACCTGTCGCGTCGTCGCCCGTCCACCCAGATCGGGGGTGTGCAGGCTCGGATCCGCGGTGACGCGCTCCACCGCACGCATCAGCCGCTCGGCCGCCGGCTTCTCGCCGAGGTGCTCCAGCATCTGACACGCCGTCCAGAAGGTCGCGACCGGATTGGCGATTCCCTGGCCGGCAATGTCGAAGGCCGAGCCGTGGATCGGCTCGAACATGGACGGGAAAGTGCGCTCCGGGTTGATGTTGGCGGTCGGCGCGATGCCGAGGGACCCGGCGAGCGCCGCCGCGAGGTCCGACAGGATGTCGGCGTGCAGGTTCGTCGCCACGATCGTGTCGAGGGTCTCAGGCTTCATCACCATGCGCATCGTCATGGCGTCGACCAGCATCTTGTCCCAGGTGACGTCGGGAAAGTCCCGGGCGACCTCGGCGGCGATCTCGTCCCACATCATCATGGCGTGGCGCTGGGCGTTGGACTTGGTGACCACCGTGAGCCGCTTGCGCGGGCGGGAGCGGGCGAGTTCGAAGGCGTAGCGGATGATCCGGTCGACGCCCGAGCGGGTCATCATCGAGACATCGGTGGCGACCTCGTTGGGATGGCCCTGGTGGACCCGGCCGCCGACGCCCGCATACTCGCCCTCCGAGTTCTCCCGGACGATCACCCAGTCGAGCTCCGGCCCCGAGACGTGACGCAGCGGGCTGGTGATGCCCGGAAGGATCCGGGTCGGGCGGACATTGGCGTACTGGTCGAAGGGCTGGCAGATCGCGAGGCGCAGCCCCCACAGGCTGATGTGATCGGGCACGTCCGGCGCGCCCACCGCCCCGAAGAAGATCGCGTCGTGGTTCCGGATCTGCGCGCGGCCGTCGGCCGGCATCATCACGCCGTGCGCCTTGTAATAGTCCGAGCCCCAATCGAAGTGGTCGAAGCGGAACCGGAACGTTCCGGCCTTGTCGGCGAGGGCGTCGAGCACCGCGATGCCGGCGGCGATGACCTCCACGCCGATGCCGTCCGCAGGAATGGCGGCGATGGTGTAGGTCTTCATGAGGGATCTCCGAGCGTGTCGGGGAGATCTGGCGCCGCTTCCGATCCCGTCGAGACGAGGGACCGTAGTTCGGTGATCCGCCGGGCCCGTCGCATCCTCGCGACGCGCCCACACGCGCGGCGGCCGCACCGGTCGCGTCCAGCCCCGACGGGCAAAGCCCAGAGCGGCCCGGCCGCTCCCGACGGCCCATGTAACGTTTTGTGACACCGTGCAGTTTCGCGTTGCCGTCCCGCCGGCCGCGCCTATGCTCGGCCCATGCACGAGGGCACCACCATCGCCATCGTCGAGGACGATCCCGACATCCGCGCCCTCCTCGCCGGCTACCTGGAGGGCGAGGGGTTCCGCGCCGTCGCCCTCGACGGCGGCACCGCACTCGACCGGCTGCTCGCATCTGGCCCGGCGCCGGACCTCATCGTCCTCGACTGGATGCTGCCGGGCGAGGACGGCCTGTCCATCTGCCGCCGCCTGCGCGAGGCGGACGGCCCGCCCATCGTCATGCTGACCGCGAAGGACGAGGATATCGACCGGGTCCTCGGCCTGGAGATGGGCGCCGACGACTACGTCTCGAAACCCTTCAACCCACGGGTCCTGCTCGCCCGGATCCGCGCCGTCCTGCGCCGGGCCAACGGCGCCGGCGCCCAGGCCCCCGAGGCCGCGCCCGAGCGGCTGAGCGTCGCCGACCTCGTCGTCGATCTGGCGGCCCGCACGGTGATGATCGGCGACCCGGCCTCCGAGGTCCCGCTGACCAGCGCCGAGTACGACCTGCTGCACTGCTTCGTCACCCGGCCGCAGCGGGTGCTCTCGCGCGACCAGCTTCTCGACTGGACCCGGGGCCGAACTGCCGATGCCTTCGACCGGACCATCGACGTTCAGGTCAGCCGCCTGCGGCACAAGCTCGACGCCGCCGGCAGCCAGGCCGCGGCCCTGCTCAAGACCGTGCGCAACGCCGGCTACATCCTGGCCGCCCCGGTCCGCTCCGGAACGCCGTGATGGGCCGCGTCGGCCTCCTCGGACGCATCATGCTGCTCCTGCTGGGCGCGCTCTCCCTGCTCGTCCTCGCCACGGTGGCCCTCGATCACTGGCAGCGCCGGCAGGAGCGGTGGCCCTACGCCACGCGGTTTCCGCGCGTCGATCAGGCCGCCGGCATCATGACGTTGCTGCGCGACGCCGATCCGGCCCAGAGGCCGGCCATCCTGAAGGCCGTGAGCGGCGAAGCGCTGCAAACGGAGATCGTCGATGCGCAACCCGACCGGGCCGACCTGATCCGCGAGCCCCGCCTCGAAGCCCGTCTGCGCCGGATGACGGCCGAATCCGCCGACCGCGTCCAGGCCTATACCGACACCGCCCTGCTGCGCCGCGGCGTCGATCCGGCCGATATCGACAAGGCGGACCGTGCCGGACCGATCGGGCGCCTCGCGATGGCGACCTATCGGTTGCCCGATGGCCGCTTCGCGGTGATCCATGCCACCGAACGCCGCCGCTCGCTCATGCCGTGGCTGTTCGGCCAGCCCCTGAGCCTCTGGGTCGCGGTGCTGGGCGCGGCGGCGGCCGGTCTCGTCCTGGTCGGCACGCGGCACGAGCTCGCGCCGCTGCGGCGCCTGACGGACGCGGTCTCCCGCTTCGACGGCCGCGCCCCGGAACGGATGAGCGCGCCCACGGGCGCCCCCGAGATCCGGCGTCTCGCCCAGGCGGTGCAGGGCATGCAGGAGCGGATCGCCGGCCTCATGGCCGAGCGCTCCTTGCTGATCGGAGCCATCTCGCACGACCTCAAGACCTACCTGACGCGGCTGCGCCTGCGCGCCGAGGCGGTGGCCGAGCCGGCGCTCCGGGAGAAGCTGGTGGCCGATCTCGACGCCATGACCGCGCTGATCGAGGCGTCCCTGGGATTTGCCCGGGGCACCGCCGTCGAGGCGACCCGCGCGCCGGTGGATCTCGCCGATCTCGTCGCCGTCGAGGTCGCCGAGCACGCGGCCCAGGGCGCGCCCATCAGCCTGACCGGCGAGGAGGTGCGGGACGCCACGGTGGCCGGCGACGCGGTCGCCCTGCGCCGCGTCGTGGCCAACCTGATCGGGAACGCCGTCAAGTTCGGGCGCTCGTCGGTGTCGGTGGCGGTGAGCCGGGCCGGGACGGTCTGCCGGATCGTTGTCGAGGATGACGGGCCGGGCATCCCCGAGGCGGAGCGGACGGCGGTGTTCAGCCCCTATTACCGGGTCGAGCGGTCGCGGAGCCGGCAGACCGGCGGGACAGGCCTCGGTCTCGCCATCAGCCGCCAGATCGCGGAGGCCCATGGCGGCACGGTGGTGGCGGAAGCCGGCGCCAACGGCGGCGCACGCCTCGTCGTGACCCTGCCGGGCCTGTCCTGAGCGGCCCGCGGCAACGGCCGCGCAACCGGCGGTTACACAACGTTACAGGACGGCGCATCCCGGTCACATCCGGGAAGCGCGCAGGGACGAACCTTCGCCCATACGCCGCGGCCAATACCCCGCTTCGGCGCGGGCCGTCGGCCGAGAGGCCGCGCCAGCCCGATCGAGCAGAAGGAGATCATCGATGTTGAAGAGCCTCGCCCCGGCCGTCTTCCTCGCCAGCCTCGCGGTGCCCGCCTCGGCGCTGCCCCTGGTCCAGGACGCGGTCGCCACCGGCTTCGACGGCGCCCGGATCATCCAGGTCTACGGCGGCTGCGGCCCCTACGGGCATCGCGGCCCCTACGGCGGCTGCCGGACCGGCGGGCAATGGGGCGGCTATGTCCGCGGCCGCTCCTGCCCGGCCGGTTTCCACATCGGTCCCTACGGCCGCCGCTGCTGGCCGAACTGAGCCGCCGCATCGCCTGATCGCACCCTGTCCCTCGTCCGGCCTTGCGGCCGGACGCCCATGGAGTGAGTCATGATCCGTACCCTCGTCATGCCCGTGGCGCTCGCCGCGGGAGTCCTGATGGCCGGTTCGAGCGCCGAGGCGCGCGACGGCTGCGGGCCCGGTTTTCACCGCAACATCTACGGCTGGTGCCGGCCGAATCTCGGCTACGGTCCGGTGGTCTACGTCCCGGCCTATCGGCGCGTCGGCTACCGGTGGCATTACGGCTACCGCTACGGCTGGCACCGCCGGTTCGCATGGCACGGCGGCTCCCGCTGGGGCGGCTTCCGCCGTGTCGGCTGGCATGGTGGCTGGCGCGGTGGCTGGCACCGCGGCTGGCATCACGGCGGCTGGCATCACCGCTGGTGACCCCGCGCCGGATCCGGCCCCGCCCGTCGCGGGGCCGCGACCGGTTCGCGGGCCGTCCTACGGCAGCACGAGGCCCGATGCCGCGTAGGTCAGGGCCGCGACCAGGGCCGCGGCCGGCATCGTGATCACCCAGGCGATCACGATGCCCTGCGCCACGTTCCAGCGGACCGCCGAGACCCGGCGCGCAGCCCCGACGCCGACGATGGCGCCGGTGATCGTGTGGGTGGTCGAGACCGGGATGCCGAAGGCCGTTGCGGCGAACAGGGTCGCGGCGCCTCCGGTCTCGGCGCAGAAGCCCTGCAGGGGCGTCAGGCGCGTGATCTTCGAGCCCATCGTGTGGACGATGCGCCAGCCGCCCAGAAGGGTGCCGAGCGCCATGGCGCCCTGACAGGACAGCACGACCCAGAGCGGCACATGAAAGGCCCCGCTCTCGCCGTGGGCGTAGAGCAGGGCGGCGATGATGCCCATGGTCTTCTGGGCGTCGTTGCCGCCGTGGCCGAGGGAGTAGAGCGAGGCCGAGACGAATTGCAGGCCCCGGAACAGCCCGTCCACCGCGTGCGGGGTCGAGCGGATGAAGATCCACGAGACCGCCAGCATCAGCACCAGGCCGAGGGTGAAGCCGAGGGCCGGCGACAGGACGATGGCGGCGCTGGTGGCGATCACGCCGGGCCAGACGATCACGCCCATCCCCGCCTTGGCGATGCCGGCGCCGAGCAGGCCGCCGATCAGGGCGTGCGAGCTCGAGGATGGGATTCCGGCATACCATGTGATCAGGTTCCAGCTGATCGCCCCGCCGAGCGCGCCGAGAATCACCCGGTCGTCCACCGCCGCGACGTCGATGATGCCCGAACCCACGGTTCCGGCGACGTGGAGCCCGAAGACCAGGAAGGCCACGAAGTTGAAGAACGCCGCCCAGAACACGGCGTAGCGGGGCGCCAGCACCCGCGTCGACACGATGGTGGCGATGGAGTTCGCGGCATCGTGCAACCCGTTGAGGAAATCGAAGACCAGCGCGAGGGCAATGAGGACGATGAGGAATGTCACGCGGCGGCCTGCAGCTTAAACGTGTTCGACGACGATGCTGCTGATCTGGTTCGCCACGTCCTCGAACCGATCCATGACCTTCTCCAGGTGGCCGTAGAGTTCCGACCCGACGATGAAGGCCATGGGGTCCTGTCCCGACGCCTTGAACAGGGCCTTCAACCCGTCATTGTGCAGGTCGTCGGCCCGCCCCTCCAGCTCGATGACGCGCTCGGTCAGGCCGTTCAGCGCGGTGGCATTCTCGCCGAGCGCCCGCAGCTTCGGCAGGGCCTCGGCGGTGACCTGCGCGGCCTCCTGAATGACCGCCCCCATCTCGCGCATCGCCGGCTCGAAGGTGGTCACCTCGAAGAGCTGGACCGCCTTGGCGGTCTTGAGCATCTGATCGATGGCGTCGTCGAGGGACCCGACCAGGGCCTGAATATCGCTGCGGTCGAAGGGCGTGATGAAGGTCCGGCGGACCGCCAGAAGCGCCTCCCGGGTGATTGCGTCCGCGGCATCCTCATGGGCCGCGATCGCCGCGTAGGCCGCCGGTACGGCTTGCGTGCCGTCGAGGAGCGACCGAAGCGCGGCGGCGCCGTCCGTGAGCGTCGCGGCATGACGCTCGAACAGGTCGAAGAACCGGTCCTCTCGCGGCATCAGGGCACGAAACCAAGCCAGCATGTCGTGTCCGGGTCGAGAGGTCGGCGGTATCCGCCGGGCGCGAAAACGCCCGGCAGGCACAACGGGCGAAAGCGCCGGCCGATCCGGCGGCCGGGATACAATCGACCGTTGCTGATCGCTCTCCGGCCGCGCGGCTCAGCAGGCTTGTCCCGTGGAGGCGTGAAGCCAGCCGAAATCCACCGGGTAACCGAGGCCATGCAGCATCTTCACCCGCTTCCAGGAGGCCGACCGCGCCAAGGCTGCGTCCTGTCCGGCCTCGATCTCGGCGCTCTCCATTTCCTGAAGCTCGCGGCTCAGCGCCTCGCGCAGGCCCGCGTCCTTCATGTTGCCGAGGGCGGCAGTGAAGGCCTGCTCGGCGATCCGAACCTGATCACAAATCTGACGCACGCTCATCAGTCCCCAACCCTCCCGCGCGGCGTGAACACTGCGATCCCGCAGTCCATCAGAGATTATCATGCGCGTGGTCGCCGGGAGATGTACGTCTTTGGTGCAGCGGCCCTCACCGCATCGGGAGCGGCCCGATGCGCCGTGCCACCCGCGGCGGACGCCGCCACCGGCGCTTGCGTCCGAAGGTCCGGCGCGGATCCGGCACGCGCGGATCCGCCTCGTTCCTCCGGCTAAGGCCCGGCTGGAAGCTCGCCCCGATCGCCACGATCGCGGCCGACCCGATCAGCGCGACGAGCGCCGCGCCCCAAAACATGCTCTCGAACATCAGGCACTCCCGGAGCGGAGCCCCGCCGCAGGCCGCTCGGACCCGCGGGCGATCACGAATCAAGCTAAACCATACTCTCGAATGCGATCAACGCCCAGTATCGAGCTGTATTCAGCTTTCGACATCTGATCGAAGCCCGCCATTGGCCCAAATCGTCCCTGAACGTGCCGGCGCCGTCGGCGCGCTGCGGCCGACGGACCGGCTCCTCCGTCTGTGCGGTGACGCACCGCGCATGCGCCGCGGCCGTCCACCTGTCGCCCCATTCCGGTGCGACACGGCGATCATTCGCTTTCCGGTCGAACGCACCATCATCGTCTTCACGGCGAAGACGATTCTGACCCGCGCCCCGGACCCGGCTGACGCAGCCGGCCCCGGCCTTCGGCAACGGATCGGACGCGGCGATCGAAGGCGGAATTTACGGGGCGTTCATCCTCCGGGTGTCCGATCCGGATGGTCAGAGGCGGAGAAGCGGAAGCGATGCCGAGCGAAACCAACAGGCCGCACCAGGATGCGCCCGCTCAGGAGCCGCTCCTCGAACTCTGGCGGATCATCGCCCTCGCGCTGATCGTCGCCGCCGGCATGCTGTTCGTCCACCTGATCGTTCCGACCGAAGCCGATGCGTCCGCAGCCCCGTCGACGACCATGCCGTGTGCCGCCGGCCTCAGCGCCTCCTGAGGGGCGCGTGGGCCGGACACGGCACTGAGGGCCGGGCCCGGCGGCGCTCACGCGAGCGGTCGGGCGGATGCGCATCCCAGGGCTCAGGCGCCCGGTGTGGCGCCCGGGATCGCCGCGCCCGTCTACTGCATCGGCAACGGGATCGACTCCACGCCGACCTCACCGATTCCGCGGGCCGCGAGGGCTGTGCACAGGGCGTCGGTCAGGCAGCTTCCGGCCGTGAAGGCGCCGAGCGCGGAGCCGTGCCGGTCCGCCTCGCGCGGGAGCGGGCCGATCAGCTGCACGACGCGCCGGGCGATGGCGGGGGCCGGGTCGATCCAGGTCACCGGCCAGGGCGCCACGGCCTGCAGGCGCGGAAGCAGCAGGGGATAGTGGGTGCAGGCGAGGCAGATCACGTCGGTGCGCCGGCCGTCCGCCTCGGTGACGAAGCAGGGGGCGATCTCCGCGGCGAGGGCGGCATCGTCCACCGGCGCGCCGGCGAGCTCGGCTTCCGCGTAGCCGGCGAGATTCTGCGAGCCGATCCGCGTGACCGCGCAGGCGCCGGCATAGGTCGCGATCAGGTCGCTCGTGTAGGAGCGCGCCACCGTGCCGGGCGTCGCCAGCAGGGTTATCATCCGGGAGCGCGTCACCTCGGCCGCGGGCTTGATCGGCGGCACCACGCCCACGAAGGGCGTCGTGAAGCGCTGCCGGAGCGCCGGAAGCACCAGCGTCGAGGCGGTGTTGCAGGCGATCACGACGAGATCAGGCCTGTGGGTCGCGACGAGCCGCTCCATCACGGTGAGGACGCGGGCGACGAGGGGCGCCTCCCCGAGCCGGCCATAGGGGAAGGCGGCATCGTCGCCGACATAGACGTAACGGGCATCCGGGCGGGCGCGCCGCACGGCGTCGAGGACGGTGAGGCCGCCAAGCCCGGAATCGAAGACCAGGATGGTCGGCTCGGCGGCACTGCGCAGCGCCGCGGCGGACAGGCTGGCCCCGGCCATCAGATCGATCCGCATGAGAACCCGGACTCCTCGAAGAGCGTCCCAAAATCTCGGCCGTGAGGGTTAAGGCGACCTCACTGCGGCGAGAGAAAGATCCGCGATCCCCAACCCGTTCCGTTAACCGCCGCGCGTCCGCGGCGAAGTGCCCCCAGACCGGCTGCGCCGAGCCGATGCTCGTCGGAGAGGTTGTCGGACCACAACCGGGACATATCTTCTGCCGGCCGGCCCGGAATCGAGGAAATGGTTCTCGGTGCGGCAGGATTAAGGGGATCATCGTCATGGCAGCGACGGCCGCACTGCGTCCGGACGAGACGCACGACCCCCGGGCACCGGACTTTCCGCCGCCGCCCGTCACCGCACGACCGATCGATCGCGCCGCGTGGATCGCGGCCTTCCGGCAGGTCCGGAACGAGACCGAGCGCCGCGCCGCACCGCTCTCGCCCGAGGACCAGCAGGTCCAGTCCATGGCGGATGCGAGCCCGACCAAGTGGCACCGGGCGCATGTCACGTGGTTCTTCGAGCAGTTCCTGCTGCGGGAGCATCTGCCGGGCTACGCCATCTACGACGCGCGGCTACACTACCTCTTCAACTCGTACTACGTGGCGGCCGGCCCGCGGCAGCCGCGCATCCAGCGGGGCATGATCACCCGCCCGACCATGGCCGAGGTCGCTGCCTACCGGGCCCATGTCGACCGCGCCGTCGAGACCCTGCTGAGCCAAGCCTCCGATCGCGCCCTGGAGATGGTGCTGCCGATCCTGGAGATCGGCCTCTATCACGAGCAGCAGCACCAGGAATTGCTCCTCACCGACATCCTCCACGCCTTCGCGCAGAATCCGCTCAATCCCGCCTACGATCCGGACTGGCGCTTCCCGGACGCAGCCGCGCAGCGCGGTCAGGTCGAGCTCCGCCGGGAGATCGCCTGGATCGGCCACACGGGAGAGGGGTTCTCGTTCGACAACGAATCCCCGCGCCACGAGACGCTGATCCCGGCCGGCCGCATCGACCGGGCGCTGGTGACCAACCGCCAGTGGCTCGGCTTCATGGAGGACGGCGGCTATGCCAAGCCCGAGCTGTGGCTCTCGGACGGCTGGTATGCCGGTCCGGCGGAGGGCTGGGAGGCGCCCGGCTACTGGCGCCGGGACGGGGAGGGGTGGGCGACCATGACCCTCGGCGGCCAGCGGCCTGTGGATCTCGACGCGCCCGTCACCCACATCAGCTACTACGAGGCCGACGCCTATGCCCGCTGGGCCGGCCGGTTCCTGCCGACCGAGTTCGAGTGGGAGGTCGCGGCCCGGGACAATACTCTGCCGGACGCCTTCGGCCTCGTCTGGCAATGGACCCGCAGCGCCTACATGCCCTACCCGGGCTACCGGCCGCTCCCGGGGGCCCTCGGCGAGTACAACGGCAAGTTCATGGCCAACCAGTTCGTGCTGCGCGGCTCGTCGGTGGCGACACCCGAGGGTCATGCCCGGCTGCCGTACCGCAATTTCTTCTATCCGCACCAGCGCTGGCAATTCACGGGCCTGCGCCTGGCCGATGCCGCCTGACGCCCTCCGGAGCTGCCCTTGACCATCAAGCCCACCTTCCCCGACGCGACGCCGGTCACGCTGGACGCGGCGCCCCTGTCGTTCCTCGACGACGTCCGGACGGGCCTGTCGAAACCCCAGAAGGCGCTCTCGCCGAAGTACTTCTACGACGCGGCCGGATCCGCTCTGTTCGAAGAGATCACCCAGCTTCCGGAATATTATCCGACCCGTACGGAGATCGGCATCCTGGAGGCCAGCGGCCCGGAGATGGCGACGTTGCTGCCCGCGCATGCGGCGCTGGTCGAGTTCGGCAGCGGCTCGACCGTCAAGCTCCGTCGCCTGCTCGGCCATCTCGACACGCTCGCGGCCTATGTGCCCGTGGACGTCTCGGGCGAGTTCCTGCGGGCGCAGGCCGAGGGGCTCCGGGGCGACTTTCCGCATCTGCGGGTCGAACCGGTGGTCGCTGACTTCACCCAGGACTTCAACCTGCCGGACAGTCTCGACGGCCTCCCGCGGGCCGGCTTCTTCCCGGGCTCGACCATCGGCAATTTCGATCCGCATGAGGCCGAGGGTTTGCTGCACCGCTTCGGACGGATCCTCGGCCCGGGCGCCCACATGATCGTCGGCGTCGACCTCGTGAAGGATGCCGCGGTTCTGGAGAATGCCTACGACGACGCTCAGGGAGTCACGGCGGCCTTCAACCTCAACCTCCTGACGCGGATCAACCGGGAACTCGCGGGCCGCTTCGAGCCGGACGCGTTCAGCCACCGGGCGGTGTCCAACCCCAACGCCTCGCGGATCGAGATGCACCTCGTGGCCCGTGACGCGCAGGCCGTGCGGGTCGGCAGCGACACCTTCGCCTTTGCGGCAGGCGAGACGATCCACACGGAAAGCAGCTACAAGTACACAGTGGCCACGTTCCGCGCCCTCACCGAGCGGGCCGGCTGGACATGGCTGAAGGTCTGGACGGATCCGGACCAGCTCTTCTCGGTCCACGCCCTCCGGCTGGACTGAGGACAAGGCCGGGGCCGCCCCATGCGTATCGGGCCGCCCTGGTTCCTTCTGGTGGCGCCTGGATTGGGGGCGCTCGCGGGACTGCTCTACGGGACGCTCTTCGACGTCGGTCCCCTGACCGGCGCGGCGATCCGCGGCGCGATCATCGGCACGCCGATCCTGCTCTACGAGCGCAGGCTGCTGGCCCCGCGCCTGCGCGACCGCATCCGCGCCCTCGCGACGCCGCTGTTCCTGATCGCCACGGTGGCCCTCTATATCGGGCTGATCGTGATCGGGAATGCGGTCGCCAGCACCGTTCTGAACAAGCTGTTCCGCTTCATGTACAGCGCGCGGAACGCGATGCTGATGACCGATACGGGCCTCCTCTACGCGCTCGGCATCTCGGCCCTCGTGGTGTTCGTGTTCCGCGTCCGCGACCTGATCGGTCCCGGCGTGTTCGCCAACCTGCTGATCGGGCGCTATCACCGGCCGATCAGCGAGGAGCGCATCTTCCTGTTCCTCGACGTGACGGGCTCGACGCACTTCGCCGATCGCTACGGCGACCGGGAGGCCCAGGCCTATCTCGGCCAAGTGTTCAACGCCCTGGCGCTGCCGGTGTCGCGCGCCCGCGGCTCCATCGACGATTACATCGGCGATCTGGCGCTGGTGACCTGGCCGCTGGACCGGGGGTTGCGCGATGCGGCCTGCCTGCGCTGCGTCTTCGACTTCGAGGCGCGTCTGGCCGCGGAGGCCGCAAGCTGGCGCAGCCGCTTCGGCCAAGTCCCGCAATTCCGCGCCGCCCTGCATTGCGGCCCGGTGGTCACCGCCGAGATCGGGCTGGAGCGGCACAAGATCGCGTATTTCGGCGACGTCGTGAACACGACCGCGCGGCTCGAGGCCCTGTCGAAGACCCTCGGGGTGCACGTGCTGGTTTCCGCCGATCTCCTCGACCGGATCGGAGAACTGCCCGACGACCTGATTGCGGACGATCTCGGTGCCCATGCCCTGCGGGGGCGCGCCGAACCCCTCGCTGTGGCGGCGATCCGGCGACGGTCCTCACGCGCGGCACCGGTCGTGCCGCTTTCGAGCCGCGCCGCGACGGGCTGAGGCCGGGCGGTCCCGTCCGGCCTCCAGGGCAGAGACGGCGCGCGCGCCCTCTCAGGTCGACAGCGCCTTCAGAACGTCGCGGGCGGCGCGCGCGCCGTCCAGCGTGGCCCCGCCCACCGTCATGGCCCCGCCGCCGGCCAGCGCCTCTCCGGCGAAGAACACGCGTCCCCCCACCGGGTCACGCAGGCGGTCCCGGGCCTCCGCGTGGCCGGGGGCGACGATCGCGTACGATCCGAGGGCGTACGGATCCGTCCACCAGCCGGCGAGCCGCCCCGCCACGACCGCGTCCCGGGCGTCCGCGCCGAGGATCGCGACCAGGCGCTCTGTGGCCAGCGCCACGGCCGCCGCCTCGCCGGCGCGGCACAGGTCGCGGGCGAGATCGCCCCCGAGATTGGCCACCGTCAGGGACCGGCCGAACGGCTTCATCTCGAAGTAGATCGTCGGTCCGCCCTTTGCCAGCGACACCGCATCACCCACGGTCGCCGGATCGAGCTTCGCCGGGTCGAGGCGCAAGCCGATCTTTGTGTAGGCGCCCATGCGCAATCCATCGAGAGCCGCCTGCGTGCTGGCCGGCAGGGCTGGGGTGAAGGCCACGCGACCGGCCTTCAGCACGCCCACCGGCACCGTCACGATCACCGCGGCTGCCGTGAGGGTGCCACACCCCGTCTCGATGCGGACGTCCTGTCCGGACCAGTCGATCGCGTGAACCGGGCAGCCGAGCCGCACCGGCAGGTCGGCGAAATGGTGCGCCACCAGGGCGCCGTAGCCGTCGACCCAGAGGTCCGTGCCGGACCAGAGCCGGTCGTAATCCATGGCCGAGACGCGCTCGGGATCCTCGCCGAGCGAGAGCCGGCTGAGACCGGCTGCGGCCTGCACGGCCATCGGGCCGCCGATTCCGGCCGCTTCCGCCAACGAGATGTCGGCCGCCTTCGGAACGAGGAGCGCGTCGAGCCCCGAGAAGCCGGCACGCCGGTTCGCCATCTCGGCTTCGGTGGCGGGGCGACCGTCGATCACGAGCTTGCGCGCCCAGCCTTCCTCGCCGGCGAAGCGGGCCTTGGCGGCCCGGGCGATGGGCGCCCAGGGATTGCGCTCGGCCCAATGGATATACTCGGCGCCGGCATCGAACGGATACGCCGCACCGAGCGCCGTGTCGGTGAAGGCGCGCCCGCCGATCCGGTCCCGTGCCTCGACCAGGATGAAGCTACGTCCGGCGCTCCGCAACGCCGATGCCGCCGCCAGCCCCGCCGCCCCGGCACCGACGATGACCACCGGGCCGGTGCGGGCCCAGGCGCGCAGTGCCGGGGCCGCTACGAGGGCGGAGGTGAGGACTGTGCGTCGGGTCGGTCTCATGGCGCACCCGCTCGGAGTCATCCCGGCTCCAGTCCACGGCGCGCGGACCGAAAGCGGTGCGCTAGCCGCGCGCCCCCGGGCTGCCCGAGCGCTTCTCCATCATGGCCTTGACCTGCATCAGCTGGTCCCAGACCTGGCCGGGCGATGTGCCGAAGAAGTCGAAACCGGCGCTGATGCCCAGGTAGATGCCGACGCAGATCAGCGGCACGAGCACCCAGGCGAGCACCTCCTCGCCGCGCCGACGCCGCTGACGACGCCGCCGCCGCTCCTCGCGCCGGGTCAGCTTCTTGGGGGGCGCCGGCTGCGCGACGGGGGACAGGGGTCCCTCGTGCAGGTTGTCTGTCATCGGGCGCCTCCTCGCCGCGGCGCTTTCGCGTCGCGGCGGTCATAGACCGGCGGCCCCTAGTCCGGAAGGCCGCCAGCCGGCATGCACACCATTAGGCGCGCACGAGTGGCACCTTCGGCACGGTCCGGACGCCGCCGCCCGAGCTGCCGCCGCCGCCCTTGTTGTCCTTCGGCGTCTTCTTGCGCGCCGCGGCGCGGGGCTTGGCCCGCTTGTGGCGCTTGGCGGCGTTGGTCACGTCCTTCTCGGGCTTGGGCGTGACGGGGCCGGCCGGGAAATCGAAGCCCAGGCTGTCCTTGGCGCCCGACTTGGCCTCGGCATCCTCCGGCTTGCGCACGACCACGCGGACCGCACCGCCATCCTTCAGCTTGCCGAACAGAACCTCGTCGGCGAGGGGCGTCTTGATGGTCGACTGGATCAGCCGGGCCATCGGGCGGGCGCCCATCGCGTCGTCGTAGCCATGCTCCACCAGCCAGTCGCGGGCCTCGTCCGAGAGCTCGATCGTGACGTTGCGGTCGGCGAGCTGCGCCTCGAGCTGGAGGACGAACTTGTCGACCACCTTGGCCACCACCTCCTTCGGCAGGTGGCCGAACGAGATGATCGCGTCGAGGCGGTTGCGGAATTCCGGCGCGAACAACCGGTTGATCGCCTCCACGTCGTCGCCGGAACGCTTCGACTGGGTGAAGCCGTAGGCCGCCTTCGCCAGATCCGAGGCACCCGCATTCGACGTCATGATGATGATGACGTTGCGGAAATCGACCTGCTTGCCGTTGTGGTCGGTCAGCTTCCCGTGGTCCATGACCTGCAACAGGATGTTGAACAGGTCCGGGTGGGCCTTCTCGATCTCGTCGAGGAGCAGCACGCAATGCGGGTGCTGGTCGATCCCGTCGGTGAGCAGGCCGCCCTGGTCGAAGCCCACGTAGCCGGGGGGCGCGCCGATCAGGCGGCTCACCGTGTGGCGCTCCATGTATTCCGACATGTCGAAGCGCAGCATCTCGACGCCCAGCGACGCGGCGAGCTGCTTGGCGGCCTCGGTCTTGCCGACGCCGGTCGGTCCCGCGAACAGATACGAGCCGATCGGCTTGTCCGGGTCGCGCAGCCCGGCCCGGGCCAGCTTGATCGCCGAGGTCAGGGCCTCGATGGCGTTCGGCTGGCCGTAGACCACGCGCTTCAGGTTCTCGGTCAGGTGCTGGAGCACCACCGCGTCGTCCTTCGAGACGGTCTTCGGCGGGATCCGGGCCATCGTGGCGATGGTCGCCTCGATCTCCTTGATGCCGATGGTGCGCTTGCGGCGGGCCTCCGGCACGAGCATCTGCGAGGCCCCCGTCTCGTCGATCACGTCGATCGCCTTGTCGGGCAGCTTGCGGTCGTTGATGTAGCGCGCCGACAGCTCCACTGCGGCCTTCACGGCCTCGGTCGTGTACTTGAGCTTGTGGAACTCCTCGAAATACGGGCGCAGGCCCTTCACGATCTCGATCGTGTCGGGGATCGACGGCTCGTTGACGTCGATCTTCTGGAACCGGCGCACCAGGGCGCGGTCCTTCTCGAAGTACTGGCGGTACTCCTTGTAGGTGGTCGAGCCGATGCAGCGCAGCGTGCCCGAGGCCAGCGCCGGCTTGAGCAGGTTCGACGCGTCCATGGCTCCGCCCGAGGTCGCACCGGCACCGATCACCGTGTGGATCTCGTCGATGAACATGATGGCGTTCGGGTGCGCCTCGATCTCCTTCATCACCTGCTTGAGGCGCTCCTCGAAGTCGCCCCGGTAGCGGGTGCCGGCGAGCAGCGTGCCCATGTCGAGGGAGAAGACGGTCGCGTCGGCCAGGACCTCCGGCACCTCGTGCTGGATGATCTTGCGGGCCAGCCCCTCCGCGATGGCGGTCTTGCCGACGCCCGGGTCACCCACGAGCAGCGGGTTGTTCTTCTGCCGGCGGCACAGGACCTGGATGGTCCGCTGGACCTCGGTCTCGCGGCCGATCAGCGGGTCGATCTTGCCGTCGCGGGCCTTCTTGTTGAGGTTGACGCAGTAGGCGTCGAGCGCGTCGCCCTTCTTCTTCGCGCCGCCGCGGGGATCCCCCTCGTCGCTCGGACGCTCGGCGGCACCCTCGTCCTCGGCACCGCGCACGGGCTTCGCCTCGGAGGCGCCCGGGCGCTTGGCGATGCCGTGGCTGATGTAGTTGACCGCGTCGTAGCGGGTCATGTCCTGCTCCTGCAGGAAGTAGGCGGCGTGGCTCTCGCGCTCGGCGAAGATCGCCACGAGCACGTTGGCGCCAGTCACCTCCTCGCGACCGGAGGACTGGACGTGGATCACCGCCCGCTGGATCACGCGCTGGAAGCCCGCCGTGGGCTTGGCGTCCTGCCGTCCGTCCCCGGTGAGGTTGGAGAGTTCCGTGTCGACATAGTCGACCAGGCTGCGCTTGAGCGTGTCGATCTCGACGTTGCAGGCACGCATGACCGCGGCCGCATCCTGATCGTCCACGAGGGCGAGCAGGAGATGCTCCAGCGTCGCGTATTCGTGCCGGCGTTCTCCGGCCAGCGCCAGGGCGCGGTGGAGAGCTTGTTCTAGGCTGCGTGAGAAGCTTGGCAAAGCTGGCCTCTGTGTGGGTGCCTACCGCGAGCGGCGCCTATTTCTTTTCCATAACGCACTGGAGAGGATGTTGGTGTTTGCGCGCGAAGTCCATGACCTGCGTCACCTTGGTCTCCGCCACCTCGTAGGTGAAGACGCCGCACTCGCCGACCCCGTTCTGATGCACGTGCATCATGATGTGGTAGGCGTCCTCGTGGCTCTTGTTGAAGAACCGCTCGACCACCAGGACCACGAACTCCATCGGCGTATAGTCGTCGTTCAGAAGGAGTACCCGGTACAGGCTCGGCCGCTTGGTCCGCGGCTTGGTGCGGGTGATGATCGCCGTGTTGGACCGGTCGTCGCCGCCAGGGGCGCGCGAGCCGGACGCCGTGACCGCTTTGCGCGCCGGCCAGTGAACCTTCGTCGAACTCGCGGTGCCCTGCATGGGGACCTGTGTCATGTGCGTCGAACCGATCCCTCGATTGGAGCGGGCGCCGCCGGCCCTGACGGCCGATCCAGTCCTGGCCTGCCGGGAGCAGCGCTCGGCTCCACGGCCGTTAATCTACAGACGGTGAGCCGACTTCGCCAGACGCCTGTGCGCACTTGTCCGCCTCGCTGATCATGCGCCAGCGGCTCACGTCTGCGCCGATCCGGGACGGGGCGCGCCGTCGAGCGCTGCCTTCGGCCGCAGAAATGCGCCGGTGAGGCCGAGGATCATGTCGCCGGCCGCGGCAGAACGGGCCGTGGCGCGCGCGCCGGCCCGGTTCAGATAAGCGGCCTGAACCGCCACGAGTTCGGCCGGGCCGCGGGCCGCCGCCAGCGCCCGCGAGGTAGCCCCGAGATCGTCGAACGCCGTCTTGAACGAGTCGGCATACGTGATCCCGAGGGTCTGGGCCGCCCGACTCACGATCCCGAACCGATGAAGGGGCGTTCTGAACCCGGAGACGACCGGGCTCAACGGAAGGGCAGGGGGCCTCTGCATCGCCGATCTCCAGACCGCCGCCGAACCTGCCGGCCACCCGTGACCGACCTCTTCGGATCGGCGCGAGAGTGTGCGGCGCGACAGCCAGCGTCAAGCTCGGGCGGGTAAGACCCGTCGGCCGCAACCGGCATGGGTTGGCAGGCCGGTGACGGTCCGCGAGCGATCGACCGTAAACGATGGCCGGAACGACACGATCCGGCATTCGCCGCGATCGCATTAACGGGCCTGTAACTGCACCTGCCTAACTCTCCACTGATGCAGCGGGGCCACGCGATCGGCGGGAGGCTCTGCAGGGGATACGACCGGCCAGATCCGGTCTCGCGAGGCAATCAGGCGTGATGCGTAGCGTAGTAGGCCGCTCCCGGACGATTCCAGCGCTCCCGGCCGCGATCCTGGCCGCCGCGGTCCTGACGGCCCTGGCCTCGCCGGCCGAGGCCCGGCGCGGCCGGCACCAACACCATGCCCGGGCCACCGGCGGCTACAACCCGCCCTACGCCGCGATGGTCGTGGACGTGAAGAGCGGCAAGACCCTGCACGCGGTCAACGAGGACGCCCTGCGGCACCCGGCCTCGATCACCAAGGTGATGACGCTCTACATGCTGTTCGAGCAGATGGAGCGCGGCAAGTTCGCCCTCGATTCCGAACTGACCATCTCGGCCCACGCCGCCGCCCAGGCGCCGTCGAAGCTCGGCCTGCGGCCGGGCCAGACCATCACGGTCGAGGATGCCATCAAGGCGATCGTGACGAAGTCGGCGAACGACGTGGCCTGCGCCATCGGCGAGAACATCGCCGGCTCCGAGGAGCGCTTCGCCCAGATGATGACCGCCAAGGCCCATGCCCTGGGCATGAGCCGGACGCGCTACGCCAACGCCTCGGGCCTGCCCGACCCGGACCAGCTCACCACCGCCCGCGACCTGACCGTCCTCGCCCAGGCGATCCAGGACCGGTTTCCGCGCTATTACCGTTACTTCCAGACCCGGTCCTTCGCGTTCCGCGGCCGGGTGATCGGCAACCACAACCACCTGCTGGGCAACGTCCAGGGCGTCGACGGGATCAAGACCGGCTACACCCGGGATTCCGGCTTCAACCTGATGACCGCCGCGAAGTCCGACGGCCGCCAGATCGTGGCGATCGTGCTCGGCGGCAAGTCCGGCGCGAGCCGCGACCGGATCATGGCCGACCTCGTCCGGTCCAGCCTGCCGCGGGCCTATGCCGGCGCCCGGGTCGCGCCCGCCGTCACCGAAGTGGCCGAGCGCGCCCGCCCGGCAGTCGTCGCCGACGCGGTCTCGCGGACCCGCACGCAGGTCGCCTCCGCCGACGACGAGGATGTCGAGACCACCGGCACCACCGGCGAGCCCCTCGACCTGTCGCCCTCGAAGACGACGACGCCGGGCGGCACCTGGAAGCCCGGGCCGCAGGGAATCCCGAAGGCGGCCCAGGCCTATGCCGGCGGCGGCAATGCCCAGCCGCCCTTCCCGGGGGCGTCCAAATCCACGGCCCGGGTGGCCTCCCTCGAGCGCGACGAGCCGCCGAAGGCGGTCTCCGGCGCCCGCGTCGTCCCCACCGCCTGGGTGATCCAGCTCGGGGCCATGGACGACGAGGGCAAGGCCCGGTCGATGCTCTCTGAGGCGCGCGCCAAGGTGGGGGGTAGCCTCTCCAAGGCCGCACCCTACACCGTCAAGGTCGAGCACGGCGGCACCACGCTGTTCCGGGCCCGCTTCTCGGGCTTCGCCGAGCAGGATTCCGCCCAGGAGGCCTGCTCGGCCTTGAAGCGCAGCGGCTTCAGCTGCTTCGCCACCCGGAGCTGAGGCTCCGGAGACCGGCCGGCGCGCCCGCGCGCCGACACGGAACGGCCGCGACCGAGTTCGTCCGCGGCCGACGATCGGTATCTCTCTGACAACGCGCGTGGAGTTCAGCGATGTCGGTTCAGAAGCCTGTCCCGGGCCGCGTTGACGCGCGCCGCCCGCTCGGCGCTGCCTCCCTGGTCGGGGTGAGCCCGCTTCATGAGAGACCGGTGGGCCGACCGGATCTCCTCAGCGGTCGCCCCGCGCTGAAGCCCCAGGACCTGGTACGCCTCCTCCTGCGTCATCGTCCCTGGGTTCGCCGGACGGCGCGGCCGCGGGTCGCGATCGCGCTCAGCGTCTACACGCCATCCGGGCGCCCGGCGGTCGAGATACGGCTCTAGCAGGGCGGCGCCCGCGGCGTCGCGAAGGCGGCAGAGCCGGAGCAGCTCGACCACGGCACCGGTCGGCATGGCGTCGAGCGACGTGCCGGCGCTTGGCCCGGCGATGACCCGGCCGGTGCGCAGGCTGCCGTCCGGGCGCAGGAGCGCGTCGATCAGGGTCGTGCGGAAGCGGCGATCCGCAGGATCGCGGGGCCCCTGACCGGGGTCCGGCCGGATCAGGCGACGGAGCCGCGCGGTCATCGCGGCCTGCCCCTCGATCAACCAGACGCCGCTGAGCCCGAGCAGCGCCGCCAGGACGAAATTCCCGCGCAGGAGCAGGAACCCGGCGGCGAGCAGCGCGAAGGCGCCGAAGGTCGGCAGCCGCACACGTCCGAGGGCTGAGCCGAAGGCTGAGCCGAGGCCTGCCCCGAGGCCGCGCCTGATCCGTCGGCCGAGACCGCCGTTCTTGGACAGCCACCACAGGGTCAGGCAGGCGAGCAGGCCGGCAAACAGCACCATCGCTCAGCGCCGCACGCCATAGGTGGCGGAGGCGCTCCCGCCGATCTGGATGCTGGTCCCGTCGCCCAGGTCGAAGAAGCCGGGACGGCGCGGCTTCGGCGGGCGGACGTCGGCGTCGCAGCCGGGCTGCGGCGGGAGACGCACGCCCTCGGGCAGATTCTCCGGGCAGAGGCGCGCGCGCGCCGGCGGCTCGCCGGCCTGCGCCGCACCGGCGAGGAGGATGACGGGGAGGGCGATGACGGGGAGGGCCAGGCGCAGGCGCGTCATTGCCGGTTCTCCGCAACGTCCGCCGTGGTGACGCGGACCTGCCGGATCCGGCCGTCGCGCACCACCTTCAGGGTCACGCCGGCGCCGAGGCCGGCTTCCTCGATGGCCGCCGTCAGGTCCGCGAGCCGATGGACCGGGCGGCCGTTGGCCTCGACGATCACGTCGCCGATATCCCCGGTCTGCGGGTCGACGCCGCGCAGCCCGGCCTGCGCGGCGGGGGAGCCGGGCAGCACCCGCACGATCACAACGCCGTCGATGCCGAGCCGCGCGGTGGCCGCCTCCTGGGCGGCGATGATGCCGATGCCGGGATTGCGCACCCGGCCGGCCTTGATCAGCTCCGGCACGATGCGGTTGACGACATCGACGGGGATCGCGAAGCCGATCCCGGCGCTGGCGCCGGACGGCGAGACGATGGCGGTGTTGACGCCGATCAGCCGGCCCGCGGAATCGAGGAGGGGCCCGCCGGAATTGCCGGGATTGATCGCCGCGTCCGTCTGGATCACGCCGGACAATTCGCGCCCCTCGCTGGTCGGCATGCGCCGCCGCACGGCGCTGATCACGCCGGTGGTCAGGGTGTGGTCGAGGCCGAACGGGTTGCCGATGGCGAAGGCCGATTGCCCGACCTTCAGATCCGCCGAGGTGCCGATCGCCAGCGGCGGCGGCATGTGCCGCACCCGCCCGAGCTGCAGGACGGCGAGGTCGTAGGACGGCGCCAGGCCGACGAGGGTCGCGGGGACCACCTCGCCGTCGCCGAGCCGGACGGAGACCGATCCGCCGCTCTGCGCGGCGTTCTGCACGACATGGGTGTTGGTGACGATGTGGCCGGCGCCGTCCCAGACGAAGCCGGTGCCGGTCTGCGTCCCGCCCTGGTCGCCACCCTGGTCGTCGAGGTCGAGCAGGTCTCGGTTCTGCGCCGCCCCCTGCGCGAAAACGTGAACGACGGACGGGCTCGCGCGCTCGAACAGCGCGACGGTCGAGGTCTCGGCCGGCGCCAGATCGCCGCGGGCCATCACCGCCCGCGGCGTGTCGGCGGAGTAGAGCAGCGGTTGCAGGTAGGGTTGGGCGACGTAGAGCGCCAGCAGGACCAGGACCGCGGCGAGGACGATGCGCACGGTACGATCCGGCACGGGTGTCTCCGAAAGAAGCGCGAAGGCAGGCCCTCGACGGGCGAAGCCTTAAGTGCGCGTTCAGGATCGGGGCGTCAACACAGAGAGGCGCCGCCGCCGACAGGCTCCTGACGTGTTCTGGCGCACGTCGGCGACCGGTGCAGACTGGCTAACGGAATGGTCACCATTCAGGAGCCACAATTCTCGCAAGTCCAGGGCAGCTCAGCTGTGCTCAATACGGACATGGAACACCGAACCCCGCCCACGCTCGTGCCTCGGCACCGGGTGCTGGCTTCGAAAACCGCCCGAATTGATCGCAAAGCTGCCGCAGAGATGCTTGCATTGACGCTCAGACCCTCGATCGCCACCGCTCCTCGGCCCAGTCCGGCGGCGGCGATCTGAACGGTCCAAAACGGTTCGGAAGGACGAGTACCCATGGAAACCGAAGCTCTGGAACGGCCCGCGGATCTGACGATCTGGCGCACGGCCCCGGCGAGCGCCCCGCTCGCGCAGCCCGAGCGCTACGACACCCTGCGCGAGGCGATCGCGGCCGCGGCCGGTGCCCTGGCCGACCCGGCCAAGCAGCCCTGGATCATCACCGAAGAGGGCGAGATCCTCTCGCCGAACTGGATCCGCACCTACCTGAACTGACGCCCGGCGCGACGAAGAACGGGGATACCGGGGATGGCGGCGCGAGCCCCGCCCCGGCCCTGCGCGGGCTCGGTGAGCCCTCCCGGTAATGGCGTCGGCGCGGCTGTCCTGGCGCGCGGCGCGCAGCAACCGCGAGCACCACGTTTCCGAACGTCCCGAAGGCAAGGGTCGCGACGCGCGTCACGAACGTGAGGGCTCTGATCGCCCGAAGGCGCCGACCCCGGCGCCGCTCACTCCGCCGCGTCCGGCTGGCGAAACCCCTCGATCCCGATCTGGTCGGGGTTGATCGCGTGCAGCGCCCGCCGGGCCGCCTCGAGGGGATGTTCGGCCTCGATCCGCACCGAGGTGAGATCCGGGCTCTTATAGACCGTCACGATCGTATCCATCACCTCGGTCAGCGTGGTGCGCTTGTCCTCGGGGGCGGCGATCAGGAGCTGCAGCCCCCAGGCCCGGTACAGATCGACCAGCGCCTGGCTGTTGCGCACGTCGAGCTTCGAGAAGGCCTCGTCGAGCAGGCATAGGCCCAAGCCCGGATTCTCGTCGCCCGGCCGGTCGCCCGGATAGTAGGCGCTGGCCAGCGAGGCGGCGATCGCCACGTAGAACGGCGCCTGGGCCTCGCCGCCGGAGCCGCGCAACGCCCGGGCCGACATCGTGGTGCGGTTGCCCGCCCGGTCGCGCATGCCGATCTCGTAGACGAAGTAGTTGCGGTAATCGGCGAGCCGCGCCGCATCCTCCTCGCCGGCGATCAGCGCGGTGATCTCCTCGAGCGCCGCCGCCATCTGCCCCTCCGCCTCGCCGGCGAGCAGCGCCTGCGCGGCCTCGGGTGAGCGGGCGGTCTCGGTGGCGAGCGCGTGCACGGCGGCGTAGCGGCGATCCACCGCCGCCTCGAACGCGTAGGTCTGGCCGGTGAAGCTGCGCGCCGAGAGCCGCTCGTTGAGGGCGGCGAGCCGGGCATGGACCCGCTCGAACCGGTCGGCGAGGCGCGTCAGCAGATCCTCGGTCATCAGGCGGCGCATCTCGACCTCGGCCCGCTCGGCCTGCGCCCTGTAGCGGCGGAGTTCGTGCCCCTCCACGGCCTCGTATTCCCGCCGCACCCAGGCGAAGCCGTCGATCGCCGGGGCGTCCCCGGAGGCGAGCGGGTTCTCCACCCGCCAGGCGGCGCAGGCCTCCGCCAGCTCCCGCTCGGCGATCCGCCCGTGGGAGCGGGCGGCCTCGGCGGACTCCCGGGCGAGGCCGCGCTCGGCGGTCACCCGGGATCCGGCCGCCTTGGCATCGAGGCCGGCCAGCGCCCGCCGCGCCTCGGCGACCACGCCGAGGTCGAAGGGCTCGCCGCGGGCGAGGCGCACCCGCGCGGCGTCGCCGGCACTGAGCTGGCGCAGGGCCGCGCGGCGGGCCGACAGAGCGGCGCGGACGGCTTCGCGCACCGGTCCCATCCGGGCGCGCAGCGCCGCCTCGTCGGCGAGCAGGCGGTCGAGCTTGGGCTCCAGCTCCTCCGACAATTCCCGCAGGTAGCCGACCCGCTCGGTGGTCAGCGCGGCGATCTCGGCGGCGAGCCCGGCGGTATCGCGCTTCTCGATACCCTCCCGCTCGGTCTGGAGCGTGCGCCGCCGCCCGTCGAGCCCGTCGAGCTCGGCCCGGAGCGCCTCCACGTCGTCGAGGCCCCGGGCGACGCGGGCCCGGATCGCGGCCGCCGTCCGGGCGGCCTCGCGCAGGACCGCGGCCTCGCCGCGAAGGCGCCGCGCCTCGGCGACGGCGATCTCGTGGGCGCGGCGGCTGTCGGCGGTGGGCCCGCGATGGCCGCGGGTCATCAGCAGGTCGACGCTGCGGGTGACCGAATAGGCCATCCCGGCCGTGGTCCGGCCGCTCGGGGCGACCGCCCGGGCGAGGCGGGCCAGTTCGGCGTCGTCCCGGGCGAGGTCGTAGCCGCCGAGCCGCACGCCGAGGAACGCCTCCGCGTGCGGGTCGCTGGTCTCGATCACGGTGAGCGGACCGTCGTCGTAGCGGCGGGACCGCTGCTTGGCGGTGTCGGTGGTCTTCACCAGGATGCAGCGGTGGAACCGGTCGCGGCCGGATTGCAGGACGCCGAGTGCTTCGTTCAGCCGGTCCGGGGGAACCACCAGGGCCTCGCGGGCGCGCCCCAGCAGGCCTTCGAGGGCCGGCCCCCAGGTGGGGTCGACGATCTCGGCCAGTTCGCAGATCGGCACCGCGTCGATGCCGCGGCGCTCCAGCTCGCCGCGGAACGCCACCGTGTCGGAGGACAGGCGCGCGGTCGGGCCGCCGCCGGTGCGCGGCGCCGTGCGCTCGGCCTCGCTCTCCTGGGCGCGGGCCTTCAGCGCCGCGTCCTCGGCGGCCCGCTCCAGCGCCTCGTCGAAATCGGGCAGGCGCACCAGCCCGTCGGCCAATTCGGCGAGCGGCCCCTCGGGGCGCAGGATCTCCTCGGGGGAGGATTCCCGACGCAGGCCCGCCCGGGCGCAGGCCTCGGCGAGGCGGGCCGCCTGCGGGCAGCTCTGGCGCAGGATCGGGGCCACCGGCTGGAGCTTGGCCATCTGCCCGACGAGGCCGACGAGATCGCCGATCCGGCCGATCAGCTCCTTCCGGTCGCGCTCCAGCATGGAGAGGCCCAGCGTCGAGGCGGCGAGCCGGCCCTCGGCGGCGCTCGCGGTGGCCAGCGCCTTCTTCTCGGCGATCTCGCCGTCGATCTCGCGGACGTAGCCGCGGCTCGCCGCGACGCGCTCGCGGGCGATGCGCAGGGTGTCGGCGCCTTCCCGGAGCCGGGACCGGACGGCGATGAGGTCGAGGCTCCGGCGGCGCAGCTCGGCGCTCGCCGCGCGCAGCTCGTGCGTCGCGGCAGCGAGGACCGCCTCACCCCAGGCTTCGTAGCGGTCGCGCAGGCGCCGCAGGCGTCCGAGCCGGCTCTCCAGCTCGGCGATGGTCTCCAGAAGCCGACGCCAGTTCGCGATGGAGTGGCGCACGCGCTCGACGTCCAAGGGCTCCGGGTCGAGCACGAAGGCGCGCACGAAGGCGCTGGTGTCGAAGATCGGCTTGAACGCCACCGCGTTGGCGAAGCTGCGCAGGAAGTGGCGCGGCTCCGGCGACGGCGCCCCCTCGCGCAGCGTGGCGAGGACATCGGCCGTGAAGCGTTCGCCGGAGGTCCGGTACTCGGTGAAGCTCGCCGCGCGGGCCCGCAGGTCCGCGGCGATCTCGCTCCAGGGCGCCGTGTAGGTGCCGCCGGGGGCGGTGCGGGCGTAGTCGGAGACCTCGAACCGGTGCCCGACCGCGATGAAGCGCGAGAGCACCGTCTCCTTGGGCTCCACGGCCCGAGCGGCCAGGGCGAGGCCGACCGAGACCACGCGGCCGGAATCGGGATTCTCGAAGACCAGGACCAGCACGGTCTCGCAGGATTCCCGGGTCGGGCGGCCGCCTTCCGCCGGGTCGCTGATCCAGCCCAAGCAATAGTCGCGCACGGTTCGGGCGCTGCGCCCGGAGGCCGAGGCGTTGAGGGCGAGGCGGCTGGCGTTGTTGCCGGCCAGCACCGTGCCGACCGCATCGAAGATCGTCGATTTCCCGGCCCCCGTCGGCCCGACCAGCGCGGCGGCACCGCGCAGCCGGATCTGCTCGCGGCGGATCAGGTACCAGTTGGAGATGGCGATGTCGGTGAGGACGTACACGATGTGGGTGGGTCGGGCCGATGGCGAGGAATGTTGGGCCCAGTTGGCCGGACTCGGCCGCGTATGCAAGCCGACACGCGCGAACCTCTGAAGCCCGATCCTACCTCAGGTTATGACACTATTAGCACAACCTGTTCATGTCCTGCCGGTCTCGTCCGCACGACCGGAACCGACCGATGCGTCTCAGTCTCAAAGCAAAACTCAGCGGCCTCTTCGCCCTCCTGCTCCTGGCGGCGCTGGTTCAGGGCGGCGTGACTCTCTACAAGATGCAGGCGGTCGACCAGCGGCTCGCGGAGCTGATCGACAACGCCGTGCCGTCGATCAACGAGGCCCAGGCGATCAACGCCCTCGTGATGCGCTCGCGACTGTGGCAGTTCCGCTACGTGACGGCGGATACCGAATCGGAGCGCGCGACCAGCCTGAAGAGCGCGGACGAGATGATGCGGAACCGCCAGGCGAAGGCCGAGGCCTACCGCACCCTGGTGGCGTCGAAGGAGGAACAGGCGATCTACGACGACCTGCTCGCCAAGCTCGCGGTGCAGCAGGCCGACTGGACCCGTCTGCGCGCCTTCCCGGCCGATCAGCACGATCAGGCGCTCGCCTATTTCCGCGGGCCGATGAACGCCAACTATCTCGCGGCCTCGACCGCGACCCGCGCTCTGGCCGACCTGAACATCAGGAACGGCGAGGCGGCCGGGCGCACGGCCCGCGACAGCCAAGCGGACGCGGTCCGGACCACCATCGTGAGCCTGCTCGTCAGCTTCGTCATCGCGCTGGGCGCCATGCTGTACGCCTTCACGGGCGTGTCGCGGCCGCTCGCGGGGATGACGCGGTCCATGCGGCGCCTCGCCGACGGCGACACGCAGGCCGAGATCCCCTACGCGGCGCGGCGGGACGAGATCGGCGCCATGTCGGCGACCGTCGCGGTCTTCCGGGAGAACCTGCTGCACGCCCGCGCCCTCGAGGCCGAGACCGCGCAGGCCCGGGCCGGCGCCGAGGCCCAGCGCCGGCAGGCGACGCGCGAACTCGCCGACCGGTTCGAGTCGGCCATCGGCGGTATCGTCGGCTCGGTGACGTCGGCAGCGACGCAGCTCCAATCCACGGCCCAGAGCCTCACCGCGACGGCGACGCAGACGGCCGGCCAGTCGACCAGCGCGGCGGCCGCCGCCGAGGAGGCCTCCAGCAACGTGACCACGGTCGCGGCGGCCGCCGAGGAACTGGGCTCCTCGGTCAACGAGATCGGCCGTCAGGTCGGCTCCTCGGCGGATCTGGCGCAGGCCGCCGTCCGCGAGGCGGCCGCCACGGCCGATCTCGTCCAGGCCCTGAGCACCGGCGCGCGCCGGGTCGGGGAGGTGGTGGACCTGATCTCGGCCATCGCCAGTCAGACCAACCTGCTGGCGCTGAACGCCACGATCGAGGCCGCCCGGGCCGGCGCCGCGGGACGCGGCTTCGCGGTCGTCGCCACCGAGGTGAAGGCGCTGGCCGACCAGACCGCCAAGTCCACGGCCGAGATCTCGGCCCAGATCGCGCAGATCCAGGGCTCGACCGGCCAGGCCGTCCAGGCCATCGACGGCATCGCGGGCCGCATCCGCGAGATCAGCGGCATGGCGACGTCGATCGCCGCCGCGGTGGAGGAGCAGGGCGCGGCCACCCAGGAGATCGTCCGCAACGTCGCCGAGGCGGCGACCGGGACCGAATCCGTCACCGCCAATGTCAGCGGCGTCGCGGGCGCCGCCGAGGAGACCGGGGCGGCCGCCGCGCAGGTCCTGGCTTCGGCCTCCGAGATGGCCCGGCAGGCGGCCCATCTCGGCAGCGAGGTGGAGCACTTCCTGGCGACCGTCCGGGCGGCCTGAGCGCGGTCACGTGGTTTCGGCCGCACGTCGCGGTTGACGTATCTCACTCCGTCATCGCGAGCGCAGCGAAGTGACCCAGGGCAGCGCGACGCCGGCAATCGTGGCGCTGGCTGGATTGCTTCGCTCCGCTCGCAAAGACGGCGCCGAGCTGGTCGACCGGACGACGGAATCAAGCCTCCCCGGCCTCCGACCACGCCCGAAGGCGTTCCATCCAGGCGTCGGAAGCCAGCACCGTCAGCCCCGGCAGGAGCGAGAGCGGGGTGACCCGCTCGACCCGGTCGCGCTCGCCGAGGCGCAGGCCGCCGCGCTTCGCGTAGAGGCGCAGGATGTCGGCGAGCCGCCCCTCCTCGGGAGGCTCATTGCGCGCCACGGTGCGGATCTTCTCGACGATCTCGTCGGTGGTGCAGTCGACGATCCCGTCAGTCCCGGCCCGGTGGTCGCGCAGGCCCTCCTCGTAGAGGAGCCGGAGCGCCAGGAGCACCAGCGTCTCGTCCTTGCGCAGGCGCTCCGAGACGATGTCGTGGCGGGGCGCGTCGGCGGCCGGGCTCAGCGAGACCATCTGGTCGCGATGCGAGACCGTGAGCGCGTAGCCGAGGCAGGCGAAGTAGTCGGTGAAGAACGGGGCGTAGTGCCGGGCGAGCTCGTAGGAGCGGCCGATCCCCTGGGTCTCGGCGTAGATCACCTGCCCCTTCAGAAGCACCTGGAGGGCACGGCTCAGCTCTTCGGCATCCGGCGCCCTTGCACCGGGCGGCGGCGGCTCGTCGCCATCGATGATCGCGCGGAAGCCCTCAAGCATAGGGGCGGCGCTCCAGAAGGAAATCCGGGCAGTCGAGCCAGCCATTGGCCACCCGCTCGGGCAGCCGGGTGACGGCGTAGCGCTCGCCGAGCTTGGCGTCGAACAGCACGTCGATCTCGCGCAGGCGCTGGAACACGATGAAGTCGTCGACGCCCGCGATCACGATCTGCGACCCGCGCAGCCGCACCGCCTTTCCGAGTCGGGCCTCCACGAAGGCGCTCATGCTTTCGGGCGTCACGGTGGTGCGGCGCCGGAACTCCGCCTTGGCGGCCGCGAAGGCGTCGACCACCGGATCGTCCTCGATGTCGGGCAGGGGCTCCATGTCGATCGCGGCCTTGCGGGCCCGCGGCGCCTGGAGATGCGCGTGCCCGATGGGCGGCCGCAGCAGCGAGACGTCGCCCGGCACGTCGGGGGCGATCTCCGACCCGCCGACGGCGCGCAGCATCGCGGCCACGCGCTCGACGCCGCTCGGATCCGGGCGGTCCATCACGTGCAGGGCGGAGGCGATCCGGCGCTCCAGACGCGCCACCACGGCGTCGACGGCATCGAGATGGTTGTCGAGCCCCTCGAACACCGCGAGAATCTGGGCGAGATCCGTCCGGACGGCCCGCTGCGCCGCGTCGAGATCGGCGCTCCGCCCCTCCCGGATGAGGCCCTCGGCCAGGGCCCGGACGGTGAGGGCGTCGCGCAGCGCCCGGCCGGCCTCGCGCACCACGCTGGCGCGGAAGCGGAACGGGTTGAAGCGGGTGTGGAGCGTCCGGTAGTCGCTGATCAGGTGGCGCTCGACGAAATCCTCGAAGAACAGCCGGAAGGTCTTGGCGCGGTCGGGCTCGCGCAGGATGCGCTCCTCGACCTTGCGCATGCCGGCCGCGAGCCCGCGCACGTGCGACAGGAAGGCGGCCGCGCCCCGGGCGGCGTTGGAGAGGGCCTCGGAGCGGTTCGCCGGATCCGACAGGGCGCTCTCGAGGCCACCCAGAACCTCCAGCACGGCCCCGCCGTAGGAGCGGGTCTCGCCCCGTTCCAGCCGGGACAGCTCCTCCAGGAGGAGCCGCGCCTCGGGGTCGAACTCCGCGACGGGGACGTAGCGCTCGCGGCGCTCGATCAGCCAGCCGGTGTCGAGGAGGCGCCGGTAAAGCGCCGTGCGGCGCTCGGTCGGATCGGCGGAGATCGGCTCGTCGCCGCTGACCTCGGGATCGCTCCAGCCGGCGGCGAAGTCGCCGATCTCGGCCAGAAGCTCGGCCTTGCGCACCGGCTCGGCCCCGAGGACGCGCCGGTGCAGATGCAGGAGCAGGGCCGCGTTGAAGCTGCGGCTCGGCGAAGCCAGCGGCTTGAACAGCTCGTCGGACAGCTGCGCGAACAGCATGGTTCTGGAAACTCTCGCCGTCGCGCAGCCGTGCCGCTTACTTCGCGCCGAGGAGTTCGACGTCGAAGATCAGGGTGGCGTTCGGCGGGATCACGCCACCGGCGCCCCGGGCGCCGTAGCCGAGCTGCGGCGGGATGATCAGGGTGCGCTTGCCGCCGGTCTTCATGGTGGCGACGCCCTCGTCCCAGCCCTTGATCACCTGGCCGGCGCCGAGGGGGAAGCTGAAGGGCTGGTTGCGGTCGCGGGACGAATCGAACTTCTTGCCCTTCTTGCCGCCCTCGTCGAGCCAGCCGGTGTACTGGACGGTGACCTGCTGGCCGGCCTTCGGCTCAGGCCCGGTGCCGACGACCTCGTCCTGATACTTGAGGCCGGAGGGCGTGGTCACGGTCTCGGCAGTGGCGGCTGTGGTCATGGCGATCAACGCGGCTCCGAAGAGGGGGGACAGGCGAGGCATGGTTTCTCCCTGGAGCCGGCGCCGTGCGCGCCGGCCGTCGGGAGGCCTTCTATCGCCTCGGACCCGTCCAGGCCAGGGAGCCCGGTCGCCCGAGCCTCCGGGACCGTTCAGGCGGCGCGGACGCTGTCCAGGAACCGGTCGACCTCGGCGGTCAGATGCGCGGACTGGGCCGACAGGGCCGCGGCCGCGGCCAGAACTTCCCCCGCCGCCGCCTCGGTCGCGCTCGAGGCTACGGCCACGCCGGCGATATGGCCGGTGACCGCGGCCGCGCCCTGCGCCGCCTGTCCGACGTTGCGGACGATCTCCTGAGTGGCGGCGCCCTGCTGCTCCACCGCGGCGGCGATCGAGGTCGCCACGCCGTCGATCTCGCGGATCCGGGCCGTGATTGTCCCGATCGCCGCGACGGCCTCGCCCGTCGAGGCCTGAACCCGCCCGATCTGGCCCGAGATCTCGTCCGTGGCGCGGGCGGTCTGAACGGCCAGCGCCTTCACTTCGGCGGCGACGACCGCGAAGCCGCGACCGGCGGCGCCCGCCCGCGCCGCCTCGATCGTGGCGTTCAACGCCAGCAGGTTCGTCTGGCCCGCGATGGTCGCGATCAGCCCGACGACGTCGCCGATCCGCGACACGGCCTCGCTCAGGTCCCGGACCAGCGCGCCGGTCTGATCGGCCTCCGCGACGGCCGCACGCGCGAGATTGGCCGAGCCGTCGACCTGCCGGCCGATTTCCTGCACGGAGGTGCCGAGTTCCTCGGCAGCCGCCGCCACGGTGTTGACGTTGCTCGCCGCCTGCTCGGCGGCGGCGGCGACGGTTGTCGACTGCCCGGCACTCTCGGCCGCGGTCTCCGTCATGCTCCCGGCGGTGGCCTGCAGGGCCGTGGCCGAGGCCGAGACCTGGGCGATGACGCCGCCGACCGCCCGCTCGAAGCGCTCGGCCATCGCGCGCAGTCCGCTGCGGCGCCGCGCCTCGGCGGCCTGCCGGGCCTCTTCGGCCTCGGCTTCGAGGTGACGGGACCGGATCAGGTTGTCCTTGAAGACCTGCACGGCCCGGACCATGGCGCCGATCTCGTTGCGCCGGTCCAGGCTTGGGAGCGCGACGTCGGCATCGCCGGCCGCCAGGGCCTCCATCGTCGCGGTGATCGCCCGGATCGGCCGCAGCACCCCGCGGAAGAGCACGATCAGGGCGAGCGCGACCAGGAGCAGGGTTGCCAGCAGGGCCGCCCCATCGCGCAGCAGGACGCGCCGGGCCGCGCCGGACAGGGTCTCGGCCCGCGCGATCATCTCGTCGAGGCAGACGAAGGCGAGGTCGACGAGGGTGACCTGCTCGGGCGTATCGAGCTTGCGCGCCTGCGCGAGCGTCAGACCCGGCGGCGTGCCGCGGCCCAGCGCGGTCGCCACTGCGGACCGGCGGGCCAGGGACGGGCCCTCGAAATTGTTCTCCCGGGCCCGGCGGAACGCCGCGCGAACCGTCTCGGACATCTCCGAAGCGGCCTCGATGGCCGATCTCCAGGCCGCGTCGAGACGTCCCCGCTCCTCGGCGGCCGCCACGGTCTCGTCCAGCGTCCAGGCCGTCCCGGCTGCCAGGGACGTCTGCACGCGCAGGGCGACGGCTCCGTTGGCCATGCGCGTCGACCAGGCCGCCCGCTTGAGGGCGAGGTCGCGTCGGAGGATGCCGTCGGACAGCGGGATCGCGGCATCCACGGCATCGCTCGTGGCGATCAGGGCATCGAGCATCTCCTGGAAGTCGGCCTTCGCCTCGGTCGTCACCGCGCCATCCCGCTGGGATCCCGACAGCTTCAGGGCCGCGTCGACCCGCGGCCGGAGGCGTTCGACGCGTCCGCCGGCAGCCCGCAGGGGGCCGAGGGTCGCAGTCACGGCGGGGAGACCCAGCCCGTCGAGGAGGGGCTGTGCTTCGGCCAGCCCGGCGATCACCCGCTGCCGGTCCGCGTAGAGCGACGCGCGGGTCTCGGCCTCGACGGGCTCGGCGGCGGCGAGGAATTGCAGCGTCGCCCCCCGTTCGAACCGGGCCACGTTCAGGGTCTGGAGAAGGGCGCGGCTCGCCCGCACCAGGGTGATGACCTGCTCGGCCTCCGCCGCCTGCTCCTGCGCCTCCCGCACGGCGCCCGTCGCGAAGGCCAGCATGATCGTCGCCATGGCGACGAGGACGAGACACATGGTCGTCCGGATCGACAGGTCCCGCACCCGCATCATGCTTCACCTCCGACGGCCCGACAGATCGAGCGTATCGCAGGATCATAACAAGTTTTTCTCAGGCACAATCAAAAAATCTGATGTATTTCTATGGTCATTCGACCGCGTATAGACTCATTCGAAATGTGATTTGAGGGAATTTCCGGCATTTACCGAATGACACCGCGAATAATCGCGAAAAGCGTCTCTTCCAAAATACAAATATCTCAGGACCGTCTCTCACCCGTCTGCGCGCGATCGACGTCGCCGCCGGGGCGCGCGGGCCGACAAAGCACCTTCGCGGGGCAGGGAGGCGGGCTCGCAGGGGCCCCGTCGCGTCAGCCGGCCAGAAGCCCCGCGACATGGGCCACGAGCCGCCGGGCGACTTCCTCCTTGCCGAGGCGCGGCCAGGTTTCCACCGCACCGTCCCGTCGGATCAGGTGAACCGTATTGTCGGTACCGCCCATGACGCCGCCCTCGGCCGACACGTCGTTGGCCACGATCAGGTCGCAGCCCTTCCGGGCAATCTTCGCCCGGGCGTGCTCGACGACCGTGTCGGTCTCGGCGGCGAACCCGACCACGAGGGGCGGGCGTCCCACCGGCAGGCGCGCGATCGTGGCGAGGATGTCGGGATTCTCCACCAGCGGCATCGGCGCCGGGCCGGTGCCGTCCTTCTTGATCTTCTTGCTGCCGGCCTCCTGCTCCGGACGCCAGTCGGCGACCGCGGCGGCGAAGACCGCGATGTCGGCTGGCAGCGCCGCCTCGACGGCTTCCAGCATCTGCCGGGCGGTCTCGACCCGGACGACGGCGACGCCCGGCGGATCGGGGAGCGCCACGGGCCCGGAGACCAGGGTCACGGCGGCACCGGCCGCAGCGGCGGCCGCCGCGATGGCGTGGCCCTGGCGGCCGGAGGAGCGGTTGGCGATGTAGCGGACCGGATCGATCGGCTCGTGGGTGGGACCGGAGGTCACGAGCACGCGCCGACCGGCCAGGGGCCTGTCCCCGGCCTGCTGGCCGAGCATCCGCTCCAGCGCATCGGCGATCTCGTTGGGCTCGGCCATGCGGCCGGGGCCGGATTCGGGCTCCGCCATCCGGCCGGCATTCGGCCCCACGATCCGGACGCCGTCGCCCTCCAGGACCGCGCGGTTCCGGCGGGTGGCCGGATGCGCCCACATCTGGACGTTCATGGCCGGCGCGATCAGGATCGGAAGGGTCGTCGCCAGCAGGACCGTGGTCGCGAGGTCGGCCGCGTGGCCGCCGGCCATGCGGGCCATCAGGTTGGCGGTCGCGGGCGCCACCACCACGGCATCCGCCTGACGGGCGAGCTTGATGTGGCCGATCTCGGCCTCGGAAGCCCGGTCGAACAGGTCGGTATGGGCCCGCTCGCCGGCGAGCGCGGCGGCGGCAAGGGGCGTCACGAATTCCTGCGCCCCCGCGGTCAGCACCGGGCAGACGCTGGCGCCGCGCTCGCGCAGGCGCCGGATCAGGTCGAGGGCCTTGTAGGCCGCGATGCCGCCGCCGATGACGAGGAGGACGCGGCGCTGGGCGAGGGTCTCGGTCATGCCGACGACCCTCTGCGCGCCGGTGCGCGCCCGTCAAGCGGCCTCAGGCCGCGGCCGAGACTGCCGGAGCCTTCAGCCCGCCGAACCGGCGCTCGCGGCGGCCGAACTCGGCGACCGCCTCGGCCAGGTCCTCGGGACCGAACTCGGGCCACATCCGCTCTGTGAAGTGCAACTCGGCATAGGCCGCCTCCCACAGCATGAAGTCGGAGAGACGCCGCTCGCCGCCGGTGCGGATCAGCAGGTCGACATCGACGGGAGAGCCGTGCATCGGGCCGGCCACCAACTTGCCGAAGCTCTCGCGGGTCGGATCTTCGCCCTGGAGGCGCTGCGCCGCGGCGATGATCGCGTCGCGGGCCGAGTAGTCGACGCAGATCCGGAGATGCAGCCGGGTCCCCGCCGCCGTGGCGGCTTCCGCCGCGGCGATCGCCTCGGGGATGCCGTCCGGCAGACGGTCGCGCCGACCGACGACGCTGAGGCGCGTGCCGGTCCGGGCGAGGCGCTGGGTCTCGTTGCGCAGGTAGGAGCGCAGGAGCCGCATCAGGCCGCCGACCTCTTCGGCGGGGCGCTGCCAGTTATCCGCCGAGAAGGCGTAGAGCGTGAGCGTGCCGATGCCGAGATCCGGACAGGCCTCGGCGGTGCGCCGGATCGACTCCACGCCGCGGTGGTGGCCGGCCAGCCGCGGCAGGCCGCGCTGCGTGGCCCAGCGCCCGTTACCGTCCATGATGATCGCGGCGTGCAGGGGACCCGGCACCGCTTCGCTTTGCATCGTAAAGTCTCCCGGCATGGGCGTGGCGTTCAGGTCTATCGAGACGGGATTAACATTCCCGGCGGGACGGGGCGGTCTCACGCCGTTTTCGTGGCCGGATCGAGGCCGCGGACACCGGATTCGGGGCCGCGCTCGGCGGCCTGCGCGGCGTCGCGCACCACCTGCTCGAGCACGCCGAGATAGCCGATGAAGCGCTGGCGCCCGGTGACGGTGAGGCGGCAGACTGTCTGCGACCGGTTGTGCGCGAAGCCCTTCTCGAGGCTCACCAGATCGGCCTCGCTCAGCACGGCGAGGTGGCGGCTCAGGTTGCCGTCGGTGAGCCCGCACAGGCGCTTGAGATCCGGGAAGGGCAGGCCCTTCGGATGCGCCACCAGGGAGGTCAGCACGCTGAGGCGCGCCCGCTCGTGGATGATCCTGTCGAGCCCCTCGTAGGAAAAGCGCCCGTCGGAACGGTCAGCGGTCGTCATCGAAGGCCCGGGCCGCGTGATGGATGATCCCGGCCAGCCACGCTTGACCGAGCAGGAAGGGCAGGCCCATCGTCCAGGGGGACAGGGCCCGGGTCTCGGCCGAGACCGCCAGCACGGCGAGCCCGGCGAGCAGGTACCAGGCGCCGACGCCCTGGACAGCCCGCGGCAGGATCCGGGACGAGGCGAACAGGCCGAGGCCGACCAGCACCTGCCAGAGACCCGGCAGCATCCAGACCTCGTCGGGTGCGAAGCGGGCGACGACCAGGGCGAGGCAGGCCCCCGCGCCCGCGGCCGGCAGGAACACCTCGATGGCGTTCCAAACCATGGCGTCGGCGAGGCCGGAATGCAGGCGCCGGCTGCGCCGGACCGCCTCGACGCCGATCATCATGAAAGCCGCGAGGGCCGCCGCGATCCAGAGGCCGAAGAACAGGCCCGGCCGCGCCGCGGGATCGCCGAGCCACAGGGCCTGCCCCGCCGCGCAGGCCAGCGCGAGGAAGCCGGTGCCGGCGACCGTCGCCGCCCCCAAACCCTGGAACGCCGTGTCGCGGGCGATCTGCGAGCGGATCGCCACGATGTCGGCCAGCGCCTTGTCCAGGTCCTGCATGTGCCTCAAGCCCCCGGCTGCAGCATGCTTCGCACCGCGCTTTGCATCGCAAAGTATCGATAGGATGGGCTTTCCGCAAGCCGCTTGGCCCGCCCCGCGGATGCGGATCTTCTCAGCATCCGAGCCCGAGGTCGAGATCGGCACGCCGTGAATTCTACTTAATGGCTGTATTCGCTACGCCTTCTCCAGTGGAAAGGGGTCTCGCCCACCCGCCGGTCCGAGGCGCGGGCGGCCTCCCACGGAAGTTGTCAAACTGCACCCGTGCAGGGTTCCTCGGAGCGGGGTCCAGGCCCATATTGTTCTCATGCCAGCACCGAAGAAACCGCGCGCCGCTTCCGTTTCGGCGTCGTCCGCCAAGGCGTCGAAGCCCGAGCTCAAGCCGCTCGACACCTATCTGGCCGAGCTCCTGAACCCGGCGCTCAACCGGAACCGGCCGGCCGCCGTCGAGCCGCCCCCCGAGCCGCCCGCGCGGCCGGGCAAGCCGAAAGGACGAGCCGGCAAGGACGGCACCAAGGCCGCCGCGCGCCGGGGCGCGATCGCCCGCGACGGCTTCGCGGAGGCTCCGCAGGCCGGCTACGCCCTCGGCGACGCGGCCGATGTCGATCCGCGCCTCGCCCAAGCGCTCGGCCTGACGCCGCCGGAGGACGGTCCGGTGCCCGAGGGCGCCGACCTGCCGGATCCCGGCGGCGACGGCGGCGCCTCCGCGACGGTGTCGGCCCTGGAGCGGCTGCTCACCGAGGGCAACCCGCTGTTCAAGGACGGCCAGACCTGGGTCCCGCACCGCCCGGAGCGACCGAAGAAATCCGAGGGCGGCGTCCGGTTCACGCTAAAATCCGAGTTCAAGCCCGCCGGTGACCAGCCGAAAGCGATCGCCGAACTCGTCGGCGGCGTGCAGGGACTCGAGCGCGATCAGGTGCTGCTCGGCGTCACCGGCTCGGGCAAGACCTTCACGATGGCCAAGATCATCGAGGAGACCCAGCGCCCGGCCCTGATCCTGGCGCCCAACAAAACGCTGGCCGCGCAACTCTACGGGGAGTTCAAGGCGTTCTTCCCGGACAACGCCGTCGAGTACTTCGTCTCCTACTACGACTATTACCAGCCCGAGGCCTACGTCCCGCGCTCCGACACGTTCATCGAGAAGGAATCCTCGATCAACGAGCAGATCGACCGGATGCGCCACGCCGCCACCCGCGCCCTGCTGGAGCGCGACGACGTCATCATCGTCGCCTCGGTCTCGTGCATCTACGGCATCGGCTCGGTCGAGACCTACACGGCGATGTCCTTCACTGTGTCGCTCGGCGAGCGGATCGAGCAGCGCCAGCTCATCGCCGACCTCGTGGCCCTGCAGTACAAGCGGATCCAGTCGGATTTCGCCCGCGGCACCTTCCGGGTGCGCGGCGATTCCATCGAGCTGTGGCCCGCCCACTTGGAAGATCGCGGCTGGCGCATCGGCCTGTTCGGCGACGAGGTCGAGAGCATCGTCGAGTTCGATCCGCTCACCGGCAAGACGATCTCCGAACTGAAGTTCGTGAAGGTCTACGCCAACTCGCACTACGTCACGCCGCGCCCGACGCTGCAGCAGGCGATCAAGGGCATCAAGAACGAGCTGAACGGCCGGATCGAGGAATTGACCAAGATGGGCCGCCTCATCGAGGCGCAGCGCATCGACCAGCGCTGCACCTTCGACATCGAGATGATCGAGGCCACCGGCGCCTGCAACGGCATCGAGAACTATTCCCGCTACCTCACCGGCCGGAAGCCCGGCGAGCCGCCGCCGACCCTGTTCGAGTACCTCCCCGACAACGCCCTGGTCTTCACCGACGAGAGCCACGTCACGGTGCCGCAGATCGGCGGCATGTACCGGGGCGACTTCCGCCGGAAGGCGACGCTCGCCGAATACGGCTTCCGGCTGCCCTCCTGCCTCGACAACCGCCCCCTGCGCTTCGAGGAATGGGACGCGATGCGCCCGCAGACGGTCCACGTCTCGGCGACGCCCGGCAAGTGGGAGATGGAGCAGACGGGGGGCGTCTTCGCCGAGCAGGTGATCCGCCCGACGGGGCTCGTCGATCCGGTGATCGAGATCCGCCCGGCCCGCAGCCAGGTGGACGACCTGCTGGGCGAGGTCCGCGAAGTCGCGCAGGCTGGCTACCGGACCCTCGTGACCACGCTCACCAAGCGCATGGCCGAGGACCTCACCGAGTATCTCCACGAGAACAGCGTGCGGGTGCGCTACATGCACTCCGACATCGACACGCTGGAGCGCATCGAGATCATCCGCGACCTGCGGCTCGGCGCCTTCGACGTGCTGATCGGCATCAACCTGCTGCGCGAGGGCCTCGACATCCCGGAATGCGCCCTGGTGGCGATCCTCGACGCCGACAAGGAAGGCTTCCTCCGGTCGGAGACCTCGCTGATCCAGACCATCGGCCGCGCCGCCCGCAACGCCGACGCGCGCTGCATCCTGTACGCGGACAACATCACCGGCTCGATGGAGCGGGCGATGGCCGAGACCGAGCGGCGCCGCACCAAGCAGCTCGCCTACAACGAAGAGCACGGGATCACGCCGCAGAGCGTGAAGCGCGGCATCGCCGACATCCTCAGCAGCGTGTTCGAGCGCGACCACGTCCAGGTCGATACCGGGCTGGCCAAGGACGCGATCACGGTGGGCCACAACCTCAAGGCTGTGATGGCGGATCTGGAGAAGCGCATGCGCGCCGCCGCCGCCGATCTCGACTTCGAGGAGGCAGCCCGCCTGCGCGACGAGCTGAAGCGGCTCCAGGCCACCGAGCTTCTGGTCTCGGACGACCCGATGGCACGACAGAGCGACGTGGAGCGCGAGGCCGGGAAGTTCGGCCGGAAGGCGCCGCGCGGGGCAGGGGGCCCAGGCGGAGGCGGCAGCCGCATCGCCAAGCCCGACCTCGACAATATGGGCCCCGGCACGGACCGGGAGCTTCCGGTGGGCGGCCTCGCGCCGGCCTGGCAGGAGCGGCCGAAGCCGCGCTCGACGCAGGGGCTCGGCGGGCAGAAGCCCAAATACAAGGGCGGCGGCGGACGGCGGCGGGGCTGACCGGCCGCCGCTGGCTCAGGCGGCCTCGTGATCCCGGCCATGCGCCGTCGCGGCCTCGCCGGCATCGACGATGGCCTGGGCGATCCGGACGGCGAGGGCGTTGCAGGCCTCGTCGTAGGCGTGGGGATCGGCCTGTACGGCCGCCTGTGCGACCGCGCCTGCGCGCTCCCGGACGATGTCGCGCGCGGTGCGCAAGGCGTCGGCGAAGGGCTCGAAGGGTCGGGGCATCGGCGCGCTCCGGAAGCGTCGGGCCTTTGGCCCGGATTGGCGGCTGGAACGAGCAGCGCCCCGAAACTGTTCCCGCCGCCGCTGGACGTGGACGCCGGACCGGCCCAGATCAGCGGCCAGAAGAGACGAGCACGCGATGGCCTCAGAGACGAACACGCCCCCGACCCTCGATGACGAGACCCTGGCCTTCGCCGCCCGCGTCTTCCAGTACGCGCGGATGGGCCATGCGGAGGATCTCGCCGACCTGTTCGGGCAGGGGCTGCCGGCGAACCTGCGCAACGACAAGGGCGACAGCCTGCTGATGCTGGCCGCCTATAACGGCCAGGCGGACGCCACGCGGGTGATCCTGGAGGCCGGCGGCGACCCGGAACTCGCCAATGACCGTGGCCAGACGCCCCTCGCCGGCGCGGCCTTCAAGAACGATCTCGCGATCGCGCAGCTCCTGCTCCAGCACGGGGCCAGGGTGGACGGGACCGGCGACGGCACCCGCACGGCCCTGATGACGGCGGCGATGTTCGACCGCACCGAGATGGTCGACCTGCTCCTCCGCCACGGCGCCGACCCGGACCGGCGCGACGCCTCCGGACAGAGCGCCGCCGACATGGCCCGGGCAATGGGTGCCCAGGCGACGCCGGCGCAGCTCGACGGGGCGCCCCGGAGGCAGGCTTAGGCTCACACTCAGAAACGGATCCAGGCGGGCGCGACTGTCGCCGCACAAGGGAGCACAGCTTTGGCGCGATGGATTGGGGCGGTCCTGCTGGCCTGCTTTGCGGGACCGGCGTCCCTCGGGTCGAGCTCCGCCGCTGAATCGCCCTGGCCGGCCTTCGGACACGATCCGAGCAACCGCAACTTCTCCGACCTGACCCAGATCGATCGCGACACTGTCGGTCGGCTGCGCCCCGCCTGGATCTTCCAGACCGGAATCACCGGATACTTCCAGGCCCAGCCCGTGATGGTGGACGGCACCCTCTTCGTCTCCACGACGCAGAACAACGTCGCGGCCCTCGACGCGAAGACCGGCAAGCCCGTCTGGACCTACACCCACAAGCCGCGCACCGAGAAGATCTTCGGACCGCCCTCGAACCGCGGGGTGGCGGTGTCGGGGGGTCTCGTCTTCGAGGCGACCATGGACGGGCGGCTGATCGCCCTCGACGCGAAGACCGGCAGGATCGTCTGGGACAAGGAGGCGGTCCGCCCCGAGGAGGGCGAGAGCGAGACCGCCTCGGGCCTCGCCGCGACGCTCGGCGGCAAGCCCGTCCAGGGCTCGAGCCGCCTCGGCTTCAAGATGCCGCCGTTGGTTGCCGACGGGCTCGTGATCGTCGGCGTCACCGGCGCCGGATACGGCCTCCACATCGAGGACGAGGCGGGCGGCCTCGATGGCGGCGCCGTCGTCGGCATCGAGGGCGGGTACGGGCGACGCGGCTGGCTCGCGGCCTACGACGCGAAGACCGGCGAGGAACGCTGGCGCTGGTACGTCACGCCGTCCGAGGGTTGGGAGGGGGGCTTCGTCGCCCAGACCGCCGACGGCACGCCGCTCCACCGGGACATCGCCGCCGAGAAGGCCGCCGCTCCGGCCAACCGCGACGCTTGGCGCGTCGGCGGCGGCTCCCTCTGGATGACGCCGGCCTATGATCCGGATCTCGGCCTGATCTTCCTCGGCACCGGCAACCCGGCCCCGCAGAATTTCGGCCTCTCGCGTCCGGGCGACAATCTCTACACGATGTGCCTCGTGGCCCTCGACGTGAAGACCGGCGCGCTGCGCTGGTACTACCAGCAGGTGCCGCACGACGAATGGGGCTACGACGTCGCCGCGCCGCCCTTCCTGCTCGACATGCCCGATGGCGCGAAGGCGGTGGCTTCGGCAAGCAAGACCGGCTGGATCTACGTCCACGACCGCGCCACGGGGACGCTCCTGGCGCGGTCCGCGCCGCTCGTCGATCAGAAGAACCTGTTCGCGCCGCCGACGCCGCAGGGCACCGTGGTGGCGCCCGGTCCCCTCGGCGCGGTCTCGTGGCCGCCCACCGCCTATGACGGCCGGCGCGCCTACGTTCAGGTCCGCCACGGGGCGACGACCTACACGGTGAAGACCGTTCCGGCGGCCGCCGGGCGTCCGGAGATCCGCTACACGGAGACGGGCGAGGCGAAGGGCGAGGCGTCCTTCAGCACGCTGACGGCGGTCGACCTCGTGGATGGCGGCAGGATCGCCTGGTCGGTCCGCAGCGGGAGCCGTCTCTCCGGAGGGACCCTGGCGACGGCCGGCGGCCTCGTCTTCTCGGGAGAGGAGGACGGCCATCTCGACGCCCACGATGCGAAGGACGGCCGGATTCTCTGGCGCTTCCAGTGCGGGGCCGGCATCAGCGGCCCGGCGATGACCTACGCGCTGGACGGCAAGCAATACCTCGCGGTGGCGGCGGGCGGCGCCTCCTTCACCAAGGCATCCGGGTTCGGCACCGGCGACGCATTGCTGGTCTTCGCGCTGCCCGATTGACCGCGACCGAGCTTGGCCGGATGTCTCCCGTCCGTTCGGGGGACGGATGGCCATGGCGGACCTGTGCGAGGACATCGGGGGCGGGGCGACGGTCCAGCCGACGGATCGCGGTCCGCCGGTCATCCGCACCATCGCGATGCCCGCCGACACCAATCCCGCCGGCGACATCTTCGGCGGCTGGCTCATGGCACAGATGGATCTCGCGGCCGGCAACGTCGCGGCCCGTCGGGCACGGGGCCGGTGCGCCACCCTCGCGGTCGACGCGATCACCTTCCACCACCCTGTCTTCGTGGGCGACGAGGTGAGCCTCTATGCGTGGCTCCTGAAGGTCGGGCGCTCCTCCCTGCGCATCCAGGTCGAGGTCTGGCGGCGCGAACGGGCGAGCGAGGTCACCATGAAGGTGACCGAGGCGACCTTCACCTTCGTGGCGATCGGCGAGGACCGGCGCCCGCGGCCGGTGCCGCCGGCCGAATCCGGGCTCTGATCCGGTTTCGAGGACGGGATCGGGGCGACCTTCAGCGACGCGGCGCGATCCTCGGCGCCTGAGGGGACCGGCGCGGATCCGGACCGGTGGCGTGCGCCCGAGGGTCAGCATTCTATGCGCGCGGGCGGTTTTGCCGATCCGGGACCGTATCGGATCGGTGCCGGACGGCCGCAGCCCTGTCATCGCGGGCCGTGAGACCGTGGCGACCGTTGAAGCGCCGGGAAACATGCGCCTCGGTGGCGAAGCCGCACCGATACGCGAAGGCGCCGATCGACATGTGGAGGCAGGCCGGGTCGGATCGACGTCCCTCTCCGGGCGCGAGAGAGGCAGTTCCAGGAACCGTCCGGGCTGTCGGCGTCCGACGCGACGCCGCCAGCCCGTCGATCCGGCAGGATGATCCCGCCCGGAGCCTGAACCGAGCGCCGGTCGGCAGGGCGAGCCACATCCATCCTGCGCCGATCCCGCAGGGCGGTCGCCAAGCGGCTGCATCTCGGTCGCGAGGACGGCATTCCGCGCGCGTCCCGCGTCCGGCGGCGATACGCGTGGGATGGCCAAGCGCCGAGGGTCGGGGACGATCGGGCGGCGGATCCGCCTCAGCGCGCCAGGACGGCGTAGCGGGTGCGCAGGCGCAGGCCGAACACCGCCATCATGAACATGCAGCAGGTGGCGTTGTTACCGTTGTAGAGCACCGTCTCGAAGGAGGCCGAGACCAGCCCGAGAAACCACAGCCGCAGGAACAGCATGGTCTCCGCGTCGAGGCGCATTCCGCCGGCCACGCGCTGCAGGTCGCGCACCGGGGCGAGGACGAAGGCCACCACGGTGAGCGCGAGGAACGGCAGGCCGCCGATCAGCGCGGTGTCGAGATAGGCGTTGTGGGCATGGTCGACGGTGGTGACCCAGGTCAGCTCCTCGGAGCCGGCGTACATGGTGCGTTCGGTCATCCAGAAGGCGCCGATGCCCCAGCCGCGCCAGGGCCGGATCATGATGTTGTCGATGGCGAACTGCCAGATCTCGCTGCGGCCCGTGAAGGTCGCGTCGGTGAGCAGCGCCCCCACTGCGTCCTGGATCGGCGGCGCGAGCACGGAGCCGATGGAGATCAGCGAGAACCCGATCACGGGGCCGAGGAGCAGCAGGCGCCGCAGGAACCCGCCGGTGAGGACCTGGCACAGGCCGGTGACGGCGAGGATCACCGGAAGGAGCAGGATCGCGGTCTTCGAGCCGCTCGCCACCAGGAAGCCGGCCGCCAGGAGCACGATCGCCCAGCCGAGCAGACGGCTCGCGACGGTGGCGACGTAGAGGCCGACGATCACCAGGATCACCATGGCTGCCCCGGCCTCGTTCTTCTGCGGGAAGATTCCGCGCCAGAGACCGGGATGGCTGGGATCGGAATTGACGTCGAAGGCCGAGTGGATCGCGAGATTGGGCACGAGGGCGACCGCGAGGTAGGAGCCGAGCACGATCACCAGGGCGGATCCGGCCATGGTCAGCGCCAACTGCCGGGGGGATCGGGCCACGATCAGCACGCCTGCCGAGAGCATCGCCGCGATGGCGAACAGGACGAGCCGCCGCAGCGACAGGCTGGGCTCGATCGACAGGAGCGCCGTCGCCCCGAGCCAGACGGCACAGAGGACGAGGGGGCGCGTCAGCAGCGGATGAAGGTGCCGGACTCCGATCCGGTGGATCGCCGCGGCCATGGCGGCACCGGCGCCGAGAAACAGGACCTGCGTCAGCAGGCTTCCATCCTCGGAGGCCGCGAGCATCGACCGATCCGACAGATCCTTCAGCCAGACGTGGTTCCAGAGCAGGACGAAGACGAACCCGTTCAGAAGCACGCGCAGCACGTCGGGCATGTCCCGGCCCGCGACGCCGCGCTGCCGCCCGTCGGCCGGGATCCCGATCGCCGCGTCCGCAGAAGCCATGCCGTCCCACCGCGAGGCCGCGCCGTGCGGCCGAGACCATTCTAGCGGCCCGCGGGTCCGGCGCGATGGAAAATCAGACGTTCCGGCCGACGATCGCGCGATAACCTTGACGTAAGCCCGAAGCGATCAGCGCCGCATCGTGTACTGCGAGCGGCCGGCGGATTGCCGCATCAGGAACGAGGCCATCTCGGCGAGTTCCGGGGCCTTGGAGCGGAAGGTGACGGACAGCGCCAGCAACGTGTCCTTGTGATCGAGCCCCGCATAGATCCGCTCCTGGACCGGGACGTGCTCGGCCCGCAGCTTGGCGGCGAGGCTGACCGTGTGCCGCGGCTTCACCACCGTGTCGGCGTCGCCGGTCGCCAGGAAGGCGGGGGGCGAGAGCGGGCCCGCGAAGGCCACCGGCTGCGTTGCCTCCGGATCGGGAGCCTTCCCGAACACCTTCACGGTGGTGTCCTGATCGAACGGCAGGAAATCGTAGGGTCCGGACAGGCCCGCGACCGCCTTGATGACCTTGGGATCGATTCCGGCCGCGATCACGTAGCGCGGGTCGAGGCCGAGCATCACCGCGTTGTAGGCCCCGGCCGAGTGGCCGGCGAGGACGATCCGGCGCGGATCGCCGCCATAGCCCGCGATGTTGTCGCGCACCCAGGCGATGGCCGCCGCGCCATCCTCCAGGAAGCCGGGAAACGGCGCCTCCGGGTAGAGCCGGTAGTCGGGCAGCACCGTGACGAAGCCCTGCGCGGCGAGCGCGTGCCCGACGAAGGCGTAATCGTCCTTGGAGCCGCTCTGCCAGGAGCCGCCGTAGAAGAACACGAGGACCGGCGCATTCTCGGCGGCCGCCGTCGGGACGTAGACATCGAGGTGCCGCCGCGGCCCTTCGCCGAAGGGCTGGTCCTTCGCGGCGAGGCGCCCCCCCGGATCGCGCGGGCCGATCGCGTCGAACAGGGCGAGCGGCGAGGCAGCGGTGAAGCCGAACGCGGCGAGCCCGAGACAGAGGAGGCTAGCAAACGCGGTGAGGAGGCGTGTCATATCCCATCCGGTTATCCCGACCGGCTCATACCGCACCGCCCTCGGGGCGGATTGATGACGGTCCCGCGGCGGATCGTGAAAAATCAGGTCCGCAGGACGATGCAGGCACCCCCGACCTTGCGGATGCGGCCGCACAGGTCGTCGGCCGCCTGCCGGCTCTGCGCCGGGATGCGGATCCGGTAGAAGGCGCGGGTGCCGCGGTTGCGCAGGCGGGTACCGATGATCATCGGCCGCACCTCGCCGATCACCCCCGCATAGGCGCTCCGCGCCCGGTTGAAGCTCTGGAGCGCCAGCGCCTTGGAGAAGTTGCCCGCGAGCTGGATCCCCCAGGGAGCGGCCGGTCCCTCGTTGAGGCCGAGGGCGAAGCGGTCGCCGCGGGACGGGACGCGCAGGCTGGCGGTCACCTGCAGGCAGGTCTGCGGTGCCTCCGGATGGGCCTCCTTCGCGTCCTTCGGGTCCTTCGGGTCCTTCGCGTCCTTGCCCTCGGGCTTGGCGGGTGCACCGCCCTCCGGGTACTCGATCGCCTTGGCGGGCCCGGTCCGCCAATCGTCCACCGGCCGGCCCGTGATGACCGCCACGTAGGTCCGGGTCTCGGCGGGCAGGCCGCCATCGCCGGCGAGCCATTTGCTGACCCGCGCGGCGCCACCGTTATAGGCTGCGGCCGCGAGACCGAGATTGCCGAACTGAGACTTCAGATCGGACAGCAGATGGGCTGCGTGCGGGATCGCCTGCTCGGGATCGAACGGGTCGAGGAGGCCGCGCTCCCGTGCCGTTCCCGGCATGAATTGCGCGATGCCCTGCGCCCCGGCCGGGCTCACGACCCCCACGCGAAAGCTGCTCTCGCGCCAGATCAGGCGCGTCAGGAACGGCACCGGCAGGCCACGGGCCTTGGCGGATTCGTCGATCAGGCGGCACAGGGCCTGCTCGACGGTCTCGGTCGCCCCTTCGGACGGGGCGGCCGCGGCCGGATGCGCGTAGGCGAGGGCGAGGAGCAGGGCGCCGAGGCGCAGGGGCGGGGCAATCACGCCGCGCATGTAGCGACCTGCGGGTGCGGATCAATCCAGACCGTCAACCTTCCCGTGCGGTTCGGACGGTGCACCTTTGCGCTATGGCGCTTCCGGGCCGGTCCGTCGTAGCGTCCCGACATTCGAGCGCCCCACCAAGGCGGCGCCATGGGAGATGCGCCGATGTCCGATCTGGCAACCCTGCGCGGCCTGTCCGGCCTGAGCCCCGCGCCGGCCCCGCTCACGGGTTCCGCTCTGGTGATGATCGACCTGCAGCAGACCTATCGCGAGGGCGTCATGCGGCTCGAGGGCGTCGAGCCTGCGCTCCGCGAGGCCGCGGGCCTGCTGAAGCGGGCGCGCGACGCGGGGATCCCGGTGATCCATGTCCGCCACAATGCCGGGCCGGGAACGCCCTACGATGTGACCGCGCCGATCGGCCAGATCAGCCCGGAGGTGGCGCCGCAGGGCGACGAGCCGGTGATCACCAAGGCCTATCCGAGTTCCTTCGTGGGCACGGACCTGCAGGCACGCCTCCAGGAAGCCGGCGTGCAGGACGTCATCCTGGCGGGATTCATGACGCATATGTGCGTCAATTCCACCGCCCGGAGCGCCTTCAACCTCGGGTTCCGTCCCACCGTCGTGGCCGCCGCCACGGCGACGCGGGATCTTCCCGGGCCGGACGGACACGTGGTGCCGGCAGCCCAGCTCCAGGCCGCGAGCCTCGCCGCCCTCGGCGATCTGTTCGCCGTGATCGCGCGCGGGCAGGGCGACATCCCGGACTGACGCCGTGGGAACAAGGCTCCCGCTCCGCACAGCCCGCGCGGTATCCGCCTGAAGCGGCGGCACGGTCGAATCCGACGGGATCAGGACTGGAGCCGGTCGATCTCGGCGATCACCACGTCGAGCGCCGGCCGCCCGTCGGGATCCGGCTGCATACAGGCCTGCGCCAGAGCCCGCAGAGTCTCCGGCGACGTCGCGCAACGATCGAGCAGCTCATTGATCAGGATGCCGACGGCGCGCACCTCGACCCGCGCCAGCACCGCGCCGCCCCGTCCGTCCGGGAGCGCCGAGGCAGCGCCGAAATCGCTGAGCACGGCGGCGCCGGTTTCGGCATCCCACAGGGTGTTGTGGGCATACACGTCGCCGTGGAGCAGCCCGCGCCCGTGCAGATGGGCCACCGCCTCCGCGACCGAGCGGGCGATCCGCAGGGCCTTGGCCGGTTCCAGCCGCAGGCTCGGATCGTAGACGTCGCGGCTGCAACTCGCGAGGCTCGGCGGGCCGGCGAGCACCCGCCAGTGCGACGGGAGAAGCCGGAGCAGCAGCCCCTGGACGCCGGCGGGATGATCGTGGAGCCGGCCCAGCGCACCGGTAAGCGCCGGATGCGTGCCGGCAGCGAGACAGGCCTCCATCTCCCGCTCGGGCAGGCCGTCGCTGGTCATGGCGCCCTTGAACAGCTTCAGGGCGACATCCTGCGCGGCGATCGGACCGCGCCAAGCCGCGCGGAAGACGCGGCCCGACGCGCCCTCACCGAGTTGATCGCCGACGTCCAGGTCCGCCCACGGCACGCGCGGCGCGTCCGCGGGCTCGGAGGCCGGCTCGGCGGGATTGCCCGCGTAGGCGACCCAGGCGAGGCGCGGAAGGGTGCCGAGCCAGGGCGGCAGCGCTTCGAGCCGGTTGCAGGAGAGCCGGATCAGCTCGAGACGCGCCGCGCCCGCGAAGCTGTCCGGCAGCGCCGCGATCCGGTTCCCCGACAGCATCAGCTTCTGGAGCAACGGCCGCTCGCCGAGGGCGGCGGGCAGCTCCGCGATCGCGTTGTCGGTCAGCGTCAGCCAGCGCAGGTCGCGCGGCAGCGACTCCGCCGGGACTTCGCGGATGCCGCAGCCGCGGAAGCCCAACTGGCTGAGCGCGGGGCAGGCGCCGAGCACCGGCGGCAGGCGTGGGAACGGATTGCCGGAGCAGAACAGCACGCGCAGGCGGTGGAGGCGGCCGAAATCGTCCGGCAGGTCGGCGAGGTCGCCCCGGCCGAGATCCAGCACCTCCAGCGTGTCGGCGAGGGCGAAAACCTCGCGCGGCACCGCCGTCAGCCCGTCGGGCAGCCGCAGCTCCCGCGCGCCGCCGAGATCGCCGCGCCGCAGGGCGGCGAGGGTTTCGCTCCGGTCCAAGCTTCAGCTCCGCTTGAAGAAAGCGTCGGCCGCGCCCTGCGCCGCCTGCTTGGCGGCCCGCGCCGCCTCGAGACGGGCGATCTCGGCGCGCAGGAGCGCAACGCGCGCGTCGAGATCCCCGAGGGAGAGCGTGTCGAGGGGCTGCCCGATCTCGTGGGCAACGGCCTTGCGCGGCCGGTCGTCGTCGTCCCGCACGTCGTGTCCTCCCTAATCCAGGAACGAAGTTCCGGCCCCGTCCCAGGCCAGCCCGAGATGGGCCGCCACGGTGGCGCCGATATCCGCGAAGGTCTCCCGCCGGCCGATCGACCGGGCGGCCACGCCGGGGCCGAAGGCCAGGACCGGGACCTGCTCGCGAGTGTGGTCGGTCCCGGTCCAGGTCGGATCGTTGCCGTGATCGGCGGTGATCACGGCGAGGTCGCCCGGCGCCAGCGCCGCCAGGATCTCGGGGATCCGGGCGTCGAACGCCTCCAGCTCCGCGGCATAGCCCGGCACGTCGCGGCGGTGGCCGTGCTCCGTGTCGAAATCCACCAGGTTGACGAAGATCAGGCCGCCCGCCGGCAGGGTCGCCAGCGCGGCGAGTCCCGCCGTCACGCAGGCCGCATTCGGGCCCGGCTTGATCTCGCGGCCGGTGGCGCGGTGGGCGAAGATGTCGCCGATCTTGCCGACGCTCACCACCGCGCGGCCAGCCGACTCGGCCCGGTCGAGCAGGGTGCGCCCAGGCGGCGCGACCGCGAAATCCTTGCGGTTGCCGGTCCGGCGGAAGCCCGTTTCCGCCGAGCCCACGAAGGGCCGGGCGATCACCCGGCAGACGCGGTAGGGGTCGCACAGCCGGCGCGCCACGCGGCACAGGTCGTAGAGCCGCTCCAGCCCGAACGCCTCCTCGTGGGCGGCGATCTGGAACACGCTGTCGGCCGAGGTGTAGCAGATCGGCTGGCCGGTCCGGACATGCGCGGCGCCCAGCGCGTCGATGATCGCGACGCCCGGCGCGTGGCAATCGCCCAAGATGCCCGGGATGCCGCCTTCCGTGATCAGCGCGCGGGTCAGCTCCGGCGGGAAGGCCGGCCGGGTGTCGGGGAAATGCCCCCAGGGCTCGGTCAGGGGAAGCCCGGCGATCTCCCAGTGACCGGAGGGCGTGTCCTTGCCGGCGGCCTTCTCCACCGCGTGGCCGTAGGCGCCCCGCGGCGGCCCGGCCGGCGCGAGGTTCGGCGGGATGCGGCCCGAGGCGCCACCGGCCGCCAGTCCGAGCCCGAGTTCGGCGAGATGGGGCAGACGCAGCGGACCCGCGCGCAGCCCCGCCCGATCGCCGCTTCCCTCCGCGCAGCGCTCGGCGATATGCCCCAGCGTGTCGGAGCCGGCATCGCCGTAGCTCTCCGCATCCGGGGCCCCGCCCACGCCCACGGAATCGAGGACGATGATGAGGGCGCGCGCCATGGTCAGGCGGATTCCAGCTCGGCGGGCGCGTCGCTCTCGAGGGCGAAGGCGGCCTTGAACAGGGCGCGGGTGTAGGGGGTCTGAGGATTCGCGAAGATCGACTCCGCAGGGCCTTCCTCGACCACGTGGCCGTTCTGCATGACGATCACGTAGTTGGCGAGGGCGCGCACCACCTTCAGGTCGTGGCTGATGAACAGGTAGGCGAGGCCGCGCTCGCGCTGGAGGTCGCGAAGCAGGGTCACGATCTGCGCCTGGACCGAGCGGTCGAGGGCCGAGGTCGGCTCGTCCAGGACGACGAAGCGGGGATTGAGGACCATGGCCCGCGCGATGGCGATGCGCTGGCGCTGGCCGCCGGAGAACTCGTGCGGGTAGCGGTCCATGGCGGCCGGATCGAGCCCGACATCGGTCAGGGCCTTGGCGACCACGGCGCGGCGCTCCGCCCGGGAACGCGCCGCGCCCTGCACCACCAGCCCCTCGGCGACGATGTCGGCCACCGACATGCGCGGCGAGAGAGAGCCGTAGGGATCCTGGAAGACCACCTGCATGTCCTTCCGCAGCGGGCGCATCTGCGCCACGCCGAAGCCGTCGATCGCCTGTCCGAGGAAGACGATCGGCCCTTCCGAGCGCGTGAGCCGCAGAAGGGCGAGGCCGAGGGTCGTCTTGCCTGAGCCGGACTCGCCGACGACGCCGACGGTCTCGCCGGTCCGGACCCGCAGGGACACGCCGTCCACGGCCCTGACATGGCCGGTGACGCGCCGGAGCAGACCCGATTTCAGCGGGAACCAGACCTTCAGGGGCCCGGCCTCCAGCAGCGGCGCGGCATCGGCCGGGACGGGGTTGGCCCGGCCCTTCGGCTCGGAGGCGATCAGGCGGCGCGTGTACTCGTGCTGCGGATCCGCGAAGACGGCCTTGGTCGCACCGGCCTCCACGATGCGGCCCTTGAGCATCACGCAGACGCGGTCGGCGATCCGCTCGACGATGCCGAGATCGTGGGTGATGAACAGCATCGCCATGCCGAGGCGCTTCTGCAGGTCGGCGAGCAGCGCCAGGATCTGCGCCTGCACGGTGACGTCCAGGGCCGTGGTCGGCTCGTCGGCGACCAGAAGGTCCGGCTCGCAGGCGAGCGCCATGGCGATCATCACGCGCTGGCGCTGGCCGCCGGAGAGTTCGTGCGGGTAGGCGCCCATGCGCCGCTCCGCGTCGCGCAGGCCCACGAGGTCCAGAAGCTCCAGGATCCGCCGGCGGGCCGCCTTGCCGGAGAGGCCGCGATGCAGGTCGAGTACCTCGCCGATCTGCCGCTCGATCGTGTGGAGCGGGTTCAGCGAGGTCATCGGCTCCTGGAACACCATGGTGATGTCGGCGCCGCGGACGTCGCGCATCGCCCGCTCGGGCAGCTGCGCGAGGTCGCGGTCCTTGAACAAAATCCGGCCGTCCTGCCGGGCCGATCCATCGAGGAGGCGCAGGATCGCCAGCGCCGTCACCGACTTGCCCGATCCCGATTCGCCCACGAGGGCGAGGGTCTCGCCCCGGCGGATGGCGAAGGAGACGCCGTCGACCGCCACGGTCTCGCCCTCCCGCGCGCGGAACGCCACGGACAGGTCCTCGACGGCGAGGAGCGGCTGGGGATCGGCCTCTGACATGAGCCCCTTATAGCGCGCCCGGCCCCGGACCCTAGCCCGTACGGGTGCCGCATGACGCCGACCCGACATGTGCGACGGCGCGCTCCGGGAAGTCGCGCGGCCGCCCGCGCTGCGCCGCGTTCCTACCGCGCCGGCGCCCCGGGATCGATCGCCGGCAACTCGTTGGCGGGCAGCCCCATCCCGGCCTGGGCCTGCGGCCCTCCGGCGCCGCGGGCGCGGTTGGCGAGGGCCACGGTCAGGCGCTCGGCGGTCTCGGGCTGCATCACCGCCAGGACCTCGGACATCTTGCGGGGATTCATGGCCAGCACGATCGGGACCAGCACGTCGAGCCCGAGCCGGTCGAACACCCGGGCGGCGTCCTTGGGCTTCATCGCCTCGTACATCGTGACGATGTTCTTCAGTCCCTGCTTCTCGGCGTCCTCCTTCGCCTTCGCGACGGCGTCGACCTTGTCCTCGGCCTTCTTGAGGTCGCCGAGGCCGGTCTCGAGCTTGCGCTCGGCCTCCCCCAGCATCTTCTCGCGCAGCTCCAGCTCCTCGCTCTTCTGGCGCAGGGCGTCGCGCCGGGCGCCGAGCTTCTCCAGGAGCAGGCGCTCGGTGGGCGAGGCCGGGTTCCCGGCCGCGGGCGGTGCGGGCCGCGCCGGGGGCGGTTCCGGCGGCTTCTCGGTCGCAGCGGCCGGCGCCTCCTTGGCGCCCACCGATCCGGTCGTCACCGGGTCGTAGGGCTCGTAGCCGGTGCGCGCCCGGGCGACCGCGCGCCCGTATTCCGGAAGCTCGGCGCTCTCCGGCAGGCCGGCCTGCAGCAGGCTGAGCAGCTTGAGCACGAGCAGCCCGCCCGCCGCGAGCGCCACGGCGTCGATGAGGCGCAGCCGGAACTGCCGGACGGGCTTCCGGCGCGCGCGCCGCTGCGGCGTCGCGGCGCGGCGTATCCGCTCCTCGGGATCCGGCTTCGGCGGCGGGATCTTCGGGGCCTTTACGCCGGTCACGCGGCGCGCGCCCGGACGCGGGCGAGGGCGCGCTCGCTCATGGCGAGGGCCGCCGCGGCCGCCACCCCGAGGCGCTCCCCGTTCGGACCGGCCTGCTCCGGCCTGCGCTCGGGCGGGATCTCCGGCGCGGGCCTCGGCTCAGGGGACGGCTCGGGACGGATCGGGACGGCGCGCATCTGCGCCACGATGGCGCCGATGCGCGTGATCACGCCCTCGCCGGCCTCGACCTGCAGCTTCAGCTCGGCGGCGCGGATGGTGGCGGTTTCCAGGCTGGCGTTCAGCGTGCGGTCGCCCTCGTCGATCGTCGCCCGCAGACCGGCGATGGCCCGCTCGGCCGTGCCGGTCGCCACCATCAGGTCGCCGATGGTCTGGCGCAGGGCGGCCTCGTCGCCCTTCATCTGGCCGATGCGGCGCGAGAGACGGAGGGACGTGACGATGGTCGCCGCCAGGAGGACGGCAACCAGGATGTCGGCGGCGAGGGTGACGAAGAGACTCATGTTGGGACCCTCATCGGCCCTAATTGTCCGACCGGTTGTTCATCGAGGCCTCGTAGGCCTGGATCGTCGTGCGCGAGCGGCGCAGGGGCCGCGTGACCTGGACGGCGATGTGCCCGTCGACGCGGCCCATCCGCCCCTGGGTGAGCGCCCAGTCGCCGCAGCGCACGGTGATGAGATCCGACGGCTTGGCGTCGAACATCAGCGTCTCGCCGACCTTCAGGCTCATGACCTGTTTGAGCGGCAGCATCATCTCGTGCAGCACCGCCTCCATGGTCACGTCGGCCTGCCAGATCTCGGTGGCGAGGTGGCCTTCCCAGACGTGATCGCGGCCGAGCTTCTCACCCATGAAGCTCTGGGTCAGGAGCTCCCGGATCGGCTCGATCGTCGCGTAGGGGAACAGGATCTGCAGCATGCCGCCGCGCCCGTCGACGTCCAGGCGCAGGCTGATCAGGATCGCGGCGTTGCCCGGCCGCGTGATCGTGGCGAAGCGCGGGTTGGTCTCGATCCGGTCGATGCCGAAGGTCACGGGCGACAGCGGCTGGAACGACAGCTCGAGATCGCCCAGCACGATCTCCACGAGGCGGCGCACCAGCGTCATCTCGATGGCGGTGAACGGGCGACCGTCCAGACGGCTCGACAAGCCGCCGCGCTTGCCGCCGAGCAGCAGGTCGAAGGTCGCGTAGGCGAGGTTCGAATCGACCGTGACGAGGCCGGAATTCTCCCATTGCTCGGCCCGGAACACGCCGAGCAGGGTCGGCAGCGGGATCGCGTTGAGATAGTCGCCGAAGCGCACCGAGGTGATGTTGTCCAGCGTCACCTCGACGTTGTCCTGGAACAGGTTGCGCAGGGAGGTCGACAGCAACCGGATCATCCGGTCGAAGACGATCTCCAGCATCGGCAGGCGTTCGTACTGGACGACGCCCGAATCGACGATGGCCTGAACGCCCCCGGCCCCCGAGGCCGAGAGCTCGCGCATGGAGAAGCCGAGGACGCCGTCGATCTCGTCCTGGTTCAGCACCCGGTCGTTGCCGGCGAGTTCGGGGAGGTTGTCGCTCTCCCCGTCCTCGATCATCGTCGCCCATTCGGCGGCGACGTCGCTCGCGTTGCGCGTGGTGCCCTGCTCGGCGAGGGCCGCGCCCCATTCCTCGGCGAGGGACGAGTCGCCGCCCTCGGCGCCCTGCTCCAGAAGGGCTGCCGACCAATCGTCCTCGGGGAGTTCGTCCTCGGGTTCCATCAGGCGTGCTCGATCGGGGGCCGGCCCGGCGCGGGGTTGGAGGCGATGGGGGTGGTCGCAGGCGCGCTCATTGGACGATCACGTCCTTGAAGAGCACGGCATCGACCTTGGCGGGATACAGGGCGATGTTGACCCGCCGCAGCAATTCCTCGCGCAGCCGGAACAGGCCCACCGAGTTCGTGATGTCGCTGGCGCGCAGCTCGCGCATGTAGACCTGCAGCGCGTCCTCCACCCGCGGCATCAGCGGCTTGACCTCCTCCTCGGCCCTCGCGTCCTTCAGCTCCAGGGCGATCCGGACCTTCGCGTACCGGGCCTTGTCCTGCGGCTGGTCCGGACTGAGGTTGAGGAGCATCTCGCGCACGTCCACGAAGACCACGGGCTTCTTGCCGTCCGGGCCGACACCCTTGCCGTCTGCGCCGTGCCCTCCGCCGTGGCCGCCGTCCTGTGCGGCCTCCTTGCCGCCGCCGCCGCCCATCATCAGGAAGGCGCCCGCGCCGCCGCCCACGAGCAGGACCGCGACGGCCACCATGATCATGAGTTTCTTCTTGCCCTTCGGGGCGCTTTCGGCTCCGGCCCCGCCTTCCTCGGCGGAGGCCTTCTTCGGCTTCTTGGCCATGGAATAATGCTCTCTCGCGGGAGACTGCGCGCCAGGTACACCCGGATATCGGAGCATCACGGTTAACGTGCCGTTAAGCAGGCAATTCCTGCCGGGCCAGGTTTGCCGCAACGCAGACCCGGCGCCGACGCGACGACCGCGCAATTCCCGTCAAGCCCTTGTCAGAACGATGGAATTTTCGTCCGTTGGGTTTGGCACAGCGGATGCTGAATGGATCGTTGCCGCCTCCGCGGCCCGCGAGTCCCAGAGTCCACGATGCAGAATGCCCTCTTCGTCGGCGTGTCGAGCCAGATGGCGCTCCAGCGCGAGCTGGACGTGATCGCCAACAACATGGCGAACGTCTCGACCACCGGGTTCAAGGCTCGCAACACCCGCTTCCAGGAATACCTGATGCCGGTGGCCAGCGCGGATTCGTTCGCCCGGCCCGACCGGCGTCTCTCTTACGTCATCGACCAGGGCACCACCCTCGATCTCGGGCAGGGCCCGGTCGAGCGGACCGGCAACCCGCTCAACGTCGCGATCAAGGGCGCGGCCTTCATCGCCGTGCAGTCCCCCCAGGGCGAGCGCTACACCCGAAACGGCGCCTTCGAGATCGACCCGCAGGGCGCGCTCGTCACCAGCGACGGCTACAAGGTGGCGGGCGAGGGCGGACCGATCACCATCAACCCGCAGGAGACCGGCCTCGCCATCGGCCCCGACGGTACCGTGTCGACCAATCTCGGCATCCGCGGGCGCATCAAGCTCGTCACCTTCGCCAACCCGCAGCGGCTGACCAACGAGGGGGGCAACCTCTACGCCTCGCCGGAGCCGGCACGCCCCGCCGGCATCGACGGACGCCTGGAATCCGAAGCGCTGGAACGCTCGAACGTCCGCCCGGTGATCGAGATGACCCGGCTGATGGACGTGAACCGGTCCTACGCCATGGTGTCGAGCATGATCTCGCGCCTCGACGACCTGCGGGGCACGGCGATCCGCCGCCTCGCCGACGTCGCCTAAGGGGAGCTCGGCCGATGCGCGCCCTCTACTCCGCCGCCACCGGCATGGCGGCCCAGGAACTTAACGTCCAGGTCATCTCGAACAACATCGCGAACCTGCGCACCACCGGCTACAAGCGCCAGCAGGTGCACTTCCAGGATCTGCTCTACCAGAACCTGCGACGGGCCGGCGCCTCGACCTCGCAGCAGAACACCCAGCTTCCGGCCGGCCTCGCCCTCGGCTCGGGCGTGAAGACGACCTCGACAGCCCGCGTGATGTCACAGGGCACGCTCTCGTCCACCGAGAAGGATTACGACGTCGCGATCCGCGGCGAGGGGTTCTTCCGGGTGACGCTCCCGGACGGCCGCACCGCCTATTCCCGGGACGGCTCCTTCGACCTCTCGGCCTCGGGCCAGCTCGTCACCCGCGACGGCTACCTGCTCGATCCGGCGATCACCGTGCCGCAGAACGCGACGTCGGTGACGATCAGCGCGACGGGCGTCGTGCAGGCGAGCATTCCGGGCCAGACGGCGCCGCAGGCGCTCGGCCAGTTCCAGCTCTCGCGCTTCGTCAACAAGGTCGGCCTCGAATCGATCGGCGACAACCTGTTCGTCGAGACCGCGGCCTCCGGGCAGGCGATCAGCGGCCTGCCGGGCGCCGACGGCTTCGGCAACCTCCAGCAGAGCTACCTGGAAGAGGCGAACGTGAACGCCGTCACCGAGATCTCGTCCCTGATCGCCGCGCAGCGCGCCTACGAGATGAACTCGAAGGTCGTCACCGCGGCCGACCAGATGCTCTCCACCACCACGCAGATGTTCCGCAGCTAACCGCGCGACCCGCACCCGCTTCAGGTCCCTGAACATGTATGCCGGCATGCATCCCGCTCATCCCGCTCATCCCGATCCCGACTTCGAGACCCTCGATCTGCCCCGTATCGGCATGGCGGACGGAAGTGACATCAGCCCGATCATCCGCCGTCCCCGGCCGCGGGTCTCCCCCCTGGGCTCGGCCGTGATCCTGCGCGCGGTGCTGGCCTTCCTGACCTTCGCGGTCCTCGGCGCCCTGGCGATCCCCGCCATGGCCCAGGCTGAAGGTCTGCGGCTGCGCGGCGACGTCACAGCCCGCGGAGACATCCTGACGCTGGCCGACCTGGTCGAGGGCGTGCCGGAGCGCCTGGCCGCGCGTCCGCTGTTCCGCGCACCCACCCTGGGTGCCACCGGGACGATCCAGACCCGCCGCATCCTCGACGCCGCCGCCGCCCTGGGTCTCGCCAACCTGGAGACCGGGGGCCGGCTGCAGATCGCCGTGCAGCGCGCCGCCCGCCGCCTCGGGCCGCCGGAGATCGAAGCCGCGCTCAAGCGCGGCCTCGAGACCAGCTACGGGCTCGACCCCCGCAGCGTCACGATCCGCTTCGACGGGGACGGCCCGACCCTGCTCGCTCCGGTGGACCTCGAAGGGCAGGCCGCAGCCCTCGACGTCACCTACGACCTGCGCTCCCGCCGCGTCGCGGGGCTGGTCAGCCTCGGCGAGCGGCAGGCCTCCCTGCGGGTATCCGGCGTGGTCGTCGAACTGCGCGAAGTGGCGGTGCTCACCCGGACGCTCAACCGCGGCGAACCGGTGAAGGAGGGCGACGTCGTGGCGGAGCGGCGTCCGCGCGAGACCGTCGCCTCCGACGCGCAGGGAAGCGCCACGGCGGTCATCGGCGAGGTCGCCCAGAACACGCTCACCGCCGGGACCGTGCTGCGGATGACCGATACCGCCCCGCCCGAGCTGGTCGCGCGCGGCGAGAACGTGACCATCGTGTACGAGACGCCGAACGTCAGCCTGTCGATGCGCGGCCTGTCGAACGATTCCGGCCGCATGGGCGCCGTCGTCAACGTCGTCAACGTCGCCTCCAAGAAGATCCTGCAGGCCACCGTGATCGGCCCCGGCCGGGTCTCGGTGAGCCCCAGCCCCGCGGCTCAGCAGGCCGCCGGCGCCGCCCCCGTCCAGGCGACCGCCTCCCTGCGCTGACCGCCCGTCCTGCACGCGTCGAAGAGTGATTGCCCGATGGCCCGCCGCATCGTCCTGAACCCGCTCGCCGCCGCTCTGATCGCCGGCGCGCTCGGTGCCTGCAACACCGCCGACCGCCTCTCGCAGGTGGGCGCGACCCCGGCCTTGTCGGCGATCGAGGATCCCACCACCCAGCCGGGCTACAAGCCGGTGCGGATGCCGATGCCCGACGTCCAGCCGGTCTCGTACGCCCCGAACTCGCTGTGGCGGACGGGCTCCCGCGCCTTCTTCAAGGATCAGCGCGCCGCCCGGCTCGGCGACCTCCTGACCGTGAAGGTCAACGTCACCGATCAGGCCAACATCAGCAACGAGACCAAGCGCTCCCGGGCCAACACCGAGAGCTTCGGCCTGCCGAACGCCCTGGGACTGGAGAACAACGCGGTCGGCAAGTCCTTCGGCGTCGGCAGCACCGCGCTGCTGTCCGCCACCTCGGCCACCGCCAATGACGGTGCCGGCTCGGTCCAGCGCGCCGAGACCGTGACGACGAACGTCGCCGCGGTGGTCACCCAGGTTCTGCCCAACGGCAACCTCGTGGTCGAGGGCAAGCAGGAGATCCGCGTCAACTTCGAAGTGCGCGAGATGGTGGTCGCGGGCGTTGTCCGGCCGGAGGATATCGAGTCGGACAACACCATCGACTCGACCAAGATCGCCCAGGCCCGGATCGCCTATGGCGGGCGGGGCCAGATCACCGACGTGCAGCAGCCGCGCTACGGCCAGCAGATCGTCGACATCCTGCTGCCGTTCTGAGGCCCTTCAGCCCGGCTCCTCCGGCTCCGGCCCACGGGTGACGTCGAGGCCGGACCCGGCGCCGGGGGGCGGCCCGACCTTGACCGGAGCGCCGGTCCGCGCGGCCTCATAGATCGCCTCCATCAGCACCTGATCCTGCAGCCCCTCCTCGCCGGGGGTGCGGGGGCGCAGATCCTCCTGGATGCAGCGCGCGAAGTGGTCGAGTTCCAGGGCGAACTGGTTCTTGGGGCTCAGGACCTTCTCGTCCCGCGCGGCGTTCTTGCCGTCGCGGTGGCCGATGATGAGCCGCTGGCCCTGGTAGGCGAAGGCGTTCTGGAGGTCGATGGCGGCGGTTCCGGTGTGCAGGGTCAGGCTTCGCGCCTCGTAGACCCCGTAGCTCGACAGGCACTGGGCGATCACGCCGGACGGGAAGTGCAGGGTGAAGCTCGCCGTCTCCTCGACCTCGCGGTACTTGGGATCGTCCGGCGGCGAGTGGATCTGGGCCTGGATCAGGTTCGGCTCCTCGCCGAGGACCGCGCGGGTGGTGTTCAGGCAGTAGAGCCCGATATCCGGCAGCGACCCGCCCCCTGCTAGCGCCTTCCGCAGGCGCCACTGCTCCGGCAGTCCCGTGGTCTGGCCGTTGAAGGCCTGGATCAGCCGGGGCCGGCCGAACTCGCCCGAACGGGCGAGCTTGATCACGGCCCGGTTGTGCGGCTCGTACTGGCACCGATAGGCGATCATCAGCTTGACGCCGGCCTTGGCGCAGGCCGCGATCATCTCGCGGCACTCGTCCGAGGAGACCGCCATCGGCTTCTCGCAGAGCACCTGCTTGCCCGCCGCCGCGGCCGCCACGACGTTGTCCCGGTGCACGCCGTTCGGCGTGACGATGTAGACCGCCTGGACGTTCGGGTTGGCCTTCAGCCGATCCCACCCGTCGTAGCCGTACACGGCATCGTCCGGCAGCCCGTATTGCCGGGCCACGAGCTTCGCCTTGTCGGGGGAGCCCGACATCACCGCCGCAAGGCGGGCGCGCTTGGCCTCGCCGAAAGCCGGGAGAATCTCGTCGAGGCTCAGGCGCCCCAGACCGACGACGCAGTAGCCGACCCGCTGGCCCGGCGGCTGAGGCGCCGGGCTCGGGGCGGGCGGCCTGTCGCCGGCACCGCGCCAGTTCGGGAACATCACCCGTCCACCCTGCACGGCGCCGGTATCGGCCGGAACCGAGGGGGCCGGTGGAGTGCCCGGCGGGGCGGCCTGGGCGCCGCCGCCCATCGCGGCGCCGGCCAGGGCGCCCCCGGCCGCGAGAAGATTGCGTCGTGAGAGCCGGGTGTCGTCTGCCATGGGCCTCGCCGTGTCGCCGGGACGGAATGGAGGCGCCTTGGGCGCCGCGTGGCGTGGAAGCCGCCGAGGGCGGAACCGCGCTCTCAGTGAACGCGACCCGGCGGCGTGCCGTTTCCGTCGAGAAGCGCGGCGCGCAGACGCGCCACCTCCGCCTCGCTGGCGGCGAGCCAGCGCGCGATCGCCGCCGGCTGCGTCGCGGCCCCCGTCTCGGCGAAACCGAGACCGACGCTCTCGCCCGCCCGCCAAGCTATGAAGGCCCGCCGGGTCTCGCCGCGGCAGGGGATGAACAGCTCGATGCAATCGGGCAGCGTGGCGTCGGCAGGGACCCGGATCCGTGCCCCGTCCAGGGACACGTCGCGGACCGTGCAGTCGAGATCCGGCAGAAAGGCCGCGACGCGGAGTCGGCCGCCCAGGCAGACGCGGCGTCGGGCAGTACGGCGTCGGTCGACCACGAACGCTTCATCCTGATGGGTGCGGATGTCGGGACAACCGCCATTGAGCCTGAAGCGGACCGGCCCGTCTCCTTTAACCGTCAGTTTACCTTAACGTTGGCCTCAGGCGGGCGGCGGCGGATCGGGCGCCTCGACCTCGCCGCGACGCTGCAGCTGTAGGGCGACGAACCAGCACAGGGATGCCCAGGCCGCGCCGATGCACCAGCCGGCCAGCACGTCGCTCGGCCAGTGCACGCCGAGATAGATCCGACTGATGCCCACCAGCAGCGTCACGCTGACTCCGAGGGCCAGGACCAGTGCCTTCGCGCGGCGGTTGCGCTCGACCCGGGCGATGAGGGTCGCCAGGGTCAGATAGGCGATGGCCGACATGGTGGCGTGGCCGCTCGGAAAACTCGCCGTGAACACCTCCATGCCGTGAGGGACGAGATCCGGTCGCGGCCGGTGGTAGAGCATCTTCAGCAAGGTCGAGACCAGCTCGCCGCTGCCCACCGCGGCCAGGACGTAGAGGCCGATGCGCCGCCGCCCGGACACGGCGAGATAGCCCGCCACCGCGCAGGTGAGGAACAGCACCGTGAAGACGCTGCCGAGCCCGGTGATGTCGCGCATCGTCTCCTCGAGCCAGGGCGGCCCGATCGGATCGGCGAGATCGGCGGGGTTGCGCAGGGCGAGCAGGATCCGGCGGTCGAGGGCCGCGGTGGAGCCCTCGCCGACCTCGTGGGCGAGGTAGAAGAACCCATAGCCGAGGGTGCTCAGGCAGAGCAGGGCGACGAGGGGACCGACTTCGTTCAGGCGCAACCGCAGCCACACCGCCAGGGCGGGCTCGATCAGGCGATTGTTGCGGATCTGGCTCGGGGCCTTCATGCGACGGGATCCGGGTCGGGGACGTGCGTCATCAGTCGTTCTCTCCGAAGGGCAGGCGGGCCACCGCATCCCAGGGACCGCCACGGTAGCGCCAGAGCAGCGTCGCCGGCGCGGCGAAGCGGAACGGCGCGAAACCGGCCGACAGGTCGGCGTGGAGCGCCCGGGCCTTGTCGGGAGCCACCTTGTTCTGGACCGTAACGTGGGGGCGCCAGCCCTGCCGATCCTGGGCGGTGAGATGAGGCGAGAAGCCCTGCGCAAGGCGGGCCCGGAAGTTCGACAGCGCATCGGATTCGAGCACGTAGGCGACGCCCCGGCCGGTGAAGCGCAGGCCCGTCACGGCGACCTCCGGCCTTGGAACGGTGCGGGCGAGGGCGGTGATGGCCTCGATCACGCCCCGCTCCCGGTCGCCCGGCAGGTGGTGGAACAGGGTCGCATGGGCGGGAATGCGATTCAGCGCTTCGGGGAAGTAGCGACGCCGCTCGCCGTCGAACCGGGCGAAGGTCTGCTCATCGAAGGCGAGCGTCAGGATCAGGGGGTCCGCGTCCATCATGTGGGCCAGATGGCGCCCGAAGCCGCTCAGGTCCAGTACAGAATCCGCGCGGTCGGCAGGTCTCGGGCGAGGCACGCGGTGAGGTGGCTGCGCATCGCCTGCATCAGGAGCTTCGGGAAGACATACTTCACGGAGCCGAACTTGGTGCGCTTCTCGACGCGCTCGGCCTCGTCGAGGGGCAGGTCCGAGCCGGGATACCAGCCGCGCAGCACCGCCTTCGAGCCGGGGGTGAAGCGATGGGTGATGAGTTCGGCGGTGAGGTCGAGATCCGGCACATCGGCGAGGGCGTCGGCGGCGGCGCGGATCAGCCCGGCATAGGCCGCCTCCCACTCCGGGACCGGCAGGATCGGCGCGACGGTCAGGCCGACCGGATAACCGGCCCGGGCCACCTCGGCCATGGCGGCGAGCCGGGCGGGGAGGGGATCGGTGCCGCCCTCGTAACACGCGGCGACCCGCGGGTTGACCGAGAAGCGGATCCGCGTGCGCCGGTTGTGCGGCAGGTCGAGGAGCGGTGCCACCGCGGCGAACTTGGTGGTGAAGCGCAACTGAACCGGCGCGTCCCAGGCGCCGAAATGCCGGATCGCCGCCGAGAGCGAGCCGGTCAGGTGCTCGATGCCGAGGGGATCGGTGTAGCAGGACGCCTCGAAGGTGGTTCCCTCGTGCGCCCGCTCCCGGGACGCCGAGGTCACCGCCCCGCGCCCGGCATAGGCCTTGAGGTTGCCGAGGATCGCCTCGAGATTGGCATAAGCGCGCGTCACCGGCGGCCCCGCGAGCGAGCCGGCGAGGTAGCAGTACTGGCAATGGGCGGGGCAGCCCTCGGCAAGGTCGAAGCGCCAGTCGGCCGAGGGCGGGATCGGCTGCAGCCGCAGCTTGGTCGGCGGGGCGCTCGTCAGGACGAGGGTCGCCTTCGCGGCCGCGTAGGCCCGGCGGGGATCCGCCTCGCGCGGGCTCGGCAAGCGGTTGGACGGCAGGCGCTCCACCGGCAGGCCCAGGGCCTCGGCGCAAGCCAGCATGGCCCGGCCATGGGGATGCTCCAGAGCGGACGGCATCACCAACACCCGGCGCGGGCGCCACGGGCGCCCAGGGCGGACGGGCTCCGGGCAATCGGGGGTCTGAACGGCCGGGAGGGACGAAGGCGGCATGCCTGAGGAACGCCTCGTCCCGGCACCGGGTCCGGCCTAGTCGCCCGCTCACGGTGCGGCTAAAGCACCGTCATGTCTTCAGGCAGGGAGAGCGTCCATGTCGGCCGCGACGGCTGGTTATTTCTCACCGGAGGAACCAACCGGGTCATGGACCGGTATCGCGGCGGTCTGCGGCACTGGCTGCTGCTGCGCGGCTGGACGCGGCTGATCAAGGCCCGTGCGCGGCGGGCCGAGGACCTCGGCATTCGCTGCCTCCACGTGATCGTGCCGGAGAAGCTGTCGGTCTACGACGACAAGACCGACGGCCTGCGCTACGCGCCGGCTAAGGCTTCGACCCGGCGACTGGCCCGACGCCTCGCGCGACACCCGGCCTATCTCGACCTTCTCGCGCCGCTTCGCGCTGCCCGCAACGGAGCGACGCCGCTCTACCTGCGCACCGACACCCACTGGACCGCGCAGGGGTGCCTGCTGGCCTATCGCGAGATCATGCGGGCGCTCGGGGCGGTTCCGCCCGCCGATATCGGCGGCCGTCCCGGTACCGTCTCGGAACAGATCATGGATCTCGGCGAGAAGCTGCCCGAGCGGCCGCGCGAGCGGCTGGAGCGGTTCATGCTGCAGCGCGATGCGATTCGGGTGGAGACCGGGCCGCTACTGGCCGCCTACGAGGCGCAGGGACGCGACCGCGAGGTGCATGTCGGCGCGCATGTCGTCTATCGAAACCCGTCCCCGGGGGCCGATCCGCGACGGCTCGTCCTGTTCGGCGATTCCTGCGCCCATTTCGACCCGTTCCTGCTGACCGGGCTGCTCGCCGAGAGTTTCAGCGAGGTTCACTTCATCTGGTCTTCGAGCCTCGACTGGCTCTACATCGAGCGCGTGCGTCCGGACATCCTGCTGTTCGAGATCGCCGAGCGCTTCCTGGCCAAGCTGCCGAAGGACGATTTCGACGTGGCCGTCGCCGGTCAGCGCGGGACGGGCGGTCGCCTCGCGCGGCTCGGGAGCGACGGCCTGGGACGTGCCGTGGCGCCTCAGTAGATCGCCGGATCCAGGCGGGCGAAGTCGGTGACGCTGGCGGCCTGATACTTGGCGACGGATTCCGGCGCGCAGGCGATCCCGATCATCAGGACGAGGAGTGTCGCGAGGCACGCGAGCGTTGCCGTGACCACGTCGGCATGGCGCCGCAGAGCATGGATCACCAAGCATCCGAACGTGAACAGGGCCGCCTCGGCGACGGGCACCAGCGCGAACGACATCACTTCACCTCCATCGATCTCCCCACGCGATCGGGCCGCTGCGGCACGTGCGCGGCGACGGGTGGGTGCCCGAGAGATGGCTCAGATTGCTGCACCGCAACAGAAGGATCGGCGCAGCCCTGCCTTGCGCAGAACTCGCGGGCCGGCGGGACCGGGCGCACCGGTCGCGCGGTCGGCGCTCCTCGGATGCAGACCGGCATCCGTCTTCACAGACGCCGCGCGAGGCCCATCTGGGTCGGATCGCTTATGGGACCGGAGACGACGATGGGCCTCCTCGTGGACGGCATCTGGCGCGACCAGTGGTACGACACCGCCGCGACGGGCGGCCGCTTCGAGCGCAAGGCCTCGGCCTTCCGCAACTGGGTGACCGCCGACGGATCGCCGGGCCCGTCCGGATCGGGCGGCTTCCGGGCCGAGCCGGGCCGCTACCATCTCTACGTCTCCCTGGCCTGTCCCTGGGCGCACCGCACGCTGATCGGGCGCGCGCTCAAAGGGCTGGAAGACGCGATCTCCGTCTCGGTGGTCGATCCGCATATGGGCGCCGAGGGCTGGGTGTTCGGTGACACGCCGGGCGCGACGCCGGACCCGATCCACGGCGCACGGCGCCTCTACGAGGTCTACCTGGCGGCCGACCCGTCCTACAGCGGCCGCGTCACCGTGCCGGTGCTGTGGGACCGGGAGCGCGGCACCATCGTGTCGAACGAATCCGCCGAGATCCTGCGGATGCTGAACGACGCCTTCGGGGGTACGGGTCCGGATCTCTACCCGGCGGACCTGCGTCCCGAGATCGACGCGGTGAACGCTCGGGTCTACGACCGGGTGAACAACGGTGTCTACAAGGCGGGCTTCGCCACCACCCAGGACGCCTATGCCCAAGCCTTCGAGGCCCTGTTCGCCGAGCTCGATGCGCTCGAAGCGCGGCTCGACCGGAGCCGTTACCTCTGCGGCGACCGCGTGACCGAGGCGGATATCCGCCTGTTCACCACCCTGGTGCGGTTCGACGCGGTCTATGTCGGGCACTTCAAGTGCAACAGGCGCCGGATCGCCGACTATCCGAACCTGTCGAACTATCTCCGCGATCTCTATGCCATGCCCGGCATCGCGCCGACCGTCGATCTGACGCATATCAAGCGGCATTATTACGAGAGCCATCCGACCATCAATCCGACGGGGATCGTGCCCCTCGGACCGGAGCTGGATTTCGCCGCCCCGAACGACCGCGCCCTGCGGTTTGCGGGCTAGCCGGCTGCGGCGGGGGTTCGGCCCGTGGTGAGCCCGACACCGGCTTCGTCCCGATGCCGCCCCCTCGACGGCGGACGCCGTGCGCCTAGTTCGGCTCTCAACCGGAGGATGCCCGACCCGCCATGACCAATCGCCTGCGCCTCGCGCTGCTCTGCGCTCTCGTCAGTCTTCCCTCCGCGGCACGCGCCCAGGCCGCGTTGCGGCTGGACGGCACCTGCGAGAAGCTCGTGATCGGCACGCAGGATCTGAGCAGCTCCTGCAGCAACGTCCTGACGAACGCGGTGAGCCGCAATCGCACCAGCTTCGACTTCACCACCTCCGACGGTCAGGCGCTCAGCTTCAGCGGTAACGGCGCCCAGCAGGAAGCCACCGAGGAGACCGATCCGCTGCAGCCGATCAACGTGGTCACCACCGGAAAGGATGGCGCTCCGATCCTGGCGATCGGCGCCTGCCGCTTCTCCACCCCGGAACCGGGCCGCACCGCGATCACCTGCGAGGCCAGCACGGCCGACGGACGCCCGTTTGCCGGAACGTTCGTGACTGCGGCCAAGGCGCCCGCCGGTGCGCCGGCCGCCGCACCGGCCCGCTGAGCGTCCCTGTCTTTGGGCTGGTCAGATCATGGCGGAAGCCCCATTTAGGGAACTCCACGAAAAAGGTTCCGAAGCCAGACCGATGCTCAACGACACCCTCGCCGGGGGCGGTGCCCCGGCCGGCGACACCGGCACCCTCATCAAGGACACGACCACTGCGAGCTTCCGGCAGGACGTGCTCGCCGAGTCGATGCACCGGCCTGTGCTGGTCGACTTCTGGGCGCCCTGGTGCGGGCCCTGCAAGCAGCTCGCGCCGGTGCTGGAGAAGGTGGTCCGGGAGGCCGCCGGCGCGGTCGCCCTGGTGAAGATGAACATCGACGAGCATCCCTCGATCGCGGGTCAGCTCGGCATCCAGTCGATTCCGGCGGTCATCGTCTTCCAGAAGGGCCAGCCGGTCGACGGCTTCATGGGCGCCGTCCCCGAGAGCCAGATCAAGGAGCTGATCGGGCGCGTGGCCGGTCCTCAGCAGGATCCGCTCGAGGCCGCGCTCGCGGACGCCGCCGCCCTCATCGAGGAGGGCGACCTCGCCGGTGCTGCGGAAATCTACGCGGCGGTCCTGGAGCAGCAGCCCGACAACGTCACGGCGCTGGCCGGCCTCGCCAAGATGCAGCTCGACGCGGGCGAGATCGAGAACGCCAAGCGGGTTCTGGCCATGGTGCCGGAGGCAAAGGCTGGCGATCCGGCGCTCGCCGGCATCCGCGCCGCCCTCGAACTCGCCGAGCAGGCCGCCTCGCTCGGCGATCTCGCGGGCGTGCAGCGGGAAGTGGAGGCCAACCCGGACGCCCATCAGGCGCGGTTCGACCTCGCGCTGGGCCTCGCCGCCCGTGGCGAACGCGGCCAGGCGGTCGACCACCTGATCGAACTGCGCCGGCGCGACAAGGACTGGAACGACGACGGGGCGCGCAAGCAGCTGCTGCAGTTCTTCGAGGCCTGGGGCGTGATGGATCCGGATACGATCCGCGGACGGCGCAAGCTCTCGGCGCTTTTGTTCTCGTGAGGTTCCGGCTCGCGCTTCGGACCACCAATCGGCCCCCCCGGGAGGCGCCATGAGCACCCATGCGAGCTACAAGGGCCCGGCGGATTGTCCCGCGGTCATCCCGGTCTTCCCCCTCTCCGGGGCGCTGCTGCTGCCCCGCGGGCAGATGCCGCTGAACATCTTCGAGCCGCGCTATCTCGCCATGGTCGACGATGCCATGCGCACGGACCGGATCATCGGCATGATCCAGCCGGATCCGGAAGGATCGGGCGGGGCCAATCCGAAACTCTACCGCGTCGGCTGCGCGGGGCGGGTGACCCAGTACGCGGAGACCGGCGACGGACGATACCTGATCTCGCTCACCGGCATCACGCGCTTCCGGGTCGAGAGCGAATTGGCCTCGATCGGCCCCTATCGCCGCTGCCACGTGTCCTATGACGACTTCGCTGTGGACTTCGAGCCCCGGGCGGGCGAGGAGCAGGTCGACCGCGCGGGCGTGCTCAAGGCGTTGCGCGACTTCGTGGAGTCGAACGACCTCAAGGTGGACTGGGCCGGAATCGACGAGGCGCCCGACGAGGCGCTGGTCAACGCTCTCTGCATGATGAGTCCGTTCGGTGTGCGCGAGAAACAGGCGATGCTCGAGGCCCCCGACCTGAAGACGCGGGCCGAGATCCTGATCGCGGTCACGCAGATGGAACTGGTTCGCGGCTCGGGCCCCGAGTCGACGATGCAATAGGTTGCACGAACGATGACCAACGACCTCACCGCCCCCGTCGAAGCGACCCGCGTGGACCCGAAGCTTTTGGAGATCCTGGTCTGCCCGCTGACCAAAGGGACGCTGGAATACGATTCCGTCCGCCAGGAACTGATCAGCCGTTCCGCCAAGCTCGCTTATCCGATCCGCGACGGGATCCCAATCATGCTGCCGGAAGAAGCCCGGCCGCTGACGGACTGATCGCCCGGGCCGCTCGTTTGCGGGGGGGGGGCAGCCCGCGTCGCTTCGCATCCCGAGCGCCCCGTGCTTGCGGACCTCGCCCCCTCCGATCGGGCTCGGCGCGCCCCGTGCCGGCCGCCCCCTGCCAAACCTCAGGATGTCGGCGAGACTTGGCATCAGGTCTTCCGATCGGAGAGCAGATTCGACCCTATCGAGCTTGACTATTACTCCGCCCTTCGCCGACCCTGATCTATCTTGAGCTAACGCGTGGCGGCCATACTCTTGCCGCTTCGATCGTTCAGCGTCGAGTCATCCCCGATCGATGATTCTGACCGTGCATCCCGCCTCAGGCGGCATCCACTTCGCTGAGAGATCGCCCCGCATGATCAAGCTGACCGCCGTCGCGGCCCTCGCCGCCGGCCTGTTCCTTCCCCTTTGCGCGCCCGCCAGCGCGGAGCCCGGCACGCATAACGGACGGTGGTCGGTGGAACTGGTCACGGAAACCGGTCTGTGCAGCGCCCGCTACACCTACGCGCTCGCCATTCGCGAGGGTCACGTGCAGCTGATCTCCGGCGCCGCCGGCGCGCAGGTGAACGGGCATGTCGGGGCCGATGGCAGCGTCGGGCTCACCGTCAACAACGGCACCGCGAGCGGCACGGGAACGGGGCGGCTCCGGGCCGGGAGCGGCGCGGGGACCTGGAAGGTCTCGTCCCTCTGCTCCGGCCACTGGACCGCGCGGCGCAGCGATACCCGCACCGCGCAGGCCGACTGAAACCGCTCAGACGGCGGCTGCGAGCCAGGTGCGCGCCTCGTCGATGCGGGCCCGCTCGAACACCTTGATCTGGGTCGGCGAGACGAAATTGAAGGTTTCGGCCAGCGCCTTGAGCCAGGGTGCGTCCGTCACCAGGGCGACGTGGCTGACGCTCTTCATCATCGAGAAGCCGAAGCGCGGATCCTTGAAGAAGGCGGCCGGCTCCATGCCCTCGAAGGCGCGGATGTCCTCGAGCAGCTTGATCTTGCCGCCCTTGTCGAGGTCGGCCTTCATCGCCGTCATCATGGCGTTCATCTCTTCGTCGGTGATCTTCCCGTCGACCACGATCTCGGCGACGTTGGAATCCGGCGTCTTGGTATAAGTCAGCACTGATCGCTCCTCCGGGAACCGCATGCGTCCCGGCCAATCTCCGGCCGGGATCCGCCGCCCGTCGCCCGAGTGTCCTACAAAAAGCTCTGCGGGTCGACATCGATGGCGACCCGGACGTTGCCGCGCACCTTCGGACCCCGGGCGATCCAGGCGCGCAGGTAGGCCTGCAGATCGACGTTGCGCTCGGTCTTCACGAGCAGGCGGAAGCGGTATCGGCCGCGCACCAGGGCCAGCGGCGCCTCGGCGGGACCCAGCACCATCACGCCCTCCGGCGGCTCGGCCGCGCGGGCCAGCGCCTGGCCGTGGGCCTCCGCCACCTCGCGCTCGGTCGCCGAAACGATCAGCGCGGCGAGCCGCCCGAACGGCGGAAGGCCCGCCGCCTCGCGGGCCTGGATCTCCTCCGCGTAGAAGCGCTCGGCATCCCCCGACAGGAGGGCCGCGATCACGGGATGGTCCGGCTGGTAGGTCTGGACGAGGGCGCGGCCGGGCTTCTCTCCGCGGCCGGCACGGCCGGTGACCTGCTGCAGCAGCTGGAACGTCCGTTCCGCGGCCCGCGGATCGCCCGAGGTCAGGCCGATATCGGCGTCGAGCACGCCGACCAGGGTCAGGAACGGGAAATTGTGGCCCTTCGCCACGAGTTGCGTCCCGATCACGATATCGCATTCGCCGGCTGCCACGGCATCGAGTTCCTGCCGCAGGCGCTCCGCGCCGCCGGGGAAGTCGCTCGACAGGACGACGACGCGCCGGTCCGGAAACAAGGCCGTGGCCTCCTCGGCGATCCGTTCGACGCCGGGGCCGCAGGCGGTGAGATTGTCGAATGTGCCGCACTCGGTGCAGGCCTCCGGCCGGCGCTCGGCATAGCCGCATTGATGGCAGACCAGCGCCCGGCGGAACCGGTGCTCCACCAGCCAGGTCGAGCAGTTCTTGCACTGGTAGCGGTGGCCGCAGGCCCGGCAGAGGGTCAGGGGCGCGTAGCCCCGGCGGTTGAGGAACAGCAGCGCCTGCTCGCCGCGCTCCAGGGTGCTCTTCACGGCGTTGACCAGCGGCGGGCTCAGGAAGCGGCCGCGCTCGGGCTGGTCGAGGCGCATGTCGATGGCCGCGATGTCGGGCAGGCGCCGCCCGCCGAAGCGCTCGGGGAGCAGGATGTGCCGGTAGCGCCCCCTTGCGGCGTTGACGCGGGTCTCGATGGCGGGCGTCGCCGAGGTCAGCACCACCGGGCAGGACTCGAGACGCCCGCGCACCACCGCCATGTCGCGGGCATGGTAATGGACGCCGTCCTCCTGCTTGTAGGCGGTCTCGTGCTCCTCATCGACCACGATCAGCCCCAGCCGCGCGAAGGGCAGGAACAGGGCCGAGCGCGCGCCGACCACCACCAGCGCCTCGCCCTCGGCCACCGCGGCCCGCAGGCGCTCGCGACGCCTGCCGCCGATTCCGGAATGCCACGCCGCCGGCCGAACCCCGAACCGGGCGGCGAAGCGGTCCAGGAACTGGGCCGTCAGCGCGATTTCCGGCATCAGGATCAGCGCTTGGCGGCCCGCCCGGATGCAGGCGGCCACGGCCTCGAAATAGACCTCGGTCTTGCCCGAGCCGGTGACCCCCTCCAGCAGGACGGGCCTGAGATCGGCCGGATCCTCCGCCGGCGGCCGGTCCCACGGAAAGGGCGCGACCAGAGCCGCCACGGCCTCGGCCTGGGCGGGCGAGAGCGGCGAGCGCGGGAAGTCCGGATCGGGCCGCGGCGCGACCGGCTCGGGCGCGACCGCCACGGTCTCCAGGGCACCGTCGTCGATGAGCCCGTCGACCACCGAGAGCGAGACCCCGGCCTCCTTGGCCAGGGCGCTCTTGCCCCGCAGACCGCCGTCGGCGGCCGCGGCGAGGACCTTGGTGCGGGCCGGGGTCGGCCGGGCCGGGGGCTTGTCGGTGATGCGCACGGCGACCCGGGCGGTCTCGCCGGCCGCCGCCTCGTCGGGTAGGCGCAACACCATGGCCAGCGCCGAGCCTTTCGGCGCCAGCGTGTAGCGGGCGATCCACTCGACGAGGCTGCGCAACGGGTCCGACAGGGGCGGGAAGGGCAGGCGGTCGGTCACAGGCCGCAGGTTCGAGCCGCCGGGGCTCTCGGCCACGCCCCAGACGACCCCGACGATCTCGCGCGGTCCGAGGGGCACCTGCACCACGTCGCCGGCGGCGAGGTCGAGCCCGGCCGGCGCCACGTAGCTGTAGGGTGTATCGAGGGCCAGCGGGATCAGGATCTCGGCGACGACGGGCATACTGGGCTTTTCGGGCGGGTCCGTTCCGGGTCCGTACCACAGGCCCGGGAAAAGAACCCGCCGCTTCAGCGATCCCGCAGCCCCGGCACCAGCGGCAGGGCCGCGAGACTCAGGGCCGCCATCGCCCAGAATGCGGAAGCCCCGAACGACCCGTAGAGTGCCCCGGAGGCCAGGGTCGCGGCGACGCCGGACAGGCCGAGGCCCAGGGTGCCGTAGAGGGCCAGCGCGGTCGTCCGGAGGTCGGCCGGCGTGGTGGCTTCGATGAGCCCGAGGCAGGCAAGGTGCAGGAGGGCGAAGCTCACCCCGTGCAGGGCCTCGACGGCGGCGAGCCATGGGATCGCGGTCGTGGAGCCCAGCACCGCCCAGCGTACGGCCCCCGCGCAGGCCGCGGCCGCGACGCCTGCCGCAGGGCCGATCCGCGCCAGCAGGGGCGGCCCGACCAGCAGGAAGACCAGAACCTCGGCGGCCACCGACACCGACCAGAGGAGGCCCGCGGTGGCCGGCGCGATCCCGGCGGAGCGCCACAGGATCATGGCGAAGCCGTCGTGCATCGCGTGGGCGCCGATCACCAGGGCGGCGACCAGCACCGTGCGGCGGAAACGCGGCAGCGCGATCAGGGCAGCGAAACCGTGCCACGGCGCCCCGGCCCGGGTCGTTCGGGCCCGATCCGCCGGCAGCGCCAGGGCCGACGCACCGGCGGCGAGGAACAGGCCGCCGCTCGCGACGAGGGCGGCGGCGAGGCCGAAGATCTCGATCGACCAGCCCGCGGCGGCAGTGCCCGCGATGAAAGCGGCCGAGCCCGCGCCACGGATCCAGCCGTACTGGAACGCCGCCCCACCCCGCGCGGCGGCCAGGGCCAGCGCGTCGGCGAGCGGCGCCGGGGCCGCGGTGCCCACCGCGTAGAGCAGAGCCGGGGCGATCAACTGCGCCAACCCGACGCCCGGCAGATGCGCCAGGGTGCTGAGCCCCGCCAGCGCGAGACTCGCCGCAAGAATGGATCTGCCGGCGCGATGGCGGTCGGCGAAGGCACCGGCCAGCGGCCCGATCGCGAGGCGCAGCGCACCCGCGGCGGCGAGAAGAAGGCCGATCTCAGCCGGCGTCAGGCCACGGGCCGCCAGGAAGCCCGGCAGGATCGGCGACAGAACGCCATAGGCACCGTAGAGCGCCGCATACAGGACGAGGAACCGGGAGAGCCCGCCACGTCGTTCCGCCCCTGGCGCCCGCTTCTGCATGGGCGGAACGTAGTCCGGCAGGCCTCCCGAAGTCAGGTCAGCAGGGGCGACGGACGGCGTAGCGGTAGCGCCGCCCTTGCGCGTCGAGCAGCTCGCTGTCGGGACCTTCCTGCCAGACGACTTCGTCCTCGGGCCCCGCCGCGTTGGTCAGGGTCGCCCCACGGACGATGTCGAGGCTGAGGCCGAACCCGTAATTGGTGGCGGTCGCGTCGGTGATCGCGGCCGTGATGTCGGCCTCGTCGGGCAGGCAGGCGAACAAGACGCCGTCGGCGATGGCGAGGGTGTAGGTTTGCACGGATGGGCTCCAACAGGCTCGAAGAGCGTGGACCGGCACGGGAGCGCCCAAACCTAGGCATCGCCACCGGGATGTGAAGGCTTCCCACCGAATTGCTGCATTGCACCATTTCGTGAGGACAAGCCCCGCGCAAGCCCGCCGCGCCGCGTCTCACCGCCCCAGATGGCTATCGAAGAACCGCGCCATCTCGCCGAACACCTCCTTGGTCTCCGGGGCGTCCGGGGTGAAGAGGTACTGGGCGTGGGACATGCCCTCGAACACCTGAAGGGACGCCTCGATCCCGGCGGCGCGCAGCTTCCGATGGGTGCGCACGGTGTTCGACAGGAACAGGTCGCGGGTGCCGGTGATCAGGATCGCGGGCGGCAGGCCGGCGAAATCGCCATAGATCGGCGAGAGCTGCGGGTCCTTCAGGTCCCGACCGGCGGCGTAGAGCTTGGCGGCCGGCGTCAGGTAGCCGGAATAGCTGACGAGGACGTTGTCCAGCCACTCGTTGGTCCGGTAGCTGTCGCCGGTCTCGGTCATGTCGGACCAGGGCGTGCCGAGGCCGATCGCCGCCGGCAGCGCGAGTCCCTCGGACTTGGCGCGGAGCATCAGAGCCAGGGTCATGCCGCCGCCCGTGGAGGTGCCGAACACCGCCATGTTCTGAGGCTTCTGCATGGTCAGCATGGCGCGCCACACGGCGGTCGCGTCGTCCATGGCGGCGGGGTAGGGGGCATCCGGCGGCATGCGGTAATCCACCGCGATGACCTTGTAGCCGCCGAGGCCGGCCATCAGGATCGCCTCCAGCGTGCCGGACTCGCCGGGATTGTAGACGTAGCCGCCCCCGTGGATGTGCAGGAGCAGGCGGTTGCGGTTGGCCTCGGGCATCTGCCGGGGCTGGATCACGAAGGCCTTCACGCCGCCGATCACGGCGGCCTCGCTGGTGACGCCGAGCTTCTCACGCAGGGCGGGGAGGGCGGCGGCGCCGGCGGCGGCCAGCCGGTCGACCAGGGCCTTCCAGGCCGCGGCGTCCGGCGGGTTCGCGTTCCAGGCCGGCACGCGGTAGGGCGCCGCCACTGCCGTGCGGAATTGCGGACTCGTCGTGTCGGCGGGCACCGGCACGACCTTGGCCGGTACCGTCCGTGGCCCCGGCGCGGCATTGGCCGCCCCGATCTCGGCCTCGAGCTGCTCGAAACGGGGAACTGGCCTCTCGGCGGGTGCGGCCTGCCCGAGGGCGGCGTGGGTTCCGCAGGCGATCATCAGCAGCGCGGACAGGCTCAGGCGCATCTCGGTTCCTCCTGGGCAGCCCGGTCTGCGGACCCGTCTCGGCGGGGGCCGGCTGCGTGGATCCATGAAGTATCCGACGGGGCGGAGCGCGACAGCGGCCCCGGTTACGATCACGGCTGTGCGTTCACGCTTCGAGGCGCGGCAGTGCAGCCGGGGTGGCCGGCTCGACCACCAGGGTCGCCGGCACGGCGCCGTCACCGGCCAGCGCCTCGGCGATCGCCTCGGGGGCGATCGGGTCCTCCGCGGCAGAACCGGCGAGATCCGGCGTGATCCGGGCGGTCTCCCGCCGTGTATCGGTCTCCGCCGCGGCGTGCTCGTCGGCGACGCCGGCCACCGCCTCGGGGGCGATCAACCCGATGGCCGCCGCATGCTCGGCCATGGCGACGCTGTCGCCGGCCAGCACCAGGCTCGATCCGGCCCGGGCGACGGCGCCGGCGAGGCGGACGATCTCCTCGACCCGGGCCGAGTCGCGGGACACGTTGCGGATGTAGACTGCCAGCACCCGCCCGGGATTCTCCTCGACGATCTGCGCGTAGACCTCCGGATCGTGCTGGCCGCTGTCGCCGATCAGCACGAAGGGCAGATCCCGGTAGAGGGCGAGCATGTGGCGGATCAGCGCCTGCTTGTGGTCGGTGGCCCGGCGCGGCAGCGGATGCGTCCAGGACAGGCCCCATTCCCTCAGGAACAGCACCGGCCCCGCCGGAATGCCGTGGCGCTGGAAGAATTCCGACAGCATTTCGTAGAGGCCCCAGGGGGCCCGGGAGACGTAGAGCATCGGGTTGCCCTCGCCGCCGCCGGCGCCCGCATGCAGGGCCCGGTAGAGGGCGGCCACACCCGGGAAGGCGACCCGGCTCTCGGCATCCTCCACGAACAGGCGCCAGAGCATCGTCAGCTTGTTGGCGACACCGGTGCGCATGACCGTGTCGTCGATGTCACTGACGACGACGACACGGCACTGGTCGGGCGGGATGAACACCGCGCCCTCGGCGGGGATCGGCGGGTCGGCGTCGAGGAGGAGGTCGACCGCGTGCCACTCCCCCGGCGCAGCCGGTCGCGTACGCGGGTGCAGGTGCAGACGGAAATAACCGTCGCGGTCGGTCTCGACCCGGACGGCGTCGTCGCCGAACCGGGCGGTCACGGCGGCTCCGGCAATCGCCCGCCGGGCGATGCGGCGCCGCAGGTCGCGCCATTGCGCCCGCAGGGAATCGGGATCCTCGCCGGGGATCCCGGGCGATTGCCGGAAGACGCGGCCGATCAGGAATACCTCATCGCGTGAGCCGTAGCCGCGGTACGGCTCGACCACGAGGCCACCCGGTCCCTTGCCGCCCCGGCCCTGCGCCCGGCGGACCGGCCGGGTGAGGACCCGCAGCGCCTTGGTGGCGCCCCTGCGCACGCGTGAGGCCATGGACCGGCCGCTCCCGGGCGCTCAGGCCTGCGGCAGTTCGGGGCTGAGCCCCATCGCGTCGAGGCCCTCCTCCAGCAGATCCCCGGCGTCGGGCGAGCCCAGCAGCTCCCGCACGGCGCCCTCGCCAGCGGCCTCGCGCTCGCGGGCGAAGCGCACGGCCTCGCTCCACTCCTCGGGCTCCATGTCGCCGCGTCCGATATAGAGAAGGGCGAGCAGCTCGGCCCGGGAATCGTCGTCGAGCCCGGCGATCAGGCCCCGGACCTCGGATTCCGTGGCGTCGTCGGTGCCGGAGGTCAGGACGTCGGTGGACCCGTCGTCGATCGGGTTCGAGCCCGAATCCGGATCGGTGTTGCCCTCCTTCACCTCGATGGCGCGCAGCCGCATGACGATGTCGGTGACGGTTTCGACGGCGATATCCATGCGCTGATCTCCGAACGCTGACAGGAGCGGCCAAGCGGGGCCCTCAAGCCGCGACAACGGACGAGCGGGCCCGGGGTTCGCCCCATCCCCATCGAAGGCGCTGTGCGTGGTCCGCGCCACTTCCCGGTTCGACCACCGTAGGATAGAGCCTGCGAGACTATTTCGATAACCGGGTCAACATCGGCGATAGACGTGGTTTCTATAGAGTCTGCTGGAACATCCTTCGCCGATACCACCGTCTCCTGCGTACGCGACTCAAGGTCTCGGCGCTCGGCCGGGCGCCGCTGGCACGTCGGCGCCCTCGCGGGGCTCTGCGGAGTGGCCGGATCCGTGCTGCTTGGACCAGACCCCGCCGAGGCCAGGCCCGCGAGCTACGAGGGCAGCGCGCCGAGCTGCTTCCTCACCGGCGGCGGCGCCCTCGAGATCTGCCGGGATGGCTCGGAGGCCGAGGGCGTCCTGATCGCGCCGGCGCCCTGCGCGTTCGTACGCGGCGTTCAGCTCCTGCGGCTTGCCCGTTCCGAGGCACCGGGCCCGATCCAAGCCCTGTTCCAGGGGCAGACCCCGGTGGCATCCCGACGGGACGAGCCCTGCCCGGAGCGCCGCGCCACGGACAGCCGGGATGGGGGCGCCCTGCGCACCGGGCGGACCTTCGAGGCCTTGGTCACGACGCTGCCGCCCACGGCCGACCGGTTCTGGGTCGACCTGCCAGAGCAGAGCACGCGGGCGCGCGGCTGGTCCGAACCGACACCGACGGCTGAGGGGATCGGCCCGCGCGACCCGATCGCGGTGACGGGCCGCACCTGGGCCGGGGAGGCCTACAGCTACGTCTTCCTGCTCGGGCAGGAGCGCGTGGGCGTCACCGGCGGGGACGATGCCGAGACCGAGCGCCGGGGCCGCCGTCGGCGCCGGCGAGCGGAGCAGGACGCGCCGGCGTCCGGCCCGGCCGATGTCCGCCGCCGCGTGCAGATCGAGGCCCGGACCCTCGATTTCCAGACCTTCGAGATCCGCACCCGCACCGCGGACGGGTACGGCCTGGCCTGGACGCCGTTCGAGGCCGGCGCGGGCCGCGGGCGGCGCAGCGACCCGCCCGCCCCCGCCGCGGTGATCGACGAGGCGGGCAAGCCGGTGACCTCGGCCTGCACGGCCCCGGCCTTCGAGACCCACGGGCTCGCCGGTTCGATCAGCGTCGTGGATCGCACCTATCACTACGTCTACACCGACGTGCTGCCCGAGGATTGCGGCCTCGCCCCCGAGAAGCGCCGCACCGGGCTCTTCCTGCGCACCGCGCAGGACCTGTCCGGGGCGAAGGTCTGGTCGACGGCCCGCAAGCTCGCCGGGCCGCTGCCGCCCGGGTCCCTCGTGCGTGTGGCCCGGGCCAAGGGCTTGCAGCGCTGGGCGGTCTCCTACACGTGCCAGCGGCCCGCCAACGCGCCGGGCGGCCCCGTGGCGGACATCTGCCTCCAGTACACCGCAGACATGAACCTCGACGGCATCGGCGCCCTCAAGCTCTACGCCGATCCGGTCGAAGCCGGCCGCTCGCCGGCCTATCTCGGACTGCGCTCGGGGGGCGACGGCAGCGGCCGGTACGATCGGAGCGCGCATTTCTGGATGACGGACGCGGAAGGCAACCTCGACACGCCGGCGATCTATCCGAACAAGGCCGGGTTCCTGACCTGGCTCGACCGGCTCGCTCCGACCGCCTCCGGCCGCGACACGTCGAGCCTCTACGGAAGGCCCGTCTACTGGGCGACGTGGACGGTGCGCCAGATCGGCGCGCAATAAGTCGCGGGAGGCGCTATATGGGCGGCCGACAAGCCGCGCGCGGCGTGCCTGACGGACCCGATGGAAACCCATATCGACCTGTGGTTCGCCGCGAGCATCGTGGCGATCTCGTTGCTCCTCTCGGCTTTCTTCGCGGGCGCGGAGACGGCCTTCACGGCCGCGTCGCGGGCGCGGATGCACGCCCTCGAACAGGCGGGCGACCCGCGGGCCGCGATCGTCAACCGCATCCTGGCGATCCGCGAGCGCTTCATCGGCGCCATGCTGATCGGCTACAACATCGTGGCGATCGGCGCCTCGGCCTTCACCACCAGCGTGCTCACCGCGCTGTTCGGCAAGAGCGGCGTGATCTACGCCACGGTCGGCATGTCGGTGCTGGTCATCGTGTTCGCCGAGGTGCTGCCGAAGACCCTCGCCATCTCCAAGCCCGACAAGGCGGCGCTGCTCACCGCCCGGCCGGTGGCCTTCGCGGTGGCGCTGATGGGCCCGCTGGCCATCGCCATCGAGCATCTCGTGCGGCTGATGCTGAAGCCGTTCGGCGTCACCATCGGCGAGCACCAGTCGATCCTCACCGCCGCCGAGGAGCTGCGCGGGCAGGTGGCGCTGATGCACCGGGAGGGGGGCGTCGCCAAGGCCGAGCGCGACATGCTGGGCGGCCTCCTCGACCTCTCGGACCTGTCGGTCTCCGACGTCATGGTCCACCGCACCAAGATGCGGGCGATCGACGCCGACCAGCCCTCCGAGGACATCGTCCGCGCGGTCCTGTCCTCGCCCTATACGCGCATGCCCCTGTGGCGCGGCACGCCGGAGAACATCGTGGGCGTGCTCCACGCCAAGGACCTGCTGCGGGCGCTCGACGCGGCGGGGGGCGACGCCTCGGGCCTCAAGGTCGAGGCGCTCGCCCTGGAGACGTGGTTCGTGCCGGGCACCACGTCCCTGCGCGCCCAGCTTAAGGCCTTCCTCACCAAGAAGACCCACTTCGCCCTGGTGGTCGACGAGTACGGCGAGGTGATGGGCCTCGTGACTCTGGAAGACATTCTGGAGGAGATCGTCGGCGACATCGCCGACGAGCACGACGTCACGGTCTCGGGGGTGCGCCCGCAGGGGGACGGGTCGGTGAACGTCGATGGCGGCGTGCCGATCCGCGACCTGAACCGCGCGATGGACTGGAAACTCCCCGACGAGGAGGCGACCACGATCGCGGGCCTCGTCATCCACGAGGCCCGGACCATCCCGGATCAGGGGACGGCCTTCAACTTCCACGGCTTCCGCTTCCAGGTGCTGCGGAAGGCCAAGAACCGGATCACCACGCTGCGCATCACGCCGCTGACGGCGACCGGGCTCCAGGCCACCGCTCAGCCGGACGCGCAGCGCGACGCGGTGTGATGCCGCGTCCGGGCGGCGGCTTCGACGCCGCCGCGTCTGCGCGCACAGCGAAGCCGTCCGGGGGCGCGATGCTGATGGACCTCGCGGCGTGCCGGGTCACGTCGCGCCACGCAAAATGACGGAGCGCGCGTCTTCGACCGGAATGCGGGTGCGGCACCGGGTCCGGACGACGGTTTTCCCGCCGTCCGTCTGAGGTCCATCCGCGCCCGGCCGCGCGCCTCAGCCCGGCATCGCCTCCAGCCCCTCGGCGCGGATCCAGTCCCGGGTGCGGTCGAGCGCCCGGCCGAGCCGGTCGAACAGGGCATCGATCTCATCCGGCGCGATGATCAGCGGCGGGCAGACCGCGACGCGGTCGCCGGCAAGCGCCCGCACGATCAGACCTTCGCCCTGCGCGAAGGCGACGCAGCGCGCAGCGACGCCGGCCTTGGGGTCGTATTGCCGCTTGGTGGCCTTGTCGGCGACGATCTCCAGGCCGCCGATCAGCCCGATGCCCCCGGCCTCGCCCACGAGGTCGTGCCCGGCCAGCGCCGAGAGGCGACGCTGGAACTGGGGTGCCTTCTCGGCCGCCCCCTCGATGATGCGGTCGCGGCGATAGATCTCGATGGCCTTCAGCGCCACGGCCGCAGCCACCGGGTGTCCGGAATAGGTGGTGCCGTGGCCGAAGGTGCCGATCTTCTCGCTCTGGCCGACAAGCGCTTCGTAGAGCGGTTCGTCGATGCTCACGCCGCCGAGCGGCATGTAGGCCGAGGTCAGGGCCTTGGCGAAGGAGATCGAATCGGGCCGGGCACCCAGCGCCTCGCTGCCGAACCACGTGCCGAGCCGTCCGAAGCCGCAGATCACCTCATCGGCGATGAAGCGGACCTCGTATTTCGCCAGCACCGCCTGGATCGCGGAAAAATAGCCCCGCGGCGGCACGATCGCGCCGCCCGCGCCCATGACCGGCTCGGCGATGAAGGCCGCCACCGTGTCCGGCCCCTCCCGCAGGATGGTCTCCTCCAGTTCGGCGGCGAGGCGCGCGGAATAGGCCTCCTCGCTCTCGCCCGGCTCGGCGCCCCGGTAATGGTGGGCGGCGGAGACGTGCAGGAAGCCCGGAAGCGGCAGGTCCCAGTCGGCGTGATTCGCGGCGAGCCCGGTCATCGACGCACTGGCGACCGTCACGCCATGGTAGCCCTTCTGGCGGGCGATGATCTTCTTTTTATTCCGGCGCCCGAGGGCGTTGTTGTAATACCACGTGAGCTTGACCTGCGTGTCGTTGGCCTCGGATCCCGAAGACGTGAAAAAGATCTTCGAGGTCGGAACCGGCATCAGCTCCTTGAGCGTCTCGGCGAGTTCGATACCCGGATCGTGGCTGCGGCCGGAGAACAGGTGCGTGAAGGGCAGGCGCGCCATCTGCGCCCGGGCCGCCTCCACCAGCTCGGCGTTGGAATAGCCCAAGGCCGTGCACCACAGGCCGGACATGCCCTCGATATAGGGACGCCCCTCGGTGTCGTAGACATGCACACCCTCGCCGCGCTCCAGAACCAGCGGACCGATCTGTCGGTGCGTCGACAGGTTGGTGTAGGGGTGGAGAACGGTTTCGACGTCGCGGGTCGCGAGATTCGAGAGCATGGTTCGCAAGGTCCTCGTGCGAGGGTCACCGCCGCCACACTACCGACCCGATGCCCCGGCAGGTAGCCCGAAGGACCCGCGGCCGGCCGTTACCGGACGCATGCCGCCCGCGACCGCCTCTGTTGACGCCCGACCGATGCTCAATCCGGAAACGTTCGTCGCACAACCCGCCCCCGGCCGCGCCTGCGGCGCCTGCACGCTCTGCTGCAAGGTCTACGACGTACCCGCGGTGGAGAGCGTGGCCGGACAATGGTGCCGGCACACCAGGGCCGGCCAGGGCTGCGCCATTCACGCCACCCGGCCCGACCATTGCCGGGCATTCCACTGCCTCTGGATGACGGAAGGCTGGCTCGGACCGGAATGGAAGCCGGATCGCGCCAAGATGGTGCTGAGCCTCGACCCGCTCAGCCGCAACATGAACGTCCAGGTCGATCCCGGCCAAGCGGGCGCGTGGCGGCGCGAACCCTATTACGGGCAGCTCAAACGCTGGGCCGTCGCCTCGGTGCCGCTGCGGCGGCACGTGCTGGTCCACGTCAACAAGAGCACCACCGTCGTCCTGCCGGACCGCGATGTCAGTCTCGGAGTGGTCGGCGCCGACGAACGCATCGTCACCACCGACCGCATGACCCCGCAGGGCCCGAGCTTCGACGTCCGGAAAGTCCCGGCCTGAGCCCATCGGCCCGGACCGGAGGAGCCCACTCTCAGGGGCTCATGAACACGTGACCGCTCCGTTTCAGCACTCCGGGTCGGACGCCCGTCAGCCAGGCGGATTGCCTGTCCCGCAATCCGGTGCCCGGCGCCTCCGGCACCGTGGATGCGCCCCGGACGAGGAAGCGACAGCGCGGCATCCCCACATCCCGGTCGGGCGCGGAGGGGAGGCGGGCTCCACGCGCCGCCGGCGCCGCCGCGGCGCGGTCGCGATGAGATGATGCGCGCGTCTTGCGGAACCGGCCGGTTTGCTCAAGTGATCGGGCATGACGACAGTTCACGATCTCAGCGTGTCCGCGGCCGACGGCACGCCTTACCCGCTCGCGCAGCATCGCGGACAGGTGCTGCTCATCGTCAACACGGCCTCCCGCTGCGGCTTCACCCCGCAATATGAGGGCCTGGAGGCGCTGTGGCGCCGATACCGGGAGGAAGGTCTGACGATCCTGGGCTTCCCCTGCAACCAGTTCGGCGCCCAGGAGCCGGGCGACGCCACCGAAATCGCGCAATTCTGCTCGCTGCGCTACGACGTGAGTTTCCCGGTCCTCGCCAAGATCGCGGTGAACGGGCCGGATGCCGATCCGCTCTACGCCCATCTTACCCAGGCCCGACCGGGGCTGTTCGGCACGCGGGTGGTCAAGTGGAACTTCACCAAGTTTCTGGTGGGTCGTGACGGCCGGGTCATCGCCCGTTTCGCGCCCGGGACGAAGCCCGCGGCCCTGGAGGCGAAGATCCGGGCGGCCCTGGCCGCGCCAGCCTGAGCCGCGTCGGCGAGACCCGGGCGTCAGACCGCGTCGAGATCCGCCGCCTCGGAGGCGGGAACGCGGCGTCGGTCGACCCGCTCGCGAGCCCGCAGCACCGTCCGCAGGGACGCAACCGGGAAGGGGCGCACCGACTCGCGCAGGATGCCCGTCAGGAAGCGGATCTCGGCGATCTTGCGCAAGGTCAGGTCGGGGGCACCGGCGCTCTTTGCCCTGCGTTCGAGGTCCGAAAGAGCGTCGAAGAGCGCGTATCGCGCGGGTAGATCCCGGAACGATTGCTTCGAGGCAATCAGCGTCGCCAGTTCGCCTTCAAATCTGCATCGGACAGGCTGATCGGAACGCATTGTCGTCTCGAACACAATGTGCGCCGACCGTAAAACAGTGTTCGCGGCTTGTCAGCCGTTGAAGCCGACCGGGCGCCGCGAATGCCGGATTGTTGCCCAATTGCATCTGCGCGACCGACCGGATTTCCGGTCTCGGCTCAGCCTTCGACACCGACGAACGCGGCCGCCGCCTCGAACTCGATCCGGCGCGCCGCGAGGCGTGCTTCCGCCTCCGCGTCGCGCCCCCAGACGGCAGCCTGGTAGGTCTCGTCGACGTGAGCGGCGTCCCAGGCTTCCGCCGGGGCCAGGCGGCCACGCAGCACCGCCAGCGCGATCAGAAGGGAGCCGGTCAGGGTGGTCAGGGTGTGCAGTCCGGCCAAACGGAACGGATCCGTCACCGCATTCACCGCCGTGGAGAGGGTCTGGATCGTGTCGGCGGGCTGCTCGACATGCATGACGCCCTCGCTCAGGATCACCCGCGCACCGAACTCGTCCCGCGCCCAGGCGAGGATCGGGTCCCAGGCCGCCGCCTGCGCCGCCACGAGGCGCTCCGGGTCACCAGCGCGGTAGGCCACGAGATCGGTGCCGGCATAGGCGCAGAGATCGGCCGCCACCGCAGCCAAGCGGAGCGTGACGCCGTCGATCGCCGTGTTGGCGAGCCGCGTCAGCGGCATCTGTGCCGGGTCGATCGCAGTGTCCTGGGCCGCCCATTCCGCCGCGACCCGCTCGGCCAGGGCGCGGCTCGGGAGCCGCAGCGGGTTGCGGGCCGGCGTGTTGGCCGGACGTCCGTCCAGGGTCAGCCGGAATCCCTCGGCCTCCTCGGAGAAGCCGGCCTCCGTGTAGAACCGCCGGGGCAGGGCGGGCTTGGAATGGCCCCGGGCCGCACGGATCGGGTCGGGCCGCGCGCCGTCGCCCGGTTCGCCGAGCCAGTCTGTCGTCTGATCGCTCATGGACGCGAGATAGGCGTTTCCGGCCCGGCGCGCGAGCCTTTCGCCATCAGCCGCCCGTCGCGAGGCCCTCGAGAAGCAGCACCTCCAGCGCAGCGGCCGTCGGGACGACCGTCACGGCCCCGGCCCCGTAGAGCGCGTCCGGCGGATGATACCCCCAGGCGACCCCAATGGCCGTGGCACCGGCCGCCACGCCCATGGCGATGTCGAAGGTCGTGTCGCCCACCATCACGGTCGCCTCCGGCGCGCAACCGGCCTCGCTGATCGCCTGCCGCAGCATGGTCGGGTCCGGCTTGGACGGCGCGTCGTCGGCGCTCTGGGTCGTGGCGAACCACTCCGCCCAGCCGTGATGCGCGATCAGCCGGTCGACGCCGCGCCGCGACTTCCCCGTCGCGAGGCCGATCAGCACATCCCCACGGTCATGGAGCCGGGTCAGCAGGTCGGCCATCCCGGGGAACAGCGGTTCCTCATGGGCCGGATCGAGCCGCAGGCGGTTGTAGGCCTGCTTGTAGCTCTCCGAGAGTTCCGCAACGGGGCCGTCCTCGCCGACCAGACGCCGGAAGGCCTGCGGCAGTGACAGGCCCACCACGGACAACGCCTCGCGCCGCCCCGGGGCCGGCAGGCCATTCTCCGCGAAGGCCACCTCCTGGGCCGCCACGATCAGGTGCTGGCTGTCGACGAGGGTGCCGTCGACGTCGAAGACGACGAGCCTCATCGCCGACGACGCGCCAAAGGCGGCCCCGACGGCGCGGATGGGCGGATGTCGGACTCGGTCACGGCTTCCGGCCCGGCTGTGCCGGCGCGGCCGCGGCGGGCTGACCGCCGGGAACCCGGGTCCGCTCGTAGCCGAGCCGGCAGCGGATCAGGAAACGCCGGCGCTTGCCGCCGCGCAGGCCGCGCTGGTGCGAGGCGCGATTGCAGGCCGCATAGGAACGCCGGCGGCGCTCCGCGCGGGAGTTCGGGGCCGGCGCTGCGCGGCCTGCGTGGGCGCCGCATTCGCGGCGGGAGCGGCGGGCGGATGCGGCGACGCCGCCTCGGCCGGATGGGCGCCGTTCGCGGTCGGCGCCGCCTTGGCTGCCTCGCCCGGTGCGGCGTGCGCGATCGGCCCGGTGAGGCACAGGGCGGCGAGGCAGGCCAGCATCGCGAGCTTCATATGTCAGGGTCTCGAACCGCCGGAAACTGGCCCCGCAGCGGATCGGCGGGGCGCGGGCAGCATATGAGGCGGCACGGCCGATTGCCAAGGCATGCGCGGCACGGCCCGCCCCGATGACGGTCCACTTTCACCGGGGATACCGCAGCGCACATCTCCCGCGACAATGATTTGGGGATGGAAGGGGGATCCGGCGATGGGGCTCCTGCGGCTGCCCGCTTTGATGCGCGAAACCGACCTCTCACCGGAGACCGAGACCGCCTCACGCGCGGTCCTCTAAGCGGGGATCCCGCCATCCGGCGCGTCGCGTCGCCGCAGTGGCACCTGGGCGATCGTTTGAACCGAACGCAGGCGCCCGTCTTCGTTGCACCCTGCGTGCCGGCACGGCGGCGCAGGCGCGACGGACCGCCGGAGCCATCATCCCTATCCGCCAGCGAAGCTTGCAGGAGCCTCGACCGGACGGGCGATCGTCCCGTCGATGCATCCGGGCCGGGTCGAGGATACCGGCATCGAGACGCGCATTCGGCCGAAGGGCGACGGGCAGGGCGAAGCGGTTCTCCTGCCCGACCCGGGTCGTGGCGGCAGCTCAGGAGGTCCGGCGCGGACTCGACCAGGCGCGGCACCGTCGCGACGGCATCCCGGGCGCGGCCCCGACGGCGATCGGCGGGTCGCGCCGCAGGGCGGCGGCCGGAAGTCCCGGACGCCCTGACGAACCCGGCCGTGCCCTGGCTGCCCGCTCAGGCTTCCGGGGCCTCGACGATCGGGTCGTAGCGGGTGGCGTCGAAGCCCAGCAGGTTCCAGCTCTGCGCCATGTGGGGCGGTAGCGGCGCGCTCACGTCCACGGGCTTGCCGGTGCGCGGATGCGGGATGACGATCCGGCGGGCGAGCAGGTGCAGTCGGTTCTGGATGCCCCCCGGCAGCTCCCAATTCTCCACGGAGAAGTATTTCGGGTCGCCGACGATCGGGTGGCCGATATGGGCCGCGTGGGCGCGCAGCTGGTGCGTCCGTCCGGTCACCGGCTTGAACGACAGCCAGGACAGCTTCTGGGCGGCCTGATCGACCATCGCGTAGTAGGTCAGCGCGTGGCTCGCCCCCTCGTCGCCGTGCTTGGCGACGCGCATCCGCGCGTCGGCGTCGGTGGGCTCCTCCTTGGCGAGGTAGGTCGAGACACGCCCCTGCCGGACCCGCGGCACGCCCGCGGTCAGCGCCCAGTAGATCTTCCGCGCGGCCCGGGAGCGGAAGCTCTTGGCGAGCGTCGCGGCGGCGAGCCGGGTCTTGGCGACGATCAGGCAGCCGGCCGTATCCTTGTCGAGCCGGTGGACGAGCCGCGGCTTCTGGCCATCCGGGCCGGTGAGGGCGGCGAGCAGGCCGTCCACGTGCCGGACCGTCCCCGAACCACCCTGGACCGCGAGGCCGAAGGGCTTGTTGAGGATCATCATGTCGGCATCCTCGTAGAGGATGAGCGACCGGATGAATTCGGCATCGTCCTGCTCGCGGGCGGCGTTGCGCGGGCGCTCGGAGGGCTGGTCGAGGCGCAGCGGCGGCACGCGCACGCTCATGCCCGGCTCCAGCCGGTCGTTCGGCTTGGCGCGCTTGCCGTCGACGCGCAGTTCGCCCTTGCGGACGATGGTCTGCACGCGGGTGAAGGGCAGGAGCGGGAAACGCGCGGTGAGGAAGCGGTCGATCCGCATGCCGGCCTCGTCCGGCTCGACCATCAGGGTCTGCACCCCGGAGGCGAGGGTCGCGGAGGCGGCCGCGCGCTGCTCGCGGCGGGTCGGACCGGGTGTCGGCGCGGGGGCAGGGGCCGGGGCAGGCCCAGGGGCCTCCGAGCGCTTGGAAACGGGCCGGCTGCCGGGCTTCGCCGCCAGCGGACCGCGCGGCGCGGCGGCGTCGCGCCGCGGCTTCGCGGGCCGGGCCGGGGCTGCGGCTGCGGCGCCCTGCGCACCCCAGGGATCGCGCGCACCCGCATCGTCGCCGCGATTGCGGGCCGCGCGCTCTGCAGCGTCGCGGGCGCTGGTGCGCGGGCCCGTGCGGGCACGGCCGTCGGCCTGGAACTTGCCGGGCTTGAACTTGCCCGCATCGAACTTGCCGGCCTGAGGCTTGCGCCCCTTCGGCCCGCCGCTTTTGGGAGGTCGTGTCGTCATGCTTCCGCCGGCACCCGTCTCCGCTTCGGACGGAGCGTCCGGGCGCATGGGCCGCGGCGTCGCGGACGTCCGGACCGATGGGATTGCACGGCTGTAGCATCGCCCGCGCGCAGCGGCAAAGGCGGCAGCGCGATCGCGCCCGTCAGGGCTCCGCGTCCCACGCCGCGCGGAGCCAGGCCTTCAGGCCGGTCGGGAAGAGTTCCGGCCCGCCCGGGACGTCGAGCCCGTCGAGATCGCACCACCGCGCCACGCAGGCGGTGCCGCAATCCTCGTGGAAGACGAAGCGCTCCTGTCCGTCGAACCGGCCGGGCGGCAGGGCGACCGGGAACAGGAACAGCACCTCGTGCCCGACCTGCCCCTCGTGCAGGAAGATGTTCTCCACGACGCGCGGGCCGCCGAGCACCGTGACGGTGATGCCGAGCTCCTCTTCGAACTCCCGGATCAGCGCGTCCTCGGCCCTCTCACCGAACGCAACGCTGCCACCGAGGGGCCGGACACCTGTCAGCCGCCCGTCATCCGCATGGATCTCCGCCACCAGCAGGCTATCGCCGCGCCGAGGGAGCCCCAAGGCCTTCACGCGGATCTCCGCAGGGGGACGCCAGACCGTCATGCCGAACCGGCTAGATCGTTCCCGACGGCGCCGCAACGAACCGGCGGGCCGCCGCGTCGATCCACGACAACTCCCGGACGTGCGGTTGACGCCCGGACGCACGACGGCCAAGCTGTTCCTCGACGGTTCCCCTCGGGGATCAAAAGGGAACGCGATGAGGGGTCCGCCCCGAAGCCGCGGCTGCCCCCGCAACTGTAAGCGGCGAGCCCTTCACCACCACGTCACTGGGTCACCCCGGGAAGACGGTGCGAGGGCGGCGACCCGCGAGCCAGGAGACCTGCCGTCAGCCGTGGTCACACGCGAAACGCGCCGGGCGGGGTGTCCTGGCGGGTGTCGAGGCGCCGTCAATCCCGAGGGGAGGCGGCCGCCGAGGCCTCGTTCGCGGTGACGTGCCACAGCAAGCGCGCCCGCGACGCCGTTCCCATGTCCGTCTCCACCGTTTCGCGACCTGCGATCCCTGTTCCGGGGGGCCTCCGCGCACCCGTTCAGGCTCAGGTTTCCAGATGGTCGAGGCATTGTAATGTTATTACAATGCTTATAGGACAAAGGGGCCGGCGCGCGCCGTGCACGGACCGCTTCCCCCATGCTTCTCTCGATCCATCGCGCCCGCTCCGGCGGGCCGGCTCCCCTCTGCGGCGTTCTCCTCGCGCTCCTCGCCAGTCCGACCGCCGCCCAGGAGGCCGTCACCCTGGATGAACTCGCCGTGGCCGGCGCGGGCGGAGACCCGAACCACGCTGCACCGAACGGCCTCAATTTGCGCACCCCCGACCGGACCGCGAGTCGCCTCGGTCTGACGCCGCTGGAGACGCCGGCCAGCCTCGACATCGTGTCGGGTGAGACCGCGCGGCTGCGCGGCCAGGATACGATCGCCGAAGCCGTGACCCAGGACGCCACCGGCATCACCACCATCGCGGCACCCGGCAACGGCAACGGCGCCTTCACATCCCGGGGCTTCGCCGGCCCGAACTCGATCCAGCAGCTCTACGACGGCACGCGCTTCTACGTCGGCGCCAACACGGTGACCTTCCCGTTCGACACGTGGAACGTCGAGCGGATTGAGGTGCTCCGCGGCCCGTCTTCGGTGCTCTACGGCGACGGCGCCATCGGCGGCGTAATCAACGTGGTGCCGAAGAAGCCGGTCTTCGTGCCGATCAACGCCGCCCGCGCCGTTGTCGGCACGGATAGCGTCGCGCGCCTTGCGTTCGATTCGGGCGGTGGAATCGGTCAAGCGGAGTTCGGCGACACCTTCGCGTATCGCCTCAACGTCAGCGGCAATCGCGCCGACGGCTGGATCCGGCCGGAGGGCGATTTCCGCAACCTCGCGGTCTCGGCCGCCCTGCTGTTCCGGCCGAGCGCCGATCTGGCGTTCACCCTGAGCCACGATTTCGGCTACCAGGAGCCCGCCCGCTACTGGGGCACGCCGCTCGTCGAGGGACGGATCCCGGATCTCATCCGGTTCAACAACTACAACGTCCGGGACGCGAAGATCACCTGGGCCGACAACTGGACCCAGCTCAAGACCGAATGGTCGCCCTCGGCCGACATCACGATCCGCAACACCGCCTACCGGCTCACCAGCCGGCGCCACTGGCTCGACGTCGAGCAATATTCCTACAACCGCGGCACCGGGCTGGTGGACCGGGGCGACTATCTGGAAATCTACCACAGCCAGGAGCAGGTCGGTGACCGGCTCGACGCGACGTTCCGGGGCAGCCTGTTCGGCTTGCCCAACCAGTTCGTGGCCGGGTTCGACGTGAACCACATCGACTTCCGGCACACCAACAACTTCTACTTCGACCAGCCCACGAGCGTGCCGCTCGTCGGCTACGATCCGGGCCTCTTCCCGCAGAACGGGCGAGCCCGTCCGGCCTACGCCACGCAGACGAGCCAAGCCTCGGTCTTCGCGGAGGACCGTCTGATCCTGTCGGACAAGCTCTCGTTCCTCACCGGCGTGCGCCTCGACGTACCGACGCTGAATCGGGAGGACCTGCAGACGGGATCGCGGTTCGAGAAGACCTACCGGGCGCTGGGCTACCGGTTCGGCCTCGTCTACAACCCGACGCCGGACAGCGCGCTCTACGCCCAGTACAGCTTCGCCACCGACCCGGTGAACAGCCTGATCACGCTGAACCAGTCGCTGGCGGGCTTCAAGCTCGCCACAGGCGATCAAGTCGAGATCGGCGCCAAGGGTCTTGCCTTCGACGGTGCCGTGGAATGGACCATCGCGGGCTACCGGATCGTCAAGGACAACCTGATCTCGGCAATCCCCGGCCAGCCGACGCTGTCCACGCAGGTGGGGAGCCAGTCCTCGCAGGGATTCGAGCTGGCCTTGGGCTGGCGCTTTGCTCCGGGCTGGCGGCTGGACGGCAACCTCGCGCTGCTGCACGCGCAGTACGACCGGTTCGACCAGACTGTGAACGGCGCCACCGTGTCGTATGCCGGCAATCAGCCGATCGACGTGCCGGAGCGGGTGGCCAACCTCTGGCTGACCTGGGACGTCTACCGCGACTGGATCGCGCGGGTCGGGCTTCAGAACGTGGGGCAGGTCTACAGCGACTTCGGCAATACGGCGCGGCGCCCGGCCTACAACCTCGTCAACGTGGTCCTCGACCATCAGGTCACGGCGGAGTCGCGCCTGTCGCTGCGGGTCTACAACCTGTTCGACAAGGTCTACGCGATCAGCGGCAATGCCGTGAACGGGGTCGGGACCAACTGGCTGCTCGGGCGGCCGCGCTCGGTCGAGGTCGCCTACACGGTGACGTGGTGAGCCTGCCGCGGCGGCTCGGCAAGGCGGGACGGCGCTGGCTGCTGCTGTTCCACCGCTGGGCCGGGATCGCCGCGGGGCTGTTCTTCGCCCTGTGGATCGGCTCCGGACTGGTGATGCTCTACGTGCCGTTCCCGGCGCTCACCGGGGCCGAGCGCCTGGACCGACTGGCACCGATCGCCTGGGAGCGCGTCGCGGTGGCGCCCGACGACGCGCTGCGGGCCGGCGGTCTTGCCGGCGTGCCGGCGGCCTTCGCCCTGGAGATGCGCGGTGCGGAACCGGTCTACCGGATCGCCGACCGCGAGGGACGCCGGGCCACGGTCTCGGCGCGGACCGGGGAGCGGCTCGGCCCGCTGACGCCCGAGGATGCGTTGCGTCTCGCGGCCGAGGGGATTCCGGGCGCACATGTCGATCCGGTCGAGCGGGACCAGTGGACCGTCACGGCCCGGTACGATCCGCTCCGGCCGTTCCTGAAGGTCGTCCTCGACGATGCGGCCGGGACCGAGCTCTACGTGTCTCAGGTCACCGGCGAGGTCGCCCTCGACACGACCCGCTTCGAGCGCGGCTGGAACTGGGCCGGCGCCGTGGCGCATTGGATCTACCTGACGCCGCTGCGCGCCCGGGCCGATCTGTGGCGGACGGTCCTGCTGTGGCTGTCCGGCTTCGCCGCCCTCGGGGCGCTGAGCGGCCTCGCGATCGGGATCTGGCGCCTGCGCCTCCGCCGCCGCTACGCGGGCGGGGCCGTCACGCCCTATCGCGGTCTCGCCCGCTGGCACCACCTGTTCGGCCTCGCGGGCGGAATCGGACTCAGCACCTTGATCCTCAGCGGCTGGATTTCGATGAACCCGAACCGCTGGTTCTCGTCGAACGCTTCGCCCGCCGAGATCCGCGCCGCCTATGCCGGACAGCCCGCCCCCCTCGGCCTCGACGCCGGAGCCCTGCGGGGCTTCGCAGAGGCCGGAACCCGCGCGCTGCGCTTCGCCGCCATCGGCGGGTCTTGGTGGATCGTCGCCGACACACCGGCGGGAGCCCGGAGCCGCAGGGCGGATGACGGCACGCTCCTCGATGCCGCCGCTCTCGCGCGGGCCGCCGGTCCGGCCCTGCTCGGCGGATTACGGACGGCAGAGACCCTGACCGCCTACGACCTGTACTGGTATCCGCATGGGATCGACCCACGGCCGCTTCCGGTGCTGCGCCTGCGCTTCGCTGATCCGGACGCCACGTGGCTCCACGTCGATCCCCGGGACGGGACCATCCTCCAGCGCCTGGATCGCTCCGGCCGCATCAACCGCTGGCTGTTCGACGCCGCGCACCGCCTCGATCTGCCGGGGCTCAGCGGCAACCGCTCGCTCCACGATGCCGCCCAATGGGTCCTGAACCTCCTGGCGGCGGGGATCGCGGTCACCGGTCTGGTCGCGGGCTGGCGCCGCCTGCGCCGCGTTCTGTCGGCCTAGGAGGCCGGCCGAGGCTCCCGGTGCCCGACGCGGCCGATCACGCTCGGTTGGTCGTCACGCCGAAAGCGCAGTGACCCGGTGCCCGCCGACAGCGCGACGTCCGGCGCAGCCCTGGATGGCTTCGCCGCTCGCGCAAGGACGGCGCCGCGGCGGCCGCAGCGTTCAGAACCGCGCCGTCAGGAACAGCCGCACGTTCCGCTCCGGCAGCAGGATCTCGTCCTTCTTGAACGAGGTCGAGTTGCGGATGTCGTCGTTCAGGAGGTTGCGGCCCTGGACGCCGAGGGTGATCGCGCTCGCCCCGTAGACCGCGGGATCGACCGCCTTGGTGTAGCTCAGCTCGGCCCGCAGGTCGTCGTAGCCGGGCGTGGGCGTCTCGTAGACCGCCGTGGCGTCGTGGCTGAAGGCGTGGATGAGGTTCACCCGCGCGAACCATCCGTCGGCCCGCAGGTAGACGCCGCCGCCGAGCCGGTAGGGCGGGATGCGCGGCACGTTGGTGCCGTTGTCGAACTGGGCGCGGACGAAATCGAACTGCCCCTCGATGCCGGCGAAGCCGTTGCCCACCGGCAGGAGGTCGTACTGGCCGATGATCTCGGCGCCGTAGAAGGTCGCGTTCTGCTGCTGATAGACGATCTGCCGGTTGTCGGTGCCGACACCGCAGGAGGCGAAGTCGTCGTCGCACGTCAGCCCCGTGTAGTTGCGGTAGATGAAGCCGGTATAGCGCGTGAAGTAGCCGGTGGCGTCGAGGCGGAAGGGTCCCTCGGCCCGCCGGATGCTGGCCTCGACGGTCCGGGCGCGCTCCTTCTTGAGGTTCGGGTTGCCGATCTCGAAGGTCGCGGTGGCGTCGTGGGGCCCCTGCGAGAACAGCTCGTAGCCGGTGGGTCCGCGCTCGACATAGGAGCCGGTGAGGCTCGCCACGAAGCCGTAGGGCAGATCCTGCAGGGCGCCGATACTGGCGCTCTTCGGCGCGAAGCGGCGGGTCCGGGCGTACTGGAACGGCTCCTGCCCGTCGACCGGCACGTAATCGCTGGGGAACTGCGCGGCCGTACTCGACAGCCGATCGACCTCGTAGCGCCCGGCCGCCTGCAGACGCGTGCCCGGACGCAGCTCCAGCTCCTCGAACAGGTAGACCGCGTTCGCACGGGACTCGGTCTTGGGCAGGAACGATTCGAGCTGCGTGTTGATCACACGCCGGTCCGACTGGAAGCCGAGCGCGCCGGTGAGCTTGCCGAGATCCGTGAAGACCGGGACGTGCTGGAGTTCCAGGCGCCCTTCGGCCTCCCGGTTCTTGAAGATCGCCTGGACGCCCTCGATCCCGTCCTCGCCGATGCCGACCTCGTTGTGGCGATAGACCGAGTAGCCCGCCCAGTAGCGGATCACCTCGAAGGGGCCGTCGAGGGGCCGGTACTCGCCCCGCGACAGCACCCGATCCTGGTTCGGGGTCAGCCGGGTCCGGTCCTGCTCCGCCACGCCGCCGGGGATCGCATAGATGGCGTCGTAGTGGCTGAAGGAGATGCCGACGAAGCCGCGGTCGCCGATCGCCGAGATGCCGACCGCGCCGCCCTGCGACTCGTTGTAGGAGTTGCGCTGGATCCCGCCGGGGATCGCGTAGCTGTCGTTGGCCGTCTTGAAGCCGTCGGCGTGGACCGCGATGCCATCGCCGCCGGCATCCACCGTGGCGGCCCCGAGCCGGCCGTTGTCCACGCTGGAGAAGCCGGTGGTCACCTGCCCCTGCACCCCGTTCGCCGGAATGAAGGTCGGCACCCGGTTGTTGTCCGCCGAGACCACGCCGCCGATGGCGCCGGAGCCGTAGCGCAGGGTCGCGGGGCCGCGGATCACCTCGATCCGGTCGGCCACCAGCGGATTCACCGGCACGGCGTGGTCCTCGCCGAGGTCGGACACGCCGCCGTTGACGATGCCGTTCTCCTGGATGCGCACCCGGGCATTGTCGAGACCGCGGATGATCGGCCGTGAGGCCGCGCCCGGGGCGTAGGACGTGCCGGAGATGCCAGGCCTGTCGAACAGGGCGTCGCCCAAGGTCCGGGGCTGATCGCGCGCGATCTGCTCCTGGGTGACCACGGTGACGGGGGAGAAGGTGTTGGTCGCCACCGGCAGAACGCCGATCGGGACCGCCGCGTCGGCGATCGGCGCGGTGCGCGGGGCCTGGATCGGGCTCGGACTGGTGACGCTGATCTCGTCGAGGGTGACGGCCTGCTGGGCCCGGGCAACCGACGGAGCCAACATGCCGGTGCAGACGGTCGAGGACAGCATTGTGCCGGCAAGGAAGCGGAGGCGACGCAGGCGGGACATGGAGACTCACATAGTGTTATACTGTTTCAGTGTCGCGGACCTCGGGTCAGGTGCAAGGTGTAATCCCGCGCCACCTCGACACGCTTGAGAAACGTTACATCGTTGCAACAGCTTCGCCGGGTCCCGCCGCTGCGGCGCGTTTCACTGCCTTGACTTTGAAATGTTATAACATTTTGATTGCGGCATGACACAGCCCGATCGCCGCCTGCCCGTCACCGTTCTGTCCGGCTTTCTCGGAGCCGGCAAAACGACGCTGCTCAATCATGTTCTGAACAACCGCGACGGCCGCCGGGTGGCGGTGATCGTGAACGACATGAGCGAGGTCAACATCGATGCCGACCTCGTCCGCGCGGGCGGAGCCGACCTGTCCCGGACGGACGAGACCCTCGTCGAGATGACCAACGGCTGCATCTGCTGCACCCTGCGCGACGATCTGCTCGCCGAGGTCCGCCGCCTGTCGGAGACCGGGCGGTTCGATTACCTGCTGATCGAGGGCACCGGCATCGCCGAACCGCTCCCGATCGCGTCGACCTTCTCGTTCCGGGACGAGGCGGGCCGCTCCCTGTCGGATCTGGCCCGGCTCGACACGATGGTGACCGTGGTCGACGCGGTGAACCTGCTGAAGGATTACGGCTCGGCCGCGTTCCTGCGTGAGCGCGGCGAGACCGCGGGCGCCGAGGATACGCGCACGCTCGTGGACCTGCTCGTGGAGCAGATCGAGTTCGCCGACGTGGTGGTGATCAACAAGGCGCACGACGTCTCACCCGAGCATCTCGCGCTGGTCCGCTCGGTGGTGCGCGGCCTGAACGCCGACGCCCGCATCCTCGAGACCGATCACGGACGTGCGCCGCTCGCGGAAATCCTCGACACCGGCCTGTTCGACGAGGAGAAGGCGCAGCAGCACCCGCTCTGGTTCAAGGAACTCTACGGCGCCCACGCGCACGTACCGGAGACCGAGGAATACGGCATCGCCTCCTTCGTCTACCGGGCCCGGCGACCCTTCGACCCTGAGCGCTTCAACGCCTTCGTCAACGCCACCTGGCCGGGCCTGATCCGGGCGAAGGGCCATTTCTGGCTGGCGACGCGGCCGGATTGGGTCGGCGAGTTCTCCCTGGCGGGGGCCGTGGCCAGGGTCTCCGCGATGGGGTTCTGGTGGTCGGCGGTGCCGCGGCGGCGCTGGCCGGAGGCGCCCGAGTTCCGGGAGCGCCTGCATACGGTCTGGAGCGAGGTCTGGGGCGACCGGCGCCAGGAACTGGTCTTCATCGGATCCGGGATGGACCGCGTCGCGCTCATCGCCGCGCTCGATGCCTGCCTCGTGGACACCGGCCCGGGTCGCGCACCTTTCGATCCCGCGCCCTACCGCGAACTGCCGGATCCGTTCCCGGCCTGGCGCCGGGCCGCGGCCTGAGCCCCGCCGGTCAGGCCGGCAGGCCCTCCGTCTCGTCCTCGGCCTCGATCTCGGCATCGGCCTCCGCCACCTGACCGGAGGCACCGGCTGCCTCGGCGAGGCCGCGGGCGGCCTTGCGCAGGAGCTTGCGCAGGCGTCGGCGGTCGGTCTTGTCGAGGTGGTCGAGCAACTCGGCCTCGACCTCTTCCTGGATCCGCTCGATCGCCTCGGCCTTGGCCATGCCGGCTTCCGTGAGCTGAACCCGGACCACGCGGCCATCGCCCGACTCGGCCCGGCGCTCGACGATGCCGAGGGCCGCGAGCCGCGTCACGGTCTTGGACGCGGTGGGCGGCCGCACCCGCAGCAGCGCCGCGAGATCACCCATGGTCATGGTGCCGGCCGCGGCCAGCGCCTGCACCACCTGTTCCTGGCCGGCGAAAAGCCCCAGCTTGGCCAGCCGGTCGCCGGTGCGGGCGCGGTGCAGGCGCGCCGCCTGCACCAGCGCCCAACCGACGCTGCGGACGCCGGGCGGCCGCATCTTCTTGGACGTGTGGCCGAGCACGGCCGTAGCTTCGTCCTGATGATCGCGCTTCTGCTTGTCGCCCACCGGAGCGCCCGAATTAATGCCGGCGGCCGCCGGACGATCCTGAAACTGCACCGTCCACCCCCGTCGCGCGGCCGCTCCGGTCCGTGTGGCGCTGGCCGGTGACGGTGCGATGACGGGGCCGACGTGAAGGTCGGATCAGCAGTGCATGAGGCGCTGAAGACGGTCCAGGATATCCTCGCCGGTGCAGGGCCGGGCGATGAACTCGGCATGCTCGGGCATGCGGGCCGGATCCGGGGCCGCGCGCCCGGAGACGATCAGGATCGGCAGTTGCGGCCGCGCCTCGGCCACGGAACTCGCCAGATCGAACCCGTCGGTCTTTCCCGACAGCTGCACGTCCGTGACCAGGCCGCAGATGTCCGGGCGCGCCTGCAGGATGCTCAGCGCGCGCTCGGCCGAGGCGCACTGAACGGTGTCGTAGCCGCCTTCCTCCAGCACGTCCCCGAGGTCCATGATCGTCAGCGCCTCGTCCTCGACGAGGAGGATTACCGGCCGATCGCCGCTCGAACCCGTCTGCTCGCTCGCCACTGTGTACTCCCTTTGGCAGCGTCCGGCCGCGCGGGCCGCCGCACGCGTCTCCAGCCGTAGGCCCAACGGCAGAAACGGTCACGGGTTGCAGGCGCCCGCGGAGACGGATCACGGGAATGTGGAACGCCCGGTCGTCATGCCGATCCGGGCGCCAGCTCGGTCACCACCGCAGCGACCGCCTCGATCAGCCGGTCGAGATCCGCTGCATCGATCGTGAGGGCGGGGGTGAGATAGACGATGTCGCCGAACGGCCGGACCCAGACGCCGCGGGCGAGCAATCGCGCCTTGAGGACGGCCAAGTCGGGCGCACGGGCGAACTGCACCGCTCCGATGGCACCGAGTACCCGGACATCCGCCACGCCGCGCACCCGCCGCAGGGGTTCCAGCCCCTCGGCGAGACGGGCCGCGATGGCGCGGGCCTGGATCAGCCGTGGCTCCGCCTCGAACAGATCGAGGCTGGCATTGGCCGCTGCGCAGGCCAGGGGATTGGCCATGAAGGTCGGGCCGTGCATCAGCGCGGCCGCGGGGTCTTCGGACCAGAACGCCGCGAACACCTCCGTGCGGGCGACCGTGGCGGCAAGCGCCATCGTGCCGCCTGTAAGGGCCTTCGACAGGCAGACGATGTCGGGCACGATTCCCGCCTGCTCGCAGGCGAACAGGCTGCCGGTGCGCCCGAAGCCGGTGAAGATCTCGTCGGCGATGAGCGGCAGTCCGTGCCGGCGCGCCAGCCCGGCGATCGCCGCGAGCACCTCAGGCGGGTGCGTCCGCATCCCGCCCGCACCCTGGACCAGCGGCTCGACGATCACCGCCACCAGGGTATCGCGATGAGACGCGAGGGCCGCGTCGAGCGCCGCGGTCTCGGCCGCGCTTCGCGGCAGGTCGCAGAAGATCTGGCTCGGCAGGTAGGCACCGAAGCGGCGATGCATGCCCTCCTCGGGGTCGCAGACCGACATCGCCCCCATCGTGTCGCCGTGATAGCCGCCCCGGAACGCCAGGACCTTCGTCCGGCCGTCCACCCCGCGGTTGATCCACATCTGCGCCGCCATCTTGAGCGCGACCTCCACGGCGACCGAGCCCGAATCGCTGAGGAAGACGTGGTCGAGATCGCCCGGCAGCAGGGCGGCGAGCCGGCGCGCCAGCGTCTCCGCCGGCGCATGGGTGAGGCCGCCGAACATCACGTGGGGCATGCGCGCGAGCTGGTCGGCCACAGCGCCCGCTATGTGCGGGTGATTGTAGCCGTGCACCGCGGTCCACCAGGAGGCGATGCCGTCCACGAGTTCGCGGCCGTCGGCGAGGCGGATGCGGGTGCCTTGCGTCGCGACCGCCTCCAGCGGCGGCGGGGCGAGGCGCATCTGCGTGTAGGGCCGCCAGAGATGGCCTGCGGGCGTTTCGAGGGTCATGCGTCCGGCATGGAAGCCCCTCGGACGGGGGTCAAGAGTCCGGCACCCGCCGCTTGACTTTGCCGCCGCGGCATCGCCCATCCCCATCCCCATGGACAGCCTCGACGCCTTCGCCACAGGGAAACTCGAAGCCCTCGAGGCCGGTCGCCTGCGCCGCACGCTGGTGCCGACGGAGCGCGGCTCCGGCGCTGCGGCGGCACGACGGGGCCGGACGCTCGTCTCCTTTTCCTGCAACGATTACCTCGGCCTCTCGCATCACCCGCGGGTGATCGCGGCGGCTCAGGCGGCCGTCGCGAGCCACGGCGCGGGGTCGGGCGGGTCGCGGCTCGTGACCGGCGACCATCCGTATCTCGGCGCGCTGGAGGACGGCCTCGCGCGCCACAAGGGCACGGAGGCCGCCCTGGTCTTCGGCAGCGGCTATCTCGCCAATCTCGGCATCACCCCGGCGCTGGCCGGGCGGGGCGACCTCATCCTGCTGGACGCGCTGTCCCATGCCTGCATGTGGGCCGGCGCGCGGCTGTCGGGCGCGCGGGTCCTGACGTTCCGCCACAACGATCCCGGCGACCTCGCGGCCCAGCTCGCGGAGCACCGCCCCCATTACGGGCGCGCCCTGGTGCTCACCGAGCGGGTCTTCAGCATGGATGGCGACCGGGCGCCGCTCGGCGACATCCTGGGCATCGCGGAGACCTTCGACGCCTGGACGCTGGTGGACGACGCCCACGGCATCGGCGTGGTCGAGGACGGGCCGCGGGCGCCGCTGGAAATGGGCACCCTGTCGAAGGCGCTCGGCTCGTATGGCGGCTATCTCTGCGCCTCGCGCCCGGTCATCGACCTGATGACGAGCCGCGCCCGCAGCTTCGTCTACACCACCGGCCTGCCTCCGGCCTCGGCCGCCGCCGCCCTGGAGGCGCTGACGATCCTGGAGGCGGAACCCGACCGGCGTGCCCGACCGCTGACCCTCGCCCGGCGCTTCACCGCCCGTCTGGGCCTGCCGGAGGCCGAGAGCGCCGTCGTGCCGGTCCTGGTCGGCGAGGCGCAGGCGGCGCTCGACATCTCGGCCGCGCTGGAGGCCTCGGGATTCCTGGTGGTGGCGATCCGCCCGCCGACCGTGCCGGCCGGGACCGCGCGGCTGCGGGTGGCCTTCTCGGCCGCCCACGACGAGGCCCAGGTCGACGCCCTCGCGGAAGCGGTGGCCGTCCTCACCGGGCGCGCCTGAGAACCGCTTCCCGTCCGCGTGGCGCGCACCTATACCGGGCGCCTGACGGAGCCGGAACGCTCCGGCCGGCCCGCCGCCGAGAAGCGGGTCAGATCCGGAATCGAGAGGACGACGCCATGGACGCCACCACGCTGCGAGCCCTCCAGGCTCCGATCAAGGACAAGTACCGCACCGCACCGGACGCGGCGGTCATCACCCTGAAGGCCAGGGGCACGCTGGACGACACCAAGATCGCCTGCAAGGTCGAGACGGGCCGCGCCATCGCGGAGGCCGGGCTCCATCCGGCGACGGGCGGTTCGGGGGCGGAGCTGTGCTCGGGCGACATGCTGCTGGAGGCGCTGGTCGCCTGCGCGGGGGTGACGCTCAAGGCCGTGGCCACAGCCCTGGAGATCCCGCTGCGCGCCGGTACGGTCAGCGCCGAGGGCGACCTCGATTTCCGCGGCACCCTCGGGGTCGACAAGGAGGCGCCGGTGGGCTTCCGCAGCATCCGCCTGTTCTTCGAACTCGATACCGACGCGCCGGAGGACAAGCTGGCGCAGCTCCTGAAGCTGACCGAGCGCTACTGCGTGGTGTTCCAGACCCTGAACCACAAGCCCGAGCTGTCCGTGGCCACGACCACGGTCTGACGGAGGGAGCATGGCGGGCGGCATCACCCAGACCGAATACTGGAACGGCGAGGTCGGCACGCGCTGGGCGCGCAATCAGGCCGTCCTCGACGCGATGTTCGTCCCGCTGACGGAGGCGCTGTTCGCCCGCACGCACCTCGCTCCCAGCGACACGGTGCTCGATATCGGCTGCGGCGCGGGGGCCACGACCCTGGAGGCCGCCCGCAGGGTCGGGCCCGGCGGCGGCGTCACGGGGGCCGACATCTCGGCGCCGCTGCTCGCCGTGGCGCGGGACCGCGCCGCCGCGGAGGTTGCACGCACCGCCCCGATCCGGTTCGTGGAGGCGGATGTCGGGACGGCCGATCTCGGTCCTTTCGACGGGATCCTGTCGCGCTTCGGCGTGATGTTCTTCCCGGATTCCGCCGGCGCTTTCGCCAACATTCGCCGGATGCTCAAGCCGGGCGGCCGGCTGACCTTCCTGTGCTGGCGGACCTTGCCCGAGAATCACTGGGTGAGCGTGCCGCGCGACGCGGTGCTTCCGCTCCTGCCGGAGCCCCCGCCTCCGCCGCAGCCTGACACGCCGGGGCCCTTCCGCTTCGCCGACCCCGACCCGCTGGTCGCGCTCCTGCGCGCCGCCGGGTTCGCCGGCGTGACCTGCGACGCGCTCGACCGGGACATCGTCGTCGGTCAGGGCGAGACCGACGCGGCGGCGACCGCGGCGGCCACCCACGTCTCCCTGAACCTCGGTCCCAGCTCCCACCTCGTCCGCGAGGCCGCGCCGGATCTCCGGGCGCGCGCCGAAGCGGCCGTGGCGGCGGCCCTCGCGCGGCACGCGGCGGGTGGCGCCGTGCGCCTGCGCGCCGCCTGCTGGCTCGTTCAGGCGGGCTGAGCCGGCATCCCGCGCCGCCGGGCGGGCGGCGCGTTCTCTCAGAGTCCCAGGGCGCCGCCGTCCGAGCGCGGGTCGTGGGTCGCCTCGATCCGACCGTTCCGGGGATGGCGGACCAGCATGCCCGCGTGCCCGAGCGAGTCGATGTAGGGTCCGCCCAGTTCCTCGATCTCGTGGCCGAGTCGGCCGAGGGCCGCGATGCAGGCCGGATCGAACCGGTCCTCCACCTTCACGCTGAGCGAGGGCGCCCCCCAGGTGCGCCCGTAGAGCAGGCGCGGCGCGTCGACGGCATCGGCCACCGACATCCCGTAATCGGCGTAGCGGGTGAAGATCTGGGCCTGGAATTGCGGCTGCCCGTCGCCGCCCATGCTGCCGTAGCTCATCACACGGCCGTCGTCGAAGGCGGCGAGCGCCGGGATCAGCGTGTGGAAGGGGCGCCGCCCCGGCTCCAGGGGATTCACGGCCTTCGGGTCGAGGGAGAACGACATGCCCCGGTTCTGCCAGCAGATCCCGGTGGCGGGCAGCACCGTTCCGGAGCCGTACTCCCAGTAGACCGACTGGATGTAGGAGACGGCAAGCCCGTCCTTGTCGATCGCGCCCATCCAGACCGTGTCGCCGTGACCCGGATCGGGCAGGGGCACCCGGGCTGCGCGACCCATGTCGATCAGCGCGGCCTCGCGGGCCAGCCGTTCCGGGGTCAGGAAGGCGGCGGGGTCGTGCCGCAGGCGGGCGAAATCGGTGACCACCCGGTCGCGGATCGCGAAGGCCCGCTTCGTCGCCTCGATCAGCCCGTGATAATGGGCCGTGCGTTCGGGCTCGGAGACGTTCAGCCGGTCGAAGATCCCGAGGATCAGCAGGGCGGCGAGCCCCTGGGTCGGCGGCGGGAAGTTGTAGAGCGTCGCGTCGCGGCGCCGGATCGACAGGGGCGCCCGCTCCACCGCCGCGAAGGCCTCCAGATCCGCCCGGGTGACCGGCGCACCGAGGCGCTCCAGGTCGGCGGCGATCTCTCGGCCAATATCGCCGCGATAGAAGTCGCCGAGCCCCGCATGAGCGAGCTGCTCCAGGGTATCGGCGAGGCGGGGCAGCGCGCGGGTCTCTCCGGCGGGATAGGGCCTGCCGTCCTTCAAGAAGGTGGCGGCAAAGTTTGGCGCGTCGTGGAGCGTGTCGAGTTCCTGGGGCACGTAGCGTGCCTCCGAGGGCGAGACCGCGACGCCGGCTCGGGCCTGACCGATCGCGTCGGCGAAGAGCGTCTCCAGGGGCAGGCGGCCGCCGAGCGCCCGCGCCAGCTCCAGGGCGAGGCGCCAGCCGCCCACCGCGCCCGCCACCGTGACCATGGCGTCGGGTCCCCGCGCGGGGATCGCGTCGTAGCCCTTCTCGCGGTAGCGGGGGATCGTGGCGAGACGCCCGGCCGGGCCACAGGCCTCGATGCCCCGCACCCGGCCGCCCCGCTCGCGCACCAGCCAGAACCCGTCGCCGCCGATGCCGTTCATGTGCGGATAGACCACCGCGATAGAGGCGGCCATCGCCACCATCGCCTCGATGGCGTTGCCCCCCTGGGCGAGGACGGTCTGGCCGGCCTGGGCGGCGAGGCTGTGGGGTGCGGCGACGGCGGCGGACGTGAAGACGGGGGTCTCGGGCATCGACGGTCCTGTGGTGTACCGGCCGCAGGGTTAGGCGAGGCGACGCCTCCTGCAAAGACCAAGCGCATACGGGCGGCGGGCCATGCTATGCTGCGCGTGTGCTGTCGCCCAGAAGCGGCCGATGTCCTGCAAACTCATTTCCTGGCTGGCCCTCGGCCTGTCGACCCTTCCCGCTGCGGCCCAGACGCGGACCGTGTACGAGGGCGCGGGCGCCGATCCGCGCATCTCGGTCTCGCAGCCGGAGACCACCAGCCAGGCCTCCGGCGGCTATGTCCGCTCGGTGGAGCCCTCTCTCGGCCCGCTCGGCGACCCGCTCGGGATCCGCCCGGTCCTGAAGGAACGGGGCATCGCGTACAGTCTGACCTACATCGCCGACGTGCTCGGCAATCCGGTCGGCGGCCTTCGACAGGGTGCGATCGTCGAGGATCGCCTCAACCTGCGCCTCAACCTCGACCTCGACCGGCTGGCGGGCTGGCAAGGCGCCACGGTCCATGCCAACGCCTACTTCATCCACGGCACCGGCCTGTCGCGCTACTATGTCGGCAACCTGCTGACCACGAGCGTCATCGAGGCGCTGCCGTCCACGCGGCTCTACGTGCTCTGGTTCGACCAGAGCCTGATGGACGGCCAGCTCGGGATCCGGATCGGGCAGCAGGCTGCCGACACCGAGTTCTTCGTCAGCCAGACCGCGACGCTGTTCGTGAACTCGACCTTCGGCTGGCCGGTCATCACCGGGCTCGACCTGCCCAGCGGCGGGCCGGCCTACCCGCTCGCAGCCCCGGCGATCCGGGCCAAATACGTGCCGGGCAACGGCTTCTCCCTGCAGGTCGGGCTCTACGACGGTGATCCGGCCGGTGCGAACCGTCCGGGTGACGATCCGGAGGCGCAGCGCCTCGACCGGACGGGCACCAATTTCCGCCTGCGCGATCCGGCTCTGATCATCGCCGAGGCCACCTACGCGTACAACATCGCGCCCGGTTCCCGGGGCCTGCCCGGCGACATCACCCTGGGCGGCTGGCAGCATTTCGGCCGGTTCGACAGCCTGCGCTTCGACATCACCGGCGTGCCGCTCGCCGACCCGAACGCCACCGGGATCGGCCGGCCGGTGCGCGGCAATGCCGGCCTCTACGCGATCTACGACCAGACCCTCTACCGGGAATCCGGCAAGGACGACGAGGGCCTCGGCTTCTTCGTGCGTGCCGCGTGGTCGCCCACCCGCTCCAGCCTGATCGACGCCTACCTGGATACCGGGCTGGCCTACAAGGGCCTGTTCGACGGGCGCGACGACGACACGATCGGCCTCAGCGTCGCCTACGCGCGCATCAGCGACGAGGCCCAGCGGGCCGACCGGGACACGATCCTCTACTCGGGCATGCCGATGCCCCGCCGCCGCGCCGAGGCGGTGATCGAGGCGACCTATCAGGCCGTGGTCGTGCCGGGCTTCACGGTTCAGCCCGACGCGCAATACGTCATCCGGCCGGGCGCCGGCATCGCCGGTCCGGACGGCCGCCGGCTGCGCAACGCGGCGGTGCTTGGGGTACGCGCCACCGTGCAGTACTGAGCCGGCCTGCGACCGTGGGCCCCGGAACGGTCCCGGGGCTCCGCCTCTTTCAGCAGCATGTTAGTCTTCGAGTGGGTCGTCGGCGTCCTGTTCGGCGCCGTCCTACTGGCCGGTGTCGCACGTCGGCTCGGGGCGCCATATCCGGCCTTCCTGGCGCTGGGCGGTGTCGGCCTCGCCTTCGTCCCCGGCGTCCCGAACCTGCGGCTCGATCCCGAACTGGCGCTCGCGCTGTTCCTGGCTCCGGTCCTGCTCGATGCCGGCTTCGACGCCTCCGTGCGGGATCTGAAGGAGAACTGGCGCGCGGTGGCCGGGCTCGCGGTCGGGGCGGTGGCGGTGACCACGCTCGCCGTCGCGGTCGTGGCGCGGCTCGTCGTCCCGGACATGCCGCTCTCCGCCTGCATCGTGCTCGGTGCCGTGGTCGCGCCGCCCGACGCCGTGGCGGCACTGGCGGTGCTCAAGCACGCGCCGATGCCGCACCGGCTCGCCACGATCCTGCGCGGCGAGAGCCTGCTCAACGACGCGGCCTCGCTGCTGATCTACCGGCTCGGCGTGACGGCCGCGATGGCCGGCACCTTCCACCCGGCGGAGGTGGCGCCGGCGTTCCTCCTGGGCGTCGTCGCGAGCCTCGTCGTCGGCCCCTGCCTCGGCCTGCTGTTCGTGGCCGTGACCCGGCGCGTGACCGACCCGGCGAGCGCGATCGTGATGCAGTTCGTCGCCGCCTTCGGGATCTGGCTCGCCGCGGAGCGGCTCGAGCTGTCGGGGGTCCTGACCATCGTGACCTTCGCGGTGACGGTCGCCCGCCGGGCCCCCGGCGTCACCGCGCCCCGGGCCCGGGTGATCTCCTACGCCGTCTGGGACACGGCGGTCTTCGTGCTCAACGTCCTGGCCTTCGTGCTGATCGGCATCCAGATCGACCCGATCCGGGAGCGGCTGAGCGGCGCGGATGCGTGGCAGGCCCTGATCCTCGCGGGCGCGACCTTCGCCACCGTGGTGGTGACCCGCCTCGCCTGGGTCCTGCCGACCACCGGGATCCGCGAATTCGGCCTCCGCCAGGCCGGAGTTCCGGCGCGGCTGGGGCCGGGCATCGCCCTGTCCTGGGCGGGCATGCGCGGGATCGTCACCGTGGCGGCCGCCCTGGCGCTGCCTGCCCAGTTCCCGCACCGGGATCTTGTGGTCGTCGCCGCCTTCGTCACGGTACTCGGAACCCTGATCGTTCAGGGCCTGACCCTGCGGCCGCTGCTCGCCCATCTGCGGCTCGAGGACGACGACCCCGTGGGGCGTGAGACGGGCCGGGCCCGGGCGGCGGCCTACAAGGCCGCCCTCGACAGCCTCGCGGATGCGGAGGACGCGCCGGCGACCGACGCGCTGCGCGCCGAGTTCCGCGCGGCCCTCGCGGAGGCGGAGGCGCACGATGAGGGCTTGGCGCCGGAGAGCCTGCCGGCGGACGCCGCCCGGCGCCAAGCCGTCGAGGCCGCCCGCGACGCGGTGCTCGCCCTGCGCCGCCAGGGCCGGATCGGCGACGACGCCTATTTCCTGCTGGAGGAAGAGTTCGACTGGGCCGAACTCAGCGCGACGCCGCGCGCGGAGACCTGAGGCCGCGCGCCGTCACACGCCCTTGCGTGCCGCGATCCGGGCCTCGATCGCATCCCAGACGGCGACGGACAGGTCGGGGCCCCCGAGCCGCTGGATCGCCCGGATGCCGGTGGGCGAGGTGACGTTGATCTCGGTGAGGTGCCCGTCGATCACGTCGATCCCCACCAGGATCAGGCCCCGCCGCGCCAGCTCGGGCCCGATCGTGGCGCAGATCTCGCGCTCGCGGTCGGTCAGCTCGGAGGCGGAGGCGGCCCCGCCGCGGACCATGTTGGAGCGGATGTCGTTGGCCGCCGGGACGCGGTTGACCGCGCCCATGGGGACGCCGTCGACCAGGATGATGCGCTTGTCACCCTCCGTGACCCGGTCGAGGTAACGCTGCACCACCCAGGCCTCCCGGAAGGTCGTGGCGAACAGGTCGAACATCGAGCCGAAATTCGGGTCCTTCTCGGTGACCTTGAACACGGCCGCGCCGCCATGCCCGTGCAGCGGCTTCATCGCCACCGTCCCGTGCTCCAGCCGGAAGGCCTCGATCTCCGCCTTGTCGCGGCTGATCAGGGTCGGCGGCATCAACTCGGGAAAATCGAGGACGAACAGCTTCTCGGGCGCGTTGCGCACCTCGAAGGGATCGTTGACCACGAGGGTCTCCGGATGGATCCGCTCGAGCATGTGGGTGGCCGTGATGTAGGCCATGTCGAAGGGCGGATCCTGGCGCATCAGCACCACGTCCGCCTCGGCCAGGTCGAGCCGCTCCGGTGGCGCCAGGGTGTAATGCGCGCCTTCGACGTCCTGCACGCTCAGGCGTTCGACCCGCGCGGTCACGCGCCGGCCCTGCATCGAGAGCCGGTCCGGCGTGTAGTAGACGAGCGTATGCCCCCGCCGCTGGGCCTCCAGCAGCAGGGCAAAGGTCGTGTCACCCGCGATCCGGATATTCTGGATCGGGTCCATCTGAACCGCGACGGTCAGGCTCATACCAAACGCCCCTCGCCAACGGCGGACATCACAACCGGATGCGGCAATCTCAATCGTCGGACAGAGACTTGCTGCCCGTGCGCTTGTCGTAGTCGCCGATCGCCGACCGGCATTCGGGAGACAGGCGCTTGCGGTTGCGCATCATGCAGCGATCCGCGTCCTGGCTGTTCGGGTCGACGCCGGCGCAGAGGCGGAAATAGTCGTTCGCGCAGCCAAGCTGCAGGCCTTGGTCCTCGCGCTGGGCATAGGCGGGGCCAGCCGTCAGCGCGAACAGCGCCAGCGCCGCAGTAGCCAACCCGCGGCGGCGGGCGGCGCGCAGGGATCGTTCCGGAACCAGTCGCATTCAGCGGTGTCCTCAATCTCGCTCGGGCGGAGAACCGACGCGGCGGTCCCGCAATCGCCCGCGTCCGGCATATCGGTCGGGCCGGGCGGTAGGCAAGCGTTGGAGGTCCCGAGGGGTTCCGCGCAGGAACGTCGCGACCACGCTTCGCCGCGGTGTGGCACGCGGGTCGCACGGCGGCGCCGTCCGACAAGACACGACGCTCCACATAAGAAGGCCCCGTCCGGGATCGGACGGGGCCTCAAGTCGAAGGGAGGAAACGCCCGCCATGGGCACGGAAGGCCACGCAAGTCGCGCGCCAACTCCCATCAGAGCGCTCTTCGGGCGCCGATGCCTGGAAAGACTCCGTTAACCACGTCGTGCTGGATTGTTTCGGTAGCCCTTGCCGACGCCCTCCGAAGGGCCCGGGCCAGATGCTCGGACCGCCGACAGGAGCCGGAGACCATGACCCTTTTCAAGCAGCAGGAGACCGGCGAAATCCGCTCGTCGAAGTCGGCCGCCGATCTGTCCCGCAGAGTTGCACCGGCCGCGTCCGCGGACCTGATTCCCTTTCCGGGCGCCGAGGCGCGTCGGAGTTCCCGCATTCCGCGCTCCGGCGAGCGGCGCGGCGAGATCCTCCTGTTCCTCGGCGTGCGCTACGAGCGCCTCGCGTCCTGAGGACGTCACGGTCCATGCCACATCGGCCGCGCGACGCCACCGACGGTTCTCCCATGTCAGCCCCGGATCGCCGGCCGTTCGGCCGCGCACGCCGAGCGATGCGCCTCGGCCCCGTCGGCGCTGCACTGGCCGTGCTCGCAGCCTGCACCCAGAGCGGCGATTTCGGCCGACCGCGTACGGGGGTCTGGAACGGGCTCATCGATACGACAGGCAGCTTCAGCACCCGAGACCGCGGGCGCCTGCTGCTCGAATCCGGCCTCACCGACGACGAGCAGGCCCTGCGCGACCGCGCATGGCGATTCGTCCAGCCCGCCAGCAGCTTCACCGCCTTTCAGGACGCGGTGCTGGGCCTCGCCAGCGCCCACGTGCTCCCGCCGACCTGGCGCTACGAGGAAGTCGGTTCCTATTACGAGGCCCTGACGGCGGAGCCGTCCCGCTCCCCGGTCTCCCGCTACCGGAAGCTCGGCGACGACGCCACGGCCGATGCCCGGCTGATCCCGATCTTCGTGGCGCTGGCCGCCCGCGTCATCGACGCCGATGCCGCCCGTCTGCGCAGCCTGCCCTTCGCCAAGACCCTCGACAACGCCGACGTGCTGGAGGCCGCCCAGCGGGTCGCCGAGAATCGCTGCCTGATCGCCTGGGTGCGCTTCGAGGCCGGCCTGCGGCTCGCGCGCTACCGCTTCGCCCTGGAACACCTGTTCGCCGCGGCGCCGGCACCGGAATCGGTCTCGGCCGAGCGGTCCATCATGATGCTGGCCGCCCGCCGCAACCTGCTCGACCCGCTCCTCCCGCCGGATGCCGCGGCCCGCTGCGGCCTCGGACCGGCTCCGCTGCCGCCCCCGGTGCCGGTCGCGCAGGCGGAGCCGCTGGTGGTCAAGTATTGAACGGCCGAGACTGCGGTCGCGCCCCATCCTGACGACGACAGCGCCCGTGCCGACGCGACATCGGCCGCGTGGCCGACGTGCAGGCCCGCGCGTGTCCGGATCGTGGGTCAGGGAGAGGGGCAGGTCCATCCGGCCGATCGCCCAGTGCTGGAGACGCGGACGATCCGCGGATCCCCGAACGGACGAAGGTGGCTGAGGCCCGCCGCACGTCGATCGACGCAGCCAGCCCGTTCGACGGCCCCGCTAGCGCCCCGTCCCCTTGCCGGGCACATCCTTGCCGGGCGCGTCCTTGCCGGGTGCGTCCTTGCCGGGCGCGTCCTTGCCCGTCGGCGCATCGTCCGTCGACGTGTCGGTGGTGCAGGAGACGGCCTGGACCGCGGCATTCGCGGCGGGACGCTGACTCGGGAGACCGGCGATCACCCGCACCACCACGAAGCCGCGCGTGTCGGGCGCGACGATGCGCACGTCGCGGCTCGGATCGTTCTCGTCGTCGTCTGCGAGCGCCTCGTCGTACTGGGCGCGGGTCAGGATGACGAGGTCGAGGGCGCCACGGACCGCGGCCTGGTCGGTCACCGCGTAGAAGGCCCCGCGGCGGGCATGCGCGGCGAGCGACAGGGACAGGGGACCGGTGCGGGCGGAGACGCGCATGGGCCCGTCCGCGAGGTTGTAGGCGCAGACGCCCACCGCCACCGCCGGATCCGGGATCGGCAGCCATGCCTCGGGCGGGGAGGGGTCGTCACCGGTGGCGACCGTGTAGATCGACTGCGGATGGTCCAGGTTCTCGCTGGTGCGGGCGCGCGAGACGGCGTCGGCTTCCGAGAGGGCAGGGATCGCCAGGACCGCCGCGATGTGGACGATCCCGGCGAGCACGAGGCCGATCAGCGTGGCGTAGACGAAGCGCAGGCTCACGAGGCGCATCCGAGGCGAGTAACGGCCGGCACGGAACTCCGGTCGAGGGACCCGACGCTGGCGGCCACCGGCGTATCGTAGAGGCGCAGCGCCAGCCGGACCGGACCGGTCGCCCGCGGGCTCGGGAGCCAGTTCCCGGGCTGCACATCCGGCGCGAGCACGATCGAGAACCACCCGTCGGGCGCGCGCAGCACCTCGGTGGAGGTGAAGCCCTCGCGCAGGGGCGCACGGCCGGGATCGCGCGGGCCGCGGCCGGCCACCGTGATCGTCCAGGCGCGGGCGGGCGGCGTCGCGCCGCCGATCCGGTAGGTGCAGGTGGCGTCGAGCGCCTGCCCGGCATCGTCGACCGCCGCCGTCAGGAGCAGGCCCTCACCGACCGCCAGAGGGATCTCTCCCCGGCGGGCATTGACGGCGCGGGTGTAAGGATCCGCATTCGCCGCGCCGGCCCGCGGCCAAGCGGTCCAGGCACCGACCTGAACGCCCCCGAACGGATAGCCGCCGCTCGTCGCCCAGTCGGCGCTGGCGAGGCCCAGGAGGGCGCCCAGCGCCAGGGCGTAGACGGCAAGGCCGGCGATCGAAGTCTTGCGCCACAGCCGTCGGACGAACCGGACCGCGCGGCTGCGCGGGGCGCCGGCGGACATGGAGACGCGGCCGAACGCGTCGGGAATCGTGAGCTTCATGCGCTCACCGAACCTCGGTGAAACCGCCGACCGGGCGGCTGCCCTCGGCAAGTTCGCGCAGCTGGCCGGACGGCGGCACCGCGGCCCGGTCGCCGGGCTTCCTGCCGGTCTTGCGCGGCTCTCCGGTTCCGGAGGGTGCGTCCGGAGCCGGTTCTGCGGGGGCGCGCTCGACCGTGCGGAACAGGCCGTTCAGGCCGCTGATCACCTCGAAGGAGCGGCGCGAGAGCTTGCCGTAGGCGCTGGCATTGGGGTCGATCGGGGCGGTCGGGCCCCCGGAAGCCTGCTGCTGGGCGGCGCGCGGGCTGTCCTTAAGGCCGGGCAGACCCTTGATCTCGATGCCCTGATGGGCCGGCTCCATGATGTCGTGCCAGGTCTGGGCCGGAAGCGAGCCGCCGGTCAGCTTGTTGGTGGAGGTGTGATCGTCGTTCCCGAACCAGACGGCGCCGACGTAATTGCCCGTGTAGCCGACGAACCACGCGTCCCGGTAGGCGTTCGTGGTGCCCGACTTGCCGGCCACCTTCACGCCCTCGAGCTGCGCCCGCTTGCCAGTGCCCTCCTCGACCACCTTGTTCAGCATGAAGTTCATGTCGGCCACGACCTGCGGCGAGAGCACCCGCTCGGGCGCCTCGTCGGCGTGGCGGTAGATCACCTCGCCGGACGAGTTCTTCACCTCGATGGCCGCGTAGGGCTTGGCGCGGAAGCCGCCGTTGGCGAAGACCGCATAGCCCGCCGCCTGGTCGATCACCGTCACCTCGTCCGAGCCGATCGGCATCGACACCGTGTCGATCAGGTTCGAGGTGATGCCCATCTTGTGGGCAAGTTCGGTGATCTTTGCGCGGCCCGCCTTGGCGGCCCGGGCCTCGTGACTGATGCCCATGGCCTTGCCGAGGGAAATCGAGATCTTGATCGGGATCGTGTTGATCGACTTCGCCACCGCGAGCCACATCGGCACCCGGCCGGCATAGGAGCGGCCGTAATTCTGCGGGCACCAGTTGCCGATGCAGACGGGACTGTCGACCACCGTCGTGTCGGGCTTGAACAGGCCGGAGGCGAGCGCGGCCGAATAGACGTAGGGCTTGAACGACGAGCCGGGCTGGCGCAGGGCGTCGGTGGCGCGGTTGAACTGGCTCTCGCCGTAATCGGCGCCCCCCACCATGGCGCGCAGCGCCCCGTCCGGGTCGAGGATCACCATCGCGGCCTCGTCGACGTCGTAGGCGTCGCCGGACTTGCGCAGGATGTCGGCCACGACCTCGTCGGCCCGCTTCTGGATGGCGAGGTCGAGGGGCGTCTTCACGGTCAGCACACGGTCGCTGCGCAGCTTGCCCGCGTCGGCCATGGCCTTGATCTCGCCGAAGGCCCAATCGAGGTAATAGTCGGCGGTGATGTCGCGGGTGCGGGTCACCGGGGTCGCCGGGTTGCGAAGCGCCGTCTGGATCTGGCCCTCGGTGACGAAGCCCGCCTCCACCATATTGTGCAGCACGTCCGCCGCCCGGGCGCGCGCCGCCGGCAGGTTGACGTGCGGGGCGTACTTGGTGGGCGCCTTGAACAGGCCCGCCAGCATGGCGGCCTCGGCGAGGCTGATGTCCTTGAGCGGCTTTCCGAAATAATAGTCCGCCGCCGCCACGGCGCCGAAGGTGCCGCCGCCCATATAGGCGCGATCGAGGTAGAGCTTCAGGATCTCGTTCTTGGTGAGGTGGCTCTCCAGCCACAGGGCCAGGAACGCCTCGTTGATCTTGCGCTCCAGGGAGCGCTCGTTCGTCAGGAACAGGTTCTTGGCGAGCTGCTGGGTGATCGAGGAGCCGCCCTGCGTGCCGCCGCCGCCGCGCGAGTTGTTGACCAGCGCCCGGAGGGTGCCGATCGGGTCGATGCCCCAATGCTCGTAGAAGCGCCGGTCCTCCGTGGAGACCAGCGCCTTGATCATGATGTCGGGAAAGTCATCGAGCTTGAGCGAATCGTCATGCTTGATGCCGCGGCGGCCGACCTCGGTGCCGTAGCGGTCGAGGAAGGTAACGGCGAGGTCCTGCTGCTTGAGCCAGTTCTCGCTCGTCAGCTGGAAGGCGGGCTGAGCCAGGGCGAGCATCAGGACAGCGCCCCCGGTCCCGATGGTGACGCCCTCGCTCGTCAGGTCGAGGGCGACGCGCTTCCAGCCGCGCACGGCGAACCGGCTCATGACGCGCTGGAAGCGCTCGTAGGCTTCGCCCGTGGACTGGCCGCCATCGTACAGGCTGGCATTGACCCAGGCGTCGAAGGCGAGCGCGGCGCGTTCGAGGCGGACCTTGATCTCGGTGAGCGTCGGCAGGCGCACGATGTAGAACCCGGCTTGTCGAGCGCCTCTGCGGCGGATCCTGGCGGCGGATGGTCGAGGGCCCGCGCCGCGGACACGAACCCTGCGCCTGCGCCACCGCACGGCATCCGAGGTCCATAGCAGGATCCGGAACCGTCGGCGAGGCTCTGCGCAGTCTCGCGAATCGCCGCGGACGAGCTTGGGCGTAACGCACGACGGTGCGATCCGGTCGCATGGAGGTCGTCGGCGGCCACGCTTGCAGCGGTGCCCGGGCTCGGGCAGAGAGGCGGCTTCCCATCCGAGAGACTTTCCCGATGCCCAAGCCCGAGGCGCCGCGCCGCGGGGCGGTCGAGCCGTTCTGGCGGACCAAGACGCTCGAAGCCATGACCCCGTCCGAGTGGGAGAGCCTGTGCGACGGCTGCGGCCGGTGCTGCCTGATGAAGCTCGAGGACGAGGATACCGGCGAGGTCCATCACACCGATATCGGCTGCACGTTGCTCGACGGCCTCACCTGCCGGTGCCGCGACTACGCGCGGCGCCAGAAGCGGGTGCCCGACTGCGTGCGCCTGACGCCGGAAGCGGTGCGGTCGATCGCCTGGCTGCCGCCGACCTGCGCGTACCGGCTCGTGCGCGACGGGCAGCCGCTCTACCCGTGGCATCCCCTGATCTCCGGCCGGGCCGCGAGCGTGCACGAGGCGGGCATCTCGGTCCGCGGCCGGCTCGCCGGCAACGAGGAGGAATTCTCCGAGGACGAGCTGCCGGATCGGATCGTGGACTGGCCGGGCCTCGATCCCAGCGCCGCCTGAGGCGAGCGCGCCGGACGCCGGGGCCCGCAGACCGGCTCACGCCGCGTGGTCGCGGCCCGGCGCCTCGACCGGTACGCCCTAGCCGGTCCCGGAGTGCCGGCCGAGCAGCCGGCCGCCCGCCAGGCCGTTCGCCGCGATGACGATGGTCACCGCCGCCGCGTGGAACAGGAGATCCGTGGCGGTGGCGTCGTGGGGGTGGACGGGCATGAGCAGCGCCGCCGCCGCCGCCGCCACCGCCAGCCCCCCGAGGGCGGCGGTGAGGTTCGGCCGCAGCGGGCAGGCGCGCCGCAGCATCACGACGATCAGCACCGACAAGGGCACCGAGACGCAGATCAGGAAGCTGAAGCAGCCCGCGATCGTGTGCTCGCCGGGCACGTCGGCCCCCGGCGCGATCCAGTCGCGCAGGCAGCCCAGCCCGCTCGCGCCGACCCAGAGGGCCAGGGGCGGAAGCGGCAAAAGCGCCCAGCGGCTGGACCGTCCCGGCACGCTCGTGGCGAAGGCCGCGAAGGCGGCCGTGATCGCCGTCAGCACGGCGCCGACCGCCGCGAGGGCCAGATCCGGCACATGCATGCGCAGCATGAAGCCGCCGGTTCCGATCCAGGCCGCGAGGACGACGCCGACCACCAGCGTCACGCCGAGCCAGAGCGCCGCGCGGGCCTCCGGGGTCGGCAGCGGCCGCACGGGTTCGAGGCCGCCTGCGAGTTCCTCGACGAGTCGGTCGTAACGGGACAGGTCCCCGCCGGCCCGGTTGCTCCCCTCTCCGGGCATCACTCCCGCTCCTGCGTCAGACTGGCCCGGAGCGCCTTCAGCGCCCGGTGCAGGTTCACCTTGAGGGCTCCCTTGCTGCGACCGGTGAGGGCCGCGGTCTCGTCGAGCGACAGCTCGCGCAGGCCCAGGTGCTCCACGGCCTGCCGCTGGCCGTCGGGCAGGGCGGCCACCGCCCTGGCCAGGGCGGCCGCCCGATCCCGCGCCTCCAGCCCATGGCCGGGGATCGGGCCCGGATCGACCTCGGCCTCGTAGGCCAGGGGGTCGTTGACCTCCCGCGGGCGCCGCCCGGCGCGGCGCAGCCGGTCGATCGCCCGCCGCTGGGTGATGGCGCGCAGCCAGGGCAGGAAGGGACGGGCCGGATCGTAGCTCGCCCGGGCCCGGTGGACGGTCATCAGCGCGTCCTGCACGACATCGTCCACCGCCTCGCCGCGCACGCCCTGTGCCCGGGCGATCGCCGAGACCACGGGCAGACACGCCTTGAGCAGCGAGCGGTAGGCGGCCGCGTCGCCGCCCTGCGCCGCCGCCATCAGGGTCGCCAGTTCCTCTTCGAGCGCCATCCGGGCTCCGCCGTCGTTCCGCCCCCCGGCCCGCGTCGTGTCTACCCCGCGGTGGGATCCCGACGCCAGCGCCCAAGCGCGCGCGGGCATCCCGCCCGAAACGGCGAGCATCATCGTACGGCCTCCCGTTCCGTCCCGGCGGGGGACGCGGCGAGTCGCGCCGCGCCGAGGATGCGCCCGTCATCGGCCTGAAGCAGCAGGGCCGACGTCTCGCCCTCGGGGCGGGTCGCCGTGAAGGTCGCGGCGGTACCGGACCAGCGCCCGAGATCCTGCAGCGAGCGGACGACGTTGGCCTGCTCGAGGGTCCGCCCGGCATTCTCGCCGCGCAGCACCCGCGTGGTGTGGCTCGGATCGTACCCGATCAGCAGGACGCGGCCGGAGGCCCCTCCGGCGTCGGGCGCGGGCCCGATCTGCGCGACGACGCGCCCGCCGTCGCGGGCCAGGGTCGCCGGGATGCCGGGGCCGGCCTCCCGGGCGCGGGCGATGGCAGCGCGCAGCCCGACCTCGTCGGAGCCGACCAGCCCGGTCTGCCCGTCGATCACGGCCTGCGGCGTGTAGGCGGGTCCGCCGAGGCGGGTCGCGTAGGATTCCTGGCGGGCGGTGGCGGCCGGCAGGGCGTAGGGGTCGCGCCAGTTCAGGTGGTTCCAATAGGTGACGTGGAACGCGAGCGGCAGGACGTCGCCCTGCGCACCCGCCGGCTCATGGGCGAGGCGGCCGATCAGCGCCTCCGCGGGCGGGCAGGAGGAGCAGCTCTGCGAGGTGAACAATTCGACGACGACGGGGCGCGCCGCCGCCTCGGCCGAAGGGAGGACGGCACACGACAGGACGGCGGCGATCAAGAGGGCAGGGCGCATGGCCGGAACTCCCGCACGCCGGCGGTTCGGACCCGGCGTACCGGCTCCTTCGGCGCTGCCGCGGCGGCGGTTACACGTCCGGGTCGAGTTCGAAGGCGTCGACGTCGCGCAGGAGGGCGAGGAAGGCCCGGGCGCCGTAGTCCAGCGCCGCACGGCCCGCCTCGGCGGTTCCGAGACGCGCATCGCCCATGGCGCCCGAAGGATGGAGGTCGCCGGCCTTCCACGCGAAGGCGGCGGGGCGGCCGGCACGCAGGTGAGTGAAGTCGCGGACCATCGCCCGCGTCCGCGGCGGGAAGTCGGCGATCCGGTCGGCCCGGACGAGGTCAGGCCGCAGGGCCAGCATCAGCGCCGTCTCGATCCCGCCGGCATGGATGCCGTGGGCGATCTCGTCGGCGGGGAACAGGCCCTCGGGATAGCCGAGTCGCGCCCAGGACGTCGTGACCGCCACCATGCGGAACCGAGCGCGCAGCTCAGCCGCCACGAGATCGATGAGCCCGCTGTTGCCGCCGTGACTCGTGACGAGCACCAGCTTTCGGCAGCCGGCGCGGTGGACGGCCGCGCCGATTCCCGTCCAGGCGGCGAGCGCCGTCCCGGTGTCCAGGGAGAGCGTACCCGGGAAGGAATCGTGCTCGTCCGACTTCCCCACCGGCTGGACTGGCAGCAGCAGCACGTCGAGATCGGGCGGCGCGTGGTCGCGCACCCGGGCGAGGTAGCCCTCGGCGATGAGGGTGTCGGTGGCGAGCGGCAGGTGCGGGCCGTGTTGCTCGATGGCGGCCACCGGCAGCACCGCGATCGCCCGCCCCATATCGCGACGCGCCAAGTCTTCGGTGGTCAATTCGGACCAGAACCGCGCCGTCATTCCTGCCGAGGCCTCCTTCCGGCGCCGCCGGGCGGCGGCGGGTTCGGGAGGCGATCTAACCGGCAGGCCGCCGCCGAGTCGACTATCGGGTCGGCGGTCGACGCCTCGCCGGCAAGGTTCGCCTCAGGCAAACAGCGCGTCGATGTCGTCCTGGGAGGGCGTGGCGTCCACAGCCTGCGGACCGTTCAGCAAGAGATCCTCCGCCCGGGCCCGCCGGGCGCGCTCGGCGGGATCCATGGAGGACGCGTCGCGGGCCTTCACGGCCCCCACGAACCGCGCCAGGCGCTGCTCGAACAGGCGCAGCGATTCGACCACCTTGGCGATCCGCTGGCCGGTGATGTCCTGGAACGCGCACGCTTCGAAGATCGTGTTGATGCGCTCCTCGACGGCCTCGCGGTAACCCGGTCCGTCGGGCAGGCCGAGCATCGCCTCGGCGGCCTCCATGATCGTGTTGGTGGCGCCTGCCGTCGCCGCGACAACGCTGCCGAGTTCCTCGTGCGCCATGGGGATGCGGTCACGGCTCATCTCGTTCGCGCGCAGCGCCCCGATCTCCTCACGGAGATGGGCGATGTAATCCGCGATCTCGATCAGCTCGGCGATCACGGTCTGCGGTTCACGAAACCGCAGATCGGCCTGCCGTGAGGCGGCTGACGACATGCTCTTCTCCTCGGATCTGTGGCCGTCCTGACCGGCCACGCCACGTCTCGGCGCCCGGCGGCGCAGGAGCGAACCGCCCGGACGGCGAGGGGACGAAGAAGGGGAGCCGGTCAGCTTCCGCAGACCGCCTCGATCTTCGACTTCAGCGTGGCCGCGTTGAAGGGCTTGACGATGTAATTGTTCACGCCGGCCTTCTTGGCCGCGATCACGTTCTCGGTCTTCGATTCGGCCGTCACCATGATGAACGGCGTCGTCCGAAGATTTTCGTCGGCGCGCACGTGCCGCAGCAGCTCGTAGCCCGTCATCGGCTCCATGTTCCAGTCGGAGATGACGAGCCCGTACTTGCGGCCCTTCAGTCGCGCCAGCGCCTCGGTCCCATCGGACGCGTCATCAACCTCTTCGAAGCCGAGCTGCTTCAGTAGATTGCGAATAATGCGGACCATCGTCTGGTAATCGTCGACAACGAGGATCGGCATGCTCAGGTCGAGAGCCATCGAACAACTGCTCCGTATTGCCCGGCGGGAAGCCGCGGCGGCTCCCGGATAGATTAACGCTTCGCTAACGCTGCGTTTTAGCTGCGCTGCACAGCATTGAAAATAGGGCACGCGCATTGCGAAGCGGTTAATCGGGACGGCCGGGGCGAGGCCGCGCGCCCCGAGGGCAGCCCGGCGCCCTCGGAATGCCTCGCTTGACCCTCCGGGCGCCTTTGGGCAGGGTCCGGCCGCGTCGGGCCCCTCGCGGACATGTCAGGCGATCCCATCCGACCCTTCCGAGCATTCGACCCCGAACCGATGGCCCCAGGCGACGACACGGCCGCGCGGCCCTTCACGATCTGCCGCGCCGATGCGCCCGTCCCACCCGCCCTGGCCGGGGCCGTGGCGGCGATCGGCAATTTCGATGGCGTCCATCTCGGTCATCGGGTGCTCGTCGAGGGCGTGCGCGCCGAGGCCCGTGCGGCCGGCCGACCGGCCGTGATCCTGACCTTCGAGCCGCATCCGCGGGCCTATTTCACGCCCGACGCGCCGATGTTCCGGCTGACCGGCCTCGCCGCCAAGGAGATCGTGTTCGCGCATCTGGGCCTCGACGGCCTGATCGTGCGTCGCTTCGACGGGGCTCTGGCTGCCACGGGCGCCCGTGCCTTCGTGCTCGACTTCCTGAAAGGGGCGCTCGGCCTGTCCGGCGTTGTCGTCGGGCACGATTTCCATTTCGGCCGCGGCCGCGAGGGTACCCCCGCGATCCTCGCCGAACTCTGCCGTGAAGCCGGGATGCGCTGCCGGATCGTGGCGCCGGTCGCCCTCGGCGGCGAGACCGAGCCGGTCTCGTCGAGCGCGATCCGCGCCGCCCTCGCGGCCGGCGACATCGTCCGCGCCAACGCGCTTCTCGGCTATCGCTGGTTCGTCCTCGGCGCGGTGCGCCACGGCGACAAGCGCGGGCGGCAGCTCGGCTTTCCCACCGCCAACATGATGCTGCCCGATTGCGGGCTGGCACACGGCATCTACGCGGTGCGGGTCCGCCTGACGTCGGGGGACTTCCGCGACGGCGTGGCGAGCTATGGGCGCCGTCCGACCTTCGATGACGGCGCGCCGCTGCTGGAGACTTATCTCTTCGATTTCTCCGACGATCTCTACGGGCAGGACATCGCCGTGGAGTTCGTCGGACACATTCGCGGCGAGGAGCGGTTCGCCAGCGCCGACGCGCTGGTCGAACGCATGCATGTCGATGCGGCGATGGCGCGGGCCCTGCTGGCGCGCGATGAAACCCCGTCGATGCTGACCTGAACCTCGCGGGCATCGCGGGGCGTGCAGATCGTGTAGAAGGCGCCATCGAGCAGGAGGCGGACGTGCTGGGTCGTTACGAGCGCGCGAACAACGGCGAAGCGGTCGTCGAATACGGCGACGGCACCATGCGGGTGGTCAAGCCCGGCAGCTTCGTGCGCTGCGCGGTGACCGGCGAGCCGATCCCGCTCGACGGGCTGCGCTACTGGAGCGCCGCCCGCCAGGAGGCCTACGCCTCCCCCGAGGCGATTCTGCAGCGGCTCAAGGAAACCGGCCGTCCCTGAGGGTCACGGCGCGCGGAGCGCGTCGCGGATCTGCCGGCGCAGGGCGTCCGCGTCGTCGAGCACGAGGCGGACGCGCAGGACGCGCACGTCTGCCGAGAAGGCCGGCGGCAGGCGCACGGCGTCCTTCTCGGTGGTGACGAGGTCTGCACCGAGGCGCCGGGCCGACTCGGCCAGGACAGCCAGTTCTCCCGGCCGGTAGGGATGATGATCCGGGAACGGACGCGTCCCGGCGATCACCGCGCCCGCCGTCGCCAGGGTCGCGAAGAACTTTTCGGGTCGGCCGATGCCCGCGAAGGCGAGGCAGCGCCGGCCCGCCAGATCATCCGCCTCCCGCACGAGTCGCGCCCGGTGGACGGGCAGGCCGCGCCGCTCGGCCGCCCGGGCGACCGCGTCGCCGCCGGCGCCATCACCGATCACGATCAGCCCACCGACATGCGGCCATTGCCGGGCGAGGGGCGCGCGCAGCGGCCCCGCCGGGAACGGCAATCCGTTGCCGAGGCCGGCGGGACCGTCGACCACCGCGAAGCTGAGATCCTTGACGAGGCTCGGATTCTGCAGGCCGTCATCCATGACGATGACGTCGGCGCCAAGCTGCCGGCAGAGGGCAGCGCCCGCCGGCCGGTCCCGGGAGACGATCGCGGTCGCCTTGCGGGCGAGGAGCAGCGGCTCGTCGCCGACCTCCGCGGCGGCGTGGCGGTCGGGATCGACCTGCACCGGGCCCGCGTTCCGGCCCCCGTAGCCGCGGGACAGGAAGGCCGGCCTGCGGCCGAGCTCGGCGAGGAGGGCCGCGACCGCCAGGGCGGCCGGCGTCTTGCCGGCACCGCCGAGGGTGAAATTACCCAGGCACAGGACCGGGCAGCCGGCCGGGGCGCCGGGACGATCCATGCGCCGGGCCACCAATGCCCCGTAGAGCGCCGCGAAGGGGGCGAGGCCGCGCGCGGCCGGGTGATCCGGCCCCGCCGCCCAGAAGGCCGGGGGCCGCATCAGGCCCGCACGAGCGGTCGCGCGCGGCTACCCCGGTCGAGGCGCTGGAGCTTCATCTGCGCCACGAAGGGATCGAGCACGGCGAGCGTGCGCGCCACCGCCCCCTCGAAGGGCTCCAGGGCACGCTGCCCCTCACGGGCCATGTCGGCGAGCCGGCTCCGATCGCCGAGGAGCTCCGCGGCGATCGCCGCCAGTTCGACGCCGTCGCGCACGGGCAGGGCGCCCCCGGCCCGGTCGAGGGCCTGATAGACCACGCTGAAATTCTCGATGTGGGGCCCGTGCAGCACCGCAGAGCCGAGGCGCAGCGGCTCGATCGGGTTCTGTCCGCCCCGCGGCACCAGGGAACCGCCGAGAAACACCAGGGGACTCAGGCGGTAGAACAGGCCCAGCTCACCGATCGTATCCGCGACGTAGACCTCGATGGACGGGTGAGGCCGCCCGCCGGTGGAGCGCCGGGCGCTGCGCAGGCCGACGGCGTCGGCGCACGCCACCACCTCGCCCCCCCGGGCCGGATGCCGCGGGGCGATGATGGTCAGGAGCTGGGGGAACTGCACCTTCAGCATCGCGTGCGCATAGGCGACCATGGTCTCCTCGCCGGCATGCGTGCTCGCGGCGACCCAAACCGGCCGGCCGGCCATCATGGCCCCGAGATAGGCAAGCTGCTGCGCGTCGGCCGGGGGCACCGACGCGTCGAACTTCAGATTCCCCGCGATGCTCACCCGCGGCGCCCCGAGCTTGGCGAAGCGCTCGCCGTCCTCCTGGGTCTGCGCGAGGCAGATCGCGATCCGCGTCAGCAGAGCCTTGGCGGTGCGCGGGCAGCGCTCCCAGCCTCGGAACGAGCGCTCCGACATGCGGCCGTTGACCAGGATCAGCGGGATCTCGCGCTCATCCAGCGCCAGGATCGTGTTCGGCCAGATCTCCGATTCGGCGATGACCGCGAGGTCCGGCTGCCAATGCTCCAGGAACCGTCCAATCCAGCGGGGCGCGTCGAGCGGCATGTACTGATGCACCGCGCCGGGCGGCAGCCGCACGCCGACGAGTTCGGCCGCCGCGCGTGTGCCCGTGGTCACGAGCACCGAGAAGCCGCGGGCGATCATGCCCTCGACGAGCCCGATCAGCGACAGGGCTTCGCCGACGCTCGCGCCGTGCATCCAGGCCAGCGGCCCGACCGGCCGGGCCCGCCCCGGCAGACCGCGCCGCTCCGGAAGCCGACGCGGATCCTCCTTGCCGCGCTGCGCACGCCACGCGAGCAGGCCGGTCAGCGCCGGCTCGCCGATGCGCAGGCCGGCCCGGTAGGCCTGCAGCGGCAGGGTGACGGAGGGACGCCTCACGCGAGGTCTCCCACCGGCGCGTCTCGGAGCTCGGGAAGCGGGTCGCGGTAGAGCGCCGCCCGGTCGGCGCGCCCGACGAGCGCGTAGGCGCGGGCATGCACCCGATTCATTTCGGCCTCGACGAAGCGGCGCAGCGTCTCGAAGGCCTCGCCGTCGCTGTCCCGCGGAACATAGATCGGGTCGCCCAGCACGATCGCGCCGCGGCCGAAGGGCAGGCCCAGGCAGGCCCGGTCCCACGAGTTGAAGCGCAGATGCCGGCTCGTCACCACGGCCGCCGGGACGATCGGCCGCCCGGAGAAGCGCGCCAGGGTCAGGATCCCGGCATCGCACCGGCGCGAGACCTTGGGAACGTCGGCGCTGAAGGCCACCGATTCGCCGCCCTTCAGGGCCCGCAGCATGGCCCGCAATCCTTCGGCTCCGCCCTTGGCGCGCAGATCGGTGGCGCGGCTGCGGCCGCGGGCGCCGGAGGCCCGCATCACACGGACGCCGAAGCGTTCCAGCGCGATGGTGTTGATGTTCCCATCCGGATTCCGCGAGATGATCGTGGCCACGCGGTCGCCCGGGCGACGCATGAGCGGCATCATGATGTGCTGGCCGTGCCACATGCCGATGATCAGCGGCTTGCGCGCGTCGATCCAGCCGTCCGCGGCCCCAGGGGACGCATCGCCCGCATGGATCTCGAAGCGGTTGGTGAGTCGCACGAGCCGCAGATAGCCGGCCGCGAAACGGCCGAGGAGGCCCTGCACGGACGGATGGCGGATAAGACGCTTGCCGAGGTTCATGTCACGCGTGGGGCGGCTGGACGGCCGCCCGATCAGTTCCGGATCGAATTCGACCGGGCATGGTCTAGCCCCCGCCCCCGAGACGAGACAATCGGCCCCGCCCACAACCACACGTTTGAGCCACCGGTGTCGACCGGCCTGCCGGCGTCGCGGATGCTCCCGCGGAGCGGCGAAAACACGGCAAGCACCCTTGTTTGGATTGATTCCAGACTGTAGATTGGAATTGATCCAAACAAGGAGATTCGCATGGCCGCCGCCCTCGAAAGTGCCGTTGCATTGGACGCGGAAGCGCGCCGCGCCTTCGTCTTGCGCTACGTGCAGCCCGGCCTTGCGGGCCTGATCGACGGCTCGGTCTCGACCCTCGCGCCGATCTTCGCGGCGGCTTTCGCCACGGGACATAACGGCGCGACCTTCCTGGTGGGGCTCGCGGCGTCGGTCGGGGCCGGCATCAGCATGGGCTTCACCGAGGCGCTCTCGGACGACGGCCAGGTCACGGGCCGCGGCGACCCCTGGCTGCGCGGCCTGGTCTGCGGGGCCATGACCACGCTGGGCGGCCTCGGCCACACGCTGCCCTACGCGATTCCCGACACGCTCCCGCCCGGCTGGCCGAACCCGTTCGTGCTCGCCACGAGCCTCGCCGTCCTGGTCGTGGTGGTGGAACTCGCGGTCATCGCGGCGATCCGCACGCGCTTCATGGCGACGCCCTTCTGGCGCGCGGCCCTGCAGGTCATGCTCGGCGGAGCGCTGGTGCTGGTGGTCGGGATGCTGATCGGAAGCGCTTGACGCGAGGCGCCGCGCCCGCGATGCGGGGCGCCTTCCGTCCCCGTGTCGAGGGTGACCACCGGCGTTGACCTTCCGCCTCGCCCATCTCAGCGATCCGCATGTCGGCCCCCTCGGCCGGGTGCGTCTCCACCAGCTCATCGGCAAGCGCGCCACCGGCTACGCCAATTGGCGGCGCGGGCGCTCGCGCAGCCACGACATGACCGTGCTGGAGGCGCTGGTCACCGATCTGAAGGCGCAGGGCGCCGGACACATCGCCTGTACGGGCGACCTGTGCAACATCGGCTTGCCGAGCGAATGGGAGACGGCCCGCACCTTCCTGGAGGCACTGGGCTCGCCCGAAGCGGTCAGCTTCGTGCCGGGCAACCACGATGCCTATGTCCGCGGCTCCCTCGAAGGCCTGCTCGCCGCCTGCGGCCGCTACACGGGCGACGATTCCGGCTCGTGGGGCCGCTTTCCCTATCTGCGGCGGCGTGGGCCCCTGGCGCTGGTCGGCCTGTCCAGCGCGATCCCGACCAAACCCTTCGTGGCGACGGGCCGCCTCGGTGCGCCGCAGCTGGCCGCGGCCGAAGCCCTGCTCCGCGCCCTGGCCACGGAGCCGGGCCGCCCGTTCCGCGTGGTGATGATTCACCATCCGCCGCAGCCCGGGGGCGCCTCGCCCGGCCGCGAGCTGAAGGATGCCGCAGCGTTCACCGCGATGATCGCACGGGCCGGGGCGGACCTGATCCTGCACGGTCACAATCACGTCACCAGCGCCGCCCGGATCCCGGGGCCGGACGGCCGGGCCGTCCCGGTGGTGGGTGCCCCCTCCGCATCGGCGCGCCCGCACGGACACGGGGCGATGGCGTCGCGCCGGGCCTCCTACCTGCTGTTCGAGATCGACCGGTCGGACCAGAGGGTCTCGGTCACGGCCCGGCGACGGGGCCTCGATGCGTCAGGCGCCATCAGCGATCTCGGCGCCCTGGACCTCGACGGGTCGGACCTCGACGGGTCGGACCTCGACGCGTCAAACCTCGCCTGACGAGCCGGGCCGGCCGGCCCGTGAGGGGGGCGCCGGCCCGGGATCGGGATGCGGGTCAGATGCCGACGACTGTTAAGTCGGTGCGCTGCTGTCGGCTGAGGCTCGCTTCGTAGCGCTCGGCCTGGAGGCGGGTAAGACCGCAGATCAACGCGAGTGTCCCGCGATACACAGTGTAGGTGCCGTCGTGTGTCGGCCTGACGCGAATCACCTCTGCCATGGAAGCCTGCCTTCTGCTGGAGGTTGCCTGCCCTCGTCTAAGAAAGTCGTTCCTTCTCGCTGAATTGGCCGGTCGAACGCGCGAACGGGGGGAGGTTATCAGTCGTTCCAAAGGTAGCAAGAGCCGCCTACGTCGGAATGCTTAGGTCTTTTCTGCTGCATTGCGGCAAAGCCTTGCCGGCGTTGGCGATCCACGGAAGCGGAAAAAAGCGGCCGTCGGCTTGCATATTGAATATGCTGCGCGGGCCGGCCGGGAGCCGCTCGGGCGGTGCGAATCGTAGGATGGACCCCGCCCGTCCGGGCGCGCGAAAGGAACCCCCATGCAGCTCTGGCGTCTGACGGCGACCGACCTCGCGGCCCTGATCCGCACCGGCCAAGTTTCGGCCCGGGAGGTCGCGCGGGACGCCCTCGACCGGCTCGAGACGGTCAATGGGCGGATCAACGCCGTGGTCGAGCACCGCCCGGAGGATGTGCTGGCGCAGGCCGACACGGTGGACGCCGCCCGGGCTCGGGGTGAGGCGCCCGGCCCGCTCGCGGGTGTCCCGGTCACCATCAAGGTCAACGCCGACCAGCAGGGCTTCGCGACGACGAACGGGCTGCGTCTCCAGCGCGACCTCGTGGCGACGGACGACAATCCCGTGGTCGCCAATTTTCGCCGGGCCGGCGCGGTGCTGCTCGGTCGGACCAACACGCCCGCCTTCTCGCTGCGCTGGTTCACCACCAACCAGCTCCACGGCGACACCAAGAATCCGCGCGATCCGGCTCTGACGCCCGGCGGCTCGTCCGGAGGCGCGGGCGCGGCTGTGGCGGCCGGGATCGGCGCGATCGCCCACGGCACCGACATTGCCGGATCGGTGCGCTATCCAGCCTATGCCTGCGGCGTGCACGGGCTGCGTCCGAGCCTGGGCCGGATCCCCGCCTGGAATCCGTCCTCGCCCGAGCGCGGGATCGGTCCCCAACTCATGGCGGTCTCGGGGCCGCTCGCCCGCAGCATCGCGGATCTTCGCCTCGGCCTCGAAGTCATGGCGGCCCCGGATCCGCGCGATCCATGGTGGGTGCCGGCGCCGCTGGAAGGGCCGTCCGTGCCACGCCAGGTCGCCCTGTGCGTGCGGCCTGGGGGCCTCGCCACTGCCCCGGAGGTCGAAGCCGCCCTGCGCGAGGCCGCGCGCCGCCTGGCCGAGGCCGGATGGACGGTCACGGAGATCGCCGACACCCCGCCGATCCGGGAAGCCAGCGAACTCCAGCTCCAGCTCTGGCTCGGTGACGGCTACGCGGCGGTCCGGGCTGCGGCGGAGCGGGAAGGGGATCCGGCGGCCATCGGGCTCCTGGAGAGCTTCCGGTCGCGGGCCGAGGCGATGGCGCCCGACGCCATCGCCCGGGCGCTTACCCGGCGCGCGACGCTGGCGCGGGAATGGTCGCTGTTCCTTGCCGAGAACCCTGTGCTCTTGGTCCCGGTCTCGGGCGAGCTGCCCTTCCCCGACGGGCTCGACCGCACCGGGGATGCCGGTGTCGCCCGGGCCTTCGAGGCGAACCTGCTGCAGGTGGGACTGGCACCGATCGGGGTCCCGGCGCTCACCGTGACGACCGGCCTCGTCGGACGGACCCCTGTCGGGGTGCAACTGGTCGCCGCCCGCTTCCGGGAAGACCTATGCCTCGCGGCCGGCGCGGCGATCGAGGCCGGAGGCGTGCCGGAGATGCCGGTCGACCCGGTCTGACGCCGGGCCGCCCCTGTCCGGACCCGAAAAGTGGCAGGCCTGCCGGTCCGACGATCGGCTGCAGGAGTCGCGACGGGTCGCGGATCGCCACAGGCGGGTGCGTGTGAAGCCCCTGACCGGTCTGCCGGCCGCGCCGTCAGGTCCGCTCCTCGCCCTGGCGAGCTTCGTCCGCGGCGGCACGGCGGGAGACCTGCCGGGGTGCCGTCGCGATCGCGACCCTCGGCCGGGTCCGCGCCTGACATCACGCCGGCCGGGCTCAGGCCCGGCCGGCGGCTCCGAGGTTTGCCAGCAGGGCTGCGAACAGCCGCGCCCGCTGCGGCAAGGTCTCGATCAACACGTGCTCCTCCAGGGTGTGGTAGCCTTGGCCCAGCGGCCCGAGCCCGTCGAGGGTCGGGATACCGTTGGCGCCGGTGAAGTTGCCGTCCGAGCCGCCGCCGGCACTGCGATGGGGCAGGGGCTGGCCGAGCGCCTCGCTCAAGGCACGCGCCTGCTCGTAGAGCGCCATGCAGCCCGCATCCGGCTCCCAGACCGGCCGGGTCACGCCCCGGGTCACGGTGAAGCGGACGCCGTCCTCCTCCCCTGACAGCGCCAGCATCCGCTCGACGCCGCGGTCGAGGTCGGCCTGGCGCTTGGCCATGCTGAGCGCCTGCCCGCGGCAGACGGTCGGGACGCAGTTCACCCACTGCCCGCCCGACACGATCCCGGTGGAGACGGTGCAGTCGGCATCCGAGAGCCCATCGATCGCGAGGATCTTGCGCGCCATCGCGCGGATCGCCGAGCGCCCCTCGTGGGGCGAGGCGCCGGCATGGCTCGGACGGCCCAGGGCCTCGAGGTCGAAGCGCGCGATGGCGTAGCGCCCGGTGACCACGCCGTTGTCGGGCTGGCCGGGTTCGGGCACCAGCACGACGGCGTGGCGGGCCGCTTCAGCCTCGATCAGGTCGCGGGTCGAGGGGCTGCCGACCTCCTCGTCGCCGGTGAACAGGACGGTCACCGGCAGCGGCGTCTCGATCCCGGCCGCAGCCAGGGCGCGGATCGCCGCCAGGGCGATGACGTTGCCCCCCTTCATGTCGAGGATGCCCGGGCCGTAGGCGCGATCGCCGTCGATCCGCCAGGGCAGGCTTCCGAGGGTGCCGACCGGATGCACCGTGTCGAGATGGCCGAGCACCAGAATGCCGGGCCGGTCGCGGTCCCGGTGCGGGAACCGCGCGCGGACGCAGTCGCTCAGGCCCATGCGGCCCGGGATCGTCTCGACGGTCGCCCCGAGGAGCGCGAGATCGCGGGCGGCGACGCTCATCATCCGATTGACCGCCGCCGCGTCGTGGGTGGGACTCTCGCACAGGACCCAGGGCTGCAAGGTCGCGAGGATGTCCTGAGCGTCGAAGCGCAGATCCGGAATCATCGGGCTTTCTCCTCGGCGAACGGATCGGCGACCCGCGGCCAGTAGTGGCCCGACCGCTTGGTGTAGGGGATCGCGCCGTAATCCGGCGGAACGGCTCCGGGCGCCGCGACGTAGCGGACCTCGCTCGCGATCGGCGCGAAGGCGGCGTAGAAATGCTGCATCGACTTCACCACGACCATCCGCTTGTCGTCGAGGGTGAGGCCGAGACCCGTGAACGCGTCGGGCGCGAAGGCCTGCTGGCGCTTGTGGGTCAGCACCACGTGGATCCCGTCCGCCTCCACCCAGGCCGCGGGGCCGAGATGGGCGTGGCCGCCGCTGAGGCCGGTCTGGCTGTGGTTGTCGGACAGGCCGCGCACCGTGACGCGCAGGTCCACCGGGTTCCCGGAGGTCACGCCGCACTTGCCGCCGATCCGCAGCGTGAAAGACGCCCCGAGCCCGGCCTCGTGGCAGATGCCGACTGCCCCGGGATCCCAGATCAGGCCGAGGGCCACGTCCTTGACGCCCCGCTCTGCGAGGCGGGCGAGGATCGCGGTGTTGTCCGAAGGCGCGCCCGCGCCGGCATTGTCGGCGAAGTCGGCGAGGACCATCGGGCGCGGGTCGGCGGAGGCGAGGGCGAAATCGATGGCCGCGTCGATCGTATCGCAGCGGCTCGCGGCCTCTTCCCGCATCGCCCAGACCGCGCCGGCCAGCTCATCGGCCAGCGCCTGCGCCTTGCCGGCATCACCGTCGGCGACGACCAGTATCTTGGCACCGACATCCGCCACGTCGCCCCAGGGGAAGCCGTGCCCGAAGGAGACCGACAGGATGCCGTCGCGCCCCTCAAGGGACTCCATCCGGCGCACGAAGCCCGCGACCGGCTCGCGGCTGGTGCGCCACATGTTGACGATCCGGCAGTCGGCGTACGCCATCACCGGCCGGATGTCCTTCGACACCGTCTTGACGACCAACGGATACAGGTCGCGGGCGCGGTCGACGATGTCGGTGTGCGGGTATTCCTTGTAGATCACGATGACGTCGGCGTTGGTCCGCATCGTCTCTGTGAGATGGCAGTGGAGGTCGAGCTCGACGCCGATCGTGGCGTCCGGCCCGACGATGGCGCGGACCCGCTCCAGGATGTCGCCCTCGCAGTCGTCATAGCCCTCCGCCACCATGGCGCCGTGCATGAACAGCAGCACCGCGTCCACCGGCATCGCCGCCTTCAGGTCCTCCAGCAGGGTGTCGCGCAGCGCCTCGTAGACGGCCCGCAGGGTGATGCCGCCGGGCTGCGCGAAGGTCGAGAGGCTCTCGACCACCGCATGCCCGTCCGCCTCGGCCATCGCGCGCCAGGCCTTGAGGCCGATATTGCTCAGGCTCGGCGGGTTCCGGCTGCCGTCGCGGCGGGCGTAGTCGGCGTGAAACGCCGCTTGTCCGGTGGGCAAGGGCGCGAAGGTGTTGGTCTCTGTGGCGAGACCCGCGATGAAGATCTTCAAGGTCCTGTCCCAATCCGTCCCGGCCGCCGGGTCAGGCGGGGCTCGGGGTCAGCGTGATCACCGTCTCGGTGGCCGCGTCCACGGCGGCGCGGCCGTAGAGCATCGGCACATAGTCCTGGCGCCCCCAGACCGGGGCCAGATCGGCGTAGTGCGGGCTTGCCGGGTCCCCCGACTGGCCCGGCACGTTGATGAAGACCGAACGGTCCCAGTCCCCCACATCCACGACCATGCGGAACGAGGCGCCGTGGGTGAGCCGGAACGTGTCGGTCCGGTACTCCGCGTGCATGACCGATGCCGCGGCTCCGCCCACGGGGAGCGGACCGATATCCCAGCGGGAATCGGGCCTCAGGGCGGTCAGCGGATGCGCGAACAGCGCGTGGTGCAGGCGGCCCCAGGACCAGCCCGCGGGGTCGGCGCCCATCCGCTCCCGGCAGGTGCGGTAGGCGGCGGCGAGGGCGTCGGTGAGCAGCGCCGCGCACGCCGCCGGGTCGAGACCGGTCTCCAGCCGCTCGATCAGGCTCTGCGTGTCGCCGGGCGGCAGCAGGCGCCGCGTCCCCGGATCGGGCACCAGCGCCGCGAGCAGGGCCGGGCGAAGGTGCCGGACCCAGACCACCTCGATCAGGGCCGCCGCCGCGGAGCCGTGGTGCAGCGCGCCGTCGAACGACGCCAGCACGGCCTGGGCCGCGGCGACATCGGGATCGCCCGCCGCCGGCAGGGCCCGCACCAGATCGGCCAGCCGCCGGGCCGGCTCGGAGACGACATCCCCCTGGAGCGCCTGCGAGTCGGCGAGGCTGTGCCGGTCCGGCCCGCCGAGCACCGTCCGGATACGGCCGGCGCGCCAGGGCTCGGCCCATTCGAACCCGACCTTCCGATCCTCCGCGGGGTAGTCCGGCGGCAGGTTCATCTCGTTGGCGGTGGCGAGCCAGCCCGAGGCCGGATCGACGCTCCGGGGCAGGGCGCCGGGATCGTGGAAGCCGGCCCAATCGTAGCGGCCGTCGCCCGGCACCGGCAGCAATCCGTCATGGCCGGGGCGGACCGGCGCCTTGCCGGCCATGAACCACGCGATGTGCCCCGCGGTGTCGGCGTAGAGCTGGTTCACCGAGGGCGCCGACCAATGGCGCAGGGCCTCGCCGAAGGCCTCGGGCGTCGTGGCGCCGAGATAGGCGAGGCTGCCGAGATAGGCGGCAGCGCCGGGCTCCGACCAGACGGTCCGCAGCGCGAAGGCGCGGCCGCGGTCCTCGCGAAGCACAGGCCCGTGCCGGGTGAAGCCGAGGATGAGGGTCTCGTCCGGTCCGCCGCGCACCGGGATCCGCTCCGTGATGCGCGTGATCGCCGCCCAACCGTCGCCGGAGCGGTAGCGGTCGGGATCGGCCGGGTCGGTCTCGCAGACGAAGAGATCCTCCTGGTCCATCGGCGCGATGGTGAGGCTGAAGGCGGCCTGGCCGTTATGGCCGATGGAGATGCCGGGCAGGGCCGGCTCGCCGGCCCCGATCACGTCGAGCCCCGGGGCGGTCAGGTGCACGGCGTAGCGCAGCGAGGGCTGCAGGTAGACCCGGTGCGGATCGCTCGCCAGGATCGGCCGTCCGGTGGCGGTGCGGGACGGCGCCACCGCCCAGTTGTTCGAGCCCTCGGCCGGCTCCTTCGGCGCGCTGCGGGGGCCGCGCGTGACGGCTCCGTGCGCGTCGACTTTGGACCAGTCCCAGGCCTCCGCGCGGGTCGCCGCCAGCCGGTCCGGGCTGAACCCCGACGTCGCCGTGGCCAGCCGGAAGTCGTCGAGGAGATCGTCCGGCCAGTCGACGGCGTCGAAACCGTCCGGGACGATGGGTTCGTGGGGCGGGCTGATCCGCTTGCGCAGGTCGTCCGCGTCGAGCCCGTCCGCCCGGCTCTCCGCACGGGCGAGCACCCGTGCGCGGGCGACCTCGGACAGGACGTTGCGGATCAGCCCGTGGCTGCGGATGCGCACCACGTCCTCCGGCTGCCACAGGGCCGGGCGCGTGTCCGTCACGGCGAATTCCGGCGGGCGCAGCTCGGGACGCGCCTCGGTCAGGGCCACGTAGGCGTTGATCCCCGCCACGAACGCCGTGACGATGGCCCGCGTGTCCTGCGGCCCGTAGGCCGCCCACTCGGCCGCCATGTCGCCGCGGTAGAGGAACAGCCGGGCCGCGCGATCCTGGGCGAGGTAGCCGGGCCCGAAATCCGCCGCCAGCAGGCCGAGGCCGCGCTTGCGCCAGAGGTCGAGCTGCCAGAGCCGGTCCCGGGCCGCGTTGAACCCCTGCGCCCGGAAGGCGTCGAGCGCCGTGCCGGCGCGGATATGCGCCAGCCCCCAGCGGTCGAGGCGGATCTCCACCGGCGCGTCGAGGCCGGGGAGGGGATAGGTCGCGCCGCTCACAGAGCCACTTCGATGAGGTGCGGACCCGGATTGGCCAGCGCGTGCTCGAACGCCGCGATGAAGTCGGGCAGGGTCTCGACCCGCCGCCCCGCGACCCCGAATCCTCGGGCGAGGCTCACCCAATCCACCGCCGGATCGTCGAGGCTCAGCATGCCGAGCGCCTTCGGGCCGGGATTGAGCGCGCCGACATTGGCGAGTTCCGCCCGCAGGATCGCGTAGGAGCGGTTCGACCAGACGAGCGTCACCACGTCGAGGCGCTCGCGGGCCTGGGTCCAGAGCGCCTGCACCGTGTAGAGACCGCTGCCGTCCGCCTGCAGGTTGATGACCTTGCGGTCGGGGCAGGCCACGGCCGCGCCGGTCGCCATCGGGATGCCGAGGCCGATCGACCCGCCGCTGAGCTGGAGCCAGGTATGGGGCGCGGCATCCCGGGTCAGGGCGAAGAAGTTGCGCCCCGTCGTGATCGACTCGTCGCAGATCACCGCGCCCTCGGGGATCAGCGCGCCGAGCACCTGCCCGATCGTGTCCTGGTCCAGCGGACCTGAGGTCGGGAGCTTCGGCCGCGGGCCGACGGCGACCGGTTCGGCGGGCGGGGCCGCGACGGCCTCGGCGAGCCGCTCGAGGGCGTCGATCTGGTCCTCCTCGGGCGTCGCCAGCGTGATCGTGGTGCTGCCCTCCGGCGCCAGCAGGCTCGGCTTGCCCGGGTAGGCGAAGAAGCCCACCGGCGGGGTCGCGCCGATCAGGATGATGTGGCGGAAGTCCTTCAGGGCCGCGATGCCCTGGTCGATCGGGTAGGGCAGGCGCTCGATCGGCACGGTGCCGGCGCCGCGGTCGATCCGGGCATTCGACGTCATGGCCATCAGCTGCGCGCCGGTCTTGCGGGCGATCCGGTCGGCGATCACCCGGCCCTCGTTCCGGACTGCCCGGTCGCCGAGATGCAGGAGCACCGGCTCGCCGCTCCGGAGCGCCTCCACGGCCGCCGCGATCGCGTCGTCGCTCGCCCGCGCACGCTCGGGGATCGGCGGCACGGGCGCGGGTCCGGTGCCGGGATCCCAGGCGGTGTTGGCCGGCAGGATCAGCGTCGCGACCTGACCCGGGGCGGTACGGGCGGCCGCGATGGCGGCGGCGCCGTCGGAGCCGATCTCGGTCGCGCTCATCCCGGTCCGCACCCAGGACGACATCGGATGGGCCAGCCCCTCGATGTCGGAGGTGAGCGGCGCGTTGTATTCCCGATGGTAGGTCGCGTGCTCGCCGACGATGTTGACGACGGGGGTGCGTGCCTTCTTGGCGTTGTGGAGATTGGCCAATCCGTTGGCGAGGCCCGGCCCGAGATGGAGCAGGGTCGAGGCCGGCTTGTCGGCCATGCGGGCGTAGCCGTCGGCGGCACCCGTCGCCCCGCCCTCGAACAGGAACAGGACGCAGCGCATCCCCTCGACCCGGTCGAGGGCGGCGACGAAATGCATCTCGGACGTGCCGGGATTGGTGAAGCACACCTCGACCCCGCCCTCGACAAGGGTCCGGACCAAGCTCTCGGCCCCGTTGATGGCGCGCGGCGTCTCGTCGGTCACGGGTGTCTCCCTCGCGGTGCCGCCGAGTTGGCCGGCGAATCGCATTTTTTATTATCGTGACGCGGCTGACGCCACGCGCAAGAGGCGAAGTCCGGCATCTTCTGTTCGCCGAACGCAGGACCTAAACTTGAGCGTGGCGCGGGAATTGCGCTTGGCGCGCCGCAACTACGACGATTGGGATCCGGATGACATTTCGCCGCCTGATTGCCGCCGCCCTGGCGGGTTCCGTGGCCCTGACGGGATCGGCCAGCGCCGAGAGCGTCCTGCGCATCGCCATGACGGCGAGCGACATCCCCACCACGACGGGCATGCCCAACAACGGCTTCGAGGGGATGCGCTTCCTCGGCTACCCGATCTTCGAGGGGCTGGTGCAGTGGGATCTCAAGAGCACCACCAAGCTCGCCGGGCTCATCCCGGCTTTGGCCGAGCGCTGGGAGCAGGATCCGAACGACAAGGCGGTCTGGACCTTCCACCTGCGCCAGGGCGTGAAGTTCCATGACGGGACGCCGTTCAACGCCGACGCGGTGATCTGGAATCTCGACCGCTACTTCAAGAACGACAGCCCGCAATTCGAGGCCCAGGGCGCCGGCATCACACGGGCGCGGGCGCCGCTCGTCGGGAGCTACAGGAAGATCGACGATTCGACCGTGCAGATCACCACCACGCAGGTCGCCTCGTACTTCCCCTACATGGTGGTCTACATGCTCTTCACCTCGCCCACCTCCTTCGAGAAGGCGGGGCGCGACTGGAGCAAGGTCGCGGCGCTGCCGGCAGCCGGCACGGGCCCGTTCAGGATCACCCGCGTGGCCCCGCGGGAGGCGGTCGATCTCGCCAAGTTCGACGGCTACTGGGACCCGGACCGGATGGCCAAGGTCGACAAGGTCCGGCTGCTGCCGATCCCGGAGGCGAATGCCCGGGTCGCGGCCCTGCGGGCCGGCCAGGTCGACTGGATCGAGGTACCGGCGCCCGACGCGATCCCGTCGCTGAAACAGGCGGGCTTCACGATCACCACGGGCTCATACCCGCATGTCTGGCCCTACCTCTTCAACATCGGCGCCAAGGACAGCCCGCTGAAGGATGTGCGCGTCCGGCAGGGCCTGAACTACTGCATCGACCGGGCGGGCATCGTCGAACTCCTCAACGGGACCGCCGAGCCGGCGACGGGGTGGCTGAACGACAAGGACCCGAATTTCGGCAACCCGAAGAACCGCTACACCTTCGACGCCGCCAAGGGGAAGGCGCTGCTGGCCGAGGCCGGCTTCACCGACAAGAAGCCGCTCAGCCTCAAGGTGATGATCTCCTCCTCCGGCTCGGGGCAGATGCTGCCGATGCCGATGAACGAGTACCTGCAGGAGAACCTGAAGCAGGCCTGCAACGTCGATCTGACCTTCAACGTCGTCGAATGGCAGGTGCTGCTGAACGCCGCCCGGGCGCTCCCCGACGCGCCGAACCTTCAGGGGGCGATGGCGCTCAATGTCTCCTCGCCCTCGTCGGATCCCGCCGTCATGGCCCGCTACTTCGCGGGCGACCGGTTCCCGCCCAACGGCTTCAACTTCCCCAACTGGAAGGATGACCCGTTCGACACGGCCCTGAAGGCGCTTGCCGAGACCACCGACGCCAAGGTGATCGACGCGCAGACCAAGACCGCCCACGAGCGCCTGGTGGACAACCCGCCCTGGCTGTTCGTCGTCCACGACCTCAATCCCCGCGGGATGTCCAAGAAGATCCACGGTTTCGTCTCGCCGCAATCCTGGTTCGTCGATCTCACCCTCGTCAGCGTGCAGTAGAACCCATGTCCGACATCGATCCCGTACACGCCTCCGCGGCCGAACTCGCCCGGGCGATCCAGGGGCGGACGCTCTCGCCGGTCGAGGCCGTCGATGCCCTTCTCGGGCGGATCGACCGACTGGAGCCCAAGCTCCAGGCCTTCACGGAGGTCTTCGCCGCCGATGCCCGACTCGCCGCCGAGGGCGCCGACCGGGCGATCCGGTCGGGCCATGCCGTGGGGCCGCTCCATGGCGTCCCCGTCGTGCTCAAGGACCTGATCGACCTGGAGGGCCGGATCACCATGGGCGGCTCGGCCGCCCACCGGGCCCGGCGGGCGGAGCGCACCGCGACGATCGCCAAGCGCCTCATCGGCCAGGGCATGATCGTGCTCGGCAAGACCCACACGGTGGAGTTCGCCTATGGCGGCTGGGGCACGAACCAGCATCTCGGCACACCGTGGAATCCCTGGGACACCGAGACGCCGCGCACCCCCGGCGGCTCGAGCAGCGGCACCGGCGTTTCGGTGGCGGCCCGGATGGCCCCCTGGGGCATCGGCACCGACACCGGCGGATCGGTGCGCCTGCCGGCCGCCTTCTGCGGGCTGACGGGGCTCAAGGTGACGGTCGGGCGCGTCTCGACCTGGGGGATCGTGCCGCTGTCTATGACCCTCGATACGCCCGGACCGCTGGCCCGCACCGTGGAGGATGCCGCGCTTCTCTACGAGGCGATCTCCGGCCCCGATCCCCGCGATCCGACCACCCGCGGGATCCAGCCGGAGGCCCCCTGGTCCACGCTCAACCGCGGCGTCCGCGGTCTGCGCCTCGGCCGGATGCCGGCCTCGGAACGGGACGGGGTCGCCCCCGACATGCTGGCCGCCTACGACGCGGCCCTGGACCTCCTGGCCGGGCAGGGGGCGGAGATCGTGGATGTCGAACTGCCGTTCCGGTTCAGCGACTGCATGGCGCTGACCGAGATCACCAACGCGGAGGCCTACTTCGTCAATGGGAGCCTGGCGGAGGACCCGTCCGCGCAACTCGGCGACGCCGTGCGGGGGCGGATCCTGGCCGGCGCGACGGTCTCGGCCCAGGCGTACCTCGGCACGCTTCACCGGCGGGCCGCGATGAAAGAGCAATACGCTGCCGCCCTCGAGGGGATCGACGCCCTGCTGACGCCGACCACCGAGAGCGCGGCCGTGGCCCTCGCCGCCGTCGACGAGGCGCACCTGCCGTCGCGCTTCACCCGCTTCGGCAACCTGCTCGACCTCTGTGCCCTGGCTCTGCCGAACGGCTTCACCGGCTCCGGCCTGCCGCTCTCGCTGCAGATCGTCTGCCGGGGATACGAAGAGGCAACGGCTCTGCGGATCGGACAGGCCTACCAGCGGGCGACCGACTGGCATCTGCGCCGGCCGCCGATGTGAGGGGCGTTCGGACGCGTGCCGCCGGCTCCATTACCGGCTCACGGGACGGCGCGGCGAAAGGAACACGTCCGCCGCTCCGCCCTGCACCGGGCATCAGCGGGCGAAGAGAGTCCAGATCCAGACGACGAGCGCCCAGAACGCCTTCAGGTTCAAGATCAGCGCTCTGAACCAGACCGACAGAAAGCTGAGAAAGACGACGGCACAGAGGAACGCGCTCATCCAGGCGGAATCCTCGGTGACGAGACCGAGCCGCCAGATGGCCCAGGAGCAAGCGAGTCCGAGGAGGCAAAGACCGAAGGCGATGACCACCGGGTGCGCCAGCCCCCGGTGCGCGGCGCTTGCGCCGTCTTGAGACGAATCGTCCATGCGCGCGGCCCGTCGCGGAGATCACCGGGAGCCTACGCGGCCACGGTTTACGATCGCCTTAGCGCCGAAGACCAATCAGCCAGACCGGCATGTCGCCGAGCCGCCGGCTCAGACAGCCGGTGCCTGGCCCGAGACCACGACGCCGAGGGTATCGAGCAGCGACGACCGGGCCCGGCTCACCCGGCTCTTGACGGTCCCGACCTGACAGCCGAGCTTCAGGGCGGCCTCCTCGTAGGTGTGGCCCTCCGCCCCCACCAGCAGCAGCGCCTGCCGCTGCGCCGAGGGCAGGTCGCCGAGACGTTCCCAGACGACCTTGAGGGTGCTGGCATCTTCCTGGTCGGAGGGGCTGCTCATCTGACCCGCATGCGTCCCGTCCACATCCTCCACCTCCCGCCGCGTCTTGCGCAGGTCCGTGTAGAACTGGTTGCGCAGGATGGTGAACAGCCAAGCGGTGAAGTTCGTGCCCGGCCGGAACTTCTGCTGGTTCGCCCAGGCCTTCACGAAGGTCTCCTGCACCAGATCGTCGGCGCGGCTCACATCGCCGACGAGCGACAGCGCGAAGGTGCGCAGAGCCGGCAAGGCCTTGATGATGTCGCCGCGGAAGTCGAAGGGCACCGTGTCGCCATGCGCCTTGATCGCTACCTCGAACCGGGTGACCAAGGCGGCGAGCTGCGCCGGCAGCGGCTCCTGCTCGACGACCCGGAAATACTCGCGGATCGGCAGGACGAGGTGCTGGCCGATGGCTGCGGCGTAGCTGTCATCCCGGGCACGTACGACGGCGTCGGGCAGGTCCGCAGCAGCATCAGTCATGAATCTTTCCGCCTCCAACACCGATTTACTGGAATCGCTCTAACGTCGGTAGCGGTAAAATTCTGAACCTATGCCAAACGCTCCCGAACGTGACAGGGAATTTAGGCAGAGCGCCCGGCAAGACGGACGAATCGGATCCGCGCAGCCGGACTGGCGCCGCCCCCTCGGGGGATGCACACTGCGCGCAGCCAGGAGAGCGGGATGAGCCACGATCACGCCGATCATGAGCATGATCACCACGATCATCAGCACGATCATCACCATGGCAGCGCCTTGTCGCCGGTGGAGGCCCGGGTGCGCGCCCTCGAATCCCTGCTCACCGAGAAAGGCTATGTCGACCCGGCGGCCCTCGATGCCCTGGTCGAACTCTACGAGACCAAGGTCGGCCCACATGCGGGCGCCCGGGTCGTGGCACGGGCCTGGACCGATCCCGCATACCGGGCGCGGCTCCTGGCCGACGCCACGCCGGCCATCGCCGAACTGGGGATCGGCGGCCGCGGCGGCGAACACATGGTGGTGGTCGAGAACACGCCGGAGACGCACAACCTCGTCGTCTGCACCCTGTGCTCCTGCTACCCGTGGCCGGTGCTCGGCCTGCCCCCGGTCTGGTACAAGGCGCCGCCCTATCGGGCCCGGGCGGTGATCGACCCGCGCGGCGTTCTCGCCGAGTTCGGGGTGACGCTGCCGGAAACCACCCGCATCACCGTCTGGGACTCGACGGCCGAGACCCGCTACATGGTCCTGCCCATGCGGCCTGCGGAGACGGAGGGCTTTTCCGAGGAGACGCTGGCCGCCCTCGTGACCCGCGATTCCATGATCGGCACGGGCCTGCCCAAGGGCATACCGGCCTCGCCCGTGGAGATGCCGGTATGAACGGCGCCCAGGATCTCGGCGGCTGCCACGGCTTCGGGCCGGTGACGCCGGAGCCGGACGAGCCGGTCTTCCACGCCCCTTGGGAGCGCCGCGTCTTCGCGATGGCGATGGCCATGGGCTACACGGGTGCGTGGAACCTCGACGGCAGCCGCGCCAATCGGGAATCCTTGCCGCCCGCGGAGTACCTTGCGGCGAGCTACTACGAGATCTGGCTGAAGGCCCTGGAGAAGCAGGTCACCGCCACCGGATTGGCGACGCAGGCGGAGATCGAGGCCGGCAAGTCCGCGGCCCCGGCCGAGCCTGTCGCGCGCGTCCTGCACCGCGAGGGACTGGAAGAGTGCTTCCGGGCCGGCTTCCCGAGCAGCCGCACCGCCGCTGCCGCGGCCCGTTTCGCGGTGGGCGACGCGATCCGGGCGCGCAATGATCACCCAACCGGCCATACGCGGCTGCCGCGCTACGTCCGGGGCAGGCACGGCCGGATTGTGCGCGTCGACGGTGTCTTCGTCTTCCCTGACACCAACGCCTACGGGGCGGGCGAGAACCCGACATGGCTCTACACGGTGGCCTTCACCGCGCAGGAGTTGTGGGGCGAGAGCGGCGATCCGGGCGGCATCGTCACGGTGGCGGCCTTCGAACCCTATCTGGAGCCCGCGTGACCGATCCGTCGCCGAACGCCTTCGCGGCGCCCTGGGAGGCGCAGGTCTTCGCCCTGGTGGTCGCCCTGCGGGAAGCCGGAGTGTTCACGTGGTCGGAATGGGCCGCGCGCCTCGGGCGGGAGATCCGCCCGGCGGGCGCGCCGGAGCAGGCGGCCGATTACGGCGCGTGGCTCGCGACTCTGGAGGCGCTCCTGGCCGAGCGCGGCGTGGCCGGACCCGAGACCGTCGCGGCGCGGACCGCGGCCTTCCTGCGGGCCGCGGAGGCCACGCCCCACGGCCAGCCGATCCGCCTGGAGAACGATCCGCTCTACCGGCCCTGAGGCCGGAGCCCGTCGAGCGGCACCGGAGCCGCGTGAGACCGGCCGCTCATCAGCTGGTCGAGCAAGGCCAAGACCTCAGGCCGCCCGCAATTGCGCGCGGGCTCGAACGGCGTCCAGGTCTGGACGAAGTCGAGTCGCTCGAACACGTCGCGGTAGCGGCGCAGTTCGCTCGGCGTGAGCGGTACCCCGCGGACGAAGGCCTTATGGGCCGAGATCGTCGTGGCGCGGCGAAAATCGTCTGGGTCGAGTTCGAATTTCAGCGCGTCGCCGCAGAAGCAGATCTTCCGCGACCGGTCGTACAGGACCGCGTGGCCGTCGAAATGGCCGGCGGTCCGGTGCAGTTCCAGGCCGGGCAGGGGCTCGAGGAAATCGTCGTAGGGCCAGCTCACCTGGAGCGCGGCGCTCCAGGTGAAGTCGGCCGCCGGCAGGCATAGCTCCGGGTCGAACCGGTCCTGGAGCTGCGGCAGCGCCCCGTAGGAATGCGGGTGCGAGGCCGAGAGGACCGCCATGCCGCCGAGCCGGGCGATCTGGTCGAGGGCGGCCTCGCTGAAGACCGGGCAGCCCTCGAAGCCCATATTCCCGTGCTCGGTCTGGATCAGGTAGGCGGAGGGCCCGATGCCGGAGACCGGCTCGTTCCAGAAGCGCCAGACACCCGACTCCAGCTCCTGCCAGTGACAGGGGAAGGCCTCCTGCGCCTCGCGGGCGGTGCGGAAGCGCCAGCCATCCTGCGGCACCACGTGGCGGGCGTCGAGGCACATCGGGCAGGCGGCCGGCGTCTCGAAGTGCCGCTGCCAGAAGCCGCAATTGTCGCAGGTATAGGCGGGCAGCTTCAGGGCGCCCGCGAAGGGCAGGTAGCCGGGCATCGTGGTGGACCTTCCTCGAGGCGGATCGTGTAACAGGCGGCGCGCTCGGACGCAGCCGTCAGGTCCTCTGAGGCAGCCGGCGCGCCGAACGGGCGGCATGGACGGTGCCGGCGAGCCCGACGAGCGCCAGCCCGGCGAGGCCGGCGACCAGGAGATCGCGGGTGCGGCTCGTGGCGAACTCGGTCCGGCTCGCCTTGGTCCTGTCGGAGAATCGGCCGTCGATCCCGACGGAACCGGGCACGGGCTCGTAGAGGTTGCCCGCCATGGCGGGGATGGTCTCGTCGGAGAGCTGCGCCGACCACATGGATGCAGCCTTGCGGTCGGCGAGCGCCGGCGCCAGCGCCTGCGCTGCGGCCATCACCATCGACGAGCGCCCGACCCAGACCTCCCGGCGCGGATGCTCGACCGCGTACAGGATCGCCTCGGCGCAGAGCCGCGGGTCGAAGACCGGATCCGGCGCGAATTGGCGGTGCCCGGTGCGGTTGCGCGCCCAGTTGAACTGGGGCGTGTTGACCGCCGGCAGGTAGATCACGCTGAGGCTGACATTGACCCGGTCGTGCAGCAGCTCGCAGCGCAGGGCGTCGGTGAAGCCCGAGACCGCGAACTTCGCCGCGCAATAGGGCGCCTGCAGCGGCGCCGCCCGGATCGCCAGACCGGACGAGACCTGGATGATCGCGCCGCGATCGCGCCGCTTCATGAAGCGCAGGGCGGCGAGCGTCCCGTAGACCTGGCTGAGATAGGTCGTCTCGGTGACCCGCCGGTATTCGTCCGGCGTGATCCGATCGGCCGGGCTCACCACGGTCGACATGGCGTTATTGACCCAGGCGCGGATCGGGCCGAGTTCGCGCTCCACCCGTTCCGCGGCCTCGTCCACGGCCTGCGAATCGGCCACGTCGGCCCCGATCGCCAGGACCGGCTGGCCGTAGGCGGCCAGCGCCCGCTCCACCGCGGCGAGACGACCCGGATCCCGTGCGATCACCGCCACCGACCAGCCGCGCGCAGCGAATTCATGGGCCGTGGCGAGCCCGATCCCGGCCGTGCCCCCAGTGACGACCGCAACCCGTGCCATACCCACCTCACCGTCGACTGATCGAACCGGCAACACGGATCGGCGCCCTCGGTTGCGTCGTCGGACCGGGCCGCATCGTCACGGGGCGGCCGAATTCCGTTCCGGCGACGCAACGTCCGACGGCCACAGCTGTTGACTGCCTGTACCGCGTCATGCCGAACCATCGAGGGTCGCAGCCATGCGCACCGGACGACGCTTCTCCCTGCCGATCGATCCCTGGCCGCAGGCCTCTCTGGCCGAGCGGACCGCCGTCGGGATGGTGCTGACGTTCCTGCTGCTGCTGCCGGCCTGTGCGGCCGGGGCCGCGCTCTTCGTGATCACGACGCTCGCGGCCCACATGTACTGGTCCTACGACCTCGGCGCCTCGCTGCACGCCCTCATCGCCCGGCACGTCGGGCGGAAGGAGCGCCTGGCCCCGAAGACCTGACGCGGCCTGCCGGCCGATCCGCCACGGGCGGTGCCGGTTCACACGGTCCGACACCGCGACGGCCGTGATCCCTGTGCGTTCGCATCGGTCCGATTTGACCTGACCGTCTCTCGTAGGCCAGTCAGGGTCGGAACCGAGAGAATGCCATGTTCCGTACCCTGATGACTGCGCGGCGGTTCGCGCCGCTGTTCTGGTGCCAGTTCTTCTCGGCGTTCAACGACAATTTTCTCAAGAACGCGCTGGCCTTCCTGATCCTGTTCGGCATCGGCGGCCAGGCGGATGCCCATGCCGGCGTCCTGGTGACCCTGGCGAGCGCCGTCTTCATCGGGCCGTTTTTCATCCTGTCAGGACTCGGCGGCCAATGGGCCGACCGGTACGACAAGGCCCTGATGGCCCGGCGGCTCAAGTTCGCCGAGATCTTCGCGGCCGGCGCCGCCGTGCTCGGCTTCCTGCTGCATTCCGTGCCGATCCTGTTCGTCGCGCTCGGCCTGTTCGGAACGATCGCGGCCCTGTTCGGCCCGATCAAGTACGGGATCCTTCCGGACCATCTCCGGCGCGAGGAGCTGCCCGCCGGCAACGCCCTGGTGGAGGCGGCGACCTTCCTGGCGATTCTGCTGGGGACGATCGCGGCGGGCGCGGCCTCGGCGATGGGCGGGTCCGGAATCGTGTTCGGCGCCCTGGTGATGGGCTTCGCCGTCCTGTGCTGGCTCTCGGCCCGGATGATCCCGGCGACCGGGGAGGGGGCACCGGACCTGCGCGTCGACCCGAACGTCGCCCGCTCCACCTACGCGCTGCTGCGCGATCTCTGGGCCGACACGCGCCTGTGGCGCGGCTCGCTCACCGTGAGCTGGTTCTGGCTCGTCGGCGTGGTGGTGCTGTCGCTGCTGCCCGTCCTGGTCCGCGGCGCCTTCAACGGCACCGAGACGGTGATCACGCTGCTCCTGGCGCTCTTCTCCATCGGCATCGCATTGGGCTCCGGCCTCGCCTCGTGGCTCGCCAGCGGCCGGATCGTGCTGCTGCCGACGCCGGTGGGCGCGGTTCTGATGGGGCTGTTCGGCCTCGATCTCGCCTGGACGGTCGGCCATCTCCCGGCGCCCCCCGCGGAGCCGATCGGGCCCCTCGCGTTCCTGCAGACCGGCCACGGCCTGCGCGCCGGGATCGACTTCCTCGGACTCGCGGTCTCGGGCGGCCTCTACATCGTCCCGTCCTTCGCGGCCGTGCAGGCCTGGGCCGAGAAGGCGATGCGGGCGCGAATCATCGGCGCGGTCAACGTCATGACGGCGGCCTTCATGGTGGCCGGCACCCTGGCGCTCGCGGGCCTGCAGGGCGCGGGCCTGTCGATCGCGAGCCTTCTCGCCGTGGTGGCGGTGCTGAACGTCCTCGTCGGCGCGATCGTGTTCGCGACCCTGCCGACCAGCCCGTTCCGCGACGCCCTGTCGATCCTGTTCCGGGCTTTCTATCGCCTGGAAGTCCGGGGCTTCGACAACCTCGCGGCGGCCGGGCCGAACGCCATCGTGGCGCTCAACCACGTCTCGTTCCTCGACGCGCCGCTGGCCCTGTCGCTCCTCGAGCAGGAGCCGGTCTTCGCCATCGACAGCGGGATCGCGCAGCGCTGGTGGGTGCGGCCGTTCCTGCGCGTCACCAAGGCGATGCCCCTGGACCCGACCCGGCCGCTGGCCACCCGGACGCTGATCAATGCGGTCAAGGGCGGCGAGACCCTGATCATCTTCCCCGAAGGTCGGCTCACCGTCACCGGCAGCCTGATGAAGGTCTATGACGGCGCCGGGCTCATCGCCGACAAGTCCGACGCGATGGTGGTGCCCGTGAAGATCGACGGGCTGGAGCGCACCGCCTTCTCGCGTCTCTCCCGCCGGCAGGTCAGCCGCCGCTGGTGGCCCAAAGTCGTCGTGACGGTGATGCCGCCGGTGCGCCTGACGGTGGACCCGGCCCTCAAGGGCAAGGCGCGGCGGCAGGCGGCCGGTGCGGCCCTCTACGGGGTCATGTCGGACCTCGTGTTCCGCACCACCGACATCGACCGCGGATTGATGGCGGCTTTGATCGAGGCGGGCGAGCTTCACGGCTGGCGCCGCAACGCCCTGGAGGACCCGGTCGGCGGAAAGCTCAGTTACGGCCGGCTCGTGATGGGCGCCAACATCCTCGGCCGCAAGCTGATGCCGCTCGCGCCCCTCGGCGGGCGGATCGGCGTCATGCTGCCGAACGCCAACGGCGCCGCCGTGACGCTGTTCGCGCTGGCTTCCGCTGGCCGTGTCCCGGCGATGATCAATTTCTCGGCCGGCCCCGCCAACGTCCTCTCCGCCTGCCGGGCGGCCGAGGTGAGCAGGATCCTCACCTCCCGGGCCTTCATCGAGAAGGGGCGGCTCGGACCGCTCGTGGAGGCGATCCGCGACTCGGTGGAGCTCGTCTACCTGGAGGACGTGCGGGCCGGCATCACCACCGGGGACAAGATCCGGGGCTTTCTCGCGCCCCGGCGCCCCCTCGTGGCCCGCCGCGGCGAGGATCCGGGGGCGGTGCTGTTCACCTCGGGCAGCGAGGGCACGCCGAAGGGTGTGGTGCTCGCCAACCGCTGCATGCTCGCCAACGTGGCGCAGGTGGCGGCCCGGATCGATTTCGGGCCGATGGACAAGGTGTTCAACGTCCTGCCCGTGTTTCACGCCTTCGGCCTGACGGCCGGGCTGATCCTGCCCTTGGTCTCGGGCGTGCCGGTCTACCTCTACCCGTCGCCGCTGCACTACCGGATCGTCCCGGAGCTGATCTACGGCTCGAACAGCACCGTTCTGTTCGGGACCGACACGTTCCTCACGGGCTATGCCCGGGCCGCCCATTCCTACGACCTGCGCTCGCTGCGCTACGTCGTCGCCGGCGCCGAGGCCGTGAAGGAGACGACCCGGAGGACCTATGCGGAGAAGTTCGGGCTGCGCATCCTGGAGGGCTACGGCGTCACCGAATGCGGACCGGTCGTGGCGCTCAACACGCCGATGTTCAACCGCTTCGGCACGGTCGGGCGGATCCTGCCCGGTATCGAGACCCGCCTGGACCCGGTGCCGGGGATCGACGAGGGCGGCCGCCTGTCGCTACGCGGCCCCAACATCATGCTGGGCTATCTGCGCGCCGAGAAGCCGGGCGTCCTGGAGCCGCCGCCGGGGGGCTGGCACGACACCGGTGACATCGTGGCGATCGACCCGATGGGGTTCGTGACGATCAAGGGCCGGGCGAAGCGCTTCGCCAAGGTCGCGGGGGAGATGGTCTCGCTCGCCGGCGTCGAGGCGTTGGCCGCCGAACTCTGGCCCGATCGTCCGAGCGCCGTGGCGGCGCTGCCGGACCCGCGCAAGGGCGAGCGGCTGATCCTGTTCACGCAGGAGACGGGCGCCACCCGGGCGGCCTATCAGAGCTTCGCCAAGAGCCGTGGCGCCTCGGACGTGGCGATCCCGGCCGAGGTCGTGGTGCTGGAAGCGATCCCGATGCTCGGCACCGGCAAGATCGACCAAGTGGCCGTCACCAAGCTGGCCCTGGAGCGCGCGAAAGAGACGGCGGCCGCCTGACCGGAGGCCCCCACGCCCCGCGTCACCCAAACGGGGGATGCGGGGTGCCCCGGGATCCGATGGTATCGCGCATACAGCCGCGATTCGAGACGCTCGGCGCGTACGGGTTGCGTGTCTGAGGGGGACGCGGGTCGGTTCGACGAGGGGCAGATCATGCAGAAGGGCAGGCCTATTCCCGCTTGGCTGGCGAGGCGGACCTATTTCAAGCGGATCGGGCGCTGGACGAAGCCCGGCAAGGCGGCGGCGCCCTCCGAACCGGTGGCGGCCCCGATCCCCTCCAACGTCGTGCCCTTCCCGGTCCGGATGAACCGCCCGGATCGCCCCGTCCTCGAGGACCTGCGCGTGGTCGGCACGGCGTAGGGTGGGGCCTCGCCCGGACCGGACGGTCGCGCGCGGTCGGCGCCCGGGATCGCCGGAGGACTTGTCGGCCGCGCCGGAACGGTAAATCCTGCGCCGTCGGAGCCGGAACCGGGGGGATGCGTGCCGCACGACGGGTCCGATCCGAGCAGGCCGGCGCCCCCGCGGGCGCGGCGCATCGGTTCGCGGCTGGCTTTCGGAGCCGCCGCGCTCGGTCTGAGCCTCCTGGCGGCCGGCGTCGGCGCGCTCTGGCGTTTCGCCGACGCGCTTCCCCCCCTCGACCTCAGCCCCGCAGAGGCGCGCTCGACGGTGGTGCTGGACCGGGCCGGCACGCTGCTGCGCCCTTTCGCGACGGCGGACGGGCGCTGGCGCCTGCCGGTCACCGCGGAGACGGTCGATCCACGCTATCGGGCCATGCTGCTCGCTTTCGAAGATCGCCGTTTCGCCGATCATAAAGGAATCGATCCGGCCGCGGTGTTGCGCGCCGCCCTCCAGTGGCTTGTCCGGGGCCACATCGTGTCGGGTGCCTCGACCCTGTCGATGCAGGTGGCCCGCCTGGTCGAGCCGCGGCGGGAGCGCTCCCTCGCGGCCAAGCTCCGCCAGATGGTGCGCGCGGTCGCGCTGGAGCGACGTCTCGGGAAGTCCGGGCTCCTCGATCTCTATCTGGCGCTGGCCCCCTATGGCGGTCCGCTGGAGGGCGTCCGGGCGGCGAGCATCGCGTATTTCGGGCGGGAGCCGGTGCGGCTGACCGCGGCGCAGGCGGCTCTCCTCGTCGCCCTGCCGCAATCGCCCGAGACCCGCCGCCCGGACCGGTTCGCGGAGCGCGCCCGCGCCGCCCGCGATCGGGTCCTGGCCGTCGCGCAGGCCCGCGGCATCCTCACCGCGGCCGAGGCCGAGGCCGCCCGGGCCGAGCCGGTGCCGACGGCGCGCCGGCCGTTCCCGATGCTCGCGGCGCATGCCGCCGAGGAGGCGGTCGCGGCCGACCCGGAGGCTGCAACGATCCGCCTTGCCATCGACGGCCGCCTGCAGGAGAGACTGGAAGCGCTGGCGGCCGAGCGCGCAACCGCCGCCGGGCCGGACCTCTCGGCCGCGATCCTCGTCCTCGACAATCGTGACGGGCGGGTGCTCGCCCAGGTGGGCAGCGCCGGCTACCTCGACCCGTCCCGGCGCGGCGCCATCGATATGACCCTGGCGGTGCGCTCCCCCGGCTCGGCGCTGAAGCCGTTCGTCTACGCCATGGCCTTCGCGGACGGCCTCGCACATCCCGAGACGCTGCTGGAAGACCGGCCCGCCCGCTTCTCGGCAAGCTACGCCCCGGAGAATTTCGACCTGACCTTCCAGGGCACGGTGACGGCCCGCCGGGCCCTGCAGCTCTCGCTCAACGTGCCGGCGGTCGAATTGATGGACGCGGTGGGGCCCGCCCGCTTCATCGCCCGGCTGCGCGCCGCCGGGGCCGGGATCCAGCTCCCCCGAGAGGCCGCGCCGGGGTTGCCGGTCGCACTGGGCGGGCTCGGAATCACGCTCACCGATCTCGCCCGTCTCTATGCCGGCCTCGCCCGCGGCGGCGCCGTTCCAGACCTGCTACGCCGCGCCGACGGGGTCGCGGCCGAAGCCCGGCACCGCGTCGCGGAGCCCGTGGCCGCCTGGTACGTCGCCGACATCCTGCGCGGGACACCGCCGCCGGAGAACGCCCTGCCCAATCGCATCGCCTACAAGACCGGCACCTCCTACGGGTACCGCGACGCCTGGGCGGCGGGCTTCGACCGTCACGTCACGATCGTCGTCTGGGCCGGTCGGCCGGACGGCGCCGCGGTGCCGGGGCTCGTGGGCCGGACGGTCGCGGCGCCGCTCCTGTTCGACGCCTTCGCGCGCCTCGGGATCGAGCCCGAGCCGGTCCCGCAGCCGCGGGATGCGCTGGTCGTGGGGACGGGGCGCCTGCCGCCGCCGCTGCAGCACCTGCGCCGCGAGGCGGCCGAGACGGCGGGCCCGGCGCTGCGGATCGCGTATCCGCCGGACGGGGCGCGGATCGATCTCGGCCTCGGCGCGGACGCCCACGGCGCGGCGGATGGCGGTCCGGGCCTCGCCTTGAAGGCCCTGGGCGGGGTGCCGCCGCTCACCTGGCTGGTCGATGGTCAGCCGGTCATTCAGACGCCGCGACGGCGGGCAGAATGGGTGCCGGGGGGCGCAGGCTTCGCCCGGATCTCGGTCCTGGATGCGACCGGCGCCAGCGACAGCGTGTCTGTCCGGCTCGAATAGGCCTACGCATTCCTGGCTGCCGGCGCAGCACGGGGCGCCGCAGTGGAATCCGGATGCGCCTGGATCAGCGGCCGATCCCGAACCCGCGCGGTGTGTCGGCGGCGCCGCGCTGCCCGCAGGCCTCCAGCGCGGCGGTGATCCGCGTCGCGCTGGCCGCGGAACCGTGCGACAGGCTGAGGACGGTGCCGAGGATCCCGGCGCTCACGAGGACGCCGAGGGCTGCCACACCGAGCAGCACGTAGCTCATCAATCTGTTGCGGCGCAGGTCGGACGTCAGCGCCCGGATCAGATCCTGGTTGTCTTCGGCCAGACGATTCCGCGCCGCCACCAGCTCGTTGTACATGTTGGTGATGGCGTTGGTGGACATGTACACGAGCAGCAGGTGGACGACGAAGTCGTCGTCCGTCGTGGTGTTGAGGGCGGCCGCGATCCGCACGGCGAGCTGGCGCTCCCAGGGCTGCAGATCGCGGCCATGGACCGACCGGTAGAACCGCTCGAGGTTGGTCACGGCCGAAGGGCATCCCGCCACGCCGTGTGGAAGTTGCGCCGCAGGCGGCGGCCCTCGACCCGAAGGCGCATCGGCGCGCTGTTCGCCAGGGCCTGCCAGGTCATGTGCTGGACCCGCAGGGCCTCGATCAGCCGCTCGCCGATCCGCTCCACCTCGATGACGCGGAAGTTCGACTGCTTGCGCAAGGAGCGCACGAGATCGGACGATTCGAGATAATCGAAATTCGTCGCCTGGGCGGTGTTCTTGGCCAGGATCGCCCGATCGCACTCGATCAGCATGGGCCGGAGTTCCCTGAGGACCTCCAGGGCAGTGGGATCGACCGCGCCGGCCGCGACGACCACGGCGAGGCGGATATTCGCCTCCCGGCAGCTCTCCACGATGATCTCGGCACAGCGGCGCGTCGTCTCGGTATCGCCGGCCGGGAAGTCGACCACGATGAAGCGTTCGGGGGTCTCGATGACCCGTTCGATCAGGTCTTGGCACAGGGTCGGGTCGACGCGCCCCGTGCTGTCTTCGGCACGCAGGCGCTGCCGGAAGCCGGTGATTCCGGACCTGCGCGCCACGAAATTGTCGCTGCCGGGATTGGTCTCCTGCATGAGCGCGGTGTGGAAATGCCGGTTGGCCGGATCGGTGTCGATCGCCAGCACCGGACCCGCCTCCGCACAGAGATCGGCCACCTGAAGGGCGATGGTGGTCTTGCCGACGCCGCCCTTGCCGCCGAGGCAGAGGACGAGAACCTTCGCGGCAGAGCCCAGAAGATCGCGCTGGATGTCCTGGATCTCGTCCGGGCTGTACCAGGCCGGAACTTTACTCTGGGACGTGTCGGTCATGCGCTGTCTCCTTGCTGATTCATGCAGGACGGCCTCGGCACGCGCGGCACCGGCCCTGCGAACATTCGGGGGTCACGGGACCAGCCCGCACGGGCGCTCCGGGGACGCGGTGCGGGCTCCCGACGGCGCGATCGCGCAAAGGTCTCTCGGGCCTTCGTGAGGGAAGGATCCGATCATGCCGGTGCCGACGGGGGCGGGGAGACCCACCGGTGACGCTGGCCTGGGCCGAGCGCGGTCGCGTGCGCCGTCCCTTCGCGTCCCCCCGGCGATAGGCGTCTCGGATTGGCGTCCGTCGCCACGGTAGGCACTCCGTTCCTGGATCTCTTTCTTCGACGGTTGGACCCGGAAGCTTTCGCTTCGCTGCATCCGAGTTCTGGCAAGATCTGGCGCGCCACAGAAAACGACGCAAGCCAGGTCTTATCAGTTTTCCTCTTAAATCTCCGTCTAACGTTCGATCATTAAAAAACTTTTATATTTGATCGCAACGCACTAATCGTCGATTAAATGAGTAATTTTCTTATACTCATCGATATACGACAGACATAATCGTCAATTCGGCAGATTCGTCCGGACGGATAGCGAGCCCCTCCGCATATCCGGCATGTGACGGGAAAGGCCCGTCGAAACGATCCGATCCGGGGCGGCCCTCAGCACTTCGCGAATGACGGGTGCGCGCGCGGACGTCAGCGCGCCGCAGCGAGGGGGGCGAACACGTCCAGGAGGCCGTTCACCAGGATCTGCGTGCCGACGCACAGCAGCAGGAAGGCGAAGAGGCGGCCCATCACCCGGGCGCGGGCCGGGCCTATGAACGCCACCACCCGGTCGGCGGAGGCGTAGAGCACGGCGACCGTGGCGGCGACCGCCAGGGCTGCCAGCGTGACGCCGATGTAGAAGCTGAACCGCTCCGCATAGGCCGTCGGCCGGTTCGCCCCCAGGGTGATGGCAACCGCGATCGTCCCCGGTCCCGTGGTGAACGGCAGCGTCAGGGGGAAGAAGGCGATGTCGGAGAGGGGGCCCGGTGCCGGATCGCCCTGCGGCTCTGTCGAGACCGCGCCGCGGCCCGCCGAGCCCGAGGCCTCGGCCTGCTTGCGCGCCTCCCGCGCCTCCGGCCGGTTTAGCTGCGTCCAGGCCGACGACATGACCACGAGTCCGCCGGCGATGCGCAGCGCCCCCAGCGTGACGCCGAAGAAATTGAGGATCGGCGTACCCGCCCAGAGGGCGCCGAGCATCACCAGGGCGGCGTAACCGCCGATCCGCCGCGACAGCAGAACGCGCTCGGCGTGGCTGAAGGCGCTCGTCACCTGCGCGAAGATGAACGCACCCCCGATCGGGTTCACGATCGAGAACAGGGCCGACAGGGCGAGCAGGAACTGCTGGGTGGTGAGGTCGAGGCTCATCGGGTCCAACCGGATCGCACGCTGTCCTGGACCATCGACCGCCGTGGATGGGGATCGCGCATCCGGATCAGCCCGGGGAGGGGGCCGGCACCAGCACACGGGCCGGCGCGAGACGGCGGGCGCGCCGCACCTGCTGCACGGCGACGGGCCGGTACAGCTGCTTCGTCGCGTCGACGACGTGCAGGCCCGCGAAGGGCAGGGACAGGCTGGTGCCGAGCCACTCCCAGGCGGGTCCGGTGCGCAGCATCAGGCGCGAGCGTGCCGGCGGCATGTACAGGGTCTCGGCCCAGCTCACCGGCGAGAACAGCGTATCCCGCATCAGCCGTCCGAGCTGCGAGCGGCTGTAGGGCTGGCCGTGACCGAAGGGCGTCGCCTCCCGGCGGGCCCAGACGCCCCGGCGGTTGGGCACCACCAGGATCATGCGGCCTCCCGGGGTGAGGGTCCGCCAGACCTCCTGCAGCAGCTCTGTCGGGCTCTCCACCGATTCGAGGGCGTGGACCAGGATGACCCGGTCGATGGCGGCCTCGGGCAGTGGCATCATGGTGGGATCGGCCAAAGCCGCGCAGGAACGCCCGGTGCTCGGCCAGTTCACCACGCCCTGCGTGGCCGGCATGAAGGCGAGCGTGCGCTCGGCGATATAGTGGACCGGCCCGAGATAGGGCGTCGCGTAGCCGATCCCGAGGACGCGCAGCCCCGAGACCGAGCCGAGGAAATCGTGGAGCGCGCGGCCGACCACACGATGCGTCGTGCGGCCCAGAGGGCTGGCGTAGAAGGCCCGCAAGCCGTTGACGTCGAGACGCATGGGAACAGAAGATCGCGATCGGAACGGTCGTTGTACTCAATGGTGAGCCGCGCGCCGCGCGGCAAGCGTCCGAGGAACCCGGCGGGACCATCACCTGTTCACGGCAACAGATTTCGCGCCCCTTCGCGTTCCTGGGAGACCCCGTCCGATGGCCGCCGAGACCGAGATTCGCACCTTCCTCTGCCGCAGCGACAATATCGGCGTGCTCATCCGCGATCCGGCGACCGGCGCCTGCGCGGCGATCGACGTCCCGGAGGCCGGGCCGGTCCTGAAGGCCCTCGACGAGACCGGCTGGCGCTTGACCGACATCCTCGTCACGCACCGGCACGGCGACCATGTCGAGGGCATCCCGGCGGTGAAGCAGGCGACCGGGGCCCGGGTGGTCGCCCCCGCTAAGGCCGGGGACGCGGTCCCTCAGGTGGACGTGACGGTGCGAGAGGGCGACACCGTCGCGATCGGCCGCCTGGAAGCCCAGGTCTGGGAGACGCCGGGCCACTGCGCCGACCACGTGACCTATTGGTTCGCCCAGGCCGGCCTCGTCTGCGCCGGGGACACCCTGTTCACCCTCGGCTGCGGGCGGGTGATGGAGAGCCCGCCCGAGACCCTGTACCGCTCCCTGCGGCGCTTCGACGATCTGCCCGACGCGACGCAAGTGTTCAGCGGCCACGACTACGTACTCTCCAACGCACGCTTCGCCCTGGCTGCCGATCCGGACAATCCGGACCTGAAGGCGCGCTTCGCCGAGGCCGAGCGCGCCAAGGCGGAAGGCCGCTTCCTGATCCCCTCGACCATGGGCGCGGAACGGGCGACCAACCCGTTCCTGCGCAGTGGACAGCCGGCCCTGGCCCGGTCCGTCGACCTACCGCCGGAAAGCGATCCCGAGGCGGTGTTCGTCGCCTTGCGAGCGTGGAAGAACCGCTTTTAACGCAGGTGATAACGAGAAAAATTTGTTGCCTTCTCAAGGCAAACTGACACATAGGGATGTTTAAGCGGTCCTAATCCGCTCAGGTAACCGGGCTCCCGGGGGGAAGCCGTAACGTCAACGCGAAGCGCCGGGACGCTTCAGCCGGTATGATGGGGGTCCGTCTCGCCCTACCACCTGTCCACTTCCCGCCTGCCGCTGCCTTTCCTCAAGCCAGAGTCCGACGGGTCCAAGGAGGAGGCGCTCAGCGCCAAGCCCAAGATTTCCGTCGCCGACGCACTCCGCGAAAATGGTGACGCGGCCAGTCCTGCGCGCCCGCGGGCGCCGGTTGCGGCCGACGTCCGGCTGCTCGGCATCGCCACCGAGCATCTGTCGCGGCTCGGCCCCAAGCGCGTGACGGTCGTGGCCGTTGCCGCCGAGGCCGGCATGACGCACGCCAACGTGTACCGCTACTTCCCGTCGAAGGACGCGCTCCTCGACGCGGTGGCGGGGCGCTGGCTGCGCGAGGTCGAAGCCCGGCTCGCCGGCATCGCCGACGCGCCCGATCCCGCTGACGACAAGATCGAGCGCCTGCTGACAGCCCTCGCGACGGTCCAGCGGGACGCCCTGTTCGACGAACCGAACCTGTTCGCGGTCCATCTCGACGCCACCGTGTCGGCACGGCCGATCGCCCGGCGGCATCGCGTCCGCCTGCGCAGTCTCGTGGAGCGGGTGGTCGAAGAGGGAATCACGTCCGGGATCTTCTCGGCTCGCGATCGGGAGCGGGCGATCGCCTACATCTTCGACGCGAGCTACCGCTTCACGCATCCCCTGGCGATCCAGCACGATGCCGAAGTGCCCCGCGACCTAATCGAGGCCCGTTTCGGAGCCGTCATCCACGCGATCCAGCGGGTGCTCCGCTCCGGCATCCTCTGATCCACCGCTTTCGCGAACGCCGCTCGCCGGGCCCGGACTCCCCTGTCCGGGCCCTTGTCGTTTCCGCGCTGCGGGCCGATCCGAGCGCCGCCCCCAACCGAAATGACAGGTTTCAGAATCTGTCATCGAGACTTCGGAGCGCCTGCGGAGCCGGGTGCACTGCACCTAAAACCTTCGCGACGTTGACGTTTCGGCACACCCCTCGGCTCGTTGAGAGGCCGCCGGATGTCTCGGACGCGCCGGCCACGCACCCTGCATCGGGTTGAAGCCACGGTGCTTTTCGGCCACACAGCCGCGCAGATTTCAGAGTGACGAATCCGGTCTCGGACCCTGGCGGCCGAGCACGGCCGGCCTCGCGCACCGCATCACCGAAGTCGAACGCAGCGGAGACGAATCCGACATGGCTCGCAACAAGATCGCGCTCATCGGTGCCGGCCAGATCGGCGGCACCCTGGCACTTCTCGCTGGCCTCAAGGATCTCGGGGACGTGGTGCTGTTCGACATCGTCGACGGCGTGCCGCAGGGCAAGGCACTCGACATCGCCGAGGCCGCCCCGGTGGAGGGCTTCGACGCGACCTACGGGGGCGCGAGCGACTACGCCGCCATCAAGGGGGCCGACGTCGTGATCGTCACCGCGGGCGTGCCGCGCAAGCCCGGCATGAGCCGCGACGACCTGATCGGCATCAATCTCAAGGTGATGCAGGCGGTGGGCGAGGGCATCAAGACCCACGCGCCGGACGCCTTCGTGATCTGCATCACCAACCCGCTCGACGCGATGGTCTGGGCGCTCCAGAAGTTCTCCGGTCTGCCCACCAACAAGATCGTCGGCATGGCCGGCGTTCTCGACTCGGCCCGCTTCCGCCACTTCCTGGCCGAGGAGTTCAAGGTCTCTGTCGAGGACGTCACCGCCTTCGTCCTCGGCGGCCACGGCGACGACATGGTGCCGCTGACCCGCTACTCGACGGTGGCGGGCGTGCCGCTGACCGACCTCGTCAAGCTCGGCTGGACCACCCAGGAGAAGCTCGACGCCATGGTCGAGCGCACCCGCAAGGGCGGCGGCGAGATCGTCAACCTGCTCAAGACCGGCTCGGCCTTCTACGCGCCCGCCGCCTCCGCCATCGCCATGGCCGAGAGCTATCTGCGCGACAAGAAGCGGGTCCTGCCCTGCGCCGCCTATCTCGACGGCCAGTACGGCGTCTCCGGCATGTTCATCGGCGTGCCGATCGTGATCGGCGCGAACGGCGTGGAGCGCGTGCTCGAGGTGACCTTCGACGCGGCCGAGAAGACGATGTTCGACAAGTCGGTCGCCTCGGTGGCGGGCCTGATCGAGGCCTGCAAGGGCGTCGACAGCAACCTCGCCTGACCGGTAAGCGGATACCGGGCCGCGCGAAGCGTTCGGGGATTCGAATCCCAGTCGCTCCGCGCTGTTCGTTGCCACCTATTCGCTCCTCCCTACGAGGCTCCGATGAACATCCACGAATACCAGGCCAAGGCCGTGCTGAAGGAGTTCGGCCTGCCCGTCTCCCGCGGCGTGGCCATCTTCAACCCGTCGGAGGCTGAGGCCGCCGCCAAGGAGCTCGGCGGCCCGGTCTGGGTCGTGAAGAGCCAGATCCACGCGGGCGGCCGCGGCAAGGGCACCTTCAAGGGTGCGCCCGAGGGCGCCAAGGGCGGCGTGCGCGTCACCAAGTCGATCGACGAGGTGAAGCAGTATGCGGGCGAGATGCTCGGCCAGACGCTGGTGACGATCCAGACCGGCCCGGCCGGCAAGCAGGTCAATCGCCTTTACATCGAGGAAGGCGCGCAGATCGCCGAGGAATTCTACCTCTCGATGCTGGTGGACCGCGCCACGGGCGGCGTCGCCTTCGTGGTCTCCACCGAGGGCGGGATGGACATCGAGGCGGTGGCCCACGACACGCCCGAGAAGATCCACACGATCGCGGTCGATCCGGCCACGGGCGTCATGCCCCATCACGGCCGCGCCGTCGCCAAGGCGCTCGGACTGTCCGGCGCCCAGGCCAAGGAAGCCGGCGCGCTCACCGAGAAGCTCTACGCGGCCTTCGTCGCCAAGGACATGAGCCTCCTCGAGATCAACCCGCTGGTGCTCACCGCGGACGGGCATCTCAAGTGCCTCGACGCCAAGATGGCCTTCGATTCGAACGCCCTCTACCGGCACCCGGACATCGTGGCGCTCCGCGACGAGACCGAGGAGGACGCCAAGGAGATCGAGGCGTCCAAGTACGACCTCGCCTACATCGCGCTCGACGGCACGATCGGCTGCATGGTCAACGGCGCCGGCCTCGCCATGGCGACCCTCGACATCATCAAGCTCTACGGCGAGGAGCCGGCGAACTTCCTCGATGTCGGCGGCGGCGCCTCGGAGGAGAAGGTCACGGCGGCGTTCAAGATCATCACCGCCGATCCGAACGTGAAGGGGATCCTCGTCAACATCTTCGGCGGGATCATGAAGTGCGACGTGATCGCCAACGGCGTCATCGCGGCCGTGAAGGCGGTGGGCCTGCAGGTGCCGCTGGTTGTGCGCCTCGAGGGCACGAACGTCGAGGAGGGGAAGGCGATCATCCGGAATTCCGGTCTCAACGTGATCCCGGCGGACGACCTCGACGACGCCGCCCAGAAGATCGTCGCCGCCGTGAAGGGAGCCTGATCATGTCGGTGATGATCGACGCCAACACCAAGGTCATCTGCCAGGGTTTCACCGGCAAGAACGGGACCTTCCACTCCGAGCAGGCCATCGCCTACGGCACCAAGATGGTCGGCGGCACGAGCCCCGGTAAGGGCGGCTCGACGCATCTCGGCCTGCCGGTGTTCGACACGGTGGCCGAGGCCCGCGAGGCCACGGGCGCCGACGCCTCGGTGGTCTACGTGCCCCCGCCCGGCGCCGCCGACGCGATCTGCGAGGCGATCGCGGCCGAGATCCCGCTGATCGTCTGCATCACCGAGGGCATTCCGGTGCTCGACATGGTCAAGGTGAAGCGGGCGCTCACCGGCTCGAAGTCGCGTCTGGTCGGGCCGAACTGCCCGGGCATCGTCACGGCGGGCGAATCGAAGATCGGCATCATGCCGGCCAACATCTTCCGGCAAGGCTCGGTCGGTATCGTCTCGCGCTCCGGCACGCTGACCTACGAGGCGGTGTTCCAGACCTCCAATGCCGGCCTCGGCCAGACCACCGCGGTGGGCATCGGCGGCGACCCGGTGAAGGGCACCGAATTCATCGACGTGCTGGAGCTGTTCCTCGCCGACCCGAAGACCGAGTCGATCGTGATGATCGGCGAGATCGGCGGCTCGGCCGAGGAGGAGGCTGCGCAGTTCCTGAAGGACGAGGCCAAGCGCGGGCGCAAGAAGCCGATGGTCGGCTTCATCGCCGGCCGCACGGCGCCTCCGGGCCGCCGCATGGGCCATGCCGGCGCGATCATCTCGGGCGGCAAGGGCGGCGCCGAGGACAAGATCGCCGCCATGGAGGCCGCGGGCATCCGCGTGTCGCCGTCGCCGGCCCGGCTGGGCTCGACGCTCGTCGAGGTCCTGAAGGGCTGAGGGCAAGCGCGCCTGCGTTGCGGCCATCGCAGGGCCGCAACGCCCATATCGGGCGTGCAGACGATTTCAGCGGGGCGGTCACCCGCCCCGTTTCGGTTTGAGGGCGATCCGCCGCGCTGACGGGGAGCCCGAAGGGCAGGGGAGCCTGCCCGCGCGACAGGATGGACGCACCATGGCACGCCAGGACGTGAACGAAGCGCTCCTCGAAACCTCGTTCCTCTACGGCGCCAACGCCGCCTACATCGAGGAATTGCAGGCGGCCTACGCCCGCAACCCGTCCTCGGTGGATCCGGAGTGGCAGACCTTCTTCAAGGGGCTCGGCGAGGACGAGACCCTGGTCGAGAAGAACGCCGCCGGCGCCTCCTGGGAGAAGCCCAACTGGCCGGTGCCGCTGAACGGCGAGCTGGTCTCGGCGCTCGACGGCAACTGGGGTGCCCTGGAGAAGGCGGTCGGCGACCGCATCGTCGCCCGGGACGGCAAGGACGCCAAGGACGCGAAGCCCGGCAAGCCGCAGGACAGCGTCACCGCAACCACCGGCGTGTCTGTGGAGCAGGCGACGAAGGATTCGGTGCGGGCGATCATGCTGATCCGCTCCTACCGCATGCGCGGCCACCTGCACGCCAAGCTCGACCCGCTCGGGCTCGCCCCCCGCGGTGACCACGAGGAGCTGCACCCGCAGCATTACGGCTTCACCGAGGAATCCGATTGGGACCGCCCGATCTTCCTCGACAACGTGCTCGGCCTCCAGTTCGGCACGATCCGCGAGATCGTCGACATCCTGGAGCGGACCTACTGCCAGACGCTCGGCGTCGAGTTCATGCACATCTCCGACCCCGCCGAGAAGGCGTGGATCCAGGAGCGCATCGAGGGCAAGGACAAGGAGATCTCGTTCACGCCCGAGGGCCGCCGCGCGATCCTCAACAAGCTGATCGAGGCCGAGGGCTTCGAGAAGTTCCTGGACCTGAAGTACACCGGCACGAAGCGCTTCGGCCTCGATGGCGGCGAGTCGATGATCCCGGCGCTGGAGCAGATCATCAAGCGCGGCGGCGCGCTCGGCGTGCGCGAGATCGTGCTGGGCATGGCCCATCGCGGCCGGCTCAACGTCCTCACCAACGTGATGGCGAAGCCCTTCCGGGCGGTGTTCCACGAGTTCAAGGGCGGCTCGGCTTCCCCGGCCGAGGTCGAGGGCTCGGGCGACGTGAAGTACCATCTGGGCGCGTCCTCGGACCGCGCCTTCGACGGCAACAACGTCCACCTGTCGCTCACCGCCAACCCCTCGCATCTCGAGATCGTCGATCCGGTGGTGCTCGGGAAGGTCCGCGCCAAGCAGGACCAGTGGGCCAAACCCAACATCGAGCGCCGCACGGTGCTGCCGCTGCTGATTCACGGCGACGCCGCCTTCGCGGGCCAGGGCGTGGTGGCCGAGTGCTTCGGCCTGTCGGGCCTGAAGGGCCACCGCACCGGCGGCTCGATCCACTTCATCATCAACAACCAGATCGGCTTCACCACCGATCCGCGCTTCTCGCGCTCCTCGCCCTACCCGTCCGACGTCGCCAAGATGGTCGAGGCGCCGATCTTCCACTGCAACGGCGACGATCCGGAAGCCGTCACCTTCGCGGCCAAGGTGGCGGTCGAGTACCGGCAGAAGTTCGGCAAGCCGGTCGTGATCGACATGCTCTGCTACCGCCGCTTCGGCCACAACGAGGGCGATGAGCCGGCCTTCACCCAGCCGAAGATGTACCAGCGGATCCGCAAGCATCCCTCGGTGCTGGAGAATTACGGCCGCAAGCTCGTCGAGAACAGCTCCGTGACCCAGGAGGCGCTCGACGCCCGAAAGGCCGAGTTCCGCGGGATGCTCGACACCGAGCTCGACGTCGCCAACACCTACAAGGCCAACAAGGCCGACTGGCTCGACGGCCGCTGGTCCGGCGTGAAGGCGGTTCACGAGGACGTGGACGATCCGCGCCGAGGCCGCACCGCCGTGCCGGCCGAGACCCTGCAGGAGATCGGGCGCAAGATCACCCAGGCGCCGCCCGGCTTCCACCTGCACCGCACGATCCAGCGGTTCATGGACAACCGCGCCAAGGCGGTGGAGACGGGTGTCGGCATCGACTGGGCGACCGCCGAGGCGCTGGCCTTCGGGGCGACCCTGCTCGACGGCAACCGGGTCCGGCTCTCCGGCCAGGATGTCGAGCGCGGCACCTTCTCGCAGCGCCACGCGGTGGTGATCGATCAGGAGAACGAGCAGCGCTACACGCCGCTCAACGCCATCCGCGAGGGCCAGGCCTCCATCGAGATCATCAACTCGATGCTCTCCGAGGAGGCGGTGCTCGGCTTCGAGTACGGCTACTCCCTGGCCGAGCCGAACGCCCTGGTCCTCTGGGAGGCGCAGTTCGGCGATTTCGCCAACGGCGCCCAGGTGGTGATCGACCAGTTCATCGCGTCCGGCGAGCGCAAGTGGCTGCGCATGTCCGGCCTCGTGCTGCTGCTGCCGCACGGCTACGAGGGGCAGGGGCCGGAGCACTCCTCCGCCCGGCTGGAGCGCTACCTCCAGGCCTGCGCCGAGGACAACATGCAGGTCGCCAACGTCACGACGCCGGCGAACTACTTCCACATCCTGCGCCGGCAGCTGAAGCGCGACTTCCGCAAGCCGCTGGTGCTGATGACGCCGAAGTCGCTGCTGCGCCACAAGCGTGCCGTCTCCAGCCTCGACGCGCTGGCCGAGGGCTCGACCTTCCACCGCGTCCTCTGGGACGACGCCGAGGAGGAGGGCGCGCCGAACAAGCTCGTGCGCGACGACAAGATCCGCCGCGTCGTCCTGTGTTCCGGCAAGGTCTATTACGACCTGCTGGAGGAGCGGGAGAAGCGCGGGCTCAACGACATCTACCTGATGCGCGTCGAGCAGCTCTACCCGTTCCCGCTCAAGGCCCTGGCCAACGAGATGGCCCGCTTCCGCAACGCCGACGTGATCTGGTGCCAGGAGGAGCCCAAGAACATGGGTGCCTGGTCCTTCGTCGAGCCCTACCTCGAGTGGGTGCTCGGCCAGGCCGGCTCCGCGGTGAAGCGCGCCCGGTACGTCGGCCGTCCGGCCTCCGCCTCCACGGCGGTCGGCCAGATGTCGAAGCACCAAGCGCAGCTCCAGGCCTTCCTCAACGAGGCCCTGGCGGTCTGATCATCCGGCCATGGCCTATTTCCTGCTCCGTCTGGAACCGCCCCGCCCGAGCTTCCCGTTCGACGCGACGGAGGCCGAGAAGGCGCTGTTCTCGGCCCATTCCGGCTACTGGATGGAGCAGGCGGCCGCAGGGGCCGCCATCGCGGTCGGGCCCGTCTTCGAGTCCGGCGGCACCTGGGGCCTGGCCCTGGTCGAGGCCGACGACGCGGCCCAGGCCGAGGCGCTCGGCGAAGCAGATCCCGTCCTGATGGCGCAGGCAGGCTTCCGGTACACCGTCTCGCCCGTTCCATCCCTGATCCTGCGGCGCTGACGTCGCGGCCCGACATCCAGAGGAGGCCCCCCGCGGGGCAGAAGAGAGCATGGCAACCGACATCCTCGTCCCGACCCTCGGCGAATCCGTGAGCGAGGCCACGATCGGCCGCTGGTTCAAGAAGCCCGGCGACACGGTCGCGGCCGACGAGCCGATCGTCGAGCTCGAGACCGACAAGGTCACCCTGGAGGTCAACGCCCCGGCGGCCGGCGAGCTCGGCGAGATCCTGGTCAAGGATGGGGAGACCGTGGAGCCCGGCGCCCTGCTCGGCTCGATCGTCGAGGCCGGCGCGGCCGGCAGCGGCAAGAAGGCCGCCCCCAAGGAGGCCCCGAAGGAGGCCGCCGAGATCAAAGCCGAGAGCCGGAGCGAGGCCCCGAAGGCCGCCGCCCCCGCGAAGGCCGAAGCGCCCGCCCAGGAATCCTCTGCCGGCTACGGCAACCACGGCGACGCTGCCGCTCCGGCGGCAGCCCAGCAGCGCCCGGTGGGCGACAACGGCCCGGCGGTGGCGAAGCTCGCCCGGGAATCCGGCGTCGACCCGTCGGCGGTCAGTGGCTCCGGCAAGGACGGCCGCGTCACCAAGGGCGACATGCTCGGCGCCATCGCAAAGGGCCCGTCGGCCGCGCCCGCCAAGGAGGCCCGACCGACCCTGCCGCGCGCGCCTTCGGCGCCGGACGACGCCGCGCGCGAGGAACGCGTGCGGATGACGAAGCTGCGCCAGACCATCGCGCGCCGCCTCAAGGACGCGCAGGACACGGCGGCGATGCTGACGACGTTCAACGACGTCGACATGTCGGCCGTGATGGCGATGCGCAGCCAGTACAAGGATATCTTCGAGAAGAAGCACGGCACGAAGCTCGGCTTCATGGGCTTCTTCACCAAGGCGGTGATCGGCGCCCTCAAGGACGTGCCGGCGGTCAACGCCGAGATCGACGGGCAGGACCTCGTCTACAAGAACTACTACCACATCGGCATCGCGGTCGGGACCGATAAGGGCCTCGTCGTGCCGGTGGTGCGCGACGCCGACGACCTGTCGATCGCCGGCATCGAGAAGAAGATCGCGGGCTTCGGCAAGAAGGCCCGCGACGGCAAGCTCTCCATCGAGGAGATGCAGGGCGGCACCTTCACGATCACCAACGGTGGCATCTACGGCTCGCTGATGTCGACGCCGATCCTCAACGCGCCGCAATCGGGCATCCTCGGCATGCACCGCATCGAGGAGCGCCCGGTGGTCCGGGCCGGCAAGATCGAGGCCCGGCCGATGATGTACCTCGCGCTGTCGTACGATCATCGCATCGTCGACGGTAAGGAGGCCGTGACCTTCCTGGTGCGGGTGAAGGAGGCGCTGGAGGATCCGGCGCGGCTCGTGCTGGACCTCTGAGGTCGTCATGTCGGGCGCTGAGAACAGGGTTGCGATCGTCACCGGCGGCAGCCGCGGCATCGGCCGGGCCGTGTCGCTGCTTCTCGCGGAGCGCGGCTACGCGGTCTGCCTGAGCTACGTGTCGGACGCCGCCGCAGCCAAGACCGTGGTGGACGCGATCACCGCCAAGGGCGGCAAGGCGCTCGCCGTGAAGGGCGATGTCGGCAGCGAGGCCGACGTCATCGCGCTGTTCAGGGCGGCCGACGGGCTCGGGCGCCTCGCGGCTTTGGTCAACAATGCCGGCGTCGTCGACGTGAAGTCCGACGTCGCCGACATGACCGAGGGCCGGCTCCAGCGGATGATGACAACCAACGTGGTCGGCAGCTTCCTGTGCGCCCGCGAGGCGGTCCGGCGGATGTCGACCAAGCGCGGCGGGGCAGGGGGCGCCATCGTCAACCTGTCCTCGGTGGCGGCGCGGCTGGGCGGCCCCGGTCAGTTCGTGGATTACGCCGCCTCGAAGGGGGCCATCGACGCGCTGACGATCGGGCTCGCCCGGGAGGTGGCCGCCGAAGGCATCCGGGTCAACGCGGTGGCGCCCGGCATCATCGCCACCGAGATCCATGCCAGCGGCGGCGAGCCGGACCGGGTGGAGCGCCTCGGCCCGGGCGTCCCGATGAAGCGGGCCGGCACCGCCGAGGAGGTGGCCGCACCGATCGTGTGGCTGCTCTCGGAGGAGGCCTCCTACACCACGGGCGCCATCCTCGACGTCGGCGGCGGCCGCTGAGCCTCAGCCCGACCTGACATTCCCTGCCCGTCTCACACGCGGCACGACCGAGCGGAAGCGAAGCCTCATGTCCTACGATCTCGTCGTCATCGGCACCGGTCCCGGCGGCTACGTGTGCGCCATCCGCGCGGCGCAGCTCGGCCTGCGGACCGCCGTGGTCGAGAAGCGCGCGACCCATGGCGGCACCTGCCTCAATGTCGGCTGCATCCCGTCCAAGGCCCTGCTGCACGCCTCCGAGGCGTTCGAGGAGGCCAACACGCATTTCGCCGATCTCGGCATCGATGTCGGCACGCCGAAGCTCGACCTGAAGAAGATGATGGCCTTCAAGGCCGAGGGCGTGGCGGGCAACACAAAGGGCGTCGAGTTCCTGCTCAAGAAGAACAAGGTCGAGACCTTCCACGGAACCGGTCGGATCGCGGGTGCCGGCCGGGTCGAGGTCGTGTCCGAGGATGGCGGCAACCAGATGCTCGAGACCAAGAGCATCGTCATCGCCACCGGCTCGGACGTGGCGCGGCTGCCCGGCGTCACCATCGACGAGAAGGTGGTGGTCTCCTCGACCGGCGCCCTGGAGCTCGACCGGGTGCCGAAGAAGCTCCTGGTCATCGGCGCCGGCGTGATCGGGCTGGAGCTGGGCTCCGTCTGGCGCCGGCTCGGCTCCGAGGTCACCGTGGTCGAGTATCTCGACCGGGTGCTGCCCGGCATGGACGGAGAGGTCGGCAAGCAGTTCCAGCGGATCCTGACCAAGCAGGGCATCGCCTTCAAGTTGTCCACCAAGGTGACCGGCGTCGAGGTCGGCAAGAAGGGCGGCGCGACCGTCACCGTGGAGCCGGCCGCGGGCGGCGCGGCGGAAACGCTCCAGGCGGACGCGGTCCTCGTCTGCATCGGCCGGGTCCCCTACACGGAGGGCCTGGGCCTCGACACGGTGGGCGTCCAGCGGGACGACAAGGGCCGGATCCTCACGGACTCGCACTACGCCACCAACGTCACCGGCATCTACGCCATCGGTGACGTGATTGCCGGCCCGATGCTGGCCCACAAGGCCGAGGACGAGGGCGTCGCGGTGGCCGAGATGCTGGCCGGCCAGTCCGGCCACGTGAATTACGGCGTGATCCCGAACGTGGTCTACACGTTCCCGGAGGTCGCCTCGGTGGGCAAGACCGAGGAGGAGTTGAAGAAGGACGGCGTCGCCTACAATGCCGGCAAGTTCCCCTTCACGGCCAACGGCCGGGCCAAGGCGAACGGCACCACGGACGGCTTCGTGAAGGTGCTGGCCGACGCCCAGACCGACCGGGTGCTGGGCGTGCACATCGTCGGCGCGGATGCCGGCAACCTGATCGCCGAGGCGGCGGTGGCGATGGAGTTCGGTGCCTCCTCGGAGGACATCGCCCGGACCTGCCACGCGCATCCGACGCTGACCGAGGCCGTCAAGGAAGCCGCCCTGGCGGTGAGCAAGCGCGCGATCCACGTCTGAGTGGCGGGCGGACGCACGAGCGTCCATTCGCAGGGGGGCTGGGACAAAAGGGGCGGCTCACCGAACTGCCCTTTGTCCTGAGTCGCCGGAGCGCAGCGCAGACCATGCGGGAGGGCGCCGGAGACCGTCCCGCTCCCCGAAGCCCTCCTTCGAGGCCCGCTTCGCGGGCACCTCAGGATGAGATAGGGAGATCGCGGCCGCCTGCCGGCGGCGGGATCAGGCGATCTTGCGCCGGGAGTTCGGCAGGTCGGCGATCCGCAGGAGGGCGCTCGGTGCGGGCGGCGCCGTCAGGGCGTTGAGCAGGTAGGGCCTGCGCAGGCCCAGGGCGTTGTGCAAGGCGAGGTCGATGTCGCGGGCGTAGAACGGCATTCGCAGGACCGCATCGACGCCGAAGTAGCGGCCGGCCTGGGCGACGGGCTCCAGCTCGGACGTCGTCAACAGTGTGATCCGGGTCGGAAGGCTGAGGGGCTGGATCTGGCAGGCCAGTTCGAGCCCGTCGATGCCAACGAGCTTCACGTCGATGAAGGCGAAGTCGTAGGCGGCAAACTTCAGCTGCCTGAGGGCGTGGCGTCCGTCATCCGTCTCGTCGAGGTCGATGGCGAAGCCGCTGCGCGCCACGACGCGGCTGATGGCCGAGCGCCCCGCCGGGGTCGAGCAGGCGAGCAGAGCCCGGGTCGGGGCGCGGCGCCGGGCATCGGCGTGGAGCAGCTGCTCGATATGGCCTGGATCGAGGGGGGTCTTCAGGACCTCGTAGGCCCCGAGGCTGGTGGCGATCTCCTGCCAGTGCGGCAGGACGCGGGTGGCGACCAGAACCAGACAGGGCGGCTCCGCACCCGCGCGACGCGCCACGGCGACGGCTTCGGGCCCGCTCAGGTCGTCAAGCTGAAGCCCGACGAAGGCCAGAGTCGGGCGGTGACGCAGCAGGATGTCGCAGAGCGCCTGACCGGAGGTCGCCTCGTCGATCACGGCGCGTGGATCGAAGCGCAGGACGATCTCTCGCAGGGAGAGGCGCCGGCCCGGATCGCAATCCGCGATCACGACACGTGCCGGCGCCCCTCCGTCCTCAAGCTCCATGACGCCCGCCCAAGCCGATCCGAATGTTGATGCTCATAGTGGCTGAAGATCGTGACGAAGCTCTTAAAAAGTGCGGTTGTGCAATGAGCCGATCGGATGACGCGTCTATAGATGATGTTGAACAGCCCCGAAGTCGAAACTTCCAGCACTCTTGATCAGCGACCCGCCCGGGGATGGGCCGCCGCGTAGGCGCTCATGAGACGGGCGGCATCGACCTGGGTGTAGAGCTGAGTGGTGGACAGGGAGGCGTGGCCGAGGAGTTCCTGGATCGCGCGCAATTCTCCCTGGCGGGCCAGCAGATGGGTGGCGAAGGAGTGCCGCAGGGCGTGCGGCGTGGCGCTGTCGGGCAGGCCGAGGGCTCCCCGCGCGCGGGCCACCGTATACTGGATGATCCGCGGCGACAGGGCCCCCCCGCGCGCGCCGACGAAGAGCGGCCCCTCCGGCGGCAGCGGCAGCGGGCAGGCGGCGAGGTAGTCGGCCACGGCCTGCGCCACCACGGGCAGGATCGGCACCATGCGCTGCTTGCCGCCCTTGCCGAGCACGGTGACCTGGTCGACCCCGGGCAGGGGCGCGTCGCGGCGAGTCAGTCCGAGGGCCTCGGAGATGCGCAGGCCTGCGCCGTAGAGCAGCGCCAGCACGGCGGCATCCCGGGCGAGAACCCAGGGCGCGCGTTCCTCGCCGGCGCGAATCGCCGTGTCGGTCAACGCCACGGCGGCGCTGACGGGCAGGGGTCGCGGAAGCCGCCGCGGAACCTTGGGCGAGCGCACGCCGCCCAGGGCCGAGACGGTGCCGAAGCCCTCGCGTTCGAGGAAGCGTGCGAAGGAGCGCAGACCCGCGAGCATGCGCATCAGCGAGCGTCCGGAGACCTCCTCGGCCCGGCGCGCCGCCATGAAGGCGCGGATGTCCCGCACCTTCAAGCCGACGAGCATCGGGATGGTCGGCGTGCTCTGCCGCGACGCGAGGTGGTGGAGAAACTGACGGAGGTCACGCCCGTAGGCCTCGACGGTGTTGGGCGACATTCGCCGCTCGCGCGCCAGCCCCTCGATCCAGGCCTGGACGGCCGCGCGGAGGCGGGCATCGCCCGGAAACAGCAGCCGATCGCCTTCGGTTTCGTGCGCGCTCATGGTGCCACTCGACCGGATCATCCTTGCTGGGAGCTTAAGACCCTGCCTTGGTGAAACCGGGCGTTCACGATACGTACGGCAGCCTCGGGCCGTTCACCGAGCCGTGGAGCCCCATGACAACCCCCATCCGCATCCTCGGCATCGATCCCGGCCTGCGCCGCACCGGCTGGGGCCTGATCACCGCGCAGGGCACGAAGCTCACCTACGGCGATTGCGGCGTCGTGACCTCGGACGGCGACCTGCCGCTGGCCCTGCGCCTGCGCGAGCTGTTCGAGGGGATCAGCCGCATCGTCGAGACCGTGCGGCCCGACGAGGTCGCCGTGGAGGAGACCTTCGTCAACAAGGACGCGCAGGCGACGCTCAAGCTGGGTCACGCCCGGGCGATGGCGCTGGTGGTGCCGGCCCTCGCCGGCCTGCCCGTGTTCGAATACGCCGCGAACCTGATCAAGAAGACCGTGGCGGGCTCCGGTCACGCCGAGAAGGTACAGATCCAGGCGATGGTACGCTTCCTCCTGCCGAAGGCCGAGTTCCGCGTGGCGGACGCCGCCGACGCGCTGGCCATCGCCATCACCCATGCCAGCCATCGGGACGCCCACGCCCTTCGGCAGGCGCATCTGCCGAAGGGTAAGCGCCGCACGCTCACGGGCCAAGCGGCCGCAGGACAGGGGCTCGAAGGGAAGGGATTCTCCGCCGCCGCAGCCGCGCGCATCGAGGCCGCATTGGCGAAACAGGGCTGATGGGACCGGGAAGAACTTGGTGGGGGAAGTAGGACTCGAACCTACGAAGCTTACGCAGCGGATTTACAGTCCGCCCCCTTTGCCGCTCGGGACATTCCCCCAAGGCAGGTTTCTCACCCGCGGCGCCCTTATGGTGAGGGGGCGGCCGGGTGTCAACGCTTATGGTGAGCTGATCCGCGTTGGCGCGTGCGGCAACCGTGGAGAGCGGTGCGGTTTCGATCGATCGCACCGCGCGAGCGCCTCCCTGTCCGCCCCTTGGGGAGGGGACGAAAACGCGAACGTTCCGCGACTCCAGGGATTCACAAAGGAATCCGGATCGGCCACGGTGCGCGGATGTCATCCTGCTTCGCCGGCCCTTGACCCGCCCCGCCCCGTCTCTGCGGTCCCACCAGCGCACGCTGATGGCCCTGGTCGCGGCCATGGCGCGCGGCGAGGCGGCCCATGTCCGGAAGATCCTGGCCGCGGTGACGCCGGGCGGCGGCAAGTCGCTGCTGCCGGTGATCGCCGCGCACGGGCTGATCGCCGCCGGGCTCGTCGAGCGCGTGGTCTGGGTGGTGCCGCGGGATTCCCTGCGATTGCAGGCGGAGGAGGCTTTCGCCGACCCACTCTGGCGCGCCGCGTTCGGGCACGCCCTCAGCGTGCGGGCGGCGGACAACGAGCGCGACCCGGCGCGGGGTCTGGCCGGCTACGTCACCACCTATCAGGCGGTCGCCGCCGCCCCGGCGCTCCACCTCGCGGAAGCCCGGGCGCACCGGACCCTGCTGGTCGTCGATGAGGTCCATCACCTGCCGGTGCCCGGACGGCCCGGCGCCGACGAGAACGCCGCCGAGGACGCGGAAGCGGGGGCATGGTCCCGCGCGATGCTGCCCGTCATGGAGGCAGCGACCGTTCGCCTCTACCTGTCCGGGACGCTGGAGCGCGCGGACGGGCGACGCATCCTCGGCCTGCCCTATCAGCCCGCCGCGCCCGGCCGCGGGCCGGATCTCGACCTCGACGCGCCCGGCCTCGCGGTGATCGGCTATTCGCGGGCGCAGGCGCTGGCCGAGCGGGCGGTGCTGCCGGTGACCTTCGGCGCCATCGACGGCGAGGCCAGCTGGCTGGAGGGCGGCCGGATCGCCGGCGACAGTCCGCGGGTCGGCCCGCACCGGCTGGGTGCGGGCTCGGTCCGGATCACCACCCGGCCGGCCCTGTTCACCGCTCTGCGGACCGGCTTCGCCCGCGACCTGCTGAGCGAGGCCTTCTTCGCCACGAAGCGCCTGCGTGCCCGGCGCCGGGCCGAGCGGGATCTCCCGCCCGGCGAGCCGGCCCGGGGACTCGGCAAGCTCCTCGTGGTGGCGCCCGATCAGGCGAGCGCGCGGGCCTACCTCGCCACCCTGCGGGACTGGATGCCGGCCGGGCAGGGCGAGCGCGACGTCCGGCTCGCGACCTCCGGCCAGGGCGACGCCCACGCGGCGCTCGCCGCGTTCCGGCTCACGCCGGAACCGGCCGTGCTGGTGACGGTGGCCATGGCGTATGAGGGCCTCGACGCCCCCGAGGTCGCGGTGGTCGCGGCGCTGACCCATATCCGCTCGCGGCCGTGGCTGGAGCAGATGCTCGCCCGGGCTACCCGGGTCGATCCGCATGCGGGCCCCTACGACGGGCAGCAGGCCCTGATCTTCCACCCCGACGACCCGCTCTTCGCCCGGTTCCGCCTTGAACTGGAGACCGAGCAGGGCAGCAGCGTGCGGCCGCCCCGCGAGCGGCCGGCGAGCGCCATCGTGCCCGAGCGGACCCGCTGGCGCGACGACGAGCCGGCCGGGATCACGCCCCTGGAGAGCAACGCGATCGGGCTGCGCTACGCCCTGCTGCGCCCCCGCCTGCCCGAGCCTGTCCCCACGACACCCGCGCCCGAACCGCCGTCGATCACCGAGCGGACCCTGCGCCAGCGGCTCGCCGCCGCGGTGGCGGCCCAGGCGGTCGAGGACGAGACGTCCCTGCGGGTGCCCCGCGGCGGCAACCTCGCCCACCGGTACAACGCCGTGCTCAAGCGCGTCCTCGGCAAGGGGCGTGCGACCATGACCCTGCCCGAGCTGGAGGCGGCCTTGTCCTGGCTTGAACGCAACCGCCTCGCCGACCATCTCGACTGCCTCGACGGCGATGCCCGCTACGCGTGGTCCGCCCGCCAGCGCCGCGGCCGCTGGCAGCCGGAGCGCGCCGCCGGTCGCTGAACCGGCACGGGAGGGAGAGAGCCGTGACCGAGAGCCTGCCCGCCGCCTTCACCGCGACACTCTCGGCGCCCGAGCCGCCGCCCGGCTGGCCCGCACCGCTCGCCGCGCTCTGGTGGCTCGCCCACGATCCGTCCGGACCCGCCTCCGACGCCTGGGACCGGGCCCACCGCCTCGTTCAGGACGCCGCCGGGCCCGATGCCGCCTGGGTGCACGCCCATCTCCACCGGATCGAGGGCGATGACGGCAATGCGCGCTACTGGTACGGCCGCGCCGGCCAACCGGGCCCGCATGGCACGCTCGTGCAGGAGCGGGCCGCGCTCGTCGGCGCCCTCTTTAAGCCGATCTGATCGCCCGGCCCCCGCCGAGTCTCGGAACGCCCGGCCTCACAGCCAGTTGAATGGCCGCCCGGTGCGGAGATCGGGCCTCGATCATCGGAGCGGATCCATGAGCCTTCTCGGCAGCATCGTCAGCAAAATCCTCCATCCGTTCGGCGGGGGTAGCGCGGACGCGGCCCCCGCCCCCTCCGGCGGCACGACCGGCACGAGCGCCCCGTCCACCCCGTCGGCCCCCGGCACCGCCGGCGGCGAACCCGTGGACGTCGCGGCGGTCCTCACCGGCCTCGCCGAGAAGAACCCGCAGAAGCTCGACTGGCGCCACTCGATCGTCGACCTGATGAAGCTGCTGGGCCTCGATTCCGGTCTCGCCTCGCGCAAGCAGCTCGCCGACGAGCTGCACTACACCGGCGACAAGGACGATTCGGCCAGCATGAACATCTGGCTGCACAAGCAGGTCATGCAGAAGCTCGCCGAGAACGGCGGCAAGGTTCCGGACGATCTGAAGCACTAGATCGCCCGTTTCAGCTTACCTGAGCATCGCCGCGGGCGGCCTGTGACGGCCGCCCGCGGCACCGTCCCGGACGATGCGGGCGGGAGAAGCGAGGCTGCCGAGCGCCTGCGCTTGTCCCCGGCAGCGGGCCTTGCAGGGGCCCTGTCCTTTCCGATCACATGGACCGCATCACACAGCGCCGAATCACGGGGCGCCGGGGAGCGATCGGTCATGTCCATACCGATGGGGCATCACAGGGACCCGTTCCGAGGGCTGCACCTCGCGCCCATCGCCGCCGCCGTCGCCCGCGGCGATCTCGCGGGCATCGTCGCGCTGGCCCCGGGCGTGAACCTGTCCGACCGCGGCGACCAGAACATGACCCTTCTCGAATGGGCGATCTGGAACGGGCAGCCGCGCGCATTGTCCGCGCTTCTCGAGGCCGGCGCCGACCCGTCCGAACCGGGCCTCGACCAAGAGACCGTCATGCACATGGCCGCGATGGTCGAGGATCCGCACTATCTGGAGATCCTGCTGCGGCACGGCGCGCCGGTCGATCCCGTGAGCGCGCGCCGTCACTGGACGCCCCTGTTCCGTGCAGTCCAGAATCGCCGGGAGGCACAGATTGCGTCGCTGCTGCAGGCCGGCGCGGATCCGAACCGGGTCGATGACACCGGCAATTCCCTGCTCCATCTGGCAGCGCAGGTCGGTGCGGCCAACCCGTGGGTGCTGAGGCTGCTTCAGGCCGGCCTCGACCCGACGCTGCGGAATGCACAGCAGAAGACATTCCAGCCGTATTTCTTCACGACGCCCGATCATCTGCTGAACGATGCCGCGCGGCAGACCCGCTCCGCCGTCCGCACCTGGCTGATCAATCACGACATCCCGCTGGACGAGGCGCGCTGACGGGGCATCCACAGGGTCCGACGCGTCAGCACGGCCAAGGCATGCCCGGGCCGGCCACGCCCCATCCGTCCGATCCGCCGCGAAGCCCCCGCGGGACATCGCATCGGCGGGGGCCCGAGAGGCACACGAACCTGCCCCGGGCTCTCGCCCGTCAGCGCCCGGTGCGGACCCGAGTCCAGAGCCGGGTGACGAAGCGCTGGGTGCGGTCGTCCCAGGCGGTGTTGATCGACAGGCGCTGCATCGTCGCCTCGTCCGGGTAGATGCCGGTATTGTTCAGGATCTCGGGCTTCACGAATTTCTTCGCCGCGAGGTTGCCGCTGGCATAGGAGACGAAGTTGGTGTTGGCCGCCGCCACATCGGGCCGCATCATGTAGTCGATGAAGGCCAGGGCCTCGGCCGGGTGGGCGGCATCCTTCGGGATCGCGAAGGTGTCGAACCACATCAGCGCGCCCTCTTTCGGCACCACGTAGGCGATGTCGATCCCGTTCTTGGCCTCCTCGGCCCGGCGCTTGGCCTGCATGATGTCGCCGGAATAGCCCACCGCCAGGCAGATATCGCCGTTGGCCAGCGCCTGGATGTATTCCGACGAGTGGAACTTCCGCACGGCGCCGCGCACCTTGTAGAGGGCGTCGGTCACCAGGGTCAGGTCGTCCCAGCGCTTCGAATCCGCCTTGGCGCCGAAGACCGGGAGCAGGCTGGGGATCAGATCCTCGGGGCTGTCGAGCATCATGATCCCGCACTCCTTCAGCTTGTTCGCCGAAGCGGGATTGAGGACGACGCTCCAAGAGTTCAGCGGCGCATTGGGACCCAACCGCTCGCGGACGGCGGCGACGTTGTAGCCGATGCCGGTCGTGCCCCACATGTAGTCGACGGCATAGGTGTTGCCGGGGTCGTAGGCCGCCAGCCGGCTGGTGACCTCCGGCCAGAGATTGCCGAGGTTCTTGAGCTTGGACTTGTCCAGCGGCAGGAAGGCGCCGGCCCGGATCAGCCGCTGCAGGTAGGGCCCCGACGGCACGACGATGTCATAGCCGGACCGGCCGGCGAGCAGCTTGGTCTCCAGGATCTCGTTGTTGTCGTAGGTGTCGTAGACGACCTTGATGCCGGTCTCGCGGGTGAAGGCCTCGAGCACCTTCGGGTCGATGTAATCCGACCAATTGTAGATGTTGACGACCCGCTCCTCGGCGGCCGGGGCCGGCCGCACGAGGGGCAGGGCCGCCAGGACGCCTCCCAGCAGGGCGGCCGCGGCGGCCGCCAGCACCGAGCGACGGCGGCCGCTCATCGGCTCTTCGCGGCCACGATCACGATCTCCACGAGGTACTCGGGCGCCGCGAGCTTGGCCTCGACGGTGGCGCGCGCCGGCGGGTTCTCCGGGGAGACCCAGGCATCCCACGCGGCGTTCATCTCCGCGAAGGTGGCGATGTCGGCGAGGTAGATCGTGGCCGCGAGGATGCGCGCCTTGTCGCTGCCGGCGGCGGCCAGGAGACGGTCGATCTCCGACAGGATCTGCTGGGTCTGGATCGTCACCCCGGTGCCGACCGTGTCGGACGCGACCTGACCGGCGAGATAGACCATGTCGCCGAAGACGACGGCCTGCGACATCCGCTTGCCCGGCTCGATCCGCTGAATGTCCATACCCGCCTCCACAACCTTGAGAACCGGCGTATCTGCCGTCGCACCTACCCGGCCGTAAAGGGCCACACACGCACGCACCGCTGGAACACGCGGAAAATCGTCACCGCGGGGCAGGGTGCGGGCAACCGTCGCGGGTCTCGAAGCGTTCTGCCGCCATCGACAGTCATGCTTTGGGGTTTGTCATGGGTATCCTCTGGACCATCATCATCGGTTTCCTCGCGGGCGTCATCGCCAAGTTTCTCATGCCGGGACCGAATGAGCCGGCGGGCTTCATCCTGACGACGATCCTCGGCATCGTCGGCGCCTTCGTGGCGACGTTCCTCGGCCAGGCCGTGGGCTGGTACGGGCCGAACCAGGGAGCGGGCTTCATCGGCGCCATCGTGGGCGCCGTGGTGGTTCTGTTCATCTACGGCATGATCGCCGGCCGCCGCACCACCACCTACTGATCCTTCCGGCCGACCCGGAAACGATGAGGGGCGCCCCGCGGGGCGCCCCTTTTTTTGTCGTCCGATCGGCCTGCGCGCTCAGAAATGCTCGGAGGCGGCCTTCACGGCGCAGTGGCCGGTCGCGCCACGCACCGCCAGGCCGACGCCGACGACGAGCGCCAGCAGGCTCAGAAGCTTGTTGGGCCGCGGCTGCGCGGCCACGGCCGCGATCCCGAGCCCGAGAGCCACCGAGACAGCGCGCTCGGTGGTGGAGATGTTCGGCTCCCCGCTGAAGATGTCGTGCATCATGTCGTTGGCCATGGACGGATCCCTGTTGTGAAGGTCGCCGGTCGAACGCGGGCGCGCCGGCTGCGTTCCCTTCGCCGTCGGACGGGGCGACCGCGGATGCCGCCGGACCCGTCGCGCAGGGTGTCGGACGCGGCGGCGATCCTGGTCCTCGCTTACGCTTCCGGTGTTCCAGCGCGGCGCCCTAGCGCTACGCCGGCCCGTGACCCGCCGCGGCGAGGCTGCGGGTGCTCGACGACGCCGTGGACGCGCCGCCGGGCCGGAGACTCCGCGGGCCGTGCTGCGGCACCTCGCGGAGGCCGCGCATGCGTGTCCTCCGGACTGGGTGATCGCCCTCGCGGATCACCGGTCGCCGTCGATCAGGCCTCTTACACATCGAAGGCGCAGGGCCTGTATCCGCCGTTTGGCCTTCGGCTGGCGCCCTTGTCCGCGTGGATCGCGCAGACGCGCGATGTCCTGAAACCCGGAACGGCTTGGGCCGTCGCCCCACTCGCAAGATGACGAGCGACGGGCGCTGATCGCCAAGACAGGTCATGCGCAGGCGTGGCAGCAACGTCCGCTTCGGTGCCTGTGCCGCCGGGACGCGAACCGTCGCGAAGCCACCCATCGCCGCCCCCATGCGGTCGAACCGGGCAGGCTCCATTCAAGTGCGCGTCGCCGCGCCCGCGATGAGGGAGGGGGCACCGCTCCGGGCGGAGGCGGGGCGATGCGCCATGAAAAAGGGCGCGGCCCCGAAGGACCGCGCCCATCTGAACCATCCCGCGCCGGCCGAAGCCCGCACGGGGTGCGTGCGCGCGCTTACTCGCCCGCCTCGCGGCGGCGCTCGCCGCGGTGGCGGCCGCCCTCGCGGGGCTCGCGGGACTCGCCGTCCCGCTCGCCGCGGCTGGAGTCGCGCTCGGCCTTCACCTTCTCGGTGATGTCCTCGCCGGTCTGCTGATCGACGACCTTCATGGACAGGCGGATCTTGCCGCGGTCGTCCTGACCGAGGAACTTCACCTTGACCTTGTCGCCCTCCTTGACGACGTCCTGCACCTTGGCGACCCGCTGGGCGGCGAGTTCCGAGATGTGGACGAGGCCGTCCTTGGCGCCGAAGAAGTTCACGAAGGCACCGAACTCCATGCACTTCACGATCGTGCCGTCGTAGATCACGCCGACCTCCGGCTCCGCCACGATCGAGCGGATCCAGTTGTAGGCCGCCTTGATCGCCTTGCCGTCGGCCGAGGCGATCTTGACGATGCCGGTATCCTCGATGTTGATCTTGGCGCCGGTCTTCTCGACGATCTCGCGGATCACCTTGCCGCCGGTGCCGATCACGTCGCGGATCTTGTCGGTCGGGATCTGCATCGTCTCGATGCGCGGCGCGTACTCGCCGAGCTCCGGACGGGCAGCGGTCAACGCCTTGGCCATCTCGGCCAGGATGTGGGCGCGCCCGTCCTTCGCCTGGTCGAGGGCGACCCGCATGATCTCCTCGGTGATGCCGGCGATCTTGATGTCCATCTGGAGCGAGGTCACGCCCTCGTCCGTGCCGGCCACCTTGAAGTCCATGTCGCCGAGGTGATCCTCGTCGCCGAGGATGTCGGACAGGACCGCGAAGCGCTCACCCTCGAGGATGAGGCCCATGGCGATGCCGGCCACGGGACGGCGCAGGGGCACGCCCGCATCCATCAGCGACAGCGAGCCGCCGCAGACCGAGGCCATCGAGGACGAGCCGTTCGACTCGGTGATCTCCGACACGACGCGGATCGTGTAGGGGAACTCGTGGGCCGGCGGCAGGACCGGGCGGATCGCCCGCCACGCCAGCTTGCCGTGGCCGATCTCGCGACGGCCGGGGGAGCCCATCCGGCCGGTCTCGCCGACGGAATAGGGAGGGAAGTTGTAGTGAAGCAGGAAGCGCTCCTTGTAGGTGCCTTCCAGCGAGTCGATGAACTGCTCGTCCTCACCGGTGCCGAGCGTGGCGACCACGAGGGCCTGGGTCTCGCCGCGGGTGAACAACGACGAGCCGTGGGCGCGGGGCAGGACGCCGACCTCGGAGACGATCGGGCGGACCGTCTTCAGGTCACGGCCGTCGATGCGCGAGCCGGTGTCGAGCACGTTCCAGCGCACGACCTTCGACTGGGCTTCCTTGAAGGCGGCCTTGACCTTCTCGGCCGGGAACTTCTCGGCACCCTCGGGGCAGAGGGCGGCCATCACCTTCGCCTTCACGGCGTCGACGGCGGCGTAGCGCTCCTGCTTGACGGTCTTGGTGTAGGCGGCGCGCAGCTCCGTCTCGCAGATCTCCAGGACCGCCTTCTCGACGTCGGCGTTCTCGGGGGCCTTGAAGTCGCGCGGCTCCTTGGCGGCCTTCTCGGCCAGGCGGATGATCGCCTCGATCACCGGCTGGAAATGCTTGTGGCCGAACATCACGGCGCCGAGCATCACGTCCTCGGAGAGTTCCTTGGCCTCCGACTCGACCATCAGCACCGCGTCCTGCGTGCCGGCGACGACGAGATCGAGGCTGGATTCCTCCTTGGTCTCGGTGACGAGCGGGTTCAGCCGGTAGCCGCCGTTGATGTAGCCGACGCGGGCGCCGCCGATCGGGCCCATGAACGGGACGCCCGACAGGGTGAGAGCCGCGGAAGCCGCCACCATGGCGACGATGTCGGGATCGTTCTCGAGGTCGTGGGTCAGGACGGTGACGACGACCTGCGTGTCGTTGCGCCAGCCCTCGACGAAGAGCGGACGGATCGGGCGGTCGATCAGGCGGGAGACCAGGGTCTCCTTCTCGGAGGGACGGCCCTCGCGCTTGAAGTAGCCGCCGGGGATGCGGCCGGCCGCGTAGGCCCGCTCCTGGTAGTTCACGGTGAGCGGCATGAAGTCGATGCCGGGCTTGGGCTCCTTCGTGGCGACCACGGTGGCGAGCACCGAGGTCTCGCCGTAGGTGGCGACCACGGCGCCGTCGGCCTGACGGGCGACCTTGCCGGTCTCGAGGACGAGCTTGCGGTCGCCCCACATCAGCTCTTCGCGTTGAACGTCGAACATTCTTGATCTCTTCCTTGCCTGCGACGGGCCTGGCCCGGCGCCGCCCGGGGGCAAGACGGCGCGACACTTCCCGCTGAAGTGTCGTGCGATCCTGCCCCGATGCCGGCGCCTCGAAGCGGCCCGTTTGTCGGGAGGCCGGACCCATTCCGGCAGCCCGCGATGGTGAAACGCGGCCCCGGGCCGGGCCCGGAACCGCGCGAAACGCGCCTTAGCGGCGGATGCCGAGACGCTCGATGAGGGCGCGGTAGCGGGCCTCGTCCTTGCGCTTGACGTAGTCGAGCAGCGAGCGGCGCTGCGAGACCAGCTTCAGGAGGCCGCGGCGGGAATGGTTGTCCTTGCCGTGGGTCTTGAAGTGGCCGGTCAGGTTGGTGATCCGCTCGGTGAGGATCGCCACCTGGACCTCGGGGGACCCGGTGTCCTTGGCGTCCTTGCGGTGTTCCTTGATGAGCGCGGTCTTGCGCTCTGCCGTGATCGACATCGCATGCCTTTCGGGTTGTGCTGGTCGGATGCGGCGCCCCGTTCGGGCGCGCGCGGGCTCGGCGTTCGGCCGGTGCCGGGATGTCGTCCAGCACGGTCACAGCGCCAAGCGGCTCAAGCCCCGCCCGGTAACCCGGGTCGAGGCCGCGCGATCCATACACGAAATCGGCAATTATGCCAGCCCTCGGCGAAGCGGTCGCGACTGGACCGTACTCGCGGCGACCCGCTTGCCGGCCCCGCCGGGCCGGGCCGGGTCGTGCAAAGCCGCGGCCCCCTGGCGCAGCACCCGTCCGGGAACGGGCATCGGGCTCGCGACGCCCCCGCGGCCCTGGCCCCGACAGGCGGAACGCTCGTGGAACCAGCCCCGATCCTGCGCAAGGACAGGGCGCGAAGCCGCCGCACCAAGGGGCCCCGGATTTTCCAAGGGAACGGTTAACGCGTGCATGGTAGCCGAGCCGGAGCACGAAACGCGGCCCGGCGATGAACGGCACCCTCTCGGATGCGTGCGGCGTCGTGGTGGCGACGCTGCTCGGCATCCCCCTCGTCCTCCTGCCGGGCTACGCCCTGGGCAGGCTGACCGGCATCCTCGGCTTCCGTGCGCTCGCGGCCGGCGACCGCCTGCTGTGCGGGGCGCTCCTCGGGATCGGGCTCCTGCCCGCCCTCGACAGCCTGGTGATCCAGGCAGCGGGCGTCCCGGCTGCGGCACTGGCGAATGGCGTGTTGGGACTCGCCGCGCTGCTTCCGGCCCTGCGAAGCCTGCGGACGTCCCTCAACCGGGCGGTCCTGGCGCTCGCCGCACTCTGGCTCGGCGTCGTGGCCTATGCGCTGATCGACATCGACACCGGCACCGCCCTCTATCAGCCCGTGACGGTCATCGACCTCGTCAAGCACGCGGCCCTCACACGGGCGATCGTCGCGCATGGGCTTCCGCCCGTGGATCCCTTCTTCGCCCGGCCCGATCGGGCGGGCTACTACTATGAGTTCTATACGCTGACCGCGCTGGTCGACGGGGTCGGAGGGCGCCTCGTCGACGGGCGCACCGCCTTCGCGGGGCTGGCCTTCTGGACCGGTCTCGCGCTCCTCGGCCTGCTGGACCGGCTCCTGGCCGCGACCGGCCTCCTGGGAGATGCCGCGCCCCGGCTCGTCCGCCGCGCGGTGCTGGTGCTGCTGCCGGCGGGCGGCCTCGACATCCTGCTGGTCCTCGCCGATCGGGCCGCGTCCGGGACCTGGCTACCGGTTCCGGAATGGGTGAATGAGCAGGTCCTCAACTGGCCCGCCTCCCTGGTTTGGGTGCCGCACCACGTGGCCGGCGCCCTGGCCGGATGGCTCGGCCTCCTGGCCCTGGCCGAGGTGGCCGACCGCACGCAGCCGAGCCGGCATACGGAAGCCGTGGCGATCGGTGTCGCGGGCCTGGCCTTCGCGGCCTGCGCGGGCCTGTCGGTCTGGGTCTGTCTCGGCACGGCGACCGCCGCGGGGATCTGGCTGGTGCTGCTGGGCCTGGAGCGCCGCTGGCGCGCCGCGGCCCGGTTGGCGGTCGCGGGCCTGCTCAGCGCCGCGCTGGCCGCACCCTGCCTGCTGAGCATCCTGGCCAACCGGACCGATGGTGGCTCGCCGATCCGACTCGCGATCCGGCGATTCGGGCCCCTCGACGGACTCGTCGACGAGCCCGCCCTGAGCGCGCTCCGGATCGTCCTGCTGCCGCTGAACTACTACGTGGCGCTGGGTGTCTTCGCCGCCGGGACGCTGCTGTTCTGGCGGCTCGTCCCGCGCCGTGAAGCGCATGCCCGGGAGGCGGGACGGTTGCTCACCCTCTGCGCAGCGGCCAGCCTGCTCCTCGGCGGCTTCCTCCGCTCGGCGATCCTCAACAACGACCTCGGCGCCCGCGTGGTCCTGCTGGCGCAGGTCTCGGCCCTCGTCTGGACCGTCGTGGCCCTGAGCCGCCTGGTCGAGGCGCGGCGACTCCGGTTCCCCGGCCTGCTCGCCACGCTGTTGATCCTCGGATACGCGACGACCCTCTACGGCTTCGTCGGGATGCGCGCCTATTCCGCCTCCGACCGGCCCGCCTTCGCCCGCTTGGCCGGCCGTCCCGACATCGACCGGGCGCTGCGCGCGGCCTATGCCTGGGCCGGCCTGCACCTGCCCCGGGATCTGGTGCTGCAGCAATCACCGGTGCCGCGGCGGGTGTTCGATTTCGGCCTCTACGGGCTCCAGCCGACGGGAGTGGCCGACGCAGAGGCGCGGCTGTTCGGCGCCCCGCCCGAGGCCGTGGCGTCCCGGCTCGCCGATGTCGCGCCGATCTTCCGCGACCGCCTGGACGGTCGCGAGGTGCGCCGCCGGGCCGAAACGGCCGGGATCGGCGCCCTGGTCGTCACCGCGCAGGATGCCCCCTGGAGCAGCCCGGATTCCTGGGTCTGGCGGCACCGTGCGGTCTATGCCGATCCACTCGTCCGGATCCTGCGGGTCGAGGATCTTCATGACTGACGCCGGCTCCAGCCCCCCAGCAGGCCGGCGCGCCGGACAGGTCGTGCGCTGGCTCTGCGCCCAGGCGCTGCTTCAGGCTGGCGCCGTCGCCCTCGGCCTCGGCTGCTTCGTGCTGCTGTTCCAGACGGATCTCTGGTCCGGCGTGACCATCCTGTTCTACCGCGGCCTGATCCTGCTGGGCGTGGCCTTCCTGCTGACCCTGGTGGCGACGGCGGCGCTGGCCGGCCTCGGCCGGGCCTGGGGGCTGCGCCGCCGGGACGCCCTCGGCGCCTGCGTCCTGTCGCTGGCCCTCAACCTGAGCGCCTTCGTGATCCTGCCAGTGACGGTCGACCGCTCGATCAGCGTATTCCTGCTCGGCCAGATGGCGGCCCATCCCGAGGAGCGCTTCACCCCGGAGCGGGCGCGGACGGTGTTCGAGACGGTCTATCTCGGCGCCTTCCGGCAGATGGAGCGGCGCCTGTCCGAGCAGCAGGCCTCGGGCAACGTCGCGCAGACGGCCGACGGCTACGTCATCACCCCCCAGGGCCGCGCCTTCATCCGCTTCTGCGGCCTCGTGGCCCGGGCATTCCGGACCGACACCCGGATGATCGACGCCGCAGCGTCCGCCCCGTCTGCCGCCCGCGATCCGGGAGCGCCCGACGGGTCCGCGGGCGTGGTGCCGCGATAGGCTGGTCCGCCAACGACAGGACTTGGACCGGACCGGATTTGGTCACGCCTCCGGGGAGGCCGGCATCCCGGCATGGACTGTGCCAGATGACCATCCGGGCGAGGGAGAAGGGACGCGATGGCGGATCCCGCGATGACCAGGAATGAGCGTGCGGATGCCGGGGAGGGGCGTGAGCTCGCCCGGAGCCTCACCGCTCCGGGCCTCGTCGCCATCGGCCTCGGCGCCACGATCGGCGCCGGCATCTTCGTGCTGACCGGAACGGCGGCGGCGCAGTATGCGGGTCCCGCGCTCAGCCTCTCCTTCGTGATCGGCGGCATCGCCTGCGGCTTGGTCGGCCTGTGCTACGCCGAATTGGCCGCCATGATCCCGGAGGCGGGATCCACCTACACCTATACCCGCGCCAGCCTCGGCCGCCTCCCCGCCTGGATCATCGGCTGGGACCTCGTCCTCGAATTCGCCGTGGCGGCGGCGACCGTGGCGGTCGGCTGGTCCGGCTACGCGCAATCCCTCGCGGCGGAGTTCGGCCTGCATCTGCCGCCGGCTTTGGCCAGGGCGCCCGGCGATGGCGGCCTCATCAACCTGCCGGCCGTCGGCATCGTGCTGCTGCTCAGCGCGCTCCTGATGCGCGCGACGAAGCAGGCTTCCCTGGTCAACGGGCTGCTGGTCGCCTGCAAGGTCGCGATCATCCTGGCCTTCGTGGGCGTCGGCGCCGCCCATCTCCGGCCCGAACTCTGGCACCCCTTCGTGCCCGAGAATACCGGCGCCTTCGGCGCCTATGGCTGGAGCGGCGTGTTCCGCGGCGCCGCGGTGGTGTTCTTCGCCTTCGTGGGCTTCGAGACCGTGGCGACGGCCGCGGGCGAGTGCCGGGCGCCGCAGCGCGACGCGCCGGTCGGCCTGATCGGATCGCTCCTGATCACCACGATCCTGTACGTGGCCATGGCGGCCGTCCTCACCGGCCTCGTGCCCTATCGCGATCTGAACGTTGCCGACCCGGTGGCGAAGGCGGTGGACGTGATCGGCCTGTCGGGGTTCTCGACCGTGATCAAGGTCGGCGCCCTGATCGGCCTGACGACCTCGGCGCTGACCGCCCTCTACGGACAGAGCCGGATCTTCTTCGCCATCGCCCGGGACGGACTCCTCCCGGAGATCTTCTGCCGGGTCCACCCGGTCACGCGGGTGCCCGTGGCGAGCCAGCTCGTCATCGGCGTGTTCACCGCGGGTGTCGCGGGGCTCGTGCCCATCGACGTGCTCGGCGAGATCGTCAGCATCGGCACGCTCCTGGCGTTCTGCCTCGTCTGCGCCACGGTGCTGATCCTGCGCCGCACCGCCCCGGCCCGGGCGCGTCCGTTCCGCGTGCCGGCGGTGACGCTCACGGCGGGGCTCGGGATCCTGTCCTGCGTGACGCTGATGGCCGCCCTTCCGGCCGACACCTGGATCCGCCTCGCGATCTGGCTGGCGATCGGCCTCGCGATCTACGCCGGCTACGGCCGGCGGCACGCCCGGTTCAGCCGATCAGGTTGATCGTGGCCTGCGTGAGCGTTTTGATCGACGACGAGGCGTTGAGGCTGAGCTCGTAGTTCCGGATCACCCGCTGCAGGTCGGCCGATTCCACCGCGATGTTCACGTTCGGCAGGCGGACATAGCCCTGGAGATCGGCACCGGGATTGGTCGGGTCGTAGCGGCTGCGGAAGCCGGTGGTGTCGCGGACGATCCGGCCGACCGGGTCTCCGGGGGCGTCTACGACCACGGGGGCGAACACCGCGATCTTGCGCGCATAGGGGGCGCCGCCGGGGGTGGTCGGGACCGAATCGGCGTTGGCGAGGTTCTCGGAGATCGCGCGGATCCGCCCGCTCTGCACCTGCCGGCCGGCGGCCAGCGCGCTGGAGGCCGAGTGGAGGGCGCTGGAATCCGGCATGCGCGGGCCCTGTCGACGGCGAGGATCTGACCGAAACCTTGCCGAACAGCCTTAACCCGCGGTTAAGACGCCCGGGCGGAGAGGCTCAGCGCCTCGCGGAGATCCTGCCCATCCGTCAGACGCAGCCCGCGGCGGCGCAGGGCGGCCAGCATCGCGCGGTCCGGGAATGGGCAGTAGGGCAGCACCGGCTCGGTCCGCCCCTCGGGCAGGCTACCGGTCCGGTCGATCGTGTCGAGCAGCCCGTCCAGCATTCCGCGCCCGTGGGCATGCAGCGCCACGGCGGCCCGGGTGGCGGTGGTGCCGGCAGGCAGCGGCACGGCTTCCTGGGCGAGGATCGCCCCGGTATCGATCGCGGCCGCCAGCCGGTGCAGGGTCATGCCGAAGCTGCCGGGGCCCTCGGCGAGGGCGTGGATCGTCGGCACCGGACCGCGGTGGCGCGGCAGCAGGCCGGGATGTCCGTTGATGCCGCCGAGCCGCGCCAGCCCGATCGTCTCGGGCTTGAGGATCTGGTCGAAATGGTAGGTGAGGATCAGGTCCGGCGCCGTGTCCCGCAGGGTCCGCGCGACCTCGGGACCGTTGACGTCGTCGACCGTCACGGTCGGGATGCCCATGCGGCGGCACAGGGTCTTGAGCGGTGTCGCCTCCGGCGCGTCGCCGCTTCCGGACGCCGCCTGGGTCAGGGGCGCCAGAGGGCGCAGCAGGTCCGGCAGGCCGAAATTGACCGCCAGATACGGCAGGATCCCGGTGCCCGAGCGCGCGAGGTGTCGCCGGATCTGGCCCGTGAGGCCGCCGCTCGAGGGCCGCTCGGCATTGGAGAGGCCCACGAACGCGATGTCGGCCCGGTAATCGGCGACCAGCCGGCGCACCACGCGGGCGTTCGGCAGCGCCTCCAGGACGAACAGCGCGATCCGGGGCCGCGCCATCAGCGCCGCTTCCGGCGCTGGAATCGGAAGGCGTAGAGGCCGGCCTTGCGGACGTTCTCCGGCAGGAGCAGCACGGTGCGGGCGAGCGCCGTGAGGATGAAGGGGAAGGCGATCACGTCGCGGTTGGCCGCGATGCCCTTGGCGATGCGCACGGCGGCCGCCTCGGCACTGATCTCGAGGGGGCGCCAGCCCTTCAACTCGCCGCCCATCGGCGTCTTCACGTAGCCGGGCGTGACGACGTTGACCTTCACGCCCCGGGGCGCGACCTTCTGGCGCAGGGCGAGGCCGTGGGCGACGAGCGCCGCCTTGGCGCCGCTATAGGCCGGCGCGTCCTGAAGCGGCGCGTAGGCCGCCAGCGACGACAGCAGCACGATCTGACCGCGCCCGCGCTCCAGCATCCGCGTCAAAGCGGGCAGCATCACGTTGAGCGAGCCGGTGTAGTTGATGTCCGCGGTCTCGAAGGCGACGTCCTCGGCCTCCACCTGCCCCTCTTGATTGCCGCCGTTCACCGCCGCATTGGCGATGACGAGGTCGAGGGGCGCCTCCGTGTCCGACTGCCGCACGAGCGCCACCGTGGCGGCCCGGTCGCGGGTGTCGAGGCGGGCGGTCTCGGCGGTGGCGCCGCTGGCACGGCAGTCGCGGGCGACCGCCTCCAGGCGTTCGGCGTTGCGTCCGACGAGGACGAGGCTCACGCCGGGTTGCGCGTAGTGGCGCGCCAGCGCGGCGCCGATGCCGCTCGACGCGCCGGTGATCAGAATGCGGGGCATGGGGCGGGTTACGCCGCCGCGCATGGAAAGATCAAGGTCGCGAAAGACTCACCGGCGGCGAAAGCCGCATCAAAGGCCGCCGAATGACGACGGGTCGGCGGCCGGCCGGTCAGTAGACCGGCGCGAGTTCGCCGTCCCGCTCGGCCGCCTCGACGACCGCCCGCGCCGCCGCCAGCATCGAATCGGGCAGGGCCGATTCCATCCGCGGAACCGAGCCGGCCACGGCCCGGTCGATCGCTTCCTTGGAAAAGAAGCCGCCATTGACCTGGGTCCGGTGCAGGACGACGCGGCGGAAATCCGCCATCAGGTCCATTTCCGGCGGTGTCGGGCTCTTCCAGAAGCTGTCGAGATCGCCCTGATGGGTCAGGCCGGCCATGTTGTAGATCGCGGTGCCGACCGCGTGGGTCGGACAGCCCATCTCTAGGGACAGCATCCCCACCGTCGAATTGACGATGACCACGCCGCGGGCGCTCTTGATCAGGGCCGGGAGGTCGCCGCCGTCGATGAAGTCCAGCCGATCGCTGACGCCGTGGCGGCGGGCCGAAGCGCGGGCGAACTTGCGCCAGTTGATCAGGCCGCTGTCGAGCGGGTGCAGCTTCACCAGGAGCCGGGTCGGCGCCGAGGAGCCGTCCGCGAAAGACTTGATCACCCGGTCCATGAAGCCCTCGACGCCGAGGAACGGCGAGTGGACCCGGATCTGGTAGTCGCTGTCGAGCTGAAGCGGCAGCAGGAAGTAGTCGCAGCCGACCGCGCGGTAGATCTCGTCGCAGCGCGCCGCCTCGCGGCGGGTATGGGCGCGGCGGGCGAACTTCTTGACCCAGCCGGCATACTCGGCGGCGATATGGGTCGGCCGATGGCTGCGGAAATGCGGGAAGAGGTAGGGGAACAGGACGTTGGCGAGGTTGTAACCGACGTCCCAGACGCTGCGGCGGGCCATGTCGCCGGTCGAGGGCATCGCCCGGCCGGGCTGCGGCAGGCGCCGCGCCAGAGCCCGGATCTCGGCGGCCGTCCGGGGGAGGGACGAGAAGCCGTTCACGCCACCGAGTTCGCAGGTGATCCAGTTCGGCCGGATATAGCCTTCCTCGAACACATGCACCCGCAGGCCGCGATACTCGGCGATCATGCGGGCGGCCTTGTGGAACGGCCGGCAATCGCCGAACAGAACGATGTCGGTCACGGTTTCGCGGTCGAGATAGGCCTCGAGATACTCGCCCCAGGCCTCGCGGCGACCCCGGTAATTGTCGGCGTCGCCGCTCCAGAACAGCCAGTCGCCGGGGCAGAGATTGATGCGCCGGACAGTGTGTCCCCGTGCGCGCAGCGCCTTTCCGAGGTCGGAGAAGAACGGCGTCGCGATGCCCTGCAGGAAGAGGAAGGTCGCGGGGCGGTCGCGAGGGACGTCGAGGGCGGGCTGTTGCATTCCGCGGCGCTTCTGTCCTTGACCCAGGGCCGGATGAACCGAACCGACGAGAGACTCTTGAGGTGGCACGGCGCCCGGCGGGCCCGCAATCCGAAGCCATGCCGCGGCATGGCATTTCCGCGCCTGCGTGGCCCGTCTGCAACGGTCGCACGCCTGCGGCTCAGCCTTCGGATTAGGCGGGCAATCGCGGCGACGATATGTCCAAATCCTTTCCAGGACGTGGCGACGGCGACGCGCGCTCAGGTTGTCCCCGCCTTGCACCACATCCCAGGCCGACGAAAATGCGCTACAGGCGGGCCCAGCACCTCACCCGACCGGAGCCGGACGCACCGACCATGCCCCCTGACCCGACCTCGTCGCTCTACGCGACCGGCCGCACGATCCGCCGCCTGCGGGCGGAAATCGAGGCCGCGACGGGCCTCGCCTTCGGGGCGGCGCGTCCGGGCGCGATCGGCGCGGTCTGGGGCGCGGGAAGCTTGGCCGCGCGGATTCTGGCGCTGACGGGCCGGCGCCGCCTCGTGGTCGCCCCCGGGCCGCTCCTGAGCCCGTACGACTCGCCGGAGACCGGCTTCGCATCCCTGCGGATCAGCCTCGACGGGGCGCCGGTCGGCGGGGAGGGGGGCGTCCACTACCTCGACCCCTGGAACCGGCTGCCGATCGACCGCGCGGCTTGCGCCGAGCGGGTGGCATGGCTCGCCGCGCGCTTCGCCGAGAACGACCGGCGGGTGGTCTATGTCGGGATGTCCCGCTGGAAGCGGCCCGCCTTGGACGTCCTCGGCGCCGGGCCCGCCGGCCGGCCGATCCACACCATGACCACCGAGGCCGCGATCGCGGCGGGGCGGCGCCATGACGGCCGCCTTCTCGCCTGGGCGACGCGGGCCCCGGGCCAGCTCGAGGAGGCCTGCGCGCGGGCCGGCCTGCCCCTCGCCCGGGTGGAGGACGGGTTCCTGCGCTCGGTGGGCCTCGGCGCCAGCCTTCAGCCCGGCGCCTCCGTGGTGGTGGACGACCTCGGCATCTACTACGACCCGCGCCGGGAGAGCCGCCTGCAGCGCCTGCTGGCCGAGGCCGACTTCACCCCGGACCTCGTCGCCCGGGCGCGGCGCCTGCGCGAGGAGGTCGTGGCGCGCCGGCTCAGCAAGTACAATGTCGGCCTCGACGCCGCGGCCCTCGACTGGCCCGCCGGACGGCGGATCGTGCTGGTGCCGGGACAGGTGGAAGACGACGCCTCGGTGCGTCACGGTTCGCCGCTGGTCCGCTCGAACCGGGCCTTGCTGGAGGCGGCGCGGCGGCGGAATCCGGACGCGTTCCTGCTCTACAAACCGCATCCCGACGTGGAGGCCGGGTTCCGTCCCGGCATCATCCCGGAGGCGGAGGCCCTGACCCTGGCCGACCGGATCGTCGCGGGCATCAGCATCGTCGACCTCCTCGACCGGGTGCATCACGTCGAGACCATGACGTCATTGGCCGGATTCGAGGCCCTGATCCGCGGACTCAGCGTGGCGACGCACGGCCGGCCGTTCTACTCGGGCTGGGGCCTGTCGGAGGATCTCGCGCCGGGCGCCGATCGCGGCCGCCGGCTGAGCCTCGACGAGTTGGTGGCGGGCGCCATGATCCTCTATTCGCGCTACCTCGACCCCGTGGCGATGAAGCCGTGCAGTCCGGAGCAGCTCCTCGACCGCTTGAGCGCGGCCCGGGCGGCGGCGCCGCGCAACGCCCTCTCCCTCGGCCGGACGGCCCATTTGGTGATGCGCGCGCGCTACGGCCTCCTCAATCCCGTGGTCCGGGCCCTGCGCCTCCGGCGCGGCGTCGGCCGCGAGGCCGGAGGCGGCCCGCGCTAGACCGGGGCCGTCGCGCGGAATCCGGTTTCACGAGACTCTGATGTGACACCAAAGCGATAGCGCGCGCTGCTAGAGTCAGACCTCAGCAGCCCGCCCCGGGGCCGGTCCCGATCATTCCGGATCAGGAACGGCTCGCAACTCCTTGCTCCCGCGCGCTGTTTCCCGCCGGACCGGATTCCGGCGGAGAGCAGGCCCGCCCCACGCCGAGTGTCCGAGTCTTGACGACGTTCCTCATCGCCACCGGTCTCGCGCTCGCCGTCTGCCTCGCCCTGGAGGTTTTGGCGGGCGACTCGCTCAGCCGGGCGAGCCTCGCGCCGCGGGATCTCGGCCTGCGGCTGCTCGGCTACCTGCTGATCCTGCTGTTCTGGTTCGCATTCTCCTGGCGCCCCTGGCTCGCCGGGCTGACCTGCGTGATCACGGTGGCGATCCTCATCGTCGTCAGCCGCGCCAAGCGCTCGGTCATCGGCGAGCCGCTGCTGTTCAGCGATTTCGCCCTGCTGCCCCAGGTGCCGCGGCATCCGCAGCTCTACTACATCCCGCCCCTGTGGGATCCGCGCATCGCGGGTCCGGTCCTGCTCACCCTGGCGGTGACCGTGTTGTGGTACCGGACCGAGCCGAGCGTGCTGCCCGCCGCCACGCTGCCGCGCATCCTGGCCCTGCTCGGCCTGCCGCTCGCGCTCTGGCTGCTGGTCAAGGCCGCGCCGCGCCCGCCGCTCGCAGGGCTGATCGCCCGCTGGTTCCCCCAGCCCGACCTGGAGGCCGACGTGACCCGGGTCGGCCTGCCGGCGAGCCTTCTGGGCTACACCGCCCGGGCGATGGCGGGCGGCGAGCCCGTGCCCGAGACGCCGGCGCTGCCGAACGGGCCGGGCGACGACGTCGTGGTGGTGATCCAGCTGGAATCCTTCGTCGATCCGGAGCGGCTGGGCGGCGCGAAGCTGCCGGTGATGGACCTGTTCCGCACCCGGGCCGCGCAGTACGGGCGCCTTCGGGTCCCGGCGCACGGTGCCTACACGATGCGCAGCGAGCACGCGGTACTCACCGGCCGGCCCTCCGACAGCCTCGGCTTCGGCCGGTACGACCCCTACACGTCCCGGAGCGGGGACGAGCCGACGAGCCTCGCCCGGCTCGCCCGCGGACGGGGCTACGGCACGCTGTTCCTGCACCCGTTCCACAGGGACTTCTTCCGCCGGGCACGGGTGATGGAGGCCTTCGGCTTCGCCGACCTCGTGATGGGCGAAGCCTTCACGGACACGCCGCGCGTCGGCCCCTATGTCGGAGACATCGCCCTCGGCGACCGCCTCCTCGCGGAGGTCCGGGCCCGGCAGACGCCGCTGTTTCTGTTCTGCGTGACCATGGAGAACCACGGCCCCTGGAAGCCGGGGCGGCTGCCGGGCATCGACGACCCGCAGGCCCAGTACCTCCACCACGTCGCCAATACCGGACAGATGGTGGAGGACATCGTGGCGGGCCTCGACGTCATCGCCCGCGAGCGCCACCAGACCATCACGCTCTGCGTGTTCGGTGACCACGCACCGTCGCTGCCGAGTTGCAAGCCGGGCTTTGGAGGCCGGACCACCGACTACGCCCTGTTCCGCTTCGGCCAACCGCAGGGCACTCCGGCTCAGGTCGACATCGCCGCCGACGAGCTCGGGCGGGCGCTGCGGGGGATTCTCGCGAGCGCACCGGCGGACATGGCTGCCGGGACATGATAAGGTTAAGCTTGCGCGCCATAAGCGTGGCCGTGCCACGCTGGTGACGCATTGCCCACGGATAGCGCGACCGTCCGCGAGGCGGCCGCCGGTTCGGCGCGGCCGTTAAAGCGATCGCAGCGTTTGGCGGTCAAACTGGATGTCCCGGCCCGGGCCAGCGATGGCGCGGGGTCGGCGAGGAGAAGTCTCTGTGATGCTGCGTAAGACGGCGCGCACCGCCCTGATGGCCGCTCTGGCGGCGGGATCTGCAGGGGGTTGCACCTACCTGCCTGCGGCGGGTCCGACGGCGGGCGCGATCCAGGCGGGGGCGGAGGTGGCCACCGCCGACGGCGGCCTGATCGCCCGCTACGAGATCATCGACGTCACGCCCTCGGTGGTCGAGGCCCTGCGCGGCCGGCCGCTGGACAGCCTGCTCGCCTCCTTCGGCGACCACCGTCCCTCCTCGGAGCCGGTGATCGGCGTCGGCGACATGGTCTCGGTCTCGATCTGGGAAGCCGGGTCGGGCGGCCTGTTCTCCGGGCCGCTGGTGGCCGACCGCTTCTCGGCGGGCTCCAAGTCCGCCCTCATCCCCGAGCAGCCCGTCGGGCGCGACGGCGCCATCTCGGTCCCCTATGCCGGCCGCATCAAGGTCGCCGGCCGCCGCACCCAGGACGTCCAGGCGCTCATCGAGAACGAACTCGCCGGCAAGGCCATCCAGCCGCAGGTGCTGGTCTCGGTCACCCGGCCGATCAGCCAGGCGGTGACCGTCACCGGCGAGGGCGCCGCCGGCGCCCGCCTGCCGCTCTCGGGCCACGGCGACCGCATCCTCGACGTCATCGCCGCCGCCGGCGGCAACCGCGCGCCGGTCAACGAGACCTTCGTGCGGCTCTCGCGCGGCCCGGTGACCGCGACCGTGCCGCTGACCACGGTGGTGTCGAACCCCAAGGAGAACATCTACCTGCGGCCCAACGACGTGCTCACCCTGGTGCGCGACCCGCAGACCTTCATCGCGGTGGGCGCGCTGGGCAACAGCACCGAGCTGCCGTTCCAGGCCGACGGCATCACCCTGGCCCAGGCGCTGGCCAAGGCGCGCGGCCTGTCGGACTTCGCCGCCGACCCGGCCGGGACGTTTATCTTCCGGTTCGAGCCGGCCAGCGTCGTGCGGCGCCTCAGCCCCAGCTCGCGGCTGCTCGGCACGCCGCTGGTGCCGGTGGTCTACCGGATCGACATGCGCGATCCCAACAGCCTGTTCGTCTCCCAGGCGTTCCGCATGCGCAACCGCGATCTGATCTACGTGTCGAACGCGCCGTTCACCGAGGTCCAGAAGGTGCTCACCGCCTTCAGCGGCGTCACCGGACCAGTCTCCTCCGCCGCCTTGGCCTACTCCTACGCCAAGTAGGGAGCGGCCCGCATAGGGGACGATCGGGATCGCGGCGCCGCCTGTGCGCGCGATCCCGGATCCCGGCCCTTCCTTATCGCGCCTGCGGACACCCTGGGTTCAAAGCGAAACGGGGCGCGGATGTCATCCGCGCCCCGTTTCCCGTCATAACGCTCGTCGTGGATCCGGGGCCCACGGCCCCGGACGGGCTCAGACCCGCTTGGCCAGCAGCTGCTCGATCAGCGAGCCGCCCTTGTCGATGGCCGCCAGTTCCTCGGCCACCGCGTTCACGGTGTCGCGGATCTGGTCGGGGGTGTGCTCGGAGGTCAGGAAGAAACGCAGGCGCGATGCCCGCTCCGGCACCGCCGGGTGGATGATCGGCTGGACGTTGATGCCCCGGCGGAACAGCCGGTCCGACAGGGTGACGGCTTTCAGCGAGTCACCGACGATGATCGGCACGACCGCGAGGCCCAGGCTGAAGCCGGTGTCGAGGCCCAGCTTTTTGGCGGTCGCCAGGAACAAGGTGCCGTTCTGGCGCAGGCGCTCGACCCGCTCCGGCTCGGTATGCATCACCGCGAGGGCCACCTCGGCAGCGGCGGCGAGCGGCGGCGACATGCCGACGCTGTACACGAATCCGCCCGCCGTGTGCTTGAGGTACTCGATCAGGGCAATCGGCCCGCAGATGTAGCCGCCGCAGGTGGACAGGGTCTTCGACAGCGTGCCCATCCAGATGTCGACCTCCTTCGGGTCGACACCGCAATGTTCGAACAGGCCCGCGCCGGTGCGGCCGGTGACGCCGAGACCATGGGCCTCGTCGACCATCAGCCACGCGTCGTAGCGCTTCTTGAGGGCCACGAGCCCGGCGAGGTCCGGCGCATCGCCGTCCATGCTGTAGAGGCCCTCGACCACGATCAGCGCCCGGCGGTGCTCGTGGCGGGTCGACTGGAGTAGGGTCTCCAGGGCATCGAGGTCGTTATGCGCGAAGGAGCGCCGCTGCGCCCCCGAGAGTTGCGCGCCCGTGACGATGCTGTTGTGGGAGAGGGCGTCGTGGAAGATGACGTCGCCGGATTCCAGCAGGGCGCCGATCGTCGTGACGTTGGTGGCGTGCCCGCTCACCATCACGACGCAGCCCTCGGACTGATAGTGCTTGGCCAAAGCCTGTTCGAGGCTGATATGGCCCGGACGCTCCCCCGCCACGACACGGCTCGCCGACGAGGAGGTGCCGTAGGCATCGATCGCCTCGCGGGCGGCGTTGCTCACCCGCGGATGTCCGTTCAGGCCGAGATAGTCATACGACGAGAAGTTGGTGAAGGCCTTCTGGTCGATCCGGGTGGTTGCTCCGGCCTTGGCGTCGTGGACGCGGAAGAACGGGTTGCCCAGGCCGATCAGCTCCGCCGCCTGCCGCTGAAGCTTCAGCTCCCGGTAGCCCGGCAGGTTCTCGAAGTTCTGCGCCGCCGACTTCCCGGCCGGCGAGGCCGCTTTGACGGGGGCCGGGCGCGGCGTGGCGCGCCCGAGCCGGTTGGTCACGAAGCCGGCGAGCGCCGCCCGCCCGCCGTCCGGCCGTGCCGTGTCGGTCATGAGTTGGTCTCTTTGATCCCGCTGGACGTCTGCTCGATGAGTTCCTTGAGAGGCGCGATCATCTGCGCATCGACCTCACCGCCGACATGCTTCGCCACGAGGCTCATCGCGACGCCGGCGGTCTCATCCATGGGCGCGGAAACCGCCTGAATTAAGGACTCCGACAGTTCGGTGACGGTCATGCCCGAGGACAGGCCCGCGGGCGGCGCGTCGAGGGCGAAGCGCTCCTGCAGGCTGGCGCCGAGTTCGACGCCCATCAGCGAGTCGAGGCCGATCTCCGAGAGCTGGCGGACGCGGCTGATGTCGTCCTTCGGCAGGCGCAGGATCCGGGCGATGTCCTCGACAATCGCATCCGACACGGTCTTGCGGACCGCGTCGAGGTCGCCCCCCTTGAGGAGCGCCCCGATGTTGATCGCCTGGACGCCGCCGGCCTCGACCTGCTGGTCCGACCCGAGTTCCGCGTAGCTCGGCGAGCGCATCGTGGCGAGCCGCTCGCGCGCCTTGCCCCAATGCATCGCCGCGATGGCGATCACCGCCTCGTCGGGGGACGTCCCCTGGCATTCCAGCGCCTCGGCCATCAGGTCGAGGCAGCGGCGGGCCTCCATCGGCGTGACGCCGACGCGACCGGCCAGTCCTTCCATGACCGCCCTGTTGCGGGCGAGCATGCCGACATCGCCGATGGCCCCCCAGGCCACCGCCAGGGCGGGCAGACCGCGGCGGCGGCGCTGGCGCGCCAAGCCCTCCATGAAGCCGTTGGCGGCCACGTAGGAGCCCTGACCGGGATTGCCGATGAAGGTCGTCGCCGAGGAGAACAGGACGAAGTAGTCGAGGCTCCGGTCACGGGTCGCGGCGTCCAAGTGCTGGGCGCCGATCACCTTCGGGCCGATCACCGCGTCGAGCGCAGCCGCGTCGATGTTGGAGATCAGTCCGTCTTGGAGCACCGCCGCGGCGTGGAGCACGCCCGCGAGCTTCTTGCCCTTCTGCTCGATCTCGGCGAGCAGACGGTCCACCGAGGCGCGGCTGGTGATGTCGACGGCCTTCGCCTCGACGGTCACACCCTGGGCCGACAGCTCGGCCACGATCGCCTTGGCCTCATCGGTGGCCGCCCCCTTGCGGCCGGCCAGCACGAGGTGCTTGGCACCCCGGTCGATCAGCCACCGCGCCGCCTCGAGGCCGAAGCCGCCGAGGCCGCCGGTCAGCAGGTGGACGCCCGTCTCCGAGACCGTGAACGGCTTCGCCGTGTCCTTCATGATCGTGCCGGCCTTAGGCGGGCTGATCACGATCTTCCCGATGTGACCCGACTGCTGCATCAGCCGGAACGCGTCCGAGGTCTCGGCCGCCGTGAAGGGCTGGTAGGGCAGGGGCTTCAGGCCGCCGTCGTTGAACAGCGCCATCACCTCGCGGAACATCCGCGCGCCGTCGTCGCCCTGGTGCTGGATCACCTGATCGAGGTCGACGCCGAAGTAGCTGAGGTTCCGCCGGAACGGGCGCAGGCCGATATGGGTGTTGGCGACGTAGTCGCGCTTGCCCAGCTCGACGAAGCGGCCGAAGGGCCGCAGCGCGTTGAGCGAACGCTCCATCGCCTCGCCGAACAGGCTGTTCAGCACGATGTCGACGCCGTCGCCGGTGATCGCCCGGACCTCGTCCACGAAGGCGAGCGAGCGGGAATCGAGCACGTGCTCGGCGCCCAGCGCCTTCACGAGGGCCCGCTTCTCGCGGGAGCCGGCGGTGGCGATGACTCGCGCACCCTTCAGCTTGGCGATCTGAAGGGCCGCGAGGCCGACGCCACCCGCGCCGCCATGCACCAGCACCCACTCGCCGCGCCGCATCCGGGCGCAGGAAACGAGGCCGTAATAGGCGGTGAGGAAGGCCACCGGCACGGTGGCGGCCGCCATCGGGTCGAGGCCCTGCGGCATCGGCGCGACGACGAGGTCGGGCACCACGATATGCGTGGCGAAGCCCGACTGGGCGAAGGCGACGACCGGATCGCCGACCTTGAAGCCCTTCACGCCCGGGCCGACGGCCGTGACGCGGCCGGCGCATTCGAGGCCGAGGCGCGGGCCGGCGAAGCCGTCCTCCAGGATTTCCTCGGGGAGCATCGAGAGCGCCCAGAGAACGTCGCGGAAGTTGAGGCCGGTGGCCTCGACCGCGATCTCCATCTCGCCCTTGCCGGGGGCGCGGCGCTCGGCCGGACCCCAGACCATCTCGCTGAGGCCGCCGGTGTTGCTGCGCTCCAGCCGCGCGGCCTCGGCCGGGACGGTATCGGCCGGATCCCGGTGCTGCGGCCGGCCGGCATGGAAGCGCACGACCTGGGTCCGCTCGTCGTCCAGCACGATCTCAGTCTCCGGCGTGCCGGAGAGGATCAGGTCGCGCAGGCGCTCCGAGGCGCGCTTCGACGACATCTCGGGGGAGAGGTCGATGCGGCGGACGTCGAGGTTCGGGGCCTCGTTGGCGAGGGTGCGGGAGAAGGCCCACACGCCGGCCTCGATGTTGGTGGTCTGGCCGCCGCGGTCGCGGGTGGCCCCCGGCGCCACGACCCACAGCCGGGTCTGGCGGGCGCCGAGATGCTCCGTGCAGCGCTTCAGGCTGAGGCAGCGGTCGCGCAGCCGCTCGGCCGCCTCGCCGCCGCGGGTGAAGGCGCCGGCCAGGAACACCACCGTGTCGGGGGTCTCCTTCTCCAGCTCCATCAGGGAGGTCTCGGAGTCGAGGATGATCGAGACATGCACGCCGCCCGCGACCAGCAGGGTCGCCAGGGACGAGGCGGTCTCGGCCGCGAACTCGTCGTCGGAGCCGATGATGAACGCGAAGCTCTGTGCCGGGGCCGGGCCCGGACGCACCGGCGCCTCGGCCGTCAGCAGGAGGTCGTCGCCGTTGGCGGAGGCCGCCCGCTCGACCTCGACCTTGACGAGGCCGTGGGCGCTCAGCGTGCGCTGCCAGCCCTCGATGTCCTCGAGCCGGCCCACAGGCATGCCGCCCACGGCCTCCTCGAACCAGCCGGTCGTGAGACCGAACACGAGGTCGCGGAACAGGGACGCTCCCGGCTCGACCGCCACCAGCAGGCCGCCGGTGGCGAGCGCGCCGGCGAGCTGGCCCGGAAGGGACCGGTCGCCCCGGTGGAGGCTGCCGGCCGCCAGGATCAGGTCGAAGCTGCCGGGAGCGAGCTCCTCGGCGGTCTCGACCACGGCGGCGGCGCGTCCCAGGGACAGGCGGGCGCGCTCGGCGAGCCGGCGATCGGTCTCGAAGACGGTGAGCCGGGCCTCGGCGGCGGCCGCGAAGGTCGCGGTTTGCGCCGAGAGCGGGCCGAAGCCGACTTGGAGGACTCGCAGCGCCCGCTCCTTCGGGAGCTGGGCTCGGCTCCGCTCGATCAGGCTGGCGACCACGTCGGCGCCGTGGCGCGCGGTGGCCGAGCGCAGCACGAAGGCGTCGATCGCCCCCTGCGGCAGGGCGGGCGCGTCGGTCAGCTTCCCGGCGAGCAGCCGGTCGACCAGGGCGCCGACATCGGCGATCAGCACCAGTTCGGCCGAGAGATCCGGATGATCACCAGCGATCCAGCGCATGATCTCGTCGGGCGCCGGCAACGCGGAGCCGTCGCCCAGCGTCCAGTTCTGGCCCGCACGCTCGGCGAGGCCGCTGCTTTCCAGGGCGTAGAGGGCGTTCAGCAGCCAGGGGCGCAAGGCCTCGGGCACGCGGCTGTCGGTGACAGAGACGGTCGCACCCTGGGCCAGACCGGAGGCGAGGCGGTAGGCGAGCGAGGTCGCCCAGCCTTCCAGCAGGAGGTGCCCCGGAGACAGGGCGGCGTCGGCCGGCCCCTTCGCCTCGGCGGCCAGCGGGCGCAGCCGCGCGGCCACGCTCGGACGGCGTTCCATGGGGATCGCGGTCGGCTCGGTGGCGAGTTCCGGCACCTGCGAGATCGCGAAGGCCGCGAGGTCACCGCCGCTCTTGGCGCGCAGGGCCTGGAATCGGCCCTCGCGGATCGTGGCGACCACCACCCCCTCGGCATCGAGGAGGGTGAAGTCCGCCAGGATCGAACGCTCGTTGCAGCGGCGCGTCCGGATGATCGAACGGGTGATCACCGCGCCGGGGCGCAGCAGGCGCACCTCTCCGAAGCGGACCGGGATGTAGGCCTTGCCGCCATTCTCGCCGAGGAGATCGGCGAAGAGCAGGATCAACCCGTGAAAACAGGCATCGAGCCGGTTCGGCACCAGGGCGTAGCGGCTGTCGGGCTCGGCCGGCAGCAGGTCGGACACGATGGTGGCGTCGTCCAGCCGGGCGCTCATCGCCACCTGCTGGAAGCTCGGGCCGAAGGCCAGACCCGAGGCGAGGGCCTTGGCGTAGAGCGCGTCGCCGGTGAGCACGTGCTCGCCGGCGGTCTCGAAGCTGAAGCCGTTCAGGTCGGGGGCTTTCGGCGACGAGAAGGTGCCCTCGACGATCTTCGCCTGGGCGTGGAGCTGCCAGGGCGTCTGCGTCAGGCGCGGACGGCTCAGCACCTGGATGCCGTTGCCGGAGCCCGAGAGGCGCACCGCGACCTCGCGCAGGGCCTCCTCGGCGAACACCATCGGCGCCACGATCTCGAAATCAGCCAGCACGACCTCGTCGTCGCGCAGGGCCTCGCGGACGCAGGCCAGCGCCATCTCGACGAAGCCGGCGCCGGGCATGATCACCTGGCCGTCGACCTTGTGGTCCTCCAGCTCCGGCACGGTGACCGGATCGACGAAGCCGTTCCATTCCAGTCCGTCGAAGGTCGTGCGCGACCCGATCAGCGGATGGTAGGGGCGGGGGCTCATCGCGCCGACGCCTTCGGTGGTGTCGGCGAGACGGAACGGCCGGCGCTGCCACGGATAGGTCGGCAGGCGGACATCGCCCTTGGGCGCGTCGCCGAACAGCAGGGTCTCGTCGACCTGCGCGCCCTGGACCAGCGCGGCGCTGACCGCCTTGGCGATCGGATCGCCACCGGAGGCCTTGCGGTGCATCACGCCGACCGTGGCGGTCTCGATGCCCAGCGGCTCGACCGCGTCGCCGACATGGGACATGAGGGTCGCGCGCGGGCCGACTTCGACGAAGACGCGGGCGCCGCGGCGGGTCGCGTCCTGCACGGCTTCGCAGAAGCGCACCGGCTCGCGGATGTTGCGCCACCAGTAGCCGGCGCCGAAATGGCTGCCGTCCAGCACGCTGCCGGTGACGGTGGAGACCATCGCGGTGGTGCCGGCCTTGGCCTTCAGCCCGGCGAGATCGCGCAGGAGCGGCTTCTCGGTCGGGTCCATCAGCCGGCCATGGAAGGCGTAGGCGAGGTCGAGCTTGCGGCCGCGGCGGCGCTTGCGCGACAGCGCCTTGAGGGCGGCGTCGATATCGGCCACCGGCCCGGCGACCGTGACGGCCTTCGGGCTGTTGTAGGCGGCGATGTCGAGCGACGGGTAGTCCTTCAGGAAGGCCTCGACCTCCTCGGACGGCATCAGCAGCACCGCCATGGTGCCCTGGCCGTGCGTCGTCTCCTGATGGTGGCTGCGGTAGTAGATGACCCGGACCGCGTCCTCCAGGCTCAGGATGCCGGCGGCCTCGGCGGCCGCGATCTCGCCCACGCTGTGGCCGAGGACATAGGACGGGATCAGACCCTTGGCCTTGAGGGCGGCCGTGGAGGCGCTCTCGATGGCGAAGATCAGCGGCTGCGAGACGCTGGTGAGCACGAGGCGCTCGTCCAGGTCGTCGGCGTAGAGGGCGTCCTTGAGCGACCAGTCGGAGTAGCCCTGGAACAGGGTGTCGATCCGGTCGAAGGCGGCGCGGAAGGCGGGGTTCTCCTCGTAGGCCTCGCGGCCCATGCCGGCCCACTGGCTGCCGTTGCCCGAATAGACGAAGGCCACCTCGGCGACACGGTCGACGGCGGTGCCGGTGAAGGCGTCCTGCGTGTCCTCGCCTTCGCCGACGGCGCGCAGGGCGGCAACCACGTCGGCCTTGCCGTCGAGGGCGATGGCGAGGCGGGCCGACATGCGCTCGCGGCGGTGGGCGACGGCGGCCGCGATGGTCGGAACCTGGGCGGGCTCGGCCTCCAGGCGTTCGGCGTAATCGAGGGCCAACTCGTTCAGTGCGGCCCGGCTCTGGGCCGAGAGCAGCAGCACCTGGGCTTCCGGCGCCGGGGCCGACTCGGCGGCCCTGGACCAGGCCGGGGCGTCGGTGATGACGACATGGGCGTTGGTGCCGCCGAACCCGAAGGAGTTCACGCCCGCGAAACGCTCGCGCGCGCCACGGGTGATCGGCAGGGCCTTCCGCACCACGTGCAGGTTGAGGTCGTCGAAGGGGATCTCGGGATTCAGCTCAGCCGCATGCAGCGACGGCGGCACGAGGTCGTGCTCCAGCGCCAGCGTCGCCTTCATCAGGCCGGCAAGGCCCGAGACAGGCTCGGTGTGGCCGATATTGGTCTTGATCGAGCCGATCGGCAGCGGCGCCTGCCGGCCGCGGCCGAGCTTCGAGCCGATGGCCGAGGCCTCGATCGGATCGCCCACCGGCGTGCCGGTGCCGTGCGCCTCCATGAAGGCGAGGTCGTCGAGACCGATCTCGGCCTCGCGGTAGACCTTCTCCAAGAGGGCGCCCTGGGCGTAGCCCGAGGGCAGCGAGATGCCGGTGGTGCGCCCGTCGGAATTGATGCCCGAGGCCGCCACCACGGCGCGGACCGTGGCGCCGTTGCGCCGCGCGGCCTCGGCCGATTGCAGCACGAACACCACGCCGCCCTCCGAGCGCACGTAGCCGTCGGCGTTCTTCGAGAACGCCTGGCACAGGCCGGTGCGCGAGAGCATCTGCGCGGTGGAGAAGCAGATGAAGTTGAACGGGCTCGCCAGCACGTTGACGCCCGCGACGACGGCGGTGTCGACGCGGCCCGACCGGATCGCCTGCACGGCGTTGTCGAAGGCGACGAGGGAGGACGAGCAGGCCGTGTCGACCGTGAAGCTCGGGCCCTTCAGGTCGAAGATGTAGGAGATGCGGTTCGAGATGATCGAGAGCGTGTTGCCGGTGGCCGCATAGGCGTCGCCCGACGGCGCGTCGAGGATGCGCAGGTTGCCGTAATCGAGCGACGAGGCGCCGACGAACACGCCGATATTGCTGCCGGCCACGCTGGACGGGCGCAGGCCCGCATCCTCCAGAGCCTCCCAGGTCAGTTCCAGCAGCATCCGCTGCTGCGGATCCATCTGCTCCGCCTCGCGGGGCGAGATCCCGAATACCGCAGGGTCGAACGACCACACGTCGTCGATGACACCGGCGGCCCAGGTGTAGCTCTTGCCGCGCTCATGGGCGCGCGGGTGCGCGAACCGCTCCAGGGAGAACCGGTCGGCCGGCACCTTGCTGACGGCGCAGCGCCCCTCGGACAGGAGTGACCACAGCCCGTCGACGCTGGGGGCTCCGGGCAGTCGGCATGCGCGTCCGACGATCGCAATGTCTGTACGTTGTGTCACGTTCGGTTCGCACACGCTCGTTATCGGAAGTCGGCTCGGCTCTCGACGAGTGAGTACCCTCTCACCCCTTACTGTGGCACCATTGCGGTGTCCAACCAGCCCCAACGCGAGGTCATCCCTCTGCGGCGAAATTGCCAGAGGCTGTGACATGTATTCATCAGCGGCTTATCCAATCCCTGCGCCCAAAACGCCAAGATTGAACCGCTGGACCGCCTGTCGAGACGCGAACTCGACCACGAGAAAGCCACAGTTGCCCCTCGGGGGCGGCAGCCCGTCTAGCGGCATCGGGCCCGATTCCGGAAGAAATCTTCGCGCGCCGGCGCAGATCCCGCACAGGAATTCAGGCCCGTCGGTCTCCACCGCGATGATCAAGACCCGTTCCGCGCGACGCTCTCCTTGGTTCGTCCGACGCCGCAATAGGTGAAACCGTGTCGCGCCGCGCTCGCGGGGTCGTAGATGTTGCGCAGGTCGATCAGCACGGGGGCCGATCCGTCGGAGGACATGATCTGACGCAGCCGGTCGAGGTCCAGCGCCCGGAACGCGTTCCACTCGGTGACGATCACCAGGGCGTCCGCACCCTCCGCACAGGCATAGGCGTTCTCGGCGTAATCCACAGCCGGCATCAGGATCCGGGCCTGCTCCATGCCCTCCGGATCGTAGGCGCGCACCTTCGCCCCCGCATCCTGAAGCCCGGCGACGATCGCCAGCGAGGGCGCATCGCGCATGTCGTCGGTGTTCGGCTTGAAGGTCAGGCCGAGCAGCGCCACCGTCTTGCCCCGCACGCTGCCGCCGCAGGCCTTGATCACCTTGCGGGCCATGGCGCGCTTGCGCTGGTCGTTGACCGCCACCACCGTCTCGACCATCCGCAGCGGCGTGCCGGCATCCTGGGCGGTCTTGACCAGCGCCAGCGTGTCCTTGGGAAAGCACGAGCCGCCGTAGCCCGGCCCGGCATGCAGGAACTTCGACCCGATCCGGTTGTCCAACCCGATGCCGCGGGCCACCGCCTGAACGTCGGCGCCGACCGCTTCGCACAGGTCCGCGATCTCGTTGATGAAGGTGATCTTGGCCGCCAGGAACGCGTTCGCCGCGTATTTGGTCAGTTCGGCGGTGCGCCGCGCGGTGACCATGATCGGGGCCTGATTGAGATAGAGCGGCCGGTAGACCTCGCGCATCACGGCCTCTGCCCGCGCCTCCTCGGCGCCGACCACGATGCGGTCGGGACGCTTGAAGTCGGCGATGGCCGCGCCCTCGCGCAGGAACTCGGGATTGGACACCACCGCGACGTCCGCGTCGGCATTGGTCTCGCGGATGATGCGCTCGACCTCGTCGCCGGTGCCCACCGGCACGGTCGACTTCGTCACCACCACGGTGAAGCCCGACAGCGCCCCGGCGATCTCCCGGGCGGCATCGAACACGAAGCTCAGGTCGGCGAAACCGTCGCCGCGGCGGGACGGCGTGCCCACCGCGATGAACACCGCGTCGGCCTCGGCCACGGCCTCCCGCATCGATGTGCTGAATGCGAGCCGGCCCTGGCGGACATTCTCGGTCACCAGCGCGTCGAGGCCGGGCTCGTAGATCGGCATGCGGCCGGCATTCAGGCTCGCGATCTTGTCGGGATCCCGGTCGATGCAGACGACCGCGTGGCCGAAATCGGCAAGGCATGCTCCGGAGACCAGGCCGACATACCCGGCCCCAATCATCGCAATCCGCATCGGGCCCTCCCGGCAGCTCGCCCAGCGGCTTGCTGCGATGCAACATGATCCCGGCCGCCAGACGATGCAAGCCGGGCCAGCCTGGATCCGGTCCAGTCTGTCACGGGAATGCAACACCCGCGAAGGATGACTGTAGTTTGACAGCCACCGGGGCGCCGTGCGCCGGCGGCCGGGCCGCGCGCCGCCGATCCGCGAATGGAGGCGGGGCGGCTTCGCAGCGCGGACGGCTTCCTGTAGAAGCGCCACCGCCCGAAGGGGAGGCCGCAGATCCGCCCCCGAGGACCCGACCCAAGGATCGGCGAAGGACCGCGATGACCGAATTGCCCAACGTGCACGTGCGTGCCGAGGTCCTGGCTCAGGCGCTGCCCCACATGCAGCGCTACGACCAGGAGATCGTGGTCATCAAGTACGGCGGCCATGCCATGGGCGACCGGGCCGCGGCCGAGGATTTCGCCGAGGACATCGTCCTCCTGGAACAGTCCGGGCTGAAGCCGATCGTCGTGCACGGCGGCGGGCCGCAGATCGGCAAGATGCTCGACCGGCTCGGCATCCAGTCTGAGTTCCGCGGCGGCCTGCGCGTCACCGACGAGGCCACCGTCGAGGTGGTCGAGATGGTCCTGGCGGGCCTGATCAACAAGCAGATCGTCGGCTGGATCTCCGCCGAGGGCGGCCGGGCGGTCGGCCTGTGCGGCAAGGACGGCAACATGGTCCGGGCCAAGCGGGCCATGAAGACCGTCGTCGATCCCGAGAGCCACGTGGAGCAGACCGTCGATCTAGGCCTCGTCGGCGAGCCGGATCACGTCGAGCGCGGCGTCCTCGACGCGGTGCTGAAGGCCGAGCTGATCCCGGTCCTGGCGCCCGTCGCCTACGGCGCTGACGGCCAGACCTACAACGTCAACGCCGACACCTTCGCGGGGGCGATCGCCGGGGCGCTTCGGGCCAAGCGCCTGCTGCTGCTCACGGACGTGCCGGGCGTGCTCGACAAGGACAAGAAGCTGATCCCGGAACTCACCGTCGAGGATTGCCGGCGCCTGATCGCGGACGGCACCATCACGGGCGGGATGATCCCGAAGATCGAGACCTGCATGTATGCGCTCGAGCGCGGTGTCGAGGCGGTGGTCATCCTCGACGGCAAGGTCAACCATGCGGTGCTCCTTGAGCTGTTCACCGATTACGGCGCCGGCACCCTGATCCGTCGGGGCTAAGAATCGGACCGACCCGCACCGCGCCGCCTCCCGGCGCGGTGCCGCCCGCATCGGTGGCGGCAACATCTGCGCCCGCCGCGCATTGTCGTACCCCGCCCACAGGACCAGCCCCGGACAAGCATCAAACTTGCGAGCTTGACCGTTCCGGTCCACAGATTCCGTGGGTATCAGCAACCTGAGGGGTTCCGGTGCACCACCCCGGCAAAGCCCAGTTCACCACCCCCGCGGCGCGCGGCTTCGCCGACGTCGACACCTGGGTGTTCGACCTCGACAATACCCTTTACCCGAGCGATGCCGCGGTCTGGCCTAAGGTCGACGAGCGCATCACCCTTTACGTGATGCAGCTCTACGGACTCGACGGGATCTCGGCGCGCGCGCTGCAGAAGCATTTCTATCACCGCTACGGCACGACGCTGTCGGCGCTGATGGTGGAGGCGGGCGTCGATCCCCACGATTTCCTCGACTTCGCCCACGACATCGACCACTCGTCGATCAAGCTCGACAAGAGCCTCGGCGACGCGATCGAGCGGCTGCCCGGGCGGAAGCTGATCCTGACCAACGGGTCGCGCCGGCACGCCGAGACCGTCGCCGCCAAGCTCGGCATCCTCGATCATTTCGAGGACGTGTTCGACATCGCCGCCGCCGACTTCGTCCCGAAGCCAGAACGCACGACTTACGAGCGGTTCCTGGAGAAGCACGCCGTCGAGCCGACCCGCGCGGCCCTGTTCGAGGACATCGCCCGGAACCTCGCGGTGCCGCACGACCTCGGCATGGCCACCGTGCTGGTGGTGCCGAGGGTCACCGATCCCTACCGCGAGGCCTTCGAGCAGGAGGCCGTGCGCGAGCCGCATATCGATCACATCACGGACGACCTCGCCGCCTTCCTGGCCGCCTGCGTGCTGCCCGAGGCCAAGGCGGAGCGAGAGCCGGTCGACCGGGACCGTCGCTGAACCGCGTCCAACGGCAATCGACAAGCCGGCAACGATCCTGTAGAGAGCCGCCCAACTCACAACAGGATCGCCGAAATCCTGGCGCCGATCGCCCATGAGGGGCGAAGCGGCGCGACGGCCGGAGCTATGCCATGAACATCATCGAGCAGCTGGAGCGCGAGGAAGTCGCGCGCCTCGCCAAGACCATCCCGGATTTCGAGCCGGGCGATACGCTGATCGTCAACGTCCGCGTGAAGGAAGGCGAGCGCACCCGCGTTCAGGCCTACGAGGGCGTCTGCATCGCCCGCTCGGGCGGCGGCCTCAACGAGAGCTTCACGGTCCGCAAGATCTCCTACGGCGAGGGCGTGGAGCGCGTGTTCCCGGTGCACTCCCCGATGATCGATTCGATCAAGGTGGCCCGTCGCGGCAAGGTGCGTCGCGCCAAGCTGTACTACCTGCGCGACCGCCGCGGGAAGTCGGCCCGTATCGTCGAGCGCACCGACCGCTACAAGACCAAGGACGCCCCGGCCGCCGCGCCCACCGCCGCCGAGTAAGCTGTCCGAATCGCTCCGCAGGCCGGAGCGATCGCCCGGTTTCAGACCGGCCCGGCTCAGCCGGGCCGGTTTTTTCTTGGCCGGCCGCCCCGTCCCGGCCGCCGATACGATCCGCTCAGGCGGCCCGGATCCCGTCCAGGAACCGGCGGATCTCGGCGGCGAGTTGCTCGGACCTGCGCGACATGTCGATCGCGGCGTCCAGAACGCGCTCGGCCGCCCCGCCCGTCTCCTCGGCGCCCTGCGAGACGTCGGCGATGTTGCCGGTGACCGCCTCGGTGGCCGCCGCGGCGCGCCCGACGCTGCGCACGATCTCTTCGGTTGTCGCGCCCTGCTGCTCGATCGCCGCAGCGACCGTGGCGGCGAGGGTGCTGACCTCCCCCATGGTGCGGCCGATCCCCTGGATCGCCTCCACGGCCTGGCAGGTCGACGCCTGGACCGCGCCGATCCGTAGGGCGATCTCCTCGGTGGCGCTGGCCGTCTGCTCAGCCAGCGCCTTGACCTCGGCCGCCACGACGGCGAAGCCCCGGCCCGCCTCGCCGGCCCGGGCCGCCTCGATCGTGGCGTTGAGGGCCAGGAGGTTGGTCTGACGGGCGATGCCGGCAATCATGCTGGCGACGGCACCGATCTGCTCGGCCCCGTTCGCGAGGTCGCCCACGAGGGCGTCGGTGCGCTGCGCCTCGGTCGCGGCCTGCGCCGTCTTGGCCGAGGATTGCGCCATATGTCCGGAGATGTCCTGGATGGTGACCGCCATCTCCTCGGTGGCGGCGGCGACGCTCTGCACGCTCCCGGCGGTCTCCTGCGCGGCCCCCGCCACATGCGTGGCCCGGACACTCGTGCGGGAGGCCCGCCGTGCCATGGCCTCGGCGGTCGCCTGCATCTGCGCAGCGGCCGCGGAGACGCCCGTCATGAGGGCTCCGGCATCGGCCTCGAACGCCCGGGTGAGCACGTCGAGCCTCTGCACGTGCTGGGCCTTGGCCGCCGCTTCCTGCGCCGCCGTCCGATCCATCTCGGCCTTGACGATCAGCGCTTGGCGGAAGACCTCCACGGTTCGGGCCATCTGCCCGATCTCATCCGTCCGATCGAGCCCGGGAATCGAGCCCGTCACGTCGCCCTGGGCGAGGGCCTGCATCCGGCGGCCGAGCCGGTCGAGCGGACGCGTGATGCCGCGCCCGATCAGGACCGAGCCGAGCACGCCGAGGGCGCCGACCCCGAGAAGCAGGCCGCTTGCCGCCAGAGCGAGCGACAGGAAAGCGTCCTTGATGTCGTCGGTATAGGTCCCGGCCGCGATCATGATGTTCCAGGGCGTGAACCTGACGGCGCGTGTGGTCTTCAGGTACAGACCCTCGCGGCCGGGTCGCGGATACTGATACGTCGTCAGGGCCGTGTCGGAGGTCTTCAGCAGATCGATCAGCGTCCCGGCCACGCGCACCCCGTTGACCCGGGCGTCCAGCTGGTTGCTGCCGACAAGCCTGCGGTCGGGAACCGCCAGAGCCGTACCGTCCATCGCGTAGATGGCGACGTAGTTCGTGCCGTTGTCGAAGCGCATGGCCATGGCCGTCTCGGCAAGTTCCGCCAGGGCGGCTTCGCGGGTCAGGGCGCCGCTTCTGACCCGGGACTCAAGGTTTTGTGCGTAGGTGGTGAACAGCTCCGTGATCGCGCGCAGGGATTGAAGCCGCTCGGACAGCATTTCCTCGTAATACAGTCGCAATCCGCCAGCGCCAATGGCTGAAACGATCAATACGGTGAGTACAATTTGCGCTATCATACGACGAAACAGACTTACGCTGAAAAATCGAATGCGCATAATAAATTCCCGCAGATCGCCAAATCCAGCGATACCGCGGCATGATCTGATAAATTCGATTGCTCATGTCAACAGAAGCGCGCAGATCAAGATCATGGCCTACAAGTTGAACGACCGAGATCTGCAGATGAGGCGACGATGCCGTTGCTTTTGACATGGCGCATGCCGGCCGCACGGATGGGCTGCCGCCAGCGACGACAGAACCTGAGATCGCCCCGGCGAACCGCACCTGCACCCCAGCAATGGACGGGTCGAATGCCCCCGGCACCCGGGACGGGCGCGGCCGCAATGCGGGCGCGGCGGAGATGATCGGGTCGGAGGATCGGATGGCGCTGCGGCCCGGCGGAACGGCATGCGGGGGCCGCTCGCCGTCGTCGGCGCGATCGGGGCGCCGCTACCGGGTCCGCGCGGTGACCTCGATCTCGACGCGCATCTCGGGGCGTAGAAGACCCGCCACGACCAGGATCGTGGCGGCCGGCCGGACATCGGCCAGCACCCGGCCGCAGACCGCCAGCACGGCCTCGGCGTCGTCCCGGTCGATGACGTAATAGGTGGCGCGCACGATGCCGGCGAGATCTGTTCCGGCCTCCGCGAGCACCGAGCGGATCGTGCGCCAGCAGGCCTCGGCCTGCGCGGCGGCCCCCTCGGGCATGGTCATCGTGGCGTAGTCGTAGCCGGTCGTCCCGGACAGGTAGACGGTGTCCCCGTCGACCACCGCCCGGGAGTAGCCGTAGTCCCGCTCGAACGGGGAGCCCGACGTGATCAGCCGCCGTCTCACCCGCCGCGCAGCGCCTCCAGCACCTTGCCGCCGGGACGGCCCGTGGGCGTCATCCCGAGCCGGCGCTCCACGTCCTTGATGGCATCGCGCGTCTTCTGGCCGACCTTGCCGTCCGGCTCACCGACATCGTAGCCGCGGGCGGCCAGCCGGGTCTGGAGATCGCGCCGCTCGGCCCGGGACAGGGGCGGGTCGTCGGTCGGCCACGCGGCCTGGACGCCGGGCTTGCCGCGCAGCCGGTCGGAGAGGACCGCGATGGCGAGACCGTACGACTCGGCGGCGTTGTAGGAGTAGATCGCGTCGAAGTTCTTGGTCACCAGGAAGGCCGGGCCGTCGATGCCGGCGGGTGCGATGATCCCGGCCGGGCCCTCGCCCGAGAGCGGGCGCCCGTCCACGCGGGTCACGCCGAGCGAGGCCCAGTGGGCGACCGGTTTCTTGTTCTTGCGTCCGGCGGCTCCGACGTTGAAGCCCCGGGGCAGCTTCACCTCGTAACCCCAGACCTGGCCGTTCTGCCACTTCGCGACGTGCAGGAAGTTGGCGGTGGACCCGACGGCGTCGGCGACCGAATCGACCACGTCGCGCCGTCCGTCGCCATCGCCGTCCACGGCGAGGCGGTGATAGGTGGTCGGCATGAACTGGGTCTGGCCGAAGGCGCCCGCCCAGGAGCCGGTGAGCCGCTCCGGCGCGATGTCGCCGCGCTCGATGATGCGGAGCGTGGCGATCAGCTCGCCGCGGAAGAAGTCCCGGCGGCGGTTGTTCGAGCAGGCCAGCGTCGCCAGCGACTGGACCAGCGGCATCTTGCCGAGGTTCTTGCCGAAATTCGACTCGACGCCCCAGACCGCCGCGATCGTGTAGCGGTCGACCCCGTAGCGCGCCTCGGCCTGGGCCAGGGCCGCCGCGTGCTGGCGCATGGCGGCCCGCCCGTCCTCGACCCGCTCGTCGTCGACCAGCGCCGCCATGTAGTCCCAGATCGGCGTCTTGAACTCGGGCTGCGCCTGAGACAGCTCGATCACCTTGTCGTCGTAACTGATGCCGCTCGTGGCGGACCGGAAGGTCTGCGCCGAGACGCCCGCCGCGGCGGCCTGCCCTTGGATGCCGGCGAGGCAGCTGTCGAAATCGGCCCGTGCGGGCAGGACTGCCAGCGGCACGACCGCGATCCCGGCGAGCAGCCCGAGCGCGCGCGCTTTCCTCGGTCCCGTCGGGTGCTTCGGCATGCTGGCGATCCTCACGATGCGGGGCGGAGTCTGGGCGCGGATTCAGGCGACATGTGGGTTAACGAAGGGTGAGGAAATCCGCGTCGTCTTGACCACCGCGCCTACCAATCGATAGGTTGGCTCGGAGCCCGCCAGCGAGCGGCGGGCCCTCCAAGGCGGGAGACGAAACGCATGATGAAGGATTGGAATCAGTACGGCGCCGAGTTGGTGAGCACGCTCGGGCGCATCGGCGCGGTGAGCCCGGACCTGCTCAAGGCTCATGACCAGCTCGCCGCGGCGGCGCCGACCGAGCGCAAGCTCGACGCGAAGACCCGCGAGCTAATCGCCCTCGCGGTGGCGGTGACGACCCGGTGCGACGGCTGTATCGCCGTCCATTCCGAGGCCGCCCGTAAGGCCGGGGCGAGCAAGGAGGAGGTCGTGGAGGCGCTGGGCGTCGCGGTGGCGCTGAATGCCGGTGCCGCCCTGGTCTACACCGCCCGGGCTTTCGAGGCCTTCACCGGCGAGAACGGCTGAGGCGGCGAACCGCGTCGATCCCGGGCCCTCGCGCGGGCCCGGTGCCGGCTTCAAGACGAGGCGCCCGCCCGGCCCAGGCTCCGCAGGCGGTCCAGGTAGGCGCACAGCATGTCGGCCAGCGCGCCGGCGGAGGCTTCCATGGCGGCCTGCGTCCGCGCCGCCTCCGAGATGCGCTCGCCGACCTCGCCGAGGGTCATCGCGATGATCGCGCCCGCGACCTGCAGATCCGCCTCGGGAACCGCCGGAAGCGCCTCGCGCAGGAAGTCGCGAAACGCCTGCGTGCCGGCCAGCTGCGGCTCCGCGGCCTCGGGCGCATCGCGATAGGCCGGGGCGGCTGCGTCGAGGGCCCGTCGCATCGCCGCCTCCACGCATTCCGAGCGCACGAAGGCGTGGACCGCGGCGCGCAGCCGATCGCCCGGCATCATCGTGCGATCCTGCAGGATGCCGGCGAGGAGGGCCGTCGTGTCCCGCCATTCGTCGCTCTGCAGCTGGAACAGGATCGCCGCCTTGTTGGGGAAGTACTGGTAGAGCGAGCCGATGCTGACGCCGGCGCGCTCGGCGACCCGCGCCGTCGTGAACCGCTCCGCGCCGACCTCCGCCAGAACCTGAGTGGCCGCCTCAAGGATGGCCGCGACGAGGTCGCTGGACCGCGCCTGCCGGGGCTGCTTTCGCTTGGAAATTCCGAGGCTTGGCCGATCGGGCATGACGTGTGGCTCGGAATGCGAATAGGCGCGGGCAGGGGGGGGCCGGTATTCTGCGTCGTGTTCAGTCGAGCACGCAAGACGGAAAGCAAATCGCCATGTCACGCTCAGCTTCTACTCTCGCCGAGCCGCGTATCGCGTCCTTGTTGGACAGTCTCTTCACGCAATCAGAGGCCTCCTCACCCGTGAGCGCCATCGGCGATCTCTCGGCGGACGAGCGGACGCGCCTCATGGGCAGCCGAACCGGCTACCGAGACTTTTACAGCCGGCTCAAGGACATGCCCCTCGCGGTCTCACGGGAGACCGGCCGGCTGCTCTACATGCTCGCCCGGACCCGCCGTGCGCGGACGATCGTCGAGTTCGGCACCTCCTTCGGCCTCTCGACCCTGCACCTCGCCGCGGCCCTGCGCGACAATGGCGGCGGCCGGCTGATCACCTGCGAGTTCGAGCCGTCCAAGGTGCTGCGGGCACGGGCGAACCTGATGGAGGCCGGGCTGGCGGATCTCGTGGAGTTCCGCGAGGGCGATGCCCTGCAGACCCTCGGCCTCGACCTGCCCGACTCGGTCGACCTGCTGCTCCTCGACGGGGCGAAGGGGCTCTATCCGGAGGTTCTCAGCCTCGTGGAGAGCCGCCTCGGACCGGGCGCCCTGGTGGTCGCCGACAACGCGGACCACAGTCCGGACTACCTGGCGCGCGTGCGCGCGCCGAGCCGCGGCTACCTATCGGTGCCGTTCGCCGAGGACGTCGAGCTGTCGATGCGGCTCAGGTGAGGCAGGGCCCGGTATCCGGGCCGGACCGGCGGCCGCCTCAGCGCGACCGCCGTCGGGACACTCAGCGGGCCGCTCAGGCCCATTCGCGCTGGGCGAGCTTCTGCTCGTAGGCATCGATCGACGCGGCGCGCGCCAGCGTCAGGCCGATCTCGTCGAGGCCGTTCAGCAGGTTGTGCTTGCGGCCCTCGTCGATGTCGAAATGCAGGGTGCCGCCGTCAGGCCCCCGGATGGTCTGCGCCGCCAGATCGATCGACAGGGTGGCGTTCGCGCCGCGCTCGGCATCCTCGAACAGCTTCTCCAGGTCCTCCGGGGACACGACGATCGCCAGGATGCCGTTCTTGGCGCAGTTGTTGAAGAAGATGTCCGCGAAGCTCGTGGAGATCACGCAGCGGATGCCGAAATCGGCCAGCGCCCAGGGCGCGTGCTCCCGGGACGAGCCGCAGCCGAAATTGTCCCCGCACACCAGGATCTTGCTGTTCCGGTAGGCGGGCTGGTTGAGGATGAAGTCCGGGTTCTCGGATCCGTCCTCGCGGTAGCGCATCTCGGCGAACAGGCTCTTGCCGAGCCCGGTCCGCCGGATCGTCTTCAGGTACTTGGCCGGGATGATCCGGTCGGTATCGACGTTGATCGTCCGCAGGGGCGCCGCGACGCCCTCCAGGGTCGTGAACTTTTCCATCGTCTGACGGCTCGTGTCGGTGGTCTCTCTGTCGCGCGGTTTAGCAGCCGCAGGCCCGGGCCGGAAGCATCACGCGAGGTCGGGTGCCGTCGCCCGGGACAGGGTGCCGTCGTGGAGGGCGGAGGCGACCAACGCCCCGGCGATCCCGGCCGCCCGCAGCGCCCGCAGGTCGTCCGGGCCGCGCACGCCGCCCGCCGCGTAGAGGCGGCGATCCGGCGCCCGCACCCGCAGGGCTCCCAGGGCCGCGAGGTCCGGGCCGGCCCCGGCCCCGACCTGCGCCAGCGTCATGGCGATCACCTCCGGCGGCCAGAGCGACGGATCGTCGTGGAGGGCCGCCGGGCCGAGCCGCTCCGCCCCGCGGGTGTCGAGGGAGAACACCGCCCGGTCGCCGAGCCGCGTCACGAGGCCGGCATCCGCCTGGCTCTCGCTGCCGATCACCGGGCGCCCGAGGCCGGCGGCCAGGAACGCCGCGACGCCCGCAGGCTCGGCGAAGCCGGCATCGATCCACAGGGCGATTCCCGGGCAGGCACGGGCGATCGCCTCCAGGGCGCGGAGGTCGGGCGCGGCGCGATCGATGATCGCGTCGAGGTCGGCGACGTAGAGGATCCCGGCGGGCCACGCATCGACCAGCCCGCGGGCCACCGCGTCCGGCGCCGAGCCCTTTGCCAAGGGCGTCTCGATCGGGGCATAGGAGGAGCGCTCGCCCCGGCGCGCCCGCACCACGCGGCCGCCCCGGAGATCGAGCACCGGGATCACCGCGAAGCCGGGGCGCCCGATCCTGTGGTCCATCGAGGCGCTCATCGCGGTCCCATGCGCTCATCAAACCCAATGACGATCGGGTGGGACCTCGGCGGGGTCCACGTCAAGGTCGCCCTGGTGGAGGACGGCCGCGTCGTGGCCGCCGCCCAGGTGCCGTGCCCGCTCTGGCAGGGCCTGCCGGCCCTCGACCGGGCGCTGGAGGCCGCCCCCGACTGGGCCCGCGGCGCGGCCCTGCACGCCGTGACCATGACGGGCGAACTGACCGATTGCTTCGCCGACCGGCGCGACGGCGTCGCGGCCCTGTCCGGATGGGCCGAATCGCACCTTGCCGGAACCGTGCGGATCTATGCCGGCCGCTCCGGCTTCGTCGTTCCGGAGGCGGCCGCCTCCCTGTCGGCGGACGTGGCTTCGGCCAACTGGCACGCCACCGCGGCCCTCGCCGGCCGGGTCGTCCCGGACGCGCTCCTGATCGATATCGGCTCGACCACCGCCGACCTGATTCCCATCGTGGGCGGGCGGCCGGCCGCGACCGGCTACAGCGATGCCGAGCGGCTGGAGACCGGCGAGCTCGTCTATACCGGCGCGGTACGCACGCCGGTGATCGCGCTGTCCAGCCACGCCCCCTTCGCGGGCCGCCGGACCCGGCTGATGACCGAGACCTTCGCCCACATGGCGGACGTCTACCGCATCCTCGGCCTGCTCCCCGAAGGCGCCGACCAGCAGCCGAGCGGCGACCGCAAGGGCAAGACGGTCGCCGAGAGCGAGACCCGGCTCGCCCGGATCGTCGGGCGCGACCGGGCGGAGGCGCCCGCCTCGGCCTGGACGGCGCTCGCCGCCCACTTCGCCGAGGCGCAGCTGCGCCTGCTCCACGACGCGGCGGCGGACCTCCTCAGCCGGCCCGATCTCGGCGCGGACGCGCCCCTCGTCCTGTGCGGCGCCGGCGCCTTCGTGGGCGCCCGCCTCGCGGAGCGGCTCGGCCGGCCGGCGACGCCGCTGGTGGCGCTGCTTGCGGACCGGATCGCCGGCGCGCGCGACGGGATCTCGACCTGTGGACCGGCGGTGGCGGTCGGCCTCATCGCCGCGGAGGAGGCAGTCGCATGAGTGCAATCAAGATCCTGGCCCGGATCCTGACGGCCCGGGTGGGGCCGCATATCGAATTGGCCGTGGAGACGGAATCCGGGGAGGTTCTGAAGGTGCTCGCCACCGAGGACCAGATCGACCGGCTGGTCGACGAGCTGGACGACATCCTCAACTCGCCGGCCGACCCGGAGGATGACGGGCCGCCCCAGGCGGCCTGACGCCGCGGGCCGTTCGGATCGCCATGAGCCTGATCGCCGCCAAGATCATCGTCACGCCGACGCTGATGTGGGCCGTCTCGGCGGCGGCGCGGCGGTGGGGCAGCCTCGTCGGCGGCCTGCTCTCGGGGCTGCCGCTCACCTCGGCGCCGATCTCGATCTACCTCGCCGCCGAGCAGGGCGAGCGTTTCGCCGCCGACGCCGCGATCGGCTCGGTGGAGGGGCTGGGCGCGGTCACGGCCAGCTATCTCGCCTACGCCGTCTCCGCGCCACGGATGGGGATCCTCGCCGCCATCCTCCTCGCTCTGGCGGCCTTCATCCTCGGCGGCGCCCTGCTGCACGGACTCCTCCAGCCCGACCTGTGGCTCGCCACGGCGATCGACCTACCGGCGATGGCGCTGGTGGTCGCCCTGTGCCGGCCGCGCACGGGGACCGAGGCGCCGGTCCGCCGGTCGCGCCCGCCGCGCTGGGACATGCCGGCCCGGCTCGCCGCCGCCACGGCCCTTGTCCTGCTGGTCTCGACGCTGGCGCCGCATCTCGGCTCCGGCCTGAGCGGCGTCCTGGCGCCGATCCCGATCATCTCCTGGCCGCTGATCGTCTTCGCCCGGGTTCAGGACGGTGTCGGCGCCGCCCTCGACGTGGTGCGCGGCAGCGCCCAGGGCGCGTTCGGCGTGCTCGCCTTCTATGTCTGCGTCCACCTGCTGCTCGGGCGAATCGACCCGGTCGCGGCCTACGCCGTGTCCATCGCGGTCTCGGCGCTCTGCGTGCTGCCGTGGCTCGTCGCGCGGCGCCGCCCGCGGGCCGCGTGACCGAGCCGCGCCGACGCGACAGCGGAGGAGATTCATGCTGCCGGATACGGGGATCCCGACCCTCACCCCGGGCTACGCGGCGGTGCCGCCGGGCCATCTCGCCACCATCGTCACCAGCCTGGAGATGCTCCGCCCGCCGCCCCCGCGTCCCGGACGGCCGTTCCCGCCGGGGCTCGCCCTCGAGCCCCTGGCGCGTACCGACCCGGAGACCTACCGGACCCTGTTCCGGGAGGTCGGCGCCGACTGGCTCTGGTTCTCGCGGCTCACACTGGCGGACGGGGCGCTGGCGGCGATCCTGGCCGACGGGGACGTCGAGATCTTCGCGCTCCGGCGGGACGGGCGGAACGTCGGCATGCTGGAACTCGATTTCCGCAGGCCCGGCACCTGCGAGCTGGTCTTTCTCGGACTGACCGGGGACGCGGTCGGAACCGGGATCGGCCGCACGCTGATGAACGCGGCGATCGGCCGGGCCTGGGCGCGTCCGATCACGCGGTTCTGGGTGCATACCTGCACCCTGGACCATCCCGGCGCGCTCGCCTTCTACCGGCGCTCCGGCTTCGTCCCCTTCGCGGTCCATGTCGAGGTCGCGCCCGATCCGCGGCTCGACGGGACCCTGCCGCGCGCCTGCGCCCCGCACGTGCCGCGGCTCGGCTGACGCGACACGGAGATGCGGAAACCAAAAGACCCGCGGCTTCGCGGCCGTGGGTCTCGTGTCGTCAATCGTTCGGGCCGGTCAGGCGGCGGTGCGCTTGCGGGCTTCCTGCTTCGTGTCGACGCCGGCCGCTTTGATCTCGGACAGCTTCTGCGCGACGTTGCGCGAGAACACGAACTCGGCCGGGCGCTGGTTCTCCAGGCTGACCTCGGGGGCCATCGCACCGTCGGTCTTGATGCCGCGGATCGCGTGCACCAGCGGCTTCCAGGGCTTGCGGACCGAATCGACCACCGAAGAGGCCTCGTAGCCCGAGTGGACCATGCAGTCGGCGCACTTCTCGTAATTGCCGGTGCCGTAGGAATCCCAGTCGGTGGTCTCCATCAGCTCCTTGAAGGTCGCCGCGTAGCCCTCGCCGAGCAGGTAGCAGGGCTTCTGCCAGCCGAACACGGTGCGGGTCGGGTTGCCCCACGGGGTGCAGTGGTAGGTCTGGTTGCCGGCCAGGAAGTCGAGGAACAGGCCCGACTGCTGGAAGGTCCACTTCTCGCGGCCCTTCTCCTTGCCGTGCCGGAACACGCCGCGGAACAGGTCCTTCGTCGCCTTGCGGTTCAGGAAGTGCTTCTGGTCGGGGGCGCGCTCGTAGGCGTAGCCGGGGGAGACGGTGATGCCGTCGATGCCCATCCGGGTCACGCTGTCGAAGAAGTCGGCGATCTTCTCCGGCTGGGAATTGTTGAAGAAGGTGCAGTTGATGGTGACGCGGAAGCCCATCTCCTTGGCCTTCGCGATCGCCGCCACGGCCTTGTCGTAGACGCCGCGCTGGCACACCGACTGGTCGTGCATCTCCTTGTCGCCGTCCAGATGGATCGACCACGTGAAGTACGGGCTCGGCTTGTACTCCTTGATCTTCTTCTCGAGGAGCAGCGCGTTCGTGCAGACGATCGCGAACTTCTTCTGGGCGATGATGCCCTCGACGATCTGCGGCAGATCCTTGTGCAGGAGCGGCTCGCCGCCGGCGATCACCACCACCGGAGCGCCACACTCGCGCACCGATTCGAGGGCGTCGGCGACCGGCAGGCGCTTGTTCAGGATCTCGTCCGGATAGTCGATCTTGCCGCAGCCGGCGCAGGCCAGGTTACAGCGGAACAGCGGTTCCATCATCATCACAAGCGGGTAGCGCTTGCGGCCCGTGAGGTGCTGCTTCAGGATGTAGCCGCCGATCTTCGCGACGTACCGGAGGGGGATACCCAAGATTGCGGCTCCTTACTTCGTCGACCCCGGGGCATTGGGGTGCTTAACGCGAAAAAATCTCGAATTCCAGCGATCTAGCTTGGAACTAATCTGAAACGACCCCGTTTCGGCGAGGTCATGACATCTTATCCTGCTCCTGACGCAACGGCGCCACACGCACCGCTCCCGCGGGATCCGTGGGCGGAGACGTCCGATCGTTGAGGACAGCACGTGCATTGCGTCGGCAATACGACCGGAATCCCAAGATTCTGGTGGCCGCGCCAGGATCGCCGTGCGCTAGCGCACACGGACAGGCGCGGGACGCGCGCCACAGCGGCCGCGTTGCAATCTGGCATCGCCCTCTTTACTGAGCCTCGTGGCCGCGATGCAAGTCCCGGCCCGCGGCGGGTGACCCGACCGCGGACCGCATCATCGGGCGGAGTCGGGTCCTGGACGCGCACGGCGTGGCCAGAACGGGCAGTGCGGCGTTCCTCGAACCCGATGCGCACCCGACCGGATCGCGGCGCGATCGGCCGGCGGAGACCGGGGCCCGTCCGTGTCGGTGGGCGGGGTCTGGACCGGACGAATGACAGGAGCCGGTCGCGCATGGGGCGCGTCCGATGCGAACAGGCAGGGTGCTCGTGATCGAAAGTCTCGTCGCGTTCTCGGTGCGGTATCGGTGGATCGTGATCGCCTTCACGGCGTTCGTCACGGTCGCGAGCCTCGGGGTCGCGGCACACCTGTTCCGAATCAACACGGATGTCGAGCGGCTGATCGACCCGAAGGAGCCGTGGCGGCAGGACGAGATCAATTTCGAGAAGGCGTTCCCGCAGCGCAGCAACACGATCGTCGCGGTGATCAACGGCGAGACGCCCGAGGAGACCGAGGAGGCGGCCGCCAACCTCGCCAAGGCGCTGACCGCCCACAAGAACCTGATCGAGACGGTCTACCGGCCCGATGGCGGCCCGTTCTTCAACAAGAACGGCCTGCTGCTGATGTCGCAGGCGGACCTCGACAAGACCCTCGAAGCGCTGACCCAGCAGCAGGGCCTGCTCGGGCCGCTCGCCGCCGATCCGTCCCTGCGGGGCGTGATGCGGGTGCTGACGCTGGGCGCCCGCGGCGTGAAGACCGGCGACGCCAAGCTCGAAGATCTCGAGAAGCCCATGGGGCAGATCGACGACACGCTGCAGAAGGTGCTGGCCGGCAAGCCGGCGCGGATGTCGTGGCAGGAGCTGCTGTCGGGGGGCCAGACCAGCGTCACCGACAAGATGAAGTTCGTGGTGATCCAGCCGGTCCTCGACTTCAACGCCCTGGAGCCCGGCTACCAGGCGACCAAGCTGATCCGCAACGTCGCGAAGGATCTCGGGATCGACGGGCAGAACGGCCTGCGCATGCGTCTGACCGGCACGGTGGCGGTGGCGGACGAGGAGTTCGCGACGCTGTCGGAGGATGCGGGCCTCAACAACAGCATCATCGTCGGCGCGATCGTGCTGTTCCTGTGGCTGGCCCTGCGCTCGGGCAAGCTCGTCGGCGCGGTGATCATCACCACCTTCGCGGGTCTCGTGGTCACGGCCGCCCTGGGCCTCGTCATGGTCAAGGAGCTGAACCCGATCTCGGTGGCCTTCGCGGCCCTGTTCGTCGGGCTCGGCATCGATTTCGGCATCCAGTTCTCGGTGCGCTACCGGGCGGACCGCTACGAGCAGCCGACCCTGGAGAGCGCGATCCGCGCCGCCGCGCGCGGGGTCGGCTGGTCGCTGACGCTCGCCGCGGTGTCGCTGGTCGCGGGCTTCTTCGCCTTCCTGCCCACGGCCTTCCGGGGCGTGTCTGAGCTCGGCCTGATCGCCGGCGTTGGCATGGTCGTGGCCTTCCTGTTCTCCCTGACGCTGCTGCCCGCGCTGATCGCGGTGTTCAAGCCCGTGGGCGAGAAGGCGGCGGTGCAGACCAACTGGCTCGTCGGCGTCGATCCGTGGATCATCCAGCACCGCAAGCCGATCCTGATCGGCGTAGGCCTCGTGACCCTGGCCGGGGCGCCGCTGCTCTGGCACCTGCCGTTCGACTCGAACCCGATGCACCTGCGCAGCCCCAAGACGCAGTCCATCGCGACCTATCTGGACCTGATCAAGAATCCCGAGACCAGCCCGAACTTCATCGACGTGCTGGCGCCGAGCGTCGACGCAGTCCCGGCGCTGTCGAAGACGCTTCTGGCCCTTCCGGTCACCGCCTCGGTCAACAGCATCGACACGTTCGTCCCGCGCGACCAGGACAAGAAGCTGGCCCAGGTCGCCGATACGGCCCAGCTCCTCGACCCGGTGCTCAATCCCGGCCGCAGGCCGCCGCCGCCGACCGACGCCGACAACGTCAAGGCGCTCAAGGACGCCGCCGCGGCGCTCAACGGCCTCTCGACCGACGCCAAGGGCGACGCGAAGGGCGCCCAGGAGGCCAAGCGCCTCGCCGGCACCCTCGACAAGCTCGCCGCCGGCCCGGTGCAGATGCGCGAGGCGGCTTCGGTGGCGCTGACCAAGGACCTCGTGCCGCTGCTGGCGCGCCTGCGCGACCTGCTGCATCCCGAGAAGATCACGCTGGAGAATCTGCCGCCGCAGCTCAAGGCCGACTGGGTGGCGGCGGACGGGCGTGCGCGCATCGAGGTCCACCCCAAGGGTGATTCGAACGACGACACGGTGCTGCGCCGCTTCTCGGACGAGGTCCTGAAGGTCGCCCCGCACGCCACCGGTGCGCCCGTGGCCACGACGCAGTCGAGCTACACGATTCTGGGCGCCTTCGTGCAGGCGGCGGTGACGGCCTTCGTGCTGATCTTCGTCATCCTGTCGGTCGCCCTGCGGAAACCCTGGGACGTGGCGATGACCCTCGGCCCGCTGGTGATCGCGACCCTCTGGACGCTCATGGCGATGCGCATCGTCGGCATGCCGCTGAACTTCGCCAACATCATCGCCCTGCCGCTGATGCTCGCGGTCGGCGTGGCGTTCCACATCTACTACGTGATCGCGTGGCGGGCGGGCGTGACCGACATGCTCGCCTCCAGCCTGACCCGGGCGATCTTCTTCTCCGCGCTGACCACCGGCAGCGCCTTCGGATCGCTGGTCTTGTCGAGCCATCCGGGCACGGCGAGCATGGGCAAGCTGCTGGCGCTGTCGCTGTTCTTCACCCTGGTGGCGGCGTTCTTCGTCGTGCCGGCAACCCTCGGTGAGCCGCCGGCGCAGCCCGACGATGACCGTCCGGAAGCCGAGAAGGCGGCCGGCGCGGCCCTGCGCAAGACCGCCCCGCACCAGGATCCGGTGCCGGCCAAATAGGACGGGCCGAGTCGCGCCGGCCGGTCGCGGCCGGCGCTACGGAAGGCCTCAGAGGGCCTTCTCGAAGAAATGGTCCGGGTAGGGGTCGTCATTGAACCGGTCGATCTCCACCCAGCCCGATCGCCGGTAGAGCGTCAGGGCCTCGGGGAGGGCACTGTTGGTGTCGAGCCGCAGCGTCCGAATCCCGAGGTCGCGGGCGGCCACCTCGGCCGCCTGCATCAGCCGCTTGGCAAGGCCCAGCCCGCGGGCCGCGGGATCGATCCAGAGCCGCTTGATCTCCGCGACCGCGCCGCCGTTCCCCTTGAGCCCGACGCATCCGACCGGCAGGCCGTCGCCGCTCGCGAGCAGGAACACGCCGCGTGGGCGCACCATGGCGGCGGCCTCTGGGTCGCGCGACCGGGCGACGTCGAACCCGCCGGCGAATCGGCTGGCCAGCTCGGCGTAGTAGGCGTCGAGGCAGGCGCGGGACGCCGCGCCGGTCGGATCAGTCTCCGTGATGGCGATGGCGTCGTGGCCGAGAACCAGGGCGACCCGGTCCATGGCGTGCAGGAGCGCGTCCACCTGCGGCGCGCGCTCCAGCAGGGCGACGGCGCGGGCATCCGACAGCGCCTCGTAGGCCGCGAACTCGCTCCGCCCGGCCTCGGTCAGCGACGCGATCCGGCGACGGGCATCCGCGGGATGCGGCGCCGTCGCGACCAGTCCCTCCTCCTCCAGGCCCCGCAGGAGACGGCTCATCAGGCCGGAATCGAGGCCGAGATAGGTGCGGATCGCGCCGACCTCCGTGCGCCCGGCCCCGATCGCGTTCAGGACGCGTGCGGCCCCCAGGGGACGGCCCCGGCCGAGGAACGAGGAGTCGAGCGCACCGACCTCGGCGGTGACGGCACGGGCGAACCGGCGGACACGGGCGATCTCGGCGGACGTCATTTTATCTGACTAAAGTCAGATATCGGCGCTGGTCAAGTGAGGAAGTCGGAGAAGCCGCCGCGGATCGCGCCCGAGGCTTCGGCTGCCGCGCGGGAGGCGGGGGCGGTCAGCGCATCGCGCTCGTCGGCATAGCGGTAGCCCGGCGCCTCGCCCGGGAAGCCGCCGCCGGTGGCCGGATGGGTGTAGAGTTCGGTCAGGCCGTCGGGGAGCTGGGCCAGCAGCGCCGCGACGCGCACCGGTGTCATGGCGCCGGACCAGGCCAGGCCGAGGGTGCGGTCGGGGATCAGCAGCCCGGCCTGACGGGCGCGCACGGCGAGCAGCGCCGCCCAGGGGGCGATGTCGAGGGCGGCCCGCGGCCGCGCTCCGGGCTCGGCGCGGCGCAGGATCTCCCGCGGCTCCCGGGGCACCCGCAGGGCGCGCATGCCGAAGTCGCGGCCGATGCGTAGCACCGCGCCCGCGATCAGCGGATGGACGTGGAAATGCTTGTGGGCGTTGACATGGTCCAGCGGCAGGCCGGTCGCCCGGTAGGCCTCGAATTGGGCGCGGATCTCGGCCACGAGCTGCCGCCGGGCGGCGGGCTTGCGGGCGAAGTCGAGGCCGAGGCGCCCCATGTCGGCGCGCATCAGGCCGGCCGCGTCGGTCAGGTCGGGCAGGTCCACGGCGGGGAGGGTGGGCCACGCCTCGACGAGGACGAGGTGCAGCCCGACCCGCAGGGACGGCATCCGCCGGGCCCGCGCCACCGCGTCGGCGGCGGCCGGCGCCGAGACCATCAGGCTCGCCGCCGTGAGGATCCCGTCGCGATGGGCCTGCTCGACGGCCTCGTTGACCTCGGGGCTCAGCCCGAAATCGTCCGCGGTGACGACCAGACGCTTCACGCAAACCTCGTAACGGGTGTCGAGAGGGCGTGCCCTCTCGCGGGTCCAGGGCGGAGCCCTGGGTAGGGGACGGGGCTCTGCCCCGCTCCCCGCCGGGGCCGTAGGCCCCGGACCCCTGACTTAAGCCGCCTTGGCGGTGCCCTGACGCTCCTTGAGGAAGCGGTAGAACTCGACGCCCTCGCGCAGGCGGCGCTTCATCATGTCGGGCGAGCGCACCATCTCGCTCACGATCGAGGCGATCTTCGGCGCCCGGAAGTAGAACTTCTTGTAGAACTCCTCGACCGAGGTGAAGATCTCGGTGTGCGAGAGGTGCGGGTAGTGCAGCGGCGCGACCTGCACGCCGTTCTCGTCGACGAGTTCGGCGTTCTCGATGTCGAGCCAGCCGTTCTCCACCGCCTGCTTGTACAGGAACGTGCCCGGGTAGGGCGCGGCCAGGGAGACCTGGATCGTGTGCGGGTTGATCCGCTTGGCGAAGGCGATCGTCTCCTGGATCGTCTCCTTGGTCTCGCCCGGCAGGCCGAGGATGAAGGTGCCGTGGATGGCGATGCCCAGGTCGTGGCAATCCTTGGTGAACTTCTCGGCGACCTCGACCCGCATGCCCTTCTTGATGTTGTGCAGGATGGTCTGGTTGCCGGACTCGTAGCCGACCAGCAGCAGGCGCAGGCCGTTCTCCTTGAGCACCTTCAGGGTCTCGCGCGGCACGTTCGCCTTGGCGTTGCACGACCACGTGACGCCGAGCTTGCCGAGCTCGCGGGCGATCTCCTCGGCGCGCGGGAGGTTGTCGGTGAAGGTGTCGTCGTCGAAGAAGAACTCCTTGGTCTGCGGGAACTCCTTCAGGCAGTACTTGATCTCTTCGATCACGTGGGCGACCGAGCGGGTGCGGTAGGTGTGGCCGCCGACCGTCTGCGGCCAGAGGCAGAAGGTGCAGCGGCTCTTGCAGCCCCGGCCGGAGTAGAACGAGATGTAGGGGTGCTTCAGGTAGCCGATGAAGTACTTCTCCATCTCCAGGTCGCGCTTGTAGACGCTGGTGACGAAGGGCAGCTGGTCCATGTCGGTCATGATCTCGCGGTCCTCGTTATGGACCACGACACCGTTGGCGTCGCGATAGGACAGGCCCTTGATCTCCGACATCGGGACGCCCTCGGCGACTTCCTTGACGGTGAAGTCGAACTCGTTGCGGGCGCAGAAATCGACCACCGGGGCCTGGGCCATAGCGCCGGCGGCGTCGACCGCGACCTTGGCGCCGATCAGGCCGGCGATCAGCTTCGGGTTGGCGGCCTTCAGCGCCTCGATCGTCTTCACGTCGGACTTGAACGACGGCACCGAGGTGTGGAGCACGACGAGGTCGAAATCGTTGGCCTGGGCCACGATCTCGGGAAGCTTGATGTTGTGCGGCGGCGCGTCGATCAGCTTCGAGTTCGGCACCAGGGCGGCCGGCTGGGCCAGCCAGGTCGGGTACCAGAACGACTTGATCTCGCGCTTGGCTTGATAGCGGGAGCCGGCACCGCCGTCGAAACCGTCGAAGGTGGGGGCCTGGAGGAAGAGCGTGCGCATGGGGTTCAAGGCCTCAGGGCAATGCCGGGGGGAGGGGGAAGGAAGCGAAAGCCGGGATCAGCGGGTGGGCGCGCCGGCATCGCGGCCGAGTTCGGCGTCCGGGATCAGGGTGCCATCCGCAACCACGTGATAATCGTGACCTTTCCATGTCACCGCCCCCGACACGAAGGCCCAGGAGAAGTTCAGGAAGGAGAGGATGTCGCGCATCGGCAACAGTCCGTAGGGGTGCGGAGCCAAGCCGAAGGCACGCTCCAGTTGCCGACAGAGCAGGACCCGACTCGCCAGCGCCGCAGCGGCGACCCAGAGCGCGCCGGTGCCGGCGCCGGGCAGGAGGGCGCCCAGCAGGGCGAGGGGGAAGGCGTGGGTGACGATCGAGCCGGCATAGCCGGCCGGATCGACGGTGCGGATGGTGCGGTTCCAGCGCAGCTCGTGCCGCCACAGGCCGGCGAGGTCGGTGTCGACGCTGGTATGGCCGATAGTGAAGCTGGGGATCGCCACACGGCCCCCGAGGCCGCGCAGGGCGGCGCCGATGGCGTAATCGTCCGCGAGATCGTTGCGGAAGGTGCGGAAGCCCCCCACCGCCTCAAGGCTCGCCCGGGTGAAGGCCACGGTGGAGCCGAAGCAGGGCTTCGCCAATCCGAGGCTCAGGCCCATCACCACGTTGGGCAGGAACTGCGTGTCGATCGCGAGCGTCGAGAGCTGGTCGTAGAGGCCGCGATAAGCGGGCACGCCGTGATACAGGCAGGTGACGCCGGTGACGCCGTCCTGCGACAGCTCCGCCACGAGGCGCTCCAGATAGTCGGGGCCGACCACCATGTCGCTGTCGGCCAACACCACCACGTCGTGGGCGATGGCCTCGGCCATGTTGATCAGGTTCGAGACCTTCCGGTTCGAGCCGTGCTGGCGACTGTCGATCACGAGGTCGATGCGGGCATCGGGATAGGCCTGCTGCAGCCGCTCCACCACGCCGATCGCCGGATCGGTGGTCCTCTGGACGCCGAACAGGATCTGGACCGGTCCGGCATAGTCCTGGCGCAGCACGGTCTCGAGATTCGCGTAGAGGTTCGGCTCGAGACCGCAGAGCGGCTTGAGGACGGTCACGGAAGGCCGGGCCGCACCGCCGGCAAGCACCGGGGGGCGGCGCGCCGCGTAGCGGCCGGCGCAGACGGCGGCGGCCAAGCCGTAGACGCAGCCCGCCGCCGCCAGGATCAGGCAGAGCAGCGAAAGCCACGAGAGGCCGAGCAGCGCCAGCGAAGAGACATCCATCCGGTCGGATCCGTGCGGTCGTCCGGCCGCCTCAGGCGGCGAAGGCCGCGAACGGCCGGTTCAGGTCGGCACTGGCGGAGACGACGCTCACGGCGTCGGCTTCGCGGCGAGCATGCCGTCGGCCCGCGCCCGGAGGAACTTCACGACGCCGTCGGCCCCCCCGGATTTCAGCGGCGCCGACAGGGCGTTGCGCTGCGCGGCGATCTCGCTGACATCGCCGTTGAGCAGCACGTCCTGGATGCGGTTGTCGGCGTTGACCACGAAGTCCACGGCGGAATCGTCGCCATCCGCTGCGGTGACGCGGGTCGGCACCACGCGCTGGGCGCCGCGCTCCTCGATCTTCGGGGTCACCTCGAACTTGCCGCCGGCGGCGCGGGCCAGCCGGTTGGCGTAGGTGACGGTCAGGCTGCGCTTGAAGGCGTCGATCACCGCCGCCTGCTGCTCCGGGGTGAAGCTCGACCATTTCGAGCCCACGGCGATGCGGGTCATGGCGGGAAAATCGAACGCCTTCTCGATCGCCGGCCCGACGGCCTCGACCCGCGCCGGCAGGGGGCTCGGGCCATCCTTCAGCGCCGCCGCGAAGGCGGCGTAGAGGTCGCGCACGGTCTGAACGGCGGCCTCGTCGGCAGCCCAGGCGGGACCCGCGGCGAGCAGGGGCAGGGCCAAGGGAACGGTGATCGAGGGAACGGTGCTCAAGGGAGCGGCGACGAGGGCGGCCGCGAGCCGGCGGGTCAGGCGCACTTCTTCAACTCCTCGCCGTCACCGAGCCGCGATCCCATGCGCGGCGGGGCGTAGCTGTAGAACGGCCCCAGCGTCGCGGGCGGCGCGATCCTCTTGGCCTTGCGTCCGGCCTCCGGCACCGGCTCGCGCTCCTCCTCCTCGGGCGCCTCGGACCGGAGCTTGGACTCGATCCGGTGCCAGAGCAGGAGGCTCGGGAGCCCGACGCCGAGATCGGCGAAGCGCTTGACCAGGGAGAGGGCGAGCGCCGCCTCGGCCGGGATATCGAACAGGCCGCACAGGGCGATCAGGCCGCCCTCCTGCGCGCCGAGGGCACCGGGCACCGCGAAGGCCGCGCCGCGCACCGCCTGGGCGAGGCTCTCGATCATCAGCGCCTGCGCGAAATCGATGGGATAGCCCATGAAGCGCAGGCAGACGTAGACCTCCAGCGTTCCGATCACCCAGCCGGCGAGGTGCACCGCCAGAGCCAGCGCGAAACGCCCGTGGTTGCCGTAGAGCCGGCGCAGGCTGTCGTACAGCTGGTCGATCGCGCCGAAGGCGCGCCATTCGCGCCCCGAGGCGAAGCGGCTGAGCAGCCCCTGGATCAGGCGGTGCCCGGCCCGCCGCTGGATCAGGTAGAAGGCGCCGAGGGCCGGGACCGCCAGGGCCAGGCCGCCCTCGACCGTGTGGGCGATCGGGCCGTCGCCGGAGATCAGGACCAGCAGGGCGAGGCCGACCACGGTGAACAGGAGCTGTGTCAGCGCCTGGGTCATCAGATCGACGAACATGCTGGCGCCCGCGAGCGCGCCAGGGACGTTGCGCTTCGACAGGAGGCGCGCGCCGACGAAGTCGCCGCCGACGGTGGCAACGGGCAGCAGCGTGTTGATGCCCTCACGGACGAAGCGGAGGGACACGCAGTCGGCGAGCTTGGCCGCGGCCCGCGGAAAGACCACGTACCAGCCGAGCCCCGCCCAGGCGACGGCCACGATGCGGGCGAGCACCACCAGGGCGGCGCCCCAGCCGGCGCTCACGACGGCGGCCGACACATCCTCCAGTCCGGAGGACATGAACAGGCCGACGACCGTGCACAGACCGGCGATCGAGGCCAGGGTCGTGAGGCGCTTCATTGTCGTCTTTCAAGCTCGCAAAAGGCTTGATGCGGGAAATCGGTCACGGTCGCGGCAGAAATAGGTCCGTCGGCCCGGGAACGTTTCTGTCACGTTGCAGCACGGATTAGCGGTGTCTATCACCCGTTTGACACACCGGGTGCCAAAGCGGCGCGGGGCTTGAGCGCCTACGCAGAAGGCCGCGGCACGTCGCAGAAGGGGCACACGTCATGGAGCGCGAATCACCGATCACGGCCCTCGAGGCCGTGACCGACGAAACGCATGCCGGCGGCCTTACGGGCAGAATGGAACCGGGTGTCCCGGCCCCCCAGTCCCCGGTCATGGCCTGGAACGAGTGGGATCCGCTGGAGGAGGTGATCGTCGGCTCCCTCGACGGCGCCACGATCCCGACCCATCACCTCACGGTGATCTTCAACCTGCCGCGCGCCGCGCAGCCGTTCTACCGGCTGGCGAGCGGGTGGAAGTATCCGAAGTTCATGAAGAAGCTCGCCCAGGCCGAGCTCGACAACTTCATCACCATCCTGGCCGGCGAGGGCGTGAAGGTCCGCCGCCCGGACGCGGTGGACTTCTCCAAGAAGTTCAAGGCCCCGCGCTGGTCCTCCCGGGGCTTCTGCGTGGCCTGCCCGCGCGACCCGTATCTCGTCATCGGCGACGAGATCATCGAGAGCCCGATGTGCTGGCGCTCGCGCTACTTCGAGGGCGACGCCTACCGGTCGCTGTTCAAGGAATACTTCCGCGCCGGCGCCCGCTGGACCTCGGCCCCGCGGCCGCAGCTCACGGACGACCTCTACAACTACGATTACCGGGTGCCGAACCTGAAGGCCGGCGAGCCCATGCAGTTCACGGTGAACGAGTTCGAGCCGGTCTTCGACGCCGCCGACTTCGTCCGCTGCGGCCGCGACCTGTTCGTCACCCGCTCCAACGTGACGAACCTGATGGGCATCGAGTGGCTGCGCCGCCACCTCGGCCCGGGCTTCCGCATCCACGAGATCGAGAGCCGCTGCCCGCAGCCGATGCACATCGACTCGTCGTTCATGCCGCTGGCCCCCGGCAAGGTGCTGGTGAACCCGGACTACGTCGACGTCGAGAAGCTGCCGGCCGTGCTCAAGAAGTGGGACGTGCTGATCGCCCCGCGCCCCGACCCGGTCGAGGGCTTCATGAGCAAGATCTCGATGTGCTCGCCCTGGACCTCGATCAACGTCCTGGCGATCACCGAGAAGAAGATCGTCGTCGACCAGAGCCAGCCGACGCTGATCAAGGCTCTGAAGGATTGGGGCTTCGACCCGATCCCGGCGCCGTTCCTCAGCTACGGCCCGTTCGGCGGCTCGTTCCACTGCGCGACCCTCGACGTCCGCCGCCGCGGCGTGCTGAAGTCGTACTTCTAGGACCGGTCCACGCCGACGACCGTCATCGCCGGTCGTCGGCGATCGCCGGAGATCCGAACCACGCCCCGCATCCTGAGGCGGCGGGCGATCAACGATCGCTCGGCACCCCAGGATGAGATCGAGGACGGGATTGGCCGGTCGAGCACGCCGTCAGATGCATCCGCGCCGGCACGCAGACGACCGGACTTTCACGGCGCGGACATCCCCTTGATCAGCGCCGCGTTGAATCCCTCGGGGTCGGACATCTGCGGCGCGTGGCCCAGGGCCGGGAACTCCACGAGCCTGGCCCCCGGGATCGCCTGGGCGGCCGCCTTGCCGAGCTCCGGGTAGTTCCCGAGCCGGCCCCGCACCTCCGGCGGGGCGAGGTCCTTGCCGATCGCCGTGTTGTCCTTCTGGCCGATCATCAGCAGGGTCGGAACCGCGATCTGCGGGAACCGGTAGACCACCGGCTCGGTGACGATCATGTCGTAGAGGAGCGCCGAGTCCCAGGCGACCGCCTCCTTGCCGGTGCCGCCGTTGAGACCCGCCAGCATCGTCACCCACGGCTCGTAGCGGGGCTCCCACTGGCCGGCATAGTAGGTCGCCGTCTCGTAGGCCCGGATCGAATCCGCCGTCACCTTCAGCTCGCGCTCGTACCAGTGCTCCACCGAGGTCGGCGGCACGCCCTTGGCGGCCCAGTCCTCCAGGCCGATCGGGTTGACCAGCACGAGCTGCTCCACCGCCTTGGGGTAGAGCAGGGCGTAATGGGCGGCCAGCATGCCGCCCGTGGAATGGCCGACCAGGACCGGGCGCTCGATCCCGAGCTTGGCCAGGAGGGCGTGGGTGTTCTCGGCGAGCTGCCGGAAGGTGAACTGGTAGGCCGCCGGCTTGCTCGACTTGCAGAAGCCGATCTGGTCCGGCGCGATCACCCGGTACCCGGCGGCGCTGAGCGCGCGGATCTGGCTCTCCCAGGTGGCCGCGCAGAAGTTCTTGCCGTGCAGCAGCACGGCGGTGCGGCCGTTCGGCGTCGCCGGTCGGACGTCGAGATAGGCCATCTGCAGCGGCTGGCGCTGCGAGGTGAACAGGAACCGCTCCACCGGAAACGGGTAGGCGAAGCCCTCGAGTTCAGACCCATAGGTCGGCTGCGGTTGCGGCTCCGCGGAGACGACGCCGGGCAGCGCCAGGGCCAGGAGGGCGGAGGCGAGGACGGTTCGAAGCATGGCCGCGACGGAGCCTGATCTGCGAGCGGCGTGCGGCGCCGCGCCGCCCGCTCAGATCGGACATCCGGGATGCCCTGTCCATGCGCAGTCGGCATTTGTCGCGCCGCGGCTACGCGGCTCGGGCAACCCGCGCTATCTGCTGCATGCCGATCTGTCCTGCCGCGGATTTCCCCATGCTGCGCCTCTCCGCTCTCATTGTCCTCGTCGGCGTGTTCAGTCTCGGATCCGCACCAGCCCGCGCCGCCGACGCCTGCGACACGCTCGCCGCGACGGTGATCCGCGCGACCGGAGCCTCCCTGGCCGGTCGGACGGGCCCCGTCGCGGTATTCCGGGCGCAGGATGCCGAGCGGATGAGCCTCGATTGCCGCGCCCCCGCCAGGCTCACCGTGGCGTCCCTCGATCGCGAGCCGCCCCCGGGCTACTTCATCCTGATCGGCCGCGCGGCGCGGGCGCTGGCCGGGGCTGACGCCGCCTCGGCCGAGGTTCTGGCGCTCAACCTCCACCAGGCCAGCCTTCTGGCGCAGGCCCCGCGCCGGGGCGGCATCGGCCCGATCCTGATGCTGTGCGAGACCGGGCCCCGGACCGATGGCCTGAGGGACGACCTCACCGTCTGCCGGATGGCCCACAGGCCCGGGCTTTCGCGGATCCGCCGCGCGGGCTAGACCGGCCCGCATGTCGCAGATCGAGACACCCGGCCCCGTCGTCCAAGTCGGCGGCGTCCGCTTCGCCAACCACCTGCCGCTGACGCTGATCGCCGGCCCATGCCAGCTCGAAGGGCGCCAGCACGCCCTGGAGATCGCCGCCGCCCTCAAGGAGATGGCCGCGGGCCTCGGCGTCGGTCTCGTGTTCAAGACCTCCTTCGACAAGGCCAACCGCACCTCCGGCAGCGCCGCCCGGGGCATCGGCCTCGACGGGGCGCTCCCGGTCTTCGCCGAGATCCGCGAAACCCTCGGGCTGCCGGTGCTGACCGACGTGCACGCCGCCGAGCAATGCGCCCCCGCCGCCGAGGCGGTGGACGTGCTCCAGATCCCCGCCTTCCTGTGCCGCCAGACCGATCTGCTGCTGGCCGCGGCCGCGACCGGCCGGGCGGTCAACATCAAGAAGGGTCAGTTCCTGGCGCCCTGGGACATGAAGCACGTCGCCGCCAAGGTGACGGAGGCCGGCAATCCCAACGTCATCGTCACCGAGCGCGGCGCCTCCTTCGGCTACAACACCCTGGTCTCGGACATGCGCAGCCTGCCGATCATGGCGCAGGTCACGCAGGGCGCGCCGGTGGTGTTCGACGCCACCCACTCGGTGCAGCAGCCCGGCGGCCAGGGGGCGAGTTCCGGCGGCCAGCGGGAATTCGTCGCCGTCCTCGCCCGCGCCGCCGTGGCGGTGGGCGTGGCGGGCGTGTTCATCGAGACGCATCCCGACCCGGACCGGGCCCCCTCGGACGGCCCCAACATGGTGGCGCTGAAGGACCTGCCGGCGCTGCTCGAGGAACTCCTCGCCTTCGACCGCCTCGCCAAGCGCGGGACCGCCTGAGCGGCTCAGGCGGCCTCCGGCTCCAGCACGTGGATCCGCAGGGGCTGGACGAGGCCGAACCGCCCGTCCGCCTCGCGCGCGGCCGCCTTGTGGAAAGCCTCCGCGATCACGGGGCGCCGGTCCCGGATGGTCGCGGCGCGGGCCGGGTCCACGGCGCTGACGCGGGCGAGGAAGGCGTCGAGGGACTCGAAGTGCTCCCGCCGCTCGACGGTCACGTCGCGGCGGCACGCGTAGGCGCGGCGGGCCAGGGCGTCGGCGATGGCCGCCTGGGCCGCGGCCCGGACCGCCGTCTCGTCCTCGATCGGCCGCAGGGCGTCGAAGAAGCTGCCCTCCGCCAGGGGCTCCACCACGACGAGCCGGCCGCCCGGGACCAGCACGCGCGCCGCCTCGGCGAGGGCGGCCGCCGGGTCCGGCACGTGGTGCAGGGCGTTCAGCATCACGACGCCGTCGAAGCCGGCATCGGGGAAGGGCAGGGCCTCGCCGGTCGCGGATTCGAAGCGCGCCTCCGGCACGGTCTCCCGCGCCCGGGCGAGCGCCGCCCCACCGGGGTCGATGCCGGTGACCGCCGCGCCGGCGTCAACCAGCCGGCGCGCGAGCGCCCCGGGCCCGCAGCCGATGTCGAGGATCCGCTTGCCGGGCAGGGGCGCGAAGCTGTCGCGGATCAGGGTCCAGGCATCCATCGTCGGTCCTCCGAACGGAGCCGTAGCACGACCGCCCCGGAGAAGGGCGGATTTCCGCCGCCAGGCCCGGCCGATCGCCAATGCGCCGCCCTCGGGCCCCAGCGGCCACCGTCGCCGGCCGCGCCAGGCTCTTCGCAAGAGTTCGGGCGTGCTCCACAGGCGAACGCTCAAGCTTGACCGCAATCACGGCGGCGCGAGCGCCGATGAACAACGGTTCAGGATCCCGACTGTGTGCGCATACGCACCAAAACTCCGGGCGAGATCTGGAACGGTATCGGGGCGACAACGTTATCGGGCATGTTCGATCGAGGATCGAGAAGGAACACTATGCGCAAGATCGGTATCATCGCCACCGCCGCCGCCATGGCCATTGGCAGCGTTGCCGCCACGACGGGCGCCGAGGCGCGTCCGTGGGGCTACCATGGCGGTTACGGCGGCTACGGCCACGGCTACTACCGCGGCCGCCGCGGCATCGGCACCGGTGCCGCCATCGGCCTAGGCATCGCCGGCCTCGCCGCCGGTGCGATCGCCGCGGGCGCGGCCCGCGACAGCTACTACGGCGGTGGCTACGGCTACGCCCCGTCCTACGGCTACGGCTACGCCCCGGTCTACGGCGGCGGCTACGGCTACGCGGCTCCGGGCTACGGCTACTACGGCTACGGCTACTGAGATCTGAGATCCGGATGGATCGGGGGCGACCGGCGCGAGCCGGTCGCCCTTTTCGTTTGGCCGGTCAGCGTCCGCGGTAGGGCGGCACACCCGGATCCGGCAGCCACGCGTTCTTCGGCAGCTCGCCCGTCTGCCAGAACACGTCGATCGGGATGCCGCCGCGGGGATACCAGAAGCCGCCGATGCGCAGGTAGCGCGGCTCCAGGAGGTCGCGCAGCCGCTTGCCGATCGCCACGGTGCAATCCTCGTGGAACGCGCCGTGGTTGCGGAATGAGCCGAGGTAGAGCTTCAGCGACTTCGACTCCACGAGCCAGTCGCCGGGCACGTAGTCGATCACCAGGATCGCGAAATCCGGCTGCCCGGTGACCGGGCAGATCGAGGTGAATTCGGGCGCGGTGAACCGGGCGACGTAGTCGGTGTCCGCGTGCGGGTTCGGGACCCGGTCGAGTCGCGCCTCCTCGGGGGAGGTGGGGAAGGGCGTCGGCTGGCCGAGCTGGAGGTCGTTGGCGGAGGTCATGGCGGGCATATAAAGCCTGTCGGCGCCGCGCGCATCTGTCTGATCCGCGACGCTTTCCCGGGTGGACCGGGCTGTGCGCCGCCCGTCCCGACGCTTGCCGCCGGCCGCCGCTTGACGGATAAGCCGCCGCGATGCGCCGCACCCTCTGATTTGGGCGCGGCCACCGACCCGCGGCCCCCGCGAGAGGACGTTCCATGACCGCGATCACCAATATCAGCGCCCGCGAGATTCTCGACAGCCGCGGCAACCCCACGGTCGAAGTCGACGTCATCCTGGAGGACGGCTCCTTCGGCCGCGCCGCGGTGCCGTCGGGCGCCTCCACCGGCGCCCACGAGGCCGTGGAGCTGCGCGACGGCGACAAGAACCGGTTCCTCGGCAAGGGCGTCCTCAAGGCGGTCGAGGCGGCGCAGACCGAGATCCTCGACGCGATCGGCGGCATGGAGGCCGAGGATCAGGTCGCGGTCGACGAGGCGATGATCGAGCTCGACGGCACGCCCAACAAGGCGCGGCTCGGTGCCAACGCGATCCTGGGCGTCTCGCTGGCGGTGGCGAAGGCCGCGGCCGAGGCGTCCGGCCTGCCGCTCTACCGCTACGTCGGCGGCGTGCAGGGCCGGGTGCTGCCGGTGCCGATGATGAACATCATCAACGGCGGGGCGCATGCCGACAACCCGATCGACTTCCAGGAATTCATGATCATGCCGGTGGGCGCCGATTCGCTCGCCGAGGCCGTGCGCATGGGCTCCGAGGTGTTCCACACCCTCAAGGGCAAGCTGAAGAAGGCCGGCCACAACACTAATGTCGGCGACGAAGGCGGCTTCGCTCCGAACCTGCCATCCGCCGAAGCCGCTCTCGACTTCGTGATGGAGGCGATCAGCGCCGCCGGCTTCAAGCCCGGCCAGGACATGGCCCTGGCGCTCGACTGCGCCGCCACCGAGTTCTTCAAGGACGGCGCCTACGCCTACGAGGGCGAGGGGAAGACCCGCACCATCGAGGCGCAGGTCGATTACCTCGCGCAGCTCGTCGCCACCTATCCGATCGTCTCCATCGAGGATGGCATGTCGGAGGACGACTGGGCCGGCTGGAAGCTCCTGACCGACAAGATCGGCGCGCAGTGCCAGCTCGTGGGCGACGACCTGTTCGTCACCAACGTCGAGCGCCTGTCCCGCGGCATCGCAGAGGGCACGGCCAACTCGATCCTGATCAAGGTCAACCAGATCGGCTCGCTCACCGAGACCCTGGCGGCGGTCGATATGGCCCAGCGCGCCGGCTACACCGCGGTGATGTCGCACCGTTCCGGCGAGACCGAGGATTCGACCATCGCCGACCTCGCGGTCGCCACCAATTGCGGGCAGATCAAGACCGGCTCGCTCGCCCGCTCGGACAGACTGGCCAAGTACAACCAGCTGATCCGCATCGAGGAAGGCCTGGGCCCGCAGGCGCTCTATGCCGGCCCGGCGGCGCTCAAGCAGCTCGCCCGGCGCTGATCCGGCGGATCCTGCTGACCGGCCTGCTCACCCTCGGAGCGGCCGGCCCAGCCTGTGCCGACCCGCTCTGCGACGGCGCACGTCCGACGCTCAGCGCGCAACTGCTGTTCGGCCTGTCGCGGCCGGATGGCGGCCTCATCCCGCAGCGGGCCTTCGACCGGTTCCTGGCCGAGCGGATCACCCCCCGCTTCCCGGACGGGCTGACGGTGTTCTCCGGCCGGGGCCAGTGGCGCGGGCCGGACGGACGGCGCGTGCATGAGGCTGCCCGCATCGTCCTCATCGTCACCGGGGCGACGCCCGAGGCGGTCGCGGCCCTGCGCAGCATCCAGGAAGAGTACCGGGAGCACTTCGCCCAGGGCGCCGTCGGGCTGGTGCTGCAGCGGAGCTGTGCGCTGTTCTGAGGGCGGCGGCAGGACGGGGGGAGGCCGGTCTTCCGGGCCCCGCAGCCTGCGCCGCCTCAGGCCGACGCGGCATCGGACGGCTCCGCCGGCACGGTCCAGACCCGCATCGGCCGCGACAGGCCCCGCAACTCGATCGTCCCGACAGGCTCCAGCCGCCGGGCGCACCGCTCGGCGAAGGAATCCGAGACCAGGAGCGCATGGCCGAGGGCCGCGCACTGGCTCTCGATCCGGCTGGCCTCGTTGACCGCCGGCCCGATGATCGTGAAGTCGAGGCGCCGCTCGGTCCCGACATTGCCGTAGATGACCGTCCCGAAATGCACCACGCACTCGGCCGGCAGCTCCGGCAGACCCGCGGCGCGGCGGCGGTCGTTGAGCGCCGCGTTGGCGGCGAGCCCCTCGGTCGCGGCATCCAGGGCGCCGCCGCAGACCGGGCAGGGGAGGGTGTCGGCGTCCGGCACCGGGAAGATGGCCAGGAACCCGTCACCCAGGAATTTCAGGATCTCGCCGCCGTGCCGCGCCACCGGGTCGCCCAGCGCGTCGAAATGCTCGTTGAGCCACGTGACCATGTCGGCCGGATCGACCCGGTCGGCCAGCGCCGTGAAGCCGCGCAGGTCCGTCAGCAGGATGGCGGCCGGAATGGCCCGCCCCTCGCCGCGCCGGATCTGGCCGTCGAGCACCCGCTCGGCGGTGGAACGGCCGAGATAGGTCGCCGACACCTCGCGGAACGTGTGGGCCAAGCTCATCTTGGCGATTGCCAGCGTCAGGAACGGCAGGACGTCGGCGATGGCCGACAGGTGCGCCTCGGTGAAGCCGCCGGCGCCGCGGGTGCAGAACGACACCGCGATGCCGCGCAGCGCGGTGCCGGGCGCAAACTCGACGATGTGCAGCACGTAATCGACGCCGCCCTGTGCCCCGAGGGCCTTCAGGACCGGAAAGTCCGTCTCCAGCTCGGGCGCGTCGAGGCGCCAGCGGCCGAAGGTCTCGCCCTTCTCCACCAGCGCGTAGACGGGGCTCAGGAGCCAGTCGCTCTCCTCGTCGGCACCGTGGGCGTTGGCCACGAAGGACAGCCCCTCGCCCGCGTGCCAGTTCAGGCTGACGCCGCGCAGGGTCGGATCGAGGGCCGGGGCCATGACGCTGACCCGCCAGACGGGGATGCCCGCGCCGACCAGCGCCTCGCAGAATCCGGAGAGCAGGCTGTCGTGGTCGTCGGTCGCCGTTGCGTGCGCGGCGACCCAGCGTCCCAGATGCGTCAGGTCCATCCCTCAGCCTCGCCCCTGTCCGTGCCGATCACGCCCCGAACCTGTCGCGGCACGATCGCAAAGAACCATTAACCTTTCCGCGCGAGGGTCGCGCCATGGTCGTGCGCCGCCGAGTCAGAATGGTTGTGTTGCCGCTGGGTCTCTGGACCCTGTCGGCGCTCGTGGTCGGCTATTTCGTGTGGCAGGCCGAGAGCGGCAACCGCGGACTCGAAGCCAAGAAGGCGCTGAAAATCCGCGCCTACGGCCTCAATCAGGAACTCGCCGCCGTGCGGGCCGAGCGCGCCACCTGGGAGCACCGGGTCGCGCTGCTGAAGAGCGACCAGATCGACCGCGACCTCCTGGAGGAACGGGCGCGGATCGTGCTCGGCCGGGTCCACGCCAACGACGTGGTTATCATCACGCCCTGATCGCCGCCGGGCCCCGTGAGTCCGCCCCGAAAGTCCTCTGACAAGAGCGGCTTCCTGTCAGAGCGGCAGCCCTCGCTTTCCAATCCTCGCTGTCCTACACCCCCACCACGTCGCGTGGAATCACGGGGAGAGCGCCGATGGACGCCGCCAAGGAGCCTGCCAAGGACGCTTCGTCCTCCCAATCGCAGGCCGCGAGCCCTCAGGCGGCCGAGGCGCACAAGCCGGCGCCCAACATGCCGCAATTCACCCGGGACGAGGATCTCCACGCCTACCACGAGATGCTGCTGATCCGGCGCTTCGAGGAGAAGGCCGGCCAGCTCTACGGCATGGGCCTGATCGGCGGCTTCTGCCACCTCTATATCGGCCAGGAGGCCGTGGTGATCGGCATGCAGATGGCCTCGGTCGAGGGCGACCAGGTCATCACCGGCTACCGCGACCACGGCCACATGCTGGCCTGCGGCATGGACCCGAAGGGCGTCATGGCCGAGCTGACCGGCCGCCGCGGCGGCTACAGCCGCGGCAAGGGCGGCTCGATGCACATGTTCAGCCGCGAGAAGCAGTTTTTCGGCGGTCACGGGATCGTCGGCGCACAGGTCTCGCTGGGCACGGGCCTCGCCTTCGCCGACCATTACCGGGAGAACGGCAAGGTCAGCCTGACCTATATGGGCGACGGCGCGGCCAACCAGGGCCAGGTCTACGAGAGCTTTAACATGGCGGCGCTCTGGAAGCTGCCGGTCGTCTACGTCATCGAGAACAACCGCTACGCCATGGGCACCTCGGTGGCCCGGGCCTCGGCGCAGACGGACTTCTCGAAGCGCGGCCTCTCCTTCGGCATCCCCGGCGAGCAGGTCGACGGCATGGACGTGCGCACCGTCCGCGAGGCCGCCACCCGGGCGATCGAGCACGCCCGCAGTGGCCAGGGGCCCTACATCCTGGAGATGCAGACCTACCGCTATCGCGGCCACTCCATGTCCGATCCGGCCAAGTACCGGACCAAGGACGAGGTCTCGAAGATGCGCGACGAGCACGATCCGATCGAGATGGTGCGCAAGCGCCTGCTCGAGCTGCACGGCGTGCCCGAAGCCGAGCTGAAGGCCACCGACGCCAAGGTCCGCGAGACGGTGAACGCCTCGGCCGAGTTCGCCACCAACGATCCCGAGCCGGATCCGTCCGAGCTGTGGACCGACATCCTGCTGGACGCGCACGCCTGAGCGCGTCGCCGACGACGCTGGCCGCCCCCCGAACGAGACGACGACCGCAGAGCTGAGCATGGCGACCGACATCCTGATGCCCGCCCTCTCGCCCACCATGGAGGAGGGCAAGCTCGCCAAGTGGCTGAAGAAGGAGGGCGACCCGATCAAGTCCGGCGACGTGCTGGCCGAGATCGAGACCGACAAGGCCACCATGGAGGTGGAGGCGATCGACGAGGGCGTGCTCGCCAAGATCCTGATCGCGGAGGGCACCGAGGGCGTCGCGGTCAACACGCCGATCGCCGTCATCGCCGGCGAGGGCGAGGATCCGGCGAGCGTCCAGTCCGGCGGCGGGGCGAAGCCCAACGGCGCCGGCGGCCATCCGGCGCCGACGCCCGACATGCAGGCCGAGGGCATGGCCGACAAGCCCGCGCCCGCCGCCAAGACCGGCGACGACGCCCCGAAGGCGCCGGCGGCACCCGCCGTCATCACCAACAAGGCCCGAGAGCCGGTGATGGAGGAGTTCCCGGCCGACACGCCGATGGTCACCCAGACGGTCCGCGAGGCCCTGCGCGACGCCATGGCCGAGGAGATGCGCCGCGACGGCGACGTCTTCGTCATGGGCGAGGAGGTCGCCGAGTATCAGGGCGCCTACAAGGTCACCCAGAACCTGCTGCAGGAATTCGGACCGAAGCGCGTGGTCGACACCCCGATCACCGAGCACGGCTTCGCCGGCATCGGCGTCGGCGCGGCGCTCGCCGGGCTGAAGCCGATCGTGGAGTTCATGACCTTCAACTTCGCCATGCAGGCGATCGACCAGATCATCAACTCGGCGGCCAAGACCCTGTACATGTCCGGCGGCCAGCTCGGCTGCCCGATCGTGTTCCGCGGCCCGAACGGCGCGGCCGCCCGCGTCGCCGCCCAGCACAGCCACGACTACGCCGCGTGGTACTCCAACGTGCCGGGCCTCAAGGTGATCGCGCCCTACACGGCCTCCGACGCCAAGGGCCTGCTCAAGGCCGCGATCCGCGACCCGAACCCGGTGATCTTCCTCGAGAACGAGATCCTGTACGGGCAGTCCTTCCCGGTGCCGCAGCTCGACGACTTCGTGCTGCCGATCGGCAAGGCGCGGATCCACCGGACCGGCAGCGACGTGACCATCGTGTCCTTCGCGATCGGCATGACCTACGCCCTCAAGGCCGCGCAGGCCCTGGCCGAGCAGGGCATCGAGGCGGAGGTGATCGACCTGCGCACGATCCGCCCGATGGACACCGAGACGGTGGTGGAATCGGTGAAGAAGACCGGCCGCTGCATTACCGTCGAGGAGGGCTTCCCGCAATCCGGCGTCGGCGCCGAGATCGTGGCGCGCCTGATGGTCGACGCCTTCGATTTCCTGGACGCTCCGGTCCTGCGCATCACCGGCAAGGACGTGCCGATGCCCTACGCGGCCAATTTGGAGAAGCTGGCGCTGCCGAATGTGGCGGAGGTGGTCGAGGCCGCCAAGAGCGTCTGCTACAAGTGACGGGCGCGCGGGCGGGGCGCATGTCCCCGCCTCCGTCCCGGCAGGGGGCCCAAGGAACAGCCGGCGCGCCATGAGCCAAGATTCCAGCAGCGACTTCGCCGAACTCGCCATCCCGCCCGACGCTCTCGAACAGGGCGGCATCGAGGTGCTGCGCGCCGCCGTGGTCGACGGCGCGGTGAGCGTGGCCCTCCGCCGCTCCTTCGACGACCCGGCCACCTGGGGCCGGCTCCTGGCCGATCTCGCCCGGCAGGCAGCCCGCGCCTACGCGCTGGAGACCGACATGTCGGAGGAGGAGGCGGTCGAGCGCATCCGCGCGGGCTGGGAGGCCGAGGGGCTCGACCCCGGCGGCCTCAACTAGCGATGGCTGCCGACCATGGCTGAGGCGGCTGTCCGGCAGGCGACCTACGCGGATCTGGAGGCTGTCCCCGCGCATCTCGTCGCCGAGATCATCGACGGTGTGCTGGAGACGCATCCGCGGCCGCGGCCCCGGCACGCGATGGCCGCGTCCGATTTGTCCACCTTGCTGGGCACCCCGTTCCGTTATGGACGCGGCGGACCCGGCGGCTGGATTTTCATGATTGAACCGGAACTCCACCTGGGTGCCCATGTCGTGGTGCCGGATCTGGCGGCTTGGCGCCGGGAGCGGGTGCCGACCGACTTGGAAGCGGCCCACATCGAGATCGCGCCGGACTCGGTCTGCGAGATCCTCTCGCCCTCCACGGTCCGCCTCGATCGCGGGCGCAAGCGCCGCATCTATGCGGAGGCCAAGATCGGTCACCTCTGGCTGCTCGATCCAGCCGCGGGCGTGCTCGAAGGCTTCGCCCTCGCGGACGGGCGCTGGGTGCTCCTCGCTACGGTCCAGCGCGGCGAGGCCGTGGCCCTGCCGCCCTTCGACGCCGTCCCGTTCCCCCTCGACGACCTCTTTCCCTTCGACGATCCGGCCGCCCCGGCCTTGCCCGAGACCTGATGCCATGCCGATCAACGTGCTGATGCCCGCGCTCTCCCCGACCATGGAGAAGGGCAACCTCGCCAAGTGGCTCAAGAAGGAGGGCGACGCGGTCAAGTCCGGCGACGTGCTGGCCGAGATCGAGACCGACAAGGCCACCATGGAGGTGGAGGCCATCGACGAGGGCGTGCTCGCCAAGATCCTCGTGCCCGAGGGCACCGCGGACGTGCCGGTCAACGACCTGATCGCCATCATCGCCGCCGAGGGCGAGGACGTGTCGGCGGCCGCCGCCGGCGGTGCGCCGAAGGCGGCCTCCAACGGAGCGGCCAAGCCTGACGCCAAGCCTGACGCCAAGCCTGAGCCGAAGGCCGACGCCTCGGCGGCCAACCAGAACACCACGCCCGGCGGCGGCCACATGGGGTACGAGCGGGTGAACGCGGCGCCGGAAGGCGCGCAGCCCGGCGGGGCGCCGCAGGCCAGCACGGGCGGACGGGTCTTCGCTTCGCCGCTCGCCCGGCGGATCGCCAAGCAGGAGGGTGTCGATCTCGGCGCCGTCCAGGGCAGCGGCCCGCACGGCCGCATCATCGCCCGGGACGTCCAGGCCGCGAAGGCCTCCGGGGCCACCCAGGCGCCCGCCGCCCCCCAGGCCGCCGAGGCGCCGAAGGCGGCCACCCCCGCCCCGAAGGCCGCCGCCGCGGGCGGCGCGCCGGCCGGCCTCACGACCGATCAGGTCAAGGGCTTCTACGCCAAGGATGCCTACGAGGAGGTGCCCCTCGACGGCATGCGCAAGACCATCGCCAAGCGCCTCACCGAGGCGATGCAGGTCGCCCCGCACTTCTACCTGACGGTGGATTGCGAGCTCGACGCGCTGATGAAGCTGCGGGAGACGCTCAACGGCTCCGCGGCCAAGGACAAGGACGGGAAGCCCGCCTTCAAGCTCTCGGTGAACGACTTCGTCATCAAGGCGATGGGCCTCGCGCTCACCCGCGTGCCGGCCGCCAACGCGGTCTGGGCCGAGGACCGGATCCTGCGCTTCAAGCACGCCGAGGTCGGCGTCGCGGTCGCCATCGACGGCGGGTTGTTCACCCCGGTGATCCGCCGGGCGGACGAGAAGACGCTCTCGACCATCTCCAACGAGATGAAGGACTTCGCCGCCCGGGCCCGCGCCAAGAAGCTGAAGCCCGAGGAGTACCAGGGCGGCGTCACCTCGGTGTCGAACCTCGGCATGTTCGGCATCAAGCACTTCACCGCGGTGATCAACCCGCCGCAATCGAGCATCCTGGCGGTGGGCGCCGGCGAGAAGCGCGTCGTCGTGAAGGACGGGGCGCCGGCCGTGGTCCAGGTCATGACCTGCACCCTGTCCTGCGACCACCGCGTCCTCGACGGTGCGCTCGGCGCGGAGCTGGTCTCGGCCTTCAAGGGGCTGATCGAGAACCCGATGGGCATGCTGGTCTGAGCCGGAGCACACGATGTCCGACACCTACGACGTCCTCATCATCGGCGCCGGGCCCGGCGGCTACGTCACGGCGATCCGCGCGGCGCAGCTCGGGTTCAAGACCGCCGTGGTCGATCGCGAGCACCTAGGCGGCATCTGCCTGAATTGGGGCTGCATCCCCACCAAGGCGCTGCTCCGTTCGGCCGAGATCTACCACTACTTCCAGCACGCCGGCGATTACGGGCTGACCGCGGAGAAGGTCGGGTTCGACACCGCGGCCATCGTGAAGCGCTCCCGCGGCGTCTCGGGCCGGCTCAACGGCGGCGTCGGCATGCTGCTCAAGAAGAACAAGGTCGACGTGATCTGGGGCGAGGCCGCGGTCGACAGCGCCGCACAGGGCAACCAGCCCGGCCAGGTCACCGTGACGGAGACCAAGCGCGCCGAGGCGCCGAAGGGCGCCAAGGGGGCCGGCACCTACAAAGCCAAGCACATCATCGTGGCGACCGGCGCCCGGCCCCGGGCGATCCCCGGGATCGAGCCCGACAAGAAGCTGATCTGGACTTACTATGAGGCCATGGTCCCCGAGACGATGCCCAAGAGCCTGCTGGTCATGGGCTCGGGCGCGATCGGCATCGAGTTCGCCTCGTTCTACCGCACCATGGGCGCCGAGGTGACCGTGGTGGAGCTGCTGCCGCAGATCCTGCCCGTGGAGGATGCCGAGATCGCAGGCCTCGCCCGCAAGCGCTTCGAGAAGCAGGGGATCAAGATTCTCACCGGCGCGAAGGTCACGAAGGTCGAGAAGGGCGCCGATTCCATCACGGCGACCATCGAGGGCGGCGACGGAAAGTCACAAACGATCACGGCTGAAAAACTGATCTCGGCGGTGGGCGTCGTCGGCAACATCGAGAAGATCGGCCTGGAAAAGCTCGGGGTGAAGATCGACCGCGGGATCGTGGTGACCGACGGGCTCGGCCGCACCAACGTGCCCGGTCTCTACGCGATCGGCGACGTCGCCGGCCCGCCGATGCTCGCCCACAAGGCGGAGCACGAGGGCGTCATCTGCATCGAGACGATCAAGGGCCTGCACACCCACCCGATGGACAAGGCCAAGATCCCGGGCTGCACCTATTGCCAGCCGCAGATCGCCAGCGTCGGCCTGACCGAGGCCAAGGCCAAGGAGCAGGGTTTTGCGGTGAAGGTCGGCCGGTTCCCCTTCGCGGGCAACGGCAAGGCGATCGCGCTCGGTGAGCCGGACGGGCTGATCAAGACCGTGTTCGACGCCAAGACCGGCCAGCTGCTCGGCGCCCACATGGTCGGCGCCGAGGTGACCGAGCTGATCCAGGGCTACGTGGTGGCGATGAACCTGGAGAGCACCGAGGAGGAGCTGATGCACACGGTGTTCCCGCACCCGACGCTCAGCGAGATGATGCACGAGAGCGTGCTCGACGCCTACGGCAAGGTGATCCACACCTGATCCGGCAGTGGGAAGCCGGGCTCGGGTCGGGCTCCGGTCCGGCCCAGGCCGGGCCGGGCCGGCACGGGTCCGTCAGTCCGAACCGGGCGCCGCCGCGCGCGTCAGGCTCACCAGCTGAAACAGGAGGATCACCGCGACCGTCGCCGTACTGCCGCCGACGGGGATCAGGAGCAGCGCCGCGATGGGATCGAGCCCCCGGACGAGCAGCAGCGTGATGCAGCTGCCGAGCACGGACGCGAGGGTCATCCGGAAGATGCAGCATTCGGAAGGTTGCATGGTCCCTCCAGTCGAGCGTCCACGGGAATGTGGGAGCGCGCGGCGGTTCGGCAACCATAAATAGATAAAACTCAAAAACAAATGCTGAGGTTGCGCAAGGCGATGGCGATCCGCGCCGACACCGGAACGCCCGTCAGCGGCGCAGCCGATCCACCGGCTCGGCCTGATCCGGCGAGGGGACGTAAGCGCACCACTCGCAGATGCCGCGCTCGGCGCCGCGCTGTGCGTTGCGCTGCGAACAGAGCGGGCAGACGAGCAGGATCAGCCGCCGACCGGATTGCAGGGCCAGCCCGCGGCCCCGGAATGTGACCTCGGTCGCCGCATCGCCGGAGGTCTGATTCCGGGCGCTCATGACGCCACCCCGCCGACCGCCGGCCGGATCGCAGGTCTGCACATGGTCTCGATCCGCATGGCGATGCCGCCCCCCAGCGTTCCTGCCAAGACGTCGCTGCGGGGATAAGCGGCGAAGGGCCGAATGGCTCCGCTTCCGCATGTGGACCGGGCCGGATGCGCACGGACCGAAACGGCCCTATGACGTCCGGCACGACCGGCGCAGGAGCGATGCGAAACGCGATGCAGGACACGATGCAGGGCGACCCCATCGACGCGGCCGGCGGCCTTCCCACCTTCGCCGACGTGGCCCGCGCCGCGGAGCGGATCGCCGGGGCCGCCCATCGCACGCCGGTCCTGACCTCGCGCACCGCGGACGCGATGACCGGCGGCCGGCTGTTCTTCAAGGCGGAGAACCTGCAACGGGCCGGCGCCTTCAAGTTCCGCGGGGCCTACAACGCGATCAGCGCCCTTCCGGAGGCGGCCCGCGCCCGCGGGGTGATCACGTATTCCTCCGGCAACCACGCCCAGGCGATCGCGCTGGCGAGCCGGTTGCTCGGCGCCCCCGCCACCATCATCATGCCGGGCGACGCCCCCGCCGCGAAGATCGCCGCCACGCGTGGCTACGGCGCCGAGGTGGTCCTGTACGACCGCTACAGCCAGGATCGCGAGGCGCTCGGCCGGGAGATCGCGCAGGCCCGCGGCCTGACGCTGATCCCCCCCTTCAATCATCCCGACGTCATCGCCGGGCAGGGGACCCTGGCTCAGGAGCTGATCGAGACGGTCGGCCCCCTCGACATGCTGGTGGCCTGCCTGGGCGGCGGCGGCCAGCTCGCGGGCTGCGCGCTGGCCGCGGCGGAGCTGTCGCCGGGCTGCCGGGTGATCGGCGTCGAGCCGGAGGCGGGCAATGACGGGCAGCGCTCGTTCCGCGAGGGCCGGATCGTCACGATTCCCGTGCCCCGCACCATCGCCGACGGGGCGCAGTCGACGGCGCTGGGCGACCTCACTTTCGCGATCATCCGCGCGGGGGTGTCCGACATCCTCACCGTCACCGACGCGCAGCTCGTCGAGACCATGCGGTTCTTCGCCAGTCGGATGAAGCTCGTGGTCGAGCCGACCGGCTGCCTCGCGGCGGCGGCGGTGCTCCACGGGCTCGTGGACGTGACGGACAAGCGCGTCGGCGTGGTGATCAGCGGCGGCAACGTCGATCTGGCGGCCTTCGCGCGGCTCACCGGCGAGTCGGCCTGAGGCGTCGATTGCCGGGCCGGTGTGCTCCCGCCGCGGTGGACCGGCCCCGACCCAATGCTTATCTTGTGGCTGCCAGAATGCGCGTCCCCGGGCCTTGAACCCGGATGGGCGGGAGGATGACAATGTCCACGAGCTTCAAGGTTCTGTCGCTGACCGATCGGGCTGCCGATCGGATCAAGGCGATCATGGCGGAGGCCGACCGGCCGATCGCCGGTCTGCGCGTCGGTGTCCGGAACGGCGGCTGCGCCGGGATGTCGTACACGATGGAATATGCCGAGGCGGTCAAGCCCGGCGAGGACGTGGTCGAGGATCGCGGCGTGCGCGTCTTCGTCGATCCGAAGGCGGTGCTGTTCCTGCTCGGCACGGAGATGGACTTCACCACCACCAAGCTGGCGTCGCAGTTCGTGTTCAACAACCCGAACCAGACCTCGGCCTGCGGTTGCGGAGAATCCGTGGCGATCACGCCGGTCTCGGCGGACCGCCTGTCCGCGCCGGCCTGAGGCTCCCGCTCACCGTCGGCGCGGGGAGCGCGGCGGCCCGGCCGCGCCCCCGGCGCGGAAGGTCTCCCGCTCCCGAAGCGCTCCGCCGCGGGCGGGCGCCGTCGCGGCGCCCCTAGGCCACCTGCGACAGCGACTCGGCCGCATCGTCCAGGAAGCGGTTCCGGCCCGCGCGCTTGGCCGCGAACATGCACAGGTCGGCCCGCTCCATCAGCGAGGCCGGCGTATCCCCCGGGCACAGCACCGCGACCCCCAGGGAGATGGTGATCTTGCCGAGCGACTCGCCGGTCGAGCGCTTGACCAGTTCGCGCCCCATCACGCTGGTGCGGACTGTCTCGGCCACCCGCTTGGCCACGGTGCGGTCGGCTCCGGGGAGGATGATACCGAACTCCTCGCCGCCGAACCGGGCGAGCTGCGCCTGCTTCCCGGCATTCTCGCGCATCACGATCGCCACGAGCCGCAGGACCTGGTCGCCCGTGAGGTGACCGTACAGGTCGTTGAAGCGCTTGAAGAAATCGATGTCGAGGATGATCAGGCTCATGGGATCGGTGCGCGCCCGCGCCGAATCCATGGCCGCCTTCAGCGTCTCCTCGAAATGCTTGCGGTTCGCCAGCCCGGTCAGGGCGTCGGTCAGGCTCTCGCGCCGGCTCGCATCGAGCTTCTCGCGCAGCGTCTCGATCTCGCTGCGCGTCTCGCGCATGCGGGCCTCGAGGATCCGGTTGTTGGCGGCGACTTCCCGGGTCGTGGCGGCCAGGGTCGCCACGATCTCGCCGAACCGCGCCCGGCTCGGAAGGCCCTGGGAGAGATCCTGGGCGACGCCGCGCAGCGATTCGCTGTACTGCGCCGTCGAGCCCAGGGAGAGGTCCAGGATCTCGGTGACCGCCGCGATCTCGCTCAGGACCACGCGGCTGACGTCGTCGGTGGTGCTCGCGAGGCGCCGCCCGTCGAGATAGGTCTCGTGCAGATCGTCGATGTCGCTCTCGGTGAGGCAGCCGTTCTGGGTGGTGAGGCGCTTCACGGCATCGGCGAGGAGCGGCAGCTCGCCCGACACGTAGGCATACCAGACCGCGTAGGCGCGCGGCGTCGCGGAGGGGCCGTAGTCGCGGATCAGGTCATGGCTGCGCTTCGCCAATGCGAAGCTGCGATCGCGGTCCGAATAGGTCTCCTGGCTCATCCGTATCCCGTGGTCCCGGGCGATCGGCGCGCATGCGCCGCGACCCTGACTTGATATACGGCAGTCTGGTAGCCGGACTGTTAAGCTCGAAAAGACCCTTGTTACCTTTCTTTCTTCGCCAACACTGGTCGAAGCAGAAATGCCGGGACGTGGGAACCCAAACCGACGGGCGTATCACCATCCGCATCGTTCCGGCGCCCGCGCTCCTCGCGCCCGGCCGCGCCGGCGCGCGCCGTCGTGCGTCCCGCAGCACGGCTCTCCGGGCGAGCCTCTTGGCGCCCCTCCTGCCGACTCTCCTGGCGTGCCTCCGGACGCTGCGCGGCCGCCGCACCGCGACCGGTGCGTGCCCGCGGACGCTCCTCCCGGGCCTCCTCGGCCTCGCCGGCGCTCCGGATCTCCTTGGCGTCGCCGCGACTGGCGTCGCCGCTCCTCGCGCGACCGCCCCGGGCAGCACCGCCCTTGTCGCCAGCCTTCGCGGAGCGCGCGCCGCGGCGGCCCTCGCCCGACCGGCCGCGGTGACGCGTCCCGGTGTCGCCGGACGGCTCGGCCACCGTCGAAAGATCGCCGTCCAGCCAGGGGATCGGCTGGCCGATCAGCGCCTCGATGGCGCCGAGGGAGCGCGTGTCCTCGGGGGCGACCAGCGTATAGGCCGTGCCGCTCCGGCCCGCGCGGCCGGTGCGGCCGATCCGGTGGACGTAATCCTCGGGGTGATGCGGCACGTCGAAGTTGAAGACGTGGCTCACGGCGGGGATATCGAGGCCGCGCGCCGCCACGTCGCTGGCGACGAGCAGGGCGGTCTCGCCGTTGCGGAACGCGTCCAGGGCGGTGGTCCGCGCCCGCTGATCCATGTCACCGTGGAGGGCGGCGGCGTCGAAGCCGTGGCTGACCAGGGACTTCTGGAGCAGGGCGACGTCGCGCTTGCGGTTGCAGAAGATGATCCCGTTCTTGAGTTCCGCCTCGCCGCGGATCAGGTCGCGCAAGCGCTCGCGCTTGGCATGCCCCTCGGCGCCGGTTGCGACCAGGCGCTGGGTGATCGTCGTGGCCGTGGAGGCGGGACGGGCGACCTCGACCCGCTGGGGGTTGTGCAGGAACATGTCCGCCAGCCGCTCGATCTCCGGCGGCATGGTCGCGGAGAAGAACAGGGTCTGCCGGGTGAACGGCACCATCTTCACGATGCGCTCGATATCGGGGATGAACCCCATGTCGAGCATGCGGTCGGCCTCGTCGATGACGAGCAGCTCGACGCCGGTGAGCAGGAGCTTGCCGCGCTCGAAATGGTCCAGGAGGCGACCGGGTGTCGCGATCAGCACGTCCGTGCCGCGCATCAGCTTGGCGTCTTGGTCGGCGAAGGACACGCCGCCGATGATCAGGGCCACGTTGAGCTTGTGGTTGGTGCCGTAGCGGTCGAAATTCTCGACCACCTGGGCCGCCAGTTCGCGGGTCGGTTCCAGGATCAGGGTCCGGGGCATCCGGGCCCGGGCGCGTCCGTTCTCCAGAAGCGTCAGCATCGGCAGCGTGAACGCCGCCGTCTTGCCGGTTCCCGTCTGGGCGATGCCGAGGACGTCGCGACGCGCCAGCACGTGGGGAATGGCCTCGGCCTGGATCGGCGTCGGCTCGGTATAACCCGCCGCTTCGACGGCGTTCAGGACTTTGTCACTCAGTCCCAGGTCGGAAAAAGGCATCTGCGTTCAGGAACCGTTGCGCGCCCGGCCGGCGCGAAGGACACCGTCGCGGCAACGGCTGGGAAAGGCTCGCGCGGGGCGATCGGGCGCTCCCGGGGCCGCGGGGCGCATCACGCATGTCAGTTAGGGCCCTGGCGCGACTTGTCAATCTCGCAATGGTGATGGCGCCCGCCGACGCACAGGGGATCGGGCGCCAAAACGGGCCTCGATCAGGGCTGGAGACGGTCGGATGCGGGCACGAGGCAGGGATCCAGGCGGGTGGACCGGGCGAATTCCGATGCCGCGAGGGCGCCGGTCGTCTGCGGATCCGCGATCCCCGGATGGGCCGGTCCCGCCAGGGCGGCGACCGCGGCGGCCATCGGTGCCGCATCGGGCCGGCTGAGCCGCGCGAGCTGGTAGGCGCCAACCACCGTGAGGAGCCCGACGAGTCCCGCCATGCGCAGGGTCCAGGGCAGGGGCCCGGCGGCCCGCCTCGGCCGCGCAGGATGCGATGCCGGGCCGGGAAGGCTCGCCGGAAGACCGGCCATCCCCTCCGGAGTCCGGCGCCTGCCGAAGGTTCTCCGGCTCCGTTCGTCGTGGCTGAGCATGGATGGACGGCTGTCTCCACCGGGCGAGGCGGCCGGCCGCGACGCGGGAGCCGGCAGGAAGCCGGTCGCGGGCGCTCGAGAGGGTAGGCCCGCCCGCAGCGACGGACCATCGGCGGATACGGTTAACCAATCGCTTACGACCGCGCGCACCCTCTCGCCAAAGTTGTGCCGGAATAAAACGGCCGCCCTGCATGCAACCGGCGAGACGTCGGACGCTATCACGGCACCCGTTGAGGCGTGCCCGAATATGCACGTCGCGCAACACAGCTAGTCTTACGAGCCTTTTCAGCTGTCCGCGTACAGTCTCGACGGGCAAGCGAGCCGGCTGCTTGGGAGACGGTCGGTTAGTCTTCATCTTTCGTTGACGGGATGTCCCTAGTCTGAGGATGCTTGTTGCAGGAAAGCGACAGACCCGCCATCCGAGAGCGCCTAGAAGGCTGCCGGCTCAAGCTAACCCCAGGACCGACACCACCATGAAGAAGCTTCTCCTCGCATCCACCGTCCTCGCCGGCTTGACCGCAACGGCGTCTGCCGCCGACCTGCCGCGCCGCGCTGCGCCGCCGCCGGTGTTCACGCCGGTGCCGGTGTTCACCTGGACCGGCTTCTACGTCGGTGTGAACGCCGGCTACGGCTTCGACGCCAACAGCCGCAACACCACCAGCTACGCCCTGCCGGGCGGCTCGCTGATCAACTCCCCCGGCACCTCGGGCGTCGTCAGCGTCAACAACCGCAACAACAACGACGGCTTCTCGGGCGGCGCCCAGATCGGCTACAACTACCAGTTCACGCCGGGCTCGGGCGTGGTGATCGGCTTCGAGGCCGACGCCCAGTACGTCGACTTCGCCCGCCGCGCCAACGCCACCCAGAACTACAGCTTCCTGGGCTTCCCCGGCGTCGCCTTCTCCAACCCGCCCGCCTTCGTCGCCACCAGCGGCAACGGCCTCGACTACTTCGGCACCGTCCGCGGCCGCCTCGGCTACGCCTTCGACCGCACCCTCGTGTACGGCACCGGCGGCTTCGCCTACGGATCCGGCCAGGACGACCAGAACTTCTCCGGCAACCGCTTCCGCGACAGCTTCCGCACCGGCTGGGCCGCCGGCGGCGGCGTCGAGTACGCCCTGCCCACCGACTCCTTCCTGAACTTCTTCCGCTCCTCGGCCGTCACCCTGAAGGTCGAAGGCCTGTACGTCAGCCTCGACCGCCAGAAGAACTCCGCCGGCGGCGTCTTCTACGGCAACCTCCTGCCCCCGAACGGCACCGCCTACCTCAACGGCGCCGCCGCCAAGACCGAGTTCGCCGTCGTCCGCGCCGGCCTGAACTACAAGTTCGGCTCGTACTAAGATCGAACGTCGGAGCCGGCTCGACCGGCTCCGCGCAACGGAAGGGCTCGGCCGCAAGGCCGGGCCCTTTCGCGTTTCAGGGTCGTGCCGCCGGACCGGTCGGGTGCGACAGGGAGCGCCGGAACCGCGCGTGCCACCCGCGATTGAGACCGCGGCGCCTCATGGGGACCAAGCGGGGACCGGGACGGGAACCCCGCGACGGGTCCGGGCGCACCGGAGCGATCAGCCATGCGAAGCCGAATCCTTCTCCTGTCGCTCGCGGCCCTGGCTCTGGCGGGAGCGCCTGCACGTGCGCAGGATGCCTCCGTGATCGGCAAGGATACGGTCCTGCCGGGCACGGGGCCGGGGACCTCGACGGACGGCCAGGGCGTCGGGCGGCTGATGGCGGCGGCGAATGCCGAGGACGCCGCCAAGCGTCAGGGGCTCAAGCCTGTGGCCTTCCTGGCCTCCAAGATGATCGGCGTGACGGTGCGCAACGCGGCAGGCGACAGCGTCGGCAAGATCGACGACCTGCTGATCACCGATGGCGGGACCCTTAAGGCCGTTGTGATCGATGTCGGCGGCTTCCTCGGCCTCGGCAGCAAGGTGATCGCCGTGGAGCCTGGTGCCCTTGTGCTGCGGCCGGGAGGCGAGCGGTTCTCGGCGGTCCTCAACATGAGCACCGACACGGTGTCGGCGGCCCAGCCCTTCGACCCGGCCAAGGCGGTTACCAAGCCCTGACGGTCCGGGCGGCCGGCGCGGTGGAAACCGCGTCGGCGCAACGGTTCAGATGTCGAGGTCGGCCCCCTCGGCGAAGGCCGCACGCTCGCTGATGAAGGCGAAGCGGGCCTCGGGCTTGTTGCCCATCAGCCGCTCGACCGTATCGCCGGTCGATTCCCGGGCCTCGTCCAGGACCGCGACGCGTAGCAACGTGCGCTTCTTCGGGTCCATGGTGGTCTCCTTGAGCTGGGCCGGCATCATCTCACCGAGGCCCTTGAACCGCCCGATCTCGACCTTGCCGGCCTTGAACACCGTCTTGATGATCCGCTCCCGGTCGGCGTCGTCCCGGGCATAGGCCACCTTGGAGCCCTGCTGCAGCCGGTAGAGCGGCGGGATCGCGAGGTAGAGATGCCCGCGGTCGATGAGCTTGGGCATCTGGCGGTAGAAGAAGGTGATCAGCAGCGAGGCGATGTGGGCGCCGTCGACGTCGGCGTCCGTCATGATGATCACCTTGTCGTAGCGCAGGTCGGCCTCGCGGAAGGCCGCGCCGGTGCCGCAGCCGAGCGCCAGGGTGAGGTCGGAAATCAGCTGATTGGCGCCGAGCTTGTCCCGGCTCGCCGAGGCGACGTTGAGGATCTTGCCGCGCAGGGGCAGGATCGCCTGGGTCGCCCGGTCGCGGGCCTGCTTGGCGGAGCCGCCGGCGGAATCACCCTCGACGATGAAGATCTCCGAGCCCGCGGTGCCGGCGGCCGAGCAATCGGCGAGCTTGCCGGGCAGGCGGAGCTTGCGGGTGGCGCTCTTGCGGGCGACCTCCTTCTCCTGGCGGCGGCGCAGGCGCTCCTCGGCCCGGTCGATCACCCAGTCGAGCAGCTTGTTGGCCTGGGCCGGGGAGGCGGCGAGCCAATGGTCGAAGGCGTCGCGCACCGCCGTCTCGACGATGCGCTGGGCCTCCACGGTGGCGAGCTTGTCCTTGGTCTGGCCCTGGAACTCGGGCTCGCGGATGAAGACCGAGAGCATGGACGCGCAGGTCGCCATGACGTCGTCGGTGGTCACCGCGGTCATGCGCTTGGCCTGGTTCACGCGCTCGGCGTGCTCGCGCAGGCCCCGGAGCAGGGCGACCCGCAGGCCGGCCTCGTGGGTGCCGCCCTCGGGCGTCGGGATGGTGTTGCAGTAGGAATGCGAGAACCCGTCCTCGGCGACCATCCAGGCCACCGCCCATTCCAGCGACCCGTGCGAGCCCGGCTTGGTGATCTTGCCGGAGAACATCGCGTCGGTGACCAGCTCCTTGCCGTCGATGTCGCGGGCGAGATAGTCGCGCAGGCCGTCGGGGAAGCGGTGCACGGCTTCCGCAGGTACGCCCTCCAGCCCCTCGAGGAGGGCGGGGGCGCAGCGCCAGCGGATCTCGACGCCGCCGAACAGGTAGGCCTTCGAACGCGCCATCTTGAACAGGCGGCGTGGGTCGAATTTCAGCGAGCCGAAGATCTGCGCGTCCGGGTGGAAGCGGACCCGGGTGCCGCGCCGGTTCTGCACCCGGCCGATCAGCTCCAGCGCTCCCTGCGCGTGGCCCCGCGAGAAGGTCTGGCGATACAGGGTCTGGTTGCGCGCCACCTCGACCTCGAGGAGGTCGGAGAGCGCGTTCACCACCGAGATGCCGACGCCGTGCAGGCCGCCCGAGGTCTCGTAGACCTTCGAGTCGAACTTACCGCCGGCATGCAGCGTGGTCATGATGACCTCGAGCGCCGACTTGCCGGGAAATTTCGGATGCGGGTCGACCGGGATGCCGCGGCCGTTGTCGGTGACCACGAGGGCACCGGTCTCCTCCAGCTCCACCTCGATGAAGCTGGCATGGCCGGCCACCGCCTCGTCCATGGAGTTGTCGATCACCTCGGCGAAGAGGTGGTGCAGCGCCCGCTCGTCGGTGCCGCCGATATACATGCCGGGGCGGCGCCGGACCGGCTCCAGCCCCTCCAGCACCTCGATGTCGGAGGCGGTGTAGCCGGAATCGGGCTCGGCCGCTGCGAGCGCCGTCACGGAGGCCGTGGCGTCCAGGCGCCGCCGCGGCTCCGGCGCGCGAGAGGGGGCTGTCGAGGCGGCCGCCTTGCCGCCCGGTCCGAACAGGTCGCGGGCCGGATCGCTCACGCGCGGCCTCCGCGGGCGCGGCGCATCGGCCGGCTCGGATTCGCGCAGACGGGTCTTGGGTCGTGGAGCATGCGCCTTCATCCCCGCATGATAGCGGAACAAAACGTAAACATCAAAACCGTTCGCCCCCAGGCGACGCGGCCGCACCATCGCATGCTGCGGCGCCGCGAGCGAGGGCCGGAACCGCCCCGACCCCCGAGGGGGCCAGGCGGCCCGTCATCACGACGTTGCACAACGATGGGTTAAGGCTTTCCCGTGACCGGCCTGTTCGACCTCCGCAGGCCGCCGGAACAGACCGGGACGATCGACGTTGACGGCGGAGATAAATCTTGACCGTGGTCAGGGAGCCGCAGCCCATGAGCGATGCCGCGATCGAGGCCCGCCGCCTCACGTTGATCCGCTTCGAGCACGCGGCCGGCGCCGCCTTCGGCTGCGACGACGACGCGGCCGGCGTGCCGCCCGGCCGGGCGCTCATGAATTCCACCACGATCGCGCTGGCGACCTTCGCGACGGCGCTCGCGGCAACCATCACCTACCTCGTCTGAACCGGGCGGCCGGACCCGGAAACCGGGACGTGCATCCCGTTCTCCGCGTCGGTCTGCCCCTGTCCCCCACCGCTGCCGGGAGAGCAGCGCAGGACCGCGTGCCCGCCCTGGACACGGACCGGCGCGGCTGACGCGCCTTGCACCCGGCGAGCGGGTGAAGGCCGCCTGGACCTGTCTGCGTCAGCCGGCGCCCGTCTTCTTGGCCGCGGTCTTCTTGGCGGCGGGCTTCTTCGCTGCCGTCTTCTTGGCCGCCGGCTTGGCGCCGCTCGCCGCGCGCGTCGCGGTCTTCCGGACAGCGCCCCGTTTCGCCGGCTTGCCGCCGCCCGAGGCACGCTTGGCGTTGACCAGGGCGATCCCCTCGTCGAGCGTCAGCGCCTCGGCGCTCATGGTCTTCGGCAGCGTGGCGTTCACCTCGCCGTCGGTGACGTAGGGGCCGTACTTGCCGGCCTTCACCACGAGGTCGCGCCCGCTCGCCGCGTCCGTGCCGAGCGGGCGGCCGGGATCGGCAGCCGGACGGCCGCGGCCGCCGCCCTGCTCCTTGGCGACGATCAGGTCGATGGCGCGGTTGCCGCCGATCTCCAGCACGTCGTCGTCCTTGCCGAGATTGGCGTAGGTCTTCCCATGCTGCACGTAGGGCCCGAACCGGCCGAGATTGGCCAGGATCGGCTCGCCGGTCTCGGGGTGGCGCGCCACCTCGCGGGGCAGCGCCAGCAGCGCCAGCGCCTTCTGCAGGTCGACCGCCGAGGGACTCAGCCCCTTCGGCAGGGAGGAACGCTTCGGCTTCTCCGCCCCCTTCTCGGTGGAGGCCTCACCGAGCTGCAGGAACGGCCCGAATCGGCCGTCGCGCAGCGTCACCGGCAGACCGGTGGCGGGATCGTCGCCCAGCACCCGGACGCCCGGCTGGCCGCCCTCGGCCGAGGAGCCGTCCCCCTCGCCCTCGACGCCCGAGGCTGAGAGCTGGCGGGTGTACTTGCACTCGGGATAGTTCGAGCAGCCGATGAAGGCGCCGAACTTGCCGAGCTTCAGCGACAATTGTCCGGTCCCGCAGACCGTGCAGGTGCGCGGGTTCGAGCCGTCGCCCTTGTCGGGGAAGATGTGCGGCCCGAGGAGGCCGTTCAGCGCCTCCAGCACGTCGGTGACGCGCAGCTCCTTGGTCTCGCCGATCGCCGCGGAGAAATCGCGCCAGAAGTCGCGCAGCACCGCCCGCCAGTCGATCTCGGCATTGGAGACGCGGTCGAGCTGCTCCTCGAGGTCGGCGGTGAAATCGTACTCGACGTAGCGCCGGAAGAAGCTCTCCAGGAAGCCCGTGACGAGCCGCCCCTTGTCCTCCGGCTGCAGCCGCTTCTTCTCGATCTTGACGTATTCGCGGTCGCGCAGCGTCTGGAGCACCGCCGCGTAGGTCGACGGGCGGCCGATGCCGAGTTCCTCCATGCGCTTCACGAGGCTCGCCTCGGAATAGCGCGGCGGCGGCTCGGTGAAGTGCTGGGTCGAGCTGATCCGCTCGCGGGTGAGCGGGTCGCCGGCCTTCATGGGCGGCAGGCGGCGGCTCTCCTCGTCCTCCTCGTCGTCCTTGCCCTCCTGGTAGAGGGTCAGGAAGCCGTCGAACTTCACCACCTGGCCGGTGGCGCGCAGGTCGATCTGGCGGGGGCCGACCTTCGCCGTGACGTCCACGGTAGTCCGCTCCAGCTCGGCCGATTCCATCTGGCTCGCCATGGTGCGGGTCCAGATGAGATCGTAGAGCCGGGCCTGCTCGGGCTCGAGGTGGCGCGCGACCATCTTGGGCAGGCGGCTCATGTCGGTGGGACGCACCGCCTCGTGGGCCTCCTGGGCGTTCTTGGCCTTGACGCTGTACTTGCGCGGCACGTCGGGCACGTAGCGGTCGCCGAATTCCTTGCCGATGACCCGGCGGGCGTCCTGGATCGCCTCGGGCGCCATATCGACGCCGTCGGTCCGCATGTAGGTGATGATGCCGACGGTCTCGCCGCCGATATCGACGCCCTCGTAGAGACGCTGGGCGACCCGCATGGTCTGGGCCGGCGCCATCCCGAGTTTGCGCGAGGCCTCCTGCTGCAGGGTCGAGGTGGTGAAGGGCGGCTGCGGGTGGCGCTTGGCGGGCTTCGCCTCGACGCTCGCCACCTGGAAGGTCGCGAGTTCGAGGTCGCGCTTGAAGGCGGCGGCCTCGTCGCCGGTGCCGACGTCGAGGCGCTGGATGCGCTTGCCGTCGGCGCCGACGAGGCGGGCCTCGAAGGTCGCGCCGTCGGCGGTCGTCAGCGTGGCGATAAGCGTCCAGTACTCGCGCGGCTTGAACCGCTCGATCTCCATCTCGCGCTCGACGACGAGGCGCAGCGCCACGGACTGCACGCGCCCCGCCGAACGGGCGCCCGGGAGCTTGCGCCACAGGACCGGGGAGAGGTTGAAGCCGACGAGGTAGTCCAGCGCCCGGCGCGCCAGATAGGCGTCGACCAGGGCCTGGTCGATTTCCCGGGGCTTGCGCATCGCCGCCTCAACCGAGGCCTTGGTGATGGCGTTGAAGGTGACGCGTTCGACCGGGATGCCCTTGAGCGCCTTGCGGGCGGTCAAGGCCTCCAGCACGTGCCAGGAGATCGCCTCGCCCTCGCGATCCGGGTCGGTGGCCAGAATCAGCTTGTCGGCGCCCTTGACCGCCTTGGCGATCTCGGAGACCCGGCTCGCCCCGCGGTCGGCCAGTTCCCAGACCATGTGGAAATCCTGCTCGGGATCCACGGAGCCGTCCTTGGCCGGCAGGTCGCGGATGTGCCCGAACGAGGCGATCACTTCATAGTCGCGGCCGAGATACTTATTGATCGTCTTGGCTTTGGCCGGCGACTCGACGACGACGACTTTCATTCAGACCTCTGCCCCTGACGGGACCTGAGCGCGACGGACGAATTCTGATCGTAATTCGCGTGGGACATATGCCCGCCGTCGGGCCGGGGCCGCGCGCCGGGGACAAGTGGGTCACGGGCGGCGGGATGTCAAATGGCGGGCTGAGCCGCCGGTGTGGGGTCGAGCCGCTCCGTCGCGCATGCCCCGGCTGGCGCGGCGCTGAAACTCAAATCCCCGCGTACCATTCGTAGCCGCGGTCCTCCCAGTAGCCACCGCCGCCCTGGCCGATGCCGTTGAGCGATTCCACCATCTCGACGCGCATCACGTACTTGGCCTGCTTGTAGCCGAGCTGGCGCTCGACCCGCAGGCGCAGGGGCGCGCCGTTGGAGACGGGCAGCGGCTTGCCGTTGAGGTCGTAGGCCAGGATCGTCTGCGGGTTGAAGGCGTCGTAGAGGTCGATGCTCTCGTAGTAGCGGATCGGCGTACGCTTATCCTCGGGCTCCGCGGCCGGGCTGCCCTGGCCCCAATCGTCCTTGGGCGCGTCGGTGGCGGTGGGCGCACCGCCCCAATCCTCGGCGGCGGCGAGCTGGATGTAGGCGTCGCGCACCGCGCCCGGATGCCCGGGGCGCCCCAGGAAGGCGCCGTCGCCGCCTTCGAGGCCGCCGCCGGCATATTCCAGCGTGTCGGCGCAGTGGAACACCGCGTAGCGCGCCTGCGGCTTCAGCCCGGCCCGCTTCAGCACCTCGGCGAGCGGCACGCCGGCCCATTGCCCGATGCAGCTCCAGCCCTCCACGCAATCGTGACGGGTGATCTGGGTCCGCGACGGCAGGGCGCGCAGGTCCGCGAGGCTCAGCGACAGCGGCGTCTGGACGAGCCCGTCGACCGTGAGTTTGAACTCGGCGAACTTCTTGGCCGCGAGGGCCCGGTAGGCGCGGTCCGGCGGGTCGATGGTGCCGTTCGGCTTGAACCAGGGCGAGATCATCGCGGCCGGGAATTCCCGGGCCAGGGTTGTCGGCGACATCAGCAGGCGCTGGACGTACTGGTTGGCGTCCTCGCCGACCTGGAGGGTCTGCCGGCCCGCATCGGATCCGGCGAATCTGTCGCAGCCGCCGAGCAGGGCGGTGCCCATCAGGCCGGCGCCGGCGGTGAGGAGCTTGCGGCGGTGGAGGATCATCGGGCACCTTCCCGGTCACGGCCGAGGCTGAACCAGCCGGTGATCATGCCGCGCATGTTGTTGACGAGGCCGGAGACCAGCACCAGCAGCACGTGGACCACCACGAACAGCACGATGAGCCCGGCGGCGATGAAGTGGACGCTGCGCGCCGATTGCCGGCCCCCGAACAGCTCGGTGAGCCAGGGCCAGGCGGCATCCATCCCGGGCGACATGGCGAGTCCCGCGAGCACCATCGCAGGTAAAAGGCCCAGCACCAGGACGAGATAGGTGAGCTTCTGGATGACGTTGTAGCGCTTGGCCTCCGTGCCCTCGGGGAAGCGCAGGAGCAGGTGTTCCTTCACGGAAGCCCCGAAGTGGCGGATCTGGTCCCCGTCCGGAATCAGGCGACGGCGGAGCTGGCCGCTGAACAGGCCGTAGGTGAGATAGACGGCGCCGTTGATCACCAGCAGCCACGCGAACAGGAAGTGCCAGCGGCGGCCCGTGGCGAGGTCCTGGTTGGCCGGTAGGGTCGCCCAGGACGGGAAGGCCCGCTCCACCTCCGTGCCGCCCTCACGCGACAGGCCGAGAACGCCCGTGGTGTCGAAGGTCCGCGTGCCGACCGTCACCACCCCGCGGCTCTTGCCGTCGCGGCCCTGATCGCTCGTGATGGCGAGCGCCGGGTCGTCGAAGGTCGAGACCGCGCCCCAGTAGAGTGCGGGGTGGGCGTTGAAGATCTGGAGGCCGCTCATCAGCAGCACGAGCAGCACCGCGGCGTTGATCCAGTGCGCCAGACGGATCACCAGCGGATGGCGGTAGAACCACCGGCGCCCCTGCCGGTCGACGGTCTCGGGGGCTTGGAGAGCAGGGGAGGCGGCCAAGAATCGGGTCCCGGTTGGGCGTCGCTGGGCCGGGGATCGTCCGAACCCCGACCGTTCGGGCCAATACGTGGCGCGAGGAGCACCGGTTACCATCGGGCGGAAAAAAGGCCGCAGGGCCCGTCCGGCTTCCCCGGCGCGGCCGCGGGCTGCAGGGCCTGCGGGGGCTCCAGGCACGGGGCCGAGGGCGGAGCGCGGCCTGTCCCCTTTCCGAGCGGACGGGCCAGCCGGGAGCTCACGCCGAGCCAGCCCCTGTGCGCCGGAGGACGCGTCCCGGCCTGAACCGCGATGGATGCGCGCGATGGATGCATCGGACAGCCTTGCCGGGACGGCGCGCCGCACCTACACCCGGGCCTCATCATGACGACGCCCGCGCCCCCGGCCTTCCCGCACCGGCACCTCCTCGGCATCGAGGGTCTGACCCGGCCCGACATCGAAGGGCTGCTCGACGCCGCCGAATCCGCCGTCGACCTCTCGCGGCAGGTGGAGAAGAAGCGCACGACCCTGCGGGGCCGCACGCAGATCAACCTGTTCTTCGAGCCCTCGACGCGGACGCAATCCTCCTTCGAACTCGCCGGCAAGCGGCTCGGCGCCGACGTGATGAACATGTCGGTCGCCTCGTCCTCGGTGAAGAAGGGCGAGACCCTGATCGACACCGCGGCGACGCTGAACGCCATGCGGCCCGACATCATCGTGGTCCGCCACGAATCGGCCGGCGCCGTGCACCTGCTCGCCCGGAAGGTCGATTGCGCGGTGGTCAACGCGGGCGACGGCGCCCACGAGCACCCGACCCAGGCGCTCCTCGACGCGCTCACCATCCGCCGCAACAAGGGCCGGATCGAGGGCCTGCAGGTGGCGATCTGCGGCGACGTCCTGCACTCGCGGGTGGCGCGCTCCAACATCATCCTGCTCCAGGCCATGGGTGCCCGGGTCCGCCTGATCGCGCCCTCGACGCTGCTGCCCGCCGGCATCGAGCGCTTCGGCGTCGAGACCTTCACGGACATGCGCAAGGGTCTCGTCGGCTGCGACATCGTGATGATGCTGCGTCTCCAGCGGGAGCGCATGAACGGTTCGTTCGTGCCCTCCGTGAAGGAGTATTTCCGCTATTTCGGCCTCGACGCCGAGAAGCTGGCGCTCGCCAAGCCCGATGCCCTGGTGATGCATCCGGGCCCGATGAACCGCGGCGTCGAGATCGCCTCGGACGTCGCCGACGGGGCGCAGTCGCTGATCCGCGAGCAGGTGGAGATGGGCGTCGCCGTGCGCATGGCGGTGCTGGAAGCGCTCGCCCGGCATCTCCCGAACGGCTGAGCCCCGGACAAAGCCCATCCGCCTTCACCCGCGCCGCTTGCTCGCAGGGCGGTCGTGGCGCAGTTTCCTGCCGAAATCCGGCCCGGATCCGTATAAGGGGCCGGCGCAACATGCAGATCGCTTCATGACCGCCTACACGCTCGCCGACCTCGCCGCCCTCGTGGCGAGCCGCGCCGGGACCGATCCGGCCACCTCCTACACGGCCAAGCTCCTGTCCGAGGGCCCCGCCAAGGCGGCCAAGAAGCTCGGGGAGGAGGCGGTCGAGGCGGCGATCGCGGCCGTGCAGGGCGACAAGACCGGCCTGAGGAACGAGGCCGCCGACGTGCTCTACCACCTCGTCGTGCTGCTCCGGGCCGGCGGCGTGGAGCTCGAGGCGGTGATGGCCGAGCTGGAGCGCCGGACGGCCCAGAGCGGCATCGCCGAGAAGGCCGCGAGGCGCCACGCGTGAACGCGGCCGCGCTGCCGGGCTCGGTCGAGGCGATCCTCGACGCGTCGGACCGGCTCTCGCCCTATCGCCGCTTCAGCCGGGAGGAATGGGCGCAGCTGCGCGCCGACACGCCGCTCACCCTCAACCAGGAGGATCTGGAGCGGCTGCAATCGATCAACGATCCGATCTCGGTCGAGGAGGTGGTGGCGATCTACCTGCCGCTATCGCGCCTGCTGGCCCTCTACGTCGCGGCGACGCAGGGGCTGTTCAAGGCGACGCAGCGCTTCCTGATGGCCGAGCGCGAGACCAAGGCGCCCTACATCATCGGGCTCGCCGGATCGGTGGCGGTGGGCAAGTCCACCACGGCCCGCATCCTGACCGCCCTGCTGGCGCGCTGGCCCAACACGCCGAAGGTCGACCTCGTCACCACCGACGGGTTCCTGCTGCCCAACGCCGAACTCGCCGCCAACGGCCTGATGGAGCGCAAGGGCTTTCCCGAAAGCTACGACACCGCCGCGCTGCTGCGCTTCCTCCACGACGTGAAGGCCGGCCACAAGCGCGTGACCGCGCCGCTCTACTCGCACCTCGTCTACGACCGGGTGCCCGGAGAGGAGCGGGTGGTGGAGAGCCCCGACATCCTGATCGTCGAGGGCCTGAACGTGCTCCAGCCCGCCCGCCTGCCGCGGGACGGCACCGCGATCCCGTTCGTGTCCGACTTCTTCGACTTCTCGATCTATCTCGACGGCCACGAGGACGACCTGCACCGCTGGTACGTCACCCGCTTCATGAAGCTGCGCCAGACCGCCTTCCGCGACCCACGCTCCTACTTCCGAAAATACGCCGAGATCCCGGAAACCGAGGCGCTCGACATCGCCGACCGGCTCTGGACCACGATCAACCTGCCGAACCTGCGCGAGAACATCGTGCCCACGCGGCAGCGGGCGAGCCTGATCCTCACCAAGGGCGCGAGCCACCGGATCGAGAGCGTGGCGCTGCGGCGGCTGTAGGTCGGTCCAACCCTCCAGCTGATCCTGAGGTGACCGCGAAGCGGGCCTCGAAGGAGGTCTTCCGGGCCCACAGAGCCCTCTGGATGAGGGGAGGCCTGAAGCGACCGCCTCACGCGAACGGAAAGTCCGCCTCCGCCACATACGGCCCACCCCCGGTCGAGTCCCGCGCCGAGAACAGCGTCACCCGGTCAACCGCGAAGGCCAGCGGCGCGAAGACCGGCGCCTGCGACAGGTACATCGCCGTCGCCTCCGGCGTGGCGTCGCGGCGCAGCCGGGCCAGGGTGACATGCGGGGTGAACTTCCGCCGTTCCGGCTCGACCCCGGCGCGGCGCACCAGCCGCTCCTGCTCGGCCTGGAGATCCGTCAGCGCCGGATCGGCCACCACCGCCGCGTAGAGCGCCCGCGGCCTGTCGCCGCCGAAGATGCCGAGGCCGTCGAGGGTCACCGTCAGGGGCGGGCGCGCCCGCATCTCGGCCAGCGCCTCCACGACATCGTCGGCGACGGTGGCCTCGACATCCCCGAGGAAGCGCAGGGTGACGTGAAAGTCGCCGGGCTCGATCCAGCGGGCGCCGGGCAGCCCGCCCTGGTAGCCCTTGAGGGCGTCGGCGACCGCCGGCGGCACGGCGAGCCCTGTGAACAGGCGCGGCATCAGCGGACCGGCGCCTGGCGGATCCGGTCCAGGAACGAATCGACCGTCGGCAGCATGCGGGCCGCGATCGTCTCGACGCCCTGCCGGTTCGGGTGGATCATGTCATCGAGGTGCTGCGCCCGGTCGCCCACGATCCCGTCGAGGAAGAACGGGTAGAGGGTCAGCCCGTAGCGCTTGGCGAGGGCCGGAAAGATCGCGTCGAACCGCGCCTTGTAGTCCGGCCCGAGATTGGGCGCGGCCTGCATGCCGGCCAGCAGAACCGGGATGCCCCGGGCCTTCAGCCGCTCGATGATCGCCGACAGCGCCCCCTCGGTCACCTTCGGGTCGGTGCCGCGGAGCATGTCGTTGGCGCCGAGTTCGAGGATCACGCCCGCGGTCCCGTCGGGCACCGACCAGTCGACCCGGTCGAGGCCACCGGTGGCGGTGTCGCCGGAGACGCCGGCATTGGACACGGTCACGTCCTCGCCCTTGGCCTTGAGCAGCCGCTCCAGGACGGTGGGGAAGGCGGCATCGGCGGGCAGCCGGTAACCGGCGGTCAGGCTGTCGCCCAGGGCGACGAGCTTGACCGGGCCGTTCGGGGCGGCCTGCGGTGCCGTCATGAAAGGGACCATGAGGACGGCTAGCGCTGCGGCAAACAGGGCCGTGCGCCGGAACACAGCGCCGTCGTCATGGCGCGGCCCCAATGCGGATCCCATATCGCGGTGCCCCCGCGGCCCGTGCAGCCAAGTTCGCAGCCAACCGAGGACCTCGCGCGCCATGCTCGTCATCGCCCACAGATCGGCTCGCCCGTGAGCCAAGGCAAGGTGCTGCGCGATCCGGCGATCGCGCTGTCGAACATCGATCTCAGCCTCGGCCGCGGCGCCGCCCGGGTCCACATCCTCCGCGGCATCTCGCTCACCGTCGACCGCGGCGAGGCGGTGGGGCTCGTCGGCCCGTCCGGCTCCGGCAAGTCGACGCTTCTGATGGTCATGGCCGGGCTGGAGCGGCCCGATTCCGGCGGCGTGGTCATCGAGGAGACCGATCTCGTCCGCCTCGACGAGGACGCGCTCGCCCGCTTCCGGGGCCGGCGCATCGGCATCGTGTTCCAGGCCTTCCACCTCGTGCCGACCATGACGGCGCTGGAGAACGTGGCGCTGCCGCTGGAACTCGCCGACCGGCCCGGCGCCCACGAGCGGGCCCGCGCCGAGCTGGAGGCGGTGGGCCTCGGGCACCGGCTGCACCATTACCCGGCGCAGCTCTCGGGGGGCGAGCAGCAGCGCGTCGCCATCGCCCGGGCGGTCGCCCCCGACCCGGCGATCCTCGTGGCCGACGAGCCCACCGGCAACCTCGACGAGGCCACCGGCCGGCAGATCGTCGATCTCCTGTTCCGGCTGAAGCGCGACCGCGGCGCGACCCTGGTGCTCGTCACCCACGACAACGGCCTCGCCCGCCTGTGCGACCGCACGGTGCGCCTGCGCTCGGGCCGGATCGAGGAAGCGGTGACCGCCTGATGCACGGCACGATCACCCGACCGGACCCCGGCCCCCGCCGCCTCCCGCTCATCCTGCGGCTGGCGCTCCGCGAACTGCGCGCCGGCCTCACGGGCTTCGCGGTGTTCCTCGCCTGCATCGCGCTGGGCGTCGCGGCGATCGCGGGCGTGGCGTCGATCTCGCGCTCGCTCTCGGACGGGCTCGGCCGGGAGGGGCGGCGGATCCTCGGCGGCGACCTCGCCTACAACCTGATCAACCGCGAGGCCACCGACGCCGAGCGGCAGGCCCTGGCGCGGGAAGGCCGGCTCGATAGCGTCGCCTCCCTGCGGGCCATGGCGGTGGCGGAGAGCGGCGACGCGGCCCTCGTCGAGCTGAAGGCCGTCGACCCGGCCACCTACCCGGCGGCGGGCGACCTCGCCACCGACCCGCCGGGCCGCCTCGCCGACCGGCTGGCCGAACGGGACGGGGTGCCGGGGGCGCTCGCCGACCCGGCCCTGCTCACGCGCCTCGACGTCAAGGTCGGGGACCGGATCGCGCTGGCTGGGCACAAGGTGGCGATCCGCGGGACCATCGTGTCCGAGCCCGACAAGATCGCCGGCGGCATCGGCTTCGGGCCGCGGCTGATGATCTCCGAGCCGACGCTGCGCGCCACCGGTCTCGTCCAGCCCGGCAGCCTCAACCGCTGGAGCTACCGGATCCTCCTGCCGCCGGGCACGCCGGATGCCGATCTCGACGCCGCGCAGGCCCGGATCCGTGCCGCGACGCCGGAGGCGGGCTGGGAGGTCCGCTCGCGCAGCAACGCCGACCCGCGCTTCGCCAAGAGCATCGAGCGCTTCACGCAGTTCCTGACCCTGGTCGGGCTCACCGCGCTGATCGTCGGCGGCGTCGGCGTCGGCAATGCCGTCCACGCCTTCGTGGAGCGCAAGCGGGCCTCGATCGCGACCCTCAAGAGCGTCGGCGCGCCCGGCTCGCAGGTGGTCGCTCTGTACCTGACGCAGGTGATGCTGATCGCCGGGATCGGCACCCTGATCGGGCTGGCGATCGGCGCGAGCCTGCCCTTCCTCCTCGACGCGCTGTTCTCCGCCGACCTGCCGCTGCCCCTGAACCCGACGCTCGCCCCGGGCGAACTCGCGCTCGCGGCCGCCTACGGGCTCCTCACCGCCTTCGCCTTCGCGATCACCCCGCTCGGCCGCGCCCACGACGTGCCGGTCTCCGGCCTGTTCCGCGACACCGTCGATCCCGCACGGGTGAGGCCGCGCTGGCGCTACCGGATCTGGTTGGGCCTGAGCCTCGCGGCGCTGGTCGGCCTGTCGGTGGTCACCGCCTTCGACCGGCGCGTGGCGCTGATCTTCATCGCGGCGGCCGCCATCGCCTTCGGCCTGCTGCACGGGGTGGCCCTCGGCCTGATGGCGCTCGCCCGCCGCCTGCCGCATCCAAGCTGGCCCGCGCCCCGGATGGCGCTCGCCAACCTCCACCGGCCGGGGGCCCTGACGCCCGCCATCGTCCTGTCGCTGGGCCTCGGCGTGACGCTCCTCGTGACGCTCAGCCTGATCGACGCCAATGTCCGCCGGACGATCAGCGCGACCCTGCCGGCCCGCGCGCCGAACCTCTTCTTCCTGGACATCCCCTCGCGGGACGCCGCCCAGTTCCGCGAGTTCCTGGCGCGCGCCGCCCCGAACGGGAAGATCGAGGACGTGCCGATGATGCGCGGCCGGATCGTCGCCCTGAACGGCGTGCCGGCCAGCAAGATCCGGCCCCCGGAGGACGCCGCCTGGGTGCTCGACGGCGACCGGGGCATCACCTACGCCGACACGGTGCCGGAGGGCTCGAGCCTCACCGAAGGCGCGTGGTGGAGCGCCGAGCAGGGCGCCAAGCCGCTGGTCTCCTTCGAGGCCGACCTCGCCCGCCAGCTCGGCCTCAAGCTCGGCGACACCGTGACGGTGAACGTGCTCGGCCGCGACCTCACCGCGACGATCTTCAACCTGCGCCGGGTGGAGTGGCGCAATCTCGGCATCAACTTCGTGATGGTGTTCTCGCCGGGGACCTTCCGCGGCGCGCCGCATTCCGACCTCGCCACGCTGACGCTGCCGGGCGGCACCGACGCGGCCGCCGAGAACCACATCCTGCGCGACGTCGCCAAGACCTTCCCGTCGGTGAGCGCCGTGCGGGTCAAGGACGCGCTGGACGCGATCGGCGACCTCGTCGGCCGGCTGGTCCTGGCGATCCGCGGGGCGAGCGCCGTGGCGGTCCTGGCGAGCCTGTTCGTGCTGGCCGGCGCCATCGCGGCCGGGCACCGGGCGCGGCTCTACGACGCCGTCGTGCTCAAGGTGCTGGGCGCGCGCCGGTCGCGGCTGCTCGCCGCCTACGCCCTCGAATACGCCGCCCTGGGCCTCGCCACGGCCCTGTTCGGCCTCATGGCCGGAACGCTCGCAGGGTGGGTGATCGTCGCCAAGGTCATGCACCTCGACTTCCGCCTCGACCTGTCGGGCGCGCTGGTGGCGGCGACGGCCGCCGTCGCGCTGGCGATTCTCCTCGGGCTCGCCGGCACCTGGCGGATCCTGGGGCAGAAGCCGGCGCCGTATCTGCGGCAGATCTGAGGAGCGCCTCCCGGTCCCGGGAGGACCGCCCGGGCGCTCAGACCCGACGGGCCGCCGTCAGCGCCAGAATGTCCACCAGGGCCGTCGCACGACGGGCACCTCGCGATAGCCGCTTCCCGAAAAGCCGTGCTGGAACGCCCCGGGCGCACTCTCCGCGACGTCCGCAGGCCGGGGGAACGGTTTGGAGCCGCCGAGCAGGAGGTTCTCGACCAGGAAATCGAGACACCGCGCCTGATACTCGGCTCCGTGCGTCGCGAGCATCGGCTCCGCGCACAGGGCCGACACGACGCGGTATGTCTCGCCGTGCCGCTCAAATCCGACCCGGTAGACGCCGAGGCCGGTCCAGCTCCGGTGAAAGCAGAGATCGAGTCCGTCGAGATAGATGAACCACTTGTCTTCCATCACCTCCGGACGCAGCCCCTTCGCCAGCTCCGCGAATTGGGCGGGGTCGAAGGCCGCGCGATAGGGGATCGGGGACATCGCCGCGAAGGGCAGGCGCTTCCAATCGTCCGGCTTCGCCGTCGCCCGCATCGCCATGTTTCCGGGGTCTCCAGCCTTTGCCGCCGGCAGCGTCAGCCCTCGGCAGGTTCCGAGCCGACCATCCCCACTACCGCTTCGCCGAAGCGTCGGCGCGCCGCCGGATCGAGCTGGCGGAGATGGACCTTCACCAGAGCCAGGAGCCGCTCCGTCTCCCAATCGATCGCCGGCCGCGTGGCAGGGCCGCACCGATCCGGCTGGTAGAACGCCTCGATCGGAAGATCGAGGGACTGCGCGATTCGAATGAGGGCTTGGGACGACGCAGTGTCCGCTTTCGCGCCGGCAATCATGCGCAGACGTTCGAGCCCGTTCTCATCCATGACCGACCCTCGAACATCTCCAGGAAGGCGCAAATCGACCCACAGCACCGCGGAGTGCCCGACCGCAACTTTATCCGCAAGTGAACTCTTTGTCATTTGTGTGATATATTGGTACGGAGAAAGACGTTCGGGCTCCGGCCGACCAGAGGACCAACCGTCATGGGCATTACCGTCATCGATGGCTACGGGGAGGATACGGAGCGTCTCCGTGCCGCCCTCGAAGCCTCGTGCGTCGTGGGTGCCTGGGAATGGGACCATGTCGGCGGCCGTGTCGTCTACGATGAGGGCGCGGCCATGTTGCTGACCGGCACCCCCGACCTCGCCAATCGCCCGATCAGCGGACCGATGGCACTGGCCGCGGTGCATCCGCAGGACATGACCTGGCTGATGGACCACATGCTCCGGGCCGTCCGGTCCGGTGGACTGGTGCTGGCCGAGTACCGCGTCTTCAAGACGGACGGCTCGGTGCGATGGCTCCTCAGCCGCGGACGGACGCATCGGGACGCGGCCGGCCAGCCGGTCCGCTCGCACGGGATCCTGATGGACATCACGGAGATCCGGGACGGCGGCGATCGCTACGTCCTGGGCAGGCCTCCTTCGGGGGGCGCCCCGCTGGAGCGCGCGGCCGACCTGGCGATCGCGCTCAAGGAGACGCTCACCGACGATATGCCGGCTGAGGTGCAGGTCGCCGCCGAGCTGATGCTGCTGAGCCTGGGCCGCGCCTTCGCCCGCAGGGCCGCGCACTGAGCCCTGGACGTCCGGTCCGCCGGAACCCTGCGGACGGGCGGCGGCCGGCCCGCGGCGGACAAACCGGCGCGGGCGCCGCCGCGGGTGGCATCAGGAAACCGTTAAGACTGCTCGCACGGCTATCGAAACACCTGCATCCCGGCAACCGTCAGTCGAAAGACACGCTTTGCAACAGGAAATGCATTTTAATCCCTGCCCGGATGGACAAAAATACATCCTCCGGACACGGAAAACCCGGGCCGCAACCGTGGCCGGGGACTTGTGTCCAGGACGCGGGCGCAACATATTCCTGACCGAGGCGCCAGCCTGGCGCCAGAGGTCCTGCGTGGGCCTCGCCCGAACACCACGCTGAGAGAGCCTCCGCAAGGAAACTCCCATGGCATTCGAGAATAGCCCTTTCCGGTACGGCGCCCAGCAGCCGACCGGCTACGCCGGCACCCAGGTCGAAGTCGACCAGGGCCTGCGCACCTTCATGCTCGGCGTCTACAACAACATGGTCGTCGGGCTTGGCATCTCGGGTCTCGTCGCGCTCGGCCTCAACATGGCCTCCGTGGCGGCCTACCAGGGCACCCGCCCGATCCTGACCCCGTTCGGTCAGACCCTCTATCTCAGCCCGCTGAAGTGGGTCCTGATGCTCGCCCCGCTGGCGTTCATCTTCGTCTTCTCCATGCGGATGGACCGGATGTCGGCCTCTTCCGCGCGGACGATGTTCTTCGCCTTCGCGGCGGTGATGGGCGCCTCGATGTCCTCGCTCCTGCTGGTCTTCACCGGTGGCAGCGTGGTCCAGGTGTTCTTCATCACGGCGGCGGCCTTCGGCTCGCTCAGCCTCTGGGGCTACACCACGAAGCGTAGCCTCTCGGGCATGGGCTCGTTCCTGATGATGGGCCTGATCGGCATCATCCTCGCGTCGCTGGTGAACATCTTCTTCGCCTCGTCGGCCCTCCAGTTCGCAATCTCGGTGCTGGGCGTGCTGATCTTCGCGGGGCTGACCGCCTACGACACGCAGAAGCTCAAGGAGATGTATCTCTACGGCGGCTTCGACGGTGAGATGGCGGCCAAGATGTCGGTGAACGGCGCCCTGACCCTCTATCTCGACTTCATCAACATGTTCCAGTTCCTGCTGAGCCTAATCGGCGACCGCCGCTAAGCCGCAAGAACCGATCGTTGAGAGAAACCCCGGCGGGCAACCGCCGGGGTTTCTTTTTGTCTCGCCGCACCGACCGGATGCGCTAAGCTCGGGCCATGCCCGCGCTCTCCGGCCTTTCCGGCCTCTCAGCCTTCCCGATCACCCCGAGCGACGCCGACGGTCGGGTCGATGCCGGAGCCCTGCAGCGCCTGCTGGAGCCCCTCGTGGCCGCCGGGGTCGATTCGATCGGCCTGCTCGGCAGCACCGGGACCTATGCGTATCTGAGCCGCGACGAGCGTCGCCGGGCGGTGGCGATCGCCCGCGAGGCCGTGGGCGGCCGGGTACCGCTCCTGGTCGGCATCGGCGCCCTGCGCACAGACGAGGCCATCCGCCTCGCGCAGGATGCGCGGGCGGCCGGCGCGGATGCGGGACTGCTCGCCCCCGTCTCCTATACGCCGCTGACCGAGGCCGAGGTCGAGGCGCATTTCGCGGCCGTGGCGGAGGCGGGCGGATTACCCCTCGTCCTCTACGACAACCCCGCGACCACGCATTTCCGCTTCACGCCGGCGCTGATCGGCCGGCTCGCCCGCCGTCCCGGGATCGTGGCCGCCAAATGCGCCGCGCCGGCCCCGGCCGACGCCGCGGCCGGTGTCGCGGCCCTGCAGGCGGCGGTCCCGGCGGGCTTCTCCATCGGCTTCAGCGGCGACTGGAACGCGACCGAGGCGCTGATCGCCGGCGGCGCGGCATGGTACAGCGTGGCGGGCGGCCTGTTCCCCCGGACCTGCCGCGCGATCGTCCAGGCCGTGGAGGCCGACGACACGGACCGGGCGCGCACCCTGAACGCGGAACTGGAGCCGCTCTGGACGCTGTTCCGGACCCATTCCAGCCTGCGGGTGGTCTACGCCTTGGCCGATATCCTGGGCCTGTGCCGCGCCGAGCCGCCGCGGCCGATCCGTCCCCTGCCGCCGGAGGTCGTGGCCGAGATCGCCGCGACCGTCCGGCGGATGCCCCTGTCCTGAGGGGCGGAGCGGGATGCTGTGCGGGGGCAGACCGCCGGTCAGACCGCCTTGGGCGCCGGCTCCAGCACGGCGATGACCCGGGCGAGTTCCGAGCCGCGCTTCAGGATCTGGCCGCTCGCGGCGATGACCGCGTAGGCCCCCTGGCGGCGGGCAAGCTTGGGATCCTTCTCGATCCGGTAGAGCGGCATCTCGGAGGCGCGGCGGTAGATCGAGAACACCGCCCTGTCGCGGCGGAAATCGAGGGCGTAGTCGCGCCATTCGCCCGCGGCCACCTGCCGGCCATAGAGGTTGAAGATCGTGCGCAGCTCATCCCGGTTGAAGGCGACCTGTGGAGGAGCCGCGCGGGCGGGGAAGGGAATGACATGCCCCGCCGCCTCGTCGGGCCTCGGCCCGGCGCTCGTCCTTTCGGTCATCACCACTCCCGTGCATCGTTCCTTTGCCGGATGATGGGCTTCGCCGCAGCGGCCCGCAAGGGTGACGGCCGCCCCGCGCCGTGACCTGCGAGACACGCCCAAGCGACAAAAAACATGGTTTGGCCAGATTCGCGCCTTTTGCAGGCCGCGTTGCCGCGCGACAACAGACGTCGAACCTCGCCGGGTCCTGCCCGGCCGGCGCCCGACACCCAGCTCCCCAGCCATCGGCCGCCGTTCGGGATCCCAGGATCCGGCACTCCGAGGTTTCGAGACCCAAGACTTCAGGCCGCCCCTCCGGGCGGCCTTTTTTCTGTTTCCCGTTGGGCCCGGGAAGCGGGTATGCCACCGGCATCATGGGCCCGCCTGCCTTCGACGACGCCTTCCTGCACGACCTCGACGCGCTGTTCGCGTGGCGCCGCGACGTGCGCCGGTTCCGGACGGATCCGGTGGACGAGGCGTGCCTGCGCACCTGCCTGACGGCGGCCCACCGGGCGCCGTCGGTCGGCAACAGCCGGCCCTGGCGCTTCGTGCGCGTCTCGGATCCGGCGCGGCGCCGCGCGGTGTCCGACAACTTCTCCGGCTGCAACGCCGCCGCGGCCGCAGGCTACGATGCGGACCGCGCCGCCCGGTATCGCGGCCTCAAGCTCGCCGGCCTGCGGGAGGCGCCGGTCCATCTGGCCGTCTTCTGCGACGCGGCGACCGAGACCGGCCTCGGGCTCGGACGGGCCAGCATGCCGGAGACCCTGGCCTATTCGGTGGTGGGGGCGGTGCAGTGCTTCTGGCTCGCCGCACGGGCGCGCGGCCTCGGCGTCGGCTGGGTCTCGATCCTGGAGCCGCAGACCGTCTCGGCGATCCTGGCGGTGCCGGAGACGTGGCGGCTCGTGGCCTATCTCTGCGTCGGACACCCGGTGGAGGAGCATCTCGACCCGGAGCTGGAGCGCCACGGCTGGCAGCCCGAGGACAAGCGGGGCAGCACGCTCTACGAGCGCTGAGGGGCGGCCGAGCGGCCCCGCCGCCGCCCCCGCGCCGTCGATCGTGGTTGCTCTTTTACCGTGCCTCACGGATGCGGCACGCTGACCCCACATCAACCATAGCTATTCTTGGAACGGTAAGCTCGGCCGCGGATTACTTGCCCGCGTCAACTCTTGCTTGTCGAGGATCGTAGTGATGTCGGGTCGGGTGGCGGCTGTATTCGGTTTGGCCGGCGCGATGCTGGCCGGTTGTCTTCAAACGGCGCAGGCGCGCGAGGTCGTGCCGTTCCAGAACGGTGTCGCGCCGGGCTCGGTGGTGATCAGCGTGTCGCAGCGCAAGCTCTATCTCGTGAACGGCGACGGCACGGCGATCCGCTACCCCGTGGCGGTGGGCCGGCCCGGCAAGCAGTGGTTCGGCACGAAGCCGATCGACGGCAAGTACGTCGCCCCCGCCTGGTCGCCCCCCGCGGAGGTGAAGCGCGACAACCCGCGCCTGCCGAACCTCATCGCGGGCGGCTCGCCGCACAATCCGATGGGTGCGGCGGCCATGACCCTCGCGGGCGGCGAATACGCGATCCACGGCACCAACCGGCCGAGTTCGGTGGGCACCTACGCGTCCTATGGCTGCATCCGGATGTACAATCAGGACGTGGTCGACCTCTACGCGCGGGTCGATGTCGGCACGCAGGTCTACATGACCCACTGAGGCCCGCGGGCCTCAGTCGGCCGGCGGCGCGGTCGCCTCGACGGCCGTGAACGTCTCCAGGATCCGGTAGGTGTGCGCGGCGCCCGCCGGCACGCAGTAGGAATCGCCCGGAGCGAGGGCGAGGGTCTCGCCCTCCAGGACGAGCTCCGCCCGGCCGCTGACCACGTAGCCGACGGTCTCGTAGGCCGATTTGGTCATCGGCTTGTCGGCGTTCGGCTCCTCCGCCCGCCACATCCGCATCCCGAGCCGCTCGCCGCGGGCCAGGGTGATCGCGCCGTGCGGTCCCGCGACCGCGCTGCGCGCCGATACCGTTGTCGCCATGCTCGCCTCCTCCGGGTGAATCCGCTCAACGGGCCCGGAGGCTCGACGTTCCGCGCCGGACGTTCCGTGCCCGACGGCGCGCCGCTTGACGGCCCGCACCGGGCCCCGACAGGATGACGCACCGGTTCGACAGACGCCCGACAGAGGCGCGGACCGGGGCGGCGCCCGCGAACCCGCCCGGGTCCGATGCGCCGGCGAGCGATCCGGATCGGGAGGATGCGCGCCATGCAGATCAAGGCGGCGATCGACAGGATTCCCGGCGGCCTGATGCTGGTGCCGCTGCTGCTCGGAGCCCTGTGCAGGACCTTCGCGCCGGGGTCCCCGGCCTATTTCAAGGGCTTCACGCAGGGGATCATGACCGGCGTGATCCCGATCCTGGCGGTCTGGTTCTTCTGTATGGGCGCCTCGGTCAGCCTGAGGGCGACCGGGACGGTGCTGCGCAAGTCCGGCACGCTGGTGGCGACCAAGCTGGTCGCCGCCTGGGCGATCGTGCTGGTGGCCGGGCTGTTCATCCCGCCCGAGGGGATCCAGACCGGCTTCTTCGCCGGCCTCTCGATCCTGGCGATCGTCTGCGCGATGGATATGACCAATGGCGGCCTCTACGCCTCGCTGATGCAGACCTACGGCAGCCGCGAGGAGGCCGGCGCCTTCATCCTCACGTCGATCGAATCCGGCCCGCTGATGAGCATGATCATCCTCGGGGCCTCCGGGGCTGCGCATTTCGAGCCGCAGATCTTCGCGGGCGCGGTATTGCCCTTCCTCGTCGGCTTCGCCCTCGGCAACCTCGACCCGAAGCTCCGGGCCCTGTTCGCCCCGGGCGGCCAGCTGATGATCCCGTTCTTCGCCTTCGCGCTGGGGAACACCGTGGACCTCAGCAACCTGCTCTCGCCGCTCGCGGGGCTCGGCATCGTGCTGGCGCTGGCGGTGATCGTCCTGACCGGCATCCCGCTGATCCTGGCCGACCGGGCGATCGGGGGCGGGACCGGCACGGCGGGGCTGGCGGCCTCCTCGACGGCCGGGGCCGCCGCCGCCAACCCGCTGGCGATCGCCGCCGTCGCCCCGCACTTCGCCCCGGCCGCGCAGACCGCCACCGTGCTGGTGACGATCTGCATCATCGTCACCTCGATTCTCGTGCCGATCCTGACCGGGCTCTGGTACCGGCGGTTCGGGGCGGGTGCGGCGGAGGCCCGGACCGAGACCGGCCCGCCGCTGGCGGTCCCGGCCGAATAGGGCCGGACCGGTGCGCCGGCCCCTGCGCCGTCCTCAGAAGTCGACCGCGAGGCCCTTCACCTCCCAGTCGTCGTAGCGCACCGGCTCCAGGCCGCCGCGCCCCTGGCGCTCGGGCCGGGCGCTGATCTCGGCGGCCCGGGCGTCGATCGCCGCGCGGCGCTCGGCGGCCTCGGCCAGGGCGCGCTGCGCCGCCGGGCTGAGCGCGCGGGGCGGGGCCGTGCCGTCGCCGGCCTCCGGTCCGTCCGGATCCTGCCTGTGCGGGTCTTGTGCGGTCGGCTCTTGCATCGCGCTCGCTCGAGTGTGAGGGCGTAGGCCCAGAAGACGTTGGATCTGGAGCAGAAGTGGCATCGCGGGACACAGGCCGCAACACGCGGAAGGAAGCTTCGACGGGCGAGACTGGGCCGGATACGGCGGGCCTGGGCGCGCGCCGCGCGGCGATGCAGGCGGTCGCGGCCCTGATCGGGCAGGAGCGCCCCCCCGCCCTCGACGACGCCCTCGCCCAGGCGATCCGCGCCGAGGCGCTGGCGCCGGCCGATGCCGGGCTGGCGCGGGCCATCGCGGTGGCGACCTTCCGCCGCTACGGGCTGATCCGCGCCGCCCTGGCCGCGCGGCTGGAGCGCGGGCTGCCCGCGGCCAAGCCGCAGCTCACGGCCCTTTTGGCCACCGCGACCGCGCAGCTCCTCGACCTCGCTGTCCCCGACCATGCCGCCGTCGACCTCGCGGTGCGGCTCGCCAAGGGGGATACCCGCACGGCCCATCTCGCCGGGCTGGTCAACGCGGTGCTGCGCCGGATCGCCCGGGAGCGCGACGCGATCCTGGCCGCGGACGCCGACGCCCTGGCGGTCAACACGCCGGACTGGCTCGCCCGCCGCTGGGTCGCGGCCTACGGGCCCGAGCGCGCGGCGGCGATCGCCCGCGCCCATCTCGCCGGGGCCGCCATCGACCTGACCCCCCTGCGCGACACCGCCGACTGGGCGGAGCGGCTCGGCGCCGTCACCCTGCCGACCGGCTCCCTGCGCCTGCCGGAGAACGGCCCGGCGATCCCCGACCTCCCCGGCTTCCAGGAAGGGGCGTGGTGGGTCCAGGACGCCGCCGCGGCGCTCCCGGCCCGCCTCCTGGCGCCGCAGCCCGGAACCCGCGTCCTCGACCTCTGCGCGGCGCCCGGCGGCAAGACCCTGCAGCTCGCCGCCACCGGCGCGCAGGTCACCGCCGTCGACCGGTCCGCGCCGCGGCTGGAACGCCTGCGCGAGAACGTCGCGCGGCTCGGCTTCGCGGTCGAGATCGTGGTGGCCGACGCCCTCACCCTGGAGCCGCGGGACCACGACGCGGTCCTGCTCGACGCGCCGTGCTCGGCCACCGGGACGATCCGGCGCCACCCCGACGTGGCCTGGACCAAGGTGGAGGCCGATATCGGGCGGCTCGCCGCGCTCCAGGCCAGGCTCCTCGACCACGCGGCCGGGCTGGTGCGGCCGGGCGGGCTTCTCGTCTACTGCACCTGCTCGCTGGAGCCGGAGGAGGGCGAGGCGCAGATCGCGGCCTTCCTGGCCCGCGACTCCCGGTTCACGCGGGTGCCGGTCCGGCCCGAGGAGGTCGGTGGCGCCGCGGCTCTGATCGACGGCAATGGCGACCTGCGCACCCTGCCGTGCCACCTGGCGGAGGTGCCGAACGCCCGCGGCGGCCTCGACGGCTTCTTCGCGAGCCGGCTCCGACGGGCGGATTGATCGGGCACGCAGGCCGGATCTCCGGAGGTGGACCGGCGGTCCGGTCCAGTCGCCCGTCATTCCGGAGCGCCGCGGGCGGACAGGGAGAAATGGCGCGCGGCAGCGTGCGTCACGCCGCCCGCACCTTGACAATGTTCCTATTTTGTGCTTCCTGACCGCACCTGTCCGCGGCGGCCCGGGAGCGATCCCGGGGCGTCCTTCGGGGACCCGCCCGGTGGCTGACCGGGCGGGTCCGGGGGCGGGGCGGGGCCCGCGTCGGTGGCTTTCAGCCGCCATCGCCCCGGGCGGCGGACCGGTGCGGGGCGTGTCTCGGAAGCGGGCGTGAGACCGGGCGGCAGTTTGCCCGGCGGGGTCGAGGAAATGCCCCCGCGCCGACCCGCCTCTGGGCCGACCCTGAGCGACCTGCGGACCCGCCCACTACGAGGCGGGGGGCGGCTGGAAGGCCACGGCGCTGATGCGGGTTCCGGAGGTGCGGGCACGGCGTGCCTGGGCCTCGCCCGAGACCGCTAACAGGGAGTCGCAGGACCGGGGCGCTGGAGACGCCGCGACGAGAAAGACGGCACCGGCCGGGGCAGGCGCCCGGTCGATGCCGCGGGGCGCCGCGGGGATCGGATCCCGCGCGACTTTGGCCGACACCTGGGTTCCCGCGGCGTCCCGCGTCCCTCGTGTTCGCTCCCGGGCCATGCCCCCGGCGCCACCGGCGCGCGGGGACGATGACGCGTGGCGGGAGGTCCGCGCGCCCGAATCGATGCCCGACGAAGCGGAACCCGGCAGGGGCGGGCGCGACGTCCCGCGGCGATCCGCGACCCCTGGAAAGTTGACGGCGGCCCGGCGGGCTGCCATCCGCCCGTCCGACACGTCCGCCTGCCGGCGGTTCCCTCGAGTCCGAAGAACCCATGACCGACCTGATCGAGACGATCCGCCGGACGCTCGTGCCGATCCACAAGGAGGGCTATCCCTTCATCCTGATCGGCATCGTGCTGACGGTCCTGGCGGGCTATTTCTCCCAGTTCTTCGGCTGGATCTTCCTGATCCTCACCCTCTGGGTCTGCTACTTCTTCCGCGATCCCGAGCGGGTCACCCCGGTGGCGGACGGACTCGTGATCTCGCCCGCCGACGGGCGCGTGAACCTCATCGCCACCGTGCTGCCGCCGCCCGAGCTCGACCTGCCGCAGGTGCCCACGCTACGGGTCTCGGTGTTCATGAACGTGTTCGACTGCCACGTGAACCGGGTGCCGGTGGCCGGCCGGATCGGCCAGATCCACTACACGCCGGGCCTGTTCCTCAACGCCGAGCTCGACAAGGCCAGCGACGACAACGAGCGCAATGGCATGGTCATCGAGACGACCCATGCCGGCCAGCCGAAGCGCGTCGGCGTGGTGCAGATCGCCGGCCTCGTGGCCCGGCGCATCGTCGGGTTCGTCTCGGCGGGCGACGTGCTCGGCGTCGGCGAGCGCTTCGGCCTGATCCGCTTCGGATCGCGGGTGGACGTCTACCTGCCGGCCGGGTCGACCGTGCTGGTCGGGCTCGGCCAGAAGGCGGTGGCCGGCGAGACGGTGCTGGCCGATCTCGGCGGGGGCCCGGAGCGCCTGTTCAAGCGGATCTGAGGCCATGGACGATCTCTTCCCGCCCTTCGCGCCCGATCCGAACGAGCCGCGGCCGCGCCGGTTCAAGCCGGTGCCGTTCCGGATGATCGCGCCCAACATGATCACCCTGATGGCGCTCTGCCTCGGGCTCACGGCGATCCGGCTCGCCTTCGAGGGCAAGTTCGAGCCCGCCGTCATCGCCGTGGTGGTGGCGGGCGTGCTCGACGGCATCGACGGGCGGGTGGCGCGCCTGCTCAAGGGCACGTCGCGCTTCGGCGCGGAGCTCGATTCCCTCGCCGACTTCGTGAATTTCGGCTGCGCCCCGGCGCTCATCCTCTACGGCTTCGTGCTGTTCCACCTGAAATCGATGGGCTGGATCGTCGCGCTGATCTTCGCCATCGCCATGGCGCTGCGGCTCGCCCGCTTCAACGCGATGCTCGACGATCCGAACCGGCCGGAATGGAAGAAGGACTTCTTCGTCGGCATGCCGGCGCCCGCGGGGGCGCTCACCGCGATGCTGCCGCTCTACCTCCACTTCCTGGGCTTCGGCATCGAGACCTGGGCGGCGCCCGCGGTCCTGATCTACGTGCTGTGCATCGCGCTGCTGGTCGTCTCCACGGTCCCGACCTATTCGGGCAAGACCATGGGCAAGCGGGTGCCGCGCAGCCTCGTCCTGCCGATCTTCCTGTTCGGGGTCGCGGCCTTCGGCCTCCTGATCAGCTACCCGTTCGAGGCGCTCGTCGCGGTGAGCGGGGGCTATCTGCTGACCATCCCGGTGGTGGCCGCCCAGTATCGCCGCCGGGTCAAGGCGGAACTCGCCGCCCTGGGCGAGGACCGGCCCGCCCTGGCCACGGCCGGCCGACCGGCATCGGAATAGGCGCTGGCCTTCGCGGAGCCGTCCTCTATCTTGGCGGTATCAAGCGGGCGGGGGCTGGCGGATGCTCGGGGATTTCAAGACGTTCGCGCTGCGCGGGAACGTGGTCGATCTCGCGGTCGGCGTGATCATCGGCGCGGCCTTCGGGGCCATCGTGACGTCGGCGGTCCAGGACATCTTCATGCCGGTGATCGGCGCGATCACCGGCGGGCTCGACTTCTCGAACTACTACATCCCGCTCTCGTCGAAGGTGCAGGCAGGCCTGCCCTATGCGGATGCCAAGAAGCAGGGCGCGGTCATCGGCTACGGCCAGTTCCTGACCCTGACCCTGAACTTCCTGATCGTCGCCTTCGTGCTGTTCCTGGTGATCCGGGCGATGAACCGCCTGCAGACCGCCGAGGCCAAGAAGCCCGAAGCGATACCGGCCGACGTGAAGCTTCTTTCCGAGATCCGCGACCTGCTGGCCGAGAAGCCGCGCGTCTGACGCCGGTGCGGGCGCGCGGTGCCGCCTCAGCCCTTGGGCTTGTCGGTCTCGTCCGGCTTGACGCCGAGGGCATCGAGGATCTGGTCGAGGGCATGACCGACGGCTTCGGTCCCCTCCTCGTGGGTCTTCAGCCGGGTCTCGAGCCGGCGGATCTGCGGCTCGAAGGCATCCGGCACGGGATCGTCGCCGAGGAAGCGGGGCTTGTCGGACCCCACCGGCAGGACGCCGCGCAGCTGCTGCCCGAGGTGGTCGCGCACGGGCTCCGGCAGAGTGGTTTTCGGATCGGTGGGTGCGTCGCTCATGATCGCCTCACGGCTCGGGCCATCTCTCAACGGCCGAACGGATGAAGCGTTGCGCCGACGGCCGCGGCTATGAAGATGCCCCCGGAGCCGGGCTCCGGGGGCGCTTGGGCCAGCGCGAAACCGGCCCGGGGTCTTAGTCGATGACCTCGACGATGCGGTGGCCGCGATCGACCAACACCGGACGATCGTTCACCACGGTGTAGCGGTAGCCCGGCTGCACGCGGTACTCGTTGGGCACGTCGTAATAGGTCACGCCCGAAGCCGGCAGGGTGGTGCCGACGGCGACGCGGCCGTCATAGTCGTAGGAGCGGACATTGCGCTCGCGGACATAGCTGCGGAAGCGCGGGGCCATGTCGACGCCGAGGATGCCGCCCACCGTGCCGGTGGCCGCACCGACCGCGCCGCCGACGATGCCGCCGATCGGGCCGGCCGCATCGGCACCCGCAGCCGCGCCGCGCTCGGCGCCGGGGATCGTGCCCTGGGCCTGGGCGGCCAGCGGAAGCGACAGGACGAGGGCCGAGGCGGCGATAAGGGTCTTGAAGGTCATGCGGGACATCTCCGTTCCGTGGTGTTTCGCCGCGCAGGCGCAGCGAAGCTCGGGCCGGTAACGCCCGACCCCCGGAATCGGATGCATCTTTTTTTGTGGAACGCCGGGATGCAGCCGGCTGAGCCCTCACGCGTCCTTGGGCATCGCCGACTGGATGAAGCGGTCGGAGCCGAGATCCTCCTCGTCGTAGCCCAGCAGCTCCGCGAGCCTGCCACGGGCGCGGCTGACGCGGCTCTTCACCGTCCCGACCTTGCAGCCCATGATGGCGGCAGCCTCCTCGTAGGAGACGCCCTCGGCGCCGACCAGGACCAGGGCCTCGCGCTGATCCGGCGGCAGCTTGGCCAGCGCCGATTGCAGATCCTCGACGTCGAGCCGGTCACCCTGGTGCGGGGCGGTGGCGAGGCGGGCCGCGTAGGACCCGTCCTGATCCTCGACCTCGCGCACCCGCTTGCGGTGATCCGAGTAGAAGATGTTTCGCAGGATCGTGAACAGCCACGCGTTGAGGTTCGTCCCCGGCTGGAACCGGGCGCGGTGCTGCCAGCCCTTGAGCAGGGTGTCCTGCACGAGATCGTCCGAACGGGCGGGGTTCGACGTCAGCGACAGCGCGAAGGCGCGCAGGGACGGGACGGCCGCGAGCAGACCGTTGCGGAATTCCGGCTCGATCGCCTCGCCGCGGGCGCGCAAAGCCGCCTCGAGCTTCTCGATCAGCTCGGCGAAGCGGGACGGCAGCGTCTCCTCGCCGATCCGCTCGTAGACGGTGCGCAGATGCTCCCCGAGATGCGTGCGGATCCCGGGAGCCAGGTTCGGGCGGCCATCCCGAGTCCCGTCCTCCTGGGACAGGACGGTGTCGGTGTCGTCGCGGGTCATGTGTATCGCGCTCGTCAACTCGTCGTGGCTCGACCTGTGGTCCCCGGCGGGTCGAGGCGGAGCGCTTATCGGCCCGAACCGGTTGGAAAGCCCGGCCGATGCGCTCCTGTTACCGGAGTTCTAGCGCATCGGGCGCGGGCATGCACCCTCAGGCAAAACACACTTAAGCTAAGTTGGCCGGTCTCAACAGCCGGATCGCCCCGTCGCGCAGGGTCAGGACGTCGCCGCGGGCGAGATCGGTCCAGCACTCGTCCCGGGTCAGCGCCTGGGTGGCGATCACCGTCACCACGTCGTGCTCGGTGGTCTCCTCGGCGAAATCCACCTGCCAGTCCTCGTCGATCAGGGTGGCCTTGCCGAAGGGGGCCCGCCGGGTGAGGTAGCAGAGGCGCTTGCCGCAATGGGCGTAGAGGGTGCGGCTGTCGGTGAGCAGCATGTTGAACACGCCGAGGGCGTGGAGTTCGCCCGCGAGGTCGGCCACGGCCCGGTCGAGGGTCTCGGGCCGGGGGAGGGCGCGGAACCGGGCCTGGAGCCGGCCGAGCATCCAGCAGAAGGCGTGCTCGCTGTCCGTCGAGCCGATCGGCATGAAGCCGCCCAGCGGCAGCCGCTTCACGCCCTTGAGCTGTCCGTTATGCGCGAAGGTCCAGCGGCGGCCCCACAATTCCCGCGAGAACGGGTGGGTGTTCTCCAGGCTGACCCGGCCGCGGTTGGCCTTGCGGACATGGGCGACGACGATGCGGCTCTTGATCGGCATGTCGCGCAGCAGCCGGGCGAGCTGCGAGCGGGCGCTCGGCTCCGGCTCGTGGAAGCTGCGGCAGGTGCGCCCGTCGTAGAAGCTGATCCCCCAGCCGTCCGCATGCGGCCCGGTCTCGCCGCCGCGTCGGGCGAGGCCCGCGAAGGAGAAGCGGATGTCGGTCGGCACGTTGGCGCTCATGCCGAGCAGTTCGCACATCGTCTGTCAGCCGGGCTATGCGGGGGAGCGGCGACGTTTAGGAGTGTTCGGCCGCCCGGACAACGGATTTCGCGTCGCTCAGCGCGCCAGATAGTCGGTCAGCGTCATGCCGACCAGGATGGCGACCCAGAAGAAGCCGAGCCCCGAGAACAGCCGGATCAGCGGCGGCTCATGGATCACCTCCATGGAGACGAGGAGGATCAGCGCCACCATCACGGCGACCACGGCGAGTTCGACGATCCAGACCTGCGCGAAGGGGAGGGTGGCGCCGAGGGTGACGTTGACGGCCAGAAGCGCCAGCAGCGCCAGGAAGGTGAGCACCGGCGTGCGCAGGCGCCGCCGGATCAGGGCGCGGTCGTCGGCGCTCAGGGTCGCGAGGCGGTTCCGCATCCTACCGGTTCACCACGTAGAGGATCGGGAAGGCCAGGATCCAGACGAGGTCGATGAAGTGCCAGTACAGGCCGTAGACCTCGATCCAGTTCTGGTGCCGGGCGAGGAACCCGGCCTTGGCGGCCATCCAGGTCATGCCGAGCAGGAGCGCGATGCCGGTGAACAGATGCAGCGCGTGGAGCAGGGTTGCGACGTAGTAGAGGTTCACGAACAGCCGCGCCGCCGGCGTCTCGGCCAGCGCGAAGGGCCGATCGCTGAGGAACGGCATCATGTGCTCGGCCCAGTCGGCGTAGTACTCGTAGCCCTTGAGGACGAGGAACAGGCCCCCGAGCGCCGCGGTCGCCAGCATCGCCCGCACCATGGCGCGCTGCCAGCCCATCCGGGAGAATTCGATCGCCATCGACATCGTGAGCGATGAACAGATCAGCACCACGGTGTTGGTGGCGCCGATCCAGAACTTGAGGTGCTTGGCCGCCGCGATCGTCGCTTCGGGATGCTGGATCCGGGTGATCAGCGCCACCAGGAACAGCGCCGAGAACAGCAGCAACTCGGTGATCAGCCAGGCCCAGATGCCGAGCGTCGCCGCCTCGCGCTGCTGGGCCACGCTCTCGAAATGCTCCGCGCGCGCGACCCCGACGCCGTCGGCCAGACCTTTGCTCATCCGTGCTGGTCCCGGGATTCCTGGGCCTGGATCGGGTAGTCGTAGGGGATGCGCGGCACCTCGGGCGGGGACAGGAAATTGTGCGTCGGGGGCGGGGAGGCCGTCTCCCATTCGAGCCCCTTGGCGTTCCACGGATTGGCGGGCGCCTTCCGGCCGAACCAGAGGGAATAGACGAGGTAGAGCATCGGGAAGATGTAGCCCGCCGCCAGGATCGTGGCGCCCGCCGAGGACAGCACGTTGAGCAGCTGGAACTCCGCCGGGTAGGTCGCGTAGCGCCGCGGCATCCCGAGGTAACCCAGGATGAATTGCGGGAAGAAGGTCACGTTGAAGCCGAGGAAGATCAGCAGCGCCGAGACCCGGCCCCAGGGCTCGCTGTACATCCGGCCGGTGAATTTCGGCCACCAGAAATGCAGGCCGCCGAGGAACGCCAGCACCGTGCCGCCGACCATGATGTAGTGGAAATGCGCGACCACGAAGTAGGTCGCGTGGATGTGCTGGTTGATCGAGAGCGTCGCGAGATAGAGGCCGGTGAGGCCTCCGAGCACGAACAGGCCGATATAGCCCATCGCGTAGAGCATCGGGGTATCGAGCCGGAGCGAGCCCTTATGGATCGTGGCGGTCCAGTTGTAGACCTTCACCGCCGAGGGCACCGCCACCGCGAAGGACAGGCCCGAGAACACCAGCGAGGCCAAATCGCTCTGGCCGTTGACGAACATGTGGTGACCCCAGACGAAGAAGGTCACGGAGGCCAGTCCGATCGACGCGTAGGCGACGAAGCGGTAGCCGAACAGCTTCTTCTGCGCGAAGGCCGGGACGATCTCGGAGATCACCCCCATGCCGGGCAGGACCATGATGTACACGGCCGGGTGGGAGTAGAACCAGAACAGGTGCTGGAACAGCACCGGGTCGCCGCCATAGGCCGGGTCGAACACGCCGATATGGAAGGCGCGTTCCGCGATCAGCAGGATCAGCGCCGTGGTGATGACCGGCGTCGCGAGCAGGAAGATCAGGCTCGTGGCGTAGTGCGCCCAGACGAAGATCGGCAGTTTGAACCACGTCATGCCGGGCGCCCGCATGGTGTGGATCGTGACCACGAAGTTGAGCCCCGTCAGGATCGACGAGAAGCCCACGATGGTGACGCCGATCAGCGCCGGCAGCACCCAGGTGTTGGAGAAGGCCGTCGAGAGCGGGGCGTAGAAGGTCCAGCCGGTATCGACCCCGCCCAGCACCACAGAGACCAGGGTGAACAGCCCAGGTTCAAGCGGTCGTCGCAACACCAGCATGGCTGGATCGTAAGATCGCGTCGAGAGCCTCGGCGGGGGTTTTCCATCCCAGTGTCTTGCGCGGTCTACCGTTGAGCGCTGCCGCAACCGCCGCCAGATCATCTGAGCTGTGAGCGCCGAGGTCAGTTCCCTTGGGGAAGTACTGCCGCAGTAAACCGTTGGTGTTCTCGTTCGTGCCGCGCTGCCAGGGTGAGCGCGGATCGCAGAAATAGATCTGCAAACCCGAATCGATCCGCAGTCGGGCATGCTCAGCCATCTCCGCCCCCTGGTCCCAGGTCAGCGAGCGCCGCAACTGCTCTGGCAGGCTCGTGACCGTGCGGCTGATCGCGTCGCGCACGGCCTCGGCACCATGACCCGCCAGCGCCGGCCCGTTCTTCTCACGCGCTACTATTCCGTGCCCCGCCATCGGCGGCAGATGCAGCAGCATCGTGAAGCGCGTCGTTCGCTCGACCAAGGTGCCGATCGCCGAGCTGCGCAGCCCGAGGATGAGGTCTCCTTCCCAATGCCCCGGCACGGCGCGATCCTCTGCCTCGGGCGGCCGCTCGCTGATGAGGACCTCGGGGGTGATGAACGATTTGCCCCGACGAGCGCTGCGCGATCGAGGCACCCGCAAAGCTCGTCCCGTGCGTAGGCACGCGGTCAGATCGCGCTTCAGCGCTCCTCTACCCTGGATGTAAAGAGACTGGTAGATCGCCTCATGGCTGATGCGCATCGTCTCATCGCCTGGAAAGTCCAGCCGCAAGCGCTCAGCGATCTGCTGCGGGCTCCACGCCAGACCCCAGCGCCGATGCTGACGTGGCCCGTGTCGCCGTCCCTTCCAGGGCACGGCCGGCCCCGGTAGCGCAGCGCCGTCGGGCGCGATGATAGCGCCCCCGAGCCGGTCCTGCACATACGTCCTCAGAGCTGCGTTGGCGGCCAGCTTCGCCTGCTTCGGCCGGCGCGCCGCACGCTCGGCGTGCCATTGGGCTGTCGTAGCACGATAGTCGAGATTGCCGCTGCGCGTCGCCGCGTTCCGCCGCAGTTCCCGTGAGATCGTCGAGGCCGCCCGACCCAGCCGCCTCGCTATCTCCCGAACGCCCTGACCTTGCGCCCGAAGCAGCGCGATCTCCTCACGCTCGGTGAAGGACAAGTAGCGATCAGAGGGCGACGGCGACGAGGGCGAGAGATGTGAGGGCGGCAGTCCGCCCGCTTCTCGAAACCAGCGTGTCCCTACCGGCTGTGAGATCCCGCATCCCATCGCAGCGCCCTCGCTCGATAGACCCAACGCGATCAATACCCAGAACCGGCGTCGATGCTCCTGCCGTGCCACGGGCGGACGCCCCGGCGATCTCAGCTTGCTCCGGAGTGCCCGATCCGAACGCCGCCGCCCCACCATCGCAACTGCCCTCCGCAGGCTGTTGCGACGACCACCTGAATCTACCCAGGGCCCCGGTCATGAACACGTACCAGCTCGTCAGGTTGAGCTTGGGGAAAGCGAGGTCCTTGGCCCCGATCATCAGCGGGATCAAGAAATTGCCGAAGGTCGCGGGGATCGACGGGATCAGGAAGAACCAGACCATCACCACGCCGTGGATGGTGAAGGCCTTGTTGTAGGTGTCGTTGGTCATGATCGCGCCGTTCGGCACGACCAGAGCGAGGCGGACCACGCCCGCCGCCAGGGCGCCGATCACGAAGAAGCCGGTGATCGAGGCGAGGTAGAGGATCGCGATGCGCTTGTGGTCGGTGGTGAGGAACCACGAGCGCAGGGTCGATTCCGCGTGCAGGTAGTCGGATTTGCGCCCGATCGTGGATTCCGGGGTGTGGGGTTCCCGGTGGGCGGTGCCGCCGATGCTGCCCGATGCGCTCATCGTGTCGCCCTCGATAGGTAGCGTCGGAAGCCGGACGTCAGGACGTTCGCGCGCTCGTCCGACCCCGATCCGCGGGCCGCGATGTTCACAGGTCTGAGGCGGACATCGCCGCTGGCGACAGGGCGCGAAGGGCCCCCTCTCCCGGGCGGGAGAGGGTTGGGGTGAGGGACGAGAAGGCTCAGGATCGAGCACACCCTTGAAGCATCGACAGGTCGCGCCTCGTCTGGAGCGTTCTCATCCCTCACCCTGTCCCTCTCACGCTCGGGAGAGGGGACCCGCGCTCGATCCTGAAAACGCAAGGCCAGATCGGAGGTGTGAAACCGCGAGCAGGGCGAAGAGCTGGTCCGGTGCGCCTTGCGATCCGACGACTGAATTTTCAGGTTGACGCAGCTCATCATCGTGTCGCGTCCGCGGCTTTCGAGGTCGGGTAGGCTTTCAGAAAGTCGATCAGCGTGCCGAGCTCGTCCGCCGGGATCCGGCCGGCGAAGCTCGGCATCACCTGCTTGCCCCCGCCGGCGAGCCGGTCGCCGTTCGGATTCAGGATTTTCTCGCGCAGCCACGCCGCATCGGCGGTGACGGTGCGGCCGTCGGCGAGCCTCACCTGCGACCCGAACAGGCCCGCGAGGCTCGGCGCCTTCACGGACGTGCCGGGCTCGTGGCAGCCGGCGCAGCCATAGGCCTCGTAGAGGGCCCGGCCCGCCGCGATCTTGCCCTGCTGCGCGCCGGCATGGGTCAGCCAGTCCTGGTAGTCGCCGGGGTTCATGAAGGTGACCTCGCCGCCCATCACGGAGTGGTCGGTGCCGCAATATTCCGAGCAGTAGAGGTGGTAGGTGCCGGTCTTGTCGGCCTTGAACCACAGGTCGGTGTAGCGGTCGGGCAGGGCGGCGACCTGCATCCGCACGGCCGGCAGGTAGAGGGCGTGGATCACGTCCTGGCTGATGATGTGCAGGCGGATCGGCTGGCCGATCGGCAGGTGCAGGTTGTTGATCTCGGACTGGCCCGTCGGGTGCTGGAACTTCCACATCCATTGCCGGCCGATCGCCTCGACCACCATGGCGTCGGGGGGCGGGTTCTTCGACTGGATGAACAGCTTCGCGCCCCAGACGAAGAAGATCAGCGTCAGCAGGAACGGGATCAGCATCCAGCTGATCTCGATCAGGTTCGAGCGGATGCCCGAGGGGCTCCGGTCCGCCTCGGACCCCTCGCGGTAGCGCAGGGCGAAGTAGGTGATCGCCACGAAGACCGGGACGGTCAGGAGCAGCGTCAGGACCGTGAAGGCCAGGATGAGCAGGTCGGTCTCGCTCGCGGTGGCGGAGACCGCCGCCGGCCAGAGCTGGAGGGAATCGTGGCTCGGCGTCATCGCGCAGCGGGCTCCGCCGGTTCGAGGGAGCGGCCGACGATCAGGTCCATGGCGCGCCCGATCGGGATTCGGGCGCGGGTCCGGGCGTCGTCCCGGTAGCCGTAGCCGGCGAGAGACGCCTCGGCCGCCGCCCGCGCACGGTCGATATCGGCGTACGGGTCGGCCTGAAGGTTCGGAGGCGGCGGCGCCAACTGCGTGGTCTGCTGCGGCGTCAGGGCCGGCAGGGCCCGGCGCTGACGCGCCGCGAAGGTGTCCATCAGCCAGATCATCGTCCCAACGACTGCCAGGACCGTGAGCGCGAGGCCCGCCATCACCATCACGGTGTTGCGGACATTGACGTCCCGGGTCTCGTGCCCGGGCTCATTCGGATCGCGCTGGGTGTTGGCAGCCGGACGGGGCGGCCGCCCGTTCAGGAGCCCGCTGCCGCGCAGGGTCAGCCCGGCAAGGATCGCCGGGATCAGCCCGGAGGGGCCGTCGGCGCTCATGCCGGCCTCCCGGCGCGCCGGGCGTCGGAGGCCACGCGGTCCGCCCGCGGCCGCAGCACCGGCCGGAGCGCGGCCGCGAGGCAGGCCACGGCAGCGGCGGCGAGCACGTCGCTCGGCCGGAGTACGAAGCGGTCGCGCACCGCCGGGGTGATCAGCCAGAACATCTCCAGGGCGTGGACGGCCACCGCCGCGCCGGCCAGGATCCGGGTGGTCGGGCGTCCCGGCCGGAGGGTCGCGAGCCCGGCCAGCACGACGACCGCGCCGGCCACGACCGCCAGCGCCCGCCCGACCCAGCCGCCGCGGGCGAAGTACCACGTCACCTCGGGCGGCAGATTCGCCGACCAAACGATCAGGAACTGGACGAAGTGCAGATAGGCCCAGAGGCCCAGAAGCACCACGAGGGGCACCAGCCGGCCCCGTCCGGGCGCGGTACGGCCGCGGCCGACGGGCTCCGGCTCCTCCCAGGCGAGGAGGATCGCCGCCGCGAAGGCGAGGCCGCTCCAGGCCGTCATCACCAGGAGGCCCAGAAGGGTGGAATCGAGCCGCGGATCCAGGGAGGCGACGACGTCGGTGACGAACAGGGTGCCGACGACCGCGTGCAGTCCCACAGCCGGCACGGTCCGCCCCTCGCCGGGGGCGTCGAACGGCCTGGCGAACCTCAGCGCCAGCCAGGTCCAGGCTGCGAGATAGACGATCGCCCGGATCGCGAAGAACGGCACCGTGAACCACAGGGCGGCCAGCGGCGTGCGCGCCGGAGCGCTCACCCAGGGATAGAGCAGGGGCGTGGCGGCCAGAAGCGGCAGCGACAGCACGGCCGCGACCGGCATCAGCGCCATCAGCCGGCGCAGACCCGCCAGCATCTCGATGCCGCCGCGCTCGCGGACCCGCTTGCCGAAACGCTCGGCGACGATGACCACCGGCAGGGCGCCGACCGGCAGGGCGAGAAGGACGAGCCACGCCGCGAGATACGAGGCCGCGGCCCCGCGCCAGCCGCCCGCGAGCAGGCAGACGGCCAGGAGGACGAGGCCGGCGAGGCCGAGCAGGGCGGGGCGCCTCACGGCGTCGCCTCCAGGCGGGTGCGATCCTCCGGGGGCAGGCTCGCCACCGGGGTATCCTGGCTGAGCTGGAGGGCGCGGAGATAGGCGATGATCGCCCAGCGGTCGGCCGAGGGGATCATCTGGGCCATGCCGAACATGGACTTCCGGCCGTTCGAGATGGCGTCGTAGAGCTCCGCCGCTGAGGCCATGCGCACGGGCTCCGCCGTGAGATTGCCGGCGGAGGGAAATCCCCGGGCCACGATCATGCCGGCGCCGCGCCCGTCCTGCCCATGGCAGGGGGTGCAGAAGACTCCATAGCGTTCCCGGCCCTGGTCGAGCAGCGCCCGGCTGATCGTCTGCGGCTGCGGCGCCGTCCGGGCCGGATCGATCCGCGGCACGGTGCCCGCCACCGGCTGGCGCATGGTGATCTCCCGGGGAAAGAACGGGTTCTTGTCCCAGGTCTTGGCCCGGGCCTGATCGGCCATGTCGGCCTCGCCGCAGGCCGCCAGCGGCGCCAGGGCGAGAAGAGCGAGCGGCACGGTGCGGAGGGCGGCGCGCCTCATCGCGGGATCCGCCGGAGCTCGAGGGGACGCCCGGCCTCGGCCGGCAGGGCCGCGAGCCGCCGCTCGATCCGGCCTGCGTCGAACCGGTCACCCCGCGCCTCCGCGGAGAGGAAGAACCGGTCCTCGGAAGCCCGCAGGAAGCCCGGGATGTTGAAGGCCGGGTGATTCAGGCGGGGCAGGCGGTTGAGCACGAGGAGCGCGAAGTGGATCGCCACGCAGCCCGCCATCATCGCGACGGAGACGCTCGGCACCACGAACGAGGGCCAGGACAGGCGCGGGCGCCCGCCGATCAGGAAGACGTAATCGTAGGCCGTGGCGTAGAGGCACAGGGCGAAGAAGCCGACACCGCCGAGCAGGGCCCCGGCCAGGGCGTAGGGCAGGATCGAGCGTCCCTCCAAGCCCAGAGCCCGCAGGGTGCGGGGCATCGGCACCGGCCCGTGCCCGTCGAGATGGACGTGATCCGGACTGATCCCGGAGACCGCCTGGAGGGCGGCGGCGAGGTCGCCCTGACTCGCGAAGGTCGCGGACACGCCCCACAGGGGCGCGGTGACCGGGTCGTCCTCCGGGCGACCGGTGGCCCGGGATGCGGCCGCGCGGGCCGCCTCCTGCGCGGCCGGCGACACCATCAGGGCGAGGCGGCGGCTCTCGACGATCGACACGGCCGGCAGGTAGCGCAGGAACAGGAGGAGCAGGGTCAGGAACAGGCCCACCGAGCCCGCGAAGGTGGCGATACCCCAGACATCCGTCGTGTAGGGCAGCCGCGAGGACGGCAGGAAATCCTGCGTCAGGGTGACGACCAGGACCATGACGTGGTCGGCATAGGCGCCGATCGCCACGAGAAGGCCCACCACCGCGATGGCGACCGGCGCCGTCCGGGCCCGCGCCGACCACAGGATCTGTGCGGGCAGGACGAGGCACAGGATCGCCGTCCAGGACACGAGGGCGTGGTCGCCGGTCATGCGCCGGACCAGGACGCCGCGCCCCGCGGCGTCGCCATTGAGGAACGTGTCGAAATACTCGGCCGCGTAGCAATAGGCGCTGGCGCAGCCGAGACAGAGCAACAGCCGCCCGAGCACGTCGAGATGGCGGTCCGTCACCAGGGCGCCGAGGCCGTACACGAGGCGGATCAGCATCACGATCACCGCCGTGACGCCGACGCCGGAATAGACCGCATTCACCAGGAAGCTCACCGGCAGCAGCGTGCTGTGCCAGCCCGGCATCAGCGAGCCCGCCAGCATCACCGAGGCCCCGGTCTGGACCGACACCACCAGCAGCACGCCGAGCAGCGCCACCGTCCGGTAGGCCTGAACCCAGATCTGCCAATGGGCCGCCGAGCCGCGCCAGCCCGAGGCGAGGATGCCGTAGACCTGCGCGCGCAGCAGCGCGCGCTTCCGGGTCGCTGCCTTCGTCTCCCGCTGGCGCATCGCCTCCGCGTGGGCACGGTCGCGCAACGTGGCGAGGTCCGGCAGCAGGCCGATGAACCAGAGGCTCACGCAGATCACCAGGAAGGACACGATGTCGATCGCGTCCCAGAGGAGTGGCGAGCGGAACTGCGGCCAGAGATCGTAGGTGTTGGGGTAGGGCAGGTTCCAGAAGAAGAACCACGGCCGTCCGAGATGGATGATCGGGTAGAGCCCGGCGGCCGCGGTGGCCAGCAGTGCCAGGGTCTCGGCCACGCGGTTCACCGCCCCGCGCCACTCCGCCCCGAGCAGGAGCAGGATTGCCGAGACCAGCAGGCTGCCGGACGCGACGCCGATCCACCAATCGTAGCTCGCGATGTCGAGGGCCCAGACGACGGCATTGTTGTTCGCCCAGATGCCGGGACCGGCATAGAGCAGATAGCCGAGGGTGAGCACGAACAGGCCGAGGAGCGAGGCCGCCGCCGCGAAGGCGATCCACCAGCGCCGGTTCCCCGGATGCGTCAGCGGGATCGCCGTGACCGCGCCGCCGATCCCCTGAAGGGTCTCGTCGGGCCGGATCAGGGGGCCGGGCTGCGGACCGCCGGAGAGGGGGCCGGCCATGCTCAGCCCTCCCGTCCGTTCGGATCCGCGGCGGGCGCGAGCCCGGCGAGATAGGTGGTGCGCGGCCGCGTGTTCAGGTGGCCGAGGAGCGCGTATTCCCGCGTGTCCCGCCGGGCGGCCGAGACCCGGCTTCCCGGATCGGCGACGTTGCCGAAGGTGATCGCCCGGGTCGGGCAGGCGCCCTGGCAGGCGGTCTCCACGGCCCCGTCGGGGATCGGCGCGTGGGCGTCCTTGGCCGATGTGATCCGCGCCGCCGTGATCCGCTGGATGCAGTAGGTGCACTTCTCCATCACGCCCCGGGACCGGACCGTGACCTCGGGATTGCGCTGCTGCTGCTCCACCGGGGTCATGCCGCCGGTGTAATCGAGGTAGTTGAAGCGGCGGACCTTGTAGGGGCAGTAGCTCTGGCAGGTGCGCGTGCCGACGCAGCGGTTGTAGACCTGCAGGTTCAGGCCCTCGCTGTCGTGGAGCGTCGCCTCCACGGGGCAGCCGAGTTCGCAGGGCGCTTGCTCGCAATGCATGCAGGGCACCGGCTGGAAATGCGTCGTCGGCGCGTCGAGGTCGCCCGCGTAGTAGCGGTCGATCCGCAGCCAGCCCATCCAGCGGCCGAGTTCGACCTCCTCGCGCCCGACCACGGGGATGTTGTTCTCCGCCTGACAGGCGGTGACGCAGGCGTTGCAGCCGGTGCAGGCATCGAGATCGATGGCCATGCCCCATTGCGCGGCGACCCAGCGGTCCTGGCTCTCGGGGGGCGGATAGAACGAGGCGGGCGTCGGCGCGCCCTTCGGATCGCCCACGGGTGCGGCGCCCAGAGCCTGCACGCGCACGAGATCCTGACCCTCCATCGTGCCGAGATGCTGGGTGGTGACCGGCCTGCGCTGTTGTCCGGTCTTCGTCAGCCGGGCGCCGGCGAGACCCCAGGGAGAACCCGGCGGCCGCAGGGGCGCGGCGTCGTAGCCGAGGCCGCGGGCGAGGTGGTCGGGGACGTCGCGGCCGTAGCCCAGCGTGAGGGTCACGGTGGTGTCGGCCTGCCCCGGCAGGATCCAGGCCGGCCCCTCGACCGCGCGGCCGCCGGCCTCGACCCGCAGGATGTCGCCCGTGGCGATCCCCTCGCGCTCGGCGAGGCGCGGGCTGAGCGCGATCACGTTCTCCCAGACCACCTTGGTCAGGGGCTTCGGGAGCTCCTGCAGCCAGGCGAGGTCGGCATGGGTGCCGTCCCAGATCGTCGGATCGGGTCGGAACAGCACCTCGACCCCCTCGGCGGCCGGCGCGGGCGATGAAGCTGCCGCGGGGGCGGCTGCCGCCGCCTGCGTCAGCGCCACCGTCTCGACCGGACGCGCGCTGTCCGCCCAGAAGCCCAGGCGCAGGGCCTCGGAGAAGCGGGCCTCGAAGGCCGCCTCGTCCTCGCCCGGGTTCCGTCCCTGCGCCTTGAGGAGCCCGAGGGCGTCCTGACCGCCCTCCCCACCCTCGCCGCTTGCCAGGAAGGCCAGCATCTCCGCGAGCGTCCGGCCGTTGTACAAGGGGGCGACCGTGGGCTGGATCAGACCCACCGTCCCGTCGAGGGACCGGATGTCGCCCCAGGATTCCAGCGGGTGGGCGGCCGGCAGATGCCAGTCGGCATGCGCACCGGTCTCGTCGTAGTAGAGCCCCGCATGGATCTTGAGGGGCACGCGCGCCATCCGGGCGGCGAAATCGAGGGCGCCGGGCGCCTCGTAGACCGGGTTGGCGCCGAGGACGACGAGCACCTTGACGGCACCCTGATCCATGGCCTCCGCGAGATCCGCGAGGGTCCCGGCGCCCGTCTCCGCCACGGGCGCGGTGTGGACCAGGGTCGCGCCGGTGTTGCCGAGGGCGCCGTTGAGGCGGTGAACCAGCGCGTGCAGGTCCGGGCTGGCGGTCAGGCCGGCGATGACGATGCCGCTTCCCCGGGCCTCGGCGAGGGCCGTCCCGGCGCTCCGCGTCCAGCGCGCGACGGGATCGTCGCCCCCGGGGGCCGCGCCGCCCGCGGCCAGATTGAGCAGGTCCCGGGCCAGGGCCTCCAGCCGGCCGGCCGGGACCACGAGCCCCCGATCCGCCTTGGCGCTGGTCAAGGTCGGTGTCGGCGCCGCCGCGTGGAGGGTGAGGAGGCGGCCCTCCGCGTAGGCCGCCCGCCGTGCCTCGCTCCAGCGCCGCGACAGGCCGACCTGACCGGGTCCGAGATCCAGAAAGTCGCCGTCCAGCGCCACGATGGTCCGGGCGCGATCGAAATCGGGGCGGGTCTCCAAGGGCCGTCCATAGGCCTGGCGAGCGCCCTCGTAGATCCCGTCGCGCCCCGCCCCGGCACCGACATACCAGCGGAGCGCCGGGTAGGCGGCCCGCAGCCGCGCGAGCTGGGCCGCCACGCCGGGCGAGGTCACGGGGCCGGTGAGCAGGGCGAGACCCTCGCCCCGGTTCTCGCGCCAGCCCGGCATCCGACCCTGCAGGTCTGCCCGGAACGCCGCCCAGGAACTCGGCCGGCCGAGATGCTGCACCGCCTGGGAGCGGAACGGGTCGTAGAGCCCGAGCACCGAAGCCTGGGCCAGCACGTCGGTGCCGCCGCGGCTCCAGGGATGCTCGGGGTTGCCTTCGATCTTCAGGGGCCGGCCGTTGCGGGTGGTGACCAGGATGCCGTTGCCGAAGCCGTCGAACATGGCCGAGGAGGCGTAGGACAGGTCCGTGCCGGGCACGATCCGCTCGGGCTGATTGACGTACGGCACCTCGTAGTCGCGACCGCCGCCCCCGCCGCAGGCGGTGAGGCCGCCCAGCGCGAAGGAGGCGGCCATCAGCTTCAGGAAGCCGCGCCGCTCCGGGGCCGCGGCGAGCCGGGACGCCGACGGGAACTCGGCCGCCAGATAGGCGCGGAACTCGGGGCTGTCGGCCACGGCGTCGAGGCTGCGCCAGAAGCGCGGACCGTCGCCGCCGGCGAGTTTCGCGCGCAGGGCCGCGATGTCGGGGGCGCCGGTCATCGGTGGCAGATCCCGCATTCGGTCAGCCGCTCCCCGCCGCGGATATGGTACTGGGCCACGAGCTTGGGGCCCAGGGTCGCTTGGTCGGAGGGCGGCGTCCAGGTCATGTTCCAGACCTGATCCGGCGTGCGGACATACTTCTCCGGCGCCCGGTGGCAATCGAGGCAGAACTGCATCTCGAAGGCGTTGGCCCGGTACGTCATCTGCATCGCCGTGACGTCGCCGTGGCAGGTCGAGCAGCCGATCCCCTTCGTCACGTGGACGGAGTGATTGTAGTAGACGTATTGCGGCAGCTTGTTCAGCCGCTTCCATTCGAGCGGCTTGTCCTGCGCGTAGCTGTCGCGCACCGGCTTGAGCATCTCGGAGCCGGTCCAGATCTGCGAGTGGCACGTCATGCAGGTATGCGTCGGCGGGATGCCGGCCGTGGCCTCCCGGTCGACCGTGGTGTGGCAGTAGCGGCACTGGATGCCGAGTTCGCCGGAATGGTGCTTGTGGCTGAACGGCAGGGGCTGGGCCGGCGCGACCCCGACGCCCGTGACGTAGTTCGAGCGCACGATCCCGGCCGCCAGAACCGGGAGCCCAACCAGGCAGGCGACGCCGGTCATCAGAGCGAGGCGGTAGAGCGCGTCGGCCCCGGGCGTGAACAGCTGCGCCATCAGGCCGACCCGCAACAGGCGAAGGCCGGGAGATGGCGCTCGGTCTTCTCAGCCCCTCGCCGCAAGCGTCGCCCCACCTTCTGGTCCCGGTCGAAATCGTGCGGTGCGCCGGCCGGCCGCGCGATACGGCTCGGGCGCCCGCGGCGATCAGGCTTGGAGGTCCCGCGCCTCGCAGATCCGAGCCACGGCCGCGCCATGCCCCATGGTTGTAACGCTGGAGCGCTTCCAAACCAGGGCCACAACCGCAAACAACCCGGCCGACATGTCGCAGCGGCCGGCGGCAAGGTCCGCGCAAGGGAAGCCCGCGCCCGCGACCCTTCCCGTGACCGGCGCGAACGCCTATGCCCGCGCGACGGTTGAGACGCCCGATCCTGTCCGGAGACGCATGGAATCCGATCCTCTCGTCCTGACGTGGCGCGCCGCGCGGCCTCAGCACACCGCGGCGGCGGCCCTCGCGGTCGGGATCGGCGCGCCGCTCTGCGCGCTCGCGCTCCTGTGCCTGCGCGACCTGATCGCGGTCCTGCCGCGCGACGAGGCGCCGGTGCTGCCCTTCCTGCGCGTGGCGGTCGCGCTTCCGGGCGGAGAGCTGGTGCTGGCCCCCGGCATCCCGATGCGCCCCGCCGAACTCGAGCTCACCGCCTTCCTGTGCATCGCCGTCTGCGCCCTGGCCCTGGCGGGCCTCGGCTGGTGCGTGGCGCGCCTGTGCTTCAAGGCGCAGAACAAGGCCGGGGACGCCGTCCGCGAAGGCGTTCTGCGGGCGATCCTCGACGCCCCCGCGGGGGCCCGGGACGAGGCGCGCAGCCTGGCCCGGATCGTCGGAGAGGTGCTGGCTCGAGCCGACCGCCTGCTCGCCGCCGGCATCGTCCTGCCGGCGATGACCCTCGCGGCCCTGATCCTGGCCCTCGGCTTCGCGGCCCTGGCCGCGCCCCGGCTGATCCCGGCGGCCGTGATCGGACTGGCGGCGATCGGACTCGCCTACGGCTTGGTGCTCGAACGGGCGCGCGACCGGCAAGAGTTGCGCCTGCGCTCCAGCGCGCGGGCGGAGGAGAACCTGAACGACCTCGTTCGGCGGCTTCCTGCCGTGCGCAACCACGGAGCGGCGGCCATCGAGCGCAGACGTATCGCCGCCCGCGTCGCCGCGATGCGGACCAATGTCGGTCGCGCCGAGGCGCGGCTGGCCTACGCCCGGGCGCCCGCCCTGGCGCTGGCGGTGATCCTGCCGGCCATCGCCGCCGGCACGGCACTGTGGCGCTCGGCGCCAGGGCAGCCGCCCGCGGCCCCGGTGGATCCGGCCGCCCTCCTGGCGGCCGTCGGCGCCTTCGGCCTCGCGGGCTGGCTCGCCGCCATCTGCGCGCGGTTCTGGATGGTCCGCCGGTCGGTGCGCCCGCGCCTCCGCGACCTCGCCCGCATCATCGCGTCCCTCGAGGGGCGGCGGGCGAGGGCCGCCCGGATTGGTGCGGCCGCATTGCCGCTGCCCCGGTCCGGGATCCTGGCCACGGAAGGCGTCGGAGCCTTCGATCCGGCCACGGGCGAGCGCCTGACCGGCGTCGCCGTGGCCGTGACGATGCCGGGCCACGTGGCGATCACGGGCAGCCGCGGCAGCGGCGCCCGGGCGCTGGCGGCGGTGCTGGCCGGGCAGGTCGAGCCGACGGCCGGGGCCGTCACCTATGCGGGCACGGACCTGCGCGACTTCGACGCCGCGGAGCGCGCCCGGCGGATCGCCTTCACGTCGGGGGAGGCGATCCTGATGGAGGGCTCCCTCCGGCAGAACCTGCTCTACGGCACCGATCCGGCGACCGCGCCCGACGACATCGCGCTGATCGGCATCAGCCGGCTCACCGGGCTCGACGGCTTCGTATACGCCCGCGGGCTGACCGGACGGCTCGATCCGGCGGCCCAGCCGCGGCTCGCCGCCGCGATCGTCACCGCCCGCCGGACCATGCGGGTGGCGCTGGCCGCCAAGGGCGCCGAGCGCCTCGTCGAGCCCTTCGATCCCGACCGCTACAACAACCAGGCGAGCATCGGCGAGAACATCCTGTTCGGGGAGCCGGTGGGCGGCACCTTCGCGCCCCTGCGTTTCGCCCGCCACCCCTATCTGCGGGCGGTTCTGGAGGCCGAGGGGCTGGTTCGCCCGCTCACCGAGATCGGCCTGTCGGTGGCCCGCAGCACGGTGGAGATCTTCGCCGACCTGCCCAACGACCATCCCCTGTTCGACGCCTATTCGCTGTTCCAGGCGGCCGAGCGGGGCTATTTCGAGGATCTCGTGGTGCGCCTGCCCAACGCGGCGAGCCTGCGCCGGGGACCGGCGGGCCAGCGCGACCGCTTGCGGTTGATCGGCCTGGCGCTGCGCTACAACGAATCGCGCCACCGCTTCGGCCTGATCGACGGCCCGTTCGAGGAGCGCCTCGTCCAGGCGCGGCGGTCCTTCGCACGGATGCTGCCGCCCCACCTCGCGGGCGCGGTGGAGTTCCACGACCCCTCCCGGGTCAATCCGGCCGCCAGCCTGGAAGAGAACCTCCTGTTCGGCCGGATCAGCCTCGGCGAGGCCAATGCCGAGCCGCGGGTGCGCGAACTGGTGCGCCGGGTTCTGGCCGACGAGGGCCTCGAGGCCTCGGTCTATGGCCTCGGCCTCGACAGCAAGGTCGAGGCTCAGCCCAGCACCGGGGCTCTGGCGGACGGCGCGATCAATGCCCGCGAACGCGTGGCGATCGAGCTGAGCCGCTGTCTCGCCCGTGATCCCGACATCCTCGTGGTGGCGGTCGCGATGGACGAGCGGAAGGTCGAGGGCGCACGCGAGCGCCTCGCCCAGCTGCGGCAGGCGCGGGCCGGGCGCGGCCTGATCGTCTGCCTGCCCGAGACGAGTCTTGCGGAGAACGCCGCGCCCTTCGACGCGGTGATCGCCGTGGAGAACAGCGCGGTCATCGCACCCGTCCCGGCCGCCGCCGAGCGGGACCCCGCACCGGCAGCCTGACAGGACGTCACGATCCGCCGGCGCCGTCGGCCTTCCGCGCGCAGCGGGACAATCCAGCGGGGTCGGGCTGACCGGACGCGCAGCCTCATGGCCGCCGCAATAATCCGTCAGGCCGCGAGGCCGCGCCTGTCCGGCAGCCATCCCGGCCGATCCAGCGCGGACGGTTCATGCCCCTGTCGACCTCGATCCCCCTCGCTGCCGGCCTCGTCGTGCTGGTCCTCGCCGGTCCGGCCGCCGCGCAGGCCGGCAAGGCGGAGGCGCCGATCCCCGCCGCGACCCTTGCCCTGATGGCGCAGAAGGGCGTGACGGCCGCCTCGCCGGTCCTGTTCCGGGCCTACAAGAAAGAATCCGAGATCGAGGTCTGGAAGAAGGGTCGCGCCGGCTACGTCTTCATCAAGACGTTCCCGATCTGCCGCTGGTCCGGCCAGCTCGGGCCCAAGCGCAAGAGCGGCGACCGGCAGACCCCGGAGGGGTTCTATACGGTGCCCCGGCGTCAGATGAACCCGAACTCGCACTACTACCTGTCCTTCGACGTCGGATATCCGAACGCCTACGACCGGGCCCATGGCGGAACCGGGTCCGCCGTGATGGTCCACGGCATCTGCTCGTCCATGGGCTGCTTCGCCATGACCAACAGTACGGTCGGCGAGATCTACGCCATCGCCCGGGACGCGCTGAACGGCGGGCAGGCGGCCTTCCAGTTCCAGTCCTACCCGTTCCGGATGACCGCCGAGAACATGGCCCGCCACCGGACCGACCCCAACATCGCCTTCTGGCGGGAACTCAAGGCCGGCTCGGACCGGTTCGAGGCGAGCCGCGAGGAGCTGCAGGTCTCGGTGGTCGCCGGCCGGTACGCGTTCGCGCCTTCGCGGGATCCCGCCATCGAGGCGGCGGTCACCACCCGCCGGGCGGTCGAGGAGGCGCGGATGACCGCGCTCGCCGAGGCGGGCGAGCCCGCCGTGCGCACGACCTATTCCGACGGCGGCCAGAACGCCTTCTGGGCGGCCTACACGGCCCGGGGCGGGGCGGTCGGCGACATCAGCCGGCCGGAAGCCCTGGCCTTCGCCGGCCAGGAGGTGGTGGTCGTGCCGGGCCATCGCGCCCATCGCCCGGTGCCCGACACGGTCTGGGCCGGCTGGGCCGCGCCCGAGTCGGGCCTGTCGCCGCGGCAGATGGCGGGCTTCGTCCCGGTCTACGAGCGCGCCCCCGATCCGTTCGGGGCGCTGGTCGCGCCGCTCCCGACCCGCTACAGCGACGCGCTTCCGTCCTGGCTGGCCGCCGGCCTCGCCGGATCGGGCTCCGGACGCCCGATTCTGGCCGGTTCGCCGGGCGGTCTCCTGGCCTCGGCCGAGGCGCTCTGAGCATGCGAGGGTCCGGTCAAGCGTCCCGTGCGTGTGCGCGGACGCACATCACGACCGCCTGCGGCACACCAATTCATGATACGGCAGGGGATGAGCGGTACACCTGCTCCGTCGGCCTGCCTTATTCAAAGCTACCTTCCCGGAACGGCGACGGGGTTTCGATCATAACCGATCGGGACCGACTGTCCGCGGATTCGTGATCGCCATGTCGAACAGTTCCGAGCCGACTCTCCTGACGGCCGACCAAGACCTCGTACTCCGCTTCTGGGGCGTCCGCGGCTCGACGCCCGTCAGCGGCCCGCAATACGCCGAATTCGGCGGCAGCACGCCCTGCATCGAGGTGCGGTGCGGCCAGCGGATGTTCATCGTCGACGCGGGCTCGGGCATCTACAATCTCGGACAGGGTCACCGGACCGATCTGCCCCGGGAAGTCGACCTGCTGTTCAGCCACCTGCATCTCGACCACACCGCGGGGCTCCCCTTCTTCAAGCCGGCGGTCCTCGACTGCGACCGGGTGATCAACACCTATTGCGGCAACCTCGGCGGCGAATCGGCCGGCCCGACCCTCGACCGCCTGTTCGCGCCGCCGCTGTTCCCGGTTACGCTCGACAGGCTGTGCTGCACCTTCCGCCACCACGGCTTCGAGGCGGGGCAGACCCTGACCTTCCCGGACGGGACGCGGGTCGCCACGATCCTGCTGAACCATCCGCAGGGCTCCGTGGGCTACCGGTTCGAGCATGCCGGCAAGCGCCTGTGCCTGATCAGCGACATCGAGCACAGCGACCCCTGGCCCGATCCCAACCTCGCCGCCTTCGTGGCCGACGCCGACCTGATGGTCTACGACGGCATGTTCACCGACGGGGAGTATCCGACCTGCCGGGGCTGGGGCCACTCGACCTGGCAGAAGGGCGTGGAGCTCGCCCGGACGGCGGGCGTCAAGGCGCTCGGGATCATTCACCTGCACCCGGCCCATTCCGACACGGCGCTGCGCGACATGGAGGCCGACATGCAGGCCGAGATGCCGACCGCATTCATCGCGCGCGAATGTCAGAGCCTCACGGTCGGGGCTCCCCGGGCGGTCGGCGGCCGTCCAAACGGGCGTCCGGCCGTGGCGCGGGAGATGCGCCGCCGGATCAAGGTCGCCTGAGCCGGCGGATCAGGCGGAGTGCCGCCTGCGGGTCCGGCTGTACCGGGACCACGCGAACAGCACGAACAGCGCGACGCCGATGATCAGAATGCTCCAGCCGTAGTTGCTGACGAGCTGCGCGTCGATCGGGTGCCCGACGAACCCCAACGCGACCAGCAGGCCGAACACCGCGATCGCCGCGGAAACGAGCATCCCTACAATCATCGAAGTCCCCGGCGCGTCCCATCCGCGCGATTCGGCAGGGCCGTATGGTGGGGAAGAATGCGTGGCGGCCGCACCCGTTCCAGCGTCCGGCCCTCTGCCGCGCCGGTCATCGGCCCCACGCTGTTCACCGGAATGGCGCGGCGGCTCATTCGGCGGCTCCCATCGCGCCGAAGTTAGGCTAAGTAGGCCGCCTGACGGCGCCCCGGGGCGCGCGAGGAGCTCGAGACCACGGCGATGAGCGGCCAAGAGAACACGACGGCGCCCGCGGCGGCGCACACGAGTCCGGAGACGCAGTCCGCATCCGCCGCCACGCCGGGGCTCCTGCGTCCGCAGGACCAGCTCGTGACGATCTACGGCGGCTCCGGCTTCCTGGGACGGCACGTGGTGCGGGCGCTGGCCAAGCGCGGCTACCGGATCCGCGTCGCGGTGCGCCGGCCGGATCTCGCGTTGTTCCTGCAGCCCCTGGGGAAGGTCAACCAGATCGTGGCCGTCCAGGCCAACCTGCGCTACCCGGACTCGGTGGTCCGGGCCGCCGAGCGGTCGGACGTGCTGATCAACCTCGTCGGCATCCTGCAGGAGACCGGCTCCCAGAGCTTCGCGCGGCTGCAGGTCGACGGGGCCGAGGCGATCGCCCGCGCCGCGGCGCGCCAGGGCGCCCGGATGATCCACGTCTCGGCGATCGGGGCCGATCCGGCCTCGCCGTCGGTCTACGCGCGCACCAAGGCGGAGGGCGAGGCGCGGGTCTTCGCCGCCTGTCCGGACGCGGTGGTGTTCCGGCCCTCGCTGATCTTCGGGCCCGGCGACAGCTTCTTCAACCGCTTCGCCGGCCTCGCCCGGGCGCTTCCGGTTCTCCCGCTCGCCGGCGGCCAGTCCCGCTTCCAGCCGGCCTTCGTGGGCGATGTCGCCGAGGCGATCGCCCGCGCGGTCGACGGCACCGTGGCGCCCGGCAAGGTCTACGAACTCGGCGGCCCGGAGGTGGGCACGCTGGAGCACTTCGTGCGCTACATGCTGAAGACGATCCGGCGGAAGCGGGTGGTCGTGGACCTGCCTGCGCCGGCGGCCAAGCTCCAGGCCCGCATGCTGGAGATCGCCGACACCCTGACCTTCGGCCTGCTGCCGGATTCGCTGAAGCTGACCCGCGATCAGGTGACGCTGCTTCAGAACGACAACGTCGTCTCCGAGGCCGCCAAGGCCGAGGGTCGGACCTTCGAAGGCATCGGCATCACGCCGACCGCCGCCGAGGCGGTGGTGCCAGGCTATCTCTGGACCTTCCGCAAGGCGGGGCAGTTCGCCACCGACCAGGACGAGTCGCACCTGTCCGAGGTGCCGGACACGCTGGCATCGAAACCCCTGGCGGCCGGCTCTCAGCATCGGCCCCAGACCGCCTCCGGCCCGGCGATCGGCGCCGATGCCGGCAGCTCGCCGGGGGCCGGGCAGGGCAGCAGGGGCGTGCGCTGGGGAACTCGGAAACCGGGCTAGGTGACAGCCCGCGCCCGGATCGCGCCATGAGCGCGCCCTCCCTCCACGGATCCGGCGGCCCGGTCGGGCGGCGCATCCTCGTCACCGGGGCGGCCGGCTTCGTGGGCGGCCACGTCCTGCCGCTCCTGGCGACGATGAGCGCGGGAGCGGGCGATTGCGTGGCCGGGATCGGGCGGGGGCGGGCGCCGCACCTGCCGGAGGGCGTCAGCTACGCGGCGATCGATCTCCTCGACGAAGCCGCGCTCCGCGGCTTCGTGGCGCGATTCCGGCCGACCGCGATCCTTCATCTGGCGGGCCTCGCCTCGGTGGCGGATTCCGCCAGCGGCCCGGGCCAGACGTGGCGGGTCAACGTCAACGGCCTGATGAACCTCGTGGCCGCGGTGGAGGCGGTGCCGGGCTGCACCTTCTTCTTCGTCAGTTCCGGCGAAGTCTACGGCAGCGCCTTCCTGGCGGGCCATGCCCTCAGCGAGGCGGTCGAGCCCCTGCCGCGCAACACCTACGCCCGGTCGAAATGGGTGGGCGAGCAGCTGCTCCGCGACCTGCTGCCCCGGATCGGCGTGAAGCTCGTCGTGCTGCGGCCGTTCAACCATATCGGCCCCGGCCAGGACGAGCGCTTCGTCGTGGCCTCCTTCGCGGGCCAGATCGCCCGGATCGAGGCCGGCCTCGTGCCGCCCTGCCTGGAGGTCGGCAACCTCTCCTCCTACCGCGACTTCCTCGACGTCGCCGACGTGGCGAACGCCTACGCCGACCTGATCGGCCGGGCGGACGCCCTGGCGGACGGGAGCGTGTTCAACATCAGCTCGGGCCAGCCGCGGACGATCGCCAGCGTCCTCGAGGACCTGCGCGCCCGGGCCCGGGTCCCGTTCGAGATCCGGATCGCCCCGGAGCGCGTGCGCCCGACCGAGATTCCCCTGGCCGCGGGCGATGCCGGCCGCCTCCACGCCGCCACCGGCTGGCAGCCGCGGGTCTCGTGGGACGCGGCCCTGACCCGGGTGCTGGACGACGCGCGGGCGCGGCTGGCGGACGCGCGCAAATCCGGCTGAGGCGCCGGGTTTGGCGCCACCGCGGCGCTCAGCGCTCCGCGACGGCGATCAGGGCGGTCGAGGGGATCGGCAGGACGGGTCGACCGCCCGCCATGCGCCGCGCCTCCGCGATCACCGCGGCCCGGTCGGCCGCGCTCAGGTCGACCCAGTCCGGCGACAGACCGAACACCGTGTCGGGGTCGTCGAGCATGGCGACGTCGAGCGCGTAGTCGAAGGTCACCCGGTCGATCCGGGGGGCTGCGTACCCGGCCGCGACCAGCGCCCGGGTGAACCCCGCCGGATCGCCGAGCGCCCGCACCCCTTCGGGCATCGCCCGGCTCTCGCGCTCGGGGAACAGCTTGCGACGGATCTCGCCGAGCAGCAAGAACGTCGCCGCGCCCTGATCCTGCCACGTGGCCACGACGCCCGATCCCCCGGGCCGCGTCACGCGCGCCATCTCGGCGAGGCCCTTCCGCCAGTCGGGGAACATGATCACCCCGAAGATCGAGAACACCGCGTCGAAGCCACCGTCGGGTAGGGCGAGGGCCTGTCCGTCCATGACCCGCGCGTCGACATTGGGCAGTCTCGCCCCGGCGATGCGCGCGACCATGCCGGGCGAGAAGTCGACCGCGAGGACCTGCGCCCCCGTCCGCGCCGCGGCCAGCGCGAGGGCACCGGTGCCCGCCGCGACGTCGAGGACGCGGCTGCTTCCGGCCAGCGGCACCCGCGCGAGCGCCGCCTCGGCGAAGCGCGCCGTGAACGGATGGGCGGTCGTCTCGTAGTGCTCGGCGACCCTGTCCCACCGATCCGGATTCTCGAACTCGCGCACCGCTTCAGCTCCGCTCCATCACGTAACTTGATAAGTATCGTGATGGCGCACGGTTGCCAATCCCGAGTCCGGTGTGATGGATCGACGGGTGCGCACCGACAGCCGCCTCTCCCGAACGCTCCATGTGCTGCTTCACATGGCGCGCCACGACGGACCGATGACGTCCGAGGCGATCGGGCGGATGCTCGGGACGAATCCCGTGGTCGTCCGCCGCACGATGGCCGGGCTCCGGAACGCGGGCTACGTGACGTCGGAGAAGGGGCACGGCGGCGGATGGACCATCGCGGCGGACCTGAACGCGGTCTCGCTGCTCGACATCCACCGCGCGGTCGGCGGGCCCCGCATCTTCGCGATCGGCAGCGATCGCGCGAACCCGGCCTGCGCCGTCGAGAAGGTCGTCAACGCGGCGGTCGAGGACACGCTGCGCGAGGCCGAGGCCCTTCTGATCACGCGGCTCGGTTCCGTCAGCCTCGCCGAGCTCGCGCGAAGCTTCGACGCCCGGTGCCGGTCCGAGGGGGCATCGGACACCTCGACCTGCGCGTGACGGCGGGCGCGGCGGCGGGCATCGCCGCGCGCGACCAGGCTCGCGGTCGGAACGGAGTGTCCGATCGCGGCGGGCGCTTGCCGCGCCGACGGTCGGGCGCCATGCTCCGCCTCGACGCGGACCAGCACGAGATGATCGGCCATGGGGCTTCTGGACGGATTGCTCGGACACGGCTCGGCCGTCGATGCGGCCTCCCTGGAGCGCCGGCTCGACGGCATCCTGATCGACGGCGAGACGGCGCGGCTCGCCTTCAAGATCATCCGGGACGTGTTCGTGTTCACCGAGCGCCGCGTCATCCTGATCGACGTCCAGGGCGTGACCGGCAGCAAGGTCGAGTTCCTGTCGGTGCCGTACCGCGCGATCGTGCGCTTCTCGGTCGAGACCGCCGGTACGTTCGACCTCGACGCCGAGTTGAAGATCTGGGTCTCGGGCGCGGCGGAGCCGATCCAGCGGACCTTGAAGAAGGGCGCGGACATCCGGGGCATCCAGCGGGCCCTGGCCGAAGGCGTGCTGCGCTAGCCCACGGCCCGACCGCGCGGATGTTGGCCCGCTCCGACCCGCGGCGAGCCGTCCACGGCACGCGACGGCAGGAGGCGACCTGCAGGAGGCGACCTGCCTACCGGACCACGCCCTTGACCCGCAGCGCGTCGCGCGCGCCCTCCGGATAGTCCAGCTCCTCGGCCAGGATCTCGGCGCTCGAATCCCCGAGGCCCGGCGGCATGCGCCGCACCGGCAGCCGGCGGCCGTCGAGCCGATAGGGCGGGGCGATGACGTGGGCATTGCCGGGCGCCGTCACCACCAGCCCGGCCTCCTGGGCCCGGTCGCAGGTGAGCGCCTCGCGCAGGCCCATCACCTCGCCGCAGGGGATGCCCGCGGCCCTGAGCCGCGCGATCAGCGGCGCGCGCTCCCACTTGGCGAGCTCCGCCTCCAGCACCGGGATGAAGGCGGCGCGGTTGCGCGATCGGTCGAGGTTGGTGGCGAAGCGCGGGTCGGCGACCCAGTCCGGCCGCTCCAGCACCTGCTCGCAGAATCGGCGGTACTGCCCGTTGTTGCCGACCGTGATCACCACCGGCCCGTCGCCGGCCTCGAACACCCCGTAGGGCACGATCGAGGGATGGGCATTGCCGTAGCGGGGCGGATCGATGCCCCGGGCCAGCGCCTCCAGGCCGTAATAGGAGGTCAGCGCGACACCGCAATCGAACAGAGCGAGGTCGATCGTCTTGCCCCGTCCGGTCCGCTCCCGCTGGTACAGGGCCGCCAGCACGGCCTGGGCCGCGAACTGCCCGGTGAACAGATCGACCGCCGCGACCCCGAACTTGAGCGGCGGCCCTCCAGCCTCGCCGTTGAGCGCCATCACACCGGATTCACCCTGCACGACGAGGTCGTAGCCGGGTCGTCCGGCCTCAGAGCCGTCGGAACTGTAGCCGGCGATCGAGCAGTAGATCAGGCCGGAATTCTCCGCCGACAGGTCGCCGTAGCCGAGGCCGAGCTTCTCGGCCCCGCCGGTCTTGAAGTTCTGCACCAGGACATCGCTCTCGCGCGCGAGCGCCTTGACGATCGCCAGCCCGTCCGGGCTGGCGAGATCGATACCGATGGAGCGCTTGTTGCGGTTCACGCTGTCGAAATACGAGGTGTTGCCGGGGCTCGTGGGCACGCCCCAGTCGCGGGTATCGTCGCCGCGCTCCGGGTGCTCGATCTTGATCACGTCGGCGCCGAGATCGCCCAGCACCTGCGCGCACCACGGCCCCGCCAGGACCCGGGACAGGTCGAGGACGCGGATCCCGGCGAGCGGCAGGTCGTCGGTGGCGGATTCGGCATCCATCGCGGACATCCTCAGGCTCCCATGACGCCGTCGAGGCTGCGGACGGCTGCGATGAGTCTCGGGCGCGCCACCTCCATGAGGAAGCGTGCGTCGGTGATGACGGTGGGGGCGCCGCAATTGACCGACATGGGCGGCAGGCCGCCGCCGGGATGGAACCCCACCGCGATGGCGCAGACGGTTTCCTGCCACTCGCCGAACGAGGTGCAGCAGCCGATCTCCCGATGCTCGGCCACGGCCCGGTCGAGACCGGCCCGGAGCGCGGGCCAGGCGACCGGGTCCAGGGCCTTCAGGTCCTCGTAAATGCCCTCGCGCTCGCGATCCGTGCAGATTGCCACGTAGGCCCGGCCCATGGCGCTGCGGGCGAGGGAGATGCGCGAGCCGGTATCGAGGTTGAGCGAGATCGCCGCCGGGCCGCGCTGGCAATCGACGTAGCGCATGCTGAGACGGTCGCGGACGCCGAGTCCCACCGAGGCGTTGGCGGCTTCGGCCACGGCGCGGAGCACGGGCCGGGCGATGCCGCGGACGTCGAGGCCTCCGAGAGCCGCCGAGCTGAGCGCGATCGTCGCCGTGCCGAGGCGGTAGCGGCCGATCTCGGGCAAATGCTGCAGGTAGCCGAGCTTGGTCAGCGTGTAGGTGAGCCGTGATACGGTGGAGCGCGGCAGGCCGCAGGCCTCCGCGATGTCGTGGTTGGCGAGGCTCGTGCGCCCCGGACCGAAGCAGGCCAGCACCGACAGCCCCCGCGCGAGGGCCGTCACGAAGTGCCGGTCCTCCTTCGCGCCGAGTCCGGCGGTGTCGGGATCGGCCAGCAGGGCCGCGTCCGCATCCATCCGCGCCCTCATCGGTGCAGGAACGCCGCGAAGGCCGCCTGCGCCTCCGGGGCGCGGCGGAGCGCGTGGAAGACCTCCGCCTCCTCGCCGAACGTCCGGGCGACAGCTTCCTCGTGGCCACGGCGCAGGGCCTGCTTGGTAGCGGCGATCGAGGACCGGGGCAGGGCCGCGAGCGCGCGCGCCTTGCCCAGGGCGGTCTCCAGCGCCGTCCCCGCCGGGACGGCGGCGTTGACGAGGCCCGCCGCGGCGGCCTCCGCGGCCGTGAAGGGCTCGCCGAGCATCAGGAGTTCGGCGGCGCGCTTCGAACCCGCCACCAGGGGCAGCAGGTAGCTCGATCCGCCCTCCGGGCTCAGGCCGAGCGCCGTGAAGGGCAGGCGGAACCGGGCGCCGTCCCCCGCATAGGCGAGATCGCAATGAAGCAGCAGCGTCGTGCCGATCCCGACCGCATGGCCCTCCACGGCCGCCACGACTGGCGTCGGGCAGGCGCGCAGAGCCTTGAGGAAGGTCAGGCCGGGGCTGTCGCCGCCGGTCTCGACGTCCTGAAAATCCTTGAGATCGTTGCCGGCGGTGAAGCAGCCGCCGGCGCCGGTGAGCACGACGGCGCGCACCGCAAGGTCCCGGGCCACGGCCACGATGGCCGCGGTCAGGCCCGCATAGGTCGCCCGATCGAGGGCGTTGCGCCGCTCCGGCCGGTCGATGGTGATGAGCCGGATCCCGGGCTCCGGGTCGGCGACGCGCAGGTTCGGGGGGGCGGATTCACACATCACAGTCGCGCCCCCGTCTCCCGAGCAGGCCGCTGTCCCCTCGCCGGACGGGCAACGGGCGGCGAGAGGCGGATGCACCCGGACGCTCACGGCACGGCCTCGCCCGCGTATTCCGCCGACAGGCCGGCCATCCGCCCCCGCGCCGCCGCGTATTCCCGCGCGAGACGGGCCACGAGGTCGGCGGTGGCCGGCGCGTCCGCGATGGTGCCGACGCCCTGGCCCGCGCCCCAGACGTCCCGCCACGCCTTCACGCCGCCGCTGCCGAAATTCATCGCGGTCTTGTCGCGCACCGGCAGCGCCTCGGGATCGAGCCCGGCGGCGCGGATGCTGGGCGTCAGGTAGTTGCCCGGCACGCCGGTGAAGTAGGGGGTGTAGAGGATGTCGGCGGCCGCGCTGCCGGCGATCATGTCCTTGTAGGCGGGGGCGGCGTTCGCCTCCCGGGTGGCGATGAACCGGGTGCCCATGTAGGCGAGGTCGGCCCCCATGGCCTGGGCGGCCAGGATCGCCGCGCCCGAGGTGATCGCCCCCGAGAGGATCAGCGGACCGCCGTAGAACCGCCGGATCTCACCGACGAGGGCGAAGGGGCTCAGCGTGCCGGCATGCCCGCCCGCGCCGGCGCAGACGAGGATCAGCCCGTCGACCCCGGCCTCCAGCGCCTTCTCGGCATGGCGCACGGTGGTGACGTCGTGGAAGACCACGCCGCCATAGGCGTGAACCGGGCGGATCACCGCGTCGGGCGCCCGCAGCGAGGTGATGATGATCGGCACCCGGTGCCGGACGCAGGCCTCGACGTCCTGGGCCAGCCGGTCGTTGGACGCGTGGACGATCTGATTCACCGCGAAGGGCGCGACCTTGCACGACGGGTCGGCCGCCCGGGCCTCCGCCAGCGTTCGCGTGATCCGCGTGAGCCATTCGTCGAGCAGAGCGGCGGGCCGGGCATTGAGCGCCGGGAACGAGCCGACCACGCCGGACAGGCACTGGGCGATCACCAGTTCCGGCCCGGAGACGATGAACATCGGCGCGCAGATCACCGGCAGGGCGAGGCGTCCGCGCAGGGCTTCGGGCAGGCGCCCGGACAGGGTCTGCTCGGGACCGTCGCTCACCGCCCGCTCCCTGCCGCCCGATTCCGCGCCGGACAGGCGCTCCCGGGCCGCTCGCCCCGATGGATGCCACGCACCGCGATCCTCCCCTGCTTCGGGCAGCCCGATCATCGCTCACCCGGCGGCGACCGCAACTGAGTCCCGCCCGGGGCCGTTTTGATGACATGGCGCCGGGGCGCGGGTCAAACGGAAGCATCCGTTGATTTCTGCAATGCAGAATGATCGGTTCGGAGATGACGTCAGCCGCAGACGAGTCACGACCTTCGCTTGACGCTCGCGTCGACCCGGACCAACATTCAACCAACGTGCAGACCATTATTCTGCATTGCAGAATGACAGGGAGTGTTGTGTGGTTCGTCAGGAGGTCGATGGCGGCGTGGCCGTGCTCACGCTCGCCAACCCGCCGGTCAACGCGCTCGGTGCCGCGTTGCGGGCCGCCCTCGACGGGGCCCTGGACCAGGCCATCGCGGACGAATCGGTCCGCGCGATTGTGCTGGCCGCCGAGGGTAAGGTGTTCGTCGGCGGGGCCGACATCACCGAGTTCGGCAAGCCGCAGCAGCCGCCGAGCCTGCCCGACATCCTGGACCGCCTCGATGCCAGCCCGAAGCCCGTGGTGGCGGCCATCAACGGCGTGGCCCTCGGCGGCGGCCTCGAACTGGCGATGGCCTGCCACAGCCGCGTCGCGGCGCCGGCCGCCAAGATCGGGCTGCCGGAGATCAAGCTCGGGATCATCCCGGGGGCGGGGGGCACGCAGCGCCTGCCGCGCCTGATCGGCCCCGACGCCGCCTTCCCGATGATGCTCACCGGCGAGCCCGTCTCCGCCGAGAAGGCGGCGGCGCTCGGCATCATCGACGCCGTGGTCCTGGGCGACCTCGTGGCGGAGGCCCGGACCCGGGCCCTGGAGCTGGCCGATGCGGGCCGCCTCCCGCGGGTGCGCGACCGGTCGGAGAAGCTCACGCCGGAGGCCCGGGAGCGGTACGAGAGCCTGGCCGCCGAGGCGGTGAAGCGGGATCCCGACGCCACCAACGTCCACGCCCTGGTGCGGGTCGTGCGCGCCGGCCTGGAGCAGGATTTCGACGCCGCCGTCGCGGTGGAGCGGGCCGAGTTCCGCACCCTGGTGGAGGATCCGCGCTCGAAGGCCCTGCGCTACGCCTTCTTCGCCGAGCGCGAGGCGGCCCGCGTCCCCGGCCTGCCGAAGGACACGCCCCGCCGCCCCGTCCGGACGGCGGCGGTGATCGGCGCCGGCACGATGGGCGGCGGGATCGCCATGTGCTTCGCCAATGCCGGCATCCCCGTGACGGTGATCGAAACGGAGGCCGGTGCCCTGGAGCGCGGTCTCGACCGGGTGAGGGGCCTCTATGCCGGCTCGGCCAAGCGCGGCTCGATCACCGAGGCGCAGCGCGACGAGCGGGTCGGCCGGATCACGGGGGCGATCGGCCTGGAGAACGCCGCGGAGGCCGACATCGTCATCGAAGCAGCTTTCGAGGACATGGGCGTCAAGCGGGAGATTTTTTCCAAGCTCGACGCCATCGCCAAACCGGGCGCGATCCTGGCCACCAACACCTCCTATCTCGACGTGAACGCCATCGCGGCGGTGACTGGCCGGCCGCAGGACGTGCTCGGCCTGCACTTCTTCAGCCCGGCCAACGTCATGCGCCTCGTCGAGGTGGTCCGGGCCGAGAAGACCAAGCCGGACGTGCTCGCCACCGCCCTCGATCTCGGCAAGCGCCTCAACAAGCTGCCGGTGACGGTGGGGGTCTGCTTCGGCTTCGTCGGAAACCGCATGCTGGAGCGCCGCAGCCGCGCCGGCGAGCGCCTGCTGCTTGAAGGGGCGCTGCCGCACGAGGTCGACGCGGCGGTGACCGGTTTCGGCTTCCGGATGGGCCCCTTCGCCATGAGCGATCTCGCGGGGCTCGATATCGGCTGGCGCTCGCGCAAGGATTTCGGAGGCCGGGCGCCGGTCGCCGATTCGCTGGCCGAGCAGGGCCGCTACGGCCAGAAGACCGGCCGCGGCTTCTACCTCTACCCGGACGGCGCCCGCACCGGCACCCGCGACCCGGACGTGGAGGCCCTGATCGCCCGCGTCGCCGCCGAGCACGGCATCGCGCGCCGCAGCTTCACGCCGGACGAGATCGTGGCGCGACTGATGTACCCGATGGTCAACGAGGGCGCGCGGATCCTGGAGGAGGGCGTCGCGGCCCGTCCGAGCGACATCGATACGATCTGGATCAACGGCTACAACTGGCCGGCCTGGCGCGGCGGCCCGATGCACTGGGCCGATACGGTCGGGCTGAAGACCATCGCCGAGGCACTGTCGCGCTTCGCGGCCGAGACCGGGGACGACAGCCAGGAGCCGGCCCCGCTCCTGAAGCGCCTCGCCGCCGAGGGCGGCCGCTTCGCCGAGTGGAAGGCTTCGGCCTGATGCCGTTTCGGCTTGCGCACACCAAGTCCCGGCTTCGAAAGGTCCGGGACCTTTCGCGGGTGCAGGGCAGCGCCCTGCTGACGGCCGAGGCCGCATCCGTCGGGGCCTCGCCCCGACACCCCACCAAAGGGCGTGACGCCCTTTGGGAACCCCAGAGGATTCCGGCATGACCGACGCGGTGATCGTCGCGACCGCTCGCACGCCCATCGGCAAGGCCCATCGCGGCGCGCTGAACCTCACCCGCGGCGCCGATCTGGCCGCCCACGCGATCCGCGGCGCCCTGGACCGGGCGCGGCTGGAGCCGGAGGCGGTCGAGGAGGTGGTGCTCGGCTGCGGCTATCCGGAGAACGCCACGGGCGGCAACGTCGCCCGCCACGCCGCCCTGGTGGCGGGGATCCCGGTCGAGTCGGCCGGCGTCACGGTCTCGCGCTTCTGCGCCTCGGGCCTGGAGGCGATCGCCAGCGCGGCGCGCCGGATCATCCTCGACGGCGTGCCGGTGGCGGTCGCGGGCGGGGTCGAGTCGATCAGCCTCGTCCAGCCGAAGGTTCAGCGGGAGCTGACCCGCAACGCGTGGCTGGAGGCCCACCTGCCGGCGATCTACATGCCGATGATCGAGACCGCCGACATCGTGGCGGAGCGCTACCGGATCTCCCGGGAGGCGCAGGATCTCTTCGCCCTGGAGAGCCAGCGCCGCACCGCCGCCGCGCAGGAACGCGGATTGTTCGACGACGAGATCGTCCCGATGAGCACCGTCATGGCGGTGACCGACAAGGCCACCGGCGAGACCCGGGAGGTCGAGACCCGGCTCGCCAAGGACGAGGGCAACCGGCCGGACACGACCCTGGAGGGTCTCGCCAAGCTCAAGCCCGTGCGCGGGGAGGGCGCCTTCATCACGGCGGGCAATGCCAGCCAGTTGTCGGACGGGGCCTCGGCCTCGGTGCTGATGTCGGCCGCCGAGGCGGCGCGGCGGGGCCTGACGCCGCTCGGAACCTTCCGGGGCTTCGCCTCGGCCGGCTGCGGGCCGGACGAGATGGGCATCGGCCCCGTCTTCGCGGTGCCGCGGCTCCTCGAACGGCAGGGTCTGCGCGTCTCCGACATCGACCTGTGGGAGCTGAACGAGGCCTTCGCGTCCCAGTCGGTCTATTGCCGCGACCGGCTCGGGATCGACCCGGACACGGTCAACGTCAACGGCGGCGCCATCGCGGTCGGCCACCCGTTCGGCATGTCGGGGGCGCGGCTCGTGGGCCACGCCCTGCTGGAAGGCCGCCGCCGCGGCGCGCGCTACGCCGTGGTGACCATGTGCGTCGCCGGCGGCCAGGGCTGTGCCGGCCTGTTCGAGATCGCCCGGAGCTGAATCGATGGATCTGCGCTTCACCGACGAGGAAATCGCGTTCCGCGACGAGGTCCGGAACTTCTGCCGGACGGAGATCCCGGCCGAGATCCGAAAAAAGGTCTCGGAGGGGCGCAGCCTCTCGAAGGACGACTACGTCACCAGCCAGCGGATCCTCAACGCCAAGGGCTGGGCGGTGCCGCACTGGCCGCAGGAATTTGGCGGCCGGGATTGGACCCCGATCCAGCGCTACATCTACACGGAGGAGCTGTTCCAGGCGGCGGTACCCCTGCCGCAGCAGTTCAACTGCTACATGTTCGGCCCGGTGCTGGCGACCTTCGGCCGGCAGGACCAGAAGGAGCGCTTCCTCCCGCGCGCCGCCAATCTCGACGATTGGTGGTGCCAGGGCTTCTCCGAGCCCGGGGCCGGCTCCGACCTCGCCTCGCTGAAGACCAAGGCCGTGCGCGACGGCGACCACTACGTCGTGGACGGCCAGAAGACCTGGACGACGCTCGGCCAGCACGCCGACTGGATCTTCTGTCTCGTCCGCACCGATTTCGAGGCCAAGAAGCAGCGCGGCATCTCATTCCTGCTCATCGACATGAAGAGCCCAGGCATCACCGTGCGGCCGATCCTCACCCTGGAGGGCCGGCACGAGGTCAACGAGGTCTTCTTCGATTCCGTGCGCGTGCCGGTGGAGAACCTCGTCGGCGAGGAGAACAAGGGCTGGGACTACGCGAAATTCCTGCTCGCCAACGAGCGCACCGGCATCGCCCGGATCGGGCTCACCAAGGAGCGGATCGCCCGGATCAAGCGCCTCGCCCGGGAAATGCCGGCCGGACCCGGCACGATGTGGGACGATCCCGCCTTCCGGTCCCGCGTCGCGGAGGTCGAGGTCGAGCTGAAGGCCCTGGAGATCACCCAGATGCGGGTGGCGGCCAAGCAGGGCCGGGCGGATTCGGTGGAGCCGGACCCCGCCTCCTCGCTCCTCAAGATCCGCGGCTCGCAGCTCCAGCAGGCGGCGACGGAGCTGCTGGTGGAGCTCGCCGGGCCGTTCGCGCTCGCCGCCCCGGCACGCGGGGCAGGGGCCAACAACCTGCCCGGGGGCTTCGACTGGGTCGATGCGGCGGCGCCGAGCTACTTCAACAACCGCAAGGTCTCGATCTACGGCGGTTCGAACGAGATCCAGCACAACGTCATCGCCAAGGGCATTCTGGGGTTGTGAGACGATCCCGGATCCGCTCGCAGGCTTGAGAAACGCGGCGGTCGCGGCCTCGGCTCTCCCTCCCCCCCTCTGCGGGGGAGGGTGGCCCCCGAAGGGGGTCGGGAGAGGGGAGCGACGTTTCAGGACGCGGCACGCCCTTCATGCCGGTCGCGCCCTGTCCTGCAGCCGGGTTCCCCTCTCCCGGCCCCTGCTGACGCAGGGGCCGCCCTCCCCCGCAGAGGGGGGAGGGAACGTCCGAGGACACCACCATGGATTTCGATCTGAACGAGGACCAGTCGCTCCTGCGCGACAGCGTCGAGCGGCTGGCCGCCGATCTCTACCCGTCCCTGGAAAGCCGGCAGGCCCGGCTCAAGGCGCCGCTCGGCTTCCCCGCGGAGGGCTGGGCGGCTTTTTCCGAACTCGGCGTCACGGGACTGCCCTTCTCGGACGAGGACGGCGGCCTCGGCGGCGGCCCGGTCGAGACCATGCTGGTCATGGAGGCGGTCGGCCGCAACCTCGTGGTCGAGCCGCTGCTGGCGAGCCTCGTTCTCGGCTCGACGGCCCTGCGGCTCGGCGGCAGCGCCGCGCAGAAGGCGCGCCTCGTTCCCGACTTGGTCTCCGGTGACCTGCGCCTGACCCTCGCCCACACCGAGCGCCAGTCCCGCTATGACCTCGCCGACGTGGCGACCACGGCCCGACGCTCCGGCGACGGTTTCGTGCTGAGCGGGGCCAAGAGCGTCGTACCCAACGCCGACGCGGCCGGCCTGATGGTGGTCTCCGCCCGCGTGTCGGGGGAGCGGCGCGACGCGCAGGGGATCGGCCTGTTCCTGGTCCCGGCCGACGCCGCCGGCGTCGCGATCGAGGCCTACCCGACGCAGGATGGCGGCCGGGCCGCGGAGGTGTCCTTCTCGGAGGTACAGCTGCCCGGCGACGCGGCGCTGGGCGATCCCGAAGCCGGCCTGCCGCTGCTGGAGCGGGTGGTGGAGCACGGGATCGCGGGGCTCGCCGCCGAGGCGGTGGGCTCCATGGACGCGCTCCACACGCTCACGGTCGAGTACCTCAAGACCCGCAAGCAGTTCGGCGTCAGCGTCGGCTCGTTCCAGGCGCTGCAGCACCGGGCGGTGGACATGCTGATTCAGCTGGAGCAGGCCCGCTCGATGGCCCTCTACGCCGCCATGATGGTCGACACGCCGGATGCGGCGGCGCGTGCGGCGGCCCTATCGGCCGTGAAGGTCCAGATCAACAAGGCCTGCCGGTATGTCGGCCAGGAGGCCGTGCAGCTCCACGGCGGCATCGGCATGACCCTCGAGTATATCGGCGCCCACCACTTCAAGCGGCTCGCCATGATCGAGTACCAGCTCGGCGACACCGCCCATCACCTGCGCCGCATCACGCAGGACGCGAACGGACTGCTGGCGGCGTAACCCACGCGGACAAGGGGCTTCCAAAGGGCGTGCCCTTTGGTGGGGTGTCGGGGTGAAACCCCAACGAACAGGTCTCCGCCCCAGGCAGGGGAGGCGGAGACCTTTTGAAACCGCCTTCAGACCGTCGAGCGGTCAGTTGAACAGCGAGCCGACCCCGCCCTGCACCCGGCCGAGGCCGGCGCGGGCGACGGAATTGTTCGGATCGATCGTCGCTGCGCGCTGGTAGTTCTCCATCGCCTCCTTGCGCTGGCCCGACTTCTCGTAGGCCAGGCCGCGATAGGCCCAGGAGGTGGCGTCCTTGTTGTTGACGTTGAGGGCCGCGTTGTAGTCCTCGATCGCCTTCGGGTACTGGTTCGTGGCGATCAGGCTCTGGCCGCGTGCGGCGTAGGGCGCGGACTTGAAGGGGTCGCGGTCGATGGCGGCGTCGAAATCGGCGATCGCCTGCGTGTCCTGACCCTGCTTCTGCCGCACGAGGCCGCGGGCATGATAGGCCTCGGCCGATTCCGGCATCAGCCGGATCGCGACGTTGAGGTCGTTGAGCGCCTGGTCGAGGTTGCCCTGGGCGCGCTCGACATTGGCGCGGCCGATATAGGCCGGGCCGTAATTCGGATCGATCCCGATCGCCTTGGTGAAGTCCTGCAGGGCAGGGCCGTCGCGGCCGATCTGGCGGCTCGCCAGGGCGCGGTTGTTGTAGGCGGAGGCGGAGTTCGGATCGAGCTGGATCGCCTTGGTGAAGTCGGCGATGGCATCGTTGAACTGGCCGGCGCGGGCATAGGCGGCGCCGCGGGTGTTGTAGGCGGCCGCGTCGTTCGGGTTGCGCTGCACGACCTCGGTCAGGGAGGCGATGTTGACGTTCGTGGCCCCCGTGGTGTCCTTCTCGAGGACCGCGTATTGCCGCGGGCCGGCCGCGCTCCCGACGGTCTCGCAGCCCGCGAGGCCGGCGGCCGAGACCATGGCTGCGCCGATCAGTGCCGTCTTTCGTCCCAGCCCGTTGCGTACGTTCATTGCCCCACTCTCCCCGAGGCGTCGCCCGCCTTGCGCGTGCCCGCCTCGCCCCTCACAGTCCAAGAGCCCGCGCCGTGCGCCGGGCACGCCCGAATCCGGGGCACCGTCGCGCATCACGGTGAAGGCCGGCTTAAGAAGCGCCGCGTCGTGATCCGGCCCCCGCCCGTCCCGGGGACGAAGGCGGTACAGGCGGAATCGATCGACAGCATTCGGAACCGACCACGCTGTGGTGGAAGCGGTGGGATGTGGCGAAGGTATGGCTCGACGGTTCCGGGACGCCGCAGGCGGGCTTCCGACCGCCATGCGACGATGCAGGTGTGCCTTCGAAGCCTCAGGAACCGGCCGGGACGGGCCCGAGGCGGGTCACGTGACCCATCTTCCGGCCGGGACGCGCCTCGCCCTTGCCGTAGAGGTGCAGATGGGCGCCGGGCTCGGCCAGCAGGGCGTGCCAGTCGTCGGCCTGGGCACCGATCAGGTTGCGCATCTCCACCGGCAGGCCGCCGACCCGGCCCGGATCGCCCAGCGGCCAGCCGCAGACGGCCCGCACGTGCTGGGCGAATTGCGAGGTCAGCGCCCCCTCGCTGGTCCAGTGACCGGAATTGTGGACCCGGGGCGCGATCTCGTTGACCACGAGCCGCTCCGCCCCGTCCTCGCGGACGAGGAACATCTCGACGGCGAGGACGCCGACATAGTCGAGGGCGTCGGCGATCCGACGGGCGATCTCGAGGGCGATGCGTCCCGTCTCCGGGGCCACGCCCGGGGCCGGCACCCGCGTCAGAGCGAGGATGTGATCGCGGTGCTCGTTCTCGCACAGGTCGTAGGCCGCGAAGCTGCCGTCGCGCCCGCGGGCGCCCACCACGGAGACCTCACGCTCGAACGGCACGAAGCCCTCCAGGATCAGCGGCGCGCCGCCGAACTCGGCGAACAGGGCGTTGCGGTCGCCCTCGGCCCGCTCGCGGAGCATGCGCTGCCCCTTGCCGTCGTAGCCGAAGCGGCGGGTTTTGAGCACCGCCGGCAGGCCGATCACCTCGATCGCCCGGTCGAGATCGTCGGGCGTGTCCACCGCCCGGAACGGCGCCGTCGGGATGCCCAGCCCGTTGATGAATTCCTTCTCGGAGAGGCGGTCCTGCGTGGTCGAGAGCGCCCGCGCGTTCGGGTGCAGGGCGGCGTGCCGGGCCAGGATGTCGGCCGTGGCGTGCGGGATATTCTCGAACTCGTAGGTCACGACATCGACGCTGCGCGCGAAGGCGGCCAGCGCCTCGGCATCGTCGTAGGCCGCGCAGGTGGTCCGGGCGGCCACGTCGAAGGCGGGGCTGTCCGCGTCGGGGGCGTAGACGTGCGCCTTGAGGCCGTAATCGGCCGCCGCCAGCGCGATCATGCGCCCGAGTTGGCCTCCACCGACGATGCCGAGGGTGGAGCCGGGGCCGAGGATCTTGTCCGTCACGCGTTCTCTTCCGTCACCGGCCGTTCGGCCACCGAGGCGGTCTGGGCCGCGCGCCACGCCTCCAGGCGCTCCGCCAGATCCGGATCGGAGAGCGCCAGGACGGCGGCGGCGAGCAGGGCCGCGTTGATGGCCCCGGCCCGGCCGATCGCCAGGGTCCCCACCGGGATGCCCGCCGGCATCTGGACGATCGAGAGGAGGCTGTCCTGGCCAGACAGGGCCTTGGATTCCACCGGGACGCCGAAAACCGGCAGGCGGGTCATCGCGGCCGCCATGCCGGGCAGGTGCGCGGCGCCGCCCGCCCCCGCGATCACGACCTTGAGGCCGGCCGCGACCGCGCCTTTGGCGAAGGCCACGAGCCGGTCCGGCGTGCGGTGGGCCGACACGATGCGCGCGTCGTAGGGTACGCCGAGGGCATCGAGCGTCTCGGCGGCATGCCGCATGGTCGCCCAGTCGGACTGGCTGCCCATGATGATCGCGACCGGAGGCGACGCCATCGTTGATCCCGGAAAAAGAGGGCGCTTACAGGCGGTGCGGGCCCGCGGCAAGGCGCGGCCCGAAGACGTCCACCGGCATCAGGCGATGATGTCCGGCGTGAGCGCGTCCTCGATGTGGAAGATGCGGTCACGCAGGGTGAGCTTGCGCTTCTTCAGACGCTGGATCTGGAGCTGGTCGCCAGCCACGCTGCGCTCCAGCGCCTCGATGGCACCGTCGAGATCCCGGTGCTCCTCGCGCAGCCGCGCCAGTTCGCCCAGGAGGTCCGACTGCGCACTCTCACCCGCCTCGTCCGCCATCGTCACCTGAGGACCCGAAGACCGTTCATGGCCCGAGAGCATGCGTCACGCTCCGGCGCCGGACAAGACGGCGCGGTAAGCAATCATCAGACTTAGCAGCAGAAAACGCTTCGACAGGTCCGGCATCTTGTGCCAATCTCGGTGTGTCGAAACGATGACAGGAGATTCGGCTCATGTCGCTGCAGACGCATCTGAACCAACTCGCCCGGAAGCACGAAGCCCTCGAGCGTGAGATTCAGGAAGCGATCCACAGGCCTTCGGCGAACGACCTTCACATCGCCGAGATGAAGCGACGGAAACTCCTTCTCAAAGACGAGATCAACAGGCTGCAGGCGAACGGCAATACGCTGCACTGAGCCCCTGATCCGTCCGCACGGATAGCAGAAACGGCACGACAGCTGCCGCCGCATCGGGAGACCGGTGCGGCGGTTTTGCGTTCTGCGACCGCCCGTTTGGAGAAACGGCCGCCTGGGGATCGCCGATCCGGGCGGGCGTCGTGCTCTCGCGGATGTGACCCCGGAGCCTTGGCGACGGGGCGCCTGCCGCGCCCGCACGCCCGGGGATCGAAACAGACGACCCGCGACCTCCCGGCAGATGCATTTCCCGCCGGGCACGCCGAGGCGCCCGGCTTCGAAGCCGCCGATCCGGGATGCATCCGGCGAACGCGTCACGGAGCACCCCGATCGCGCGAGCGAAGGCGCGTGGGGGTTCCGGCGACCCACAACCGGCCTCGCACCCGCGGAAGAATGCGCTACTCTGGGCCCCGCCGCCGGAGAGCGGCCCGCGAGGAAACGCCGAACCGATGACGAGAGCCAGCCTGCCGGGCCGCTACCCGGACATCTACGACTCGGCCCGCCGCGACCCGGAGGCGTTCTGGCTCGGCGCGGCGCAGGCGCTCGACTGGGCGGACGTCCCGCAGCGGGCCTTCGCGCCGGATTCCGGCCCCTACGGCCGCTGGTTTCCGGACGGCACCCTGAACGCCTGCCACAATGCCGTGGACCGTCACGCCGACGGAGCGCGGGCGGATCAGGTGGCGATCCGCTACGATTCGCCCGTCACCGGGACCAAGCGCAGCATCACCTACCGCGCGTTGCGCGACGAGGTGGCGGTACTGGCCGCCGTCCTCGCCGGCCTCGGCGTCGGCAAGGGCGACCGGGTGATCCTCTACATGCCGATGGTGCCCGAGGCCCTGTTCGGCATGCTGGCCTGCGCACGGCTCGGCGCGGTGCATTCGGTCGTGTTCGGCGGCTTCGCGGCCAACGAGCTGGCGGTGCGGATCGAGGACGCGGCGCCGAAGGTGGTGCTCGCCGCCTCCTGCGGGATCGAGCCGAACCGCGTGGTCGCCTACAAGCCGCTCCTCGACGCGGCGATCGCGGCCTCGCGCCACAAGCCGGAAGCCTGCCTGATCCTGCAGCGCCCGCAGGCCGCCGCGACGCTCATGCCGGAGCGGGACCGCGACTGGGCCGAGACCGTGGCGGCCGCCCGTGCGGCGGGGCAGCGGGCGGCCTGCGTGCCGGTCGCCGCCACCGACCCGCTCTACATCCTCTACACCTCCGGGACGACCGGGAAGCCCAAGGGCGTGGTCCGCGATACCGGCGGCTACCTCGTCGCCCTCGCGTGGTCGATGCCGAACCTCTACGGCGTCCAGCCCGGCGAGACCTATTTCTGCGCCTCCGACATCGGCTGGGTCGTCGGGCACTCCTACATCGTCTACGCGCCGCTCCTGCACGGCTGCACCACGGTCCTGTACGAGGGCAAGCCGGTGGGCACGCCGGATGCCGGCGCATTCTGGCGGGTCGTCGCCGAGTACGGGGTCGTGTGCCTGTTCACCGCGCCGACGGCGCTGCGGGCCATCAAGAAGGAGGATTCCGCCGGCGCCCGGATCGCCGATTACGACCTCTCCGCCTTCCGCAGCCTGTTCCTCGCGGGCGAGCGCGCCGATCCCGATTCGGTCGCCTGGGCCGAGCGGGTGCTGAACCGGCCGGTGATCGACCATTGGTGGCAGACCGAGACCGGCTGGCCGATCGCCGGCAACCCGATGGGTCTCGGCCTCCTGCCGGTGAAGCACGGTAGCACCTGCGTGCCGATGCCGGGCTACCAAGTCGAGGTGCTGGACGAGGGCGGCAAACCGGTCCCGGCCGGGACCATGGGCACCATCGCGATCCGCCTGCCCCTGCCCCCCGGCTGCCTGCCGACGCTCTGGGGCTCGGACGCGCGCATGCGGTCGAGCTACCTTTCCACGTTCCCGGGCTACTACGACACCTCGGATGCCGGGGTGATCGACGCGGACGGCTACATCACGGTGCTGGGACGCACCGACGACATCATCAACGTCGCCGGGCACCGCCTGTCCACTGGCGGCATGGAGGCAGTGCTGGCGGGCCATCCGGACGTGGCCGAGTGCGCGGTCATCGGCATCCGGGACGCCTTGAAGGGCGAAGTCCCCTGTGGCTTCGTGGTGCTCAAGGCCGGCGTCGACCGGCCGACCGAGACGATCGAGCGGGAACTCGTGGCCAAGGTGCGCGACGAGATCGGCCCCGTGGCGGCATTCAAGCTGGCCCTCACCGTGCCGCGGCTGCCCAAGACCCGGTCGGGCAAGATCCTGCGGGCCACCATGAAGCGCATCGCCGACCACGAGCCCTGGACGATGCCGGCGACGATCGACGACGCAGCGGCCCTCGACGAGATCGACGAGAGCCTGAAGGGACGGGGAATCGGCGCCGATTGAAGGGCCGGACGGTCCCGCGATCGGGACAGGCGCCGAGTCCAGGCGGCTCTCCCCGCGCGGCGCCGGGTCACGGCGCGGCCCAACCGCATCCTGCGGGTAGAGCCGCAGCGGCGGTGAGGGGGGCGATGCAGGATGCGGCCGCCCTGACCCGCCGTCGCCCCTCTGCGGCCGCCGCGCTCAGCGCGCCTGCCTGATCCGCAGATTTCCGCCCGGCGCCACTGCCCCGGGAACGCGAGTGCGGCCTCCCCCACGCTCAGGGGAGAGGCGACGGGTGGGGGCGGGGCAGATGGCACCGCACCGCTCGAGCCTGCGCCATTCCGCACGGGATCTGCGACCTCGTTCGCCGCCCCCCGGGGAGGCGACGATCGCCGCATCGCCACCCTGGCACGCTCTGGGACGCCGCCACTCCCCGGTGAGAGCGCGCGCGGGCTGCCGGGCAGGTTCCCGGGCCGCATGACAGGCGTGCGCGGCGCCGCCGCCGGTCTCGATACGCCAACGCCCATTGCGCTTCGGATGCCCATAACCATCTCTAGACCATCCGACGGGATGGCCTGGAGATGTTTCGACGATGACCGACACCGCGCGCGACCTCCGTCCGAAGGTGCCGGACAGCGAGAAGATCACGGTCAATCTCGGCTTCGTCGATCTCGGGCGCGTCGACCTGATGGTCCGCGACGGCTTCTACGCCAACCGGGCCGACTTCATCCGCACGGCCGTGCGCAATCAGCTGGACCGGCAGGAGGAGGCGGTCCGGCAATCGGTGGCGCGGCGCCAGCTCCGGCTGGGGCTCTCGCACTTCTCCCGCGCGGACCTGGAAGCGGCTCGGGATGCCGGCTCGCCCCTGCACATCCAGGTCCTGGGCCTCGCCACGATCGCCGCCGACGTCACCCCCGAACTGGCGCGGGCCGCGATCGCGTCCGTGGAGGTCCTGGGTGCCTTCCAGGCCAGCGCCGCCGTCAAGGCGGCACTGGCCGACCGGACCACCTGACCGTCCGCGCCCCGGTCGCGCGGAATCTCCACCCGAACCACGCCGTATGAGGATCCTCCCCATGTTCCGTTTCCCCAAGATTGACCCGTCGAAGCTCGACCTCTCGGCGTTCGGAATGCCGCAATTCGACCCGCACGCCTTCGGATCCGCGACGGCGAAGGGCAGGGGAACGGGGCCAGGAACCGGGCGAGGAACCGGGGCAGCGGACCGGACCGCCCGGATGCAGGACGCGATGGCGCGGTTCCGCCGCGGCCAGGAGGCCGCCGTCGCGCAATGGACCGAGGCACGACGCGGCATGGCAGACCGGCCCGGCACCGCCGGTCATGCCGAGCAGACCCTCGACATGGAGGCGCCGACGGCGGCCGGCGGTGCCTGGACGGCGCCGGATCAAGGCGGCGGTTCGCGACCAGGGACGGCCCCGGACCTGTCGGCGATGTTGCGCGCCCTGCGCGAGCGGCTGCCGAATGCCGGCCCGTCAGGCCGCCGCCCTGCCGCCGAAGTCCCGCCCGGGGCGCGGTTCGAGGATCGCGTTTTCACGGAGGCCGCCGGCAGCCGGGGCTACAAGGTCTACGTCCCGAGCGGCTACCGGGGTCAGGCTCTGCCCGTCATCGTGATGCTGCACGGCTGCACCCAGAACCCCGACGATTTCGCGGCCGGCACGCGGATGAACGCCCTGGCCGAGGAGCAGACGTTCCTGGTCGCCTATCCGGAACAGCCCCCGTCAGCCAACCTGCAGCGCTGCTGGAACTGGTACGCGGCGGGCGACCAAGTCCGCGAGGGCGGCGAGCCGGCGCTGATCGCCGGCATCGCCCGGTCGGTCGTGGCGGAGTTCTCGGCCGATCCCGGCCGGATCTACGCGGCCGGGCTCTCGGCCGGCGGCGCCGCGGCGGCGATCCTGGCGGCGACCTATCCGGACCTGTTCGCGGCCGTGGGCATCCATTCCGGGCTGGCCTGCGGGGCGGCCCGGGACATGCCCACCGCCTTCGCGGCCATGCAGGGGCAAGGGTCGGCACCGGGGCCGAATCGGCAGGCGGTCCCGACCATCGTGTTCCACGGCGACGGTGATCGAACCGTGCATCCCGTCAATGGCGATCGGGTCGCGGCGCAGGCCGTGCCGGCCCCGGGCCTGGACGAGACGGTCAGCCGGGGCACGAGCCCCGGGGGCATGGCTTATACCCGGACGGTCCGCAGCGACGTGACCGGCCGGCCGGTGCTGGAGCAGTGGGTTCTGCACGGGGCCGGGCACGCCTGGTCGGGCGGAAGCCCCGACGGATCCTACACCGATCCGCGCGGGCCCGATGCCAGCGGCGAGATGGTCCGGTTCTTCCTGGCGCAGGAAGGAGCATCCGCGGACCGTGCCTGATCGTGCCCCTGACCGTGGCGAGCGACGGCGCGGCCGGTCCGCCGCGCCGTCACCGTCGGGCGCTCAGGAGGGTGTCAATCGGCGTCCGAATCGTCGGCGTCATCCTCCAGGCCGGCGGGGGCCGATCGGTCCAGCGCCGGCGCGTAGGCGTCCTGCGTCGCATTCGTCGACACCGACGCCGGCACGCTCCGCGCGTTCGGGTCGGTCGGGATCAGGGTCGCACTGGCCGCGACGAGGCCGGCCATCGAGCGGACGTCCTGGGGCTGGCGCGGATCGCGGGAGATCAGCGTGGCCTCCCGCTGCAGACGGAGATTGCAGGCCTGCGAGGGCAGCCCGCCATTCGGCGTGCAGGCATCGTGGCGGGCGCAGGCGGCGTCGAGGGCATCGATCGGCGGCAGCGGGGCGTTGTTGCCCGGACCGCAATAATTGCCGTGAACGAGCATCTTGGGTCCGCCGAAGGCGGCCGGCTGGGCATATGACGGCGCCGCGAGGGCGGCGCAGCCGGCGGCCAGAAGGAGCGAGGCGGCAAGTTTCGTGATCATCATTCAGGACCTCGGGCGATCTCGCCCCCTCAGGCGGTTCGCGTCGTGGCGACAGCGTCAGAAACGGTCAGCCGCATCGGCGAGTTCCCGAACCCCCAGCCGCAGGGCTGACCTGCCGCAGCGCGCTGGCCGGCGCGGCCGTCCTGCGCCAGATTGACCGGACGCATCCGGAGCCACCCATGACTGCACGCCTGTTCGAACCGCTGGTTCTCGACGCGCTCACGCTCGAGAACCGCATCCTGATCGCCCCGATGTGCCAGTATTCGGCCCGGGACGGCGAGGCCACCGACTGGCACATGATGCATCTGGGCCAGCTCGCCATGTCGGGGGCGGGCCTGCTCACCCTGGAGGCGACCGCGGTCTCGCCGGAGGCCCGGATCACCGCCTGGGACCTCGGCCTGTACAACGACGGCTGCGAGCGGGCGCTCGGCCGCGTGCTCGACGCGGTGCGCGAATACGCGCCGATCCCGATCTGCATCCAGATCGCCCATGCCGGCCGCAAGGCATCGAGCGCGGCGCCCTGGGCCGGCGGCCAGCAGATCCCGCCGGAGCATCCCTATGGCTGGCGCACCGAGGCGCCCTCGGCGGTGGCGCACGGGGAGGACGAGGTCCCACCCCATGCCCTCGACGCCGCCGACCTGAAGCGCGTCCGCGACGAGTTCGTTGCGACCGCCAAGCGGGCGGTCCGGCTCGGCATCGAGGCCGTGGAGTTGCACGGCGCCCACGGCTACCTGCTGCACCAGTTCCTGTCGCCGATCGCCAACAAGCGCACGGACGCCTACGGCGGCAGCCTCGAGAACCGCATGCGCTTCCCCCTCGAGGTCTACGACGCGGTGCGCGACGTCGTCCCAGCGGGCAGCCCGGTCTGGCTGCGCGTCTCGGCCACCGACTGGGTCGAGGACGGCTGGGACCTCGACGAGACCGTGGCGCTGGCCCAGGCGCTGAAGCGCGCGGGCTCGCCGGCGCTCCACGTCTCGACGGGCGGCGTCTCGCCGAAACAGGCGATCAAGCTCGGGCCGGGCTACCAAGTGCCCTATGCCGAGCGGATCAAGGCCGAGACCGGGCTCACCACCATCGCGGTGGGGCTGATCACGGAAGCCCGGCAGGCGGAGACGATCCTGCAGGAGGACAGGGCGGACGCGATCTCGCTGGCCCGCGCCATGCTGTACGATCCGCGCTGGCCCTGGCACGCGGCCGCCGAACTCGGAGCCCGCGTGCGGGCGCCCAAGCAGTACTGGCGCTCGCAGCCGCGGGAGTACAAGGACCTGTTCAAGGACACGGCCTTCGGGCAGCGCTGAGGCCACCCTTAGCGCGGCAACGCCCCGACGAGCGGCCCCAGAGGCCGGCTGATGTCGGCGCGGCCGAGATTCGGCGCGTAGAGGCTCGAGACCGAGCCGTCGAGGAACAGGGCGTTGCGGCAGCCGAGATCGTCCCGGAACAGCCGCGCGAAGGCCCCGAAGGTCACCGGGCGCTCGGAAATGGCGAAGATCGCGACGTGCCCGTCGCCGGGCACGCCGACGCCGTTGCGGATCTTCTGGCTCGGCCCGTCGGCGGCGATCTTCGGGTGGATCTGGCCGTCGATCACCAGCATCGGTCCGGACTGCGTGGCGAAATCCGGGCGCATCTTCGCGCGGAGATAGCGGGCGGTGTCGGCCACTCCGGCGCGCTCGCCCTTCACCCAGAAGATCCCGTTGGGCTTGAGGTGGAAATTGCCCGGCCCGTCCGCCGTGGAGGCGCGCTTCAGCTCGTGGCCGTCCTCAATGTAGAGGCCCACCGGCGCCTGGTCCTTGTCGTACATGCCGGCATTCATCGCGAAGGCGAGACGGCCGCCCTGCTTCTCGGCGAGGGTGCCGAGGGCGCCGTAGGGCTTTCCGTCGTTCGAGAGCCAGAACAGCCGCAGCCGCTGCCGCCGCAGGTCGATGGTGCAGACCGTGAAGGTCTCGCCCTGCGCCTCCAGCGGCCGGCACGGTTCCGCCGCCGCCGGGGTCGCCGCCCGGGCCGGGGCCGCCAAGGCGAGCAGCGCGATCAACAGGGCGTGAGCCGGTCGCAACATCATCATTCGTTCCATGCAGCTCGGGGACGGCGAGTCGGGGACGGCGAAGCTAGATCGGCGCGCGTCTCGCTCTGGAAAGCGGCGATTTTCGTGTCTCGGCCCGACCGGGACGCGTCAGGGGATCTCGCGTGGATCTCGCGGCTCCGCGCCGCGGGGCGGGGCTGGACCGTTTTGCCGATTCGCACGTTCTTAGCCGCAGAGGGCATTTTTTCCACGGAGATGACGTGATGAAGGGTGCAGTGCTCGGATCGGCCCTGCTGGCGGCGGGTGCCCTGGTTCTGGCGCCGGCCAGCGCGGACGCGCGCGGCTTCGGCGGCGGCGGCTTCCATGGCGGCGGCTTCGGAGGCGGCTTCCACGGGGGCGGATTCCACGGCGGCGGCTTCGGCGGCGGCGGCTTCCGTGGCGGCGGGTTCGGGGGATTCCGCAACGGCGGCTTCGGCGGCGGCTTCCGCGGCGCCGGCTTCCGTCCGGGCGGCTTCGGCTACGGCCGCGGCTTCTACGGTCGGGGATACGGCTGGCGGGGCGGCTACGGCTATCGCGGCGGCTACGGCTACGGCCTCGGCGGCCTGGGTCTCGGCGTCGGGCTCGGCCTCGCGGCCGGCAGCCTCTACGGCGGCTATGGCTACGGCTATCCGGGCTACGGCTACGGCGGCTACTACGCGCCGGCCGCCTACGATTACGGCTACGGCGGCGGCTGCTACACCGTCCCGCGGGTGCGCTGGACCCCCTACGGCTACCGCCGGGTCCTGGTCGAACGCTGCTACTGAGCGTCATCGACAGCGAAAAGAATGGGACAGGCCGCCTCCGGGCGGCCTTTTCCTTGCGTGGCCCGCCGCATCGTTGGACAGCTCAGCCTGGGACGCCGATACTGGTATCCGGCGGCGGGAGACGGTGATGAGTTCAGCAACCGGGCAGGGGCGCGCGGCCGTGGAGGTGGTCGAGATCCGCGACGCCAGCCTCACCGCCTTCTATCGTTCGATGACCCCGCCGGAGCGGCACACCTTCTGGGCCTGCGCGGCCGGCTGGTGCCTCGACGGCATGGACTTCATGATCTACCCGCTGGTGATCGGGACGATCATGGCCCTCTGGCACGTGGATGCCGGCACGGCCGGTCTCGCCGCCACGGTGACGCTGCTGGCCTCGGCGCTGGGCGGCTGGCTCGCGGGCTTCATCGCCGACCGGATCGGCCGGGTTCTGACCCTGCAGATCACCATCCTGTGGTTCTCCTTCTTCTCCCTGCTCTGCGCCTTCGTGCAGAATTTCGAGCAGCTCCTCGTGGCCCGGGCGATCCTGGGCCTCGGCTTCGGCGGCGAGTGGGCGGCCGGCGCCGTGCTGATCGGCGAGACCATCCGGGCCGAGTATCGCGGCCGGGCGGTCGGCTCCGTCCAGTCCGGCTGGGCCATCGGCTGGGGGCTGGCGGTCCTGTCGCAGGCGGTGACCTTCTCGCTGCTGCCCCCCGAGATCGCCTGGCGCTGGATGTTCGCGGTGGGCGCCCTGCCGGCCCTGCTGATCTTCTACCTGCGCCGCTACGTCCAGGAGCCGCAGGTCGCCGCCGAGACCCGCGCCCGGGCCATCGCCACCGGCGACCGGCCGAAGATCTGGGAGATTTTCTCCGGGCCGATCCTCAAGACCACCCTGCTCGCCTCGCTGGCGGCGGCGGGCTGCCAGGGCGGCTATTACGCGATCACCACCTGGGTGCCGCGCTTCCTCACCACCGAGCGCGGCCTGTCGGTGGTGTCCTCCACCGGCTACCTCGCGGCGCTGATCATCGGCTCGTTCACCGGCTACCTGGTCGGCGCCTGGCTCGCCGACCGGCTCGGGCGGCGGCCGCTGTTCCTGATCTTCTCGCTGGGCGCCATCGCGGTGATCGTCGCCTACACGCAGATCCCGCTCTCCAACAGCGTGCTCTGGGTGCTGGGCTTCCCCCTCGGGTTCTTCGCCTCCGGCTACTTCTCCGGCATGGGCGCCTTCCTGACCGAGCTCTACCCGACCCGCCTGCGCGGCTCGGGGCAGGGCTTCTGCTACAATTTCGGCCGGGGCGTCGGCGCGCTGTTCCCGGCGCTGGTCGGCTTCCTCGCCGAGCGCGCCGGCCTCGCCTCGGCCATCGCGATCTTCGCGGCCATCGCCTACGGGATCTTCTTCCTGGCGGCCTTCGCCCTGCCCGAGACCCGCGGCCGGGTCCTGCACGCGGATACCTGACCATGCCGGAGATCCGAGACTGCCCCGCCCCGGATCCGCATCCGGGCGGGCCCACCCGCTACCGGGTGCCCGCCGGCGCGGTCGACACCCACGCCCACGTGATCGGCCTGCCGCCGGCCTATCCGCTGGTGGCCGACCGCAGCTACACGCCCCCGGCCGCCCCGGCGGACCGGTATCTCGCGATGCTCGACGCCACCGGCATGGCCAACGGCGTACTGGTCCAGGTCAGCGTCCACGGCACCGACAACCGGCTGATGGTGGAGACGCTCCGGGCCAACCGGGAGCGTCTGCGCGGCATCGCGGTGATCCCGCTCGGCCTGCCCGACGGGGAACTCGCCGCCCTCAAGGAGGCCGGAGTGGTCGGCCTGCGGCTCAACGTTCTGTTCGGCGGCGGGGTCGGGCTGGATCAGGTCGAGTCCTACGGGGCGCTCGCCCGCGAGATGGGCTGGCACCTCCAGTTCCTGCTCGATGCCCGTGGACTGCCGCCCATCGCGGGCCGCCTGTCGCGGCTGCCGGTGCCGCTGGTCTTCGACCATATGGGCCATATGCCGACCTCGGCCGGCGTGGACCATCCGGGCTTCCGGGCGCTGCTCGGCCTCGTCGCCGACGGCAACTGGGTGAAGCTGTCGGGCGCCTTCCGGGATTCCGTGACCGGTCCGCCCTACGCCGACACGATCCCGTTCGCCCGCGCCCTCAACGACGCCGCCCCCGAGCGCTGTCTCTGGGGCTCGGACTGGCCGCACGTGGCCGCCTGGGATGGGCCGCCCCGGACCGCGACGCTCCTCGACCTGATGGCCGACTGGGTGCCGGACGCGGATCGGCGCCGGATGGTCTTCGCCGACAACCCGCGCCGGCTCTACGGATTCGGGTAGGGCAGGGGTTCAACGCCGGCCGAAGACCATGCCGTCTGCGCGCGCGGAATTCGTTCGCGCTGCCGGCGAGGCGGGGGACCCGGTCAAACCCGCAGGTCGACGCTCAGTCCCTGTCCGGGGGGCGCCGGGGGACTGGCGTTCGCCGCGCTCTGGGCGCTGTCCGCGACGAGCCCGGCGACCGCCTTGTCGGCCGCGAGCTGCTGCTTGGCGACGGCGATGCCGATCTGCTGGTTCTGGGACGAGCCCAGCATCTGAACGGCGGTGGCGGCCAGGGTATCCATGGCCCTGTTCTAATCCTCCCGCCTGAATCCCGCGTTACGCAGATCCGGGGCTTTCGAGCGAATCCGGATCAATCGCCCCGGACGGCACCGCGGGCGGCCTGCCGTCAGAAGCTCGGCGGCGTGCAGGCGCTCACCACCTCGCAGGGGTTGGGCCCGACGCAGCGGAACCGGTGCGGGCGGCGGCTGTCGAAGCTGTAGGCGTCGCCGGGGCCGAGGATCCGGCGCTCGGCGTCCACCGTCACCTCCAGGCGGCCGGAGAGCACGATGCCACCCTCCTCGCCCTCGTGGGAGAGCGGCACCCGGCCGGTATCGGCCCCGGGCTCGTAGCGCTCCTTGAGGATCTGGAGCTTGCGGCCGAACAGGCTGTCGCCGACCTGGCGGTACGAGATCGCCCCCTTGGCGGCCCGGCGGCCGATCTCGGTCAACTCCTCGGCGGCGAAGAACGCCTTGCGCTCCGGCTCCGGCTCCAGGGCGAAGAACTCGGCCATGCCGATCGGCACCCCATCGAGGATCCGCTTGAGCGCACCCACCGACGGGTTCACCCGGTTCGCCTCGATCAGCGAGATCGCCGAGTTGGTCACGCCGGCGCGCTTGGCGAGCGTCCGCTGCGACAGGCCGTGGCGGGCGCGCACGAAGCGCAGGCGCGCGCCGACATCGATGCTCATCCGGCGCGGGCCCGTTTCAGGTGTTGCGGATCCCGCAACGGTGCCACCCGCGGCCCCATTCCTGCAAGGGGTTGGCGGCGACCAGAAAAGGACTTGTTGCCCGATCGGCGAAGGTGTCCCCTGGTCCCGCCGCCCGATCCGCGCCGCCCGCCCCGGAGAACCGCCCCATGACCGATCATCCGCTCCGCAACACGCCCGCGATGGACGCCTTCTGGATGCCGTTCACGGCCAACCGCCAGTTCAAGGCGGCACCGCGCCTGCTCGTGTCGGCCGAGGGCATGCACTACACCGCCGATGACGGCCGTTCGGTCCTCGACGGCACCGCGGGCCTCTGGTGCGTCAATGCCGGCCACGGGCGCCGGGGCATCGCGGCGGCCGTGGAGCGCCAGCTCGCGACCCTCGACTTCGCCCCGACCTTCCAGATGGGCCACCCGATCGCGTTCGAATTCGCCGAACGCCTCGCCGAGATCGCCCCGGGCGGCCCCGACAAGCGCCTCGACCGGGTGTTCTTCACCAATTCCGGCTCGGAATCGGTCGACACGGCCCTCAAGATCGCGCTCGCCTACCAGCGGGCGATCGGGCAGGGGACCCGCACCCGGCTGATCGGCCGCGAGCGCGGCTATCACGGCGTCGGCTTCGGCGGGCTCTCGGTCGGCGGCATCGTGTCGAACCGCCGGGTCTTCCCGCAGCTCAACGGCACCGACCACCTGCGCCACACCCACGACCCGGCCCGCAACGCCTTCGTGAAGGGCCAGCCCGAGCACGGGGCGGAACTCGCCGAGGATCTGGAGCGGCTGGTGGCCCTCCACGGGGCCGAGACCATCGCGGCCTGCATCGTCGAGCCGGTGGCGGGCTCCACGGGGGTGCTGATCCCGCCGAAGGGCTACCTGGAGCGCCTGCGCGAGATCTGCACGAAGCACGGCATCCTGCTGATCTTCGACGAGGTTATTTCCGGATTTGGCCGCCTCGGCGCGCCGTTCGCGACCGACTTCTTCGGCGTCGTCCCCGACCTCGTGACCAGCGCCAAGGGCCTGACCAACGGCACGGTGCCGATGGGCGCGGTCTTCGCGAGCCGGGCGGTCCATGACGGGCTGATGCACGGCCCGGACGGGATCGAGCTGTTCCACGGCTACACCTATTCCGGGCACCCGGTCGCCTGCGCGGCCGGCATCGCCACGCTGGATATCTACCGGGACGAGGGTCTGCTGACCCGCGTCACCGACATCGCCGACGACTGGGCCGCGGCGATGCACGACCTGCGCGGGCGCAAGAACGTCATCGACATCCGCACCATCGGGCTGATCGCCGGCATCGAGCTGGCACCGCGGCCGGACGCGCCCGGCAAGCGCGCCTACGAGGTGTTCGTCGACTGCTTCGAGCGCGGCCTGCTCACCCGGGTGACCGGCGACATCATCGCACTGTCGCCGCCGCTGATCATCGAGCGCGGCCAGATCGGCGAGATCGTGGACGTCCTGGGCGCGGCGATCGACCGGGCCGCCTGAGAGCGCTATCCGCCTTTGCGAGCGCAGCGAAGCAATCCAGGGTCGCGCCACGCTTAAGGATGTCGCGCTGCCCTGGGTCGCGTCGCTGCGCACGCGGTGACGGAGAGGGGTGACGCGATCCCGCAACCCTTGCGGTCCGCACAGGCGCCCCCGGCGCGCGGTGGGGTTGTCGCGACACTGCCGACGCCCATCTGCCCCGGACCCGGATTTGAGGCGGGCATGAGGGTTTCTATGTCGAACACCGCCCTGATCGTCGGCGCCAGCGGCATCGTCGGCAGCGCCACCGCGGCGCTGCTCCATCAGGAGGGCTGGCAGGTTGCCGGCCTCGCCCGTCACCCGGTGCGGCAGGACGGCGTCGCGCCGGTGGCCGGCGACCTGCAGGATCCGGCCTCCCTGGCGCGGGCGCTCGCCGACATCGCCCCGTCCCACGTGTTCCTGGCGACCTGGCAGCGGCGTCCCACCGAGGCGGAGATGATCCGCATCAACCGGGCCATGATCGAGAACCTGCTCGAGGCCCTGCGCCCGAAGGGCAGCGTCCGCCACGTCGCCCTGGTGACGGGGCTGAAGCACTATCTCGGCCCGTTCGAGGCCTACGGCAAAGGCCGCCTGCCGCAGACGCCGTTCCGCGAGGACCAGGGCCGGCTCGATATCGAGAACTTCTATTACGCCCAGGAGGACGCGGTCTTCGCGGCCGCCGCGCGCGACGGCTTCACCTGGAGCGTCCACCGCCCGCACACGATCATCGGCAAGGCGGTGGGCAACGCCATGAACATGGGCACGACGCTCGCCTGCTACGCCACCCTGTGCCGGGAGCTGGGGCGGCCGTTCGTGTTCCCGGGCTCGGCCGTACAGTGGAACGGGCTCACCGACATGACCGACGCGCGGTTGCTCGCCCGCCAGCTGCTCTGGGCCTCCACGGAGCCGAAGGCGGCGAACGAAGCCTTCAACGTCGTCAACGGCGACGTCTTCCGCTGGAGCTGGATGTGGGGCCGGATCGCCGACTGGTTCGGGATCGAGGCGGTGCCCTTCGACGGCACGCACCGGCCGCTCGAGCCCCGGATGGCGCAGGACGGGCCGGCCTGGGCGGAGATCGCCGCGCGGCATGGGCTCGCCGAGCCGAACCTCGAGAAGCTGGCCTCCCCCTGGCACACGGATGCCGATCTCGGCCGGCCGATCGAGGTCGTCACCGACATGAGCAAGAGCCGGCGCCTCGGCTTCACGGCCTACCAGCCCACGGACGACGCGTTCTTCGACCTGTTCGGCCGGCTCCGGGCGGACCGGCTGATCCCCTGAGCCGGGGCTGTCCGGTCAGCGCGCGTCGCGCTGCGAAGAAAGCACGCGCACCAAGCCCTCTCCCCTGCGGGGGAGGGAACCCGCCCCCGACCCCGGCCTGCCGACCTCAGGCGGCCTTGCGCTCGGTCCCGCACCACTCGGCCACGAACAGCGCCATGGCGGTGGTGCAGCGTTGCACGGAGGCCAAGCTCACCCGCTCGTCGAAGCCGTGGATGTTCTGGGCGGTCGGACCGTAGCAGAGCGCCGGCACCCGGTCGTAGAGGGCGTGCACGCGGGTATCGAGGTAGGAGGGCGACGTGAAGCTCTGCAGCGGCGAACCGATCGCCCGCGCGTGGGCGCGGCCGAGCACGGCCTCGGCCTCGGAGCCCGCCTCCAGCACGTAGCCCTCGACGAAGAAGCCGTTGAAGACCACGCGCGGCGGATTGTTGGCCAGGAACGGGTCGCTACGGGCGAAGCGCGACACCGCCGCCTCGATCTCGGCGGCGGCCTGGGCGGCGGTCACGCCCGGATAGAGCGCGATGCGGCAGTGGATCCGGCACCAGGCCGGGACCGAGGAGGCCCAGTCGCCGCCCTCGATCTTGCCGATATTGAGATTGATCGGGTGGTCCTCGTTCTCGAAATGCGGGTGCGCGCTCGTCTCGGCGTTCCAGCGGGCCTCGACCTCCCGGAGCGCGCCGATCACCCGGTAGGTGGCGTCGATGGCGTTGGCGCCCGCCCCCATCTCGCGGACGTGGACCGGCACGCCCCGGACCTCCACGGCGAACCAGAGCACGCCGGTATTGGCGCGCACGAGCTTCTCGTCCTCGGGCTCGGGGATCAGCACGGCGTCGGCCCGGTAGCCGCGCAGATGGGTCATCAGCGCGCCGTTGCCGGTCGATTCCTCCTCGACCACCGACTGCGCCGTCACGGAGGCCGCCGGCTGCAGGCCGAGGCGGGCCAGGGCGTCGAGGGCGAACAGGTTCGCGGCGTGTCCCGCCTTCATGTCGCCGGCCCCGCGGCCGTATAGCCAGTCGCCCTCGACTACCGGGTCGAAGGGCCGATGGGTCCAGAGATCGAGCGGGCCGGTCGGCACCACGTCGACATGCGCCTGCAGGATCAGCGAGCGCCCGGTCTCGGTGTTCGGGCGGTGGTGGCAGACGACGATCGGCGCGTCCGAATGGAGGGCGTCATCGATCTTGGAGCCCCCCGGATGCGCCGCGATGGCGGCGCGGTCCATGGCGAAGCGCTCGGTCGCGTAGCCCCGGGCGCGGAATTGCGCGAAGACGTAATCCTGGCAGGCATGCTCCGCGCCCCGCAGGGAGGCGAACCGGACCAGAGCCTGCGTGTGGGCGACCTGATCGGCAAAGCCCTCCGCCACGGACGCTTCGATCTCGGCGGCGAGGGTGGGGTCGAGGGCCATGGGAACTCCGAACCGTCTGTGGCCGAAGGAGGCCCCCGGGCTCGGGCCGCTGTCAACCGGCGGTCGGTGAGGCATGGTCCGTGCCGTCAGGCCGGGAAGGCTGCGCGGATCTGCTCGGCAAACCGCATGAACGCCGCGCTCGGCTGGCTGTCCCTGCGGTGGACCAGCAGGGTCTGGGCATGTCCGTCGCCATCCGGAAGCGGATGGACCGATACGCGCCCGGCGCGGCGGGCGGGCTCCGCGACGACGCGCGGGATCAACGTCACGCCCAATCCGGCGGCCACGCAGCCGAGGATGCCGTCGAGGGTCCCGAATTCCATGCGGCGGACATGCACGAGGCCCTGCCGGGCCAGAAAGTCCTCCAGGCGCCTCCGGTACGTGCAGCCGGCCCGGAACACGAGCACCTTCGCCTCCCGCGCGCGGCCCAGCCGGTCGAGCAGCGCCGCCGGGTCGCCGACGGCCGGATGCGCCACCAGCACCAGGTCCTCCGTGAGCACCGGGATCGCGACGAGGTCGGCCTGAATGACCGGACCGGCGACGAAAGCCCCTTCGAGGACCCTGTCGAGAACCCGGGCGATCAGCTGCTCCGTCGGGCCGGTCTCCAGCTCGATGTCCACCTCCGGGTGGCGGGCGGCGAAGGCGGCGAGCGGACCGGGCAGGCGCAGGGCCGCGGTCGTCTCCATGGCGCCGACCCGCAGCGGTCCGCGCGGCTCGCCCTCGGAGAGCAGCGCATGCCGCGCCTCCGACAGCAGCCGCCCGACCTGGATCGCGTAGGGCAGGAGCCGCTCTCCGGCCCGGGTCAGCGTCACCCCACGGTTGCCGCGGTGGAAGAGCGGCACCTGCAGGGCCTGCTCCAGCGCCCGGATCCGCCCGGTGACGTTCGACTGCACGGTGTTGAGCCGGGCCGCCGCGCGCCCGATGCCGCCGGTCTCGGCGACGGCGGCGAAGAACATCAGGTCGGTGCTGTTCATGCCATCTGCTTTCGCGATGACATCCTTCTGAAGGAATCATTTTTTCTGCGTCAAGCGGGTCGATAAGCCTGAGATCCCGTCGGCGGCGCCGCGTGCGCGACCGAGGGTCGAGCCGGATGCGAAGCGGGGAGGGACCATGGCTCTGAGGACACGACTCACCGAGGCCTTCGGGCTGCGCCATCCGGTCGTGCTGGCCCCCATGGACCCGGCATCGGGCGGGGCCCTGGCTGCGGCCGTGAGCGCGGCCGGCGGACTCGGGCTGATCGGCGGCGGCTACGGCGATCACGACCGGCTCCAGCGGGAGTTCGCCGCCGCCGGCAACCAACGGGTCGGCTGCGGCTTCATCACGTGGTCCATGGCCCGGGACCCGTCGCTCCTCGACGCGGCGCTCGCCCGCGCCCCCGCCGCCCTGATGCTCTCCTTCGCCGATCCCGCCCCCTTCGCCGCGCGGATCCGGGCGGCCGGCGTGCCCCTGATCTGCCAGGTTCACACCCTCGCGCATGCCCGGCGCGCCCTGGAGGTCGGTGCGGCCGTCGTGGTCGCCCAGGGGACGGAGGCTGGCGGCCACGGGCTCGCCGCGCGCGGGACGATGGCCTTCGTGCCCGTCGTCGCCGATCTGATCGCCCGGGAGCACCCGGAGACCCTGCTGCTGGCGGCGGGCGGCATCGCCGATGGACGCGGTCTCGCTGCGGCCCTGGCCCTCGGGGCCGACGGCGTGCTCGTGGGCACGCGGTTCTGGGCGACCCGAGAGGCCCTGATCCACCCGGCCGCGAAGCAGCGGGTGCTCGCCGCGACCGGCGACGACACGGTGCGCACGCGGGTCTACGACATCGCCCGGCAGCGGCCCTGGCCGGCATCCTATACCGGCCGGCTCCTGCGCAACGCCTTCATCGACACCTGGCACGGCCGCGAGGACGCGCTTCACGCGGCCGCCGCCGAGCGGCGACGGGACGTGGAGGAGGCCGACGCGGCGGGCGATTACGACGTCGCCAACGTCACGGTCGGGGAGGCCGTCGGGCTGATCGAGGATCTGCCCGGGGCCGGCGACGTGGTGCGGCGGATCGCCGAAGAGGCGGAGGCCGCGATCCGCCGCAGCGCCGGCCACATGGCGGCGCCGTGACGGCCTCGGCAAAGCGTGACTACGCAGGGCCGGAGCCGGCCGGAACCTCGGCGTTGCCAACGGCTTAGCGTGACGGCAAACCGCCGCGGTTGTTCACGCCGGAGTCGTCCATGCGTATCGGTCTGATCTCGGTCCTGTCCGGCCTGCTCCTGTGGAGCGCGACCCCAGGCGCAGCCCGCGCGGATGTGGTCGTGAACGTCGACAAGACCACCCAGCGCATGGAGGTCTCGGTCAACGGCCAGCCGCGTTATTCCTGGCCCGTTTCCACCGGCGTCGCGAGCTACGACACCCCGTCCGGCTCCTACCGGCCCTTCCGGATGGAGCGGACGCATTTCTCGAAGGAGTGGGACGACGCCCCCATGCCCTTCGCGATGTTCTTCACCACCCAGGGCCACGCCATTCACGGCACCAACCATGTCCGCAGCCTGGGGCGTGCGGCCTCGCATGGCTGCGTGCGCCTGTCGGTGCGCAACGCCGCGACCCTGTTCAACCTCGTCAAGGCCGAGGGCGTCGGCCGGACGCGGGTCGTGATCGAGGGCGCGGACGTCCCGATGGCGGATCGGGGCCAGCGGGGGACGCGCGTCGCCCGGCGCCGCAACCCCTATCAGCCGGACGATCTGCTGGCGGACAACGATCAGATGGGCCGCCGGTCGCTGCCGGCGTATTATCGTCCCGCCGGGTCCGGCTACGCGCCCGCAACCGTCTACGGATACCCGGCCGAGACCGACGGGATGGACGGCTGGTAGCCCGGCCTCGGACGGCATCGTCCAGGCACGATCGTCATGCGCGGCCGCCGCGACCCATTGCCGAGAGCGTGATGCCGGCCTAGCTCCTGCGCGGCCATCAGAGCCCCTCGCGGCCGATGCTGCGATTTCAGACGGACGGAGACACCCCCAAGATGCCCTTCGCTTTCTGCCGCTCCCTCCCCTTTGCCGCCCTGGCGCTCGCGGCGGCCACCGTGCCGGGTTACGCCCTTGAGGTGACGCGCTCGGCCGACATCGCCGCGCCCCCGGCCAAGGTCTGGCAGACCATCGGCGAGTTCTGCGGCATCGGCGACTGGCATCCCGCCATCGAGAAGTGCGTCCTGTCCGACAAGGACGGCATGAAGGTCCGAACCCTCAGCCTGAAGGGCGGCGGCACCATCAAGGAGGAGCAGGTCTCCCGGGACGACAAGGTGATGAGCTACACCTACACGATCCTGGAGAGCCCGCTGCCGGTCTCGGACTACAAGTCCACGCTCTCGGTCGCCCCCGCGGAATCCGGCTCAAAAGTGACCTGGACCGGGACCTTCAACGCCAAGGGCGCGCCGGACACGGTCGCCAAGGACGCGATCCAGGGCATCTACGATTCCGGCCTGAAGGCGATCTCCGAGAAAGCGAAGTAGGCTCCGTCACGATTCGGAGCGCGCTGCCGGACCCGGTCGGCGGCAGCGCGCGCCAACCTCTTCTGAAGACAGCCTGTTTCGCGGTCTCGACCCTGACCGCCCGCCGGCCGCGCCCGATCGGCCTGCGGCCGGGGCGATTGACCCACTGCCAAGCTCGGCTCACAACCCCGGCGGCGCAGCCCGTGCGCCCCAACAGGATGACAGCCGTGCCCGCGTCCCGTCGATCGATGCGTCTCAGCCTCGCCGCCCTCGCCGTCGCGGCGTTGGGCGCCTGTCAGCAGCGCGCTGCGCCCGCGGTCTCCGAGCCCTCGCCCGTCATTCCGGCCCCGATCGTCCTGCCGACGGGCAGCGGCTGCGGCCCTGAGATCGCCCGGACCAAGGCGATCGTCGACAGCGACGTGGCCACCGGCAATCTCAACAAGCCCGTGGGCGACCGCTTCGGCGCCGACCTCGCCCAGGCCGCGGCGGAATGCGCGGCCGGCAAGTCCGGCGAAGCCCTGCACCTGCTCGCCGCCGCCAAGAGCCGGTATGGCTATCGCTGAGCGGACGCGGCCGGTCCGACCCGCTCGCGCAGGATCGGCCGCATCCCCTTGACGGGCTGAGCTTTGCGGCATCCCGAGCGGTTCCGACCCGCCCCCATCCGGAAGCGGTGGAGCGTTGCCGAGCCTGCACGAAGGGCCGTCCAGCCGGCCACGCCGCTTTCTGCAGGCCGCCGTCGCGGCCGTGGATGCGGGTGTGTTCGCACGGGGGTGCGGTCCGGGACGTAAACCGCGCCGGCGCGGATGCCAGAGTCCGGCTAGATCACGAAGAGCAGGTTCAGTCCGGCCCGCCGAAACCCTTCCTCGGCGATCTTCAGATCGAGCCCATAGGACGCGATGTCGTCCGCGACCGGGTCGAGGGTCGGCGCCCGGTGCTGGTGCAGGTGCTTGATGTAGCTGTGGCAGGTCGTGCAGGTCTCGACCTGGACGTCCTTCGAGACCTCGTCGAGGCCGTAATAGCTGACGCCCTCGCCGTCGCCGCAGGCGGTGCAGCGGATCCGGACGTGATTCCAATACGTGCCGCAGAGCGAGCAGCTCAGGTAACGCGCCTTGTCGGCCGGGGTCCAGGCGACGATGACGCTCGCCACAGGCGCGCCGCCGCAGCAGGGGCAGACCCCGTCGGCCACGGGCTTCAGGGTCTTCGTGTCGAGCCGCGCAGCCTGCTCGGCAAGACGGACCTGCAGGGCCGCCGAGACGAACACGCATTCGGCGATCCGGTCCACCGGCAGCGCACCCTCGAAGACCTGGAGGGCCAGATCGAGGCGATCCTCCCGGGACGCCGCACGCAGGCTGTCGCGCGCCGCGACCGAGGCCTCAGGCGCCGTCGTGAGGTCGAGTTCGGCGAGCAGCGCCAGGAGCCCGTCGTCGAACCCCTGGTCCGCCTCGAGGCTATGCCGCGACAGGGGCGGCATGCCGTGCTCGCTCCGCAGCGCCAGATCGGAGGCCTCTGGAAGCGATGCCGGCGGCCCCTCCGCCTGGATCACGGCCTGAGCCCGGGCGACCTCGGCGACGAACCGGAGATAGGCCTCCATCGGATGCCCGGGGGCCGCCTCGAGAAGGCGCGCGGACCGGTCGGCGAACAGCCGTGCGGGATCGGGCAGGCGGACGAAGGGCACCGACCCGGAGATCCCGATCTTGTCGGGATCGGGCTTCAGCTCGCTGAAATCCCGGCGGCGGGGGCTCGTCGCGGGTGCTGCGGTCGGCGTCTCGTCCGCGGCCGGAGCCGCGGATTTCCGCTTGAAGAAACGGGCCAAGGCTCAGGATCCGCGCTTGTCCACCGAACCCCGGCGGCCCGTGCCGCCGGCCATCTGACGGAACCACTTGCGGTGATGGCGGTAGGCCCAGCCGCCCGTGACCGTGCCGCGGACCATCGCCCGGCCGGTGCCGCGGACCCAGATGCCGGCGTAGATGTGCACCACGATGATCGCGATGGCGATCACCGCGGCGAGGGAGTGGGCCAGGAGCGCCCAGCGCTGGGTCTCGATGGAGGTGAGGCCGCCGAAATAGGTGTTCCAGATCACGAGCCCGGTGACGAACATCACGCCGATCAGCGCGGTCTGCCCCCAGAACACACCCTTCTGTCCGGCATTGTACTTGCCGAGCTCCGGGAGCCGGTCCTCACGGTTGGTGACCACGTCGCCGATATGCTTCGTCCACTCGACATCGTCCTTGTTGGGGATGTTGAGCTTCCAGAAGCGCACGAACAGGAAGAAGAAGCTGACCGCCAGCGCCACGCCGAACCAGGGATGGATCGCCCGGGTCGCCTGCCCGCCGCCGAACAGGCCGGTGAGAGAGAACAGGTAGGGCGTGAACATCGCCAGGCCCGACAGGGTCAGCAGCGTGAACAGGATCGCGGTGATCCAGTGGTTCACGCGCTGCACGCCGGTGTAGCGCGGGACGTACAGAACCTCCGTCGCCTCGGACTTGGCGTGGTGCAGGGGGCGGGGATCGCCGTCCCGGATGTCGCGGTGGATCGTCATCGACCTTCACTCGCCTGATGCGGCGCCGGCCCTGCGCCTCGGCGGAGGGGGCTCTGAAATTCAGGATAGGGCCTCTGGGCCCCGCCGTCTTCGGTTATCCGATCCCGCCCGTTTCCGAAGGGATCGCGGGTCCCCTCTCCCGTTCGGGAGAGGGACAGGGTGAGGGATGAGGACGATCCGGAGAAGGCGCAACCCGATCCCACGTCGACGACGTGCTCGATCCTGAACCTTCTCGACCCTCACCCCAACCCTCTCCCGCACGGGAGAGGGGGCGCGTCGCGTCTCCCGGGCTGCATTGGCAGCCCGGGATGCCGATCAATGCGGCCGGGCCTCGCCGCCGCCGGTCTCCCGGCGCTTGGCCTCGTCGTATTCGACCGCCTCTTCCTCCTCTTCGGGCACGACCTCGTTGGGGCCGGCCGTCACGTAGTGGAAGAAGCCCGCCACCGCGGCGAAGCCCATGGCGGCGAGACCGAACACCTTCGCTCCGCCCTTCCAGAAGGCGACGAGCGGCGAGATCTTCGGATCGTTCGGCAGACCGGCGTAGAGGCTCGGCTGGTCGGCGTGGTGCAGCACGTACATGACGTGCGTGCCGCCGACGCCGGCCGGGTCGTAGAGGCCGGCATGCGCGAAGCCGCGCGACTTCAGATCCTCGACGCGGTCATGCGCCTGGTCGATCATGGCCTGCTTGGTGCCGAACATGATCGAGCCGGTCGGGCAGGCCTTGGCGCAGGCCGGAGCCTGACCCACCGCCACCCGGTCCGAGCACAGGGTGCACTTGTACGCCTTGTGGTCGGTCTGGCTGATGCGCGGGATGTTGAAGGGGCAACCCTTCACGCAATAGCCGCAGCCGATGCAGTTCTCCTCGATGAAGTCGACGATGCCGTTGGAGTACTGCACGATGGCGCCGGGGGACGGGCAGGCCTTCAGGCAGCCCGGCTCGGTGCAGTGCATGCAGCCGTCCTTGCGGATCAGCCATTCGAGGTTCTGGGTCTCGGGGTTCTCGTATTCGGTGAACCGCATCAGGGTCCACGACTTCGGGGTGAGGTCGTGGGGGTTCTGATACGTGCCCGTGTTGACGCCGATATCGTCGCGGAGGTCGTTCCACTCCTCGCAGGCCGATTGGCAGGCCTTGCAGCCGATGCACTTCGACACGTCGATGAGCTTGGCGACCTCCACCTGGCGGCGGATCTCCGGCGGCGTCTCCGTGGAGGCGGAACGCTGGCGGATGTCGAGGGAGCTGTAGTCGGCCATGATTCAGCTCCCCTTACGCGACGGCATCGGACGGAGGCGTGGTCGGCTCGATATTCACGAGCCAAGCCTTGAACTCCGGCGTCTCGGTGTTCGCGTCGCCCACGACCGGCGTGAGCGAGTTCGGGTGCCATCCTTTCTTGGTGTGGCCCATGAAGCCCCAGTGCTGCGGGATGCCGACGACGTGGACCGGCTTGCCGTCGCAGATCAGCGGCTTGATGCGCTTCGTCACCACGGCCTTCGCCTTCAGGGAGCCGCGCTTCGACCAGACGCGGACCCAGCCGCCCTTGGCGATGCCCTTCTCCTTGGCGAGTTCCTCCGAGATCTCCACGAAGGCCTCCGGCTGGAGGATCGCGTTGATCCGGGCGTGCTTGGTCCAGCCGTGGAAGTGCTCGGTCAGGCGGTAGCTCGTCGCCGCGTAGGGGAAGTCCTTCGCGTCGCCGAGATCGGCCAGGTCGTCCTTGAAGATGCGGGCCGCGGGCGCGCCCTTGATCTTCGGGAAGGCGACGTTCTGCACCGGGGACTCGAAGGGCTCGTAGTGCGTCGGGAACGGCCCGTCGCGCATGAGTCCGCGGGTCCACAGGCGGGCGACGCCCTCCTGGTTGAGGATGAACGGACCGACGCCCTTATCGGGGGCGACGGTGACGCCGTAATCCGGCACGTCGAAGCCGATCCACTGCTTGCCGTTCCACTCGATGAGCTTCTTCTTCTCCGACCACGGACGACCCTCGGGGTCGCACGAGGCGCGGTTGTAGAGCACGCGCCGGTTGGCCGGCCACGCGAAGGCCCAGTTGGGCGCGATGCCGCGATCGCCGGGATCGGTGTTGTCCCGGCGGGCCATCATGTTGCCCTTCTCGGTGTAGCAGCCCGAGTAGATCCAGCAGCCGCAGGCCGTGGTGCCGTCGTCCTTGAGCTGGGCGAAGCCGTCGACCTGCTTGCCCGCCGGGATGACGGTCCCGTTGAGATCCGGCGTCGGCGCGAGCGTGTAGCCGTTGAGCTCGCGGGCGAGCTCCGTGGGCGTCGGCGACTCGGCGATCGCGTAGTCCCACTTCAGATTGACGATCGGGTCGGAGAAGGCCCCGCCGTCCTTCTTGTAGGCTCCGCGGATGCGCAGGAAGATCTCCGACATGATCTCGATGTCGGAGCGGCACTCACCCGGCGCGTCCTGGGCCTGCCAGTGCCATTGCAGCCACCGGCTGGAGTTCGACAGCGAGCCTTCCTCCTCCACGAACAGGGTGGTCGGCAGTTCGAACACCTCGGTCTGGATCTTGGTCGGATCGACGTCGTTGTACTCGCCGTGGTTCTCCCAGAACCGCGCCGTCTCGGTCTTGAGCGGATCCATCACCACCAAGAATTTCATCTTGGAGAAGGCTTCCGTCATCTTGGCGCGGTTCGGGAACGACAGCAGGGGGTTGAAGCCCTGGATGACGTAGCCGGTCATCTTGCCCTGCTTGGCGAGCTCGAACCCACGCAGCACGTCGTAGGTCGGCACGTCGAGCTTGGGCAGGTAGTCGTAGGCCCAGTCGTTCTCTTTCTGGGCCTTGTCGCCCCACATCGCCTTCTGGAACGAGACGAAGAACTTGTTGTAGTTCTGCCAGTAGCTCGTCTGCCCCGGGCGCAGCGGCTTGAACTGCCGCTTGGCGATGTAGCTCGCGTAGTCGGGCTCCTTCTCCACGGGGATGTTCAGATAGCCGGGGATGAGATTGCTCATCAGCCCGATATCGGTCAGCCCCTGGATGTTGGAGTGGCCGCGCAGGGCGTTCATGCCACCGCCCAGCATGCCGATGTTGCCCAGCAGCGTCTGCACGATGCACATCGAGCGGATGTTCTGCGAGCCCTTGGAATGGTGCGTCCAGCCGAGGGCGTAGAGCGACGTCATCACCCGGTCGGGCGCGGCCGTCGTGGCGATCAGCTCGCAGACCTTGAGGAAGGTCTCCTTGGGCGAGCCGCAGATCTTCTCCACCATCTCGGGCGTGTAGAGCGCCACGTGCTTCTTCAGCAGCTGCATGACGCAGCGCGGGTGCTGCAGCGTCTCGTCGACCACGGCGTAGCCGTCGGGACCGATCTCGTAGTCCCAGGTGGTCTTGTCGTAGTCGCGCTTGTCCGCGTCGTAGCCCGCGAACAGACCCTCGCTGAAGTCGTAGCCCTCGCGGACCACGTACCCGGCGTTGGTGTAGGCGGAGACGTAGCGGTGCTGCAGCTTGTCGTTGTCGAGCAGGTACTTGGCCACGCCCGACAGGAACGCGATGTCGGTCCCCTGCCGGATCGGGCAGTAGAGATCGGCCACCGACGCCGTGCGGGTGAAGCGCGGATCGACGACGATCAGCTTGGCGTTGTTATGGGCCTTCGCCTCGACGACCCACTTGAAGCCGCAGGGGTGAGCCTCGGCGGCATTGCCGCCCATCACGGTGATCACGTCCGCGTGCTTGATGTCCATCCAGAGGTTGGTCATCGCACCGCGTCCGAAGGAGGGCGCCAAACTGGCGACCGACGGACCGTGTCAAACCCTGGCCTGATTGTCGAAGACCAGGGCCCCCATGCTTCGGACGGTCTTGTAGGTCAGCCACGCCGTCTCGTTGGTCGTGGCCGAGGCCGCCAGGAATCCGGTCGTGGTCCAGCGGTTGACCGTGAGATCGCCGTTCTTGGCCACGAAGTTCTTGTCGCGATCCTCCTTCATGAGCTTCGCGATCCGGTCGAGGGCGAAGTCCCAGGAGACGCGCTTGAACTCCGAGGAGCCCGGGGCGCGATGGAGCGGGTATTTGGTCCGGGTCTCGGCGTGCACGAAGTCGAGGAGCGCCGAGCCCTTGGGGCAGAGCGTGCCGCGGTTGATCGGATGATCGGGGTCACCCTCGATGTGCATCACCGAGGAGCGCGCGTTCTTGGAGCGATCGCCCAGGCTGTACAGGATGACGCCACACGCGACCGAGCAGTACGGGCACGTGTTGCGGGTCTCGCGCATCTGCGCGAGCTTGAAGGGCCGCACCGCGGCGGCCATAGCGGGCTCGAGTCCCCCGAACCCGAGGGCACCCAGCGAGCCGCCCGCGAGGCCGGCGCCGGCCCCCTTGAGCAGGCCACGCCTTGAGACCTGGACAGTCATCTCCGCCTCACAGAAAAGCGATCTGGTATAATTCCAGGGTGTCCCAAAAAAGCCCGCGCGAGGCAAGTGCGGTTGCGTGACACAGCAAGTCCCTGTGTCTCGGACGAAGCACCACGTTCGTCCGAGCCGGTATCATCCTGCCGAGAAACGATTTCTTTACTTGCTGGGGATCGCCGGATTCATTCCCGAGGGGCTCGCCGTGCGGTGCTCCAGGGGAGCCTGCGGCTCCGTGGCGGACGAGCCGCCGGGATTGGCCTGCGGAACCGGGCGGTTGGCGTTTTCCTTGGTCGATTGGCCGCCCGGGTCCGGCGCATCCTTGGCGGCCGATTGCTCGCGGGGAACCGGCGCCTGGCTCCAGCCGTCCTGGGCGCTGCGGGATTTGTCGCCCATCGCGTCGACCCCCTTGATCTCGCCCGGCTTGGTCTGCGCGAGACACGGGGTGCCGACCGTCACCGCCCCGAGGAGCACCAGCATCATCAGGGGAATCGAGCGAGGCAAGGGACGTCTCCGGGAAACGGGCAGGGGTATGCGCGGGCAACGTGCCCTGCACCGCCCCAGTTCCGGCCTGCGACACCGCCCCTCCGAGAGGCCGCCGGATCGGACGACCCGTCGATGCGCCGGCGTCGGTGACGGCTCCTTAACCACGCCCTGCAACGCTGCGTGCTGGCAGGTGCGAGGATCGCCCCATCATGTCGAAGCCGCATCCGGAGCGCGCCTCCGAACTCGAACAGATTCCAGACGCAGCGCCGCTCCCCCCCGGCGTCCGCCGCCATCTCGGCCAGACGTTGCGCACACTCTATACCGATACGCTCTCGGCCCCCGTCGACGAGCGCCTCAAGGCCCTGATCGCCCAGCTCAGCAAGCCGAAGCGCTGACGCAGCCCGCCACCGGCGCGATCGCCGGACATCCGGATGGGACAGGGCAGGGACCCCGCGTCGCACCGCCAGCGCCTCACCCCCCCCGACGGAGGCCCACTGAAGTGCGCCAGCGCACATAAGATTGTTCGTTCTGAGAAACCCGATCCGGCATTGCGATTCTTCTCCTGTCGCGGAGATCCGGAGAAGATCCATGCGTTCTGGCGGCCTACTGCGCTGATCCGCCTTGCATTCCGGCCGACGGCGCCGTTCCTGAGCGAGCGATGCCATCCCGCGTGCCCGCGTCCGAGGCTTGACTTCGTTCGGTAAAAAGAACGATTTCCGGCCTCCGGGGATGCAGGTCCCCTGGATCGCAATCGCGCATGGCGGGGGATCGGACGTGATGAAGAACGCTGCAGGTCGCGGCCGGATGGCCCGGGCGATCGGGTTCTCCCTGCTGGCGGGTGCCGGCCTGTGGGCCTGCGTGCTGCCGGCCGCGGCCGAGACCGCGCTCCTCAACGTCTCGTACGATCCGACCCGCGAGCTCTATCGGGAGATCAACGCCGCCTTCGCGGAGGAGTGGAAGGCGAAGACCGGCGAAGCGATCACGATACGGGCCTCGCATGGCGGGTCGGGGGCGCAGGCGCGCACGGTGATCGACGGCGTCGACGCCGACGTGGTCACCCTCGGCATCCCGTCCGACATCGACGCGATCGCCAAGCTCACGCACAAGATCCCGGAGGATTGGCGCAGCAAGCTGCCCAACACCGCCACGCCCTACACCTCGACGGTGGTGTTCCTCGTCCGCAAGGGCAACCCGAAGGGCATCAAGGACTGGGCCGACCTGATCAAGCCCGACGTCAAGGTGATCACCCCGAACCCGAAGACGTCCGCCGGCGGGCGCTGGAACTTCCTCGCCGCCTGGGGCTACGCCTACGGGACCGACAAGGACGCCGCCAAGGCCGACGCCTTCGTCGGGCAGGTCTACAAGAACGTCCCGGTGCTCGACACCGGCGCCCGCGGCTCGACCGTGACCTTCGCCCAGCGCGGGCTCGGCGACGTGCTCCCCACCTGGGAGAACGAGGCCTACCTCGTGCTCCAGGAATTCGGGGCCGACAAGTTCGACATCGTCTCGCCGCCGAGCTCGATCTACGCCGAGCCGCCGGTGGCCCTCGTGGCGGTCAACGCCGAGCGGAAGGGCACCACCAAGGCCGCGCAGGCCTATCTCGACTTCCTCTACACCGACCGCGCCCAGGCGATCTTCGCCAAGCACCATTACCGGCCGATCCGCCGGGAGGCGGCCGCCCAGGCCGACCTCGCACAGCTGCCCGACATCAAGCTGTTCAAGATCGAGGATCTCCAGGGCTCCTGGGACGAGATCCAGAAGCGGAACTTCGATGCCGGCGGTCTGTTCGATCGGCTGAGCCGGGCCGGCCGCTGAAGGGCGCATCATGGTCGAGACGCACCGCCCCCGATGGACATTCCGTCGGCCGAGCGTGATCCCGGGCTTCGGGATCAGCTTCGGCTACACCCTGACCTGCCTTGGGCTGATCGTGCTCCTGCCGCTCGCCGGGCTGGTGGTGAAGGCGTCGGGGCTGGGCCTGTCCGGCATCTGGGACGTCGCCACCGACCCGCGGGTGGCGAGCGCCCTGCGGATCAGCTTCGGCGTCTCGGCGCTCGCGGCCCTCGTGGCCTCGACCTTCGGCTTCCTCGTGGCCTGGGTTCTGACCCGCTACCGCTTCCCCGGCCGCAAGCTGGTCGACGCGGCGGTCGACCTGCCCTTCGCGCTGCCGACCGCGGTCGCCGGTATCGCGCTCGCCTCGCTCTACGCGCCGGACGGGCTGCTCGGCGCGCCCCTCGCACGCCTCGGCATCCAGGCGGCCTACACGCCGTTGGGCATCTTCATCGCCATGGTGTTCATCGGCCTGCCCTTCGCCGTGCGAACAGTCCAGCCGCTGATCGCGGAGATCGATAAGGAGATCGAAGAGGCCTCCGCGACCCTCGGGGCGACGCGGTTCGCCACCCTGACCAGGGTCGTGCTGCCGCCGCTGATTCCGGCTGTGCTCACCGGCTTCGCCCTGGCCTTCGCCCGGGGCGTCGGCGAGTACGGCTCGATCATCTTCATCGCCGGCAACCTGCCCTACGTGTCGGAGATCGCGCCGCTGCTGATCGTCATCAAGCTCTCCGAGTTCGATTACGGGGGCGCGGCGGCCATCGCCACGATCATGCTCGGCATCTCGTTCCTGACGCTGCTGGCCATCAACCTGATCCAGGCCTGGTCACGGAGGCGGTTCGGCTATGTCTGAGATCTTCTCGCCCGCCTTCGTGCCGGCCACCAAGCAGGCTCCGGTCGCCTCCGAGGGAGCCGCGACCCGCACGGTCCTGATCGGGATCGCGGTGGCGTTCCTGGCGCTGTTCCTGGTTCTGCCGCTGTTCGCGGTCTTCATCCAGGCCTTCTCGAAGGGGCTCGGAGCCTTCCTGGACGCGTTCCGCGAGCCCGACGCCTGGAGCGCGATCCGCCTGACGCTCACCGTGGCGGCGATCGCGGTGCCGTTCAACGTGGTGTTCGGGCTGGCGGCCTCCTGGGCGATCGCCAAGTTCGAGTTCCCCGGCAAATCGCTGCTGATCACCCTGATCGACCTGCCGTTCTCGGTCTCGCCGGTGGTCTCGGGGATGATCTACGTGCTGCTGTTCGGCTCGCAGGGCCTGTTCGGCTCCTGGCTGATCGATCACGGTATCCAGATCCTGTTCGCGCTGCCGGGGATCGTGCTCGCCACGGTGTTCGTGACCTTCCCGTTCGTCGCCCGCGAGCTGATCCCGCTGATGCAGGAGCAGGGCACCGCCGAGGAAGAGGCGGCGCTGACGCTCGGCGCCTCGGGCCTGCACGCGTTCCGCACGGTGACGCTGCCCAATATCCGCTGGGGCCTGCTCTACAGCGTGCTCCTCTGCAATGCCCGGGCGATGGGCGAATTCGGCGCGGTGTCGGTGGTGTCGGGCCACATCCGCGGCCTGACCAACACCATCCCACTCCACGTGGAGATCCTCTATAATGAGTACAACTTCGTCGCCGCATTCGCCGTCGCTTCGCTCCTCGCCGTCCTTGCCCTCATCACCCTCGTCCTCAAATCCGTTCTCGAATGGCGCTTCGCGGGGGAGCTCGCGGGCGGCCGGTCTCACTGACCGGCCATCCACGGCCATCCGGGTCGAGAACGTCTCGAAGACCTTCGACACGGCCGCGGTGCTGCACGACCTCTCCCTCGACGTGCGGGCGGGCGAGCTGATCGGATTGCTGGGCCCCTCGGGCTCGGGCAAGACGACGCTGCTGCGGATCATCGCCGGCCTCGACGCGCCGGATAGAGGACGCATCCTGTTCGGGGACGACGACGCGACCGGGCTCGCCGTGCAGGAGCGCGCGGTGGGCTTCGTGTTCCAGCACTACGCCCTGTTCAAGCACATGAGCGTGGCCGACAACATCGCCTACGGCCTGAACGCGCGCCGCCGGGCCGACCGGCCGGCCAAGGCCGAGATCAAGCGCCGGGTCGGCGACCTCCTCGACCTGATCCGGCTCTCGGGCTTCGGCGACCGCTACCCATCGCAGCTCTCCGGCGGCCAGCGCCAGCGGGTGGCGCTCGCCCGGGCGCTCGCCGTCGAGCCGCGGGTCCTCCTGCTGGACGAGCCCTTCGGCGCCCTGGATGCCCAGGTCCGCAAGGACCTGCGCCGCTGGCTGCGCGAGATCCACGACCGCACCGGCCAGACCACGATCTTCGTCACCCACGACCAGGACGAGGCCCTGGAGCTGTCGGACCGCGTGGCGGTGCTCGACCGCGGGCGGCTGGAGCAGGTGGGCACTCCCGACGAGGTGCAGGAGAACCCGGCCTCCGCCACCGTGATGAAGTTCCTCGGCGATTCCGTCGAGGTGGAGGCCATCGCCGAGGGCGGCCGGGTGCTGGTCCGGGGCCGGGAGACGCCGGTTGCGGCGCCGGCCGGGACCATCGGTCCGGTCAAGCTCTACGTCCGGCCCTGGCAGTTGCAGCTCGCCGAGCCCGAGGCCGCGCATCTCTCCGGCACCGTGCGCAGCTCGTACAGGACGCAGGGGCGTCAGCGGATCGAGGTGGTCGATGCCGAGGGGCGCGTGCTCGCGGTGGAGGATTTCGACGGGGTCCGCTACGCGGCCGGGCACCCGGTGGGCCTGCGGATCAACGGCGGCCACGTGTTCGGGTGACGCTCGCCAGCGGCAACGCAGCATCCTAGGCTCCCGACCATGACCGTACCGAGTCGCGAACCCGCACCCGATGTCCTGGCCGCCATCGGCCAGACACCGCTGATCCGCCTGCGCCGGGCCTCCGAGGCGACCGGCTGCGACATCTACGGCAAGGCCGAGTTCCTCAATCCCGGCCTGTCGGTGAAGGACCGCGCGGCGCTCTCCATCGTGCGGGACGCGGAGGCGAAGGGCCTGATCCGGCCGGGCGGCACCATCGTGGAGGGCACCGCCGGCAATACCGGCATCGGCCTCGCCCTGGTGGCTTCCGTGCGCGGCTATCGGACCCTGATCGTCATCCCGGTCACGCAGTCCGAGGAGAAGAAGCAGACCCTGCGGCTCGCGGGTGCCCGGCTGGTGGAAGTCCCGGCCGTGCCCTTCGCCAATCCGAACAATTACGTCCACGTGGCCCGGAGGCTCGCCGAAAAGCTCGCCGCCACCGAGCCGGCGGGCGCCTTCTTCGCCGACCAGTTCGACAACGTCGCCAACCGGCAGGCCCATGTGGAGGGCACCGGCCCGGAAATCTGGGCGCAAACCGGCGGCCGGGTCGACGGCTTCGTCTGCGCGGCCGGGACCGGCGGCACGCTGGCCGGCACCGCGGAGGCCCTGCGCGCCCGCATCCCGCAAGTGCGGATCGCGCTGTCCGATCCGGAGGGTTCGGCCCTCTACGCGCATTACACGACCGGGACCCTGAAGGCCGAGGGCAGTTCGATCACCGAGGGGATCGGCCAGGGGCGCATCACCCGGAACCTCGAAGGCTTCACCCCCGATCACGCCTTCCGGATCCCGGACCGCGAAGCCCTCGACATCGTCTTCGGGCTGATGCGGGAGGAGGGGCTGTCGCTGGGCGGCTCGTCGGGCATCAACGTCGCCGGGGCGATCCGGCTGGCCCGGGAACTCGGGCCCGGCCACACCATCGTGACGATCCTGTGCGACGGGGCGGCCCGTTACGCCTCGAAGCTGTTCAACCCGGCCTTCCTCACCGAGCGCAATCTGCCGGTACCGGGCTGGCTCGACGCCCCGCAGGATCCCCTGCCGGACTGGCACGCCTGAGCCGGGGGACCGCATCCGGACTTTTCCGCATAAAAGCGTAGCTTGGCGTTGAACGGAACGGAATGTCGCAGCGTTTGAACGGTCACGCTCGCACCAGCGCGACCGTCCGGAGAACGCGACCGATGTCCCTCGTCACCATTCTGCTCATCATCCTGATCATCCTGGCCTTCGGCGGCGGCGGCTTCCTCGGCGGCGGTGCGTATCGCGGACCCGGCTTCGGCCTGGGCGGCATCCTCCTGATCGTGCTGATCGTCCTGCTGGCGACCGGGCGGCTGTAAGGCGGCCCTCTCCGCCTGGACGGACGCGCGCCGGTCTGCCGACGCTCCGTCCGCTCAGGCCAACGGGCGGGCGCAGGTCCGTCAGGCGGCCGGCGGCCGTCCCGGCAGCGCGCCGGCTAGCGGCAGGTGATCGCCACCACCGCCGGCGCGGCCGCGGCCGGTCCGCCCTCCGGCCGCGGTGCAGCCGCGGGAAGACCTTGCGCGGCCAGGAAGGCGGCCACCGCCCGCGCCGGCACCAGCGGCAGGCGCGCGGGCGGGACCACCCCGGCGACGCGGCGCGGCGCCGAGGGATAGCGGGCCACGAGGCCGACGAGCCTGCCCGCGCGGTCGAGCACCGGCGCGCCGCCGGAGCCGGGCTGGAGCGCCGCGATCACATCGTCCCCGCGCGCCTCGCCGGGAGCGGCCAGGATCCCATCGGGACTCGGCGCGAGGGCGATCAGGTTGTCCTCGCCGGCGACGGACTCGGTCCGGATTGCGGGCCGGAACGGGGCGGGGGCGCCTTGTACCTCGAGAAGCGCGAGGCCGGCCGGATCGGTGGCGAGCACACGCGCCGGCGCCGACCCGATCTGGGGCTGTGCGCACCCATCCAGCACGGCAGCGGCGGTCAGCACGCGTCCTGGCGCCACCACGAGGCCGGCGCCCGAAGCCGGAGCGGACGACAGGCTCGTCGGCCTCAGGGGCGCGGGGGCCTGCGGCTGGGGCACCGGATTGCCGGCGGCACGGGTGGTCCCCGCTGGCGTCCCGGGGCTTGCCGGCATCTGCGCGGCCGGCGCTGCGGCGGGGTCCGGAAACGGCACGAAGGCATTCGCCACGGCGATGACGAGCCGGCCGACCTCCGGCGCGAGGGTGCGGTCGTAGCCGAACAGGAAGCCGCGGACTCCCTCCGGACCGGACGCATAGCGGATATAGGACAATCCCGGCCCGGTCTCGGCGGTGACCACCACGGTGTCCGGCCGCCGCAGCTTGTAGGTCACCTTTCGGCCGGGGAGCGGCGCGGTGGCCTTCTCGAAGAGGGAATCCAGGGTCTCGGTCCCGGGCGGGAAGGTGCGGGATTCCAGGGTCACGCGCCCGTCCTGGCTCTGCCAGCGGGTTCCGGCGGGGAGGGCGGTGCGCTTCGCCAGCAGGCGCTCCGGCACCCCCAACAGGGCGCCGCTCCCGGAATCGACCGCGACGCGGAAGCGCGCCGCGTTCCGCGCGGCGGCACCGGCGGCCAGCAGCGCGGACCGGCCGTGGGGATCGAGGGGATCGGCTCCCCCGGTCCGGGCGCCGTAGGCGTTGAGCGCCTCGAAGGTCCGGCGCCCGAAGGCTCCCGACACCACGGCGTTGAAGTCGCCGGTCCAGACCAGGGCGTCCTGGACCGCCTTGCGGTCGGCCTCCGGCAGGGCCTCGAAGGTCGCCTTCGCCGCCTCGAAGGCGGGATCGGCCGGAGCCCCGGCAACCGGCGCCGGCCTCGGCGCGGTGCGGGCCGGGACCGGCCGGTCCTGAGCCTGAACCGGCCCAAGGCCGAGGGCGATCAGGATCGCGAGCGGTGTCACGCGCCGGGAGCGGCCGCGCGAGGCGCCCGGGAGCCGACACCGCGACGCATCACCCGAATCCATCGCCGCCCCCCGACCCCCGTCGTCGCGATCCTGGCAGAGGCCGCAGCGGCAGGCCAGACCAATCCGTCTCCGGCCACCGTGCGTCCGGGGCGACGATGCGCTAAAGGGCAGATGTCCGGTCCTGGGCGGCGGCCGGATTCCCGGATCGGTCGTCCGGCCATGCGATGCCGTCACGGTTCGACGCGGAGCCCGGCATGAGCGACACGAACACCACCTTCAAGAAGGCGCCCAAGCGCAAGGCCGCCAAGGGCAAGAGCATCAGCGTCTCTCCGGAGATGCGGCAGGCCTATGCCGACCTGATCCAGGAGCGCGCGGAGAAACAGGAAGTCTATGGCCGCCACCTGCCGCAGGATGAGACGCGCCGCCGGTAGCCGGAGGCCGGCCCAGGAATGCGGCGTCGCCGCGATTCGTCCGGGCGGGCGATAGCGGGGCGTCCGGTTCAGACGCCGGATCCAGGCCGCACCGGCAGCCGCCGACCGACCCGGTAAGGCCGTCCATTCAGCGCTTGCGCACGAATTCGGTGCGCAGGACCAAGCCCTTGATGGTGTCGTGGCGGCAATCGATCTCGTGCGGATCGTCCGTGAGCCGGATCGACCGGATGACCGTGCCCTGCTTGAGGGTCTGGTTCGCGCCCTTGACCTTCAGATCCTTGATCAGCGTGACCGAATCGCCGTCGGCGAGGGCGTTGCCGGCCGCGTCGCGGACCGCCGCCTTCTCGGGGGGCGCGGCCGCGGACCCGGGCGGGAGCCATTCGCCCGTCGCCGCGTCGTAGACGTAGGCCTCGTCGTCGTTCACCGCCGTACCCCGGGTTCGGATCGGGGCCGGGTCCTGTCAGGATCTCGTGGGCCCGTCATCCGCGCGCGTCCCGGCACACCGAACCGGTCGCCGAATCGGCGCGGGACGCCGCGAGCTTAGCCGATCGGGCCGGCCCCGCGCGAGAGCGGCGGGCCGGCCCGACGGAGTGCCTTACCGCTTCAGCGGGCCGGCCTCGATCACGTCCTCGACCGTGCGCAAGCCGGCGCGCGGGGAGTTGACGAGGCAGGCCATGTTGCCCGGCGGGTGCTGGTTCTTCCACATCTTGGTGTGGGCCTGGGGGATCTTGTCCCAGGGGAAGACCTCGCTCATGCACGGGTCGATCCGCTGGTCGAGCACGAACTGGTTCGCCGCCGAAGCCTGCTTGAGGTGGGCGAAGTGCGAGCCCTGGATGCGCTTCTGCCGCATCCAGACGTAGCGGGCGTCGAAGGTGATGTTGAAGCCGGTCGTGCCGGCGCAGAACACCACCATGCCGCCGCGCTTCACCACCAGCGCCGAGACCGGGAAGGTCGCCTCGCCGGGATGCTCGAACACGATGTCGACATCCTGCTTGCCGGTGATGTCCCAGATCGCCTTGCCGAACTTCCGCGCCTCCTTGGTCCAGGCGTGGAACTCGGGGCTGTTCACCTTCGGTAGCTGCCCCCAGCAGTCGAAGTCCTTGCGGTTGATGACGCCCTTGGCGCCGAGGCTCATCACGTAGTCGCGCTTCGACTCGTCCGAGATCACCGCGATGGCGTTGGCGCCCGACGCCGCGCAGAGCTGCACGCCGAACACGCCCAGGCCGCCCGAGGCGCCCCAGATCAGCACGTTCTGGCCCGGCCGGACCGTGTGCGGCGCGTGGCCGAACAGCATGCGGTAGGCGGTGGCCAGCGTGAGCGTGTAGCAGGCCGCCTCCTCCCAGGTGAGGTGCTTCGGCCGGTGCATCAGCTGGCGCGACTGCACCCGGCAGAACTGCGCGAAGGAGCCGTCCCCGGTCTCGTAGCCCCAGATCCGCTGGGTCGGCGAGAACATCGGGTCGCCGCCGTTGCACTCCTCGTCGTCGCCGTCGTCCTGGTTGCAGTGGACGATGACCTCGTCGCCGACCTTCCAGCGCTTCACCTTGGCGCCGACCTTCCAGACGATGCCGGAGGCGTCCGAACCGGCGATGTGGTACTCACCCTTGTGCACGTCGAAGGGCGAGATCGGCTCGCCGAGGCCGGCCCAGACGCCGTTGTAGTTCACGCCTGCGGCCATGACGTAGACCAGCACCTCGTCGTCGCCGATCTCCCAGACCGGCAGCACTTCGAGCTGGTGGGACTGTTCCGGCGGCCCGTGCCGCTCGCGCCGGATCGCCCAGGCATACATCTTGGCCGGCACATGACCCAGCGGCGGGATTTCACCCATCTCGTAGAGGTCCTTGACCTCCCCGCCCGTCGGACTGATCGCAGCGCTCGCCGCCATCTCGCTCTCCTCTCGTCCCGCGTGTTTCTCACGGCCGCGGTTCTCCATCGCGCTATAGCGGTGATGCCGGAGGCGTCCAAGTGGGCCGAAAGTCGAAACCCGATGGTTTCCGACACGAAAAAGGCGTCGGCACAGGGCGGGCAGCCACGTATTCAAAATCGGCTTTCCGGCAGACCAAGTATTATTCGCCCCTCGCCATGACGGCGCCGGTTCCGAGACCTTGCGCGGCAGCGCCACCGCGGGCCTGTGCTGCTCCCGGGCGCCCGCAAGCCTCGCCAGCTCTAAGTCATTGTTCTGACGCGTTCTCTCGCGCCAGACCAAAGGCCGCTCCTGCGAAGAACAGTTCAGGTAGACTTTATACCAGCAGCGACGATGCTGATCGGGATCGGCGCGGGACGCCATCCGTGACCGGATGGGACAGGGTCCTGCGGGGAGATCCCGCGTCGCCGCCTTCAAATCCCGCTGCTCCGGCGGGCAAGTTTTTTCATGGGCCGCGGAGGCCCGCGGGGGGCGTCTTGCACTTCCGTCCCGGATGACGCGTGCCCAAGCCTTCGCTACGGTGTCCGCAAGGCCGCGCCCAGCGCGGATACAAAGATGACACGGAGGCGAGGAATGGGCGCGAGCGTCGCCGAGACCAAGAGCGACAAGTCGAGCCGCGACAAGCCCTGGATCATCCGCACCTATGCGGGGCACTCGACCGCGGCGGAGTCCAACAAGCTCTATCGGGGCAACCTCGCCAAGGGCCAGACCGGCCTGTCGGTGGCCTTCGACCTGCCGACCCAGACCGGCTACGACCCCGACCACGAACTCTCCCGCGGCGAGGTCGGCAAGGTCGGCGTCTCGATCGCGCATCTCGGCGACATGCGGACCCTGTTCCAGGACATCCCGCTCGCCCAGATGAACACCTCGATGACCATCAACGCCACGGCCCCGTGGCTGCTGGCGCTCTACCTCGCGGTGGCCGAGGAGCAGGGGGCGCCGCTCGCCGCTCTCCAGGGCACGACCCAGAACGACATCATCAAGGAATACCTGTCGCGCGGGACCTACGTGTTCCCGCCCGCACCGTCCCTCCGGCTCACCAAGGACGTGATCCTGTTCACGACCAAGAACGTGCCGAAGTGGAACCCGATGAACGTCTGCTCCTACCACCTGCAGGAGGCGGGGGCGACGCCGGTCCAGGAGCTGTCCTACGCGCTGGCCATCGCCATCGCGGTGCTCGACACCGTGCGGGACGATCCCGAATTCGACGCCGCGAGTTTCTCCGATGTCTTCGGACGGATCTCGTTCTTCGTGAATGCAGGGCTCCGGTTCGTCACCGAGATCTGCAAGATGCGGGCGTTCTCGGAACTCTGGGACGAGATCGCCCAGGAGCGCTACGGCATCGACGACCCGAAGAAGCGCATCTTCCGGTACGGCGTGCAGGTGAACTCCCTCGGGCTCACCGAGCAGCAGCCGGAGAACAACGTCCACCGCATCCTCATCGAGATGCTGGCGGTGACGCTCTCCAAGCGCGCCCGCGCCCGCGCGGTGCAGCTGCCGGCCTGGAACGAGGCCCTCGGCCTGCCGCGCCCCTGGGACCAGCAATGGTCCATGCGGATGCAGCAGATCCTGGCCTTCGAGACCGACCTGCTGGAATACGACGACATCTTCGACGGCAGCCACGTGATCGAGGCCAAGGTCGAGGCGCTGAAGGCGCAGACCCGGGCCGAGCTGGAGCGGATCGGCGGCATCGGCGGCGCCGTCGCCGCGGTGGAAACCGGGGCGCTCAAGCGCGCGCTGGTCGAATCGAACGCCCGGCGGATCTCGGCCATCGAAGCCGGCGAGCAGATCGTGGTCGGCGTCAACAAGTGGCAGCAGGGCGAGCCCTCGCCGCTCACCGCCGGGGAGGGGGCGATCTTCTCCGTCTCCGAGACCGTGGAGATGGAGGCCCAGACCCGCATCCGCGAATGGCGCGGTCGCCGCGACGCGAACGCGGTCGGTCAGGCCCTCGACGCCCTGGAGCAGGCGGCGCGCTCCGGCGCCAACATCATGCCCCCCTCCATCGAGGCCGCGAAGGCCGGCGTGACCACCGGCGAATGGGGCGCGCGCCTGCGGGACGTCTTCGGCGAGTACCGGGCGCCCACCGGCGTCACCCTCGAGACGGTCTCCAGCGGCGCGGCCGAGGACGCCAAGCTCCTGATCGCCGATCTCGGCGAGCGCCTCGGCGAGACGCCCAAGCTCGTCGTCGGCAAGCCCGGCCTCGACGGGCACTCCAACGGCGCCGAGCAGATCGCGCTCCGCGCCCGGGATGTCGGCTTCGACGTCACCTATGACGGCATCCGCCAGACGCCGGCCGAGATCGTCGCGAAGGCCAAGGAGACCGGTGCCCACGTGGTCGGCCTGTCGATCCTGTCGGGCTCCCACGTGCCGCTGGTGCGGGAGGTCCGTGCCAAGATGCGCGAGGCAGGGCTCGACCACATCCCGGTGGTGGTCGGCGGCATCATCTCGCCCGAGGATGAGCTGGTTCTCAAGAACATGGGCGTCCGCGCCGTCTACACGCCCAAGGACTACGCCATCGACCAGATCATGGTCGGGCTCGCCAAGGTCGTGGAGAAGGGTCTGGAGCGCCGGGACGGCCCATCGGACCAGCCGCGCGCGGAGGCACAAGTCTACTGAGACGCGGCGGCATTAAAGTTGAATCAATAGCTGCCATATCTCAAACAAGTTTAACCGTTTCCGCATCATGATGTCCTCGGTCCCCCTTTCGGGACCGAGGAAGAAGCGACATGCGCCCTAGCATCTCGATCGCGGCCAAGCTCGGATTCTGCCTCGCCGCACTGGCTGTCCTGATCGCCGCGACGAGCGGCCTCTCCCTGACGGAACTGCGCAGCGTCAACGCCACCGCGGCGGAACTCCGCGACGTGCGCGTGCCGGCGACCGACGCGCTCGGCCGGATCGGCGTCATCATCATGCGGCAGCGGGTCAACGGCGGGCGGTTGATCACCGCCGACACGCCGGAGTTGCGGACCGAGGTCGCGGCCACGATCGCCAAACGCGACGGACAGCTCGCCGCGCAGTTCGCCCGCTACGAGGCGCAGCCGCTCACGCAGGCTGAGCGCGACGCCTACGCGGCCCTCCGGCGCCAGCTGGACGCCTACAGGGCGTTGCAGACGGAAGCCCTGGACAAGGCTGCCTCCGGCGACGTCGCCGGAGGCCAGCGGATCTACAACACCACGATGTCGACCGGCATCAATGGGGTTCTGGCCGAATGGGACCGGCTGGTCGACCTGAACGCCGCCGGCTCGCAGGCGAGCGGCGCGCGGATCGAGGCGACCTACGCGGCCGCCAACCGGAACATGCTGGTGCTCGCCGCGCTCGCGCTGTTCGTCGCGCTGGGCGCCATGGTGCTGGTGCTGCGCGGCGTCAGCCGGCCGCTGCGGGCGATCGCGGCGGCGACCCAGCGCCTCGCCGCGGGCGACGCGGAAGTGGGGATCCCGGGCCAGGGCCGGCGGGACGAGATCGGAGCCCTGGCCGGCTCCGTGCTGGTGTTCCGCGACAACCTCGTCCGCTCGCGCGCCCTGGAGGCGGAGACGGCGCTGGCCCGCGCGGATGCCGAGACGCAGCGCCGGACCGCGACCCGTGCCATGGCCGACGCCTTCGAGCAGGCGGTGGGCGGCATCGTCGGCGGCGTGTCGGCGGCGGCCACCGAGCTGGAGGCCACCGCCCGGTCGCTGACCGGTAGCGCGTCGGATGCCGCCGGGCAGTCCGGCACCGTCGCGGCCGCCGCCAGCGAGGCCGCCGCCAACGTCAACACCGTCGCGGCGGCCGCCGAGGAACTGGGCTCGTCCGTGCAGGAGATCAGCCGTCAGGTCAGCGGCTCGGCGGAACTGGCGCGGGTCGCCGTCGCGGAGGCGACCAGCACGGTGGCGCTGGTGCACGATCTCAGCGCGGCGGCCGCGAAGGTCGGCGACGTGGTGGCGCTGATCTCCGGGATCGCCGCCCAGACCAACCTTCTGGCGCTCAACGCCACGATCGAGGCCGCCCGGGCCGGCACCGCCGGACGCGGCTTCGCGGTGGTGGCGTCCGAGGTGAAGGCGCTCGCCGAACAGACCGCCCGGGCCACCGAGGAGATCACCGGCCAGATCGGGCGGATCCAGTCCTCCACCGGGCAGGCCGCGTCGGCGATCGACGGGATCGGCCGACGGATCCGCGAGATCGACGACGTGGCCTCGAGCATCGCGGCAGCCGTGGAGCAGCAGGGTGCGGCCACCCAGGAGATCGTCCGCAACGTCGCCGAGGCCGCGGTCGGCACCGGCGCGGTGACCGGGACGATCGCGAGCCTTGCCCACTCCGCCGAAGAGACCGGTGCGGCCGCCGCCCAGGTTCTCGGGGCCGCAAGCGAGATGTCGCGTCAGTCTGAGCATCTGGGGGCCGAGGTCGCGCGCTTCCTCGCCACGGTGCGGGCGGCCTAGGGCGCCCCCTGACGGTCGGGCGGCAGATCGCGTAGGACGGCGCCATGCCGTCCGAAATGCCGTCCGCCCTGCCCACGATCCTGCTGCTGGCGGTGCCCCTCGCCGCCGCCCTCTCGGCGGGCCTGATCCTGCGCCTGCGCCCGCTGCTGCAGCGCTACGCCCTGGCCCGGCCGAATGCCCGCTCGAGCCACACCGTGCCGACCCCGCAGGGGGGCGGAATCGCCGTGGTCACGGCGTTCGTCACGATCTCGGGCCTGCTGATCGCGGCGCCGGAGATCGGAGGCCGTCCGGATTGGATCTGGCTTTCCGGCTGCGCCCTGGCCCTGGCGCTCCTTGGTGCGGTGGACGACATCCGGCCGCTGCCGGCCGCGCTGCGGCTCGCCGTGCAGGCTCTGGTGGTCGGCCTGCTGGTCTGGCACGTGGACGGGCGCTTGCTGCCCGGTCTGCCGCTCTGGCTGGAGCGCGGCCTCGCGCTGCTGGCGGGCCTGTGGTTCGTCAACCTGACGAACTTCATGGACGGGCTCGACTGGATGACGGTGGCGGAGATCGTCCCGGTGGCGGGCGCGCTCCTGCTGTTCGGCCTCGCCGGGCGCCTGCCGCCGCTGCCGACGCTGGTTGCGGCGAGCCTCCTGGGGGCGGTGCTCGGCTTCGCGCCGTTCAACCGGCCGGTCGCAAAGCTCTTCCTCGGGGATGTCGGCTCGCTGCCGATCGGGCTCGTCACCGCCTGGCTGCTGTGCCAGCTGGCCCTGGCGGGCGGCCTCGCCGCGGCCCTGCTGCTGCCGCTCGTCTATCTCGCCGATGCCAGCCTGACCCTCGGCGCCCGGGCGGCGCGGGGCGAGCGGGTCTGGGAAGCCCATCGCGGTCACCATTACCAGCGGGCCACCGTCAACGGGCTCAGCGTCCCCGGCGTGGTGGGCCGGGTGTTTGCGGCCAATCTCGCCCTGGCGGCGCTCGCCGCCGCGACCTTGCTTTGGCCGTCCTGGCCGGTCACGCTCGCCGCCCTGGCAGCCGGGCTCGCCCTGGTCGCCGCCCTGCTCCGCCGCTTCGCCCGCGCCCCGGCGCCGGCCCCAGCCGAAGGTGCCGCTCAGCCGTGACCGGACTCATCGCGCTCACCGGGGCGACCGGCTTTATCGGCCGGCATCTGCTCGCCGACCTCACCGCGCGCGGCTACCGGGTCCGCGTGCTGCTGCGCCGGCCGACGAGCGTGCCGGAGGGCGCCGCGAGCGCGGTGGTCGGCGACCTGACGCGCCCGATCAACATGGCGGCGGCCCTCAGCGGCGTCGACGCGGTGGTGCACTCGGCGGGCCTCGCCCACGCCAACCTCGGCCCGACGCCGTCGGGCGCCCCGGAGGACGATTACCGGACGCTCAACACCGAGGCGACGCGCAAGCTCGCGGAGGCGGCGGCGCGCGCGAAGGTGCGCCGCTTCGTGTTCCTGTCCTCGATCCGCGCCCAGGTCGGGGCGAGCGCACCGGGCGTGGTCGGGGAGGGCGATCCGCCCCGGCCCACCGACGCCTACGGCCGCTCCAAGCTGGAGGCCGAACGAGCGCTCGCCGAGACCGGGCTGGACTGGGTCGCCCTGCGCCCGGTCCTCGTCTACGGGGCGGGCGTGAAGGGCAACATGGCCGCCCTGCTGCGGCTGGCGCGCAGCCCCTATCCGCTGCCGCTGGGCGGCCTCGCGGCGCGGCGCTCGCTGATCTCCCTGGAGAGCCTGTCGGGCGCCGTGGACGCGGCGCTGGCAGCGCCCGGCCCCCTGAACCGCGCCCTCATCGCCGCCGACCCGGATCCGCTCAGCCTGCCCGAGATGATCGCGTCCCTCCGCCAGGGCCTCGGCCGCGGCCCGGGCCTCGTCCCGGTGCCGGCCGGGCTCATCAAGCTGGCCTGCCGGCTGACCGGCCGGGACACGCAGTTCGCCCGCGTCGCCGAGGGGCTCGTCGCCCGCGCCGACGGCCTCGCGGCCCTCGGCTGGAGGCCGGCCGGGCCGACCCGCGACGGACTCGCCCGGCTGGCCCGCGACGGCGGCTGACGGCGCGGGCCAAGCTCAGCCGCCCGCGTAGATGTCGGTGATCGTGCCGAGCAGCGACAGGGCGTCCGCCTTCGAGCGCTGGAAGGCGTTGCGGCCCACGATCGAGCCGAAGCCGCCGCCCGCCTGGATGGCGCGGATCTCGTCGAGGAAGGGGGCCTCCTCGGCGTGGGCACCGCCGGAGAAGATCACGATCCGCCGGCCGTTGAAGGCGCATTGCACCACGTGGCGGACGCGCTCGGCCGCGGTGCCGATCGGGATGCCGGTGGCTTCGTAGACCTGTTTGGCCGCCGGTTGCTCGATATGGGCGGTGGGCAGCTTCACCTTGATGATGTGCGCGCCGAGCTGCGCGGCGATCTGCGCCGCGTAGCCGATGACGTCGATGGCGGTCTCGCCCGCCTTCGACAGGGCCGAGCCGCGGGCGTAGGACCAGATCACCACGGCGAGCCCGACGCTCTTGGCCTCTTCGGCGATCGCCCGAATCTGGCCGTACATGGCGTTGCGGTGGGCGGAGCCCGGATAGATCGTGAAGCCGACGGCGCAGGCGCCGAGCCGCAGGGCGTCCGCCACCGAGCCGGTGATCGCCTGCTCGGGATCGTCCTCGTCGGCCAGGAGGTCGTGGTCATTGAGCTTGAGGATCAAGGGGATGCGCCCCGCATAGTCCCGCGCCCCCGCCTCCAGGAAGCCGAGCGGCGCCGCGTAGGCGTTGCACCCCGCCGCCAGGGCCAGCTCGAAATGGTACAGCGGGTCGTAGGCTGGCGGATTCGGGCCGAAGCTCCGGGCGGGGCCGTGCTCGAAACCCTGGTCCACCGGCAGGATCAGCATCTTGCCGGTGCCGCCGAGCTTTCCGTGCTCCAGCATCCGGGCGAGGTTGGCGAGCGTCCCGGGGCTGTCGGCCCCGTACCACGACAGGATCTCGGTGACGCGTGGGGATCGGTCCATCGGGCAGCCTCCTGTTCGGAGACCGTCGCGCCGCATGCCCTGCGCCGTACGCCGTGCCATGCCGTGCGCGGACGGCCCGCCTTCGGAACGGGGCGGGCAAAACCGAGGTTCCCGCACGCGGCGCTTTCGGCTAACCGGATGGGGAGATGGGCGCCCGGAATCCGGTGGCTGAAAGCCCCGGGATCGGCCCAGAGATTCGCATCAGAGGTTCGCTCATGCGCAGGCTGATCCTGTTGCGGCACGCGAAGTCCGACCGTCCGCCGGGCGTGGCGGACCACGAGCGCCCGCTCAATGCCCGCGGCCGGCGGGCGGCCCCGGCGGTGGGCGCCCACCTCGCGCGGGAAGGCCTCTGCCCGGATCTCGCCCTGGTCTCGACCGCTGCACGGACGCGCGAGACCTGGGAGGCGATGGCGGCCACGCTCGGCAATCCCGAGACGCGCTGGCGGCCCGAGATCTACGAGGCGCCGGCGCAGCGGATTCTCGCGGTGATCCGGGAGGCGCCCGACACCGTCGGCACGGTGATCGTCGTCGGCCACAATCCGGGACTCGGCGACCTCGCGGCGGGGCTGGCGGGGGCGGGGCCGCGGGCGGCGCGGGACCGCCTCGCCCTGGAATTCCCGACCGCGGCCTACGCGGTGATCGACTTCGCGGGCGACCTCTGGGCCGAGGTCGCGCCGGGCCGGGGACGCCTGGAGCGGTTCGTGCGCCCGCGGGACATCGACCCGGATCTGGCCGGCTGACGCCTCAGGCGACCGGCACCGCGACGGCGTGCGCCTCGACCTCGGCGTGGCTCGGCAGGGGCGAGCCCGGCACGAAGGCCTCGAAGGCCGCCCAGAAATCCTGCCGGATCGCGTCCCGCTCGGTGAGGATCTCGTGCCGGGAATCCGGCAGGACCAAGATATGGCCGGCCTTCAGCCGGGCCGCGAAGCGCTCGGTGTCCGGCGTGCCGCAAACCGGGTCGGCCCCCGCCGCGACGATCAGGGTCGGCAGCGTGATCCGCGGCGCCGCCCGCGGGTCGCGCAGGCGCGCCATCGCGCGGAACGCCTCGGCGAGCCACGCGATCGTCGGATCGCCGACCGCGCCGGCGCCGACCTCCCGGGCCGCCGCGGCATTGCGGGCGTAGCGGACCGGATCCCGCGACAGCCTGTTGCCGGCGAAGGGGTTGGTGGCGATCGAGACCGGCTTGCCGAGCGGGATGTACCGGCTCCCGAGGCCCAGACGGTGCAGGCCCTGCGACAGCAGCGCGGCGCCGGCCGGCCAGCGGATCATCCGGATCGACAGCATCGGGGCCACGGTCACCAGCCGCCGGAACGGCAGCCAGCCGTCCAGGGCGCCCAGGAGAGCGACGCATCCGCCCATGGAATGCGCGAGGCCGACATGGGGCTCGGGCATCAGGGGCACCAGGACGGTCTCGGCCACGGCCCGCAGGTCGAGGCGGTAATCGTCGAACCGGGCGACGTGGCCCTTGTGGGGATTGTCCACCCGCCGGTCCGACTCGCCCTGGCCGCGCCAGTCGAAGGCGACGACCGCGAAGCCCCGCGCCCGCAGCTCGTGGATCGTCTCGTAGTACTTCTCGATGAACTCGGCCCGGCCCTGGAGCAGGCAGACCGTACCCCGGCAGGTGCGCGCCGTCGTCTGCCAGTAGGCCGCCCGCAGGGTGCAATCGTCGCGCGTGCCGACCGCGATCAGCGTGCCGCCCGGCGGGACCGGATTGTCGGGCGTGCTGCGCAGGGTCAGGAGCGGCGGCTCGCGCCCGGTACCACCGTCGAAGCGTCTCACTGGCCTCACCTCAGCGCGTCCGTGCACCGCCCGCTGCACCCGCGGACCGTAGCGAAAAAATTGCGATTCCTGCCATCGCCCGGGGTCTTGAAGGGCGATTTTCCCCCTCCGATATCTCGTCTGTGCCGGCCGTCAGGCGGCACGAAAGACGGGTCCGGCCCATCGGGCGGACCGGAATTGCATGTTGCTCACACGAGGATATGTCATGCGTCAGTTCGATCTCGCTCCCCTGTACCGTTCCACCGTCGGCTTCGACCGCCTGTTTTCCGCCCTCGACCAGTTCGCGAGCGCCGAGGCGGCCCCGACCTATCCGCCCTACAACATCGAGCGGACCGGCGAGAACGCCTACCGCATCACCGTCGCGGTCGCCGGCTTCACCGAGTCCGACCTGTCGATCGAGGTGCGGGAGAACGCCCTCACGCTGAAGGGCGAGCGCAAGGCCGAGGGCAAGGCGGAGTTCCTGCACCAGGGCATCGCGGCCCGCGCCTTCGAGCGCCGGTTCCAGCTCGCCGACCACGTCCAGGTGACGGGTGCGGCGCTCGAGAACGGCCTCCTCCACATCGACCTCGTCCGCGAGGTTCCGGAGGCGAAGAAGCCCCGTCGCATCGAGATCGCCACGGCGGCGCGCCCGAGCGCTCCGGTGATCGAGGGCGATGTCCGCAAGGACGCGGTCCAGCGGGCCGCCTGATCCCGCGCCCGCGCGGAACCGTCAGGTTGATGGAGCGCCCCGGCCCCGGCCGGGGCGCTTTCTTGCGTGGGCTGTCATAATGGCGTGTGCCCTTCGTGCTCTGTGTCGGATTCGACGGTGCACGGACGCGCACCCGGAGTGAACCCGACCATGGTCGCCAATCTCGCCCGCGGAGCCTACAGCGCGCTCGGAGCCGGCTGGCACAAGGGCGTGCAATGGGGGGTCGGCGCGCCGATCGCGAAGCTGCGCCGCCGGTCGATGCCGCTCCCGGGCGTCGAGGGGGCGAACGGAATCGCCGATCTCCTCTCGGCCGAGCGGGCGATCCGCCTGCCGGAGCCGTTCGAGGGGCGCAGCCTCGGCCGCATCGGCAGCCTGGAGGTGCGGCTGGCGACGCGAAAATCCGAGATCCGGCGGGCGCAGCGGCTGCGCTACAAGGTCTTCTACGAGGAGATGTCGGCGGTGCCCTCCGGGCTCGCCGCCCTGTCCCGGCGCGACGTCGACAGCTACGACGCGGTCTGCGATCACCTCCTCGTCCTCGACCATGCCGCCCCGAAGCGGAAGAAGCCCTTCGTCGAGCCGCGTCCGAAGGTCGTCGGCACCTACCGGTTGCTGCGCGGCGCGGTGGCCGAGCGGCATACCGGCTTCTATTCCGAGAGCGAGTACGACCTCGCGCCGCTGCTGGCCGCCCAGGGGCATCGGCGGCTCCTGGAACTCGGCCGTTCCTGCGTGCTCAAGCCGTACCGGAGCAAGCGCACTGTCGAGCTGCTCTGGCAGGGGATCTACGCCTACGTCCTGCACCACAAGATCGACGCGCTGATCGGCTGCGCCAGCCTGGAGGGCACCGATCCGGACCGGCTGGCCCTGCCGCTCGCCTTCCTGCACCACCATGCCCGCGCACCGGAGGGCTGGCGGGCCCGGGCACTGCCGAAGCGTGCCGTGGCGATGGACCGGATGCCGAAGGAGGCCGTGGACACGAAGGCCGCGCTTCACGCCCTGCCGCCGCTGATCAAGGGCTACCTGCGCCTCGGCGCGACCTTCGGCGACGGCGCGGTGATCGACCACCAGTTCGGCACGACGGACGTGTTCGTGACGCTGCCGGTGGAGGTGATCGGCGCGCGCTACCGGGGCCATTTCGCGCCGGCCGGGTGAGGGGCCGGCGCGGCCCGAGGCCGTCATCCAGCCATCCCTCCTCATCCTGAGGTGCGGGCGCGCAGCGGCCGCCTCGAAGGAGACGTCCAGCCAGCCGCGCGATCCCTGGAGCCCGCCTTCGGGCCCGCTTCGCAGTCACGTCAGGATCAGAGGACCTGTCGGGAGCAACGAACCCTTCGGCCCCGTCCCTACAGATCCCCCAGCGCCAGCTGACCCTGGTTGCGTGCCTTCGGCGGCGCGGCCTTACGCTCCTTGGCCCGTGCGGAGGCGGCGCGGGCAACGGGCGGCTTCTTGGGCTTCGGGTCGCCGCGCATCCGGGCGACCGCCTTGTCGCGGGCCACGGCCTCCGGGGCCGTGGGATCGTCGGTCAGCCACTTGCCGCGCTTGATCACCTCGTTCACGCGGCCCTGGTTGACCCCGACCTTGAAGGCGATCTCCTGCTGGGTCATGCCGGTCGTGGCGTGCAGGTCGAGGATCGCCCGGGCGAGCTCCGGGGTCATCTTCTGACCCGTCAGGCGCCGGGCGGGCTTCACCGTGCGGGTCGCGCGGTCGCGCTCGCGCAGGCGCTCCAGAAGCGCCAACGCCATGTTCATGCCGTGCTCGCGCAGGGCCTCTTCGAATTCCTTCAACGTCGCCATCGGCGCCAACCTCCGCCGGGCTCTCGGGCCGGTTACTCGCGGGGGAACGTGCCGGGAACGAAGCGGTTGCGCAAGCCGAGGGGCGAGGGGGGCCGCACCGTGTCGGTGGACGGCGGGTGTCATCCACCGGAAATGCGCGGCCCTGGCCTCCCCCGGCGGCTCGGCGCCAGAGGCCGGGGGTCAGGACGGCCGTCAGTCCGCCGACGATGATCACCCCGATCCGCAGGATCGCCTCCGGCGAGGCGCCCAGCCTCCTCGTCCGGGCGCTGGAGGCGGGGCGACGGGCGAGCCGCGGCGCTGGCGGATCGGCGAGGATTTCAGGTCGATGGCGGAGGGGTTTATGCCGCGGCTGCCACGGGCTACGCGACGCTCTCGGCCCTGCGCGTCACCAAGGCCAAGCGCTCGGAATACGACCACCTGATCCGGCACCTGCACGACGCACTGAAGCGGGACGAGACCTCTCAGGCCGAGTCGCCCCAGGCCGACGTGGACTTCCAACCCGGCGAGACCTGGGGCACTTTCTCGGACCTCGTGATGCACGGGGCCATGGGCGGCCGTTCCATGCTGGAGCAGACCGTCTATCTGCCGGTCTCGGCGCAGGCCGACCCCTCTTCAAGCCCGCATCGCTTCCTGGCGGCCAAGCTCGGCCGCGTCCTCCGCACCTGAGACAAGGACATCAGACCATGATCCTCGAGATCGCGCAGATCGAGATCAAGCCCGGCATGGAGGCCGAGTTCGAGGCAGGCATCACCGAAGCCTCGGCGATCTTCAAGGCGGCCAAGGGCTGCCGGGCCTTCGAGGTGCGGCGCTCCGTCGAGCATCCGCAGCGCTACCGGCTGCTGATCCACTGGGACACGCTGGAGGCCCACACCAAGGACTTCACCGGCTCGCAGCCCTGGCAGGAGTATCGCGCCCTGGTCTCCCACTGCTTCGCCGGACCGGTGGCCGTCGAGCATACCGAGCAGGTTCTGAAGGCGTTCTGAGCGCCGCCGCGCTGCGCCCCGGACGGCGCCCGCCAGAGGGGCGACGCGTTGCGGCGCGCGCCTCCGGTGCTAGGCTCCCGCATGAGCGAACCCGAAGCGAATCATCGGGGGCGCGGCAGGCGGGAACCAGGCTGGGGAACAGGCTGATGGCGCGGCTCGGACAGCTCGCGGGTGCCCTGGCGCTCCTCGGATGGATCGCGGGGCCGGCCCTTGCCCAGACCGCGCCGGCGGCCCGCACGACCGCACGGCCGGTGTCGGCCGCATCGGCGTCGTTCGCGAAGAGCTTCGTCCGGGCCGACCTCGCCAGCGCGGCGGTCCGCCTGGAGACCGCGCTGAAGGCGGAAGCCGGCGGACCGCTGCGGCCGGCCGGCCAGTCCCGCGCCGCCGGGCTGGCCCTGCTCACCGCCGACAAGCCGGACGAGGCGGTGGCGCCGCTCGCCGCCGCGGTGGCGGCCGACCCGGCCGACGCGCGCAACTGGCAGGCCTATGCCCGCGGGGCCGCGGCGGCCCTGGGCGCGCTCGAGGACAACGACTATCAGGGCCGGTCGCGCCTGCGCGGTCGGGTGACGGCCGCCGCCTACCGCGCCTACGAGCGCGCCGGCACGGCCGCCGACGCCGCGGCGTCGCTGGCGGCCCTGGGGGCGGCAGAGGCCGAGCAGGAATCCTGGCGCCCGGCGCTGGACGCCTACGCAGCGAGCCTCGCCCTGGCCGAGACCGGTTCGGTCCGGGAGACCTACGAGACCCTGCGCGCGCAGCACGGCTTCCGCATCCTCGACTACAAGGTCGATTCCGACGCGGCCGCCCCGCGGGCCTGCTTCACCTTCTCGGAGGCGATCAAGCCCAAGACCGACTACGCCCCCTTCGTCGCCGTCTCGGGTAGCAGCGCGGCCGCGGTGACCGGGGAGGGCTCCCAGGTCTGCGTCGACGGGCTCAAGCACGGCGGCCGCTACGCCATCGTGGTCCGCCAGGGCCTGCCCTCGGCCGTCGGCGAGAGCCTGCTCAAGGCCGCCGATTACGAGATCTACGTCCGCGACCGCGCCCCGCAGGTGCGCTTCACCGGCCGCAATTACGTCCTGCCGCGGACCGGGCAGGCGGGCGTGCCCCTGGTCTCGGTGAACGCGCCGAAGCTCGACGTCGAGGTGCTGCGCATCGGCGACCGCAGCCTGCTGCCGACCCTGCGGTCGGAGGACTTCCTGGGCCAGCTCAGCGGATCCACCGCCCGGACGATCGCCTCCGAGAAGGGCCAGCGCGTCTGGAAGGGCACCCTCGACACCGCCAAGGCCGAGATCAATCAGGAGGCCGTCACCGCCTTCCCGGTGCTGCAGGCCGTGGGCAAGCTGGAGCCCGGCCTCTACGTGATGCTGGCCCGCCCCTCGGGCACGGCCGCCTCCGACGAGGAATACGATACGCAGGCGACCCAGTGGTTCGTGGTCTCCGACCTGGGACTCACCGCCACCAAGGGCCGGGACGGGGTCACCGTGGTCCTGCGCTCGCTGGCCTCCGCGCAGGTGATGGCGGGCGCCGAGATCCGGCTGATCGCCCGCAACAACGAGGTGCTGGGCACGCGGACCACGGATTTGCAGGGGCACGTCGCCTTCGATCCGGGTCTCGCCCGCGGGGAGGGCGGTCTGGCGCCGAGCCTCGTGGTCGCCCAGGCGGGCGGCGATTACGGCTTCCTCGACCTCAATCTCGGCGCCTTCGACCTCACCGACCGCGGCGTGAAGGGGCGGCCGGAGACCGGCGGCCTCGACGCCTACCTGTTCCCGGAGCGCGGGGTCTATCGCACGGGCGAGACCGTCCAGCTCACCGCCCTGCTGCGCGACCCCCGCGGCGCCGCCGTGCCGGACCTGCCGCTGACCCTGGTGGTCAAGCGGCCGGACGGCGTCGAGTACCGGCGCGTCTCGGTGCCCGACCAAGGGCTCGGCGGCCGCGCCCTGCCGCTGCCGCTCCTGTCGGGGGCGATGCACGGCACATGGCGGGTCTCGGCCTACACGGACCCGAAGGCGCCCGCGATCGGCGAGACCAGCTTCCTCGTGGAGGATTACGTCCCCGAGCGGCTGGAGGTGACCCTCAAGGCCCGGCAGGTGGCCCTGAACCGGGGCGAGGCCGCGCAGGTCGACGTCGCCGCCCGCTACCTCTACGGCGCCCCGGGGGCGGACCTCGACGTGTCGGGCAGCGTGACCGTGCAGGCGGCGGCCGCCAGCGGCATCAAGGGGCTGGAGGCCTACGCCATCGGTCTCGACGACGAGGCCGTGGAGCCGGCGACGCAGGAGTTGCAGGAGCATGCCACCACGAACGCGCAGGGCGGCGCCACCGTCACGGTGCCGGTGCCCCAGGTCGCGGCCCCGCGCGCCCTGGAGGCGAAGATCACGCTGGCGGTCGGCGAGCCCGGCGGCCGGGCGCTGTCGCGCAGCCTGACCCTGCCGATCCTCCCGGCCGGCCCGGTCCTCGCCCTGCGCAAGGGCTTCACCGATCTGAAGGAGGGCGGGGTCGCGGGCTTCGACGCGGTGTTCGCGCGCCCCGACGGGGCGCTCCTCGCCCGGCCAGGCGTGAGCTGGACCCTGTCGCGGATCGATTCCTCCTACCAGTGGTACCGGGCGGAAGGGCGCTGGTCGTTCGAGGCGGTCAAGTCCGCCCGGCGCATCGCCAGCGGCACCGTCGACCTCACGGCCGCCGGTCCGAGCCGGATCGAGGCGCCGGTCGGCCTCGGCCGCTATCGGCTGGAGGTCTCGACCGCGGGTGCCCCGGAGGCGACCGCGAGCCTCGGCTTCGAGGTGGGCTGGGGCGGCTCCGAGACCGCGGAGGCGCCCGACCTCCTCGACCTGACCCTCGACAAGGCCGCCTACGCGGCCGGCGACACGCTGCGGGCCAAGCTCAGCCCGACGTTCAAGGGTCAGGCCAGCCTGATGGTCGTCAGCGACCGCGTGCACCAGACCCTGGAGGTCAGCGTGCCGGAGGGCGGCACCACGGTCAGCATCCCGGTGAAGGCCGAGTGGGGCGCCGGCGCCTACCTGGTGGCCACCGCCTACCGGCCCCTCGACCAGGCGGCCAAGCGCCTGCCGGGCCGGGCGCTGGGTCTGGCGTGGTTCTCGGTCGACCGCGAGCGGCGCAGCCTCGGGGTCGCCCTGAAGGCGCCGGAGCGGGCGCGTCCGCGCCAGGACCTGACCCTGCCGGTCCAGCTCACCGGACTGAAGGCCGGCGCGCCGGCACGGATCACCGTGGCGCTGGTCGATGTCGGCATCCTTAACCTGACCCGCTACGCGGCGCCGAACCCGACCCAGTACTTCCTCGGACAGCGGGCGCTCGGGCCGGAGGTCCGCGACCTCTACGGCTACCTGATCGACGGCATGCAGGGCTCGGCCGGGGCGATCCGCTCCGGCGGCGACGCGGGCGGCGGCGAACTCGCCGATTCCCCGCCGACCCAGGCGCCGCTGGCGCTCTATTCCGGAGTCGTCACCGTGGGGCCGGACGGCGCGGCCAGTGTGACCTTCCCGATCCCGGCCTTCAACGGCACCGGTCGCGTCATGGTCACCGCCTGGAGCGGCGACCGGGTCGGGCAGGCGCAGGCCGACGTGATCATCCGCGATCCGGTCGTGCTCAGCGCCACGCTGCCGCGCTTCCTCGACACCGGCGACCGCTCGCGCCTGTTCGTGGCCCTCGACAATGTCGAGGGGCCGGCGGGCGAGTACACGGTCGACCTGAGCCCGACCGGCCCGGTCGTGGTCGGCGCCAGCGCGCTGCGCCAGACGCTGCGGCTGGAAGCCGGAGCCAAGGGCCAGTTCGCGATCCCGCTCACCGCCGCCGGACCGGGCACGGCCCGCCTCGACCTCGCCTTGTCGGGGCCCGGGCTCCCGGGCGCCCTGAACCAGAGCTTCGCCCTGGGGATCTCTCCGGGGACCGGCGCCCTGCTGCGCCGCTCGGTGCGCAGCCTCGCCCCGGGGGTCGGCCTGACGCTGACCTCGGACCTCCTCGCCGACCTGCAGCCGGGGACCGGCAGCGTCTCGCTCTCGGCCACGGCCCTGCCGGGGGTCGACGTGGCGGCGCTGCTCCGGGCCCTCGACCGCTACCCCTACGGCTGCTCCGAGCAGATGGTGAGCCGGGCGATGCCGCTCCTCTACGTCAACAAGCTCGCGGCCCTGGAGAAGCTCGCCCTCGACAACGGCGCCGACGATCGGGTGCGCGAGTCGATCGAGCGCCTGCTCGCCCGCCAGGATTCGAGCGGCGATTTCGGCCTGTGGTCGGCCCAGGGGTCGAGCGATCTCTGGCTCGACGCCTACGTGACCGACTTCCTCACCCGCGCCCGCGAGCGCAACTTCGCGGTGCCGCAGAAGGCCTTCGCCCAGGCGTTGGACTACCTGCGCAACGCCGTGGCCAACGCCACCGAGGTGCGCAACGGCGGCGCTGACCTCGCCTACGCGGCCTACGTGCTTGCCCGGAACGGCCGGCCGGTGATGGGCGACCTGCGCTACCTCGCCGACACCAAGATCGGCGACTTCTCCTCCGCCCTCGGGCGCGCGCAGCTCGCCGCCGCCCTGGCCCTGCTCGGCGACCGCGGCCGGGCCGCCAAGACAATGGACTCGGCGCTCACCCTGCTGCGCGCCGACCGCGACAAGGGCCTGTACCGCGCCGATTACGGCTCCCGCCTGCGCGACGGGGCCGGGCTGATCACGCTCGCCGCCGAGAGCGGGCTGGCGCAGGGGGCGCTGGGCCCCGCCGCTTCCGTGCTCGGCGAGGAGCAGCAGGCCGAGCGGGCGACGAGCACGCAGGAGAATGCCTGGATGGTGCTCGCCGCCGAGAGCCTGTCGAACGAGGCGGGCGCCCTCTCGTTCACCGTGGACGGCGCCCCGCAGACCGGAATGCTGGCCCGGGTCTACCGGGAGGCGGCCCTGGCCGACCGGGGCGTTCAGCTCACCAATACCGGGCGCAGCCCCGTGCAGGTGGCCGTGACCGTCAACGGCAGCCCTCTGGTGCCGGAGCCGGCAGCGCAGCAGGGCTACACGATCGAGCGCAGCTTCCGGCGGCTGGACGGCAGCACCGTCGACCCGGCGAGCGGCCTGCGCCAGAACGACCGGCTCGTGGTCGTGCTCAAGGTCACCGAGGCCAAGGCGGAAGCGGCGCGGCTCCTGCTGGTCGATCCGCTGCCAGCGGGGCTGGAGATCGACAATCCGAAGCTCCTCGACGCCGACGCGCTCCAGGGGCTCGCCTTCGCCAAGTCCGACGTCCAGCCGGTCCACACCGAGTTCCGGGACGACCGGTTCGTGGCGGCCTACGACCGCGACCCGAGCCAGTCGGCCTTCTTCACGGTAGCCTACACGGTGCGGGCGGTCTCGCCCGGGACCTACGTCCATCCGGGCGCCACCGTGGAGGACATGTACCGGCCGGCCCGGTTCGGCCGGACCGCCTCGGGCAGCGTGACGGTCGGGACGGCGAAGTAGGACGGGCGGCGTTCGAGCACTGCGCTCGCGAGGACGTCGGTGCTGAAGCCCTCGTCCGGACCCGCCTCGGACGCGACGGCGCAACCCGCCGGGCCGGGCCGCTGCGTTGCGGCGGGCACATGGTGCGTCGCGGAACCCCCATAATCGCCCGTCCATTCCCATAGGTCCCATTCGGAACCCGTGGAGCGATGCCCGATGCCGGACCTCGACGCGCTCGCCGGCTCCGCAGCCCGCGCGCTGGCCTACCTGCCGTGGTGGGCCGAGAGCCTGATCCTCATCGTCGCCTGCTGCGCCGTGGTGATGCCCCTGCACGGGGTCGTCTACCGGGCGATGAAGCGGGCGGTCTCGGGCAAGAGCCTGTTCTGGCGCTCGCTGGTCTCGCGTACCCGCGGGCCGAGCCGCCTCGGCCTGATCGTGGTGGCGATCAGCCTCGCCTCGACCACGGTGCATCTGTCCTGGGAGGTGCGGATCGCCCTCAACCAGATCCTGCTGGTGGCCTTCGTGACGCTGACCGGCTGGTGCTGCGCCACCGCGCTCCACATCGCCACTGTCATCTACCTGCGCCGGTTCAAGCTCGACGCCGAGGACAACCTGCTGGCGCGCAAGCACTTCACCCAGATGCGCATCCTGGAGCGGGCCGGCGTGACGCTGGTGGCGCTGATCACCCTCTCGGTGGCGCTGATGACCTTCGAGCCGGTGCGCCAGTACGGGGTCAGCCTCCTGGCCTCGGCGGGCGCGGCGGGCCTCGTCCTCGGGCTGGCCATGCAGCCGGTCCTGTCGAACCTCGTGGCCGGCATCCAGATCGCCATCACCCAGCCGATCCGGATCGAGGACGCGATCATCGTCGAGAACGAGTGGGGCTGGGTGGAGGAGATCACCGCCACCTACGTGGTGGTCCGCCTCTGGGACTGGCGCCGGCTGGTCCTGCCGCTGACCTACTTCATCCAGAAGCCGTTTCAGAACTGGACCCGCGACGGCGCCTCGCTGATCGGCAGCGTGTTCGTCTACGTCGACCACCGGGCGCCCGTCGCGGCGATGCGCGAGAAGCTCGCCGAGATCGCCAGGGCCACGCCCCTGTGGGACGGCAAGGTCGTGAACCTCCAGGTCTCGGACGCGAAGGAATCGACGATCGAGATCCGGATGCTGGTGAGCGCCCGCAACGCGCCCCAGGCCTGGGACCTGCGCTGCGTGGTCCGCGAAGCGATGATCACGTGGCTCCAGGCCGAGCACCCGGAGGCCCTGCCGCGGCACCGGACGGAATGGGTCGGCGCCGAGGAGCCGGCCCTGCGCCGGGCGGAGGCGCGGCGGTTCGCGGCGTGAGGCACTGCGTTCAGTGTTGCGGGATTCCCAGCCACGCCCTCATCCTGAGGTGCCGAAGCGCAGCGGAGGACTCGAAGGAGGGCTCCAGGAATCGCAGCGGCTTCTGGAGGGCTCCTTCGAGGCGGCTTCGCCGCACCTCAGGATGAGGGCGCGGGTCGGATGTCTTCCGATGGACCGTCGCTCAGTCGTCGGCGCCGGCGTAAAAACTCTCCACGCCGATGCCCTCCTCCTGCATCAGCCGGGCGCGGGCGCGCAGCTTCTCGGTCTCGCTCTTGAGCTGGCCGCAGGCCGCCAGGATGTCCCGGCCCCGGGGCGTGCGCACCGGCGAGGCGTAGCCGGCGTTGAACACGATCTCGGAGAAGCGCTCGATCCGGTCCCAGTCGGAGCATTCGTAGCGGCTGCCCGGCCAGGGGTTGAACGGGATCAGGTTGATCTTGGCCGGGATGCCCTTGAGCAGGCGGACCAGCTCCCGCGCGTCCGCGTCCGAATCGTTGACGCCCTTCAGCATCACGTACTCGAAGGTGATCCGGCGGGCGTTGCTCAGGCCCGGATAGGCCCGGCAGGCGGCGAGCAGCTCGGCGATCGGGTATTTCCGGTTGAGCGGCACCAGCTCGTCGCGCAGGTCGTCGCGCACGGCGTGGAGCGAGATCGCCAGCATGGCGTTGGCCTGCTCGCCGAGGCGCGGGATCTGCGGCACGACCCCCGAGGTCGAGACCGTGATGCGCCTCCGGGACAGGCCGAGCCCCTCCTGGTCCGACATCACCCCCACCGCGTCCACCACGGCGTCGAGATTGTAGAGGGGCTCGCCCATGCCCATGAACACGATGTTGGTCACGAGCCGGCCGACCTCGCCGGAGCCGCCGGCGTCGCGGCTCGGCATCTGGCCGGGCCAGTCGCCGAGCTCGTCCCGGGCGGTGACGAGCTGCTGCACGATCTCGGCGGCCGAGAGGTTGCGCACGAGGCGCTGCGTGCCGGTGTGGCAGAACGAGCAGGTCAGGGTGCAGCCGACCTGGGAGGACACGCAGAGCGTGCCCCGGTCCGGGCCGGGAATGTAGACGCACTCGATCTCGGCGCCGCGATTGTGCTCCTGCCGGTTGGTCGGCGCCATGCGGAGCAGCCATTTGCGGGTGCCGTCCCGGGAGACCTGCCGGCTGGCCACCTCGGGCCGCTCCAGGGTGAAGTGCTCGGCGAGCTGCGCCTTCAAGGCCTTGCCGACATTGGTCATCTCGGCGAAGTCGGACGCTCCGCGGAAATTGACCCAGTGCCAGACCTGGCCGGCGCGCATCCGGCTCTCGCGCTCGGGCACGCCCATGCCGACGAGCTGCGCCTTGAGGGCGTCGCGGGTCAGGCCGACCAGCGATGGGCGGCGGCCGGGCAGCGCCTCGGGGAGGAGATCGGGCGCCTTCTCGATCGCGGCATCGGCCGCGCGGGCGCTGTCGAGCGACGGCGTCGCCATGGCGTTCAAACAATCCATACGATTGGAAAGGGTCTGATATAGGCGATCGCGCCGGCGAATGCGAATGCGCGCTGGCGACGGCTGACCCCACGGAGAGCCATGACGACCGACACGCAGGCCGGGCAGGCGATCTACAATCCGCGGACGCTGCAGATCTACGACCTCGTCGTGCTGCGCCTGTCGAACCCGCTGATCTGGCGCTGCCCCACGGCGCGGATCCTGGATCTCTACGACCGGCACGCGGGCTTGGCGCATTGCGACGTCGGGGTCGGGACCGGCTGGTATCTCGACCGCTGCCGCTTCCCCGCGCCTGCGCCGCGCATCGGCCTGATGGACCTCAACGCCGACAGCCTCGCCTTCGCGGCCGACCGGATCGCGCGCTACCGGCCCGAGACCTACCGGGTCGACGTGCTCGGCGCCCCGGCCACCGGCATCGCGCCGTTCGACTCGATCGGGATGACCTACCTGCTCCACTGCCTGCCGGGCGACATCGCCGCCAAGGCGAAGGCCTTCGACACGGTGCGACCGTGCCTGCGGGACGACGGGGTGGTGTTCGGCGCCACGATCCTGTCGGGGGGCGTCCCGACCACGGCTGCGGCGCGCGCGCTGATGCGAGTCTACAACCGAAAAGGGGTGTTCTCGAACAGCGCAGACACGCTGCCGGCCCTGCGCGCGGCCCTCGATCAGCGGTTCCGGTCGGTGGAGATCACGGTCGTCGGCTGCGTCGCCCTGTTCGTGGCGCGGGAGCCCCGCTGACCCGGCCACCGTCCGCGCACACGAAAAAGGGCGCCCGCAGGCGCCCTGATCCGTTCGGCCAGTCCCAAAAAAAATCAGGCGGCTGCGGTCTTCACCGGCACACCCTTCTCGGCCAGGAAGGTCTGCAGCTCGCCCGACTGGAACATCTCGCGGGTGATGTCGCAGCCGCCGACGAACTCGCCCTTCACGTAGATCTGCGGGATGGTCGGCCAGTTCGAGAAGGCCTTGATGCCCTCGCGGATGCCCTGATCGGCCAGCACGTTCACGCCCTTGAACGGCACGCCGAGGTAGTTGAGGATCTGCACCACCTGCCCCGAGAAGCCGCATTGCGGCATCTGCGGCGTGCCCTTCATGAACACCACCACGTCCTGGGAGGCGATCTCGTTCTGGATGGTCGTGTTGGCGTCGGTCATCGCGTTAGTCCTCGTTCGTCCTGTGACGGTTTATCGTGCAGCAAGCTTATAAGCTTGGCGTATGCTTCCTTGATTCCGCGATTTGCAGCAGTATCGCGTCCATATCAAAGCGTGCCGAAAGAAGCTCGTCCGGATCAACCGGACAGCTATCCGGCAGGTTGGGCAGAAGGCCATCACCGTATGGCGTAAGACCCAAGTTGGCGGTTTCGCGTGCGGATTTCCAGATCCGGTCCCAATCCAAACGCTGCCGCATCGATCGCTCGAACCTGTTGCGCGCGGCGATTTGGAACGCCAGCGTCTCCTCACGCCAGGGGCGGGTGACGGGCAGATCCGGCGCCGATAGGCGCTTCAGCATATGGGCGAGAGCCTGGACCAGCAAACCCTCAACGGCTCGAAGTTGAGACCGTCCTACGCTCTCGATCTCCTCGGCGACATTCTCCCAGTCAACCGCATTCGACAGGTCGCTGCGGGCTCCGAGCGCGCGCAGAGCCGCAGCCTGCTCCTCGGCCGAGGTCACGATGTCGTCGTCGTAGAGGCTCGGTCGATCCATCGGGAGAGCTACCACGAGAAGGCCTAATCCTGCGGGACACCCGTGGTCAGCGCAAGGGCGTGGAGGACGCCGCCCATCCGGCCCTGAAGGGCACCGTAGACCATCTGGTGCTGCGCCACCCGTGACTTGCCCTTGAAGGCCGCCGACAGGACGGTCGCAGCGTAGTGGTCGCCATCGCCCGCGAGGTCGCGGATCTCCACCTGCGCGTCCGGCAGCGCTTCGCGGATCATGCGCTCGATCTCGCCCGCATCCATCGGCATCGGCAAACTCCTGGGCGTAAGGGGGTTCAGGCGGCGGGAGCGGCCGGCTGGCTCGCCATGTAGGCGGGCAGCCAGCCCTCGTGCGCCGTGGATAGGTCGGCCAGCGATATGGTCTCGCCGCCCGGCAGGGTCAAACGGTCGGAGCCGGTGACGCCGACCACCGCCGCGTCGATCCCCTGCGCCGAGGCGCTGTAGAGGAGGTCGCTGGCAGCTTCCGGATCGATCGCCAGCAGGTAGCGGCCCTGGTCCTCGCCGAACAGGTAGGCGTGGGGGGCGAGATCCACCGGCACCTCGGGCAGGGCAGCGCCGATGCCGCCGGCCATCGCCATCTCGGCGAGGGCCACCGCGAGGCCGCCGTCGGAAAGGTCGTGGACCGTGTCGACGGCGCCCGACTGGATCAGGGTGCGGACGAAGTCGCCGTTGCGGCGCTCCAGGGCGAGATCCACCGGCGGCGGCGCGCCCTCCTCGCGGCCCTCGATCACCGACAGGTAGGCGGATTGGCCAAGCCAGCCCTCGCCGGAGCCGATCAGCACCAGCACGTCGCCCTCGCGCTTGAGGGCGATGGTGGCGTGGCGCGCCACGTCGTCGAGCACGCCGACGCCGCCGATGGTCGGGGTCGGCAGGATGCCGACGCCGTTGGTCTCGTTGTAGAGCGAGACGTTGCCGGACACGACCGGGAAGTCCAGCGCCCGGCAGGCCTCGCCGATGCCCTGCAGGCAGCCGACGAGCTGGCCCATCACCTCGGGCTTCTCGGGATTGCCGAAGTTCAGGTTGTCGGTGATGGCGAGCGGCTTGGCCCCGACCGCCGTGATGTTGCGCCACGCCTCGGCCACGGCCTGCCGGCCGCCCTCGACCGGGTCGGCCTCGCAATAGCGCGGGGTGACGTCGCAGGTGAGCGCCAGCCCCTTCGGCCCGTCCTCGACCCGCACGATGGCGGCGTCGCCGCCGGGCTTCTGGACAGTGTTGCCCAGGATGAAGTGGTCGTACTGCTCGAAGACCCAGCGCTTGGACGAGAGGTCCGGGGAGCCGACGAGGCGCTTGAGCGCGTCGGTGAGCGAGGCCGGGGCCGGAACCTCGGAGGCCGCGAGCACCGGCAGGTGCGTGTTGGACAGGTGCGGCCGGTCGTAGAGCGGCGCCTCGTCGCCGAGCTCCTTGATCGGCAGGTCGGCCACGGTCTCCCCGTGCCACTTGATCACGAAGCGCAGCGTGTCGGTGGTCCGGCCGATCACCGCGAAGTCGAGCCCCCACTTCACGAAGATGGCTTCCGCCTCCGCCTCCATGCCGGGCTTGAGCACCATGAGCATGCGCTCCTGGCTCTCGGAGAGCATCATCTCGTAGGGGGTCATACCCTCTTCGCGGGCCGGCACCTTGTCGATGTCGAGTTCGACGCCGAGGTCGCCCTTGGCGCCCATCTCAACGGCCGAGCAGGTGAGGCCGGCGGCGCCCATGTCCTGGATGGCGATCACCGCCCCCGAGGCCATCAGCTCCAGGCAGGCCTCGAGCAGCAGCTTCTCGGCGAAGGGATCGCCGACCTGCACGGTCGGACGCTTCGACTCGGAGGCCTCGTCGAACTCGGCCGAGGCCATGGTGGCGCCGTGGATGCCGTCGCGGCCGGTCTTGGAGCCGAGATAGACGATCGGGTTCCCGATTCCGGCGGCGGCCGCGTAGAAGATCCCGTCGGTGCGGGCGAGCCCCACCGCCATGGCGTTGACCAGGATGTTGCCGTCGTAGCGCTTGTGGAAACCGGTCAGGCCGCCGACGGTGGGCACACCGAAGGAGTTGCCGTAGCCGCCCACGCCCGCGACCACGCCAGAGACGAGGCTGCGGGTGCGCGGATGGTCGGGGGAGCCGAAGCGCAGGGCGTTGAGCGCCGCGATCGGCCGAGCGCCCATGGTGAACACGTCGCGCAGGATGCCGCCGACACCGGTCGCCGCGCCCTGATAGGGCTCGATGTAGCTCGGGTGGTTGTGGCTCTCCATCTTGAACACGCAGGCGAGGCCGTCGCCGATGTCGATCACGCCGGCGTTCTCGCCCGGTCCCTGGATCACCCACGGCGCCGAGGTCGGCAGCCCGCGCAGGTGCTTGCGGGAGGACTTGTAGGAACAGTGCTCGTTCCACATGGCCGAGACGATGCCGAGTTCGGTCAGCGTCGGGTCGCGCCCGATCAGGCCGCGAAAGCGCTCGTACTCGTCCGGCGTCAGGCCGTGCTGGGCCACGAGCTCGGGGGTGATCGGAACGTCGTTGCGGAACATGGGGCAGCCTCGACGAGGGCGGTCCGGGAGCCCCGACAGGACCCCCGACCCGATAAGCGACCCGAACCGGGCAGCGTGCGGCGACGGTGACGGATTAGTGCGTTCTCCCACCGCGTTGCAATACGCCGTCTGACGCCACCGTGGATGAAGCCCGGTCACGCCGCCGGCGGATGGGCCAGGAAATCGGCGATCGCCGCCACGAACTTGTCGCCGTAGGCCTCGCGCTTGCGCTCGCCGACCCCGTGGACCGTGCGCAGAGCCCAGAGGTCGACGGGCTTCTGGCGGGCCATCTCGATCAGCGTTCGATCGGGGAAGACCATGAAGGCCGCGATGCCCTCGGCCCGGGCCAGCGTGGCGCGCAGGCCGCGCAGGTGCTGGAACAGCGCCTCGTCGGCCTCCGAGAGGGCGATCTCGCCGTCCTCGCGGGATGCAGGCCGGCGTCGCTCGCGGGATTCGGCCTTCGGCTCCGGATCCGGGCGGAGCTGGACCGGCTCCCGGCCGAACAGGATCGCCTCGCCCTTCTCGGTCATGGACAGGCCGCCGAAGCCGTCGGCGTTCTCCGCGATCGCCCCGGCCGCGAAGAGCTGGCGCAGGATCGCCCGCCACGCGGCCACCGGCTTGTCGGCGCCGACCCCGAAGGTCTTGAGGCTCGCGTGGCCGTTGCGGCGGATCTGCTCGCTCTCCTTCCCGTGGACCACGTCGCAGATATAGGCCGCGCCGAAGCGCTGGCCGGTGCGCACGATGGCCGAGAGGATCTTCTGCGCCGAGACCGTCCCGTCCACGAGGGTGACGCCGCCGCGGCACAGGTCGCAGCGGCCGCAAGGGCCGCTCGCCTCGCCGAAATAGGCGAGCAGCGACTGCCGGCGGCAGGTGGCGCCCTCGCACAGGGTGATCATCGCCTCGAGCTTGCGCCGCTCGACCCGGCGGCGCTCGTCGGAGATCTCCTTCTCGTCGATCTGGCGGCGGCGGAGCGCCATGTCGTCGAGGCCGTAGAGGGTCAGCGTGTCGGCGGGCAGCCCGTCGCGGCCGGCGCGGCCGATCTCCTGGTAGTAGCCCTCGACGTTGTTGGGCATGTCGGCGTGGCAGACGAAGCGCACGTCGGGCTTGTTGATGCCCATGCCGAAGGCGATGGTGGCGGTCATCACCACCCCGTCCTCCTGCAGGAACCGGTCCTGGTTGCGCATGCGCGTGCCCTGGTAGAGGCCGGCATGGTAGGGCAGGGCGTCGAACCCGTCCTTCTTGAGGGTCTCGGCCAGTTGCTCGACGCGCTTGCGCGACGAGCAGTAGATGATCCCGCTCTCCGCCCGCCGATGCTTCAGGAACCGCTCGATCTGCCGGGCCGGGTTGTCCTTGGGCTGGAAGGTCAGCCGGATATTCGGCCGGTCGAAGGAGTGGACGAAGATCTTCGGGGGCCGGTCCTGCGGGAACAGCCGCTCGGCGATCTCCGCGCGGGTCGCGGCATCGGCGGTGGCGGTGAGCGCCAGGGTCTGGATGTTGCCCAGCGCCACCCGGGCCCGGGCGATCTCCCGGTACTCGGGCCGGAAATCGTGGCCCCATTGCGAGACGCAGTGCGCCTCGTCCACCGCGAGCCGCCGGACCCCGGCCCCGCGCAGGGCCTCGATGCAGCCCTCCATCAGCAGGCGCTCGGGGGACACGAACAGGAGACGGAGGTCGCCCGAGCGCAGGGACCGCCAGGTCTCGCGGGACTCCGTCTCCGCCACCGTCGAGTTGAGTGTGGCGGCCTCGATGCCGACGCTCTTCATCTGCTGCACCTGATCGTGCATCAGCGCGATCAGCGGCGAGACCACGACGGTCAGACCGGGCTCGACCAGGGCGGGGAGCTGGTAGGTCATCGACTTGCCGGAGCCGGTGGGCATCACGGCGAACACGTCGGCGCCGTCCAGCACCGCGCCGATCACCTCGTCCTGCCCGGGCCGGAAATCCTCGTAGCCGAAGGTCTTCTTGAGCGCGGCGCGGGCCTCGTCGAGGCGGGTCATCGGGATCCTTGATCGGGGTTCTGGCCGCCCTTGCGGCAGGGGTGTTTAGACACTGGCCTCCGTGCGTCTACACGGGGGCTGCCATGCCGCTCAACATCCGCAGCGAAGAGGTGAATCAGCGCGCCGAGAAGCTGGCATCGCGGACGGGCGTGAGCAAGACCGAGGCGGTGCGACCCGCGCTCAAGAACGGACTGGCGCGGCAGAACGCGGAGCGCGAGACTTTCCTGGAGCCGGTCAAGCCGATCCAGGACAGGTTGGCATCCAACCCGTCGACGGGCCTCAAGGCGGATGAGGCCTTCTACGACAGCCTGAACGACGCGTGATGTTCGTCGACGCGTCCGCCAGCATGGCGATCGTCGCCGGCGAGCCGGGACATTCTGCGCTGATGGATCGGTTGCGCGACAGTCCCGTGCGGCTCACGAGCGGCGTTGCCGTGTATGAGGCGGTGCTCGCCATCACCCGGCTCCAGGCCGTCCCGCCCGAAGTCGCCGAAGAGATCGTGGACGATTTTCTGGCCGCCACAGGCGTCACGCGGGTCCCGATCGCCGAAGCGGAGACGCGCCTCGCCCTCGCGGCCCACGCCCGCCACGGCAAGGGCCGCCACCCGGCGCGCCTGAATCTCGGCGACTGCTTCGCCTGTGCCTGCGCGCGGATGCACGGCGTGCCGCTGCTCTACGTCGGCGACGCCTTTCCGCAGACCGACATCCGCTCCGCCCTGGCCTGACGCCTCAGCCGCCGTGGAACTCGGCCACGTGCTGGGCCACGATCGCGTCGAAGGATTCATCCGCCCGGAAGCCCAGAGCCAGGGCCGCCTCCGGCTCGAAGGCCTCCGGCCAGGAGCCGACGATCCGCGCGATGGTCGCGTCCGGCGCGCGCCGGATCAGCGCCACGGCCTTGTCGCCCGCCGCGCGGCGCAGGGCCTCGATCTCCTCGGCGACCGTGGCGGAGACGCCCGGCATGGTCAGGCTGATCCGGGGCCCGATCGCCGCGAGGTCGAGCCCGGCGGCGTGGACGAGGAAGCCGACCGCCGCGGCGGGGCTGGCGAACCAGTGCCGCACCGTGTCGGGCACCGGCAGGATCGCCTCCTGGCCGGCCAGCGGCTCGCGGATGATGCCGGAGAAGAAGCCCGAGGCAGCCTTGTTGGGCTTGCCCGGCCGCACGCAGATGGTCGGCAGGCGCAGACCGATCCCGTCGAGGAAGCCGCGGCGCGCGTAGTCGGCGAGCATCAGCTCGCCCATGGCCTTCTGCACCCCGTACGAGGAGGCTGGGCGCAGGATGTGGTCGTCCGGGATCACCTTGGGGAAGGGCGGCCCGAACACCGCGAGGGAGGAGGTGAAGACGAGCTTCGGACGGTAGCCGTCCGCCGCGTTGGCCGCCCGGATCGCGTCGAGGAGCAGGCGGGTGCCGTCGAGATTGACCCGATAGCCGAGTTCCAGGTTGGCCTCGGCCTCGCCGGAGACCACCGCGGCGAGGTGGAAGATCACCCCCGGCCGCCCGGCGATGGCGGCCTCGGCGGCACCCGGGGCCGTCAGGTCGGCGGCCTCGGCCCGCACCGGGCCGGAGAAGCCTTCCGGCGCCGCGGGCGGAACCACGTCGAGCAGGGTGAGGGCGCTGAGCGTCTGCCCGCCGACCTGGCCGTCCTTCACCAGGGCGTCCACGAGGCGGCGGCCGATCATGCCGGCGGCACCGAGAATCAGGGCGTGCATGGGAAACCTCTCGTCGGAGTATGCGGCCTCAGGCCATCATGTCGAGGGCGCGGCCGAAGAAGTCCGGGCCGCCGAAATTGCCGGATTTGAGGGCGAGCAGCATCGGCTCCGGTCGCCCTGCGGTCCGCAGCACCGGCACGCCCGCGGCGATCTCCGGCCCGAGCAGGAAGGCGGTGAGGCCCAGCCGGTCGACCACCGACCCCGAGGTTTCGCCGCCGGCGACCACGAGCCGGCGCACGCCGCGGGCGACGAGGCCCTCGGCGATGGCGGCCAGCGCCGCCTCGATGGCGTGGCCGGCCGCGTCGACCCCGTGTTCGGCCTGGAGGGCGCGCACCGCCTCGGGGGGCGCCGAGGACGCGATCAGCACCGGGCCTGCGGCGAGCCGTTCCGCCGCGAAGGCCAGGGCCTCGGCCACCACGTCGGCGCCGGCGAGCAGCCGGGCCGGGTCGAGGCGCATCACCGGCATGATCTTCTCCGCTGCGGCGACCTGCTGGAGGGTCGCCTGCGAGCAGCTGCCGGCGAGGCAGGCAGCGGCCCCGCCCACCGGCTCGCCCACGGCGGCCCCGGCGGCATCCTGCGTGCCGCGCCCGTCGGCCACCAGCGCCCGGGCGAGCCCGAGCCCGAGGCCGGACGCCCCCACGGAGAATTTCTCGGCGATGATCGCCCGCCCGAGGGTTTCGAGGTCGCTGTCGAAGATCGCGTCCGCGATGGCGGCGCCCTTGCCCTCGGCCGCCAGGGCCTGGAGGCGGGCCGCCACGGCCTCCGCACCCCGGGCCACCGTGGCGGTGTCGATCAATCCGACCGGGCTGGCGCTCTGGCGCCCCAGCACGCGCACGAGGTTGGCGTCGCGCATGGGGTTGAGCGGATGGTCCTTCAGAGGACTCTCGTTCAGCGGCACGGATCCGACGAACAGGTTGCCCTGGTAGACGCTGCGCCCGGTCTCCGGGAACGCCGGGGTCACGAGCGCGATGGCCGCGCCGGCCTCGGCCCGCAGGGCGTCCATCACCGGGCCGATATTGCCCGCATCCGTCGAATCGAAGGTCGAGCAGACCTTGAACATCACGTGGGCCGCGCCCCGGGCCCGCAGCCAGGCTTCCGCCTCGCGGGAGCGGGCCACGGCCTGGTCGGCCGGGATCGAGCGGCTTTTCAGCGCCACCACCACCGCGTCGGCCTCCGGCAGGGCGCGGCCCTCCTCAGGCACCCCGATGGTCTGGATCGTGCGCAGGCCCGCCTTGGTCAGGGTGTTGGCGAGGTCCGAGGCGCCCGTATAGTCGTCGGCGACGCATCCCAGCGCGAGGCTCATCGGGCGCTCCCCTTGTAGGCGGCGAGCCAGCCGAGGCCCGCGACGGTGTCGGCGGCCGGGATGTACTCGCAGCCGACGAAGCCGCGGTAGCCGAGCCGGTCCAGCTCGTCGAACAGGAAGAAGTCGTTCATCTCGCCGGTTCCGGGCTCGTGGCGCTCGGGCACGCTCGCCGTCTGGACGTGGCCGATGATCGGCATCAGGGCGCGCAGCCGCATGGTCACGTCGCCGTGCAGGATCTGGCAATGGTAGAGGTCGAACTGCAGCTTCAGGTTCGGCAAAGCCAGCTCACGGATCAGGTCCGCGGCGCGGCCGAAATCGTTGAGGAAGTAGCCCGGCATGTTCCGGCCGTTGATCGGCTCCAGGACGAGGTCGAGGCCGGCGTGGGCGAGCCGCTCGGCCGTCCAGGTCACGGCCCGACGGTAGGATTCGGCGGCCTTGGGATCGTCCCAGGGGGCGAGGCCCGCCATGAGGTGAAGCCGGCCCACGCCGGTCGCCTCGGCGTAGCGGAGCGCCGTGTCGACACCCGCCTTCAGCTCGTCGAACCGCTCGGGGAAGGCGGCGATCCCGCGCTCGCCCCCGGCAAAGTCGCCCGGCGGCAGGTTGAACAGCGCCTGGGTCAGGCCGTTCGCCCGGAGCCGCGCGCCGATGGCCTCGGGCGGATGCTCGTAGGGGAACAGGAACTCCACGGCGTCGAACCCGGCGCGGGCCGCAGCCTCGAACCGGTCGAGGAACGGCACCTCGTTGAACATCAGGCTGAGGTTGGCGGCGAAGCGCGGCATTCTTTTGGGACTCCCTGCCCGATCCTTAGAAACGCGACGGTCCGCTCAGCGGACCACGATCCAACCCAATCCCCGCATCCTGAGGTGCCGGAGCGCAGCGGAGGCCGCGAAGGCGGCCCGCTGGCGCGGGCACCTCAGGATGAGGAAGCGGGTGGGATCAGGCCTCCTCAGGCCGTCCCCGGCAGCTTCGCCCCCGAGACCTGCGCGTAGAGCCGCGCCACGGAGGCGTCGTCGTCGCGGCCCATGCCGGCGCCGGACGCCATCAGGAACATCTGGAGCGCCGCGGCCGCCACCGGGACCGGGTACTTCTCCGCCCGGGCCATGTCCTGCACGATGCCGAGATCCTTGACGAAGATGTCGACCGCGCTCTTCGGGCTGTAATCCGCGTCCAGGATGTGGGGCACCCGATTCTCGAACATCCAGGAATTGCCGGCCGACTTGGTGATCACCTCGTAGACGCGCCGGAGATCGAGGCCCTGCTTGGCCGCGAAGGCCATCGCCTCGCAGGCGGCGGCGATATGCACCCCGGCCAGCAGCTGGTTGATCATCTTGAAGGCCGCGCCCTGGCCGGCCGCGTCGCCGAGCTCGTAGAGCGTGCCCGCCATGGCATCGAGGGCGGGCCGCGCCTTCGCGAAGGCCGCCGCCGAGCCCGAGGCCAGGAAGGTCAGGCCGCCCTCGGCCGCGCGGGCGGCGCCCCCGCTCATCGGGGCGTCGAGATAGTGGCGGCCGGTGGCCTCCAGCCGGGCGGCGAGCGCGCGCGCGACGGCCGGATCCATGGTGGCGGAGGAGACGAACACCGCGCCCTCCGGCATCGCGGCGGCGGCCCCGTTCTCGCCGAACAGCACCGCCTCGGTCTGGGCGGCGTTGACCACCACGCTCACCACCACGTCGGCATCCCGGGCCGCCTCGGCGGGATTCGCGGCGCCCCTGCCGCCGGCCGCCGCGAAGCGCGCCACCGCCTCCGGGTTCACGTCGCAGGCGGCGACCGAGAAGCCCGCCCGCAGGAGCGAGCCGGCCATGCCGGAGCCCATGGAGCCCAGGCCGATCACCGCGGCGCGGCGGGTGGGGGTGTCTGTGGTCATCGCGGGCTGATCCTGCCTGAAGGGAAGGGCGCCCCTGCGTCGCCGCGCGGGGCCCGAGGCCCCTCTCCCGCCGGGAGAGGGGCCGTGTCGCGCTCGGCTCGAAGCCTCAGCGATTGACCATTCGGGCCGGCGTGACGAACACGCAGACCGAGCCGACCACCAGCATCGCGGCGAGCGCGTACATGCCGGCGGCGGTGCTGCCGGTGGCGTCGCGCAGCGCCCCGATCACGTAGGGGCTGACGAAGCCGGCAAGATTGCCCACCGAGTTGATCAGGGCGATGCCGGCCGCCGCGCCGGCGCCGCTGAGGAACGCCGTGGGCAACGACCAGAACAGGGGCGAGCAGGTCAGCACGCCGGCCGCCGCCACCGAGAGGGCCGCCACCGCGATGGTGGTCGAGCCCGCGCTCGCCGAGACCACGAAGCCGACGGCGCCGAGCAGGGCCGGGACGATCAGGTGCCAGCGGCGCTCGCGCATCCGGTCGGCGCTGAGCCCGAACAGAACCATCACGATGGCCGCGCACAGGAACGGGATCGCGCTGATCAGGCCGATGTTGAGATTGCCCTGCACGCCCGACGCCTTGACGATCGTGGGCATCCAGAAGGTGAGGCCGTACTGCCCGGTCACGAAGGCGAAGTAGATCAGGCTCATGAACCACACGCGGCCGTTGCGGAACACGGTGGCGATGGAGTGCGGGCTCGATTCCTTGCCCCGGTTGTCGGCGGCGATGTCGCGCTCCAGGAGCTGCTTCTCGGCGTCGCTCAGCCACTTCGCCTCGGCCGGGCGGTTGTCGAGGTAGAAGAACACGGCGAGTCCGATGAGCACCGCCGGCACCGCCTCGATCAGGAACATCCACTGCCAGCCGGACAGGCCCTGGGCGCCGTTGAACGCGTCCATGATCCAGCCGGAGAGCGGGTTGCCGAAGATCCCCGAGATCGGGATCGCCGCCATGAACACCGCGATCACCTTGGCGCGGCGATGGGCCGGGAACCACGACGTCGTGTAGAGGATCACGCCCGGATAGAAGCCGGCCTCGGCCAGCCCGAGCAGGAAGCGCATCCCGTAGAAGCTCCACTCGGAGTTCACGAACAGGAAGGCGCCGGAGATGATTCCCCAGGTGATCATGATCCGGGCGATCCACACCCGCGCGCCGACCCGGTGCAGGATCACGTTCGAGGGCACCTCGAACAGGAAGTAGCCGAGGAAGAAGATCCCGGCACCGAGGCCATAGACCGTCTCGGAGAACTTCAGCTCCTGGGACATCTGGAGCTTGGCGAAGCCGACATTCACCCGGTCGAGATACGCCACCACGTAGCAGAGCATCAGGAACGGCACGAGGCGCCAGAACACCTTCGCGTAGGTGCGGTCGGCGAAGGACTTTTCGTCCGCGGGCGCGGTGGCGCCCCCCAGCGGAGCGGCTTGGACCGGCATGGCGTTCTCCCTCGCCCATACGCTCGCGCGGATGGGCGGATCATGGTCTTCACCGCTCGTCGGGCGGCGCTGGGGCGGTGCCATATCGCCTTTTGGCAGCGCTGCCAATCCGGTTGTGCGACATAATGCAGGCCGCTATGTCAGGGTCCGGATCGCTGAGGACGGTCTTCCCAATTGCACCCTCATCCCGCGGTGGCGCAGCGCAGCGGAGGCCTCGAAGGAGCCCTCCAGGGAGCGCCGCGCCCTCTAAGGACCTTGTCCTTCGGGGCCCGGTCGCGCGGGCATCGCGCGATGAGGGTGCGGATGGGCGATGCGACGGACGTCATCAGAGACCGCGCCGGGAGAAGCGGGGCCATGGACGAATTCCAGCCGCCGGGGCGGCTCGTGACGCTCACCGACGTGGCCCGTGAGGCCGGGGTCGGCGAGAGCACGGTCTCGCGGGTCCTGCGCAACCACGGCTCCTATTCCAAGCGCGCCGGCGCGCGGGTGGCTGAGGCGGTGGCCCGGCTCGGCTACGTGCCGAACCGCCTCGCCGGCAGCCTCGCCGGCCAGGGCGCGAGCGCGCGGCTCGTGGGCGTCGTCATCCCGTCGCTCGCCAACGTGGTCTTTCCCGACCTGCTGCGCGGCCTGACATCGGCGCTCGATGCCGAGGGCATCCCCTGCGTGATCGGGGTGAGCGAGTACGATCCGGACCGGGAGGAGGCGCTGGCCGCCGCGCTCCTGTCCTGGCGGCCGGCGGCGCTGCTGCTCACCGGGCTGGAGCACAATCCCGGGACAGTGGCCCTCGCCAGGGCCGGGGGCGTGCGCGTCGTCGAGATGATCGACACGGATGGCGACGGGATCGACACGGTGGTCGGGTTCTCCAACCGGGCCGTGGGGGCGGCGAGCGCCCGCCACCTCGTCGCGCGGGGCTACCGCCGCATCGCCTATCTCGGCCACGACTTGCGCATAGACGTGCGGGCGGGCAAGCGGCTGGCCGGGTTCGAGGAAGCCCTGGCGGAGGCCGGGCTGGCGCTCCAGGCCCAGGAGATCCGGTCGGGGCCGTCCTCGCCGGCCTCGGGGCGGGCGGGGCTGGAGGCGCTGCTGGCGCGCCACCCGGATCTCGATGCCGTCTACTTCTCCAACGACGACATGGCGCTCGGCGGCTACTTCGCCTGCCTGGCGGCGGGGCTCGCGGTCCCGGGACGGATCGCGCTGTTCGGCTTCAACGGGCTCGACTTCGCGGCGGCGATGCCCCAGCCCCTCTCGACGGTGCGCACGCCGCGCCTGGAGATCGGCCGGCGGGCCGCCGCCTGCCTGACCGATCAGAGTCCAAAGAAAATCGATCTCGGGTTCGAGCTGATCGAGGGAGCGACCGCATGAGCGACGAGAGCCGGCTGCGCGAAGACATCTGCCGCTACGGCCGCTCGCTGTTCGAGCGCGGCCTGACGCCGGGCTCGTCCGGAAACATCTCGCTGCGCCTGCCCGACGGCGGCTGGCTGGTGACGCCGACCAACGCGTCCCTCGGCTTCCTCGACCCGGCGCGGATCTCCCGGCTGGACCAGCAGGGGCGCCTCGTCTCGGGCGACAAACCCACCAAGGAGATCCCGCTGCACAGCGCGCTCTACGAGAGCCGCAGCGAAGCGAAGGCGATCGTCCACCTGCACTCCACCCACGCGGTGGCGGTCTCGATGCTGCCGGAGATCGACCCGCGTCAGGTCCTGCCGCCGCTGACGCCCTACTACCTGATGCGCGCCGGCGGCACGGCGCTGGTGCCCTATTACCGACCCGGCGACCCCGCGGTCGCGGACGCGATCCGGGGGCTCGCCGGCCGGTACAGTTCGGTGCTGCTCGCCAATCACGGCCCGGTGGTGGCCGGGGACAGCCTGGAGGGCGCGGTCTTCGCCACCGAGGAGCTCGAGGAGACCGCCAAGCTCTACCTGCTGCTCCGCAACCTCAATCCGCGGCAGCTGAGCCCCGGGCAGGTGGCCGATCTGGTGAGCCATTTCGGCCTGACCCTACCGAAGCCGGAGGACCATGCCGGGCACGATCACGGGTGAGGGTGGCCGTCCGTGGTCTGTGCGAAGGCGCAACGCGCCCCCTCTCCCATGCGGGAGAGGGTCGGGGTGAGAAATCGGGTCTTTCCGGTGAGGTCGCACCCCTCACCCTGTCCCTCTCCCGCACGGGAGAGGGGAGCCGCGCTCCGTTCAGATGGCGATTGTCCGCGGGGAAGGCTCCGCCTCACCCCTCGATCTTCGCGAACTCCGCCACCTCCCGTGTCGCGGCGCGCAGGGCGTTGAGCAGAGCCAAGCGGTTCTCGCGGAGCTTCGGATCGGGCGCGTTGACGGTGACGTCCTGGAAGAAGGCGTCCACCGGCGCGCGGAGCGTGGAGAGCGCCTGCATGGCCCCGGCGAAATCCTCGCGGGCGACCGCCGCCGAGGCGGTCTCCCGGGCCTTCGCCAGCGCCTCGGCCAGTGCTCGCTCGGCCGGCTCGCCCGCGGCGGCGAGGGCGGCGTCGGGCGCGGCATCGTAGGCGCGGCCGTCCTTCTTCTCCTCGATGCGCAGGATGTTGGCCGCGCGCTTGTAGCCGGCCAACAGGTTCTTCCCGTCCTCGGTGTCGAGGAACTGTCCGAGCGCCTCGACGCGGCGCACGACCATCAGCAGGTCGTCCTGGCCGGGCAGGGCGAAGACGGCGTCGATGAGGTCGTGGCGGGCGCCCTGGTCGCGGAGGTAGACCTTGAGGCGGTCCGCGAAGAAGCCGAGGAGATCCCCGGCATCCGCACCGGCCCGCCCGGCGAGGCCGCGATCCGCCGCGCCGACCTGCTCGAGAAGGCGCAGGCGCAAGCCGCGGTCGAGGATCAGCCGGATCACGCCCAGAGCCGCCCGGCGCAGGGCGAACGGGTCCTTGCTCCCCGTGGGCTTCTCGTCGATCGCCCAGAACCCCACCAGCGTGTCGAGCTTGTCGGCGAGCGCCACCGCGATGGAGACCGGATCGCTTGGCACCCGGTCGGAGGGGCCGAGCGGCTTGTAATGCTCCTCGATGGCCGCGCAGACGCTGTCGTGCTCGCCCTGGAGCGCCGCGTATTTGCGGCCCATCAGGCCCTGGAGCTCGGGGAACTCGCCGACCATCTCGGTGACGAGGTCGGCCTTGGCGAGACGGGCCGCGCGTTCGGCGAGCGCCGGGTCGGCGCCCACGCGCGGCGCGAGGTCCTTCGCCAGCGCGGCGATACGGGCGATCCGCTCGCCCTGCGTGCCGAGCTTCTCGTGGAAGACGATGCTGTCGAGCTTCGGCAGCCGATCCTCCAAGCGGATCGCCTTGTCGGTCTCCCAGAAAAACTTCGCGTCCGACAGGCGCGCCCGGACCACCCGCTCGTTGCCTGCTGTGATCGCCCGGCCGCCGTCGATGGCGACGAGGTTCGAGACCAGGATAAAGGCCGGCGCCAGGTCCTCCGACCCGCCCTTGCGCAGGACGAAGCACTTCTGGTTCGCCCGGATGGTCGCCCGGATCGCCTCGGCGGGGATGTCGAGGAAGGCCTCGTCGAACGAGCCCATCAGCACCACCGGCCATTCCACGAGGCCCGACACCTCCTCCAGCAGCCCCTCGTCCTCGACGAGGTCGAGGCCGCGGGCGAAGGCGAGGTCGCGGGCATCGTGCAGGATCACGTCCTTGCGCCGGTCGGCGTCGAGGATGACCTTCGCCCGCTCCAGGGCCTGGATGTAGTCGTCGAACCGGCGCACCTCGATCGCCTCCGGGGCGAGGAAGCGGTGGCCGTAGGTCACCGTGCCGGCCGCGATCCCGCCGACCGCGAACGGCACGACCTCGGGGCTCTCGGTCTCCGGCCCGAAGGTCGCGACGATCGATTGCAGCGGGCGCACCCAGCGGAGGGACCCCGGCTCCGCCGAGGCCGCGCCCCAGCGCATGGATTTCGGCCAGGGGAAGTTCTTGACGATTTCGGGCAGGAGCTCGGCCAGGACGTCCAGCGTCTCGCGGCCGGGCCGCTCGATCACCGCGAGGTAGAATTCGCCCTTCTTGGGATCGGTGACGGTCGTGGCCTGATCGAGGCTCGTCAGTCCCGCGCCCTTCAGGAAGCCCTGGACGGCCGCCTCGGGGGCGCCGACCCGCGGGCCGCGGCGCTCCTCGCGCACGGCCTCGCCCCGGGCGGGGAGGCCGGCGATGTGCAGCGCCAGCCGGCGCGGCGTCGAGAACGCCTTGGCGCCCTCGTACAGGAAACCGCGCGCCACCAGGGCGTCGGTGACGAGCTTTTTCAGATCCTCCGCCGCGCGCCGCTGCATGCGGGCGGGGATCTCTTCCGAGCGGAGTTCGAGCAGGAGGTCGGGCATGGCGCGGCCATATCGCCGCGCCGCACCCCTGTCGAGGGTCGACGGCCCAGGCTCAGCGCGCCTCGCCCTTGAGGATGGTCGTGAGCTGCCACTTGCGGTCGCCGATCGCGTGGGCGTCGGAGACCTTCCAGCCGCCATCCTCGCGCACGAGGTCGTAGACGATCGCCTTCGATCCGTCGCCGCCCTTGCGCTCCACCGTGACCTTCGCTTGGTCCTTGCCCTCGGTGGCCTCCTTGAAGGTCAGGTTCTTCACCGTGTCGGGCTTCAGGGGCTCGCCGTTCAGGCGATAGTCGAAGTCGAGGTTGCCGGTGGCACCGTTGGCCTGCTTCGCGTCGGCGTCGAACAGGCCCTGCAGGCGCTTCGAATACACGGAGGAGTGATTCGGGTGCGGCTCGGCGTAGAGCTTCTTGACTGTGGCCTCAGGCCCGGGATCGGCCGCCAGCGCGGGGGCGAGGCCGAATCCGAGGAGGCTGAGGGCGAGGATCGTCTTCTTCATCACGAGGTTCCCGCGTCTGCGGACGCGCCGGAGCGCGCCGGTTGGCGGGGGTTGCAACGCGCGAAGGCTCAAGGGGCTCCGCCGGCCGCGGTCTTCAGCCACGCGGCCCCGCAGGCCTTGGCGAGTTCCCGCACCCGCAGGATGTAGCTCTGGCGCTCCGTCACCGAGATCACGCCGCGCGCGTCGAGGAGGTTGAAGACGTGGCTGGCCTTGATGCACTGGTCGTAGGCCGGCTGCGCCATCCGGTGGCGCTCGCCCTCCGCGGCGGGCGCGCCCGCCGCGAGGTAGGACCGGCAGGCCGCCTCCGCGTCGGTGAACTGGCGGAACAGCATCGTCGTGTCGGCGGACTCGAAATTGTGGCGGGAATATTCCTGTTCGGCCTGCAGGAACACGTCCCCGTAGGTGATCCGGTCCGCACCCTCGGCGCCGTTGAAGTCGAGGTCGTAGACGTTCTCGACGCCCTGGACGTACATGGCGAGCCGCTCCAGCCCGTAGGTCAGCTCGCCCGCCACCGGCGCGCACTCGAAGCCCGCGACCTGCTGGAAATAGGTGAACTGGCTGACCTCCATCCCGTCGCACCAGCATTCCCAGCCCAGGCCCCAGGCGCCGAGCGTCGGGCTCTCCCAATCGTCCTCGACGAAGCGGATGTCGTGGAGCTTGAGGTCGACGCCGATGGCCGCGAGCGAGGCGAGGTAGAGCTCCTGCAGGTTCGGCGGGTTCGGCTTCAGGATCACCTGGAACTGGTAATAGTGCTGGAGCCGGTTGGGGTTCTCGCCGTAGCGGCCGTCCTTGGGCCGGCGCGACGGCTGGACATAGGCCGCCTTCCAGGGTTTCGGGCCGAGCGCCCGCAGGGTCGTGGCCGGATGGAAGGTGCCGGCGCCGACCTCCATGTCGTAGGGCTGGAGGATCACGCAGCCCTGCGCCGCCCAGAATTCCTGAAGCGTCAGGATCAGACCCTGGAAGGATTTCTTTTGGGACATGGGTGTCGGAGGCTCGGGCTCGCGCGGCGGCTCGGGCCGCTGGCGGGCCGGTTTAGGTGCGGGCGGGCAGGGGTGCAAGGCGCAGGGTGTCGGGTGAAGGCGATCGGGTGACGGGTCTTCGGCGCCGGCGGCCCGGGTTGCCTGTCCGGGCCGGATGAGGTCCGATCCGTCCGGACCAGCGGAGAGAATCATGGACAGCAGCCTCGCGATCCGCCGGATCGGCGCCGGCGACCGGGATGCTTGGCTGCCGCTCTGGCGGGGCTACCAGGCGTTCTACAAGGTCGACCTGTCGGACGCCGTCACGGAGACGACCTGGCGGCGCCTCAACGACCCGGCCGAGCCGGTCGACGGAGCCCTGGCGTGGCGCGGCACGGAGGCGATCGGCCTCGTCCACCACATCCGCCACCGCTCGGCCTGGACGGTCGGGGATTACTGCTACCTCCAGGACCTGTTCGTGGCGGACGGCGCCCGGAATCTTGGGATCGGGCGGCGGCTGATCGAGCACGTCTGCGAGGCCGCGAAAGCCGCCGGCTGCTCCCGCGTCCACTGGCTGACGCACGAGACCAACACCGACGCGATGCAGCTCTACGACCGGATCGCCGAGAAATCCGGCTTCGTGCAGTACCGCAAGATCCTTTGAGGGCCCGCGCCCCAGGTGCGGCGGGACACGCAAGCGTGGCGGTTTTTGGGCAATACCGGGAACCGCCAAGCCAACGGCCAAGTTATCGCTGCAACAGGGGATCTCGGCACCTCAGCGCTGCCGAACGCAATACGACGGACCACTCGTCATGTTCAATGCTCGCACCCGCAACACCTTCGGCCGCAAGAACATCGCCGTCTTCGCCGCGCTCGCCATCTCGTCGCTGGCCGCGACGCCCGTCGTGATGAGCGCCAGCCGCGCGCTCGCCACCTCCGAGGACCAGCCGGTGGCCGCGACCCTGCGGGTCGAGCCGGTGGACGTCGCGCCCGTGGCGGTGGCGCCGAAGTCCGAGGGGACCTGCCTGCGCAAGGTGCGGGTCGTCTACAGCGGCTACGGCCAGCCGGCGGACGGCTGCGCCGCCCATTGAGGAGCCGCACCCCGGCCGGGCGCGGCTCCAGGCCCCTGGTTCGACGCGCTCTCCGACGCCGGACGGGATCCCACTTCGGCGGAGAGCGTCCTAGCCATGGGCCGGCGCGGTCCCAGCCAGACGTTTGAGATGGAGCTCTTCCAGATCGATCTCCGTTTCCAGCTGACGCAGCACCGAGCTGTGGACCCGGTTCTGCCGGTGCAGGTCGATTAGCGCCGACCGGCCTGACCGCACGGCGAGCAGCGCGGCGGCGAAGTGCTCGTTCTTCTCGGCTTCGAGCGCCGTCCGCTCGTCCCGGTCCCGCGAGGAGGCCCGGACCCGGCGACGATACTCCTCCACGAGGCGCGGGTGCTGCAGCGCCCCGGTCTCGGGGAACACCAATCCCTCCAGGGCGGCGAGTCCCGCCTCGTTGACGACGACGCGGGCCATGGGCGCGTCGAGATGGCCGTCGGGCAGGTGCGCCACGGGATCGAGGCGGAGCCGGCGGATCAGCGGCCCCAGGGTCGTGCCCTGCACCAGCACGGTGAACAGGATCACCACGAAGGCCGCGACCAGGATGGCGTCGCGGCCGGGGAAGTCCACCGGCAGCGCCAGGGCCGCCGCGAGGGTCACGACCCCGCGCATCCCGGCCCATCCGACGATCAACGGCACGGCCGGGTTCGGGGAGGGTTCCCGCGCGCGCAACCGCGGCGACAGGAGCCGCCGCAGGTAGACGGCGGGAAACACCCAGAGCAGGCGGGCGACGACGCAGGTGGCGGTGACGGCGAGCGCCAGGGGCAGCCCCGCCGAGAGCGACCCGTACTCGCCGCCGGTCCGGGCCAGCACGCCGCGCAGCGCCAGGCCGATCAGCACGAAGACCAGGGCCTCCAGCACGAACACCACGAATGCCCACACCGCCACGGAATGGCGGCGGGCATGGGCGTCGAAGGTCTCGTGCTCCCGGCCGCCCATCATCAGGCCGCAGGCCACAACCGCGAGGACGCCGGAGGCGTGGACCTCCTCGGCCGCAAGGTAGGCGACATAGGCGGCGAGGAAGCTCAGCACCGTGATGGCGTTGGCGTCGTGCAGCCGCCGCATCCCGGCGTTCACCGCCAGACCGCAGGCGAGCCCGACCGCGACGCCCGCCACCGCGAGCCACGCGAAGCTGCCGGCCGCCGCCCAGGCGCTGAAGCTCCCCGTCAGCGCGGCCGCCACGGCGAAACGGTAGAGCACGAGGCCCGAGGCGTCGTTGACGAGGCTCTCGCCCTCCAGGACCGTGATCATCCGGCGGGGCAGGGCGACCCGGGCCAGCACCGCCTTGGCGGCGACCGCGTCCGGCGGCGAGACGATGGCGCCCAGGGCGAAACAGGCGGCCCAGGGCAGGGCCGGCACCACCGCGTGGGCGACGAGCCCGACGATCAGGGTCGTGAACAGGACCGCCCCGAGCGAGAGCGACAGGATCGGGCCGAGGCTCGCCCGGAAGTCGCGCCAGACGGTGAAGTAGGCGGATTCGAGCAGGAGCGGCGGCAGGAACAGGACCATGATCAGGTCCGGGTCGAGCGTGAAGGCCGGCAGGCCCGGCACCACCGCCAGCGCCATGCCGCCGATGACCAGGGCCGCGGCCGGCGGGAAGCCCAGGCGCCCGGCCGCCAGCGACAGCAGCAGGGCCGCGCCGAGGAGGCCGAGGATCAGCTCGAACAGGGCGACGGAGGTCATCGATGAATCGGGCTCGGCGCTGGATCGGCGGGAAGCGCGGCCGTTCTACGCAGATTTCAATCGTCGGTGGAATACCAGTGCAGACGTACCAGACCGAACTCCGCCGTCCATCGCCAATCGGTCGTCTGCGCGATCAGCCGCCCTGCGCGGCCTCCCGATCCAGCGTGGATGTCCTTTTCGCAGATGGCGCATCGCTCGCTCCCGCGATCCTCGGGAGCCTGTGGGAGGCCGGCCTGCGGTTCATGACGCGATCGAACGCATCCGTGTCCGCGCCTCGACCACGTTCGGCGAGACAGCTGCCGCTCTCGTCGCCGAAAGCTTCTCGGCCACCGCCGACGCGACGGATGGGTCCAGCGTCGTTCAGCCGTCCCGGGCGGTCCGTCGCGTCGGCGCGAATCCGGCCGCCGGCCGTATCCTACAGCGCCCCCTCCCGCACCGCGCCCGGATCGGCGAGCGCGTGGAGGATGCGCGCGGCGCTGTGGGCGAAGCGGAGCGTCACGGCCTTGCGCCGGGCGCCGCTCAGCGGATGCTCGGGCGCCGCACGCAGGATCCCAGCCCCGTAGGCATCCGCGACGATCAGGCCGCATTCCTCCGGGATCAGGGACTCGGGCACGTCCTCGGGGATCGCGAAGAAGAACCGGTCGCAGAAGTCGCGGTAATCCGGCCATTTCCGGTCGGCGCGGAAATCCGCCACGCTCGACTTGATCTCCACGATGGTGAGCTTCCCGGCGCCGCACAGGGCGATCACGTCGGCGCGGCGGCCGTTGACGAGGGAGAATTCCGGCAGGGTGACGCAGCCCATCTCGGAGAACAGCCGCCGCACGCCGCGCTGGATGCGCAGCGCCGTCGGCGATTGCCGCCGGTCGGGCGGCAGGAGCGCCTCGGCCGCCGGGGGCGGAGAAGCGGAATCGGAAACGCCGATGGAAGCGGACATCAATCTCGGGGAATGCGCCTGTGCCGAATCGGGACATCCTGCCAATCCGGGCGCCGTCCGTCACCTGCGGCGCGGCATCGCCCCGGGGCAATCATCCAAGGCAGTCATCCGAGGCGGTCATCCGAGGCAGGCCCGGATCGCGTCGAACCCGTCGGTGAGCGCGGCCGGGCCGGGCTGCAGGATCAGCGGCGACTTGATCTCGTGGATGCGCCCGTCGCGCACGGCCGGGATCGCCGCCCAGCCGGGTCGGGACCGGATGCGGTCGACATTGACCCGCTTGCCGCACCACGAGGCGAGGATCACGTCGGGCGCGGCTTCGATCACCTGTTCGGGCGTGACGATCCGGTCCTGCGCGGCCGGCTGCCGGCTCAAGGCCGGGAACACGTCCCGGCCGCCCGCGAGGCCGATCAGATCCGAGACCCAGCCGATGCCGGAGATCATCGGCGCGTCCCATTCCTCGAAGTAGACGCGCAGGGTCGGCCGGTCCCGCACCGCCGCGGCGGCCTCCGCCAGCCGCGCCTCGAAGCCGGCCGCCAAAGCCTCGGCCCGTTCCGGAAGACCGACGAGAGCGCCGAGGGTGCGGACCATGGCAAGGCAGCCCGCCACGTCGCGCTGGTTGAACAGGTGCACCGCCACGCCTGCCCGGGCGAGGTCGGCGACGATGCCGGCCTGGAGGTCCGAGAAGGCCAGGACGAGGTCCGGCGCCAGCGCCAGGATCTTCGGGATGTCCGCGCTGGTGAAGGCCGAGACGCGCGGCTTCTCCTTCCGGACCCGGGGCGGGCGCACCGCGTAGCCCGAGACGCCGACGATCCGGTCCTCCGCACCCAGCAGGTACAGGGTCTCGACGGTCTCCTCGGTGAGGCAGACGATCCGCTCGGGCGGGAAGCGCCGCATCAGCGATGGAACCACGTGAGCAGCCCGGCCCCGGGGGCCAGCAGCACGAAGGCCCAGACCAGGGCGGAGGCGACGTTGGCCAGCTGGAACGGCAGCCGCGCCAGGCCGAGGATGCCGGCAAAAAGGGGCACCAGGGCCCGGGCCGGCCCGAAGAACCGCCCCAGCGCCACCGCGGCGATGCCCCAGCGCCCGATGAAGGCCTCGGCCTTGGCCATGAGCTCGGGGTAGCGCCGCAGCGGCCACTTGGTCTTGGCCCCCGGTCCGAGCCAGCGCCCGGCCTCGTAGGAGATCCAGTCGCCGAGCGCGGCGCCCACCGCCGCGGCGATCACCACCGGCCAGAACGGGATGTCGGCGCCGCCGACGAGGGCGCCGATGCCGACCAGGATCACGGTCGCCGGCACGAACAGCGACAGGACCGCGATCGATTCGCAGAAGGCGAGGCCGCCGGCGATGAACGGCGTCCAGGCCTTGTGCGCCTCCACGAAGGCGAGGGTCGTGGTGCGCAGCGCTTCGATGTCCATGGGGCTCTGAACGGGGCTCGGCGGGTGGGAGGAGGGTCGGTCCCATCTGAGGCGCGCGGGGGAGGGCGGCAAGGGATAGGGGTGCAGGCGGCGCGGGAACCGGCTAACCGTAGCGGGACAACGAGCGAGTCCCGCGTTGAACGTCCTGTCGATCCAGTCCCATGTCGCCTACGGCCATGTCGGCAACGCCTCGGCGGTGTTTCCGATGCAGCGGCTCGGGGTCGAGGTCTGGCCCGTGCATACGGTGCAGTTCTCCAACCACACCGGTTACGGCGCGTGGCGCGGCCCCGTCTTCGACGCGGCGATGATCCGCGAGGTGGTGCGCGGCATCGGCGAGCGCGGCGTGCTCTCGACCTGCGACGCGGTGCTGTCGGGCTACATGGGGTCGGCCGAGATCGGCGCCGCGATCCTGGAGGCGGTGGACGCCGTGCGGGCGGCGAACCCCCGAGCGCTCTACTGCTGCGACCCGGTGATCGGCGACGTCGAGGAGGGCGTCTACGTGCGGCCCGGCATCGAGGCGTTCCTGCGCGAGCGCGCGGTCCCGGCCGCCGACATCCTCACCCCCAACCAGTTCGAACTCGGCCTCCTCACCGGCCTGCCGAGCCGCACCCTGGCGGAGGCCGGAGCCGCGATCGCGGCGCTCCAGGCGCGGGGGCCGCGGGTGGTCCTGGTCACCTCGGCGCTCTGCGCCGACACGCCCGCCGACAGCATCGACCTGCTCGCGGGCGCGGAGGGACGGGTGTTCCGGGTCCGCACCCCGCGGCTCGCCATCGCGGTGAACGGGGCGGGGGACTGCATCGCGGCCCTGTTCCTGGTGCACTATGCCCGGACCGGCTCGGCCGAGGCGGCGCTCGGCGCGGCGGCGGCCTCGATCTACGGGCTGCTCAAGCGCACCGCCGAGGCAGGATCGCGGGAGATCCTGACGGTGGCCGCGCAGGAGGAATACGTGAACCCGAGCGCGCGGTTTCCGGTCGAGGCGGTGTGAGGGCACGCCCTTCGGCCGGGCCCGGCGAGAGCAAGAAGGATGGACACGATGGCGCGCCGCTTCGTCACCCTCGACGTGTTCACCGAGCAGAGGCTCGCCGGCAATCCGCTGGCCGTGGTGCTCGACGCGGAGGGGCTCGACACCGCCGCCATGCAGGCCATCGCGCAGGAATTCAACCTGTCGGAGACGGTGTTCGTCCTGCCGCCCACGGAGGCCCGGCACCGGGCGTCCTTGCGCATCTTCACCCCCGGCCGGGAGCTGCCCTTCGCCGGCCACCCGACGGTGGGCACCGCCGTGCTGCTGGCGCTGCAGGATCCGTCCCGGGGCGATGCCCGGGCCTTCGGCCTGGAGGAGCGGATCGGAATCGTCCCCTGCGTGGTCGAAACGCTGGCGGACGGCAGCGGCGGACGGGCGCGGTTCCGGCTGCCGATCCTGCCGGAATACCTCGGTCCCGGCCCCGAGCCCGCCTTGCTGGCCCCGCTCCTCGGCCTCAAGCCCGCCGACATCGGCACCGGCCGGCACGCGCCGAGCCGCCACGGCGTCGGGCCGAGCTTCACCTGCGTGCCCGTGGGCTCGGTGACGGCCCTCGACGCCGCCCGGCCGGCCCAGGCGCCCGACCCGAACGACGGGCTCTACCTCTACACACCCGACCCCGAGGGCACCGGCCAGAGCTGGCGGGTCCGCATGTTCGCGCCGAATTTCGGCGTCACGGAGGATCCCGCCACCGGCTCGGCGGCCTCCGCCTTCGCGGGGGTGCTGATGCAGTTCGAGGCCCTGGGCGACGGCACGCACGACGTGGTGATCCGCCAGGGTGAGGCGATGGGGCGGCCGAGCGACATCGCGCTCCAGCTCACCATCGAGGCGGGGGCCCTGCGGAGCGTCGAGATCGGCGGGGCCGCCGTGATCGTGGCCGACGGCACCCTGCATGTCTGACGGCTTCCGGATCACGCAGCTTGCCGCCGTGACGGCGCGGTTCGTGACCTACGACTGGGCCTTCCCCCGGGAGAATGCCGCCGCCATCGCGGCGCATTGGCAGACCCGGATCGCCCGCGCGCCCGGCATGTTCGACGGCACCGTCCTGCTGTGCTGCGACCACGCCGTCGCGGACCGGGCCGCCCGCCTCGACCTGTTCGCGACGCGCTACGCCACCTTCACCTACTACCGGGACACCCGGCACGCCGACGCCCGCATCGCAGACGCCCGCATCGCCAACGCCTTCGCGGCGATCGTGCCCTGGACCTCGGACGGCGCCGTCCTGCTCGGCGAGATGGGGGCCCGCACGGCCAATGCCGGCCAGCTCTATTTCCCCTGCGGCACTCCGGATCCGGACGACATACAGGGCGCGCGGGTCGATCTCGCCGGCAGCGCCGCCCGGGAACTCGCCGAGGAGACCGGCCTGGCGCTGCCGGACGAGGCCGAAACGGATTGGGTGCTGCTGGAGGGGGAGGGCCAGCTCGCGTTCCTGCGGCCGGTGCGCTTCCCGGAGACGGCCGCGCGGCTCGTGGCGCGGATCGCCGACCATCTCGGCGCCGAGGCCGAGCCGGAACTCGCCGGGATGCACGTCGTGCGGGGCCGCGACGACATCGATGCCGCGCGGATGCCGGGCTTCGTGCGGGCCTACCTGGCGTACGCGTTCCCGCCCGCCCGCTGACCGGCGCGGCGCGGTGAAAGACGTTCGTCTCCCCGCGGGGGCGGCCGGATGTCATCTCTGGCATCAATCGCGGGCAATACAGATTTTCGTTTCATTGACCGCCCTGGCGGCAAGCATAAGCTCGGCCTTCCACAGAACAGCCCCGCACAACGCGGGCAGCGGATCGCGGCAGGCCCCATGCTCATCGGATCTCACGCGCGTCCCGGCGTCCGCCGGTTCGCCGGCGCGCTGCTCGCCGCCGCACTGACGCTGGCCACAACGACGCTGGCCACGACGACGCTCACCGCGGTGGCCGCCCGCGCGGAGGAGGTCGTCCTGCGGGTCGGCGACCAGAAGGGCGGGAACCGGTCACTCCTCGAGAGCGCCGGCTCCGCGAAGGATCTGCCCTACCGGATCGAATGGTCGGAATTCCCCGCCGCCGCGCCGATCCTGGAGGCGCTCAACGCCGGCGCGCTCGATGTCGGCTACACCGGCGACCTCTCCTTCCTCACGGTCGTCGCGGCCGGGGCACCGATCAAGGCGATCGGCGGCACCAAGTCGGATCCGCGGACGCAGGCGATCCTGGTCCGCGCGGATTCGCCGATCCGCTCGGCCGCCGACCTCAAGGGGAAGCGACTCGCCGGCACCCGCGGCGGCTGGGGCCAGTTCCTGATCAGCGCGACGCTGGAGAAGGCCGGGATCGCGCCATCCGAGGCCACCTTCGCGCCGCTCAACCCGGTCGACGCCAAGGTCGCGCTGATGGCCGGCTCGGTGGATGCCTGGGCGGTCTGGGAGCCCTACGTCTCGTTCGCGACGCTCAGGGACAAGGCCCGGCCGATCGCGGATGGCGCGGGCCTCACGCCGACCATCACCTTCATCGTCGCCTCGGACAGCGCCATCGCCACCAAGCGGGCCGCCCTGCAGGACTTCCTGAGCCGCCTGGACAGGGCGCGGCTCTGGTCGCTGGACCATCTCGACGCCTACGCCCGGAACACGGCCGCGCTGACCAGGCTGCCGGAGGACGTCCTGCGCGCGGCCTACACGGCGCAGCGGACGCGGCCGATCGCGCTCGACGACGGTGTCGTGACGGAGGTCCAGGAGGCCTCGGACCGGGCGACGCGGTACGGGATCCTGTCGAGGACGCTGGACGTCGGGCGGGCCATGGACCGGAGCTTCACCGCCGCGGCCTCGAACTGAGCGCGGCGCGGTCGTGACGCGCCCGCGATTTTTGCGGCACCGCGGGAGCTTCGCTGTTTCCGGCACGTTCACCCGACGCTCCCCGCGGCGGCACGTGGCCGGGCGGGTCGCGTTCCGGAGTGTCCATGTCCTCTACTCGTCGTCCCGCATCGCAGTCCCGCGCGGCCCGCACGCGCATCCAGGAAGGCCAACCCTACCCCCTGGGCGCCACCTGGGACGGGCTCGGCGTCAACTTCGCCCTGTTTTCCGCCCACGCCACCAAGGTCGAACTCTGCCTGTTCGACGATGCCGGCGAGCAGGAGATCGAGCGGATCGAGCTGCCCGAGTACACGGACGAGATCTGGCACGGCTACCTGCCCGACGCCCGCCCCGGCACGATCTACGGCTACCGGGTCCACGGCCCCTACGAGCCGAAGGCCGGCCACCGGTTCAACCCCAACAAGCTGCTCATCGACCCCTACGCCAAGGGGCTCGTCGGCTCGATCACCTGGAACCCGGCCCTGTTCGGCTACAAGATGGAGACCGGCGACGACCTGACCTTCGACGAGCGGGACAGCGCCCCCTACACCCGCCGCTCCCGGGTGATCGACCCGGCCTTCACCTGGGGCCGGCACCAGAAGCCGCTGGTGCCCTGGGACAAGACCATCGTGTACGAGGCCCACGTCAAGGGCATGACCAAGCTCGACCCGCGGGTGCCGGAGAAGCTGCGCGGCACCTATGCCGGCCTCGGGACCCGGGACGTGCTCGACTACATCAAGAGCCTCGGCGTCACCTCGGTGGAGCTGCTGCCGGTCCATTCCTTCGTGCAGGACGACTACCTGCAGGAGAAGGGGCTGGTGAATTACTGGGGCTACAACACGATCTCGTTCTTCACCCCCGCCCGGCGCTACGCGGCGGTGCCGGACTTCGCCTTCTCCGAGTTCAAGGAGATGGTCTCGCGCTTCCACGGCGCCGGCCTCGAGGTGATCCTCGACGTGGTCTACAACCACACCGCCGAGGGCAACGAGAAGGGCCCGACCCTGTCGTTCAAGGGGGTCGACAACGCCTCCTATTACCGGCTCCTGCCCAACGAGCCGCGCTACTACATCAACGACACCGGCACCGGGAACACCTTCAACCTGTCGCATCCGCGGGTGCTGCAGCTCGTCACCGATTCCCTGCGCTACTGGGCGCAGGAGATGCAGGTGGACGGGTTCCGCTTCGATCTCGCCACGATCCTGGGCCGCGAGCCCTACGGGTTCGACGAGGGCGGCGGCTTCCTCGACACCTGCCGCCAGGATCCGGTGCTCAACAACGTCAAGCTCATCGCTGAGCCGTGGGATTGCGGCCCGGGGGGCTACCAGGTCGGCGGCTTCCCGCCCGGCTGGGCCGAGTGGAACGACCGGTTCCGCGACGACGTCCGCGCCTACTGGAAGGGCGATGGCGGGCTGCTGCCGGATCTGGCGGCGCGGATCGCGGGCTCGGCCGACAAGTTCAACAAGCGCGGGCGCAAGCCCTGGGCCTCGGTGAACTTCCTCACCGCCCATGACGGCTTCACCCTGCACGACACGGTCTCGTACAACGACAAGCACAACGACGCGAACGGCGAGGGCAACCGCGACGGCCACTCGCACAACCTCTCGTACAATTACGGGGTGGAGGGCCCCACCGACGACCCGGAGATCCGGGCGGTGCGCCTGCGCCAGATGCGCAACATGCTGGCGACGTTGTTCCTGTCCCGCGGCACGCCGATGCTGCTCGCCGGCGACGAGTTCGCCCGGACCCAGAACGGCAACAACAACGCCTACTGCCAGGACAACGAAGTCTCCTGGCTGGACTGGGATGCGATCGGCGACGAGGAGCGGGATCTCGCGGAGTTCACCCAGCGCCTGATCATCCTGCGCAACGCCCTGCCCATCCTGAGCCGCGGGCGGTTCCTCACCGGTCAGTACGACGAGGAGTTCGGCGTCAAGGACGTGACGTGGCTGCGGCCGGACGGAAGCGAGATGGCGGGCGAGAACTGGTCGGACGGCGAGGCCCGCGCCTTCGCGGTCCAGCTCGACGGGCGCGCCCAGGCCACCGGCCTGCACCGCCGCGGCGGGGACGCCACGCTGCTGATCATGTTCAACGCCTACCACGACCTCGTGACGTTCACGCTGCCCGAATCCGTGGGAGGCGTGGCCTGGACGCGGCTCCTCGATACGAACCTGCCCGACAGCCAGGACGTGGAGAGCTTCAAGTTCGGCTCCGGCTACGACGTGACCGGGCGCTCGCTCCTGATGTTCGTGCTGAAGCCCGAGGACAGCCCCGGGACGGAGGACAACGCCATGGAGCGCTCCTACCAGCACGTCATGCAGGCCTTCGAGCGGGCGAACGTGGAGCATGTCCGCTTCCACCTCGACGAGGCCGAGGGGTGAGGGACGCGGCCGGGCGGTTTTCGCATCGCCCGGCCGACTGCGCCTTGCGCCGGACGGCGCACCCGGCTAACAGCACGGCACCGCGCGGCCCTGGCCGCGTCCGGCGCGCCGCGTGCGCGCCCGGGCGCCCGGTTCGCGGACGGAGGGGTGGCCGAGTGGTTGAAGGCGCACGCCTGGAAAGTGTGTATACCGGAAACGGTATCGCGGGTTCGAATCCCGCTCCCTCCGCCACCACAAGCGCCGAAACGCGGTCTCTTCGAGCCTTCTGCGGCTGAGCGCCGACACGGCGGCTGTCGCGCGGTCGCGGACCGTCGAGTTCGGCCCCGACGTGGCGCCCCGGAGATGCGTGGCAGCACCGATCCGTCCGGCAGGCTTGCACCCCGCACTCCGATCACCCGGCCGACATCCCGAAACGACTTGGCCGGTCGGTGGACCGCGCGGGGCTCGCGGGTCTGGAGACGCGTCGAACCATCGGGCTTGGCCAGCAGCCGCATCGGCGCGCCTCCAACCGCAGCAGAGGCCGTCCAGCGCGCAGGGTTGCGCATCACGTCCTCGCGCGCATGCCCGGCAGAGACATCGCGGTAACCATTCAGGCGCATTGCCCGCTGCAGCAGCCGCCGGAGCCCTCATGCCCAGCCCCCGATCGACGATGCCCCGCCCGTTGACGGCGACGCCCCACACCCTGGAGACGACGGTTCTCGCCGATCGGATCAAGGCGCTCACGGTCTGGGATGCCGGCGCGGCGATGGCCCGAACCGCCAAGGCTGCGGATAGCGACCCGCCGGTGATCAGGCTGCCGCTGGCCGCCTAGCATCGACACGGCCCGTCTGCGCGGACCCGCCCGGCTCGCCGCGGCGGGCCTTGTCGTGCGCGCGGCGTCCAGCCGGGAAGGACGCATCATTTTCCGGCGCGGGCCGGATTATCGCCCCGCATCGGACGTCAACACTCCGACATGCCAAGTTTGGAAGCATTCTCAGATCCGCCGTTCGCCCGTCCCGCCGCCCGGGGACGCGCCCCGCGGATGCGCGCGAGCGGGCCACCGATCCGAGGCCTGCCGAGACGCGCCGAGAGCAAACCGCGGAACCGGGCATGACATCCGAAATTGTTTGATGCATCGTTCAATATAATCTGCACGCCTGCGCAGATTTTTTCCCTTGCATCGAAGAATTTTTCTGTCAGAAACGCGAAGCTTATCTGATCAATTCGGGGTCTATACATGCGTATGCTTGCACTCGGCGCCGTCCTCGCCGTCGTCATGCCCCTCGCGGCGCAGGCCCAGGAGGCCGGGGATGCGGCCGCCGGCGAGAAGGCGTTCGCTCCCTGCAAGGCGTGCCACAATTTCCAGAAGAACGGCGTGGGTCCTGACCTGAAGGGTGTCGTCGGCCGCAAGGCGGGCACCTACGAGGGCTACAACTACTCCGCCGCCCTGAAGAATTCCGGCATCACCTGGGACGAGGCCAACCTGCACGAGTGGCTGAAGAACCCGAAGGCGAAGGTCCCGGGCAACAAGATGATCTTCCAGGGCATCACGGACGACAAGAAGATCAACGACGTCATCGCCTATCTGAAGACCCAGTCGTAAGGCCGATCCGCCTTCGGAGCGGCGACACGAGCGATCGGCGCTCTGGATTCACTGATTTCACCCCGTCCGGCCGAGCCGGACGGGGGTTTATTCGTCACTCTACAGTATTGAAGAAATAATTTGCCGGATTTGTCATCGCGAGAGCTTCACATCGCGAGCAATGATGGTATTCTAAAACCAGTCGCCCGACGTAACGCACCGGGCGTCCTCAACCTTCAGCCCCGCCGGCACCCGCCGCGTGGGGCTTTTTCGTGGCTCAGCGTCCGCTGCCGGAGGACAAGCTCGACCCGACGCTTCCGGAGAGCTGGCTCGGCGTTCCCAGCTGGGTGCCGTTCGGATTGGTGTCCAGGCTGAGATCGGGCGACACGAGGCCGCCGGGCGCGGGGTTCGTCGACTGGGCCGGCTCGAAGGCCTGCCGGGCGCCGGCGAGCGGAATGATGACCCGGTCCGGTCGGATCGTGGTCTCGCAGAGCCCCTGGCAGATCGGAATCGTGAGGTCCGTCTCCTGGCAGATCGCCTTCATCTCGCCCCGGACGCACGTGCAGCGGCACAGCGCCGAGGCCGGGACGGGCAGGGCCAGCAGGGCGGCGGCGAGCATGATCGTGCGCATGATGATCGACCTCAGGGCCCGCGACAGGGCGATCGGGGCTCATAGCACGTTGCGCCCCGGAGCCCGAACGCGCCGGCACCACCGGCATCCCGCGTCGCAGCGAAGCCGGGCGAGGCTGACGCGGTCCTGAACCGCCCCGGGGAATCAGGAGACCGGCGCGCCGGTCTCCCGGATGATGCGGACGGGCCGAAAGGCGCGCGCGGACACCTCGGCCTCGACCCAGGCGCGGGCCGCGTCGGCCGCGGGATGATCGGCGAAGGCGGCCGGGCGCGGCGGCCATTCCGATCCGGACTGGACGACGTAGCCGCGCATGCCCGCGGCGCACGGGCCGACATAGCCGAAGACCTTGCCGGTGCCGTCCACGAGGTCGGTGCAGTGGACCGGCCCCTCGGTCCAGCGGAGGTCAGGCATCGTCTCGCCTCATGCGCGCCCCGGGCTCGATCGGTCTCTGCCCGTCGGTCAGGTGGTCTTGGTGCGCCGCGACCGGCCGGCGACGCGCCGCGCGGGCCGAAGCGAGTCGACGCGGGCCCGGGCCGCCCCTATACGCGCCCGGCGGCCGGACCGTCATCGGCGCCTTCCGAGCCCGCAGAGGGATCCGGCGTGGCGGACAGCTCGGCAGACAGCGTGGCGATCGTCGGCCTGGGCTATGTCGGGCTCCCGCTCGCCCTGGCGTTCGGCCGGGCGCGGATCACGATCGGCTACGAGCGCGCCGCCGACAAGGTGGCGGCCTACCGGGCCGGACACGACCCGGCGGGAGAGATCGACGCGGCGGCGTTCCGGGCGGCCGGGCACCTCGCGATCACCGACGACCCGGCCGCCCTGAGCGCGGCGGACGTGATCATCGTCACGGTCCCGACCCCGGTGGACGCGGCCCAGAGCCCCGATTTCACCCTGCTGATCCGGGCCTCGGACCTCGTCGGGCGGCACATGCGGCCGGGCGCGACCGTGGTGTTCGAATCCACCGTCTATCCCGGCGCCACCGAAGAGGTCTGCATCCCCGTCCTCGAGCAATCCTCCGGCCTGCGCTGGAAGACGGATTTCTTCGTCGGCTACTCGCCGGAGCGGATCAATCCGGGCGACCGGGAGCACAGCCTCGCCAAGGTGGTGAAGATCGTCGCCGGCGACACGCCCGCGACGCTGGAGCGGCTGAAGGCCCTCTACGGGTCGATCATCGAGGCGGGCCTCCACGCCGCCTCGTCCATCCGGGTGGCCGAGGCCGCCAAGGTCATCGAGAACACCCAGCGCGACCTGAACATCGCGCTCATGAACGAGCTGTCGCTGATCTTCGACAAGCTCGACCTCGACACGCAGGAGGTCCTCGCGGCGGCGGGGACCAAGTGGAACTTCCTGCCGTTCCGCCCCGGGCTGGTCGGCGGCCACTGCATCGGCGTGGACCCGTACTACCTCACCCACAAGGCCGCGATGATCGGCCATCATCCCCACGTGATCCTGGCGGGGCGCCGGATCAACGACAGCATGGCCGCCCACGTGGCGCGCAGCACGGTGAAGCGGATCGTCCGGCGCGGCGGCCATGCCGGGCGGGCGCGGGTCATCGTCCTCGGCCTGACCTTCAAGGAGAACTGCGCGGACCTGCGCAACTCGAAGGTCGCCGACCTCGTGCGGGAGCTGGAGGAATTCGGCTGCGCCGTGTCGGTCCACGATCCCCGCGCCGGATCGGCGGAGGCCCGGGCCGAGTATGGCATCACCCTCGTCGACTGGGCCGACCTGCCCGCCGACGCGGACGCGGCCGTGATCGCGGTCCCGCACCGGGATTATGCCCGGCTCGGGCCGGAGGCGATCGCCGCCCGGGTGAAGCCCGGCGGCCTGATCGTGGACGTGAAGGCGCTGTACGAGCGCGCGGCGTTCGCACGGCTGGGCTACGAGGTCTGGCGGCTGTGACCGTTGCCGGGCCGCCGGCAAGCATTGCGATCATCCGGACGACGAGGGGACAAGCCATGGACGAGACCGGCCACGATCACCGGCAGCCCGCGCCCGGCGACCTGGCGGCGCTCGCGGAGCGCCACGCCCGCTACCCCGACGCGCAGATCCGCGCCCTCCTGAACACCACGCGCACGATCGCGCTGGTCGGGGCCTCGGCGAACCCGGCGCGCCCGAGCTGGATCGTCCTGAAATACCTGCTCGACCGCGGCTACGCGGTGACGCCGGTCAATCCCGGCCTCGCCGGCCAGGACCTGCTCGGGCGCCGGGTGGCGGCCTCCCTGGCCGAGGTCCAGGCCAGCCTGGGCGACCGGCCGATCGACATGGTCGAGATCTTCCGCAATTCCGCCGCCGCCGGGCCGCTGGTCGACGAGGCGCTGGCGCTCAGCCCGCCGCCGAAGGTGATCTGGATGCAGCTCGGCGTGCGCGACGACGCGGCCGCCGCCCGGGCCGAGGCGCGCGGCCTCACGGTGATCATGAACCGCTGCCCCAAGATCGAGTACGGCCGGCTCTCGGGCGAGATCGGCTGGACCGGCGTGAATTCCCGGATCCTCAGCGCCCGGAAACCGGTGCTGGCGGCCAAGGGCGTCCAGAAGCTGACCATCGCGGAGCGGGGCCGGCGGGGCGACTGAATCCGATCCTCATACGGTCCGAGACAGCGCCCCGTGGCCAGCGCCCCATTCGCAGCGCCGCGTCCGATCGCGTTGCGACGGTCTGGAAGGAAGGCGATTCCGTTCGAGACATCCGCGCCATCCTCCCTCTCCCGTTCGGGAGAGGGTTGGGGTGAGGGACACGACGCTTCGCGGTCGAGCGCACCATCACGGCTCGGGCAGGCGAGCCTCGTCCGGACGAACCTGATCCCTCACCCTGTCCCTCTGCCGCACGGGAGATGGGACCCGCGCATCGCGTGGAACGGGCCCGGTTATCGCCCCCGCCTCAGCGCGATCGGGAACGATTCCCGCCGGATCGGGTCAGCCCACCCCACACCCTGATTCCGAGGCGTGAGCGCAGCGAGCCTTGAAGGAGGCCTCCGCCGCTCTCCGGCCCCTCACGATGCGGCGGTGACGGGGAGAGCCGAGCCGGCCCTCCGCGGTCCCGTGCCCGCTTTGATGTGGTATTCTGATACCTTAACCGCCAAGCCGCTCTGATTGCTCGCCTTTTCGCGATTTCCGATTTCGCTGTTGACCCGGCATCCGGGCCCGTCTATGCACTGGCCACCGCCGCCGCGTGTGCCCCACGCGGCGGCTCGTTTTTCGGCACCCCGATGTTCTCGGATCCCGACGCGTCGGGGCCCTGGTCCGTCGGAACCCCTGGGATTTGGCTATGAAGACCACCTCGCTGAAGCCCGCCGAGGTCGACAAGAAGTGGATCGTGATCGACGCGGAGGGCCTCGTCGTCGGCCGCCTCGCGTCGATCGTGGCGATGCGCCTGCGCGGCAAGCACAAGGCCGCCTACACGCCCCACGTCGATTGCGGCGACCATGTCATCGTCGTCAACGCGGACAAGGTGAAGTTCACCGGCCGCAAGTACGTCCAGAAGCGCTACTACTACCACACCGGCTATCCGGGCGGGATCAAGGAGCGCACGGCCAAGTTCATCCTCGAGGGGCGCTTCCCCGAGCGCGTGGTGGAGAAGGCCGTCGAGCGCATGCTGCCCCGCGGCCCGCTCTTCCGTCAGATCCTCGGCAACCTCCGCGTCTACAAGGGCTCCGAGCACCCGCATGAGGCCCAGCAGCCGCAGGCGCTCGACGTCGGCGCCCTCAACCGCAAGAACGTGAGCGCTTGATCATGGCGACCCTGCAGTCCCTCGCCGACCTCAACCGGTCGAACACCGGCGCGGTCGATCCGGCCAACGAAGCGCCCATCCACGTCCAGAAGCTGGACGCCCAGGGCCGGGCCTATGCCACCGGCAAGCGTAAGGACGCGGTCGCCCGCGTCTGGATCAAGCCCGGCAACGGCACGGTCACGGTCAACAAGCGCCCGGTGGAGACCTACTTCGCCCGTCCGGTGCTGCGCATGATCCTGCGCCAGCCGCTGGAGATCGCCGGTCGCGTCGACCAGTACGACATCACCGTCACGGTGGCGGGCGGCGGCCTCTCCGGTCAGGCCGGCGCGGTGCGCCACGGCCTGTCGAAGGCCCTGACCTACTACGAGCCGGAGCTGCGTGCCCCGCTGAAGCGCGAAGGCTTCCTCACCCGCGACGCCCGCGTGGTCGAGCGTAAGAAGTACGGCCGCAAGAAGGCCCGCCGCAGCTTCCAGTTCTCCAAGCGCTGATATCCGGTCACACCGGTGTCACGGAGAGGGCGGTTCCTGCGGGAGCCGCCCTTTCGCGTTTCGGGGCTGCGGCGCGGCCGTTGACAGGCTGTCGCACCGCGCTCACCAGTTTCCCGGCCGCGATGGCCGACTCGGGCGGCACTGCCTTTCGGAGAGAGCGAGACGGACGATGGCTGGCGACGGCGTACAGAAGCCCACCGTGTTCATCGACGGCGAGGCCGGCACCACCGGCCTCGGCATCCGCGAGCGCCTGGAGCGCGACGGGCGGGTCGCCCTGCGCAGCATCGCGCCGGAGCACCGCAAGGATCCGGAAGCCAAGCGGGCGCTGCTCGCCGAGGTCGACCTCGTGGTGCTCTGCCTGCCGGACGAGGCCGCCAAGGAGACCGTGGCGCTCGCCGACAGCCTGCCCGGCGGCGGCCCGCGCGTCCTCGATGCCAGCACGGCCCATCGGGTCGCGGAGGGCTGGACCTACGGCTTCCCCGAGCTGACCCGGGAGCAGGGGGCCGCGGTGGCCCGCGCCCGGCGGGTGGCCAATCCCGGCTGCTACCCGACCGGCGGCGTCGCGCTCCTGCGCCCGCTCGTGGAAGGCGGCCTGATCCCGGCCGATCACCCGATCAGCATCAACGCGGTCAGCGGCTACAGCGGCGGCGGCAAGAGCATGATCGAGGCCTACGCGCAGGGCACGGCGCCGCCGTTCCAGCTCTACGGCCTCGGCTTCGCCCACAAGCACCTGCCGGAGCTGCAGCGCTACAGCGGGCTGACCCGCCGGCCGATCTTCGTGCCGGCCGTGGGCAACTTCCGGCAGGGCATGCTGGTGAGCGTGCCGCTCCATCTCGACGCGCTGCCGGGCCGGCCGGCGGCCGCCGACCTGGAGGCCGCCCTGCGCGACTGGTACGCCGGTCAGCCGCTGGTGCAGGTCGTGCCGGGCGCCGCCACCGGCGCGCACCGCGAGAAGATCGAGCCGGAGGACCTCAACGACACCGACCGGCTGGAGCTGCGGGTGTTCGGCTCGTCCGAGCACGGGCAGGCGGTGCTGGTGGCCCGGCTCGACAATCTCGGCAAGGGCGCCTCCGGGGCGGCCGTGCAGAATCTCGGGCTGATGCTCGGGCTCGACGGCTAGCCGGCGGCAGCAGACGCATCAGCCCCGGCTTTGCGCGCGGAGCGAAGGAATCGAGGGCCGCGCGCCGTTTGGCGGCGTGCCGCGTCCCGTTCGAGTCGCGCCGCGCGCAAGACGTCGAGGACCGTGTCGGGCTCCGCGTGAGCACGACGCGGCAACGCGAGCCTCAGGCCCTCCTCGACAGAGGGGACGCCGCCGGCGAAGAGAAGGCCGTGAGGCAAGGCCCTCGAACCGCTCCCTTCGCACCGCGAGAGGCGATGAACGGCGACCTGATCGATGTGGCGTTCGGCCGGCCCTGGCGCAGCAGGGACGCTGCGGCGGACGAGACCGCCCTGCCGCGCGGCACCCTGGGCTTGCAGGTCGATCTCGGCTTTCGATGCCCGATTCGACGCGTCGAGATCGGAACCGCTTGTGCCGCGCGGCCGAGCCTCGCCCTGTCCGATGACGGACAGGTCTGGCGCACGCCCGACCTCGACGCCTCCCAGAGCGGGGCGGAGGCCGCGGCCCTGATCCTCGGAGCCGGGGAGGGCGCCTGGGCGCGGCATGTCCGCGTCACCCTGGACGCGCCCGCCGGAAGCGGCCTGCCTGCGGTGCAGGTCCTGTGCGCGCAGGCCGATTTCGACCTCATCGTCCTGCGGCGCGTGCTGGACGTGCCCTTCGACATGGCCGACGAGCGGCCCGGCGCGAACCCTTACGTCTCCTACCGCCTCGTCAGCGCCGAGCGGCCGCGTTCGCGCGCCCTGGTGGGGCTGGCGCTCTACGAATGCGGCGCTTTCGGCAACTGCCTGATCCAGTTGCTGCTCGCCATCGGCATCGCCCGCAACCTGAACCTGAAATACATCAAGCTCCCGGCCGCAGACCGCAGCGAAGTGATCGGGCTGAGCGGCCCGCTGACCTGCGGCGGGATCACCTTCATCCCCGGCTCCGCGCCCCTGCCGGACGACGGCGCCTTCCTGTCGGGGATGTATTTCGATCTCGGGATCCAGCAGCTCGCCGGCCCCCTCGGCCCCGCCGAGACCCGGGACATCGTCCGAACCTGCATCCGGCCGCTGTTCAGCCGGCTGCCGCCGACCATCCCCGCCAAGCCCGACGACGCGCTGCTGATCCACATCCGCTCGGGGGACATCTTCAGCACCTGGGTGGCGCCGACCTACCCGCAGCCGCCGCTCGCCTTCTACCAGATGGTCATCCGGCGGCTCCTGTCGGAGGGCCGCATCCGTCGGATCAAGATGGTGTTCGAGAACCGGCTCAACCCGGTGATCCCGGTTCTGGAAGCCTGGATCGCGGATCTCGGCGTCCCCCTGACGACGCAGAGCGGCACCCTCGTCGACGACGTCGCCGCGCTGATGAACGGGCGCTACCTCGTCTTCGGGCTCGGCACCTTCGGACCGGGCGTCTGCCAGCTCTCCGAGCATGTCGAGCAGGTCTTCTACTTCGCCTCCGGCTGGCCGCAGCACTTCAAGAGCATCCCGACCATCGGGCGCGTCGTCGAGGTGCTGGACGTGGCCGGCGCCTACACGAAGGTGGGCGAATGGGACAACTCCCCCGAGCGGCGGGCCCTGATGCTCGACTACCCGACCGAGAACCTCGCCTTCGACGACGCCTGATCCCGCCGGGACCGCCTTGCCGAAGCCGGCAAAACCGGTGACAAGCGCCCGGCTCATCCGTCGGAGGACAGATTTGGCCAGCGCTGACCAGCCATCGGAAGCCCTGCGCGTCAACGCCTTCGACATGCACCGCGCCGAGGTCTTGATGCTGCAGCGGCGTCGGCTCCGGCCGCGCCATGCCACCCTGGTCAGCTTCGCCGCCAAGTATCACTACGTCGAGAGCCAGCGCCGGCTGGTCGCGGCGGCCGCCGCCACGGGCGATTTCGACACGATCGAGAGCTGGTCCCCCGACCGGCTGCGCGAGACGCCGTTCTACCGCGCGCACCGGGGGATCCTCGACCGGTCCCGGGGCGCCGGGAACTGGGCCTGGAAGCCCTACGTCATCGCCGAGGCGCTGGCGCAGCGCCGCGACGGCGACTTCATCGTCTTCAGCGACACCGGCATGCAGGCGGTGGGCGACGATCCGCTGCCGCCGGTGGCGCCGCTGCTCACGTGGCTCGACGGCTCGGAGCGCCGGGTCGCGGTGGGTGTGCTCCACGGACGGCCGCAGCGGGCCTGGACCAAGCGCGACTGCTTCGTGCTGATGGACTGCGACGCGGAACGCTACTGGGAGGCCGACCAGATCCAGGCCTCCTGGATCGCCTTCATGGTGAGCCCCGCCACCCGCCACCTCGTCGCCGAATGGCTGCGCTACGCGGGCGATCCGCGCATCGTCACCGACAGCCCCAACGCGATGGGCCTGCCGGATCTCGACGGCTTCATCGACCACCGCTTCGACCAGAGCATCCTGTCGAACCTGATCTACAAGCTCGACCTGGAGATCCCGCCGCTGCGGCAACCGTCTAAGCAGATCCGGACCCTGATCGAGGAGCTGGAGACGGACACGCTGGTGACGGCGCGTCCCTCGGAGAACATCGCGCTGGGCAAGACCTGGCGGGCGAGCTCCGCCTCTGCCTGGTCGGGGACGACCGGCACCTACGGGGAGCGCACCACCGGCGACCCGTCCTTCTTCTTTCACACCGGGCTCGACCGGAACCCCTGGTTCGTCCTCGATCTCGGCGCGGTCGAGCGGGTCTCGGAGATCCGGATCTACAATCGCTGGGGGCAGCTCAGCGAACGGGCGCAATTCATGCGCGTCTGGCTGGGCGAGACCGAGACCGATTACCGTCTCGTCTTCGATGCCGTGGACGCCCATTGCCATCCGGGCCTGCCCCTCCACCTGCGGTTCGACAATGCCCGGTTCCGCTACCTGAAGATCGATCTCGACGAGGAGCAGTACCTGCACCTCGACGGGGTCGAGATCTTCGCGGCGCGCTGAGACGACAGAGCCATCAGTCCCGCATGAGCGCCCCGGCACAGGACAAACCGCTGTTTCCGTTCGGGCCGATCCTGTTCTTCGGCGATTCGGTGACGGCGGACCTGACGGCCGAGACGCCGCCGCTCTTCTCCGGCCCTCAGACGGTCGCGCGGGGGATCGGCGGGCAGTCGACCCGGGACATGGTGCGGCGGCTTCGCTCCGACATCGCGCTTTACGGCGCGCGGGGCCTCCACCTCATCGGCGGCCGCGACGATATCCTGAACCGCGATCGGGTGCCGTCGCTGGACCGCATCGTGGCCGATATCGCGGCCATGCTGCAGGACGCACGCGACCTCTACGTGCGGACCTGGGTCGGCTCGATCCCGCCGGTGGATCCGGACGCGCCGGGCGCGGCCGGATTACCGGTCTCGCTCATCGGGGACGTCAACGCGTGGCTGCGCGACCACGTGGGGACCTACGGGGCGCAGTTCATCGACTACGACGCCGTCCTGGCCACCGAGACGGGCGCGCTGAGGCCTGGATTCAGCGACGACGGACTCCGGCTCAACGCCGCCGGCTATGCGGCGCTCCGGGACGCGATGATGGCGGCCCTGACGGCCCCGGGTGTCGAGCAGATCTGGGCGCCGCCGGAGAGCGAGGACGCCGTACGCCGGCGCAAGTTCCTGCACCATTTCGGCTATCTCGACTCGAACACGCGCTATCCGAGCCCGTTCATCCAGTTTGCCGGCAAACCGGGTGCCAGCCATTACGGCGTGCCGTTCGACGCCGACGGCTTCCTCAACGCCGCCCCCATCGTGGAGCGCAAGCCGCAAGGCGAGACCCGGATCCTGGTCGTCGGCGATTCGACCACCATCGACGGCGGCGACATCGCCAACACCCTTCCCGGCCGCCTCGAACGGATCCTGCGGGCGGAGGGGCTCGACAGCGCGAAGGTCTACAATTTCGGGGTCATGTCGAGCTGCCTCACGCAGATGACGCACCTGATCTGGTCGCGTCTCGTGACCTACGCTCCCGACGCGATCCTCGTGCTCAGCGGCAGCACCGACCTGTTCCAGCCCTGGACCTACGATCCCCGGCCGGGCCATCCCTACAACGCCTTCATCACCCAGCGGCTCTACGACCATTTCTTCGACACGCACGATCCCCGGGCCCGCGAGGACGGCCTGTCCTACGAGGCGCTGATCACGCTGATCTACGAGGAGCTGAAGCGGCTGCGCGCCGAGGTGGGCTGGCAGAGCCCCGGCTGGGAGGATGCCATCATCCACCATTACGCGCTCGCGGCCCACCGGCTGACCAAGCTGTCGCACGACCACCAGGTGCCGATCGTCAGCGTCCTGCAGCCGACGATCCTGCGCAAGCGGCACCTCACCGAAGCGGAGCGCGGCGTCGCCTCGGGGGCGTTCCTGGCCTATCTCGACCGGCAATACGCCAAGCTGGAGGCCTTCACCGCGCAGCTCGCCGCGCGGCGCCCTTACCGGCGCACCTTCACGGCCCTCGACCTCAGCGGGATTTTTCGCGACCGGGAGGAGGGGACCTTCTACGACATCGTCCACTACGACGATCCCGCCCGCGAGATCGTCGCGACGCGGCTGGCTGTCGAAGTGCGGCGGCTGCTCGCGCAACCCCGCTCCCCCATGGCGCGGGTCCGCCGCTTCCTGACGGGCGGCCGCAGGCGATAGGGCCGCCGCGGCTCCGTCTCAGCCGGCGCTCAGCCGTCGAGCGGATGACGGAGAGCCCGGTTCCCGGAGCCGGCAAACGAGGCCCCGCCCCCGTCGCGGCGGCAACCGGGCATCGTCGAAATCTGCACACCGAAGAACATGCCACCGGCTTCCGGGCCCCGGTCGTCGGCAGGGCGGCCAGCCCTCCGAGGCCGGCAACTTCTGGATGCCGTATCTCAATTTTTTTCGCCCATTCGGAGAGTGTTTACGTTTTGCTGAGGATGGTCGATCTTCTCTAGGTTGTCGCAGTCCGAGAGGAAATCGTTCCGATGATCAGCTCCGAGGATCGGGCGGCCAAGTTCGAGCGCTTCAGACATATCCTTGAGGAGCCGTGGCACCAGTCGAAGGCAGGAACATTTCCGCTCTTCACCACCGATCGCTCCTACGATCTCGAGACTTACCAGAGCGAGAGCCAGGGCAATCTCCCCGAAATCTTCACGCACTTCGTCGAAGTCCAGCCGGACAAGCTGTTTATGGACCTCGGATGCGGATATCGAGGCGACATCCTTTTCCACAATGTTCTGAATGTGGAAGTCTACCCGAGCCGCTCGGCAGATCTCGTCGTCGATCCGACCCGCCCGTACCCGATCCGATCCGAGACTCTGGATGGCATCGGCTGCTTCGCCGTCCTCGAACACACCCGACAGCCTTGGGTTGTCGTCCGGGAGATGCGGCGCATGCTGCGCAAGGGTGGGACGGTCTTCATCGACTGGCCCTTCCTGCAACCCGTTCACGGCTACCCGAGCCACTATTTCAACGCGACGCGGGAGGGGCTCAAGACCATCTTCGAGGACGAAGGGTTCGAGGTCGAGCTGTGCGACACGTTCGTCAACCAGACGGTCGCCTACACGGTCTCCTGGGTGCTGGGCGCCTTGAACCACCATCTGCCCGCCGAGATCCGGCCGGAACTGCTCAACATGACGGTCGGAGAGCTGATGGCCCTCGACGTTCAAGGGGAGCAGTGGCGCAGGTGGCTTGAGGCCTTGCCCGCATCCGCCCGGGAGGAGCTGGCCTGCGGAAACTCCCTGGTGGCCAAGAAGGCAGCCTGAGCGAAGAAGGCAGCCTGAGCGAGAAGGCAGCCTGAGGCGGCCGGACCGCCGTCGGCTCGGGGGACGGGCTTTACCCCTGTTGACCCGACCGCTTGACCCGGTGGGTGAAGATCACCGAGAGCCAGGGCACCACCGTGTGCTCGACCTCGATCGAGATCAGCACCTCGAGGTGGAGGGCGTAGGGTAGGGTGAAGCGGAAGCCGCAGCGGGCCTCCTCCATGGTGGTGGGGATGTCGCCGAGCACCGCCGCGATCACGTCCGGCCGGTGGACGTCCACGGGGATGCGCTGGACCTCGCCGTCCACCTCCACGACCAGGGTCGCCTTGGCGCGGCTCGCCGACACGACCCAGCCGGCCAGCACCACCTGCCCGTCCTGGATCTCGGCCCAGACCCGATCCTGCGGGGCTTCGAGGTTGGCGCGGGCGAAGGAATCCGGCAATTCGCCGTCGAGCTCGGCCACGGTGCAGCCGACCTCGTACTTCTCGAAGCCGCGCCCCTCGCCGAAGATCCCGGCGAATTCCTTCTGGTACTGGGCGATCCGGGCGTTCTTCATGTCCTCCGGCAGGCCCGACCACTGGCCCTTGGCCTGAACCGTGTAGACCGAGAGCAATTCGCGCAGGAACGCGATGCGCCCCTTGTCGGCGACGTAGAGGTTCATCAGCCAGTCGGCGGCCGACGCGTTCTCGTAATAGGCCTCCGGCACCCGGCGCAGGGCCTCGGCGCGGTAGAAGCAGCAGGAGAAATTGGCGGTGAGCGGCGAATTGGCCAGCACCGGGAAGCTGATCGTACCGGTCGGGTAGCGGCCCTGCTCGTCGTGCGGCAGGTAGGAGCCGGTGGCCGGGTAGTGGAGCAGCACCCAGTTGAAGCACATGTCGAGGCTGCGGTCGTTGCGCAGCATGCGCATCTGCATGGCGACCTTGCGGTCGGACAGCCAGTAGTCGTCCGCCTCGCAGAAGGCGACGTAGCGGCCCGTGCAGGCCGAGAGGCAATCCTGCATGTTGCGCAGCATGCCGAGGTTCTGAGGCCGGGGCCGCACTTCGATCCGCTCCGGGTCGCGCGCCCGGTAGGTTTCGACGATTCCCGCCGTCCCGTCGGTCGACTTGTCGTCGCCGATCACCACCTGCATCCGGAACAGGCCGCGCTGCCGCAGGATCGCGTCGAGGCAGCGGCCGATATCGGCCGCATGGTTGTAGGCCGTCACGATGACGCTGACGGTGAGCTGCTCCAAGAGCCACGCGCGCAGGGCCTCCGGCTCGCCGGAGAGGTCGTCCGGCGCGTCGAGGCCCATATCGCCCAGGGCGTCCCGGGCGATGTCGGGATTGGCCTCGATCAGCCGTCCGAGGCTCGGGACGTCCTCCTCGTCGAGATAGGCCTCGGCCAGCCGGCGGAAGATCGATTTCTGCGCGGCCTCGTAGCCTGCCGCGTAGCGGCCGCCGAAATGGCCGCGCAGCTTGCGGAAGAACGCGATCTCGGAATTGCCGAGCTTCTTGTGACGGGCGAGTTCGGTGGCGTAGGTCGCCCACATCCCGGCGGCGTGCTTGCGGTAGACCGCCATCACCTCCGGCAGGAAGCCGATGCGCCCGACCTCGGCATGCATCAGGTGGACGTACCAGTCGCCCGGGGCGATGCCCTCGTCGAACGCGAACGCTTCGGCACCGTGGTAGCGCCAGCGATAGAGCACGCTGTTGGTCTGGACGAAGTTGTGGGCCACGAGGTCGGACAGCGACGGCTGCGGGCTGCACTGCTTCGGGTACAGCTCCTCGACCCCCGGCATGTCCTCGTAGACCACCCGCACCCGATGGAAGCAGAGGGTGAATTCCGGGCGTGCCCGCAGGAAGTCGACCTGGCGCTGGAGCTTGCGCGGGTCGGTCCAGTAATCGTCGCCTTCGCAGATCGCCACGAACTCGCCGCGGCAGCGTTCCGTGAGGTCGGCGAAGTTCCTGTTCGGGCCGAGGTTCTCGCTGCGCAGGACCGCCACGAGGTTGGGATGGCGCGCGGCGTACTCGGCGACGATCTCGGCGGTCCCGTCGGTGGAGCGGTCGTCGCCGACCAGCAGCTCGAAGGGGAAGTCCGTGGCCTGACCGAGGATGCTGTCCAGGGTCTGCCGGATGAAGGCCGCCTGGTTGTAGGTGATGCACAGGACCGAGACGACCGGCCGGTTCCAGGCTGGTGCGGGCTGGGTCTCGGCGCGAGCCCGGATCCAGGCCGCGAAGGGATTGACGAAGCTGCCGTCGAAGGTCTCGTCCGGCCGCGCGGTGAAGTCGGCCCGGGGCCGGCGCCCGAGCCGGGCACCGTACTTCACGTAATGTTCGAGGGGCGACAGGTCGGTGAGACCCACGTCGGGATAGCACGTCGCGTAGCCGATATGGTCGAATAGGCCGCTGGCGTAGATCGTCGCGAAATCGTCCTGCCACGGCTCGAGCGCCGGCGCGGCCTCTCCTGCACCGTCCTGCATCGATCAGATCCCTCGAACGCGCGTCAGCGGGCCGCTTCCCCAGACCGGACCCTCAGAGGGTGCTGGGGAGGCGCCCTTCCTCGGAGCCGTGGTTGTAATAGTGTTGCGTCGGATCGGCGCCGGCATTCGCGACGTCGTCGTTGCACGCGAGGTAGTACTGGCGGTCGAACAACCCGGAGGTTTCGAGCCATCCGAGCATCGTCGCCTCGGGTACGACGGGGGCACGATCGGGCGTGGCAGCGGCAGCCTCGCGGTAGAGATGCGCGAACCGGGCGATCCGGGCGGCCACCTCCTTGGCGGCGGGCCTGCGGACCGAGGAAGCGACGACGCTCGACTGCTCACCGGGGCGCCGGCGCTGGAGGTCGGCCTCGGCCAGACGCACCAGACGGGCGAGTTCGCCCTGGGCCTCCTTGAGCCGTGCCTGGGTCTCGGCGAGCTCGGCCCGCAGCGCTTCCACGTCCTCGCTCAAAGTTAGCTCCGTCTCAGTCACGGGGCCCGACGGGTCTCGGGCACGCAGCCATCAGAGGATTCGGCCGGAGGCCGGCGCGACGGGAGTGCCCCAGTCGGGTTGCGGCCGGCTGTACGATCGCCTCCGGGACCGGTCAACCCGCCGCTCGACGACGCGGCGCCACCGCCTCGGCTCATGGAACACCGCATCGACCGACGGTTCGGACCGCCGTCCTGGCCAGCCGCCCGCCAATCTCTCACGCCACCACCCCTAAGGCGTCTTCGTCTTCGGCTGCAGCTTCGGCCTGCGGACGCAGGAGCCGGCGACCGATCACGAGCAGGAGGCCGGCGGGGACGACGAGGATCAGGGCGATGCCGAGGATCCCGATATGCCCGATGAGCCGTCCGTAGAGGCCACCGGTGACGCCGTCGTGCCACGAGATCGCCGTCATACCGACGACGGCGGCGACGAGGAGCACGGGGATCTTGAACCACAGGGGCCAGGGCGCGCGGCGGGTCCGGAGGGCCGCTTGCGCGGCGGGCTGCGGCGCCGCGCGCTCCCGCTGCGCCAGGAGCGCCTCGATCTGATTCTGAAAGTCCGCCTGGATCGGGCTGTTCGGGTCCAGGCCGCCATTTCCCGGAGTGGGCTCGACCTGCGGTCGCGCCTCGTCCAATCTTTCTGCCAGCGGCCCCGGGATCGCCGCCTCGGCGGCGACCATCAGGCGCGCCTCGTGCCGGCGCATGAACAGCCAGAGTGCGACAGCGCCCATCAGGACGAAGGCCAGCAGCCCGAGGCCGACCGGCCCCATGACGTTCTCGATGGAGCGCCCGCAGAGATACGCGCCGAAGCCCATGATCGAGGCCCAGGCGACGCCGCCCAGCGCATTGAAGGCGAAGAAGCGGCGGGCGTCGAGCTTGTTCACGCCGGCAAGCACCGCCGCATAGGCGCGCAGCATCGCGGTGAAGCGGCCGAAGAACACGATCTTCCCGCCGTGCCGGCGGAACAGGTATTGGCCGAGCTTGAGCCGGCCGTGATCGAGGCCGATCAGGTGCCCCTTGCGCAGGAGCAGGGGCAGGCCCCAGCGGCGGCCGACCCAGTAGCCGGCATTGTCGCCCAGGATGGCCGCGGTTGCCGCGATGGCCACCACCACGGCGATGTTGATGTTGCCGGTGCTGCCGGCATAGGCCGCCGAGGTCAGCAGGACCGTCTCGCCCGGCAGGGGCAGGCCGGCGCTCTCCAGCGTGATGATGACGAAGATCGCCAGGTAGCCATAGTGCGCGATCAGGTCGGCGATCGGCAGATCGTGCAGGAAGGACATGCGGTCTCCGTGCGGCTCGCAGGTCGCGCTGTCGACGACAAACGTGGCCGCTCCGGGGCGGCGTGACGATCAAGCCCGCCGCACAGGCGCCGTCCCGCCGTCGGCCGCGACGGCGGTCACGGGCGCTTCATCCCTCACGGGCGGGGTGCGGCGCCGCAGCGCCCGCTCCGATCTCAGCGAGATGGGCGCGCATCCACGCGATGGTGCTGATGAGCCCCTCGCGCAGGGCGACGCGCGGTTGCCAGTCGAGCTCGGACCGGATCAGCGCGGTGTCGAGGACGTTGGCGGGCACGTCGGCGGCGCGACTCGGCTTGTGGATGCAGGGCAGGCGATCCCGGCCGAAGGCCACCTCCAGCTCGGCGATGATCTGGTTGACGCTCAGGCCCCTGCCGCTGCCGACATTCAGCACCTTGTGCGGCCCGTCATAGGACACCGCGGCGAGGAACGCGTCGCTGACATCGTCGACGTGCAGGAAGTCGCGCACCACCTCCCCGGTCCCCCAGACCTCCAGCGGCAGGCCCAAGAGGACACGGTGGATGTAGCTGCCGATCAGGCCCTGGTGCTTGGTGCCGAGCTGGAACCGGCCGTACGGGTTCGCGATCCGGAGGATCTGGTAGTCGATCCCGTGGAGATGCCGGTACAGGTGGAGCGACTTCTCGATCATCAGCTTGCCGATGCCGTAGGCCGAGATCGGGTCGGTCGGCGCCTGCTCGGGGATCGGGATGGCCCGGGGAATGCCGTAGATCGCGCCGCCGGAGGACGAGAACACGAGCTTCTTGATCCGGGCCGAGCGGCAGATCTCGAGCAGATGCAGGGTGGCGATCGGCGCGGCGGCGAGTTCCGCGGACGGATCCCGGTTCGAACTTTCCGGGATCGAGCCGGCGATCAGGTGGAAGACGACGTCCTGACGCTCGACGGCGTTGGCGATCGCGAGGCGGTCGGCGAACTGGCCGGTGACCCGGGCGACACGTCGGTCGAGCACCTCGGACTGGATGTGGCTGCGGCTGAAGCAGGTGACTTCGGCCCCCGCCGCCGCGAGGCGGTTGCACAGGTTCAGCCCGAGGAAGCCGCCGCCGCCCAGCACGAGGCAGCGGAGCCCCGCCATGGACGGCGCGGGCTGACCGGATCCGGCGGGATCGAGCGGCTGCGGGCCCTGCCGGGTCTCACTCATGGCCGACATTCAGCGCCGTCTTGGATCGGCGTGGGGGCCGGAAGGGCATCTTCCGGCCGCCGGCCCAGATCGGCGGGATCGCGCTCACGGGCCTCGATCATGCGCTCGACCAGCGCAAGGGCCGAGCGCTGAAGCGCCTGCCGCGTCGGTTCGAGGGGCGCCTTCCCGCAGGCGCGGGCCGCCGCGTAGGCGGCCGCGTAGGCCGCGTCCCAGCCGGCGGCGAGGACTGACGGGCCCGCGGCCTCCAATGCGTCCCGAACGGTGCCCCAGGCCGCTTGATGGGCCGCGTCCCAGGCCGCGGCCCGAACGGCCGAGCCGGTCTGCCGCAGGGTCAGGTTGGCGACGGCCGCCCGCTTGCGCGCGCGCTTGAGGTGATCGCACAGGAAGACGAGTTGGGCGACGTCCTCGACCTCGGGCAGGTCGGCCAGTTCGTCCCCCTCCACGTTCAGCTTGGCGAGGCGGAACCACGCCGGCAGGTGGGTGCGGATCAGCCAATCGGCCACCAGGGCGACCCGCCGGCGCTCCAGGGCCTCCGAGCCCCGGGTGCCGACCAAGCGCGGAACGAGCGGCAGGATCAGGGCATCGCGCGCATCCTGCGGCAGGCAATCGCTCCAGGTTCGGACAAAGGCGGCGATGCTGGGCGACGCGCAGGCGGGTTCATCCGAATGCGGCTCGCCGGCGACGTAGGCCACCGCCTCCAGGGCGCACAGGCCTGCCTCCGCGCCCGCATGGGGGCCGGCCGCGAGCGTCCTGACCCGCGCAAGCCGGTCTGGGTCGATGCGCGCGGGCCCGACGGTCCGCTTGTCCTGCAGCCGGGAGGCACCGCGATCCGGCACACGGATCGGCCGATCGTCCGCAGCCGCGATCGAAAAGCCGGCCGGTGCGCCGGTGGCGACCTCGGCCTCGAGTGCGGCCACGGCGGCCACGACCCGCCCCGGGTCGACCGTATAGCTCACGTGGAAGGCGTGCACGCCGGGGCGCGGGAGGGTCCGGCCGCGCAGGAACAGGATCCGCGCGCCCCCGGCCTCGATGAAGCTGGCATAGCCCCGGAAGTTGAAGGACAACTCCTCGTGGATCAGGCCGAGGATCCGGCACCCGGGTCGGCAGAACAGGGCGTTGCTGAGCGCCGAACTCGATGAGCCGACCACCAGTTCGGCGGAATGGAAGGCCTCGACCTGTTCGAGGAAGGACAGCGTCTCCGGATAGATCACCTCGAAGCCCAGGGGGCGCAGCCGTTCGGCGATCTCCGCCTCGTTGACGAGGGCGCGTTGGGTGAAGGCCTTGCGCGAGATGAACAGGCGCCGGTCGGTCCGGCCGGAGAGGGCCCCGCGCGCGCGGGCGCGGTCGAGGATCTGCTGGCGGATCGCCCCGAAGACGTCGGCCGGCCAGACCGTGTCGTAGAAGGGGCGGCCGGGCTTCATGTCGAAGGGGAAGAAGGCCGGCACCGGCGCCATCCCGAGGAGCCCGAACGCGACGGGCCTGGGCGGCAGCGCGATCACGGGCCGGTCGCGCGTGTCGAGAAGGCCCAGGATCTCCGCGTGCGCCCCCGGCATGTGATCGTCGATGCAGAGCGGGATTCCGTCGGGGCAGCGCGGGTCGTTGTAGCAGAGCATCCGCGGCACGAACTCGCAGAACCAGTGCCCGTAGTTCCGGCTCTGCAGGCCGAACATCATGAGGCCGGCCGCGATCGTGTGCTCGGCCTCGGGCACCTCGACGAGGGCCCGCGTGGCCCCGAAGGCGGCGGTCATGATCTGGTCGGGGTTGAGGCCGTCCTGCAGCAGGATGTCCGGGCGCCGCGGATGGGCGGCGAGGTCGTAGACGAGCTTGCCGCCGGCGATGACGACGTTGCTGCGCGGGAAGGCGCGCGCGCCCTCCAGGAAAGCGAGGTACTGGGCCGGGATATCCAGGCTGCCGGCCTCCGATCGGAGGGCCGGGGGCGGTTCCCAGAAGCGCAGATCGGGCGCGGCGATGCGGCGCTCCGGGAGCACCGTGATGACGCGGGCGCCGCCGGCCGCCGCCAGGGCCTGGACCGAGACGATGTCGTAAGCCTCCAGGGGCCCGGAGCCGGTGACGTGGCGCGTCGCCGCGTGGAGCGCGATCGCCGCGTCGAAGCGCCCGTCCTCCAGCAGGGTATCGAGGAGCAGGCGGCGCAGGTTCTTGACCTTGGTGCTGAGCCGGTCTCCGTCCTCCGTCGTCACGCCCGCGTCGCCGCCATTGAGGTCGTAGGCGAGGCGGTAACAATGGAGGCACGGCTCGGGCTGGTTCCGGCACTCGTACGCCCATCCGAGCCGCAGCAGGGTCGCAAGCCCGTCCTGGATCAGCACGGGCGCCTCAGCGTCGGCGCGCAGGCCCGCGATGTAAGCCTCGGCCTCGGCGAACCGGCCGCGCTCGCACAGGTCGCGCAGGCGCGCCGTGGCGGCGGCCCTCGTCCAGCGCGCCCGGGGGCCGGGGACCAGGGCGGCGATCAGGTCATAGGTCTCGGCGGCGGCGCCGAGCCGTTCGTCGCCCTCGAGCCGGAACGCGAGGGTTTCGAGGTGCCGGCACAGCGCGCCGCGCCGGACCGGCTCGCACTCCTCGGCGGCAAGGGTGCGGATCTGCGCGAGGACGTCCGGCGCGTTGTCGCGATGGACCGTCCGGATCAGGTCGATGAAGGTCTGCGTCGGCCTCATGTCGGTTGCGCGCCTGATCGACCCTGCCCGTCCGCGCGCCGGTCGAACGGCGCGCCCTCGCGGGCGGTGTACTGGAACCGGCGTGCCGTGACGAGATATCCGAATGGCCCTCTCCGGGGAGGGCCGGCGGATGCGGCGCTGGAGGGCGCACGCGGTCTCGTGTAGGGCAGGGCACCGGGCAGGCAGGGATCCCCGCGCATGGACGACGACCGGAACGACACGCTGCATTCGGGCCGCGGACGGATCCGATCCCGGATCCGGGCACGATGACCGTCCGCCTCGTCCTGTACGGCGCCGGCGCGCTCGCCCGCGAGATTGTCGACGCCCTGCAGCGCCTCAACGCGCACGGGACCGCGATCGAGCTGCAAGCCAGCATCGTCGATCCCGGGATCGACGCGCCGGAGACGTTTCGGGGCCGGCCCGTGATTCGGGATGTGCGCAGCCTGGCGGGCGACGCGAGCCTGCGCTTCGTCGTCGCCCTCGGCGAGCCCGGGCCCCGGGCCCGGGCGGTCGCGCATCTTCGTGCGGAGATCGGCGCCCAGTTCACCTCGATCATCGATCCGGGGGTGCTGATCGGAGCGAGCAGCCGGATCGGCGCGGGTGCCGTGATCCTCGGCCATTCCTCCATCACGACGGATGCGCGCCTCGGGGAGCACGTCCTCGTCAACCCGGGCTGCACCGTCGCCCACGACGACGTGCTCGAGGATTTCGCCACGCTGAGCCCTGGGGTCCACCTGGCCGGGCATGTCCGCGTCGAGGAGGGCGCGTTCCTGGGCACCGGGGCCTGCGTGATCCCGCGGATGCGGATCGGCGCGCACGCCGTGGTCGGCGCCGGCGCCGTCGTGATCCGGAACGTGGCGCCGGGCCAGACGGTGTTCGGCAATCCGGCGCGGTCCCTGCGGCGCGCCTAGGCGGGGAGGGGCCGGCATCCGGATCGCCGCCTTCCGCGGTCCTGTCCGGCCATGTATAGCGGGCGCGTCACCTTAGCATGCGCGTGAGGATGGTGGCGGCCGACAGTCAGGACGTGTCTCGACGATGATCCCCGTGCTCATTCCAAGCCTGCCGGAGACGGATGCCATCGTCCCGTATCTGCGCCGGATCGATCAGTCGCACATCTACAGCAATTACGGTCCGCTCTCCCGGGCGTTCACCGAGACGCTCTGCCGCTTCGTCTCGGAGCGCGCCGACGGCGCGCCGGTGGCGGCGACGATCACCGGCAGCGGGACGACGGCCATCGAGCTCGCCCTGCGCTACCGGATCGCCGGCCGGACAGGCCGGCTCTGCCTGATGCCCGCCTACACCTTCGTCGCCACCGCGCATGCGGCGGTCAATGTCGGCCTGGAGCCGTTCTTCGCGGATGTCGATCCCGAGACGCTGGCGCTGACGCCGGCCATTGCCGCCCGGGCCCTGGCGGCGGCCGGGGGCGATGTCGCCGCCGTGGTGGTGGTCAGCCCCTACGGCGCGCCGATCGACGTCGCCGCCTGGGAAGCGTTCGAGGCGGCGCACGGCATCCCGGTGGTGTTCGACGCCGCCGCCGCCACGCTCAACCTGCACCGCGTGGGCGCGCAGCCGATCTGCGTGAGCCTGCACGCCACCAAGGCGCTCGGGATCGGGGAGGGCGGGGCGATCCTCACCACCGACACCGATCTGGTCGCCCAGACCACCGCCATGACGGGCTTCGGCTTCTCGGCGAGCAGCCGCGTGTCGGAGGTGCGGGGCGGCAATTACCGGATTTCGGAATACGCCGCCGCGGTCGGACTGGCGGTGTTCGACGGGCTCGAGGCGCGCATCCAGCAATTGCGGGACGCATCCCTCGCCTATGTCGCGGGCTTCGAGCGGATCGGCGTGCGCATGCAGCCGGGCTTCGGCAGGGACTGGCTGACCATGACGATCACCGCCCTGTTCGAGCCCGGCACCGCCGATGCGGTGACGGCAGGCTTCGACGCGGACGGGATCCAGTGGCGGCGCTGGTACGGGACCGGCTGTCAGGCGCACCCCGCCTTCGCAACCTGCCGGCACGACGGGCTGGCGGGGACCGCCGCGGCGGCCGCGAGCGCCATCGGGGTGCCGTTCTTCCCGGCGATCACGCCGGCGCAGATCGATGCGGTCTGCTCGTGCGTAGAGCGGGCCCTGGCAACGCGCTAGCCCGTCTTATTCACCGGGGCTTGGCTGACGCCGTGTTTTGGGCTGATGGCGCGCGGGATCGCGCGTCCACTGTGACGCGTATGGATTCGGAACGTTGCGTCGGTGCTTGAGGGATAGGAGCGGGTTCGTCGGGGCGTCTCGGCCCCGCCGTTCAAGCGGGGGCTGGGACGAGCGCGGTCGCAAGGTGGCGTAGCAGGTCGGCTTCCGGACACGCCGCGGCGAAGGCGAGGCGGACGCGGGCAGCGGTCTCGCGGATCCGAGCGCCGAGCTTGAGCAGCCGGAGGCGGATCGTCGCGAACTCGGCCCTGGCGAGGCGATGGGCCGCCGGGATGGCGTCTCGCACGGTGAGCATCAGCCAGTAGGCCGCGGTGTGCAGGACGAGTCGCATCTGGTTGGCGGCCGGGTGCCGGCAGGAGGTGCGGTCGGAAGCGAGCTGGCCCTTGTGCAGCTTGATCAGGTTCTCGGCCTGGCCGCGGGCGCAGTAGAGTTCGGCGTAGAGCCATTCCGGCGTACCGGTGGCGATGTTCGTGACCACGAAGCGGATGTCGAGGCCGAGGCGGGTCGCCTCGATGCGGGCGGCGACGCGGCGCTGCTGCCGCCAGGACTTGGCGGCGTGGGTGGTCTCGGCAAAGCCGCGCACCGCATCCTTGTCGCCGAGGGCCCGCACCACCCGGATGTGGTCGGCGGTCGGCTCGACCTTGGCCGCGAGCGCCTTTGTGCCGGTCAAGCCGAAGACGTAGCTGACGCTGTTGTCCTCGCACCAGTCCATCGCTTCGGGCCGCCCGTAGTGGCCGTCGCCGCGGATGGTAATCGCGGTCGTCGGCCAGTGACGGCGGATCGCCCGGACGAGCCGGCGCAGATGGCCCCGGACCTCGCGACCCGAGGGTGTCTTACCCGACCGCAGGATCATCGCGACGGGACGGCTGGTGGCGGTATCGTAGACGTGGATCGGCAGAAAGCAGCGCGCGTCGTGGTGGGCGTTGAACAGCGACAGCTGCTGCTGGCCGTGCACCACGTCGCAGGTGTCGTCGATGTCCAGGGTGACCGCGGCGGGCGGTACGACGTAGCTGGCGCAGTACACGTCGACCAGCACTCGCCCGAGCCGGATCAGGTCGCGCAGGCCGGGGGTGTTCTCCATCCGCGAGACGGTGGGCTGGCTCATCAGGTCCGCGCCGCTCTCGGGCAGGCGTCCGCAGGCGAGCTTGAAGGCGGGGTCGGCGCGCAGATGGTCGAGGTCGTCGGCATCCTCATACCCGCAGGCAATCGCCAGGATGCGGGCCAGCAGGATCTCGGGCAGCGGGTGCACGACCCGGCTCGGATCGCGTCGATCCGTGATCACGGTCGCGAGCTTCTCGGCAATGCCCAATCGCTGGGCGGCCTGGGCGAGCAACAGGACGCCGCCGTCCGAGGTCAGGCGCCCGCCGTCGAAGGCAGCTGTGAGCTTCTTGCCTCGCACGGATGGAAACGCGAACGGCAGACACGTAGGATCGGACATGGCGGGCGTGGCAGGCTCGGTGCGCGTTGAAGGCTTGGCGTCAGCACCCAATCCCTAAGCTACATCAATGCCTTACGCTACGCTCGCCACCCCAGATCCACCGTCGTGATGAATAAGACGGGCTAGAGCCCTCTCTGCCCAAGTGAGCACCGGTTCGGCGCACGAGAGCGCGATACAACACGGACGTAAGGCGCTAAGCTAGCGCTGCAGATCGCGTGAGAGGAACGGTCGGTATCGATGCGAGGCGACTTTCAGCGTATCCTGACGCAGGCCAATCGGACGAACGGCGCCGCCACCCTCAACACGATCGACGGTTCCATTTCGACCTTGGCAGAGGAACGCACCGAGATAGCAGCGCAGCACCTCGCGACCCTCGCCTTTCGATACCAGGGTGAGGACTGCTTCGATTTGGCCGCCCGCGCCTACGGGCTGGCGGCGCAGGCCTCGCGTGCGCGGGCCGCGCAGTACCAATTGGCCGCCATCCGGACGAGCATCGTCGATCGCTGCCGGCGAAAGGCCTTCGACGGGGTGGAGGATCTCCTTGAGGCGCTGCGCCAAGCCAAGGCGGCCGCCGGAGACCGCGGACAGGACGACCCGTCGCTGATCAATATCGCCTGGGATGACGAGCTCGCTGGCGATGCCGAGAGCGCTGTGCGTGGCTACCTGCTGGCGCGGATCGCGCGGGATACCCTGGGCGGCCAGGCACTCACGATCGACGGCGACGCAATCGAGCGCAAGATCCGGAACCTGCGCAGCCTGCAGATGACTGCGCTCGCCGCGGAGGGACGCCACGAAGAGGCGCAGGCGCTGCACGAACGCACGCGCACGACCCTCGGGCTCGGACCCGTGCGGATCTACGATATCGTCTCCGTGCGGCAGGCCGCCGCTGAAGGGGCGGGTGACTATCGCGAGCTTGTCGGCCCCCGCCGGATCGCGGAGCCGGAGATCCGCTTCCTCGAAGGCCCGGTGGCGCTGACCTCCGTCTGCGGCACCCTGGATGCCCCGCCGCAATACGTCGCCTGGTTCGAAGACTGCCTGACCTTCCCGCGCAGCAACATCGTGCTCCAGGGCAATCGCTTGATCTACGACCTTGCCGCGCACCCCGATAGCAGCATTGCCGACATCAAGGACGGCTCGAACGCCGATCAGATCATGACGGCCGTCTACGGCGGCGGGCGCGCGCTAGTCGAGGAGCCGGCCGAGGCGCGGACCATCGAGTCCGGCCTGATGATGTTCGGGCTCCAGAGCAGAAACTACGGCCACTGGCTGCTTGAGTTCGTGCCGCGGATGCTGTGGTTCAACGACCCGGTATGTCCAGCAGGTTTCCCCATTTGCATCGACGACCACATGCCGGAAACGCATCGACAAATTGTGGAACTGCTCGATGCGCGCGACCGGCCAATTTTGCCTCTGCCGGCACAAGCGGTACGCTTCAGGGAACTCGGGGTCGCCCCGGTCCCGACGTTCTTCCCGTTCGACGTTCGGCCAGGCGTGCCGGTTTACGACTCGGTCTGGCCGAAGGACATCCTCGGCGCCATGCGGCGCGCGGTGTTGGACCGGCTTGCGGCACGCGGGATTGACCTGCGCGCCACGGGGCGGCGGATTTTCCTGTCGCGGAAAGGCTTCACGCAGCGCCAGCTCATCAACGAAGCCGAGATCATCAACGTTCTGGCGCGCTACGGCTTCGAAGTCGTCTACCCGGAGAAGCTGTCCTTCATCGAGCAGATCGCGCTCTATCATTCGGCCGACGTGATCGTAGGCTCCGCGAGTTCCGCTATGACGAACACCATCTTCTGCAACGACAAGGCCCGCGTCGTCGCGCTGATCCACGAAAACCGGTCGTTCAACTTCCGCGGCTACACAAGCATGATCGGATCGAGCGGAGCACAGGTCCTCTACGTCCGGGGCTCGACGGTGCAGGGCGAGAAGACGCACCCGTTCCACGCCAATTACACGGTCACGCCCGCCCAGGTGTTGCGCGCCCTCGATCGCGTCGGCGTCGGCCCGTAGCCCGTTTCCAGCTAGAGACGTGAGCGACATGCGGCCGACGGCAACCTTCCTCGACCTCGTTCGGTCGATTGATAGCGGCAACGCCCCGGCGCAGTTGGAGAAGCTGGCCGCTCTGCTCACCGCCGAGCCCCCGTCGCGCGCGCGCGCGTCCGCAACGCTGCGGCACCTGGAGGCCCTCGGCTTCCGGCTGGAAGGGAGCGCCCTGTTCGCGGCCGCGGCATGCGCCTTCGAGCTCGCCGCCGCGATCGACCCGCACGATCCTCCGCATTGGCGCCGGATCGCCGACGCTGCGCGGCTGCGCGGCTTCATCGACCACGAGCGCTGGGACGACGCGTCGGCGTTCGTCGCGGAGCTCCGGAGGCGGGACGAGGCGGGTTGCGCCCTGCAGGAAATCGCCCAGGGGCTGTTGCAGCTCGGCTGGGAGCACGAGTGCCGCGGCCGGGCGGAACCAGCCGTACAGTGCTACCGACTTGCCTACGCACTCAACGGGGGCGATTCCGGGCTCGTGACCGTGGACGGCGACAGCCTCAGCCAAAAGATCCGGAACCTGCGCATCCTGCAGATGAACGCCCTTGCAGAGGCGGGCCGGCACGAGGAAGCCGTGGCGCTGCACGAGAGCACCCGGTCGATCGTTGGCCTCGGCCCCGTCGGCATCTATCGTCTCGTCTCGGCCCGGCAGGAAGCCGCCGAAAGGCACGGGCGCTATCACGAGATGCGGCCCGGCCGCAGGATCGCCGACCCCGCCTTGACGTTCCTCGACGGACCGATCCCGCTGACCTCCCAGCCGGGGACTCTCGACGCGCCGCCGCAATACGTGGCCTTCTTCCAGGACTGCCTGACCTTCCCCCGCAGCAACGTCGTGCTCCACGGGGACCGACTGATCTACGACCTCGCGGCCCATCCCCTGAGCGGGGTCGCCGACATCAAGGACGGGGTCAATCCGGATCAGATCATGACGGCCGTCTGGGGGCCTGGACGTGCCCTGGTCGAGGCGCCGGCCGCGATCAACGAAGTCGACGCCGGCCTGATGCTGTTCGGGCTTCAGAGCCGGCAATACGGGCACTGGCTGCTCGAATTCGTCCCCCGGATGCTGTGCTTCAATGGTCCGGCCTGCCCCTCGGGACTCCCGATCTGCGTCGATGACGGGATGCCGGAGACGCACCGTCAGATCATCCAGCTAATGGACGCTCGTGATCGGCCGATCGTGACGCTGCCGCCGGTCGCGACGCGGTTCCGCGAACTCGGTCTCGCGCCCGTGCCGGCCTTCTTTCCGTTCGATACCCAGCCCGGGCTTCCGATCTACGACGCGATCTGGCCGCAGGACATCCTAGCCGCCGTACAGGACAGGATCCTCGCGCGGCTCGCCACGGATGGGGTCGACCTCCAGCATACCAGGCGACGCATCATTCTGTCACGGCGGGGCTTCGCGCAGCGTCAGCTCGTTAACGAGGCGGAGATCATCGAGACGTTGCGGCCCCACGGGTTCGAGGTCGTCCAGCCCGAGCAGCTCACCTTCGCCGAGCAGGTGCAGACCTATCACGCGGCCGACATCATCGTCGGTTCGGCGAGTTCCGCCCTGATCAACTGCATCTTCTGCCGGCCGGGCGCCCGGGTCGTGGCCCTCACCCACGAGAGCCCGGAATTCTACTTTCGCGGCTTCACCAGCTTCGTCGAGTCCAGCGGGGCGCGTCTTCTGTTCGTCCGCGGGACCACGCTGCAGGCGGAGGGCGTTCACCCGATGCACGCGAACTACTTGGTCCCGCCAGCGACGATGCGGCGGGCCCTGGAGGCTGTCACGTCCGCCTCTTGATCCGGATCCGCCGATGGTGCCTCAGCCGGACGCCGGACTTCCCGCCGCGTACACCCTGTGGATGGGCAGACCGCAAAAATCGTCCTCCACGCCGAGCGTCCGCATCGGTTCGGATGGGGTAACGATCAACCCCTGCATCAGCAGGCGGAGGAATTCCTGAGGCCCCCTTGTCGGGATGTCCGCCTGGAGCAGATCCGGCCCGAAGAGGTCGAGCGTGTCGGTGATGTACTGCTCGGCGCCGGCGTGCAGCTCGGCGAGTACGCCGTGCTCGGCCGGGGTCCGGAGATCCACCTTGAACAGCGGCGCGATCCGGTCGCCCACCGTCTCGTAGCCCACGACCTGTCCGTGTGGGGCGGTCAGGAACGCCTCGACGGCGAGGCCGTAGGCCAGGACGGGGAGCGACGACGTCTCGGGATTCTCGGCGCCCGCGCTGAAGCAGCTGAAGGCCGCGCCGCCGTCCTTCTTGACGGTCTGCGCCGTGTCGAAGGTCGTCATGTAGAAGCCGATTAGCGGCTGGCCGAGCGCCATCTGCATCATCTTCTGGATCGTCGCCGAATATCCGACATCGACCACCGCACAGAGACCCTCGGTATTGAGCCTCTCCTGCCTGGCGTAGGCGCGGAACCGCGCGTTCATGTCCGCGCCATGGGCGGTGATTTCCGGCTTGATGTCGGTCATGACGCGCTCGACGACCGGCGCATCGACCGGCAGACGCACGTCGATGCGGTCCAGTTCGAGATGCGCCGGGGCCGTGAAGCTCGCCCTGTTCCAGAGAAGCCCCTCAAGGCTGCCCACGTAGCGGCCGGCCGCCGTTACCAGATCCGGACGGAATTCCGTGCCGAGGGCCGCGCCGATAGCCGTCTGCCGGGAGACGTGAAAGTACCGGCCCTCGGGCAGGTGCCGCAGGTCGTAGCGCTCCCGGATCAACCGGTAGACCTTGACTAGGAAGTCGCCCTCGCGCGCAAGGAAGTACAGCCGCTCGACGCGACTCAGGGCCTCGTGCCGCATCAGCCAGGACATGAACAGCAGCATGAGCGGCCCGAACACGACGTAGCCGACCTCGCGGGCCGAGCCGAGCGTCAGGTAGGGCGGAGCGGCTCGGTTGAGGAACGGATTGCGGCACAGATGCAGCATGGCCTGGCCGACGACGAGGTCGGACGGCCACGTTCGTGCGAGATCACCTTCGTCGCGCTGAAATCCGCTCTGCGCGAGGATCTTCGCCGGATGCGCGACATGCAGATAGGGGATCCGCCGGTCGCAGGCCGCCTGGATGTCGGAGTGCTCGTTGTCGCCGACATGCAGCCAGCGGGCACGCGGCACCGCTTCGGCCTCTTCGACGTGGTGCCACAGGTCGCCCCGGTCCTTGCGCGCGCCGACCGCGTTTGACACGTAGATCTCCGCGAACAGGTCGGCGACCCCGATGCCACGAAGGATGGCGCGGATATCGGCCTCCTCATAGTAGGTGTCTGTCATCAGGACGACCCGCTTGCCGCGTTCATGGGCCGCCTTTAGGACGGCGATGACCTCCGGGCGCGGGCGCAGAGCGCCGAGGTCGATCTGCTTCTCCAGCCCGTGCGCCCGCGCGACCACGTCGCGGGGGATTGTGCCGGAGGCGGCGAGTTCCGCGTAGATCTCCGACAGGTTGACGTCGCCTCGGTGGTGCCGGCGGGCCCGGACCCGATTCTCGGCGGCGCGGCGCTCCGCGAACAGCGGCACGGGGCGGCCTTCCTCCGTCGCGATGCGGTGCTCGACGAGCTTGAGCACGGCGTCCGGGCGCCGGGCCGGGCGGCTCACGAGGGTGTCGAACAGGTCGAACGAGACGAGGTCGACATCGCTGAGCGCCAGCAGCGCTTGGTCCTGTGAGCGGGCGCTGTACTGATGCCAGTTTCGGGCGCTGCTGTCGTAACGGGCGAGCCCTTGATTGTAGTCGAAGCAGACCGCGCGGTAGCCCTGTGCACGGCACACCAGGGGAATCACCCGCTCGATCGCATGCGCGAGCGTCCCGTCGGTCTGACCGTGCTCCTCGGGGAAGTCGGCCAGGGTCAACCCCGCTGTCAGCAGCGGGCGCAGGGCGTCGACCCGTGCCCAGAACATGCCGCCGACGGGGTAGTCGAGGTATTCGTCAAACCCGTCGTAGGACAGGCCGAGGCGGGCGAGTAGACCGTGGCCGGTGCCGATGTTCGAGAGCCAGGTGTGCGCCCAGTAGACGATGTGCGCGCTGGTCTCCGGGAAGAACAGGCCGATCTGGCGATCCTCCTTCAGCAGCGCTAGGGCAACGGCGGCACAGGCGGCGTTCGCGAACAGCGCCCGATAGATCTCGTCGCGCCAGCGCACCTGCTCGGCGCCGCTGAACAGCGACTTCTTGGTGTGGACGTGGAGCACGTAGTCGTAGCTCAGGATGTCCTGCGCAAACACGGCGACGAGCGGTCCGAAGTTGCGGCCGCGGTTCTCCACCAGCACGACCCGGCAGCAATGGACCAGGCCGGCACGCGCGGCGGCCGCCTCGATAGCGTTCTTCTTCGCAGGCTCATTAGTCGAGACCAGCAGGTCGAACTGTGGGATCGCCCGCACGAGGTGCGGGAGGAGTTCCTCGAATACATCGACGTAGAAGGCGTGGACCATGACGACGATGCGTGCAGTCGTGCTCTCACGCAGGACGATGGGGAGAGTCTCGATCGCGCGGGCGCCGGCGTCGCGGGCGTATGCTAGGCGGATCGGCCGCCCCTCCGCGCGACCGCTCTCCAGATAATGCAGCAGCGGGTTCGAGCCCGCGCTGGCCACGTCGGCGTTGTTGCCGAGATACCACTCCCCATCAAACAGAGGGCCGGGCTTCATCCCGTGGCCTGCGCCCTCGCGGAGGTAATGCCGTGCGGCCTGGTTCGGCGACAGGTCGGGAACGTGGGTCGCCCGATACCATTCCGCGTCGAACAGATCGGAGCCTTCGATCCGCGCCAGCGCCACATGGTCGGCGAGCGGACAGATCGGCCGCCCCTCTGAGCGCCCGTCGTTCAGGTAGTGTAGCAGAGGGTTCTGGCCCGCCGCGGCGACGTCAGCATTGTTCTCAAGGTACCATGGGCCGTCAAACAGCGGGCCTGGGCTCAGTCCACGCTTGGCGCCCTCCTGAAGATAATGCCGTGCGGCCCGGTCCAGCGTCACGTCGGGTGCCTGTGTCGCTTGGTACCACCCCGCATCGAACAGGTCCGAGGTAGCAATTCGCGCCATCAACACCCCATCAGCGAACGGACAGATCGATCGACCTTCGGCGCGTCCGTTGTCCAGGTAGTGCAGCAGCGGGTTCAAACCTGCCGCGGCTACGTCGGGATTGTTCGCTAGCCCGTCTTATTCATCACGACGGTGGATCTGGGGTGGCGAGCGTAGCGTAAGGCATTGATGTAGCTTAGGGATTGGGTGCTGACGCCAAGCCTTCAACGCGCACCGAGCCTGCCACGCCCGCCATGTCCGATCCTACGTGTCTGCCGTTCGCGTTTCCATCCGTGCGAGGCAAGAAGCTCACAGCTGCCTTCGACGGCGGGCGCCTGACCTCGGACGGCGGCGTCCTGTTGCTCGCCCAGGCCGCCCAGCGATTGGGCATTGCCGAGAAGCTCGCGACCGTGATCACGGATCGACGCGATCCGAGCCGGGTCGTGCACCCGCTGCCCGAGATCCTGCTGGCCCGCATCCTGGCGATTGCCTGCGGGTATGAGGATGCCGACGACCTCGACCATCTGCGCGCCGACCCCGCCTTCAAGCTCGCCTGCGGACGCCTGCCCGAGAGCGGCGCGGACCTGATGAGCCAGCCCACCGTCTCGCGGATGGAGAACACCCCCGGCCTGCGCGACCTGATCCGGCTCGGGCGAGTGCTGGTCGACGTGTACTGCGCCAGCTACGTCGTACCGCCCGCCGCGGTCACCCTGGACATCGACGACACCTGCGACGTGGTGCACGGCCAGCAGCAGCTGTCGCTGTTCAACGCCCACCACGACGCGCGCTGCTTTCTGCCGATCCACGTCTACGATACCGCCACCAGCCGTCCCGTCGCGATGATCCTGCGGTCGGGTAAGACACCCTCGGGTCGCGAGGTCCGGGGCCATCTGCGCCGGCTCGTCCGGGCGATCCGCCGTCACTGGCCGACGACCGCGATTACCATCCGCGGCGACGGCCACTACGGGCGGCCCGAAGCGATGGACTGGTGCGAGGACAACAGCGTCAGCTACGTCTTCGGCTTGACCGGCACAAAGGCGCTCGCGGCCAAGGTCGAGCCGACCGCCGACCACATCCGGGTGGTGCGGGCCCTCGGCGACAAGGATGCGGTGCGCGGCTTTGCCGAGACCACCCACGCCGCCAAGTCCTGGCGGCAGCAGCGCCGCGTCGCCGCCCGCATCGAGGCGACCCGCCTCGGCCTCGACATCCGCTTCGTGGTCACGAACATCGCCACCGGTACGCCGGAATGGCTCTACGCCGAACTCTACTGCGCCCGCGGCCAGGCCGAGAACCTGATCAAGCTGCACAAGGGCCAGCTCGCTTCCGACCGCACCTCCTGCCGGCACCCGGCCGCCAACCAGATGCGACTCGTCCTGCACACCGCGGCCTACTGGCTGATGCTCACCGTGCGAGACGCCATCCCGGCGGCCCATCGCCTCGCCAGGGCCGAGTTCGCGACGATCCGCCTCCGGCTGCTCAAGCTCGGCGCTCGGATCCGCGAGACCGCTGCCCGCGTCCGCCTCGCCTTCGCCGCGGCGTGTCCGGAAGCCGACCTGCTACGCCACCTTGCGACCGCGCTCGTCCCAGCCCCCGCTTGAACGGCGGGGCCGAGACGCCCCGACGAACCCGCTCCTATCCCTCAAGCACCGACGCAACGTTCCGAATCCATACGCGTCACAGTGGACGCGCGATCCCGCGCGCCATCAGCCCAAAACACGGCGTCAGCCAAGCCCCGGTGAATAAGACGGGCTAGGTACCACGATCCGTCGAATAGGGGCCCAGGGCTGAAGCCAAGCGCGGCGCCCTGCCGCAGGTAGTGCAGTGCGGCTTCGTTCGGCACTACGTCGGGCGCCTGAGTTGCTCGATACCACTCCGCATCGAATAGCTCGGACCGTGAGAGCCTCTGCGCAACCACGAGATCGCGGTCAGCACAAAAAATGTTGCGCAGCGTCCGATAGAGCGTGGTGTAGAGGGCCATAATGGGGCTTTGAATTGAAAATTCTTGTGTCGAGGAGGGGCGCCGTCCCAGGTGCCAGACAGCGCGGTGTGGCAGGTCGTACAGCAAGGGCGGGGCGGTTCGCAAATTCCGAGCGAAGCAATGCACTTTTGAACGAGACCTCTAAGGATATGTCTGAAACCGTCCGACGACCGCCTCCGTCTGTCACGTATACAGACAAGAAATCAGCTCAGCAGAGAAAATTAATTTCCCACATCTTTTTGTTTCGGCCTGAATACGACTTTCCCGGTTTGTGGGATCCTGATGGGACGAACAAATCGTAGAGAAGAGTAAGCTCACCGAAGAGCAGACCGCCTGCGAGACGAGTGCCAAATCGCAAAGTGGTTCTGGTCGCGATGATAGCACATGCCCGCAGCTAGGGTGTGTCGTCATCTGAGGTGATCGAGGGCTGCGGCGAGACAGAGGATGCCGCTGAAGCTGGCGGCGGTCTTCTCGTAGCGCGTGACAAAGGCTCGCCAATCCGCCACGACCCATTGGGGCACGCCCGGCAAGCGCTTGAGCAAGGGCAGCGCATGAGGCAGTTCGTGGGCCTGCCTCTGTGCGATCCGAAAGGCGATCGCGCGGACTGCGCCCTCGGCGATCACGCGCGCCGTACCAGCCAGAGCTTTAGCCGCAATTGCAGCTTTGGCGCGAGAATCGCCCAGCAATCGCTTGTGCCATCGCACTTGTCCACGCTAAATTACCTCCGTTTTCCCTAGGAGCGCACGCCGTGAATAACCTGCAAGAAATGCTGCTGCCAAACCCACACTGGAATGAGGAATGGCACATGACTCAATGGGAAAGATCGACCTTAATTCAGCTGCTTCAAAATTTGAAACCGGATGTAAGCTTGGAGATTGGTACTTTCCGATGCGGAAGCCTTCGACCGATTTCGCACTATAGCCGCAGAGTCTATACATTCGACGTAGATCCCAATCAGCATCGTATAGCCAGCCTGTTCCCGACAGTGAAGTTTATCACGGGAAATAGCGCGGACACGCTACCTCCTATCATAGCTTCGATGAATGAATCTGAAGAAGAGGTCAATTTCATCTTGGTTGACGGGAGCCATGAGGTAGACGGTGTTTGCGCGGATATTTCTGCGTGCCTTAAGTATCGACCAAAACGCAAACCTACAGTTATTGTTATGCATGACAGCAGCAATCCGAAGGTCAGACGCGGGATCGAGATTTCTCCCTGGGATGACTGCCCCTTCGTTCATGAATTAGATCTCGATCTCTGTCCTGGTGCATTGTATGATCGAAGCGATATTCCAGGTGAAATATGGGGGGGCCTCGCCGCCGCGCTCCTCCTTCCAACGGCTCGATCAGGTCCAATTACACGACGAGCGTCCTTTCAGTACACGCGCGAAGCTATGCTCAGATCTTCATCGTATCCGGATGAGGCACGGTGGTGATTTTGTAGAAGTCCGCCGCACAACGTATAGTGGGCTCGAAGATGCCGACTGGGGCGAGTAGCTCATAGTCATGTCTTCACTCGCATGCTTCATCGGGCAAAGATCGCCATCAACATGCGCGGCACGGGCGTATGAACCCGGCCTAGCTGTCTGGATGTGAGACCTCCTTGGCGTCTGCGACGACGCGGAGGGCGCACTTGATGAGACTAGAACTGGGCGGTCCTTAGCTTGGGTTGGCGAGCGCGGGATCGGCTTCGAGACGCTGGCGCAACACCGTCTCGGGCGAGAGCCCGTTCAGCACGCGCTGCCGGCGGCCGTTGTAGGCCGCATTGAAGCCGCGCAGCACGATCTCCAGGTCGGCGTGGCGGTAGAGCGTGATGCCGAGCACCTACCGCTGCACGCGACCGTTGAAGCGCTCGACCATGACGTCGGTTTTCGGCGTATACGGGCGCGTTTTACGATGCTTCACACCGTGCAGCTCGCAGGCCGCCTCGAACGCATCGGCCGTGAAGCACCAGCCGCGGTTGGTGAGCACGCGGGTGACCCGGAACGGAAAGGCGCCGAGCGCGTCCGTGAGGAAGGCCACCGCCGAGGCGGTGGTCTCGTCGTCGTTGACGGTGAGAAGCACGTAATGAGACGCGCGATCGATGACGACGTACGGGTAGCGCTTGCGCGAGACACGGTTGCGGTCCTGCAGCTTGGGCAAGTGCTTTACGTCGACGTGGATGAACCCGACCTCGTAGTCCTTGAAGCTAACGTGTGGCTTGCGGGCCCTCTCGGCGGGCGGCATCCGGTTTATGCCCTCGGCCTTAAGGATGCGGTAGACGGCGTCCCGGTTCAGGTGTGGCAGGAAGTGGCTGACGACAAAGGTCAGCGCGTCGAGGGGAAAGCCGGTGGCGCGCTCCTCATCGCTGGCGCGCCAGGGCAGCCTGTGGGGACGCGCCAAGCAGTCCTGACACGCATCGGGGCCGCGTTTGCGCCATTTGCGGATGGTCTCGGTGGACACGCCGTAGCGCTTGGCCAGCACCCCGGATCTCTCGTGTGAGCGGGCGATCTCGGCGCGCACGGCTGAGGTTGTGCGGGTCTGGGGGTGGATGGCGAGCATCAGCGCTCCCTCCTGGCAGACTGGCGGAGCACACCGTCGAACCGCCACGCGTAGGCTTTAATCGCCCAACGCGCTGCGTCCCAACGACGTTCCACAACCAAACACCTAGTCGTTATAATTGTAGTGTTGATTTGCACGGAACGCGCGACTGAAACATATTATACGTTTCCGCTCGTCCGCTGTATAAAAGCTCAAAAATTTTCTACTCGGACGACAGGTCCTACCAAGAGCTTAGAGCTGAACGCTTCCAAGTGTTTGCTGCAACACAACGATACTCGTAGTTTGGATCCCACGCACTCTGACCTACGAGGCATGGCGCCGAAGAGGAATGTGGTGTTGAGGTTCGGGGGGTGATCAACGAACCATTGAGGCGAAGATCGCCCTGGAGAAACTGATTCCCGCTACTATCGATTGTCGCGTAGACGTCCCTGGCGTTGCGCGTCGCGGATCCGGGACTGTCAGGAATTTCATGTGGCGGCGGCCATAGTGGATCCGAAGGAGGTTCCCGATGGCACGACGCAAAGCACCCCGTATCCCTGACGCGATCCTGGACCAGCTCCTGGCCGGGGCCGATCCGAAGACGGCCTTCGAGGCCGATGGCCTGCTGGACGAGTTGAAGAAGGCCCTGGCCGAGCGGGCGCTCAACGCCGAGATGGACCACCATCTGGCAGGCGAGGACGACGGCAACACGCGCAACGGCTATGGCCGCAAAACGGTCACCACCGAGACAGGCCGGATCGAGCTGGCGATCCCTCGCGACCGGCAGGCGACGTTCGATCCGCAGCTGATCGCCCGCTATCAGCGCCGCTTTCCCGGCTTCGACGACAAGATCGTGTCGATGTACGCCCGCGGCATGAGCACCCGGGAGATCGTCGCGCACCTGCGCGAGCTCTACGGGATCGAGGTCTCACCCGACCTGATCAGCGCGGTGACCGACGCGGTCCTGGAGGAGGTCGCTGCTTGGCAGGCCCGGCCGCTCGAGCCGGTCTACCCGATCGTGTTCTTCGACGCCCTGCGGATCAAGGTGCGTGACGAGGGCGTGGTTCGCAACAAAGCCGTCCACATCGCGCTGGGCGTTCGTGCCGACGGCGCTAAGGAGATCCTCGGCCTGTGGCTGGAGCAGAACGAGGGCGCCAAGTTCTGGCTACGGGTCATGAACGAGCTCAGGAACCGCGGCGTCGAGGACGTGCTGCTTGCCGTGGTCGATGGCCTGAAGGGCTTCCCCGACGCGATCCGAGCGGTGTTCCCCGAGGCGCTGGTCCAGACCTGCATCGTCCACCTGCTGCGCCACAGCCTCGACTTCGTGTCCTACAAGGACCGCAAGCTCGTGGCGGGGGCGCTGAAGGACATCTACCGCGCGCTCGATGCCGCGGCTGGCGAGGCGGCCTTGGCGGCCTTCGAGACGAGCGAATGGGGTCGGCGCTACCCGGCCATCGCCCAGAGCTGGCGACGGGCCTGGGGCGAGGTGATCCCATTTTACGCCTTCCCCGGCGAGGTTCGCCGGATCCTGTACACGACGAACGCCATCGAGGCCCTGAACGCCACGCTGCGCCGGGCCGTGCGCGCCCGCGGGCACTTCCCGACCGACGAGGCCGCGCTGAAGCTGCTCTACCTGATCTTGAACCGCTCCGAGAAGGCGTGGAAGATGGGCTCGCGTGAGTGGGTCATGGCCAAGGCGCAGTTCGCCGTCATCTTCGGCGAGCGCTTCACACGGGCCATGGCGGCCTGATGTTCAACCCGCCGCCCGCACACGGAATTCCTGACAGTCCCGCCGGCAGGACGCCGATGCCGTAATGCTCGGCCATCATCCCGTAGGAGCGGTTGAGCTCGGGATCGTAGAACGACGCCTTGTGGACCCCGCTCTTGAGGTTGTCGGGCACGACGAGGCGGGGGACGCCGCCGAGGAAGCGGAACAGGCGGACATGCGCGCCGATCCAGTCGGGCAGCGTCTGGGTCCAGGTCGCCTCGGCATAGGTCAGGCTCGATGCGCCGAGCACCGCCACGAAGATCTCGGCCTCGCGCACGATGCCGGTGGCCGGATCGACGATCCCGACCTTCTTGCCCGAGTAGTCGACGAAGACCTTGTCGCCGGCGGCATGGTGCTGGCGCATCACCGGGGTGAGCCGACGCTCGAACTCCCTGTAGAGATCGCAGAACCGGGAGTAGCCGTAGCCCTCTGGATGGGTCTCCCGGTACTCCTCCCAGAGCACCGTCAGGTTGACCCCGGGCCGACGCATCTCCCGGACGATTGAGGGCCAGTCCGGCTCCGGCAGGCGGCGCATGCCCTGCTTCACCCCGGTCCGGGCAAACAGGCGCTGCTCCAGCACCGCGTCGGTGACCTCGGGGCCAAGCGGCCAGGTCAGGCCGGCAGCGCTCGCTCGGGCGAGGTTGTCCTGCACGGTCGAGCGGGCGATGCCCAACGTTCGTCCGATCTCTCGCGAACCCACCCCGTCGCGGGCGAGACGCAGCATCTGTTTGATCTGTCGCATGGTCAGCTCTCTCCTGGCCGGCATCCCGCTCTCCTCGTGGTCGAGGACAGGGATGCCGCGGTTGCTGACCCGCGGGGATGATCCGTCGCCGATATCGGCTACGGGGTGGCCGGCTTCATTTCGGAATGGTGGCCGACATCAAATCGGAACGCTGGCCGGCTTCCGTCGGAATCCGCACCTTGCACAGGCGCGCGACCGGGAAGTCCTTCTTCGTCGCGTCGATGAGGCGGAAGCTCATCGACTTCCCTCCGTGGCGAAAAAAGCCGTGGCCCGCTTCAGGATCTCCCGCTCCTGGTGCAGCACCTCGTTCTCGCGGCGCAGGCGCTTGAGCTCGGCGGCCATGTCCTCCTGCCGATCGGCCGGCGGATGGTCCATCTCCCGCTCACGCCGGCCGTCGATCCAGTTGCGCAGCGTCGAGAGCCCGACACCGAGATCGGCGGCTACCTCGCGGCGGGACCGCCCGCTCGTCTGCGCCGATCGCACCGCCTCTGCGCGAAACTCAGGGGTAAAGGTTTGCTTCCGGTCTGCCATCGGAACCCTCCTCCTTCAGGAAAAGAGCTCTCCACTTTTGCGTAGCAAGTCCGCACCGGATAAGCGACGATAGTTCGGAGAGCGTCAACATACTACCGGCGCCAATCCGGGCGTCGGTCATCCGCCGACCGCGCTACGCTTACCGCGCCTGCGTGGAAGCGATCGTGCAGGTATGGAACATAGCTCTGGCTGGCGGTCGCCAATCGATAACGAGTATGCTGGGCAGCACCCGGTCTGGTGTCCCGCGCAGCTCAATCGGCGAGACCGGGCTGCACACTCACGAACGCCCCGCTGACCCGCCGCAGCTCCGTGTTCTGCTCCGCGTAGGCCGCGTTGACCCGCCGCAGCTCCATGCTCTGTTCCGCGAATGCCGCGTTGACCCGCCGCAGCTCGATGTTTTGCTCCGCAAAAGCCGCATTGACCCGCTGCAGCTCCATGTTCTGCTCCGCGTAGGCCGCGTTGAGACGGAGTATCTCGTGCTCCTGTGCGCGATGGCTCTGCTCAACCTGAGCAAATTTCCGCTGAACGGCGGCGATCTGCTCCCTGAGGCCCTGATTTTCGACCTGGAGGGCCGACCGATTATTAGCCTGAGCAACGCTGTGTTGTCTGTACTCTAATAACGGTTTAGCGATGTGAGCAAGATGCCCCCCCGATTTCCATATTCTGTAAAACAGATTATGATCTTCCGGCTGCCCGTCGGATCGGTAGCCGCCCACCCTGTCATAGGCAGATCGCCGGTACATTGAGGAACCGTGAACGAAGTTGCTCGTCCTAAAAGTAGCAAGCGTTTCTGGGCAAGGGTCCGGGAAGCGCCACTCGTAAACATCCCAATTGTTTGTCGGTGCGTGCCCAAGGAGGGAAGCGCCCACCTTCCTAGCCTGTTCACCAGCCAAAACGCCAAATAAAAGCACGTCTGTGTATGCAACGTCCACATCTGGGTTAGCGTCTAGAGCGAGGCGGCACTCAAGGATAAAATCGCTGCGCAGCCGATTGTCTGCACCGAGAAAAAACAGATAATCACTAGTTGTTTGCGCAACGCAAGCCCGAAAATTTTCCACGATTCCAAGATTGCGGGAATTGCGAATGACGGCTTTCCCGGACAATTCTATTTCTTCCAGCACTGAATACGACATATCCGTGGATGCATCATCGACTATAATAAATTCATCTGGGCCGATAATCTGCGCATCAACCGAGGCCACCGCCTCTCTTAAGAAATGCCCATAATTATAATTCGTGATGATGGCAGCGACTGTGGCCTTGAAAAGGGAATCTGTTTCCCGCATCAGGCGAACAGGAAGCGGGCAATTCCTGCCAGAGGAACGATTGCTATAGACAATACTCAGCTTTCCATCTTCGCTAGCGGAGATAAGCCATTCATTTTTGCCAGTTCTGAAATTATCGTGCGCTGCCAAGACAAATTTACTTGGTTGGATCCCTAGCAAGTTATTCAAGACCGATGCATTCACAGCCGGCCTTGCCAAAGTCCACGACATGCCATACATCGCTAAGATCGATGCAGCGGTCTGAACTGTATCTTCGGTTGGGTCGAGGAGCACGATCGAGACGCAGCGCGTATCACTAGGATCGTACTCGTCTAAATGCACAACTCGATAAGCTCTCAACGCGGAGATGTGCCGAAAAAATCCGTCAGGCGTGACACAATCGTATCCACCAGGCGATTTTATTGTAATTTCTCTATAAGCCAGGATCATGCGATAAATATTTCTAAGATTTGAAGCTCATTGCCCAAACGATAGATAAACTGATCAATTCGACGCAACGGAAGCGATGGTCTAATCGGCCTAGCTGAACGATCATGAATGATGAAAGCGCCCGACTTTGCAAGACGCAACAATGCACCGCAGGCGATCGGGAACGAAACGCCAGTGGCCGTATCCATGCCACCCGTCACCACGATGAGATCGAAAGCCTCCATGGAAGCCTGTGCGACATGAGCCACGTCAGTGCAAGCAAATCTGACGCGATCACAGCCAACGCCATTCTGAGTAGAGCTCTCAACTATCTGCGACGGCGGAATAATGCCGAGTATACTGGCGCCGGGCAGCCTCAACGTCAGAGAACCGTCTGCGCACCCGAGATGTAGAACCCTTTCAAACGACATTATAGGAATGGCTGCTAAGATAAAATCTTCGCGGCGCAACCGCTCAACCGATTCGATTTTCGCCGGATCTGGAGCAGCTACCTGCCCCTCTCCGCAGATCACCTGAAGCGTCGTCACCTGCGATTCCGTGGTATTCCGAAGCGAGGTAGCCGTCTTACCTCTCCCGCCTCGCATTGTCACGCCGCCGGGCGCATCTGATATTGGGCTCGTAGATTACCAAGACGGTAGCTCCCGTAAATCAGCGGCTTTATTTCTGAAGGAGGGCAGAAATTCCGACCTCGTAGGCTATCCGCTGGCCCGGTGCCAGACGCTTCATGCAGGCAATCTGACGCGCACGCATGTCCATTTGTGCGCAAGCGAGGCGATTGACGGATGTCGCTTCGATCAACGGCTCGGCAAGCGACAGCACTGAAAGGCCGTGTAGTACGGCCGCGTCGAACCAGAGCAGCGGATTTGTTCCGGTGACGAACTCAGATTTCGCAAGAAGCTCGAGTGCCTCTGCCGAAATGACACCGCCGACTGGAGCAGCTCCGTAGAGAGCTGTCCAAGCCCAGTCACCGGCAAGTACCGGTTCCGTGACCTGCGAACCGTCTCCTTGCGCGCGGAACGAAAACGGAACCACGGCGTCGTTGCCTGAGATTGCATTCAACAAACGGGAGCAGCCTTCAGGCGTGAGTACAGCGCCGGATCGAAGCAAAACGACGGGACGCCCACCGCGGTTGAGCGAGCGCATCATCATTTTATTGTCTAGCTCGTCAAAGGACAACCGTTCTATGCCTGGCAGGATATCCGACGCGAGTACGGAACGCGTGTCTGCAACCACCAAAACGAAGTCTGAGACTAAGGTACCAAGCCACCGAATTGCGGCTGCGCTGACATGGAGCGCAGCACAATCGCCGTCAACGATTATTGCGATGGTTAATGATTCATGTGCCGGCGGTGATTTCGCCGGAAACCGTTCAGCGAGTTCGGCGGCAACTGTTGCGTGCGCGGCCACCCAGGCCGCGACGGTATCACTTCTCTCCAAATAGGGCGCAGCTTTAGGCAAGGCGGGCGCTTGCGCGATCACCTCGGAAAGGCGCTCGGTCAGCGACTCGACAGTATAGGAGAATAGCACCTCCGGGTGGGATGACGGATCGAGCAGCTCCGGAATCCCACCGCCAGCGCAAGCAACAAATCGCGCCCCTATCTCTAAAAGTTCATAGACAGCACACGGTGAATTATCGACGGGAGAAGCTAGAACAGCAACACGCCCCGGAGCGATGACGTAATCATAGGCTTTTTCGCGGTCAAACGAATCAAGGATCTGCCAGATGAGACCAGAATCTGAAAGCCGAGCTGCTATGTAATCAGACGCCGGAACCCCATCGACGGTCGACTGTCGACCCATAAAGGTAATCAAGATACCAGAGAGGTTATTTTTGAGGGCCAATACTGCATCAACAAATAGTTTGATGCCCTTACGGGGTTCTAGACGCCCGAAGAAAATCAGCTCGCTTGTGTGTTCTGCCTTGGGTCGCTCTCGATTCCTTAGAACGCCGAGATCGTCGGGAATGTAATAGGTCTGCTGGAACAGCCGTTCGGACGGCAACTCGAAACCGCGGCAACGCATCCACGCGACCAAGTAACGGCTAGGCGTCCAAACAAGATCGGCTTCTCGAAGCACAAATCGCTCTGCGGCGTCAGTCCACATCCAAAACGAATGACTTGCCAGTTCCTCATTGGCTTCAATCACCCACGCCGAAGGCCCATGGCAGCCGACCCAGAACTGTGTCCTATGAAAAGCTAGTCCAAGTTTTTTTGCCACGAGGCAGTAATAGGCCTCGCCAAGGTGCTCACTAGTATGGACGACGTCGAAGCTGCGGCCTCGTAGCCAGTCGTAAACTGCATAGCGTTCCCAGGACGTAAAATCCGCAAGCGGACCTTCCAGTTGCCCAACGCGCATACGCGAGATCGGGACTACCTCTATGCCCTGCTTCTCGTAGCGGACCGACTCTGCCTTGAAGACCTCGGGTGCCAGCATATCCGCTCGTGTGAGAGCGAGAGTAACCCGATGCCCCTCTGCCGCAAGCAGTTCGGCTAGACCGGTGCTGACCGTGGCAATGCCACCGTTTCTCCAGAAGCCGATCGCCTCGAAAGTAACGATGCAAATGGACAAGCTTTTGATCGATGTAGGCCTCTCCCGAGGAAAGATGCGCAGCTCACAATCCCAATTGTCTCTCACGATGCACGTCCCCTCGCAAGACCGTCGTTCTCGGACATCCAATTAAAGGTGTCCTTCAAGCCGTCGGGCCATTCGACTTTGGGCGTCCAGCCAAGCTCGGACTTGATCAAAGACGTATCAAGAACATTGACTGGGACATCAGCGGCGCGACCCGGAGTATAGACACGCTTCAAAGACCCTTGCCCGAGCAATGCCTCGATGTCGTACAATATGTTGTTAACACTCAGACCTCTGGAACTTCCAACATTCATAATACGGTGCGGCCCATCATAGGTGACGACCTCAACAAAAGCCTCAATGACGTCATCAACATGAATGAAATCCCGAGTTATCTCTCCGTCTCCCCAAATTTCGACAGGCAACCCGGCAAGAGCCCGGTGAACGAACGTACCGACTAGCCCCTGACGCTTGTGGCCGAGCTGGTATCTTCCGTACGGGTTTGCGATACGCAGAGAGTGATAATTCAGCCCGTGCAAGTGGCGGTAAAGAAATAGATACTTCTCGATCAGTAACTTGCTGATCCCATAGGCGGAAATTGGATCTGTGCGATCGTTCTCGCAGATCGGAACGGAACTTGGGATACCGTATATAGCCCCGCCTGAAGATGCAAAGATCAATTTTTTAACCCCACTCGAAACGCATAGATCAAGCATATGAATTGTGGACAGCGGACTACTTTTCAACTCGGCTGCCGGGTCGCGATTTGAGCTTTCAGGCACCGATCCGCTGATCAAATGAAAGACAATTTCCTGCCCCTCGAGTGCATTAGACAGGGCAATTCGGTCATTAAAACTGCCTGTAATGGACTTAATTTTGCTGTTTCCGGCATTAAACCCAAGACTTCTGCCAAAACTTGTCACTTCAGCACCGACCTCGGCTAACCGCGCACAGAGGTTGGCTCCTATGAACCCCCCGCCGCCGAGGACGAGACAGCGCAGACCATTGAGAAGCTCGGTCTTATCTGAAGGCGAAGAAGCGCTCATCGAAGAGGTGGCTCCGGTTTTGCGTGAAACGGCGACTGGTAACGAGCTAAGCTATAGGCGCAACTAGCTTCCCATATCTATGCCGCTCGAGAAGCGGATCCTCGACGGATCGATCGGGCGCGACTTCAAGGCCAAGGATCGGCGTAGGGCTAGAGCGTCTTGACCCTCGTCAGCTTGAGTAAGGAAACCGAGGTCCGCGGCTGGATTGTCTCTGCCGAACTGCCAGGTATCTGTGGTCGCCGGCAACGGGACGCGCGCGTGTCGGATAAAATTGCGGAGCGGCTCTGGCGCAAACCACGGCGCATAATTGTCTATAAAATACTCGAAATATATTGGCCAATTCCGACCTGATGGAGCCAACCTATTGGGCGACCGCTCGTGTCTCTCCAGATCGATGAACCTGTTTAAGGCCGGCACTCCTTCCTCGCGGAGCAAGTGGCGAGTAGAATTAAGTGTATTCGTTTCATGCACTCGGTATGCCATGCAGACGGACTGCACAAAAATGGGCTCGATGTAATGGGTCGCTTGAAGTATAAAATCCCAATCGTGGCACATTTTGTATTGCGAAAAGCCGCCGATTTTTCGGTATAGATTCTTCGTAAAAACCAGATTGCCGCTAGTCACTGCGATATTGTTGCGAAGAAGCGCAAAGCCCACTGTAGGGCATTCCAAGGCATGGCCTAGCGCCATGCGGTACCACTCGCGTATGCCGGCGGTTTCATCCACGAAGCGACTGGTGCCGTCTATGAAATCGACGGCTGAGAAGGCCAGGAAATCTCCGTCTGACGGGACTTCAGCCAAGATGGTGCTAAAGCGGTTGGTTGCGTAATAATCATCTGAGTTTAAAACGGATAGAATCTCGCCGCGAGCCAATGATAGGCCGCGCATGATAGCCGCATGAGCGCCTCCATTCGCTTTTAATGCCTCGTATCGGATCTTGACTGGCCCGGTATAATGTTCAATTACTCGTCTAATGGCTAGATCTGATTCGTCTTTTGAACAATCGTCTATTATGATAAGCTCGCCGATCGGGTAATCTTGCTCTAATACCGATCGTATTGCAGTCTCAATGTATTGGGCGTGGTTATAGGACGGGATTACAACCGACACTTCATCATTACGCCGGCCGTTTTCGATTGCTTGATGGGAAGAGGTGTTTCGTTCTTCTGCTTTCTCAGAGAGGTCGATAGCAATCCCGATTTCTCTTAGTACGTTTGACAGACCGATTGCGAATGCCTCCTGTGTGTATCGCTGGTGATAACACTGGAGCGCATTTTCCCGCATAGCTCGACGTTGTGAGTCGTTTCGCGCCAGCGTCAGCACTGTCTCCGCCATTGAGTCAATGTCGAGATATGGCACTATGATACCGCCGCCGTCGCCGAGCGCGTCGGCCGCCCCCCCAGCGTGACGGAACACGATAGGTGGAACCCCGCTTGCCATCGCGGACAGGTTGACGAGCGGGAACGGATCCTCGCGCGAGGTAAGCACGAAGAGGTCGGCGCCAGGCATTGTATCGAACAAATTGACCCGCGGTTCGAGAAAGCGGACGTGCATGCTCAAGCCGAGCTTGGATACGTCCTGCTGGCAGAAGAGCATATATGGAAGACTTGGATTTCCGATCCATGCGAATCGAATGTCTAGGTCTGAACCTGCCTGCTGCACGACGCGGTGACTGACTTGGACAAATAGGTCTGCGCCTTTACGATGATCGATGGTACCGCAGCCGAGTACAACAATTGCGTTCTCGGGGAATCCCGCCTCTTCCCGTAGTTTTCGGCGGGCAGAAATTACCTGATCGTCAGATAGGCTAGGAGCAGCGCTCCCAGTTGGAACGATGTGCAGAGAAGTATTCTGTAGCTCAAAATCTTTGCCGATTGCTTCTTTAACGTATGAGCTTCCAAAGACTAACGCATCCGCGGAAACATCAATTTTTCGGATGTGATGCTCGCCAAACAGCTTAATGCTAGCGGGCATTTCGTGTACAAGAGATACGACTTTGAAGCCGAGGCGTTTCAGAGGAGCAAGTAAATCCGACGTGAGGATGGTGTTGCAGAACGCTACCTTCAGGGGGCGACCCGCTAGTCCGGCGACGCTCTCAGTTAAGCTGTCGATGGTGTTTTCGCCGAGAAACCGGAAATCTGGTAATTTTGAAAAGCGCGGGCTCAGTGCGCCACCGCCAAGACTGAGGACCTTGACGTCAAATGCTTCATTGGCAACTAAGTATTCGGCCATATTTAAGACGACAACTGGCGCGCCACTTAGTGAGCAGTCGTGTGTAATCAGCACTACTGCGGGCTTACGCAGGCGGCTTGACGCCGGGATCAGTATAGCCTCGCTCGTTTCCAGTGGATGAGTAACCTGCTCGTCCAACGTCGGCGTGGGCGGCTGAGATGGTGCCCGTCCCTCGGCGCGTCCGCTCGTCAGGTAGTGCGTCAGCGGGTCGATGCCGGCTTCGGCCACATCCGGGTTCTGGGCGAGGTACCAAACCGGGTCGAACAGCGGAGATGGTGCCCGTCCCTCGGCGCGTCCGCTCGTCAGGTAGTGCGTCAGCGGGTCGATGCCGGCTTCGGCCACATCCGAGTTCTGGGCGAGGTACCAGGCCGGGTCGAACAGCGGAGATGGTGCCCGTCCCTCGGCGCGTCCGCTCGTCAGGTAGTGCGTCAGCGGGTCGATGCCGGCTTCGGCCACATCCGGGTTCTGGGCGAGGTACCAGGCCGGGTCGAACAGCGGAGATGGCGCCCGTCGCTCGGCGCGTCCGTTCGTCAGGTAGTGCGTCAGCGGGTCGATGCCGGCTTCGGCCACATCCGGGTTCTGGGCGAGGTACCAGGCCGGGTCGAATAGTGACGACGGCGGCCGTCCCTCGGCGCGTCCACTCGTTAGGTAGTGCGTCAGCGGGTCGATGCCGGCTTCGGCCACATCCGAGTTCTGGGCGAGGTACCCGACGGGATCGAATAGTGGCGACGGCGGCCGTCCCTCAGCGCGTCCACTCGTCAGGTAGTGCGTCAGCGGGTCAATGCCGGCCTCGGCCACGTCTGGGTTCTGAACAAGGTACCCGGCCGGGTCAAAAAACGTTTGAAAGTTATCGCGATTTTCGTCGTGTTCAGCAGCCGTCGAAGCTTCAACGAGACCACCTTCAATTGAGTGCTCTTCGAGAGGTAAGGTGGATTCGACTGCATCTTCCGAATGCGATGCCAGCGGCTTTATCCTCAGAAATGATTTTATATATGTCACCATTGGGCGTTATTCGCTTTCTTGCGGGATGGCTCGGCCAAGTTGATACCAGTAGTCACATTACCACCTTAGTGTTGCAATTTCGAGACCAATAGGCTTCCACATGAGATCATGGAGAATGCGGATCGCTTATTCAGCGCGGCTGTCCTCGCTCTCGCGGGCGAGGCGCAGCAGGTTCTGCCCGTAGGCGGTCTTGGCGAACATCTCGCCCCGGGCCACGAGCTGGTCGCGGGAGATGAAGTGCTGGAGGTAGGCGATCTCTTCCAGGCAGGCGACCTGCAGGCCCTGGCGGTGCTGCAGGGTGCGGACGAACTCGCTCGCCTCCAGCAGGCTGTCGTGGGTCCCGGTGTCGAGCCACGCATAGCCGCGCGACATGCGCTCCACGTGCAGTTGCCCGCGTTGCAGGTAGGCCTCGTTGACGCTGGTGATCTCCAGCTCGCCGCGGGCCGAGGGCTTCACGTCGGCGGCGATGTCGAGCACCTGATTGTCGTAGAAGTACAGGCCGGTCACCGCCCAGGTGGATTCCGGGTTCTGCGGCTTCTCGACGATCTTGGTCGGGCGGCCCGCCTTGTCGAGGTTGACCACGCCGTAAGCCTGCGGGTTGTCGACGTGGTAGGCGAAGACGGTCGCGCCCTGCTTGCGCGCGGCGGCGCGATCCAGGAGTTCGCCCATGCCGGCGCCGAAGAACAGGTTGTCGCCGAGGATCAGCGCCACGTCGTCGTCGCCTACGAAGTCGCGCCCGATGACGAAGGCCTGGGCGAGGCCTTCCGGCCGCGGCTGCAGCGCGTAGGAGAATTTCAGCCCGAACTGTTCGCCGGTGCCGAACAGCCGCTTGTAATTGTCGAGGTGCTCCGGCGACGAGATGATCAGGATCTCGCGGATGCCGGCCAGCATCAGCACCGAGACCGGGTAGTAGATCATCGGCTTGTCGTAGACCGGCAGGAGCTGCTTGTTGATCGACAGCGTGGCCGGGTGCAGGCGCGTGCCGGATCCGCCGGCCAGAACGATGCCCTTCATGGCTTGGAAACTCCCTCTGAAACCGGCCCGACGAGCCGGTCCAGGATATCGTCGAGTGCCGCCTGCCAGGCCCGCGGCGCGATGCCGTAAGCGGCCGTGAGGCTGTCGGTGGACAGGCGCGAATTGGCCGGCCTCCGGGCCGGTGTCGGATAGGCGGAAGTCGGGATGCCCTTGACCGGCACCGAGCGGCCGCCGCGGCGGGCCGAGCCCGCCACGATCGCCTCGGCGAAGCCGCACCATGTGGTGTCGCCGGCGTTCACGCAGTGGAATGTGCCGGTGGGAGCGTCCGCATCCCCGGCCATGCGCTGCGCGATCGTCGCGAGGGCGGCGGCGAGGTCGGCGGCCGAGGTCGGGCAGCCGTGCTGGTCGTCGACGACGGTCAGGGCATCGCGCTCGGCCGCGAGTCGCAGCATCGTCTTGACGAAGTTGCCCCTGTGCGGGCTCACCACCCAGGCGGTGCGGACGACGGCGTGGCGCGGATTGCCGGTGCGCACCGCCAGCTCGCCGGCGGCCTTGCTGGCGCCGTAGACGCTCTGCGGGTCGATCGGTGCGTCGGGCGCGTAGGTCCCGTCGGGCTTCGTGCCGGCGAAGACGTAGTCGGTCGAGACGTGGACGAGCGGGATGGATCGCGACGTCGTGGCGGCCGCCAGGATCGCCGGCGCGAGCGCGTTGAGGCGCCACGCCGCGACCACATCGGACTCGGCCTTGTCGACGGCCGTGTAGGCGGCGGTGTTGATCACCGCCCGGTAGTCGCGCGCGGCGAGCGCCGCCGCGACGGCGTCCGCGTCGGTGATGTCGAGATCCGCGCGGCCCGGTGCGTGCACGCGGACGCCGTCCGGCCAGGACAGGGCCTGCAGCTCGGTGCCGACCTGGCCCGCGCCGCCGAGGACGAGGATGTCCATCAGCCGTTCAGTCCCAGGCGCTCGCCCTTGTACCGGCCCTCGCGGATCGGGCGCCACCAGCCCTCGTTGGCGAGGTACCAAGCGACGGTCTCCTCAAGCGCCTGCTCGAAGGTCTTCTGCGGGCGCCAGCCGAGTTCGGCCTCGGCCTTGGTGCAGTCGATGGCGTAGCGCCGGTCATGGCCCGGGCGGTCGGCCACGAAGCTGATCAGCTGCTCGTGCGGGGCGTTCTGCGGACGCAGCCGGTCGAAGGCCGCGCACAGCGCCTTCACCACCGCGAGGTTGTTGCGCACCGCCCGGCCGCCGAGCAGGTAGGTCTCGCCGATCCGGCCGCGCTCCAGCACGGCGACGAGGCCCTTGGCGTGATCCTCCACGTGGATCCAGTCGCGCTCGTTCAGGCCGTCGCCGTAGACCGGCAGCTTCTTCCCCTCCAGGGCGTTCAGGATCATCAGCGGGATCAGCTTCTCGGGGAAGTGCCGCGGCCCGTAATTGTTCGAGCAGTTGGTCACCAGCACCGGCAGGCCGTAGGTCTCGTGCCAGGCGCGGGCGAGGTGGTCGGAGGCCGCCTTCGAGGCCGAGTAGGGCGAGCGCGGATCGTAGCGGCTCTCCTCGGTGAAGAACGCGTCCGGCGGCAGCGAGCCGTAGACCTCGTCGGTGGAGACGTGGAGGAACCGGAAGCTCTTTTTGTCCGCCTCCGGCAGGGCTTCGTAATAGCCCCGCGCCCCATCCAGCATGGTCTGCGTGCCGATGACGTTGGTGCGCACGAAGGCGCCCGGATCGGTGATCGAGCGGTCGACGTGGCTCTCGGCGGCCAGATGCATCACCGCCTGCGGCTTGAAGTCGGCGAAGGCCTTCTGCACGGCGGCGCGGTCGCAGATGTCGGCCTCGACCAGGCGATGGCGCGGGTTGTCGGCGAGCGGCGCCAGCGAGACCGGGTTGGCCGCATAGGTCATCGCGTCGAGGGTGCAGACGTCGTGGCCGAGATCGTTGACGAGGTGCAGCACCAGCGCCGAGCCGATGAAGCCGCAGCCTCCGGTCACCAGGATGCGCATGGCGTGTCACCTCTTCGGATAGGTCAGAAACGGAATAGCCGGGCAGCGTAAGACTGGCCGGCGTGACGAAATTGCGGCCGGGCCGCGCGGCTCAGAAGACTTGTCCGAGATCGGCGAGGCGCGGGGCGCGGCGATCCTTGTCGGACAGGATTGCCGCCTCGCCCGAGACCGGCCACGGGATCCCGACTTCGGGATCGTTCCAGGCGAGCGCCCGGTCGTGCTCGGGGCTGTAGTATTCGTCGACCTTGTAGGCGACCATGACGTCGGGGGTCAGGGTGCAGAAGCCGTGGGCGAAGCCGTGCGGGATGTAGAGCTGATCGCCCGTCTCGGCGTCGAGGGTGACGGCGACGTATTTTCCGTAGGTCGGCGACCCGCTGCGGATGTCGACCGCGACGTCGAGGATCGCGCCCTGGAGCACGCGGATCAGCTTGGCCTGGGCCCGGGGCGCGATCTGGAAGTGTAGCCCGCGGATCGTGCCCTGCGGCGCCGAGAAGGACTGGTTGTCCTGTACGAACGGCGTCGTGATGCCGACCCGCGCCAGGGCGTCGGCCCGAAACGTCTCGGAGAACCAGCCCCGCGTATCGCCGAAGCGCTTCACCGCGATGCGCTTCACGTCCGGGATCTCGGTCTCGATGACGTCCATGCCAGCGCCCTTCTTGCGGATCCCGTCGCGAGGTCCAGCGGACGTCTCCGCATCGGTCGTTCGGGGCCGCGCGCCCGCCTTGCCGACCACAACCTCGGTGATGCCCCGCGACTTCCGGTCATTCGCCGTCCGTGTCAAGGCGTTATCCATGCGCTGCCGGTCTTAGCAAAACAATGCACACGTCGTCCGTCCGACCTACCGAGCTGAGACTGCTGGCATCCAGGCCAGCCGTACCGGAGATGGCTCTTCAATGATGTGGGGTGCCAGTCGACGGCATCGACGTGCGGCGGTGGCAACCTGCAGATGATCGGCGCCACTAGGGCGTCTCTGCAAAGGGGTTCACAGGCTGGGAGGTCCGGCCCATGCGGGCTTGATGCGACGCTTTGAACTGACCGACGCGCAGTGGGCGCAGATCGCCCCGCTGCTGCCTCCGCAGAAGCCGCGCACGGGCCGGCCTTCGGAGGATCACCGGCAAGTCCTCAACGGCATGCTCTGGATCCTGCGCACGGGCGCACCCTGGGAGGATCTACCGGCGCGCTACGGTGCTGTGGGATCGGTGTCGAGCCGGTTCTACCGGTGGCGCAAGGCCGGCGTGTTCGAGCGGGTGCTGCAGCGGCTGCAGGCGCAGGCGGACGCGCGCGGCGACCTCGACTAGGACCTGCACTTCGTGGAAGCCACGGTGGTGCGCGCCCACCAGCACGCCGCCGGGGCACGCCGGTCCGGCGCCATCGGGGGGTGAGGCGACCGTCGAGGAGGTGGGCGAAGCGCTCGGGCGCAGTCAGGGCAGCTTCTCGACCAAGCTTCATCTGCGTGCCGAGGGCGGGGGTAAGCCGATCACGGCGGTGCTGACGGCGGGCGAGCGCCACGAGCAGTTTGCGTTGGATGCTCTCATGGACAAGGGCGTGGTGCCACGCCCAGGGCGAGGCCGCCCGCGCCTGCGGCCCCGTAGGACGGCAGGCGACCGGGGCTACTCCAGTCCGCCGGCCCGTCGCCGCCTCCGACAACGCCGGATCGAGCCGGTGATCCCCACCCGCAAGGATCAGCCCCGCCAGCTGGATTTCGACAAAGCCGCCTACCGCGAGCGCAACAAGGTCGAGCGGTTGATCGGCCGGCTCAAGCAGTATCGCCGCATCGCCACCCGCTACGAGAAGCGAGCCGCGAACTACCTCGCCATGGTCACGCTTGGCATGACCATGCTCTGGCTCAAATAACTTTGCAGAGACGCCCTTGAGCGTTTTCGGTTTGGGCTGAGTCGGCTTGGTGGGGTTCACGCGGCGCTGGGAGGCTGATTCACTAGGCCGGTCGACAGCTGGAGTGATGCATGGGCCGCCCCTACAGCTTGGACCTGCGCGAGCGGGTGGTGACCGCGGCTGCGGCGACCTCGCGCCGTCAGGCGGCCGCCCGCTTCGGGGTCGGCCAGGCAACCGCGATCCGCTGGATGGCGGCGCTCGCCGCGACTGGGACGGTGGCCGCCCGGCCGCAGGGGCGTGCCCGCCGCTCCAAGCTCGACCCGTACGAGACGTTCCTGCGTACGCTGATCGACGAGAAGGTTGACATCACCCTGGAGGAGATGCGCGCCCGGTTGCAGGACGAGCATGGCCTCACCGTCGGGCTCGGCACGCTGTGGGCCTTCCTCGACGCGCGCGACCTGACGTACAAAAAAAGACGGCCCACGCCGCAGAGCAGGATCGACCGGACGTGAAGGCCGCCCGGGAAGCGTGGTTCGAGAGCCAGCCCGATCTCGACCCGGACCGGCTGGTGTTCCTCGACGAGACGTGGACCGCCACCAACATGGCCCGCACCCGCGGGCGCTGTCCCCGCGGCCAGCGGCTGCGCTCCCCCGTCCCGCACGGTCATTGGAAGACCACGACCCTGGTGGCGGGCCTGCGCCTGTCCGGGATCGCCGCGCCGTTCGTGCTCGACGGGCCGATCAACCGCGACGCCTTCCAAGTCTACGTCGATCAGGTCCTGGTGCCCGAACTCGCACCCGGGGACATCGTGATCATGGACAATCTCGGCAGCCACAAAGGCCCGGCCGTGCGCGCGGCGATCGAGGCGGCAGGCGCGCGGCTCCTGTTCCTCCCGCCCTACTCGCCGGACTTCAATCCGATCGAGATGGCGTTCTCGAAGTTGAAGGCGGGGCTGCGCAAGGCCGCCGAGCGCACGCGCGAAGAGCTCTGGACCACAATCGGGCGGCTCGTCGATGCCGTCACGCCCGACGAGGCCGCAAACTTCTTCGTCGCGGCAGGATACGACCCCGATTAAACCGAAACCGCTCTAGTGTGCGGATGCGCCAACACGCCGCCTTCGCCCAAAAAAGATGACCGGTCCAGTGGCATGGGGCGCTTGCGCGGAGGCCTGACGAGACCTGCCTTGAACAATCGCACCAGCCGTAGGTGCTGAGTATGTAGGGAGGTGGCGTGGAAGATCTGATCAACGTCGCCTGATCGCTCGTAGAGATCCAGCCGAGATGGAAGCGGCCAAATCGATCAGGTGGCTGAGTTGAATACGACGCAATCGCAACCTTGCCCAACGCGCGATTGATGACGCAAATTCGAAGCGAGCTATCGCACAAACCCAAGCGCCGTCATGCCACTCAATCGGGCTCGGATCGGCTCAACCGCGATCTGATGCGACCACAGGATTATCCGGCCTCGGCCAGATCACGCCATCATCGGGCACGGCGCGCAGCACTGTACAGCCCATGCCGATCATCGCCCGTTCGCCGACCTTGAGGCCCTGCAGTACTTTGGCCAACGGTCCGACCAAACTGTCTGCACCTATCGCGCAGCGCCCACCGATGAACGCCGCGGGTGAGATCGTCGTGTTGTCGCCAATCTCGGCATCGTGACCGATAATGGCGCCGGTGTTCAACACAGAGAACCGCCCGAGCCGCGCATCGACGTTGACGATGACTCCATGCGCCACGAACGCCCCCGCGCCCAGCCCGACGCCCTGGCTGACGATCGCATGCGGCGAGACCATGGGCGGGCAGGGCAGGGCGTGGCGGTCGAGCCACGCGATGATCTCGGCCCGCGCCTGGATCGCCGCCCGGCTCACCCCGCCCACGGCCAGGGCCACACCTGCATAAGCGGCGCGGTCGGCCAGCAGTTCGTCGAGATAGCCCCTGTAGGTGCCGACCTGCGCGCTCGGCTGGCTCGAATAGGTTGCATCGACGGTATAGCCGCACATTTGCGCGACCTCTGCGATCTCCTTGGAGAATCCGCCGCCGCCGATCAGCGCGAGACGCTGCCCCGGCGCGGTCACAGCATGGCTCCGCCATCGACCCGGAGGATCTCGCCGGTGACGTGCCGGGCCTGGGGCGACATAAGAAACGCGATGGCGTCGACCACGGATTCGACGGTCGCGGCGCCTGCGGGGCTCCGTTTCTCCAGCGCGTCCTTGAACTCCGCGCCGTACAGGCGAGCATGGGCCTGAGTCATCTCGGTGTCGAGCCAGCCGGGGGCGACGCCGACGGCGCGCCGGGGGGCAAGTTCCCGGGCCAGCCCCTTGATCAGGGCGTCGAGCCCCGCCTTGGAGGCGGCATAGGGCACGATCGCCGGCTCGGGCCGCTGCGCCGCGACGGACGACACCGCGCAGAACACCGCGTCCCGGGTCGAGACGCGGGCGCTGCCGAAGGACGCCGCGAACAGGGTCGGCGCGACGAGGTTGGTGCGGTAGAGTCGCTCGATCTCCTCGACGCCGAGGCTGCGCATCGGCTTGATGATCTGAACGCCCGCGCAGTACACGAGCCCGGTCAGGAGGCCCTGCTCGGCCACCGCCGTCTGCAGCACGCCGCCGATCGCCGGGAGATCGGTGACGTCGGCCGCGACGACGGCGCAGCCGAGCGCCTCCAGCTCGGCGAGCCGGTCCGCCCGCCGGGCGAGTGCGGTGATCCGCGCCCCGCCCGCGCGGAGACGCTCGGCGACGGCGCGGCCGATGCCGCTGCTGGCCCCGACGACGAGGACGTGCCCCACTGGCTGCGACATCGGCTCAGGCCTGTAGCTTCGCGCCGGCCAGCGCGATCAGGTCGTCGGTTGTCGCCGCGCCGGCGATCCGCTGCGGATCCACCTCGAGGCCCAGCGTGTCGTAGAGCGCCATGATGTTGAGGATGCCCAGCGAGTCGAAGGTCTCGATCTCCCCGAGGCTCTGCCCGCGGGCCAACGGCCCCGGCTGATCGAGGATCGTGCCGAGTTCGTCCAGGAATGCGCCCTCGGTCATCGGATGGTCTCCTCGTAGGTCATGACCGGGGGCGCGTAGATCCGGTCGGTGGTGATCGTGCAGGCCCCCCAGCTCAGGCCGACCCCGAAGCCGGCGAGCAGCGAGCGCACTTGTCCGTCCGCATAGGCCTCCGCGAGGAAGCCCGAGATCGTGCCGGGGATCGAGGCCGAGTTCTGGTTGCCGTAGACCGACTGGGTGCCGGTCGGAAGCTTGCTGTCGTCGAGCCCAAGGCGGCGCTGGAGGTTCTTGAGGATGTATTTGTTCGGCTGGTGCAGGACCAGGAAGTCGACGTCCTCGGCGCGCGTGTCCGAGAAAGCCAAGATGCCCTCGATCAGCGGCGGGACGCGCTTGAGGGAGAAGTTGAAGACCTGCGCCCCATCCATATGCATCGTCGCGGGCTTGTCCGCATCCGCCGCGTCGGCCCGCAGGCCGCTATGGGGGATGAACAGCGCCTTCTCCCCCGAGCCGTCGCTGTGGAGCTGAAAGACGCTCTCGCTCTCGCGCCGCTCGATCAGCACCGCGGCGCCGGCATCGCCCATGATCGGGGTGATCGAGCGGTCATCGGTGGCGACCATGCGGCTCGCGACGTCGCCGACGCAGAGGAGGACGCGGTTGAGGCCGGATTCGACGAGGCTGTAGGCGACCGACAACCCGTAGACGAAGCCGCTGCAGCCGAGGCGGATGTCGAAGCAGAGCGTGTCGGTCCGCATGCCGAGGCGGTGCTGCATCGCGATCGACGTGGAGGGCGAGCTGTAATCCGGCGTCTGGGTCACGAGGATCAGCCCGTCGACGGCGTCGGGCTGCAGGTCGAGGCCCCGCAGCAGGTGGCGCGCCGAGTAGAGGCAGAGATCCGCCGTCGTGGTGCCGGGATCGGCGACGACGTGCCGGGTCGAGAAGCCCATCGCGCGCTTGAGGCGCTGCGCCTCCTCGGGGGCAAGACCGAGGGCGGCCGCCTCGTCGTCGAAGGCCAGGACGCGTGCGCCGACCGTGGTGACGAGCCCGGTGAGGGTCGCGCGCGAGAACCGCAGGTCAGCCATGCTCGACCGTCTCGGCGACGTAGTCGATCCAGCCCTGGAAGCGGCGGAGGGGCGACTTCGTGCTGTCGAGGATGCTCTCGTTGGCGAGCGGCACATAGCGGCCGATCGTCCGATCGATCTCGGATTCCGTCTCGAGGAGGAGCTCGACCACCGCGAAGGAATCGAGCCGCTCGTACACGTCGTCCTCGGGACCGAGATTCTCCAGGTCCGGGCGCCCCCAGGTCTCGACGAGTCGCGCGAAGGTGGCGCGGGCAGCCGCCTCGACGGCGCCGCGGTCACTCCGCGACGATGTGGATGTAGGGGGTGTCATCCGGTCCTCGTGTCAGTCGGTATGTCTTGCCCTCGGGGCCAGCGCTGAGGGGTTCGAAGCCGTTGTCGTCGAGGAAGGTCTCGACCATCCGGTTCTTCGCGCTCGGGCGATACTGGGCCTTCAGGTCCCGATCACCCTCCTGGTGGCAGACGTGGCGCAGAATTTGGGCCTCGATGCGGCGACCGAGCGCCCGGCAGCTCATCAGGAACGTCTCGAGTTCGCCGCCCCGGACGATGGCGACCCCGACGATGCCCATGTCGCCGAACCGGTCGACCACCCGGGCCGCGTAGACGCCGCCCTCCTGCATGGCGGTGGCGACCTCGTCCTCGGTGTAGCGCCGGGTCGTCAGGTTGAACTGGTTGGTCTTGTTGATCAGCTGCGTGACCCGCCGCAGGGAGCCCGGGTTGTTGCGGGCGACATGAACCCGGATCTCGAGGGAGGCGAGGTAGTCGTCCATCGAGGCGGCCGAGCGCTGCAGCTCCTGCCGCTGCGCCTCGCCGCGGTACTGCTCGGTCTTGGCCAGATCCTCGGCGGTGACGTTCCGGGCGCGCAGCGACGCGATCCCGTCGAGCAGGGTGAGCGCCTGCTCGGGGCGCGTCCGGTCGAACAGGTGACACTCGACCCCGGGGAGCCGGGCGCGGACCTCCTCGATCTCGAACGGGTTGTCGTCGAGGAAGACGAAGCTGTCGAGGCCGAGGTTCAGCGTCGCCGCGAGGTCGCGGATGTTCTCGCTCTTCTCCGACCAGTTGCTGCGGTAGGCTACGAAATCGTCGAGCCGCAGCGGCATCGCACGCTGGGCGAAGACCGCGCGGAAATCCTCCTCGTTGTTCTTCGTCACCGCGCAGAGCAGGATCCCGAGACCCTTCAGGCGCAGGAGCTGGCGCTGGAGCTGGGTGTGGACGATCCCCGGATAGTCGCTGTCGACCTCCAGGTTCTCCACCCCGTCCTCGCCGACGACGCCGCCCCAGAGGGTGTTGTCGGCGTCGACCACCACCACCTTGCGCCGCGCCCGCAGCCGCGCCGCGACGGCGTCGGCGTAGCGCGCGTTGAGCGCGTCCACGGCGGCCGGGGCGTAGGGCATCTGGTACATGTACCGGTTGCGCTCGCGGAAGGCGTTGGCGAAGCCGAGCAGCGCCAGGGCGCCGGCGGCGTCGACGACGCTGACCCGCTCCTGAGCCCGGGCGAGGTCGAACAGCACCGCGTTCACCCGCGCCAGGGCATCAAGCTGATCGTGGAGGTCGCTCTCGACGGAGGAGAATGGCACGAACGGCACGGTGTTGAGGATGATCGTCCCCGGCGCCCGGGCGAGCCGCGCCGAGACCAGCTCGGCGAGGCCGCGCGCGCGGGCGACGGCCGCCTCGTCCGGGGCGACGTCGAAGAACCAGCGGTGGTCGAGATGCACGATCAGGACGTCGGCGGCGGCGGGACCCGCCAGCACCTGCTCGATCTGTCCGATGGGGAGATGCTCGCAGGAGACCGTGGCGAGATCCGCAAGGCGGCCCGCCATCTTCCCGAACGGGTTGGTGACGACGTTTCCGACGAAGCCGATCGACAGGGCGCGAGCCGTGGTCATCCTCGATACCGGTCCCTGCGACATCCTGCGGATGCCTGCCCTCCGGCGATCGACCGGCCCCTTACCGTGCGTGCGAGCGCCGCCCTCTTGCGAGATCGCGTGTCATAAAGCAAGGGGCCGGGCACCCGGCGGCCGGCCAGCCCGGCCGGGGCGGGGACCGGCCGAGGAGGAGCTGCGCGATGAACGGATCCGGTTCGCACGACGCCGCCGCGACGCGGATCTGGACCGAGGCGCACCAGGCCGCCTTCGCGCGGGCCACGGGGGACGTGAACCCAATGCACATGGATGCGCGGATGGCCCGGCGGACGCTCGCCGGCGAGCGGGCCGTCCACGGCGTCCACGCCGCCCTCTGGGCCCTCGATGCCTGCGCCGACGCCCATCCCCTCGACCGGCTCGCGACGCTGCAGATGCGGTTCGAGCGGTTCGTGCTGGTCGGGGATTGCACCGTGCTGACGGTCCACGCGGCGGAGGCGGGGCAGCTGCGCCTGTCCCTCGCGGTGGACGGCGTCCGCACCCTGACGATCCAGGCGACCTTCGCGGCGGACAAAGCCCCGGCCCAGCCGGTCGAGACGGCACCCACCGCGATCCCCGCGGAGCCGATCGCCCGCGATCCGGCGGCCCTGACGGGGCTCGCCGGAGCCTTCACGCTGCCGGACCCGGCGGCGATCGCCGCGCTGGCGCCGCGCCTCGCCCGCGCCCTCGGTCCCGGCCGGGTCGCCGCCCTGGGCGGACTCTCGACGCTCGTCGGCATGTTCGTGCCTGGCCTCCACTCGATCCTCTCGAAGATCGACGTGACCCTCACCGACGGGGATGCCGGCTCGAGCCTCGGCTACGCGGTGAAGCGGTTCCAGCCGATGCTGCAATCGGTGACGCTGGACGCCGCCGGCCCCGGCCTCATGGCCCGGGTCGAGGGCTTCGTCCGCCCGCGGCCGGTGGAGCAGGAGAGCCTGCAGGACCTCGCGGCCCTGGTGGAGCCGGGCGCCTTCGCCGACGTGTCCGCGCTGATCGTCGGCGGGTCGCGGGGCCTCGGCGCCGCGACCGCCAAGCTGATCGCCGCAGGCGGCGGGACGGTGTGCATCACCTACGCGTCCGGCGCCGACGAGGCGGAGGCCGTCGCCCGGGAAATCCGCGCCGCGGGCGGGCGCTGCCAGATCCTCCGCTACGACGCCGCCGCGCCGGCCGCCGCGCAGCTCGCGGCGCTGGCGATGCGCCCGTCGCAGCTCTACCATTTCGCGACGCCCCGCATCTTCCGCCAGAAGCGCGCGCCCTTCGAGCCGGCCTGCCTGGACACGATGATGCGCGTCTACAATGCCGCGTTCTACGAGCTGAGCCAGTTCTGCCTCGACCGCAGCGACACCGTGGCGGCCTTCTACCCGTCGACCACCGCCATCGACGAGGCGCCCCGCGACACCCTGGAATACGTCATGGCCAAGATCGCGGGCGAGATTCTCGCCGCGACTTTGGGGCGGACGCTCCCGAAGCTGCGGACCGTGATCGAGCGGCTGCCCCGGGTGAAGACCGATCAGACGGCCACGATCTTCCCCGTGCCGGCCGCCGCCCCGAGCGCGCTGATGCTGCCGATCATCCGGCGCATGGCGTCGGCCTGACCCGAAGGACCGGGGCGCGGAATCGACGGGCCGGACGGGGCCGTCACAGGACTGTCGATCAACTCAAGCGCCCCCCCTGCACCGACACGAGCGCAGGACGGTGAGCCCGGCCAGCGCGACATCTCCGCGCGCGGCGCCGCTGTCTTGTTTCGCTCCGCCCGCCAAAGACGGCACCGTCGCCCTCGCCAGACGCCCGGATCACTCGGCGGCGTCGTGTTGGACCTCCGCATCCGAGTCCGGGTCGGCCTCGTCCTCGGCGTCAGCCTCACCGTCCTCGGACTCCACGGGCGCGGCGGCCGTGAAGAAGTCGCCGTTCCGGATCGCCTCGCCGCCGGTCACCAGCATGCTGAGATAGGTGTTGAGGGTATTCGGCGCGACGTCGGGCAGCCGCTCGGCGATCTCGACATGCGACAGGCCCTGCGGGCCGGCCGAGCCGAGCAGCGCCTTCAGCCGTCCCTTGGCCGAGTTCGCCCGGGGACCGCGGGCGCCGCGCCGTCCGCCGGAGGCGGGCGCGGCGCGTTCGGCCGCGGAGGCCCGCGGACCTTCGGGCGCGTGGAGACCGGAGGCGTCCAGCGGGATCCCTTCGACGATCGAGGTTAGCGCCGCCTCGGCCGCCCGGAGCTTGGTCAGCTCGGCTCCGATCCGGTCGTAGTCGCTCTGGAGCGCGGCCCTGCGCGCCCTCACGTCGACCAGGGCCTTCGTCAGGGTGTTGTCCTCAGCCACCGGACGGCCTCATCCCATGATTTCGCTGGGTGACGGCATACGTCATAGGACCATTGCGGCGTCAACAGGCGCGCGGAGGCTCGCCGGCCGGGCCCGGTGACGGCCCGCGATCGGCAGCGCGAGTTGTGAGGACGACGCCCGATGGCTTAGAGACATCTTCGAACGCCTCTGCCGGCTTGGAGTCATCGGCGCAATTGCCGAATCTCGACGGATTCCGATTTCGGCACGCCGATACCGTAATCGTCACGTCAGAAGGCGAACGTTCTTCCACGGGTTCGATGTGCGGCCGTCCGCTCCGGGACGTCGGCCGCGTCGCGCCCAGGGGCATTCATAGATCCCGCAGAGCAAATTATGTCTTTGAATATTTTCGACAAAGGGGAGAATAATGTCATCGACATCGATTCGCGGGATCAGCACAGCCAAGCCGGAAAAATCTACATCAACGGCGACAACAACTACATTCGCATAGGCAGAGGCTGCGTGTCCGACAAGGACATGCACATCGTCATCGAGTCCAACTGCCGGTTCGATGTCGGCGAGCACGTCCGGCTCTCGATGGCCAACATCTATGTCGGCCCCAGCTCGATCCTGCGCATCGGCGACAGGACCGGCTTCACCGGTCTGGTCCATCTCAATCCCGTCGAGGCGAAGGCGATCGAGATCGGGACGGATTGCTCCATTGCGTCCGGCGTCTGGATGACGACGAGCGATTTTCACTCGATCGTCACCCGGGATACCGGGCAGCGGCTGAATCCGGCCAAGCCCGTTCGCGTCGGCAATCACGTCTGGATCGCCAATCACGCCACGCTCCTCAAAGGCTCCGTGGTCGGCGACAACGCCATCATCGGCGCACACGCTGTCGTCACCGGAACCGTGCCGCCCCATTGCGTGGCCGCCGGCAATCCCGCACGCATCGTGCGGGAGGACGTGACGTGGCGTCCGGACCTGATCTGACCGCACCCCGATGAGGCAGGCGAGGGCGGACGGCTCCGGGCCTCGGATCGGTCCTGCGGAGCACCGTCGGCGCCCCGTTGTTTACCCGGTGCGCGTGTTCCGTTAGGGCGATGAACCGCCGACACGGCGTCTCGTCCGACGCGCCGGCACGCCTTCGATCAAGCCCACAATCGGCCCGCGCGAACACATGCTCCTCCGAGCCTCAGGTCTCGTCTCAAGCGCCGCCGGGCCGAAGCCCGCCTCGGGGCTGGTGGCCTGCACCGCCTCCGACGCCGCGGATCGCGGACCGGCGCGCGCGGCGCGCGGCGCAGCGCGAGCGGTGCGTTGAAGCGGTTCTTCCGCCTGTACCGCAGAGTGCGCGGCAATCCGCTGATCCGGCTGGCGGTGCGCCGCGGCCTTCCGGCGGCGAACGATCTCGTCACCGCGGACGCGCAGATCGCGACTCTGGCCCCGCATGTCGACGCGGCCTTCTACGCGAGCTGGTACGGGATCACGGCCGATCCGGTGCGCGACTACCTCGTCCACGGCTGGCGCGAGGGCCGCGACCCGCGCCCCGACTTCGACTCCGCCGCCTACCTCGCCGACCGCCCCTACCTCGCCCGGGCCGGCATCAACCCGTTCCTGCACGCCCTCACGCGCCGGCGCGCCCGGGCCGGCGGCGAGGGTGGCGGCGCGGGCGGGGCGGCCGGCGCGCCCCTGCCCAAGCCCGACACGGCCCAGGCCGAGCGCCTCGCCCGCCGCCTCGTGGACGGGGCCTTCTACCTGGCCAACAACCCCGACCTCGCCGCCGCCGGCGTCGATCCGGTCGACCACTACATGGCCTCCGGCTGGCGCGAGGGCCGCGAGCCGGCACCGCAGTTCGACACCCTGGCCTACTGCCTCACCCGCGGCCTCACCTTCGCCACCCAGAACCCGCTGGTGCACTACGTCCGCAACGGCGGACCCGCCCGGCCCGACCCGGACGCGGCGCTGGCCCTGCGGATGGAGACCCTCGCCCCCTACTTCGACGCCGCCCATTACCGGCAGCGCCTGCCCGGCCCCCTGGCCGAGGCGCTGGCCGGGGCCTCGGACGCCGCGCTGCTGCGCCATTACGTGGCGGAGGGCTGGCGGGCGCGGGTCAGCCCGCGGCCGGATTTCGACCCGGCCGGCTTCGTGCAGGCCCGCGCGGGCAGCCGGGCGGTCGGCGACGACCCGTTCTTCCGCTACGTCGCCGAGACCCGGCTGTCCGGGGGCGCGCCGTTCGCCGAGCCGCACCGGCTGAACCTGCCGGCGGTGGATGCGGACTGGTACCGGGCGACCTACCCGGACGTGGGCGGGCGGGAGCCGTACCTGCACTTCGCCGAGGCGGGCTGGCGGGAGCTGCGCGACCCGGGGCCCGGGCGCTCGACGCTGGCCGCGCTGCTGGGCGTCTGCGGCCTGCGCCCGGCGCGGGCGCCGATCGCCGATACGGGCTGGCTGGGGGCGATCGGGCAGGCGGCCTGCGACCGGGACGGGCTCCTGGACCTGCAGGCGCGGCTGGTGGCGGGGCATTTCGACCACGGCTTCTACCGGGCGCGCTACGGGCTGTCCGAGGCGGACGACGCCGTGCGCGACTATTGCGACACCGGCTGGCGCAAGGGCCGCAACCCCAGGGCCGACTTCAACGGCTGGGCCTACCGCGCGCACCATCCCTACGTGGAGGCTACGGGCATTGCGCCCTTCGTCCACCATCTGGCCCGGGCGCTGCTGCGCGGCGACGACCTCACGGGCGATGCCTTCGATCCGCGCTACGGCGCGCCGCCGGCCGCGGAGGACGCGGAATTGTTCGAGCAGGCCCGCCTGATCGAGCCGTTCTTCGACGCGCCCTGGTACCTCAAGCGCTACCCGGATACCCGCGGCTTCGAGAACGGGCCGGCGATCCACTTCCTGTCCCACGGACAGGAGGAGGACCGCGATCCGAGCAAGACCTTCTCGACCCGCTTCTACCGCCGGGCCTACGGCCATCTCCTGGGTGCGGGAGAGTCGCCGTTCCTGCACTACGTGCGCACGGGCCGGGCCGCCGGGCTGATGGCCGCCCCCGAGGATCTCGGCACCTACCCGCCCATGGAGGCCCCCGCGCCCGACGCATGGGACCGCCTGCCCCAGGCCCTGCCCATCGACCAGGCCCGGGTCGTCGTGATCGTCCCGGTCTACAAGGGCCGCGGCGAGACCCTGCGCGCCCTCCACGCCTGCCTGTCCCAGCCCCAGGCCACGCCCTTCACCCTGCTCGCCGTCAACGACCGCTCCCCCGACCCGGAGCTCACCGCAGACCTCGCCCGGCTCGCCGGCCGCGGCCTGTTCCACCTCGTCGAGAACGAACGCAACCTCGGCTTCGTCCGCTCGGTCAACCGCGCCCTCGGCCTGCGCCAGGGCCGCGCCGTCGTCCTGCTCAATTCCGACGCGCAGGTCTTCGGCGACTGGCTCGACCGGCTCGTCGCCCACGCAGACCCCAAGGTCGAACCCGAGGCCGCCCCCAGGGCCGAACCTGAGGCCGAACCCGGGGCGGGGCTGCGCGTGGGCAGCGTCACGCCGCTGTCCAACAACGCCACGATCTGCTCCTACCCGCGCTTCAACGCCAACAACACCATGCCGCTGGAGATCGACCGCGCCGATCTCGACCGCATGGCCGCGCAGGTCAACCGCGGCCACGCCGTGCCCGTGCCCACCGGCGTCGGCTTCTGCATGTACATGACCGCCGCCGCGCTCGACGCCGTCGGCGCCCTCGACGCCGAGGCCTTCGGCAAGGGCTACGGCGAGGAGAACGACTGGTGCCTGCGCGCCATCAAGGCGGGCTTCGTCAACCTGCTCGCCGAGGACGTGTTCGTCTACCATGCCGGCCAGATCTCGTTCGGGCTCGACGAGGGCGGCGAGTACGTCCAGGGCCAGGCGGCCCTGCTGGCCAAGCACCCCGACTACCCGGCCCGGGTCGGCCAGTTCGTCCAGGCCGATCCCGGCCGGCGCGGGCGGGCGCGGCTCGACCGGGCGCGGCTGGCCCGGCACTTCGCCGGCCGGGCGCTCCTGTACGTGACCCATTCCTGGGGCGGGGGCATCCAGCGGCACATCGACGACATGGTCGCCCAGGCCCGGGCCGAGGGCCTGAGCGTCGTGCTCCTGCAGATCGACCGGACCCGCAACCTCGAGGTCCACGTCGCCTACCGCAGCCCCGAATTCCTGTACCTGCCCAACCTCGACAGCCTGTACCTGCCGCGGGACGCGGACGAACTCGCCGGCTTCATCGCAGAGCTGGCGCCGGTCCTGATCCACGTGCACTCGCTGGCGGGGCTGCGCTGGGCGGCGGCGCGGGCGCTGATGGATCGGGTGGCGGGGTCGGGCCGGCCCTACGCCTGGACGCTGCACGACTACTCGCCGGTCTGCCACCGCAACCACCTCGTGCAGCCGGACGGGCGCTATTGCGGGCTGGCGCCGGTCAGCGCGTGCCGGGCCTGTCTGGCTTCGGACGCGGACGGGTTCGAGGAGCCGGATCCGGGCGAGCGGCGGGCGGCGTTCGGGGCGTTCCTGGCGGGGGCTTCGCGGGTGTTCGCGCCGTCCGCCGACACGGCGGGCCGGATCCGGGACGTGTACCCGGATCTCGCGGTCACGGTCCGGCCGCATGTCGAGCCGGAGCGCAGCGTGCGCTCCACCGCCCTGCAGCGGCCCGGACGCGTCCGCCGCGTCGCGGTGCTCGGCGCGATCAGCCTGCCCGAAGGCGGATTGCTGCTGCAGGCTTTGGCGTCGGACGCGCGCAAGCGAGACCTGCCTTTGCGCTTCTCGATCGTGGGCTTCTCCGACCCGACCCTGACGGGCGGCCTGGAGCGGGCCGGCGTCACGGAGACAGGGCGGTACTCCACCGACGATCCGACCCTCGACCGGGTCGCCCGGGCAGCCCTCCAGATCGCCGAGACCGGCCGTCATTGGGAGGATGACGAAATCCTCGATCTCGTGACCCAAGTCTCTGCCGATCTGGTGCTGATGCCGTCGATCTGGCCGGAGACCTACGCGTATGCGCTGTCGCTGGCGCTGCGCACGGGCCTGCCGGTGGCGGCCTTCGACCTCGGCGAACCGGCGGAGCGGCTGCGTGCCGACCCGGACGGCCATCTCCTGCCCTATGCCCTCGTCACCGACCCGGCCGCCTGCAACGACCGCCTACTCGCCCTCGACATTCCGGCCGGCGGCCGAGTCGCCACGCCGATCCGGGTCGCCACCTCTGACAGCCTGATGCGCGGCTACTACGCTCTCACCACCTGACGCCGACCGGCGCGGGACGCGCCGGTCAACGCACTTTGGCCCCTTTTCTCGTCGAAGCAGGCCCGGCAACGCGAGGTCAAATCGATGCCCGCCCTCCCGACGGCTCCCGGGCAAAAGAGCCCGATCGAGTCCTATCTGCATGTGCTGCACGCCCTGATGCTGCGGGACATGCGCACCCGATTCGGTGCCTCGCTCTGGGGTTACGGCGTGGTCGTGCTCTGGCCCTGCGTCCACGTCTTCATGCTGATCGCCATCTACACGTTCCAGAAGCTGGCGGCGCCGCTCGGCGACAACCGGGCCCTGTTCTTCGCGACCGGGGCGGTTCCGGTTCTGGTTTTCCAGTACATCTCCCGCGAGGTCATGAAGGCGGTGATCATGAACCGACCGCTGACCTACTATCCACAGGTCAAGCTGTTCGACGTGATCCTGGCTCGGATCCTCGTGGAGATCGTGACCGGCTTCCTCGCACTGCTGGTCGTCTGCTCCATCCTGATCGCCATCGGGACCAATCCCGTCCCCGCAGAACCGTTCACGGCCATGTGCGGCTATCTCGCCGCCATCATCCTGGGGGTCGGGATCGGTACGATCAACGTGGCGGTCATCGGCTTCTTCCCCGGCTGGATGATCGGCTACGCCCTGTTCAGCATCATCCTGTACGTGTCCAGCGGCGTCATGTTCCTTCCGAGCTACATGCCCGACAAGGTATATTACTGGATGAAGTACAATCCCGCCATGCAGTTGGCGGAATGGGTTCGATCGGCGTACTATCCCTATGCCGGAATTCAAGTAGATTACCTCTATGTCGTCATGTTCGGATTGACCTGCGCCAGCATCGGCCTGCTGCTCGTCAAGCATGTCGTCAGCAAGATGCAGGGGTGAGCCGGGGCGGGATTACGCCTGTCCCGAGAGCCGCGCCTGACGCGGTCGGCACGATTCTCGGGCCGGTCTGGCACAACCGGAGGCACGCGGGAGCTGCGGCATCCGACCGGCCAGACCGGATGCCGATCCGGATCCGGGGCCGCAGACGGACCCTCGGGCCTCGAAAACTCAACCCGCTCCGGGTCAGGGCTGCCGCACGATGACGAATGCCGTTCATGCGATCGATACGACGTACATCCGCCGGATCCAGCAGCAGCAGATCGAATTGACCCTTCTCAGGGCCGAGCGCGACGCCGCCCTGCAGGAACGCGATCTGGCCCGGGCGCGGTCCGAGGCGACATCGACTCTCCTCGAGGCGCTCCTGGGAGGCCTGCGGCCCTACGGATTCAGCCGCAAGCGCTTCCTGTCCGCGATCCGCAGGGCGGCGCGGACCGTGCCGGATCACGGCCCCGCGGCACTCCAGCACGGCATCCTGTTCGAAGGATCGAACCGGATCCTGGCGGGCCCGCGCAGGCCGGTCCAGGCGGCGGCACACCGCTGACACCCCCGCGCTTGCGCGCGTTCCCCGTTCGGAGACTGGAGCCGAGGACCATGGATGTCGAACTCCTGACGGTGTTCAATGCCCTGATCAACCTGAGGGACAATCTGGACGCGCGCCCGCACATCCTCGGCTCCGAACTCGACTTCCTGTCCTTCGCCACCCGGATGGCGCCGTACTCCAACGCGCAGCTGCTGCAGGACCTGTGGGTGCTGTATGAGCTTCAGGAGAAGCGGAACGGCTATTTCGTGGAGTTCGGCGCCTGCGACGGCGTCAGCCTCAGCAACACGCTCCTGCTGGAGAAGACCTACGCTTGGCAGGGCGCCCTCGCTGAGCCCGCCCGGGCGTGGCACGCGGCGCTGCAGCGCAATCGCAACTGCTACATCTCCGACAAGTGCGTCTACAAGACCGACGGGATCGAGGTGCTGTTCAACGAGGTCGACATCGGCGAACTCTCCGGCATGGAGGACTTCGCAGACGGCGACTTCCACGCCCAGTTCCGGCAGGAGCGCCGGCAATACCCGGTGGCCACGATCTCGCTGGACCGGTTCCTCGCGGAGGCGCGGGCGCCGCGGCGCATCGATTACATGAGCATCGATGTGGAAGGCGGCGAGTTCGACGTGCTGCAGAGCTTCGATTTCACGCGTCACGACATCGCGCTGATCAGCGTGGAGCACAATTTCTCGGGCAGCCGGGAGAAGATCGACGCGCTGCTGACCGGTCAAGGCTACCGGCGGCGCTTTCGTCAGCTCTCCCTGTTCGACGATTGGTACGCGCGCCCGGATCTCGTGGCCGCACGGTCCTGACGGAGGGCGGGGCCATGTCGGCACAGACCGCGATCGCGATCCTCGATTCCATGTTCGACCTGTTCAAGGAGATGGGCAGCGGCATCGCCCTCGACCTGAACTGGCTCGCCATCGCCCGGCGCCTTCAGCAGGTCCGGGCGCAGGCCGTCTGGTCGGCCGATCTGGACTTCGTCGCCACCAAGCTGAAGGCGCACGCCGCCCATTATGCGGCGACCTACCGCCCGCCGCTCGGCTCGGAGGCGATCAGCAAGGCGAACGCCGACAGGCTCGATGACGTCGTCCGCCACTACTCGATCCTGCGCGCGCATCTCGAACAGCAGTTACCGGCCTCTTGAGGCGCTTGCGGCGGGTCCGCCGGCACAGAGGCGTTCCGAGCGCGGGCCGCACCAGGCAGCGCCGCCCGCGTCCCGGGGCGGACCAGTCTCGCCCGGCCCGAGCCAATCCGCCGGTCCCAAGCGTTGAGAATGCGAACGGTTTGGGGCATCGATCGCGAGCGCGTGCGTCGAACCGGAGACGATGGGGATCTCGTGAGCAGTCTGAAATTCGGGACGAGCGGCTTGCGCGGTCTCGTGACCGACCTCGTCGGCGGGCCGAGCTACGCCTATGCCAGCGCATTCTTCCGGTCCGTCTCGGCGGATGACACCCACCGAGCGGTGGTGATCGGGCGGGACCTGCGCGACAGCAGCCCCGCGATCGCCGCCACGGTGGCGGAGGCGGCCGCGGCCGCCGGCTTCACGGCGATCGATTGCGGCGCCCTGCCGACCCCGGCCCTGGCCCTCGAAGCGATGCGGCGCGGCGCCTATGCGGTCATGGTCACGGGCAGCCACATCCCCGAGGATCGCAACGGCCTGAAGTTCTACCGCCCCGACGGCGAGATCACCAAAGCCGACGAGGTGGCCATCCTGGCCGCCCTGGCGGACATCCCGGCCAGCGGCGAGAGACCGGCGGCGGCGTCCGCGACGCCCGAGCCCGACGCCATCACGCGCTACCAGCAGCGCTACGCCGCCGCCTTCGCGCCGGACATCCTGAAGGGCCTGCGCATCGCGGTCTATCAGCAGAGCTCGGTGGCCCGCGACCTGCTGTCCGACCTGCTCGCCGCCTTCGGCGCGCAGGTGACGCCGATCGGTCGGTCGCAGGTCTTCGTGCCGATCGACACCGAAGCCCATCGTCCCGAGGACATCGCCTTCATCCGCGATGTCATGGCACCGGGGTCTTTCGACGCCCTTGTGACCACGGACGGCGACGCCGACCGGCCGCTGGTGGCCGACGGCAACGGCCGGATCCTGCGGGGCGACGTGCTCGGGCTCATCACCGCCCGTTACCTGGGCGCCGACACGGTGGTGGTGCCGGTCACGGCCGGCTCGGCCCTCGAGCAGGCCGGCGGCTTCCGGTCGGTGGTGCGCACCAAGGTGGGCTCGCCCTTCGTCATCGCCGGCATGGAGCAGGCGAAAGCCGCCGGAGCGCGGACCGTTGCGGGCTTCGAGGCGAATGGCGGCTTCCTGCTCGGATCGGACGTCACGCGCGACGGCAAGACGCTGCCCGCTCTGCCGACCCGCGACGCAATGCTGCCCATTCTCGCCACCCTGGCGGCAACGCGCGCGGCCGGCCTGCCCCTGGCCGACCTGGTGTCCGCGCTCGATGCGGGCGACATGGCCAGCGACCGCCTTCCGAACACGCCGTCCGAGACAAGTGGCGCCTTCCTCGAGCGGCTCCGGGATGCGGATTTCCGGGCCGCCTTCCTCCGGCCGATCGGGTCACCGGATTCGATCGACGAGCAGGATGGAATCCGGATCGGGCTCGATGGCGGACGCACGATCCATTTCCGGGCTTCGGGGAACGCACCGGAGTTGCGGTGTTATGCGGAGGCCAAGTCGGCGCAGGATGCGCAGGACCTCGTCCGGTGGGGGCTCGCTGCCGCCGCCGCGGCCCTGGCGAAGGCCTGATCGCCAGGAGGCTCCGGCACGCTCGGCTTCGCGGCGCGCGGAACGCCGGGACCCGTCAGCGGTCGGCATACTCCGCCGCGACGAGCCTGCGCAGGCCCGCTTCGAGATCGATGCGCGGCCGCCAGCCGGTCCGGCCGAGGAACCGCGTCGAGTCGAGCATCTTGTAGGCCGCGCCCTGGAACGAGCCGGGCGGGCTCACGAGGGGCACGGACCAGTCGAGGGCCGCCAGGGCCGCCCGGGCCACCGCCTCGACGGTGACGGGCGTGTTGGCGGCGCAGTTGAGGATCTCGTTCTCGAACGCCCGGTCGGCCGCCAGGATCGCGTCGATCTGGTCGTCGACGTAGAGCACCTCGCGGATGGTCTGCGGGTTGCCCCAGACCTCGAAGGCCTGCGCGCCCGCTGCCTTCTCCCGCACGGCGCGGTCGAGGAGGGCGCCGACGAAGTGGCTGCGGTCGGAGGCCGTGTTGTCGTGCGGACCGTACAGGGTCGCCAGCACGCAGTGCAGGAAGCTCAACCCGTACTGGTGCGCGTAGGCCGCCGAGCCCGTCGCCAGGACCTGCTTGGCGAGCCCGTAGCCGATCACGGAGGGATGGGTCGGTCCCTGTCCGAAGCGCGCCTCGGGGAGGGGCTCGGCCGATTCCGGATAGGTGCAGGACGAGCCCGTGGAGACGAGCTTGGCCTGCGGCTGGTACAGGCGCCACGCCTCGAGGACGTTTAGGTGGATCCGGGCGTTGATCGCCAGGAGCTCGCCCTGGATGTCGTACTGAATTGCGCCGGTCCGCTGGCGGGTCACCACGTGGAAGATGCGGCCGGCCGGGGGGGCGTCGCGCAACGCCCGCTCGACATTGGCCCAGTCGGACAGGTCGCCCGCCGCGCGGCCGATCTCGACGACCTCGCGGCCCTCGGCCCGGAGCCGCGGCACGAGGTTGCGCCCGAGGAAGCCGTCCGCCCCGATGACGATGTCGCGCTCAGGCCCCGGCATGGCGGTACTCCTGGCGATACCACGCGATCGTCGGCCGCAGCCCGTCCGCGAGCCCCGTGAAGGTCGACATTCCGAAGCGCTCGCGCAGCCGCTGGTTGGTCGAACGGCGGGCGAGGACGCCGTGGGTCGTCGTGTCGGGGGCGTGGACGGGCCGGTCCTCTCCCGCCACCTCCAGGATGGTGCGGGCGAGGTCGAGCAGGGTCGTGGTCTCGCCGCGGCAGAGGTTGAGCGCGTCGCTCGTCTCCCGGATCGCGAGCGACCGAGCGAACACGTCGACGACGTCGCCGACGTAGATGAAGTCGCGCTCGACCAGCGGGTTGCCCTTGATCGTGAAGCGCTCGCCCGGGGCCAGCGCGCGCATCACGAAGGCCGGCAGGACATGCGCCTTGCGCGGATCCGTCGAGTCGTGGGGACCGTAGGGGTTGCTCAGGCGGAAGCTGATCGTGTGGATCCCGTAGCGCTCGGCGTGCAGGTCGGCGACCACCTCGGACCAGCGCTTCGACCACGCGTAGAAGGCCTCGTTCGGATTGGGCGGCGCGTTGAGGTCGACCGGCCGCGCGTCGTCGAGGGGATCGCAGGCTGCCGGGTAGACCGCGACGCTCGAGGCCGCGCGCACCTCGCGGATGCTCTTCGTCAGGCAGAACCGGTAGAGGCGGTTGGCGATCTCGGCGTTGCCGGTGAGCAGGTCGCTCTGCGCCGTCTCGAACTTGTCGGCGTCGTAGCGCTGCGCGGCGACGTTGACGACGATCGCGTCGGCGGGGACCGAGAGCGCCTCGAGGGCGTCGAAGCGCGCGGCCTCGGTCGCCCCCGGGACCGCCTGGCCGGAGGGGCTGACCGCGATCAGCCGCGGCACGCGGCCGGCGAGATGCGCGACGAGGTTGCGGCCGACGAACCCGGTCGCACCGACGACGACGACGGCCTCGGGCAAGGGGGCTGAGGGGAGGGCGGCCACGCTCAGGCTGCCGGCAGGTCGGCGGCGGTGATCTCCTTGAGGTCCGGCACCGGAACGATGAAGGCGCCGCCGTTCTCGAGGTAGCGGCGCTCGCGCGCCAGGAACTCGTCGATGAAGTTCCAGGCGAGCACCAGATAGGCGTCGGGCGCGGGCACGCTGCCCTCCTCGACGATCGGGATGCGGGCGCCGGGGATCAGGCGGCCGAACTTCAGAGGATTCTTCTCGGCCGCATATTGAACCAGCCGCGGGCCGATGCCGAAGGCGTTGAGCAGCGTCGCGCCCTTGGCCGGGGCGCCGTAGGCGTGGACCGTCTTCCCCTCGGCGTTCATGCGCTCCAGCAGATCGAGCAGCGCCGCCTGCAGGCGCCGGACGTTCTCGGCGAAGCCGACATAGGTCTCGAATGTGCCATAGCCGCGGGCCTCCTCGTCGGCGCGCATGCGCTTGACCGCGTCGCTGACCGGGTGGGCGCCGGGGAAGCCGACATGCGCCTCCAGGGAGCCGCCGTGGACCGGCACCACGCTGACGTCGAAGACCTCCAGGCCGTGGCGCGCGAACAGCTGCTCCAGGGAGCGGAGCGTGTAGTAGCACAGGTGCTCGTGGTAGATCTGATCGAAGGCGGTGTTCTCGATCATGCCGCCCAGGTAGATCGCCTGCACGACGAAGACGCCGTCCGGCTTGAGCAGCGTGACGATGCCTTTCACGACGCTGTGCAGTTCCTCCAGGTGGAAGAAGACGCCGGCGGCGGTGATCAGGCTCGCTGGCCCGTCCTGCGCGCGGACGATCTCGGCGGTCTCTTCGTTGAAGAAGCGGTTCAAGGTCGGCACGCCGGCGGCGCGGGCCAGTTCCACGACGTTGGCGGCGGGCTCGACGCCGCAGCGGCGCAGGCCGAAGGGCTCGTACTGCCGCAGCCACGTGCCGTCGTTGCTGCCGATATCGACGACGAGGTCCTGCGGCCCGAGGCCATACCGCGCCACGAGCCGGGCCGCCGTCTGGCGGAAATGCTCCACCAGCGTCTTCGTCGTGCCCGAGACGTAGGGGTAGTCGCTGAACATGCTCTCCTTCGGGATCGTGTGATCGATCTGGACGAGCGTGCAGTCGTGGCAGAAGCCGGCGCGCAGGGGGAAATGCGGCTCGCGCCGGTCGGCGAGGTCCGGCGGGATCAGGCGGTTGCAATGCGGCTGGTCGGTGAGGTCGAGGAACAGCTCGACATCGCGTCCATCGCAGACGCGGCATGCCATGGCGAGTTTCGTTCCCGTCATCGTACGACCTATGACATCCGCGGCGCGAGACTCTACGTGCCCGAGACGCTTACCGGCTGAGCTGGAGGGGCGCAACGATCGCTCCGGCCCGGATCGACGACAGGGCAGGACCACTGGATTCGACCCGATCCATACCGCCCGCACCCTCGCGCTGTTCAGCGCATCTCTGCCAAAAACACTACCAATATCTTCGATTTGGAAACAATCATGTCCGAAACCGCGTGGACGATCCGCAAGTCGCACTACATCATGAAGGATCGATGGCTCGGACTCCGTGCCGACGACTGCGTGACACCGTCGGGCCACGTCCTCGATCCCTATTACGTGCTCGAGACCGCGGACATCGCCCTCGTGCTGGGCATCGACGCGGCCGATCATGTCATCCTCGTACGCCAATACCGGCACGCCTATGGGAGCCCGAGCCTGGAGCTTCCGGGCGGGGCCATCGACCCCGGCGACACGGATATCCTCGCGGCCGCCGAGCGCGAGATGCGCGAGGAAACCGGCTACACCTTTGCCGATGCCGAACGCGTGGTCACCCTCAACGCGGATCCTGCCCGCTACGCCAACCGCATGCATCTCGTCCGCGCGCGCGTGATTGCGGCCGGGCCGGCGCGTCCGGATCCCGGCGAAGACATCGCGGTGATGCGCGTGCCGCGGGCCGAGGCTCTGCGGCTCGCCCAGTCGGGCTCCATCGTCGGAGCCGTGCACGCCGCCATGATCCTGATCGGTCTGTCCGGCCGCGGATGAGGGGCGTCACCGGATTGTGGATCGAGCGATCGAACCGCTGACAAGGCCCGCGCGTTCCGCCAATACGATTAATCGCAGGTTAAAGAGCGGATTGAAGCGTGCCCGAGTACGACATCAAGATCGTCGCTCCGCGAGATCGGAAGGCCGCGGACGCCGAGCGCGAGACGCCGCCCAAGCGCCGGCTCGACTGGGACCGCGCCATGCGTGAGGCGGCCGAGGCGGAGCTCTCGATCCAGTCCCACGACTGAACCCGCCGCGCGGCGACGCGCGCCCTGGTCCCCCACACGTGTTGCCGCTTCCTAGCCCGTCAGCGCGGCCTCGCGCAGGAAGGCGAGCAGGTCCTCCGACCGGAAGTGATGCACGGCGAGCCCCGCCGCCCGGCCGGCGGCGAGATCGGTTTGCTGATCGCCGATCAGGAAGCTGCGCGCGCGGTCGATGTCCCAGTGGTCCATCAGGTCGAGGATCATGCCGGGTTCGGGCTTCCGCCAGCCGTGGACCGCCCTGTAGGCCTCCACCGTCCCGTCCGGATGATAGGGGCAGTACCGGAGATCATCGATATGCGCGCCCGCCGCGCGCAGGTCGTCCCGCATCCAGGCCGTCAGACGGGCCACATCGGCCTCGGTGTAGAAGCCGCGGGCGACCCCCGCTTGGTTCGTGACGACGAACACGAAGAAGCCGGCCTCGTTCAGCGCGCGGACCGCATCACGCGCGCCCTCCATCCAGTGGAACCGGTCCACGGAACCGACATAGCCGTGGTCGTGATTGAGGACCCCGTCCCGGTCGAGGAAGGCGGCCGGTCTCGTCCGGCGGGCCGGGATCTCCACCTGAGCGCGGTCGTAGCTCTCGGGCACGCCGATATCGAGAAAGTAACCGTCGTAGGCCTCGCCCACGACGCGGCCCTCGGCGACCAAAGCGGGCAGGACGTCCCGTTCCAGCGAGCAGGCCGGCGGGAAGCCCTTCAAGGCGTCGCGGCGCACCAGATAGACGCCGGCATTGACGAGACCGGGGCCCGGCTCGGGCGGCCGCTCGAGGAAGGCGGTGATCCGCACGCCGTCGAGGAGCGCGACGCCGTAGCGTGCCGCGTCCGGCACCCGGCGGAGCGACAGGACCATCGCCGCCTCCGGATGACGCGCCGCCAGGGCGGGCAGGGCCAGCAGGTTCACGTCGAACCACGAGTCGCCGTTCAGCAGGAGGAAGGTCTCGTCCGCCTCGGGGAGGGCGTGCACGACGGCGCCGCCGGTCCCGGCCTGCTCCGGCTCGATCGAGACCCGCAGCGTCATGCCGAAGCGTCGCGCGACCGCGTTGTCGGCGGCGTAGGCGCGGATCTTCTCGCTGTGGAAGGAGGCCAGCAGCACGATGTCGGTGAAGCCGTGGCGGCCGAGCTCGAACAGCAGGACGTCCAGGAACGGCTCGCCCGCCACGGGCAGCAGCGGCTTGGGCATCGCAGACGTCAGCGCGCCCAGGCGGGTGCCGAATCCGCCGCACAGGATCATGGCCTGCCGGACGGGGCTGCCGGCGCCTCTCGGTCTCTCGGTCACGGGCCGCCCTTCACGCCGCCGTCCCGCGGGGGAACAGGCTTTCCTCGACGAGGCCGCACACGATGTGCGCGGCGGTGATGTGGACCTGCTGGATCAGGGGCGTCGCGTCCGACGGCGCATGCAGGCACAGATCCGCCCGTTCCGGCATCGCTCCGCCCGTCGCGCCCGTGAACGCGACGACCCGCACGCCCAGCGCCCGCGCCGCATCCATCGCCTTCAACACGCTCGGCGAGCGCCCGGAGGTGGAGAGGGCGAGCAGGACGTCGCCCGGCCGCCCGAGGGCGAGCACCTGCCGCGCGAACACGTGCTCGTACCCGTAATCGTTGCCGATCGCGGTGATCACCGAGGTGTCCGTGGTCAGCGCCAGGGCTGCGGCGGGCGCCCGATCGTAATTGAGCCGCGAGACGAACTCGCCCGCGATGTGCTGCGCGTCGCCGGCGCTCCCGCCATTGCCGATCGTCAGGAGCTTGCCGCCGCCGCGCAGGGATGCGGTCACCACGTCGGCGATCTCGGCGAGGGTCGCCTGGAAGCGGGGATCGTCGAGGGCCGCCTGGAAGGTGTCGCGGGTCTGCGTGAGGAAGTCGACGATCGCGCTCATGAGCACCTCGGTCCGTGCCCGCGCCGGCCGACCTGTCGGGCCGTCCGGCGGGGTGATCGCTGCTGGGCTGGAGCCGTCCGGATCAGACGTTGGCGAACCGCGAATTGCGGATCATCCGGAAGCCCTTGATCAGCTCCTTGATCCCCCGGTCGAGGTCGAAGTCGGGGAACCAGCCGGTCGCCTCCAGCTTCGCATTGGACACGATGTAGTCGCGCTTGTCCGGATCCTCACCGATCGGGGCCTCGACATAGACGAAATTCGGCACATGCGCCTTGATGCGCGCGCAGAGTTCCAGCTTCGACAGGTTGGCGCTCGACAGGCCGAGATTGTACGCCTCACCGCGCATCCGGTCGTAATTGTCGATCGCGTGGATGAAGCCTTTGGCCACGTCGCGGATGTGGATGTAGTTGCGCTTGAAGTGGCCCTCGAAGACCAGGAGCGCCCGGTCGGTCACGGCCCGGTGGGTGAAATCGTTGACGAGGAGGTCGAGGCGCATGCGCGGCGCCATGCCGAACACCGTCGCGAGCCGCAGGCTGACGCCGCGCCCGCTGTCGAGCACGGCCGTCTCGGCCTCGACCTTGGTGGTGCCGTAGAGCGAGATCGGCCGCAGGGGCGATTCCTCGGTGCAGAACTTGCCGGCCTCGCCGACGCCGTAGCCCGAATTGGTCGTCGGGTAGACGATCCTCTGCTCGCCGCCCGCGCGCTGGACCAGGGCGATCACGGCGTCGCGGTTCAGGGTCGTGGCGCCGATCGCGTCCTCCTTGCACAGGGGTGCGCCGACCAGGGCCGCGAGGGGGATGAGCACGTCGTGCTTCGGGATCAGGTCGTCGAGGATGCGCGTATCGCGGGCGTCGCCCTTGATCGGCTCGAACGTATCGTACTGGCAGGCCGAGGACAGGTCCGGCCCTCCGGACTTGAACGTGTCGAGAACCGTGACGTGATGCCCGCGCTCCAGGAGCATCGGCACCAGGATCGTCCCGATATAGCCGGCGCCGCCGGTGATCAGAATTCGCATCGTTGCCTCTCGTCGCGATGAGCCGTCGGGCCGCCTGCGGCCGGGCTGGAATGATGGGCGGGCGCCGCTCAGCGGGTCTGGCGATAGATCAGGGTCGACCCGTCGACATCGATGCCGATCGGAACGACGGATAGCGGCGCCACCCGTTCGGTCAGAGCCGGAAGCCGGTCCGGATCGATGAGGGCGAGGAAGAAGCCGCCCCCGCCCGCGCCGCACAGCTTCGCCCCGTAGGCCCCCGACGCGATGATCGCCTCGAACAGATCGTCGAGCACCGCATTCGAGACCTCACGCGACAGGGTCCGCTTGATGCGCCACGAGGCGGAGAGCATCTCGCCGAGCTGCGTGAGCCAGCCGCTCGTCCCCGCCTCCAGCAGCGAGACGCATTCCTCGACGAGGCGGTAGAGTTCGGACAATTCCTTGTCGATCGCGCGCGCGCGCGTCACGGCGATCTGGGCGGCGACCGTGGTCGTCGCGCGCCGCGCGATGCCCGTATGGACCAGCACCATCGACGCATTGAGCTGCTGTGTGGCCGTAGAACTCATCTGAACGGGGGAGATGCGAATCGCGGAACCGCTGAAATCGAATCGGTTGATCCCGCCGAAGGCGGCATGGAGCTGGTCCTGCACGCCGACATTCTCGCGCAGGATCTCGCGTTCGACTTCGATGGCCTTCTTCGACAACTCGATTTTTGTCGGCTTCTGGTTCAGAATTGTATAGATTGTCCGAAGAAACCCGACAGTGAAGGCCGACGAGGATCCGAGTCCGCTGCCTGCCGCAGGCAAATCGGATATGATGCTTATGTCGAGCCGACGATTGACATCGAAATGCTTGAGGACTTCCCGGACAACCGGGTGCTCTATGTCCTCAACATTGTTACAATGCTCGATCCGGGAATAGCTCAATCTATAATTGTAATCCTGGCAACCAATCAAATCGAGCGCAGCGATGATAATGTATTTGTCAATCGCCGTCCCGACCACCGCACCGGGCGCGCGCTCAAAATATTCAGGATAATCAGTGCCGCCACCGAAAAGGCTGATTCGAAGTGGCGTCCGAGTGACCGTCAGCATCTAGGCATTCCAGATCTTGCATGCGCGTCGTTGTTTTGAACATTGAAAACACGGTCTGACCGGATCAATCGAGCGCACTGCGACGCGCACACGCAAGAAACAGTGTCATGGCGCCTGTGACAGGAGCAACGGCAAGGGCTTTTCCTCAAGCGCGACACGTCAAATGTCCTTTTCGGTCTATTTATCGACAATCCTTCAAATCGAACGGGCGAAGATTTTCATATGGCTTTGAACCCGGGATCCCATGAGAACCGGATTTCGTCCTGCGCGGGCTGAGGCCGAACGGCCTCGTCCCGGGCGCTCTCTCGCGGAACGATGCGGGACCAGCCCATCCTGAAGCCGACCGCGCACGCCCCCGATCGCAGCGGCGAAGGCGCCAGACCGGACATCCTCGGCCCGCCGGAGAGCGCCCCTGCGGCGTTCGCGCCAACGCGTTACGCCGTTGCAGATCGCGCGCCCCAACTGCGAAGATCCCGTGGACACTCGTCTCCGGCCGCCGAGCACTGTCCCGGCCGTCACGATCCCGTCGGCTGTCGTCGATCGTCCCACCGGCCCCGTCCCGGCGCCGCGCCCTGCGGGAGGGATCGATATACGCATCCCATCGGACGACCGGTGATCCTGGCCCATATATCCCGACTGCGACCGCAGTTTCGAAGCGGTCGTTCCTGTGGATGCAGCTTCCGAAATCAGGGTTAAAGGTTCGTAAACGATCGTTTGGGCCCAGGATGAGGATCCGCGCATCCGTGTGCATCGGTCCGTCGGTTCGACGGCCTCCCGGCACGGCAACGGACAGCCCCGCGCCGGCCACGAAGTCTGCACGGCTGCCGGGTTCCCTCTGCAAGCCGTCTGCCGCCATCGGTCGGCCCGGCCTCCGGCAGCGCCTCGAACGGCCTCGCTGAAACCGCGGCGCGCCATCACGCAGGGCTCGCGGCGGCGTCCGTGCCGCGAGCACCGGGGCGGGTTCACCGGCTCAGGCGGCCCGCACGCCGGGCCCATCCCGCCCATGCGCCTGATCCATGATCTCGCCGATCCGCTCGCCGACGGCGACGGCGATCTCGACCGAGGCCGCCCCTTCCGAACCCTGCCGGCAGATCCGGGTGAGGACGTCGGTCACGCGCTGCTCCATGACCCCGAGGATCGCCGCGGCCGCCTGCGGCTGCGCGCCGCGCAGCACGGCGGCGAGGTCGCAATAGGCGTCCTGAAGAAGTCGGAGCGTGAGCCGCTCGACCGCTTGTTCATCCTCCGCCGACAAGGCTTGCATCAGACCCCACTCCCGACAGCGCCCCCAGCCTTGCCCCGACATCTTAACAAGCCGTGAAGGACGCCGCGGGACCGCAAGATTCGGCTAACCCTGCCGCAGGGCCGGGGGACGCCCGCTCACGCGCGGCGCGGATTCCGGGCGGCCGAGGCGGCGCGGTGCGATCCGCGGCCGGGCGGAGGGAACTTGGCGGGCCCTCGGCGGGTCGACCCCGCAAGATCCGTCAGCGCGAGAGCCTCCCCATGCGCCTCCTCATCACCACGAGCCTCTGTCTGGCCGCCATCGCCGCGACACCGGCATCGGCCCAGGTGCAGCAGGCCAATCCCAACGCCGCCAACCGATCCATGGAAACCGGCGGCCAGTTGCGCGCCCTGCGGCAGGAGCAGACGACCCAAAGCAACACGCTGCGGATGGACATCCAGCGCAACCAGGCCGCGACGCCCGCCCCGAATACCGGACCGAACGCGATCGGCCCGACCGGCGGTACGGGTGTGATCGGCCGCTAGGACCGGGACGGTGCTGGCCGGAACCGGTCCACGCTCCCTACACGTCCGGCAGGCGCCGCCCCTTCACGACCACCCGCGGCCACCGGTCCAGCCCGATCGGCATCAGCACGGCGATCCCGGGCGGCACCGCGGCGTCGCCGAGCAGGCTCTCGAGGGAGACCCGGCAGGCTTCCTCGAGCTCGCCCCGCGTGCGTGCGCCGGACGTCTTGATGTCGGCGATCAGGAGCGCCGCGATCTCGTGGGCAAAGGCGTCGCCGTCCAACATGCCGGGCTCCTGTTCTACGCGTGATCCCGTAGAGCCTCTCGCACAACGCCCGGAGCGCGGTTGCGGTCGGAGGCGAAGCCGCCGGCGCCCGAGAGTCTTGTGGGAAACCCTTAGCCGTCTCGGGCCCCCGCGAGCAGCCGGACAGAATTACGTATCCCCATACCGATTGCGGATGGTGTCACCGTCCGGTCCCGGGCGGCTATCCCCCGCGAGACGACCGTGTCGGCCCCCTACCCATAAAGGAGAGATAGTCCGCCCCGGACGGCCCGTGCCACGTCGGACCGGCAGATCGCGGCTCGGAAGCCGCTTGCCGATCGGCGGCGCGCTCCTGGGCTCGCGTGACGGGGACCAGGGTCCGGGTGCCGTGGGGACGCAGCCCGCGATGGCGCCAGAGGGATCGAGGACCGGACCGATGATCATCGTCGACGAGCGCTCCGGCCCCTTGAGCCCTGGCGCCGCCCCCGCCCGCATGCGCGCGTCCGCGGAGAGCTCGCCCGCCGGACGCCGGGGCGCCGGGCGACTGGCGATCCTGGTGTCGGCGGGCACGATCCTGTTTCTGATCCCGGCCCTCTGGAACGGCCACCCGTTCCTGTTCCCCGACAGCGAGCACTACTTCATCATCGGCCGGAGCATCCTCGGCGGTCTCGCCCGGCTCGGCGGCTCGGCGGCGGCGGCCGGCAGCGGCGGCGCCGTCATGGCCGATCCGGCCGCGAGTTCGGATGCGGCGGGCGGCCTTGCCGCGATCGCGGGCGGGCGCTCCCCGGTCTATGCGCTGCTGCTCTACGTCCTGTCCGCCCTGGCGAGCGTGTGGTGGATCATCGTCCTCCAATCCGTCCTCGTCTCCTGGCTGACCGTGACATTCCTCGATCTCGTCTGGGAGCGGCCCCGGCCCGGTGCGGTCCTGGCCGGTCTGGCGGCCTTGGCGCTGCTCACCTCCGCCGGGGCGTTCAGCGGCTTCCTGATGCCCGACGTCTTCGCGGCGACCTTCGTCCTGGCGGCCCTGCTGCTCGTCTTCGACACAGCGGCGTCCCGCGGAAAAACCCTCGCCTATGCGGGCGTTGTCGCCCTCAGCCTGGTGATGCATGCCACGATCGTCCTGCTGGCCGGATCCGCGCTCGTCCTGATCGCGCTGTGCCGGCTCGTCCCCTTCGCAGACCGACATGTCCGCAGGGCGTCGCTGCTCTCGATCGGCGGCGCGCTGATCCTGGGGCTCGCCTTCAATGCGGCCTATCTCCGGCTCGCGGAACGCGTCTCCGGGCATCCGGTCGGAACGCCGCCCTACCTGATGGCGCGCGTCATCGCCGATGGGCCGGGGCGTCTGCTCCTCACCGAGACCTGCACGCCGTCCGATCGCCCCTTCGCGGCCTGCGCCTTCGCAGGCCGGCACTTCGTCGACCACAATGACTTTCTCTGGGGCAGCGGGAGCCCCGGTCCCAACTTCAGCACCGCGCCCGCCGCCCTGCGCACGGCGCTCGGCGCCGAGGAGGGGCGCTTCGTCCGCGCGGCAATCCTGCATCATCCGATCGCGCAGGCGGCGGCCTCGACGCGCAACGCCCTGCGGCAGCTCGTCAGCGTGGACATGACCGAGTTCGTGATCGGGACGCATCTCCTCGTCGACGATGCCGAGTTCAGGACGGCCGCGATCCTGAAGACGATCCCCAAGCTCGACCGGTGCCTCGCGCAACCCGGCGTGTGCCCGCCGGAGGCCGCGCTCATCCCGACCCTGCAGGGTGCCTTCGGCGTCAACCTCCTATCCTGCTTGGCCGCGATGGCCGTCACCGCGCTCTACTGGGCACTGCGGCACCGGCTCGGGGCCGACACCCGGGCGCGTCTGGATCGCCTCATGCTGATCGGGACCGGGATCTGCCTCCTGCTGCTCGTCAACGCGGTGGCCTGCGGCGCTCTGTCCGGACCGCATGACCGCTACCAAGCGCGCCTGGCTTGGCTGAGCGCGCTGTTCATGGTGGCGCTCGCGGTCCATGCGGACGGGCCGGGCGAGCCGCAGCCGGCGCGCAAGCCGGTGTGACGGGCGCTGCGCGCGCCGAGCCGACCCGTCCGCGGCGGGACGGACGGCATGCGCCGGCGGAGACGCGAAGCGGCCGCCTCCGGGCGATGCACGGCGGCGGTCCCCCCGCGGTCGGGCATTCAGGCGCGGATCGCGCCGCCCGGACCTTCAGACGATCTCGCCGGGCAACGAACGGGCCCGTCCCGAGGCTGAACCGGCTCCAGCGCCTTCCGGCAGCCGAAGCCGACGGTGCGGACTGGTCCAGCACGGCCGGACCGAGAGGCCGGCTCCATCCAGGGAGCGATCCGGACACGGCCGTCCCCTGCGGCCGGACCCGTCCCGATATCGCGGCGCGGCCTGCGGATCGGAGGCTGGCCTGGGCAGCCGCGCCGCCCGGCTATCGAAGCTCGGGGGCGGACGACAAGTCGACCCGGGAGCCGACCCGGGAGAAGACGAGGAGGCGCGCGCCCGCATAGTTCAGGACGAGGGCGACCGCGGAGGCCAGGGCCAGGGCGGCGAGGGGGGCGGAGAACGGCTCGGGAAGCCGGAGGATCGCCAGAGCGAAAACCAGCATGTTGCAGGCGAAGCCGAAGGCCTGCACCAGCAGGTAGCCGGCCAGGGCGCTCAGGACCGGGCGCCCCCGCAGATCGGCGAAGCTGAGGCTCCTGTTGAGCAGGAACGTGACCAGCACCGCCACCGTGAAGGACACCGCCCGGGCGGCGAAGGGCCCGCAGCCGAAGCCGTGGATGCAGAGCGCCATCAGCCCGGCATCGGTGACGAATCCGATCCCGCCGACGAGGCAGAAGCGCGCGAAGCGCTCCGCCTCGCTGCGGGGTGCCCGGGCCTCAGCGGACATCGAGCTGCCGGGCCACCGAGAGGTAGAGCAGGCGCTTCAGCTCCTGACGGGTGCGGGTCGTCAGGTCGAGGACGATCCCGGTGAAGAAGGTCAGCACGCTGAGGATCACGATGCCGAGGCTCAGGACCGCCGTCGGCAGGCGCGGCACGAGGCCGGTCTCGACGAAGGTGACGATGACGGGCGCGACCAGCACGAGCGCGGCGAGCAGCAGCGCCACGCTGAGCGCGCCGAAGAACTGGAGCGGCCGCTCGTCCTTCATCAGGCGCAGGATCAGGTACAGGATGCGCGCACCGTCCCGGTAGGTGCGCAGCTTGCTGACCGATCCCGCCGGCCGCTCCTGATAGGCCGTCGTGACCTCGGCGGCGGGCATGCGCAGCTCCAGCGCGTGGACCACGAGTTCGGTCTCGGTCTCGAAGCCGCTGGACATCGCCGGGAACGACTTCACGAAGCGGCGCGACATGACCTTGTAGCCCGAGAGCATGTCCCGGAACTCGCGCCCGAACACGCCCTGGACGAGGCCGGTGAGGACGCGGTTCCCGAGGCGGTGGCCCGGCCGGTAGGCCTGCTGCGAGACCTCCGCGCGGGCGCCGTTGACGAAGTCGAGGTCGTCCTTGAGCACGCGTCCGACCAGGAACGGTGCCGCCGCGGCGTCGTAGGTGCCATCCCCGTCGACCAGGATGTAGATGTCGGCCTCGACGTCGCCGAACATCCGCCGGACGACGTTGCCCTTGCCCTGGCGCGGCTCGATCCGGACGATCGCGCCCGCGGCCCGGGCGACCTCGGCGGTCCCGTCGGTGGAGTTGTTGTCGTAGACGTAGATCTGCGCCGTCGGGAGGGCCGCGCGGAAATCGCCGACGACCTGCGCGATCGTCAGGCTCTCGTTGTAGCACGGGACCAGAACGGCCAGGCGGGGCGGGCGCGCGGTTTCGGCGACGAGGCCAAGGACGGACATGGCGGGGCTCCGCGGCCTCTGCCTGAGGCCTGCCGCCACCGTGCGGGCCGTCCGGATCGACCACAATCGGCCGCGCTCCGGAGCCGGACCGCGCTTTCGACGTAGCGGCGCCGGCCGAAGGAGGGCGGGCTACGTCCTTCGGCGGACCCGGCCGCGCGGGCTCACGCCTCGGCCCGCGCCCGCTTCCGCGCCTCCGGGACGGCGGCGGGCGCCGCGCGGCCGGGTCCGCCGAAGGGCAGGCGCAGGCCCGCGACCACCGGATAGACCGCCGGCAGCACCACGAGGGTGAGCAGCGTCGCGGAGATCAGGCCGCCGATCACCACGGTGGCGAGCGGCCGCTGCACCTCCGCGCCCGCGCTCGTCGAGAGCGCCATCGGCAGGAAGCCGAGCGCGGCGACCAGGGCGGTCATCATCACCGGCCGCAGCCGCATCTCGGCGGCGCGCGTCGCGGCCTCCTTGGCGCCGAGGCCGGTGGCCTCGAGGTCCCGGATGTAGCTCGTGAGCACCACGCCGTTCAGGACCGCGATGCCGAAGGTCGCGATGAAGCCGATCGCCGCCGAGATCGAGAACGGCATCCCGCGCAGGGTCAGCGCCAGGATGCCGCCGGTGGCCGCCATCGGCACGTTGAGGAAGATCAGGCCGGCGATGCGGATATCGGCGAACATCACCACCAGCAGGATCAGGATCGCGGCGAGCGCCGCCGGCACCACCACGGTCAGCCGGCCGGTCGCCTCCTGCAGGTTCTGGAACTGGCCGCTCCAGACCAGGGCGTAGCGCGGCGGCAGCGTGACCTGCTGCGCCACGGCGGCCTGGGCGGCCGCGACGAAGCTCTGCACGTCGCGGCCCCGGACGTTCGCCTGAACGGAGATCCGCCGCTGCAGCCGCTCCCGGCTGATCTGCGCCGGTCCCGTCGCGACCTCCACGCTGGCGACCATCGCCAGCGGCACCATCATCCGGCTGCCGGCCTCTCGACCCGCCTCCTGGCCGGAGCGGCCGACCGGCAGGGCACGGATGCGCTCGATGTCGCCGCGGTCGGCGGGATCCAGGCGCACCACGATGTCGGTGATCGAGTTGTCGTCCCCGTAGACCATGCCGGCGGTGCGGCCGCCGATGCTCTCGACGACGTCGAGCACGTCGGACACGGTGATGCCGTAACGGGCGGCCCGGGCCCGGTCGACCTGGATCGAGAGCGCCGGCATGCCGGCCTGCGCCTCGGCCTTCACGTCCGCGGCGCCCTCGACCCCCGACACCGTCCGCACGATGGCATCGGCCGTGTCCTTCAGGACCTTGAGGTCGTCGCCGTACAGGCTGATCGCGACGTCGCCGCGCACGCCCTCCAGCAGGTCGTCCATGCGCATCTGGATCGGCTGCGAGAAGCTGTAGGCGACACCGGGCACCTCCTCCTTCAGCCGCGTGTCGAAGGCGGCCACGAGGCCGTCCTGCGTCGCGGCGGTGGTCCAGGTGGCGGGGTCGGCGAGGGTGATGAAGCTGTCGGTCGATTCGACGCCCATCGGGTCGGTGGGGATCTCGGCGCTGCCGGTGAGGGAGACCACCCGCTTCACCTCGGGGAAGGATTTCAGGACCCGCTCGATCCGGCCGACCGTGGCCAGCGACGCGTCGAGGGCGATGCCCGGCAGCTTCTCCGAGGTGACGACGATCGCGCCCTCCGACAGCTTCGGCAGGAACTCGCCGCCGAGGCGCGTGGCCAGCACGCAGGAGCCGGCGAAGAGCGCGAGCGCCACCCCGACGGTCAGGACCACGTGCCGCTCGGCGCCGCGCAGCAGCGGCCTGTAGGCGGCGCGCATCCCCCGGACGAGGCGCGTCTCGCGCTCGCCGACGCCGCGACCGGCGAGGAAGAGGGCGGCCAGGGCCGGCATCAGCGTGAGGGTGACGACCAGAGCGCCGGCGAGCGCGAGGATCACGGTCAACGCCATCGGCACGAACATCTTGCCGGCCACGCCCTGCAGCGCGAGGATCGGCACGTAGACGAGGATGATGATCGCCACCGCGAAGATCACCGGCCGCGCCACGGCGGCGGTGGCGTCCCGCACCACCTCGGTGGCCGGCCGGTCCGGATGCTCCCCGCGCGCGCGCAGCACGTTCTCGATCATCACCACGGCGCCGTCGACGATCAGACCGAAATCGATGGCGCCGAGGCTCATCAGGTTGCCCGACAGGCCGAGCAGGCGCATGCCGGCGAACGCCATCAGCATCGCGAGCGGGATCGCGACGGCGACGATCAGGCCGGCCCGCAGGTTGCCCAGCAGCAGCAGCAGGACCACGATCACCAGCACCGCCCCCTCAAGGAGGTTGTGCGCGACCGTATGGATCGTGCGATCCACGAGGGCGCTGCGGTCGTAATAGGGGACGATCGCGACCCCGGGCGGCAGTTGCGGGCGCAGGTCGTCGATGGTCTTCTTGACCCGCTCGACCACCGCGCTGGCATTCTCGCCGTAGCGCATGAGGGCGATGCCCACGACCGTCTCGCCCGCGGCGTCGTGGGTGACGGCGCCGAGCCGGACCTTGGGCGCCTCCTGCACGGTTCCGAGCGTCGCGAGCGTGACCGGGACGCCGCCGGGGCCGGTCGCCACCACGACGTCGGCGATGTCCTGCGGGCCCTTGGCGAGGCCGAGGCCGCGGATCACCTCCTGCTGATCGTTGTGCTCCAGATAGGCGCCGCCGCGCGCGGCATTGTTGTCGGCGAGCGCCGTGTAGACCTGGGCGAGGGTGACCCCGTAACGGCGCAGGGCATCGGCGGAGATGCGGGCCTCGTAGGTCGGCATCTGGCCGCCGTAGATGTTCACATCGGCGATGCCCGGCGTCAGCTTGAGCTTCGGGGCGATCGTCCATTGCAGGATGCGCTTGAGCTGCATCGGCGTGTAGGCCGGCCCGCGCAGCTCGAACTGGTAGATCTCGCCCAGGCCCGTCGCCATCGGGCCCATCTGCGGGTCTCCGACGCCGGCCGGCATCAGGCTCTTGGCCTGCGGCAGGCGCTGGAACACCTCGGCCCGGGCCTCGGTCACCGATACGGATTCGTCGAAGGTCGCGTAGACCGCCGAGACCCCGGCCCGGGACGTGGAGCGCACATTGGCGAGGCCCGGCGCGCCCGCCATGGCATTCTCCACCGGGAAGGTGACGAGACGCTCGACCTCCAGGGGGCCGAGCCCCGGCGACAGGGTCAGGACCATCACCTGCCGGGGCGAGATGTCCGGCACCGCGTCGATGGAGAGGCCCTCGAGGTTGGCGATCCCGCCCGCGGCGGCCGCGAGCGCCACCACCAGGACCAGGAACCGGCGGCGCACCATCAGGGCGAACCAGGTCTTCATCGCGGTGCTCAATCCGTGGAGTCGAGCAGGCTGCGCATGAGGATCGCCTTGAGGCCGAAGCTGCCCGCCGTCGCGACGCTCTCTCCGGCCGCGACGCCGCGTGTCACCTCGACCCAGTCCGCCCGCTGGATCCCGAGGGTCAGGACGCGCCGTTCGAAGCGGTCGGGGGCGACGCGCACGAAGGCGATCGGGCCCGCCTCGGTCTGCTGGATCGCGGCGGCCGGGACGGTGACGCCCGACCGGCCGAGATCGGCGGCCACCGTGACCGACACGAACATGTTGGCGCGCAGCAGATCCTCGGGATTGTCGAGTTCGAGCCGCGCGGGCGCGGTGTTGGTCGCCGGATCGAGGGCGGCGTTGACGGAGCGCACCCGGCCCTCGAAGGGCGGCTGGCCGGGGATCGGGCTGTCCACCGTGGCCGCGTCCCCGGCCTTCACCCGGGTGATGTCGGGACCGTAGAGATTGGCCAGCACGACGACGCGGGCCGGATCGGCCACCGTGAACGCGTCGCGGGCGGTGTCGACGACCTCGCCGAGGGTCACGCCGACCTGCGTCACGACCCCGGCGATCGGGGTGACGACCGCGCTGGTGCCGGGCGCGGCGCCCTCCGCGGGGGCGAGGCGCTGATACTGCGCCCGGTACATGTCGGCATTGGCCTGGGCGGACTGGACCGCCGCGCGCGCCTTGGCGAGATCGACCTGCCGCCGCTCGACCTCGGCCTGGGCGACGCCGCCGAACTTGAGCTGCTCCTGGCCGCGCTTGAGCTGTATCTCCGCGGCCCGCTCGGAGGCCTGCGCCTCGCCCAGGGTCGCCTGGGCGGCCTGGAGGCCGTTGCGCGCGTCCAGGATCCCGGCGGCGTCGAGGGTCGCCAGGGTCTGGCCGGCCGCGACACGGTCGCCGGGCTGGACCGCGAGGCTCAGGACCCGCCCCTGCGTGCGCGGCTTCAGATGCGTCACGCGCCGCTCGTCGAAGGCGACGGTGCCGGGGGCGCGCACCGGCAGGACGATCCGGCGCGTCTCGGCCGTCCCGAAGGCGAGGCCAGACCGCTTCTGGCCGGCCGCGTCGAGGGTGACGAAGTCCGATTGTGCCGGCGCGTCCTCCGTCTTCGCGGCGGACGAGGCCGTCATCGAGGCGTCGTCCCCGGTTTGGGCAGGCCCCAAGCCGAGCCGGTCGCGCAGCGCGTCGCGCGAGATCCAGCCGGCGCCCAGGAGCGCGGCGAGGATCAGGACGAGCCAGGCCAGGCGTGCGCCGCCGCGCCGGGCCTTCCCGGGCCGGGCCTCCGGAGCGCCTGCAGCGGTCGGCCCCACATCCGGATGCGGCGCCTGCGCGTCGGTCTCGGCCTCCCGCGCGGCGTCGGAGGCGTCCATGGTCAGCGCCATCCGGTCCACCGCAGGCCTCCCCATCGCCCGGCGCCGAGCGCCGCAGCCGACTCGACCGGCCGCCTCACGCGTCGAGGCCCGGCTTGAGCACGTCCTCGGTCACGAAGCGCCCGGTCTCGACCTCACGGACCACGACCTCGTAGCCCGCACTGCGCAGATCCTTGAGGTGATCGAGGGTGACGTAGGCCCGGGTCTCGACATCGTACAGGCGGCTCGCCGCGTAGCGGTTGATCAGGCGCCGCGGGCGCCGCTTCCTAGGCATGCACCGACGTCCACGGATCGGGCGCGAAGCGGCGGGACGGGCAGGGAAGGCGAGACCAAGTCCGCATCGAGGGAATCCGGAAGCGCACCGTCCGGCGGCCAGGGGCGGGCGGGTACGGGCTAGAGTCATTCCAATAAAGAGGGCCAACGCGATGCGGTGCCATTAAATTCGGGTTCATGCGGACGGTCGCGGGGCGATTTGCGCCGCGAAGTCCGGCACAAGGGTCCGGGACCGGGAAACAGCCGCGCCTGCGCCGGGGCGTGGAACCGGGGCGGGGGCCGCGCGTGGCGAAGCTGCTGCTGATCGAGGATGATGCGGAGACGGCCGGGGACGTGCTCGACGACCTGCGCGGGCGCGGCCACGAGGTCGTCTGGACCGCGACCGGTCCGGACGGAGCCCGGGCGGCCCGGGACGGCGGCTGGGGCGCGATCATCCTCGACCGGATGCTCCCCGGCCGGGACGGCCTGAGCGTCCTCCAGGATCTGCGCCGCGACGGGGATCGGACGCCGGCGCTGGTCCTGAGCGCCCTGGGCGACGTCGACGAGCGGATCCGGGGCCTGCGCGCCGGCGGGGACGACTACCTCGCCAAGCCCTTCGCGCTGGCCGAACTCGCCGCACGCATCGAGGCGCTGCTGCGGCGGCCGGTCGACAGCCGCGAGACCGTCCTGCACGTGGGCAACCTCGCGATCGACCTGATCGCCGGCACGGGCCGGCGCGGCGCCCGCGACCTGGAGTTGCTGCCGCGCGAACTCAAGCTCCTGGCGTATCTCATGCGCCGCCCCGGCCAGATCGTGACCCGGGCGATGCTGTTCGAGGAGGTCTGGAACTACCGGTTCACGCCCAAGTCCAACCTGATCGACGTCCATGTCGGGCGCCTGCGCCGGAAGCTGGAGGCGGGGGGAGAGCCGCCCTTGATCCACAGCGTGCGCGGCACCGGCTTCACGCTGACGCCCGATGGTTGATCGGCTCCGCTCGGCGGACCTGTTCCGCTCCACCGCGATCCGCTGGGCGCTCGGCATCGCCCTGTGGTCGCTCCTGCTCGCCCTGGCGATGTTCGCCTTCGTCTACTGGCAGACGGCCGACTACCTGCGGGAGGAACTCGCCGAAACGCTCCGGCTGGAGGTCCGGTCGGCCGCGGCCGACCCCGGCGTCGCGGCGACCCGGGTCGATACGTGGATCGCGATGGATGTCCACGCCACGCATTACGGCGGCCTGTTCGCGCCGGACGGGACGCGCCGGGCCGGCAATCTCGGGGCGTTGCCGGCCCGTCTGGCGCGCGACGGCGACGCGTACCGGGTGAGCGCGACGGTCGATCTCGCCGGTCGCAGCCTCCAGGACGAGATCTGGGCGGCCGCGCTGGCGCTCGCCGACGGCAGCACCGTGGTGATCGCCCACGACACCGACGAGATCGACCGCGTGAAGGCCACGATCCTGCGCGCCCTCGGCCTCGGGCTGGTGCCGACGCTGGCGCTCTCGGCCCTGGGCGGCCTGTTGCTCACGAGCCGCGCGCGCCGCCGCCTGGCCGCCACCGAGGCCGCCGTGGCCGAGGTGATGCGCGGCGACCTGGGCAAGCGCCTGCCGGTCGGCCCGGGCGACGACGAGTTCGACCGGCTGACCCGGACCGTGAACCGGATGCTCGACGAGATCGAGCACCTCATGGGCGAGGTCCGCAGCGTCGGCGACGCCGTCGCCCACGACCTGCGCACGCCGCTCACCCGCCTGCGCGCCCGGCTCGAGCGCACCCGGTCCCAGGCCCGGACCGTCGCGGAGTTCCACGAGGCGATCGACCAGGGGCTCGTGTGGATCGACCAGACGCTCGCCATGGTCACCGCCGTCCTGCGGATCGGCGAGATGGAGGACGGGCGGCGGCGCGGCGCGTTCACGCGGGTCGATCTCGGCGAGGTGGCGGCCGTGGCGGTCGAGTTCCACGCGCCGCTCGCCGAGGAGAAGGACATCGACCTCGCGCTCGCGGCGCCGGACGGGCCGCACCCCGTCCACGGCGACCGCGACCTGTGCTTCGAGGCCCTCTCGAATCTCCTCGACAACGCCCTGAAATTCACGCCGCCCGGCGGCCGCGTCGCGGTGGGATTGCAGCGGACCGAGGCCGCGATCGTCGTGACCGTCGCCGATACCGGCCCGGGGCTGCCACCGGGGGAACGCAGTCAGGTGTTCCACCGCTTCTATCGCGCGGAGGCGGCGCGCCAGACGCCCGGCCACGGCCTGGGCCTGAGCCTCGTGGCGGCGATCGCCGACCTGCACGGCGCCCCCGTGGCGATCCGCGACGCGGCGGGCGGCGGCTGCCATGTCGAGCTGCGCTTCCCGCACGCCGAGGCGGAGGCCGGCCCTCGGACGGCCCGGTCAGCGCCGTCCATCACAAGTGGACCGTCATCCCCATAATTCGCCCGTGATGGCTCGGCCGCTCGGGTGCGAAAGCCGCGGTTAAGGCGCGCCATGTCAGTACCCGGCAACGAAACGACGCCTGTGTGGGGCCGATGAACGTGTTGCGGCGCGCCGGTTCCTGGCTCAGATCGGCCCGCACCTGGATCGCGCTCGGCGTCCTGGCCCCGTTGGGCATGGTGGTGACGTCCGGCCTGATGCTGGCCGATCTGCGCCGGGACGCCTGGGACAGCGCGGACCAGACCAGCCGGAACCTCCTCCAGGTTCTCGAGCGCGACATCGTGCGCAACATCGAGATGTACGATCTCTCGATCCGCGCGGCCGTCGACAACCTGAAGGTGCCGGGCCTGACCGAGGCCGATCCGCGGCTGCGCCAGCTCATCCTGTTCGACCGCGCCGCGACCGCCCGCGACATGGGCGTGATGCTGATCCTGAACGAGGAGGGCGATGTCGTCGCGGACATCGCGGCCGTCCCGCCCCGCAAGGGCAACTACGCGGATCGCGAGTACTTCCAGGTTCACCAGGCGAGCGCCGGGCTCGGCCTCCATGTCGGGCGCCCGATCGTGTCGCGGCTCGACGGCGAGCGGATGCTGCCGTTCAGCCGCCGCATCGACAGGCCCGACGGCAGCTTCGGCGGCGTGGTTCTGGGCACCGTGAAGCTGTCCTACTTCACGCACCTGTTCAGCGAGATCGACCTCGGGCCGGGCGGGGCCATCAACCTGTACCTGACCGACGGCACCCGCATCATGCGCTATCCCTACGTGGAGGCCGATCTCGGGGCGAACATCGCGCAGGCGCCGACCTTCAGGCGGTTCCTGCGGGAGGGGCGGGGCAGTTTCGTCAGCACCTCCGTGCGCGACGGCGTCGAGCGGAGCTACAAATTCACGCGGATCGGGACCCTGCCGCTGATCCTGAACGTCGCCCTGTCCACGAAGGACGTGGAGGCGGACTGGGCCGCGAAGGCGACGATCATCGGCGGCATCGTGCTGGCGCTGTGCGGCCTCACGATCGCGCTGTCGCTCCTGTTCGGGCGGGAGCTACGCCGCCGCGAGGCGATGCGGGCCGAGATGGCCGCTTTGTCGCGCACCGACGCCCTGACCGGCCTGCCGAACCGCCGCTGCTTCGAGGACATGTACCAGCGGGCTCTGGACGCGGCGCGGCGCGACGGCCATCCCCTGTCGCTGCTCATCGTGGATGCGGACCATTTCAAGCGCTTCAACGACCAATACGGGCACCCGGTGGGCGATGCGGTCCTGCAGGGCCTGGCGCGCAGTCTGTCGGCGAGCGTGCACCGCCCGCAGGATCTCGCCAGCCGCATCGGCGGCGAGGAGTTCGCCGTGCTCCTGCCCGAAACCGACGAGGCGGGCGCCCGGCGCGTCGCCGACACGATCCATGCCGAGGTGGCGAAGCTCCCCGTCCCGTCGGCCGGGCTCGGGGCAGGCGTCGTGACGGTGAGCATCGGGCTCGCCGCCGCACGGCCGAGCGGCGACCGGAGCGCGCCCCTGCCGGACCTGTACCGCTTGGCGGACGGCGCCCTCTACGAGGCCAAGACCGGCGGCCGCAATCAGACGCGCAGCGCGGCGCCGTCACCCGCGCCGCTCCAAAGGGGCGCGCTGCAGCTGGTGAAGACGTCCTGACGGGGCCCGGCTGCGATCGGTCTTCCGATTTCTTGACGGAATCGACACGAAAACCGTGATCTTCTCGCGCCGATGGCTGACGGACCGGCCCGTGCCGCCCGTCGTCATCGCGCGCCGATGGACGGGTAGGCAGCGGGACCCGTGCGTCGGATCAGCGATGCTCGTGTGGATTTCGCGTGGAATCCGGCCCCGCAAGCCAAGGGTAACGAGGATGGACGACAGACGTGTGGCGCCCCGCAGACGGACGCTTCTCGAGGGGCACATCGAACTCGCCGGTGGCGGTGCGATCGACTGCACGATCCGCAACATCTCGGACGGCGGCGCCCGCCTGCGCGTCGTCAGCGTGATCGGCGTTCCCGACGCCTTCGTGCTGTCCTACGGGATCAACGGTCAGCGTCGGCCGGTTCGCGTCACGTGGCGTCAGGAAACCGAACTCGGGATCGCGTTCGACGACGCCTGACGGCCCGCGCCGGACGAGGCTTCCACGCCCACCCGTGTTGAGGGGCGGATCGGAGGGGCGTGGAAGGCCTGCGTCCGGCTGGTGGCCCACCGATGCGCCGACAGGGTTAACGTTTCCTTACCGGGCGGCGGGGCCCGCGCGCCGGGCGTGGAGCGTCTCGGCGATCACCACGCCGGTCCGCAGCACGTGGCGATGGGCGATGGCCCCGGCCTCGGCGGCGTCCCGCCCGGCGAGGGCCTCGAACAGATCCCGGTGCTCCCGGGCGGATTCCGCCCAGCGGCTGCCGCTGGAGAGCGCGCGCAGGCGCGCCCACTGAGCCCGGGCCTGGAGCGGCGCGTGGGCCTCCGCCAGCGGACGGTTGTGGGCGGCCGTGACGATCGTCCGGTGGATCTCCTGGTTGAGGGCGAAATAGGCGTCGAGCACCTGGTCCCGGTGCATGCGGTCGAGCTGAGCCTGCTTGCCGCGCAGGTCGTCCATCAGGGCCTCGGAAATCCGCGGCGCGGCGAGTTCCGCGGTGAGCCGCTCGATGCCGGCCAAGGCCTCGAACAGTTCGAGGATCTCTTCCGGCGTCCAGTCCGGGACGCGCGCGCTGCGATTCGGGTGCAGGTCGACCAGCCCCTCCGCCGCCAGGAGCTTGAGGGCTTCCCGCAGCGGGGTCCGGGAGACCCCGAGCGCGACGGAGAGGTCCGTCTCCACGAGGGTCGCGCCCGCCGGCAACACGCCGCGGACGATCATGTCCTTGAGCCGGGCCGCCGCCTGCTCGTGCAGGCCGATCCTGTGCACCTGCGCGGCGGGGACGATCAGGGCCTTGCGGGGCCGGCCCCGGCCTCGTGCGACGACGTCCATCGATCCTCCCGCTCCACCGCGCCAGCCTAGCGCGTGCGGCCGCCCGATCGATGATCCATTTTTCGGCCACTTGCGCTGCCATATCATGCATTTGCGCAAATTGCATGCAGCATGCAGAAAATACCTTGTCGCTCGTCCCGGCCTGTCGGATGCTCCGCGTGTCGGGGAAGGATGCGATGGAACGACCGAACCGCACGACGCGCCTGGGCATGCTGACGCCCTCGTCGAACAGCGTCCTCGAGCCGGCCACCGCCCATCTGCTGGCCGGCTGCGCGGGTGTGAGCGCCCATTTCGCCCGCTTCCGCGTGACGGAGATCGGCCTGTCGGCGGCGGCGCTGGACCAGTTCGACCCCGAGCCGATCCTGAGTGCGGCCGACCTGCTCGCCGACGCCCGGGTCGCCGCGATCCTGTGGAACGGCACCTCCGGCGCGTGGCTCGGCTTCGACGCGGACGAGCGCCTCGGCGCGGCGATCACCGACCGGACCGGACGCCCGGCCTCCACCGCCGCGCTCGCCTTCCGCGACCTGTTCCGCGCCCGGGGCTTCCGGCGGATCGGCCTCGTCACGCCCTATACCGGCGACGTCCAGCGCCGGATCCAGGCCAACTGGGGTGCGGCCGGATTCGACTGCGGCGCCGAGCGCCATCTCGGCCTGTCGGAGAATTTCGCCTTTGCCGAGGCCGGTCCCGAGGCCATCGCCGGCATGGTTCGGGCGGTGGCGGCCGAGGGCGTCGACGCGGTGGCGATCGTCTGCACGAATCTCGCGGGCGCCGTCCTCGCTCCGGATCTGGAGGCCGAACTCGGCGTGCCGGTGATCGATTCGGTGGCCGTCACCCTGTGGAAGGGCCTGGACCTCGCCGGCTGCCCGACCGCGCATCTCGCCGCCCATGGCCGCGCCTTCGCGGCGGACGGGGAGGGCCGTCCGTGAGCGCCGGAGCCGGAACCACCCTGATCCTCGACGGGATCACCCAGCGCTACGGGACGGCGCTCGCCGTCGACACCGTGACCCTCGACATCAAGGGCGGCGAGCTCGTGGCGCTGCTCGGGCCCTCGGGCTGCGGCAAGACCACCCTGCTGCGGGCGGTGGCGGGCTTCCTGAAGCCGACGGAGGGGCGCGTCATCATCGGCGGCCAGGCGGTCGACCACCTGCCGCCGAACCGCCGAACCGTCGGCATCGTGTTCCAGAACTACGCCCTGTTTCCCCACATGAGCGTCGCCGACAACGTCGCCTACGGCCTCGCGGCCCGGGGGGTCGGGCGGGCCGAGCAGAAGGCGCGGGTGGCCGAGATGCTGGCGCTGGTGCGGCTGGAGCACCTCGCCGGGCGCTACCCGCGGGAGATGTCGGGCGGCCAGCAGCAGCGGGTGGCGCTGGCCCGGGCGCTCGCCGTGCGCCCCTCGATCCTGCTCCTCGACGAGCCCTTCGCGGCCCTCGACAAGAACCTGCGCCTCGACATGCAGATCGAGATCAAGCGCATCCAGCGCAGCGCCGGCACCACCACGCTGATCGTCACGCACGACCAGGAGGAGGCCCTGTCGATGGCCGACCGGGTCGCCGTGCTCAATGCCGGCCGCCTGGAGCAGTTCGCACCGCCCACCGACGTCTACGACCGCCCCGAGACGCTGTTCGTCAACACCTTCGTGGGCACGGCCAACGTCCTGCACGGCCGGCTCGCGACCGGGCCGGGGGGCACCCGCGTGGTGGCTCTGGAGACCGGCGGCCTTCTCCCCACCGTCACGGCCCTGCCGGACGGGACGCGGGTGGCCGCCTGCCTGCGGCCCGAGCACGTCGCCTTCGCGACCGGAGGGGAGGGGCTCGACGGCGTGGTCGAGATCGGCCTGCCGCTCGGCGCCACCCTGGTCCACGAGATCCGCCTCGACGGCGGCGCCCGCCTGAAGACCGCCGAGGCCCGGGCCGCGGGCGCCCGGCCCCGGCCGCCCGGCACCCGCGTGCGCCTGTCGCCGACCGCGCCCGAGCGGGTCAGCGTCTTCCCCGATTCCCGCCACTGAAGCCGAGCCGCCCGAGTCCGAGCCAGGAGAGCCGACCATGACCCTGCACCGCCGCAGCCTCCTCGCCGGCGCCCTGACCCTCGGCGCCGCGCAGGCCTTCCCGGGCCTGTCCCGCGCGCAGGCGCGCAAGCTCGTCTTCGCCACCTTCACGGGCAGCTGGGAGGAGGCGCACCGGGCCGTGCTGGTGCCGGCCTTCCGCAAGAGCTCGGGAGGCGACGTCATCCTCGATCCGATGCTCTCGGTCGACCAGATCGCCAAGGTCCAGGCCGCCCGCGCCAACCCGCCGATCGACGTGATGCTGCACGATCCGGGCCCCGCCCTCACGGCCATCGCCCAGGACCTCGTCGAGCCCTATCCGGTGGCCCAGTCGGCCCATTACGGCGACCTGATCGCCGACGCGCAGGAGCCGATGGGCCCGGCGCCGTTCTTCCAGATCGTCGGCCTGACCTACAACCCCGAGAAGGTGAAGACGCCGCCGACCTCCTGGGCCGACCTGTGGAAGCCCGAGTACAAGGGCCGGGTCGGCATCACCAACCTGAACTCGACGCTCGGCACCGGCTTCCTCGTGGAGATCGCCCGGATGCACGGCGGCTCGGAGACCGATGTCGAGCCGGGCTTCAAGGCGCTGGAGGCGCTCAAGCCGAACCTCGCCGCCGTGGCGGCCAACCCGGGCGCCCTGGCGGCCCTCTACCAGCAGGAGCAGGTCGACATCGGGCCGGGCAATTTCAACGCGATCCAGATCCTGAAGGCCCGGGGCGTGCCGGTGGAGTTCGCGATTCCGAAGGAGGGCATCATCGCCTTCAAGACGACGATCCACATCGTCAAGAACACGCCGGTAAAGGAGCTGGCCTTCAAGCTGATCGAGGCCGCCCTCTCGCCGGAGGTGCAGGCCAAGCTGATGCAGAGCCCCTACCTGATCGTGCCGACCAACCGGAAGGTCGCGATCGAGGGCGCGATCGCGAAGGTGCTGGCCAAGGACGCGGACGAACTGAAGCGCAAGTCGGTCTTCCAGGACTGGGCCGCGATCAACCGCAGCCGGTCGGCCTGGATCGAGCGCTTCAACCGCGAGATCCGGGTGTGACCGCCGGCCCGGCCATGGCGACGGCGGGCCCGGTCGCGGCGCCCGGCCGCCCGGTCCGCGCCTGGACGGCGGCCTACGACATCCGCCTCGCGCTGCCCCTCGGGGCGTTCTTCCTGGTCTTCTTCCTGGCGCCGCTGGCGCTGCTGCTGCTGGTGAGCTTCTACGCCGATCCGGGCATGACCCGGTTCGGCCTCGACCAGTACGCCCGGTTCCTGCTCGACCCGTTCTCCCTGCGGGTGCTCGGCGCGACCCTGTGGCTCGGCGTCGAGGTCACGGCGCTGACCCTGCTGCTCGGCCTGCCGCTGGCGCTGCTCCTGACCTGGGCGCCCGGCCGCCTGCGCGGCCTGCTGACCCTGATCGTGCTGCTGCCGCTGCTCACGAGCGTGGTGGTGCGGACCTTCGCGTGGATCGTGATCCTCGGGCGCCAGGGCATCGTCAACGCCGCCCTCCTCGGCCTCGGCCTCACCGACACGCCGCTGAAGCTGCTCTACACCGAGGGCGGCCTCGTCCTGGCGCTGGCGCAGGTGCAGATGCCCCTGATGGTTCTGCCGCTGGTCACCGCCCTGTCGCGGATCGACCCGAACCTCGCCGACGCCTCGGCGGCTCTGGGGGCGGGGGCGTGGCGCACCTTCCTCCGGGTGACCCTGCCGCTCTGCCTGCCCGGCATCGTGGCGGGCTGCCTGCTGACCTTCGCGGCGGCGATCACGGCCTTCATCACCCAGTCGCTGATCGGCGGCGGGCAGATGCTGTTCATGCCCATGTACCTGTACCAGCAGGCCTCCTCGCTCAACAACTGGCCTTTCGCGGCGGCGATCGCGATCGTCTTCCTCGTGGCGGTGCTGGCCTGCGTGACGCTCCTCAACCTCGTGGGCCGCCTGTCGCGCGGCTACGCGCAAGCCTGAGGTCACCATGCGGACGTCCCTGCGGCGCGACTTCGACTGGTTCAGCTTCCACGGCACCGTGCTGCTGCTCGCCGGCCTCTGCCTCGTCCTGCTGGCGGCACCGACCGTGATCGTCGTGGTGGTCTCGTTCACCAACGGCTTCTCCCTGCGCTTCCCGCCGCCGGGCTATTCCCTGCGCTGGTACGCGGCGCTCGCGGAGGCCGAGCAGCTCCAGGCCGCCGCCTGGAACAGCCTGGTGGTGGCGGGCTGGGCGACCCTCCTGTCGGTGGTGCTGGGCACCGCGGCGGCGCTCGCCATCGCACGGTCGCGGCGGCTTTCCGCGCGGCTCCTCGACAGCCTGTTCCTGTCGCCGCTGGTCCTGCCGGCCCTGGCCTTCGGGCTCGCCGCCCTGATGCTGTTCAGCCTCGCCGGCATCCCGGTCTCGCCGCTGACCCTGATCCTCGGCCACACCGTGGTCTGCGTGCCCTTCGTGGTCCGCACCACGGTCGCGGCCCTGTCGCAGATGGACCCGGTGCTGCTGGAGAGTTCGACCTCGCTCGGCGCCTCGCGCCTCTACACGTTCCGCCGGGTGACCCTGCCGCTGATCCGGCCCGGGATCCTGGCCGGGGGCTTCATCGCCTTCATGGCGAGCTTCGACAACGTCCCGGTCTCGCTGTTCCTGCGCGACGCCGCCACCGACATGCTGCCGATCCGGATGTGGCAGGATCTGGAGGGGCGCCTCGACGTCACGGTAGCGGCGGCCTCCAGCCTGCTGATCCTGGTGACGGTGGTGCTGGCGGTGGTGATGGAGCGGGCCGCCGGCCTGTCCCGCCGGATGGCGGGCTGACCCGCCATGCGGATCCTGCTCCTCAACCCGAACACCTCCGCGGCGATGACCGAACGCATGGCGCGGGCGGCGCAGGCGGCGCTGGCCCCCGATGCGCGGATCACCGCGCTCACCGCCACGACGGGCCTGCCCTACATCGCCAGCCGGGCCGAGGCGCAGCTCGCCGGCGCGGCGGTGCTGGAGACGCTCGCCGCGCACCAGGCCGGCCACGATGCCGCGGTGATCGCGGCCTACGGCGATCCCGGGCTGATCGCGGCGCGGGAGCTGTTCGACCTGCCGGTGGTCGGGATGGCCGAGGCGGCGATGCTGACCGCCTGCCAGGTCGGAGCGCGCTTCGCGATCGTCACCTTCGCCCCCGCGCTGCTGCCCTGGTACGAGGATGCGGTGGCCCTGGCCGGCCTGTCGGCCCGCTGCGCCGGCCTCTACGCGGTGCGCCGGCCGTTCCAGGCGGTGACCGAGGTCCAGGACGACTTGCGGCCCGAGATCCTGGCCCTGGCTGAGCGGGCGGTCGAAGAGGGGGCCGACGCGGTGATCCTGGCCGGGGCGCCCCTCGCCGGCCTCGCCACGACCCTGCAGGACGCGGTGCCGGTGCCCCTGGTCGACCCGCTGGCGGCCGCCCTCGGCCAGGCGCAGGCGCTGGTGCGGCTCGGGACGCGGCCGCCCCGGGCCGGACGCTTCGCCCGGCCGCCCGCGAAACCGGCCACGGGCCTGAGCGGGCCGCTCGCCCGCTGGATCGCGCATCGCGAGGGAGAGCCATGATGCAGACCGATGCGACGGGCCCGCTCTGGACCCTCTCGGCCACCGCCCTGGGCCGACGCTACGCCGCCGGGACGGCGAGCCCGGTCGCGGCCGCTCGCGCCTGCCTGGACCGGGCCGAGGCCGTGAACCCGGGGCTCAACGCCCTGGTCGCCGTCGATCCCGAAGGTGCGGCGCGCGCCGCCGCGGCGAGCGCGGCCCGCTGGGCGGCGGGCCGGCCGCTCGGCCCCCTCGACGGCGTGCCGGTGACTATCAAGGACAGCCTGAACGTCGCCGGGTTCGCCACCGGCTGGGGCAGCCGGCTCTACGCGGGGCAGGGGGCGGACCGGGACGAGACGCCGGTGGCCCGCCTGCGCGCGGCCGGAGCGGTGATCCTGGGCAAGACCAACGTCCCGGAACTGACCGTCCAGGGCTATACCGGGAACCCGGTCTCCGGCGTCACCCGCAACCCCTGGGATCCGGCGCTGACCCCGGGGGGCTCCAGCGGCGGCGCCGTCGCGGCGGTGGCCGCCGGGATCGGGCCCCTGGCCCTCGGGACCGATGCGGGCGGCTCGATCCGCCGCCCCGCCTCCCATACCGGCCTCGTCGGCCTGAAACCCACCGCCGGACGGGTGCCGCGAACCGGCGGGCTGCCGCCGATCATGCTCGACCTCGAGGTGGTCGGGCCGATGGCGCGCACGGTCGACGACCTCGCGGCGCTGATGCGGATCCTCGGGGCGGCCGATCCGAACGCGGTCGCGCCGAACGGCTTCGGCCCGTTCGGGACCGCCGCAATGCCGGAGCGCCCGCTGCGGATCCTCCATGTCCCGGCCTTCGGCACCGCCCCGGTCGATCCCGAGATCGCCGACAGCGTCGCCGAGGCGGCCGGGCGCCTCGCCGGCCTCGGCCACCGGGTCGAGACCGGCCGCTTCGACGCGGCGACCGCCATCACGGAGGCGTGGCCAATCCTCGGCCAGGCCGGAATCGCCTGGCTGATGCGGGCGCATCCGGGCCGGCGCGACGACCTCGGCCCCGACATCCGCGCCCTGGCGGAGGCCGGGGCGGCCCTCTCGGCGGCCGACCTGTTCGACGTGCAGCGGATGGCGCTGGCGCTGCGTCAGGATCTCGCCGCCCTGTTCGCCGCGCATGATCTGCTGATGACGCCCACGGCGGCGGCGCTACCCTGGCGGGCGGAGGACACCCATCCGGAGCGCATCGTCGGGGTGCCGGTGGGCCCCCGCGGCTCGGCGACCTTCACGGGCTTCGTCAACGCCGCCGGCTGTCCCGGGATCTCGATCCCCTGCCGCCCCTCCCGTGCCGGGCTGCCGATCGGGTTCCAGCTCGTGGCGCCCTGGGGCCGCGACGAGGCTCTGGTGGCGATGGCGGCGGCCTACGAGGCCGCCCATCCCTGGCGGATGCTCTGGGAGGGCGGCGCCCCGTGACCGGCCTGTCGCTCCACGCCGTCGACGCCGCCACGGGCCGGCCGGCCGCGGGGATGCGCGTGCGCGTCCTGCGGGCCGGGTCCCGGCGGCGGGTGCTCGCCGAGGGGCGGCTCGGCGCGGACGGGACGCTCGATCATCCGATCGTGCGGACGCGGCTCGCCGCCGGACTCTACGAGGTCGTGTTCGCGATCGGGGACTTCGTCGGGGCGGCGGGGGAGGGGTTCCTGGAGGAGGCCGCGATTCGCTTCCGGATCGACGACCCCGACGGCCACTGCCACCTGCCGCTGAAATTCACCGCCTTCGGCGTCGCCCTGTTCCGCGGCTGCTGAGCCGGGGTGCGTCGTCCCGGCACGCGCCTGCGGCGGCGCGGCCCTGCCGGCTCCCTCTCCCTTTGAGGTGACCGAGGCCCCCGGAGCGCCTAGACTCGATTCCGATCGGAGCGGGGCGCAGGAGGAAGCCGATGCGGGTTCAGGCGATGACGATCCCGGCCGCGGCCGGGCGCGCGACGCGCGGCGCCCCTCCGGCGCGCATGATGCTGGCCGCGCTGACGGTCCTCGCACTTCCGCTGGCCTGGATCGCGGCCGGACGCTCCCCTGCGGCCGAAATCGACACCGATCTCGTGCGGGTGATCCGCTTCATGGCGCTGATCAAGGGCGGGTTTGCCCTGGCGGCGCTGGCCGGCTGCCTCTGGCGCCTCGGACGCCCCGCGGCCGCGTGGCGGAGCCTCGTCTACGTGGCCGGGCCGCCGCTCATGGCGGTCGGTGCGGCCGGCCTGTGGTCCCTGCACGATGCCGGCTCGGCGGCGCTCGCCCTGCATCTCGGTCTGTGCGCGCTCCTCGCGGCGGCGCTGACCGACCCCGATGCCCTGCCCGACGGTCCCCTGCGGCACGCCGTCAGATCGTCTCGTAGGCGAACAGAACCGAGATCAGCGTCAGGCCGATCAGCCCGATGACGAAACAGATGTCGGCGCAGCGCTCCAGGCGGATCGCGAGGTCGCTGACATCCCCCAGACGGATCGACAGGTAGGACGCGATCGCGCTGACCAGGAACAGGACCGCCGTCAGGGCGGCGGCCTCGTCGACGTGGCTCGGCCCGATCCAGCCCTCGGCGATCTTCACGAGGCCGATCAGCGTGGTGCAGACACCGACCATCGTACCGGCATTGGGGAGGATGTGGCGCGACAGGCCGTCCTCGCCGGATCCGGTGGCCTTCCGCCTTTCGGCCATGCGCTCCTCGTACAGCTCCGCGCCGGCCGATCCCCCTTAGATATCGCGCCCGTGGAGGTTCGTCATGAAGCGACCGCTCACCACCAGCTTCTCCGCGCCGCCGCCGGCGCAGGCCGCCTCCCCCGAGCCGGCGACCTCGGCGGCGACCGCAGCGGCGACCACAGCGGCATCCTGGCGCGACGTCGCCCCGTTCGCGGCGGCCCTGATCGCCACCCTGGAGGGGATCGAAACGGGGCCGAAGGCGGGGCCGGCGATGCGGGCACACCGCTCCGCCATGCGCCGCCAGGGCGCGGCGGCCGCGGCGCTCGGCGGATCCGAGGCGCTGGAGGCGGTCCTCCACCAGGTCGCGGAGGCCGACGCGGCGCGGGCCGCTCAGCGCCTCGCGCTCATCCGCGAGGCCTGGACCGGGCTGCCGGGGGCGGGGGCGTGAGGCGTTCGGTCGGCCTACCGGACCGGGCTGGCGGCAGGTCCCGGACGCAGGTCCCGGACGAAGCGCGCCGTCGGGCGGGGCGCCGCCGCTTCGCGCCCCGGATTCAGACCGTCGCGTAAAGATTTGATACAGGATCTGGGATAAATTCGGGCTCAGCCACGCCGCGTCACACCGAGATCGATCGTCAGGAATTTGTGATGAACGACCAAGACAAGCAATTCATCACCCAGCAGATTCTTGATGTGGGCCGCCAGCTCTACGCCGCCCTCGACAGCAAGATCATGGCGGCTCACGCGCAGCAGCTCGCACAGATGCAAGATGTCAGGCGCCTCGCCGTCGTTCAGCTGGCGCCGAAAAACAACTTCTGTCTCGTGACAGATCATCCGATCGCCTACGAGAGCAACGACCACACGGTTCCGCGCGGAACAAAGGATGACAATACACGCAATCAGCGGTTTTGTCATGCGATCGAAAGCCATTTCGGCCGAAAGGTCACCGCCCTGGACCTCGGCTGCGCAGGGGGCGGCCTCGTCTTCGATTTCCTCATCAGAGGCAACGCGGCATTCGGCATCGAGGGAAGCGATTACTCCCTTCGCGCGCAGCGCGCCGAATGGTCTATCATTCCAGATTATCTAAAGACATGCGATATTACCAAGCCATTTTCTCTGATAGATCAGAAGACGGGTACGAAAGCCAAATTTGACGTCATCACGATGTGGGAGGTCCTCGAGCACATCGAGGAATCGTTGCTTCCTCAGCTGTTTGCCAATGTGAAATCTCACCTGGCCGACGGCGGTCTTTTCGTGGGCTCCGCCGCGACATACGACGATGTCGCCAACGGCGTGAGCTACCATCCTACAGTCAAGCCGGAGACGTGGTGGCGCGAGCTTGTCCGGCAGCACGGGCTCGAATTCGTCCCGAAGAGCATGTTTCAGTTCAAGGATTTTTGCCGAGGTTCCGGCAATGAGAACGCATTCTACGATGCCGATTTCAGCAAGAACCCCGAACTCGGCTTCCACTTCGTGATGAAGCACGTCGCCGCTTAGGTGCGGGGCATCCGAACGCAGCCATGAGGGCGCCGCACGCTTGAGCGGACCGAGCGCGCGCCCCACATGGACGGGAGCGACAGCATGGGGGCCGGCCGTGTACGACCTCATCCACACCCTCCGCCTCTGGCTCTGGCGCCGACAGGTATGGGCCATGGCACGGGCGTGCCGGGTGCCCGCGACCGGCGACGGCGACTGGATCGCCGCCACCGTGGCGGCCTCCGCGACGAGCTCGGGCGCGCCGGTCTCGTACGTGAGCGGCGCCGGCCTGTAGCGGATCCCGCTCCACCGGGAGCGATCAGCCTTCCGGAGAGGGCTCGGCGGCGGCGGCGCCCGGCTCGGGTGCCGGGCCGGTGTCGAGGGTGCCGCTGTGGACCAGGGCGCCGGCCCAGGCGCTCGCGATGATCCGGACCTGCTCGATGGCCTCGGCGCGGGTGAAGGCACTGTCGCCTCCTCCCGGCCTGCCCTCGTCCCAGTAGACGAAGCCGGTGCGCCGGCCGCCGGCATCCTCGACGCAGGCGGCGTTCTCGAGGACGCAGATCCGGAGCGGGAGCTTGAGGCCGAGTGTGGGCATGGGGCCCATATAGGGCGCCGATCCCGCAGGAAATCGGCGCGCCCGCCGCGTGACGGTGCGCCTCAGGCAGGCCTCAGGTGGGTTTGGCCGCGTTGAGCGCCCGCGTCAGGTGCGCCACGACCTCGTCGCCCTTGGGCGGAGGCTCGGCTTCCTCGACCCGCCGGGCGACTTCCATCACGAGGTATGTCACCGATGGCGGCCACGATACGCCGTTGTCCAGGAGCATCCGGGCGGCGCTCACGAGCATCCTGAACTGGTCCGGCGGGATCGTGAGACCGGCCTCGTGCTGCGCGAGGATGTGGTCGGCGATGGCGGCCGCCAGTCCAGCAACCTCGGCCATCTTGTCGGGCGGACCCTCAGCCGTCATCTCAGATCGCGCTTCGTCTTGGAACGCTCGGTGCGGAGCATCTGTCACCTCTCCCAGGCACACACGGTTCCACAAGCAATCCTGGGCAGCAAGCCACGCGGGCGGTTCGCAACTCCGACGTGTTGGATCGTGAACCATCGACGTCATGCGGCGGATCGGGCGACCCATGCGTCTGCGCGGCTGGCCGTGCGCCCTGGCATCCCCTCATCGAGGCTCCCCGTTCGTGGCCGCTCTTCACCCGGCGGTCGGCCCCGTGCGGCCAGGGAAGCGGGCCATTGCCGCCCATGAACGGGATCCGGGGCTCGCGTCCGTGCGGAGCCGCGCGCTCGGCCCTCCGCCGTCCACCCGAATGCGATGTGACGGGCGCTCCGACGCGGCTCGACCGGTGAGCCAGCTGCGCTGGTCTGGGAGGCAACCGCGTCCTGACCGAAGCCGCGGGCCTCGAAGATCCTGTGGACGACGCCTGTCCGCTTCGCCTCGTCCAGCCATGCCGTGACGCAGGCGAGGGCAGCGGGGCGGCCCTGCGGGACAGCGACCCGCATCTGCTGGTCGACCGGCCACAAACGGAACGGCGACGGGCCGCGCGTGCGTCAGCGTGCGGGCGGCGGCGCGGACGGTCGTCGTCCCATCGATGGCCACCGTCACGCCGTCGGGTTTCCCGTCATCCGAGCGACTGACAAAGATCAGCCCGGCGGTCGGCGCCCCTATCCGGCCGACCCGGAGCGGGCCGGTCGGGGCAATGTCGAAGTAAGAGCGGACGGTCCGTCTCCGATCTAATTCGGCCCCTCGGCGGACTCGGACGACAGCCCGAAAACGGATGCGGCCGACGGCACGTCCTACCTGTGCGCCCGCCGGTAGTCACGCGGGCTCATGCCGTGGCGATCCTTGAAGCGGCGCGCGAAATGCGCCTGGCTGCTGAAGCCGCAGCCGTAAGCCAGCATGCCGATCGACAGGTGGGCGCAGGCCGGATCGGCTAGGCGCTTGGCTGCCGCCTCTAGCCGGCGTCCCCAGATGTAGTCGGAAATGTGCCGGCCGCGCTCGTGGAACAGCTCCTGCAACCGGCGCAGCGACACGCCGACCGCGGCGGCGAGCTTCGGCGGGTCGAGGGTCGTGTCACTCAAGTGCGCCTCGACGTAGGCCTTGGCGCGCTGGACGGTGGCGTTGCCGTGTATGGAGCGGGGCACCGCCTGCGCCAACCGTTCGGCGAGACTGGCCACGACCAGATCGATCCCGATCGACGCCATGCGCGCCGCACCGTCGGGGTTGAGCCGATCTCCCACCCGGATCAGTTCCTGGACGTAGGTGTTCGCGAGCATCGTAGAGGCGAGGTTGGCCTCGACCGCGAGGGCAGTGAACAGTTGAGACGGGCCCAGCACGCTCTCCAGGCGCTCCCGCGGCAGGTCGAGGATCAGGAAGGTGCCGGTCTCGATCTCGCTCACGCCCGGTCGATGATCGAGCACGACGAAATCGCCGGCCCGAGCCAGCGCCTCACGCTCGTTCTGCTGGACGGCATGGCGGCCGGATTGGCTGAAGACCGCGTAGAGGCGGTCACCCCGGCCGTTCCGCCGCACCGCCTCGGGTGTCACTTCGGTCCGGGTGGAACTCTGAACGCTTCGCGTGATCGGCAACGCTCCGATCGCGGTGACCTCGATCCGGCCGTGGAACGGCGCAGCGTCAAGATACCGGATCTCGTTCGGAACCATCTGATCGCACATCATCTCCCGCCATCGACGGAAGGCGATCCTGGGGTCGAGGCCCTCAGTCGAGAAAAGCGGTCGCATCCGCGGCCTTGGTCCACAGCTCGCCATACGAGGGCGGAGATTGGAGGGGCCGCCCGTCTATTGTATATAATCTAATGATTCAAGCATTGCGGGCCACCCGAAAACGGACCGGCGGAAACCCACCCCGAGCCGCCTTTCCGGACGCGACCCATGCCAGACGCTTAGGCGACGATCAGCGCATCCCGGAAGCGATCGTAACTCGTTCGCGCCCCACTTTCGTTCGAGGCCAGGTTGGCTGTCGCCGTCGTTTCAACTCGGCGACAGGGGATCCTGTCCAAGGAGCTTTGCACCCATATCCGCCGAACGGCGAACCACCTCGAAGCCATAGGTGGTCATCTCCCGCTCATACGCCTGAAGCGCTGCATCGCAGGACAACTCGCCTTTGTGATGCTTCACGATCCAGTTCCTCAAAAGCCCCGCATCGCGCAAGGCGACGTTCGCGCCTCGCCCCAGGCTGGGCGTCATCGTGTGGATCGCGTCGCCCAGGAGCGTGACCCTCGTCTCCGGCTGGAGATCGAAGGGAATGCAAGAGGCCATCTCGACATAGAAGAATGAACCCGCTTCGCCCGCCCGCGGCACCTTTGCAGCCCCTGACGGCCACTCTGCCAGAAGCCGGCTCGCCAGATCCTGCAGCGTGTCGCTGGAGGCCGCGCGCAGGGCGGCTTCGTCGTCCCCGAACAGCTCCTTGCGCCCCGCGATGATGCAGCCGATGTAATCATCCTGCGTCCGAAGCCTCGCCTGCGGCAGCAAGGCGCGGGCCGCTTGATCGGGCGCCATCGGATAGATCACAGGCCCCACGCCCAGGATCAACTTGCGGGTGTCGAAGGCGGCGGTGAAAATATCGGCCAGGGCGTGAGGCGGCAGAACCCGCCGCGCGTCGCTCAAGGCCAGGCGGCCATAGATGGCGCGGGCACCCGAATCCATCATCTTCGCGTCAGGCGCCCTTTGACGGCGCAACGCCGACCCCGCGCCGTCCGCACCCACCAGCATTGTGCCGCGCGCCGTCCGGCCATCGGAAAAAATCGCGGAGACCCCCGTCTCATCTGTCTCATAACCTTCGAGCCGTGCATCCCAGTGACAAACATCCTCCAGATCCTGCAACAGGATCTCGCGCAGGGTCGCACGGTTCACGTTCAGATGCTGGGCAATGCCGTCGGTCAGGTGATGCTGCGTCTTGCTGTAGTCGTCGGTCTGGAACCGGCGCTGGATTGCGAAACTCGTGTCCATGATTGTCGTGTAGGGCAGCGGGTGCATCGAGGTGGCCTCGAACAGCGCAAACAGCGGCCCAGGCAAGGCGGCTTTCAGCGCCGAGATGCCATCGGCATCCAGATGCAGGCGGTAGCCTTGCTTTCGATCCCAGGGGCCTGCATCTCGATCATAGACCGCGACCTCAATTTGCGATGCGCGCAAATGTTGCGCAAGACAAAGACCGCCGATCCCCGCACCGATGATGATGATTTTCACGTTTGTTGTCCTTGATATAGGCCTAGATCGAGCGACCAGCCGCCGGAGCGGCCTGCGAAAGGACCTGGAGCTACCAAGGTAAGCGCTGAGATGGTTTTCGAGACGATGTCTGTTAATCGATCAGACATAAGGCGCCCATCTCCACCGGCGCGCAACGCGCACGCCTACGTTCACCTTGGCGTCTGCCAGGTTTGAACGTCGTGGAGCCAGTTGGGCGATGAGAAACCGCAAGCGGCGACCGCGCTACCAATCGGTCTGCTCTCTTCTCGACATGGAAATCATATTCGGAGTCGCGCCAAAATCAACCTGCCGAGCGCGAAAATCGAAGCGCGAAGGGTGGTGATATCCTGGTTCCAAAACGTCGGCCCATAGCCGAGCAATAGGAGATCATCACGTGCATCAGACGGCCATCGACTGAGTGTCCTTCTGGATCCTCGTAAACGCGTCTGCTTCTTGCGTTTTGCGCCCGGAAGCGGATTGTCAGAAACCCACCCTGAGCCGCCGGTCCGCACCCAACCCCTGCCAGCCGTGCCGCCAGCTTTCGCCGACACCCGGAAGCAGCCATTCACCGCCCCTCCGACACCTTCGGCTGGGGGTGGACAGCGGACCGTAGATCGTCGTCCAGAAGCCGACGTTCAGCCTCCGACCGACCATCGTTGCACATGTTGCGGCCTGACTCGCGCCAGATCTGACAGAGATTCCGATCCAGATCTCAAACAGGAACTGCGATCTATCCACCACGTCTCGATCGCGAAGGTTCGGACTGCATCATGGATCGGGGCCAATCAGCGGCCGAGCGCTCCCTGACTTGCTGTTGAAGCCAGTACGCCTCCGCCATCAGGGCGCGCTCCCACGCGGGCGGATGCCGTCCGCCGCTCCCGTTTCCACGATGGTGACAGAAATTGTCACCACGGCGTCGTAGGACGCCGCCTCGGGTGAAAGGCGAGTCCATGAAACGCATTCAATATCACTCCTACGGCGGCCCCGAAGTCATGCGGCTCGAAGAGTTTGCGCTGGGAACGCCAGGGAAGGACGAAGTGGCGGTCGCCGTCCGTCGCGCCGCGCTCAACCCGATCGACTGGAAGGTCCGCAACGGCGCGATGAAGATCGTGACCGGGCGATCGTTCCCGCGTGGAATGGGTCTGGACCTGGCCGGCACCGTCACCGCGGTCGGGGCCGACGTGACCCGATTCAAGATCGGCGACGCGGTCTTCGGCATGGCGCGCTTCAAGGAGGCCGGTTCACTGGCCGAAGCTGTCATTGCCAAGGAAGCCGCGCTCGCGAAAAAGCCGGCGACCGTCTCCTTCGAGCAGGCCGCATGCCTCGGGACGGCGGGCGTCACGGCTTGGAATGGCCTCATCGACAAGGCGCAACTGAGGCCCGGTCAGAGCGTGTTCATCAATGGATGCTCGGGTGCGGTCGGAGAGGCCGGCGTGCAGATCGCACGCATGTTCGGCGCCAAGGTGTCGGGCAGCTGTGGCGCCGAAGGGATCGAGCGTGCCCGCTCGCTCGGGCTCCAAACAGTCTATGATTATCGGGTCAAGGCCGCATCCACGATTTCCGAGGTATTCGACGTGGTGTTCGATGCTGCAGGAACGCTCTCGACGTCAACCGGTATCGGCCTGCTGCGCAAGGGCGGCACCTTCACCACGGTCGAGCCTACGCCCGTACGGTTCTTGCGTGCCGTGTTCGACCGGCGGATGAAACCGATCGTCGGAAAGCCACGTGCGGACCTGCTCGACCGCCTGGCAAAGGCAGCCCATGACAGGACGCTGGTTCTGCCGATTGCCGAAACCGTGCCGCTCGCGCAAGCTATTCCGCTGATCTCGGCAATCGAGGCGGGCCGCAAGCTGCGCGGCAAAGTGGTCGTCACGATCGGGTAGCCGTGTCGCGCAGTCACCGTCTCTTCGACCTCCTCCAGCGTCTCCGCCGTCACCGAGGGGTGGTCGCGGGCGCGGTGCTCGCTCGCGAAGCCGGCGTCTCCTTGCGCACCATCCGCAGGGATATCGCGACTCTGCAAGCCATGGGGGCCGACATCGATGCGGAGGCCGGCGTCGGCTATGCTCTCCGCCCTGGTTTCTTGCTCCCGCCGCTCTCATTCACCGAAGAGGAACTGCACGCACTGGTCATCGGTGCGGAATGGGTGAGCCGTCAGACCGACGCCGCCCTGGCTGAGGCCGTTCGCAATGCTCTCGCCAAGATCGATAGCGTGCTGACTCCGACCCTGCGGCCGGCTCTCGACGACAGCAGTTTCTACGTCGCCTCCGGCCCTCCCTCGGTCGCCACGCGCTTCGATCTGGCGCAGTGCCGCCGCGCGATGCGCGAGCAGCGTAAGATGCGGGTTGTCTACCGTGAAGAAAGTGGCGGCACGTCGGAGAGGATCGTCTGGCCGATCATGCTTGGTTTCGACGGATCCGGGCGAAGCTTTGCAGCTTGGTGTGAGAGAGAGGCCGGTTATTGCATTTTCGACGCCGAACGCGTTGTCGATATGACCCTTCTCGTGGAGCACTACCCGGGAAGCCGTCGACAGCTGGTCAAAGCGTGGCGCGCCGTGGCAGAACGACTGTGCGCGCAAAGGGTCCGATAAGGCCGCGGTCCTCCGCAGGGCTGCCGAGGAAGCGGCCGCACCAGCCGTGCAGTCGGCGATCGGCCCGCCGATCAGCAGGAAAGCGAGCGGGCGGCAGGCGCGGTCGGGGGGGCGCGTGGATCCCGGCCGTGCGTCCACCGCGCGAGCGCCCGCTTGCCCGCATCGGTTCTCCCCTTCGCCTCCCGTGGAACAGCGATGGGCCTCCACCCCGGATGGGTCGATCAGACCCTGGGCCGGCGGTCCGCCAGCCTGAGCCAGAGCTTCGAACAGACCGCCCGTCCTTGCCTGCCCAGCGCATGAAACGGTCGACGATCTTCTTCGGGCCGTAGATCTCGCGCGGTGCGTCCGCCCGACGTCCGCCGGATTTCAGCCCGTGACCGATGCCGCCGATCACGCGCGGGTCATCGACGCGCTCCTTGCCTCGCGTATCGGTGGGCAGGTGCGGAGCGATCTTCGCAGACTGCTCGTCCGTCAGCCAGAAATGATCCATCGGCGCCTCCGGCAGGAGCCGTGAACACATCCTGCCGGGCCGCGCTATCGTTATGGGGACGACACTAAGACGGCAGGCTGCCGGCTCACTTTTATTGAATTAATACGATCCATTTTCGATTAAAAGCAGAAGCTATTCCTTACTTTGCACCCTGAATGGTCGACGACTCGTGGCGATTTTCCGATATGGCCAGTGGTGGGATGCAAACGAATGCCTTGAGACTCGGATAAGCCGCGTTCATTGCCGCATCGATCGTGTTGTTTTCGATCACGACCCCACAGCCCGGAAATTCGATCAGCTGATTGGAAAGCGGAAGACAGATCTTCATGAGGTTTCTCGCGCCGAGGGGTGAAACCGTGTACGCCATTACCCCGAAGCTATGACGCAAACGGAGCGGCACGTTCAGCCCGGCACGATCACGGAACTCTGCAACCCGAGCGCGAAGATCATCCTGTTCGAACTGCAGCTTGCAGCGAACCCCTTCGACAACCTCAAGCCAGAGAAAGGCGTCGAAGTTCACCCCCCAAAGAACGACATCCCAATCGGAGGGAAGCGCGTCCAGGATTGTGCGTGCCCCGGCATGAAAATCTCTCGAAAAAATCGCGTCGTCTTCCGCAATCGTTACACAGACATCCTCGTCCGCTGCCTTGGTCCAGAGACCGATATGGGAGTGTGCATTGCCCAAGGCTGGATTTGTATAGCGCAAATCTCGATGGATCATCCCGGTCCTGGCAAGTTCGTCGCGATCCAGGTTTCGGCCTTCCACAGCGTCCGGCCGGACAACCTGGAGAAAATCGTTGCGATGCATGAATGTTTTCAATCGCTCAGCGTCGCGATCCAGGTTGATGATGTGAACGGGGACATTCCGGTCGGCATCGATCATCGTCTTGTGCCTCGGCCACACGGGACATCGAAAACTATTGATTCAAAAGAGCAGACAACAACACAGAGCGAGTTTCTTAATAATTTTTCTCGTCGAGCAAAGGCTTGTGCGTTCGTGCGCAATACGAAAAATCTTTTGCTTGTATCTATGAATATAAATTTCAGATTTTCCATCAAGACATTGCCTTTTCGTCCGAATATCAATCAAGCCGCAGTACGGTGATCGTATTTGCCTGGTTCCGGACTCCCTGCTTTCCGCTCCCGATCCGCAAAGCCAATTCGACTTATCCAAGTGGCGAGCTCATGATAACGCGTGATGTGCGGCTGCGGCAGGAGCAATCTGGCGGACAGAGGCGCATTTACATCTGCCTGAAAGTCATCCACACGATGTGCGACAATCGAACCTGCGCCAGATGCCTTCCATCCGTCACGATGAATTGCAAATAAAGTATTTTGTTATAAATTTGTAAGCGCCCTCATAAGCCATATTGTGCCCACCGGTCGACAACGCATCTCGATCGGCATGCGCCATCCAGCCTTCGACCATATACGGAACATCGTCAGAAGGGACGTTGTGCAAGAATATTGGCACCTGATGATGATTGAAATACATGGCTAAAACGATGTCGTCATTTGCGCGACAAAATTTATCGCTTGATGTGTCGACTAAATATCGATCAAAATCGTCCTTGATACAATTCGGAGGATACAGGACCCCACCAAACCCTTCGAGCATCGTGCATGCGCCGTGCCCGTACCAGGGTTCGAAGAGACCTCCTTCTTTCAGGTTGCCTCCATAACGGGTGAGTATCCGATCTTCGTTCGGACCAGAGATAGATGTCAGCAATCTCAATTGATTTCGCGGATATCGGCAATCGTCGTCAACCGACCATATGTACGCATCGTCATGTCGATGCCGGAGCAGGGTGGGGGCGATCTTCGTGATCGGCCCATAATCATCGGTTCGAAAAACCGCGATCTGACCTTCCGAAACGAGCCAATCCGGAAGAATGTATTCTTCTCCATTGCGCTTGCAATGGAACGGAATATTGATCTCCAGACGATCGACAGCCACGTCCTGATGGAGAACAGACTCGATGACGGGCTCGATCTCCGCGATACGGGACGGTATCGTCGTCATAGAGGCAATGATGCGCATCTCGATCCCGCCTCGCTGATGCAAGGAAGACTATTATTGACGCAACTGGACAACATTCGCAAGAACCTTGCTCCTGCATCAGTTGCCCATTCAGGAATCGGAAGCGATCGCCGCCAGTTCTGCCAAGAAACTCCGCGTCTGCCGCCGGTCGCGGGACGAGCGGCAAACGGGGCGGCGACCCTCGCGCCGATCGGGTCCACCGAAGCGCCTGCGTCGGCATCGCCACCCCCCTCGCGGTCGCGACTCCCGACAAGGGCCAGGAGCGTTTCGCCGTTCGGACGTGCCGCCGTCGCCTTGAGCGGATTGTCGACCGGCTCGCCCCGTGTCGAAGACTTGCGCCGCTCCCACGATGCGGCCCCCTGATTGCCGCCTCACGGCTGGCAAGACCTCCAGAGACGAGGCGCCGCTGCCGAGGACTGTGCAAACCCGGATGAGCAGAGATCGATCCCGATCAGCGCGAGCAGATCGTCGTCTTGATCAAATCGGGTAATAAACCGGCCGATCCCAAGCTCTTGCAACTCGCACGCCACCGACTGAGATACGCACCCAGAGGCAATGCCGCCCGTTCCGGCCAGCGATTGAGCGCACCGATGTCTTCCAACAGTGCGGGACGCGCCATCAGGGCGGGTAGAAGTATGGAAACCGCCGCCTTCGCATGGTCGGACAGTCCGACGAAACCCTCCAAGGCCGATCTATTGCGGTCGAACCAAGAGCTGGACGTTCCGAGGCCTTGAAATGACGCAATCTGATTGTACTGGGTCAGAATGTTATCTCGATAATGGCTTATCTCCTTCCCATAGCCCGCATCTCCCGGAAACGGCGGGGTCCTCTCCCAATCCGCCGCCAGGTTGGCGAGACCGCGGAGCGAGAAGCTTTCAGCGATCATTTCTTCAACCCACTGGCATGGCGCGCTGGGTTTCGCTTCGCTGTCCCAAGAATTACTCACGACATGACCCAGTTCGTGGCCGAACTGATAGGCCAACTGGGTCCAAGCACGCTCGCCCACGTCGACATGGATGATGGCAGTATCGCTCGCATCCCGATGCAGCCAGACCGCGGGTGGACCGGCAGGGCAATTCTCGATCCGTAATATCTGCGGCTGCCGATCGGACACCATACGGATGCCGGAGCAGCAGGCCTCCCGCATGCGGCCGATCACGAGCGCGGCCGACCGTGGCGGCGCGAGCCATTCGCCCCGGACTTCGACAGGATTCGCCAGGATCGGAGCGCTGCCTGCTCTGGTACGGCCGAGGCTTATCATGTATAAACCTCCAGCAAAAGCGACGCTCCGACGTGAGATCAGCCTATCCCGCATGTGTCGGGCTGCGGCTTAGCAGGATGCGCGCCTGTTCGGTATCGCTTCGTATGTCATCGCGCGCCATGTAGCCGTAGATCTGACGATTATCGATGTACTGTACGACATTGCTCTTCCGAGCGCTGTCGGAAAAAATCACATACTCGTGCCTGTCTGTTCCGTCCTGATAGTTGAGCAGCGGGATGACGTCGGTCCGGACGAGGTAGGTGCAATGGACCACCGGCATTTCGACGACACCTGTGATCCAGCGGTTCAACACCCAATCGTACTGGTCGCAATGACTGTAGTATCCCTGATCATCGACCGCCGCATGGTAATTCGAGTAATAGCTTCCTCTCTCCACCGATCGTAGAAAGGGGGCCACGATGGGCAACTGCAGCGCCACCAGTTCGCGAAGCGTGTTTGGCCGAATGAAATTGTCGACATCGGCCGTGAAGTAGAAATCGCATCCATGATGGATCGTCCGTTGAAGGCTTTCCTGACGGATGCGCCCCAGGACCCGGAACCGCGTCGCGTTCCACTCGTGCAATTCGTAGGTTTGGACGGGATCTTCGACGTCGCTGGCATCGAACTCGACGGCCGCATACTGAGCGCCGAATGTCTCGATCCACTGCGCCAGGATGTTCTCCGTCTCATCCGTATTGTTGTTGGTTCTTATATAAAGTACGATCTTGGATTTCGGATAATCCATATTTCTCAAGCAGTCGAGATAGAGTGGGAGCGCTGCGGCCATCTGCTTCGCCAATATCGCGACCAGCACGCGGGCATCTGCGGCGGCGGGTTTCAGCTCCCGCGCGGGGCCGATCTCGTACTGCTCAAGGAAATTCGGCGTCGCGCGCGAGCCCAGACGGACGGCGGTCTTCTCGTCCTGGATCTTCGTCAACGACGCACGGGCATTGGCCTCGACCCGAGCGCGTTCCGACAGCGGGAGCCTGTTGTCCGCCAGAAGCTTCAGACAGGCCTCTAAGCATTCGCTATAATGTCCCGCCCAGTAAGCGTTGATGGCGAGCTTGTCCAATAAGCCGTAATCGTAGACCCATTTGGAAAGAAAGAGTCCGCCTGCGGGTTCGACGAGATGAGAACCCGCTTTGGCCGCAGCGAAGCCCTCCTCGTTGCGGCCGTGTCGAAAATAGAGGTCGCTGATGTGATAAAAAGCTTCCGCGCGAGTCCCGCAAACCGCTATGGCGCGTCGGTAGACGTCAGCGATCTCGTCGACGGGCCGGCCGAGACGATCCATGAGGTGGCCGGCTTCCAATAAACTGATGTACACCTCTTCGGTCCAATAACCCATCTCGCTCCGTGCGAGATAGGCATCCAGGGCCTTCTCGAGCTGATTGCTGTCTCGGTAACTTTGGCCAAGATAGAACGTATACCTTGACCGAAGGAAACTGTCGCTCTCAACATCGAGGGCGTCCTCCAATCTGCGGGCGTCGCGGCGATAAGTGTCCGGATCCTTTTCTCGGGCGCCGCCCGATGCGCCCGATGCGATGTGAAATCCGATGGCGTCTCCCGATGTGACGCCGTCCGGTGCCTCGATATACTCGTGCAGCACGCCCTTGTAGTAAAAATCCCTTTCGTTCGACATGATTTGAGGGCGCCAATATCTTATGCCGCCACGTCGGATCTCGACGTTGTAATAATCATGGCTCAAAGACGCTTTGAATTTCTGCGGGTCGAAACCGTCGTCGAAGGTGAGCGTTTCGTCCGCGTCCATGACGAAGGCGTATTCGACGACGTTCCGCGCTCTGAGATGGCGCAAAGCCGAGCTTCGATTTGTGGCAAAGTCCTGCCACGTCTCCTCGACGACGTCCCCCGATACATGATTCCGCTCGAGCCAGGAACGAATGATGTCCTGGGTGCCATCCGTCGATCCGGTGTCTGAGATGAGCACGTGGTCGATCAGAGGAAGCATGCTCTCGAGGCAGCGCTCGATCACGCGCGCCTCGTCCTTGACTATCATGGACAAGCCAATTTTTGCCATGGTCCCGTTCTCTCCCGATCAAAGAGGCGAGCGGCTGACAAGAATTTTCAGTACCCCCGTCCGGACGCATGGCGCACATGAAAACCGGACTTCGTTGATATATTACAGATTTCAGGGCGCCGATAAGACGCATATGTTGCCATATCTTCGCCGGGTAGTATAGCTCGCGCGGTGTAACATCAATCTGTCGGCAGGAACGATCTGGACCGAATCGTCCCGGCTCGAAAAGCTCGCATGGGGTGAGATCCCGATCTCGGAGGGCACAGAACCGCCCCTCGGTCAGGTGCCGGACGACGGGGCCGCGGACCGGCTGGGCTATGCCGACGTCTGGTCGACCAGCCGCTGAGGCTATCCCGGACAAGGTCGCAGGCCTTCCCGTGTCGCGAGGTGCTGCTGGATGCGACGGTCGGCGAGGGCTTCCGTGCGTGTGGGCGGTGTCTGCCCGCAGGCGTGAGGTGCGTCTGGCGCTGCCGAGGGAACGTCGCCGTCGGTCGGGACCAAGAATTACCATTCGGTATGCGCGCGGCCACGGCGCATCGAAGCCACCCGCGCAACACCGATGCCGCCCCCATGCGCACCGCTCGTGGTCTCCGTGGCGGTCCGGCACCGGAGCGGTTCGGGCGCCGGACGCATCTCGCCTCGCCCTGCGCGGCCCGCGCCGAACGTGGAGAGGCCGCAGCGGCGAGCTGCGGCCTCTCTGTTCCGGAGGGCGCCCGGAAAGGCGCCCTCCGCATGTCACCCCAGTCAGCTCGGCCGACCCAGATTGTTGAGCAGATCGGTCGGCGAGGACGTGGTCGAGGACGCGCCACCCGCCGTCGACCGGCTCGCTCCGAGCGAAGCGCTCGCTTGGGTCGTCGCGTCGCCCGAGCTTCCGCCGAGCCGGAACGCGTTCATGAGAGTTAGGATGTCTTGTTGCGCGGCCGTATCGCTGAGTAGGCCACTCACCGAGCCGTTGTTGGAGATCAACCGGCTGATGAGGTCTCCCAGCGATCTCAGGACATCCATGTCGGACACGCTCGAACCCTGAGTCGACTGAGCGAAGACCGGATCCATCCCCGTGCTGACGGATCCCTGATCGATCACAGCTCCAGCGCCGCCGTTCGATCTCGTCGCATCCGCCGAGTCGTAACCATGGTGATGATCGTGACCATGGTGGTGGTGGTGGTGATGGTGGCCTCCAGTGGCACCCGTCGCGCCCGTGCTGCCGGTCGAGCCGGTGGCACCCGTCGAGCCGGTGGAACCGGTCGCTCCGGTGCGGCCCGTGGCTCCAGTGGCACCCGTCGAGCCGGTCGAACCCGTCGCTCCGGTGCGGCCTGTGGCTCCAGTAGCACCCGTCGAGCCGGTCGAACCCGTCGCGCCGGTGCGGCCCGTGGCTCCGGTGGCACCCGTCGAGCCGGTCGAACCGGTCGCTCCTGTGCGGCCCGTGGCTCCAGTGGCACCCGTCGAGCCGGTTGAACCCGTCGCTCCTGTGCGGCCCGTGGCTCCAGTGGCACCCGTCGAGCCGGTTGAACCCGTCGCGCCGGTGCGGCCCGTGGCTCCAGTGGCACCCGTCGAACCGGTCGAACCGGTCGCGCCGGTGCGGCCTGTGGCTCCGGTGGCACCCGTGGCGCCGGTCGAACCCGTCGCTCCGGTGCGGCCCGTAGCTCCAGTGGCACCCGTCGCGCCGGTCGAACCCGTCGCGCCGGTGCGGCCCGTGGCTCCGGTGGCACCCGTCGAGCCGGTCGAACCCGTCGCGCCGGTGCGGCCCGTGGCTCCGGTGGCACCCGTGGAGCCGGTCGAACCGGTCGCGCCGGTGCGGCCTGTGGCTCCAGTGGCACCCGTCGAGCCAGTCGAACCCGTCGCTCCGGTGCGGCCCGTAGCTCCGGTGGCACCCGTCGCACCGGTCGAACCGGTCGCGCCGGTGCGGCCCGTGGCTCCAGTGGCACCCGTCGAGCCGGTCGAACCCGTCGCGCCGGTGCGGCCCGTGGCTCCGGTGGCACCCGTGGCGCCGGTCGAGCCGGTGGCACCCGTCGAACCTGTGGCTCCGGTCGAACCTGTGGCTCCAGTCGAACCCGTAGCTCCCGTCGAACCCGTGGCGCCGGTCGAACCCGTGGCTCCGGTCGAACCCGTAGCACCGGTCGAACCCGTAGCACCGGTCGAACCCGTGGCGCCGGTCGAACCCGTGGCGCCGGTCGAACCTGTGGCTCCAGTCGAACCCGTAGCACCGGTCGAACCTGTGGCTCCGGTCGAACCCGTGGCGCCGGTCGAACCGGTGGCTCCAGTCGAACCCGTAGCACCGGTCGAACCCGTAGCACCGGTCGAACCCGTGGCACCGGTCGAACCGGTGGCGCCCGTCGAACCCGTAGCACCGGTCGAACCGGTGGCGCCGGTCGAACCCGTGGCGCCGGTCGAACCTGTGGCTCCAGTCGAACCCGTAGCACCGGTCGAACCCGTAGCACCGGTCGAACCCGTGGCGCCGGTCGAGCCGGTGGCACCCGTCGAACCCGTGGCGCCGGTCGAACCTGTGGCTCCGGTCGAACCTGTGGCTCCCGTCGAACCCGTGGCGCCGGTCGAACCCGTGGCTCCCGTCGAACCCGTGGCGCCGGTCGAACCCGTGGCGCCCGTCGAACCCGTGGCTCCCGTCGAACCCGTAGCACCGGTCGAACCCGTAGCACCGGTCGAACCCGTAGCACCGGTCGAACCCGTGGCGCCGGTCGAGCCGGTGGCACCCGTGGCGCCCGTCGAACCCGTGGCGCCGGTCGAACCCGTGGCGCCCGTCGAACCCGTGGCGCCGGTCGAACCCGTGGCTCCCGTGCTGCCGGTGGCTCCCGTGGCACCGGTCGCCCCCGTGCTGCCGGTCGCGCCGGTGACGCCGACCACGCCGGTGATCGGGTACCCGCCATCGTTGGTGAACGTTACGCTCGTGCTTCCGGCACCATTGGTGGCGCTCTGCGTGCCACCGCTGAATGCGACCTGCGCGGTGGTGATATTGATGCCCGTTCCCGTCGCATCGTAGATCGCGAATTGCTCATAAATCCCCTGGCCGAGCGCCGCGGAGAAGGAAAAGCTACCGCCCGTCGAGAAGGGATTCGGCGTATCGGCCACCGTAGATCCGAGCAGGATCCAGTTCCCATTCTGCCTGGCGTAGAAAAACAGCTGATCTCCGGCATCCGCTGTTCCGGAGAATGCAACGAGGCCGTCGCTTGAGGTTCCGGACAAGTTTTCGTTGGCCATTGCAATCTCCCTCGCTATGGCTCTTGCCCACCTTCAGTCTTGGTGGCGCCGGCCTCTCGAACAACGGAAATCAGATCTGTTTTCGCACAATGCAGCGCATACGAGGCAGCATGCCAGCACAGGGGATCCTCCTATCGCGAGACAAATTGGCCGAGCCATATGCCAGAGGTTATAATTCGTTAACTAAACACGCCGGACCCAAAACCGAATCACGGTCAGGCGGATGCGAAAGCAGATTTCACGAGACGATCTGCGGACCCGGGAGGCGCCGAAGTCGAAAAGGTTAAGAAGTCTATAACCAGTGGCCTATTCCAGCCCGAACCGCGGGCCGGCATGATCGTGAGCGGCGGGCGCGCCCGCATGAGACGCACCGAGCGGGCGCCCCCTCAGGGTGCCTGCCCGAGCTTCGCATGACCCGATCAGACGACGTGGAGTCGCCATGCACCAGCGCCCGACACCCGCGGGGCCGCGTTCGGAGTTCGAGAGGTGAGCGTCTCAGACCGTGCGATGTCGCGCGAGGCGCAGGCGCGTATCATGGCGGTCGTGCGGGTCGCACACCACCATGGCGCTGACCTCGATCCCGCCGACTACCCGCGCGAGTCCGAAGGTCCGGTACCGGCGCCGGCCTCGCTCGCGGCATGGGCAACGGCGTCCGGCCTTTGGGCCAGGGCGGTGCGCATGCGCCGGTCCCAGCTCATGCGGCTGGAACACGTCGGCCCCATCGTTGTGTTTCTTGCCGACGGGCATGCCGCCCTCATCACGCGCCGCGATCGTGAGCGAGGCGTCTGCTTCATCGAGGGACCGACGGGCCCCAGCGGCACCGGCATCGAGATCGACGAGCTGCGCCTTGAGCGGGTCTGGAACGGCGAGGCCCTTCTCGTCCGCCGCTCGCGCGCGACGACGGACGACGAGGCCGCCTTCTCGCTCGGTTGGCTCGCCAGGCTCGTCCTCACGGAGAAGCGCAATCTCCGCGAGATCCTGACCGCCTCCCTGGCGGTCAGCGTTCTGCAGATCCTGCCGCCATTCCTGGTCATGGCGGCACTCGACCGGGTTCTGACCCACAACACGGTGTCGACGCTCACGCTGATCACGCTCATGCTGGTCCTCGTGACGGTCTACGAAGCGCTGATCAGCTACGCGCGGCGCGAGATCGTCGAGGTGATGTCGACCCGGATCGATGCCCGTCTGAACGTTCACGTGTTCCGGCGCCTGCTGGCCTTGCCGATCGAGTTCTTCGAGCGATCCCCGACCGGCGAGACGACCCATAAAATCTCGCAGGTCTTCAAGATCCGCGACTTCCTGACAGGGAAGCTGGTCTCGACCGTTCTAGACCTGCTCACGCTCGTCGTCCTGCTGCCGTTCCTGTTCTACATGAGCGTGACCTTGGCGTGGATGGTGCTGGTCGCGTCCGCCTGTGTCGGGGGGCTCGTGCTGGCCTTCCTGCCGGCGATCCGGACCGTCTATGCGCGGCTGATCGCGGCCGAGATCCAGAAGGGCGGGACCCTGGTCGAGACCGTGCACGGGATGCGGACGGTCAAGTCGCTGGCGATCGAGGACGTGCGGAAGCGCGAATGGGACGAACGCGTCGCCGAATCGGGCAAGGCGCGGCTGGCGGCCGGCCGTATCGTCAACTGGGCGCAGACGCTCTCGCTGCCGCTCGAGCGCTTCATCGACCGGGGCATCCTCCTCTGCGGCGCGTACATCGTGGTCCTGGCCCCGGCGGGAACGACCGGCATCACCGCGGGCAGCCTGATCGCCTTCATGATGCTCGGCGGCCGCGTCGCGAGCCCGCTGATCAGCTTCGCCAAGCTGCTTCAGGACATCGAAGAGATCCGCATGTCGATCAGCCAGGTCGCGGAGGTGCTCAACCATCCGACCGAGACCGAGGCGGCACGGAGCGGCCTGCGCCCCCAATTCGCGGGACAGATAAGCTTCGAGGAGGTCGGCTTCCGGTACCCGGGCGCGCAGTCGGCGGCCTTGCGCGAGGTTTCCTTCAGCATCCCCGCGGGAACGATGCTGGGGCTGGTCGGCCGCAGCGGGTCCGGCAAGTCGACCATCGCGCGCCTGCTGCAGGGGATCAATCGCGATTACACGGGCCGGTTGAAGATCGACGGCTCGGACCTGCGCGAGATCAACCTCACGCACCTGCGTCGGAGCTTCGGCGTGGTCATGCAGGACAACTTCCTGTTCCGGGGGACGGTGCGCGAGAACATCATCGCCGGCCGGCCGGGCTTGACCTTCGAGGACGTGATCCGCGCCGCGCGGCTTGCAGGCGCGGAAGAGTTCGTCGAACGGCTGCCCCGCGGCTACGAGACCTGGATCGAAGAGGGCTCCGCGAACCTGTCGGGCGGCCAGAGGCAGCGGCTCGCGATCGCCCGCGCCCTGATCACGGATCCGAGATTGCTCATCCTGGACGAGGCGACCAGCGCGCTGGATCCCGAAAGCGAGGCCCTGGTGAACGCGAACCTCCAGCGGATCGCGAGCGGCCGGACCATGATCATCGTGTCCCACCGGCTCTCGTCCCTGATCCGTTGCGACCAGATCCTGGTGCTCGACAAGGGCAGTGCGATCGCCATCGGTCCCCATGACCATCTGGTCGAGCATTGCACGATCTACAAGCAGTTGTGGCAACAGCAGAATCGGCATCTGGAGGAGGCGCGTCCGTCCCCGATCTACCTGAGCGCCACGTGAGCGGAGACCGCAGGCTGCGCCGTTCGCTCCGGACGAACGCGGCGCCGAATGGAGCAAGCCCTCAGGTTGTTCTGAGCCACGGCCATACGGAAACAAAGGCTCGCCGATGAGTAACTCTCTCGCAAGCTGGTTCAATTTCCGGATCAGGCGCCTCTCGCCCGTGGAGGCGGATGTCGGTCCGGTCCTCCTGGAGTTCCAGTCTCCGACGGCGGCGCTCCTCGCGATGCCGGTTCAACCTGCGGCGCGCAGCATGCTCGGCGTGGTCCTCACGCTCGTGATCGCCTCGGGCCTCATCCTGGCCACGTGTCCCGTCGACGTCGTGGTCACGGGCGGGGGGCGGATGGTGTCGACGAGCCCGACGATCGTCCTTCAGCCCTTGGAAACGTCGATCGTCCGCTCGATCAAGGTTCGCGAAGGCCAAGTCGTCCGCGCCGGCGAACTCCTTGCCGAACTCGATCCGACCTTCACCGGCGCCGACGCACGGGCCCTGGAGAACCAAGTTCTCAGCCTTCAGGCGGAGGTGGATCGGCTGACGGCGGAGAGCACGGGATCGCCGTTCCATCCGTCCTCGGCCGACGCCGCGACCGTGATTCAAGTCGCTCTCTACGGGCAGCGACAAGCCCAGTACCGGCACCAGATCGAGAGCTACGATCAGAAGATCAGAGGTTTGGAGACGCAGCTCGCGCGCGCGGACCTCGATGCCAAGGCGTTCGGCGAGCGCGCGGAGATCGCCGGGATCCTCGAATCGAAACGCCTGCAGCTGGAACGCCTCCAAGTCGGCAGCCAGATGAATCGCCTGGTCGCTCAGGACCAGCGCATCGAGATGCAGAGGAACCTGAAGGATGCGACCGCGTCCGCGGGCCGGGCCCGGAACGACCTCAATCAGATGATCGCCGAGCGGGATGCCTTCTCGCAGCACTGGAAATCGCAGATCAGCCAGGAGATCACCCTGCGGCGCCGCAGCCTCAACGAAGCCCAGGAAGGCCTGCGGAAGGCGACCCTCCGTCGACAGCTGGTCAATCTGGTGGCCGAACAGGACGCGATCGTCCTGAATGTCGCCAAGGTGTCGGTCGGTTCGATCCTGCAATCCGGCGAGCAGCTCATCACCCTGGTGCCGCGGGACACGCCCCTGGAAGTCGAGACGCGCATCGCGGCCGACGAGGCGGGTTACGTCCATCCCGGACAGAAAGTCAGCGTGAAGTTCGATACGTTCCCCTTCGTGCAGTACGGCATGGCGGACGGCGTCGTGAAGAGCGTGAGCGCCGATAGCTTCACCGGGCAGCAGGAGACGCAGCGAAGCAGTGTCGGCGGGCAGGCGGCCAACGGGGTCTGGTTCCGCGCGCGCGTGGAACTGACCGCGATCAAGCTTCACGGACTGCCCGATAACTTCCACATGACCGCCGGTATGCCCGTGACGACCGATGTGATGGTCGGGGATCGAACGATGCTCAAGTATCTGTTCGCCCGCCTGCTGCCCGTCGGACTTGAAGGGATGCGGGAGCCGTGAATAATCGCCACTCTTCGGAGGCGTGCGGCGGATGAAGATCGTCGACAGGTTCCTGGCTCCGGCTTCTCCGACCGCGCGGCTCAGGCTCGGCCTCAGCCTGCTGGAGAGCGGCCGGTTCAAGGACGGCGTCGCTCAGATCAGCCGGGCGGCCCAGGGCGGCTTGCCGGACGCGCAGTTCCACCTCGGGCAATGCTACCTGGACGGGACGGGCGTCCCCGAGAGCATCACCGAAGCCGTCCGCTGGATGACCGCCGCGGCAGAAGGCGAGCATGCGGAGGCACAGTTCAAGCTCGCGTTGCTGTGCATGCGCGGCGATACCGGGATGGCGGAGCAGAGGTCTTCGCTCGCGGACGAGTTGGCCTTCGACCGCGCCGACGAGCGAAAGCAATCCGATCCCGTCTCCGCCATCCTCTGGGCGCGACGGGCCTCCGCCAACGATTCGCGCGAAGGGCAGGCCCTGCTCGGCTACATTCTGACGGCGGGCCCGAACGCCCTGCGCGACGAAGCCGAGGGGGAACGCTGGTACATGGCGTCGGCCGGGGCCGGCTGTCCGCAGGGGCATCTCGGCCTGGGACTGCTGCGTCTGCGGAAGCAGACGCCCGAGGACATTGCGCTGGCGGTCGCCGAGATCGAGAAGGCGGCGGCGGCCGGCTTGGGGGATGCGTTGTTCCTGCTCGGTGCGCTCACGCATGCGGGTATCGGCGTGCCGAGAAGTGCGGCACGCGCCGTCGAGCTCTACGCGCGGGCGGCCGAGGGCGGCATCGTCGCCGCCCAAACGAGCTTGGGTCTCGCACTGCTCAATGGCGACGGCGTCGAGCGGAATCCGATCCTGGGGGAGACGTGGCTCAGACGCGCGGGTCTGGCCGGAGACGCACACGCCGCCGCGCTGGTCGGGCACCTGCATGCCAGAGGTGGCGATCTGGCGCCCAATTTCGCCGAAGCGGCGCTCTGGCTCGAGCGCGCGGCAAAGGCCGGCTATGCCGGTGCGGCGCGAACGCTGAGCCAGCTCTACCAGGTCGGCCTGGGCGGCGCTCAGGACCCGGACAGGGCCGCGCACTGGCTGCGGGAGGCGGCCAACCTCGGCAGTGAAGTCTCCCAGGTCGATCTCGGAAATCTGATCCTCGCCGGTGAGGGCGCGCCCGGCGACGATGTGCGGACCCGCCACTGGTTTGAGCGCGGCGCCAGGCAGGGCAATCTGGCGGCGGCCTTCAACTTCGGCATCTGTCTGTCGCACGGCATCGGCGGTGGATACGACGAGGCGCAGGCGGCCCTGTGGCTGCGCAAGGCGGCCGAGGAGATGCCGATCGCCCAGTTCTGGTACGGTCGGATGATCGCCGAGGGCCGAGGGGTCGTCGGCGATGCCGTGGAGGGCCGGGCCTGGATCGCGCGCGCCGCCGAAGGCGGCGTCGCGGAGGCGCAGGCGATGCTGGGCGAGATGATGGTCAACGGCCGAGGGGGCCCCGTCGACCGCGTCCAGGCCTTCCATCTGTTCGAGCGCGCGGCCGAGAGCGGGCATGTCGGGGCAATCTATGCTCTGGCCGCCATGCTCGACGGCGGGTACGGTCTGAAACCGGACTTCCCCCGTGCGTTGAGCCTGTTCAGAGCAGCGGCGGAGGCAGGACATGCGGATGCGCAACTGGCTGCAGGTCGCTACCTGGCCCGCGGGCTCACGGGCTCGAAGGACGAGGCCGAGGCACGGCGCTGGTTCGAAGCGGCACGCGGGCAGGGTGTCCGTGAGGCTGCCGCGGAACTCGAACAGCTCGATCAAATCAGCTTTCCGAAACGCGACGACAGTGGATCCGCTTTTTTCGCGGCTTAATTATACTTTGACATCGCGGCCTTATCGGCCTAATAAGGCCACGTATCTCACATGTTCCTTAGTTCTGCTCGGCTCGATCCTGATGCGACCTGCCGAGGCGGACATGTTGCGGAGACAAGCGATGAGTGGCTGGGTCGTAAAAATTACGAAGGCCGGGAATTTCACTGCGCCGAAGCTTTACGCGGTCGCGGAGGCGGATCCGCGCCGGGCGCTGTACCTCGTCAACAAAGCCGCCGACGGCGCCCCGCCAGCCGATCGCGTCGAGACGGTCGGCGAGCTCTCGCCGGATGCGGTTCACAATCTCGGGCTTGGGCCCGAAGAGATCCGTGACGTGACGGCCAATCCGCCCGCTCACTGACCGGCCCACGGCCGCACCATGGCTTGCAGGCCACGCATCGGCCGGTGAACCTGATCGAAGCACCGTTCACGGGATCCGGAGCAGCCGGATCCCGTGCGCGCGCGTCGGCGGCAGGGCGATGACCCGGACGCTCATGCGCCGCGATGCCGGAGATGATCCGGCTGATCGTTCGCTGCGGCGCACGGGCGGTGTCCGGTTGCAACGCGCACGGTCCACAACGGTGAAGCTGTGACGGGCGCGGCGTGCCCCCTCTCCCGTCCAGGGGAGGGGACCCGCGTCTCATCCGGACGACACGGCAGCCTCGTGAAATGTGCCGTGCGCACCGCGATCGGGCAGGATCCGGACGCCTGCCGCGGCCTCGAACGTCATGTGCGAGGGCAGGGGCGCCCAAGCATCCCCGCGCCCACCGGATATCGACCGGGGCGATGCCATCGTGCGTGAGGGGGCAAGGCTGAAGTGTCGGACCGGTCCTCGCGCCGCCCCGTGCCGGCCGACGCATCTCCCACCCGGAACGGACCAGAGCGTCCAGTCCTCAAGGCCGAAGTCCCCCTCCGCGCGACTGACGACGGGCATCGGCGCCGCGTGTGACGGCCGGTTCGGTCCGCGCTCAAACGCAAGCGATCGTCAGGACCTCGGGACAAAGGACTGAAAATTCAGATTTTACAGACAATCGCGATATACAGATTCATATCGCGACTTGAATACAATCTTCTGTCGATGAAAATAGTTGACCCACCGGGAAACCGCTCCATTCTCATGGCCGCGAACCGCAGACGGCGACCGAGACTGTAACCTGCTTCCGATCCACGAGGCACGCCCTCATGCGTCAGATGAAGCACATCATCGATGGGCTCACCCGACCCGCCGGCGGCAACTGGATTTTTGCAGCCGCCTTCGGCGCCGTTCCGATCCTCTATCTGATCCCCGCAGCAAGCCGCTTTTATGTGAACGATCACGCCGTCTTCGCGATCATACCCTGGTGCGCGAACAGCCTCTTCCTGGCCATCCTGCTCCGTACGCGCCGGGAAGCGTGGCCGCCGGCGATCGCGACCGCCGCGGCCGCCAACTTCGCCGCTCACCTGTTGATCGGCAAATCGATTCTGGCGACATCCGGCATCGTCATCGCGGACGTGTTCGAAATCTGCGCGACGGCGGCACTTTTCAGGCAGATAAACTGCGGAGCAAATTGGTACTTATCAGTCAAAACCATCCTCCTTCTTACGGTCTTCAGCTCGCTCGCCTGCCTGCTGAGCGCGGCATTCGAATTCGCCTGGATCCGTCTCCTTGTTCCCGTAACGGAGCGGCCGATCATCCAGGCCCGGTCTGTCACCGAAGCCCTCGACTTGCTCGTAGCCCTGCCCTTGGTGCTGAGCTGGACTGAACGGTCTCTTCTGGAAAAGCTCGACACCCGGAAACTATCTCGAATCGCCGTTCTGACGATCGCGAGTGCGGCCGTCAGTTACGCTCTGCTGGTGTCCCACACGCCGTTTCTTTTTCTCGCGATACCGCTGTTGCTGTTGGCAACGCTCAGCGGCGGATTGTTGGGCAGCAGCGCGGCGGTCTTCGGTGTGTCGCTCGCCGTTCGATTGTTCACCTTCAACGGATCGGCGGCCCTCAGCGCGACCAAGGGCGCTGCGAGTGCCGAATTGCTGATCATCTACAATTTGTTCGTCCTCACGGCCCTCTTATCGGCCATCCCGTTGGGCGTGCTTCTCGCCCGACTTGAAAACGCGGCGCACCGCTTGCGTGAGGCGGGCGCGGCGGCCGACCGCGCGCGTGAGGAAGCCGAAGCGGCACGTGACAAGGCCGAGACCGCGGGCCGGGCGAAGAGCGATTTCCTGTCCGTCATGAGCCACGAGCTTCGAACACCCATGACCGGCGTGCTCGGCTTGGTGGACCTGCTCGCGAAGGAATCCCTGACGGACAATCAGAAAATAAATCTCGATCTCGTCAGGCAATCCGGCCATCATCTTCTGAGTGTGATCAATAACATTTTGGATTTCTCAAAGATCGAGTCCGGAAAATTCGAAATCGAGTCCACGATCTTCTCGCTGAGATCCCTCTTCGATGAAGTATGCGCGACGACGCAGCCGCTCTGCCACGACAAAGATATCGCGTTCAAGGAAGACTATTCCGAACGTATCCCAGCTTGCGTGATCGGTGATCCGACCAAGATCCGGCAAGTCTTGCTGAATTTCGTCGGAAATGCGATAAAATTCACACATCATGGAACGATCAGGATTATCGCAACACATCGCTCGATCAATGAAAACAAGCTCTTGCTCCGGATCGAGGTGCAAGACAGCGGCATCGGCATCGCTGAAGAGAATCAAGCGGAGGTTTTTACGGCCTTCACACAGGAAGATAAATCGACAGCGCGCCGCTACGGGGGGAGCGGTTTGGGACTGGCGATCTCCAGACGTCTCGTCACCGCGATGGGCGGAACGATCGGTTTTACCAGCTCGCCCGGTTCCGGCAGCCGCTTCTGGTTTGAGATCCCCCTTCTTGAGCATGACGGATCTGACGTCGTGGCCCCCATCCCATGCAGGCCATCGGATCTGCAACCGCGTCGCATCCTCGTGGCCGAGGATATTCCGCTGATCCGCAGTATCATTCGCTCGATGCTGGCATCGGATCGTCATACCCTGATCTTCGCCCAGGATGGCGCCGAGGTTGTCGAATTGGCCAAGCAGGGTTGCTTCGATCTGATCCTGATGGATGTCCAGATGCCGGTCATGGACGGTGTCGAGGCGACGCGGGCGATCCGGCGCCTCGAGGGCCCGGAAAGGAGCCTGCCGATCATAGCGCTCACGGCCAACGTCTACGAGAGCGAGCGCCGGCGCTACCTGGAAGCCGGAATGAACAGCTGCATCGCGAAGCCGATCGATTGGGGTTCGCTGAACGCATCCATTGCTCACTACACGGCGAGAACGCGAAATCTCGTGAGCGGCAGCGCGGTCTCGCCGACGCCTCCACCTCAGCAGTCCGATCTGCTCGACGATCGTAAACTTCAGTCCTTGCAAAAGAGACTGGGTAGCGAGCTCGAATCCCTCCTGCTTCAGGCACTCCGAAATGCCCATGGCACCTGTGCCTATCTCGACCGCACCGATGCCAGCGGGAAGGCGAAAGCGAAGGAGGTCCATGCGCTCAAAGGCATGGCCGGCATGCTCGGGCTCTCAGGGATGCAGCGTCTTTGTCTCGGGTTGGAGATCGAGCTGGGATGCGATCAAAGCATCGGCACCAGTAACGCCGATCTGCGCGCGATGATCACGTCGACCCGGGCAGCCCTCGTCCGAAAGAATTTCCTGACCGAACCGGAATTCGCCGCGCAAACAGGATTGTGATACGGCGGTTGCGGACGGGATCCTTGCCAGTATCTCGCGCCGTTGCGGGTGGCGCAGCGCGCATCGCCGAAGCCCGCGGGAGGAAATCCGCGCACGCGGTCTGCGCGGGGCGCCCCCCGCTCGCGGAGCCGCTCATCGTCGGCGCCCCGCGTTGTGCGGCTCGGGCGGGCAACGTCCGGCTGCCGCGCAACCACCTGCAGAGCGGCACATCGCGCCGAAGGCACCGGCAAGGTCTCCGGGGTCGCACGCGGCGTGGACCAGAGTTCTGATGACATCCGGTTGTCGCGCGACGATCCGATCGCCGATTCGCCAGGTACGCGGACACTGAACACGCATCGCGGATCGTCAGGCCGTCAATATTGTAAATAATAAAACCGCATCCTGCGACCGGTCGAATCAGAAGCGCTGCTCCTGCAATCCGACAACTGAACGGACATTGGCGTAATTTGCCAGCTCGGTCCGATTAGAGAGAGACAACTTCTGAAATATATTATACAAATGGATCTTGACTGTCCCCTGCGAGATATTGGCCTCTCGCGCGATCTGTTTGTTCGTCAGGCCTCTTGCAACGAGCATTGCGATCTCGCGTTCGCGCGCCGTCAGGTTCCGCGTGCCACCGTCCCCGTCCTCGCCATGGTGTCGATCATAGGATTGGCCTTGGCGTTGGATATGGCCGCCTTCAATCCAATCCAGAAGGTCGTCGCTGGCGGAGTCTTTGTGAAAGATCGCGATCGCACCACATTCCGAGGCCGTGGCAAACTCTTCACGAGCGACTGAGCCGGTCAGGACAATGAACTGCGTCTCTGAACCGGCCTGCCGCGCAGCCTGGATGACCTCGACACCTGACAATTTCGGCATCTGCACATCGAGGCACGCGAGATCGGGTTGCAGTTCGAGGATCACCTTCAATGCCGTTTCGCCCTCGCAGCAGGTGGCCACGACATCCAGATTGTTGACCTGCCGGAGCAGGGCGGCCAATCCAGCGAGGACCACCGGATGATCATCCGCGATTATGATACGACGACCGGGGGAACAAGCCATAACGCGTCTCTATACGCCTGCTGTTGCGATCCAGTTATTCTCCGATACGCGAGATCAATTTTTGCCGTATAAAATTCTTATTGAGCGGCACGACTTGCGGACTCGCCGTCTTTCAGCATCGTCCTTCAAATCGACACTCTCAAGCTCACAATCAATCATTCAAATCCGACCGCGAAGATATGATACGTAAAACAACTCCATCGACGGCTCAATTTATGACACATCGACATACGATATGCATCTTCACGCCGCGAAGCCGGAAAGAGCAACATCGATAGACAATGTCTCTTTATAGATGCGCCAATATTGAAAGCTCGGTCGGTATAATTGTATTTAATAGCGGAATTTCGAAGGATTCATCTGTACAGACGGGAAAAACAGGTGTCAAGATTGATTTCTGGCGATGCATATAGGTTAATATTTTGACGATCCGCCGCGGCGAACGGCTCTGCCGGCAGGCCGGTCTTCCGCGGCGCGACCGCGACTGTGATACCGTTCCGACGCGGCGGCGTGACGGACACGAGAGCCGTTTCCGAACGCGTTGCGATGAATCGCGCCACTGGCGCCGCGGGTCCGGACTTGCGCAACGGGCTCCTCTCCCGGGCGGGAGAGGGCCGCGGCGCGGGACGAGACGCTTCAGGACCGAGCGCCGTGGACGCGCGCCGGACTCGGTCGAGATAGTGCTCGTCGCCCCTGCCGCACGGAGCTAAAGACCTTCCCGCACGGTGTCATGATGCCCCGGATCACGGCGGCTGCCGTCATCGCCTATGAAGAGGCGAGTGCGATCCCCGCTCAACGCTGAGCCCTAATGGAAGCGGCCGCTCGGATCGGACGCGGTCATGCTCCGCGCAAGCAGTACACCGGCCTGCATCAGGGCCTGCCGCAAAACCGGCAGCATCTCCTTGGCATGATCCTGCTCAATGAGCCCATGGGCTATCAGCAGGTGGTCGGCCACGAGTTCCAAGGCTGAGCCCGGTGGCGTCGTCGGGCTCACGGGCGGCGGCACGAAGCGCGCCAGCGTGCCGAAGGCACCCAACGGTTCCGAACCGCTCACGGCGATCTCCGTGACCGAGCCGAGATAGCCGAGGAAGGTGCGGCCGGGCGGCCCGAACGAGGGGACGGCCCCGATCATCGCCCAGGCGTAGCTTCCGTCCGCACGGCGCAAGCGTAGGCGCAGGCTGTACTCGCACTGCTGATCGCGAGCCTCGCGCAGGAACGTGACCGCAACCTCATGGTCGTCGGGAAGCACACAAGCGAACCAGCCATGCTCGACGGCCTCGGCCGCCGCCTGGCCGGTGAAAACCGTCCATTCGGGACTGACGTAGCTCACGCCCCCGTCCGCCTTCGTGACGAAGATCATCTAGAACGCTCCTCGGCTTCTGACTCGCATCGGCGCGGAAGCCCGAGCGCCAATCCCCAGACCCACCGAATTCAACTGGAGCGATACTTTTAATTTTCAACCGAGCTCGTTGATTTTAGTCAATTCGTGATCGCGGAACATACATCTTCGATCTAAGGTTTTGCTGATGACATGAGAAAATTTGACGAGCCCGATTGGGCGACGCTGCACCGGCTCGCTGATGCTCTCGGCGTCCCTGTCGAGCGATTCTTCGCCGAGAAGCCGCCTGCTGGCGAAGCCGCGAGCACGGACGAATGCCTGCGCCTGTGGTTCAAGATCGAGACGGAGGAGGGACGACAACAAGCGTTGGAAGCGCTGCGAGGCGTTGCGGAGAGAGAAGAGCCATAGCAACCGGTGAATCCCGACGGCGGAGATGGGCCGCCGAACACATCACCGAGCGCCTTCCGCCCAAAAAGCGTGCGCCGCCGCCGATCCTCCGGCCCGGCGTGGATCATGTGGCCGCGCTGGCAGAAGGCCGCGAGGCTGGCGTCGGCGTTGTTCGAGGTGTCGTGATCGCGGTGTGCGACGGCCAAGACCGTCCGGGTCCAGCGGGCGAGGATGTCGGTTTCTGCCGCGACCCGGAAGGGGCGACCCCGTCCATCGCGCCACCGGCCGGCTTCCGCGTCCCACCAGCGACCATCCAGCGACCATCGCCGAGGGGGTAGACTATCCCCGCCCGTATGGCCGCCCCCAGCCCTTACGGCAGTCTTCCGCCTGCCCCAACCGGCTCACGTCCGAGAGCTGGGGCCAGCCGATGGGGTTGAAAAAGCGATGCTCAGGCCGGATCGGCAACGCGGGGCTGAAAATCCGGTGCGGGGCCCAAGCTGCGGCGAGCCGGCCCACCCATCCTGTAGCCATTTAGCCACAGCCACCCGGCAACGTGCCGGCGGAATGCAACCAACGCGCCGGCGAGATGTTGTGGCGCCCGGATGAGGATCGAGCGGCATATCTCCCAAATCTAACTCATTTTTACAGATAGTTTACTATGCCGCCCCGCCTCATCGCCCAATGGTGTGCCCATAAAACTACAGCTATTTTCGGCACGAACCGGTAGCCATACATCCAGATCGAAATTTGGACCTTACCTCATGACCAAGCTCCTGGCCTCGCTGGCTGCCTTCACCGCTCTGACCGCCGCCGCCTCGGCCGCCGACCTGCCGCGCCGCGCCGCCCCGCCGCCGGTCTTCACCCCCGTCCCGGTCTTCACCTGGACCGGCGCCTACTTCGGTATCAACGCCGGCTACGCC
>NZ_JAQPZJ010000002.1:0-1405933 GCF_028920805.1 Methylobacterium sp. 092160098-2 | reverse complement strand
TGGCCTGCCTCCTGAAAAGTGGTCCTCCCTGAGGTATGGCTTCAAGCCATGTGGAGGATATTTTCATGGGACGGAAGAAGCATACGGCTGAAGAGATCGTCGCCAAGCTGCGTCAGGTCGATGTCTTGGTGTCGCAAGGACGCAAGGTTGCTGAAGCAATCCGATCCATCGAGGTGACGGAAGTCACGTACTATCGCTGGCGTTCCGAGTACGGCGGTCTGAAGGGCGATCAGGTCAAGCGGCTGAAGTCCTTGGAGACTGAGAACCAGCGTCTTCGTCGAGCGATCTCCGACCTGACCCTGGAGAAGCTGATCCTGAAAGAGGCCGCCTCGGGAAACTTCTTCTCTATTCGGGGTTCATCGGTCAACGCCCTTTCGTGCGCATCCTGGTTCGACGCGTGATCGGCCCTGTGGAGCTCTTGCTTCTCTCCGAGGTCGGCGAGCGCCGCCTCATGATGGGGTTAGAGGGAGTGGGCGGATCCATCTAAGCCGCGCGCCCGGCAGAACCGACGCTCGAGTTTCCTCGGTCTCACCCGCTCCCATCGTCCCCACAGGGACCTCCTCCACGCCGGAGGAGCTCGGTGTTACGTGATGCTGATCCGTAAGCTTCAGGCCGCCGTCGCGGCTTCGGTCGACCAGCGGAAATCCTTCTCGTCGCGCCACATCCGATGCAGCACGATCGCCAGCTTGCGGGCGACGGCCACGAGGGCCTTCTGCATGCCTCTGCGCTTGGCCACAGCCAGCCCCCAGACCTTCAGCGAGGACCATCGAACCCGAGGGCCAGTCAGCAGCACGAGCGCGGCCTCATACAGTGCGGCGCGCATCATCGTGTCGCCGCACTTCGAGACTCGGCCGACCCGCTTCGTCTCGCCGGACTGGTAGAGCCGCGGCGTCAGACCATAATGCGCCCCGACGCATTGCGATCGTCCGAAGCGGGCTGGGTTGTCGACGCAGGTACGGTAGGTCAACGCCACGACCGGCCCGACGCCGGGCGCGGTCATCAAGCGCCGGCAGACCGGGTCGGTGCGGACCTGGTCCAGCAGCATTTTGTGCAGCTTGGCCAGTTGGGTCCGCAGCGCCGAGCGCGCCTCCAGCAGCGGCAGGACCACGGCCGCGACGAAGGGCAGATCGAGCACGAGGTCGCGTACGCGCTGCTCGAAACCGGCAGCCCCCACGACACCGACTTTGAGGCCGAAGTTGCGCAGTTGGCCGCGCAGGTCGCTCTCGATGTCGTAAGCCTTGCGCTGAAGCAGCTTGCGCGAGGTCAGGAGCAGGCGGCGTTGCTGGCTGGCCGGCGTTTTGACGTGGACCGGCTTGAACAGGCCGACCCGCATCATCTGGGCTATGCCCATCGCGTCGTTGCGGTCGGTCTTGTTGATGCGGGCCGAGAGGGCCGCATGCATGTGGCGGGTCTCGACGCAGATCGCCGGCAGTCCGGCTTCGACCAGGCCGGCGTAGAGCCACGGTGAGAGCGGTCCCGCCTCCAGGCCGACACGCGCGTAGCTGTGGCCGAGGTCGATCAGGTGCCGGCCGATCACCTCGGGATGGCTCTCGACGGTGGCCCGGTGCACGACCTTACCATGGGGATCGACGATGCAGATTGCGGTCTCCTTCACGGAGACATCGAGGCCGACGTGGTGCTGCTCGCTCATGGTGGGGCTCCGGGATTGGATCGAAGCGCCATCATGCCGCCGCTTCCGCCGCGCGAGGCACCCCGAATACCCCATCTGAGCCCGGCTCGCCGCCGGGCTTGTGTCGACTACGTCGTTGCCGAGCATGGCGTCTCGGAACGCTTCGCCTGCCGTGTTCTGGGCCAGCATCGTTCGACACAGCGCAAATGCGCCGTCTTGATCGAGGACGAAGCCGCCCTGACGGCTGCGATCATCGCGTTGGCCCTCCAGTACGGCCGTTACGGCTACCGTCGGATCACGGCCTTGCTCCGGCGCGACGGCTGGACGGTGAACGTGAAGCGGGTCGAACGGATCTGGCGACAGGAAGGCCTTAAGGTCCCCGCTCGCCAACCGAAGCGGGCACGCCTCTGGCTCAACGATGGCTCATGCCGACGACTGCGACCGGAGCGACCGGACCACGTCTGGTCCTACGACTTCGTCGAGCACCGCACGCATAATGGGCGCAAATACCGGATGCTGAACGTCATCGACGAGTTCACGCGCGAGTGTCTGGCAATCCGTGTATCTCGCAAGCTGAAGGCACTCGACGTGATCGATGTTCTCTCGGATCTGTTCAGCCTGCGCGGTGTGCCGGGTCATATCCGCTCGGACAATGGGCCGGAGTTCATCGCTAAAGCCGTTCAGGACTGGATCGCGGCGGTGGGATCGACGACCGCCTACATCGAGCCGGGCAGTCCGTGGGAGAACGGCTATTGCGAGAGCTTCAACGCGAAGCTGCGGGATGAGCTCCTCAACGGCGAGGTGTTCTACACCCTCAAGGAGGCCTGCGTCGTGATCGAGCAATGGCGTAGGCACTACAACAGCATCCGGCCGCACTCGTCGCTCGGCTACCACCCGCCTGCACCGGAGGTCGTCATCTGGCCAACGGAACCGAGCAGATCAGCGCCGCTCGCTCACCCCGCCATCGTCACACGGCCGACGATGCACTAACTTCGAACCTGGGCCACCGAATGGGGGCAGGCCACCGGAGATGGACGGCGACAAGCCCAAGAAGAAGCGCTTTGCCGATTACCCCATCGGCTACATGCACATCGATATCGCCGAGGTCAGGACAGAACAGGGCAAGCTCTACCTGTTTGTGGCCATCTACCGAACCTCAAAGCTGGCTTTGGTGAGGCTGGAAGCAGAAGCGAACCGCTACACAGCATCGGATTTCCTTCACGCGCTGGTCGCGTTCGTGCCGTACAAGATCCACACCGTGTTGACCGACAATGGGGTGCAATTCTGCCATGCCCCGCGCAACCGCTCAGGCCCGACAGCCCTCTACAGCCGGCACATGTTCGATCGCGTCTGCCACGAGCACGGCATCGAGCATCGTCTGACCAAGCCTAACCACTCATGGACCAACGGTCAGGTCAAGCGGATGAACCGCACCATCAAGGACGCCACGGTCAAGCGCTACCAGCACGCCAGCCATGACGAGTTCCGACATCACCTGCAGCTGTCTGTAGACGCCTACGACTACGGCCGCCGGCTCAAGACCCTGCGCGGCCTCACGCCCTACGAGTTCATCTGCCAGACCTGGACGAAAGAGCCCGAACGCTTCAGGCTCGATCCGTCACACCACATACCGGCACCATACATCTAGAGTGAACAATTGGGTTAGCTCCAGCTTCAATTTGGCGGGTGCGTTGCGGGGGCAGTCGCCGAGCGCAACGCCGCGTTTTCGCGTTCCAGAAGCGCGACGCGATCTTCCAGGAGCCTTGTGCGCTCGGCTAGTTCTTCGGTCCCGAAGCGCTGGACGATGTGCTGCGGGCAATTCAGATCGTATGCTTCGAGGTGGAGGACCATCGCCCGCTCGATCGTGGCCTTATAAGAGGGATCGCTCACCCGCTCTATCAGGGAAGGATCATCTCCCAGCTCCAGCAGCTCCGCAAGCGCCAGGATCTTCAACCGGCGACACCTGACAAAATCGACCATGATGAGCGCAGCGCGCCCGCCAGACGCTATATTGCCCGAAGAGAGATATTGCTGATTGCCCCGGTAGTCCGCAAAAGCCAGCGTCCTGTCATCGAGCACCTTCACAAACCCGCGCGGGCCGCCACGATGCTGGACGTACGGCCATCCATTCTCCGAAATGGTAGCGATGAAGAAGGTATCACGCTGAACAATGAACTCTGCAATTTCTGGGGTAAAGCGATCGAATTTTCGATCACCAGAAAAATGTTCGAAATAGTCACGGCTTCCCCACTGCGCCTGAATCATCTCGTTGGCCGGCGTCGAGATTATGTCGAGAAAACCGTAAGTCATGACGCTTTCCTAATCGCAAGCGAGTATACCTCGGCAGGGTCGGCAAGATCGACGACAGAATGGCCTTCTTTCAGCGCGGCAAGTGCATCTGCCGAGGGGAAGGCGCTTCCCCAAACTGCGATATAAGCAAGGCCGTGCTTTCCTTGAGAAGCGCGGGATTCCGAAAATTTGAGGACGGCTGCAGCGCGATCACGCGCCATCGCCACTAGCGTGCCCCGGTCATGCGCTCCGCTCTCTGCGAAGATCTCGACCAGCGTCGGAGGGCTGTCGATACGATAGCCGGTGAACTCCCCTGTCAGCCCCGGGATGTCGAGCGTCGGCCGCCAATACACCTTGTCGACGCCGATTGCCTTGGCGACGCTGGGTATCGCATGTTCGAGAACCTGCGGCCGGCCCTCATCATCGCCCACCCAGCGACTCTCGACCCCCTGCCAGAACGCGACCCAGTTCTCGATCGGCCGCGCGATCGGGGCGGTTTCCTCATAGGTCCATGCTGCGCCAGCATTCACTTCACCTCCAGCAAGCACATCAAAGTAGGTGGCCGCGCCGCCCTTCCAATAACATTGACTACTGCCGCTTGCCGGCCTTAGCGCGCCGGGTCGAACGCTTTCAGGTGGGTAGTAGAGACGGTTTTCGACGAGGATGCAGTGGGGACTCCGGGCGATCTCGTCACCGTTCCAAGTTGCAACAAACATTGATCCACTCCCCATGTGTCTCGGCGTTTCCACGTCGGGAAAAGCGAAGGGTCGGTTTAACTGCTAAGCATGCGCCATTGTACCTGCGCATGAGTTTCGAGAAGTTTCGAGATGCACCGGACATCCATGACGCCCCCTACGCTGTCTACACAACATCTCTTTGAACCCTCGTCGCGAGCGCCCACAAAGGGGCGTGAGCGGTCCCTGAGGCTATGTCCTGTGTGGATGGCGCCTGCATCTGCGTGGCTGCTGCTGCAGAGGTGGTTCGGTTTGTCTGAACAGCGAACTGAGCTTGGATGAGTGGGTATCCTGCCGGGTTCAGGCCGCCACGGGATGCGGCAGCGTGTCGAAGTAGGCTTGGTCTGGGGTGCGCCGGTCAAGGCTCGTACTTGACTGACCGCCACAATCGTTCGACGAAGACGTTGTCGCGCCACGCGCCTTTGCCGTCCATGCTGATGGCGATCCCCGCCTGCCGCAGCACGCTGGTGAAGGCGTGGCTGGTGAACTGCGAGCCCTGGTCGGTGTTGAAGATCTCCGGCTGGCCGTGCCGGGTGAGCGCCTCCTCAAGAGCCTCCACGCAGAAATCGGCCTCCATGGTGATCGATAGCCGCCAGGACAGGACCCGGCGGCTGAACCAGTCGATCACGGCCGCCAAGTAGACAAACCCACGCGCCATTGGAACGTAGGTGATGTCCATCGCCCAGACCTGATTGGGTCTGTCGATCGTTAGCCCCCGCAGCAGATACGGGTAGATCTTGTGCCCCGGCGTAGGCTTCGAGTTGCTCGGTTTGCGGTAGAGCGCCTCGATGCACAGGCGCTTCATCAGCGTCGCGACATGGCAGCGGCCAATCGCGACCCCCTCTGTGTTGAGGAGATCCCGCAGCATCCGGCTCCCCGCGAAGGGCAGTTCGAGATGCAACTCGTCCATCCGCCGCATCACCGCGAGATCAGCGGCCGGGACCGGACGTGGCAGGTCGTAGACGCTGCCCCGGCTGATCCCGAGCGCCTTGGCCTGTTTGGCGATGGGCAGATCGTGCCCGCGATCGATCATCGCTTTGCGCTCAGCAGACCGGCTTTGCCGAGCGCGCCGGATAAAAAATCGTTGGTCAGCGTCAACTCGCCGATCTTGGCGTGCAGCGTCTTCACGTCGATAGCCGGTGCCGCCTCCGACCGGGGCGCGGATCCGAACACCCCGGCAGCCCCGTCGAGAAGCTGGGTCTTCCAGGCCGTGATCTGGTTGGGATGGACATCGAAGTGCTGGGCCAGTTCGGCTAGGGTCTTCTCGCCCCGCAGGGCAGCCAGAGCCACCTTCGCCTTGAAGGCTGGGAGATGGTTCCGGCGTTGTCGCTTGCTCATCATCGCTCCTGATCCGCAGCCATCCTGGCCGCCGTCAGGCAGAAATTCCACTCAGCCCCACTGTGCATTTTCCCCGAGCCACCCCTTCCCGAGCTAGGTGCGGCATCTCTGGACAAATGAGCAGGTCGCAGATCGTCTCGTGGACTGGGAGCCAGCGCCGAGCATCCTTGGAGAATGATCGCTGGCTGCCCTGCGGGCCGGAACGACAGACGCCCCAGGAGTGGGTGCTCCTAGGGCGCGGCTCGACCTCGCGGCCAGTCTGATCGGGCTGGGGATCCGGAGGCCAAACTGGACGATGACGGGCCTTAGTACGTCCCGAACTTGTAGTTCAGGCCGGCACGCACCACAGCGAACTGATCGTCACGGCGGCCGATGTTGTTGAACGCCACCGGGAAGTTGTTGGCAGCGTTGATTACGAACGCGCCCTGGTTGCGATTGTTGCGGTCGAGGTTGACGTACAAACCTTCGACCTTGATCGTCACAGCCGACGAATGGAAGAAGTTGAGCCAGCTCTCGGTGGGCAGCGCGTACTCGATGCCACCGCCAGCGGCCCAGCCGGTACGGAAGCTGTCGTTGCCGGCAAAGCCACCGAAGCTGCGATCCGAGCTGCCCGAGCCGTAGGCGAAGCCGCCGGTGCCGTACACGAGAGTGCGGTCGAAGGCATAGCCGATGCGACCGCGGACGGTGCCGAAGTAGTCGAGGCTCGACAAGCCGCGTGGGTCGGTCACCGCGAAGCCGGGCGCCAGACCGCCGTTGATGAAGGCGCTGCGCCGGTCACGGCCGAAGTCGAGGTACTGAGCGTCAGCCTCGATGCCGATCACCACACCCGAGCCCGGGGTAAACTGGTAGTTGTAGCCGATCTGGCCACCGCCGGAGAAGCCTTCCTGGCTGCGATTGCGGAACGTCGCCGTCGTCCCTGGCACGGTCGCGAAGGCGCCCGGCACGCCGAAGGTCGCGTTGTCGTTGTGGCTGCTGGCGTCGAAGGCGTAGCCGGCGTTCACACCGACGTAGAAACCGGTCCAGGTGAACACCGGGACGGGGGTGAACACCGGCGGCGGAGCGCGACGCGGAAGGTCGGCGGCCGAGGCTGCACCGGCCATGAGAGCCGTGGCGGCGCTCGCGAGAAGAAGCTTTCTGATCATCTGGTCCTTTGTCCCTCTTCCTTGGCTGTTGAGGACGAGGGAGGAAACGGTGCAATGCCGCCGAGTGCCAGTGCAAATCGGCAACACGTATGTCGAGCAAGCCAGCATTTGACAACAGAGTGTCTTTTCGCACATCGCCTATTTACGTGTTACGTCCGTAACGAAAAAGTAGACAGTTTGAAATAATGTCGAAAAAACCCCGCCATCCGGTTGGAGGCGGGGTTAAGTCGCTCGATAGCCTTTCCCAGGACCAGCAAGGAAGACTGAGGCCAAGAGAACGGCATTCTGATCACGATATCAAGACCCCCAATCGATGTTGAGTCAGACGCCTTCGAGGCTCGCGACCTGGACGATCCACCGAAGGCGCACCCAAACTATAGAGGCTGCGCTAGCGGATTTCCTTACGTGAACGTCCTTCTTAGGGCTGTGTTCAAGCCTAACCGTTTCGTGATCACCCCTTCGGAACCATCGATCAGCACCATGCCTTCCTAGCGGGGCTGGGACCTGCCGCTGCCTCAGCCTGCTGGATTTCCAGCGCCTCCACAGCGGCACGAGAGGATGCATTCTTGCGCACATCAATGATCACCGCGGCCCTGCTCGGCGCGCTGGGCGCTGCCGCTCTGACCGTACCAGCCTCGGCGGCCCCGCTGAGCCACGTTCCGGCCACCGCCGTGGCTGGTTCCTCCGACGCCATCACCACTGTCGGCATCCGTCGCATGGTGCGGCACATGGAGCATCGCCGCATGCGCCACCGGATGATGCGCCACCGGATGATGCACCGCATGTAGTCCAAGAGCGGAAGTTGCCGCCTTCCTCGCCGGCAGCGTCGCGTCAGGTCTGGCTGAGGATGACTCCGCTGCCGGACCTTTTTCTCTGCCTGGTCTCAATAGCTGCACCGCCGCCAGCTTCAACATGCGTCTAGGCCAAGTTTTCGGTACGCTGAACGGGACATCTACTCTGAGTTAGCATCGTGCGTCGGGGCTCTGATGGAGGTTCTCGGTCGCCCACGCAGCATGCGCACGAGGACATCGTCACGGTCGCGGAAGTGATGTTTGAGCGCCGCCCCTGCATGGACCACGACGAGACCGACCAAGATCATGCCAAGTACGAGGTGGTATCGCGCGACGGTGACGTAGGTTGCCAAGTCGGGTGCCAGGAGCGCCGGAACGCGGAATAGGCCGAAGAACCGGATTGGGATGGCGAGCGGCGAGGCGGAAGCCGTTGCCCATCCGGAAAGGGGGAGGGCGACCATCACGCCCCAGAGTGCCGCCTGGACGATACCGGCTGCGGCCCGCGCGACCGGCCCACCGCGCGGTGGCGGTCGCCGCTGCAGAATCGCCTGGACTGCGCGTAGGCCGACCAAGGCCAAGGCGACGAGCCCAAGAGACTTGTGCAGCTGAAAGAGGTCGAACCGCAGCGCGATCGGGATCAACGGGGAGAACATGATCCAGCCGAGTGCGACGAGGACCGCGATCAGCCCGGCGCCCGTCCAATGCAGGAGGCGGGAAGCGCGGCTCCAGCCCAGGCCCGCGTCCGTGCCGGCGTGAGTGCGAACTGCCATCCTACTCGACGCCCTCGGCCTCCGTGGAGACCCGGATGGCGATGTCGTCGGCGACGAGCGGGAGCGCCGCCGTCATACCGAACTCGCTGCGATGGATCGTGGTGGTGGCGACGAAACCCAGCACTTTGCGACCGCCCGGTGCGGGCTCGACCGCCACGCGCAAGACGATTGGCCGTGTGACGCCGTGCAGGGTGAGGGCACCAGTCACCTCCGCTGTCCGCTCGTCGAGCTTACGCACCGCGGTGGATTGAAAGCTCATCGTCGGGAAGTACGCGACGTCGAAGAAGGTGTCGCGAATGTAGCCATCGAGTTGCTCGGATCCAGTGGTGACCGAGGCGGCCGCAACGGTGAAATTGACGCCGCTGCGCTGCGGGCGCTCTAGGTCCAGGGCTAGCTGCCCGCTGAAGGAGTGGAAGCTTCCGTGAGTGTTGCCAAAGCCGAGGGAGGCCACGTCGAAGGCGACGTGCGTACGCGCGGTATCGATCGGGAAGGCGGTTGCGGCCACAGCCTCGCGCGCCGCCACCAGGGCCGGCGTGGCGACCATCATGCACGCAACCGCGCGGCGGGCCTGCGATAGACGCAACCCGGCAGGGTGCCGGGGGGAAAACGCCGTTAGACGAGCAAATTGGAACATTGACGCTATTCCGCTTGCCCCCAGATGAGGACGGGAGGAGCGATGTGCGGCCAAGCCATCCGCGCAATCCAATAACGTCCACGTGAAGGCCACAGACGCTGCGCTACGCGGGCCAGCCTTCAGTGACCTTGGCCGACGCTTCCTGCAGCCCAAAACCAACAACGATATCTAGGATCGTAGCGCCCGCAGCAGCGATAACGTTGCCGCGACCGCGCCAGGGCAGGATCTCGGCAACTGGCTGCGGCTCTGTCGGCACCCCAGGCACCACGGGCTCGGGCGCCTCCGCCACGCGGTCCTGATCGCTCCCGCGCATGTAGACGGCTTGGCTGCCGGTGTGGTTCTTGGGGGCGGCCAGCGAGGGCTCTGCGTCGCCGCTGTCCTCGTGGTCGGCATCGCCGTCCATGCGGTCCATGCGGTCCAGCACCGCGATGATGCGGTCTGCAGCGTCGAGGGCGGTCTGTGGCGGTGTTGCGGCGGAACAGGTTGGACAGCTTGAGAGAGGGCACGGGCGGCCTCCGGTCTGAGATAGGCGGGAGGCGCGGCGGGGCGAGCGCCGCGCGTTGCGGCGTCGGGCGTCGTCTTCGTTGGCGGCGCGCTCGGCTTCCGCCTGAGCGATGGCCCATGCCGGCAGGCTGCCTTCCCCGGCGTGCAAGGCGGTGTCGCGCTCCTTGTGGTCCGGCTCGTCGCCAAAGCCGACGAAGCCCGGCGGCAGCGAAGCGCCGGAAAAGGCGAGAGCGGCCCGCGTCATCCCCACGGCGGCAACCGTCGTCGGATCTTGGTTGGTGTAGTTGGCCTCAGTTAGGATCGCCGCGGCGAGGGCTGCGAGCGCTAGGCCGTCAATTGTGGTCGGCGGCGGCAGCGCAACCACCTCTCTGGCGACGTCGAAGCAACGCTGCACGACCAGATCAGAAGCGCGCTCCTCGATGCTGCGGAACTCAGCCCGTATGCCGATGGGGCGGCTCGCCCGTTCCTCGGTGTAGGCGGCGAGGAGGCGGGCGCGGTACTCGGCGCGCTCCTGCGGCACGGCGGCGGCGACCGAACCGGCGACGATGGTCCGGCGGGTCTGACCGGTGAGCGAGCCGCGCAGCTCGGCTGCGCGCTCGCGCAGGCTCGGGGCGGTGGCATCTCGGCGGATCAGCTTCTTGAGGGTGGCACGGAATGGCATTGCGGGCCTCGGGAGTGAGGGCGCGGGCAACCGGCCCGCACGGTTGCAGGCTGGGGTCAGAGCAGGGTGGCGAGGCCGGTCAGGACCATGCCGCCCGCGATGATGGCGAAGGCGGCCAGCAGCTCGCCCGTGGCGTCGAGGAAGCGCAGGCTGCGGCTGTGCGCGGTGTCCGGCCGAACCGGCGTCACGGCCTGCCAGGGCTCGATCGCGCCCGGCTGCTGCTCGTCCAGCAGGTTGCGATAGCGACGATCCACGGGGACGCGGACCGGCTTGCTGCTGGTGGTGATGCGGACCGGGATGGCCTGCGAGAGATCGGGGATACGGGCGTGCTTCATCGTTCGCGCTCCTAGTGGGGCTCTTGGCGGTGGGTCGGTGGCGGCAAAGGGGGTGCGGGCGGCGCTTAGCTGAGCGAGGCGCGGGCCAGCGGCGTGACGTCGAGGGCTGCGGCGCCGGGGCGCTGGGCGACCTTGCGGAGCCGACGGCGGGCAGCACGGATGACGGCAGGATCGTCCGAAACCTCGGCGCGCTGCTGGTAGTAGGCGACCAGCGCGGCAGCGGCCTTGGGAGTGGTGGGCGTCAGGGCGTGCAGCTCGGACCGTGCGGCGGTGCGGGCCAGGGCCAGCCCGATCCGGTACGCGCGCCAGTCTGCGGGAAGCGGTAGGCCGGCAGCCTGAATATCGCGGGCGAAGCGCCCGGCCTCACGGCAGGCGGCATCTGCGGCCCGGGCCCGGCGGATCGCGACCGTGAACGGGTCGGCGACGGCAGGAACGGAGCGGTAGGCGGCCAGCACCAGGGCGGCAGTGAGGGCGGAACGGCGGGTGAGGAGCGCGTTCACTGGCTCGGCCTCAGTGCGCGGCGGCGCGGTGGGCCGCCTTGGCGACCTGCCAAGCGGCCTTGAGAGCGGATGACATGGCATCGGCGCGAGAGACGCCGCACCGCTCCTGGATCCCGCTGGCAGCCTTGCAGGCGGCGGCCATGATGGCGGCGCGGTCGTAGCGACCACCGGCGGCGAGGGGACGAGTGCGGGCGCCGAACTGGATGAGGGCGCGGGCGCTGAGCAGGCCGGCAAGGATCGTGGGGCGAGCGTCGCGGCCGGCGCGGTCGATGCGGGACCAAGAGACGGTGCGGTGGGGCATTGCAAACCCGCTTCACTAGGTATAATTCCTAGTCAGGTATGAGCCCTTCCGTTCGTGCAGCCAATAGTCTACTATGAAAAAATCCTAGTCAGGCAGGATCAGAACGGCGATGTTGACGACGGGCAACCAACTGCGAGCTGCGCGTGCGCTCGTTGGGATGGATCAGGGGACGCTAGCTGATCGGGCAAGAGTGAACATCAACACGATTGGTGCGATGGAGAAGCGCGGCGCGTCTGGGCTCGTGAGCGGGCTCGACAAGGTCCAGGCCGTGATGCGCGTTCTGGAAGCCGAAGGCGTCGAATTCCTGAACCACGGGGAGCCTGGCGTGAAGCTGCGGAGGAAGGATCCGGCGTGAACTCAGTAGTCGCGGCGCCCGAGCGTCTGTCCGAGGTCCTCCGCCTCTGCACCTCGCTCGCCTATCGCGCACTCGACGCGCAGATCATGGGCCTCCCTGTACCGGCGGATCAGGCCGTAGCGCTGGCGAAGGCTGCGCAGCTTCTGGAGGACCACGGTGTGGAATGGCCGCCGCTGCTGACGTAGGTGCTGCACGAACTGGCGGGCAGGAGCGGCGGACCGAACCCCTCGCCCGTCGTCGAGGTTTCAGCAGACGGTGATCTGCAGGGCCTCACACGCTTTTTCGCGGGCTTCCGCACGAAGGATCAGCAGTGACCTACACCGTCGAAGATCTGGCACCCGGCAGCTACGATGTGCTGCTCGATGGCATTGTGATCGCAGCTTTGGTTCGGAGCATCTCTCGCAGCGGGCCGAGCGATATGTGGCAAATCGAGCTACTCGACGAAATGCCGGCGGCTCAGAGACCCGCGCCGTTCACATCCCAATGGCGCACCTTCGAGTCGCGTCCAGCGGCACTGAAATGGCTTGGGATCGAGGTGGCCGACCCTGAGTAGGCCGGATGAACCGGATCTGGAGCCGTTTCGCGGCGATCGGCGTGGCCTGTGTGCTCGTTAGCGCTGAGCGCCTGCTCGAAGCCGTCGGCCTGGAATACGCGTTCGAAGACTGCGCCGTAGCAGCTGTCGCTGCAGCCGTCGTTGTAGCGGCAGCGGATCTCAAAACATGACCGCCGGTCTGGAGTTCATCTCCGAGAACGGCGGCGGTGCCGGGATCCGATTCCGGGAGCGGAAGGCCTCATGATCGTCAAGGCGTCATGATCGCCAGCGACAAGGAACGGCGCGCAAGGTCCACGCGGCTCTGGCACCTAGCGGCGCCTTTTCCCGATGTGACTGAATTGGGAGGAGCACAGTTTTGAGCGAGCAAGACAACCGTTCAGCAGGTCCGTTCCGGGCCGTTGCTTTCGATCTGCTGACCGCACTGATGGACTCATGGTCACTCTGGGTCGCGGTCGCGGGCGAAGATGCGCTTGGACGTCGATGGCGGCGCGAGTCGCTGCAGCGGGTCACGACAGCGGGCGCTTACCGCCCCTACGAGGTGATCGTGCGCGAGGCCGCTCAGACTGTCGGGCTAACTCAGGTGCGGGCGGATGAACTGCTTGAGCGGTGGGCTTCAGGAGAGTTGCGGCCCTGGCCGGAAGCGCACGACGTCCTCGTTCAACTCGCATCAGAGGGATGGAAGACCGCCGTCGTCACCAACTGCTCGCAACGCTTGGCCGAAGCGGCTGCCAGCGCGACGGGGCACGCCTTCGACGCGATCGTCAGCGCTGAGCGTGCCGGCGTCTACAAGACAGACCCACGTGCCTACCAAGCTGGCCTTGCGGCTCTGGGGAACCTCGCACCGGTTGAGGTCCTGTTCGTCGCAGGCTCGGCCCATGATGTACCAGGGGCCGGGTTGGTCGGGATGCCGGTGTACTGGTCGAACCGCTTCCACGACAAAGTGCCTGCCGGTGCGCCGCTGCCGCTCTTGAATGCTCCTGATCTCCGGCAGCTGCCAGGCCTCCTCGCGACTAAGCGCGATTGATGACCTACACCGTCTAGGAACGGGCTCCCGGCAGCTACGATGTGCTGCTCGATGGCATTGTGATCGCGGCTTTGGTTCGGGGCCTCTCTCGCAATCGGCCGAGCGACACGTGACAAATCGAGCTGCTCGACGAGATGGCACCGTCCGAGCGGCCGGCGCCATTCATATCCCAATGGCATACCTTCAAGTCGCAGGTGGCTGCGCTGGATTGGCTTGGCATCCCGCACGACACGGACGATCCAAGCCAATCCGGATGAACGCGAGTAGGTGCGGTCTGATGGCGACAGGTGCGACTTTCATCGTCGTCAGCGCAGCCCTGCTGCTTAAGGCAGCGGATCTTGATATGCCATCGCGGATTGTGCCGGCGCGGCGACATCGTCGATCACTGTGATCATCTTTAAGGTCGTGTTGTCGTAGGGACCGGCGACCGAATAGCAGGTTCGATCGCAATCAGCGGTCGCGTCCCCCGGCGTGGGTAGCTTCACCGGACTCGCCGGAGAGCCCATTTCATCGTTCTGCATCAGCAGGATCGCGCCGGCAAACTACGGTAGTGAGATCAAATGAAGTCGATGTGCTCAAGCTCCACAACACCACCCGGCGCCCCCATCGCCGCATAGTGCTCTTGAGCCGCTTGCTCGATCTCCGTCTTGTTGGCGAGAAACAAATCGATGGCATCGGCGGCCGGATCATCGAACAGTTCACCTAGCATGTCGGCAAGAATGTGGAACTCCACAATCTCCTTGCCCTCCCACGTGGTCCAGCGCAAGTACGTGATGTTATCTTCTAGGACCAGATTGTTGCGCGAGAATGTATCGTATGACATGGATTTTCTCCCAAGATTAGCCAACTTCATTCGGTGAATACTATTAGGATACGAGCAATTTGTTTATACTAAAAATATTTAGACGCAGATCTTTATATGGATTGTCACTACAGATCTTCAATTCCCGCTTGTCTCGTCGGGACTAATTCGATCAACACCCTGTGCAGATGGCGTTGTTGATCAGCCAATCGAGCTGCCGGCTCCTGGCGTCGAGGGCAGCGGTGGAGCCGGCCCGCTCGTCTAGGGCAGCACCCGCAGGCTTGGTCTGACCCACCGCGCTGACCCGGCGAAAGCCGGTTCCCACGTGCAGCATCGGCAGGTGCACCAACTGAGCGACGGCCGGCACCTCAGACGTGCCACCGTTCACGGGGCGCGCCTGTGCGGCCGAGGTGAGCACCGTGCTGGTGAAGGCTAGGCCGGCGAAGACGACCGGCAGCAGCTTGGCGGCTGTGAAGTGGCGGGTACGGGCCGGGGAGCGAGCGGTGAAGGACATGTGAGCCTCCTGCGTTGAAGCAACGAGCGTGAGGTCATGGTAGGCGCCGCTATCGAGATGATGAATGCCGTATCTGCTTGATGAGCTGCTCAGGTGTCTCACCACCGCCCGGCGCTCAGGCGGTCCGATCCGACAACCGGCCACACCAAGGCGGGCCCGCTTGCCTGACCGGCGGCCGCATGCGTGCCACCGGCAGCCGCCCGCGCTAACGCGCATGCGCGGCCAGCGGCTCCGGCGGCTCGCCTCGGCCAAGCCTGGTTCCAGCGCCAGCCTCCTCGGCCCCGGGCAAACCGCTTCTCGGGCCGGCATGCCTGATCCCGGGCTACCACGTGTCGCGCCTGCCGGATGAGCTGATCCGGCATAACGTCGAGCGTTCACCGGAGTGATCAGCTCGCGCGCCGCTCGTACACGGAAGAGGAGGTCCTCGCGACACCACCTCTTCCCGAGTAGGCAGTCATGTTCTCCGTCCAGCCACACCCAGCATCTTCGGTCACCTCAGACGTCCCGGCCGACGGCGCCGGCGATCACTCGTCCGCGCGGTTGTTGCCCAAGGTCAAGCTCGGCGTAATCCTCGCTCTGTGCCTCGCCAGTCTCGGCCTCGCTGCGGCCGGCGACGCTCAGGCGCGCTCCGCACCGGGCGGGTACGAGCGTGCAAGCGCCCCGCTCAACATCCACGTTCGCCCCCGCAGCTGGCTGGACGCCGGCAACGTCGTCGAGCGTGGGAGCAGCGTGGCGGGGCTGGGCAACCCCGCGATGAACCCGCAGCTCATCGCAGCCTCCAACCAGCTCGCTCCGGTCTGGGGCCGCAACGATCGCTTCGGCGCCGACATCCTGCCCGATCCGATCACCAACGCACCCTTCATCGGCGTTCGCTGGTAGGGACCAATGAGGACATCCTTAGTCTGCAAAAACCGTTGACATCAGTAGGGCATCTTTTTCCGAGCGGTCAGCGGACCGGCAGAACAAGGCTGAAGATGAACTGCTGCTCGCATTCCACATGTCGAACCGCGCTTTGATCCGCGCTCAGAGGGACAGTATCTTGGCTGATGCTCTGACCGGCACATGAGTGTCGCCGGCAAACAGTTCGAGGCAGCAGTGGAGAACTTGAGCCGCCGCATCGCGCAGGCTGAGATGCGCTCGACGACGGCGGCTGAGGCGCTTGCTGCCCTGACCAAGACCGAGGCCGACACTGTCGAGGCGCAGCAGTGGCTCTGGGAGGAGATGGATGCTTTGCTGGCCCTGCGTCGACAGCTATGGGAACTCCGCTCGCAGGAAGGCTGTTGAGCGTTTTCTGTTTCGGGATCGGCTCTAAGCCGACCGTTGAGCCTCGGCTAACCGCCCTCCCCTCATCCTGCAGTTCGGGTCGCGTTGCGTACTGGCCCTGCCGTGAAGAACGGCGTCGAGCCCCGCCAGCCCATGAGCAGATCGGGCGGCGGGGCTATCTCAACCCATGCTGGGCAACCCCGCTTCTGGCCGCATGGCTCACCGGTCGCGCATGCCGTAGCTCGGCCGCACGGCTCCCGATTTCCTCACACGGCATGATCTGCGCACCGTGCTCAGCAGAGTCCTCCGTTCACGTCGATTTCCGACCGACAGCTATGAAAATTTTGGTCGGCATCTCGATAATTCCGTTGGGAACCGCGTAGGACGCGAACGCCTCGGCCATTCATCTCGGTGGGCTTGCAACTAAAGAAGAAGCTGGCACCGCGTATAAAGCGGCTGCGGCACTCAACCATAGTGAATACGTTATGCGAGTTGTTCTGTCGTCACGGCTTGATCAGTAGGCCTGGAATTAAAGAGCCGTGATCTCCAAACAAGCTCCAAGCGGTTGAACACCAACTAAGTGCGCCTTGTTTCTTGATATTGTCATTGATACCGGACTCCGCTTTATCTATCTCTGCATCTACAACCGGCCGATCTTATTCCAAAATATTCGATATTGATTGTATTTGTAATATAAGATATGTGTTTTGATTAACGCCAGAGCACGCATCCTCTGCTAGAACAGCGATCGCGAAAGTCGAAGCATAGGCTGTTATAGCTCTGCTGTGATCAAACTTTGCCGGTTACTCACGCCGGTCTTGAGCGGCGGCTGGCTGGATAGCTACGAGAGCTAATGCGATGGCCAGCATGAACATCATTCTCAACCTCAGAGTGGGGACCGCCGGTTTGGGGTTCGCGGCTCGGGGAGGCTGAGGCGGCTTGTTTCCCGCAGCGGCTCTGGAAGTGGCGGGCCGGGCCCACACCGAAGGGCGATAGGCTGCAAGAACCCGACCCGCTTGCCGCAAGCCAGTTGAGTCGGGCTTGCCGACAGGCGCACGATCACATCAGCAGGTTACAGCATGATTTCAGATTGGGAGTTCACCGCGAAGGGCGCCTGATGCAACGCGGTGAGGATAAGTGCCGAACCAGGACCCCTTCCTGAAGTACGGTAAGATCCTCAACATACAAACGTTTTTCGCACTGAGGTGGGGTCCCGATCGGCGCCGACCGGGACCCCGCCCCTCTCGCGATTTTGCTAGTGATAACAACGCGCTACATTGGCTTTGATCCGGGGTCCCGCTTCAACGCCTATCCACAATTTGATCGTGCGCGTCGCCGGCGCAGCCGACTGACCAGCCAAATTCCGCCCATGCGCACCTTTGCGCTTATCCTCGCCTTGGCGAGTGCCGGGCCAGCCTCGGCCCTGGCGGCCGAGCCGGCCGACCTGCCGGCCCTTGAGCGGGCGTGGCACAGCTGCGTGCGCGACGCGTACGATCGGCAACCGGAGCACGACAGCAAGCCCGGCCGGGAACGTAACGCCCTGGATGAGTGCAAGCCGCACGAGGACGCCTACGTGGCGGCGCTGATGGCGGCCCGTCCAAATGCCGACTTGCCCCTGAACGGCTGGGCGCGGACGTGGGCTTCCTACGTGTCGTTCGTGGTGGATCCGGTGAAGGCCTGGATCGAGGCGCTGCGGCGCTGAGGCGGTATCAAAGGCGGCTGCAGATCCGGCCACCAGTCAGGGTAAACTAACCGTTCACCAAGTGCGCGCAATTGCGCGGACCGCCGTGATCTCGCCGCCATGTCGGGACGTTCCACCGGCACATCCACCGGAGACACTCAGCCATGCTGATTCTCAATCCCCTGAGCGGACAGATGGTTGAGGTGCGCGTACCCCGGCCGGGATCGAGAACCGTCTGACACGCAATCCGCGCTCGGCAATGCGTGGCCGTGCATAGCCACATCCCCTCGCCCGAGCGCCCGGCCAGATACCCGCAATCACACCTTCTGGGCATAAGCCCCGCCCCGCCACGAACCCTAGCGAACCGATGACGCTGTCCGACCTCGACAAGCCCGCCGAACTCACCGTGTGGCCCGGCCATACGCCGGCCCATGTCGCCGATGCTCGCAGCTTCTCGACCCTGCGCGCAGCCCTGGCCGCCGCAGCCGAGGCGATTGATGCGGAGGATGCGAAGCCCTGGATCATCACCGAGAGCGGCGATATCCTCGCCCCTGGCTGGATCCGCGCCAATACCGCCTCGTACCGTCTGCAATAACAGGACGTGAGCCGGCGCCCCGCGGTGTCCAGCTCCCCTGCATGCACCGACCCTCACGCGACCGCCCGGCCAAGGCATCACGGGCGATGCGTGAGGAACTGGCCCGCACACCGCCTGTCGTCACGTGCCCACCTGCAACAGCGCCGAGCGATACCTCGACGCCTCGCGATCGATGTCAGCGGAGGGCGCTCACCACAGCGCTGAAGAAGTCGGCATCCACGACGGGAGGTGCGCCTGTCGGCTTCGAGCGAGCGCCCCACATGGCGATCACGACGTGCTCCTTCGGGTTCACGTAGACGTACTGGCCGAAGATGCCACGAGCCGTGAACGCGCCCTCGTTCGGCGTGCCCGCCGGGGCGCCGAGCGGCCACCACATGTAGCCGTAGTTGACGGTCTTCCCGCTCAACTCCTTCGGCGAGCCTGCCTGCTCGTACCAGCCTTCGGGGACGACGCTCTCACCATCGATCACGCCCTTGTTCAGCACGAACTGGCCGAAGCGCGCATAGTCCCGAAGCGTGGCGCTGAAGCCGCTGCCTCCGACCTCCAGGCCGTTCGGCGATTCCACCCACCAAGTCGCGTCCTGCTCCATGCCGAGCCGCGACCAGATCTTCTCCGACAGGTAGACGGAAACCGGCTTCCCGACCGCGGCGCGCACGAGAGCACCCACGAGGTGTGTCTCTCCGGTGCTGTAGTTCCACGCGGTTCCCGGCTCGTGAGCGCGCGGCAGCTTGGCCATCATCGCCACGATCGTGCCGGGCTTACCCTCGAGCTGCAGCTCCAGCATGCGCCGCCGGTCCGACTTCGGGTCGGTGTAGGTCTCGTCCCATTTGGCGCCGGAAGCCATCTGCAGGAGGTTCCGCACAGTCACGCCGTCGTAAGCGCCGCCGGCTAGCTCTGGTAGGTACCGGGTGACCGGGTCGTCGATGCTCTTGATGAAGCCGTCCTTGATCGCGACGCCCACGAGGGTCGAGCTGATCGACTTCGCGACGGACATCGACATCCAGCGCGTCGCTTCGTTGTTACCGAGTTCGTAGTCCTCGTAGGCGATCTTCCCATCCTTCAACACGAGCAGGCCGGCTACCCGGTTGAGCGAAAGGTAGTCGAAGAGGTCGACGGCCTTGCCGTTGGACTGGAACTTCACGTCCGTCAGCGGCTTCGTCGATGTCTCGAGGCGGGCGACTGGCCCACCCCGATTCACGGTCCGCGTCGAAAACAGTCGGTCGATGTTCCGGAAGGTGTTCGCCTGAAGGTCGGGCGTGAGGTGGCCGTCATAGGCCTGCTGCACGGAGCCTATCGCGTTCGAGCGGCCGTCCAATGCGGAGACACCCCCTACCTGGAGAGCGCTGAGGCAGCACAGAACGGCTGTCCCCATCTTCCATGTAGATTCGTGCATTGATTGCCCTTTTTGACTACGCTACGCGAGCTGGCGTTCCCATACGCGGGTGTCGGCCGTTGGGCCGCCATAGACAAGCTTGTGGTGACTGCCACGCGGGTGCACCGGATGCGAATGTCACCGCCGCTCCGGAGCCCGCGCACCGCTCGCACAGCTTGGCCCGGAACTCCGGCTCCGTGCCTACCTCTTCAACGTGCCGCGCGCTTGCATGCTGATCCGGCCGTCGCGGTCGGGCATTCATCAGCCACCAGCGCCGGGCTTTCTCCAAAAGGGCGATCGCCTCGGCCTGCACGAAGACGCGTCGCCGCGTCATAGCCCATCTTGTGATCCCCGGAGGGATGTAGAACGGGACTAGAACTGACGAGGCGGATGACCGAGAACGCCGGCATCAATCGCCCGTGTGTCATGTGCAAACGCGAACAGAGCGGCACCCGTTGACGAAATATTAACTATGAGGTGCCAGAATAACCGCAGCGATCGGGCGGGGGTCGAGCGTCGGAAGAGCTGCACTGGGGCCTATTCCCCCCTGGCCTCGGTGCGGCCTCGCCGGCGCAGTCGCAACAAGTCGTGCCAGGAACACCAGGGCGGGCATCTCTCTTCAGATTGGGCGACAAAGCCGATCTAACTTGGGTGACCGCCTGAAGACGCTGGGAAGGCGTGCCGGAATACCCGTATAGCTCCGCTTCAAGCGAACAGCTTGCTATCGGAGCCTCCAGCGATGATGCGCCTCTACGGACGTTCACCGATCGAGCATTACCGATCCGGGATCTGGTCACAGACCAGCGTTGAGCGTCGGCCAATCGCCCTCCTCCATCCTGCAGCTCGGCCGTATCGCATCTCCGCCTCGGCCATAAAGATTGGCATCAAGCCCCGACGCCCGTAATCAGATCGGGCGGCGGAGCTCTGAATGCGCATCGGCTCTACTTGGCCGCAGCGGTCTTCTTCGGCTTGCGCGCAGGTGCCGGCTTCTCGGCAGGTGCAACTGCAGGCTCAGCAGCCTTCTTCCGGCCGCGGGCTTTCGGCACCTCGGCGATCGTCTCAGCGACCACGGCGGTTTTCGCTGCGTTCCGGCGCCGCTGGCCGAGACCGAGCGCCAGGGCTAGCTTGGAACGCTGCTCCGAGTAGCTGGCTGCCGTAGACGGATAGTCCCTGGGCAGCCCGAAGCGCTCGCGATACTCCTCGATTGTCAAGCCATTGCCGGATAGGTGCCGCTTCAGCGTCTTGTACGGCCGGCCGTCAAGGAAGCTGATGAGAGCATCTGGCGTGATCGATTTGCGGATCTGCGCGGGTGTCGGCTTCTCCACCTTTGACTCGGCGGAAGAAGGGGCGCTGTTTAGCCCGGCGATCGCAGCGTGAACGTCGGCCAGAAGCGCCGGGAGATCGGCCGGACGTACAGAATTTTTCGTCACATACGCCGCGACGACGTCGCTGGTGAGTTGGATGAAGTCAACCTTATCGGCCGCGGAAACTGATGCGCCTTCGTCCACGTTCGCCTCCCTCAGGATCGTGCCGAATGAACGCAACGCGTTCGGATGTTAGTCAAGGCGCATTGGCGAAGAGTCGTCCAGGCATGTCGTATATCAACGGGTTTGATGAGTGATTTCCAACCCACGTCAAAATGCGATCGGCTCTAGACGGGAAGAACCTTCGACTATCTATTCGGCCAGGCCGCTCACGCAATGGCGCCTCCGGCTGACAAGATCCTCATTAAGCGGCATGCCGTCGCCGAGCCAGGTGTCCGCGCCGGTGTTCGCACACACTTACGTATTCGCTCTCAGTACTCGCCGACGCGATGAAAGCGAAATTGCTGGTGTTCGCGTGTGTCGTCGCACGGTTACAGTTTTCATTGCGTGGAAGGCTCTGAGCCGCGCCGATCATGGCTGCATCGAGAGGGCGAGATCATGCGAAACGGAGCAAAAATTCCACCATGGCTAGCACGTCGAGGCTTCTCTGCGCACCTAAAGAGGCGTTTGAACAGTGCTTCCAGTGTAAGGAAATTCGAACCGATACCAGACGATCCCAAGCACGAGGTTAAGCCTCAGCGGGTCGGTAGGGCCTTCGAGCTCCAAGAGTACCTGACTTTGCGAATGGCCGAGGTCGGCTGAACGTCATGAGTAGCTCCGGACCGCTCGAGCGTCCGGGGCTCTCTCGTTCAATCGTCCGTGCGGGAGAGGCCGGCAATCCGGAGATCCTCGTCGGTCAGTCGAATCGCGCCCGTACCGTAGACTTGCTCGTAGTCGGTGAGCCTCCAGTTCAGGGTGAAGGCCCGGCGCAGCCGCCGAAGCCTCAGGTGTGGACCAGAATGGCGATCGGGCTCATGCGGCGCCTCTCTGCGGGACCATGTTCTACCCGCCAGAGAAGTAGTGTTGGGCTCTGCCCATCAAGGAAGGCGGCTTTTGCGGTCTCATAGTAGGCTCTGCACATGCCTGTCGAGTTGCCGCTTTCACGGATTCCGCTGATGCGTTGGATCCGCTTCCTGCGGTGGGCCCGTACCATCCGGCGTGGTCCTGATGATCCGCCCCCAATGAAGTGGTCCGCCCTTTGGTATGGCTTTGAGCCTGGAGGACGGATCGATGTCGAGGAAGCGACCCAAGCCTGAGGAGATCGTCGCCAAGCTGCGGCAGGCGGACGTGCTGGTCGGGCAAGGCCAGAGCGTGGCGGAGGCGATCCGCGCGATCGGCGTGAGTGAGGTGACCTACTACCGCTGGCGGCGTGAGTACGGCGGCCTGAAGTCGGATCAGGTCCGGCGGATGAAGGATCTGGAGACGGAGAACCAGCGGCTCAGAAAAGCCATCGCCGATCTCACCCTGGACAAGCTGATCCTGCAGGAAGCCGCCCGGGGAAACTGACCAGCCCCGCGCGCCGACGCGCCTGCATCGAGCATGTCCGGACCGTGCTGAAGGTCTCCGAGCGTCGGGCCTGCAAGGCACTCGGGCAGCATCGCTCGACACAGCGCAAGGCGCCGCGGGGCAAAGATGACGAGGCGGCGCTCGTCGCCGAGCTGATCGAATTTGCCCGTAGCTACGGGCGCTACGGCTATCGGAAGGTCGCCGCCCTACTGCGGGCGGACGGCTGGCTGGTCAACGACAAGCGGGTCGAGCGCCTATGGCGGCAGGAGGGGCTGAAGGTCCCGGCCCGCCAGCCCAAGCGCGCACGGCTGTGGGACGGGGATGGTTCCTGTATCCGGCTGCGCCCGGAGCACCGCAATCACGTCTGGTCCTACGACTTCGTCGAGACGCGCACCCACGACGGGCGCAAGTTCCGGATGCTCAACGTCCTCGACGAGTTCAGCCGCGAGTGCCTGGCCATCCGAGTGGATCGCAAGCTCAAGGCGGCCGACGTGATCGATGTGCTGTCCGACCTGTTCATCCTGCGCGGCGTGCCGGCGCACATTCGGTCAGACAATGGTCCGGAGTTCATCGCCAAGTCGGTGCAGTCCTGGATTGCGGCCGTTGGCGCAAGGACGGCCTACATCACCCCTGGTTCGCCGTGGGAGAACGGATATGTCGAGAGCTTCAACGCACAGATACGCAACGAGCTGCTGAATGGCGAGATTTTTTACACGCTCAAGGAGGCGCAGATCATGATCGAGGGCTGGCGACGGCACTACAATACGGTTCGGCCGCATGGCGCATTGGGCTACCGGCCGCCAGCGCCAGAGGTGTTCGTGCCAGCTATAGCCGCTAGGCCGGCTGCACCGGCCAAGCTCGCCGTGGTCCAGCGACCAACCCTGCACTAACTTTGACCTTGGACCACCTCGTGGGGGCCGATCACTGCGAGCACACTGACGGCAAAAGCTAAAGCAGCAAGGGCTTGGTAGTGCACGGCGGATCTCTAGTGACCATCACTCGTACAATGCGGTAACGAGCGGCGGCAATATCTGAAAACAGCGTACTGCAGGACGGCTGGAGAGCAGTCTCGCTTCAGAGCAGCTGCGGCTGATTTCTCGGTCGCAGCTTGAGCCCTCAGACGAAGTGCATCGGCAGTGCCAGGGTGACGAGGGCGACATACGCACCAACGAGCAAGGCCCCGGCAGGTACGACGACACCGCTGAGCAGGACGAGGCGGGATGAGAGGGACATGACGATCTCCAAGGGATGGGCGGCGGCTGCCGTCGTTGAGGGAGATCTATGCTCAAGCTCTCCGGTCCGATGTGTTGAGAGACACTCCCAGCGGCCTGTTTAGGCGTAGGGGCCGCCAAACAGGTCGCCGAGCGCCTTCCGCTGGAACAGCGTGCGCCAGCGCCGTCTCTGAGTAAGCGCAGTCTGGGCGGCACCTTCCGGCAGGCGGTGTGAAGGCAACATACGGAGCGGATTGGGAGCTCCGTCACATTTTGATGTCAGGGCGTATGGCTATGTCGGAGCCGATCCGGCGCCTGGAGCTATTCACCGGGGCCGGTCGGCGGCGGACGTGGTCGAATGAGAAGAAGGCCGCCATCGTGGCCGAGAGCGATGGGCCGGGCACCTCGATCAGCGCGGTGGCACACCGGCTTGGATTGAGCGCCTCGCAGCTGTTCACGTGGCGGCGCCTGGTATGTCAGGCTGGGGGGCACGACGGCGAGTGCGCACTGCAGTTCGTGCCGGCCGTGATGAGTGTGGGACCACAGGAGCCGACGTCTGCCGAGATGAGCCCCGAGCTGAGGGAGCGATGCGGCGGCCACAGCATAGAAGTTGAGGTCGCAGGCGCCACGGTCCGCATCGCTCAGGGCGCGAGCGCGGCTCAGATCGCCGCGGTGACCCCAGCGCCGCGGCAGAATTCTTCTATGAAGCGCAGCTGGGCGTCCAACGGTTGCGCCTCGACGGGCCAGCCCTAGGCGCCGACGCGGCTCAAGCGATCGCTGAGAAGCTCTCTAACTCTGCAAGGGCGTGACGGTGCTATCGCGGTCGAGCTGCACGTTCGACGCGACGCTCGCGCCCACCGGCTCCGAATTCGAGGAGGGCGTGACCCTCATCCACTTCCCTGAAATTGACTGAAACTCTCCGCGCCGCCGCTGACGGAACTCGATTTAAGAGGGCGGGGGCGAATGGGTAGTTTGCCTGCCTCCGTCACTTGGCTGGCATACCAGCGTCGCGCTGAGCGAATGCAACCACTACGACGCCCATAGGATTGGTGCGCCAATATCTAATCGGTCAGTGGCAAGCCCAAGGTTGGTCATCGAATGATGCGATCATTTTGCAAGCCGAAGCAAATCCGTTCTGCGTAAGCTATCGACTTCTAGAGAGGTCCAGTCGATGCAGAAGCTTCGAGTAGATTGCGTCCGGTTAGCTAGTACACCAGAAAATGCATTTGGGGTTTCGTGACGTGTCAGTTTTGTTGGTTTCCTGGCGACTAAAAAAAGACGTGGCATACCGAGTGTCGCTACCTCTCGTGGTCGCGTCAATCATATCTGCCGCGGCGATTTGGGTGCCGATCTACAATCTATCGGGCCGCCTCATATGGTTCTGGTGAATGGTTTTGGCTGTCTGATCAGTGTTTATGCTATGAAACAGGTAATAACCTACGAGATAGCCCGATTGATGAGCAATCAGATAGGCAAAAACGATTAGTATCTGTAGATATTCAAAACCGATAAATATTAGAAATAGCACTGCGGAGCATACGAATATTAATATCGACGAGATAATGACCGCCAGCGCATTGAAGCGCCATCCGAGCGTCAGCCCAGCAATAAAAAGCAAAGCTGCGATTATCATTGCGGCGCTCGAAAGCTATCAAAAGAGAGAATTTATGCGTGCGGGAACGGCTCAGCTAACAATTTTTGAATTCCTACAGCGAAAACGCAGATTACTCTTATCGCGAAGGAATTGCATCGCATACGCAATGCAACCGTTGCTGTAAATTAATCTAGTATACAAATACCGTATTTTTATGGAGTCATGAGGTTTTTTTGGATCAGACTCGCGGATTAATCCGGAATTACGTCAAATTCATCCAGATGAAGCTCGGTCGTATAAAGAATTCCGCTCCGACGGACTTCGCGGGCTGAGCTTCAATCCTTCTCGGAGGAATGTATTCTAGCCGGAATGACATCCACCTTTGTAGGGCCGGATACCCATCCAATGTGTCTTCTCCGAAGCGGAGAGGCGGCTTTCGGCCAGGAGCTGCCGAACTCAGCTCATCAGACTGCTTAAGAGCGGACGCTCCCAGCTTCCGCGAAGGGTCGGAAGCAGTCCCTCGATCCGGGCACTGAGCGTTGGATCTCAACCGTGAATTCTCAGGCGTAGGGGCCGCCGAACAAATCGCCCAGCGCCTTGCGTCGGAACAGCGTGCGCCAGCGTCTGCGCTGATGCTCTGGTCGGTCGTGGATCATGTGGCATATGTGGACGGCCCCCAGCTCGCAAGATGAAGTCAGCTTGGATGATCGGATCGCTTGCGTTCATATGTCCGGCCTATTGACGCGTTCACACATGAACGCTGGCCAAGATGGGCTCCGCGACGTCAGCCCCAATCAACGCTGCGACCTTGATCGGCCACTGTCACATTCGGGTTCGCTGACGTCTCGGATCGATCGATCACGCCACCTGTCCGTCCTCCTGCAAGCTTCCGCATCAGCTCGGCTCGGTCGCCAATTTCCGGCGATCCGTGCTCTGCCGATCCCTACACGGCGCACGGCGTAGCAGGAGCTCGCGCTCCCGCGTAGGCTTCGCCCGTCCTCATCATCTTCCAGGCGATCCGGGCCAGCTTGTTGGCCACCGCCACCGCGACCAGCTTCGGCGCCTTGCGCTGAAGAAGCTCTTTGATCCAGAGGGCCAACCCCCATCCGCATCGACCTTCACGGACGCGCCGCACGAGGGCCGTGGCTCCGGCAACGAGGACACGGCGCAGAGCCTCGTCCCCAGCCCGCGTGATGACGCCGAGCCGGACCTTGCCGGCTGTCGAATGGTCCTTGGGGGTCAGCCCGATCCACGCGGCGAACTGCCGACCGGATCGGAACGCCTCAGGCGCAGGGGTCTTCAACATCAGCATCGCGGCCCCGATCGGCCCAATGCCGGGGATCCGCACCAAGCGCGTGCTACAGGCGTCGGCACGCTGCCACGCGGCCAGCTTGAGATCGATGGCAACGATTTTTGCCTGGACCTGTTCGTACTCGATGGCCTGCAGCGCAAACAGCTCGCGCGCGAGCTTTGGCAGGGCTTGATCGGCCTGAATACGCACGAGAAGTGGCGCGACGTGCGCGATCCCCTGAGCCGCCGTGATACCAAACTCAGCAGCATAGCCGCGGATCGCGTTGACGATCTGCGTGCGGTTGCGGATCAGCCTATCCCGTAGGCCGATCATCATGAGCGCGGCCTGCTGCTCGGCGGTTTTGACCGGAACGAACCTCATGGTCGGTCGGCTCATGGCTTCGCACAGGGCTTCTGCGTCGGCGGCGTCATTCTTGCCGCGTTTGACGTAGGGCTTTACGAGCTGCGGCGCGATAAGCTGAACGTCATGCCCAAAACTGCGCAGTAGGCGCGCCCAGTGGTGTGAAGCGCCACAGGCCTCAATGGCGACGCGCGTCGGGGTGAGCCGCTCAAAGAACGCGATCATGTCCTTGCGACGGAGTTTTCGGCGCAAAATGGGCTCTTCAGCCGCGTTCACGCCGTGCAGCTGGAAGATGTGCTTGGACGTATCCATACCGATGCGGCTAATCTGATCCACGGACGGCCTCCTCGCATGAGATCTACAACGACCTCAGCTTGGCACAGCGATGCCGTTCGGGGGCCGTCCACCCCATCAGCGCTGGCAGAAAGCCGCGAGGTTGCCGTCAGCGTTGTTCGAGGTGTCGTGGTCGCGATGGGCAGTAGCCAGCACCACCCTGGTCCGACGGGCACGGCCGAGGATGTCAGCCTCCACGGAGAGGCGGATCCGCCTGCCCCATCCGTCGCGCCAGCGGCCGGCTTCGGCGTCCCACCAGCGCCCATCACCGAGGTGGTAGACCATCCGCGCGTGCGGCCGCCCACAGCCCTCACAGCAGCCCCTCGCCCGGCCGAACCGGATCACGGCCGAGAGCTGCGGCCAATCGATGGGGTAGAAGAAGCGGTGCTCGGGCCGGATCGGCATGATGGCGCACTGTGCCAGCCATGGTGGAAAAAGCGTAGCAGTAGGGCGGGCGTCGGGCTCGAACAGGGGCGCTCGCATGATGATGGCGCACAGCCCCGATGCCGGGCCTGCCCAAAGGTGCCTGACTCGCCGGCGCGCGACCACCTACCGACGCACAGGCTTGGCAGTTGGGGGCGTATATGGTGGCGGTGGCCGCGAGGAAGGTTGGACGGATCGCGCGGATATGGCCGTGGCGGGACCCGCAGGCGCCTTGTGCGCCACGCATGAGCCATCTCGACACGCGCACTGATCCGCTCCCGCCTCGGTCCCTGACGGCTGCTGAGCTGATCGCCATGGCCCGCGCGGCACGGCGATCTGAGGCGGGGAGACCATCAGCGCGGACCTAGCTCGGAGCGGCCTACCGAGCCACATTCTGTTGAATGTGCTCAGGCGCACCTCGCGGAAGCGGCGTCGGGCGTAGCCCTTCTCTAAGGCCGTCATCGCCCCCTCGGCGGCCCGATCCAGCGGCGCAGCGCCTTCTCAGGTTGCTGCGCCGTTGTCGTTCGAGCGGGACAGCTACGGGCGCTTGGCCCTGTCTTCCTCCTCGGCCGCAACCGCCTCAATGGCCGCAATCACGTTCTTCAACTCGGCGACCTGACGGAGCGCACTCCCGGCCGGCAGCCCATCGTGCTCGGCCATCGCCAGGATGAGATCGTGCTGATGCGCCTTCAGGCGTTCAAGAAGGGCTCCGAGCGGCAATCATCGATAGCCCAGCAGCTTCTTGGTCGCGGGGCGACCACACCGTAGCGGGATGGGCCGACCGTCATGGCGCCGCAGAGGAGGACCTATCGGATAGAGAGCCCGTTGCATCCTCGGGTCCGCGAGTGTGGATCAGCGAGGTTTTCAGGTGGCAGAACGGCATTCCAGTCAGAACGGTCAGCATGGGGGGCCCGGTCTGCCGGTCTTTTACGGGGTGATTGGCGGTACCGGATTGATGTTGGCAGCGCTGACCATACTGATGGCCGGCCAGGTGGCGAACTCGCATCGAACGATTAGCCATACTGCCGATGCTTCATCGCTCTTCGGAGACATGACGCGGTCGCACGCAGACGCGATCTCTCAGCAACCGTCGGGCCGTAGCGCCAATCCGTAGGAGGATGCCGTGGCCAACCGTACATCCGATCCGACACGCCTACTGATCGTCTACTACTCGCGCACTGGCAGCGTCGAGACGCTCGCGACCGCTGCAGCTGATGCCGCGCGGGAAGCTGGCGCACAGGTTCGCGTACGCAGGGCGCGAGAGGTCGTCGATGCGGCGGCGATGGCCAAGGTCGACGGATGGACCGAGAGCGCAGCCCGGCAGAACGCCCTGTACGAAGCGCCCACGCACGACGATGCCGAATGGGCAGATGCGATCCTGTTCGGCACGCCGAGCTACTTCGGGGCCATGGCGACCGAGTTGAAGAACTTTCTCGACCTGCTCGGCCCGCAGTGGAAGCGGGGCGCCTTGGCCGGCAAGGTTGGCGGTGCGTTCGCGGCGGCCTCTTGGCCGCATGGCGGCTCGGAGGTCGTCACGCTGTCGCTGTACGCCCCGATGGCGCATCTGGGCATGGTGATCCTGCCGACCGGCTACACCGATGAGGTGATGCTGGAGGCGGGCTCACCGTACGGCGCCTCCGCCATCGTCGGCAAGGAGAACCGCCCACCGCGGCGAGAGGACCTGGACGCGATCCGCCATCAGGGACGGCGGATGGTGGCGATCACCGGCGCGTTGATCGCTGCCGGCGAAATGCCGTGTCGCAACGTTGATAGCTAGGCCGAGCCGACCGACGGGTCAGGCCAACCGTGGTGCTCGATGCCGCTCGTGGCGCCACAGAGCCACCGCAACGCGGCGAGCCTAGTAGGTCCGCCGGAGCGACGTCCCGAGATCGCCTTGGGCCTCCGGGGAGAAGGCATAGGTCAGCACCCCATCCGGCCCATAGTTCCGACGCATTTCGGCACGCCAGACGCTATCGGCGGCCGCGAGGGCGGCTTCGGTGAGAGCTATGGTGTAGTAGCTGGCACTCGATCTGACAGTCGATGTCCGGAGATGGTCGGTCTCGACTGCCTGACGGCTCAGGCGGCGATCATCTTCTCCTGAGCCAGCGGCACGGCGTCAAGGAAGGTCTGCATCGGCGTCTTGCCGAAGCACCAGCGCCCCTGATGCGGGCGCTCCTCGTTGTAGCTCCTCATCCAGGCATCCAGGTCCGCCTGCAGCTCGGCCAGCGAGCCGTAGATCTTCTTGCGGAAGGTGACCCGGTAGAACTCGTTCAGCACCATCTTGTGGAAGCGCTCGTCGATGCCGTTCGTCTGCGGGTTCTTGGCCTTGGTCCGAGAATGATCCACATCCTCGACCGCGAGGTAGAGCTCGTACTCATGGTGCTCGGGATTGCCGCAATACTCGGTACCACGGTCGGTCAGAACCCGGCACAGCTTCACCTCCTGCGCGTCGAAGAACGGCACCACACGGTCGTTGAGCAGGTCGGCCGCAGTGAGCGCCGTCTTCCGGTCGTAGAGCTTGGCGAACGCCACCTTGGCGTAGGTGTCGATGAAGGTCTGCTGATAGATCCGCCCAACTCCCTTCATCGTGCCGACGTAGAAGGTGTCCTGCGCCCCGCAATAGCCGGGGCATTCGCTCTTGAACTCGCCGTGCGTCTCCTTCTCGGCCTTGGCCTTTTCCAACGCCGCAAGCTGACCCTCGGTCAGCATCAAGCCCTCCTGGGCGACCTTGGCTTCCAGCGCCTTGAGCCGCTTCTTCATGGTCTCCAGGTCGTGGCGCTGCCAGACGCCGCGCACGCCCGCCGGTGAGATCGAATGCCCGCGCTTGCGGACCTCGTTGGCCACGCGGATCTGCCCATAGGCCGGTTGCTCCAGGGCGAGCTCCACGATCAGCGCCTCGATCTCGGGCGCGGTGCGGTTGGCCAGGAGTGGCTTGCGCCGGCTCAGCTCCTGCAGCGCCACCTCGCCGCCCGTGTCGTACAGCTCTCGGAACCGGTAGAAGCTGTCGCGCGAGTAGCCCATCATCTTGCAGGCTTGGCTGACGTTGCCGAGTTGCTTGGCCAGCTCCAACAGGCCCACCTTGCCGCGGATGACCTTCTGATCCCTCGTCATGGTCGGTGTCCTCGAAAACGCCGAGGCCGGGCGCTGCGCACCCCGACCACTCCGCGCCCGGCCTCGGCTCTCGCCTCAGCTCAATGACACCGTCTGTCAGATCAAGTCCTGACTACTGCAGCTATGGCCTCGCCGAGGCCCGTGCTGCCGATCTGACCCTGTTCCTCGGCACACTGTTGCCGCCCGCCGCGCTGCCGGATGCTTTGCCGCTCGGCCATGCCGGAGCCGGTGTCGTGCGGCAGCTAACCGGTGGCCCTGCCTCTGAGCACCGCTGGCCCAAAGACCAGTTCCGCGCCCAGCGCGACGAAAGCCTGCCTGGAGAGGATGAACCCTGGCAGGCCGTGATGCCCGTCCGCCCCGATACCGCACACGTCCGAGCCCCCCGCTTCCTCGACGTTGCCGGCGAGTTGCTGGCTACCGTCGCCATCATCGGTGGCGGCATCGTCCTCACCGGCTTTGCCACCCTGCTCTGACCCACCCCGCAGCCGTGCGGGCCGGTCGCCCGCGCCCTCACCCCGAGGCCCGCAATGCCCTTCCGTGCCACCCTTAAGAAGCTGATCCGCCGAGACGCCCCCACCCCAAGCCTGCGCGAGCGCGCGGCCACTCTGCGCGCCCACATCAGCCCTCGCGTTGCCGAGCCCCGCACCATCGCCACCAGCACGCCGACAGAGGCCCCGACGCCCAGCGAGCCCGCTACTAAGACCGACGCTGAGCTGCTGCGGCTCGGCCGCCAGTTTGAGGCCGCCAGCGCCCGCGAGACCGCGGCCAACGAAGCGTGCAACGCGGCTCAGCGCGAGGCGGAACGGCGCATGCCCGCGCGTCCGGCCTGCTTGACCTATCGCGCGTCCGATGCACCCCTGATGGTCCATCAGAACCTGATGATGGCCGAGGCTCTAGCAGGGCAGGAAGTCTGCTGGCCTGACATTCATTGGCTCCGGAGCCGGATGCCGATGACACACGAGGTTCTACGCCCGATCCGAGGGGGCGAGCGCGCCCACCGAGACCACCCCGGCCGCATGTTCGACATCGTGCCTCATCCTGAGGCGCAGGCCCGCGCCGAGGAGATCGTGGCTGCCTGGGATGCTTGGCACGCCGAGAAGATGACCCTTTACAGCGAGCATGTCACCGACGCCCTAGACAATGCTGCAAATGAGGCCGGCGAGGTCGTGTCCTCCCTCGCGTACCGGATCGCGGATCTGCCGGCACACACCGCAGACGGGTTCCGGGTGAAGCTCCGGGCGCTGTCGCATCTCAGCCGCAAGACACTTCTGGCCGAGATCCCCGATGAGCCGGACCCGGATCAAGCCATTTCGCACTCGCTCTGGCGAGACGTGCAGGACGAGGGCGCAGCGAGCGGCGACGGCCACACCGCCACGGTGGAGGAGGCCGCCAGCCTCGACTTCATCGCCTACACGTTCGACACCCCGGCCCGCGATCCGAACGGCTGGCTTAAGGAGTTCGCCCGCCACGCGATCGGTATGCACATCGCAGATCGCACCTTGCGCATGAGCAAGCCCAAGTTGGTCGCCTTCATTCAGAAAGGGGGCGAGCGGGACGCGGCCGTGCCGACTGACATGCTTGCGGCGCTCGAAAGCGCACAGAAGACCTTTGAGGGTTGGGGCAAACTTCTGGATGTGGCGCGCACCCGGTATCTTGTCGCGGGCTCATCCGCAGTTCTGGCGGACGCCAAGCCCCAGGCGGGGAATACAGAACTGGAGCCACAGGAGGAGACCCCGCCAGCTCCCGTGCCGCTTCCTACATCTAGCCTCGCCGGCATGTTGGACCTCACGTCCGCCACCATAGGTGATCTGCTGGTGCTGCATGATTTGACCAACCGCATCGGCAGTATAGTCTACGCCCATACCTGGGGGCCTCGCTGCCGACAGAGTGAGAACAAGCACGGCGCCCCGTACTTCAACGCCGCCGGCAAGCTCGTGCAGTGGATCGGCGACGCCCTGACTGCGGTGGAGACTGCGGCTCACGCGGAAGCCAGAAGGCGGACGCCGACGAACGGTGACGACCGCGAAACCCGGCTGTCTATCCTAGCTGTCACGACCATTGAGAACGGCGATCCCGACGAGACCGAGGGCTTTGCCCACGAACTGCTGGCCCATGCCGCGGCTTGGCGCGAGGGCCGCTAACACCGGCTCTCCCTCTCCCCGTAGCCGTGCGTACCTCCCCGGCCGGATCCCGCCGGGCCTTCCCCTCACAGAGACCCGAGACCTGACCTATGGGCGACGTGCTCACCTTCACCCCGCGTCCGAAACCGGCTGCTCCGGAAACCTTGAAGCCACTGACCAGGGCCAATCTACGCGCCAGTCTGGAGGAGGCGGCCCAGACCGCCCTCGACGCTGCGGACCGCATCATCGCGGTGCTGGACCGGATGGATGGCGATGCGGACCACGAGGACGGAAGGGACGCGGAGCCCTCCTTGGCCGCGCCCGAGAACGCCACCGGCTCGCAGGTCGTCTACATGCGCGGCGGGGACAAGGACCAGGAGGAGGAAGCGTACGAGACCGTGCTGCCTGAGGTGGTTGCCGAGCCGTTGCCCGAGGCTATCGTGCTGCCCTGGCGAGGCCGCGGCAATGTCATCGCGGCGGCCGGCATCCTCCTCGTCGATCTGCTGGAGCGGGCGTAATGCAGGATCCGCTGTAGGTCGATACCTGCCGCTAAGCAGCTGCGCATGAGGGCTGGGTCCCTTTGACAGGCTGATACTACAGGTTGTGATATTCAGGCTCAGCAGTGTATGAGGGTGGTATCGCGGCTCTGCCCCCGGCTTCCCGCGCTTCAGAGACTTTTTGTGCTCCCGCCTGTTGCGCGCGGAGAGCCCTGTGCCTCGTTCCTTCTTCGATATCCGTGACGGTCGCGTTGAGCGCGACAACGTAGGTCAGGACCGTGCCAACCTGCACGCCGCCGCGCAGGAGGCTGAAAAGCCGATCCCTGGGATTGTCGCTGACGAAGAGCGAAATAGGCTGCCTATTCCCGTAAATGAAGCCGAGCGGCTCACGGAGCTTCACGAGCTGCGTATCCTCGATACGCAAGCCGAAGATCACTTCGATGCCGTGTGCAAGGCGGCTGCTGCTCTGTTTTCCCTGCCCATTGCGCTCGTCTCGCTCGTCGATAGCGACCGGCAATGGTTCAAGGCCAAGTGCGGGATCGATGTCGAAGGCACACCGCGTGAACTCGCGTTCTGCGCCTACGCCATCCTCCGCGACGATGTCCTCGTGGTGGAGGATGCGACGGCCGACCCGCGCTTTGCCGACAATCCATTGGTGATAGGCGGACCCGGCATCCGCTTCTACGCAGGGGCGCCCCTCGTCCTGCAGTCCGGCATCCGAGTCGGAACGCTGTGCGTCATCGACACGAAGCCACGAAGCTTCTCGGACTTGCAGAAGACCCAGCTTCAGGATTTCGCTCGGATCGTCGTTGCCCAGATCGAGCTACATCGTGCACGCCTCCTGCTCGAAGCGGCGCTTGAGGACCGCATTCTCTCGGAAGCGCAGATCGCCGCGAGCGAAGCGCGCTACCGCGCCCTAGCGGACGGACTGCCTCAGATGGTCTGGGTGATGACCTGCACGGATGGCAGCGCCATCTACACGAACGAGCGGTTCCGTGCCTACTATGGAGCCATTGGTTCGCAGCGCGAGGAGCGTACAAGCCGCAACCATCCCGCCGACGCCGAGCACATGGCGGAGGTTTGGGAGCGCGCCATCACGGACGAGCATACCTACGTGGTCGAAGGGCGCTTGCGTCGCCACGACGGCATCCACCGTTGGCACAAGCTGATCATGATCCCGATCCGTCGGAACGAGACGGTCGTGGAATGGCTTGGCACCGCTCTCGACATCGAGGATATCGTCAAGGCTCGTGAGACTTTGGAGCAAACGACCGATCTGCTGCGGCTGGCCCAGGAAGCCGCTGGAGCGGGTGTCTGGCAGTGGAACCTTGACGAAGACGTGGTCCGCAACTCGCCCGAGAGCGCTCGCATGCACGGACTTCCGTGCGAACCGGGTTCGACGGAATGGGTCGAGGTCAGCGTCGCGGATTGGTCAGCGAACGTCCATCCCGACGATCTAGCTCCGGTCGAGGCTGCCACACACGCCGCCGCACTGAGCCATAGTAAGACCTACAAGGTCGAGTTCCGCGTTCGCCAAACCGAGAGGGGCGATACCTACCGCTGGCTGATGGGCTTCGGCCGGATCATCCGTGATGAGACGACAGGCCAGCCGCTGCGCATAGTCGGGCTCAACCTCGATGTGACCGAGCGGCGTGCGACCCAGGACGCCCTCATTCATAGCGAGAGTCTCCTGCGCACGAGTGAAGAGCGCCTCGCCCTTGCCCTCGACAGCGGCACTGACGGCTTGTGGGACTGGAACGTCCCAACAGGTCACGTCTGGTACTCTGACCGTGCCCTCACCCTGCTCGGCTACGAGCCGGGGGATCTCAACCCCCACATAAGCGCATGCATCGACCTAGTACATCCGGACGATCTCACGCAGACGCAAGCGCTGCTTGCAGAGCATCTCGAGGGAAGCACGGCCGCCTACACGTACGAGCATCGCATGCGGACCAAATCAGGCGACTACACCTGGGTTCTGTCGCGCGGCAAGGTGGTCTCACGGGACGCGCAAGGTGCACCGCTGCGCATGGTCGGCACCTACAACGACATCACCGAGCGTAAGGCGGCGGAGCATCGCATCGCCTACATGGCCCGTCACGATGTGCTCACGGGGCTGCCCAATCGCACCGTGTTTCGCGAGCACTTAGAGCAGAGGCTGGGGGAGGTTCGACGCGGCCGAGGTCACGCGGCTCTGCTGTGCCTCGATCTCGACCGCTTCAAGTCCGTCAACGACACGCTCGGCCATCCAGTTGGCGATCAGTTGCTCTGCCAGATAGCAGCGCGTCTGAAGGAGACGGTACGAGAGGGCGATGTTGTGGTGCGTTTGGGTGGCGACGAGTTCGCCATCATCATCTCGCACCTTGACCATGCGCATGACGCCAGCGCTCTGGCTCAGCGCGTGATCGATGCCGTGGGTCAACCGCTCGATCTTGGTGGACACCTTGTGACGGTGGGCGTCAGCATCGGCATCGCAGTCGCATCCGCGAACGGCGACGCACCGGAAGCCCTGTTCAAGAATGCGGACCTCGCCCTCTACCGGGCGAAAGCTTCGGCACGCAACTGCTACCGCTTCTACGAAGCAGGCATGGACGCAGCCGTTGAGGCACGGATGCAGCTCGAATTCGAGATGCGCGAGGCGGTCATGTGTGGCAGTTTTGCCTTGCACTATCAGCCCGTGCTGCGTCTTGCCGACCACAAGCTCGTCGGCTTCGAAGCGCTGATGCGTTGGCCTCATCGGACTCGTGGGATGATCCCTCCGGGCACGTTCATCCCGCTGGCCGAGGAGACGGGGGTGATCATTCCGCTCGGCTCTTGGGCGTTGCAGGAGGCATGCCGCGAGGCTGCGCCTTGGCCAAATGATCTGCGGGTTGCCGTCAACGTCTCGGCCGTTCAGTTCCAGCAGCCTGGACTGGAGCAGAGCGTGATGTCGGCGCTCGTCGCCTCAGGACTCGCGCCTCATCGTCTGGTGCTGGAGATCACCGAGAGTGTTCTCGTCCAAGACGCTGAAGCGGTGATTGCATGTCTACATCGACTGAAAGGTGTCGGGGTTCGCATCGCGCTGGATGACTTCGGCACGGGGTACTCGTCGCTCAGTTACCTGCGCCGCTTCCCCTTCAACACGATCAAGATCGACCGCTCTTTCATCAGCGAGATCTGTCAGGCGACAGGGCAAACTGCCCCCCTGACGCCATGAGGACCTGACCCCCTCGATGAGCGAGGAGGTCGAGATGATCAGGAACGAGGATCAGGCTCTTCAGCGGACGGACGATCCGCGGAGGACCGAGATGAAGACGCCGGACGACGTGTCGGCGATGGTGCGGCTGAAGGCGCTGGGCTGGGGCGCCAAGCGGATCGCGACCGAGCTCGGCTGTTCGAAGAATACGGTCAAGCACTGGCTCCGTCAGGGCGATTGGCGCCCCTCTAAAACGCCCTCACGGTCGAAGCGGCTCGACGGCTTGACGGACTGGTTGGCCGAACGGTTCCGGCAGCATGCGGGCAACGCCGACGTCGTGCGCCAGGACCTCGCCAACGAGAAGAACATCCACGTCAGCCTGCGCACCGTGGAACGGGCCGTGGCGCCGTTGCGGCGGGACTTGGTGATCGCCGCGCGGGCGAGCGTGCGGTTCGAGACGCGGCCAGGTGAGCAGATGCAGATCGACTTCGGCGAGCGGCGGATCGAGATCGGCGGCGTGCCGACCCGGGTTTCGCTGTTCGTGGCGACGCTCGGCTACTCGCGCCGCCTGCACGTGCGCGCCTTCGGCCACGAGCGGCAGGAGGACTGGTTCGCCGGATTGGAGAGCGCCTTCCAGGCGTTCGGCGGCGTGCCGCGCGAGGTGCTGCTCGACAATGCCCGCGCCCTGGTCCTGCACCATGACCCGGTCAGCCGCGAGGTCATCCTGCATCCGCGCTTGCACGCCTTCTCCCGGCATTGGGGCTTCCGGGTGCGAGCCTGCGCCCCGTACCGGGCGCGCACGAAGGGCAAGGACGAGCGCGGCGTTGGCTACGTCAAGAAGAACGCAGTGGCCGGTCGCCGCTTTGCGAGCTTTGCCGCCCTGGAGGCGCATCTCGACGCCTGGACACGGGACGTGGCCGACCGGCGCGCGCACGGCACGACCGGTGAGGCGCCGCACGCGCGGTTCGCCCGGGACGAGGCCCGGGCGCTGCGGCCGCTGGCGGGCGTGCCGCCATCTCCGCCGCGCGCGACCTCGTGCGCCGGGTCGGGGCAGACTGCGCGGTCAGCGTCGACGGCAACGCTTACTCGGTGCCTTGGCGGCTGATCGGCGAGCGGGTTCGCGTCACCGTGAGCGGAGCGGTGGTGCGCGTCCACCACGGCGGACGGGAGGTCGCCGTGCACGCCGCGTTGAAGGGACGCCACGGCCGTGTCGTCGACGATGCCCATCTGGCCGGGCTTGTCGGCAGCCGAGAGCGACCGGCTCACCGGCTCGACCCGTCTTCTGCCATGCCACCGGCGCTGTTGCGGCCGCTCGCCGAGTACGAGGCAGTCGCCGGGGGAGGCTTCTGATGGGCGAAGATCACCTCACCATACTGCTCGATCGCCTGAAGCTGACGGCTATGCGCGATCAGCTCGATAGCTTGATCGACGAGGCCGGCCGGGGCGAGCTGACGATCCGCGAGGCGCTGACCCTGTTCTGCGAGCGCGAGATTGCTCGGCGTGACCAGCGCCGCATTGACATGGCCTTCGGTCTGGCTCGCTTCCCCTTCGTGCGGGATCTGACCGGCTTCGACTTCGGCGCCCAGCCCTCGCTGGACAAGGCACAGATCCGTGAACTCGCCACCGGCCGCTTCATCGCCAATGGCGAGGCGGTGCTGCTCCTCGGCCCACCGGGTGTGGGCAAGACGCACTTAGCGGTGGCGATCGGGCGCGCGGCGATCGTGGCCGGCTATGGCGTGCTGTTCACCCCGGCCACGACGCTCGTGGCGCAGTTGGCCAAGGCGCATGCTGAAGGCCGGTTGGAGGAGCGACTGACGCACTACGCCAAGCCGAAACTGCTGATTATCGACGAGCTCGGCTATCTGCCGTTCGAGCCGGATGCCGCGCATCTGTTCTTCCAGCTCGTCAGCCGCCGCTACGAGCGGGGCGCGATGCTGGTGACCTCGAACCGGGCGGTGGGCGAGTGGGGTAGCGTGTTCGGCGACGCGGTGGTGGCTACCGCGATCCTCGATCGGCTGCTGCACCACAGCCACGTCGTCACCATCCGCGGCGACAGCTACCGGCTTCGTGAGAAGCGTCGCAGCGGCCTTCTGCAAAAGGCGGCTGCGGTCCCCCAACCCACACCCGTCTAGGCGAGGGGAAATCGGCGTGGGGGTCAGATCCTCATGACGCGAAGGGGTCAGTTCCGGATGTCGCTTGAAAGATCAGCGATCCCGGCGCTGCGGCCATCGTTCGAGCCGTCGTTGGCATCGCGACGCAGCTCGGCGCGACGGTGACAGCCGAAGGCGTCGAGACCGATGATCAGCTTGAGCAGGTTCATCGGGAAGGCTGCACGGACGTACAAGGCTACCTGATCAGCCGTCCCCTATCCGCTGAAAAATCTATTGAATTCATCAACGGTAGTCGCCTGGTAGAAGCAGGAAGGGATCTTTATCGCGATTTGCTGCCGGATACATGCCTGCTCAGCAAGCCGTACGACTTTGCGACCCTCATCCAAGAGGTAGAAGCCGGGCGCCCACAAGTGCGGAAGGAGCCGTCAACCGCTCCCGTATTGCCGAGCGGATTACCGCCCCACAGGGGAGTGGATCTAGGCAGCGGCGTGGGAGCCATTGCCGCTCCCTCGACCGAGCCGGATAAGACGTAACCCCCGCCTCCACGACGGCTATTTCGGATCGCCCACCTCGGTGAGGCCGGCCAAAGTCGATTGAAGCAGCCCCTATGGGGCGGCGCTCCGTTTGTCTGCGTTCGAGAACGGTGCGCACCACCATCAACAGCTGTTACGGTTCGCAAGCAGCCGGCGACGAGCTGCTGCGGCTGGCCCAGCGCTGGCTGGCTTGTCATTAAGGCGATCGGCAACCTGCTAATGGCCGAGGAGTCGGTGGCGCTCGCCCAAGTGAGAGGGGTACTGCGGAGGCCGACTGTGCGTGGCGAGCCTCAGTTCGAGGCAGATGCCCGCAGTTCGTGGCATCTGACCAGCAGCCCGACGAGAAGAAGCTGACTGACGTCTATGCTGGCTATTTCGGCGGCGCGTTTGTCAGGGGGTAAATTCAGGACCCCAAGGTCGCGCCATGAGCGGCGGATCCCCGCTTGCGTCCTGGTGATCTCCAACTCAACCCGCTCAAGCTCGATCATCGCAGAGCCTCCGCAACGTTGACTTAACCGTGCCGCCCGGTCGACATGGACCGCTCCGGCCGCGCCCGCCTTGGCGAGTCGAGAGCCGGCAATTCAGGAGAGCAATCGCCGCGAGATAGACCCTGAAAAGCCAACAGCCCCTTCCCGGCAAGGAAGAGGCTGCTGAAAAAACCGAGGGCCTGTGAGGCCGGCGTTGCTGCCCCCCACAAGCCATGAGACCCCCCGGGGTGTCAAGACGGAACCTGTTTCCGTCAACGGGAAGGCTTTGCCTGGACCCTAGCCGCGGCCCGTGAGGGACCGGGATCGATGAGTTATGCCGATGAGATCCGCCGACAGGTGGAGGCGGCTCCGCGCGGCGTTGCCGGCCATCACGGCTGCGCTGTGGAAGGCCTTCGGAGAGGGGAACATCACGGAGGCCGAGGCGGAAGCGCTGTCAGAGCTGATTGACGCTCGACGTTCGACCGATACTGGACAGAAATCCGGACAGAGGCCGAACTTAACTGCAACAGCCGCCAGTAGCTTGACGCTTCCCGTTCAGGATCGCGTAGGGTCGCTCAGGAGGACCGTCGGCTCGGCGGCCGCTTGGTGGTCAACAGCGTTGATACGGTTCGCGCTGCCTGCGTCGCGATGTTAAATCGCACCGACCTTAGCGGAATATCTAACTCCTTCGTGGGCCAGGAGCCCGCAGCTGTAGCCAGTCACATTCACGGCCTAGCCGAGGTTGGTCGAGTGTCCGCGCCGCTTACGGTCAGGCAACGCCCGATTCGGGATTGGTTTACAGGCCTTGTTCGAGCTAATTAGTACGGAAATTTGGCGGTTCTCTGCCTAATCATCTCAAACAGGTGAGATCATCATGGCGTTGCCCGAGGATTGGTTGAGCCGCCTGCTCGCGCTTGTCCCCGTCCGCGGACGCCTGGACATCTACTGCTCCTATGGCGCGCCCTGGCGTATCGACCAGGCCCGTGCGGCGGTCGGCGAGATGGCCTTTCACGCCCTCGTCGCCGGATCGGCCGTGCTTGAGGATCCGACGGGTGGCCCGCCGCTGCGCCTCTCGGCCGGGGACATCTTGCTGCTCCCGAGGCGGGAGGACCACGTCCTCCACGATGGCAGCGGGGCGCCCGCAGCGCCGGCGCATACGCGGACGGGCTCCAACCTGCTGATCAGCGAGAACGCGGGCGCGGGCGAGCGGCTCGACATGCTCTGCGGGCACTTCGTGCTCGCGCGCCCCCAGGAACGCCTGCTGCGGGACTACTTGCCGCCGCGGCTCGTGGTGCGAACGGCCGAAACGACCGCGTCGGCGACCTCTTCCGGAACCCGGGACGTACTGACCGGCCTCGTGTCGCTCATGCGCCATGAAGCGGTGTCCGACGGCCTGGGCGGCCGGGCCATGCTGGACGCGCTGTCCACGGCGCTGTTCACGCTGACGCTGCGTCTGGCCAGCGAGGCCCGGGAGACGCCCGCCGGCTTGCTCGCCCTGGCCGGTCACGCCCGCCTGGCTCCGGCCCTGTCGGCGTTGTTCAACGAGCCGGGCCGCCCGTGGACGCTGCCCAAGCTGGCGCGCCTCTGCAACATGTCCAGGGCGACCCTGGCGCGGCAGTTCCAAGAGAGGTTGGGTCAGTCCGCCAGCGAGCTCTTGACGGACATCCGCATGGCCCTGGCGGCGAGCGAGCTGCGCAAGCCGTCCGTGAACACGGGCGCGGTCGCGGAAACGGTCGGGTACCAGTCCGAAGCCGCCTTCCAGCGCGCCTTCAGGCAGCGCATGGGCGTCACCCCGGCGCAGTGGCGCCGGGGCACGCAATCCGCGGAGCTGGCCGCCCCATCGCTTCCATCGTGAAGAGCGGCGTCGCTACTTGGATTGCGGCGGCACGCCCGCGAAGAGCGGACCGAGCCCCTCCGCCATGGTCGGGTGCGCCAGAACAGCGTCCCGCAAACGCTGGTAGGGCAGTCCCGCCAGCATCGCCGTCTGCACCCGCTCGTCCGCGGGGGATCGGGTGGAAGGGGGCCGGGGTCTGCGCGATCGTCTCGCAATCGCTGCACGAGAAGCGCTCGCGCACGTGCTGGATCACGGCCCAGCGCGCGGGGATCCGCTCCAAGGTCTCGGTGACGTCCTCGCCGAGAGGGCGAAGGCGCGTCCCACCGCAACAGGCGCAGGTCGTCGGGCCGGGATGGACGATGCGCTCGCGCGGCAGGTGCTCAGGCAGAGGCCGGCGGGCGAGCTTGCGCCTTGAGAAAGCCGCACCGGAGAGCGCTTCGGGCTCGGCAGCCGCCTGCGCTTGGGTCTCGGCCAACGTCTCCTCCAGATCCTCCAGGACGAGTTCGAGCTGGTCGATCCGGGCGCTGCGCTCCGAGGAGGTCCCGAACCGTTCTCGCCGCAGCCGGGCGACCTCCAGCTTCAGCCGTTCAACCGCGATCTCCGAAGCGAGCCGGGCCGCCCGCTCGGCCAGGATCATGGCATGGGCGGCGGCGAGGTCCGTGGGAAGCGGCTGGGGCTCGGGCGCATTCGGCACGCTGGAAAGAAGAGCATATTCTTCAAGCGTTGTAACGCGTTATCCTCAGCCTAGAGCGCTCGGACGCCAGCTCTCCTGCGGCATCCGCCAGTCGATCCCGGAGAGCAGGTAGCCGAGTTGCGCCGTCGAGATCGTCACGGCTCCGTCGGCCACCGAGGGCCACAGGAAACGGCCGCGGTCGAGCCGCTTCGTGAACAGGCACGCCCCCTGGCCGTCGTGCCAGATCACCTTGATCAGGTCGCCGCGCCGTCCTCGGAACACGAACAGATGCCCGCCATGGGGATCGCGCTTGAGCGTCTCTTGGACGATCAGGCCGAGACTGAAAAAGCCCTTGCGCATGTCGGTGTGACCGGTGGCCAGCCACACCCGCACGTTGGCCGGCAGCGGGATCATCGGCCCTCCAGGGCATCGAGCACTCGACGCAGCGCCGCGGCATCGACGTCCCTGTCGACCTTGAGACGCCGACCGCCGCCGAGATCGATCTCAATGACGCCGCTCTTGCGCCGAGGCCGACGCAGCGGCGCTGGAGCACGCGGATCATCCGAGGGCTGGGTGGGAACAGGAAGTGACGGCTCCGGGGTGATCGCGACGGGCACGAAGACCGGGACCTGCTCGTCTCCGCCCAACCGGCCTTCCCGAACCTGACGACGCTACGTGAACAGCAGGCCCTGGGCGATCCCGTACCGGCGCGCCACCGAACACACCGACACGCCGGTCTCGAACGATGCTTCGACGATCCGCACCTTGGCATCGAACGACCAGCGCCGCCGCCGTTCGGCGTTCTCCAGTAGCTCGCCCCGCATCATCCCGACCCGCTGACCTTAACGCCAGCATTAAGGTCAGGCCTCACCGCTGAGTGCGATGCTCTCAACCGCGGCCTTCACCAGAGGCGTACATAAATGACGTTCCGCACGCGGCTCTTATGCAAATTATAGCTGTACGCTGACCCGGTCTGAGGACAAAGAAAGTGCAAAATAAAAGATGTAAAAGTAAGCATCCGGCCTGAGCCGCAGGCATTCCGGTCGTGGTCGATGGTTACCTGCCGCTTGAGGCGCTCCAGTCGCCGCATGAGTGCTTGCCTCTTGGTGGGCGCGAGATCCGCGAACGGCTCCAGGCAGGCAGTTCGCAGGTTGCCGCGCAATTCAGCAACATCCGCCTCCGCTCTTGCGGCCAAGTCCGACTCGGCTGAAACGAACACGCGCGGCGCCCCGCCAGTGCGCAGAGTAGGTAGGCCGGGATCCCTAGTTCGATCCTTTGGTGGTCTGTGAGCATGGGCATCAGGGCGTGCACCGACCTGTGCGGCACTGGAGAAGTTCCTGTTAGTTCGGCGACGTCATCGCCAATCCAGCGGCGCATTGACCCGCGCCAGGCACATCAGACGACCAAATACACCGATCCAGGGACGCCGTGAAAGCGTTCGAACATTGATGGCGCGTTCCGAGGCAACGCAGCGAGCACACCGAAGCGCCAGGTATACGCCGGAGCCAGGAGCGCTTCGAGACCCAGGCGGCGAGATGAACCGCGTTAAGGGGAGCGGCGGTGTGAACGCCATGGAAGGGCGGCTTGGCTAGTCCGTAGTAACGGTCTCGGCGCAGTCTGAAGCCGCGTACGCCCTGCGATACCCCCCTGCCCTGCCGCGGCTTCCACGGGCCTGGGCCCTCCTCGCTCTCGTGCCGCCTGCGCTACCGCCAACACCGCGGGCACGCGGATATAGGGTCAGCTCGCGGCTCGTCGCTCGGGTACAGCACGGCTTGGTCGGGCAGGGCAACTGCCATGACTGAAGCCGGCCTTGATGAACCGGCGGCTGCTCGTTATGCCCCGTTACAAGCCCTGGTCCGTGCTCTCATGGCTCGCAGCGCAGTGCACGCTGCCACGGCGAGGACAGCGCCAATCGCCGCCTTGATCCTCAAAGACCCAGGCCACCGACGTCCTCGGCCGATATCCAGCCAGTCTGCACCGCTCAACCCAGAGCACGAGGGCCAGGAAGGCGTGGTAAGTCAGCGACGATCAACGGCCCAATGCGCTGCTTATCCTAATGCAGAGTCGTCGAGTATAAATTCAGAGCGGACCTGAACGAGCCTGATCAAAGGAGAAATTTCATCCGGCGCACCACAGCTAAGGGCTTCTCGTGATATTATTACTAAGAATAGATGGCATGGTTCATCGCGAGATCGTTGAGCCGACCGGGCCTGAAAAGCAACGCCACCAGTCCGGTCCAGCCGGTTTGATGCATCGCCCCTAAACCTGCTCCAGTTTCACCGTGAAAATACTCGTGGAATGGTATACAGTCCTGCACTTGTGGGTCATTAGCAAGCGCTCCATAGGAAACGTGCACAGGCCGCCGCCCATCAGGCCCTCTGAGGAAAAGTTTGCAAATTCGCCGGCTCAACTCATCGGCGATCTCGGGAAGGCTCAAATACCGACCAGAGCCGGTCGGGCATTCAAAGCGAGTTTCCGCTCCGTGGAATGTCCCGAAGCGATCGAGCGCCTCGATGAGCAGCACGTTGATCGGCATCCAGATGGGGCCACGCCAGTTCGAGTTTCCTCCAAAAGTACCGGTCTTCGACTCGGCGGGTTCATAATCGACGGCATAGCGCGTGCTATCCCACTCAAGGACGAATGGATGGTCGGCGTGCGCTTTCGATAGGGCGCGAATACCGTGATCGGACAGAAATTCTGTCTCATCTAGCAGACGGGCGAGCAGTGCCTTCATCCGGTGGCGGCGCAGGAGTGATAGCAGGAGTAGGTCGCCGTTCGGACCCGGCGGTGGTCCCTCTCCATCCCCTTGGCTCCAGTGCGAGACGAGTGCTGCGAGGTCGGGTCGATTGCGCAGCATCCAGTTAGCTCGGCGCGCGAAGCCCGGGAAGCGATCGCGCAACTTCACATCAAGCACCTCGACGGCACAGAGCGGAATCAATCCAACAAGAGAGCGCACCTGTAGTGGCAGCTTTCGACCGTCAGGCAGCTCAAGCACGTCGTAGAAAAACTGATCTGCCTCGTCCCACAATCCACGCCCGCTAGCACCGATGTCAGTCATCGCCTCAGCGATATAGAGAAAATGCTCGAAAAATTTCGTAGCAATGTCTTCGTACACTCGATCTTCTGTGGAAAGCTCGAGAGCAATCCGCATCAGATTTAGAGTGTACATTGCCATCCAGGCAGTGCCATCGGCTTGGTCGATGGTACCGCCAGTCGGCAGCGGCGACGAGCGGTCAAATACGCCGATGTTATCGAGACCCAGGAAGCCACCCTGAAACACGTTGCGGCCTTGCGCGTCTTTACGATTGACCCACCAAGTGAAGTTCAGCATCAGTTTATGGAACACGCGTTCCAGAAAACCGCGATCCGGTTGCCCGGTCAAAGCGGCATCCAATTGGTAGACGCGCAATGCAGCCCATGCGTGCACGGGCGGGTTCACGTCGCCGAAGTTCCATTCATAGGCCGGCAATTGACCGTTGGGATGCATATACCACTCGCGGGTCAGCAGCACGAGCTGACCCTTGGCAAACTCCGGATCAATAAGCGCGAAAGTTACGCAGTGGAAGGCGAGATCCCACGCAGCGTACCAGGGATACTCCCAAGTATCAGGCATTGAAATAATATCGGCGTTGTTAAGGTGGGCCCATTCGTGATTGCGGCCGTGAAGTCGCGAGGCCGGCGGCTCGGGTTGGGTCGGATCACCCATCAACCAGCGGCGGACGTCGAAATGGTAGAACTGTTTCGACCACAGCATCCCGGCCAGCGCCTGACGCTGTACGAGCCGCGCGTCGTGGCTGTCCATCCCATGCTGGAGTACGGCATAGAAGGCGTCGGCCTCGACGATCCTCCGTTCGAACACCTTTTCGAACTCAGCTTCGCCTAGAGCGGGTTCGTCGGCCAGATTCAGGCGGTAGCGCAGCACGTGGAGCTCGCCCGGTGCCAACGTGTGGCGGCTTAGCGCCGCGCATTTAGTACCCTCTCTCAGAGGATTTACGTGCGTCCGGGTACCTGCGATCACATCGTCGTTGATTGAGTCCTTCGGATGGAACGCCCCTTTCGTACCGAAAAGGCGCTCCGAGTTGGTTTCGTTCTCGCAAAAAAGGAATTCAGCTGGCTGGAGAGCCGTAAACAGACGTTTGGGGCCTGTGGCTCGGCTCGCTTCGACGACCGGTCCTTCCGTGAGGCGGAGAAGCGGACGTTTAGGATCTTCGCGCCACGACCACGTGTTGCGGAAGCAGAGGTGCGGTAAGATGTGGATCTCAGCCGCTTCCGGACCGCGATTTATGATCGTGACCCGCATCAGCACGTCCTCGGGTCCCGCTTTGGCATACTCGATTGTGATGTCGAAGCAGCGGTTCTCCGCCAGAATCCCCGTGTCGGCGAGTTCGTACTCCGGCAGGTCGCGCCCCTTGCGGCGCCCATTTTCAGCTACGAGATCGGCGTACGGAAATTCGGCATGTGGGTATTTGTAGAGCATGCGCATATACGAATGAGTCGGCGTTCCATCGAGGAACCAGTAGAGCTCCTTTACGTCCTCCCCGTGATTGCCCTCGGCGTTGGTGAGCCCGAACATCCGTTCTTTTAAGATTGGATCGTGTCCGTTCCAAAGGGCCAGCGAAAGGCACCAGAGTTGCTTGTCGTCGCTGAAGCCTGCAATACCGTCCTCTCCCCATCGGTAGGCCCTGGAGCGGGCGTGATCATGGGGTAGGTAATCCCAAGCGGTACCATCGGCACCGTAGTCCTCACGAACGGTACCCCATTGCCGCTCACTGAGGTAGGGCCCCCAACGGTGCCAGCCCTCTGTCGCGCACGATCGCAGGCGGCGCCCCTCCGCGGTGTCGAGCAGATGCCGGACGTCGGAGGCTTCGGGCATATCGATCTTCCTCAAGAAACGTCCACGCCCAACATGCGGCGAATACGGACATACTCACCGAGCGACCACGCCTGGAACGGGCTGCCACGGGGCCGATGCGGGGGGTCGCCATCGGCGCACTCGCTGACGTGACCGAGACCGGCTTCGGAGAGGTGTCGCTCCAGTGGCGGCAGGAAGCGAGCGCGCGCCTCCGCCACGGTCGCTGCGTCGTCGCCATACACGGAGAGCCAGGCATCGACGAAGGGACCGAGGAGCCAAGGCCAAACGGTGCCCTGGTGGTAGGCCCCATCTCTCGTCCGCTGGTCGCCGCCATAACGTCCAACATACGCGGGATCGTCCGGCGACAGGGTCCGCAGACCGAGCGGCGTCAGGAGCTTACGCTCTACGACATCAACGACATCCCGCGCCGGATCTCCAGCCAGGAGCGCGAACGGGAGACCACCAACGGCCAGGATTTGATTAGGTCGCAAACTCGCGTCGAGGCGGCCTGGAACGTGATCTACGTCAACGACGTCGAACAAGCCGCCGGCGGGGTTTGGGAACCGGCGAGCAAAACTCTCCCGTGCTCGAGCCTCGATCACCGAGAAATGCGGTTCCCAGCGAAGAGCCGCGATCCGCAGAGCATTGATCCACAAAGCTTGTACCTCCACCGGCTTGCCGATGCGAGGCGTCACAACCCAATCACCGACCTTGGCGTCCATCCAGGTAAGCTGAATGCCGGGTTCGCCGGACGCGACGAGCCCGTCGGTGTCGACGTAGATGCCAAACCGCGTGCCGGCCACGTAGCCGTTTAAGATGGCAAGAATCGCGGCGCGCAGGCTGGGTTCGGACCGGGCCTGGCGTCCAACAGCATCGCAACCTGCGAGGAAATCGTGAACAGCGATCACAAACCAGAGCGAAGCGTCAACTGAATTGTATTCCGGCGCCGCGCTGGAATCGGGAAAGCGATTGGGCATCATACCTGCGCTCACGGTCCCGGCCCAGGCCGTGAGGATGGCTTCCGCCTTTTCGTATTCACCCAGCGTCAGTAGCAAGCCGCGCATCGCAATGAAGGTATCGCGGCCCCAATCCGTAAACCATGGATAACCCGCGATCAGGGTGCTGCCCCGGCCGCGATCCACTTGGTAGCTCCGGGCGCTGAGGCGGACATCTGGGCAGGCCCGGGCCTTCCGGGCCGCAGCGAACAGGCGGTCGGCCACGCCCTGAATACGGACCGGCCCGCTTTCCCCGACGCGCAGCAGCATCAGCGCCGGTCGTGGCCCTTCGAGATCGAAAATGAACTGACCGGGTGCGGCGAGATCCTCGATACAGTCGAGCCCGCGCTCCTGTTCAACCGCATAGAGAAAGTGCCGGTACCACTCCGGTGCGTGACGGTACTCCGCCGTTGTCAGAGCCGTGATCGCTGGCTGGTCCTCGTAAGGACGCCAAGTGACGTAGGCACCAACCTCCCCGCCGCCGACGCGGGCCGAAAAATCCAGGACCGGGTTCTCGACATGTAGAGCGTGGTAGTCCCTGCCCGACAGCAATGGTCGCACATCGAGGGTACAGCGCCCCTCACCAAAAGTTCGGGACCAGCGAAGTAGCGTGTCGCAGTTGTCCCGATCGACCAGGATTTCCTGCGTAATTTCAGTGCCGTCCGGCAAGCGAAACGTCCATGTTGGCCAAGGCCGAGCGGAGAAAGCCGTGACACACTCGAAGCCGCGCGGATGAAGCACGCCCGGCGCATAACGCTGCGTGCTGATCCCTCTCCTCCCGGCCGCAGTCTCGACCCAGGCTTCGAGTCCGTTGACCAGCACGACGCGCCCAGTGGGTGGACGCGTCGCAGTAAGCAGCAGCGCGTGATAGCGCCGGGTCCGAAGACCCGCCATAGTGCCCGAAGCGAAGCCACCGATTCCATCGGCCTCTAACCATTCTTTGTCCTCGCCGTTGATGGAGAGTGCGTCAGTCATGGCGGTCACCGAGTTGGCCGAATTGAGGGCCGCTTTGAACGGCAACCCGCGTAGCATCGCTTAGCCGAACCTCGACATTGTGGCGCGGCCAGCGAGCCCTTGCGCCCCCCGATGACGAACCCACTCCAAGGGTTGTCTGCGTTGGTCGGCACCGTGATCACCCTTGTCAATCTTATGATCGTCGTCCGTGCCCGAACGTCCTTCATCTTAGGGACAAACTGGGGACTTCGCCAAGAACGGATCCATCCTCGCAACGTCCATCACCTTGGCGACCTTTCAGTCCGCACTGCACTTCACGCCCATGGCCGCAGATTTGATGCCCTCAGCGCCGCAAATCCGAATGCGCCATTCTGCTTAGAACGAAACCGGCAAGGTAGGCGACGCCAGTTCGCACAATCCCCGCTAGCGTATCAAGCCAACTTGCGTCCCTTCACCGGGTCGACAGAATGACTAGCGTGCACAGCTTGTCACCGGCACTTCACCTGCCAGGCTTGGCGGTCGACTCGGAAAGCTTCGTTCTTCACGCGCACGAGTTTGCTCGCATGGAATGTTGCGTCTGGCGCTGTCGTCAAGTTCGCGGCGCTCAATTTCTATTTGCCGCTGTACTTCGACAGTGCTTACAGGAGCCTTCTCAGCACCCAACACGTTCTGAGCTAAAGCACTCTCAGCCGCAACGACCGTTAGCAGCACCGTTAACGCAACAATAGACGGATGCAGCATCATCAGTTCGCCCCCTTTGGGTTCCTCTGCTGCACATAGCCTTCGCGTGGCTCGAATCGGCGCAGGGCATCCGCCTCACCTTCTGCACGCGATCTGGACGGCCTTGGCAACAAGCGAAGATTAATACCACCATGTTACAAAGAGATTTCATTTCGACGCCGGAGTGAGCAATATCAGACCGATCAACTGAGCATATCCGGTTCGCCGCAGCAATAAAAATGTCGAACGTAATTGCTCCACTGTTCGTCAGAGCAAAGTTCCTTTCCCGCACTAATTTGTTGAATAAGGCGTCGGCGAATCAGCATATGTTGATCCAAACGATACCAAGAGGCGCGAGGGCGTCACCAGCGACACCGATTGATACGCCTGCTGCTGGTGCAGTGACTTTGACAGATGATTCCGGGATCGACCGGCGGCAGCGAGGATGACGGCTGCGGGTTTGGTCCAGATAAAGGGTCTGGCGCGCCGGTTGTGCTCGGCGATGTCGCGTTTGATTGCCGCCGACAGGGCGACGACGCTGGTGAAGGAAGCGAGCCGCAGTCAACGGCGCGAGAGCGCGGAAAAGAAGCCTTCGACGGCGTGGAGGCAGGAGGCGGAGGTCGAGGTGAACTGGAAGGTGCAGCGCGGGTGGCGGGCACCGTCTGAGCCGTTCCCCAGACTCCCATGCCTCGCCGCCCGTGTGGATCCTCCGTCCGCATTATTGCACCAGATAAAAGCCCGAGGATGCGAACCAATCATGCTGAGATTGGGCAGTATGACCAAAGTGGATCATTGGCATATCTTTGGTCGGCGACGAGCTCCTTCGTGCCCCAGGGCTTCTGCTCGACGATCATGTGGCCCATGCCCCTGAGGATGCCTCGCGTATCCGTCGAGCGTGCGTAGGGCTCGGCCTAGATTGTGGCGGGCGGGCATAGGTGATAGATGCGCGGGGCGTCCACCGCCTCCTGCGGCTCCATGCCGTATTCGAGCATGCTGATCAGCGTCTGCCAGTTGCGGCTACGCGTCAACGCTTGTCCTGCGAGGAGCCCAGTGAAGGCGGCCCATGCGGCAAGAGGCGCCCCGAAGGGGCATCGGGCCGGCTCCGGCCCGGCTGGGGCATCGTCAACGCCAACGTCAGGATGACAAGGAAGCTGAAGCCGACGCCTAACGCCGCGGCCCGCATCTGTGCCCTCGGAGAGGGATGTCGGCCTATCCGTTCCGCCAGGGAGAATCCCGCGGCCCACGTTCCGACAATCAGCAACGGAAGAAATCCGGACGACACCGAGCGCATCGGGCAGTCTTGTTGGGCATCGTCCTCATGGCTGCGTTAGCGGAGCGCGTCTCGATGCAGATCGCCGGAAAGCCCGCTGCGCGACGTTCGTCGTGCAACCAGGCTGTCAGCGAGCACGCTTCCAGGCCGATGCGCTCCAAGGGAGGTCGACCCCTGTCAGGGCAGCGATGAGGGCGGGAGGCTCGCTGGCGGCCCGCAGTTCCTTATTGATTTGTCCCCTGTCGTCGACCACGCAGATCGCGGTCTCTCCCAAGGAGACATTGAACTGATGCGGTGGATGCCCCCCACCGACCGGCATCTCGTGTGCCTGACGGTTGTATCGGAACCGATCATAGGGGTCATCGATGACGACGATCAGCATGTTGGCAGTCGATCTGTCGAAGGGCAGCTTTCAGGTCTGCGCCGTAGGTCCGGACGGGACGGTTCTCTATAATCTTGCCATACTCGCGCGCTGCGCCAGCCTACATTGGACCGACCGCGATCGTTTCCTTGTAGATGTCCAATCCGATAAACGTGGTACCTTGCCCCACGACAGTCTTCTGTGCCCGTGACTCGGCACCGGACGCTGTCGTAGCCCTCGTTCATCTGCTTCATATAAGATGGGTCGCCTGCTCCCAGGCGATCATCTGGCAAACCATGTGCAGCCATGCTGCAAAACAAGGTCGCTCGCCTTAGAGCGCCTAACAGAACCGTTTAATCTGGTTGAGTGTGATGAGGCTGGCAGCGAGGCTGGTGAAGGCCTCGTAGATGTCGGCGCGTCGCTCGTAGCGGACCGGCAAGCGCCGGAAGCGATTGAACCAAGCGTGCGTGCGCTCCACCACCCATCGGTACCGGCCCAGTCTCTCGCTGCTCTCGATGCCGCGGCGTGCGATGCGCGGTACAATCCCACGTGCCCGGCACTCGTGTCGGCGCGGTCGAGCGTCGTAGGCTTTGTCGGCGTGCAGTTTGTCCGGGCGGTATCGCGGCCGGCCCCGCCGACCGTTGCGCACGGGCGGGATGGCATCGAGGGTCGGTGCCATCATCACGCTGTCGTGCCGGTTGGCCCCACTCAGGCAGACGTCGAGCGGCGTACCACGCGCGTCGGTGACGAGGTGGCGCTTCGTGCCTGCCTTGCCCCGGTCCGTCGGGTTCGGGCCGGTGGCAGAGCCCCCTTTTTGGCCGGGACAGAGGCGCTGTCCAGGCTCGCTCGGCTCCAGTCGATCTGACCCGCCCCGTGCAGGCGCTCCAAGAGCACTTGATGCAGGCGCGCCCACACGCCGGCCGCCTGCCAGTCCCGTAAGCGGCGCCAGCAACTCATCCCGCAGCCGCAGCCCATCTCCGCGGGCAGCATCTCCCACGGAACGCCTGAGCGCAGCACGAACAGAATGCCGGTCAACGCAGCTCGGTTCTCGATCGGCCGACGGCCGCCTTTTGGACGTGGGCGGAGCGGCGGCAGAAGCGGCGCAATCTCGGTCCAGAGATCATCGGGCAGAAGCGGACGTGCCATCACCACCAACGCCCACCCACGCAATCCGTGCCCGTTCTGTTAGGCGCTCTTAGTCGTCATCAAACATGCCCGCAGCTCTGTTCAAGTATCAAGCATACCGCCATCACATACAAATTCACTGCCCGTCGTGAACGTTGCGTCGGTCGCCAGGAACAAAATCGCTTTGGCGATTTCTTCTGGCCTGCCTATGCGGGCTAATGGCATCATTGCTTTGAAGGTTTTGAGCATGTGATCTATCTGTTCCTTCGACAACCCGGTCTTGCTTGCTAGAGGTGTGTCGACCGGCCCAGGACTTATCGTATTAATGCGTATCCCGTACGGGGCAAGTTCTGACGCAAGTGTCCGGCAGAACGATCGCAATGCCGCTTTGGTGGCCGAATAAACGCTTGTCCCGGCAATACCCATAGAAGCACCCGATGAAGATGTAAGCACGATCGCGCTACCAGGCGGCATAATTGTGTATGCGTGCTTGATAGTAAAATAAGGCCCCTTCGTGTTTACATTGAATTGTCTGTCAAATGCCTCTTCATCGACACAGTTTATCGGAGCACCTTCCATTATACCGGCATTCAGGCACAAAATGTCAATTTTACCGTAATTGAAATTGATATGCCCAATGAGATCTTCAGTTGCTCCTATGTCAGACTGATCGGATAGAATAGCTTCAATTCCCGGAATTTGCTTTCGTGCGAGTTCAATTGTTTCGATTTTAGAACCCGTAATAACTACTGTAGCACCTTGATCGTGCAATAATTTGGCAGTTGCTGCGCCTATACCCGTGGTACCGCCAGTAATTAGTGCAACCTTCCCCGAAAGATTGGGCATAGTTCCGCCTTTCAATTGAAGTGACAACGCGTAGGATAGTTTGCGCAGGTTGCAATGTTATTTCAGATATAGTCGGAATAGTTACATTAGTAGTGCGCCTTTGACGCGCGTCGTTAGGACTCTGTGCGGGCAAGGCACATATAACTTGCTCCAGCCACAGGTGGCCGTTGGTGCACATTACTCCTGAGTTTGACCCGATAATCATCTCGGACGCGCCTGCTACGAATTATTAAAATATTAGGCGGTGCGTATTAACATAATTAGGCTAAGACGATGTTTCGGCATTTAATTACAAGAAGTAAAGCAATCATTTCTCAATGTTTAAAGATTAATACTAAATACAATAAAAAGCGTACTACTCAAATTACTGGCGGCAAAAAATAGATGATCTGCAGGAATTCTTGCGATCCCATTGATCCACATCGAGTAATGTGGTTCGTTTTCAGGTTCGGTGATTCAGGCTGCGAGGAGGAGGCGCCGGGGCAGTAGGTCGGTCTTGGCGCGGCCGTACTTGGATTGGTTCGCCAGCTTGAGGCAATTGACCTACCCCTCGGCCTGCGAGGCGCCGCAGCAACCGCCCACGATCCGGCAGAACCGGCGAGCCAGTTCGACGACCCTGGCCACCTCCTCATCCTGGCACGCGCGACCACCGCCGCAGCGTCGGTGTCGAGGTCCTTGGACTCGTGCAGGAGATTTCAGGACGGCTTCTTCGGCGAGGACAGCGGAGGGAGCGTCTCAGGGAGGTCATCGTAGAAGAGAGCCATGTCCGGTATCTCGCGGCTGTGGTCCTGGCGAGTTGCGTGCGCCGCTTGCTCAGCCAGCGCCGGATCTGCTTCACGGTCCCGGGAAAGCCAACGGCGCGCAGCTCGCGCCAGAGCTGAATCGCGTTCCCGCGTCCTTCAGCGTATCGGGCGTGCAAGTGGTTCAGACGGGGGTCGAGGTGACTGCGCCCCAGTCCGCGCCGGCCAAGACGCGGGAACCGTTCGGCGAAGGCGTTCCTGCGCACTCTGGCGCGAGCCAATCCGGTCTCGCGGTTGATCCGTCGGAGTGACTGCCCGGCCGCACGACCGCGCTGCACGTCGTCGTAGAGACCCTCCCGCCGCCCGACCACCGCGGCGCGTGCGAGCACCTCCGCGGAGGCTCGCGGGCAGGTTTGGTCCGGCGGGCCGAGGAAGTCGGGATTCTTTGCCGGCGGCAGCTGCTCCAGGCGCGGGTGGACGCGGGCGAGCCAGCGCTCGACTATCCGTCGGGTGTCGAGAAGGAGGTGCCACAGTTCGGCGAACTGCACAGCGGCGGATGCGGCCAGCGTAGTGCCGCAGCCGTACTCGGTCGAGCAGTCGCGCGCCACAAGCCGGCCCTCGGGAAGACTCGGCGAAGGTGCGGCGGAGGCAGGCCTGATCGCGGGAGTAGAAGTGCCGGACCGGCAATTGCAGCCGGACGGCCTTGCTGGCCGGCAGATCGTCAGCCCGTCGCTGATATCGGCTATGGACCGCCGCGCTGCGGCTTCCGCGGGTCGGCCAGCGGGCGTGATCGTGCCGTTCTCGGGCGCGGACAGTGAGGGCCGTGGGCCGTCCCGCGAGATGCGGACGATGTGGCAGCCAGGCAGGGAGCAGAGCTGGGTGGGTCATGCCCCGATCCGCGTACTGACGCCGATCCGCGCTACTTGCCAGCCGTCATGCCGCCCCTTCCACCAAATTTGGCGATGAACCAGTTTGCTGGGGCAGCTTTTGGAGATGGCGCTGAAGCGTGAGTGCGAGAGCGTTCGAACGCCACGGCCGGCGAGCGATATCGACGATGGGGATGCCGGACAGGTCCTCTGGATCCGTCGGTTCGGAGGCTGGCAACGACAGCACGATGGGCCAATTCGAAATCAGGGCCGCCCGTCGCGCGAAGGCGAATCCCGAGAGGCCGGACAGCTGACTCTCGACTATCAACAGGTCGAACCGTCTTGGTTCCGATCGCAGGATCGCCATTGCCGCCTCAGGGTCAGCCAATCCGACGGGTTCATAACCGAGTGCGGCCAAGGTTTCCTCGTCTTCACGGACCGCGTCACGCGAGCGCCCGATGATCAACACGGTGCTGCCGGCTGTCGCGCCCATTCGCGTTGCCGGGATCACCGGCAACCAAACCTCGAATACGCTGCCTGCCCCAAGGACACTACGCACATCAAAGACACCGTTCTGCTCTTGGACGAACTCAAAGGCAGTGGCGAGCCCAAGTCCAGTTCCACCTGGGCGCGTGGTGAAGAACGGTTCGAAGATCCGCGCGATAGTGTCTTGATCCATGCCGCGTCCGGCGTCAGTGACGCGGATCCGGGCGTGGTCGCCGGGGCGCAGCACGCCGTGAGAGAGGGTGTGGGGCTGCGTTAGAGAGAATCTGTCGAGCCGCACGTCGATCGCATCTTGAGAGCTCGACGCCTGAATGGCGTTGCGAATCAGGTTATGCACCAATTGCTGCAGCTGTACCGGCTCACCACCGACGATCGCTCCATCTGTTGCGCCCGCGAGCCTGATTACGGCTGGATGGGCTGCCGAGCTGCGGATCAGGGAGACGGTCTCGGTCACGATCGCGTCGACCACGCTGCAGCGCTGCGTCGAGCTTCCGCGTTTTCCAAAATCGAGGATCTGTTCAGTGATCTCACAAGCCCGGCCGCCGGCCCAAACCAGTTGGTCGATCTGCCTGGCCGCCAGCTGCGGGTCGGACGGCAGGGCGTCTGCGGCGATCTCGGCATGGCCGAGCATGACGTTAAGCACGTTGTTGATGTTGTGCGCCACGCCGCTGGCGAAGATCCCGATCGCTTCGAGCCGTTGCGCGCGCCGAAGCGTCGCCTCGGTCTGGCGGCGCTCGATCCAGACATGCTGACGCTCCAGGGCGGCCCCGAAGCTGTCGGCGACAATCCGCAGCAGGCCGCGGGAATGCCGCAGCCACATCGGCAGATCGGAGGTGCTACGCTCGAAGCACAGCAGGCCGACAATGTGCTCCCCGCGACGAAGCCGTGCGCAGGCCCATGAGGTGACGCCGCGTTCCGCGAGGGAACGGAGCAGGTCCGGCGGCCCGATCCTGCCCGATGTTTCGACGATGACGAGATCGTCCGGCGCGGCGACGATGTTCGGGATCAGAGCGCGGTGTGCGGCGGGCCAGCCGCGAGGGGAGGACAGGCCGGAGCGATTCCAGAGGTACGCAGAGCCGGTACCATCGAGCATGAGCACATAGCCATGGTCTGTTCCCAGGCCCTCGCCTACCTTAGCGAGGATCTCGCTGATACGCGCGGAGATCTCCCCAGGTTGGCTCGCCAGGAAACGATTTGCGGCCTGAGCCACTACGCTCTGGAACGCGATGGTCTGGCGCAAAGCGGCGGTACCTGCACGCATCAGCAGACACACTCGGACCACCAAGATTAGTAACGCCAGAGCGACTGCGTAGAGTGCGAGGCGGAAGCCGTCCGCACGGTCCTGCCGCCGTTTCCGAAGCGCGCTGTGAGCGTCCAGCAGGTTCTGCAGCGCCCTCGCAATTGAAAAGGTCGGCAAGGCGCGGGTTACGGCCTCCACCTGTGGAAGAAGATCGAGGAGCTGGCGCCCGTGGAGGATTATAGCGTTGATGTCCGCCGCTCGGTCCGGCGTGGGCGAATTCTCGGTCAGGGCGTCCAACGCTGCGTGAAACTCCTCGAGACGCTTCCGGCTCGCATCGTGTCCGAGTTCCGCCATCTGAACCTGCAGAGCAGCCACCGAACGTGCAAGCCAGGGGGCGGTGTCCGGATCAGAGAGGCGGTCACTGAGGGAATTAAAGTAAGCAATCGAATTCTGCACGAGGGCGTTGCCGGTCTTGAAGCGCTCGACCATCTGCGCCTCCCGGCTGACCGCCTCGGCGAGAACGCGCACTTCGCGATCGTCCAGCCCGCTCGCCGCCCGTATCACGGCGAGCGCCGCCTGCATCTCCCGGAGATGGGTGACGATCGGATCGTAGTTGCGCAGGAGCCCCATCCGCGCTCGGAGAACGTCGTGCTGCAGGCGCGACTCGGCCAGCGCGAGGGCATCCACGGTCCGCCGCGTCTTGGAGTAGGCGGTCCCCATCGCGCCATTGCCGTTGATCAGCAGCCACGTGAGCAGCCCGGCCAGGAGCACCCCGAGCACAAGGGCCTGCAGGGTGAGTCTCATGGCTACGGCGTGTCGCCTGGCTGCGCGGTACCAGACGCTCTCGACGCGGTCAGAGGTCGCCCCTCGAAGGAGCCGGTGAGCGTCCCGAGGAACGCCACGATCGACGCGGTCTGCGACGCCGTCAGCTCCCGGCCGAGCTGCGCCCGGGCCATGAGCCGCACCGCCTCGGGGAGCGTGGCGACGCCGCCATCGTCGAAGTACGGCGCCGTGACCGCGACGTTGCGCAGGCTCGGCACCCGCAGCACCTCGGCGGACCTGTTGGGGATCGTGACGAAGATCCCGACCTTCTCGAACAGGTTGCCGCCGACATTGGCGCCCTGGTGGCAGGCCGCGCAGCCGATCCCCCGGAACAGGGCGTAGCCCGCCCGCTCCGCCTGGGTGATGGCGTGGACGTCGCCGCGCAGCCAGCGGTCGAAGCGGCTGTCCGGGGTGAGCAGGCTGCGCTCGAAGCTGTTGATCGCGTCGATCACCGCCTCCCGGTCGGCCGCGTGGCCGTAGGCGGCCTGGAAGAGCGCGGCGAGCACCGGGTCGCCGTGGACCGTGTCGAGGATCCGGGGCCAGGAGCCGCCCAGGAATTCCGGCCGCGTCAGGGCGAGTTCGGCCTGATCGTGCAGGGTCGGGATGTCGCCGGCCCAGCCCAGGCGGAAGCTCAGCGCCGCGTTGAAGGCCGTGGGCGTGTTGCGCGGCACCGGCGTGCCATCGGTGGTGAGGTTCCGGGCGACCGCGCTCGCCCCGTTGCTGCGGATGTCGTGACAGCTGATGCAGGCCCGGTCGCCCCGGCGCGACAGCCGGGTGTCGGAAAACAGCATCCGGCCCAGGGCGACCCGGTCGGGATCCGCCCCGAGGCTGCTCGGGACGGGCGTGATGACGTCCAGCGCGTCGGCTGCCTCGACAGGCAGCGTGTCACCGATTAACCTATCACCGGCGGCCGGCGAGAGGATGGGCGCCGCGCTTACGACAACTGCCGTAGCAAGTACCGCGACCGGCTGGCGTCCCCACCATCCCAGGGCCATTGCTACAGCTTCTCGACAGCAGCCGCGAGGACGTAGCCAACGCCCCACTCAGTGACGATCAGACGCGGCGCGCTCGGATCCACCTCCAATTTTCGGCGCAAGCGGAGGATTTGCACGTCGATGCTGCGGTCGAACACGTCTTCGTGGACACGCGTGGCTTGGAGGAGTTGCTCGCGGCTCAATGGCCGCTGAGGCGCGTCGAGGAAGGCCACCAGCAACGTGTACTCGCCCTTGCTGAGCGCGACATCGGTGCCGGCGGGATTGGTCAGGCGGCGGTGGCGTCGGTCGAGCACCCAGCCGGCGAAACGGCTACGATAGGAGACCTGGGTCCGCGCCTGAGCCGGACTGAGCTCAGCCCGGCGCAGGATGACCCGCACCCGCGCGAGCAACTCGCGCAGGCCGTAGGGTTTAACGATATAGTCGTCGGCGCCGAGTTCGAGACCAATCACCCGGTCGACCTCGTTCCGTCGGTGGCCGGTGGTGATGATCACCGGCAGATCGCTCCGGGCACGTAGGTCGCGCAGCAGGTCGAGGCCGTTCTCAGAGCCGAGTCGCAGGTCGAGCACGACGAGGTCGAACGCACCTTCCGCGAGGCGCCTCTCCGCCTCCGCCCGGTTGATCGCCGGTGTGACGTCGATGTCGTGGTTGGCGAAATGCTCCAAGACGATGCGCTGGATGCCTACGTCGTCCTCAACTAAAAGGATGCGCGTCATGCCAGGACGCAAGCTTCGACTCTCATCCTGATCCTGCCCGAGCTCAATCAAGGCTAACTCCGCTTCGTGCTACCAGGCCGCAACCATGGAACACAGTCTCTGCGCTGGTGCTGCCGTGGGGCAACGCGCGCCACTTCGCAAATCGCATTGCCAAAGATCTACACAAGTGTTTCTAGGATAACAGCCCTTTCCAATCCTGCCTGACACACAATTTCCGAACAGTTCCACTCTACGTCGCGCGCTACATGGCACACACTGACAGAAAATCAAACTTATATTCATGTTACTCCCGTGACAGAAAATATGCGTTTCGACATCATATTCTAACACGGCCGATTTGAGATAGGTAATTGCTAGTATTACGATGTTATTCAGGAAAGCCAAGCACGTTAGAGATGCGTAGACAATTGATGCGCAGTTGATCGGGAGCGTTTTAGATCTATTTTGCCGATTCCGCGGCCTTTTGCCTACAGTATCCTTCACTCCAACTTGGTTGCGCAATTCGTGCCGAGGTTCTGGATGCATTCCGTTGGAGGAATAGTTTTCGGGCTACCTAAGGATCCGCTTCGTGAGAAGGGGTGGAGCAACTACGTGCGTTGGAACTAGCATATAGCCCCAGATGATCTGGCTGTGCGGCATCGAAGCTGTCGGTTTTTCCGAGCAACCGTCGAGCTTTGAAGCAATCTCGTTTACCGGCATGACATGAGTTCAATCACCCCGCATCTCCAGTTCTACATGATTTGAGAAAATGCAATGTCAGGTCCTCAGAGCTTGTCCAGTTCGATCGCGGCCATCGAGCCGTCAATCCCCTCCGCTTGAATGCTTGCACTTGCAAATAGCCAGAACGGCCGGCCAGAACGAGCGAGCGGCTCGGCGCGGCCGCTTACGTGATGGTATCAGGAAGTGGGCATGCTCTCCGCTCAAGCTGTAGATCCCGAACTCGCATACCTGCGGGACAGCATCGACAATTTCGATGCGGCGCTGATCCATCTTCTCGCCGAGCGGTTCCGCTGCACGCAGCGGGTCGGCGAACTCAAGGCCCGAAAGGGGATCCCCCCTTCCGATCAGAACCGGGAGGCCCGTCAGGTCGCCCGGCTCCGCCAACTCGCGCTTCAGGCCAAGCTCGACCCCGACTTCGCCGAAAAGATTCTGGCCGTCATTATCCATGAGGTCATTCGGCATCACCGGAAGATCGCCGTCGCTCAGGCGACGTCGGATAGTGACCGGGAGGCATTATGAGGTTACGACCTCAGGAGCTCGAATTGCCGGTCCGGTGCAAACCCACAAGTAAACCAGAAGCTCGATTCAGAGTAGACGCCATTTACAGCGACCCTGAACTCATCAATCTTGCCCCAAGGACGCAGGCAAGTCACCTGTTAGGCGGCGTGTTGGCGAAAACTGAGGTTTCCATGCTGCCCGCTGGCGTCGCGAACAGCAATCACGCGGGCCAAGTCTTGCCTCAACAGGTAAAAAGAAACGACCAGCAAAACGAGATCCTTCAGGAGGAAAGCGGCATTCATCGCCATGGCCGGGAATCCGCCGGCACCCGCATCCCAAGCATCGGGCACGAAGGGCAAGATCGTTAGAGTCGAAATGAAGGTGGCCATGGAACCGAGGGCGCCTAACACGCCCAGTTTCTTGTTCCAGAAGCCCAATAGCAGGAGCGTGCCGAAGGTCCATTCGGAAGCACCAAGGAAAATGGCGGTACCGCGAATACCCAAGAGCGGGATAGTCCAAAAGGTGAAGGGGCCGTGGGTAATCAATGGAAGAAGCCCTCTAATCTCGGCTTCAAACCATTTATCGTACCCGAACCAAGCGAAAATGACGACCATCGCTGCGCGAAGCAGATGGTAGTCGACATCTTTCCTGAAAAGACCGAAGCGGTCCATGGAAGAGGCGAGAAGAGAGATGAGAGTGTTCATGGCTGCAATCCTTGACCAGTTTTGTGCGAGCTGCGCGCATGCCGCACAGTCGACAGAAAGCGAGGTGTCTCGACGAGGAACCGGCTGCTGCCCGGTCGGGCGCCAAACACAAGATGGATTTACAGGCTACTCCCGAGCTGATTAACGTCCCAAGGATCCAAAAAAACGCTCCGTCGTCTCAAACAAGCATGCTCATAGCGGACGCCTGGACATCTACTGCACCTATGGCGCGCCCTGGCGCATCGACCAGGCCCGTGCGGCGGTCGGCGAGATGGCCTTTCACGCCCTCGTCGCCGGATCGGCCGTGCTTGAGGATCCGACGGGTGGCCCGCCGCTGCGCCTCTCGGCCGGGGACATCTTGCTGCTCCCGAGGCGGGAGGACCACGTCCTCCACGATGGCAGCGGGGCGCCCGCAGCGCCGGCGCATACGCGGACGGGCTCCAACCTGCTGATCAGCGAGAACGCGGGCGCGGGCGAGCGGCTCGACATGCTCTGCGGGCACTTCGTGCTCGCGCGCCCCCAGGAACGCCTGCTGCGGGACTACTTGCCGCCGCGGCTCGTGGTGCGAACGGCCGAAACGACCGCGTCGGCGACCTCTTCCGGAACCCGGGACGTACTGACCGGCCTCGTGTCGCTCATGCGCCATGAAGCGGTGTCCGACGGCCTGGGCGGCCGGGCCATGCTGGACGCGCTGTCCACGGCGCTGTTCACGCTGACGCTGCGTCTGGCCAGCGAGGCCCGGGAGACGCCCGCCGGCTTGCTCGCCCTGGCCGGTCACGCCCGCCTGGCTCCGGCCCTGTCGGCGTTGTTCAACGAGCCGGGCCGCCCGTGGACGCTGCCCAAGCTGGCGCGCCTCTGCAACATGTCCAGGGCGACCCTGGCGCGGCAGTTCCAAGAGAGGTTGGGTCAGTCCGCCAGCGAGCTCTTGACGGACATCCGCATGGCCCTGGCGGCGAGCGAGCTGCGCAAGCCGTCCGTGAACACGGGCGCGGTCGCGGAAACGGTCGGGTACCAGTCCGAAGCCGCCTTCCAGCGCGCCTTCAGGCAGCGCATGGGCGTCACCCCGGCGCAGTGGCGCCGGGGCACGCAATCCGCGGAGCTGGCCGCCCCATCGCTTCCATCGTGAAGAGCGGCGTCGCTACTTGGATTGCGGCGGCACGCCCGCGAAGAGCGGACCGAGCCCCTCCGCCATGGTCGGGTGCGCCAGAACAGCGTCCCGCAAACGCTGGTAGGGCAGTCCCGCCAGCATCGCCGTCTGCACCACCGCCACAACCTCACCCGCCTCGGAGCCGATCATGGTGAAGCCCAGGATGCGGTCGTCATCCCCGACCAGGGCCTTCATGAAGCCCTGCGTCTCGCCGGTGGTCTGCGTCCTCAGCACGGCGCTCATCGGCAGCCGCGCCACCCGGACGGGGACGCCCTGGCGCTGCGCATCGCGCTCGTTCAGCCCGACGCGGGCGAGCGGCGGCTCGGTGAACATGTTGGCCGGGACCAGGCGGTCCTGGGTGCTGCGCTGGCCACCGGCGAGATTGTCCCGGATGATCCGGAAGTCGTCGACGGAGACGTGGGTGAACTGCGGGCTCCCCGCCGCCTCGCCGAGCGCCCATACTCCGGGCGCGCTGGTCTCCAGGCGCTCATTCACGCGGATGAAGCCTCGGTCGGTCAACGCGACGCCGGCCTCCTCCAGCCCGATCCCTTGCGTATTAGGCGTACGCCCGGCGGCGACGAGGATGTGGCTCCCCTCGATGGTTCGCTCGCCGGCGCTTGTGCGCACGACGAGGCTGACCGCCTGCCCGGAGCGGCCCGTGACGCTCAGGGTTTCGGCGCCCGTGATGACCTCGATGTCCTCGGCGGCGAGGATCTGCTGCATCTCGGCGGCGACATCGGCGTCCTCGTTGCTCAGGAGTTGAGGACCGGTCTGAAGGATGGTCACACGGCTGCCAAAGCGGCCGAGCGCCTGCGCCATCTCCAAGCCGACATAGCCGCCCCCCAGCACGATCAAGTGCGCGGGTACGGCATCAAGCTCCAGGGTCTCGATGTGGGTGAGCGGAGCGGCCTCCGAGAGCCCGGGTATGTCGGGGATGGTCGCGTGCGTTCCCAAATTGAGGAACACTTGATCGCCCGTCAGCACGCGCGTGCCGCCGTCGTTGAGCCGCACCTCCAGCGTCTTCGGCGCGACGAAGCGCCCGCTGCCCATGATCAAGGCGACGCCGGCGTCGCCATAGGCCTTGAGGTGGAACGCGACCTCACCCTCGACCATCGCGCGCTTGCGTTGGCGGACCGCTTCCATATCGGTCGTGACCGGACCGGTGATGGTCCCGAACCGCGCGGCGTGGCGCACGAGGTGGGCGACCTTGGCGCTCCAGATCTCGTTCTTGCTGGGCAGACAGGCGATGTTGGGACACGAGCCCCCGACCCAGCGGCGCTCGACCACTGCGACCCGCTGACCGGCGCGCCCCAGATGCCAAGCCAGCAGCTTGCCGCCCTGGCCGCTGCCGAGGATTAGCGTCCGGACCCATAACGGTGGCGCGGACGGCTCGGGTGTGATTCACAGCTCCCATGGGAGGGGCCGATGGATCAGTTCTGGCTGACGGACGAGCAGTTTGCGAAGATCGCACCGCATTTGCCGAACGACACGCGCGGCAAGGAACGCGTGGACGACCGGCGGGTGATCAGCGGTATCGTCCACGTGCTGAAGTCCGGCGGCCGCTGGGCGGACGCACCGCGCGAGGTCTACGGGCCGAAGAAGACGCTCTACAACCGCTTCGTGCGCTGGGCGGCCAAGGGCGTCTGGGTCGCGCTGTTCGAGACGCTCGCGCAGGCTGGCGGCCCGCCGTCCCAGGTTCTGATCGATTCCACCGCCGTGAAAGCGCACCGCTGCGCGGCGGGAGGAAAAGGGGGGAGCAAAACCAAGCGATCGGCCGCTCGCGGGGCGGTCGCACGACCAAGATCCATGCGCTCACGGACCGCTTCTGTCGCCCGCTCGCCTTCCTCCTGACCGGCGGGCAGGTCGCCGATTGCAAGGCCGGCGCGCTGCTGCTCGAACGCCTGCCCGCCTGCCGCATCGTGCTGGCCGACAAGGGCTACGACAGCGACGCCATCCGCCGGCAGATCGAGACCACGGGGGCCGCACCCAACATCCCGCCCAAGGTCAATCGCCTCTGGAAACCGTGCTTCTCGCCCGTGCTCTATCGCGGACGCAACGCCATCGAGCGCATGTTCGGCCGCCTCAAGGACTTCCGGCGTATCGCCACACGCTACGACCGCCTGGCAACCAACTACCTCGCCGCTGTCTGTCTCGCCGCCACCCTCAGCTACTGGTTATGAGTCCGGACGCTAGCACATCGCAGTGTTCCGGCCGGGATACGGCACGGGCCTCGGTATCCCCCGCATGCCCGTGCCGTGTAGGTGTTTCGTATGACGGGTCGGTCACGCTCATGGTTGTGGCTCCGGAAATAAGCGTACGCAAAGATCTGCCTCGGCAGAGGCGGGCGAAAACGCGGTTCGCGATCCGGCGGGCACTCTCCGGCCGCGGTCGCGCTAACATTCGCCGGATCAGCGGCGACTGCAAATCGTGGCGCTGATGAGCTGATCCAAGCGAGGACTTTGAGCAGCGAGCCCGGGAGTTGTGCCGGGCGGCTTGGTCTGGCCGACCGCGCTCACGCGCCGAACGTCGAACGTGGTGTGGAGCTGCGGCAGCCGGACAGCCTTCGTGGCAGAGGAGGCCTCCGGCATGAAATGTTCTGCCACGGCAGGAGTCGCCGCCCTACCGACGAGGACGAGAGTGGCGACGGCAAGGGACACGAGCTCAGCGTCATGCCTCAAGCAATAGCCTGATCGGAAAAGATCGCGTGGGCCATATGACGCCCCTTCCTAAATCACGAACGTAGGTTGCACATTAGGTGAAGCAATTGCTCCACCGAATGCTCCATCGTCGTTAAATTGTGCTCCATCGTCTCACATCGCATTCACTTTGCATAGCGGCGTTGCCTGAAGAGCTATGAGGGAGATTAAGAGCGCCTAACAGAACTGGCACGGATCGGGCGGGCGGGCGTTGGTCGTGATAGCTCGACCGCTTTTGCCCGATGATCTCTGAACCGAGATTGCGCCGCTACTGCCGCCGCCCCGCCCACGTCCAAAAGATGGCCGACGGCTGATCGAGAACCGAGCTGCGTTGACCGGCATTCTGTTCGTGCTGCGCTCAGGCGTTCCGTGTGAGATGCTGCCAGCGGAGATGGGCTGCGGCTGCGGGATGAGTTGCTGGCGGCGCCTGCGCGACTGGCAGGCGGCCGGGTGTGTGCCCGCCTGCATCAGGTGCTCTTGGAGCGCCTACACGGGGCGGGTGAGTTCGACTGGAGCCGAGCGCGCCTGGACAGCGCCGCTGTCCCGGCCAAAAAAGGGGCTCTGCCACCGGCCCGAACCCGACGGACCGGGGCAAGGCGGGCACGAAGCGCCACCTCGTCACCGAGGCGCGCGGTACACCGCTCGGCTTCCGCCTGAGTGGGGCCAACCGGCACGACAGCGTGATGATGGCACCCACCCTCGATGCCATCCCACCCGTGCGCAACGGTCGGCGAGGCCGGCCGCGACACCGCCCGGACAAACTGCACGCTGACAAAGCCTAGGACGCTCAGCCGCGCCGACACGAGTGCCGGGCGCGTGGGATTGTCCCGCGCATCGCACGCCGCGGCATCGAGAGCAGCGAGAGGCTGGGCCGGCACCGGTGGGTGGTGGAGCGCACGCACGCTTGGTTCAACCGCTTCCGTCGGCTGCCCGTGCGCTATGAGCGACGTGCAGACATCTACGAAGCCTTCACCAGCCTCGCTGCCAGCCTCATCACCCTCAACCAGATCAAACGGTTCTGTTAGGCGCTCTTAGCTCGACTTTGGCCGTTCACGCGGCGTGGCAGAGCGCATAAGCCAAAGGCGCTGGCAAAGGGAAGCGGGGTTTTGTTCGGGCGCGTCGGCGCGGTGATGTTGCCAAAGTCCGTTCGCGCCGGATCGCACAGCGCACGGCGGCCAGTGCATCGGCGAAGGTCGGGCGCGGTTTGGGGTACCACGCGGCCGCCGCGACGCGTCGCCGTTGGCGAGCCGAGAGGCGTACGGCCAGCAGTGTGACGATCGAGAACAGGGCGAGCAGGCAGGGCGTGGTGCGGGCGATGGCCTTGTCCGACCACTGCCGCTCTCGTCTCCATCCCGAGGTGAGCGCGCGCTTCCTGGAAGGTGACCTCGATGGTCCAGCGCCGCACGAACCACCCTACGATCTGCGTGGGCTCGCGCGTCGGATCAGTGCAGAGCGGAGCCTGAGGCGGGAAGCGCGCCTCGGGATCGCGGATGAGGATCCAACGGATCGGTACGACGGGCAAGCCACCGTGCCGCCACACCGCGGTGTCCGTGGCGATCTCGATCGTGCGCTCGCCCGCCCCGTACCAGCCGGGCACCACGACCGCGTGCCAGCGCGTGTCCTTGGCCGCGAGGATCGCGGCGAGCGTCGGCAGTCGAGCGCCCTTCGTCCGCGGGCGTCCGATCGTGCCCGGCGGCCGTGGCGGGGCCGGCTCGTAGAGAGCAGCATCCAGCCGAAGGCGGGTGATCGCCGTGATGCGGGCGCGGCGCATTGCGTCGAGGAACAGCAAGGCCGAGAAGCCGCTGTCGCCCACCACCACGAGGTCGCGCCTCGGCAGCCAGCGCCGCGCCTGGAGGGCGAGTTGACGCCCGACGTCGAGCAACGGCTTGTGCCGACGGCCGCGTTCGCGACAGGCGCGCTCGGACGGCACCAGCGCGGTCAGAAACGGCAGCGCCCAGACGCGCCCCGCCCAGGGGATCGGGGCGAGCACCATCAGGCTCATCCAGCGCAGCCCGCTCGCCTTGACGAAGTGGCTGTCGGAGGAGCGAACCGGATCACGGTAGATACCCTTGGCGGCGATCCGCTTGCCGTGGCGGCGCTCGATCGTGTCGTCCAGTCCCAGGACCACGGGGCCGCGTTGCGCGAACGCATCGACGAGGAGCCCGAGCAGGATACGGCTGCCGGAGCGAGGGCACCACGCTGCCCTGTTGAGGATGCAGTGGACGTTCACGAACCGCCGCTCCTGCGCGCGGCCCCTGATGCGCAGGATGCTTGTGACGGTGCGCTGCCCCGGCGTGAGGATCGCGCCGACCAGCAGGTTCTGAGCGTGTTGCCACGAGTGGTGGACGAACAGCGGTGCGAACGCCAGGATGATCCCGGCGAAGCGGGTGGGCAGGGAGAGCATGGTGGTGTCTCTTGGCGGGGACGCCATCAGCCTATCCGTCACGCCCGCTTCGTCACCTCCGTCCACTCGGCGCGCCGCAAATGGCCAAAGTCGAGCTTAGTCGTGGTGCCGGCGCAATTGCGTGTGCTGGTGATCCGCCGCCCGCGCGACGCCTGCCCCGCCTGCAGGGACGCGGTCAGGACCTTCATGACGAAGGTTGATCAGCCTGCATCGAAGTGCCCTAACCGCTCTTAGCCGCAGAAACCGTCCGTCCTAGGCCGTTAGCTTTCGCGAAGGCCGAGCGCTTCTTAGCATAGCTCGCCGCTACCATAGGATAATCGCCCGGCAGGCCATAGCGCTGCCGGTAGCCGCTCGGATTAAGACCATGGCTTTTCAAATGGCGCTTGAGCGTCTTGTAGTTCTTTCCATTGATGAAACTTGTCAATCCATCGTCCTGAATCGATCTATGGATCTCTGTTGGGTTCGGCAATTGCGAATTAGGAATCTTTTTTGGCATCAAATAGCGGCAGCTATGAATATCCGAGAATGCTAAAGATACTATCTTTATGAGGGCCGGCATTTCTGAAGGTGAAATATAGTTTCTTGCTACATATGCCACAACAATTTTTACGACATTGCTCCGGACGGTTTCCGATCGATTGGTAGGTAGATCCTGCATATCCATCATCTCCTTGAAAGCTTTAATATCAGAACAACTTATCCTAGCCTTTTCTGGAAATTAATACATCACATCATCTCTTCAAGTTTGCAGAACGTCTCGAAATTAGTACGTTGGTTAAAAATCGATCCACATTGTGGTTGATGGATCACCAGATCTATCAACCGATTCAATTATTGTAGATCGCTGTTAAAGAGGACCCGGGTCATGATTGTCGGACCTGAGCCGTTATAGCCGCCGCGCACCGAGACCACATCACTTCTTACAACGCAGACACCAACCTCGCTGCCTTCTGCCAGCGATGTTGAGGTGGACGGCCCCCGAACGGCATCGCTGTGCCAAGCTGAGGTCGTTGCAGACCTCATGCGAGGAGACCGTCCGTGGACCAGATTAGCCGCATTGGTATGGATACATCCAAGCACATCTTCCAGCTGCACGGCGCGAACGCAGCCGAAGAGCCCATTTTGCGCCGAAAACTCCAGCGCAAGGACATGATCGCGTTCTTCGAGCGGCTCACAATGGTTGATCTTAAAGCTTTATGGAAGCCAGTCACCCCATCGTTCGTCATACCGTCCGGCCACAGACCTTTATTACCTTATAGATCCGCGGGCTCTACCGTCCGCAAGGATTCTTAAAGCCTGCCCGGCCGAGACGCCGAACCGCACGCCTCTCCAGAATCGCCTCTACGTCTCAATCGCGGGATCTGGCGGGCAACACAGCAACTACGGATCTGCGCCTGCAGCGCATCCCAGCGAGCCTCAGGGGTGGTCATCTTACGTCTCGGACTCGTAGCCCATGGTGCTAGCGTCGGCCTGCCCGCACTTGCGTGCTCCCGGTGCCCTGTGTCCCGGATGGGCTGACCATAGCGCCGATCCGAAGATCGGCGAGACGTTAGGGCACCGAGGGCCATTATACCGGATAATGGCTAAGTCGAGCAGATGACCTGCACAATCAAGGACGCCATGGTCAAACGCTACCACTACGCGACGCGCGAACAGCTCCAGGCGGGTCTGAAGATGTTTATGACGCTTACAACCACACCAGCTCAAGATTCCGCGTGGCCTCACATCCCATGAGCGTGTCTTTCAGGTCTGGACGTAAGAGCCCACACGCTTCAGGTTCGCTTCATCACCCCACATGCCGGGACCATACACCTATCGCCTGGGCGGTTCGGGGAAAGCCAGCACTTCGTCCGTGTAGTTCTCCACGACCTCGCTGAAGGGTACCCCATCAGCCCGTGTGAGGATGGCGCGATGTTCAATGAGGCGGGAAGGCGGGGTGAGAAGGGGGGAGCCCGAAGGCAGGCTTGCGCTCGTGTCCTCCCATCCCTCGGGAAGAGGGGACCATAGAAGTCTCGCGGAAAGTGTTCGACGGCGGAAGTGCAGATCTTGGACAGCTCGCCCAAATGATATGTCAGTAGTATCGAGCTGATGATTCATCTCGACTGTCAGTCGCGCAGGAACATACCAGTTATCCGCTTCAGAAAGCACGTGATTTCCGCAACGAAGGCGCACATGCCGGTAGCGGATTATTTCGGATGAACTGACATCAAGATTTCTCCGTTCTTCGTCGCTTGGGCGTTTGTCGTCCCCTACCAGTTCGGCGACAATCTTTGCGGGATAAGCGAGCTGGTGAGCGCCACACCAACGATCTAGTGTTAGCGTCGCACTGTCATGGCTTAAGAGTTCCGCGTTAAGCGATTGCAGCAGAGCAAGTGCTTCAAGTCGAGCAACGAAGTCACCGCGCCATGCCCTCTCTGCTGCCAAAGCGGGTTGCCACGGTCGTGCGATCAAGATCATGGCGAATAAAAAAGTACAACGCAAGAATTGCAGCGCACTTTTCACCCCTCTGTGTGGATGCTCATAGCTTGCACATCCCCGCTCCCGTGGCAGCTGGTGGTGTCGATGGTGAGGTACATCGTGCGGCTCAGCTTGCAGAAATCCTACCTTTAGGGCTTGGTCAGCGGCCGCGATCACGGCGTTTTCTAACAGTGCGATTTGACGTGCGGGTATGTTCATTCGTGAGGCCTCGTTGTTGTGCCCAGAGGGACTTTAGGCAAATTTGCTACAAAATGATTTCGAAGGCCGCGCTGTGAGGCTTCGTTCCTAAGATACCGCCAAATTGTTGGAGGCTGCTCTGGTGCAGCCGAATTGATTGCGGTTTCAGGGCTTAGAAGGTACGTTGCGCGGCGACCACAGCATCACTGCAAGTGCTGCTGTGTCCTGGTGCAATGACGCGAACGGAGAATTCATTGTTGCGGTGAGGCGTGCGAGTCTGGGCGATGACTCAGACGGTGTGCTTGGTCCTCAATACGACCGACGCAGCGCGGCTGGCTGCGTTCATCGGCGACCGCTCTCGCCCGCATCGAGCATATCCGACGCGCTCGCATCGTGTTGCACTCAGCCGAGCGTCTAAGCGTTCAGGACGTCCCCACCGGACGGGCGTCAGCCGACCTGCCCGTGTGGCGCTGGCGGCGGCGCTACAGTGAGGTGGGCGTCGAGGACCTGCTGCGCGACAAGTCGCGTCCGCCTGGCACGCCGCCCCGCTCCACCGAAACAGTCGCCGAGGTGCTGCACTGACCTGCTCGGAGCCACCGGGCGAGGTCACACACTGCAGCGGCCGTGCCGTGGTCCGAGCTGTCGGGATCTCGTGGCGTACAAACGCTACATCGCCGAGGACAACCGAAGTGCCGGACCCTTTGTCTGGACCAAACCCGCCATCGGCATCCTCGCCGGCGCTGGTAGATCCCTTAATGCGTTCATGACGGAAGCGGCCGGATGGGCTGTGTACTGACTGACGCAGCTCGACGCCACTGCGCCGGCGTCATGCCCATACGCTGCTTGAAGGCGCGCTGGAAAGCGGCTTCCGATTGGTAGCCGACTATTCCCGCGACTGTGCCGGTGGCAGACGACGGCTGTCGTAGCTCTCCGACGGCCATAGTCATGCGGATGTCTGCCAACAACTCGCTGGCGGACCGGCCCAGCGACTTCTGAAACCGGCGTGCCGCCGTCGCTCGCGACATGTTGCAGAGGCGGGCCAGCACCGGCAGTGTCCACGGACGTTCCGGTTCGTGCAACAGGGCCGACAAGGCGGGCGCCAGGCGCGCGTTACTCACCAAGGCGAGCAGACCGACCGGAGCCTCCCTGCCCTCGCTGGCTAGACGCAGCGTCAAGGCGAACAGGGCGGTGGAGAGCGCGTCCAGCATGGCCCGGCCGCCCAAGGCGTCGGTGATCGACTCATCGCGCATGAGCAACACGAGGCTCGCCAGCACCTCCCGGGTTCCAGGCGAGCCCCCCCCCGCTGAAGCAGCCGATTGCACTACGAGGCGTGATGGCAGGTAATCCCGTAGCAGGCGGTCCTGCGGGCGCCCGAGCACGAAGCGACCGCACAGCATGACGAGCCGCTCCCCCCGGCCCGCATTCTCGCTAATGCGAAGGTTGTGCCCAGCTCGCGTCTGCGCTGGCACGGGGGGTATACTACCGCCATCGTGCAGGACATGCGCTTCGCCGTGTGGGAGTAGCAGGATGTCGCCAGCCGAGAGGCGCAGCGGAGAGTCCCCCGTCGGCTCCTCCAGCACCGCCGAGCCAGCAACGATGACGTGGTAGGCCATCTCGCCCACCTCTGAACGCGGTTGATCGATGCGCCAGGGCGCGCCGTAGGTGCAGTGCGTGTCCAACTGGCCGCGCACGGGAATGATCGCGAGCAGACGACTGAGCCAATCCAGGGATGGTGCCACGGTAGTTCCTCCACGGCGGAGTGTGCGGGGTTGACTGCGCCAGTCCGAGGCCGAACGAGGTGTCCGCCGCCGGTAAGCGGGCAGCGGCTCACGTGCCGTGACTGCGGATGGCGTGTGCTGGTCGCCAGGACCGCTCGTCGAGGCGCCGGGGCTGCCGGGCACTACCAGCGGGCGCCGATGAACGGGGCGTTGGTGATCGGATCGGGCAAGGCGCCACCGTTGAAGCGGTCGTTGCGGCCCCAGACCGGGGTGAGCTGGTTGGAGGCCGCGATGAGCTGCGGGTTGGTCGCGGGGTTGCCCAGCCCCGCCACGCTGCTCCCGCGCTCGACGACGTTGCCGGCGTCCAGCCAGCTGCGGGGGCGAACGTGGATGCTCAGCGCGGCTGCGGTGCGATCATACCCGCCCGGTGCGGGGCGCGCCTGAGCGGTGCCGGCCGCGGCCAAGCCGAGACTGGCGACGCTCAGAGCGAGGATCACGCTGCCCTTGAGCTTGTTCAAGAACGGAGCGGACGAGCGACACGCGGTGCTTTCGGCAGCGGTGTCTGAGATGGCCGAAGATTTTTGGTGTGCCTGCACAGAGGACATGACCGCTTACTCGGGAAGAGGTGGCGTCGCGAGGACTTCCTCTTCTACGTACGGGCGGCAAGCGAGATTATCACTCCGATGAACGCTCGACGTTATGCCGGATCATCTCATCGAGCAGGCGGAGCTAGCCAGGAACGGGCAGACTTGACGCCCCCTCATCGCTTTGGTCCGGCGTGAGTGCGAGTTTTCCGGTTTTGTGAGACCCTGACGGGAGGAGCGGAGCCGTGAAGAAGAGCAGGTACACTCGCCCATGACCGGGGCTGCGAGGCCGAACTCGCCGAGTGCCTGGCGGTCGAACTCGCCGCCAAGCGCCTGCCCGATCTCGTCGCCCTGCGCGCCCGCTTCGCCCCCGATCCGGCGGCCATTCCCCACGTCACCGTCGCCCTCGGCTCGCTGGCGAGCTACGAGAGCCTCCTCGACGGCATCACGCCGGGAGAGGTGGCATGAAGGCCCCGGCCCGCACTACCACCGCGGTCGACACCGCCCGGCTCGGCATCATGCTCGGCGAGTTGCGCCTGCCGACCATCAAGACCGTCTGGCCCCGCTTTGCCGAACAGGCCGACAAGGAGGGCTGGCCCGCCGCCCGCTTCCTCGCGGCCATCGCCGAGCACGAGTTGGCCGAGCGCGACAGACGGCGCATCGAGCGTCATCTCGCCGAGGCACGCCTGCCGCCGGGCAAGACGCTTGACGGCTTCGACTTCGCCGCCGTGCCGATGCTCTCGAAGGCCCAGGTCATGGCGGTCGCCGCCGGCGATGCGTGGCTCGCGCAGGGGGCCAATCTGCTCCTGTTCGGCCCACCCGGCGGCGGAAAGAGCCACCTCGCCGCCGCGATCGGGCTCGCCCTCGTCGAGGCCAGCTTCAAGGTGCTGTTCACCCGCACCATCGACCTCGTCCAGAAGCTGCAGGTCGCCCGGCGCGAGCTCGGCCTGGAGGCGGCCATCACTCGGCTCGACCGCTTCGATCTGCTGATCCTCGACGACCTCGCCTACGTCACCAAGGACCAAGTCGAGACGAGCGTTTTGTTCGAGCTGATCAGCGCTCGCTACGAGCGCCGTTCCCTGATGAACACCGCCAACCAGCCCTTCGGCGAATGGGGCCGGATCTTCCCCGAACCCAACATCGCAGAGTGCCGTCTTCGTCGACGGTCTGATCTCTCACATCATCGTCACTGACCCACGACGGCCGGAGCCTGCGCATCCTGACGCTGATCGATGAGCACAGCCGGGCGTGGCTCGCCTTGAAGGTGACGCGGCGCATCAACAGCCTGGGTGTGATCGAGGCCCTGGCAGAGGCGATGTGCCTGCACGGCATCCCGGAGCACATCCGCTGCGACACCGGTCCCGACATGATCTCAAAGGCGCTGCGCAAGTGGGTCGCCAAAGCCGGCTCGCAGATCCAGTACATCGCACCCGGCTCGCCGTGGAAGAACGGGTACTGTGAGAGTTTCAACGGCAAGCTGCGCGACGAGTGCCTGAGGCAGGAGATCTTCTACTCACTCAAGGAGGCACAGATCGTGATAGGTTTCTGGCAGAACACGTACAACCGCGTCCGCCCGCATTCGTCGCTGGGCTACCGACCGCCCGCGCCTGTCAGCTTCCCGGATCTGGCCTTCCGGCTACCCATGGGCGCGACTATGCAGTAGCCTCGCAACTGGCCCGGTCCAAAATACCGGTCAGGTCACCCGACCGGATCGCCATCGCCGTCGCCGCGCTCGCGCAGATGGAGGCGCAGGCGCAGCAACTAGAGCGGCAGTGGACGCTGCGGCGCGAGCGCGCCCGCTACGAGGCCGAGCGGGCGCGGCGCCAGTACGATGCAGTCGAACCCGAGAACCGCCTCGTGGCGCGTTCGCTGGAGCAGGTGTGGGAAGAGAAGCTGCGCGCCCTGGAAGCGGTCGAGCAGGATCACACCCGCTGGCAGCGTGCCGAGCCGCTAGTGCTGAGCGATGTTGATCTCCTTGCGCTGCGGCGTTTGGGCGAGGATCTACCGCGGATCTGGAATGCAGCGGCGACCGCGCCGGCCGAGCGCAAGCGCCTGCTGCGCTTCGTCGTGCGCGCGGTCGTCCTCGACCAGAAGCGCGTGCGGGGTCAAGTCTGGATCAAGATCGTCTGGCAGACCGGGGCGACGAGCGAGCATCGCCTTCAGCGGCGCGTCCACGCCTACCACGACTACATCGACAGCGGTCGCCTGCGCGATCGGATCACGGCGCTCAACGGCGCGGGCCTGACGGACGAGGCGATCGCGGCACGGTTGAATACCGAGGGCTTGGTTTCGGCACGGGGCCGCGCGTTCGCGGGCGGCAACGTCTGGCTGCTGCGTCGGCGCTTCGGTATCCTGACGGCCAAGATCAACGGCGTGAGCCCGAATCCGGCGCGCTGGCCAGATGGGAGTTACTCGATTCAGGGTGCGGCGGCAGCGCTGGGGGTGACGGCACAGACCGTGTTCAAGTGGCTGAGGCGGGGCCGGCTCGTAGGTCGGCAATCGAGCAAAGGGCAACCTTGTCAGATCGTGCTGACGCCGAACACGGTCGAGGAACTACGGGCACGCGCGCGACGCACCAGACGATCCAGGATGGCGGCATCATGACAGCTTCAGGGATCCGGCGATGACGCTCGCCGCCGTCGACCGGCTGGTGCACCATGCCACCATCTTCGAGATGAACGTCGAGAGCTATCGGCGCCGCACCGCCCTCGACCGAAAGCGCGGTCCCGGCCGACCGCCGACCCCGCATTGCCTCGCCTGAAAGGCTCCCGGATGTCGGGTCGTTGCCTCATCTGATTTGCTCCCCGTGCGGGTTCGGCGGCGGGGGTGGCGATGAGGCGGGTGAGTATGGCGACGCGCGATGAATTGCTTGCCGCCGTGGCGGTTCGCTATCGAGGCTGCGGACGGTCAGAGAAGTCCCGTATTCTGGACGAATTTGCGTCCGTGACGGGCCATCACCGCAAGCACGCGATACGGCTGCTCCGGTCCGGTTCCGTGAACCAGGCCCCGGCCTCCCGACCGGGGCGGCGGGTCTACGACGCGGCGGTGCGCGAGATCGCCTCCCGGCTCGTGTTCGGCATCCCGAGCCAGACGCCAGCGGTCTCGATCTCGGGAACATATGCGTGAGGCAACTGGCCCGACCTTCGGGAGCATTCCTCAATGAGGCAATACGTACAGCCATGCCGATATCGGTCTGCGCCTCGGCCAAGCGAAGGCTGCGCTGCGCCCTCGCACGGGCGAGGCCGGGAACAGGCTCGACGAAGATGCGGCTCGGACAATGGCTGCAGCGGAAGCGGCGCACCTTCAGCCGCCACGTGACCCAGCGGTCCTGCCAGGGCAGGTCCTTCAGGGTTCGCCAGTACGAGCTATGCACCCGGGCCGACCACCGCACACAACGCGGGAAGGCTGCGCGGGCTGCGGTAGTCCTGGCCGTGATCGTCAGCGCATCGGCGTCCAGCGTAAACCTGTAGACCTGTAGACCTGTAGACCTGCACACCTTCTGGACCCGTGGGCAATGACGGGTTCGAGATCCGCATCGCGCTCTCCCTCGGCCACCCCGAGGATCAACGCTCCACAAAGCACTCAGCACCGAACCTGCGGAAGAACCCCATTCCAACGCCGTTTGACACTAAAGCGGATTGCCTGAGCCAGGGGCTGCATTGAGACGCATGAGCATGCCTTCAAGCGGATGCGGCATTCGTCATCTTATTAACATCGCCTACCGTGACCTCACATTCACTACTCCGACGCAGGAGGCTCACATGTCCCCCGTGGCCCCTTCTCCCACCCGCAACCGCCGCACCATGGCCGCCAAGCTGTTGCCGGCCGCTTTTGCCGGCTTGGCCTTCAGCATGGTGCTCGCCTCCGCCGCACAGGCGCGATCCTCATCCGAAGTGCCGGCGGCCGCACAACTGGTGCACCTGCCGATGCTGCACGTGGGAACCGGCTTCCGCCGGGTCACCGCGGTCGGCCAGACCAAGACCCCAGGTGCGGCTCTGGACGAGCGGGCCGGTTCCACCGCGGCCCTCGATGCCAAGAGCCGCCAGCTCGACTGGCTGATCAACAACGCCATCTGCACAGGATGCTGACCGAGCAGACTTACCTCAATCGGCGTCCCTACTCTGTGACTCGAATTTGTTACACGGGCGCAGAGTACCCGACTTCCTTTCTGAACCCTGAACACCCCTGGACAGTATCCACAATTGTGCGAACTATGGGGTGGTCGCCCGATGCTAGAGTGTATGATGCAGGGCATAGAACTAGCTAGGCGCTATAGCGCTCGACACCCGGTCTCGTTCCCTGCTGCGATGTCACGCGACCACAAGTACCCGCGACCAGACACATCGCAGCCGGCGCGACTGGCCGAGCTTGAGGCCTTCAGTATTCTCGACACGGCCCCCGAGGAGAGCTTTGACGATGCAGTGCAAGTGGCCCGGCTGGTTTGCCAAGCCCCAGTAGCACTGATGAGCCTTGTCGCCGACAACCGGCAATGGTTCAAGGCGCGGATCGGCTTCCCCTTTACTCGGACCGACATAAGCAGCTCGATCTGCGCCTACATGTTGGACGAGCCAGACCTGCTCATCATCCCGGATCTAGCTGCCGATCCCCGCACACGCGACAACCCCTTGGTGACGGGCGAGCCGTTCATTCGCTTCTACGCCGGAGCGCCGCTGCGTACCGCGAGCGGACATACTCTGGGTAGCTTGTGTGTCGTCGACCACCAACCTCGGCCGGAGCTTTTGAACGAGAGTCAGCAGGACTCCCTGCGGCGGCTGGCCCGGCAAGTTATGACCTTGCTGCGAGACCGCCGCCAAGTGGCCGAGATGCAGAGCACGGCGTTACTGGACCGCGCCGCGGCCACTCGCCGTTCAGCGCTGATCGAGTTGAGTGATTGCTTGCGCGATGCCACGTCAATTTTAGAGATAACCACAAGGGCTGCAGAGATCGTTGGTCGAACACTTAATGGTAGCCGCGCAGGCTACGGCGAGCTGGATGCTGCCTGCGAGCACGTCACGGTCCTACAGGACAGCACCGCGCCCGGAGAGATCAGCATCGTCGGCCGTCATCGCTTGGCTGATTATGGCGCCGTTGAGTACGATGTCGGAAGGGACACTCCTGTCGTTGTCAATGACGTGGAGACCGACGTCCGGACTGTCGCGAAAGCGTCGGCGTTCGGCGCCCTCAATGTCCAAGCCAGACTCAGCGTGCCAGTCCAGGAGCGTGGCCGCACCGTGGGTATCATCTTCGTTCATAGCCCGGCCGCACGAGCATGGGCTCCGGAAGAGATCGCCTTCACCCGCAACGTGGTGAACCGGTTGCAGGTAGGCATCGCTCGGCTACGTGGCGAGGAGCAGCAGGCGATCCTCAATCGCGAGCTGTCCCACCGAATGAAGAACACGCTTGCGGTGGTGCAGGCGATCGCCACCCAAACGCTGCGCAATGCGGCAGACCTCGCTTCCGCTCGTGATGCGTTGGCAGTCCGTCTGATTGCGTTGAGCACGGCTCATGATCTGCTTCTGACCGGGGAACGTGAAAGCGCCAGCCTTGAGGCGGTGATCAGGGGAGCTCTGTCGGTCCATGACGCGCGAATGAACCGCTTACGCGTGAATGGCCCGAACATTCACGTCGGCTCCAGTGCGGCCCTGACGCTGGCGTTGATCGTGCATGAACTGGCCACCAACGCAGGCAAGTACGGAGCGTTGTCAGTTGGCACCGGCTCTGTACGGGTGCAGTGGGAACTCGACACCGGCACGCTGGAGCCGATCGTGCGCCTGCGCTGGATCGAGCGCGGCGGGCCCCCCGTGAGGCCGCCTACCCGTTTCGGTTTCGGCAGACGGCTGATCGAGCGTGGGTTGGGCGGGGCGAGCAATGACGAGGTTCGCTTGAGGTATGAGCCGGAGGGGGTAGTCTATGAACTGGCTGCACCGCTGAGGATCATCGAAGCAGACGAGTGATCAGCTGAGGCGCCCCCTCAAGCTCGAGCGTGAATTGCAGAATAACCTGCAAATGCCTGATTAAGTTGCCTGTTCTAGAGTTGCAGTCTTTGCCGTGACAGCTGCCCCGGGCAGCAACCCACTACGCCACTAAGCACCTACAGCAAAGGATCGAGAGCGGCCACTTCTGAGAGAAGCGGGCGATGCCGCGGGTGGGGGCTTCCGCTCCTTCCACACTGCCCGGCGCACGATCTGCGGCTTCAGCCACACCAAGCCGCTGCTCGCTCTCACGTACAGCGGGCGGGACAAGCGCTCCTGTTCGCCCCGGATGACTTGACGCTCTGCACGGAAGCTTTGCTCGATGCCTTTCACATCGCTTCGGAGATTGCGTAGCCAGCGCAGCATAGGACCTCGCCGCTCGCACCTGCCGAACATGTGTCGTTCGAAGGTCCGATTGGGCCATGGTGATGCTCAATCCGACGCCCACGTGGCCTTGAGCTGGAGCTGACCTGACCGATCAATGGGAGTGCGGCCGTAGATCGGGGCCTTGCTGGCCAGCGCCCGCTACTACGCTGAGCCCTGCCGGCACCTGTCCGAGCTGCCCCACGGCTATATGAGATGATCACGCATAACGTCGAGCGTTTGCCGGAGTGTCAATCTCGCACGCCGCCTGTACATAGAAAAACAAGTCCTCACGACGCCATCTCTTTCCCAATATGCAGTCATGTTCGCTGCTCAGGCCAACCAAACATCTTCGTCCATCTCCGGCATTTTCGCCGAAAGCGCCGGTGGTCGCTCGATCATACCGCTCCTGCGCGAGTTCAAGGCTGGCGCGATCCTCGCTCTGAGCGTCGCCAGTCTCGGCTTGGCAGCGACCGATGATGTTCAGGCGCGCCTCGCACCGGGCGGGGATGATCGCACCGCAGCCGCGCTGAGCATCCACGTTCGCCCCCGCAGCTGGCTGGACGCCGGCAACATCGTCGAGCGCGGGAGCAGCGTGGCGGGGCTGGGCAACCCCGTGATGGACCCGCAACTCATCGCGGCCTCCAACCAGCTCACCCCGGTCTGGGGCCGCAACGACCGCTTCGACGCCGGCACCTTGCCCGATCCGATCACCAACGGCCCGTTAATCAGCGTTCGCTGGTAGCGCCTGCAAGCTGCGGCGCAGGCCAGCCTGAGAACCGGGCGCCACCAGCCCCGCGCCACCTCGATGGGCCATCCTGACTGGGCGGCGGAGGCTACCGCGATCATGGCCCGAGAGCCTCTGCAGGCCGCCCGAGCCCTATTCCCCTGCCCGGCTCAGTGCCGGCGCAGCCAACCGCGCACACGCAGCTGTGGAGGCATCACCGTGGCACCATCCCTGGACTGGCTCAGTCGCCTGCTCGCGATCGTCCCCGTGCGCGGCCGCTTGGACACGCACTGCACCTACGGCGCGCCCTGGCGCATCGATCAACCCGGCGCGGAGGTGGGCGAGATGGCCTACCACGTCGTCCTCGCCGGATCGGCGGCCCTGGAGGACCCGGCGGGTGGCCCTCCGCTGCGCCTCTCGGCGGGCGACATCCTGCTGCTCCCACACGGCGAAGCGCATGTCCTGCACGATGGCGGCGGCACACCCGCCATGCCAGCGCACACGCGGTCGGGGCGCAACCTGCGCATCAGCGAGAATGCAGGTATGGGAGAGCGGCTCGACATGCTGTGCGGCCACTTCGTGCTCGGGCGCCCGCAGGACCGCTTGCTGCGCGACTATCTGCCATCACGCCTCGTGGTACGAACGGTCGATCCAGCGGGGACGGCGGCATCTGGAACCCGGGAGGTGTTGGCCAGCCTCGTGTTGCTCATGCGCCAGGAGGCGATCACCGACACTTTGGGCGGCCAAGCCATGCTGGACGCGCTCTCCACGGCCCTGTTCGCCTTGACGCTGCGGCTTGCCAGCGAGGGAAACGCGGCGCCGGTCGGCCTGCTCGCTCTGGTGAGCAACGCACGCTTGGCGCCCGCCTTATCAGCTCTCCTGAACGAGCCGGACCGCCCATGGACGCTGCCCGCGCTGGCGCGCCTGTGCAGCATGTCGCGGGCGACGGCGGCACGCCGGTTTCAGGATGCACTGGGCCGGTCTGCCAGTGAGTTGTTGGCAGACATCCGCATGACGCTGGCCGCCGGCGAGCTTCGGAAGCCATCCGCGGTCACCAGTGCCGTAGCGGGGACCGTCGGGTACCAGTCGGAAGCCGCTTTCCAGCGCGCCTTCAAGCAGCGCATGGGCATGACACCGGCGCAGTGGCGCCGGCTGCCTCAGCCCATTGCACGTCGCTCAGCATCGACCCTCCTAAAAGGGGAGGTTCAAAATGTATGCTGCGACAGATTGTCCAAGCACGAATGATCTTAACATTACGGTCGTAACGAAATCGGAAATTATCGAAATCATCAGGTCATGAGGGCGGCTCATTTCGACGTGACCACGAGATGCCCTGCGCGGCACGTCGAACATCTCAACCACCTTAGCTCTCAGATGCGCTATGTGCTCATCATCATTTTCTCCATGCTCAGCGTCACTGCTTACGCAGTTGGTGTTCCCGAGGGACTTATCGAGTCCAACGATAAAAATCTAAGGCGACTTTCGGCTGTAGGTGTACAAGTTTACGAGTGTCGGGTGGGCGCTGATGGCGCTTTGAGTTGGGCGTTCAAGGAGCCACGCGCGGAACTCTTCCACGACGGCCAGCCGTTCGGCCAGCACTATGCAGGACCGACGTGGGAAGCGGCGGATGGCAGTCGCATTATCGGGCAAGTGGCTGCAACCGCCCCAGCCCCGCAAGCCACGGACATTCCTTGGCTGCGTCTTACCGTCATCAAGCGCACCGGTGCAGGCGCTCTTGCGGAAGTCGAGGCAGTGCAGCGGGTGGACACACACGGCGGCGAGAAAGTTGGTTCTTGTACGGCAGCTGGCACGATCGCCGGGGAGCCCTACACGGCGGACTACATCCTGTTGGGAACAACCCACTGAGCCTCGCACACGTGCGTGTACTGCTGGCGAAGATCAGCCTAACGGGTCCTGGTTGCCTCCGGTTGGCAGGGTGAGGTCGCAGGCCATTTCTTGATTGCCTGCGTCTCTTAAGCCGTTTACCGAAAAGATAATCTTAGCAGTGATGCGGCTCATTTACGAAATTTGATTGTTTTCCGGTCCGACAGCCCGTCGAGCAGCCCGCGTGACACATTCAGCACCCCCGCGTGTGGTCGGGATCGACGACTGGGCTTGGCGGCGGGGCCGAAGCTACGGCACCATCGTCTGCGATCCGGAGTGGGGTCGCGTCCTCGATCTCCTGCCCGGCCGCGCCTGCGAGCCCTTGCGGGATTGGCTGGCTGCGCATCCAGACATCGCCGTCGTCAGCCGGGATCGCGCCGGTTCGTACGTCGAGACTGCGCGGCTCGGCGCGCCGCAGGCGATCCAGGTCGCGGACCGCTGGCACCTTCTCGTCAACGCTTCCGAGGCGCTGCGTTCGCTCGTCGAGCAGCATCAGGTCCAAATCCGAGAGGCCGCCCGTCAGGCAGCGTCCCGCGACTCCCCATCTGCCGTCGTCGCGGTTGCTCCTGCTGACCCGCCTCCGGCGCAGGATGTTAGGCAGGGCGGCGGCCGGCGACGACACCGTTGCGAGGCGGCGCTACGCCTGCACGGCGAGGGCATGGCGATCAAGACGATCGCGCGTACGCTCGGCGCTTCCCGTAACAGCGTACGACGCTGGCTGCGCGCGAGAGCCTTCGTGCCGTATCGCCGGGCACCGGCCCCAAGCCGGCTCGATGATCATCTGCGCTTCGTCGAGGTGCGCTGGCAGGACCATCAGCACAACGCGGCCGGCCTGGATCGCGAGCGTCGCGCCATCGGCTTCGAGGGCGGCTACGACATCGTCCAGCGCTGGGCGAAGCGACGGCGCCATCGCCTCCCGACCCGGCCGCCCTCGGCCCGGGTCCCGTCGGTACGCCGCATCGCGCGGTGGCTGACAAGCGATCCGGCCAGCCTCGCGCCCGAGGATAGCCGCTACGTCGCATCGCTGTCTGCCCTTGCGCCCAGGCTGCAGGCCGCGGCCGAGCAGGTACGCGGCTTCGGCGCAATCCTGCGTGCTGGTGATCCGGCTGCGTTGAAGCCGTGGCTGGAAGCGGCCGCCACGAGTGAACTCGGCGGCTTCGTCGCTGGGCTGCGGCAGGACGAGGCCGCCGTCCATGCGGCCATCAACGAGCCGTGGAGCAAAGGGGGCGGTCGACGGGCAGGTGAACCGCTTGAGGCTGATCAAGCGCTCCATGTACGGTCGCGCCGGCGTCGACCTGCTCCGGCAGCGTGTCCTTCACGCCGCGTGAGGCGGACCAGGAACCGCTCGACAAACCAGACCGAGCATATCTCACCGTCAGCACCGAACCTGCGGAAGAGCCCCATTCCAACGCTGTTTGACAGTTCTGGCTCGCCGCGTAGACCGCCTCGTGGAAGATGATGTTGGCGGCGTAAAACTCCATGCCGTCGTTCTTGTCCGCGGCCTGCCGGCAGGCGGCCTGGGCGCGGACGATTGTGTTCCGATCGTCCGCGGAATGGCGCTTAGCTGCTAACTCTGCGCAGACCGCCTCTCACGGTCATCAGCTCGACCATTTCGGCGATTTCGCACAACGTCAGCTTCGCCACAAAGGCCCCTGATGCGGCCGGATCTCAATGAGCCCACTCGCCGTCAGCGCCTTGAGGTCCTCGCGAACCGGTGTCCGAGATAGGCCGAACCAGGCGGCGATATCCTCCTCCAGTTTTTTTTGGCCAGGCAGGACGCGCCGCGCGAGGATATCCTGTTTCAGCCTGAACCGCAGCGCTTCGGTACGGGTCCGAGCCGTAGGCAAAGGCTCGACGGCGCGCGGCCCTGCCGTAGTCGTGCGGGGCTGACCGTTCGCGGCCCGCAATCGAAGTGTCTGATCAGACGGCTGAGACGGCAACGCTTCCTCACAGGTCGAGCACGACGGCCGTCAGCGGGACAGCGACGCAGGGCAGGCAACGGCCCGCGTCAACAGGGGCCGACCCGGCGGGGTGGTCGACCTCTCCCGACAATATGCCGACAATGCAGCATTCGCACTGGCCGCTACGGCAACCGCTGGCGGCGACCACGCCTTGCCTATCGATGGCATCAAGCAGCGAGCCGGCCGAGGGGTCCCAGATCAACGTCCGCCCAGCGCGCGCGAGTTCCACGCGCTGGGGGCCTTGATCGGGGCGGCCGGTGGCGCGGCTCGAAGGTCCGAACTCCTCGGTGTAAATGCGCCGCCCGTCGACGCCCGCCTGTTCCAATCCGGTGGTCAGCGCCTCGACCATGGCCGCGGGGCCGCACAGGTAGATCTGCGCGCCAGGTGTGGCCACCGCCAACACGTCGGCGACGGTGACGCGGCCGGTCCTGACGTCCGAGCCGGCGTCCGGCACGACGGGGACGCCAGCGCTGTAGAACGTCGTCACCCGAAGCGTCGGAGTCCTTCGTTCAAGGTCGGCGAGTTCGTCACGGAAGGCGTGATCGGCCGATGAGCGGACGCCGTACAGGAGATGGATTGGCCGTGGCCGATCCGAGTCCGCTGTCTCATAGATCATCGAGAGGAGCGGGGTGATGCCGATGCCGGCCGCGACCAGCACCGCGGTCGCCTCGCCTGCCTCCGCTGTCGGCAGGTGGAACGCACCCTTCGGAGCCTGCACGTCTATCGCGATTCCGTCAGCCGCCCCGTGGAGCAGACCCGACATGCGCCCGACTGCTTCGTCGGCACCCCGAGCGAGCTTCACCGAGATGCGGTAGCTCGCGCCGTCCGTCGCCCTCGATAGCGAGTAGCAGCGGACCGGGGACATCCCCTCGGGGCCGGCGAGCCGGAGCGTAATGTGCTGGCCGCCGCGGAACGGCGGCAGCGCGCCACCGTCGGTCGGTGTCAGCCGAAATGAGACGATGTCGGTTGTCTCCCGGCCGGCGATAGCAAGCTCGAAGGGACGCCAACCGGCCCACGCACGACCCCCGGATACCTTTACGGGTGTCACCTCGCATAAAGATGAGCGCAGCCCCGTCGAGCCGCTGACCGGATCAACATGATCGTCGGACACTAGCCGGTTGTAGTTGGCCCCCGTGTCGGCCAGGGCGTTGTAGGCCGGCAGGCCGAGTGCTTCGTTGGACTGCCACCAGCCATACTGGGCGCTGACCACTCGCGGGTCGAGGAAGCCGTCCAACTTGGCTCGCATCCTGGCCTGACCGTTGCCCGTCCGAATGTCGACCCAGTCGCCCGCCGCGATGCCGCGCTCGCCGGCCGTATCCGGGTGCAGTGTGACTTCGGGGTCCGGGGAGCGCTTGCGCAGCGAGGCGACGTTCCGATGTTGTCCGTGGCAGCAGTGCACGACCTTGGCCGACGTCAGCACGAGCGGCAGCGCCTCGCTGCCTTCCCGGAACGGCGAGATGGCCGGCTCGACGAATTTCGGTAATGGGTCCTGCCCAGCATCGCGGAGCACCTCCGAGAAGATCTCGATTTTTCCGGTCCGCGTTTTGACGCCGGCACTCCGATGGCGATGATAATGCGGCTCGCCCAGCACCGTGATCCCGTTGAGGTGCCGGCGTAGCTCGTCGACCGTCAGGCCGAGGGGTTCGAGGACGGCCGCGAAGCCGGCCTCGATGTCACCATGCCAGAACCGGTCGCCGAAGCCGAGGCGCGTGGCGAGATCGAACACGATCTGCGCGTCCGAGCGCGACTCGCCCTGGCTCGGGACCGCGGCTTGCCGCAACTGAACAAGGCTCTCCGCTCGCTGGCTGCCTTCGAACCCGACGCGAAGGGCTTCTCGTTCCCAGGGGGTGTTCACCGGAAGGAAGACGTCCGCGAACGCGGCCGTCGGCGTCACGACGACGTCTGTGTGAACATGGAACTGCAAGTTGGCGAGCGCCCGTGCGCCGCGGTCGCCGTTGGCATGGTTCACCAGGAAGTTCCGGCCGAAATCGAACAGGCCGCAGACGGCATAGGGCTTCGAGTCAAGAATAGCGTCGTATAGGGCGTCCGCACCGATCCAGCCGTGCCGACCGGGACCCAAAGGCGAACGCGCCAAGTCAATGCATTTGGCGCGCTGCATCGCCGAGAGGAACTCGCCGCCGGTCACGTCACGCGCCGCCGGCTTGGCAAATTCGACGTTGCCCCCGGGAGCGTCAAAGCTGCCGGTCAGCGCCATAAGGATCGAGATCGCCCGATCCGTCTGGGTCGCGTTCGTGTGCTGGCCGACACCGGACCAAACGTAGTAGCTGACCGGCGCCGCCTCGAAGAGCATGCGCGCGGTGGCGGTCACCTGGGCCGCGGGTACCCAGGCCAGCTGCTCCACCCTGTCGAGTGGGTACGCATCGCACAGGTCGCGATAGAGACCGAAAGCTGTGCGGCAGGCGATGCGATCCCCGTCCGCTCCTAAGATCTCGACCGCGGCTTCCAAGACGGGGTTCTCGTCAGGCGCGTAGGTCCTCGTGGCGGGCGCATAGGCGACCGAAGCGCCGACCCGGCCCCACGCGACGAGGTCGTCCGCCCCTGCGCCTGCCGGCGGCGCCCTCATCTCGCCTGCCCGGAGGAACCGGTTGGTGTCGGTACGCACAAGCAGCGGGCCATTCGTCCAGCGGGTGACGAAGTCGCGGTCGAACCAACCTTTGCGGATCATTTCGCCGGCGATGCCGAGCGCCAGGGCACCATCCGCGCCGGGCCGGACTCGTAGCCATTGATCTGCTCGAGCGGCAAACCCGGCTCGCCGCGGATCGACCACGACGAGGCGCGCGCCGCGCGCCTTTGCGGCACCCGTCGCCGTGGCGTGGTCAAGCCAGGTGGCGCTCGGGTTATGGCCCCAGAGGACGATGCAGCCGGATTTCTCGAAGTCGGGTGAGGCCACGCCACGCCCGAATGTGTAGGCGTGCGCGTGGTCCTTGTGCCAGTTGCAGATCTCTGTGCCGTACGCGACGTTCGGGCTACCGAACGCGTTCGTGAAGCGCTCGACCCAGCGGATGTCGTCCGAGATCGGCGTGCCGCTCGGTGTTGTCCAGCCGAACGCGACGGCTTCCGGGCCGTGCTCGTCCCGGATGCAGGCAAGTCCCTCCGCCGCCCGGTCAAGCGCCTCATCCCAGGAGACGCGCTGCCACCCGGGATCGGGATCGCCCTTAGGCCGGGTGCGGATCATCGGGTACAGCTGGCGCTGCGGGTTGTAGACCAGTTCGGGGGCAGCCTTGCCTTTGACGCAAAGGGCTTGGCCCGTCGGGTGACCCGGGTTCGGCTCCTGGGCCACGAGGAGCCCGTCGCGGGTGACCATGACAGAGCCGCAGCGGGATTTGCACAGCGCGCAGAAGCCCGGGGTACGGACTTCCCCGACGGCGTCCGTCGGTGTTGGGAATGGTTTGTTCATGGCTCGAATGTCCGTAGGATCGCGCTTCGCCTCCCTGACGCGCTCATGCTGCATCCGCATCGGCGTCGGCGTCGGCCGGTCGACCAACCGGAGGAACCGCCTAGTCCTCTCCTCGCGGGGGTCGTCGATGACTTGGCTAAGTGAGTGACCCGACCGATATTTTGGACCGAGCCGATGAAGAGGCTACTGCATGGCCGTTGTCATGGGTAGCCGGAAGGCCAGATCCGGTTAGCTGACGAGCGCGGGCGGCCGGTAGCCCAAGGATGAGTGCGGCCGGATGCAGTTGTATGTGTTCTGCCAGAAACCTATCACGATCTGTGCCTCCTTGAGTGAGTAGGAGATTTCCTGGCGCAGGCACTCGTCGCGCAGCTCGCCGTTGAAGCTCTTACAATACCCGTCCTCCCACGGAGAGCCCAGCGCGATGTACGGGATCTGCGGGCCGGTCTTCGCGACCCACTTGCGCAGTGCCTTCGAGATCATCTCCGGGCCATTGTCGCAGCGGATGTGCTCCGGGATGCCGTGCAGGCGCATGGCGTCGGCCAGCGCCTCGATCACACCCAGGCTGTTGATGCGCCGTGCCACCTTCAAGGAGAGGCAGGCCCGGCTGTGCTCGTCGATCAGCGTCAGGATGCGCAAACTTCGGCCGTGCAAAATTCAGCCGTCATGCATCTGGGCCTGCACGAAGTCGAAGCTCCAGACGTCATTACGGTAGAGCGCACGCAGCCGCACACACGAGCCGTCGTTCAGCCATAGCCAGCTGCGCGGCCGGTGCTTCTGTGGGACCTTGAGCCCCTCGCGACGCCAGATGCGCTGAATCCGGTCCTTGCCTATCTGCCAGCCCGCTGCCTGCTGACCGTCCTGCCAGCGCACCTCGACGAAGCGCAGATGATCATCGAGCCGGCTTGGGGCCTGTGCCCGGCCATACGGCACGAAGGCTCTCGCGCGCAGCCAGCGTCGTACGCTGTTGCGGGAAGCGCCGAGCGTGCGCGCGATCGTCTTGATCGCCATGCCTGCGGAAGAACCCGAATTAATACCCCTTCCTGAAAGACGGTAACGTCCTCGAAAAACAACCGTTTTCCATACAGAGCGGGCTCCTGATCGGCGCCGATCGGTACCTCGCTCCTTCCTCAGTTTTGCTAGTGGTAACAAGGCGCTACCTTGGCTTTGGTCCGGGGCTCCCGCTTCAACGTTGATCCACATTTCAGCGGCGTCCTCTGTCTCGCCACTGCAATCAATTACCTCAGGTGACGCAAGGCTCTATCCTTCGGAAGTATTCACCGGTATGCCTAAGCATGCAGCGCGCCAAGAGTTGACTCTCGGCTTTGGTCCACTTCGGCGATGGAGCAGTCCGCGCCGATGCGCGCAGTCATCTCGGTCTGCAGCATGGCCATGCTTCCCATGATTTCAAAGCTCCAGCTATGCCCCAGCGCCATCAACGTGCAACAACCAAAAAAGCACGTTGATTTTTCACGCAATCCGAAAAATCTATCCACGCAAAGTGCCTAGATGCCGGCCGCCTGCTTGTTGCAAATGTAACGCAATAATCTCAGCCCCGCCTAGACAAGTTTTACAAAAAAGTTCTTGGTGCACGTTGTACGGCGAATAGCTTCCTGGGACTGTACGTCGACTTCAGCATTGACACCGGATACGTCAGGACCTGGCGGGACGAAGGCTCGACGCGCTCGGGCTCACACGGACCTGAGCCGTAGATAGTGATGAGGCCTCGCGCTTAGAGCATAAAGTTGGAAGGCACTTGGGGGCAAATTCTCTCAATCGGTACTTCGATCACATGGATGCTGTAGCGAGTAGCGAAATGTCACGCCTATAAGCTTGTCCGTGCCATATATAGCCGCGTCCCGCGTCGGCAGTCGGGCTTATGGCCTGCGCGACGGCGGTCGCCCTTAAAGAGAAAGAGGGCTGCTTCGCGTAACGGGCGGCATGCCTTGGTGCTGCCATCTCGTGCCTGGGTGCGGCTTCCCAGAATGGCGATTCAGAAGTTTGATATGGACGGTCCGACATGAGCGATTTCGGTGTCAACCTCTTCGTCATCGGCGGCGGTTCGGGCGGGGTCCGGGCGGCGCGGATTGCGGCTGGCTACGGGGCCAAGGTGATGCTCGCCGAGGAGTACCGGGTCGGCGGCACCTGCGTGATCCGCGGCTGCGTGCCCAAGAAGCTGATGGTCTATGCCGGCCGCTTCGCCGACGAGTTCGAGGATGCGGCCGGCTTCGGCTGGACCGTGGAGCGGCCGCGCTTCGACTGGAGCGTGCTCAAGAGCCGCCGCGACGCCGAAGTGACCCGGCTCGAAGGCATCTACGACGCCAACCTGATCCGGGCCGGCGTGGAGATCGTGCCCGAACGCGCCGTGATCGAGGACGCGCACACCGTGCGCCTGCTGAAGTCCGACCGGCGCGTCCGGGCGGAGCGCATCCTGATCGCCGTCGGCGCGCATCCGCTCAAGGAGCCGTCCGTGCCGGGCATCGAGCTGGCGATCACCTCCAACGAGGTGTTCGAGCTGGAGCGCCTGCCGGAACGCATCCTGGTGATCGGCGGCGGCTACATCGCGGTGGAGTTCGCCGGCGTGTTCGCGGCGCTCGGCAGCCGCACCACCCTGCTGCACCGGGGCGACAAGCTGCTGCGCGGCTTCGACGACGAGGTCCGCGACGCCCTCGCCGAGGCTTACGGACGCCGCATGGACCTGCGCCTCGGGCGCAAACTGACCCGCATCGAGCGGCAGTCCGGCGGCCTCTGCGCCCGGCTCGACGACGGCAGCGCGATCGAGGCCGACCAGATCCTCGTCGCCACCGGCCGGCGGCCGAACGTCGCCGGACTTGGCCTCGACCGCGTCAACATCGAGACGGACGCCGCCGGCGCGATCCCGGTGGACGCCTATTCGCAGACCAATGTCCCCTCGATCTACGCGGTCGGCGACGTCACGAACCGGGCCAACCTGACCCCGGTGGCGATCCGCGAGGGCCACGCTTTCGCCGACACGGTGTTCGGCGGCAAGCCGTCCTGCGTCGATCACCGCCTGATCCCGACGGCGGTGTTCTCGACCCCCGAGATCGGCGTCGTCGGCCATACCGAGGCGGCGGCCCGCGAGGTCTACGGCAAGATCGACGTCTACAAGGCCCGCTTCCGACCTATGAAGGCGACGCTGTCGGGCCGCGAGGAGCGGATCCTCATGAAGGTGCTCGTCGACTGCGCCAGCGACCGGGTGGTCGGCGTCCACATCTTCGGCCACGATGCCGGAGAGGTGATCCAGGCGGTCGGTATCGCGGTGACGATGGGCGCGACCAAGGCCGATTTCGACCGGACCATCGCGGTCCACCCGACGGCGGCCGAGGAGCTGGTGACCATGCGGGTCCCGGAGGTCACCAAGCATCCGGTCGGCGTCGGCTAGAGCTTTTCCCGGTCAGGTAGCGACGGCCAAGTCGCTCTCGTAGCCGGCTGCGGCGAGGTAGTTGCGGCACTCCTGCGGAGTGAAGCACGTGAAGGCTTGGCGGATCGCCGCCCAGAGATCTGGGATCGTGCGGGCTGCCGCGCTACGTAGCAGCGCCTTGAGTTTCGCGAAGGCCTGCTCAATCGGGTTGAAATCAGGGCTGTAGGACGGAAGGTAGAGTAGCCGCGCTCCTGCGGCCTCGATCGCGTCCTGTACGCCGGCGACCTTGTGGGCAGGCAGGTTGTCCATGACGACGATGTCGCCCGGCTGCAGCACCGGGATCAGGGTCTCGGTGACGTAGCTGCGGAAGCGCCTGCCGTTCGTGGGACCGTCCAATAACGCGGTGGCACACAGTCCACTGGTGCGCCGGGCGGCGGTGACGGTGGTGGTTTTGTAGTGGCCCAACGGGGCTGCGAGCCGGCAGCGCTCGCCGCGCGGAGCCCAACCATAGCGTCGCGCCATGTTGGTGGCAGCCGCTGTCTCATCCAGGAACACCAGCCGATCCGGATCGAGCTCGGGCTGTGCGTCGAACCACGCCTCGCGAGCAGCACTTACGTCCGCGCGCTCCTGCTCAGCTGCGTACGTCGCCCCTTTTTCCAGCTAATCCCATGGCGGGCAAAGAAGCGCGACAGGCCGCTCGTGCTGGTCTGGATACCCTGCTCAGCCAGCCGATCGCGCAGCTCGCGCAGGAAAAGACGCGGCTCCTGCTTGGAGATCCTCAGGATCAGCCCGGCATGCGCCTCGATGCGTTTCGAGGTATGATCGCCGCCCATCGGCTTTGAGGCGAGTTGGCCCTCGTGGCGGAAACGCTCCGACCAGCGGCTGGCGCTCGACACGCTGACCCCGAAGCGGGCGGCGGCGCGATGGTAGGAGGCACCCGCCACCACGGCAGCCACGACACGCTCGCGCAGGTCCACAGACAGGGGTGAAGGCATGAGCAAGCTCCTTCACCCACCAACGCGCTACCCGCTAACCCGTCTCAAGCGGCGCGGGACCGGCTCTAGTTGTTTGGACGCGCAACGTCGTTGGGATGCAGCTCGTTGGGCGATCAAAGCCTAAGCGTGGCGGTTTGACGGTGTGCGCCCCGGTGCTGCCAGGAGGAGCCGCTGATGCTCGCCATCCACCCCCAGGCCCGCACGACCCCAGCCGTGCGGGCCGAGATCGCCCTCTCGCACGAGAGCTCCGGCGTGCTGGCCAAGCGCTACGGTGTCTCCACTGAGACCATCCGCAAATGGCGCAAACGCGGACCCGATGCGTGTCAGGGCAGCTCGGCGCGCCCGCACAAGCTCGCGTGGCGCGCCAGCGATGAGGAGCGCGCCATCGTGTGCGCGCTCCGCCGCTCCACCGGCTTTCCCCTCGACGCGCTGACCTTCGTCGTCGGCCACGAACTGCTGGAGCTTGCGGTTCTCCTCTTCCAACTGCCGCAGACGCCGCAGCTCGCCCGTGCCGAGCCCGCCGCAGGGCTTCTTCCAGCGGAAGAATGCCTGCTCGGAGATGCCCGTTCCGCGCAAAACCTCCGCGACCGGCGTCCCGGTCTCGGCCTGCTTCAGAGCGAAGGCGATCTGCTCTTCGGTGAACCTGCTCTCCTTCACGGCTCCGCTCCTCCCGTCAGGGTCTCACAAAACCGGAAACTCACACTCGCGACGTTCTAGAGCGGGTCCCGATCAGCTTGAAGCATAAGCGTCATCCTCGTAGCCGGCCGCCGTGAAGTAGTTGCGGCACTCCGCGGGTGAGAAGCGCGCGAAAGCCTTGTGGATGGCCGCCCAGAGATCGCTGACCGTGCGCGCCGCCGCGCTGCGCAGGAGCGCTTTGAGTTTTGCGAAGGCCAGTTCAATCGGGTTGAACTCAGGGGAGTACGGCGGGAGGTACAAGAGCCGGGCTCCGGCTGCCTCGATCGCCTCGCGCACGCCTGCCACCTTTTGGACGCCGAGGTTGTCCAGGATGAGCGTGTCGCCCGGCCTCAGGGTCGGGACCAGCGTCTCGGCCACGTAGGTTCGGAAGCGCTCGCCCGTCACGGGCCCGTCCAGCAGCGCAACCGCCTCGGGCCCGCTCGTCCTCAGCCCGGCGATGACCGTGGTGGTCTTCCCATGACCAGCGGGCGCCGCGATCCGGCAGCGCTCGCCGCGCGGAGCCCAGCCATAGCGGCGGACCATGCTGGTGTTGGCCGCCGTCTCGTCCAGGAACACGAGACGGTCCGGATCGAGCTCGGGCTGCGCCTCGAACCAAGCCTCACGCACCGCTCTTACGTCCTCGCGCTCCTGCTCAGCTGCGTGCAGAGCCCCTTTTTGCGCGTGATCCGGTGCCGGGCGAAGAAGCGCGACAGAGAGCTGGTGCTGACCGCGACCCCGCGTTCCTGAAGAGCCTCACGCAACGCGCGCAGGAGGACCTGCGGGCGGGCCAGGTAGGTCTGCCGGATGAGGTCGGCATGAGCCTCGATGTGGCGGGAGCGCTGGTCGCCGCCCAGCGGCTTGGGCGCGACGTGGCCCACGCGCCGCTTCTGCTGCGACCAACGGCTGGCGCTAGCCCGGCTCACGCCGAAGCGCTCGGCGGCCTGTCGGCAGGTCGCCCCGGACGAAACCGCGGACGCCACGCGCTGGCGCAGATCGACGGACAAGGTTATGGGCATGGGCTCCTCCTTGCCCCGTCAACCCGCAGCCACCCAACATAGCTTCCGATCGGACGAGCCCCGCTCTAAGCCGATGGGGGGCGTCAGGTCGGCTTAGCCGGTCTTGAACAACACGATGTAATCGGAGTGCGCGTTTCCGATACTGCCAACGAGAGCGCGCCCGTTCTCCCCGGGCATAACGTTCGACTCTGGTTCCTGGCAGCAGACTGTGCCTGCGGGCCGCAAGGTCACACCGGTCGACAGCCTCCCAGGGCTCAACAATCGCGAATGATCTTGATGTCGTCGGCGGACAGGCCGAAGCGCCGAAGCTCGTCGTCGCCTATGACCTTGAACCAACTCAGTATCCGCTGTTTGGCTGGATCACCGTCGGCTCCGACGAGCCGCCGGACCAGCGGCGACTGCGCGCGACGATGGCAACTTGCGCGAGAACCGTTTCCAGCGTTGAGAGACATCTCACACCCTCTATTTCGTCATGGACAGACCGATAGGTGCGATTGCAGATCGAGACTTTTAGTGCACATAAATCGCGTAATTATGCTGCATGAGATCAGATTGCGCTGTCTCTCGTAGCACCGACGTTACGGGCGAGCCCCGCGTGCAGCTTTAGCCAGGCACTCTTGGCCCAGGCGAGGTTGGTCGCGTGCCCGCGCCGCTTACGGTCAGGCAACGCCCGATTCGGGATTGGTTTACAGGCCTTTCGAGCTAATTAGTACGGAAATTTGGCGGTTCTCTGCCTAATCATCTCAAACAGGTGAGATCATCATGGCGTTGCCCGAGGATTGGTTGAGCCGCCTGCTCGCGCTTGTCCCCGTCCGCGGACGCCTGGACATCTACTGCTCCTATGGCGCGCCCTGGCGTATCGACCAGGCCCGTGCGGCGGTCGGCGAGATGGCCTTTCACGCCCTCGTCGCCGGATCGGCCGTGCTTGAGGATCCGACGGGTGGCCCGCCGCTGCGCCTCTCGGCCGGGGACATCTTGCTGCTCCCGAGGCGGGAGGACCACGTCCTCCACGATGGCAGCGGGGCGCCCGCAGCGCCGGCGCATACGCGGACGGGCTCCAACCTGCTGATCAGCGAGAACGCGGGCGCGGGCGAGCGGCTCGACATGCTCTGCGGGCACTTCGTGCTCGCGCGCCCCCAGGAACGCCTGCTCGGGCATCGTTGCCGCGAACACGGCTGCCCGTAAAGCATCGCATAGGCACGGTTTCGAGAGTGCGTCAGCGTATGGGCATGAAGTGGCCCATGCAGAACGCCCCACCTGCACCACGCAATGCTCGCCTCGAAGGATAACTGTGAGCGGAATCGCGCATCGAGGGCAGAGGGAATGAAGGAAGCGTAGGTACTTACCTTCTGTGATCTCCGCAGACCCTAACCCGTCTTATTCATCACGACGGTGGATCTGGGGTGGCGAGCGTAGCGTAAGGCATTGATGTAGCTTAGGGATTGGGTGCTGACGCCAAGCCTTCAACGCGCACCGAGCCTGCCACGCCCGCCATGTCCGATCCTACGTGTCTGCCGTTCGCGTTTCCATCCGTGCGAGGCAAGAAGCTCACAGCTGCCTTCGACGGCGGGCGCCTGACCTCGGACGGCGGCGTCCTGTTGCTCGCCCAGGCCGCCCAGCGATTGGGCATTGCCGAGAAGCTCGCGACCGTGATCACGGATCGACGCGATCCGAGCCGGGTCGTGCACCCGCTGCCCGAGATCCTGCTGGCCCGCATCCTGGCGATTGCCTGCGGGTATGAGGATGCCGACGACCTCGACCATCTGCGCGCCGACCCCGCCTTCAAGCTCGCCTGCGGACGCCTGCCCGAGAGCGGCGCGGACCTGATGAGCCAGCCCACCGTCTCGCGGATGGAGAACACCCCCGGCCTGCGCGACCTGATCCGGCTCGGGCGAGTGCTGGTCGACGTGTACTGCGCCAGCTACGTCGTACCGCCCGCCGCGGTCACCCTGGACATCGACGACACCTGCGACGTGGTGCACGGCCAGCAGCAGCTGTCGCTGTTCAACGCCCACCACGACGCGCGCTGCTTTCTGCCGATCCACGTCTACGATACCGCCACCAGCCGTCCCGTCGCGATGATCCTGCGGTCGGGTAAGACACCCTCGGGTCGCGAGGTCCGGGGCCATCTGCGCCGGCTCGTCCGGGCGATCCGCCGTCACTGGCCGACGACCGCGATTACCATCCGCGGCGACGGCCACTACGGGCGGCCCGAAGCGATGGACTGGTGCGAGGACAACAGCGTCAGCTACGTCTTCGGCTTGACCGGCACAAAGGCGCTCGCGGCCAAGGTCGAGCCGACCGCCGACCACATCCGGGTGGTGCGGGCCCTCGGCGACAAGGATGCGGTGCGCGGCTTTGCCGAGACCACCCACGCCGCCAAGTCCTGGCGGCAGCAGCGCCGCGTCGCCGCCCGCATCGAGGCGACCCGCCTCGGCCTCGACATCCGCTTCGTGGTCACGAACATCGCCACCGGTACGCCGGAATGGCTCTACGCCGAACTCTACTGCGCCCGCGGCCAGGCCGAGAACCTGATCAAGCTGCACAAGGGCCAGCTCGCTTCCGACCGCACCTCCTGCCGGCACCCGGCCGCCAACCAGATGCGACTCGTCCTGCACACCGCGGCCTACTGGCTGATGCTCACCGTGCGAGACGCCATCCCGGCGGCCCATCGCCTCGCCAGGGCCGAGTTCGCGACGATCCGCCTCCGGCTGCTCAAGCTCGGCGCTCGGATCCGCGAGACCGCTGCCCGCGTCCGCCTCGCCTTCGCCGCGGCGTGTCCGGAAGCCGACCTGCTACGCCACCTTGCGACCGCGCTCGTCCCAGCCCCCGCTTGAACGGCGGGGCCGAGACGCCCCGACGAACCCGCTCCTATCCCTCAAGCACCGACGCAACGTTCCGAATCCATACGCGTCACAGTGGACGCGCGATCCCGCGCGCCATCAGCCCAAAACACGGCGTCAGCCAAGCCCCGGTGAATAAGACGGGCTAACTCCACTTGGCATACCCCGTTCTCATTGTGGTCCAGGGCGTAGGCGGGATCAGGCATCATGCGCCGTCCCTTCCCGGGGCTGTCCGATCGGTCCGTTTTGTCCTCGCCCCGAGCCAAGGCAGGATCGCGGCGAGGCTGATGGTACAGATAGCCGCGACATAGTGGGCGGGCGCCAGAGGACTGAGATGGATCAGGTAGGCCACAAGCGGAGGTGTCAGGCCACCCGCGAGGGCGTATGCGACGTTATAGGCGAGCGCCACTCCTGAAAATGCCACCGCAGGCGGGAAGGCACGCACCAGGATCACGGGCACAATCGTGATCAAGCCCGCAGCAGCACCAGCGACCGCGAACACGGGGGCGAGCAGGCCCGGAAGCATCGCGCAGGCGAACATCAGATAGGCGGCGGCGGTTATCACGAATGCTGCGAACCACACGATAGCTTTCAGTCCGAAGCGGTCGATCGCCGCGCCCGAGGCAATGCAGCTGATTGTCAGAGCGGCGGTGCTCGCGAGACCCGCCACCGCGACCCGATCAGCATCGAGACCGACGCTCTGGCGCAGCAGCGGCGGCGCCAAGAGGATCAGCACGACAATTACTGCGGTCAGTAGCCACGACGCCGCCATTGATACGAGCACGGCTCGCGCATAGCCGCGCACGACTCGGCCGACTGGGAGGTTATCAGCCAGTTGTGCTTCCTGACGCATCGCCTTGAACACCGGCGTCTCGGCGAGCTTGCGACGCAACAGCATGCCAATCAGCCCTAAGATGCCTCCCAGTAGAAACGGCAATCGCCAAGCATATTTCAGAATTGCCTCCGGGCTAAAGACAAGATTTATAGCGGTGTTCACGAGCGAGCCAAGTAGGATCCCGGCGGTAAGTCCAGCGGTGAGCAGGCCGCAAGCGAGGCCAATGCGCGATCGCGGGGCGTGCTCGGCCACAAACACCCAGGCGCCTGGGATCTCGCCGCCGATGGCTGCGCCCTGCAGGACACGGCAGACGAGCAGCAGACATGGCGCAGCGTAGCCGATCTGCGCGTAGCCCGGCATCAGGCCGATCAGAAAGGTCGGCACTGCCATCAGCAACACGGCGATCATGAAGACGCGCTTGCGGCCGGTCAGGTCACCGAAATGCGCCATAACGAGACCGCCGAATGGTCTGGCAAGGTAGCCGGCGGCGAACAGGCCAAACACTTCGGTCTGCTTCAACCAGTCGGGAATTTCAGGTGGAAAGAATACCCGTCCGAGAACCGCAGTTAAGAACACGAAGACAACGAAGTCGTAGAACTCAAGCATCCCCCCTAGAGCAGCGATGGAAAACGTCCGCAACATCTCGCCCGACAGATCATCGGCGGGGCGGTCGACAAAGTTCGACATCATGCAGCTCCATTGCGAGCGGTCTGCGCATCGGGCATCCGTTCAGCGCGGCCCGCGTGCCGCCAAAACCAATCAGGCTGGCAGGACAGCGCGTTGAACTGGGGGGCCAATCGAGCGCTCGACCAACACGTCGAGCACGCCCAGGATCTCAGCTCGCGTATCGATGGCGGCCATATCCGCAGCGATCGACCTGGCTCGGGCCCGGTACGACGGGTCCGACAGCACACGCGCGACCGCATCCCGCAACTGCTCAGAGGTCGGGCGCTGCGCCGGAATCTCGATACCGACCCCAAACCATGCCACCCGCGCGCCGATGTCGGCTTTCTCCTCCGTGCGCCCCGCGGCCACGATCGGCACGCCGGCCCGCAGCGCCAGCGACACCGTGCCGTAGCCCCCGTTCGTCACCACCGCCGCCAGCTTCGGCAGCAGCTGCCCGTAGTCCAGAAATTCGGCGAGCCGCACGTTGGACGGCACCGGCCCGACGTTCGTCACAGGTCGTCCGCCGGTTGTGACCACCACCAGCAGGTCGTCGCGGTCAGCTAGCGCGGCCAGAGCCGGCTGGACCAGCTCGCCGAAATCGGCGTTGGTGACCGTACCCTGCGTGACGAGTACGACCGGTTTGCCCCCGTCAAGCTCGTACCACCACTCAGGCTTTGCTCTCTCCCGCGCAGGCGGCGGCAGGGCGCCGACGAAGCGGACGTGGGCGGGCAGCTCGCCATAGTCGTACTCGAACGCCGGCACGGTCGGGTGCAGATAGGCGTCCGCCGACAGGACGAAGGACGCCAGGACGGAGCACGGCAGCGGCGGCAGTCCTAGCTCCGCCAGCTTGGCGTTGGCATAGGTGCGGGTCGGCTTTTCGACGGTAGCCTCGAACTCAGCCGCGATCGCGGCGTACCGCGCTCGATCAGCATCATCTTGAGCGGGAGGCAAGCCGAGACCGAACGGGGCGCCGTCTGGACGGTCCAGGGATAGGAGGGTGAAGCCGCACGAGACGAGAGGCACGGGTGGGCGGCTTGGATCGAGGAACAACGCCGCACGGCCCATGAACCCGCTGTCGGTCACGACGATATCGGGACGTTCGTCGATGATGGCGGTGCGCAAGGTCGTGAGCTGTGGCGGCATCAAATCAAGGAAGAAAATTTGAAGCGCGTTGCGGATCTGTTCCGGACCGGGCGGGAGTGCGTGATGCTCGGGGAACACCTCCTCGATCCTGGAGAAATCCAGATCGGCCTCGGGAGCGAGTGCTAGGAAGCGAGCGCCGGAGTTCTCGACCGCCAGCTTAAGATGGGTGCCGGTCGCGACCACGACCTCATCGCCGCGACCCAGCGCCATCCGCGCTACGGCCAGCATCGGGCTAAGGTGGCTGATGACAGGCGAGACCGCGAACAAGATCTTCAATGTAATTTCTCCAGGAGAGGCGGTGAATTTTCCGCGTTCACCGCGCCGTGCAGCCGATGCAGATGCTCTTGGTGATCGCGTCTTGTTTCAGGTGCTCGGGCGTTGACCGGAGGAGGACATCCTCTGACGATGGGCTCGCCGCACGGTCCGGCGGCCTTGTCCGGCCGACCGCAGTCGTGTTCGGTGCGGTCTGAGTTGAGAGTGGACCGGCGCCCGTTCCCGTGAAGGCACCCCTCTCAGACTGCGCCGTTGCCGATGACGCGAGCAGTACGGAGACTAAGGTCAAAGCCGGCAGACGTGTCATGGGATGCCCCAAGTTACGCCGTTTTGACCCAGACGGCCTCGTAACCGTTGAACCCTGGTGAGGCCTTGCGCCTTACCTCGTGCTTCGCGGCCAATCGCAGCCGCGGGAAACGGTAGAACAAAGCCGGCAGAGCCACCTGCGCCTCAAGCCGCGCCAGCGACGCACCGAGGCAGAAGTGCTTGCCGCCGCCGAAGCTATGGTGTTTCTGATGCTCCCGTCCGATGTCGAGCGTGTGCGAATCGGCGTGCTGGGCTGGATCGTGGTTCGCTGCCAACAGCATCGTCGTCACCGTCTGTCCGGCCTCGACGGGGCAGCTGCGGATCGTCGACGCAGCGACCGCTTGGCGGCCAGTTGCCGGGACCGGTGTGTCGTAGCGCAGGATCTCCTCGATGGCTGCCGGCCACAGATCAGGCTCGGCAATCATGCGTGCGAGCTGTTCGGGATGTTGCAGGAGCGTGATGACGCCGTTGCCAATCAAGTCGGTGATTGTGACGTTACCGGCAATGAATAGCAGTCGGCAGGTGTTGAGAAGTTCGAGATCAGTTAGCCTGTCGCCCTCAGCTTCTGTGGCCACGAGGGCGCCGATGAGGTCCTGGCGAGGTGGATGGCGGCGCTCGGCGATCATGCGCCTGAAGCAGTCATTCAAACCGTCGCGCGCTGCGATATGAGCGTTTTTCTCCGCATCCGTCCGCTCCGGCGCGAGTATGGTTACGCTGCTTTCCGACCAGCTTCTAAACTGCTCGACTTCTGCGTCCTCGATACCAAGTATGGCCGCGATGATGAGGCACGGCAGTGGACCGGCATAGGCGATGATCAAGTCGAACGGTTCGCTTGGCTCAAACGTGTCGAGTAAGGTCGCGGCAATGGCTTCGACTCGTGGGCGTAGGACATCGACGGCGCGGGCGCTGAAGGCTTGGACGACGAGCCGGCGCAAGCGAGCGTGGTCGGGATCGTCAAGAAACAACATTGACAAATGAGCTCGGTCGACTTCGCTGAAGCCGCGTCGGCCGTATGCGGTTGGCCGACCGTTGAAGGGGTTGGACGACAGGTTGCTGTCGGTCAGTGCGGCGACTACGTCCACCGCTCGCGTGAGCACGATGCGATCGGCTTCACGGTCGTGATGCATGGGATCTCTGGCGCGGAGAGCGTCAAAGATGTCGTGTGGACACTCGCGAAAGACGGGGTCGCGCGCGTCGAGACCAATAGGGTGAGCATCGCCCACTGCTTCAGGATCGCGAGACTGGAGCATAGAAATGCGCCTCCGGCACAGGGCATGTCGACGGTTGCGACACGCATGCCTGGGCCGCCGATCGGCTAAAATTGGCGGGCCACCGTCAAGTCCCAACTCTGAATCAGCCTCGTTACGCACCCATGTCGTCCAGCCACCATCGGGTTACAATCGTAGTCTCACTCAATCGCGCTCCGGGCGACATCGAGCTACAACTTGAGCTAAAATCGTCGGCACTCTCCGAGACCCACTCCACGCAGTTAGCCTCGCGCTATTGCGGGTTTTCCTTGTGCCGAGCGACTTCGAGCGTCGATGGGGTCGGGGCATTTAGAACCAGAGGAAACTCGCTAAGATCATACCGGCCTCGCGGTTGGACCCGATATGATGGGCAGGGAACATGCCCGCCTGATGAAGTGAGCCCATCCTGCCCGTCGGAAATCGGCTGCCACCAAGTTTTTCGACGGAATCCTTGGAAACCGGTCGGGCAGCTTTGGAAAGAAACGGCCGAAAGCTGATGGGTTGGACGCCCCCGGCGGCATAGAAGTACTATGTGTATAGTCCCGGGATGTGGTGTGACGGATCGAGCCTGAAGCGTTCGGGCTCTTTCGTCCAGACCGGAAGGACATGCTCGTCGGACGTGAGGCTGCGCAGGGTCTTGAGTCGACGAGCATGGTTGTAGGCGTCGATTGATCGTCCGCGGCGCCTGTCGGCATCGCCCCCATCCGCTCGTGGCTGGAGCGGATATTGGCGTGCAAATCGCGCATGCTGGTCTCCGTCGCGCTCGCCAACAAGATGGGGCGCATGCCGTGGGCGTTGCTGATCAAGAACGAGGATTACAAAGCGCCGGCGGCGGCAGCGGCGCAAAGCTAAGAGCGAGGTCAAGGCGTCCGGGATTTAGGCGGTCGAGGAAGAGTATAGCACAACGATTGGCGAGATGGGGTCGGGAGAACCAGTGAATGGCTGAGCGCGAGCCATGCGCACAGAGCTGTAGTGGTTCGGGTCCGCGAACTTCCATACTGACCCACAGCGCGATAGCTGCATAGAGAGTCCGGATAGATGGCTGTAAGCGACTACGTGCTGGGACCTCAATTTACTGCTTGCATCTGAAAGGGGGCGTCCACAGATGCCATCTGAGAGGCGGTGCGACTGCCAATCGATGCTAAAGGCAGAGCGCTCTCCTCCGCGCCTTCCTAATATGTCGCCATGCGCTCATTTGATTTCGAATTCGATATTGACCTCTCGACTCGCAACTTTAATTGATCCGTAAATCGGGCAGGTTGCGCGATAAATGTTCACCAAGTCACGAGCTTGATCTAGGGAGATGCCCACGAAAATGAATTTGATCGCAATCTTATCATAGACGGTGACTCCGTGAATTTTTTGAATCTGCGAGGTGAAATCTGATCGAATGTCGACGGTGCATTCACGCATGGGGATATTGTCTCTCGAACAAATCAGATCAAACATACCCAGAGCGCAACTGCCGACGGCCGACAGCAGGAGTTCCGGCGGAATCGCAGCTTCCCCGGGTCCACCCGCATAGGCCGGTGCATCCACCACCATATGGCGGCCACGAAAGCTGGCGATCATTCTGGCGAACTCACCGGTCGAACTGACCCGTACGCTTGTCGATGTCGCATCCAAGTCGATATCTACCGCCCGCTCACCCATGCTTACTCTCTTATCCCACATCGGTCTGGAACCCTTCATTGCCGACCCACTCTGACCACAGTTTCGTTACAGGATGATCACTGCAATGTTACACCATGGCTACATCGGCGGCGCACAATCCCGCGCGAACACCTGACGGGACATTGTCCGAGGAGCTGCGTCCGTCTTCCACTTAGAGTAGACTTGCTTCGCAAAAGTGACTCTTCGTCATTTCGTGTGGATCAAGGAGCCAGGAGCACACGTCGGCGCAGGAACTCGAAGCCGGCCCGGCCGTACATTAGCCGCTTGATCAACTTCAGTTTCGTGATCTGGCCCTCGGATTGGGCGTTGCTCCACGGCATAGTCAACGCCGCCCTCACCGCGGCCGCATCAACGACGAGCCCGCTGGCGAACGTCTGCGCGGCACGGATGCCGCTCGCCTTCGCCTCGACGATCCAGGCCTCGAAGGCCTCCAGATGTCGTATGCCGTGTCCGGACGATCCGTTTCCCTTGGTCCCGGCCTCGCGCACGAGCGTGACGAAGCGCTGGACCAGCCCGTGCAGCGTGGCCGCGTCTGGATCCTGCACGATGCGCGCGAGAAGCGCGCCATCGCTCGGGCTCAGCTGGTCCGGCGCCCCCGTCATGATCCAGGCGAGGACCTTCGATCCCGGCAATCGCGCTCGCCGCGCCGACAGCTCAGCCGAGCCGGTGCCCGTCACGAGGGGAACGGCGTCGCGCCAGCGTCGCGGCGTGGTGATCGCGAGCTTCGTCCGTCGGCTCTGCAGCCATTTGTGGACCTGCCGCGAGCCGCCCGCATAACCGAGGTCGCGCAGTTCTCGCAGGAGCTGCAATCCGTTCTCGCAGCCCTCGGCATGGCGGCGCTCGAGATGAGCGAGCCAAGGGTCGAGCTGGCTCGGTCCGATCCGCCGTTCGCCGCGTTCCGGAGCCCCATCCATGGAGGCGTAGCGCCGCACCGTTCCCGGTGCCAGCGGGATCGCGCGCGCAATCGCCATGATTGCTTCGCCGGCCGCGCGGCGGCGCTGCACCTCTGCATGACGCACGGCCCTCCAACGTTGCGCCTCCCGCGCGGCAGCCTGGTCTGTGCGGCTGCGCGGGAAAGCGTGATCGCGGGCATAATCAGGAACGGAATCCCCCGAGCCGGATGGGACGGGAAGGGCACGCAGGCGCGTATGAGCGCCGACCAACCAGCGCTCCAGCATCTGGCGCGCGTTCAGCAAGAGGTGCCAGCGATCCGCGACTTGCTGGGCACACGGTATGACGGCCTGGGCCGCACGCGCGTAGCCTGTCGAACGATCCCGTGCGACGATCTCCAGATCGGTGTGCAACCGTAGCCAAGCCTCGAAGGTCGCCGAATTGCGGTCGGGCAGAAGATCGATGGCGCGATGACGGTCGAGGTCGACGACGACCGTGCCCCAGGCGCGACCGCGGCGCCAGGCCCAGTCGTCGACGCCGATTGCCCGCGGTCGTGCAACGCGCGGCAGGGGCGCGACGTGCATGAGGCGCAGCAGCGTCGAGGCGCTTGCCGGCATGGCGAGATTTGCGAGCAGGCGCGCACCGGCTCGAGCGTTGATGGCCAAGCCGACGCGCTGCTGCGCCTTGGCGAGGCGTCGGGTGCGTAGGGCGTGCGGAGCCAGGAGACAGGAAGGCAGAATGTGCGTCGGGAACAGGAGGGGTTGAGGCAGCGCAGACGCGGGACGGCGAGGTCGAGCCGAACGGCTCGTCCAAGGGAGGGCAGATCGGCGGGGTGACGTTGATAGGAGCCGTGACTGGCGGTGCTCGGCGTGCCGCAACCGGGACATCGTCCTGCGCAGCGGCGACCACGAACGCGCATCACAATGCCTGCCTCGGGCCCGTTCTCGATGGAGTGTAACCGGCAACCGCGAACCTCGTGCAGCGTCGCCATCGCCAAGCTCCGTCATTTTCACACGACCGGAGAACGCGCGGGGAGCCACACGAAATGACGAAGAGCCATTAAACCGGAGCAAGTCCAGTCGCTACGTGTTTCGTTCCGGCATTTGGTGAAGCGGGTTTGACCTGCAGCGGCTAGGCTCAACGGACTATGCCTTGCAGATGATCTCGTAGGCCGCAAGGCGACGCCGGACGGGTGATCCATCCAGCCTTCGCGGGCCAGGATAGGAGCGCCGGGAGCATGCGACAAGAATAAGCCGACTTATCAACGTTAGCTAGCTCCGAAGGCTCTGAGCGCGCCAGCCGCATGCGAAGCTCTGTGGACCTTGGCGCAACGAGCTAGGCAGATCAACTCTTTCAAATCAAAAGAGATTTTATCTGCTCAGTAGGACTGAGCGGTCAAACGATAAGTGGCCACGCAAGTCATCACCCCGCCATAGCCAGTGAGCGTTTCTGGCATGTTTTTGCGACGTTGGATCATTCGTCACCGACTCATCCACTGATAGGTTACTTCGCGAAGCTGTAATCAAGCTAATCCGGCTCGGTCCCATGATTGCACATTCTGATATTGATGCCCTTATCAATCGAAGAGCCGCCACGCAGCTTATGCATAGGCTAAGCGCGTCGACGAAACAGCAGGATGTGGCGGGTTCCTTAATCGAGCTGGACGAATCAGTCTACCGCCCGTCGCTTCCAGGGCGGATTCACGATTATAGACTGATGCCCGTTTCGATGCCGATCAACGTTGTGCTCTTTGGCCAAGCGAAATAATTTTGCCACGAATCCGAGGTGCAGGCTTGAATTTCGACGGCGGCGCGCTGAATGTTTTGCGGCATTCGCCCAATGGCGTCTATTGCGCGTTCACCATCCTGAGCTACTCGAATGAACCGTTGACTTACTCCTTCTGGTTGGCTTCTGGACCAAGTGCGGCGCCGAGCTTGAGGCGTTCGGGTCCGAGGCCAATTTTATTCGGAACTGTGCTCGTCATCCTAACCATGCCATAGGTGTGGGCTGGCGCCATCGAGCAACCACATACATGCAGGCGCCGCGCACCAAGCCATAAAGTTTAAATTTTTTGGCCGACGGTCGCGATTTTGGTTTCGAGAAAAAAAGGATTTCAATATGCCTTATGCGGACATCGAGGCGCATGGAATCATCGGAAATTTGCAAACCGCAGCCCTTGTGTGCAGCGACGGCACGATCGACTTCTTCTGCTATCCACGTTTCGACTCGCCCAGCGTGTTCGCGGCGATGCTCGACGACATCAAGGGTGGCCGCTTTTCTATCAAGCCGAAACAGGATGGCGTCCGTACCCGGCAGATGTACTTGCCAGAGACTAACGTGCTCGTGACCCGCTTCATGAGCGAAGCCGGCATGGCTGAAGTCATCGATTACATGCCGATCTGCAACGACGGGCCTAAAAGTGCTCTCGTCCGCCTCGTGAAAGGCATTCGCGGAAGCATGACCATCCATATGGAATGTGAACCACGGTTCGACTACGCACGCGCCACCACACACGCCCACCTGGATGGTGACGGCGTCGTCCAGTTCTCGGCATTGGGCGGAAGTGCGCCGCTGCGCATGCGGGCAACCGTACCGATGACAACGACGGCTTCCGGCTCCGCTGCTACCTTCACCCTCGCGCCGGGTGAGGAAGCCGGCTTCGTTTTGGAATGTACGCAGGAGCGTCCGAGCGAAGGCGATCTAGGCAGCTTCCTAGTATCTACCTTCTCGGAAACTATTGCCTATTGGAGAGCCTGGAGTGGGCGTTCTCACTATCGCGGCCGATGGCGGGAGATAGTGCAGAGATCTGCGCTTGCGCTCAAGGTCCTGACCTCCGCGGAGCACGGAGCCGTCCTTGGTGCTGCGACGTTCGGCCTTCCCGAGTGGGTAGGTGGCGGGCGCAACTGGGATTACCGCTACTGCTGGATCCGCGATGCGGCCTTCACAGTCTACGCTCTCATGCGACTGGGCTACACCGCCGAAGCCACGGCCTTCATCGGCTGGGTTGAGAAACGGGCGCGCGAGCAGGGGCAGGGCAACCAGCTTCAGATTCTATACGCCATTGACGGCAACAGAGATGCGTCGGAGGAGGAACTTAGTCATCTGGCCGGGTATCGTGGATCAAAGCCCGTGCGGATCGGAAATGCTGCTGCCGAACAGCTTCAGCTCGACATCTACGGCGAATTGGCAGACGCCATATATCTCGCAGACAAGTACGGTGTACCCGCCAGCATCGACACTTGGCACGGCTTGTCTCGGGCTCTCGACTGGGTATGCGAGAACTGGGACCAGCCTGATGAGGGCATCTGGGAGGTGCGCGGAGGGCGCAAAGCCTTCCTTTCTGGACGCCTCATGTGCTGGGTGGCGTTGAATCGGGGCCTCCGTATGGCGAGACAATTTGCTCGCCCAACGCCGCTTCAGCGTTGGCACGAGACGCAGGACGCAATCGCTCATAGTATCTACACAGACTTCTGGAACCCAGAGAAGCGCGCCTTCGTTCAGCGTCCAGGTTGCGACGTCCTGGATGCGGCGGCACTGCTTATGCCACTCGTCAAGTTCATCAGCCCGGTCGACCCGCGATGGCTCTCGACGCTCGATGCGATCGGTCGTGAGCTGGTGACCGATGCTCTGGTTCTTCGCTACCAAACGACGGATGGAATCAACAGCGACGGCCTGGAAGGAAAGGAAGGGGCTTTCACGCCCTGCTCGTTCTGGTACGTGGAATGCTTAGCACGAGCCGGTCGGCTAGAGGAGGCGCAACTGACGTTCGAAAAGATGCTGGGTTACGCCAACCATCTCGGCCTCTATGCCGAGGAGCTTGGACCTCGGGGTGAGCACCTCGGCAACTTCCCTCAGGCTTTCACCCACTTGGCGCTCATCAGCGCGGCCTATGCTCTCGACCGTGCGTTGTCCGAGAACGGCAAACCATCATCGGACGCGGGCGCTTAATCCGAAGCTGCAAACTTTCGGCGGCTGAGCGCGGGTCCTGTCAAGGTGTTGCTTGCAAGGTTAGTCGCGGTCCTTGAGCCTGGCCCACGGCAGGAGGAGGTGTCCGTGAAGACCAACGGAAGCACCGCTCGACCAGAAAGGCAAATTTATTTGCTGATGATCTTGAAACTCACCGTGCACGGATTTGTCGGCAGCGTGGGGCATAATATTTTTTCGTCCGGCTCTATCGTGGCGTCGATTGTTGCGACGGAAGGTAACGTCGGCGTTGTTAAGAGAGATCAGCCGGCAGCTCGCCGCATCCACTCTGGTGCGCCTTGGTGAGTTTTGGCTAGAGCCGCGCCCGCTCATCTTGCGACGGGCAAGTCGTCACCGTAGCTGACGGCAGCGAGGCAGATGAATTCGAGGCCAATTACGTGGAACGCAGCGATCCTGAGATGCAGATGTCTGTTATTAACGTCCCGCAAATCACTCTGGTTCGACACGGAGAAACGGCCTGGAGCCTGTCCGGCCGGCATACAGGCCGGACCGATATTCCGCTCACTCCGGCCGGCGAGTCGGCGGCGCGCACCCTCGCGACGCGGCTTGCCGGAGGTACCTATTCTGCAATCTGGTCAAGTCCGTCCAAGCGAGCGATGACTACATGCGCGCTATCTGGCTTTGGTACGGGTTCCGCGATCATGCCGGATCTCGCCGAGTGGGATTATGGTGCCTATGAGGGTCGAACCACAAAGGAAATACTGACGGAACGCCCTGATTGGAGGCTGTTTCGCGACGGATGTCCCGGCGGTGAGACGGTGGCGGATGTGGGGGCACGGGCGGACCGGATCATAGTGCAGATCCGAGCGCTAGACGCCAACGTCGTAATCTTCTCAAGCGCGCATGTCTTACGGGTGCTCGCCGCGCGGTGGATTGGGTTACCGCCGGAGGATGGGGCGCTTCTGGTTCTCGGTACCGCTAGCGTAAGCGTGCTCAGCTACGAGCATGATCACAGCGAGCCGGTCCTGCGAGCCTGGAATGGGTGATGGGATCACCACCACGAACTTCAACGCTCAGCCTAATACCAGACCTTGCTGAGGAGGACTCACCGGGGGTACCGGCGGCGGCTGATGGGTGTTTCTGTCTTCGGGTTTGAAGCCCGAGGAGGATGTCATGGCTGCACCGGTGCCGCTGCGGTCGGACTTCTACGCCGAGGGCTTGCGCACTTTGGCAAAGGGCACTCGAGATCGTGCCCAGGCGCGGCGCCTGCTGGCTTTGTCGGCGATCTACGCGGGCGGCTCGCGCTCGGCCGCTGCCGCGCTCGGCGGGGTCGGGCTTCAGACCGTGCGGGATTGGGTCGTGGCGTTCAACGCGTACGGTCCGGACGGGCTGATCGGCGGCAAAGCTCGTAGGGCCCGCCCGCGCCTGAACGCCGAGCAGCGAGAGGTTCTGCGCGCCCTGGTCGAGCAAGGTCCGATGCCGGCCGCCCACGGGGTGGTGCGCTAGCGGCTGGTCGATCTCGCTCAGATCCTGTTCGAGGACCACGGCGTGTCCGTGTCCGAGCAGACGCTGAGCCGGGTGCTACGGAGAATGGGCTACCGCAAACTCTCCGCCCGCCCGCGCCACCACGCCCAGGATCCGGACACCATCCCCGCTTTTAAAAAAGCTTCCGCGCCCGCCTGGAGGCGATCACGCCGGCCGTCGGCTGCACGCCAATAGAGGTCTGATTCGCCGACGAGGCCCGGGTCGGTCAGAAAAACACGATCACCCGCCGCTGGGCCAGACGCGGCACGCGCCCCGCGGCGCCCAAGGACCAGCGCACCGCCTCGGCCTACATCTTCGGGGCGATCTGCCCGGCCAGAGGCACCGGGGCCGGCCTCGTCATGCCTTTCTGCACCACCGAGGCGATGGCCTTGCATTTGGCCGAGATCGCCAAGGCCGTCGCCCCCGGCGCACACGCCGTCCTGCTGCTCGATCAGGCCGGCTGGCACACCACCAGGAAGCTCGCTGTGCCTGCCAACGTCACCCTGCTGCCGCTGCCGGCGCGCTCCCCCGGACTCAACCCGGTCGAGAACCTCTGGCAGTTCATGCGCGACAACTGGCTCGGCAACCGCGTCTTCACATCCTACGCCGACATCCTCGACCACTGCTGTGACGCCTGGAACACCATCATCAACCAACCCTGGCGCATCATGTCGATCGGACTGCGCAACTGGGCTCATGGGTTATGATCAGTGAGGATTGGTATAACAGGCGCACCAAAGGCGCTCTTGGCTCTGCTACTCGCGTCGCGAGGGGCTGAAGGTCTTACGGAAACCCCGGCCGAGCATCAGGTTCTGGCTGGACGAGAGCTCCTGCGTGCGGCTGCGTACGCTTCACCGTAATCACGTCTGGAGCATCGACTTCGTGCAGGCCCAGACGCACGACAGCCAAAGCCTGCGCATCCTGAGGCTGGTCGACGAGAACAGCCGGGCCTGCCTCGGGCTGAAGGTGGCACGTCGCGTCAACAACGTCGGCGTGATCGGGACGCTGGCCAACGCCCTGTGCTTGCACGGCATCCCGAAGCACATCCGTTGCGACAATGACCCTGAGATGATCTTGGAGGCATCGCGTAGATGCGCCACCATAACTAACTCGCAGATCCAGACCATCGCACCAGAACCGCCGTAGGTAAACGGCTACTGTGCAAGCTGCAGCGGCAAGCTGCGCAACGAGTGCCTACGCCGAGAAATTTTCTATTCACTGAGGGAAGTGCAGATCGTGATCGGTGTCGTTCAGAACACATACAACCGCGCTCGACCGCATCCGTCGCTGAGCTACCGTCCACCCGCGCCTGTCAGCTTCCCAGATTGGGCGTTCCGGTTACCCATGACAGCCACCATCCACCAGTTTTTCTTCTAGGCCCCCTCTAAGATACCGGTCAGGACACCACGACACCTACCGCATGACTCTTCATTCGGAGGCCAGCAAGGTCCACCTCGGATTGAGAGTGCCTAACAGAACGGGCACGATTCGCGAGGGCGGTCGTTGGTCGCAACGGCTCGTCCGCTTCTACCCGATGATTTCGGACCGAGATCGCGCCACTTCTGCCGCCGCCTCGCCCGTGTCCAAAAGACGGCGGGCCGCCGATCGAGAATCGCTCCTCGTTGACTGGTATTCTGTTCGTGCTGCGCTCAGGTGTTCCCTGGGAGACGCTGCCAGCGGAGATGGGCTGCGGCTGCAGGATGAGTTGTTGGCAGCCTCTGCGCAAATGAAAGGCGGCTGGCGTTTGGACCCGCTTGCGAATCAGATCGCCGAGGTCACGCGCTGCACGGTATTAGACTCCTCATCTCCTGTTCGCACCGAAGCGGATCGCTCCCGCACGAGGAGAGGAACCCGCTTCGGTTAGTCTACGTGAGCGTCGCCCAGGCACCCGCAAGTTCGTAAAGCCGAACCTGACTGGAGGCCTCCACCACGGCATCTTGCACCCGTGCAGGAAGCGTCTCGATGCCGAGTCGACCGGCCGTAGTGATCCCGTGCCGCTCCAGCACCGGCACCAGTACCTCCAGCGTGAGACAGAGCAGTTCAGCGATGGGGGAAGCTGGCCCCCCGGTAGGCACGTCGAGCAGGATGGTGGGCTCAGGCAAACCGGCTGCGCGGAATAGTCGAACCAGCCCTCGCCCGATCTGCGGGCAGGCCCCGCCCCATTCGAGGCCAGCCAGCATGAGGTCGCGCACCTCCTCGAAGAGCGCCACTCGAGGGCACGACCAAACTTCGTTCGCAATCATGTCGGGGCGCACGAGGTCGGGACTGCCGGGCTCCATGACGATGAGTGTTCCGCCGGGCCGCACACGGGCTGCGGCTTGGCGCAGGAAGGCGACGTGATCCGGCTGGTGGCAGACCACATACCGGCACATGACGACATCGAAGGTCCGAGCGGCGGGAAGCGTATCGAGTGTTCCTTCCTCGTAATTGACTGAGCGCAGGCCGGTATCTACGGTCCGGGCACGAGCTTGCTCCAGTATGCTGGTCTCTCGGTCGAGTCCGATGACCGAGCCCGAAGAGCCGACCAGACCGGCGGCGAGTCTGGCGACGTCTCCCGCGCCCGTACCGATGTCCAGAATGCGCTGGCCAGGTCCGAGCCCGGCCGCACGCAGGATGCGTTCCGTCCCCGGCCTGAGAAGTGCAGCCTGCAGTCCCAGTCGGCGAACCTCCCGATCACTATGGCCGAGGACATAATCGTATTGAGGCATGTGGAATAGCTCTTCCAAATGACGATTGGGCAGGCTTAACATGGCGAAAAGGCTCAAACTTCGACACTTAGTTTTCTACCGTTATGAAGTCAGGTCCCGATTACTAGGTGGCAGACTGTGCGAGGAGCCGATTCAGCGAATAGCAGATCATCTGCATCCTGACGGCGCAGCGGCGGTATGTCGATCAACGCGATGGACGCCCCGGAAGTGGAACCGAGATCATCAAGAGTTCTCTTGATACCGCGAGTGACTACGGCGAGAAAATTTGGCCAGCTCCGTACCAACTACCATCAGAACACGCGCTACTCAGCTACCTGCCAACTGCTAAAGCATCCGTCACGCGTCGATTGGCCAATGCGTCCCGTCTTGCCTGCCGCAGCACGATGTGGGCTGCGGCCCGAGCATTGGCCGCACGTAGCAGCCCTTGCGGGCTGCCGTCACGCAGGGCACGACACGCCAACGCGCGGAACCAACTTATATTGGCCAGAGCTACGGTAAGATGATCGGCATCCGGACCGCATCGTTGCAGTTCTGCTACAGTTACAGTGTTCATGAAATTAATCCTGGGTGCCGAGGAATACCCGAACAGAAGTTTACTGCGCACTATTGCTTGGAAGCAGACGGTAATGTTCTATTTGGGTGGGGCGCAGCGGGACTTAGATCATTCGGCCCGCTCCGGTTTGATCATGAGGCCTGAAGGCCCGATATCACCGGCGATGAGCCGACGGGATACCTAACCCGTCTTATTCATCACGACGGTGGATCTGGGGTGGCGAGCGTAGCGTAAGGCATTGATGTAGCTTAGGGATTGGGTGCTGACGCCAAGCCTTCAACGCGCACCGAGCCTGCCACGCCCGCCATGTCCGATCCTACGTGTCTGCCGTTCGCGTTTCCATCCGTGCGAGGCAAGAAGCTCACAGCTGCCTTCGACGGCGGGCGCCTGACCTCGGACGGCGGCGTCCTGTTGCTCGCCCAGGCCGCCCAGCGATTGGGCATTGCCGAGAAGCTCGCGACCGTGATCACGGATCGACGCGATCCGAGCCGGGTCGTGCACCCGCTGCCCGAGATCCTGCTGGCCCGCATCCTGGCGATTGCCTGCGGGTATGAGGATGCCGACGACCTCGACCATCTGCGCGCCGACCCCGCCTTCAAGCTCGCCTGCGGACGCCTGCCCGAGAGCGGCGCGGACCTGATGAGCCAGCCCACCGTCTCGCGGATGGAGAACACCCCCGGCCTGCGCGACCTGATCCGGCTCGGGCGAGTGCTGGTCGACGTGTACTGCGCCAGCTACGTCGTACCGCCCGCCGCGGTCACCCTGGACATCGACGACACCTGCGACGTGGTGCACGGCCAGCAGCAGCTGTCGCTGTTCAACGCCCACCACGACGCGCGCTGCTTTCTGCCGATCCACGTCTACGATACCGCCACCAGCCGTCCCGTCGCGATGATCCTGCGGTCGGGTAAGACACCCTCGGGTCGCGAGGTCCGGGGCCATCTGCGCCGGCTCGTCCGGGCGATCCGCCGTCACTGGCCGACGACCGCGATTACCATCCGCGGCGACGGCCACTACGGGCGGCCCGAAGCGATGGACTGGTGCGAGGACAACAGCGTCAGCTACGTCTTCGGCTTGACCGGCACAAAGGCGCTCGCGGCCAAGGTCGAGCCGACCGCCGACCACATCCGGGTGGTGCGGGCCCTCGGCGACAAGGATGCGGTGCGCGGCTTTGCCGAGACCACCCACGCCGCCAAGTCCTGGCGGCAGCAGCGCCGCGTCGCCGCCCGCATCGAGGCGACCCGCCTCGGCCTCGACATCCGCTTCGTGGTCACGAACATCGCCACCGGTACGCCGGAATGGCTCTACGCCGAACTCTACTGCGCCCGCGGCCAGGCCGAGAACCTGATCAAGCTGCACAAGGGCCAGCTCGCTTCCGACCGCACCTCCTGCCGGCACCCGGCCGCCAACCAGATGCGACTCGTCCTGCACACCGCGGCCTACTGGCTGATGCTCACCGTGCGAGACGCCATCCCGGCGGCCCATCGCCTCGCCAGGGCCGAGTTCGCGACGATCCGCCTCCGGCTGCTCAAGCTCGGCGCTCGGATCCGCGAGACCGCTGCCCGCGTCCGCCTCGCCTTCGCCGCGGCGTGTCCGGAAGCCGACCTGCTACGCCACCTTGCGACCGCGCTCGTCCCAGCCCCCGCTTGAACGGCGGGGCCGAGACGCCCCGACGAACCCGCTCCTATCCCTCAAGCACCGACGCAACGTTCCGAATCCATACGCGTCACAGTGGACGCGCGATCCCGCGCGCCATCAGCCCAAAACACGGCGTCAGCCAAGCCCCGGTGAATAAGACGGGCTAACGCGGCTCACCAGCACGATCGTACAGCCTCGGTTACGGGCGCACGTATGGCACCAGCGTCCTTGCCTCAGTAGCCGTAGGAGTCGCATCCACCGTAGTAGCCACCGAATCCATAGGGACCGCAGCTGCGATGCCGTAGGGGTAGTCGTAGGCCCCCGGCCAGTACGTGACCGACCGCTGCGCCGGTGAGGGGGCTGGCTCCCAAAACATAGCTGCCATGACCATAGCGACGACCCCGGGAGCCACGACCTTGCCCGTACATGCGCCGTCCGTATCCGCCGCGGAGCCACCAGAGCCTCCCCTTGGAACCCGCCGTAGCCGACGCGGAAGTCACTACCAAACCCGCCGGCGTGGGATCCGCCGCCGTGAAAGACACCACCGTAACCGCGTGCATTAGCGCCGGTTGGAGCGAATGCGAGAGCGGCCAGCATCGCTTTCGAGGTAGAGCAAGACTTTTCATCAAGATCGTCTCCGATCTGAAAGTTCGCCCCTATCTACAACTTGACAATATGCTTGGGCGAGGCATCAGGCAGGCTTAAAAGGCCGGGCTGAGGAAAGATGATCCTCGGCCAAGTGCCTCCACACCGAGCATTAAGGGGCGGAGTTGCTGGATGCGGCTAGGTCAACTGCCTGCGCGCGCCAGAAATTCGGCCTCTGGCCGCGCAGGCGCCTGGCAAAGACCTGACTTTCGCGCCGTCAATCAGGCCGAATTAGAGCCGACTCCAGCCGCATCGTCAACGCAGGACGCCGGCCGGTCCACCCGCGTGCTGGCCCGAGTACTGGTAGGCAGGTGCCGCCCGGTAGTGAGCCTCCGAGGCCTCTGGCAGGCTCCCAGCGGCATTCCTGACGTAACCCGAGTAGGCCGAGGCCGGATAGGGGCTGTGCTTGCTGTCGAGGCCCTGCGCCAACACGGGGGAGGCAGCGACGACCAGGGCGACAGCGGCGAGCAGACGAACCTTCATGACAATCTCCACGGATGTTCCGTCGCGGTTGCGTTCGGTTCGTCCTTCTACCGGCCGGAAATGGGAGTTGTAATGTCGGTTAGGCTCCGAATCATGCTTGAACGTATCAACCACGGTGCGACCACGGATTGTGTGGACGGCTCAGTCGGTTGCTTGCGCTACCCAGTAGCGCGCCGGGTGCCCGGACCCAAGCCGGCTCGGCGCTCGCTGTGCCTCGCTCGGACGCCTGGACAACGCTGTCTTTCCGGGACATCACCGCGTCTACGGTGCCTGCGCGTTTCCATCACACCGCAGCACTACGAACCGCCACCAGCTCCGCCGCGCCCGGATCATGGCGGGTGTTGGCTCACCACGATGAATATCGACAGAGGACGATCGAACGCTGCTGGCGAAATGCGAATGGGATGAGCTGGGTGTAATGTCGTGTTTCTCGGAGTCCGCCTGTGTCGCTGAGCGCGCAACCAGCACTCGCGCCGCGGCCTTTTAATACCGCCCGGATCTTACCGAGGTTGGACGCACGGCTGCACATCGTGCTCAAGCCAAGCCGTTTGCGCTTACCGTCGCGGCAGTCATAATGCGAGCGGCAGGACGGATCGTGCACCGGCTGAGGCGGCCCGACGATACGGCAGAGGTTTCGGCGATACGCATCTTGGCGCGGTCGGCCGGAGCCGTGAGAAGGTGACGACATTCTGATGGGTGCGGCCGTCCTCGCACCGGGCCAGAGCGCCTGGACCCGAGCGTCGGATGGTGCCATCCACGCCGTCGGCAGGCCCGTATTCTGCCTGGTGCGGGCCAGAAACGAGAGGTAGCCTTTCGATGTTCGAGTTTCCGGTTCTGGTCGGCGACATCGGCGGCACGAATGCCCGCTTCGGCCTCATCGAGACGAAGGGCGATCAGCCCCGCCTCCTGTCGCACGAGGCCACCGCCGATCACACCGATCCGTCGAGCGCCATCAAGGCATCCCTGGCCAAGGGCGGGGACCACGCACCCCGACCGCGCTCGGCGATCCTGGCCATCGCCGGCCGGATCGACGGGCCCGAGATCCAGCTGACCAACGCCCGTTGGAAGATCGCCGGGCAGCGCATCGCCGAGGATTTCGGGCTCTCCTCCGCGGTGGTGGTGAATGATTACGTGCCGGTCGCGGCCGGTGCCGCCGATATCAAGCCGCACGACCTGTCGCCGGTCGGACCCTGTCCGCCAATTCCCGGCGGCGCCCGCGTGGTGCTTGGGCCCGGGACCGGTTTCGGCGCCGCGGCCCTGGTGCCCTACGCCGCCCATCTCGCGATCGTCTCGACCGAGGTCGGCCACACCGATTTCGGCCCCACCGACGATTTCGAGGAGAAAATCTGGCACGTCCTCGAGCGGGTGGAGGATCGCATCACCGTGGAGACGGTGCTGTCGGGGCCGGGTCTGGCGCGGCTTCACGCTGCCGTGGCCCATGTGCGTACCGGCCAACCGCACGAGAAGATGGATCCTGCGGCCGTGACCGAGGCGGGGCTCAGCGCCTCCGACCCGCACGCCGCTGAGACCCTGGAGCTGTTCGGGCGGCTGCTCGGCCGCGTTTGCGGCGACCTTGCGCTGACCTTCCTGGCGACGAGCGGCGTCTATATCGGCGGCGGCATCGCGCCCCGGATCCTCAAGGTTCTGCAGGAGAGCGGATTTCGCACGGCCTTCGAGCGGAAGGCTCCCTTCGCCGAGATGATGCGCCAGATCCCGACCAGCGTGATCACCGTTCAGGATCCGGCGTTCCGGGGGCTTGCCGCCCTGGCGAACGAGGGCGGCAAGTTCGTCTACCATGGGCAGGTGTGGCGGAAGGGGTCCCAGGCTGCGCCATCACCTTGGTGAGGCCGTTGCCGGCAGAGTAGCTTCGCTCCTGATTTTATCCGCGCCATCACCGCTACGTACCGCGTGCAATGACGGGCCATGGGTGGCGTTACGGGGTGTCCGGTTCTCACAAAGGCGCTAGCCCCCACGCGACGACAGTCCGGCCTACGCTTCACGGGCGGCGATCGAAGAATCGGCCCGCACACTGGGTGCCGCCGCATGTCCCCATCCCGAACAACGCCGTGTGGCGTCGCGAACGCCCCCGGGCACATCAACAGGGGGGTACACGCCATAACAGTTCGGGCGCTCACGTCGCTCGAGATAATCGCATGCGTGTCCTGCAGCACATTCAACCGGTGAGCTTGAGCATAGATTTTCCTCAATGACGGCACCCGGCGGCCGCGGCGTGGAGATCGTCATGTCCCTCTCATCCCGCCAAGTCCTGCTCAGCGGTGTTGTCGTACCTGCAGGAGCCTTGCTCGTTGGTGCATATGTCGCCCTTGTCAGCCTTGCTCTGCCGAGGCACTTCGTTTGAATGCCTAAGCTGCAGCTGTTCTGGCGCAGGGCGGCTCTCCAGCTGTGTCGCAATACGCCGTTTTCAGATCTTTCCGTCGCTCGTGACTACACCGTACGCGTTCTGATTACTAAATAACGGTCGTGTTCCATCGAGCCCTCATTGCTGTTGCTTTCGCCGTTAGGGCGCAAGCCGCGCCCGGTCGGGCACAGATCCAAGAGGAGTCTTAAGACCCGCTTTGAGCATTCAGCGCACACGGCGGGCCTCACCACTTTCGCTTACACACTTCTTGCAGCATGGAGCGGTCCAGCGTCAGGTCGGCGACCAATCGTTTGAGCTTACCAATCGCGTTCTCTAGCTGCTTGAGCCGCCGGATCTCCGGCACGCCCATGCCGACGAACTGCTGTTTCCAGCGGTAAACGTCGGCTCAGAGAAGCTCAACTTCCGGCAGATCTCGTCCGCAGCCGCACTGTTTTGAAGCTCATCGCCGGATGAACGCGTTCTGTTCGTAAAGCGTTTGCAGGCATGGCATCCACCCTCCTAGGGCTTCGTAATGCCCGAAGCAATTGCGCTCAGCGTAGACCATTTTGTTGGATCAAGGTCAATACATCAAACACAGCTCTACATCAACTCTTGGGCCATATGCCAAGGCCACAACCTAAAGCCATGCGATGAAGGAAACCGGGACGGAGAAAGAATTTGTATAAGTGAAAGGAGAGCGACATAGCTCCCCTATTTGGAACGGACGCATTGTTGACCCACCATGATAGCCTATGCCGGTTAGCTACGCTGATAGCTGGTGCGCTGGCGTGTGAAGCTAAACGCTGATGTTGCAACCGCGAACCGGTAGCGGAAGCTTTCTGCCGCCGGACACCAGGTCCGCGGCAGGCCGCCATGCGCTGCTGTGAGCGTGTTCTGTTACCAATGAAATCATTATGTAATAATTTTGTAGCTTCAATATGAAAGTCCGGTATCCCGACGTCGAGATCGAGGCACATAAGCTGCGAATAGCCTGACAAGACAGCTGACCATCAGCCAACGCTATTGCCCATGTGGGATTCAGAACCAGTTCGGATTTGAGGTCTATTTATGAGAACGCCTCGTTTAACGGGCCTAATTACCTTAATATTCATCTTTGCGTTTGATATGTCGATCTATTCTGCGTCAGCGGAAGACATTGAAAGTAATATTAAGTCGCCAACTTTCACGCGAATGTTTTTTACGCCTGATCTTCGACTTGAGCTTGACGAAAAAGGCATCGCCATAAAATCGGTAGATGACGTTATGAAATTCCGCATCGGCGGCCGATTGCAGCTAGATCCTACATTTGGCGAAACAACCCCAAGAATCAAGGATGGCTTCGGGTCCAATATCGAGGTGCGACGCGCTTGGATTGAGACCTATCTGACTATCAACAATGCTATCGACTTCGCCTTTCAGTACGATCTCAATACGGATCGCACTCCTATTAACGACGCCGCTGTCAGTTACCACGGCGGAAGTGGTCTGATCGTCACACTTGGAAATTTCAAGGAGCCTTTTAGGGCGTGTCATCGCTTGAGCCAGTCGAGGGCTGCGGCGAGGGACAGGACGCCTACGAAGCTGGCGGCGGTTTTCTCGTAGCGGGTTGCGATGGCACGCCATTCCTTGAGCCTCGCCCAAAGGCGCTCGACCTGATTGCGGTTGTTGTAGATCCAGTCCGGGCAGGCGACGGGGGTCTCGTGGCGCTGAGGCGGGATCGCGGGGCGCGCACCCATGTCCCAGATGTGCTCGCGGAAGGCGTGACTGGTGTAGCCGCGGTCTGCGACCACCCACTTGGGCACGCTTGGCAGTTGGTCGAGCAATGGAACCGCATGGGGCAGCTCGTGCGCCTGCCCCGGTGCCAGCCGGAAGGCGATGGCGCGGCCCCGCCCGTCAGCGATCACGCAAGCCTTGGTGCCATAGCCGCCACGCGAGCGGCCAACTGCTTCACGAGTGTCTCGCTCGGCCCCAGATCCCCCCTTTTGGCGGCACCGGCCGCCTTTTGGTGCGCGCGTATGTTCGTGCCGTCGAGAAACACCATCCCGAGTTGAACCCCGCGCTCCTGCACGAGGCTGAGGAGCCGTTCCCAGACGCCAGCACGGGACCAGCGGATGAAGATCTGCGCGGCCCGCCACCAGGGACCAAGATCCTCCGGAATGGCCCGCCATTTCGCCCCGTTCTGGTGCCGCCAGAGAATGGCCGAGAGCGTGCGTTGCAGGTCCTGCGGTGGCGTCTTGGCCTTCGGACGGCACGCCTCGACCAGCGGCTCCAGCTCAGACCATTGCGCGTCGCTCAGCATCATCCCTCCCGCCTTGGAGAAAGGAAAACGCAAGCCTCACCAGTCGGTTCAGGCGACAACAGTCCCTAGCCTTCAGCAACTAATTAGCGACAACAACACCACCTTTGTTGAACGCGGCCTGTCAGATGCTCTAGTCCCCGCCCGCAACACCGGGCTTGCAGTTGCCAGCTACGGTGATCGCTGGACTCTAACTGGAGGAGTGTTCGGTGGAAACATCAATACTGGCATTGAACTCGGTGGTATCGCAGGAACTGCACGCTTTACCTACGCACCAATCCTAAGCGAAACGGAGGTGCTGCATCTTGGCATTGCCGGCAGCTTCCGCTCCTACGACGAGAACGATCGCAGCCTCTCCTTCTCGTCCAAGCCTGAGGCCTTTGTATTTCAGACATCACTAATCAACACTCGTGCGATCCAGAGCGCGGGCAATCTCGCTAGGCTCGGCCTCGAGGCTGCCTACCAGAACGGGCCATTCCGCTTGCAAGGCGAGTACATCCACGTTGCGGTAGGACGGGAAGGCGCGCTGCAGAGCGCCGGCTTCGACGGCGGCTACGTCGAGGGTGCTTGGATCATCAACGGTTTAGGTCGTTCTTACCAGCTTCAGACAAGTTACGGCGCCGATCTCGCAATTTTTAAGGGAATTCAGGTCGGAGAAGAGCAGCGGATCACCAGGGGTGGAAGCGGCGTTTTTGAGCTCGCCACACGCTATAGCATTCTGAACCTAAAAGACCGATCGATCACCGGCGGCATCGAACGTGACTGGACAGCGGGATTCAACTGGTACCCGGATAGGAACATACGATTGATGGCCAACTACATCCGTGCGAAAGCGGATGGATCGCCCTTGGTTGGCCGACGAAAGATCGACGCCGATATCGCTGAGTGCCGGCTGCAGCTCTACTGGTGAATCGTAAGTCAGCTCAGCCTACATCTTCACGCATTTCCATAAATGGAGGAGGTCCGGCGTGCGCCTCGACCTTGATGACAATGGCGGGTGGCTTATTCAGCCTGCAGAGTTGGCCCGCCGGCTCAGGATTGAAGAGGCAGCCCTGCTAAGGCAGGGGTTGCTTGGGCTGATAGATAGCCGCCTTGATCTCGGATATGCGCACGATGAGGGCCGCTCGCAGGTGACTATCAGCGTCGGCAAGTTCAGCTGGCAAGGTACATTCGGGCCCGATGGTTTCTTGCTCACCGAGTTCCGGTGGAATCGTCAGCCGAGCACCATGGCTGCGAACCGAAGAACTGCTCTGCGGATCGGCTCAAACGACGATGGCAGCTACGTGGTAGACGGCTGAGCTCAATAGCAATAGCACCGTCGCGCCAGTCGCCGGAATGGCTCACGGTCTCCCGTTCCGTGCCCCGAGGGCATGGCTCGTCGCTTTGCTCTTCGCCTGCGTGAACTTGCTGTTCTACGCCGTCCTGGCCTGGACGGCACCGATGTATCAGGAGGCGGAGCTCACGGCTGCAAGGGCCGGGCAGATACTTGCGACGTTCACGGCGGTCTTCACGATCGCAAACCCCATCTTGGGATGGCAGAGCAAGTCCCACGATTGTCGGTTGTGGCTGGAGGCTAGCGCCGGTCTCGCTATGCTTGGCCTTGACATTCTGGCTGTCGCGCCACTTTCAGCCCCGTTCCTATCGATCCCGTTGTTCGCGTTTGGGCTCGGCGGAACCTTCATGCTTGGAATGGCCTTGCCGATGGGCAACACAGACAACTCGGCGGAGGCGAACGCCTGGAACGCGTTCGTGCAGATGATCGGCTACTTGATTGCGGCAGGTGGCCCCTTGGCGGTGGGTCGGCTTCGCGACGCGGCGGGCGGTTTCACGCTCGGCTTTCAGTGCCTCACCGGCGTTGCCCTGCTGATGGTGGCGTTGTCGCCGTTTCCAGAGCCCCGGACGTCCAATGCCTCTCGGGCAATGGCGCAGGCTTAGCAGTTAGACCGACCTTTCGCTTTTCCTCACGGAAAACGCCGAGGCACAGTGGGAGTTGATCGATGTTTGTTGCAACTTGGAACGGTGACGAGATCGCCGGGAGTCCTCCCTGCATCCTTGTCGAGAACCGTCTCTACTACCCACCTGAAAGCGTTCAACCCGGCGCGCTGAGGCCAGCAAGCGGCAGTAGCCAATGTTACTGGAAGGGAGGCTCGGACACTTACTTTGATATACTTGCTGGAGACCTAGTGAATGCTGGCGCAGCATGGACCTATGAGGAAACCGCCCCGATCGCGCGGCCGATCGAGAACTGGGTGGCGTTCTGGCACGCCGTGGAGAGTCGCTGGGTGGGCGATGGTGAGGGCCGGCCGCAGGTTCTCGAACATGCGGTACCCAGACCGTTCATGGATCCCCTGAGGAACACCTGCAGTCTGCCGGATGTCTAAGCCGACGCTGACGAAGCGATCTCAAGAGACGGCGAACAGTGGATCCGACCGGAGCGGGTCAGGCGTGGATAATGGCGGAGGCCGTCGCCCGTGCGTTCGAGGAGCACAGCGGCACGTTGAGCGGCCTCAGCCGCGAGGCGCTCGCCCGTGATGTCGGGCATATCCTCCAGCCACTCCTGAGCACCTGTACGAACGCGGAGTGGATCGAGGCCATCAACGCGCGTCTCGACCTGCTGGAAGGCGACACAGACAAGCCTGGACCTCGGCTCGTGCGGTTCGAGGCAAATGGCGTCGCGGAGATGACGGCACCGATGGACGGTCCCTGAGATGTCCGCGATGCATCCTGATCAAGGCACCCTGCGCGTGGATTTTTGCGGTGTACTCAGGGGTACCTCGGTCTAGGGGCTCGCCGCGCGTGGCCACTGAGGCCAAACGTCCGACAGCGGATTAGCGGAGCAGTTGGCGGCTCGGACGCTGCGACATGCCCGAGCCGCCTGCCGCAAGCCGGTTGAGGCGGGCTTGACGACGAATACGCATTAACACCTTGAAATTACAGAACGGCTACAAGAAGGGCCGATATCGTGTCACCGCACTGTTTAAGTATTTCAACTGAAACAGAGATAACTCCTAGCGCTCCGCTGCTATGTGGCTGAGGCATTGCTCACCGTAGCCAATCGTCTATCACGTTCCGGCCGTCTTTGCTGCGATGACAGCCTCGCACAGTGCATCTTTTGGCGGTCTGTTATGATAATCTCTGCGCTTCTATTCGCCGCCGGAATACTAGCTGGAGGCACGCGGCAGATTGAGGTACTGATTATAAACTCACTATTAATTTTTATTGTTTTTTAGATGTTTTGGCTCGTTAACGGTATTATTGATTATCTCAGATTTGTCGTCCTGTTCGGTTATCTCTCTGCTTATCAGGCGGGGTATCTCGTTGGTGCTTACTCTTGTAAATCTTCTAATTGCGATTGACTTTTGTCGGGCTATTGCGTCGGCGCTGACCGCCTCAACCATGAGCCCTGCGCGCCATCCGCCCAGCCGCCGCCCAGATGTCGCGCATCCTTAGAGTTACGATCCTTCCGTACGACGGGGCGCTTAACCCGACTGCATCAAAGAATTGGATCGGTCCCGGCGGCCGGCCGGCGTGCCCTCCGCCGGAACTGGCCCCACGAACCCCTGACCTCTCCAAGCGTTGGTTCAGGGTCAGGAGGGCCCCATGGCCTACGACCAAAGCGGCAGCGCAAATCTGTCCGAGAACGAACGTAAAGCTAGTGAGTGCGCCGGTCGGAAGCGGCTCGGTGAGAATGGGCACCCACAGATGCGGCCGACGCCCAAGGAGCAGCACGCAGCCGACCGCACCAGGACGACTGTGAAGCACAGCCTGAAGCGCGGCTTGCAGGAGACTGACCGGTCGGCAGGCGAGAGTTAGGTCGTAGGTTAGCAGAGGCTGGGTCATGGCACGCGCCCTCCGATCCCTGCCCACACGCTCTTCAGGACGATAGCGCGCCAGTCCGCGTTCGTCAGATCCATCTTCGTGACCGAGATCAACGCCGCGCTCAACGCGTCGGAGCCACCGGCAGCATGGATGGCATCTCCGATCCGGCGAAGCTCAGCCCGGCAGGCAGTGCCGATCGGGTCCGTGGTGAGACCGGGCAGGTCAAGCTGGCCTTAGTGCGGGATCGGCGTCCTGTGTGACGCCAATTACGATTGCCGCCTGACGACGATTGGGATGGCCGGTTCGACGTGAGGGCGCGCAGCCTTCCCCCGTAATCACGGGGAGAGGTCTGATGCCGGGCTTGCACGTCACCGACCGACAGGTCCGGCGCTACATGACCTCACGACGGGAAGGCCAGACGCAGGCTGTCGCGGCAGCCCAGGCCGGCTTCAGCGAGCGTACCGGGCGGCGCATCGAGGCCGGTCCGACACTGCCGAGCCAGAAGCCGCCGCGCGCCTATCGCACCCGCGCCGATCCCTTCGCCGAGGTCTGGCGTGAGGAACTGGTCCCTCTGCTAGAGGCCGTGCCCCACATCCGGGCCACCAGCCTGCTCGAAGAACTCGACCGCCGCCATCCCGGGCGCTTCGGTGAGGGCGTGCTGCGCTCCCTGCAGCGGCGCGTCGCCCACTGGCGCGCCACCCAGGGGCCCGAGCGCGAGCTGATCTTCCGTCAGGAGCATCCGCCCGGGCGACAGGCGCTCTCGGACTTCACCGACGGATCCAAACTCGGCGTCACCGTAGCGGGCCGACCCTTCCCGCATCTGCTCTACCACTTCTGGCTCGCCTACTCGGGCTGGCGCTTCCTCAAAGCGATCTGCGGCGGCGAGAGCTTCACCGCGCTGACCGAGGGCCTGCAGGACGCCCTCTGGCAGCTCGGCGGCGTGCCCCGCGAACACCGTACCGACCGGCTCTCGGCCGCCTACCGCAATCTCGCCACCCGTGACGACGAAGCCGAGGGCTACGCCGCCTTCTGCCGGCACTACGGCCTGGAGCCGACCCGCAACAATGCCGGCCTCGCCCATGAGAACGGCTCCGTGGAGGCGGCCCATGGCCATCTCAAGCTCGGCCTGAGCGAGGCGCTGGAGCTGCGCGGCTCGAAGGACTTCGCCGATCTGGCCGCCTACCAGGCCTTCCTGCAGGACTATGCCCTGCGCAGGAACGCCGCCGTGCGCGACGCCCTGGCGGTGGAGCGTGCCGCCCTCGCGCCGCTGCCCATCTACCGCACCAGCGACTACAGCGTCGCCAGCGCGGGCGTGACGCGCTTCGGCACCATCTCGGTGCGCAACGTCCTCTACACCGTCCCCTCGCGCCTCGTGGGTTGCCGCCTCACGGTGCACGTCTACGACGACCGCCTCGTCTGCCACCTGGGGCTCACACCCGTGCTGACGCTGGCGCGCCGGCACTTCAAGCGCGGCGGCCCGCTCCTGCGCGTCGTCGACTACCGCCACCTCGTCCACGCCCTGGTGCGCAAGCCGCAGGCCTTCCGGCACTCGGTCTTCCGCGAGGACCTGTTCCCCCGCACGGCCTTCCGACGCGCCTGGGACGTCCTCGACGCCCACCTCGACCCACGTCAGGCCTGCCGCGTCTACGTCGGGCTCCTGCACCTGGCCGCCACCCATGCCTGCGAGGGCCAGCTCGCCGATCATCTCGAGGCCGTCATCGATGCCGGTCGCCTGCCCGACCTCGATACCGCGCGCGCCACCGTCGCCCCGCGTGCCTCGAGCACCCCGCTCGTGCGCGTCAGCGCGCCGGATCCGGCCCCCTACGACCGCCTGCTGCCGTCCCTCAGCGCCACCCCGGATCCCACGCCATGACCAAGACCGACGCCGCCAAGCTGCCGGTGATGCTCACCAGCCTGCGCCTGCCGACCATCGCCCGTCTCTGGCAGGAACTCGGGGCCTGCGCCGATCGCGAGGGCTGGGGCGCGGCCCGCTACCTCGCCACCCTGTGCGAGCACGAAGTCCAGGAGCGTCACACCCGCCGCATCGCTCGCCACCTCGCCGAGGCGGACCTGCCTATGGGCAAGACGCTGCAGAGCTTCGAGTTCGCCTCCGTGCCGAGCCTGCGCAAAGCCCACGTGCTCGCCCTCGCCGGCGGCGATGCCTGGCTCGACCAGGGGGCGAACATTTTGCTCTTCGGCCCCTCCGGCACCGGCAAGTCTCATCTGGCGGCGGCCCTCGGCACGGCGCTGGTCGAGAACGGCCACCGCGTCCTGTTCACCCGCACCACCGACCTCGTCCAGAAGCTGCAGGCGGCCCGACGGGATCTCTCGCTGCCGAGCCTTCTGTCCAAGCTCGACCGCTACGACTGCCTGATCCTCGACGATCTCGGCTACGTGCGGAAGGATCAGGCGGAGACCAGCGTGCTGTTCGAGCTCATCGCCGAGCGCTACGAGCGGCGCTCGCTGATCACCACCTGCAACCAGCCCTTCAGCGCATGGGACCAGATCTTCCCCGACCCAGCTATGACCGTGGCGGCCATTGATCGGCTCGTCCACCATGCCACCATCCTGGAACTCAACACCGAGAGCTACCGTCGTCGCGCGGCAGCCAGAGCCGGGGCAGAGGCCTCGACGGCAGCCTAATCGTCGCTGTACCGCCCGCGGATTGTGAGACACCGATCTGAAGCCTACGCGGCCAAGGCCGCGGGTGGAAGCTGCGCGGTGCGAATGGCGGCTGGTGGTCGGAAGCCGTGCCGCTCGATCAGCCACGTCTCATTGTAGAGGTCGCGAAAGGCCAGCAAAGCGCGACGCAGGTCCTCGACCGTGTCGAAGTGCTTCACCCACAGCAGGTTCTCCTTGAGCGTGCGGATGAAGCGCTCGGCGCAGCCGTTTCCTTCCGGTGCGCGCACGAAGGCGGGCGAAGTTGCGATGCCCAGGAACGCCAGTTCCGCCTGGAAATCGTCCGACATGTACTGGCTGCCGTGGTCGTGCCGGACACTCAGGCCGGAGGCGATCTCGGCCGTAAAGCCGCCGAAGCGCTGCCGCACACCCTGGCGGATCGGCTCCAGCGCCTCGAACCGTGTGGCCCGACGCGCCGCATGGATGCCCACGCACTCGGCCGAGCAGTGGTCGACGGCCACGAACACCGCAACCTGGCCCTCAGCCGTCCAGGTGGTGGTCAGATCGGTGCCCCACATCGTGTCCACCCTCTCCGGGATGATGGTGCCGTCGTGATTGCGCGGGCCGCGCGGCGCGCCGACACGTGCGGGGGCGAGCAGATCATGGGCGCGCATCAGGCGCAGCACGCGGCGTTTGGAGGTGCGTACGCCCTTGAGGCGCAGCCGCGCCCAGACCTTGCGGTGACCCTCGCCGTGAAAGGGGCTGTCCGTGAGGATGGCGCGGATCTGCGTAAGCAGCGCCGCATCCGGCATCGGCCCGACCGGGCCGGGACGCCGCGACGGCACGGGCCGGGAAGGTGAGAGGTGCCGGTGGACGGTGGCGCGCGACACGCGCCAGATCCGACACACCCGGGCCAGTCCGTAAACTTTGCCGCTGGCAGGCGAGACGGCCCGGCTCATGGCCGCGACCGCCTGCGGGCCAAAGGGCCGGGGCCGCGCGCCTCCAGGGCGGCGATCTTGGCCTCCAGCAACTCGCGCTCGATCAGCATCTCACCGAGCTTGGCCTTCAGCCGCCCACTCTCCAGCGCGTCCGCATCAAGGGGCCGGGTCGCCAAGCTCGCTTCGCCCGCCATCAGGAAGGCGTCGCGCCAGCCCGACAAGGTCGCGGCGGTCACGCCCAGACTGCGTGAGACGCTCTCCAGGTCCTCGCCGCGCAGCAGCCGCAGCACCGCATCCCGCTTGCGCTGCCGGGACATGCGCCCGCCGCGACCAGGACCAACTGCACCTGCATCTGCCTTCGTATCCGTGCTCATCGTCCTCACCCCTGTCGCGGAGACCGTCCGCTAACGGGGTGTCTCAAGCAACCGGGAGGCGGAGGATCGCCGAGGTCCGGGATAGTTGACGCCGCCTCCGAGCCGGTCTGCTCTGGGGGCCATGATGTTCGAGCCTCCCAATGCCTTGCAGATCCACGTCGCGATCGACGGGATCGAGCCCGCGGTCTGGCGTCGGCTCGTGGTCCCCTACACGTGGCATCTGGGCGAGCTGCACCTGGCCATCCAGGCGGCCTTCAACTGGTGGAACTCCCACCTGCACGAGTTCCGGATCGGCGGCCTGCGCTACGGCGATCCCGATGCGGATGAGTGGGGCAGCGCCGATGATCCGCGCGTGTTCGACGAGCGCGAGGTGCGCCTGCTCGACTTCGATCGCGAGCCTGGGCTGGGCTTCACCTATCTCTACGACTTCGGCGACGACTGGTACCACACCGTCACGCTGGAACGGCCCCTGGTCCTCGAAGCCCGGCCGCGCCACGCCACCTGTCTCGACGGAGCCCGGGCCCGGCCGCCGGAGGACGTCGGCGGGCTCGGTGGCTACGCGAACTTCCTGGCCATCATGGCCGATGCCGACGACCCCGAGCATGCCGAGATCCGGCGCTGGTGCGGTGGCCACTTCGACCCCGACTGGTTCGACCGCGCCGTCGTCGACAAGGACCTGAAGAGCGCGCTCAAGCCCAACGTCCGCCGACGCCTGCACCAGCCCAAACCGATACGTCCCGAGCGGCCATCGTAGTCGACGCCCTCAGGACAACGAAATTGTCGTTGCACAGCGTCCCGTCCTGCCAGGACACGGAGCCGGACTGGATCGCCTCCAGGTGCGCTGGGTGACAGCGCTCCAGATCGCCCTTCACGATGATCTGTAGGAGCGCATCGGCGGCGGTTTTGAGGGTGGGCGCGGTGCTCATGCTGCCTCGCGGAGGCTGTCGAAGAACTGCTCCAACTCCAGGTCGTGATCATCCCAGATATCGCCGACCTTGAGGGCGAACACCTCCATCACGCCGTCCGCGCGCCGGATGATGCACCATGGGTCGAAGTCGCAGCCGGGATGTACGGGCCACTGGGCCAGCTCGACGGCCGTCTGACGGCGCAGGTGGTATTCGCGGTCCGGGTGAGCCTGGAACCACATGCGGTCGATCTGGGTGGCGTGCATCGTCATCTCCTCAGGCTGCAGGGCGGTTCGCGCCGACGGCACGCGCTGCAGCCGTTCGATCTTGGCCTGCTCCGCGCGTCGGCGCCGCGTTGCCCATTCCCCAATTACGCGCAGCGATCCTCGGAAGCCCTGGCCCTTCGCCCTGCGCCAAAGCTCGGTCGCATTGCGGCTGCCAGCATGATGGACGGGCATCGACCTGCGGTGTGGATCTCGGATCGCTACACCGCCCAACAGGGCCACGCCACCGAGCACCAGACCTGCTTGGCGCATTTGGGCCGCGACGTTGCCTACGTTCTCGAGGTCAGCGAGGATCCCGTCCCCTGGCGCCTGCAGCTCTGGCTGGGAAGCGTGTTCGCCCTGACCGAGCGCGTCACCGACTTGGCCGCCGCGACGCTCTCGGCCAAGCGCCGCAGCCTGGATCGGCAACTCGGCGCCATCCTGACCACGCCGAGCCGCTGTGACCTGACCCGCGACCTGCAAGCCAAGATCAGCCGCGCCCGCGATCAGCTCCTGGTCGTCCTCGCCTATCCCGGAAGGGTCGAGCCGACCAACAACGGCTCCGAGCGGCTGCTTCGTCCGGCTGTCGTGCAGCGGAAGGTCACCAACGGCTACCGCGCCATGTGGGCGGCCGAGGGCGAGGCCGCCATCCGCACCGTCGTCGACACCGCGCGCCTCACAGGCAGCAGCCCCTTCGGCGCCATCCTCAAAACTATCGGCGCCTGAGCCCTGCCATCACAGCTGTAGAAGCGCTTGGCCGTGGGCTGGCGCTGGAGCTCGCCCCAGTGCGTGCCAACATCGTTGCGCCGGGTATCATCCGCACGTCGCATTGGGATAGGTTGCCCGAACAGGATCGTGAGGCTTTTTTTGCGGACAGCGGCGCCGCTCTGCCTGCCGGGAGGATTGGCGTTGCTGAGGATGTTGCTGAGACCTATCTTACTCACATGCGTAGTCCGTTTACGACGGGCCAGACTATTGTTGTCGATGGTGGCATGCTGCTCGTATAAGCGCATACCATCCGATCCATTGCGCAGACTTGCATGCCTCGCGGCGCGCGGATCCTCTGTCCGCGTCTCTGCACTAACAACGGCAGCGATGTCTGCTTCGATGCCTTTATCGCTCGGAAGCGGACCGGCGACAATCCATCTACCCCGGTCGTCGGGCTCTGCTTCACCGGCGACCTGGAACTAGATACGCCCTGGGCGCTGGGTCGCGCACGACCGCAGAACGCCGCGTCGCTCCGTAACCAGCCCTTATGCGGGCGGTATGTGACAGAGAAACCTTCGTTTTTCAGACATGCGGCATGATAGGATAAAAGCCCTGGTAGGGGGGAGGCCGTGTGAAAACGCTGCGGTACTGATAGTCTGAAGGCCGGCTGCACGCGTATCTTTTCGGAAAAAGCTTCGGGCTCAAACCGCGGATGGCCGGAGCTGACGGCCGCGCTCGACTACATGCGTGAGTGACACTTTCGTAGTGTTGAGACTCAATCGCCTGGCGCCCTCGCCGTCCAAGCTCATTCAGATGATAGGGGGGCTTGTGAGCGTGCGGGATCGAGCTGTGCTCGCTGGACGAACCGATCGACGCGTTCACCAGCGCGTGACGGCTGACCTTCAATCTCTTCGAGGCGCTGACCGAGTTCGAGCGCGACGTGATCCGTGACTGGACAAGGGCCGGCTTAGAGGCTGCGCCGGCGCGGGGGAGGAAGGATGGTCGCCCGCGCATGCTGACCGACAAGGATCTACCCGTGGCGCGCGCGATGCCGACGGCCGATCCGCCGGCGTCGTTTGCAGAAACGGCTTGCCGGCTAACGGTCGGCCCGGCGACACTCAACGGCTATGTCCCGGTCAATCATCAGCCTGGCCCGAGCGGATTTCACTCCGATCGGAATTGCCCTTAGAAGCTCCGGCGTCGTGAGGCTGCGTCCAGAGTTACCAGCGGACCAGCTCACGGTAAGTGACGCGGCCATCGAAGCAAAGAGCACTTCAAGCTACGCGATGTCGTGTCTTCTACTCCAGTCTTGCAAGCCGTGAATAAATTTGTTTCTTTCTAATATTTGAGGTGCCACTTGGCGCCCTGACCGACGACGCCCCACGTTGATTGTAGCTCAGGTAAGTCAAATTCTTGCAAAGCCGCCTAATTCGTTTTAGCTGATTTGTGTGGGATGGCTCGCGGGCTGGAGGCGGGCATTCGTGCTGGACTGAAACCCAATCTTTGAAAACGCACCCCGTAGCTGAAAGCAGGAGGCCGTGGTTATGAACGAGAAGGATCTTCCGGTGATGGGACGTCGCGGCTTGATTGCAAGCCTGGGCACTGCCGCAGCCGGGGAACTCATCGTCAGCGTCACGCCGAGCGTGGCTGCGGCGCCAACGGTGACGGAAGGGAAGCCCATACAAGAACGGGCACCGTCAATCCTAGTCTTCGATATAAACGAAACGACGCTGGACATTGACCATACTGCGCCAGTGTTCCAGCGCGTGTTCGGTGACAAAGCCGTCCTGCGGGAGTGGTTTGCCCAGCTCGTTCTCTATTCCAACGCCATTACGCTCGCGGGTCCCTATGCAACCTTCTTCGAGCTCGGCGTCGGCGTGCTCAAGATGCTCGCGGATATCCATCGCGTATCGTTAAAACCCTCTGACATTGACGAACTCCGCAACCGCTTCCAAACGATGCCGCCGCATCCTGATGTCGTGCAGGGACTTACCGAACTGAAGGGACAGGGCTTCCGTCTCATTGCATTCACCAACTCGCCGCCGGTCAAGCCCACTCCGGCAGAAAATGCTGGCCTCTACAAGTTCTTCGAACGGGAATTCAGCATCGATCGCGTCCGGCGATTCAAGCCGGCGGCACAATGCTATCATATGGTAGCCGAAGAATTAGGCGTTGAAATGGCCGACTGTGGCATGGTCGCGGCGCACGTATGGGACACGTTGGGGGCGCAAGCCGCAGGTTTCTCCGGTGGCGCCTTGATTACCCGCGGTGTCAACGCACCGCTCCGGGTCGCTAACATCCCGCAGCCTCAGATCGTCGTCCCTGATTTTGTCGCACTGGCGGCGGAAACCGCCAAGGTCTGGCGCCAGTAAATGCACTCTGGCATTGGGTTAGCTGAAGTTCTATGCAACCAAGAGAGGTATATTATGAGTGTGGACCGGAAAGTTGCTGTAATCACGGGGGCTTCGCGCGGCCTCGGCGAATCGATTGTCAAGGCATATCGTGAGCGCGATTACCGCGTTGTCGGGACATCTCGATCAATTACCTCGTCTAACGATCCCGATTTTTTGGCAATCCCTGGTGACATTGCGGATCCGGAAACGGGCAAACGCGTCATTGCTGCTGCTCTGGAACGGTTCGGTCAGGTTGATACGTTGATCAATAACGCGGGCATATTCATACCCGGGCCGTTTGAGAAGTATACGGAACAGAACTATAAAGACGTTCTTGCAACCAATCTAAACGGATTTTTCTTCATAACCCAGCATGCTATCGAAGCTATGCTGAAACAAGGAAGTGGTCACATCGTCCAAATCACCACTACTTTGGTCGAGCACGCCAACTCAAACGTTCCTGCGGTGCTGGCGTCGATTACGAAAGGTGGCCTCACTGCCGCGACACGCGGCCTAGCGATCGAGTATGCCTCCCGCGGCATCCGGGTAAATGCGGTGGCTCCCGGCATGATCAAAACACCTCTTCATAGTCCCGAGACGTACGACGCTGTGGCAGCGCTCCATCCCCTCAATCGAATGGGTGAACCCGAAGATATTGCGCAGGCAATTCTGTACCTGGAGGATGCCACCTTTGTTACTGGCGAGATCATCCACGTAGATGGCGGCCAGATCGCGGGCCATTGATCTCTAGAGCCGGTCCCACGCCGCTCGAGACGGGTTCGCGGGTAGCGCGTTAGTGGGTGAAGGAGCTTGCCGATGCCTTCACCCTTATCTACGGACCTGAGTGAGCGTATCGTGGTGACTTGGCCGGCTGGCTTTGGACCGGGCTGATTGAGAGGATCAGCCAGGAGTGGGGGAGTGGAACAGGCGGCGAGGTCAGAAGACGAGCGCAGTGCAGGTGCTGCTGAAGCCGCGCCAGATCAGCGGTAAGCGCAGGCTGACGTAGCTGACGATTGTGGCCATGAGCCCCAGAGCGGCCGATCCTCGAGAAGACGCTATGACCATCGAGAACCACCGATGCACCTCACCACTTGTAGCTCAGGCTCGCCGTGACTCGCCGCGCCTCGCCGTAGAAGCAGGCGTTGATCGACGTGCACGAAGACACAAAGCGCTTGTCGAAGATGTTGGCGGCGTTGATGGCGAACCGCCATTTGCCGCTGGTGTAATGCACCAGCGTGTCGAACAGCACCCGCTCCGGCACTTTCAGGGAGTTATCGGTCGTCGCGTAGGAGTGCCCAACATAGCGTACGCCGCCGCCGAAGCCGAAGCCCGCGAATTCGCCAGTGGGGATCGTGTAGTCGCCGAACACCGACGCAAAGCTCTGCGGCACACCTGCCGGGGTCCGGCCAACGTTGTCGCCGCGCTCGATCTTCAACTCGTAGTTCGTCACCGAGGCGATGACGTTGAAGTTGGGCGTGATGTTGGCCGTCACCGAGGCTTCGGCGCCTCGCGAACGCGTCAGCCCGAGCTGCAGTGAGTTGTTGGGATTGTTCGGATCGACGGACAGCGAATTGTTGAGCGCGAGATCGAAGAACGCGGCGGCAAACAGCAGGTCCACGCCTGGCGGCTGGTACTTCACACCGGCCTCGTACTGTTCGCCCGTGGTCGGCTTGAACGGCTGCCCGAAGACGTTCGTGCCTACCTGCGGGTTGAACGAGGTCGCGTAGGAGACATAGGGCGCTAGCCCGAAGTCGAAGTTGTAGATCAGCGCGAAGCGCTCGGTGGCCGCGTTGGCGTTCTGGGTCGTGCGGGCGACCGGACTGGCGAGCTTATCGTTGACCTCGTTGGTGGTGAAGTCGCCGCGGCCGGAGGCGATCAGGGTCAGCTCAGGCGTGAGCTTGATCTGGTCCTGCACGTAGATGCCGGTCTGCTGGAACACGTCGAAGTTGACGAGGTAGGGCGAGACTGCTCCAGTCGGGCTGACGAAGTTCGGTGCCGCCAGATTGAACGGGTCCACGCCGAAGAACGTGCCCTGATTGTCGTTCAGACTGAAGTACTTGTAGTCGATGCCCATCAGGAACGTGTGGCCGAACAGTCCGTCGTTAAAGCGCGCGACCGCTTGTGTGTCGACGTTGAACAGACGCTGTGTCGAGGTAGCCTGAAAGCGGTAGCGGCTGAGCTGAGTCTGGCCGAGCGGGTCCACGTAGCCGAGGCCGCCGCTAAGTGAGTTGTCGTAAGTCTGCGCGAAGGCGAGGCGCGCGTTCTGGCGCACCGTCCAGACCTCGTCGAACACGTGCTCGAACTCGTAGCCGATCATGGCCTGCGTGCGTCGGAACCGGTTCTGGATGTCATCCTGGGTGTTGTACGAGCGCGGGATCCGTAGGCCTTCGGCCTGCGGGCGCACGGTGCCGTAATAGGGCAGGAACGCGTTGATGCGTCCGTTCTCGTCGTGCTGGAAGCTCGACAGGATCGTGAACGTCGTTGAGCCGTCGGGCTTCCAAGTGAAGGCAGGGGCGATGTAGCCGACGTTGTCCTCGACGCCGTCGACCTGCGTGCCGCCGTTCCGCCCGATGGCGGTTAGGCGATAGAACAAGTGGCCATCTGCGTCGGCAGGGCCGCCGATGTCGAAGGCGAGATACTTCTGCCCGAACGAACCGCCACCCGCTTCGATGTAGCCAAAGGGCTGCAGGGTCGGATGCTTGGTCTCAAGATTGACGACGCCGCCAGGGCTACCCTGGCCGAATAGCACGGCGGCTGGGCCGCGTAGGATGTCGATGCGCTCCAGGCCGAACTGCTCGACCTTGAAGCTCCCGAAGCCGAAATTCAGGAGCTGCAGCCCGTCCCGGTACAGTCCGGTGTCGCTCGTGGTGAAGCCGCGGATCAGGAAGAAGTCGAGGCGCGGGTCTGGCCCGAAGGGGCTACCGAACACACCTGGCGCGTACTGCAGGGCTTCCGAGACCGACTGGGCCTTCTGTGTGTCGAGTTGCTGGCGCCCGATGACGGTGATCGATTGCGGCGTCTCGATCAGCGGGGTGTCGGTCTTTGTGGCGGTGAGCGAGCGCTTGGCAACGAAGCCGGTGATTGGGCCACGCGGATCCTCAGATACCGGACCGACAGCCACCGGGCCGGCGCCGCCCTGGCCGGTGACGCTCAGCTCCTCGAGTTGCACGCTCGATTGTGCGGTCTGGTTAACCGGGTTGTTCGCCCGTGGGCGCGGCGGCGTCGCATCCTGCGCCAGGGCCGGCCCGACTGCGATCAGGGTGGCTTGGGTCAGGATGGCGAGCGAGGCGCCTGCGAGCAAGCCGCGCAGCGCGCTGGGACGGGGGGTGAAGAGCCTCATACCGTGTGAACCTGGGTGTCTCGTGCACGCAGCCGACCGCGCTCGCCGAACGAAATCCTCAGCGTCGCCGCAATTTTGAATGATGCTAAACTACTGTTATATTTGACTTTTCTCGTGTGACGGATACGTGCGGTCAAGCTCGGCGACAAGGCTGAAGACGAGGGTCGGGCTCGAAACATGGCCATATGTTGCGATAGAGACACGGCCGTGCAGGAGCTGAACGCCTCCTTTCGATGAGATACCGGGATATGCCGCCTATATTGCCCGGCCTACAATAGTAGTTATTATTTTTATACGTATGGCATTCTGTACAGGGTAATTCAGAGTATGTTTCATAAACTTAGAACACCTTCTGGTAATGACATCGGCAGCTCATATGAGTTGTCAGACGCACAGTGGGAAAAGATTGAACCCATGATTCTAAAAAGACTATCGGGCATTAGAAAAGACGACAGACTTATTATATCAGGCATAATATATATGGGACTGAGCGGATATCGATGGGCGGATTGCCCCAGATATTACGGCGAGCACAGTACGGTTCATGGGCGATATAGATCATGGCGACATCCAAAATTCTGGAATGAAATTATAGAAATGTTCGAGGCGAATAGATGGGCCGCGGAAGCGCGGGCTATGCATGCTAACTCAGTGCTACGGAATAGACCTTTGCAGCGTGGTCTTAGAATTGATCGCCGGTGGCGCCAATCATATCAATATCGATCTTGTGATTAGTTATTTTTGAAAACTTCATCAATCCGTAAGATGGAACTAAAGAGACTGCCCGCTGTGGCGGTTGTAGATCGTCGTGGGTGGACCATACTCGGACAACACTTTGTGGATCGCGCCGGTGCAAACGGCTTCGTGCACGTTGGCCGGCGTGGTCTCGGTGTGGACGACTGGCCGCGGCAGGCCGGAATTGCAGGTTTCCGTAAGATGAACCATGTACTATTGGTTGAACTTTGACGGTTGAGTCCGTCTTGGGTTTCGGTTCGGGCTGTGTCCCCCGAGTCTGGCGGGATGCGCAGTTGCATCTCCTTCTCGCTTGCCGCCTCGGATCGCCTTCGGCTCGAAGCCCTCGTGGCTGACCGGAATACACCGCAGAAGCATGTCTGGCGCGCTCGCATCGTGCTGCTGAGCGCCAATGGTCTGGGTACTCATGCGATCATGCGTGAGGCGGGCGTGTCCAAGACCGCGGTCTGGCGCTGGCAGGAGCGCTTCGCAGCGGCTTCACCTTCCACTTCACGCCCACCTCCGCCTCCTGGCTCAACGCCGTCGCGGGCTTCTTCGCCAAGCTCGCGAGGCGCCGGCTGCGACGGGGCGTGTTCGGATCGAGGCAGCCGCAACGAGTGCTCTTCGATCGGGATGCGGATCGTCCGATGACGCACTCGTGAGGCAACAGACCCAGCGGAGGTACCGACGAGAGCATCATCGAGAAACAATACGTCGTGAGAATGCCGGCCTCGCTCGCGCCGACCTTCCTAGGCAGGGTCGGACTTGCGTCGCGCGGCCATAGCCAGCCGGCGCGCCGTTCCGCCCACGCTGCAGGCCCTAGGTCGAATACAGAAAAGTATACGATCCAGGGAGGAACGCATGAGCGAAGACATCGAGGCGCGCACGATGCGCCGCGTCTAGTGGCGGCTGATCCCGTTCCTGTTCCTCCTTCTGGTCGTCAACTATCTCGACCGGGTCAACATCGGCTTCGCGGCCCTGCGCATGAACGCCGACCTCGGTCTCAGCGCCAGCGCGTTCGGGTTCGGGGCGAGCATCTTCTTCGTCGGGTACGCACTGTTCGAGGTGCCCTCGAACCTGATCCTGCACAAGGTCGGAGCGCGCGTCTGGATCGCCCGCATCCTAGTCAGCTGGGGGTTGGTCTCGGGCTGCATGGCCTTCGTCCATGGCGAGACGAGCTTCTACATCCTCCGCTTCCTCCTCGGCGTCGCGGAGGGCGGCTTCCTGCCCGGCATCGTGTACTACCTGACCCAGTGGTTCCCGATCGAACACCGCTCGAAGGCGAACTCGGGCGTGGTCGCGGCGACCGCCGTGGCTTCCGTGGTCGGCTCACCCCTGTCCGGCGCGATCCTGACCTACATGCCTGAAGCGCTCGGCCTGCGCAGCTGGCAGTGGATGTTCCTCTTCGAGGCCGCTCCGGCTGTCCATCTGGGCATCGCCGTCCTGTTCTGGCTGACGGAACGCCCCGAGGCCGCGCGCTGGCTACCAGCCGACGAGAAGACTTGGCTGGCACGACGCCTGCGCGAGGTAGAGAACCCCTCGGCAACCGAGGGCGATTTCCCGTTCTGGCGCGTCGCCCGGCTCGGGCGCGTATAGGCCCTCGCCGCGCTTTTCACCTGCTTCCTGACGGCGTTCTACGGCGTGCTGCTGTGGCTGCCCCAGATCGTCAAGGCGTTCGGCGGACTCACCGACGTCGAGGTCGGCCTGCTTTCGGCTCTACCGTTCCTGTGCGGTGCGACCGCGATGCTGCTCTGGGGGCGCCATTCCGACCACAAGCGGGAGCGGAAATGGCACTTGGCCGCCGCGCTGAGCCTGGGAGGCCTGGGTCTTCTCGGAAGCGCCTACGCGCCGGACATGACGGCGAGCTTTGCATGCCTATGCGTGGCCGCCGCCGGCATCTGGGGCGGCCTGGGGATCTTCTGAAGCCTCACCGGCGATTTTCTCTCCGGGGGAGCCCGCGCGGCCGGTATCGCGCTCATCAACACGCTGGCCCAGCTCGGCGGCCTCATCGGTCCCTGGATGACCGGCGTGATCCGCGATTGGGCCGGCAGCTTCTCGGCGGCGCTCGCCGCGATGGCCTGCTCCGCGTTCCTCGCCGCGCTGATCGCGGCGCTCCTGACCGACCGGCTCGCCACTGCCGAGCCGGCCTCCGAGACCGTGGTTGCCTGACATGCACGACGCCGCATCTGCCGAAGTTTCGGGAAGCAAGGCGCCCCGCGGCCTGCGGGTGGCCGTCCTCGACGACTACCAGCGCGTGGCGCTCGAGTACGGGGATTGGGAGCGGCTCGGCCCCGATCTCGATGTGACCGTGTTCGACCGCAATCTCGCTCTCGAAGACGCGAAGGTCGCGCTCGCGCCCTACGACGTGCTCTGCCTCATGCGCGAGCGCATGGCCCTGCCGAGCACGCTGATCGAGGCCCTGCCGAACCTTCGGCTCGTGATCTTCACGGGTGTTCGAACCCGCTCGATCGAATTCGCGGCGCTCGCCGAGCGGGGGATCGTCGCCTGCCACACAGGCGGAGGAGAGATGCAGCCTGCTACGGCCGAATTGACCTGGGGCCTTATTCTCGCGGCTATGCGCTATCTGCCGCGTGAGATGGCAGGCATGTGGGACGGCGCTTGGCAGACTACGGTTGGCTCCGTCCTCGAGGGTCGCACCCTCGGCCTCCTCGGTCTCGGCAAGCTCAGGCAGCGCGTGGCGGCGATCGGCGCAGCCTTCGGAATGCACCGGATCGCCTGGAGCCCCAATCTCGACGCCGAGCGCGCTGGGACTGCCGGCGTCGCCCTCGTGGACAAGGATGAGCTCTTCGCGGCCTCGGATGTCCTGACCCTGCACATGGTGTTGAGCCCGGCGACCCGGCATCTCGTCGGCGCGCGAGAACTCGGCCTGATGAGGCCGGGGGCATTGCTCGTGAACACGTCGCGCGGTCCGCTGATTGACGAGACGGCGTTGATCGAGACCTTGCGTACCGGCCGTATCCGCGGTGCGGCGCTCGACGTCTACGATCAGGAGCCGTTGCCAGTCGAACACCCTCTGCGCACCCTCGTGAACGCCTACCTCAAGCCGCATCTGGGTTACGTCACGGAAGGATCATACCGTCAATTCTTCCACGATGTAGTGGCGGCTATCGCCGCTTGGCAGACAGGCGCTCCGATCAACGTGGCATCAGGCAGCTGAAGCGCCGCCCAGTGACCTTCCATAAATTTGCGGGGCGTGTCGCAAACCCGGGTACGGAGCGCAGGATGTAGATCGGCGTTGAAGCAGCCCCCGGCCGAAGCCAAGGTAGCGCGTTGTTATCACTAGCAAAATCGAGAAGTGCGCAGGGTTCCGGTCGGCGCCGACCTGGACCCGCCCTAGACAAAAAATGGCTTTTTGTTGAGGATGTTACCGTCATTCCGAGAGGGGTTCCGGTTCGGCGCTTGTCCGCACTTCCGCCACATTGAGCCCTACCGCACCAGCCATCAGAGCGCATTACGCTCTGTTCTCTCGCAGCCGACATCCACCTCTGATAGCGCGATCAACCTGAGAGCGGATCCCTCAAAGATCTCTGTTCTGTCGCGGGCGAGAGCCGTCCTCACACAGCCCTGAGATGGCTGACGCTCCAGGAATTCGCCTTGGCGGCCATCCCGCAGGCCACCGAATGAGCCCCGGAGGCTCACTTTTTGGCCGGAACAAGCTCAGGCGGGCCTTCATCAGAAGGCAGATCGAATTATTTACTAAAACGTTTGAAATTCGGCGCAAACGTATTCGCGCCGAACCAGTTGCGCCGAGTTTGTCCTGTCTTCGCGGCAAGATTTGCCGCCTCGTTACCGGGTTTTCCTTATTTCCTGATCAGTGATACGGGCTGTTCATTTGACGCTGCTGCAGTGTATAGGGGCACAATTAGCCTAAAAAACCCATCGGTCGAAAGGTTTTCGCGCGTAATACCACCGGCCGAAATAAACGTCGCACGTGTAGCGACATCACGTGCTACGTAGATCTGAGTTTGGAATGAGCCGAAATCATAGCCAATCAAGCCGCCAAGGGCGAAACGGCCGTTTTTAGTTCCTGAAAGTGGATTGAAGCTCAAATCAGTTGTCCCGTAGCCTATCGCTCCAATTTCAAATTTTCCGAATTTCTTTGTCGCAGTCAGCCCGAGGTTTAAAGCGTCCGAGACAAAGATCGGTCCTAGAGCTGCACCGACAGGGCCGCCGAACCGGCCAGGCGAATCGTAGAAATTATGTGTCAACTGTGCTGTGAGGTTCCAACCATCGGCTGTGTAGCTGATGGCAAAATCCTGGCGGAAGGCTGTAGAAGAAAGCTGCGGGACTACAGGGGTCGAGCCTCCTGCCCCCACAAAAGAGCCGCGATCACCATTAACGCCATTCAAGTATGTAGCAAAGAGGTAGCTCACTCCGACGCCGCTACCTAGATCCCAAGCTAATGAACCACCGACGAATGATCCCACGTTAACAGAGATATCTCGATTGGGCACGCCGGCTGGATTGCGTGAAAACGCAAATACCGTATCTTGTGAGAGTAAAAACTCAACTCGCGCATCAAGGAACTTCCATGGTGTCGACCAAATTAAAATCGGAATTTCGACTGCGGTGTCAGCTGAAAACCGTTGATCGGTGCGCCGGTACACGAAAGTATTGATAGCGTAGAGGCCCTCCGGGAGCGGGGCTCCAACGGCCAGACCTATGTCTTGGCCCGGTACAGTGGTGGTTTGGGCGTAAGAAGTGGATGCTGATATAACTGACAACACCAACACCGAACCGAACAACCAGCTGTATCTCGTTGTGTTCATTAGTACATCTCCTTATTCTATAAGCTGATGAGATTTGAGCTTGCTACATAGTTTCGCCTCGTGAGTTGAAGCGAATATTTTCTATCGAGTCAGAAAACTCGACAGCCGTCCGCATCGCATGCGCCCTGAGCTTTGCTAATGGTGATCTCAAACGGCCGAGTCGCTTGTTTATGCTGTACACTATAGCCTAAGATCGAACATTGACTACGACCAACCGTCCGCTATACTACGGGCGGGAAATATAAACGCTTGAATTCATGCCCCTCGGGCGCTTCCGATATCGTAGCCAGTTTGCTCAAGCGGAGCGGTAGATGCCAAGCTCGACGGTAAGCATGAACCTTAGTACGTACGGAACTTGTAGTTGAGGCCCGTGCGCACTACGGCGAACTGATCGCCCCGGCGGCCCACGGCATTGAACACCACCGGCGTGTCCGTTGCGCACGAGCGCACCTTGATTGCGGTTATTGCGATCCAGGTTCACGTACAGACCTTCGACCTTGATCGTCACAGCCGACGAATGGAAGAAGTTGAGCCAGCTCTCGGTGAGCAGGGCGTACTCGATGCCACCGCCAGCAGCCCAGCCGGTGCGGAAGCTGTCGTTGCCGGCAAGGCCGCCGAAGCTGCGATCCGAGCTGCCCGAGCCGTAGGCGAAGCCGCCGGTGCCGTACACGAGGGTGTGGTCGAAGGCGTAGCCGATGCGACCGCGGACGGTGCCGAAGTAGTCGAGGCTCGACAGGCCGCGCGGGTCGGTCACCGCAAAGCCGGGCGCCAGACCGCCGTTGATGAAGGCGCTGCGTCGGTCACGGCCGAAGTCGAGGTACTGAGCGTCAGCCTCGATGCCGATCACAACGCCCGAGCCGGGTGTGAACTGATAGTTGTAGCCGATCTGGCCACCGCCGGAGAACCAATCCTGGCTACGGGTGCGGAACGTAGCAGTAGTGCCGGTGGCGGCGAACGGAGCTGGAATCCCGAAGGTCGGATTGCCGTTGTGGCTGCTGGCGTCGAAGGCGTAACCGGCTTTGATACCGGCGTAGAAGCCAGTCCAGGTAAAAACCGAAATTTGAGTGAACATCGGCGGCGGATCAGCCCGACGCTGCAGGTCGGCAGCGGAAGCGACCGTCGAGACCAGAGCCGTGGCGGCGCTGGCGAGGAGACGCTCCTTGATCATCTAGTTCTTGGTCCATTTTTTGATTGTCGAGTGACGCTTGGAACGCTCGATTGCGGTAGGCCGCCAGTGCAAATCAGCAACACTCAAAGCTTATGTATCACTGTTTGACAAAACCCTTCTTCGCCGCATATCGTATTGAAAAAATGTTACAAATGTAACTATATGGATTTGAATGTTTACTTGGCGACTGAGGGCACTCATCATTTATAGCAGTCTTGTTCGCTAAATATCCGATATATTTATGAGATCAACATGGAAAAAGCCAGAATTACAGTATATTGATATTGAATTTGAATATATTATCGCCGCTGAAGTGAATTTAATTACGCCGAGACACATCGATCTGATGCTCGCCGGAGTACAGACTATAATGCATACTCAACCGGCCTTGTAAGTGCGCCGGTCACGAGTTTGCTAAATCATATTGTTGCCTCAAAGTCGTTGCGGGCAACCCGTTGAGCCAAGATTATCGCACCTATTCGTTGATAAATATAAATATAGTTGCCATCCGAAGTCCACTCTTAGTTCCATTCTATATGGTTTCATCTGCAAACATGGATAAGATAGCTCGGGAACTTAAGGTTCGAACTGAGGATCATGGGCCGGCTTTTAAGCCGGGGCGGGAAGCTCGGCGGGTACGGCTAACCACCCCCGAACCTCAGCGTATTCGCCTTTGCGACAGGCCCCGCTGACGATCAGCGGAGCGCAGTCCAGGGTTTTGCAATCTGGACCTTGTAGTATACCTGTGAACTTGGCCGCTGATTTTGCCTCTACCTGAGGAGTTTGAATGACGTTAGATACGCAGCCAGATCGCTTTGATGCGTCGCTCACCCAGTCTCAGACCGGACGCAATCAGAAAAAATCCAACCATCATCAGAGAAAATTTTGGAAGGTGACGCGGCGGCTTCTGACAGAGCTTCTTCCGCAGCGAAGCCGACCAACGCCTTCGAGGGCTTTGGCTCGTTCTCCAATTGACGCTCAAGCTGGCTTGCTGCAGCCGCGTTCCTCGCGGCATTAGGCCGACATATCGGCATGGCTCCCAGCTCCCTGCTGCGGGGCGAAGGTGACGTCCCGTTCAGCTTTTCCATGGCACCTGCGCGGCCCCGCTGGCCGGCTCTGCGGCCCGGGTACAAACAGGTGGTCTGACCATGACGCACCTGAAGACGCTCGCAGTTGTCGCCACTCTCGCCGGCGGTCTCGGCCTCGCCTCGGCAGCCAGTGCTGCGCCGCTGACATTGACCACTGACGGAACCATCGCGGGCACTGCGCACGTCACCGACATCGCTTTCGGCTGCGGTCCAGGCGCTCGGCTTCGGCCCGCCAAGCGTCGCGCTCGGACTGGATCGCTTCGAAGCGGGCGTGCAGCTGCCCGGCGTCGATCGCAGTCTCCATGAGCATGTCCTGTGCAGCGGCGAGCTGCTCGTGCAGCTCGGCGTTCTCTGCCGCCAGGGTCAGGAGGATCGCGGCCACGTCGTCACCCATACCAACCCCGCCTCACAGCCTCAGGGAGGCGGGTGGTAGGACCTGCATGGTTACCGCGTTGGAAAGGATGGCGGCTCGGGACCCGTACTGGTGGTGCCGTCCACAACAGGATTGCTTGTGACCCGCCGATAGGCTCGTGAGCGAGCGCAAGCCAACAGGCTATCCAACCGCCACGCTTCTCCCACGCTCGGTGGCAGAGTGCGGCCAACATGCCGATCCGGCCCGAGCACCGCTACTTCTACCCCAACGACTAGGCGCAGCTCTTGGCTGTGATCCGGTTCGGCCGGGCGAGAGGCTGCTGTGAGGGATGCGGGCGGCCGCACGGACGGATGGTCTACCACCTTGGCGACGGCTGCTGGTGGGACGCAGATGCCGGCCGGTGGCGCGATGGCTGGGGCAGGCGGATCGGAATCGCTGCGGAAGCTGACATCCTCGGCCGTGCCCGTCGGACCAGGGTGGTGCTGGCCGCCGCCCATCGAGACCACGACACCTCGAACAACGCGGACGCCAACCTCGCGGCCTTCTGCCAGCGCTGATGGGGTGGACGGCCCCCGAACGGCATCGCTGTGCCAAGCTGAGGTCGTTGTAGATCTCATGCGAGGAGGCCGTCCGTGGATCAGATTAGCCGCATCGGTATGGATACGTCCAAGCACATCTTCCAGCTGCACGGCGTGAACGCGGCTGAAGAGCCCATTTTGCGCCGAAAACTCCGTCGCAAGGACATGATCGCGTTCTTTGAGCGGCTCACCCCGACGCGCGTCGCCATTGAGGCCTGTGGCGCTTCACACCACTGGGCGCGCCTACTGCGCAGTTTTGGGCATGACGTTCAGCTTATCGCGCCGCAGCTCGTAAAGCCCTACGTCAAACGCGGCAAGAATGACGCCGCCGACGCAGAAGCCCTGTGCGAAGCCATGAGCCGACCGACCATGAGGTTCGTTCCGGTCAAAACCGCCGAGCAGCAGGCCGCGCTCATGATGATCGGCCTACGGGATAGGCTGATCCGCAACCGCACGCAGATCGTCAACGCGATCCGCGGCTATGCTGCTGAGTTTGGTATCACGGCGGCTCAGGGGATCGCGCACGTCGCGCCACTTCTCGTGCGTATTCAGGCCGATCAAGCCCTGCCAAAGCTCGCGCGCGAGCTGTTTGCGCTGCAGGCCATCGAGTACGAACAGGTCCAGGCAAAAATCGTTGCCATCGATCTCAAGCTGGCCGCGTGGCAGCGTGCCGACGCCTGTAGCACGCGCTTGGTGCGGATCCCCGGCATTGGGCCGATCGGGGCCGCGATGCTGATGTTGAAGACCCCTGCGCCTGAGGCGTTCCGATCCGGTCGGCAGTTCGCCGCGTGGATCGGGCTGACCCCCAAGGACCATTCGACAGCCGGCAAGGTCCGGCTCGGCGTCATCACGCGGGCTGGGGACGAGGCTCTGCGCCGTGTCCTCGTTGCCGGAGCCACGGCCCTCGTGCGGCGCGGCCGTGAAGGTCGATGCGGATGGGGGTTGGCCCTCTGGATCAAAGAGCTTCTTCAGCGCAAGGCGCCGAAGCTGGTCGCGGTGGCGGTGGCCAACAAGCTGGCCCGGATCGCCTGGAAGATGATGAGGACGGGCGAAGCCTACGCGGGAGCGCGAGCTCCTGCTACGCCGTGCGCCGTGTAGGGATCGGCAGAGCACGGATCGCCGGAAATTGGCGACCGAGCCGAGCTGATGCGGAAGCTTGTAGGAGGACGGACAGGTGGCGTGATCGATCGATCCGAGACGTCAGCGAACCCGAATGTGACAGTGGCCGATCAAGGTCGCAGCGTTGATTGGGGCTGACGTCGCGGAGCCCATCTTGGCCAGCGTTCATGTGTGAACGCGTCAATAGGCCGGACATATGAACGCAAGCGATCCGATCATCCAAGCTGACTTCATCTTGCGAGCTGGGGGCCGTCCACATATGCCACATGATCCACGATCGGCCGGAGCATCAGCGGCGGCGCTGGCGAACGCTGTTCCGCAGGAAAGCGCTCGGTGACCTGTTTTGGCGGGCCGTAAGCCTAGCGACCTCCAACGCTGGATCGCTGCGATCCCTAAGAAGAGGATGGAGCCCGTTCGCATTTTGTACCTATTGTGCTCCCGACGCGGCAGCCGCAATTAAGAGCCTCTGGTACGGCGGTTGGGTCTCTGGATGCCGCCTATGCCTACCCGCCCGATCCTGATCCGAGTTGCCTTCGCCTTGGTGCTGATGGCTGCCTTGGTGGCACTGGCGGACGGCGTGGCTCAACGTGAGCTTCGGGAGGCGACTGGCGGCACAACCGTGGCCTCTGCTGTGGTAGACGCGCAGCCGGCGAGCACGTCCGATGAGTAACCGCGCGGTCCCTATCCGAGGCGTGGTCCTGCTCGCGATCCTCGTCAGCGCCGTGCCAACCTCGGCCCTGGCAGCCGAGCCGGCCGATCTGCCCGCCCTCGAGCGGGCGTGGCACAGCTGCGTGCGCGAGGCGTATGACCGTCAGCCCGAGCACGGCAGCAAGCCCGGTCGGGAGCGTAATGCCTTGGACGAGTGCAAGCCACACGAGGACGCCTACGTGGCAGCGCTGATGGCAGCCCGTCCAGACGCCGACTTGCCCCTGAATGGCTGGGCGCGTACGTGGGCAGCGTATGTGTCCTTCGTGGTGGATCCAGTGAAGGCCTGGATCGAGGCGCTGCGGCGCTGAATACGACGATGGCGGCCAGATTGATGCTCGGTCGCTGGACAGACGACGGACGACCGGAGATCAGCGGTATAGTCCTTCCGCTTGGAGGCGCCTCAGCAGCGCACGAGCTTGCTCCTGGGCTGCAACGCCCTCCTCTTGCTTCTTGAAGCCATGCTGACACATCGGCATCAGCTCCCGTATCGCCTGATCCATCGCCGAGCCCTCCCACAGGATCAGAACCTTGCGGTCGGTGAGATCCTTGAGGGAGCACCAGAGCATCAGCATGAGGCTCAGTGCCGGCGTTCGTGCCAGTCGGCTGCGGATTCCGACGGAAGCCGGCCACTCATTCCGAGGCGAAGCCGGCCAGCGTTCCGATTTGATGTCGGCCACCATTCCGAGATGAAGCCGGCCAACCGGTAGCCGATATCGGCGACGGATCATCCCCGCGGGTCAGCAACCGCGGCATCCCTGTCCTCGACCACGAGGAGAGCGGGATGCCGGCCAGGAGAGTTGACCATGCGACAGATCAAACAGATGCTGCGTCTCGCCCGCGACGGGGCGAGTTCGCGAGAGATCGCGCGAACGCTGGGCATCGCCTGCTCGACCGTGCATGATACCTCGCTCGGGCAACAGCTACCGACCTGACCTGGCTGCTCGGTCCCATGGGCACCAACACGGCGCTGGAGCAGCCCCTGTTCGCTCGAGCCGGGGTCAAGCAAAGCATGCGCCAGCTGCCTGAGCCCGAATGGCCCTTTCGAATTCGGCAAATGCGCCGCCCCGGGGCCGACCTCAAGGCGCTCTGGAGGGAGTACCGAGCGACCCATCCGCCAGGCTCTCTCTATTCGCGATTCTAAGATCTCTATCGGAAGTTCGAACGCCGCTCACTTCGGTGAAGCACATGCTCGAGCTACAGAGTCGCGACCGCATCTCGCGCAACGCTATCTGTACGACGCTTTTGACCGCGCTTCCCGCTGGACGAATCTGGCCTTAGATCGCGGCTCCGACCCGATGTACAAAGGTGCCACCGACTTCAGTCGACGCTCGCCTTCTAGCCCTAGTGAGGTCCAGCCTCTATGCGCCGTCACTGTTTCGGCGGCCAATCGCACCGCGCGGCACGTGTGTGGACTTCTGACTGGATGCACTGATTATCACGTACTGAGGCAGAGGCAAGCCAATGAATTAAGTCCGGGATTTATTACAGATGTAACCATAAAAGCGCCAAAATGAAACATTTTTGTAATATGATGTCAGGATGAGAGTTAGGCTCAACCCATCCGATGGTAGTGTGCCGATGCGCGGAATTGTCATGCCATTCACAGGACCGACGTTGGATCTTCCGATCGCCAGGACTGAATTTACAATGTATTGGCGTTCCGCCGCCGTGGTTTTTTGCCGCAGGGCGGCACCTACCTTTCAGTAAATGTATTGTTCCTCGAGTTGCGTCTTCAATATCGACTTAATAGTTTATCTTTTCACAAATGCCCGGTTTCAAAATCAAGTTAGAAAAGATCTATTCGTATGTACCATCCGGTGTACACTTACTGAGGTGCATGTCGGTTGCGGTTCATCTGAGCCTGGCGGTGGACAGGTTCAATGACACTCTGCAGCCGGCCTAAAAGGAAGGCGGTCTTAGCTGCGATCAGCGCGGTCGCGGACATGCCACCAGCCTGTATCTGCAATAGCGTGGTGGCGAGCCTGCCCCTGATGCAACCCGGCATGAGTCAAACGCCACAAATCAACAGTTTTGAGTATTGTGTGATCAAGTAACTCGGCTTGCTGCTCAAGTGATAGATAACTCAAACAATCGGAGCCGTTATGACGAATCGTTTCCTGGACTAAAGTAGCCCGATTTCTCGTGGCATCTCCATGGATTTATCGAAGCGAGAAGCCGCTGCCGCCGCTATATGGAGCAAAACCTTGTCGTTGACTACAGATTGGCTCAGCCGACTTTTAGCGATGGTAGCTGTTAGCGGTCGCCTTGATATTCATTGCGTCTATCAGGCTCCGTGGCGCATCGAGCAGCCACAGTCTGAAACAGGGGCAATGCCATATCATGCGATAATTGCGGGTTCGGCAATATTGGAAGACCCAAAAGTCGGTAAACGGCGACATCTAAAAGCAGGCGATATAGTTCTTATTCCTCATGGCGGTGCGCATGTCCTTCATGACGGCAGCGGAGCACCAGCTATACCGTCCAGCATACGACAGGGTCGAAATCTTCTGATTAGCGAGAATACTGGTACCGGTCAGCGTTTAGATATGCTATGTGGGCATATAATACTTGCCAGCCCGGAGGACCGATTAATCCGGGAGTACCTTCCAGAAAATCTCGTCGTACGGAGCGTCGAACCGAATCGAGAAGCGCCAGAAAAAGCTCTAATTTCAGAACTCACGAGTCTAGTTTCGCTCATGCGCTTGGAAGCGGCTTCAGATAGTTTGGGCGGCCGAGCTATGCTCAATGCTCTTTCTGCTGCGATGTTTACCCTGACGCTTCGGTCAGCCAGCCAAGCTCAAGACTCCCCCGTGGGTCTATTAGCCCTTGCCGCCAACCCGCGTCTTGCACCTGCTCTTTCAGCCATTCTTCATGAGCCAAGCAAGGCTTGGACTTTGCCTAAACTTGCCAAACTATGTAATATGTCCAGAGCCACCGCTGCTCGGCAATTCCAAGAAAAACTTGGCCGGTCCGCTAATGATTTGTTATCTGATATCCGGATGACAATGGCCGCACACGAACTTCGAAAGCCGCTTGCCACAATCGGAACTGTAGCGGACCTTGTAGGATACCAGTCGGAGGCGGCATTCCAGCGGGCATTCAAACAGCACATTGGCTTAACGCCAGCAGTTTGGAGACGACAAAATCTGCCTTCGCAGCCTCTTGCTTTGATGTTTGGGGACGGCGCGGCTCAGCATAATTTATCCCCATAGCTTCGAGGATGTTCGCTAAAATCGATGCATCAGCTCGCGCCCAGACCTCAGAAGCAATCCATATACGAAGCAGCGGAGCGATCACTTCGAGCTTAATTGTGTCCTGTCTTGGGCGAGCCGCCTTGACTATCAAATGCGTCGGGTTCCTGACGGTTCCGCTCCCACATTTGGTTCACTCGGGCCTGATCAAACACGGGCAGCTGGCGATTTGGGTTTGAGTGCGCTATGCCGAGGCGGTAATCGGCGCCATGCACTCCATCTATTCTGCGCTCTTCACAGGTGCCATGGCGAGCAGTCGTTACTACGCCGCGCCAAGAACTTCTCGCAATGGGCGGCCGAGGCCATGTAGAGGCTGATGACATTCTCCACCTCCTCGGCAAAGGCCGGGTGTTGCGAGCGCTTGAAGGTGCGGATCCGATGCGGTTGAAGGTTTGCTCCTGCCAGATCCATTGCACGGAGCGCAGTGAGATCCCGGCTCTCGAGGCGATGGCACGTCCGGCTCGGTGCGTGACCTCGTCGGGTGGCTCCGGGCAAGTCGGCGCCAACACCTTGCCTGCCGTCCGGGTGGGGTGAGGTGGGATCCTAGGTGGACGGGTCTTTGTCGCGGAGCGGGTCCGCGACGCCCGCCTCGGCAAAGCGTTGCTGCCAGCGCCAGACGACGGGGTGATTGACGCCAGCCTGCCGCGCCACGTCCTGCACGCTCAGGCGCTCGGCCGCGAGCAGGATGATACACGCCCGCAGGATATGCTCGAGAGGTCGAGATCTATCGCCGGCGATCTCGATCAGCGCTGATTTGGTGGCTTCGTCGGGGAGCACGCAGATGGTCTGAGCCATTGCTCGGACTCGCATGCATTATCCAGCTTGTGAATTTTATAACGGCATCGGTGCACTAGAAGGATTGAAGCTACCGCAATGTGCGCTCGGATGGCTGGATTCGCCGGGAAATCTAAGCGGTGGCCCTTGCTGTCCGCCGCCCGCCTCCGGAGCTTGCTCAAGGCCCCTCCCCGCCTGGAGGCAAGCAGAATACGCTGCGCGTCGTCTGGGACTACGCCGTTGGCACGGTCTCTGTTCGCCTAACGGCCCGACCTCAGGCGGAGCGATCCAAGAATCGGTTCGGAGCGGGTCAAGCATTCCACCCGAAAATTCAGAAAACCTCTGATCCGGCCAAGGTGATTAAGTGGTACATAAACCTGAACGCGACCACAATTTGAGAAATCGGTCGCGCCGCCGGCCAACGCCGAGTCTCGCCGTCACGCGATCTCGTAGATGTTGACGTCCTCATCGATACCCCGCAAAGCGCACCGCTTGGACCGCACCTGTAAGTTCGACAGCAGGCGGATCGAACCAGCGTGTTGCACCACCGGTTCCGTCGCGAAGATCGTACCCGCCCCGGCAAGCTCCTGAACACGTGCTGCTATGTTAACCGTTTGCCCGAAATAATCCTGCCGATCGTTCGAGTTGACGGCGAGACATGGCCCCTCGTGAATGCCGATCTTGAGAATCAGCTCGTCGGTGTCGCGCTCGGCGTTGAACCTATCCATCGCTTCGCGCATGGCGAGCGCGGCGGCCAGAGCGCGGTCCGGCGTGAAGAATGTCGCCATGACTGCATCACCGATCGTTTTCACGACGGCGCCGGACTGCGCGGCAACAATCACATTGAGGATGCGGAAATGCGCGCGCACGAGGTCGTAGGCTCTCAGGTCGCCGACCCTCTCATACAAGGCAGTCGACCCTTTTAGGTCAGTGAACAGGAAGGTCAGACTCAATACCTTCAGACGTTGATCGATCTCCAGCGTGTCGGTCCGGTAGAGATCACGAAAGGTCTGGTTGCTCAAAAGCCGCTTGCCGCTCAGGAACGGTCGCCGTCCGCCAATCAGCGCCTGCAGCGCATCGCCCGCCGAGAACACGCCTGGCAGAACGCGCCCGGCGGTGCGGTTGTCGAGCGTGAGCCGGATCGGTCCGGGCCGGAGCGTATCGCTGGTGGAGCGGCCGCGGTTCTCGCTGAAGACGAGCATGAGGTCCTGGCGTTCGTTTGTCAGATCGCCGTCGAGGGCGATAGTGTGCGTGGCGTGAGTGACCGGATCGAGCACAACCACAGGCTCAGACAGGCGCAGCGACAGAATGATACGCTCACCAGCCTGCAGTTCTGTCGAATCGATCAGGGCGCGCTCGGCTAGTTCGGCGAACGCATCGGGAAAGTCGACAGCGGAGCCGAAAAACACCTGCCGGTGATAGTCCCAAAAGCCGAGACGATCGGGATCATGTGCGCCGATCCGCCGTACCCGCGGACTGACGCGGAAACTCACCTCTACCGTGTCGTCCAACACGGGCTCGGCGTCTAGGGCGCAGAAGGCGCAGTGATAGGTGTCCTGGCGCACACCCCTGAGCGTCGCGTTTGCATCCAGGATGCCGCCGCAGCTTGGGCAGACAACATTCCAAGTCATTTCGAACAAGCCGAGGCGAGCGCTGTGCAGCAACGCACCGATCGCAGTGTCTTCGGGCAGCTGTTGCTCGGCAGCGAAGGAGATCGCGTTGACGGCAGCGAGAGCCGCGTCACTCCCGTCTCGGAGCAAGCGCGCGATCGCGGCGGCAGCCGTGGGATCCGCCAAGCGGTTCAGATTCTCGAGGAGGGCGTCGTTGTCGTGCATCGTCGCAGCCTAGAACATACCGAGGATGCGCGCACCCATGTCGAGGCGCGAGAAGCGGGTTGCGAAGTTCCTAAAATTTATTTGTCCCCGATCGTCAAGCAAGAGCGTCATGGCTCCTCCCCTCGGCGATTCTGGTGCAACTCCTTCAGGCACAACCGATCTTCACAATAACACGTGCGCCTCCCGAGGAAGGCGCTGACCGCAGCAACGCGATGACGCCGGGGTAGCTATAGCGTCTGCACTAGGACGGAAGAGCGTTGATGGTCGGGATCCGAATACTCGCCCAGCTGGGAACGTAGGCTCGTAGCGTGGCGTGCCCCGATGCTGGCCGACGTTCCGACTCCGGATCGTTCCAGGGGCAGCCGTTGCGGCCGATCCAGGCGAACGGCTGTTCAACTGATCCTCCCTCGGTTTTGACTGACGTCCCCTCATCGCTTTGGTCCGATCTGAGTGCGAGTTCTCCGGTTTTGTGAGACCCTGATGGGAGGAGCAGAGCCGTGAAGAAGGGCAGGTACACCGAAGAGCAGATCACCTTCGCGCTGAAGCAGGCCGAGACCGGGACACCGGTCGCGGAGGTGCTGCGCCGGATGGCCATCTCCGAGCAGACATTCTACCGCTGGAAGAAGCTCTACGGCGGCTTGGGCACAGGCGAGTTGCGGCGGCTGAAGCAGCTCGAGGACGAGAACCGCAAGCTCAAGCAGCTCGTGGCCGATCTGAGCCTCGACAAGCACATCCTGCAGGACGTGCTCGCAAAAAAGCTCTGACGCCTGCTCGGCGACGCGAACTCGTGCACCAGGTTCATGAGGTGCACGGGGTGAGTGAGCGGCGCGGCTGCGTCGCGCTCGGCGTCGGCCGGTCGAGCCTCCGCTACCGCTCGACCGAACCCGATCAGGCACCGCTACGGATGCGCATCTGCGATCTGGCCAAGAGCCGGGTGCGCTACGGGTACTTCCGGATCTACATCCTGCTGCGCCGGGAGGGTTGGCGAGTAAACCATAAGCGGGTTCACCGTCTCTACCGGGACGAGGGGCTGAGCCTGCGGCTCAAGCGGCCGCGCCGGAACGTCAGCGGGCACACCATGAGCGTCAGCCTGCGGCACTCCGGCCGAACGAACGCTGGTCGATGAACTTCGTCTCCGACGCGCTGTTCGACGGCCGCCGACTGCGGGCCCTGACGGTCGCCGACGCCTTCACGCGCGAGGCTCTGGTGATCGAGGTCGACCAGGGCATCAAGGGCGGGCAGGTCGTGGCTGTCGTCGGCCGCTTGGCGCTGCTGCGCGAAGCACCACGCGCGATTCAGGTCGATAACGGGCCTGAGTTCGTCTCGAAAGCCCTCGACCGCTGGGCCTACGAGAATGGTGTCACGTTGGACTTCTCGCGCCCCGGCAAGCCGACCAACAACGCGCTGGTCGAGTCGTTCAACGGCCGGCTGCGCGACGAGTGCCTGAATGCGAACTGGTTCTTGTCGTTGGCCGACGCGAGGAGCAAGACCGAGCCGTGGCGGCGGCACTACAACTGCTCATCAGAACGCACATCTCGCTATGTCGTTGATGCGAAGAGGGATTGCTGTGCTGGATGCGGTACCGCGGGGTGTTTGCCGCGGTTGAGTGCCTCCTGTGCGAGGACGCGGGCAGCCGGGCCGTCGAGAGCCGCGCGGCTGAAGACCCAAGGTCCGTCCGCGAGCGGATGCGCTGCATCGATCTCGCCCCGTTCCGCGGCCAGACGAAGGGTTCGCGCGGCAACGCCGACGCGGGCGGCAGCTTGGGTCAGGTTCAGCCAAGGCTCCTCTCCCGCCACGGCCTCGCGGAACACCGGGATGCGGTACTGCGAGCGCAATGCGGTGACGCGCTCGCGCGTGAAGCGGTTGCCGTGCCCCGTCCTCACGCCGTTGCGGTTGAGTACGCCCGCGATCACGTCGTCGCGCGCGATCAAAGCCAGCGTGCGCACCGCTTCGATCACGTCGGCGGGCGTGCTGGTGCGCTGACCGCGTCGCCGACGCGGCAGGCGATGCTCGGTGTGGGCGCCGCCGACCCAATGCACGGTGAGCACGATCTCGGCCCGCACCTCGTCGAGGTCGGCGATCGCCTCGTGGATCAGGGTGCGCACGATCCGCTTCTTGAGCCGCGCATCCGTCGTGGGCGCTGACCAGATGTCCTGCAGGTCCGCGGCGAGCGTCTCCAACGCGATTGGAGGAAGGGCGGGTCGGGGGGCGACCGCGTCGTGCTCGGCAACGCGCGTCTCGCAGGCGCCGACCCGGGACAGAGCGCGGTTCCAGCGCGCTTCGAGTTCGCCGGTCACCAAGCGGTTCTCGGGGTCGGCGGCGTCGTACTGGCGGAAGGCGCGGTCGGCCGCGTAGCGCGCCGCATCCAGATCACGCACCATTGCCTCGCGTGCCTCGTCGCGGCGCATGCTCGCCTGCGACTCGGCTGCCCGCGCCGCCTCGATGGCACCGGGCTGCACCACCGACAGGAGCGCCGCCTCGACGACGTCATCGACACGAAGGCCGCCGAAGGCGATGCAGTTCGGCTCGCCGTAGTCGATCCGCCCGCGGATGCAGGCGTAGAGCGGGATCTGCCCCTTAGCCCCGGTGTACTGGACGCTCAGCTTGCGTCCGCAGCGCCGGCAGCGCAGCAGACCGGAGAGCAGGGCCGAGCCGAGCTTGGGCGCACCACGGGAACTCGTCGGGACGTTCTCGCTCACCATCGCCCGGATCGCCTCCGCCCGCTCCCACGTGACGTAACCCTCATGCGCGCCGGGCTTCAACGCCAGCCACTCCGAGCGCGGCGTGCGCCGGGCCCGCGCCTTGGCGCCGGCCGCGTCGTAGCTGGCCGTGACGCGGCTGCGGCCGTAGGCGTAGGCGCCGCCATAGGCAGGATTGGCGATGAACTCGCGCAGCGTCGAGTAACGGGGGCGGCGCCAGACCACCGGGCCGGCGTTGACGCGGGTCGGCAGATCGAGCCCGTGCTCCAGGAACCAGAGCAGGGCCTGGCGCACGCTGCCCAACTCGGCCACCTTGTCGATGGCCAACCGGATCGCGGCCTGCACACGCCGATCGGGATCCATCTCGAGCCGGTCGCCGGCCTTGAGGAAGCCGACAGGTGCCGCGACCACGAGCTCGCCGCGGCGCGCCTTCTCGTAGCGCGCGGACAGCGAGCGCTGGCGCAGGAGGTCGAGCTCGTACTCGTTGAGGCTGCCCTTGAGCCCGAGGAGCAGGCGGTCGTTGCCCAGGCGCGGCGCGTAGATCGCCTCCTGGTCGACGAGCAGGGTATCGACGACGCGGCACATCTCCACGAGCTGCTGCCAGTCCCGGCTGTTGCGGGCGAAGCGGGAGACCTCGCGGGCGGCGACCGCGCCGACCTTGCCCAGGCAGACCTCGGCGACCATACGTTCGAAGCCGGCGCGCAGCGTGCCGCCGGCGGCCGAGCAGCCGAGATCCTCGTCGATGATCTCGACCTCGGCAAAGCCGAGCCCGACGAGGCGCTCGCGCATGGCGTATTGCAGGGCCTGGCTCTCGCGGTTGTGCTGGACCTGATGGGCCGAGGACTGGCGGACGTAGAGCACGGCTTTGCGGGCCCGGTGCTGCGGGCCGATCTTCTCAGCGCTCATCGGCGCCTCCGGCTCGGACGTCCTGCTGCGAGGATCTGTTGGTATGGGCGACGAGCAGGCGGGCCAGCAGGCGGGTGAGGGTCTGCTGCGTCGCCGTCGGCAGGCTGCTCCAGGCTGGCGGTGTCAGAGTCGACGGCCCTTGCGTCAGGCCGAGGTCGAGCTGCGGGTCCGACCGGCGCGGTCGGCGCGGAGGCTGTGGCATGGCAATCTCCCGAGGACTCGGGCGATGCTAGCGTTGCTCGGCGCGGGACAGGGCCTCTGCCCGCCGCGGCGAGCAGGACGCGCAAGCTCATCAGCGCGGACAAGGCCACGACCGGCTGCGCCGCCGCCCGCATTGCCCCGCACGCGACGGGATCGAGCATCCAGACCGGGATCTCCTGTAGGCGTGCGGCTGGCGCGTCCACGAGTGTGCAGCGCGCGGCCGTACCTGCTGCGCGCCCGATCACCTCGTGAAGGCGAACCGCACGCCCGGCCCATGGATGCCATCCGTAGACGACGACACCGTCGTCGCCAGCGTCGGTACTATGGGTCTTGTGCTGAGGGGTTGTACAACGAGAGCCGGCCTCACACCGCCCTGGGGTGGCGAACACCCCAGGAATTCGCCTTGGCGGCGGCCCTGCAGGCCGCCGAATGAGATCCGGAGGCTCACCTTTCGGCCGGACCAAGATCCGGGGGACCCTCAGTGCACGCGGTGCCATCCATTCGTCCTACCTGCTACACTTGTAACGCAAAAGCGCGGCTCCCGTAATAATTTCATAATGCAGCAACCTCACGCTGGCGGTGGACATTTTCTCGCCGCGCCGAACATATTTTCCCTGAACCAGGACAGACCTTTCAACAAGCAGGCCGACGGAGGCCAACTTATGCCATCTATAAATCTAGAGGCCCATATTATCCCATCCCTCGCAACGACGATCTATGAAAAGTGCCTTTTCCGTCAGGATTAAACTAATCATCAAGCTTCGATCCAAAAAAGGCAGTTTAGATGAAATCGTTAGCGAATAAACTCAACGTTTTCTGCTGGGTGATCTTGCCATTTATTATCTGCATCAGTTTCGAAAGCCGCGCTTCCGATAGCTTTAATCTTGGCGACCTGAGTGAAGCGCTGCAAGCTGGAAAAAATGTTGTTGTGATTGTGAATTCATCAAGATGCAACAACGCAAACTCAGGCGGCACTACCCCGGAAAGCATTTCCGGGCTTCGTATCAATAGTTTCAAGATAATAAAAAACGATAAGTTGCTCTTCTCCGACATGCACCAGGGCATTTCCGCAAAAGGCAATGCTACGTTCGAATATATTCGGTATACATATAGTGCAAACAAAGAGCTAAAACTGCACATTGAAATTTTAGAGACAGGTGAAGTCAAACGTATTGTTGATCTGACGTGCGCAGTTCCCGGCGGGGCAAGATTTGTATGGCAGTAATTTTTTGACTGCCTAGCGGGTGGAGAGCCTGACTCTGATATCTAAGCTCGACTTTGGCCATTTGCGGCGCATCGAGTTAGCGGAGGTGACCTGACCGACTAGCTTTGGACCGGGCTGATTGAGAGGATCAGCCAGGACGAGAGGAGTCGGCGATGCGGCGAGGTCAGAAGACGAGCGCGGAGCAGCTCGTGCTGAAGCTGCGCCAGATCGAGGTGCAGACGGCCTAAGGCAAAAGCTTAGCACTGGCGTGCGAGGCGGAGATCTCCGAGCAGAGTGACTCACGCTGGCGCAAGGAGTACGGCGGCCTCCAGGTCGACCAGGCCCAGAAGATGAAGGACCTGGAGCGCGAGAACGCTCGATTGCGGCGGCTCGTGGCCGATCTGTCGTTGGTGAGTCAGGTGCTGACGGACGTCGCCTCGGGAAACTTGTTCTCTATTCGGGGTTCATCGGTCAACGCCCTTTCGTGCGCATCCTGGTTCGACGCGTGATCGGCCCTGTGGAGCTCTTGCTTCTCTCCGAGGTCGGCGAGCGCCGCCTCATGATGGGGTTAGAGGGAGTGGGCGGATCCATCTAAGCCGCGCGCCCGGCAGAACCGACGCTCGAGTTTCCTCGGTCTCACCCGCTCCCATCGTCCCCACAGGGACCTCCTCCACGCCGGAGGAGCTCGGTGTTACGTGATGCTGATCCGTAAGCTTCAGGCCGCCGTCGCGGCTTCGGTCGACCAGCGGAAATCCTTCTCGTCGCGCCACATCCGATGCAGCACGATCGCCAGCTTGCGGGCGACGGCCACGAGGGCCTTCTGCATGCCTCTGCGCTTGGCCACAGCCAGCCCCCAGACCTTCAGCGAGGACCATCGAACCCGAGGGCCAGTCAGCAGCACGAGCGCGGCCTCATACAGTGCGGCGCGCATCATCGTGTCGCCGCACTTCGAGACTCGGCCGACCCGCTTCGTCTCGCCGGACTGGTAGAGCCGCGGCGTCAGACCATAATGCGCCCCGACGCATTGCGATCGTCCGAAGCGGGCTGGGTTGTCGACGCAGGTACGGTAGGTCAACGCCACGACCGGCCCGACGCCGGGCGCGGTCATCAAGCGCCGGCAGACCGGGTCGGTGCGGACCTGGTCCAGCAGCATTTTGTGCAGCTTGGCCAGTTGGGTCCGCAGCGCCGAGCGCGCCTCCAGCAGCGGCAGGACCACGGCCGCGACGAAGGGCAGATCGAGCACGAGGTCGCGTACGCGCTGCTCGAAACCGGCAGCCCCCACGACACCGACTTTGAGGCCGAAGTTGCGCAGTTGGCCGCGCAGGTCGCTCTCGATGTCGTAAGCCTTGCGCTGAAGCAGCTTGCGCGAGGTCAGGAGCAGGCGGCGTTGCTGGCTGGCCGGCGTTTTGACGTGGACCGGCTTGAACAGGCCGACCCGCATCATCTGGGCTATGCCCATCGCGTCGTTGCGGTCGGTCTTGTTGATGCGGGCCGAGAGGGCCGCATGCATGTGGCGGGTCTCGACGCAGATCGCCGGCAGTCCGGCTTCGACCAGGCCGGCGTAGAGCCACGGTGAGAGCGGTCCCGCCTCCAGGCCGACACGCGCGTAGCTGTGGCCGAGGTCGATCAGGTGCCGGCCGATCACCTCGGGATGGCTCTCGACGGTGGCCCGGTGCACGACCTTACCATGGGGATCGACGATGCAGATTGCGGTCTCCTTCACGGAGACATCGAGGCCGACGTGGTGCTGCTCGCTCATGGTGGGGCTCCGGGATTGGATCGAAGCGCCATCATGCCGCCGCTTCCGCCGCGCGAGGCACCCCGAATACCCCATCTAGCCCCCGAGCGACGCTGGCAGGCGGTTGCTGGCATCCGGGAGAAGTACGGTCTCTCGGAACGTCACGCCTGCCGGATCGTCGGCCAGCATCGGGGCACGCAACGCTACGTGCCCACCGTGCCGGCCGATGAGGATGGGCTGACTCGCGCCGTTATCGCCCTGGCATCCGAGTACGGGCGCTATGGCTACCGCCGTGTCACGGCTCTGCTGCAGGCAGACGGCTGGCGGGTGGGCAAGGATCGGGTTCAGCGCATCTGGCGTCGCGAGGGGCTCAACGTCCCTAGCCGACGGAGACCCCGCAGCCGCTATGGCTGAACGACGGCTCGTGCGTGCGGCTGCGTGCGCTCTACCGTAATGACGTCTAGGGGACTGTCAGGAATTTCGTGTTCGGGCGGCCATAGTGGATCCGATGGAGGTTCCCGATGGCACGACGCAAAGCACCCTGTATCCCTGACGCGATCCTGGACCAGCTCCTGGCTGGGGCCGATCCCAAGACGGCCTTCGAGGCCGATGGCCTGCTGGACGAGCTGAAGAAGGCCCTGGCCGAGCGGGCGCTCAACGCCGAGATGGACCACCATCTGGCGGGCGAGGACGCCGGCAACACGCGCAACGGCTATGGCCGCAAGACGGTCACGACCGAGACAGGCCGGATTGAGCTGGCGATCCCGCGCGACCGGCAGGCGACGTTCGATCCGCAGCTGATCGCCCGGTATCAGCGCCGCTTTCCCGGCTTCGACGACAAGATCGTGTCGATGTACGCCCGCGGCATGAGCACCCGGGAGATCGTCGCGCACCTGCGCGAGCTCTACGGCATCGAGGTCTCACCCGACCTGATCAGCGCGGTGACCGACGCGGTCCTGGAGGAGGTCGCCGCCTGGCAGGCCCGGCCGCTGGAGCCGGTCTATCCGATCGTGTTCTTCGACGCTCTGCGGATCAAGGTGCGCGACGAGGGCGTCGTTCGGAACAAGGCCGTCCACATCGCGCTGGGCGTGCGCGCCGACGGCTCCAAGGAGATCCTCGGCCTGTGGCTGGAGCAGAACGAGGGCGCCAAGTTCTGGTTGCGGGTCATGAACGAGCTGAGGAACCGCGGCGTCGAGGACGTGCTCCTGGCCGTGGTCGATGGCTTGAAGGGCTTCCCCGACGCGATCCGGGCGGTGTTCCCCGAGGCGCTGGTCCAGACCTGCATCGTGCACCTGCTGCGCCACAGCCTCGACTTCGTCTCCTACAAGGACCGCAAGGCCGTGGCGGGGGCGCTGAAGGACATCTACCGCGCGCTCGATGCCGCAGCCGGCGAGGCGGCGCTGGCGGCCTTCGAGGCGAGTGAGTGGGGCCGGCGCTACCCGGCCATCGCCCAGAGCTGGCGACGGGCGTGGGGCGAGGTGATCCCGTTCTACGCCTTCCCCGGCGAGGTGCGGCGGATCCTCTACACCACCAATGCCATCGAGGCTCTGAACGCCACGCTGCGCCGGGCTGTGCGCGCCCGCGGGCACTTCCCGACCGACGAGGCCGCGCTGAAGCTGCTCTACCTGGTCTTGAACCGCTCCGAAAAGGCGTGGAAGATGGGCCCGCGTGAGTGGGTCATGGCCAAGGCGCAGTTCGCCGTCATCTTCGGCGAGCGCTTCACCCGGGCCATGGCGGCCTGATGTTCAATCCGCCGCCCGCACACGGAATTCCTGACAGTCCCACGTCTAGAGCTTCGACTTTGTGCAGGGGCAGACGCACGACGGCCGGAACCTGCGCATCCTGACGCTGACCGACGAACACAGCCGGGCTTGCCTCGCGCTGAAGGTGACTCGACGCATCAACAGCATCGGCGTGATCGGCCCTGGCATGAACATCGAAGAACTTGCGACGGGTGTGCGCCCAGCAGGCGGCCTCGATCAGCGCGCCGCCCGGCCGACGGCCCTCGTAGAGCCCGTTGAAGCCGGCATAGCCATCCGCCTGCAATACGCCGGAGAACGCCGCCAGATGCGTGAGCGGACGCTCGCCCTTCCGGTCCGGCGAGACGAAGAACACGGCCGCCGGCGGACGCACCCCACCGTGGGGGCGCTCGTCGCGCACATACGCCCAGAGCCGGCCAGTTCTCGTCTTGCCCGCGCCGGGCGCCAGGATCGGAACCGTCGTATCGTCACCGTGCAGGACGTCCGACCCGGCGATCACCTCCGTCCGCAGGAGATCGACCAGCGGAGCCAGCGCGGCGGCCGTGGCGCCCATCCAGCCGGACAGGGTCGAAGTCTGCAACGTGACGCCGTCCCGCGCATAGATCTCGGCCTGACGATACAGAGGCAGGTGATCGTCGAACTTCGCCACGGCGATATGCGCGAGCAACCCGGGGCCGGCACGGCCGCGGGCGATGGCGTGGTAGGGCGCGGGAGCCTGCACCACGGTCTCGCAGGCTCGACAGGAGAAGGCCTCGCGCAGGTGCCGCACCACCTTGAAGCGGCCCGGCACGTAGTCGAGGCTCTCCGTCACGTCCTCGCCGATCCGGCGCAGGCGACCGCCGCAGGCCGGGCAGGCGCAGGGGCCGGGATGAGCGACGGTCTCGCGCGGCAGATGATCGGGCAAGGGGCGGCGCCCCGGCCCTCGGCTTGCCGCCTCGACCGCCTCGGCGACGACCGGAGCCGCTGCAAGACGCTCGGCCTCGTCGACCTCCAGGGCCTCGATGGCGAGTTCGAGCTGCTCGACGCGGGCTTGCAGCTTCTCGGACGAGACGCCGAACTGCACCCGCTTCAACCTTGCGAGTTCGCCGCGGAGCTTCTCGATCAGCGTGTTGGCATGAACGGCGTCCCTCGCCATGCCGACGATCATGCGTTTGAGCGCATCCACGTCATCCGGCAGCGAGGCAGGATCGAGAGCCATACCAATAGCTTAGCTTGCCCACGACGGCTCCGCCAGCCCCTTCGGGCGCGGCGTCCCTCAGCCCGCGATGCGCGGCCGGTCCGTGCGCTCGGGCGCCCGCCAGTCGATCCCCTCCAGCAGCATCGCGAGCTGAGCTGGCGTAAGCGCCGCCGTGGCCCCTGCAGTCCCCGGCCAGACGAAACGGCCTCTCTCCAGCCGCTTCGAGAACAGGCACAGTCCCTGGCCGTCCCACCACAGGACCTTGATCAGTCGCCCCGCACGGCCGCGGAAGACGAAGGCCTGACCGGAGAACGGATCATGGTGCAGGTGGTCCTGCACCAGCGCGGCGAGCCCGTCGAAGCATTTCCTCATGTCCGTGTGGCCGGTGGCCAGCCACACGCGTAAGCCCGAGGGAACGGGGATCATCGATCCAGCAGCGCCGCAAGAAGATCTCGCACGAGGGCTGGATCGGCCCCGGCCTGGGCACGGAGCCGATGCCCGCCGACCAGTTCCACCTCGATGGCGCCACCCGGCGCACCTTGGTCACGCGTCGGCAGCCCCACCGGCGCCGGCAATGCGAGCGGAACGAAGGGAGGCGGAACTGGCAGGGCCGCCGCCCGCTCCTCATCCCAGGCCTCGCGTCGCCAGCGAAAGAGCAGCGATGGCGTCAGGCCATGGCGGCGTGCCACGGACGAGATCGACGCGGTGGTGCTCTCCGCCTCATCGAGGATCGCTCGCTTTTCCTCACGCGTCCACGAGCGACGCGTGCCGGCTACGACGATATGGGGCGAGATCGTAGGTCCAGACATAGGGCGGATACAGGCCTTCGCGAAAGCACTGTATCCAGGTCCAGGATCTTATCCCGCAAGGTGCCTGCCAACGAGCGCTTACGCCGAACGACACGCAGCGGATCGAGATCATCACAGGGCGCGAGCGCCGCAGGCGCTACACCGCCCACGAGAAGGTGCGCTTCGTCGAGGAGACGATGCAGCCCGGCATGACCGTCTCGGCGGTAGCGCGGATCCACGGCCTCTCACCGAGCCTTCTATTCGGGTGGAGGCGTCGCATGGCCGAGGGCGGACAGGTGGCGGTGCAAGCCGACGACGAGGTGGTCGCTGCTAGCCGGATGCGCGAGTTGGAAGCTCGCGTGCGCGATCTGGAGCGGCTGCTGGGACGCAAGACGCTGGAGGTCGAGGTGCTCAAGGAGGCGCTGGCCGCTGCACGGGTAAAAAAAGCCGTGTGGCCGCTGCCGTCGCCGCCCGCGGGCTCTTCCCGGTGAAGGTCGTGGCCGACGTGCTCGGCGTGGCCCGCTCCAACCTCGTCGAGCAGATACGGAGTGGGTCGCGGTCGCGCGGTCCCTATCGTCGTGCCGACGACGAGGCCGTCCTGATCGCCATCCGCGCTATCACGGACGTGCGGCCGACCTACGGCTATCGGCGAGTGACGGCGATCCTGAACCGGACGCGGCGCGCCACTGGCGAGCCCGCCCTGAACCACAAGAGGGTGTTCCGCCTGATGAAGCGGGACAGCCTGCTCCTCCAGCGCCACACCGGCGGGCGACCCGTGCGCGCCCACGAGGGCCGTGTGATCGCCGCGGCCCCGAACCAGCGCTGGTCCTCGGATGGGCTGGAGATCGGCTGCTGGAACGGCGAGGTGGTGCGGGTAGCCTTCGCCATCGACACCCGTGATCGCCTGGGTGGCCTCGACGGGTGGGGTCACCGGCCAGATGGTGCGCGATCTCATGCTGACCTGCGTGGAGGCGCGCTTCGGCAGCCTGGAAGCTCGCTTCGGCAGCCTTTGCGCGACCCATCCCGTGCAGTGGCTAGCGGACAACGGCTCCGCCTACACGGCAACCGAGACGCTGTCCTTCGCGGCAGCCCTGAACCTCGTGCCCTGCTTCACCCCGGTACGCTCGCCCGAGAGCAACGGGGTGAGCGAGGCGTTCGTGAAGACGCTCAAGCGCGACTATGCCCGCGTCCAACCCCGGCCCGACGCCAACACCGTCCTGGCGCGGATCGGCGTCTGGATCACCGACTACAACGAACACCATCCCCATCGTGGGCTCGGCATGCGCTCGCCGCGCGAGTTCATCCGTGCTCAGATGCAACCAGCCCCGTGTCCGGTTTGATGGGGGCAACTCCAGCCCCGTCCTGCGACCGTCTACCTTTCGACAACCCCCATTTAGGCTACCTCGAACCGCCCGGCTCCAGCCGCGGCGGTTTTTTTCATGCTCGCTGCCCAGTTCACCGCCGCGGCGGGCTTATTCTGTCGGCGGCAGGGATGGACGCATCTGCGCCCGATCTGTTGCGGATCTCCGGAAGCAACGAATAGATCAGATCTAACCCGCTGGTTTCGGAGAGATCCTATACTCGGGCTGCTCCAATAGGATGCCGGTCTACTTGTTGAATAGATGGGTCGCGTGGGTAATTGCGCCTCCGGCGCGGATTGCTGCGGCAACAAGCGCAGCCTCGGTCAACTGTACGTCGGTAATGCCTTGGCTTCGTGCCGCCTTGGTATGAATTTCAATGCAATATGGACATTGTGTCGTAAGAGCGACAGCGACCGCGATCAGTTGCTTCTGTTGGGCACTGATCGCTCCCTCTGCGAACACGGCTTTATCAAATGCCCAAAATGATTTCATCGCATCGGGCGAATTATTGTCGAGATTTTTTAAGCGACTCAGGTTGTTCATGTCGAACATCGGCATTCTTCCCTGCTATGAGGTTTATCCTCGGAGTGAGAGTTCGCCGTCTTCCAGCTTTGGTTACAGCTTGCCCCATTTAGGCCAATCGCCCCAGGCCACTTGGGCTTTCGCATCCCACCCCGGTGGCACACTGGGAGGAGCATGGGCCATTCGCCCTCTCATGGCCTGCAAGCAAAGGACGGCCGCCAGGTTCACCGCGGCGGCCTTTTCGTCCCTGGGGGCCTGCTCTCACACCGCCATCGGCAGCTTGGACGACCGCCGCACCTTCAGCCCCGCCGCGCGGGGCCTTTCCTTCGTGCAAAGCTCTGAGATGATACCTAACAACATCCAGAGCCAACGCATCCCGCCTCATGCCGATGGATCGTTCGTGCGACCAGATCGTCGAACACGGCCAGGATTTCGGCTCGGGTGTCGATGGCAGCCATGTCGGCCGCGATCGCTTGCGCCCGCCTGCGGTATGAAGAGTCAAAGAGCATCCGCTCTACTGCTTCGCGCAGGTCAGATACGCTTGGCCGCTGCGACGGAATCTCGACGCCGACCCCTGACCAAGCAACCCGCGCGCCGACTTCGGCCTTGTCCTCTGTGCGTCCTGCCGCCACGATCGGCACACCTACTCGCAGCGCCAGCGACACCGTCCCATAGCCGCCATTCGTTACCATAGCTGCCAGCTTTGGCAGCAACTGGTTGTAATCTAGAAATTCAGCCAACCGCGCGTTGGCCGGGATTGATCCCCGTATGCTGGTCACCGGTCGGCCGCCAGTCGTGACCACGACAAGTATGTCATCGCGATCAGCCAGCGCGGCAAGAGCCGGCTTAACCAGTTCGCTCAAGTCGGCATTTGCCACCGTACCTTGTGTTACTATTACGACGTGGCGGTTACAGTCCAATTCATTCCACCAAACCGGCGGTGGTTGATTGCCTAACGGTGGAGGCGGAAGTGCACTGACGAAGCTGACGTGATCTGGCAGCTCGCCATAATCGTATTCGAACGCAGCCACCGTCGGTTGAAGATAGGCATCTGCTAGCAAAACCATAGACGATGGTACGGAGCACGGCAGTGGCGGTAGCGCTATCTCGGCGAGTTTGGCATCGGCGTATGTGCGGGTCTGCGCGATGAGGGCGGCGTCGATCTCCTCTGCAAGAATGGCGTAGTGGGCACGTTCTGCTCCGTTGCGAGCTGGGCTCAGTCCAAGACCGAACGGAGCGCCATCAGGCCGATTAAAAACAGAGCACTGATACCGCAGGAGACAATGGGTACAGAAGGGCGCCTAGGATCGAGGAACAACGCTACCCGGCCCATAAATCCGACATCGGTCACAACGATGTCCGGCCGTTCATCGGTGATGATCGCGCGCAGGGTCGCGAGCTGTGCCGAGATCGGGTCGAGGAAAATACGCACGAAGTCAAAGCGGAGCTGCGCCGGCCCAGGTGAGAGGGCGTTGCGCTCGGGCCAGATCTCCTGGGGATGGGCGCCACCGAAGTCAGCGCCGCCTGCGAGCGGCCGAAAGTGGGCACCGGCAGACTCGACAGCTGGCCTGAGGTGCGCGCCGGTCGTGACAATGGCCTCATCCCCGCGGGCCATGACCATGCGTGCGATGGTCAGCAGCGGGTTGAGGTGACCCGCAATCGGCGTGGCGGCAAACAAGATTTTCACAGACTGGCCTCGTCTGGGCTGCAGCAAATGACAAACCGCGTTGCCTGTTCGAAGTGCGCGGAGAAGGGGCGCAGCTGAGTCGCTTACTTACTGCGACAGTTCTGGAATTGGCGGACCGAGCCCACATCGAGGGGCAACAAGACGCAGAAACCCGATCCGCCTGTCGTAAGCCGGATTGGGGTGGGCCTACAGACGATCGCACGATCACACCTGCAGGTTACAGCATGATTTCAGATTAACGGATCGGCGCCGGGCAGCTGATCCGTCTCGCTAGCCCGTGAGAGTGCCGAAAAGGTAGGGCTGGAAATGACGGTCTGGGGGATGATTGCATCACACCACCCAGGCCGCCTGCCGCAAGCCGTGCATTGAACGGACCCGACCCGCAGCAGCCGGATTACGAGGGAGCTGCCTTACAGTATAATTGCGATTCGGTGCTGCGAGTGAAGCTTCGGCTACACGCTTCACCAGTGGCACGTCGGTTCGTGATCTCTACGCCTTCGCTCATCTTTACGCCGATGCCGCGGTCATCCGAGCCCGCGCCTCCATCAGCCGTTCGTCGTCCGTGCGCATCGGCATGTCGGCGATTACCTGTTCCGCGATCTGCCGCGTGACGGCTTCATCCAGGCCGAGACCGCGCGCTAATCCATCCAATCGCCACATCATGTGCTGGATCGTAGCAGGGTAGTGTGTAGCTTCGGGGTCGTCGCTCATGGCATTTTGGCCCAGGTGGTCCAACGCCGACCGTTTCGGTAGGAGACTCATTCAGGTCCATGCGACAAGACAGGAAACGAGCGCGACGGCGGCCAGATAGTTGCAGGCTAAGCGATCGTAGCGGGTCGCGACGCGGCGCCAGTTTTTGATGTGGCCAAACAGCCGCGCGATCCGATTGCGCCGCCGGTAGGCGATCCGGCTGTGCTTTTAGGGTACCGTCCGGGTGGCCGTGGACGGGATGGTGGCGATGACCCGGTGGCTCTTCAGCCAATCCCTCAAGCTCTGCGCGTCGTAAGCCTTGTCGGCGATCAGACGCTTGGGCGGCACCACAGCGCACAGCAGGGGCAGCGCCATGGTGATGTCGGCCACGCTGCCGGGCGTCAGGGCGAACGCGACCGGTCGGCCACGATCATCGGCCAAGCAATGGACTTTGCTCGTGAAGCCGCCCCGCGAGCGGCCGATCGCCTGGCTCCAGGACCCCCTTTATGGATGGCCCGCCCCTCACCGCGCTGCCCTGCTAGGCTTGCAGGGTAGCGGAGATGAGGAACGGAGCGAGACGATGCCAATCGCGGTGTTGGGGATCGACCTGGGCAAGAACAGCTGCGGCCTCGTCGGGCTGGACGTGAGTGGACGCGTCGTGCTGCGGCGGCGCATGCGGCGTGAGAGCGTGATCACCTTCGGTGCGCAGTTGCCGCCCTGCGTTGTGGCGATGGAGGCGTGTTGCGGTGGCCGACGCTTCCGAAGATCGAACTCACGGTGCCGGCCGTCGGGGTGGCGAAACGCCGGACTGGACGGCCGATAAACAGCGGCGGCTGGAAGCAATCCGCGCTGCCAAGGCCGCGCTAGAGGCGGAGGCTGCAGATCCGCCCGATCCGGAGGACGAGAACGGGCCGGACGCCTCGTCGGGCATGCGCTGGCAAGGACGGCCATTGCGCGGTGAAGACGGCGGTCCACCCGACCCGGCACAGCGCAACTTCACCGACCCGGACAGCCGGATCCTGCCCAAGCGCGACGGCTTCGTACACGCAGGACTCGTCCATTATCCGGTACGATGACCTTCGGTGCCCTGACGTCCCGCTGATCTCGGTTCGGCGCTATAATGACGCAGGCCCAGACGCGTGCGACGCTAGTGGCTCCGTCGCACAGAGCGATGGCACACAGGCTATCGCTGCGCAGGGCGGCCATGACGGTGGTGCCCACCTGGGGGACGACGAGGCGGCAGCGCTCGCCTCTCGAGGCTCGACCGTAGCGGCGGGCCATGTTGATGGCAGCGGCGGTTTCGTCCAGGAAGACGAGCCTGTCAGGATTGAGGGCATCCTGGTTCTCGCCCAGATCAAGCCGTGCTGGCGTCCCTCACGTCGGCTGCAACAGCGCGGATCATCGCCCATCCAAGAAATCGAGAAGCGCCGCGTTGAACAGCGCCGGTTTTTGGAGGAAGGCGAAATGGCTGGCACCCGGCAGGATCAGCAGCTCCGCTCCGGGAATCGTGGCGGCGAGGTACTCTGTGTGTGAGCGCTTGATCCCCTCATCGTGGTCGCCGTCCGCGATGAGGACGGGCGTGTGGATCTGCTTCAGGTCGGACGCGGTCCAGCGGGGCTGTTTCCCCCACATTTTAGCGATCGCATCGACGAACGCGGAATAGTTCTCCGGAGTTGGCGACAACTTCTCGAATTCCTTGGCGGCCCGATCAATAAAGGCGGCGAAGGTCGGATTTTTCTCGACGCCCTTAACCAAGCCACTGGGATCGGAGTTCGCCCCGAACGCGAACACCTTGCCGACCCGGTTAGGGTAACGTATCGCCATGCCGAGGCCGAGGATCGCCCCGTCGCTCCAGCCGACGATGTCGGCACGCGGGATCTTCAGGAAATCGAGCAGGCCGACTACGTCATCCGTCATAAAGTCATAGCCGAAGGGCTGATCGTTCCGAGCGCTGCGTCCGTGTCCGCGGCTGTCGACGAGGATGACCTGGTGATGCGGCGTGAGCGCTTGGACCTGATTGCCCCAGTAATCAGAGTTAGATAGCCCGCCGTGCAGCATCAAAACCGCCGGGCCGCGGCCAATCGTAGCGTAGTACAGCCGAATGCCGTTGACCACAGCATAGCCCGGGGTCTCGCCGGGAACCGGCGCGGGGGTCGGTGGCAACTCCTGCCAGCGCGGCCCGGCCCAGGCAGGAGCGCAGAACAGCAGAAACATGAAAGCGGCAGCGTTGCGAAGCATATAGGGCCTATTCATCAAACAGAGCATTTGGACGCGACCTGGTTGCGGAACCACCCGATGCATCGCATCGGTGGTCGCGGCCCAAACAATGGAACAACATGCCGGCCTTGAATTACGAGATCATGTCAAAACTGCGCGTCAAAGGCGCCTTCTCACGATGTTCCCTTGCCTGATATGTTAACGTATAGCGACTCGGATGTTTTGAGGAGGGGCTGAAGGCTCGCCTTCCATCGGCGATTTAAAATCGTTTTGTAGCTCGCGGACAGCATTGCAGCTCAACGGCCGGGAGCGCACCGCGTTCCAATCCCGCCAGCCTGCAGCCGATCGCGCCGACACACCTTTGTCTCGACTTGAGTGGAGCTAAGACTCACATGGCCTATATTGTCGGCGCCAACTCTGCTGTCCAGCGTCATGGCATGCGCGACACGCTCAGAAGGTTGACTGCGACGCTGGTCGTGCTCGCAACTTTCACCGCGTTCGAGCCAGCGGGCGCCGAGGCAAGCGCCGCGGACGACGCGCGCACGGCGATCTTGTGTGCCTACGAGCCTGAGTGGCGGGCGCTCTTATCATCGCTTACGGATCAGCAACAAGTGATGTACGCTGGTGTGAACTTCGTCACGGGACGGATTGAGGGCACGCCCGTCGTGCTGATCGAGAGCGGCATTAGCCAAGTCAACGCGGCGATAGCTACGCAGACTGCGATCGATCACTATAAGCTCGATGGCATCATCGTGATGGGGATTTCGGGTGGGATCAACCCCGATTTGCATATCGGCGACGTCATAATCCCAGATCAATGGCGTGAATACTTGGACTCTGTGTTCGCCCGGGAGCAGGGCGGACTATACACTCTGCCGAGCTACTTCGCGGCGCCGCAGACCGAGCACTTCGGGATGATCTTCCCGCAGCCCGTGAGGATACAAAAGCCGGCGGGCGGGATTGATCTGCACACTTGGTTCCCAGCCGGCGCCCGCCTGCTGGACGCCGCCCGCAAAGTCTCGGCCAACGTAGTCCTCGAGAGTTGCACTACTGACCGCAAATGTCTGCCATCGACGCCGCGCGTGATCGTTGGCGGCAACGGCATCTCGGGGCCAGCTTTCGTCGACAACGCGGCTTTCCGCGATTTCGCGCGTCGCGCGTTCCAGGCCCAAGCTGTCGACATGGAGGCCGCCGCGGCGGCACATGCCGCGTACATGAACAAGGTTCCCTTTCTATCGATCCGCAGCTTGTCCGACTTGGCTGGCGGCAATGCCGGCCCGAATGAGATGGAGGCTTTTCAGGGCCTAGCATCCAGAAATGCCTTCGCGGTGCTGCGCGCGCTTCTCGTGCAGGTGCGGCATGCACGATAAAGACGACATGTAGCCCGCATGACGCGGAATGCATGACCGCTTTCCGGGTGGCGCTCGGCAGCGAAACGGTGGCCAACTGGGTCGCAAGCCGAATGACCACTCAGGGTGGATTTTGTTGGAAAACTCGAGATCGGGTTGAAGCAGTGTCGGCGCCCTCCAGAGAAGCGCGACGGTGGCGGCCTGTAATACCCACCAACTGCGAAACCAGGCTGGAGATCCTAGCTTTGCCGGTGATCCAAGACGGAGACGCGGACGAGATTGAGGCATTCACCCGCGAACTGCTGGCCCTCTCGCACCGATTTAGCCAACTCCCGCCTGTTCTCATCCTCGAAGCCAGTGGCGGCTTCGAGGCGAACATCGCTCCAGCGCTCGCCGCGATTGGGCCGCCGCTCTGCATCGTTAACCCTCGCCAGAACCGCGACTTCGCCAGAGCCCTGGGCCGACCGGCGAAAACCAACGCGCTCGGCAACGAGGTAATCGCCGTCTTTCCCGAGCGCATCAGGCCGCCAGCCAGGTCCCTGGCGGAACTGGAGAGAAATTACTTCGCTGAGCTCATGAGCCAGGAAGGGGAGATCAGGTGGATGATCAACATCGAAACCAACCGCCGCGATCAAACCGTGGACAAGCAGCTGATCCGGAGGCTGAACCGGCACATCACCTTCATAGAGAGAGCTCCCGGAACTCGACTGCGACATCGGCTGAGAGCCCGTCCGATAAGGGTGTTAGGCGGGGTTGAGTGGCCGGGATGGCGGTGATTCCAGGAGGGTGCTGAAGCCTGACCTGGACCTGCCATGTGGACACCGACCACCCGGCGGCAGCATAGCCGCGTGGGCCTTCGCTATGAAACTGATCTGACCGATGCCGAGTGGGCGCTCATCGAGCCGCTTCTACCAAAACCTGCGACGTGCGGCCGACCGCCGGTCTGGACGATGCGGGAGATCCTGAACGCGATCTTCTACGTTCTGCGCGGCGGCATCGCATGGCGGCTCATTTCCAAGGATCTGCCGCCGCGTTCGACCACCTTCGGCTACTTCAGCCGCTGGCGCGACACCGGCTTGTTTGCCCGGATCAACCACCATCTCGTCATGGCGGACCGCGAACGGGTCGGACGCTACGCCTCGCCGTCTGCCGCGGTGCTCGACAGCCAAAGCGTCAAGACTACGGAGAGCGGGGGGCCGCGCGGCTACGATGCCGGCAAGAAGGTCAAGGGCCGCAAGCGCCAAGCGCTGGTCGACACGGACGGGCGTGCCCTCGTGCTCGATCCGCAGCCAGCCGATTTGCAGGACCGGGACGGAGCCGTTCCGGTCCTGCGCCTGTCGCGCCGGACCTTCCCGTTCATCGCCAAAGCATTCGCCGATGCGGGCTACGCCGGCGACAGGCCAGCGACCGCCACGATCATCGCCGTGAGATCGTGCGCAAGCCCCCCGATCAGATCGGCTTTGCTGTTCATCCACGCCGGTGGGTCGTTGAACGGTTCTTCGCCTGGATCAGTCGCAACCGACGCCTCTGGAAAGATCCGGAGGCCACGCTCGCCTCGGCCAGAGCCTTCCTCTACGCCGCAGCCGTGATGATCCTCGTCAGACGCCTCGCCCGATCAAAGTGACTTCTCGGACGGACTCTAAGCCATCAAGGCCTCTTCGTTTGGTGCGAGACTAAGAGCGCCTAACAGAACGGGCACGGATTGCGTGGGTGGGCGTTGGTGGTGATGGCACGTCCGCTTCTGCCCGATGATCTCTGGACCGAGATTGCGCCGCTTCTGCCGCCGCTCCGCCCACGTCCAAAAGGCGGCCGTCGGCCGATCGAGAACCGAGCTGCGTTGACCGGCATTCTGTTCGTGCTGCGCTCAGGCGTTCCGTGGGAGATGCTGCCCGCGGAGATGGGCTGCGGCTGCGGGATGAGTTGCTGGCGCCGCTTACGGGACTGGCAGGCGGCCGGCGTGTGGGCGCGCCTGCATCAAGTGCTCTTGGAGCGCCTGCACGGGGCGGGTCAGATCGACTGGAGCCGAGCGAGCCTGGACAGCGCCTCTGTCCCGGCCATAAAGGGGGCTCTGCCACCGGCCCGAACCCGACGGACCGGGGCAAGGCAGGCACGAAGCGCCACCTCGTCACCGACGCGCGTGGTACGCCGCTCGGCTTCCGCCTGAGAGGGGCCAACCGGCACGACAGCGTGATGATGGCACCGACCCTCGATGCCATCCCGCCCGTGCGCAACGGTCGGCGGGGCCGGCCGCGATACCGCCCGGACAAACTGCACGCCGACAAAGCCTACGACGCTCGACCGCGCCGACACGAGTGCCGGGCACGTGGGATTGTACCGCGCATCGCACGCCGCGGCATCGAGAGCAGCGAGAGACTGGGCCGGTACCGATGGGTGGTGGAGCGCACGCACGCTTGGTTCAATCGCTTCCGGCGCTTGCCGGTCCGCTACGAGCGACGCGCCGACATCTACGAGGCCTTCACCAGCCTCGCTGCCAGCCTCATCACACTCAACCAGATTAAACGGTTCTGTTAGGCGCTCTAAGGCGTCGCCCGAGTTCGTGCCCGGGATCGGCGACGTCGCCTCACGCACGCTTCTGGTTCAGCCGCCTGAACCCGACACCATCAGTCGCCACCAGCTCACGGCTCTCGTCGGCATCGCCCCGGTCAAGCGCGACTCCGGCCTGATGCGGGGCCGGCGAGCCTTCGCGAGCGGGCAAACATCTGTGCCGGGCGTGCTGGACATGGCAGCGCTGATTGCAATCCGCCTAGGCTCTCCCTTCCGGTCCTGCTATCGGCGGCTCACGCTGCACGTCCGACAGAGGAAGGTTGCTCTCGTGCCGGTGATGCGAAAACTCGTTGTGGCACTCAATGCCACAACCGCGATCACACCCCATGGCATCCACTCACCGCTTGACCTTCAACGCAGCCGCTCAGTCTTCGTGGCGCTGCCTTGAAGAGCCTGTCCCCATAGCGCATCTCTCGCAGGATGGTGGCCTACCGCACCACACACCGCAGGATCAAACATCAAGCGCCGCGCCACAACATTCCAACTAATTTCGACGACGGTGTCTGTGAGCTGCTTGCTTGGCTCGGTTTCCACAAATTGCCATGCTGCACCATCGCCGAGCGCGGGCACGGGTTCGATCTACGAACATTAGCGTGCAGGCGTGACCCTCGCAATTCTTGATATGCGTAAAATCTTCTTCGCAAACAAGTTGCGCAAGAGCAGTTGCGATTGGCTGAAGTGCCGACTCCGGGGTGCGCCAAAGTCGTGAAACTTGAAGCTCCAGTTGCCTAGGGCCATCGTCATCTCGAGTTACGATCTGGACGAAGCTCTCGTCTCTTCTAAGGAGGCGGTTAAGAGGCTTCAAATCGGACAGATCATCGGCTGTGAGTGGCCTGCCCTTTCGGTCATCAATGAAGCCTCGAAACCATTCACGCAAATTCCGGGCCTGACCTGCGATGTCGTCGAGTTCTGCCGGCGTGGCGCTCTCACGTAGGACGACAAGGGCCGAAGCAGGTAGGAGGCCGGCCTGCTCCAGCCAGCTTAGCAGACCCTCCCCATCGCCAATCCACTCGACTGGGACGTCAACCGGCGTAGCGATTGAGTTGAGGAAATCCAGACCCGGCGAGTCGGCGACGAAGATCGGCGGCATGTCCTTAGAGTTCATTTGTTCGTCGCGTGCCTGTTACTACTTAGGTCATTTGGCGAGCCAACCTTATTAAATATATGCATTAAGCTTTGGGCCGCCAACCCCACGACGTGCATGGCAGCCCCTGACGAACGCCCTTCGCGTCACGCCGCCGCACCCTCCCCCAATAACCAGATCGTTGGCTATTGACAGGTTAGCCGGGTCGATGTTTAACCTCAAAAATCTGGTCGGAAAGGTTACGAGGAGAGTGGCCGATGCATAATGTTCGATACCACTCCGCAGACGTCGACGGCTTCCGGATCGCCTTCCGCGAGGCGGGCAGCCCCGGCGCACCGAAGCTGCTCCTCCTCCATGGTTTCCCAACCGCGGGGCATATGTTCCGCGACCTGATCCCGCTGCTGAGCGACCGTTTCCACCTCGTGGCGCCGGATCTGCCCGGGTTTGGTCTGTCAGACATGCCGGCGCGGGATCGCTTCACGTACAGCTTCGACAACGTCGCTTCGGTGGTCGACCGGTTCACTGAGGTGATCGGCTTCGACCGGTTCGCGATCTACGTGTTCGATTATGGCGCACCCACGGGCTTCCGCATCGCCGCGAAGCATCCAGAACGGATCACCGGCATCGTCTCGCAGAATGGCAACGCCTACGAGGAGGGACTGAGTGAGGGCTGGAACCCCATCCGCGCCTACTGGCAGGACCTGTCTCAAGCCAACCGAGAGGCCCTTCGAGCCTTCCTGAAGCCGGAGACGACGGTCTGGCAATACACCCATGGCGTTCCCGACCCGACCCTCGTCTCGCCGGATGGGTACTCGCTCGACAATCATTATCTGAGCCGTCCCGGCGCCGACGAGGTTCAGCTCGATCTATTCGGCGACTACAAGAGCAACGTCGCCCTCTATCCAGCTTTCCAATCCTACTTCCGTGCCCACAAGCCGAGCTTTCTCGCCGTTTGGGGCCGCAACGATCCGTTTTTCCTGCCGGCGGGCGCAGAAGCCTTCCGGCGCGATATTCCGGACGCGCAGGTAACCTTCTTCGAGACAGGCCACTTCGCGCTGGAGACCCATGCGGCCGAGATCGCTGCGGCGATCCGGGCTTTTCTCGCCTGAACTCTGAGGCGGAATACGGCCGGCGCGCGGCCGGCCCAACCTCACGCGCCCGAACGGCGCCCCACACAAAGGAACACTGCCATGCGCGCCATCGTCCTGGACGGCTTCGGCGGCCTCGACGTCCTGGCCTACAGGGACATCCCCGAACCCGAGCCGCTCGCTGGCCATGTCGTCATCGAGATCAAGGCCTTTGGCATCAACCATGCTGAAGTGCACATGCGTCGAGGCGAATGGGCCGAGGCGGCGCCGGTCTCGGGCATCGAGTGCGTCGGTATCGTCAAATCGTGTCCCGGCGGCGAGTTTCCGGTCGGCGCCAAGGTGGCGGCACTGATGGGGGGCCTCGGGCGCACCATCAACGGCAGCTACGCCCAGCTCACCCGTGCCCCGGTCGGCAACGTCGCGCTGATCGAGGCGGACCTGCCCTGGGCCGAGCTCGCGGCCATCCCAGAGACGTACGCGACCGCCTGGACCTGCCTGTTCCGCAATCTCGAAATCCAGAAGGGTCAGCTTCTGCTGATCCGCGGCGCGACCTCGTCGTTCGGGCAGGCCGCCCTCAAGATGGCCGTGAACGCCGGCGCCCGCGTCGTGGCCACGACGCGCAGCCCTGATCGGTTTGCCAAGCTGCAGGCGCTGGGTGCCGAGCGTTGCGAGATCGAGCGGCCGGACCTGTCGAAGCACATCTCAGATGCGAAACAGATCGACGCGGTTCTGGATCTCGTCGGCAACAGCGTCGTCCTGGACTCGCTCGCGATGCTTCGCCGCGGCGGCCGCTCGTGCCTCGCCGGCTGGCTCGGCGGCCTCGACCCGATCCCGGATTTCAACCCGCTGCTGCAGATGGCGAGCGGCGTCTACCTGACCTTCTTCGGCAGCTTTGTCTTCGGGACGCCGGGCTTCCCGCTCGCCGATGTCCCACTGGGCCAGATCGCCCAGGACGCAGCTGCTGGGCGGCTCGATGTGAAGCCCGTGCGCATCTTCGGTTTCAACGAGGTCCGAGAGGCCCACCGCCTGATGGAGGCGAACGCGGCCGGCGGCAAGATGGTCGTCGTGCACTGAGCCTGATCCGAGGAGATCCAGATGACCAAGACGGTAGCCATCGTGACCGGTGCCAGCCAGGGCATCGGCCGAGCCACGGCGGTGCGCCTGGCCCAAGACTTCTCGGCGCTCGTGCTGGTGGCGCGCAACCGCACCAAGCTCGAAGAGGCGGCCTCGGCTGTTCGGGAAGCCGGGTCCGAAGCCCTCGTCATCGACCTCGATCTCGCCGAGCCGACGGCGGCCGCGACCGTCGTCCAGCAGACCCTGTCCGCGTTCGGGCGCATCGACGCGCTGGTCAACATCGCCGGTGCGGTTCCCGGGCTGGACATCTTCCAGATGACGGACGAGCAGTGGCATGCGGGCCTGGAACTCAAGCTTCACGGAGCTCGGCGCCTCACCGTTCAGGCGTGGGATGCCCTGAAGGCCTCCCGGGGCGCGGTCGTGTTCATGTCGGGCAACGCCGCCGTGACCCCGAAGGCGGCCGCAGCGGCTGTGGGCGCGATCAATGCGTGCATAGAGGCCTTGGCTAAGGCGTTCGCGGAACGCGGCATCGTGGATGACGTGCAGGTCAACAGCGTGTCGCCCGGTGCGGTCATGACCGACCGTCGCACTGCGATGCTCGAGAAGGCCGCCGAGGCTAAGAAAATCGACATCGCTGAGGCGAAACAGGGCTTCCTGAACCAGGCCGGGATCACCCGCTTCGGGACAGCTGAGGAGATCGCGGATGTGGTGGCGTTCGCCGTCTCCCCGGCGGCGCATTGGATGACCGGCACCGTGCTCCGGATGGACGGAGGAGAGGTCAGGTCGGTCTGAGTTCAACCCCACCCTTCCAGGAGGCCATGATGTCCACGCCTGATGTCCTGATCGGCGCCCGCGCCGTCGTCTTCGATGCCTACGGCACCTTGCTCGATGTCCATTCTGCCGTGCAGCGCCATGCCGGCTCAGTCGGGTCCGACGCGAAGTCGGTTTCGGACACCTGGCGTCAGAAGCAACTTGAGTATTCCTGGGTGCACTCGCTGTGTGGCCGGTACACGGCGTTCTGGACATTGACGGAGCGGGCGCTCGATTACGCGTTGGCTCGCCATCCGGATGTGGACCCTTCCTTGAGACCGGCCCTTCTGGAGGCGTACCGAAGACTGGACGCCTACCCGGAAGTGTCCGGGACCCTCGACGCGCTTCGCGCGAAGGGGCTCAAGACCGGGATCCTGTCCAACGGCGACACGGCGATGCTCGACATGGCGGTCAGGAGCGCGGCGCTTCACGATCACCTCGACGCGGTGTTGTCGGTCGACCCTGCCGGGATTTTTAAGACAAGCCCGCGCGCGTACGACCTCGTGCTTGAGCGGCTGGGGTTCGAAACACGGGAGATCGTGTTCGTGTCGTCCAATCGATGGGATGTGGCTGGAGCGGCGGCCTACGGCTTCACGCCGGTGTGGGTGAACCGCACGGGTCAGCCTGACGAGTATCCCGACCTTGCGCCAGTGCAGGTAATCGACCGGCTCAATGCCTTAATTCCCTAAGACTAGCCGAGGGATCCCAAAACGACTCTTGCATGCCTGCCAGATCAATCCAGAAATTTTGCAACTTATTAGAAACAGCTGTTTGGCCATCGGTCGTGCATCGCGGGGCAAGCTAAATATCGACGAGTATCGTGTTTTCTAACAAAGTCTGGAACGAAGAAAACTGGGCTTTTCCTGTAGAGCATCTGAACGTCGAAACCGAGGGGCTGTTGTTCCTTCGGCCTTCAAAGGTCAAATTCCACGATGGAGATCCCGAACGTTATTGCTCGTACTTTGCACGTACTTGTGGTCGACGACGATCAGGAGATGCAGCGCGCGATACGCGCCTATCTAGAAGCGAACGACTTCGCAGTGACCGTCGCAGACAGCGGACGGGACATGCAACGGCTGCTCGACAGCGTTACGTTCGATCTCATAATCTTGAGTCGTCACCTTGGTAGAGAGAATGGTCTCGACTTATTGCGAGACTTGCGCGCACGGGATAATCTACCTGTCATTATAATGACCGGACATCGACGCGATGAGGTCGACCGGGTATTAGGACTTGAGCTTGGCGCCGACGATTATTTAATCAAGCCTTTCAGCCTGCGTGAACTGCTGGCCCGGATCAGGGCTATTATACGGCGTGTCGAGACTCCGTCGACGGACAATGGACGGGGGCCTAAGCAGGAGACAAGTAGCTTTGGTGGGTGGCTTCTGGATCGGCGCCGTCGGAAGTTGGCGGCGCCATCTGGAAAGCAGGTAAATCTCACGAAGGGAGAGTATGCTCTTCTGGTTGCGTTCCTAGATGCACCTCAACGGCCGCTCACTCGCGAGTTTCTGATGCAATCGACAAGACTGCATGAAAATGTCTTTGACAGAAGCATCGACGTACAAATACTTCGGCTCAGACGGAAACTCGAACAGGATCCGACTTCTCCCAACATCATTCGCACGGAACGTGGCATCGGATATGTATTTACTTTGCCCGTGGAGGGTGTCCGCTGATTTTTCAGCTCTGTTCGTGAACGCGAATTTCCTCGATGAGACGTTTTGGCTGACGTGAACAGCTGAGTGCCTGGGGCTTGGCTGTCGGGACTCTACCAGCCAGCACCCATGAATTGCAGAAACAAAAAACAAAATTTAGACGTCAACAACAGATAGCCCTGGAGGGTTCGACGGATTCAGTCGGTAGCTCTCCATAGCGCGTGACCTCGACCCGAAAAACTAGCCCGCGCTGAGCGCAAGTTTTTCTGGCATTCTGAACTCTGAAGTAGGATGGGTGCCACGCCCCACAAAGGCTTCACAAACGAACGGCTTACCTTTGCTTTGCGGCTGGCAGAGAAGAGCGCGACGGCGGACGAGTCCTGCCGGAACATTGATGTGTCTGAGCCGATATGTTTCCGCTGAATAAAGTACATCTTCGGCGTGGAGATGCCGGGGATTCGGCGGCTGAAGCAGCTGGAAGATGTAGCCTGCGCTTCGATACGCACCGTGGCGTCGGGCCCAGATCTAACTCTATCCCGGCAGCAGGGGTGCCCTGAGGAGGGATGCCTGCCTGAAACGGCGATGCGGTTGACGCAGAGTCAGGTTCATCGAGGAGGATCGGTACGAAGGCGGGCGCCCTGCCGCTTGGGCTGCTCCGAGGATGACCTACTCCGTGGTGCGTCGCTTCACGGGCGGCACTCTGGGTTCGGGTGTCATCGCGCCCCACTACCATCCGGACTCATAACCAGTAGCTGATGATGGCGAGGCAGCCGGCGGCGAGATAGTTGGTCGCCTGATGGTCGTAGCGGGTGGCGATGCGGCGGAAGTCCGTGAGGCGGCCGAACATGCGCTCGATGGCGTTGCGCCCTCGATAGAGCAAGGGTGAGAAGCACGGCCTCCAGCGGCGGTTGACCTTTGGCAGGATGTTGGGCGCGGCCCCAGCTGCATCGATCTTCCGCCGAATGGCGTCGATGTCGTAGCCCTTGGCTCGGCGGCTCGCGTCCGCGATCACGCCTTCCCGCGCAGCCGCACGGACCAGGCTGCCGCGCGGGAGGCGCAACGTTGGAGGGCCTTGCGTCATGCGGAGGTGCAGCGTCGGCGCGCGGCCGGCGAGTCGATCATGGCGATTGCCCGCGCGATCCCGCTGGCACCGGGAACGGTGCGGCGCTACGCCTCCATGGATGCTGCCCCGGAACGCAGCGAACGGCGGATCGGACCGAGCCAGCTTGACCCCTGGCTCGCTTATCTTGAACGCCGCCGCGCCGAGGGCTGCGAGAACGGATTGCAGCTCGTTCGAGAGCTGCGCGAACTCGGTTATGCGGGCGGCTCGCGGCAGGTCCACAAATGGCTGCAGAGTCGACGGACGAAGCTCGCGATCACGACGCCGCGACGCTGGCGCAACGCCGTTCCCCTCGTGACGGGCACCGGCTCGGCCGAGCTGCCGGCACGGCGAGCGCGCTTGCCGGGATCGAAGGTCCTCGCCTGGATCATGACGGTGGCGCCGGATCGGCTGAGCCCGATCGATGGCGCGCTTCTCGCGCGCATCGTGCAGGATCCAGACGCGGCTTCGCTGCACAGGCTGGTCCAGCGCTTCATCGCGCTCGTGCGCGAGGCCGGGACGAAGGAAAACGGATCGTCCGGACACGGCATCCGACGTCTGGCGGCCTTCGAGGCCTGGATCGTCGAGGCGAAGGCGAGCGGCATCCGAGCCGCGCAGACCTTCGCCAGCGGGCTCGTCGTTGACGCGGCTGCGGTGAGGACGGCGTTGACCACGCCGTGGAGCAACGCCCAGGCCGAAGGCCAGATCACGAAACTGAAGTCGATCAAGCGGCTGATGTACGGTCGGGCCGGCTTCGACCTCCTGCGCCGACGCGTGCTCCTGGCTCCTTGATCCACACGAAATGACGAAGAGCCACTTTTGCGAAGCAAGTCCAACCTGGTGCACGAGCTCGCGTCGCCGAGCAGGCGTCAGAGCCTCCTTGCGAGCATGACCTGCAAGATGTGCTTGTCGAGGCTCAGATCGGCCACGAGCTGCTTGAGCTTGCGGTTCTCGTCCTCGAGCTGCTTCAGCCGGCGCCGTTCGCCCGCGCCCAGATCGCCGTAGAGCTTCTTCCAGCGTGAGACGCGTCTGCTCGGAGATGCCCGTCCGGCGCAGCACCTCCGCGACCGGAGTGCCAGTCTCGGCCTGCTTCAGCGCGAAGGCGATCTGCTCCTCGGTGTACCTGCTCTATTTCACGGCTCTGCTCCTCCCATCAGGGTCTCACAAAACCGGAAAACTCGCACTCAGGTCGGACCAAAGCGACGGCGGGACGTCACACCATCCGCCTGATTCAGTGCACTGGCGTAGCAATAGTATGCAGTCCACTTCCCAGCAAACCATGCGTTATCACGTCCTCTCGACGGGCAAACGCCACGCAAACGGGGCGACCAACTGATGAATTGATTTTGGCCCCCACGAACCCGGCTCGTAAAGGCGCACCGGCGGCGGAGCATCGAGCAGTGGTGTAGAAACTTCCCAAAGCCGTTCCACACCTTCCGCGGTGGTGAACAAGGTCCGATCACCACGCATGGCGTCGAGAATCAGACGCTCGTAGGCTTCAAGAACATCGTCGATCATGCCCGTGTCAGACATAGAGAATTCAAGACTCTGCTGGTCGAGCCGCATCCCTGGCCCCGGGCGCTTCCCGTAAAATGACAGAGACATCTTTGAAGCGTCAGCCAAATCGAATGTAAGATGATCGGGCCCCTGTGCGCCGACCCCAGAATTAGCTGGAAACATGCTTTTCGGAGGCTCTCGAAACGCGATAGAGATAATGCGCCGTCCTTCTGCCATGCGCTTGCCTGTTCGCAGGAAGAACGGTACTCCAGCCCAGCGCCAATTATCAATTCGGCACTTAAGAGCAATGAATGTCTCCGTGTCGGATTGAGGATTGACCCCCGATTCATCGCGATATCCGACATATTGCCCGCGGACCACCTCGCGTGGATCAAGCAATGCTATCGACCGAAAAACCTTATTTTTTTCTTCGGATATCGGAAGTGGCTCGAGTGAAGTTGGTGGTTCCATTGCCATAAAGCCAAGGATCTGGAACAAGTGCGTTACCACCATATCGCGGTACGCCCCGGTTGCTTCGTAAAAGGCTGAACGTTGCCCAACCCCGAGCGTCTCCGGTACGTCAATTTGCACATGATCAATAAAATTGCGGTTCCAGATGGGCTCAAACAGCCCATTCGCAAAGCGAAAAGCCAAGATGTTTTGAGCCGGTTCTTTACCTAGGAAGTGGTCGATTCTGTAGATCTGATCCTCATCGAACACCGCTTGCAAGCGTCGATTTAGGTCGACTGCGCTGCGAAGGTCGGTACCGAACGGCTTCTCCATTATGATGCGCGAATGCTGGCTGAGGCCCGCATTCGAAAGCGTCTCCACTGTCGAGAGAGCAGCGTTAGGTGGGACGCTAAGGTAATGCAGGAGGCGGCTCTCAGCCTGCAAACTATCTTGTGCTCGCTGCACCGCTTCACGCAATGCGCTTGGGCCAGCGGCAATTGGAACGTAATCCAGTATTTCGGCAAACAAACTCCAAGCTCTTTCATCAACCGGGCGAGTGGCAAAATCGTGCAACGCTTCTCGAACCAAGCGCCGGAAACCTTCGGCATCAATGGAACTTTGAGAAACACCAATGATACGGCACGCTGTTATAAAACCTGAACTCACAAGATGAAACAGTCCGGGCAGTAGTTTACGCTTCGACAAATCTCCGGTCGCACCAAAAAGAACCACTACCTGTGGGTGTTTAGGGCCAACATCTGGCGGAAGTTTTTTCATAGATAATCCCCGTAGCTGGAAATAGGTCTCACTTATTGAATTCAATAACACGCATATCTACTGTTACTTCCATGTGAAATATATAAATTATGATTGAATTTTGATTTGAGCGCACAATGAACTAACGGTTTGTTTTATATGTAATCTATATATATTAACTTGTATAATTATATTTAAAAAGATTTCCAGGACACTTGCCTCCAGCTCGGCAGTCATCATGCCTCTTATTTATGCGTAAGGAGTTTATTTGGGAAAGACACAGCACGGGGCTACTTCTTCGGCTCCTGATGGCCACCGAAGCCCTTGCGCATCGCCGACAGGAGCTTGTCGGCGTAGCTCTCGTGCTCGCGGGAGCGGAACCGCCGGTACAGGGCGGCTGACAGCACCGTGGCCGGCACGCTCTCCTCGATGGCGGCGTTGATGGTCCAGCGGCCTTCGCCGGAATCCTCGACGTAGCCGGAGAAATCCGTGAGCTGCTCGTCGCCGGCCAGCGCCTGGGCGGTGAGGTCGAGGAGCCAGGAGGAGACGACACTGCCGCGCCGCCAGACCTCGGCGATGTCGCCCATGTTGAGGTCAAAGCGGCGCTCGGCCGGCAGCGCCTCGGAATTGGCGTGGCGGAGGATGTCGAACCCCTCCGCGTAGGCCTGCATCAGGCCGTACTCGATGCCGTTATGGACCATCTTGACGAAATGGCCGGCGCCGGTCGGCCCGGCATGGATGTAGCCCTGCTCGGCGCGCGGGTCGCGGCCGTCGCGGTTCGGTGTCTTGGGGATGTCGCCGATGCCCGGCGCCAGGGTCTTGAAGATCGGGTCGAGGCGGTCGACCGTCTCGGTGTCGCCGCCGATCATCATGCAATAGCCGCGCTCCAGCCCCCAGACGCCGCCCGAGGTGCCGACATCGACATAGTGCAGGCCCTTCTCCTTCAGGGCGAGGCCGCGGCGGACATCGTCGCCGTAGAACGAGTTGCCGCCGTCGATGATGCAGTCGCCGGACTGCATCAGGCCTGAGAGGGTCTGGACGGCCTCCTCGGTGATCGCCCCTGCCGGCAGCATCACCCAGGCCGCGCGCGGCACCTCCAGCTTGGAGACCAGATCCTCCAGGCTCGACGCGCCGACCGCTCCGGCCTCGACCAAGGCGGCGACCGCGGCCGGGTTCTGATCGAACACGACGGCCGTGTGGCCGTCCCGCAGGAGCCGCCGGACGATGTTGCCGCCCATCCGGCCGAGGCCGATCATGCCGAGTTGCATCACTGATCTCCGCGAGAACTTTCCCTCTCCCTTACCGTAACGGTTAGAGATAGCGGGATTATTAGAAAGGAGTAGCATGGTGCATTCCGCGCCACTTCCACCTGCAACTTCGCCCTTCAACGAGGTTGCGAAAGGCAGTCAAGCGACGGCCGCCTTCAGCGCCGCCGCGACACGCTTCAGTCCGGTCTCGAGATCGCCCTTGATGTGCACCCGCAGCGCCCGGCGGCCGCGCTCGGCGAGCACCGCGAAATCGCCCCGCGCCTGCGCGGCCACCACAGTGGCGAACCCGAGCTTGCGGCCGGGAATCGGCAGGTCCTGCGTCGGGTCCGCGGTGATCTGGAGGAACACGCCGGTATCCGGGCCACCCTTGTAGGCCTGACCGGTGGAATGCAGGAACCGCGGCCCGAATTCCAGGCAGGTCGCGACCTTGCGGGCGTCCCGAATGGCGATCCGTGCCTCCTGCAGGATGCCGGCGGTCGTGGCATTGCGCGGCACGTAGGCGAGCAACCCGAGATAGTCGCCGTCCTTCAGCCGGCCGAGCTGCGCCTTCAGCGCCGCCTCGAGGCCATCCGAGGCCTGCTTCAGGCCGTCGGCGTTGCGCGGGTCGGCGTAGAGGGCGGTCGCGTTGTCGGAGAAGAGTGGCGTCTCCGGGGGAAGGGCGCCGCTCGCCTCGGCTTCCGCGAACAGCTTCTTGGTCTCGACCTTGCTGGCCTCGACATCCGGCTGATCGAACGGGTTGATGCCGAGCACCGCGCCCGCCACCGCGGTGGCCATCTCCAGACGGTAGAATTCCTGGGGCAGCTGCTCGACCCGGTCGAGGGTGATGCGGGCGATCGGGTGGCCGTCCCGCTCCAAGGCGCGCAGGGCCTCGTCCTGCGCCGCCTCGGCTTGGCCATCGAGGCGCAGGTAGATGAAGAACCGGTCGCGGCCGTAGACTGCCGGAACATCGACCGGCTCGCCGTCCACCGGCACCAGGCCCTTGCCCTGCTTGCCGGTCGATTCCGCGATGAGCTGCTCGGCCCAAGCGCCGAAGCTGTCGATCGCCGGGGAGGCGATGACCGTCACCTTGTCCCGCCCCGCGAGCGCCGCCGCGCCCATGGCGGTGCCGAGCAGGACGGCGGGGTTCACCGCCGGAGGGACCACCGGCCCGCAGGAGCGAACCATGATCCGTGCCGTCTCGAGGAGCGCCTTCACGTCGAGGCCCATGGCGGCCGCCGGCACGAGGCCGAAGGCCGAGAGCACCGAGTAGCGCCCGCCGATCTGCTTCACCCCATAGAAGATCTTCTTGAAGCCGTCCGTCTTGGCGGCGCGCTCCGTGTCGGAGCCCGGATCCGTGACCGCGACGAAATGGTCGCCGGCCCGATCACCGAGCACCTCCTGGGCGCGGCCCAGGAAGTAGTCGCGAAACACGTTGGGCTCCAGCGTCGAGCCGGACTTCGACGCGACGATGAACAAGGTCTTGGCCAGATCGATGCTCGCTTCGAGGGCGCGCACCTGATCCGGATGCGTCGAGTCGAGGATCTGAAGCTTGGGGAAACCCTCGCGGGGACCGTAGGTCAGGCTCAGCACCTCCGGGCCGAGGCTCGACCCGCCCATGCCCAGTACCACCGCGTCGGTGAAGCCCTGGCCCTTCACCCATTCGGAGAAGGCGGCGTAATCGGCGGCCTTCTCAAGCTCCTCCTCGACGATGTGCAGCCAGCCGAGCCAGTTCGCCTCGTCGTGGCCCGACCACACGGTGGCATCACCCGCCCAGAGCCGGCGGATCGCGCCGCTCGCGCGCCAGGATTCGACGGACTTCTTCGCTTCGTTCGCCAGCGTCTCGTCGAGCGCCAGGCTCTGCCCGTCCAGCCGGTGGCCGAGCAGCGCCGCGCGCTTGCCCGCCACGGCGCCGAGCAGATTGTCGGCCGCGTCGATGAAGAGCTGAACGCCCTCCCGCACCAGCTGCTCGGCGATTGTCTCGATGTCGATGCCCGTCCGGGCCAAGCGCGCCATCACGGCCTCGGCGCCGGGCACGTCCTCCTCGATCGTCGCCCGCACCACGCCGTGATCGCGGAACGCGTCCATGGTTGCGGGCGGCATGGTGTTGACGGTGTTCGGGCCGATCAGCTCCTCGACGTAGAGGACGTCGGAATAGGCCTTGTTCTTCACGCCCGTGGAGGCCCAGAGCAGCCTCTGTGCCTTGGCGCCCTTCTCGGCGAGCGCCGTCCACTTCGATTCCGCGAAGATCCTCTTGTAGCGCTGGTAGGCGAGCTTGGCGTTGGCGATCGCCACCTTCCCCTTGAGCTGCTCCAGGGCGATCTTCTCGTCCGGGTCGTTGGCCTGCGCGATCTTCTCGTCGAGGAGCTTGTCGACCAGCACGTCGATGCGGCTGATGAAGAAGCTCGCCACGCTGGCGATCCGCGAGACGTCGTGGCCGGCCTTCGCGCGTTCGTCGAGACCGTCAATGAAGGCGCGTGCCACCGCCTCGTAGGCCTCCTGCGAGAACAGCAGGGTGACGTTGATCGAGATGCCCTCGCTGGTCAGTTGCCGGATCGCCGGGATGCCCTGGGGCGTCGCCGGCACCTTGACCATCAGGTTGTCGCGGGAGACGGCCTTGTGCAGGCGCCGCGCCTCGTTCAGCGTCTCCTCGGTGTCGAGGGCGAGGTAGGGCGAGACCTCCAGGCTAACGTAGCCGTCGGCGCCGTCGCTGGCCTCGTAGACCGGGCGGAGCACGTCGGCGGCGGCCTGGATGTCGGCGATGGCGAGGCCTTCGTAGAGGTCGATGACGCGGCTGTCGCCGGTCGCCTGCACGGATTTCAGGCTGTCGTCGTACTCGTCCGAGTGGCCGATCGCCTTCTCGAAGATCGACGGGTTGGAGGTGACGCCCCGCAGGCCGTCGCGCTCCACGAGCTGCTTCAGCTCGCCTTTCGCGACGAAGCCGCGTGCCACGAAGTCGAGCCAGACCGCCTGATCCTGTTCGTCGTGCAGGGCCTTGAGCGCGTTCATGTCGATTCCTCGTCTCGCGTACCGCGTCCCGGCCCCGGAACGCGCTCTCCTCGCCCTTGTGGGGAGGAGTCTGGGGATCGAAGATCCCGCGTGGGGGTGGTGCAGACGGAACCTGGGCGCTCGAACCTGCACGACCTCCGACCCTGACCCCGCTCCGCAGGAGGGAGGGGTACGGTGCTCCGCCTATTTCCTGTGCTTGGCCACCTGTGCCTTGGCGGCCTCCAGGACCTTCTCGGGGGTAAAGCCGAACTTGGTCTGGAGATCCTTGATCGGCGCCGAGGCCCCGAAGGTGTGCATGCCGATGATCGCGCCCTCGGTGCCGGCGTAGCGGTCCCAACCGATCACGCTGCCCTGCTCGACCGCCACCCGCGCCTTCACGGCCGGCGGCAGCACCGAGTCGCGATAGGCCTGATCCTGCCGCTCGAACAGCTCCCAGGACGGCAGCGACACCACCCGGGCCTTCACGCCGTCGGCCTTCAGCGCCTCGTAGGCGCCGATGCAGAGCTGCACCTCGGATCCGGCGCCCAGCAGGATCACCTCCGGCGTGCCCTCGCAGTCGGCCAGCACGTAGCCCCCCTTGGCGGTTCCCGAAGCCGCGCCGAACTTCGTACGGTCGAGCGTCGGCAGCGGCTGGCGGGAGAGGGCGAGCACCACCGGCTGGTTCTTCGACGAGAAGATCACCCGGTAGGCCTCGGCAACCTCGTTGGCGTCGGCCGGGCGCAGGGTCACGAGGCCCGGGATGCAGCGCAGCGACAGAAGCTGCTCCACCGGCTGGTGGGTCGGCCCGTCCTCCCCCACGCCGATCGAATCGTGGGTGAAGATGTGGAAGACCGGCAGCTCCATCAGGGAGGCGAGCCGGATCGGCGGCCGCATGTAGTCGGCGAAGACCAGGAAGGTCGCGCCGTAGGCCCGCAAACCGGAGAGGCCTAAGCCGTTCACGATCGAGCCCATGGCGTGCTCGCGGACGCCGAAATGCAGGTTGCGGCCGCCCGGCGAGAACGGACCGAAAGAGCCCGCGCCCTCGAAGGTCAGGTTCGACTTGTTGGACGGCGTCAGATCGGCCGAGCCGCCGAGGAGGAACGGCACGTGCTCGGCGATGGCGTTGAGCACCTTGCCGGACGATTCGCGGGTGGCGAGACCCTTGGCGTCCGGCTCGAAGACCGGGATGTCCTTCTCCCAGCCATCCGGGAGGCGGCCCTCCAGGAAGGCGTTCAGATCCTCGGCGTGATCGGCATCGGCCTCCTTGGCCTTGGTCAGCAGGTCCTGCCACGAATCGTAGAGGCCGGCGCCGCGCTTGCCGATCCCGTCCCGGAAGTTCTCCTGCACGCCGTCCGGCACGAGGAACTGGGCATCCTCCGGCCAGCCATAGGCGCGCTTGGCACCCTTGACCTCGTCCTCGCCGAGCGCGTCCGAATGCGCCTTCGACGTGCCCTGCTTCTTCGGCGCGCCGTAGCCGATCACTGACTTGACGATGATCAGGGTCGGCCGGTCGCTGGTTGCGAGGAACGTCTCGATCGAACCCGCGAGCGCATGCACGTCGTTGGCGTCGGCGACGCGCAGCACCTGCCAGCCATAGGCCAGGAACCGGGTCGCCACCTCCTCGCCGAAGGCCAGTTCGGTGTGGCCCTCGATGGTGACGGTGTTGTCGTCGTAGATCCAGCAGAGGTTGGCGAGCCGCAGGTGGCCGGCCAGCGATGCGGCCTCCGAGGCGACGCCCTCCATCAGGTCGCCGTCCGAGCAGATTGCGTAGACGTTGTAGTCGAACAGCGGCAGGTTCGGCCGGTTCAGGTGCTGGCCGAGGAAGCGGCTGCCCATCGCCATGCCGACCGAGTTGGCGACACCCTGGCCGAGCGGGCCGGTGGTCGTCTCGACGCCGGTGGTGAAGTGGTATTCCGGGTGGCCGGGCGTGCGGCTGTCGAGCTGGCGGAACTTCCGGATGTCCTCCAGCGACACAGCCGGGGCGTTGCCGCCGTCGCTCTCGGCGACGCCCGCGAGGTGCAGAAGGGCGTAGAGCAGCATCGAGGCGTGGCCGCAGGACAGCACGAAGCGGTCGCGGTTCGGCCAGTGCGGATGCGCCGGGTCGTAGCGCAGGTAGCGGTTCCACAGGGTGTAGGCGACAGGCGCCAGCGCCATGGGCGCGCCCGCATGACCGGAATTGGCCTTCTGCACCGCGTCGATTGCCAGCGTGCGGATCGTGTTGATGCTGAGCGTATCGATCTCAGCCAGGGCCGCCTTGGCGGGAGTGTCAGCACCGCTCATTGCAATCAAAAATCCCTTTTGGAACTAGTACTTTCAGAAGATCCTATAAGTTTCACCACTCAACTCAAGCCGACCATAAATTAGTATCTCCCGAAGAGAATAAACAAATTATGCGTTAAAATCACATCAAGATACGCCAATACATCAGCATATTGAGACAAGCAAGTGTTCGGTCCATAGACAATAAATCGACCACGCCGATAGACAAACTCTCGATGTCATCCTGAAATGCGTTGCAATAACTGAAAAATCAAGCGAGACTCATCAATAAAAAGCCAAACGATTATCCGAGACCTAACGCGAATTCTGCTGCGTCATTGCTGATATTCTTATCTTATCAGATTTGCGAACGCACGAAGAAAGGATGTCCCAATTCATTATCACATCTTTCCTCATTTTCGGTTTGGCCCAAGCTCGTTCGAATAGGCCCAACTATTTGATTAGCAGCACCTCAGGCATCCGGCGCCCATCTCCGGAATCGACGACGGAGCCCCATAAATCTACCTGCGGAAAGCCACGAGCTCACCAAAAGCTTTTTTTACAGGCCTTGTCTACATCGATCGGGAATTATTGTGTTACATTTGCAATAATTGCATCCGGTGCCAAGTCCCTTGCACATTCCTCAGCCCTCGCCGCAATCTGGCGAGCCCTCACTTGTTATTGTGCGTCGATAGCTCCAAGGGATGCTATGGGCGGAAATTAAAACGGGAAGCATGGCCATGTTGAAGACTGAGATGACTGCGCGAATCAAAGCTGACGGGTTCATCGCCGCTCTAGATCAGAGTGGAGGCTCGACTCCTAATGCACTGCGCCATTACGGCATACCCGAAGACTCCTTTGAAGATGAAGCACAGATGTTCAGTCTGATGCACGCCATGCGGGTACGTATTATATCGTCTCCCGCTTTTACCGGAGCGAGTATAATAGGTGCGATTCTTTTCGAGGGGACGATGAACGGGCTTGTCAATAATCGACCAGTCCCGAGTTATCTGTGGGAAGAGCGCGCTGTAGTGCCGTTCCTTAAAGTTGACAAGGGCCTTGAAGCCGAAACTCATGGTGTTAATCTAATGAAGCCGATTCCCAATCTGGACTCGGTTCTTGAGCGTGCCACAAAACTCGGTGTTTATGGCACTAAAATGCGCTCCTTGATAAATTTTCCAGATCAAAAAGGTATAGCCACTCTTGTGAACCAGCAATTTGCGACTGCGGCTACAATCGCAGCGCATGGCCTGATGCCAATCGTTGAGCCGGAGATCTCGATCGAAAGCCCTTACAAGCAAGCTGCGGAGGAAATACTTTTAGCGGAACTAACAGCTACCCTGGACGCCATGACGGAGGACTCGCAGGTTATACTGAAGCTTACATTGCCTGACGTGCAGAATTTCTATGCACCGCTGATTGATCACCCGCGAGTAGTCCGAGTCGTGGCCCTCTCCGGAGGGTTTTCACGCGCCGAGGCTTGTCGGCGGCTCGCAAAGCAACGTGGTATAATTGCTAGCTTCTCTCGTGCGCTCACCGAAGAATTAAGGGTCTTCATGGAGGAAGACGATTTCTGTAGTACGCTTTCAAAATCTGTAGAGCAAATTTACTCGGCCTCCGTTCACAAAACTTAGAAGGATCTGTACCATAAAGGGGTCGCCGTAAAACCGAAGGCCCCTCCCGGGGTGTCGGTCATCGTCGCCTGCCCAGTGGCACGCCCTGCTGCTGGAACGCTGCCTTTATGCGCTCCAGCGAGCCTTCCGCATCCCACTCGCTCGTCGCTGCACCGTGAGCGCTGTCTGGGCGGCACCTTCCGGCAGACGGTGTGAAGGCGACATACGGAGCGGATTGGGAGCTCCGTCACATGTCGATGTCAGGGCGTATGGCTATGTCGGAGCCGATCCGGCGCCTGGAGCTGTTCACCGGAGACGGCCCGCGGTGGACGTGGTCGGATGAGGAAAAGGCCGCCATCGTCGCCGAGAGCGATGGGCCGGGCACTTCGATCAGTGCGGTGGCGCGCCGGCATCGATTGAGCGCCTCGCAGCTGTTCACATGGCCGAGAGCGTCGAGGCAGCCAAGTGGATGACGCGCTCGGCCAGGGCGAAGACGTTCTGCAGCCAGAGCTGCAGGCGCGAGGGGACGGGATCGTCGCTGACCTCGACGACGTAGGCGACGTCGCGGGCCAGATGCGCCAGGCAGGTCTGGTGCTCGGCGGCGTGGCCCTGCTGGGCCGTGTAGCGATCCGAAATCCGCACCTTGGATCGATGCCCGTCCATCATCTCGTGCACCACGACGGCGCCGCGCGTCGGCGAGGCCGCGTGCACCACCGCGTCGGCCGAGTGGAACAGCCAGTGGTAAGCGTTCGAGCCCTCGATGCGCACGCCGGTCCCGTCGCAGGCGACAACCTCGGCCCGGCGCAGGGTCGCGATGGCCGCGTCACGACCGGCACGGAAGCGACCCTGCGCGCGGCGGAGCAGGTTCATCAACCCGCCCTGGCTGAGCGTGAGGCCGAACAGGTCGGAGAGCGCCGCCTGCAGCCGTTCGTAGGACAAGGCCTGAAAGGTCTTGAGGTACGTCGCCACCGCGTGCAGCCGTGGGCCGAACGGGGTGCCGCGCGCCGCTTCCGGCACCGGTGCGACGACCCGCTCCCCACAGCTCGAGCAACGCACCGCGAGCCGGTTGGGCTGCCTCACGATCGGCGCCACCGCGGGCAGCTCGATTTGCTCAGAGACGCTGACGACCTGCGCCGGAAGAGCGGCGTGCAGGCTGGCGCCGCAGCACGCGCACGCCGCGGGACGATGTTGGACGATCGTATCGGGATCATCGCTCAGCACCCGGCTGTGACCCTCGTGACCAGGCTTGGCGCCGCCGGGCTTGGAGTGCTCGCGCTGCTCCTTGCGATCCGTCGCAGGCGGCTTGGAGGAGGTGCGTGAGGTATTCTCCGGACGCTGCAGCCGCAGCACCAACTCGATCAGCTCCTCGCGGCTCAGCCGTTCCAGTTCGCTGCGGCCCATCTCACAAGGGAATCAGCGAAATCAGACCCGCGCAAGGGCGCGGGTAATTACCATACCATGTGTGTCGAAGCTTCGGCGCGCACACGCTTACAGCTGTCTCCTGCCGCCGCGATGTTAAGCCGACGGAATGCATGAAGCTACCAAGATTTTGAGAGGGGATCCAGTTTCAATGACCTCGTCGAGCTGGAAACCTGCACTTGTGAACAGCGAGCAGAACTGATCCAGCGTCCGCTCGCATCCCCCGAGCACTACCAGCATAAGCAGATCGGTCCACTTGCTATGACTCGGTTCCGGGCCGGTCGGCACGACGGCGTCGACCACCAGCAGACGAGCCCCGGGTTTCATTGCTCTGCGCACCGTGGTGAGGATCTTACACGCTTTGTCGTCCGCGTAATCGTGCATGATCCACCGCAACAGGTAGGCGTCAGCACCTCCCGGTACTGCAACAAAGAAATCGCCGGGTAGGAACGTAAGACGTGGGTGCTGTAGCATGTGCACAGCAATCTCGGGTTTGTCGAAGAGCAGACCGCGCACGTTCCGACACTGATCTAAGATTGCCAATAGCTGCGTGCCGATCCCGCCGCCAATGTCAGCGATGACCGGAAATTGCTGCCAGTCGTAAGCGTTCGTGACCGCGGGTGTGATGAGCGATGACGTGGCTTGCATAGACTGATTGAACAGCCTAGCGGCCTCCGGGTTACGCCGTCCGAATTCCCAGAGGTCGCAACCGTGGACTTTCTCGAAAGCCGTGTTGCCGGTCCTGACCGCATCCGTCAGCCCGGACCACACTCGTCGATGACCACCAATATCGCTGAGATGACTGAGGATCAGTGCACGCTGGGAACCGGGAAAATCCCGGCGCAACAAAGTGCTTGCATCGGTGTTGGCGAACACCTCCGGCGATACTTGGCTGAAGAAACCGTCGCTCTCTAAGGCTCGCAATAAGCGGTAAAGCGAAGGGGCATGGGTTCCGGATCGCTCGGCAACCGCAGCGAGCGAGAGGGGACCATCCGCCAGAAGCTCGGCTAGATCGAGAACGACCGCAGTCTCAAGTGCATGTGCCTGCCAAACCGCACTCCGAATTTTTCGGATCTGCTCCTGAATTTTTACGATTTTTTTTGCATCCATTACCTGCACCCACATAGTGCTACAGATGACTACGAACAGTAAATCACAGTAGAGCCGATTTCTGAGGGCTAATATAGACTGTTAACCCTGTATCAATTGCCGCTACTGCAGAATGCGGCGGAAAACGTTTCAGCAATGTGACGCTCAGCTGGCCTATTAGCTACAGCCATAGTCGCTGCGATCAATATTAGACTGTTTTCGAATGCGAAAGTTAGAGCGTGCCCCGGGGACCGGGCCTGTCGCGAACGCGAATGCGCTGAGGTTACGCCGTGCTGGCGTGCCTCGACCAGCGCGCGTGCTGGTCGAGGCACGCCGCGCCTTTGGCTTAGTAGGGCTGGAAGCCGTGTTGGATCAGGGTACTGGAGATCGCTTGATCGACGGCGGGTGGCCAACTCGAAGAAGTTGGCGGTCGGGCGTTCACAATCTCCGTCACCTGTTAACGCATGCGCGCTACGCCGCCGGCATGTCCGACCAGCCGGCGTCGGCCAACCTCCCTCCCGCCGTGGCCTCCTGACGCGACCAGATCGAGCGTCTGAGCGAGCCCGCTGCTTCCCCGAATCCGGGCCGTACTCGTCGACAAAGATGATGCCGTCGGCTTCAAGTGTGCTCACCGCAGCAGCTTGGCCGCCATGGTTGCGCTGGTGATGAACGCGGCCGCTCCAAGAACCGCGACGCTGAACCACCATAGCACGCGGTCGAACCGTGTGGGTCTGTGGTAGCCGACGAGCGGATCCTCGACCAAATCAATTAGCTGGTTGGGGTCGCTAAGCAGCAGCCGGTTGAGGCTTTCCGGAAGCGGGCGCACTAGCGGGTTGGCGACGTTCCGATCCTTGGCCATAATCTATCCTTCCAACGAGCACTTCGCCTTCAGCGCCTCTTCTGCGAATGGTCGCCGTCGAGCCTGACCGGATCGTGTTCGATCGCTTCCCCTGCTAGCGGACGAAGCCACGTCAGACCTGAGGTATCCCGATCTGGGAGTTTGCAGCGAAGGGGCGCGGGTACGTTAGAGAGCCCTTTGATCTTACCACGGGGCGGTATAAGCGGCGGCCTGAGCGAGGATTTCACCACAGCGCCCAGGCCACCTGCCGCAAGCCGTGCATTGAACGAATCCGACTGGTAGCAGCCGGACTAGGGCGGAGCTACATTACAGCATGATTTCAGTTCGGGGATGCAGCCTGTAATGCGGCGGTGCGCTACGCCAGCGGCAGCCCGGTCCGCACGCCCCAAGCCTTCGCCCGGCTCTAGGTGTATGAACTGATGCGGTGGATGCCCCCACCGACCGGCATCTCGTATGCCTGACGGTTGTATCGGAACCGATCATAGGGGTCATCGATGACGACGATCAGCATGTTGGCAGTCGATCTGTCGAAGGGCAGCTTTCAGGTCTGCGCCGTAGGTCCGGACGGGACGGTTCTCTATAACCGCGCGCTGTCGCGCTCTCGATTTGCCGCACTCCTTGCCGATCAACCGGCCTGCGTCGTGGCAATGGAAGCTTGTGCGACGTCGCATCACTGGGGTCGTGTGGCCCAGAAGAGCGGTCACGAGGTCCGGCTGGTGCCGGCGGTCTACGTGAAGCCGTTCGTCAAACGCCAGAAGAACGATCGTGCAGACGCAGAGGCGATCGCCGAGGCGGCCGCGCGCCCGAGGATGCGCTTCGTGGCGGTGAAGAGCGCCGAGACGCAGGGCCGCGCGGTGGCGTTCCGCACGCATCAGTGTCTGGTCCGTCAGCGCACGCAGCTGATCAACGCGCTGCGCGGCCATCTGGCCGAATTCGGTGTCGTCGCTCCGAAGGGGCCGGCCTACCTCAAGGTGCTGGAAGAGGCTCTGGCCGACGAAGTCGCTGATCTGCCCGTCGCGGTGCGGGCGATGGGGACTATCTATCTCGACCAGATCGCGGGGCTGACGCAGGTGATCGAGCGGCTGGCCGACGAACTGGAGACGGCGTCGCGGACGGACACCGATCTGCGACGCCTATGCACCATACCGGGGATTGGGCCGGTGACCGCAGGGGCCGTCGCCGCCTTCGCTCCGGATCTCGACACGTTCGCCAGCGGACGCAACTTCGCCGCCTGGCTCGGTCTCGTGCCGCGGCAGCGATCCACGGGCGGCAAGGCCAAGCTCGGTTCCGTCAGCAAGATGGGCCAGACCGATATCTGACGGCTGCTCATCGTCGGGGCCATGAGCGTGATCCGCTGGGTGGTTCGCAAGGGCGGGAGCGCGAACCGCTGGCTCGCGACCCTCGTCACGCGCAAACCGAAGATGGTCGCGGCGGTCGCGCTGGCCAACAAGATGGCGCGGATGATCTGGGCCGTGACGACGAAGCAGGAAGATTACCGGATGGCGTGACCGGAGCCCCGAGCGGGCGAAGGCACGTCGTGGCCGCGAGGCCGGGGCGAGCGATCGATGAGGAGTAGGCGACACGGACTTCGAAGTTCAAGGCAGGGACATTCAGACCCGGGGCTCGAGCGCATGCAGCTCTCTGAACCGATGTGAACCCAGCCTTCCGAACAGCATACCGGCCCGTGGCGTCATCGAAGGCCACATCGTGAGGCCTGACACACGTCCGATCGAAGACCCCGCCGAAACCTCAAAGATCATGCTTGCCAAACAGGGGGCATCCACACACGTCCCGTCCGGACCTACGGCGCAGACCTGAAAGCTGCCCTTCGACAGATCGACTGCCAACATGCTGATCGTCGTCATCGATGACCCCTATGATCGGTTCCGATACAACCGTCAGGCATACGAGATGCCGGTCGGTGGGGGCATCCACCGCATCAGTTCACTATCGGCCGCCACCAGCTTGCGGCTCTCGTCGGCATCGCTCCGATCAACCGCGACTCTGGCCTGATGCGGGGCCGGCGCTCCATCGCGGGCGGGCGAACGTCGGTGCGGGGCGTGCTGTACATGGCAGTCCTGACCGCCATCCGGCGAGGCTCTCCGTTCCGACCCTTCTACGAGCGGCTCATCCAGCGTGGCCGACCGAGGAGGGTTGCCCTCGTGGCGGTAATGCGAAAGCTTCTGGTGACGCTCAATGCCATCGTCCGCAACCGCACGCCCAGGCAGCCACTCACCGCTTGACCTTCAACACAGCCGCTCCGTCGTTCGGGCGCTGCCGTGGAGTACTTGGCTCATAGGGCATCCCTCGCAGCATGGTGGTCTACCGTACCACCACACCGCGGGATCAAACACCTAGACCGCGGCGAGCGCCTCGATCGGATCGTCCCGGGTGGCCAGCAGCCCGTGGAGCGGTCGCACGCCCTTGGCCTCGTGCCCGCGTTGGACGCCCATCGCGCTCCAATTCCGCCAACCGTCCTACGGCTGGCCGTCCATCCGCTTGATGCGGCCGACGTGCTGGCCGGCCTCTTCGGCCCCGAAATCGTCGTGGGTGCCGAGGAAGGTGCGGGCTTAGGTGAAGGTCACGACGTTACGCCGCCGCCAGGAGCCGAACACGCGCCGCCACTAGGCGTTCGCCGTCTGTGCGCACCGGCATGTCGGCGGAGACCTGCTGGACGAGCCCGCGCAGATCGTGGGGTGGTTCGTGCAGCGCTGGAGTGTCGAGGTCACCTTCCAAGAGGCGCGCGCTCACCTCGGGATGGAGACGAGAGCGGCAGTGGTCGGACAAGGCCATCGCCCGCACCACGCCCTGCCTGCTCGCCCTGTTCTCGATCGTCACGCTGCTGGCTGCACGGCTCCCGGCCCGCCTACGGCAACGGATCGCGGCCGCCGCGTGGTACCCCAAACCGCGCCCGACCTTCGCCGATGCTCTGGCCGCCGTGCGCTATGCGATCTGGCGCGAGCGGACTTTGGCAACATCACCGCGCCGATGCGCCCGAACAAAACCCCGCTTCCGTTTGCCAGCGCCCTGGGCCTATGCCCTCTGCCACGCCGCAGGAATGGCCAAAATTAAGCTTAGAGGTCCGGCAACTTTGGCTCGAGGAGGCAGAAGTTGGATCTACGCCTGGGGGCGGGCGTTCAACCTACCGTCTCACCCCGCCCGCAACCAGACGGCTTTATAGCCGTTGAAGCCCGGCACATTCTTGCGTCGCAGCATGTGAGGCGATGCCAGACACAACTGCGGGAAGCGCTCGAACAGGGCCGGCAGGGCGATGCACGCCTCGAGCCGCGCCAGCGAGGCGCCGAGGCAGAAGTGCGCGCCCCCGCCGAAGCTATAGTGCTTCCGGTGCGCACGACCGATGTCGAAGGCGTGCGGCTCCGGGTGCAGGGCCGGATCGTGGTTGGCCGCGAGCAGCATCGCCGTGACCGTCTGGCCCGCCTCGACCGGGCAATTGCCGATCTGGCGATCATGGGTTGTGTACCGGGAGACAGCCGTGAATGGCGGGTCGAAGCGCAATATTTCCTCGACGGCATCCGGCCACAGCGCATGATCGGACCTCAGGCAGGCAAGCTGCTCAGGATGACGCAGCAACGCGACAACTCCGTTGCCGATCAAATCGGTCGTCGTGAGGTTGCCGGCCAGAAGCAACAGCAGGGCGACGCTGACGATCTCGGCCTCGCTCAGACTCTCGCCCTCGCTCTCGGCGCGGGCGAGCGCGCTGATCAGATCAGCGCGCGGGCACTCCCGCCGCACGGCGAGCACATCCTTGATGCAACCGTGGATGCCGGCGAACGCCGCCCCCCGCCTCCGCTGCGCGTCTTGCGATGGGTCCGACGTCGGCACGGCGACGATGTCATCCGACCAACGCTTGAACTGCTCGACGTCCCCCTCATCCACGCCGAGCATGGCGGCGATGACGAGTGTCGGCAGCGGCGCGGCGTAGGCCGCGATCAGGTCGAAGGGGCGGTCCGTGTCGACGCGGTCAAGCAGATCGGAGCAAATCGCCTCGATCCTGGGCTGCAGCGCTTTGACGGCGCGGGCCGTAAAGGCCTGCGCCACGAGTCCCCGCAGCCGCGTGTGGTCCGGGTCGTCCATCTGTAGCATCGAGAAACGGCCGCGGTCGGCCTCTGTCAGGCCGCGGCGGCCGTGCGTCGTCAGCCGGCCCTTGAACGGGTCGCTCGACAGGGTGCGGTCGGCCATCATGGTGGCGATGTCGACGGCACGTGTGAGCACGACCCGGTCGAAGTCGCGATCCTGGAAGACCGGATTGGCCGCGCGCAATCGGTCAAGGCGCTCATGCGGCCGCTCCGCGAAGACGGGATCGCGCGCAGTCAGTGCTAAGCCGCCATCGATATGCGATTGCGTCTGCATGTCAAACTCCCTCCCCCGCGCAGCATCTCCTGACGCTCTCAGGTTACACAGCGATTTCAGAGGTTGGCTGGCGAACGCGCGATCACATGATCCACGTTTTTCCACGCTTGTGTCCAGACAGCAGACAGTCGCTAAACCACCCCGGGCGGTCATTCGGCAGTGTGGTTCAGCTTGTCTGGAAAAACGACCGTTTTCGCAACAAATCCAGACGGACGCGAAAACGTCTCCTAAGCGATCTGAACTTCTCTGGTGCTGATAAATTCGGTAAATGCCCCAATGCCTGTCCTGACCGACCGCCAAAGGATCGAACTCGCGGTTCCCGCCTACCTCCTCTACGCGCTCACCGGGGCGCCGGACGTGTTCGTTCCAGCTGATCCGGATCTCGTCGCGAGAGCGGAGGCGGATATCGCTGAACTGCGCGGCAACCTGCGGACTGCCTGCCTGGAGCCGTTTGCGGACCTGCCGCCTTCCAAAAGGCAGGCGCTCATACGCCGCCTTGAACGCCTCAAGCGGTTCGTGATCGTAGACTGGCACGAACGCCCGGCACTGAGCCTCATGCTGATGCTCTGGTGCTTCCTCAAGGATCTCACCGATCGTGAGGTCCTGATCCTGTGGGAGGGCTCGGCGATGGATCGGGCGACGCGGAAGCTGATGCCGATGTGCGAGCATGGCTTCGAGAAGCAAGAGGACGGCGTTGCAGCTCAGGAGCAGGCATGCGCGTTGCTCCGACGCCTCCAGGCTGAGGGACTATACCGCTGATCTCCAGCCTGAACTCGCAGCCGCAGCCGCTTTCGACCCAACTACGGAGTTTTCGGGGACTTTAGCATCGCCCAAATACCGTCAGGCCTCCCGCTACCGTTCTTGGCGGCCGTGCGCTCGTGGCCGCTACTCCGGGCGCCCAAGTTGGTCTGCCGAAGCTAATATCCGGGATGCGGATCGCTTCGGCATACGTAAGCTTGTCACGGAGCCGGTTCACGGGCCGAGGGATCTGACGAACGCGATCAACGCCTCGTTGACCTCTTGAGGACGCTCCTGCTGGGTCCAGTGCCCGCAGCCCGGCAGCGAGATGATGTTCTTTAGGAGAGGCACGCTCGTGGGAAGGGCCGCGATGAGGCAGTCCATCCCAGGACACTGCGGCACGACATCCTGGTCGCCGGCCAAGAAGAGGGCGGGAACGCCGATTTTGGCACCCTTGTAGGGCCGTCCCAGCTCCCAGTTACGATCGATGTTCCTGTACCAGTTCAGGCCCCCGCGAAACCCGCTCCGCGCGAACGTTTTGACGTAGGTGCCCAGCTCCTTCTCCGTCAGCCAGGCGGGACGGCCGATCGCCTCTGGCAGAGCGGCCGCAAAGCCACCGACGCGGGGAACCATCATCTCGGCGGGCATGCCCTTGATCGAACGGCCCTTCGCCGGCCGCTCGCCCGAGAGGAGCCAGAGGAAGCCGCCGAGCGCGCGCGCGACGTCGCCCTCCATCTCTGCCTCGGCGAGGCCGGGCTCCTGGAGGTGACGCATGTAGAAGTCGAGTTCGCCCGCGACGGGCCACGCCGACGACGGCCTGACATCGCCCTCCGGGATGTTCGTGTCGAACTACAGCGGTAACGCGATCACTTGCCGGCATTCGGAACTGTCCCTATCCGGGAGCGCTACGGCAGCAGGGCCCGAGCGGCCGTGGCCCCGACAGCGAGGCGGCAGCTCCCAAGCGTCCTTGCCCAAGTTCCCAGACTACTTGCGGCTGACGCTGGACGCAGCAAGCTGCGGTCGGACGGTCCCAATCGGGTCAACATTGATCGACACCGCGACGTCTGCTTCCACCTGTCGCACACGCGAGAGCAGTCGGGCGCCTCCGGCCAGCGCCCATCCAATGTCGAATGTCCGCTTCTTCCATCTGGCATCCGTAACCAGACCCTCGCAAGCCCACCCTGTGCTGTCGTTGAAGGCAAAGCAATATACGTCAAATGTCAGATTGTTTTTGCTTTTTGAAGCGATGGTTGGCCGCCGTAGCTATCGGCAGCTCTCAGCGGTGGCTCGCTCAGAAGCAGACTGGCAGAAAACCACCTAGCTCGGCCCTTATTCAGGGCATCACGCCTGTGAGCCCACAAGCCGCCAGGATCGTCACCAGCACCGTGAAGCTCACCAGCCAGCCTGTACCACCGATCCGCAGCGTAGGAAAAGGGACCGTCGCAAGCATGCCCGGCCGGATCAGGGGCCGATGCACTAACGAACTGACAGAAACGGCCAAACGCACTTCATTAATTCTGAAATCAAATCGACATAATATTGTAACACAATGATAGTACAAATATCTCGGTGACATAGGTTCGGATTGGATGGCCCGCCGCAACCTGGGGAAGAGCGTCTTTCGTGGACCGAGGAAGTTGTGCCTGCCTACCGTCTCCAAACAACGATGCGGTTCACGGACGGGCGCGATGGCTTCGCCATCGACAATATCGACATCGAGACGACGGATATAGAGAGCGCCCTTGCCCTCGCGCAGGAGTGGCGCCCTGAGGCGTCGGGCCTCGCGGTAGACGTGTTGATGCTGCTTAGCCCGGAAGGAACAGTCCTCTGGAGCCTCCGGTGCATTGGCGAGCCATGAGCGAGGGTCTGCGCCAGGCGATGCTCGGGCGGATGAAGGCCCTCCAAGCCAATATCACAACGTTGAACATGATCGCTGACGAATTGGAGAAGTCCGCCAACCTGCTAGATGCCCAGCCTAAAGCCAAGGACATGCGCGGTCTCGCACGGCGGCAACGAGTAAAGGTCCTGGAGATGCGGACCCGTTCGCTGCGCTCCAGAAGGTCTACTCCGAGCGCTATCATCGCGAAGCATGAGCCGGTTCAAGAGCCCCCCAAGCGGATGAACTTGGCGCAGTCATCGTGGACGGCGCGGGCACTGGACTTGGCTGAGATGAGCCAAGGCCCCTGGAGCCGCCGGCCGCGCCCATGAGCGTTAGCGCGGTGGCTGCCGGCGGCACACGTGTGGCTAACCCGCTAGGCAGGCGATTCCGAGTTGGCCGGTTTGGCCGTTCGTCGGATCGGCCCTGGGGAGCCTTGACCTACTGAGCGCGGCTTTTTGGACCGGACTACCTGCGCCCCAGGTCGCACTGAGACGTCTGAGCAGCTCATCAAGCAGATGAGGCATTCATCATCTCGATTGCGGCGCCTACCGTGACCTCACGCTCGTTACTTCAACGCAGGAGGCTCACATGTCCCTCACCGCTCACTCCCCCGCCCGCACCCGCCGCTTCACAGCCGCCAAGCTGCTGCCGGTCGTCTTCGCCGGCCTAGCCTTCAACAGCACGGTGCTCGCCTCCGCTGCGCAGGCGCGTTCGCTGTCTGCAGCCTCGTTCGACATGCCGGCCGCCGCTCAGCTGGTAGACCTGCCGATGCTGAACGTGAGACCGGCTTTCGCCGCATCAGCGCGGTGGGCCAGACCAAGTCTCCGGGCGCGGCCCTGGACGAGCGGACCGGCTCCACGGCCGCGCTCGACACCAAGAGCCGGCAGCTCGATTGGCTGATCAACAACGCCATCTGCACAGGGTGCTGATCAAATTAGTGTGACGCAACGACGCCCGGCGCCCCCTGCCGCCCGTGAAGTGGCGCACCGTAGAGTAAATCCGCGCGAAAGTCGGCCGTCAGCGCGTGCACCGATCGCCACTGACCGTCTACCTGCACGAAGAGCACTGGACCTAAGCCCGACGCTTCCCATAAATCCACGTCTTCCCATTCCCAATTGCTCGCATTTTGATGTGCGTTGGGGATTGGCCGCCAAATCGGAAGATACCTAGCGCACAGTGCTCGTTTTCCGCAGAGAAGCCCTTGACGAACCTCCGAAGCCGTCGTGTTCGTTGCGCACGTACATCAAGGAGGCACAAATGGATGAAAGCACATCAGTTCCGACAGCAGCTAAGGTTGATGTTACAGAACTCGCCGCCGACATCGTCTCGGCATACGTGTCGAACAACTCGGTTCCGGTCGCTGAGCTGCCGGCACTCCTATCCGGCGTTCACGCTGCAATCGCCGGTTTGATCAGCGCACCATCTTCCGCCGCGCCGAAAGTGGAGAAGCCGACCCCCGCCCGGATCCGTAAATCGATCACACCGGATGCTCTGATCAGCTTCCTTGATGGCAATCCGTACAAGACGCTGAAGCGGCACCTGAGCGGCAACGGACTGACGATTGAGGAGTACCGCGAGCGCTTTGGCCTGCCGCGCGACTACCCCACCACGGCGCCCAACTACTCGGCCCTTCGGTCGGAAATGGCTCTTAGGCTCGGTCTCGGCAATCAGCGCCGGAACGCGGCGCCGAAGGTGGCAGAGGTCGCCGAAACCATCACCGAGCCGAAGGCCCGCGGCCGGAAGAAGGCTGCTGAGCCTGCAGCTACACCTGCCGAGAAGCCGGCTCGGGCCCGCAAGCCGAAGAAAGCCGCTGCTACGGTTGAGGCCTGACGGACACGCAGTTTGAACCTCGCCGCCCGATCTGCTCACGGGCCGGCGGGGCTCAGTGCCGTTTCTCACAGCCGGATCCCGGATCGGGATGCCAGTCGGTAATGGCGGTCGGTCCAGGCCAGATTGGACGGACTGTCACTCCCCATTGTTTTAATTGAGTTTTAGTCCTCCGTCCGACAGCAGGATCTCTCCGGTAAGATAATCCGACGCCGCCAGCAGAGCGACGGCCTGCGCAATGTCCTCCGGCTTGGCAGCTCGACGCATTGGCGAGCACTCCCGCCAGAGCGTCTGCGCGGCGGTCTAATCAGCAGTCAGGGGTGTGTCCACCAATCCAGGGCAACGGCATTCACCCGGATGTCCGGGGCCAGCGATACGGCCAGCAGCCGGGTCATGTGGTTCAGTGCCGCTTTCGAGGCAGCATACGGGAAGGGGAAGATCACGGAGGCCGAGGCGCTGTCCGGCCTGATCGAGTCTCGGCAGCCGTCCGCCGGCTGACACGACTCGCCCCGGCGCCAAAGTCCCACAGGAACTTACCGAGACGAGGGAAGGACTGGCGGCCAAGCTCGCGTAGGAAGCTCTAGGAGGACCGTCGGCTCGTGCCCGCGCACGGATGCCTCGCTGGAGCCCCGTCGCCGTTGGGCCGCCTCGGGGCGGCTTCCACCGGGGCTCGCGGCCCGTTTCACGCTGGCGGAGCAGGCGGTCCTCAGCCTCGTGGCAGCCGAGGTGGCCCGCCGGGAGGACTACCAGCTGTCGATCGAGAACATGGCGGCGGTGGCGGGTGTGTGCCGCTCGACCGTGAAAGACGCCATCCGCGAAGCCCGACAGCTAGGAGCCTGTCTGAGTAACGGGGCTTGAAGCCGGGTAGAGGGGGCGAGAGGGGAGTCGATGAGGGCGGATCAGCGGCCTCAGCGGCCTGCCTGTGCCAGCTTCAGCAGGTTGTGAGCCGTGCAGATCATCGCCCACTCGCCCCGGACCTGATCGAGCCCTCTCATCAGGAACTGCCGGAAGCCTCGGGCCTGCTTGATCTGCCCGAACACCGGCTCGACGACCTGCTTCCTGAGACGGTACCGACTGCGGCGCCCAGCCCGCTTCAGGCGGGCGGCCATCGCGCTCATCAATGGCATCTTGGTCAGCCTCCGGCGGCCGGCTGCGTCCGCCTCGCCATGACGCGCCCGGCCCGGAGCGAGGTAGCCCGTGATGCCCCGCTCCTTCAGCGCGGCGAGGTTCGCCTCGTTGGCAAAGCCGGCATCGCCTGAGACCTCCCGCGGCTTGCGCCCGAGATGAGCGCGGACCCCGTCCATAAGCGGCACGAGCGCGCGGTGATCGGCGGAGTTGGTCACGAGGCGGTGCGCGATGATCACCTGATGGGCTGCGTCGACCGCGATCTGGCCGTTGTAGCCTTGTACAAAGCCGTCGCGCGTGGGCAGGATCCGGCTGTCCGGGTCGGTGAAGTTGCGCTGCGCTCGGTCGGGCGGACTGCCGTCTTCGCCGCGCAGTGGCCGTCCCTGCCAACGCATGCCCGACGAGGCGCCCGGACCGTTCTCGTCCTCTGGATCGGGCGGATCAGCCGCCTCCGCCTCCAGCGCGGCCTTGGCGGCGCGGATCGCTTCCAGCCGCCGCTGCTTGTCGGCCATCCAGTCCGGCGTCTCGTCACCTCGACGGCTGGCACCGTGAGCCTGATTCTCCGCCGCGTCAGCCTCATGCGCGCGCTCCAGCCAAGCGTCCACCTCAGCGGCCAGGGCCGGCTCGGCCGTCTTCATCCGTCCGTAGCTCATCGCCTTGTGGCGTGAGGCGTTCGCCTTCAGCTTGGTGCCATCCACCGCCACGTGAGCGAACTCGACCAGACCGGCGGCCCGACATAGGCGCAGCACCTGCACGAACAGGTCCGACAGGGCCACGAGGTGGCGCTTGCGGAAGTCGGCGATGGTGCGGAAGTCCGGTCGGTTCAGGCCAGTGACGGCCATGACGTCGACCCGCTCCTCACAGGCGCGGGCAAGCTGACGCGAGGAGTACAGGCCGCGGCTATACCCGTAGAGCAGGAGCGCCACCATCATGCCGGGATGGTAGGGCGGGTATCCACGCTCCTCCGTGTAGGTGTCGAGAATGGCCGAAAGGTCGAGCGCCTCCCGCACCGTATCGCGCATGAAGTGCGCCATGTGCCCGGGTGGCACGAACTCGTGCAGCGAGGGCGGCAGAAGCCAGCCCTGATCGACGTCCCAGGAGCGAAACACCTTGGCCATGAGCCGAGTGAATCACCCCGCAGCCAATCCGTCGAGACACTTCCTCGGACAGGCTCCTAGGCCTATTGACAGTCGAAGAGCGCCAGATCACCGGCTTTCGCAACGACACGAACGTGATCCGCATCATCAGCCCTGAATGGCAGGCCTGGATCCGGCTGGCGCGGAAAGGAGGTGGCAGTTCGTCACCTCCTGCCCGAAGGGAGGGCCATCACGGCCCCACCTTTCAGGGGTTGGGGTCGAGCGTAACCAGCACGCCTACTGAGGTTTCAGTTCTGGGAAAAACGAGGCCAGCGGAACCGAAAAAAGGCTGTCGAGGGGCAGCAGGTGACCTCAACCGATCAGACCAAATAAGAATTCTCTCGGGCCGTAGGTTGGGCCGAGCCGTGCCGTGGCATCATGCGCCCGGACCGATAAGATCAACGGAAGAGCGAATGCGCTCGGGCAGGCGCAAGAACCGCAAGCCGTTCTGCACACAAAAATACCCGGCGCAGCGCGAAGCTGGCCGGGTGGAGTGAGTCTCTTGGGAGAGACGCCAACCTTAGCTCAAGTCGTCGCTTGATGTTGCTCGGAGCGCGACGGAATTAGGCTACGGCTGTAACCCCATGATGGCCAGATGACATGGGCGCGTAACGCAGCCGATCCAGGATCGGGGCTTGATGGTAACGAGTCGATCTCAGCCGATCGGCCGCCCCGGCATCTCGGCCGTAATCGCCAGCTTGCTGTCCACCAGAGTTGCACCCGCATATGGCCGAGTCTCGCGACCCTGAAGCTGCAACAGATCCGACGGTCACGAGGGCATTCCGTTGATGCGGCGTGACGCGGGACAATCCATGACACGTCTGCCGGCTTTGACCTTAGTCTCCGTACTGCTCGCATCATCGGCAACGGCGCGATCTGAGAGTGGTGCCTTCACGGGAACGGGCGCCGGTCCACTCTCAACTCAGACCGCACCGAACACGACTGCGGTCGGCCGGACAAGGCCGCCGGACCGTGCGGCGAGCCCATCGTCAGAGGATGTCCTCCTCCGGTCAACGCCCGAGCACCTGAAACAAGACGCGATCACCAAGAGCATCTGCATCGGCTGCACGGCGCGGTGAACGCGGAAAATTCACCGCCTCTCCTGGAGAAATTACATTGAAGATCTTGTTCGCGGTCTCGCCTGTCATCAGCCACCTTAGCCCGATGCTGGCCGTAGCGCGGATGGCGCTGGGTCGCGGTGACGAGGTCGTGGTCGCGACCGGCACCCATCTTAAGCTGGCGGTCGAGAACTCCGGCGCTCGCTTCCTAGCACTCGCTCCCGAGGCCGATCTGGATTTCTCCAGGATCGAGGAGGTGTTCCCCGAGCATCACGCACTCCCGCCCGGTCCGGAACAGATCCGCAACGCGCTTCAAATTTTCTTCCTTGATTTGATGCCGCCACAGCTCACGACCTTGCGCACCGCCATCATCGACGAACGTCCCGATATCGTCGTGACCGACAGCGGGTTCATGGGCCGTGCGGCGTTGTTCCTCGATCCAAGCCGCCCACCCGTGCCTCTCGTCTCGTGCGGCTTCACCCTCCTATCCCTGGACCGTCCAGACGGCGCCCCGTTCGGTCTCGGCTTGCCTCCCGCTCAAGATGATGCTGATCGAGCGCGGTACGCCGCGATCGCGGCTGAGTTCGAGGCTACCGTCGAAAAGCCGACCCGCACCTATGCCAACGCCAAGCTGGCGGAGCTAGGACTGCCGCCGCTGCCGTGCTCCGTCCTGGCGTCCTTCGTCCTGTCGGCGGACGCCTATCTGCACCCGACCGTGCCGGCGTTCGAGTACGACTATGGCGAGCTGCCCGCCCACGTCCGCTTCGTCGGCGCCCTGCCGCCGCCTGCGCGGGAGAGAGCAAAGCCTGAGTGGTGGTACGAGCTTGACGGGGGCAAACCGGTCGTACTCGTCACGCAGGGTACGGTCACCAACGCCGATTTCGGCGAGCTGGTCCAGCCGGCTCTGGCCGCGCTAGCTGACCGCGACGACCTGCTGGTGGTGGTCACAACCGGCGGACGACCTGTGACGAACGTCGGGCCGGTGCCGTCCAACGTGCGGCTCGCCGAATTTCTGGACTACGGGCAGCTGCTGCCGAAGCTGGCGGCGGTGGTGACGAACGGGGGCTACGGCACGGTGTCGCTGGCGCTGCGGGCCGGCGTGCCGATCGTGGCCGCGGGGCGCACGGAGGAGAAAGCCGACATCGGCGCGCGGGTGGCATGGTTTGGGGTCGGTATCGAGATTCCGGCGCAGCGCCCGACCTCTGAGCAGTTGCGGGATGCGGTCGCGCGTGTGCTGTCGGACCCGTCGTACCGGGCCCGAGCCAGGTCGATCGCTGCGGACATGGCCGCCATCGATACGCGAGCTGAGATCCTGGGCGTGCTCGACGTGTTGGTCGAGCGCTCGATTGGCCCCCCAGTTCAACGCGCTGTCCTGCCAGCCTGATTGGTTTTGGCGGCACGCGGGCCGCGCTGAACGGATGCCCGATGCGCAGACCGCTCGCAATGGAGGCGCATGATGTCGAACTTTGCCGACCGCCCCGCCGCGCGATCGTGCGTTGGTCTCGCCTGCGGCCTGCTCGCCGCTGGGCTTGCCGCCGGGCTCCTACTCGGCTCGCTCCTGAACGCCGTCGTCCACAACGGGATGCTGGATCCTGGCGTGCGCCTGCTCAGCAACTCCTTCACGGTGTCCGATCTTGCCAAGGAGCTACAGGCAGCCTTGGAGGAGAAGCGGCGTAGGTAGACCAACTCTCCCAATGCGCCCCCTGTGTGGGGGCGCACAAAAACGGGCGAACGATCGACAGAGTATGCCGTTGAGAGGTCACTGCCGGCCAGGCACAGCCGCCGCGATCAAGACCGCCAACCGACGATCTTCCTCACGCGACCCGACTGACCGGATGGCTTCCCCGTAAAGTCAAACGCACACGCATGGAGATCGTCATGAAGCTGCATCTGCTCGCCGCGGCCGCTTTGGTTGCCGTTGCTTCCCCCGCCTTGGCACAGGGCATCGACAGCAAGCACAGCCCCTATCCGGCCTCGGCCTACTCGGGCTACGCCGGTAACACCTCCGAGTTCCTGCTGCCGGAGATCTCTGTGACGCACTACCGGGCCGCGCCCGCCTACCGGTACTCGGGACAGCACGCGGGCGGCCCGGCTGACGCCCTACGTTGACGGTGCGGCGGGACCCAACTCGGAGCTAACCCAGCTTTATGTAGGCCGGAATGACGCTGCGATAAACAGATCTTCGCCAAGCGACAGCGCGATCAGAAGACGAAATTCTAGCTCACACAGGCTGTTAGCCCAGCAACTTCGTCGAGCAACACCGCGCCTTGATGCTCGATGTGGAGGCGCTCGGTTGAGGATCATCTCTTCTCAGCGCAATATTCTATACTTGCCTGATGGATCGCCCAAGCATATTGCTCAGTTGTAGGGAATGGCATCCTTTCGGATCGGAGATGATCTTGATGAAACGTTTTGCTCTCGCCTCGGCAGCGGCGCTGGCTGCTCTCGCCTTTGTACCAACCGGTGCTGATGCACGTGGCTTCGGTGGCGGCGGTTTCCACGGTGGTGGTTTTGGCGGCTTCCGCGGCGGCGGGTTTGGTGGCGGTTTCCGCGGCGCCGGCTTCCGTGGTGGCTTCCGTGGGGGATACGGTGGTTATGGCCGTGGATACGGATACGGTCGTGGATACGGGTATGGTGGCCTGGGGCTGGGCCTCGGCTTGGCCACGGGCGCAGCCGTTGGATATGGCCTGGCTGGCGGCTATGGGTACCCCTACGGCGGATACGGCTACGGATATGGCGGCCCATACGGTGGGTACGCTCCCGTGGGCTACTATGGTGGTCCGTACGGCTATTACCGTCGGCCCTATGGCTATGGGTACTACGGCTACTGAACCGGGCGCACGGGTGCCGTACACGCTCCCGTAACCGAGGCCTCGCCATCATGCTGTCGAGCCGCGTTGCGTATCGGCTCGGCTCACGCTGGTGAGATCAGGCGCTCCCCCACCCCGTGAGCAGATCGGGGGGGGCCGAGCGGCCGATACGAGATGTCAGTCAAGCGCCTGCGGGTGCCGCGACGGGGTGCCGAAGACCGTCTCAGGCTTAAACTGGCAGCCCCTGTGCGTCCGGCAGTGCTGCAGTTTCAAGCTGCCTGCACCGCCGTAGCTTCGGTTGTGTCCCCTGGCGTGGTGTAGCTTCGGCGTGGCCACCACGATCACCGGCGTGGGCCAGATTGATCAGGCTGCCAGGGTGGGCAGGCTGACGAGGGGATCATCGCCGATTGGGGCGATGCTTTCCAGGGTGATGTAGCGGGAGCGCTGGACGGCCCACTCGTCGTTCTGTTCCAGTAGGATCGCGCCGACGAGGCGGGTGATGGCCGCCTCATTGGGGAAGATGCCGACCACCTCGGTCCGGCGTTTGATCTCACCGTTCAGGCGTTCCAGCGGGTTCGTGGAGTGCAGCTTGACCCGATGCTGAGTGGGGAAGCCCATGTAGGCCAGCACGTCCGGCTCAGCCTCGTCCATCAGGGCGGCGAGCTTTGGGACCTTCGGCCGGAGCTGACCAGCCACTCGCCGCCACTGCTGACGGGCCGCCTCGGCGTTACCTCTTGGTCGATGCCGATGAGGTCAGGCGCCTGCTGCAAGACGGGACGCCGAGGGCGGGATACACGAAGAGGGAAGTCGGAAAGGTCGCTGCCGGCCTTAGCCAGGAGGTCGTCGTCGCCCTCGTCGCCAGGGGGCGATTGACCGTGGCGGAGGAGTTCTGCCCGGCGAACCGCCGACGCATCCCCGTCGTCACCCGCGAGAGCGTCGAGGCGTTCACCGCGCGCTACGCGACCGTCGCCGAGATCGGCAAGGCCAACGGCATCCCGGCCCGCACCGCCCTCCGCCTGCTGCAGGAAGCCGGCGTCAGGGCGGCGTTCGACACGTCGACCGTCGATGCCTGGATCTACGAGCGGTCGATGGTTGGCGACGCCATGCAGATCTTGCAACCGACCCCGTTTACGGGTCCGAACCGATCCGTGGGCCGTGCCGACCGAGGGCTGGCGCCGGGTTGGGGCGTCCAACTCCTCGAAGGATGACAATCACCATCCTCGCCTTGAGCGAGGCAGACTCTTCATCCACAATCTTGACCGGAACAAACCAAGCCCAGGCGTACTAACCAACACTTGATCGCAGGGGAAAGGCTGCCTCGTGCCCGTCATCGTGCGTCACCGGCTTCCCGAGTGCGGTCACCGTTTCGAGACGGCGGCGCCGCCCCAGGAGGAGGCCCGACGGACCAGGCCTCGCGATCGACGCCTCGGCGCCATCGGGCGCTCGTCCTGCAAATGGACAGCCATTCAGGGGGATTGGTAGCCATGCCGGTTCGTCGGGCGGCCGGCGGCCAAGCCGTTAAGGGTCTCGGCAAGGGCTCACGGACGAAGACGCCACCCGATGCTCCAGCGCCCGTGCGGGTCTTCATCTCGTACTGCCACCGGGACGATGGCGCGCGCGACCGCCTGGACGTCCACATGGCGCAACTGAAGCGCGAGGGGGTCTCCGTCTTCTTCGACGGTGACATGATCGCCGGCACCGAACTCGACCCGCGCATACGGCGGGAGCTGAGGCTGGCCGAGATCTTCGTGGCACTCGCGAGCCCCGCCTATCTCCATTCCCGCTACTGTTTCGAGACCGAGTACGGTTACGCCATGCGCAAGGCCAAGCGCGGCGGCATCCACCTCGTCGTGGCCCTGGTCGAGGAGTGCCAATGGCGGCACACGCGCATGGCCCGTTACAAGCTCCTGCCGAGGGACGGGAAACCGGTGAGCAAATGGCGTCCCCACGGGGACGCCTACGAGGACATCGTGAACGGCCTGCGCGGCGTCGTGAAGGTCGTCAAGGCGCAGCGGTCCACGGCAACCGAACCGTGGAAGACCCGGGGCTCCATGGTGCCGGGAGGCAAGCGTCTCACCGCGACCGGCGGGGCATCCCCGACGAAATCGGCGACCGTCAAGCCCAAGCGAACCTCGACCTTGGTTTCCAAGCAGCGCGCACCTTCGAGGAAGTCGGCGCCTGGACCTCGAAGTGGCACCCCTCGGAACAGGGGCGCCCGACCCCGGCCCTCATAAGGACGGCGACATCGTTGCGCGCGCACGAAGCCCCGGGTCCAGGGCGCCCCGGCCATCGCGTCGGCTGGGGATGCCCGGTCACATAATCCCGGGTGCGGTCGGCATGTAGTCGGCCCATGTGCCGTCGGCGGGCGAGAACTGCGTCCGCCCCAGGGCCATGGCGACCTGGCAGGCCACGACCAGCTTCCGCAACAACTCCTCGTCGGCCGCCTGAAAGCTTTCCAGCGTCAGGGGTTCATCCTCGGAGATGACGTGGCGCAGGTACGCCAACCTGCCGACGACCTGCTCGGGGCCGTAGCCCTCGCGGGCGAGCCTTTCGGCCATCTCCGGGATATCCGATGGCTCGATGGGGATCTCGACCTCGTCGAACACGAACAGCGGCCACGTGGCGACGGCTTCCGGCAACGGGAGCTCCTCGCGCGCCTGGCAAAGGGTGAGCTGCCGGACGGCGCAAGCGAGCGCATCCTCCCGCGTCCCCATGGCAACGACGCTACCCACCAGCGTGGGGACCCCGACAGGCAGGTTCCTGAACGCCAGGTCCGCGTGCCAGCCCTCGGCAATTCGGTAGACGTGGACCCCCGCCACGTTCGACAGCCGCCAGTACGGCATGGACGCCTCGGCCTAAGCCGTGACAGCCCTTCCGAGGGCATCGGCCGGCGAGCCCAGCTTTCTCCTCAGATCCCCGAGAAGGAAGGCGGCGCGCCGGCAATTTGCGTGGGCACCGTGGTCGTATCGCATGCCATCCCCCGTCGCCGTAGCCCTTGGCCGGGCGTCGACGGACAGGGTCGATCACGACATGGAAAGCCACAAGGCTCAGGGAAAACCGTCGCGGCCCGTCGGTGGTGCCGACGGGCAAACCCGCTGGCTTCAAGGCGTGAAAGTTGACGTCTCCTCCTCGTCCTCCGAGTCGACCGGGGATCCGGGAACGTCCTCGCGACCGTAACGGGTGGTCAGGAACCGGCAGCGTTCGGCGACGGCATCGGCGAGAGGCAGGGTCAGATCCTTCGATAGACCGCCTTCGACGGCCCTCTTGGACACGTCGGCGAAGGCGTCGGGCAGGCGCGCCAGGAGGTCGCGCATGGGGCCAAGCGCATCCTCGGGCTGCATACCGCACCCTCGGGTCTCGGCTTCCCAATGCCGAGGCAGGATTTCATCGAACTTGTACTTGCCCCCGATCCGCATCGCCATCTTCAACTTTCGCGTGTCGGTCTCGTAAGGCCATATCGAAGCGATGTCGTAGAGGGGGGCGAGCCGCATCTTGCCCGATGCGGCATGCAGGATCGAGTAGTTCTTGGCATGCGCGTCCGAGCCGCCGATTATCTGGTTGAAGACGACGGCCTTGAGGAACGCGCGGCGGGTCGCCAACGAGTCCTCGCTCCAGCGAAGCACGTCGTTGACGATGGCCCGGATGCCGGGTCCCCCATCGTTCTCGTACTTGCTCCACGGCGGTACGCCGAGGGCTTGGCACATATCCTCCTGATGGCTGCGCAAGACGCGCGTGCCCTGCACGACCCGGTCGTATCGCTCGACCACAATGGCGACCTCTTTCCCGAAGCGCATCACCTCGGTCCTGGCCGCGCGCATGCCGACCGTGGCGGCGACTTGCAGGCAGACATGCTCGTTCTCGGCATGCCCGGCGAAGCCCATCACCGGCGGCTTGAGGATGTGCGTCGTCGGCACCCTGCCGGAAGGTACGCCCCAACGTCCATCGAGACGGATCAGCGCCGTCTTGGGCTGGGCACCGGCCAGGGAGAATTGGCCGGTCTCGCCCCTCGCTCGCCCCGACGTGCCGGCGTCCCGCCGCAACTCGGCGAGGCGCCGGGCGACTTCCGCATCGTCGATCCATACGATCTCGCCGGGCCCAGTCACGGCATCGAGACGCTCCTCCCGCACGAGCTGGATAGCGCCGGGGCAGTCCTCTCCGGTGTGGGCGAGAAGGGCGAACGGGTTCCGTGCCGACACCTGGAACTTCGCGGCCCAGCCCGCGAGCGTTTGCTCGCTGTCGGGCAGGAGGTTCCAAAGGAAATTGGTGATCGCGTCGCCTCGGTGGACGGCTGCGGTCAGTGGCATCGACATGGATAGCGTGACCGCACGCGCTCCGCGTTCGAGCCAAGCGGGGTCGTAGGTCAGGACGAGGCGGTTCCCGTCCCGGGTTATCCGGCCGAGCGGGACGCCGCCCATGAGGACGTGCAGCAAGCTCGGCGTGCTCATGGGGAGAAGCCTCCGGCCTCGTCAGGAAAGTCGAGGACGAGATCCGCGTCGTCGTCGACGGGGCGTTCGACGTGGCGCATGCCGCGCGGGACCGCATCCAGGTCGAACCCGGCCAACGACAGCACTTCCAGCATCGTCCCGATGTAGATGTTCGGCGTGACGCCACGCTCGATGTCCGACACCCAAGCTTGCGACTTGCGGATGCGCGCCGCGAACTGGGCTTGGCTCTCACCCAATTCATGACGTCTGCCCTTGAGCAGCGCTGCGAAATCGTGGGGCGTTCTGAGAGCAGGCATAGGTGATTTATACCCAGGTCGGTATGAAGGCTATGATATATCCATGTCGGTATAAATCAAGGACCATACCCAAGTCGGTATGAGTCTCCTTTTATACCCGGATCGGTATATCGGCCCGCACATGGCTCGCGATGGACCGTACCGGTGGTATGGCCGCCCTCGCACGTGAAGGCCTCGCGTCGCCGGTTGGCTTGGGAGCCAAGGTCGTACCCCATGTCACCCCGTGACCCTTCCGAAGTGCGCGTCCCGGATTACGGTCGGGCGCGGCGTCGAAAGCCACAAGTGAAGCGTGTGCGCGAAAGCATCACGTAAGCCCGCCACCCGCAGCCCGGCGGGGAGGCCACAGCATGTCAGCCCGCCAACCTGCAGCGCCTTAACCGCCGCTTGGTCGCGCCTGGACCGCGAAACTTTGCAGCGTTTCGGACCGAAACTTTGGGTAAAATCCCTGGCCTTCCCCTAAGGGAAAAAACACAACTTTGGAAAAGGGATCAGCATCCTCAGCCCGATCAGACTGGCCGCGAGGTCGGAGACACCCTGGGGGCACCCGCTCCTGGGGTGTTTCTTCTTTGAGGGTCGGGTACGGATGCCGACCGGCTACGCCTCGCCATGACGTCGTCGCGAGTGGGATCCCTAAGGCCCTAACCGTCTGGGCGGCCCACCGCCTCCACTCTGCCACGCCGCATGAATGACCAAAGTCGAGCTAAGCCGCGATCCTGGGGTGGCTGCGTTACGCGTCCATCTCGTGCAGCTGCCATCGCGTTACAGGCGCAGTCTCGTTCCAGCACTCTCGCGGCACTTCCAAGAGCCCCCTCGACCCGGCCAGCTTTGCGCTGTGCCAAGTCTTCTTGAGTGCCGAGAAGCGGGTGAACGGAGCAGTGAAGGTGTCTCCGCAGCCCCCATGGGCTTGCGACACGCGCCGTCAGATCGGTACTCAGCGATGTCTAGCGCGATTCAATGCAAACCGGTCAGGTCATATGCCTGAGGAATTAAGTCCGAACGATTGGAACAATCACTTCGACTTGGTAAATATTGTTCGATTACATCGCGAAGATTTTTCAGGTGTAACAATTATGAAATCGAAATGCAACATCCGCACTGCACTCTCCGTCATTTAATACTATGAAAAATCACCTGATAATTTAAAGTTGTCATCGAGTATTGATTGTTGATCCGGATGGAGGCAAACAAATGCCGAATGACGCTAACACACAATATCCGTGCGGCGATAAAGTCCGTGATTTAGGTCCATGCGAACAGTATTTCTGGCTTAGCAATCAAGCCTCTCCAAAACATTTCGTCGTCTGCATGGAAGCCAAGGGTCGGACGCATATTGAGCAGTGGAAGGGAGCTTTGGAGAGCGTACAGCAGCGGCATCCGCTTTTGCGGGTATGCATCGATCATCGCGCCCCTTCACCGCCATGCTTTCGAGAATTGCCCAAACGGCCGATACCTCTGCGCGTAATTAACGGCGAAGTCGCGCCTGATTGGCACCTGGAACTGGCGCGCGAGCTCAACGAGCCCCTGCCGCCTTCTGGTGAACTGCTAGTACGCGCGGTGCTGATTTACGGTGAAAATGCAAACACCGTCCTATTCACGACACATCATGCTATAGGAGACGGGATTTCAGTCGCCTATATGCTTCGCGATCTAATGCGTGCTTTGTCCCGCGAGCCTCTCCTCAAGCTAAGCACACCGCCAGCACAAGAGCAGACGTTCAATCTGCGCAAAAGCGACCTTTCAGCTCATGATGGGGTGAAAATGTCCGCGTCGCGCCCGCCAGCCACTCGCCTTCATCGGCACCCGGCGGGGCCAACAATTGATAACCTTCAGTTTTCCGTTGAAGAAACAGCACGACTGCGAAAATGCGCTCGAGAGCATGACACTACAGTACATGGCGCTTTGACGGCAGCCCTCATTTCCGCTGGCTGCGAGCAGGCCGAAGGCTGGCGCAATGCTCCAGTGAGGCTGGTTTCGCCAGTTAATACGCGCGGCGTCGTTGGGATTGGCGAGGATTTTGTCCTATCCATCTTGTTTCCCGTTGGTGTATATGAAACTGGTCGGAAGTTTTTCTGGGAGCTCACACGACAAATCACGAGCGATCTAAGTGGAGCACGCCGTAAAGATATTGTGAAGGAAGCTTTACAGAGCTTCACTAACCTGCTTGCCACGCTCGACTCAGTGGAGCAGATCTCGAATTTTGAGATACAAGCTTGTGCATCTGAAGCTATGCTATTAAATCTCGGTGTTCTACCGTTCGAATTCAATCATGGAGCTTTAGCGGTAACTGCTTTCTGGGGACCGTCGGTGTTCGTAGGCCTGGAAGGCGAGCAGATGATTGGTGTCGGTACTCCGCACGGGTCTCTACACTTGCTTCATAGTAGCTATACACCGATTTCCGGACTACTTGCCTCGGTAAAAGCGCATTTATTCGATGCGATAATGGATGGCCAGTAGTCTGTACGCGGGACCTCCTTGGCTTCTGTTACGATGCGAAGAGCGCCTTTTGATGAGAGGCGCAGTTGGCCGAAAGACCGCAAGGTTTTGCGTTATCAAAACAGACGGCATCCCTGAACCCGCTCTTTGAGGCTCAGGGACACCGTCAGGTCAGGCGGCCTGCCGGCGAAAGGCAAGGATGCCATGATCCTCACCGGTATCGCGAGCTGCGACCACCCGTGCCACGTCCTGCCTGAGCAGGTAGACTGAGACGACCAGCAGGACCAGATCCTTCAGGAGGAAGGCGGCGTTCATCGCCATGGCGGGGAACCCGCCAGCGCCCGCATCCCAGGCATCGGGCACAAACGGCAGGATCGTCAGAGTCGAGATGAAGGTGGCGGTAGAACCGAGGGCGCCCAACACACCCAGCTTCTTGTTCCAAAAGCCCAGGAGCAGGAGCGTGCCAAAGGTCCATTCGGAGGCGCCGAGGAAAATGGCCGTGCCGCGTACGCCCAGGATCGGGATTGTCCAGAAGGTGAACGGGCCATGCGTGATCAAGGGGAGAAGGCCCCGGATCTCAGCTTCGAACCACTTATCGTATCCGAACCAAGCGAAGATGACGACCATCGCCGCCCGGATCAGGTGGTAGTCGAGGTCGCGCCGGAGCAGGCCTGAGCGAGCCAGCTTGTCGATGAGGAAGTTCATAGTGGCCTCCACTGCGTTGCATTCAGTGCGTCCTTCGTACCGGCCGGAAATGGGACTTGTAATGTCAGTTGTGCTCCATACTATGCCTGAACGTCTCAACCAGGGTGTCGGGACGGATCAGCTGGCTCGACTCAGCCGACCGCTGGAGCGGCGCGGTGGCGTGCGGGTACCCGAACCCAGGCGCGCTCGGCGACCGCAATGTCGAACTTGCGCGCCTCGACCGCGCTAGCCTTGGGGTTGTCACCGCGTCAACGGCGCCTCCGCCCAGCACTCACAGCTCAATGCTGCGCCTCCACCAACACCGCCACGCGCGGCAGTACCGAAATCATGGCCAGCACTGGCGCACCGCCGTAAACATCTACAAAAAACGATCGCACGCTATTGGCAAAATCCGGGTGGTGTGAGCTGGGTGTAGGACGGGTATCTGGGGGCATGTCGCAAACCCGTATGCGAGCTGCGGAGGGGGGCTCTGCTATCCCGCGTCATGCTTTGATCGCGGCGGGAAGTCCGAAGCAATGCGCGAGTAGCTGATTCTGCTCGGGCACGACCCACGGACCGGCAAAGCCGAAGCCCTTGCGCAGGCATAGCAAGGCATCGAAGCCGCAGGTCATGCGCCGAGCCGTGTTGAACGAGCGGAACCCGCCCACCCACGGCATTGCTTGCTTGACCCGGAAGTGGTCGCTCTCGGTCCCTTGCTGCAGATGCTTGATGACGTAGTGGGTCGGCATCCGGGGTAGCAGGCCCGCTTGGCGGCTCTTGGCTATGGCCAGCGGGCAAGCATGTTGAGGATCATAGGCCAGTTCCGAGGACGTAGTGTCACGCCGGGCAGGTAGGGCTAACGAGCCGTGAACCTCAGCGCGTCCGCGTTTGCAACAGGCCCCGCGCAGCCGCCCGTGGCTCAACGACGGCTCGGGCAAACGACTACGGCCGCTCCACCACAATCACATGTGGTGCTTCGACTTCGTGCAGGCATAGATCCACAACGGCCGGAGCTTGCGCGTCCTGACGCTGATTGACGAGCACAGCCGGGCCCGCCTCTCGCTGAAGGTGGCGCGGCGCATCAACAGCATCGGCGTGATCGAGGCCCTGGCCGATGCGATGTGCCTACATGGCATCCCGGAGCATATCCGTTGCGACATAGCCGCGAGATAGTCTCCAAAGCGCTGCGCAAATGGGCCGCCAAAGCCGGCTTGCAGATCCAGTACATCGCACCAGGATTACCGTCGGGGAACAAATGGTGCGGGAGCTTCAACGACAGACTCCGTGACGAGTGTCTGAGGCAGGAGATCTTCTACTCACTGAAGGAAGTACGGATCGTGATTGGCCTTTGGCAGAACACGTGCAACAGCGTCCGATCGCATTCATCGCTGGACTATGGGCCACCCGTGCCTGTCAGCCACCCGGATCTGACCTTTCGGCTACTCATGGGTGCCATCATGCAGTAACCTCCCATTTGCCCCGCCCCAATATACAGGTCATCGAGTCAGCAGCGCCATTTTTGATGAATTTTCTACATATGCGACACTTGATCCAAGGGCCTTATCCCAACAGCAAGAAAACTTTCAATCATCGCGTTGACCTGATCAGCGACTTCAATCGTGTTGAAATGACCGGCCAGCAATGTCTTGGCAGTCACGAGCTGCGGGCACAGCTTCTTCAGGCGATCAAGGTCGCGCATCTGCTCGATTTGTGGGACCTCGGCCGAAATGTAGGCCATCGGGATCCGACTGTTCTCTGTCAGCACTCCTGAGACAGATTGAGGCCCTTCACGAACGGAGGATGTCTGGTTCATCTTAGCCCCCAGGAGGGAAGATGAAACAGACATCCGGGCCGGCACGTAAGCCGACAGAAGCCGTGATCAAGGACATCCGCCGGGCCACGCGCCGGCAGTTCTCGGCCGAGGAGAAGATCCGCATCGTTCTGGAAGGGCTGCGCGGCGAGGGCAGCATCGCCGAGTTGTGCCGCCGCGAGGGTATCGCCAGCTCGATGTACTACGGCTGGTCCAAGGAGTTCCTGGAAGCCGGCAAGAAGCGGCTGGCCGGCGACACGGCACGGGCCGCCACGGCTGATGAGGTCAAGGAGCTGCGCCGCGAGGCAGGTGCGCTGAAGGAGGTCGTGGCCGACCTCGTCCTGAAAAACCGCCTGCTCAAAAAAACTAGGACGGCAAAGCTGGCTGTCTGGTAGCTTGCGGACCTGGAGACGCCTGATGGAGGCGCGCCCTGTCCCGCACCTAAATTCGCGTTCCCGATCGTGAGCGGACGCTGGTGCCGCTTCGCCGGCTCTGCCCAGGCTGCGGAACGAGCATGCGCATCCGCTACGAGAACCGCCGCACGCTGGTGACGCTCTCCGGCACGGTGCGGCTACGGCTGAAGATCCGTCGCTGCGAGGCGGAGAGCTGTGCCCGCCTCCACACGCCCTACCGACCAGAGGCCGAGGGCGCGCTCGCCCTACCGCAGCATGAGTTCGGCCTCGACGTCGTGGCGCTGGTGGGCGCCCTGCGTCACCGCGAGCACCGCTCCGTCCCGGAGATCCACGCGATCCTGCGCGGGCGCGGTGTCGGGATTGCCGAGCGCAGCGTGACCAACCTGCTCGACCGCTACGACGAGCTGCTGGCCGCCCAACTCGGCGACCCTGTTCACCTGCGCCGGCAACTGGCCGGGCAGGATCGGATCGTCCTCGCCCTCGACGGCCCGCAGCCTTACGTCGGGCATGAAGTGCTCTGGGTCCTGCGCGACTGCCTCTCGGGCACGGTGCTCCTGGCGCGCAGCCTGCTGTCGAGCACAGCCGAGGATCTCGCTATCCTACTGCGCGAGGTGGTCGAGGCTGTGGGCCGACCGATCACGGGCGTGATCAGTGACGGCCAGCACTCGATCCGCAAGGCGGTGGCCGCCGTGCTGCCAGGCGTGCCGCACCAACTCTGCAACTCTGCCACTTCCACTTTTTGCGGGAGGCGGCGCTGCCGATCTTTGAGGCTGACTGGCACGCCAAGAAGGAGCTGAAGAAGGGCGTGCGCGGGGTTCGCCCGATCGAGCGGGCGGTGGAGGGGCGGACCGATCCAGAGGCGGAGTTGGTACGGGGCTACGCGGCGGCCGTGCGCAGCGCGATCACCGACGACGGCCGCGCCCCGCTCGACGCGGCCGGCCTGCGGTTGAAAGGCCGATTGGAGAAGGTGGCCGGGAGCTTGGAACGGGTGCGCTCAAAAGGGGGCCCGGAGCACAGGGCAGCCGCCCGCTCGCGCGGCTCCAGCACCTGATCGAGCGAGCGCTCGCCGGCACGGCGCCGCTCTGGCCTGCGGTGGAGCAGGGCTTCGTCTTCGTGCACGCTGCCGCGCGCCTCTTGGCCAATCCTGCCGAGGAGACGGGAGCCAAGGTCCGGCGCCGCTTCGATGGTCTCTTGGCATCGATGCGGCGTCACCGCCACCGTGTCGGCGATCTCGGGGTCGCCCTCGACCACTTCCGCAAGGTGGCGCGCAGCTACTGGCCCGGGCTGTTCCACGCCGCCGACCGGACCGACCTGCCGCGTACCAATAATGCTCTGGAGCAGCTGTTCGGTTCGCAGCGCTACCACGAACGGCGTGCCACCATCCGTCCTCGGTTCCGCGCCGGAGCCGGGATCCAGTTCCGGGAGCAGAAGGGATGACACGGCTCAGCGGCTACAAGCCGCCAGAGGAACGGCCCGAACGCGGGTTGCCGCGCTGGCTTGTGTTTGTGATCGCCACCCTCGCCTTCAGCACTCCGATCGCGGGGCTGTTCCTGATGATATGGCCAGTCCTGCTGCGGCGGACGAGCCTTGTTGCCGACGGCATCGAGCTGATCTTCTTGGCAGTCGCGACCGTGCTGATCGGCGGTGCCATAGCCTCCTACATCCATCGGGATCGGGGCCAGCGCCTGTGAGCTGGCCCAACTCCGCCCAGCTGCGGGTGCTCTCGTTCCTCTCGCTAGCGCCTACCGGACAGTTCGTCGAACTGGCGCAGCTCGAACAGACGCGGAGGCTCCGCCCCGGTGATGACCTGTTCGTTCCGTCGTTGGTGGATCGCGGCTGGGCGGAGATGCGGCCAGGGCCGCGTTGCAGCGTGCGGATCGGCTCACAGCTGGTGAGATCGGGCCCTCCCCGCCCGTGATCAGATCGGGCGGGGCCGAGGGGCCGATGCCGGCCGTCAGCATGGCCATTCAGTGCGCCGTCGCTGCGTCGATCCGCGACCGAGCGAACAGGCTTGCGCCGATCGCGGCACCAGCGGCCCGAACCAGGCTCGCCTCAGCGCAGGTGGACGCCACCCGCAGGCCGAGGGGCTGTAGGCGCTCCGTTTCAATGCAGTAGGCGGCAACCCGCGCGCGCCCGTGCTCGGGTAAGGCGGACAGCAAGCGGTCGCGCTCGCCATCGTCCGCGCGGTAGAGGGCCGAGATCAGCTCGATCGGCACCGGGTACCGCGCCAGGAACGCCGCCGTTGGTCGGGGTGACGTTGCCATAGAGCCCTCGCCGCTTCGCTGATGCGGCAAGGGTCAGCTGATATGGTTAACAGCACGTTGCAGGCATCGGCGCCGACGCTCCGTAGGATGGCAAGGCGCACGTCGCACGGCAGCTCGCCAAGGCCCGCGTGCAGGCCTACCCCTTGAGCTGCTTGTTGCAGGCCGAGTAGTAGCCGCCACCCTTCTGGATCCACTTGGCGTCGCCGAGGGTGCCTGCGGCCTTGGCCGCGTTGTAGCTGTCCAGGCAGGTATGCATCCGGGCCTTGCCCGCTGACTCCTTGGCGTATTTCGGGTCGATCGCCCGAGGGTAGGCCGCCGATCCGAGGGACGGCGCCGCTGTCGTCCTTGAAGTTGTCGTGGTCGGTGCCGGCGCAGGTGGAGCGGCCGTCGAAGCCGCCGGGGACAGCGGGTTCGGCACAGTGGTAGTGGCAGCGTCGGACGCCGTGCCACATTCAGCCTTGCGGAAGTCGTTCCACTTCTGGCCGTTGAGTGTCCCGGCCTGCTTGGCGGCCTGGTACTTTACCGAGCAATCCTTGGCGGACAGGGCTGCGGCTGGCGTGGCGAAAGCCGTAGCGGTCAGGGCGAGGAGGGCAGCTGAGAGGATGGGCCGGACCATAGTGCGACATCTCCAAAGCGTTGTGATTTCAACTGTGCAGGGCGTGACATCGAACTAGTGGAACACGCCGAAGAACCACAGCAGCAGGATGATCGGCAGCGGGATACCCAGCAGCCAAAGCAATCCACCTTTCATCATGACAGCCTCCGTTTCCTGCCTACTCCGCCCAAGGCTTGGGCGGTTATTGGCGTGAACGCACGAGGGTGTGAAAGCGATGCTATGCATCAGCATGAAAGCTGGGGATACTGCGCAGAAGGATCCTGTACCACCACTATAGCCAGCTATCTGGTGTCTGCCGCACGATGCCCGGCGACACCGCTTCGGCGTTGCGGATCTGCCGGGCCTCATGGATCGCCTTACGGGTCAGGCCCAGATCCGTGACGGCAGGGATGTTCCCGGCCGGAACATCCCTTTTGCCCTGGCCACCGTGCCCCTGTACCTCGCCCCGCTGCTGCGCGGCGTCGTACTCATCCGCCAGGCGGCGCTTGGCCTGGGCCTCGATCTCGGCGGCGCGGTGGGCCCGAAAAAAATTTGCGGAAAGTGCACTGAACTGAGCACCCGAAAAGGGTTCTAGCGCGCCGAGAGCCTAACCACCCCGGCGCGAGGCCGGCAGGGGTACCCGGGCGCCCAACAGCCCATGGTCACCTCGACGCACAGGAACCCAGAGGATGGACATGAGTGAAAAGTACAAGCGCGACAGCGCAGGCCAGCTGTACGCACGTGTGGAGAATGTACGCATAACTGTGGCACACAGAAGCGGCGCTAAGGACTGGGGAAAGCGCAGGGAGTTATCTGAAAATATCGGCCTATCAAGATGCCACTTCGGAAAAACTGTTCCCAGGCCCTGATATTCCCATCAGGAACCAGCGCTCCGACGAGGACATCTTGGACGCTGCCGTTGCTCTACTAAGGCTCCTCGTCTCATAGCCAGGAAGGGTGCGCCCAAGCACCCGCAGCTCGGCCGGTCTCATCCGCGAGAGCGAGACCGGCCGGGCGACGGCGGCACCTGCACCTGCTACAGCAGCGCTTCCCCTGCTGATGCGCCCGAGGTGTTCGCGCCCCATACGGTGCTGTTGCAGGCGGACACGCGGCGACAGGCAGGTGCGGGCCAGTTCCCTGTACCTTGCCCGTGAGGCCTTGGCCGGGCAGCTGCGTGAGGGTCGGCGCATGCGGGGACTGGAAACCGCGGGGCGCCGGCCCACGGCCTGTTAGTGCGGGTGGTAGGCGGCGGTACCGGCGCGGATCAGCGCCGCAGGGCCGCGATCCAGGCCGCCACCGGATCCACCACGTACGCCACGTACGCCGCCCACGTCCGCGCCCAGCCACCCAGGGGCAGATCGGCGTCCGGCCGGGCCGCCATCAGCGCCGCCACGTAAGCGTCCTCGTGGGGTTTGCACTCGTCCAAGGCGTTGCGCTCCCGGCCGGGCCGGCTGCCGTACTCAGGCTGCCGGTCGTACGCCTCGCGCACGCACCCGTGCCACGCTCGCTCAAGGGCGGGCGGGTTGGCCGGCTCGGCCGCAAGGGCCGAGACCGGCCCGACACCCGCGAGGGCCACGAGCAGGGCCAAGGCCTGGATGTGCAGCGGCCGCTTACTCATCGTCGTGCGCGCCGGCCGGCTGCGCATCCGCCACTACCGATGCCCCAGCCATGTTGCCGGTGGCCTGCTGCAGCTCGTGCTGGGCAACGCCGTCAGCCAGCGCCGCCAGGGCAGCCATCAGCACCAGGGCGATGGCAACTCGGATCAGGATCGGGCGGGTAGGCATCGGCGGCATCCAGGGGCACCACCGGCGTACCAGAGGCCCATGGGCTCAGCTGCCGCGCGCGGAGCACACTAGGTACAGAAAGCGAACGGCAGAGCCTGCGCCGCGCGCGTAGCGCCAGCATCAGCTCATGAAAAAACCCGCCGACCTGAGGCAGCGGGTTGTTGCAGGGTCCACGCTCTTCAATCCGGACTGTCCATTGCCGCCCGAAGAGCCACTATCCCTGCTGGTCGTGGTTGGGTGGACCGTCCTGGTCCGCATCGGCGATGCGCGACGTTCGGGGGCTGGTGCCGTGATGTCTCATGGCGAACCTCCTCTCCGGTGTCGGCGCCGCATGCGATGCGCGCCGAGACGTCGAGGCTAGGAGCCTCCATGAGTGATAGCAAGGCCCAGACGTGGTTGGTCTACTCGCAGACCTCGACCCGGCGGATGTGCTCGTATCCGTACGGGTCGATGTAGGCGCGCCGCTCGAAGTGGCAGGCTCCGTACGGACCTGGCGCGACGTAGACCGGCCGGCCCGGGTAGTATCCGTTGTTGGCCGAAGCGATCGCGCTGCCGGCCACGACGCCACCAAGCGCGCCAAGCGCCACGGCACCCCGCATTGCCTCGCCTGAAATGCTCCCGAACGTTGGGTCGTTGCCGCATCTGATTTGCTCCCGACGCAGGTTTGGCGACGGGGGTGGCGATGAGGCGGGTGAGCATGGCGACGCGCGATGAGCTGCTTATGGCGTTGGCGGCCCGGTACCGAGGCAGCGGACGTGCGGACAAGACCCGCATCCTGGACGAGTTCGCGTCCGTGACGGGCTACCACCGCAAGCACGCGATGCGGCTGCTCCGGGCCGGCCCACCGGGACAGGCCCCGGCAGCACGGCCGGAACGGCGAGTCTACAACGCGGCGCTGCGCGAGGCGCTGAGCGTGCTCTGGGAAGCTTCCGACCGGATCTGCGGCAAGCGTCTGAAGGCGATGATCCCGACGTTGCTGCCGGCGATGGAGCGCCACGGACACCTCGACCTCGTACCCGAGATCCGGGCTGCGTTGCTCGCGATCAGCGCGGCGACGATAGACCGGGCGCTCGCTCCGCAGCGCGAGCGTGCCGGCGCCGGTACGCGCCGCCGCAGATCACCCTCGGCGCTGCGGCGGTTGATCCCGGTGCGGACGTTCTCGGACTGGAACGACCCGCCGCCCGGCTTTATCGAGGTCGATCTCGTGGCGCATTCCGGTCCGGTCGCTTCGGGCGCCTTCATTCAGACGCTGGTGCTGACCGATATCGCCACCGGCTGGACCGAGTGCGCCCCGCTCTTGTTCCGGGAGCAGACGCTGCTGGTCGGCGTGCTGTGCGAGGTGCGCGCCCGGATGCCGTTCCCGCTGCTCGGGTTCGACTCGGACAACGACAGCGTGTTCATCAACGAGACGATGCGGGACTACTGCTTGGCCGAGGGGATCGTGTTCACCCGCTGCCGGCCCTATCGGAAGAACGACCAAGCCCATGTCGAGCAGAAGAACGGCGCGATCGTGCGCCGCATCGTCGGCTATCGGCGGTTTGAAGGCATGGCGGCCGCCCGTAAGCTCGCCGCGCTCTACGCGCGGACGCGGCTGTTCGTGAACGCATTCCAGCCGTCGTTCAAGCTCGCCGAGAAGGAGCGCGACGGAGCGCGGGTGCGCAAGCGCTATCATGCGCCGGCGACACCCTGCGACCGGCTCCTGGCCGATCCACGCATATCCGAGGAGGTGCGCCGCAGGGTCGAGGCGGAGCGCGCCGATCTTGATCCGGTGCGGCTGCTGGCCGAGATCCGGAGCGGGCAGCACGCCCTCGTCGCGATAACCGAGGGCACCCTCGCGCTGCCGGTCGATACGCCGGCTGCGCCCATCCCGGTCGCCGACTTCCTGGCGGGGCTGCGCACGGCTTGGCAGATGGGTGAGGTTCGACCGACGGCGCAGCCCACGCTGAAGCCGAAGCGTGGACGCCGTCGCCCCGATCCCCTCGTCGCAGCCACCGACGACCTGCGGTCCTGGTTCGAGGCGGACCCTACGCAGACCGGAAGCCAACTACTCCTGCGCCTCCAGGCCTCCAATCCCGACCACTACCCCGACGCCCTGCTCCGAACGGTACAGCGCCGTCTCCGGATCTGGCGCAGAGAGGTCGCCTCCCAGCTGGTACTCGGCATGCCGAGTCAGCTGCCAGCGGCCGCGCTCTCGGGAACATACGCGTGAGGCAACCTGCCCAACGTTCGGGAACATTCCTCAATGAGGCAACACGCGGGCGCCCTCGGGGCCGCCTTCGGCGCCGTGGTGGCGATCGTTGACCTGGCGCTGATACCAGTAGGTGCCTCCATGCTCGATATCCGCGGGGCCGCCGAGACCGTGGGGATCGTGCGGCGGCATCGGAAGGCCGGCGGGCGGGGCCGCCCCGACATTCTCGTGGTCCCCTCCCGCGTCGATCGGCGCACCGGATCGGGCCGCGATGTGGTTGGGACGCTGGCCGGCCTTACAGAGCCCGTAGCGCCCCCGATAACGCTCAAGGCAGTAGTGGCGGACAGCCTATCTGGTGGCGAGCCGGTGCCGGCAGAGACACCCTCGGGCCAGGAGTTCGTGGCCCTGGCCGAAGCTGTGCGCGTTCGATTGGAGACGCTGTGATGTCCCCCAAGCCCCGCAACAAAGCCAGCATGGACGCCGAAGCCGTCGCCCGCATGATGGCCGCCCAGGACGAGGAGGACGCCACCCCGGTGGCCGAGACCGCACCACAGGAACCGTCACCTCAGGCCCCTGCGGTGCCCCCTCCCCCGGCAGAGCCGCCGGCGGTGCCTGCATTCGACCCGGGCAAGGTCGATGGGCGAACCCTGCGTCGTACCGGCCGCGAGCCGTTCGCCACCCGGATCAAGCCAGAGACACACGAGGCGCTGAGCCGGATCGCCTACCACCGACGCATCACGATCGCGGAGGAGATGGCCGTCGCGGCCTTCGATAGAGGCTAGAAAGCTCCCCGCATGATAGGCGCAAGATCGCGCCTTGAAGGATGCGAGATGACCGCAACAGCGTGGATCGCCCTGGTGGCACTGGCGTTCGCAGGCTCTCAGACCTGGATTGCCCGCCGGAAGCCTACGCCAGTTCCGTCGGCCGCACTGCGGCTCGGTGCGGATCGACGAAACGTACATCAAGGTTCGCGGCCAGTGGCGCTATCTCTACCGAGCCATCGACAAGTACGGCGAGGCGGTCGACTTCCTGCTCACCGCCAACCGCGACCTCCATGCCGCCAAACGCTCCTTCCGTAAGATGCTTTCGGCCGAGCCGCTGCTCGCCCCGGACCGCATCGGCACGGATGGCGCCGGCCCCTATCCATCCGCCATCGCCGAGAGCCGGGACGAGGGCCTGCTACCCCGGACGCCGACCCACTACGTCACCAAGCACCTGCAGCAGGGCATCGAGAGCGACCACTTCCGGGTGAAACGCCCCATGCCGCGGGTGGTTGGCTTCCGCTCGTTCAACACGGCCCGGCGCACGATCTGTGGCTTCGAGGCGATGCTGTGGCTGCGCAAGGGCTTCGGCTTTGCCGGCGCGTGGACCGTGCGCGAGCCGAACCGGCTGCTCGGGGTCTGCTTCGGACTTCAACCGGTTAACGAAATCTGAAACCGGGGCGGTTCTCGCCTTTCCTGCGGCCTTCGGGACGGCTTGCGACAGGCCCTTCACGATCATGGGCCGGCTCCGGATCGGAGCCGCAAGTTCGACGGGTATGGCTAACGACCCGTGAACGGAGGCGCATGCGCGTTTGCGACACGCCCTGCGTCCGCGCCGTCGTCGATCGCGGATCTTCGCCCGGCCGCTCGCGTGGCCTCAGGCGAGGTCAAACAGTTCGGAGACAGGTGGGATGCCCAGCAGGCATTCCAAACTATAATTCGGATAGCCCAAAATCAGTCAGTCAGTTCACCGGCCATGCTGTGCTCCCTTTGAGTGGGGTCGCGCCGTGGGCATTCCAGCGCGTGCACCACGGTCGGCGCCCGCGCGATCAGACCCTGACGAGGACGATTTCGCAGGGATGACACTTGCCGCTTGAGGAAGACCGTCCTTAGCTAGTGGTCGAAATCCGACGCTTGGTACCCGCAGCGAGGGGCCGCTTCCGACCCCTCGCCGACCCTCAGAAGGTCCGCTTTCCGGCCGCTGGGCGGACGATGACCTACGACCGGAACAGACGGGTTTGCGACCGTCTGCCTCTGAGCAGCACCAATATGCAACCAGACAACACCACTCCGCTTGGTGTCGATAATGAATAATATTCAAGACAAAGATTGTAAAAGAAACTTGATGTGCTAAATAAAAACGCCAACAACATAGAATAAGACGCCGTCGGATGATCGTCATATTTTGAACTTAAATAAAATCAATGCCGAGTACTATGTTTTCTGCAATATAAATCAGCAATTATCGATTTCGTTCCGTTTCAGTTACTCTATAGTAATGTCCGGAAATTTTTTCAACAGTTGTTCTAGCATTGCTATTTATCGCTAAGAAAGAAGATCCTGGCATGGCAAAAATTCGATCAATGTTTCCGGATGACGCTCCACCTGATCTGTCTCATCGAAGACAACATACTCATAAACTCCGTTTCCGTAATAGTTAAGCTGCGTCCCCTCAAGAAGAACTATCATTCTAAACGGAGAAGAATTTTTGGAGGGTTCAGGAACAGTGTTACCTTGGATGTTATTAAGGGAGTTGCGCTGCGTTTCGACGATCTGATCAAATTTTGTAAGTCGGGCCTCGAATAATGTGTTCGAGCAGAAATATGCGCTCAAAGACATCAAAGTTATCCCAACGAAAATTGACGCTGCTCGCCGAAATCGTAACTTTAGTATTTCCAGCATTGAATATATAAAACCTATAACGGCAGCAAATTTTATTATCGCAATAGAAAGAGACGTCCAAGCGGGCCTGTCCGTTAAATCAAGCCAAAGATACGCAACAAAAAGTAATCCAGGGATCAGTAGGAATTCAGCTGCCCAAGAGTCTTTCCCGACTGTCACATTTCCGTCCGTGCTGTGCTTTCGGATCTGCTTTGGTCTCACGCGATATGCTCCGATATGTAAGATGACTCCGAAATCTGCAGATCATCGATTAAAATTATGAGGCCCCATTATCGATCATATGGTTTGTACGCTTTCTTATTTTCTGGATTGTATGGTGGGAACCCTGTCACCAGATATTGCAGGAAATTCAGATTTGATAAGACCGTCTGAAGCATAGATGTGTTTTGTGACGCAGACAACAAAGAAGCTCAAAATCAATCCACCGAGAAGGTCTATTAAATAGTGACCACCAATCGGGATTGTTGAAAAAACGACAACAACAGCCCAAGCCCAAGAAATTTGAGCTATGCAGTTGGTCCTTCGCCAAGCGTAAGCTGTCAGCACAGCCATCGCAGTATGAAATGAAGGAAAGGTGATTACGCCCTGAAGCTGCGTAACATCGATCACGCTCGGTTCGGCGCTGTAGAAAATGCGGAACGCGGGAAGATGATAGTTTCCAGCAAGAGGGAGGCGAGCGATTACGTCGCTTGACACCCCTAGCGTGGCGAAAGCTCCGATAGCAGGAGCAATCAGGGCAATTAGAGAACAGATGAACGCCGTTGCAATTATATTCAGACTAAAGCACCAAGCTTCATCATAATTACTTATCAAACACTGACCTATGAGCGTAGCGAAGATTAAGGGTATTGAAGCTTGATAGGCAATTGTTAGTAGATTTACTATGGTCCCATCCTGCGACAGAAACTTCGACACAGAAGCGGCATCGAAACCAAGCGCATGGTCGGCTCGCACGAGCAGTGTGTCTATGAGTGGCATTCGTAGCTGAAGACTAGCCAGGGCGATGACGCCGACGCTACAAAGGCCAATGATGGTGATGGCAAGGGAACCAAGTAGCGTTGCCAGTAAGGGTGACGGCCGCATCGCCGAATAGTACGAGTGCAGCAAGAGCATCAAGAAGAGGACCCCGCCGGGAAATGTTATGCTAGGGGCAAGGCGAGCGCCCGATGCTACAAGAACCGCGGCGGCGATAGCTATCGTGCAACCCGCCACTGAAAACGCTTGCGCTCGATACCGCTGCATGATGCCTACCTCGTGACTGGAACGAGGTAGCAGCCAGGAGTTTCGAGGTCGTTTCAGGAGGGCCCGACAACGAATTTCCGCCCCGACCGGAAGATGCCGGGCGGCCGACGCATTACCATCACTGGGAAGCGCCGACGGCTATCCGAGCGTTTGGCTTGGGTCGGATGCGGAACGTCCGCTTCGAGGCGAGCGGCTGACTTCCGCTTCCCACCGACGCTGTGTCAAAACGCGGAGGCGGTAGAAGGACCTTCTCTCGAACTCCCTGCCGATATCGAAAAGAGCACCCTGCTGGCCTTGGGGTCGCCATTTGGAGGGCGGGAATTTCTCGTGCAGAGAAGATTGTTCTGCAACTTCGGAGCGCGCCTGCGTTTTTACACACCCTCCACCCGTAGCGGACCCTGACGGTGGGTACCAAGCGTCGGATTTCGACCACTAGCAGCTGTCGTGTCGCGCCCTCCCCTCGACGTCACGCGACGTTTCGCACCATCTCGATCAAGCAACAGCAGGAGCGCGGCGGCAGCCTTAAGTCCGCCGCTGGGCGAGATCCAGTACGCGAAATCCGGCTTGGTCATGCGCTTGCCGGGTTGCAGGGACAGGTCCCCTTTCCACGCCCAAAGACCAAAGCATGACGTTGTTCGGTCGGCCGCGACATCGTACCCGTCCTGCTCACGGCTTTCCTTGTATGCATCGGCGACTGCCGAGACGGCCTCGTTGAAACAGGCTCCCTGCGGCAGCAGTGCGTGGATGCATCGGGAGTACCCGAGGACTGAAAATATGATGGGGGCAGAAATGCGGCGCCGCCTTGCTTGACGCAACGCGTCCAGAGGCCATTTTGTGCTGCTCCTCGACTCCGGCGCACAAGGTGGAAGTGCGCATTTCCCGAGAAACTGCGCTTCCATTCCTGCTGCGTTGAGGATCCCGTACTCCCAGGGTCCTCTGACGATGCGCCGGGCACTGAAGCTTTCATGATCCCAAGCGAAGCCGAACAGGAGCTCGCCAGCTTCGACGTCGAGGTAGTTCATCGACTTGTGTGTCAGCGCTTTTCCGTCAGCGGGTTGGGACTCCTCCAACATGGGACAGGCTGCGGACTGAAGACGATAGTACCTGATGGTGTATCCATCGACTTGTGCCACGTGCATCTGGCCACGCGCGTCTTCGACCCGCTGGCCGTGCTTTCTCAATATGCGAAGTGCGGCTTCCCCGACGATCGGAATAGCTTCGTCGCGCTTGAGTGGTAGACGGTCGAAATAGCGGATGCTCATGTGGGCCTCGCATGCAGACCCTCTTTCAGATCACCTGGTTTGCGACTCTTGTCAAAGGGACACCGGCCGGGATCTCAGGTCGGTCCACACGCGAGCCACGCCCGGTTTCCCAAAGGCTCCAGATCTTGCGAGGATGGAGCCGTGACGAAGCATACCCCACCTTTTTCTCCCGAGGTCCGCGAGCGCGCGGTGCGGATGGTGCTGGAGCACCAAGGCGAGCACGGCTCGCAGTACGGCACATTCCGCTCGATCGCGGCCAAGATCGGCTGCTTGGGTGAGGCGTTGCGCAACTGGGTGCGCCAGGCCGAGCGCGACCGGGGCGTGCGAGCCGGACCGACGACGGACGAGCGCGAGCGGATCAAAACCCTGGACCGGGAGAAAGGCGAGCCTCGGCAAGCCAACGAGATCCTGTGCAAGGTGTCCCCGTATTTTGGCCAGGCGCAGCTCGGCTTCCGGTTCCGGTCATGATCGCCTTCATCGACGATCACCGCAGCCTGTACGGTCGTCCTTCGACAGGCTCAGGATGAGGCCGATCTGCAGCGTGCTGCCGATCGCCCCGCCAATGTACCACGCCTATGCTGCGCGGAGGGCTGATCCTGGCAGACTGCTGGCCCGAGCCAAGCGGGACGCGCGGCTCATGATCGAGATCCGGCGCGTGTACGACACCAGCTTCCGGGTCCACGGCGTGCGCAAGGTTTGGCGGCAACTCGCCCGCGAGGGGATCCTGGTGGCGCGCTTCACAGTGGCGCGGCTGATGCGGACGATGGGCTTGGCCGGCGTCGTCCGAGGGGGCAGGGTTCGCACCACCGTTCCCGATCCGGCCGCCTCCTGCCCGCTTGGCCGGGGCAACCGGCAATTCAAGGCCGAGTGCCCGAGCAACTGCGGCGCTCCCTAGTTTGGGACCAGGGATCGGAGATGGCCGAGCACGCGCGGCTTCGGATCGACACGGGCGTGCAGGTCGACTTCTGCGATCCGCGGCCACCTTGGCAGAGGGGGACCAACGAGGACACCGATGGGCATCTAAGGCAGTATTTTCCCAAAGGCACCGATCTTGGTGCTCATAGTACGAGCGACCTCGTAGCCGTAGCCGCAGCTCTCAATAGCAGATCACGCAAGACACTCGGGTGGCGATCGCCCACCGAGGCACTGGACGCCGTGCTCCGATCCGTTCAGGAGGGCGTTGCGACGACCAGTTGAGACCGTACAATACATGAGCATCCGCTACACCGAGCGCCTCGCCGAGGCGGGTATTGAGCCTTCTGTCGGCAGCGGTCATTAGCGACGGGCCACGATCAGCCGAAGCGAATGCCATCGAGGGGTGTGATCGGTCGGTCCGGCCGCAGACCATCACCAAGGGCAACGTACTGCCTCCAAATCTCACGCGTCTGTGTCGCCTGCCGAGATGTCGCAGCGGGGCGCTACGTCCGCCGATCGAATGGATTATGCGGCCGCAAAGATGACGACGGCGTCGATCCGCCGGAATGAACCACCAGCTTCAGATGAGAATTAACTATGTCGCCCAGTCATCGCGGCAGTGTGCGATGCAAATGTCGAGTCACGAGGAGCAGCCCCCCTCCCCTTCCGATCACAAATTCGGTCGGCCGACGTAAATCAGCCTTCGAGAACTCATGATGTCTGGTTTGACGATCGAACCGGGTCGATTGTCCGGGCCACGACGCCCGACGCTGCCGGTCTAGCCCCAGCGGCTCGTTTTGCGCGGTCTTCTGATCGCCTAGTGGGACGTTTCCACACCGCGAAGCGGGATTGGCACCGACAAGAATGCGATAGATCCAGGCTCGCAATCGACCGATCGAACTGCGCCGATCACGTGTTCGTCGACGCATATCCTGAGGCAGTCATACCTTGGAACCGCCGTCGGTGTCGCGAAGCACCGATAAGGGACGGCTTGCCGATTGTCGAGACAGGACCACACATCCTCCAAGCACATCGCACTCGGCCGTCCCGATGCCCCTTCGTATCGGTTTCATTGCAGCCGAATCTACTTCTTGCTCGCCCGAAACGCGGCAAGCATCTCGGGAAGGCGTTCGGCTAGATACTCGCCGAAGCCGGGTACGGTCATTTCCTCGGTCGTCACGCGTACTCCCGAAGCACTCCTTTCCACACGGGCGAAGCGCATACCTTTGCCATCCTTGAGGGTCTCGACCATCGGTCTCGCCCTTCGAACGGTCTGAGGAGCCAGATGCGCCAGGATCACTGCGAAACGCTCGCTGGACGCTCTACCATGCAGAGCAGGAGAGGCGAGGGCAGCCTCAATGTGATCGGGAGCAGCAGCTTTGATGCGTTCCGCGAGGGTCAGCCAGCGCGGTCGGCCAATTTTTGGAGCAGGTCCAATCACAGCGAGGATCGGCGAAGGGATCGCGGAAGCCACGGCGAGGTAGTTAACGAGGTCCGGCCGATGAACGCCCATGGCCTTGAGTATCGTCTGACGGGCCACCCCTGCCCGTTCCATATTCAGCGCGAAGTGCGCTCGCTCTATGTAGCTGAGATCCTCCCTCGCTAGATTCTCAGATCCCTGGGCAACCAGAAGATCGCCATCGCTAAGCTCGCGTACGACCGCTTTTACCGGTTTGCCTAGAATCCTGGCTGCACGCGTGCGTCGCCGGCCATACGCGATCTCGTAGCGGTCGCTTTTCGTCGGGTGGGGACGAACCAGGATGGGGGTATGCTGCCCCTCTTCGCGGATCTGTTCCAGGAACGCATCGAACATCGGATCGGTCGGATCGGGAATCCTATCGGCGATCTCCGACGGTTCGCATAAGTCCGGGTCGAGCTCGACGATCGCGTCGGCCGGAGCATTGACGTCGGGCCGGGAGGCTGCCCACATGGCTGCCACGGACCGCGCCGCATTCGGCCTTTTCACGGGGGAGGGCCCCGTAGCACCTGCTACGGGGCGGTAAGTCCCTGATCCTTCAGGTTCCGGCTGCTCTGGCAAGCTTGCCGGCACGGGCGTTCCCATGATGGCGCTGAGACGTTTTTTCTGACTCACGACCTTCCCCATGCACGGGCTATCAGCTTCTCGATCTCGCCGTTCACGGCATCGAGCGCATCGAGAGCGCGGCGGTACGTCGAACCGGTTACTTCATCCCGGCGGAGCGGCGTTTCATAAACGGTCTGACCGCGAAGGCCCGAATTGGATATCGCGACGGATTGCAACATCGCCTTCGTCAAGACGCGATCTCCGAAAAGACCTCGGAGCATCGCGACAATCTCGGTTTGCGGAGTATCCTGAGGTTCGAAACGCGTAACTAGGTATCGGAACCAATCGTGGGTGGGCGCAGCGCCTTGCTCCCGTACGGGAGCCATCAACTCATCCATCATCTTCAGGAACTGATGCATGCTCGACACGTCGAGCATTTGCGGGTGTATCGTGATCAGAAGCGACGTCGCTGCGCAAAGCGCCGCGATGGTCAAATAGCCCAAGCGGGGAGGGCAGTCGATCACGACAACGTCGTAGCGCTCACCAACCTCGCCGAGGGCCATCGCCATCCGGGCGAAGAAAGGCGGCTCGACATCACCGGGTCGGCGCCGGGCGGATTGCATCGGCGCTTCGAACTCGAACACCTCGAGTTCGAGATTCGCCGCGACGAGATCGAGCCCTGTGAAGTACGTTTGCATGATCACGTCGCTAAGCGGTCGCCTTTCGGCGCCATACTGAATCGCGTCGTAGATGGTGGGGTAAGGCTCGCGCTCGTTCTCAGGCCTGACCCCAAGCAGAGTGGACAAACTGGCCTGCGGATCAAGATCTATCGCGAGTACGCGGTAGCCTCTCAGAACGAGAGATTGGGCAAGGTGCGCGGAAGTCGTAGTCTTTCCGGAACCACCTTTGAAGTTAACGCAGGCGATAACCTGCAGATGTTCACCCTTGGCCGGATCCCGATGCGGCAAGTAGCGCTTTCCCACTCGATCGATCGCGTCGAGATGCGCCCGTAGAGCGTGAATGTCGGCGAGGGTGTACATGCGACGCCCCCCAGGTGCGACCTCCGCCTCCGACACGAGCAGTTCAGGTGAGAGTTGGCGGATTCTGCTGTCGGTAACTCCTAAGATTCTAGCCACTTCACCGGAAGTAAATCGCCTAAGCGTCTTGGCCTCGGCCGGCGAAAAAACAACAGCAGCGATCTCTCGGAGTTTCGAGCCGAGTATCTTCGCGTCATCGCCCGCGGTCTGGTTTGATGCGGGCACCAGCGGCCCGCCGTATGGAACATGCTGGTTCATCAGTCCGATCCCGCTTGCGCTGTATGGTTAAAAACCACCAAATCACCGCAAATGAAAGGGATGATCTGCGAAGATGACCGCGACGGGAGCCTTATGTGACCGGAAAGCATCGCGAGATTGCGGGATGGGAAGCGGTCGCCGGCGGCCAGCCCAATTGGTTCGCGGCTCGTCCCATTTGCGGCGCCGACATTCCTAAGCCAAAGTTTGAGGTCATGGGCCGACTCCGCAATCTGGGGCGGCGGCGACGAGGAGCTCTTCGGCTCCGGTTCCGGCATCAACTTCGGCTGCGCACCGAGTCACGGGCATCGTAGGGTCGATCCACTCCCGTTCTTTCTCGCAGGCGAGCCGACTTGATCGAGCATTCTTTTGAAACCGGGTGCCCTGCATTTACGTCATCTTTCTCCGTCGCATTGCCATCAACTCGGCCTCAATCCCATAGCGCCCTTCTGCGCATAGGCGCACGAGCCGGCGAAAGTATCCGCCAGGATTTTTGATCCGAATCTCACCACGTTGCGCCTCATCGTCGTGTATCTGCGCGACGATGAGGACCAAAACGGAGGCGCGGAACGCCCCTATAGAGTCGCAAGCTTCAGCCCAGGCGGACGGGTGCGCTCCAATTCCTCCCCGCATCAAACGGCCAACCTCGATGACGTCCAGCTCTGTTTTGAGGCTCACACCGAATTCGGTCGCCACAGGGCAGGCAGACGCAACGAGGCCGGGCTCGAGCAGTCGGTCCGGCCCAGGCTCCTCCCGGGAGCCTTTTGTACAAGGATCGGTAGGAGATCCGGTGTTTTGTTCTATATGGCGGCTGGAATTGCCGGCAGAGGCGGCCTGATAGAAGCGTTCCTCTGCCATGGATTGTAGCTCTCCCCAAGCTTCGAGCACCTGATCAGGATTGGCGGCAATGTCCCGCCTCCGCGGGGTATCGCGCTCCAGAGACTCGCGTGCCGCGAGCAAATCAGAGGCCTCGATTTGAGGAAATCGCATTAGAAGGGCGCTGATGGCCTCGGATACGGCCCGGCGTCGGACGGTCAAAAGATCGAACGAACGCCGTCTGTGAGTTTCTCTCGAGGTCGCCTCCAAGATCGCGTGCGCCCACTCGCCCTTTCGCGCCACGATTGGGGTGAGATCGAAACCGTAGGCGTCGATGATTGCGCCGCCGGGCGCTCGAATTGCGAAGCGCTTGCCATTGGCGCTGTCCCGCGGCGTGATGACTTCGAGGGCTACAAGGTCGCGCAGGCCGTAGCGGAGCGCACGCTCCGACAGCCCGGTCATCCCACACAGGTGCTCGTTAGAGGGCCAAACCACCAAACGCTCCCACTCCTGCTCACCCCAGACAGCGCAAAGCGCCGACAGGATCGACCGCAGGGAAGGGCGCAGGCGCAGAGCCTTGGCAGCCTCCCGGCCCGCGGCCGAGAGCTCTTTGCGAGAGATCGTTCGCCCGTCTTCGAGCGCACGTCTCCGACCGGCGAGGGCGGCGCGCGTGAGCGGCCGGCCACCGGAATGAACCGTTTCCACCTTTCACCTCCTCTAGGAGGCAAAGCGGGATCGTTCACCCGCGAGGGTGTCATTGACGGGCGGTGCCCAGGAAGGTTAGAAAGGGTTGCGAATCACTTTCTGACCTGGGCCCCCACCTAGCGATGAGAGATCCAAAGGCCCTACGGCTCCCCAGCCGTGGGGCCTTTTGCTTTGCCGTGGTTACATCGACTTGGTCTCCGTAAACGCTGCCTTGAGCGCGTGGACGATAGCGGTACGACGGTTCGGAAACCGACCAGCCTTCACGGCCTCATCGATCGCCTCACGCACCGGCGCCGGCACCCAGACATTTGTCTCGACCTCACCGGAGGCCTTGCGCGCATCGCGCAAGCGCTTCACGCGGGCCTGAGACTGCATGTCGGGCATCGGGCATACCTCCCACGACTCGTAGCGTTACGAGTAGTCGACTGATTCTGGGGACCGAGTCCAGCGACCGCCAAGATTCATTCGGGGATTGATAGGTTATTAGGGATCGCGCTGAGGTTGATTCAGTGAGGCAGCCGAAAGCTGAAGCTAAGCCGTACGCTGCCGCGTCGGCAGCATAGCGAGTTCGGGCTGACACCATCAAAGGTCAGCTGTAGGGGGTGACACTAATCCAGCGACCGTCGTCGACGTGCGCTTGATGCGTGCTCTGCTCCCGCTCAGGTGGTTCATCGCTGCATCTGGTGGTTCAGGCTGTGGGGAGTCGGCGTCGCGGCAGGTCGAACTTGGCGCGGCCGTCCGTGGAGCGCTTCAACTGCTCGAGGCAATCGACCTCGGCCAGGCGCCCCTGCTGCTCCGGAGCGATCGTAAGCCGGCGCGAACCGCAGCCTCGTCCTGCCGCCGGAGGGTCGTGTCCCTGGAGGTGGTGTAGCTCGCCGGTATCGGGAGAGCCCGCCTGCGCGCCCTTCACAGCGCTGTAGCAGGCGGGATCTCTCGCGGGGTGGTCATCGGCGGTTGCCGGGTAGGGTCGGGTTGCGAGCACCAACCTCGAACCCGAGAGACCCCCGATGACCGACGAGATGATGGCCCTGCGCGGGCTGATGGAGAAGAGCGCCGACGCCGATCTGCTGCGCGAGATGATCGGCTTTGCGGCCGAGCGGCTGATGGAGTTGGAGGTCGGTGGCCTGACCGGCGCGGCCCACGGCGAGAAGAGCGCCGAGCGGCTGGTCCAGCGCAACGGCTACCGTGACCGGGATTGGCAGACGCGGGCCGGCGCGGTGGAGTTGCGCATTCCGAAGCTGCGCAAGGGCAGCTACTTTCCGGGCTTCCTGGAGCCGCGCCGCATGGCCGAGAAGGCGCTCACGGCTGTGATCCAGGAGGCCTACATCCAGGGCATCTCAACCCGCTCGGTCGATGACCTCGTCCAAGCGATGGGCGGCACAGGCGTGTCGAAGAGCCAGGTCAGCCGGCTCTGCCAGGAGATCGACGAGCGCGTGGGCGCGTTCCTCGACCGGCCGATCGAGGGCGAGTGGCCGTATCTTTGGATCGATGCGACTTACGTGAAGGTGCGCCAGGACGGGCGTATCGTCTCGGTCGCCGTCATCGTGGCGGTCGGTGTGAACACTGACGGCCGTCGCGAGGTGCTTGGCATGGATGTCGGCCCCTCCGAGGCCGAGACGTTCTGGACGGCATTCCTGCGCAAGCTCGCCCGGAGAGGTCTGCGCGGCGTCAAGCTGGTGATCTCTGCCGCCCACGAGGGCATCAAGGCGTCGGTGGCCAAGGTGATGAACGCGAGCTGGCAGCGCTGCCGCGTCCACTTCATGCGCAACGTGCTCGCCCATGCCGGACGCAGCGGGCGGCGTGTCGTCTCCGCCTTCATCGCCACGGCATTCGCCCAGGACGACGCCGAGGCGGCCCGTCAGCAGTGGCGGCGAGTGGCTGATCAGCTCCGGCCGAAGGTCCCAAAGCTCGCCGCCCTGATGGACGAGGCTGAGCCGGACGTGCTGGCCTACATGGGCTTCCCCACCCAGCATCGGGTCAAGCTGCACTCCACGAACCCGCTGGAACGCCTCAACGGCGAGATCAAACGCCGGACCGAGGTGGTCGGCATCTTCCCCAACGAGGCGGCCATAGTCCCTCGCACAACGTTGCCGAACTTGAGCCGGCTGGCGACCGGTGCCGCGGGGATCTGAGGGCGCAGCACCGTCATCGGAGCGGTTTGGGCCTCCTGGGATGCGGAACACCACCTGGACCTGCCCGTGATCGACCTCGATCCGCCGCACGAGGGCACGGATGATCTCGCGACGGCCCGCCCAGTTGAGGGTATTCAACCCGGCACGGACCCGATCGGCGAACGCCTCCAAGCGCCCGATTACCAATTGTAAGCTGCGCTCGGTCTCATGTGCCGAGAGCGCTGCATCCCGCTCCGTGCGCAGCCGTTCCAGACGCTGCTTCAGCCGCGTCAGGCGCGGCTTGAACTCGTCGGCGTCGATCACGTCCTCGGCGTAGCCGTCGATCAGCCGGTCCATCCCGCGGCGCAGGCGCGTCATCTGCCGCTCCAAGCCATCGACGTCTTGATGCACGTGACCGTCTCGGGCTGCCGCTGCGCGCCGCTCGTGCTCGGCCGCCACCCTCTGCGGGTCGGCCAGCACCGCCTCGACTTGATGCCACACCGCCTCTTCCAGCTTGTCGCTACGCACCGAGCGATTGCGACAGATGGCTTGGCCACCGAACCGATGCGCGTCTGTGCCTGTGCAGCGATAGTAGCCGTAGTCGGCCGGCCTTTGTCCTCCGACGAGGCCGCGCGCCATCTTGCCATAGAATGCGTAACCGCACTGCCGACACACCACGAGGCCTTGCAACAGCCATCCCGGTCGACGGCAGCCTTCGCGCTTGCGCTGTCGGTTCTCATCCAGCTGTTCCTGGGCCGCCGCAAACAGGTCAGGGTCGATGATCGCAGGCACTGGAATGGCGATCCACTCCTCCGGCGGCACCGGTGATGCGGTGCTGGTACGACGCATCGTCGAGGACTGCCCACGGATCGGACGCAGTCGCACTGACGTCGGCGCGATCGCGCGGGTACGACCATACATGGCTGTGCCCTGGTAGGTTGGATTGCGGAGCATGCTGCACAGCGTCGTGGCGTCCCAGTCCGCCTTCCCCGTGCGGGTCGGGTAGCCCTGAGCCTCCAGTCGACGACACGCCGCGCGCAGGCTGATCCGCTCGACGCCAATCCAAGAAAAGACCTGTCGAACCGCGCGTGCTTGGTCCTCCATGATCTCGATCCGCGCCGCACCGCCTGTGGCGTGCCGGCCGATGTAGCGATAGCCGTAGGGAGCATGAGCAAGGGCACTCACAGCTCCCGACAAAGCTGAGTGACGGCGTCCGCGCCGGCATCGCTCCAGGATCCGGGCGCGTTCATACTCGGCGATGACGCCCTGAACCTGCAGCAGGAGGTCGTCCTCGGCCGAGCCGCCAAGAGCGCGGTTGAGGAACACGATCTCGACGCCGACACGGCGAAACTCGTCGACGAGCAGCACTTGATAAGCGTAGCGCCGCGCCAGCCGATCGGGAGCATGAACGTAGAGGCGCTCCACCTCACCTGCGGCCACAGCATCGCGCAGCCGCTCCAGAGCTGGCCGTGCGAGCGTCGCGCCGCTCACCCCCTCGTCGACGTAAACGTGCTCCGCGCTGATCTGGATGGCATCGACAGCGGCGCGCTCCTGCAGCGCGGCGAGTTGACTGGCCACCGTGTTGTCTTGCACCTGCCCGTCGCTCGAAACCCGCGCGTACAGGGCGGCTACGATCTTAGCCATGGTCAGTCCTCCTGCGCATCAGAGGTGTGGCCGGAACTTGGCTTGGGATCGCGGCGGTGACCATCGGCCGGATCGAGCGGCGCGGGATCGGAACCAGACGTTCGTAGGCGTCGGCCAAGCACTGCGGCGCGATCCGGCAGACCTCGAAGGAGACTTGCAGCCGAAGTTCGGGAGGCGTGCTGCGTCGAGCCATGGACGCGCTCCTCAGATGGCGCGGCTGAGCTGCGAGGCAGACGGGTCAGCACGCCAGCGCGGAACCCCTCCCCATACTGCGCTCGCAGCGCACCGCGATCCAGGGAAGTGCTCCAAACAAAATTGGCAACGTTGTGGGAGGGACTATCACACGCCTTGTAGGCGCGATCCTGCTGGAACAGAACGACGAGTGGGCCGTCCAGCGCTCCCGCTACATCACCCTGGAAAGCATCGCCCCGATCGGCGATGATCCCCTCGTCAGCCTGCCCACCCTGGCAGCCTGATCAACCCGGCCCAGGCCGGTGATCGTGGTGGCCACGCCGAAGCTACACCACGCCAGGGGACACAACCTGCCGGAGACTGGTAGCGAAGCCATCGACTACGCACTAACCGCGCTTGCAGGCGTCGTCCGGCGATCCATCGAAGGCGCCGATGTTCTCCAACTTGACCAGCTTGCCACTGCAGCAATCGTCCACGATCCGGCAGAATTGGCGAGCGAGGCCGACGATCCGGGCTGCCTCCTTATCCTGCAGCACGCGCGTGACCGCCACTGCGACGTCGGTGTCGAGGTTCTTTGGCTCGCACGGGAGATGCGAGGAAAGCTGCTTCGGCAAGGGCAGGGGCAGCCATCGGCGCAGAAGGCTGTGTCTGATCGCTTCGTCCGCGGTCGTAGTCCGACGCTAGCGTCGTTCGCTAAATCCGGCCTTGCCTCACAGTGTCGGGAAAGCCGAGGACGCGCCGTTCGCGACAGAGCTGATCTCGTTCTCGAAGCCTTCCCCGTTTAGCGCACGTAGGTGGTCGAAATGGACGTTGAGGTGCCTGCGCCCCGAATGACGCGGATTGTGTTCGGTCAAGGCGAACTTATGAACTGTGGCGCAGTCCGGTTTCGCACCCGATCCGCTGGAGCAACTGCCCGGTCGAACGGCGGCTGCGCATTCCTTGTAGAGCGCGTCGCACGCCTGGACCGCTGCGGTGCAGACGAGGGTTCCCGAGTATCTATTGGCTCGGCGGTTGAAGACTATTAACTCTCCTTCGCAATTGCATATTCAAGATTCGTCATCATGCCCACATTTTTCCATCGATATCATGCCGGACATCTGTTTTAATACAAGTTTTTTTCAGTATTTGTCAAACCTCGCTGGCCGATCGATTTCGAGCATTCGTGATTAAGCAGCTCCCCAATAGCGGAATAATTCTCAAAAACGTATCAGGTCGGTGTGGCTCGAAGAATCGTTAGCGAGCACAAAACGACATAGGTTTCCGCTTGCACCGGACGCGGCATACGCTATCGTAGTTTGTAGAACTCGGCGCTTTGTTCCAGTTGATTCTGAACCAGAGCGCGATCTGGGAAGCCGATAGGCGCGGACCCGAAACAGGAACCGCCAGCATCGGATTTACGCGCGGCTTCGTCCAGCGAGACAATCCGCGACGATCCTCCCATTGAGGGAGCACGCACGTTAGGCGCTCAATGGTGCCGCGCGGCGAAATCTCTTCGATCGGAACCCGCATACGCACGGCTGGATCTCCGGCCGAGAGCAAAGCTGCCTCATGCACCCAAGCCAGGTCCGTACGCGAAGACTCGCAGCGTTGCAATTCGTCAGCCGCTTGCAGCAAGTCGGATGCGCTTTCATGAAGTGCGACGGTGGATGCCATCTCCTCCGCTCGGATCGTCAGGACGTGCCGATCTATCGAGGAGAACCGTGGCAGAATCTATCATCGTCGCTGAAGCCTGCCGAAACATTCGCCGATCATGTTGCTGCAATGGGGCAAAACAACTTCCGTGATCACCGAGCGGCATCGACATTGCCGGCGAGGAAGACAGAAGCGGGCCGATCCCGATCGCTTAGGGCTGATCTACATCTACGTCGACTCCGAACCATCGTTCAGCGGCGTCTAGAGACGAAATTCGAATTCCCGGGCGTCGCTTGCAAGCATTCTGCCGCCGAGGCGGCGCTCGACCGGCGTGGCGATGTCGATGCCGGGTCGTGTGAAGAAGTCCAACGTTCTATCCTACTGGAGCGTCGGCCGTCCGCGATCGAAGTGACGGTCATCCGTGTACCCCTGGAATCGCGTCAGCTTCGCAATCGTCCGATCGATGCTTCTCTGGAAGCACGGCACTACCACCTTCGCCTTCCAAGATCGACGCGGACCGATCAAACATCAAGGTCATCGGCATCCTAGTCGGATCCCTGCGGTGGATCATTCTCGACGTAGTCGCGTGGTGATGCCGATCGCTTGGTGGCCGGTGAACAAATTCTAGGTGCATTCGCCGACATGACTCGAGGGACGTTTGCCGCTGCCCTACGCAGCGTTGCTGCGAGGGGCGACAGATGCGGCCACATCCCTCCTGTCGAGATCCTGAGCTACCTTGGAGCATCTTGCCGACGTGCTGACCGGCCAATGCATGCTCGACGGTGGCCAGTTCACGACCATTTCCGACACGTGTTCGACCTCGTAGCGCTATTTAGCTCGAACCATAACCGATGGCTTCTAGGACGATCGCAAAAAGAAGCGGACGAACAACGTTGTAGGACGAATTGGAGAAGATCTATGACGATCTTGAACACCGGCGCTGGACCGTTTCCCGAGCTTGCAAGAACAGCAAGAAAGTATTTTGCACTAGCTGAAGATCTGACCCACATTGCTCGCGGCGAACACCCGACGGAGAACGCATTGCAAACTGCTCCGCAATTGACGGGTTGGCGGGTCTACATAGCACCGCGCCCTCATTTGGTCGGTGTAGTAATGGGGCACCCCTACCTTGAAAACGGCCGTGTGATAACGACTAGCGAGCTATTCACGTTCGATCCGTTCACCGGCTATGCGAGGACGTACTCGCGCTTCTATCGTCTCGGTCCGCACTTCCAAGCGCGCTCCGCCGTTCGCGAGCCATAGTGGTCGATGTCGCTGCAGCGCATGCGTGCCGCCTGACCGCCGTTCAACTGCTGACCTTCAACCCGTTAGGACTGGCGGCGCAGCGGATAAGGCAGCCGCGGCCTAGCCCTTCTCAAAACATTCAACCGTGTTCCTCGGCGGCGCCGGCAGAACCTGTGCCTCCCGTCGGCCGCTTGTGGTCACCATATTCCGTGTTTAACATATATAGGGTTGTGTTAAACGAGCGCGAACGCGAGAGAACCATGGCACCCGCGCCGACTGATGGCCGAGCTGGTAAGAGGGGCAAATTCCCGGGCAGCTTGGCTGTTTGCACGCTGCGCGTGGAAAGCCGTCTCAGCGATTTCAACGACTTGTAGCGGTCCAGGAACGAGCAAGCTTGGCGTTTGCCCGGGAATTTGCCCCGCTTACGCCGAGCTGTCCGTAAGTCACGGAAGCGACTGACTGAGACCGAGACCAGGAGCGCCGAGACGCACGCGGTGAAACTCGAACGCGCCAAGGGTCCGGTCGCGTTCGCCGGCGGGTCCGCGGTGTCGGTCAAAACTGGCATGCTCGTCCCCGCGGTGATGGTCCGGGCCGCCGACATGGCGCTGATTTCGAAAGAGACCCAACAGGTCGGTGCACGGCTCCCCGCAAAGTTGCTCGAACAAGCCAAGCGCCGCACCGGCATCGTGTCGACGACCGACCTTCTGGCCTTTGCGCTCGCCAACGTCGCGGTGGAGGACAACTTCGCCAGAGTGTTCGCGAACGCACGCGGCAAGCTCGACCCGGATCTAGACATCGGGTTCTGAAGGTGGCGCTTCTCGCGACGCACACGGATAAGCTCCGATCGCGTCATGACCTCGCTAGGATCACCCTGCGGACCCGCGACCAACTTGCCTACGTCGACGACGCGGCGGTGGCGGCCGGCGGGCCGCTTCTGCTCGACACCGGCGTCTACATTCATCAGTTGAAAGGTCGGACGCCGGTGCTCTTGGACCACCTGATTGGGGTCCGCCAAGTCAACCACAGCATCGTCGCTGTGCAGGAGATGCTGCACGCCATCGGCGTGCTGGACCCGATCGACCCCCGCACCGAGGCCAACGTCGCCGTCATCCGGGACGTGCTCGATGGAATCCCCACGCACCGCCTCTACCAGCCAAGCAGGCAGGCGATGGCGGATGCCGCAGTATACGCCGGCATCCTGTGCAGGCTCAGGTCCTACGTCAAGGACCGGCGGATGAAGGCCCTGCATGACTGCACGCTGTTCCTACAGGCCCGGGAGATGGGTTGCACGCTGGTCTCAGCCAATGTCGTCGACTTCGACCTGCTGCAGCAGCTCGGCCCGGAGGTCCGCCTGCTGTTCTACGAAGCCTCCTGACCGGCACCGGGACTTGCGGACCACCTTCCGAGCGATGACCACGCGTCGGCGGAGGATGCGGGCCCTTCCTGCGGAAAACCGTGCCGCGTCCATTCCGAACGATGCTCGTTAGGACCGGCGAAAAGGCCGGCATGATCCGCGGTCTCGCCGGGCTTGAGTGGGTCTACTGTGCCGTCCAGTGTAACCGCCAGCATGGTGATCTGCGGACGCCACATGAGCCTCGCCGCATATTGCGAGCCGTGCTCGCCCTGGTGGTCAAATACCATCCGGACCGCGCGCTCGCGAACCTCAGGTGAAAAGGGTGTGCGGCGCTTCGTCATGGCTCCATGCTCTCAAGAGTTGGAGCCTCCGGGAAACTCGGCGCGGTTCAACTGGAGTCGCCCCCATCAAATCGGACACGGGGCTGGTTGCATTCGAGCACGGATGAACTCGCGCGGCGAGCGCATGCCGAGCCCACGATGGGGATGGTGTTCGTTGTAGTCGGTGATCCAGGCGCCGATCCGAGCCAGAACGGTGTCGGCGTCGGACGGGGCTGTACGCGGGCATAGTCGCGCTTGAGCGTCTTCACGAACGCCTCGCTCACCCCGTTGCTCTCGGGCGAGCGCACCGGCGTGAAGCAGGGCACGAGGTTCAGGGCCGCCGCGAAGGACAGCGTCTCGGCGGCCGTGTAAGCAGAGCCGTTATCGGCCAGCCACTGCACGGGATGGGTCGGGCGCAGGCCGCTGAGCGAGCTTCCAGGCTGCCGAAGCGAGCCTCCACGCAGGTCAGCATGAGATCGCGCACCATCTGGCCGGTGACTCCGCCCGTCGAGGCCACCCAGGCGATCATCTCGCGATCACTCGCGATCATGGGTGTCGATGGCGAAGGCTACCCACACCACCTCGCCGTTCCAGCAGCCGATCTCCAGCCCATCCGAGGACCAGCTCTGGTTCGGGGCCGCGGCGATCACACGACCCGCGTGGGCGCGCACGGGTCGCCCACCCGTGTGGCGCTGGAGGAGCAGGCTGTCCCGCTTCATCAGGCGGAACACCCTCTTGTGGTTCAGGGCGGGCTCGCCAGTGGCGCGCCGCGTCCGGTTCAGGATCGCCGTCACTCGCCGATAGCCGTAGGTCGGCCGCACGTCCGTGATAGCGCGGATGGCGATCAGGACGGCCTCATCGTCGGCACGACGATAGCGACCGCGCGACCGCGACCCACTCCGTATCTGCTCGACGAGGTTGGAGCGGGCGACGCCGAGCACGTCGGCCACGGCCTTCACCGGGAACAGCCCGCAGGCGGTGACGGCAGCGGCCACGCGGCTTTTTTTACCCGTGCAGCGGCCAGCGCCTCCTTGAGCACCTCGACCTCCAACGTCTTGCGTCCCAGCAGCCGCTCCAGATCGCGCACGCGCGCTTCCAACTCGCGCATCCGGCTAGCAGCGACCACCTCGTCGTCAGCCTGCACCGCCACCTGTCCGCCCTCGGCCATGCGACGCCTCCACCCGAATAGAAGGCTCGGTGAGTGCCCATGGATCCGCGCCACTGCCGAGACGGTCATGCCGGGCTGCATCGTCTCCTCGACGAAGCGCACTTTCTCGTGGGCGGTGTAGCGCCTGCGGCGCTCGCGCCCGGTGATGATCTCGATACGCTGCGTGTCGTTCGGCCTAGGCGCACGCCTAGGCTTCCGCCTAGGCCCTCACGGCTGCGCCCGGTGTCCGGTCGAATTGGGGGCCACACCAGATCCACACGTGACCCTGAACGAAGGAACGACCTGTGCGAGTTACCGACACATCGGTTCGTTGAGCTCTGTGGCAGACTTCACAACTCCGAAGGAACGAGGTAGCAATAGAGCACTCCTTTCTGAGCGCTGGCGACCTCCCAGCGAAGATCCGATTTAGTCGCCTCTCAGAGACACGTATTTTGGCTTCTATTAGCTGGAAAAGAAAACTAACTACAGGTTGTGCAGCCGGAAATGCATATTTTATTCATCTCCCGAAATGGGCACTACCTGTCGGGGATTCGTCGGGACTTTGGCTTCCCATTCGTTCCCATAAAGGAACAACGATTCTCTACCATTGGGTCGTCACCAAGGTCTAAACTGGGGCCAGAGATCGAAAAAGATTGTGAGTTCAAGGGGATCCGCGAAAGTTAGCTTGAGAGGCACCGCATGCCTTATCACTATCTCGAAGGTGTAGCTCCCGGGCGTTGTCGGCGACCCGGACAGCACGACCGACCACACGCCCGTGTTGACGTCCTGTTGCGTCGACAGGGAGAGCCCCGGAGGCAGATCGCCGGTGGCGCGGGAGACGTTGAAGGGCTGGCGGCCGCCGGAGATGCGGAGCGACCCGCTGTACGGGATGCCGACCGATCCGGTGAAAGGGAAGTTGTAGGTGCCGAGCGTCGGCGAAGGAGCGGAGACGTAGATGGTCGGCGCGTTGTCCCGCACGACCATGCCGTTCGCATCCGTCAGCTGGACGATGACGCCCGAATAGTTACCCTCGTTGGCGAAGGTGCAGGACGTCGAGAGGATCGAGCCGGACTGCAAAGGAGTGGAGCAGCCCGGCGGGAGGGGCGATCCGACCATCTCGAACAGGTATGGCGACCGTCCGCCGGTGCCCTGCCAGGAGATGGAGTAGCTGCGGCCGTCGACCTTGTAGTAGGTTTGAGAGGTGACGACGTTGTTGGTGATGGTGGGGATCGGGTAGGTGCCGGCGGTCGTCGGCTGGCGGAACACGTAGGACGCGGCCAGCACCTCGGCCGGCTGGCCGAAGGCCATCACGGCGGACAGTGTGAGCGCGATCGCGCGACGAAGCAGCGGCATGACAGGTCCGGTCGTTCCTTCGCGACCAGATTAAGGCAGCAGGCCCGTCAGCGCAAAGGAACAAATCCGTTTATTTGCCGTTCGTTCCCACCCGATATGGAGCGGCGTCGGCCTTCTTCGGTCCGAATGCGCTCGTGATGCATGGTTTCCCGGGTTCGAGGCTTGTGGGCGGGCGCTCGAATCCGGCCTCCTTCAGCCCCTCAACCCTCGAACAGCACCCTCATCGACGTCGGGCTGACGGTCTCGATATCCTCGTGGCGGAGTTGGTAGCTCTTCGCCTTCGACTTGCCTGGCTCGAAGCCTTGGCAGCGCACGTCGAAGCGCGACGCGGGATCTCCCGCACGCTCGGCCACGAAGGAATCGCAGATCAGGAAGGCCATGCGCCCGATCTCGCCTACCGGGGTGAAGGCGCCCCAGCTTTCGAGCCCGACGGCCTTGCGGTTGCGGACCGTCGCCCAGACGGCGTGGACGAGCCTGTTCTCGAGGCTCGGGAACCTGCTGCCCCGCATCGTGTCCAGCAGGACCTCGGGCCGGCACCGCCAGAACTCGTGGAGCTTCACCACCCGCCTCTCGACGCGGCGGGTGGTGCCGTCGACGAGCTGGACCACGTACTCGCCCTGCATGGAGTGCCCGCGCTCGAACCGGACGATCGTCACCGGCTGGCCGTAGGACAGCGACGGCGGCTCGATCACGAACTTGCCCGGCCCGATCTCCCGGCTGGTCGTGGCGCTCGCCCACTGCGCAAGGGGGCGGCGGGCAATGGCGCCGGCATCCTCGTAGATCCAGGCCTTCCGTCCGACCGTCGTGGCCGGATCCACCGAACGCAGGTCGACGGGTCTGCATCCTTCCGCGATCGCCGGAGCTGCGGCTGCGATCGCGCCGGCTGCGATCAGCGTGCGGATGAGCGAGAGACGCATGCCGACGATACCCATCAGGACGCGAAGAGGATCTTCATCGAGGTCGGCGAGATGGTCTCCACGGCGGAGGGTTCGATGTAGAACGACTTGCCGCCGTGGTGGTCAGGGGAGAAGCCCATGCATCGAAGTGGCTCCTGCCACGAGTAGAACTTCTTGATGTTGGGGTCGTACACGTCGCAGATCGCGAAGGCGTACCCCGCCAGCTTCTCCTCAGGAACCCATTGACGTTTGTCGTCGACCGCCGTGGCCTTGGTATTGGAAATCCTCACCCAGGCAGAATGCACATGCTTCACGTCCGCGACGCCGGACATGCCCGAGGGGTGCTTCTCAAGGAGCGTCGCCGCCGAACAACTCCAGAATTCGAAGAACTGGACGGCCTGACCGTTTACGAAACGGAAGGTGCCGTCGGGCATTTTGACCTTGTAGATGCCGGATCCGAAGTTGGCCTGCTGCCACTCCACGATCTCGACCGGCTGCCCGTAGTCGAGGCGCCCGAGCTTGGAGTCCAAGGCGAAGTTGCCCGGTCCGACGGCCACGTAGAGGTCCGCCTTCGGCCATTCGGACGGCGACGAGAATGCCCTGGTGTTGACGGGGTCGTAGATCCAGGCCTTCATCCCGGCGGCCTGCGCGGGCACGATCTTCGTCCTGTCGACGGGCCTGCATTCGCCGGCATGCGCGACGGTCGACATGGTGACGGCTAGGACGGCCGCGGCGAGAAGCGACTTCATCGATCGGGTCCTTCGTGTTCCGGCCTGCTCAGGAGCCGAGGAGGATCTTCAGCGAGGTCGGCGAGACCGTCTCGACCGCCTTGGGATCGAGGGACATGCCGGGACCCCAGCCCCTCGGCGTGACGGCGTTGCAGCCGGCGAGATCGAACTCCCATTCGTTTCCCTTCCGGAGCGGTCCCCTCACCGACTTGCACAGCATCAGATCGACCTTCGCCACGTCGGCCGGGCTCATCCAGAGGCGGTCCTTCTCGATCGGGGTCGTCTTGTCGATGAGACGCACCCAGACGCCCTGGGTCCATTGCACGTCCTCGTTGAACGGATATTTGCCGTCCTTCGTCGGGACGCGGCGCACCTCAAGCAGTTGCCGAGCCGTGCAATGCCAGAACTCGTACAGGTGGACGGTGGGACCCGGGACAACGACCTGTCGCCCATCCTGGAGCCCGACGGTCACGCGCGCCCATCCCTGAGGCACCGGCTCGTACTTGATGATCTCGGCCGGTTCGCCGTAGGGGACGGCGTCGTTCTCGTCGATGTACCAGCTGATCGGCCCGTTCTGCTTCATCGTCGGCGCAGAAGCGAAGCCCTTGGCGCTCTTGACCATCATCCCGACGTTCTCGGCCCAGATCCATGCCTTCCGGCCAGGAAGCGAAGAGAGATCCACGGCCGCGACATCGATCGGGCTGCACCCTTCGTCGGCTTTGGCGGCCGGCGGTCCGAACAGTGCGACGACCAGAACGAGGGCGAAGATTGCGTGCGCTTTCATGGTCGTTCCGGATGGGCAAGTGCGGTTATCCTCGCCCGGCAACATTGAAGAATCGCCTCACTGGAATACCCGCAATCTTATCGATCCACCCGCTCGAGCCGCCGTTTGAAGGAATGGTGAATGCAGGGTTCATCCGGTGCCGGGGTGTGTGGCGACACGGGGCCGCGAAGCAGGTGAGACCCCGGACTTCCAGATGCCCCCGCCCAACCCGAGCCGGCATCTCGGATGCCCTCGGATCGGCGCAGGGTCACCACCGTTGGGGGACGATGAGGCCCCTGCCCGTCGTCACGATCCAGTCCCTACCTGTAGCGGCGCGCAATCGAACTGTGGCGGAGGCGCAATCGAGGGCGTTTTCCGGCGCACGATCGGTGAGACTGGAGACGGTCTCCGACGCACATTCCGTGAGACTGGGCGCACGATCGGTGAGACCGACGCGAGATCATCCGAGCCGACGCACGCTGCGTGAGACGGATCAGGTCGGCAGGCAAGATGAGCCTGTTATCCGACGCGTGTAGGTCCCTTCCTGTTGCCTGACTTGGCCGTGCTGCCGGCAGCCGCCAGGGCGGCGATCAACGCCTCACGTGGGACCGTGACGGTCACGAAGCGGTTCTTCTCGGGATCGCGATCCTCGGTTGCGGTCATCGTGATCTGGATCGTGGTCGCGCTCATGGCGACATCGAGCAGGACGGGATCGTCTTCGAAGTCCACCTCATACCGCCGGCCGCCGGCTTGTCGGAGAATGGCGAACATGGGCGATCTCTTTTCCGGACCAGGCGCCGTTCATCCGGCCCCTGGCCGTAGCGCCTCACGCACCACGACGACAAGGAAAACGGCCGGTTTTCTTGTGAGGCTCGGGTGCCGCTGAACAAAGCTCGGGGAGCGTCAGAAAACTCGTTGCGGAAATGAGCGCGAGATTGCAGGATGGACAGTATCTTTCCTGGCGGCCTCGGGGAGCTCATGCTGATCGGCTACGTCCGGGTCTCGAAGAGCGACGGCAGCCAGACGCTCGCTCCGCAACGCGACGCGCTTCTCGCCGCCGGCGTCGCCGATGAACGCATCTACCAGGATCTCGCCTCCGGCCGGCATGATGCCCGCCCCGGCTTGCTGGCCTGCCTGAAAGCCCTTCAGCCGGGTAACACCCTGGTGTTGTGGAAGCTCGATCGTCTTGGCCGCGACCTTCGGCATCTCGTCACCACGGCCGAGGACCTCCGCCTTCGTGGCGTCGGCCTCAAGGTTCTGGCCGGGGCCGGAGCGCAGATCGACACCACCACCGCCAACGGCCGTCTCGCCTTCGGCATCTTCGCGGCCTTCGCCGAGTTCGAGCGGGCGCTCATCACCGAGCGCACGACGGCGGGGCTCGCCGCGGCCCGGGCCCGTGGGCGCATGGGCGGGCGGCCACGCAAGATGGACCATGCAACGCTGACCATGGCCATGGCCGCCATGGCCGACCCGAAGGCTGTCGCGGCGGACGTCGCCAAACGCCTCGGCGTCACCACCACGACACTCTACGCCTATGTGAACGGCGACGGCACACCCAAGGCGGCCGGGCAGGTGCTGCTGGACGGCGCGGCCACGATCCGCAAGGGTGCGAAGCCGAGCGCACCTTCACCATCCAGCCAGACCGGTCTGGCGTGATGCCGGCCGGGGGCGCCGTGCCGACCGAGGCCCTGGTGACCCTCCGGCAGCGGCTTGCCGCACTCCCCGCCCGTCATCCGGAACGGACCACCCTGATCCGGTCGACCGCCGCGCTTTATGCCGTCAGCCGGGCGACCTTGTACCGCCTGCTGCGTGGCGGACGTCGCCCCCATGCCGCTCACCGCGCCGACCAGGGGCGGCCGAGGTCGATGTCGGCCTCCGAGATCGAACGCTGGTGCGAGATCGTCGCGGCCATGAAGGTCCGCACCACGAACCGCAAGGGCCGCCACCTGTCGACGGTGCGTATCCTCGGCCTGCTTGTCGAGCACGGGGTCGACACGCCCGATGGCTTCATGAAGCTGGCACCAGGCCGCCTGACCGCATCCACCCTCAACCGACACCTGCGGCGTCTCGGCTACGATCATGCCCGCATGGTCCGCGAGCCGCCCGCCGTCCGCTTCCAGGCCGCGCAAGCCAACGCGCTCTGGCACTTCGACATGAGCCCCTCGGATCTCAAGCAGATCGAAGTTCCGCCCTGGCTCGATCATGACCGCTCGGGCGCGCCCATGCTGATGCTGTTCAGCGTCGTCGACGACCGCTCCGGCGTCGCCTACCAGGAATATCGGTGCGTCTACGGCGAGGACGTCGAGAGCGCGCTGCGCTTCCTGTTCAACGCCATGGCCCGCAAGGAGACCGACGAGAACGGGAGCCCGTTCGGCGGCATTCCGGCGGCTCTCTACCTCGACAACGGCCCGGTCGCGAAGTCGGCTGTGTTCGGACGCGTGATGGAGAGCTTGGGTGTCGCGGTGACGACGCACAGGCCGGCCGGGTCGGATGGTCGGCGCACCACGGCACGCTCCAAGGGCAAGGTCGAGCGGCCCTTCCGCACCGTGAAGGAGGCCCACGAGACCCTGTACCACTTCCACCGGCCCGAGACGGAGGCGGAGGCCAATCGGTGGCTGGCGCGCTTCATCGACAGCTACAACCGTGGCGATCATCGCATCGAACCGCACAGCCGTATCGAGGACTGGCTGGCGCACCTGCCCGACGACGGTCTGCGGGAGATGTGCGGCTGGGATCGGTTCTGCGCCTTTGCCCGGGAACCGGAACGACGGGTCGTGGCGCTCGACTGCCGGATGACGATCGCCGGCGTGACCTACGAGATCGATCCCGAGTTCGCCGGCGAGACGGTCGTGGTGTGGTGGGGCCTCTTCGACCAGGAACTCTGGGTGGAATGCGAGGATCGGCGGTCCGGCCCCTTTCTTCCGGTCGGAGGCCCGATCCCGCTGCATCGCTATCGCAAGCACCGCAAATCCAGGCGTGAGGTCAAGGCCGAGCGGGTCGAGGACCTGGCGCGCCGGCTCGCGCTGCCGCGTGCGGCGCTGTCGGGCGAGGCCGACGTCGTCATGGCCGAGGCGCGACCGCCTCTGTCCGTCCCGGTGCGTCCCTTCCGCGATCCCGACCCATTCGGACAGCTGAGCTTCGCCAATCTGCTCGTCGCCCGGCGCGCCATCGCCGAGGCCATCAGGCTGCCCCTCGCCACCCTCCCGGCTGAGGATCGCGCCTTCATCGACGCCTTGCTGGCGCGGACCTTGGCCCGTCCCGAGGTCCTGGCCGCCGTCCGAGAGCGCTTCCCGCCCGGGCAGAGGGGAGGCGTCGGCTGATGCTCACCGAAGTGATGCGCTTCTACGACCTGTTGCGACCGCCGACCGACGTCGGCTTCTTCGAGACAGAGCACCATACCCAGGTCGCCCGCGATATCCGCGCCGCCATCGCGGGTGGTCGCCTGATCGCTGTCACGGCCGTCATCGGCTCGGGCAAGACACTGCTGTCGCGCCGCCTGCGTGCCGACCTCGAGCGAGAAGGCCGGGTGATCGTGTCGCGCTCGCTGTCGGTCGACAAGGCCAAGATCACCGTGCCGCTCCTGCTGGCTGCCTTGTTCTATGACCTGTCGCCGGAAAAGACGGTGACGATCTCCAGCCAGTCGGAACGCCGCGAGCGAGACCTGCAGGAGCTGTTCCGGCGCGCCAGGAAGCCCGTGGCGCTCTTCATCGACGACGCGCACGACCTCCACCCCAAGACGCTGACGGCGCTCAAGCGCCTCATCGAGCTGGTGGCGGAGGGCGGAGGGCAGCTCTCGATCGTGCTGATCGGCCATCCCAAGCTGAAGAACGACCTGCGGCGTCCCAAGATGGAGGAAATCGGCGACCGCACGACGGTGTTCGAGTTCGGAGGGCTGCGTGATCGGCAACGCGACTATATCGACTGGGTGATGAAGGCCTCGCTCCAGGATGGCATCGCGCAGGCCGACGTACTGACCGACGGCGCCGCCACCTTGCTCGCCGCCAAGCTGAAGACGCCGCTCCAGATCGGGCAGCATCTCGTGCGCGCCTTCGAAGCCGCCTTCGAGATCGGGGCCAAGCCGGTCGATGCCGACATGATCGATGCTGTGCTATCGCGCCAGCTCGACGAGTTGGAGCCCCGGCTGACGCGGAACGGCTACGACCTTCGCAGTCTGGCCGAGCAGTTCGACGCCAAGCCCGGCGAGGTCCGACGGCTCCTCCGCGGCGAACTCGAAGCGGCCCGGGCCGCCGAACTCCTGGACGAGATGCGGGCCGCCGGCCTGCCGACCTGATCCGTCTCACGCAGCGTGCGTCGGCTCGGATGATCTCGCGTCGGTCTCACCGATCGTGCGCCCAGTCTCACGGAATGTGCGTCGGAGACCGTCTCCAGTCTCACCGATCGTGCGCCGGAAAACGCCCTCGATTGCGCCTCCGCCACAGTTCGATTGCGCGCCGCTACACCTACCGCGGCGCTCGACCGCCTCGATGCGTCCCAGACCTGGAACGACGTCGCCTTTCGCGACCTCGAGAACCCGATGCGTTCGATCCTCGATCACGGCGACCCCGTCCTGGACCTCGCGCAGGGCCCAATCCGAAATTCGATCCGACGCCGCGGCCGCGGTCGCGATGGCGCCGGTCGTGGCCGGCTGCGGCACGGCGGCCGGTGTCGATCCTGCGGCAGTCGATCCCGCGTTCCCGATCCTGTCCGCGAGCGAGCCGAGCGACGTGCCGAGCTCCCTTTCCGAACGCTCGCGGTCAGCCTTGGCTTCCGCGAAGCGGAACGAGAGCAGCTTCTCCAGGCGATCGCCGCGGTCGGTGGCGGACGCTTCCGTACGCGTTGCCGTGCCGGCCGCCGCATCGAGCTGGTCTCGGATCCGCGCCAGCGCGTCCGTCGAGCCGCCGGCGGCACCGGACAACCGGGCGACGTCCTCCCTCAGACCGGCGATCTCCGCCTTCAGGGTCGTGGCCATTTCCCGGGACCCGTCGCGAGGAGCCGTGGCGACGCCCAGGACGGTTCCGAGGGCGAGCCCCGCGGCCGCGACCGAGACGATGCGGGGGTCGACCGCCTGCGCGAACCTCGCCCGCAAGGAACTGAAACGGGACGGCCCACGGTCGTTGCGCGGACCGGCCTCGTCGGCGGCTCCACCGGGTTTCTGCGCGCTCTCCAACGTGATCAGCTCTCCGGCCATGGCCCATCCCCTGAGTCGTTTCGGGACAAGCCTGGCGCGGAGTCGTTTACGAACGGTTCACTACAAGGGACGGGCGGGCTGGACCGGCCCTTCGCTCGTGGCCTGGTGCCGATCGCCCGGCTTGCGCGTTGTCGAGACCGTAGGCACGGCGGAGGAGGCGGAGATGGACGGACGCAGGCGCTCGCTCGGAACGGAGCCTTCGGCCGTGCCGCCGATCGTCGTCCGCCCCGTGCTCGACGGAGCCGCCGCGCATTCCCGGGAGGCCGCGCGTCTCGCCGAGGCCGCGGGGCTGCCGGCAGGCGCGATCTGGAACAGGTTCCAGCCCTGGGCCCCCGTCGACGACGGGGAACTCGCCGTCGGACGACACCTGATCCAGACGACCGGAGCCTACGACGACGACAGGGAGCGCAATCCGGACCCGACGGAGCCGCCGGTCGCCTTCGTCTGGGCGCTGGGCTCGATCGAGGAGATCGACGAGGCGCTGGACGGCATCGAGCGTCTGGGCGCAGGCGGCCGCCTGTCCAACGAGATACGCGACGTCGCCCGTCAGCTGCTCGGCCTGCCTGAGGCCGCGATGTTCGCGGCGCGCCGCGCCTCCTCGAGACGCGTATCCGGGATCCTGGTGCTGCGCCGATCCGTCGGCATCGCGATGGCGGGCGCCCCCTATGCCACCTACCGCGCCTGCATCGAGAGCTACGCGGTCCTCGCCGGCGGCACCGATCTGCGGGCCGCGCTGCTGGCTGCCGCCGGCTTCCAGATACAGGCGGACCTTCTCGCCCTCTCCGACGGCCTCCGGCGCGCCGGCCACGAGGGCGAGATCTTCTGTTCGGTGACCGAGGCGCCCTCCGCCAAGGGAGCGGCCGGTACGCTGCGGTCCGTGGCCGATTTTGCGGCCGACCTCGTGAAGCACCGGTACCGGGAGGAGACCGAGCGGGTCGGATTCACGACCTTCTCGGCACCGCGCTGAGACGGCCCGTCTACGCCCGCGGCGCAGGGATCGAGGTGATGCTCAGGTCGAGTTCCGGTCCGTGCAGATCGACGAGATCCCAGCCGAGATCGAGAGCCTGACCCTGTTGGCGGATCTCGTCGGCCAGGGCCACGTCCTCGTCGGCCATTTCGGGGTCGTAGGCCTGCGAAGCGAGGTCGAGGCAGAGCCGGAGGTAGTTCGACGGGATCGTCATGTCGGCGTCCGCGGACAGCTTCTCGCGACGCTCCGGCCGTTCCGCGGCCCGCTCCGGGGGCTGGAAGGAGCCGTCGATCTGGTCGGAGTAGTTCACGACGAGATCGTGGAGCATGTCCACGGCCTCGGTCTGGCGCGCCTGCTCCGCCTGGAGGACGACGTCTCCGCCGGTCTGGCCCTCGTTGAGGATGTTCGACGAGGCCAGCTCGTGGACGAGCTCCAGAGCCTCGGAGAAGGTCATGTGGTCGTGCTGGATGCCGTCGGAATCGACGTAGCTCGGTGACATGGGCGGGCCTGTTCGCGGAATGCGCGCCCTCGCGGAAGGAGCGGCGGCTGGATCGATGGAAGCAGGCTAGGTCGGATGGTCGAAAACCGCCATGTGCCCGACCGCTAAAAAGGCGAAGCCCGGTACCTTTCGGCGACCGGGCTGCTCTTTCGGATCCGATGTCATCCGCGTCGATGACGTTCTCCGGTCGGGGCGCGGGTACATCCGCCGTCGCCCCTGAGCCGCTCCGAAGACGCATTCGTCGTCGGCACCGGCCGGATCCGGGATTTCCATCCTATGCCACCGAGAGACCGTCGCGTCAAGAAGGAACGAAGCCCGACCGCTTCGTTCCTTTCAGTTGAGGACGACGTGGTCCGGCGCGCCGCCCTGCGGAGGCGACCGCCAGCCGTAGACGATCAGGTCGCCTCCCGCCTCGGTCCAGAGGAAGTCGCATCCTTCCCGTCTCACCCCGATCAGGTCGCCCTTCGGCGTCGGCCGGGTTCCGACCATCTCGCCGCTGACGAGCCAGTCCTTGAGGGGGCCGGCATGCTCCGCGTCGACCGTTAGGGCGCCGGGTTCGTCGACGATCTTCGTCTCCCAGGGCCCGAACAGGTCCCTGGCGGCGAGGAGCATCGCCACCATCTCGCGTTCGGGCATCCCGCGCTTCGAGCGCCACGCGTGAGGCGGGATCCCGAGCGATCGCGCGACCACCCGGGGAGCCTGACCGCGGCAACGGGCCGAGATCTCCTCGCGGAGCCTCTCCTGGTTGCGGTCGATCAGCTCCTCCAGGGCCTCCTCGCTGGCGAAGTCCTCGTCGTCGGCGTTCGCGACCGTCGCGGCCAGGAGCGCGTCGACCAGCTGCCCCTCGGGCGTGTCGGCATCGAGCAGGCGGGCGTCGCCCTCGGCCAGGATGTGGCCGATGTGGTTGTCGTCGAGACCCAGGTTGCGGAGCGTGAACATCTGCGCCGCGAGCGGGAGGGCGCAGGGTATCGTCGGACGTCCCCAGCGGTCGGCGCGGACCAGTCCCGCCTCGACGTTCGCGGTGTGGGCGTCCAGCCACTTCGTCGGCTGGACCCGAACCCAGCGCTCGACGCGCGCCGGGAACGGCCGGAACTCGCGCAGGAACTGGTCCCAGGGCAGACGGACCGGGGTGCCGAACCCCTCTTCGGCGATCAGGCCGGCCTCGAGCAGGCCTCCGGGCGCTTCGGCGTCGATGTCGAGCGCGTAGCACGGGCCGGAAAGGTAGGGTGCGTTCTCGTCCAGGCCGCGCGGCGCGGCCTGACGCGGCGCCTCCGTAGGCCAAGCCATGACGTGCAGCATGTCCGACATCTCGAAGACGAGGATGTCGTGGATGCCGAACCGGCGATGCGCGCTCGACCACCGCCCGTCGCCGAACCATGCGCGGCGCCAGTCCAGCGCCCATTGCGGCGTGTCGGCGTCAACCTGCTCCCCGTCCTCGGCCTGGGTCGACAGAAGGTCGGTTCCCTCCAGCCATATCTCGGCCGCGGCGACGACGTCCTCCACCTCCCGGTTGAGCACCATCACGACGGCGTGGTCGATGCGCGAAGCGAGGTCGGCTCCGGCGTAGCGGTCCATCATGGAGGCTATGTTCGCGGCCGACGACGTCTCGTACGAGCGGACCGGCTTCCAGAGGGAGCGGGGGATGCCGGTATCCCGGCAGAAGCGGTCGGCGAAGACGGAGGGAGCCCAGTCCACCGCGGCGCGGGCGCATGCGGCGTTCACGGCCTCGGCGCGCTTCGGAGCCGGGGCGGCCGCGCAGGTCAGCATCGCCGTGGCGGCCGCCGCGTCGACGTATTCGGCGACGGACACGACCGAAGCCCGAAGGATCTTTCTGGCCTCATCGGCGATGTGGGCGGCATGATCCGCCTCCTCGGCGAGCGGTCCGATCGCGGCCGCCTGTGCGGATAGCGGCGCCGACACCGGGACGACGGGCTCTCCCCGGCCGGACATGCGCACGGCACCCGAGGATGGGGCATCGGTGCGGACGACGGCGGCGTCGCGCGCCAAGGCCGACTTCGGCGACGAGGCGAGCACGGCGAACCGCGCGTCGAACTCGCTCCTGTCGAGCGTGAAGGTGCGGCCGTCCGGTCCGGTCACGTCCACGACCGCACCGTATTCGGTCGACCGATGTTCGATCGCCTGAATGGGCGCCTGTCCGAACAGGGGAAGACGGTCGTATCCGTTCGCGGCCATGCGAGGCCCTTTCAAATCCGACGGCATCTAGTACCGACCAGCTTGTAGCGTCAAACGCGTTCGGCGCCCGCTAGTTGCCGAGGACGTCAACTTGCGCGTCTTCGAAGGAGCGGATCGAAAACGCGCTGCGGATGCGCGAGCATTGTCCACGGCAAAGGTTAACGTCCCGCCAGGCCCGGGAAGGAACGCCGAAGGAGCGGCCATTCCGGTTTTCGGACGCCTCGCGTATCGTTCCCGAGCGCAGGGTGCACTCCTTACGGGAAGGGCGGCCCTCACATCCGACCATACGAGGACAGGACATGCCCGCACCCAGTCAGGAACAGTTCGAAGCCGCTCCTCTCTACCGTTTCCATCGCCCCGTCGAGGAGCCGGCACCCCGCGACTGGACGCAGTCCGAAGTCGTCATCGAAGGCCTGAATCTCGTACGGACCGACGGTCAGGACGACGCCTTCGAGTACCGCCTGGAGAACGTGCTCGTGGCCGTGGGCGGCCGGCACGAGCACGAAGGCGAGCAGGGCTTCCGCATCCAGTACCTGTCGAAGGACGAGCAGTTCCAGATCTTCGCGTCCGACCGCGAGGAGGCCGTCGCCCGCTTCGGCCGGATGATGGAACGCTCGATCGAGAACCGCGACGAGGTGCTGTTCGCCCGTCTGCGCGAACACGACGTCGAAGTCGACGAGATCGTCGAGAACCACGAGCCGGAGGACGAGGCCGACGATCCCGACTTCGATGGCGACGGCCCCGAGGACGGCGGGGAGATCGACGTCTACGGCGATGCCTACTTCGATCCCGTGCGGGTGGTCCGCGACGGGATGCGCATGTGGGTGCAGGGCGAGGATGCCTCCCGGTTGTGGCTCGAGGCCCGGCACGAGATGGCCCGCGTCGGAGAGGACGGCCAAGTCCTGTGCGGCGCCGGCGGGCCGATGCTGGAGCAGCTGCACCGGATCGGCCGCGGCAACGAGAACGGCGCGCGGCACATCGCCGACATCCGCGCCATCCGGGCCGGCATCGGTGCGGCCGACCGCATCGCTCCGACGGACACCCGGTACGCGGTCCATTACTTCGACCTGCACGACTCGGGCGTCGTCGACGATGTCGTCCCCCAGGAGAGCCTGGAGGCCTACCGCAGTCCGGGCATCGCCTACCACGACGGGCAGGAAGGCGGGACGGAACTGCCGGTCCCGGTCGATCCGTCCATGGTGCCGCACGACCGCACCTTCGAGCGGCACATCGGCGAGATCATGCGCGAAGAAGCCGGCATGCACGTCTACTTCGAGGAGATCCGCACCGGCGCCGTCTACCGGAACCCCACGATCCGCGGCGTGATGCGCGAGCAGATGTCGCCCTACCTCGGCGGCTTCCCGATGGAGCACGTCATGCGGGCCCAGGCCCCGCGGGATCCGGAGGGCCATGCGGCCTTCGTGGCGTTCTGGAGCGAGGGCGAGGTGGTCATGGACGTGCCGGTCCAGACGCACCCGAGCCAGCCGGGCTACCGCACCGAGCCGGGTCACGTCTTCCGCCGCGACGGCTGGGACGCGCTGGTCTTCTCCGATGCGATGGGCACCTACGCCTACGCATTCCCCTCGCCGCCGGACGTGGTCGCGAAGCCGGACGAGTCCGAGGCCTACGCGCCTCGCATGTGATCCGACCGATGTCTGCATGAGAAGGGCGCCCGGATCCGGTCCGGGCGCCCTTCTTCCGTCATGGGAGCGCGTGCCTCAGACCCTGGGTGCGCCAGACGGCATCGGTGCGTCGGCGGGCTCGATCTCGATCTTCCAGCCCGGCATGCGGACGTCCGGCGCGGCCTGATAGCTGCCCGAGAAGACGTGCTGGATGTGGAAGTCGCCGGAGAGCGAGTGTTCCAGCGCCTCCCGCAGGTCGAACGAATCCCACCGCATGTCGATGGCGACGAGGAAGGCGGTCCCGTCCTCGCGAACCCCGAGCCAGGCTGCGGTCGGAGCAGCCTCGGACCCGGGGTCCGCCACGATGATCTCGCCGGCCTCCTCGGCGGCGCCGGCGGCCGCCTTTCCGCGGCCGTACGTATGCCCCCCGGTCAGGTACGCCCCCTTCGTCGTCGTGCCGGCGAGCTGCATGACGCCCTGTCTGACGTGCCGGACGTGCTGGTAGAGCGGACCGCGGCGCGACCGGTTCTCGATCTCGAGCCAAGTCGAGGGCGGCAGATCGTGCGCACCGATCCCTACGAGATCGGGGAGCCCCTCGCCCTGGAGCAGGACCACGCCGGACCGCCTCCCGACGACCGGCACAGCCATCTCCATCAGATCGTCCCTGCCGTCGAACGTCCGCTTAGCCATGATGCACCTCGTGGGCCTACCTGTTCCTTCGATCCTGGCAGGGGACGGCGCCAGACGGAAGCCGGTTCCTTCTTGACGGAGACGGATCTTAATCGACGCTTCATTCCTTCGCGTCACCATCGTTCCGTCATGACGCTTGCATTCGCCACGATCGCCGATCGGACCGACGCGCCCGGCTGCGGATTTGCGGCCGCCCGACGTCGGCTGCGCATGCTCGAGGTCCTGCTCACCCCGGTTGCAGCTCGGCTGGGCGGCGTGTTCGTGGCCACGGGACCGTTCGTGTCCGGGGTGGCCGCGCCTGCCGGCCAAGCGGACCTTGTCGTCGCCCTGGTCTTCTACGCCGTCGGCCTTCCGGCGGCCGAAAGGGCCGTCGTCGCGGCTGCCGCGGTCGCGGGGCTCGCGCTGCGCATCGATACCCAGGTGCCTGCCGACGGGGCTTCCGCTCCGCGCGACCGCCTCGTATTCGGTGAACGGCGGTCCCTCTCCGACGGACGCCGTCCCGTCAGGCCGGCCTGGACCAGGGCCTCGGCGGACAACCGTCCCGGAGCGACGTTCCCGTGAAGCTCGCAGTCTATTCGGACCTTCATTTCGAGCTGACGCGCTTCGCCTGGAGCCCGCGCCTGTCCTCCGACGTGGACGTGCTCGTCGTCGCCGGAGACGTCTACGAGGGCGACATCGCCCGCGGCATCGCGTGGACGGCCCGGGCCGCCGGCGGCCGGCCATCGGTGTTCGTGCCCGGAAACCACGAGATGTGGGGGCGGACCCTCGAAGACGAGATCGAGAAGGGGCGAGAGAGGGCGGTCGCGCTCGGGGTGACGATGCTGGACGGCGAAGGGTGGGTCGACGTCGCCGGCTGCCTGTTCTGCGGCGGCACCCTCTGGACGGACCTCTCCCTCAACGTGCCTGCCGGCCAGCGCATCCACGGACGCCATCTCGGGGAGCACATCGACGTCCGCGGCGCCGGCATCGATCGGCGCGCCAAGCCTGCGGACGCCGTCCGCTGGCACCGTCGGATCGCCTCCGCCATCGAACGGGCGCTCGCGGAGCCCAGGGACGGCCGGCCGAGGGTCGTGGTGACCCATCACGCTCCTTCCGCCCTCAGCCTGCCTGCCGCCTTCCGCAAGGATCCTCGGGCGGCCTTCGCAGCGTCGGCCCTCGACCACCTTCTCGCGTCGGGCCCAGACGTGTGGATCCACGGTCACGTGCACCATTCGGTCGACCTCGTGTGCGAGGGCGGCACCCGCCTCGTGTGCAACCCGTTCGGCTATCACGGCGCCAACGCCGGCTTCGACGACGCGAAGGTCGTCGAACTGGGGACGCCGGGCGGTCCGAAGGTCGGTGTCGACGCCGGCGATTGACCCTTGCGTCGAGGTCGAACCAATTTCGTCATCGCAGGCATGTCCCTGCCCGGAGACCGACGTGCGCATCTGGCCCCTCAGCGACCTCCACGAGGAGTTCACGCGCTTCGAACCGCCCCCGATGCCCGAGCACGACGTCGTGGTGATCGCCGGCGATCTGGCCACGCGCATGCGCCGCGGGCCGGCGCGGATCCATGAGATGGGTCTGGACGCCAAGCCGGTCGTGTACGTGGGCGGCAACCACGAGTTCTACGGCGAGACGAGGGACCGGGAGCTGGAGAAGGCGCGTGAGGCCGCGCGGGCGTTCCCGAACATCCACATCCTTCAGGACGACGAGGTCGTCATCGACGGGACGCGGTTCCTCGGAGCGACGCTGTGGACGGACTTCCGCCTCTTCGGGGACGATCGCCAGCGGGAAGCCATGAGGCTCGCCGGCGAGAAGGGAGCGGGCATGAACGACTTCCAGCGGATCAGGCTCGCCTCAAAGGACTACGCCCGGTTCCGGCCCGACGATGCGGCGGCGGAGCATGCCAGGACGGTTGCATGGCTGCGGTCGCGGTTCGCCGAGCCGTTCGACGGTCCGACCGTGGTCGTCACGCACCATGCCCCCAGCGCCAGGAGCGTCATGGCCGGGACGGAGGAGGATCTGATCACGTCGGCCTACGCCTCGAACCTCGACGACCTAGTCGAATCCTCGGGAGCGTGTCTATGGCTGCACGGGCACGTCCACGAGGCGCACGACTACGAGATCGGCGGGACACGGGTGCTGTCCAACCCGCGCGGATACGTCGAGAGGATGGGCCACGGCCGCCACACCTGGATCCGAGCCCAGGACACGGGCTTCGATCCCCGTCTCGTCGTCGAGGTCGCCCCCGCCCCGAGGCCCGACCCGCGGCCGTGACGAGCGAGGCCGCGGTCGCCCGCGGCCTGCGTCTGCGTTGCGGATGAAGATGCTTCGGGGACCGCAGGGCACCCGGAGCCGGGATCACATCGCCGGCGCGGGCAGGTTTGCCGGCTCTTCGGGGGCGGCTTCCTGCCTGGGGCCGTCCGAGAAGGCGACGTCCAGATAGGACTTCATCATGTCGTAGACGCTGGCGTAGCCGTAGGCCGTGGTCTCCGTGGAGATGAAGCCGCCGCGGCCGGCGGGCAGCGTGACCGCCTCGGTGTTCGCGCGGGTGTGGCCGCCGCCGTGGATGAAGTTGTGCAGACCGAGTTCCCCGACGCCCCCGCGGGGACCGGGGGCGAGGTGGAGCGGAGCATCCCAGTCGCGCGTCAGGAAGTCCTTCAGCGGCACGCGGAACGCGAGCGTCGGGACCGAGCAGTAGCCCGCGTTCTCCATGACCTCCAGGATCTGTTCGGGCGTCTGCAGCCGGGGTCTGGCAGGATCGGTCGGCCAATCGAACGCCGCCCACTGCGTCGCCCGCTCCACCCTGCGCTCGAAGGCGTAGTCGGTGTCGTGGGCGAGACGGAGAGGGTTCACCGGATCGACCGCGAGCTCCGCCCAGCCCTCCAGGAGTTCCGCCTTCGGCACGTTGACGAACGAAAGGTAGGCGGCGAGCAACCGCTCCGGCACGACGTACTCCGGGTGGATCGACTTGTCCGCGCCCTGGATCGATTCGTCCTCGACGTTCGGGATGCCGTCCTCCTGCCCGGGCATGAAGCCGACGATCACGCGGATCGAGGACGCGATGCCGTCCATCGGCTTCGACGTGTCGGCCGCCTCGAGAGCCTCCGCCATCCGGCCGCGGAGCATGTCGCCGGCAGCGTCGAGCAGCTCGTCGAGATCCTCGTCGGGGAATGCCTTCGTCAGTCCCTTGGCGATGGCCGCGACCATCCGTTTGATGCCCTTCTGGGAGGCTAGGTTCGCATCGTAGTAGTCCTCCGCCGAGCGGGCGATCGTCTCGGCGACGAAGTCCTCCGCCGCATCGGGTCCCTCGCGAAGGAACGTCTCGAGGACCTTCTGGCCCCAGCTCTCGCTGCCGTTGCCTTCGTACTGGTCGTATTTGTCGAACCGTTCGAAACTTTCCTTCCCGGCGAGGGTTGCCAGCGCCGCCGTGAAGGCGTCGTGCGTTCCGAGTTCCTCCAGCACGGCCTCGAACCCGTCGCCGGTGATCTCGATGGGCTTGCGATGGTCGGGAAGGGTGATCGATACGGGGGTCATGGCAATCTCCTCGCGGAAGGAAAGCGTGTCGCGGCGAAAGGCGCAACGCGAGGTCGGGTCGCTGTCGTCTTGCGGAGCACGACGGTACCTTCGCCCGCCTATCCGCCATGATGCAGGAAGTTTCCCGTGATCGGACCCGACGTGGCGAACCTCGAAGGATTGACCGAGCGCTCGCTCGAGACCGACTGGCTGCTGCGCGATCACGACGGGCGCATCGAGGCGTCGTCCGACAACATCGCCACGGCCACGGCGTTCGCCTTCGAACGATGGCGCGAGCGGGCGTCCGAACTCGGCCACGACGATCCCCGGGATCTCTCGAGCGCCTGCAAGTTCTGCGCGCTGTTCGCGAAGGCGCTGTTCGGAGGGTCGGTCGACGGCAATTCCGACCACGTCTTCGTTCGCGTGGACGGGGTGATCGTCGATCTCTCCGCCGCATCGGCCGACGTGGCCGCCCTGGACGATCCCTATGGAACCGATGTCGACCATCTCGAGCATGAGGATCTGACCTACTCGTTCGGGACGTGCGTTCGTCGGGTCCGGGCGTGGCTGGCGGCCTATCCCATGCCGGCGCATTCCCGCCCGGCTCCCTGAAGAAGGGTCCGTTAAGGAGGTTCGAAGGAACTGGAGTCGAATGGTTGCGCGGTTGCTCGCCCTGGGCGATATCCGATGCCCCTGCAATCGAGGAGGTCGCCATGAACGGCCGATACAAGGACATGACGATCGACGGCGTCGACGGGAGCCAAGCCTCCTTCGCCGACGGTTCGTCGCATGCCCCGGCCCGATGCGGGGGCGTTCGATCGCGGTAGGATTCGGCGGCTGGTCCGTCTCTCCTCGTAGCGACCCGACGCCCTCCCGGAAACCGGCGAGGGCGTTTCGTTTCGAGACCGCGCGCGTCGCGGAGAGTGGCGGAATCGGTAGACGCAGGCGATACGGTCGTTGACCGGTCGCCGGGACCCAGGTCCATGAGGGTTTCGAGACCCTCCGCCGCGACCACGGCCGGCTCGACCGGCGGAACGACCGTCATGCACGAACTCAAGCTCTGGATCTGGTCGGATCTCCATCTGGAGCTCGACCCCTGGTGGTTCCCGAAGCGCCTCCCCCGGGCCGACGTCGCCGTCGTCGCGGGGGACGTCCACCGCGCGCCCGACTCCATCGCGTGGCTGGTCCGGCAGCTCGACGCAGGCGTCCTCAAGGTCCGCCGCGTCGTCTACGTTCCGGGAAACCACGAGTACTATCGGCGCGAGATGTGCGACGCGCTGAGCCGGGCGCGCGATGCCGCCCGGACCCTCGGCATCGACCTCCTGGACATGGACGAGGTCGTGATCGACGGGGTGCGCTTCCTGGGCGGGACGCTCTGGACCGACTACGCGCTCGACGGCGACGTACGGGGCGCTGCGGCCGCCTGCTACGCGCGGATGAACGACCACAAGCTGATTGAGGTCGAAGAGGTCGGCCGGACGCGGCTTCTCCGCACCGACGACGCGCGCGAGATGCACCGTGCCTATGTGGAATGGTTCGAACGGAAGCTGCGGACCGTGCATCCGGGGCCGACGGTCTGCGTCACGCATCATGGCGTGGCGCAGGCGTCGATAGGTCCGAAGTTCGAGGACGCGGCGACCAATCCCGGCTATGCGTCGGATCTGACGTGGCTGATCGACCGGTATCAGCCGGAGCTCTGGTGCCATGGACATGTCCATGCGAGCCGCGACTATCGGCTCGGACGCACGAGGGTCGTCTGCAACCCCAAGGGCTACGGCAGCCCGGGCTTCGAGGAGAATCTCGGTTTCATGCCCCGTCTGGTCGTGAGGGTTCCAGTGCCCGGCGGTCAGCTCGGCTGACGCGGTCCCGTGAGGTCCGCAGGCACGAAAAAGCGGCCGCTCGTGGAGCGGCCGCGAAGTTGATGCCGTATGCAGGGGTCGACGCGATCCTCGCCCACCCCGTCGGGACCCCTATTGTCGTTTTCATTCCTTCGTGTCAAGCCGGTCGGCTTCCGTTCCTTCCGGCCGGCGCAAGGAACGGATCGCCCGATCAGAAGTCTCCGCCGGTCGTGAAATCCGGCGCCGCGTCCGCCTGGGCTGCATCTCCTCCGAGCGCTGCACCGACGACGGCCCCGATGACCCCGCCCGTGACGAAGCCGCCCGAGCCGCCGATCGTGCCGCCCGTCCGGAACTCGTCGGATTGCGACGTCCTGCGCGAGCCCGCGTCCTCGTCCGACGATCCGCCGCGTCCCCAGACGCTGCCGGCATCACGGCTCCACGACGGCTCGTCGCGAACGACGGGCCGCGGCTTGGATTTCCGGCGCAGGTTGAGCTTCACCCGGTACGAATACGGCGAGAGCTTGCCTTCGGCCATCTGGACCAGGGCGGCGTTCCCGAGCTCGTCCTCGAAGAGGCTCTCGTCGTCGTCCCAGCCCTGGGCGGCCAGGAACTCGGCCTCGCCCTCGACCCCCTTCCGACGTTTCCGTACGTCGGCGAGCTCCTCCGAGGCCGCGGCCGAGACTCGCTCGGCTTCCGCGATGCGGCTCCGAGCGGCACGGATGGCCGCGACGAGCGCGTCGTCCTCCGGGTCCGGCGTAAGGGCCGCCGCCTTCTCGATCACATCCAGGTTGTCGCCGGCGAGAGAGCGTCCGAGGGCCGCTGCGGCCTCGATCCAATCCGCGTCGGTCCGCTCGGCCGCCTTCCTCAGTTCGCGGCCGTGCCGTCCGAGTTCCGGCCTCAGTCGATCCAGCCGCTTCCGCAGGTCCTCCGCCTCGGATTTCCGCCGGTCGGCCTCGGCCTCGGCCTCCTCCGCGGGGCCCGTATGGATCCGGCTCGCGGCGTCCAGGGAAGCCTGCGCGGCCGCGAGATCGGTCTGCAGCCGTTCGGTGTGCGAGGCGAGGCGTCGCGGTATCTCGTTCAGGTTATGGAAGTCGAGGCGCGCCCGGTCGTAGCCGACGAGCCGGGCGATCCAGCGGTCGAGCATCCGGAAGACGCCCCGGCCGGCGTAGGTCCCCGTCCCGTAGCCGCGTTCCCACAGATAGGCGAACATGGGTTCGGCGAGATAGGGCCGCGCCTTGCCGTCGAGTTCGGCGCGTGCGGCGGCCGTCTTCTCTCCCGCCCTGGCGGCCTGTCCCCGCAGGGCCGCGACGCCGGCGGCGGCGGTCCTGCAGACCTCGTCCTTCTCAAGCGCCTCCAGGGCCTCGTTCCGCCTGCGCCCGGCCGCGTCGGCCGCGTCGGCCGCGATCCGGACGGCGTGTTCGAGATCCGCGGTCAGCGTCTCGGCGCGTCCCTCGAGGGCCTTGATCTCGGCTCTCGTCTCGTCGATGCGCCGCTCGCGTCGTTCAAGGATCGAGGCGGCCTCCCGCGCCGAACCGTCGATGCGCCCCGAGAGGGCTCCGGCCTCGGCCGCCAACCTCAGGCCGGCGAGCCTGGCCCAGACCTTCGCCTCCTCGGCCCGGGAATTGGAGAGCAGCCGGCCGGCGTCGTCGGCGACGGTCGCGAGACGACGCTCGTCCCGCCAAAGCCGGTCCTTCCGCTTGTCGATCCGGCGCGCGAGTTCACGTCCATCGATCATCGCCGTCTCCTATCCTCAGCGGTTCCTGGAGCCGGGGGCCGGCTCCCACTTGGTGACCGCCCCGTCCCGCACGGCCATCCGCCAGTCGATCGAGAGCCTGCCCGCCTCCTTCACGCCGACCAGCTTGTTCGAGATGATCCCGTCGTCGGCCTTGTCGCGGCGGACCGCCTCGAACACCTCGTCGGGAACCCGCACGCCCCACTTCGTGACGGTGTCGACCATGTTGGTCTCCTCGTTGAGGATCCGCCGCGGAAGGGGGCCGTTCGGTCCGGCCGCCTCGACCACGAGGTAGTAGTTCCGGGCGCCGGGGTTGTCGCGCGGCACGCGCCAGAAGCCGGACGCCTCGTGCGGGCCGGTCACGATGCGGACCTCGTAGGCGAGGCGCATCTCCTCGACCATGCGGTCCGCGGCGGCGAGTTCGGCGCGGGCGCGGGTCGGATCGTTCGCGGCCAGCGCGTTCCGGGCGGCCTGGGCGAACGCGGCGGCCTTGATCCTGGGCTCCTGCTCCCTGGCCTCGCGATCGACCGTCGCGAGCATGGCCGCGATCCGGTTGGGGATCACATGCTGCCGTTCGTCCACGGCGGCGCTTTCCGTCGTCCGCCGCGACTGGTCGGCGAAGTGCAGGACCGCCACCGGAGCCAGTCCGATCCCGAGCGCTGCGGCAGATAGAAGGCCGGCCTTCCGCGCCCATCGCCTGCGGGTGGCATAGAGGCGGCCGAGCCGGACCTGCAGGCCGTCCGGCGGCGGGACGAAGACGAACCTCTTCTCGTCCTGCGCGCGGATCGCCTCCTCGATCAGCGCGTCGGAGACCTGGATGCCCTGCGCCTCGTACTGGGAGCGCACCCTGCGCACGAGCTCGGCGCGCGCCTCGTCCCCGGAGAGATCCTTCGCGACCGAGTTCCGCTCGTGTCGGATGGCGTCGACCGCATCCATCGCGAGCAGAACCTCGTCGAGAGGCGGCGCCGCATGCACTCCTCCGCCGACCGGCAGGGTCGGCATCGCCGTTCGTTCAAGCGTCTCGGCCATGATCCGTCTCGGAAGGATTGGACGTCAGGAAGCCCGGGCGGCCAAGGCGGCGAACCGCCGGCGGCCGGCCTCCACGGCTTCGCGGATCTCGGCCGAATTGCGCGTGGAGAGTTCGCGCTCCTCCGCGATGATGGAGGCCTGCCGTTCCTGGAAGCCCACGATGCTGTCCACGAGCTTGCGCACCGAGTCCGCCTTCGTGGTCGCGCCGTAGCCCGTCCGTAGGCCCTGCTCGAGGATCCTGTCGCCGGTCCCGGCGAGCGCCTCCAGACCCTTGGAGACCCCGGCCTTCATCGCCTCGATCGACTGGGTCGCCTCGTTGAGCCCCTTGAGACCCGTGAACGACACCTTCAGGCCGGTGAGCACGATCTCGTTCGTCGCGAAGAAGGAGACGCCCTGCTTGTAGACGCGGTCCTTCACGTCGGTCGCCTGCCGCGCCCTGGCCATCACGACGTCGGCCGTGTTGACGCCGATCGCGAGATTGTCGGCCAGATCCTTCGCGATCTGATAGGTCTCGTCGGCGGCCTGGAAGGCCGAGAGCCGGCCGTCGCGGTCCATCTCCAGGCGCGCTCTGGCGGCCGCGTCGTCGCCCGAATGCGCCTCCAGCGCAGCCGATGCCGATTTGACGTCGTCCCCGGCTGCGGACAGGGCCTCGTGCGCCTTGTTGGCAACTTCGATCGCGGCGATCTCGGCCTCCTTGAGGGCGACGCGGAAGTCGCCGTAGGCCGCGATGATCGCGCGTTCCCGCTCGACCTGCGTCGCCGCATCCTTCATCACCGCCTTGTAGGTCGCGGAGATCCGGTCGAACCGGTCGGAGATGTCGCCGCGAGTGACCTTCATGATCATCAGCGCGATGCGCTCGGACAGATCGATCCTTCCGTCGGCCAGCTGCTCGGTGAGCATCTTCAGATCGTCGATGATGGAATCGAAGTCGCCCGCGATCCCGCCGAACCGCTCGCCGACGGTCATCTCGGCGATGTGGCCGCGCACCACCTCGTTGAACCAGGACTGCTGCGACAACGTCCGGGCGATCGTCCCGACGCGCACCGGATCCACACCTTCGATCCGCGCGAGCAGGCGGACGACGGGCTGATCGGCCGCCGCGGCCGGAGGAGCGAGGCCGAGATCGCGAAGCACCATGACGGCACGGTCGAGGATCGCGCCGCCGGATGCGGCGGTCGTGGCGGGAAGACGGCTGTCCATCGGGAACTCCGGTTGCGGCCCGAGCGGGTCGGTGCTTCGCGGGCGCCAACAAGGTGGTCATCGCGGGCGCCGTGTCAACATTGGCGGTTCCTTCGATCGGGCGCCCCGCCGCACTTGGTTACCGGCCGCATGGAAGCAGCACGGGATCGATGTCCGCGATCGCTTGCCAGATGCCCGACCCGGCTGCATGTTCGGAAGTCGTTCCTTCGTCGAGCCTTTTCAACGGATGTCGTCCGGAGCTCAGCCAAATGACCGGCTGGACTGGTGCGCCGTCGCAGTCCGGATGGACCGGGCCGTGCGGGCGTTCGAGGATTTCGTGCGCGCCGAGCTCGCCCGGCACCGCGTCGACGGGCTGACGCCCCAGCAGGCGCTGTTCCTCCTGGCCCTCGAGGACCGCCCCCGGCGTCTGGTCGACGTCGTCAAGGCGCAACGCATCGTCGCCTCGAACGCGACCTACCTGGTCAAGAGCCTCGTGCAGACCGGCTTCCTCGAGCGGTATCCCGACCCGGACGATCGACGCACCGCCATCATCGCGCCGACGCCGAAGGCGGTCGCGGCGACCGAACTTCTCCGGAAGGCCCTCGTCCCCTCTCCTACCGAGGTGCATCGACTGCGCACCGCGTCGGCGGCGGCCGGCATGCTCGAGACGGCCTGTTCCGCGGAGACATCCCCGGCACCCCCGGTCGTCGAGGCGGCGCCGGCCGAGCCGCCGGCCCGCCGGGCGATCACCCGCATCCTTCTCCAGCCCCCATTCCGTGCCCAGGGGGGGCACGGCCGCTGAGACGGGTTGCGCCGCCGTTCCTTCCGGGCAATGTCGGAAGGAACGGAGCGACCATGTTCGGCATAGGCTTCCTCAACGAGAGACGGGCGAGACGCGCGGTCTCCGCGGCGAGCGCCGCGATCGCCGACGCCTTCGCCGGCCAGCCGGCGCACGAGCGTGCCGCCATCATGGCGATCTCGAACGCCATCCTCGCCGCAGTCGCGTCCGAGCACGGCGACCTCGTCCTGACGCGGCCGGCGGCACTCAAGCGCGCGACCGCGTCGACGATCCTGGGCGAACTCTCGACGTCGCTCTCCAAGCTCTCCGCCGTTCTCGACGCCCTGTCCGACCGCGACCACGGCGACCCCGTGCTCGACGGCGTCCACCGCCAGATGCGCGCCACCGAACTCGTCGTGGCGACCCTGGGCATCTCACTCGATCCCAAGGCCCGCAGCCCCGTGCTGGAGGCGTGGCGCGCCCTGTACCGGGCCCGACGCCACGCCGGCGAGGCCGTCGCGGCCCTGACCGCGTTCCGGGAGGAGACCGGCACGTCTCCCGTCCCCGAAGGCGTGCCCTCGACCCGCGGCGATCTGCTGGCGCTTGCGACGACGCCGCCGCCGTTCCTGATCCCGAAGGCGCGGTCCGCATGAAGCTTCTCCGGCTCGTCGTCGCGGGCGCGTTGGTCGGGACCGTGTCCGCGGGCGCGGTCGGAGGTGGGTTCGCGCTGGCCCTGGCCAGGCGGGAGATCCCGACGCTGCCCGACCCTTCCCAGCTCAGAACCTACGTCCCGGCACTCGCCTCGGAGATCAGGGCCGGAGACGGCAGTCTGATCGCGCGCGTCGCGGACGAGAACCGCCGCTTCGTGCCGATCGCGGCCATCCCGCCCCTCGTCGTCTCGGCCTTCCTTTCGGCCGAGGACCGCAACTTCCGCCGCCACCACGGCATCGACGTGTCGGCCCTGTTCAGGGCTGCCCTCGTCAAGCTCCGCGGCGGCGCAAGGCAGATCGGCGGATCGACGATCACCCAGCAGGTGGTCAAGAACCTGCTCGTCGGCGACGAGCGGACGATCCGCCGGAAGATCCGGGAGGCCGTCGTCGCGCTGCGGCTCGAACGCGAGGTCGGCAAGGACCGCATCCTGGAGATCTACCTCAACGAGGTCTACCTGGGGTCCGGCGCCTACGGGGTCGCGGCTGCCGCGGACGCGTATTTCGGGAAGCCGCTCGACCGGCTGGACGCCGGCGAGGCCGCTCTCCTCGCGGGCATGCCGAAGGCGCCGACCGCTGCCGACCCGCGCCGGCACCCGGAGCGGGCCCGCGAGCGGCGCGACTACGTCCTGCGCCGCATGGCCGAGGACGGCGCGATCGACGCCGCGACCGCGCGCGCCTTCGCATCGCGTTCGGTCGCGGTCGTCCGTCGGGGTCCCGCCGCCGAGCCGCGGTACGGCTGGTTCGCCTCCGCTGCCAAGCGGTCCCTCTCCGAGCGTCTCGGGCCTTCGGTGGTCGGGCGCGGCGGGCTCCAGGTCCGGACCACGCTCGACCCCTTCCTGCAGGACAAGGCCGAGGAGGTGCTGAGACGGAACCTCGTGCAGATCGATCGCAGGAGCGGATGGAGAGGGGCGGAGGAGCGGCTGAAGCCGCCGTTCGCCGCAGCCTCGATACCGGAGGAGCCCGCGGGCGCCGATCCCTGGCGTTCGGGCGTCGTGGTGGAGGCGGGGCGCTCGGCGCGGATCCTTCTGCGAGACGGACGGTACGTCGACGTCGGCCCGGACGGCTTCGCCTGGACGGGGCGGCGGACCGCCTCGGCCCTGCTCGCGCCCGGCGACGTCGTCCTCGTCGACCCCGGTCCGAAGCCTTCGCTCCAGCAGATGCCGGACGTCGAAGGTTCGATGGCCGTGCTCGACCCGCGGAACGGCGACGTGCTCGCGCTGGTCGGCGGCTGGTCGCGCGCGAGATCGGAGTTCGACCGCGCCAGCCAGGCGCGCAGACAGCCGGGCTCGTCCTTCAAGACCTTCGTCTATCTCGCCGCGGTCGGGATCGGCTTCGACGGATCGTCGCCCGTCCTCGACGTGCCGATCGCCATCGACCAGGGGCCCGGCCGCGGATGGTGGCGTCCCTCGTCCGAGAGCCGCGAGGGCGGGATGGGGCTGATGCCGATGCGGCGGGCCCTCGAGCTGTCGCGGAACATGGCATCGGCCCGCCTGCTCAACGACGTCGGCATGCCCACCGTCGAGACCCTCCTGCGCAAACTCGGCTTCGAGCTGCCCTACCCCATGCCGATGTCGGCGGCGCTCGGCACGGTGGAGACGACCCCGCTGTCGATGGCGGCGGGCTACGCGGCCATCGCGAACGGAGGGGTTGCCGTCAGACCGCGGTTCGTGGCCGCCGTTTCGCGGGATTCCCGGGAGATCGAGCCCGGCGCCTGGAGCGGCACCGGGGAACGCGTGGTCGGAGAGGTCGATGCCGCCATCGTCGCCGACGAGCTCAAGGGCGTGGTGACGCGAGGTACGGCCCGGAGCGCGTTCGCCGGCTTCCCGGACCCGCTCGGCGGCAAGACCGGGACCACCAACGACAACAAGGACGCGTGGTTCGTGGCGGTCGCGCCCAACGTCGTGGTGTCGACCTGGATCGGGCGGGACGACGCGAGGCCTCTGCCGTCCGGCGCATCGGGAGGGCACACGGCGGCGCCGGTGGCGCGTGAATTCCTGGACGCGATCCGCCCCAGGCTGCGGCCCGAACCCTTCCCCCTCCCCGCGGGCGCCCGGACGGAACTCGTCGATCCGGCCACCGGCGAGCCTTCGGCGCGCGGCGTTGAAGTCGTCGTCCGGGACGGTCCCGTTCCTTCCGATGACTGATACCGAAGGCCGGTTCCATTCCGTTGCAGGCCTTCGATTGCGTTTTTCATTCCTTTACCATTGACACGGATCTGCCCTTGGACTCTCCATGGGCCTGCGACTTCCCGTTTGCGAAAGATCGGCATGACACTGACGCACAAGGTCGCGTTCCGCGAGACCATGCTCACTCTGGACGAGGAGAGCGGTCTGGTGGACCGCTACAGGACCGATGGGTGCCGCAAGTCGCTGGACCGTCTCGTCCGAACCCACGCACGCATGGCCTTCTCGGTCGCGAGGCGCTGGTCGAACAACGAGGCCCACATGCAGGATCTCGCCCAGGAGGGCATGATCGGCATCATGAAGGCCGCCGACAAGTTCAACCCCAGCTTCGGCAAGCGCTTCGCCCAGTATTGCCGCTGGTGGATCCTGAGCAGCATCTCGTCGAAGGCCTCCGAGGTCGTCTGCGTCGTGGACATGCCCGACCGAGTCTTCATCGCGCACCGCCGCAAGCGCCTGGAGGGCGACGACGCGGCCATCGTCGGAGCCGCCGTCAACAGCCTGTCGATCTCGGAGCCGCTGAGCGGCGAGGAAGGTTCGGCGACGATCGGCGACACCCTGGTGAGCGAGGAGGCGTCGCCGGAGGCGGAGGCCCTCCGTTCGCAGACGAACCTCTACTTCCGGCAGGCCGTCGAGAAGGCGATGGAAGGCCTCAACGATCGGGAGCGGGAGATCCTGCGCCGCCGCCGTCTGACCGAAACCCAGGAGACCCTGGAGGACATCGCCGCCGGCTTCGACCTCACGCGCGAGCGCATCCGTCAGATCGAGAACGCGGCGATGAGGAAGGTCGAGAGGAACCTCCGCGAGGCCGGCTTCCGCCCGGAGGAGCTGGAGGATCTCGGAGCCTGACCGCGGCGGACGCGCGCCCGGAACTCCCCGAGGCATCCGAAGGAACCGATCGGGAATCGGCCTACCCCGCGAAGACGCGGCGGCATCTGAGCATACGGACGGCGGCCATGACGACGAGCACGGAGCAACCGGTCGACCAGCTGCTCGAGATCCTCTCGACGGCGGGCGGAGCGGTCGGCCTGGGCGTCGAGGATTTCGAGCGCCGCGACGACGGGATCGCGATCCGGCCGGCCGGCATCGTGGTCGAGATCGCCGAGCCCCTGGAGGGCGAGCGGCGCTGGCGGATCGGCTTCTTCTACGAGGTCGCCTCCCTGGGGGCCGAGAAGTCCACGCCCCGGCGCGAGACGCTGCAGGTCGCTCCCTTCGACGATCTGATCGGCGTCGCCAAGCTGGCGCTGGTGGCCGCGTCCGAGAAGATGATCGACAGGGCGATCGACGCACGGGCCTGATTGCGACTTTCAGGGCTCTTCTCCATCCTCGGGGAAGGTCCTCGAAGGTATCGTACATGGCCAGGATTGCAGTCCACGACGACGTTCTCGAAGGACTGATGAAGGCGGCGCAGACCGTGGCCCGCCTTGTCGAGGAAGGGCTGCTGGCAGCCGACTCCGTCGCCGCCACCGTGTCCGCCCGCGCCCTCGAGAGCGTCGGCACGCCCTTTCTGCCGGATGGCCGTCTCGGTCCGGACGCGGAGCGGGCCCTCGTCTGGGTGGGTCGCGATCAGATCGAAGCCCGCATCGCCGGCATTCCGGACGAAGGCGTGGCCGAGATCCTGAACGGCGACTGGAGCGGCATCGGCCAGGAGGCCTTCGACGCCCGCGACGACCTCATCGCTTCGTTCGGCGAGGCGTACGCCCCGCCCTCCCCGACCGTCTGATCCCGCTCCGCTCCGACCTCAGGAGGGTCTCATGGCATCCGCCGCAAGGACACGCCCGGCTCCCACCGGTTCCTTCGACTTCCGGAGCGTCGCCCGCCGGCTCCGGGAGAGCACGATGCTCACCCGCGCCTCCGCGCCGGGCTACGCGTCCTTCGGCGCCCTCGCCGCCGTCGAGCTCGGCGCCGTGACCGGCCTGCGCACGCGCCTCGTGACGGCCGCCCAGACGGCCGCCTTCACCGTCGACGAGGCCCGGACGCGGCTTCGGGACCTCGTGTCCGGCGGCTTCCGGCCGAAGAGCATGAAGGACCTCGACCGGCACCTGGGCGCCAGGAAGCTGAAGGTCGAGATGCGCGCCTACGGGGCGGGCTCGGCCGCGACCTACATCGTCGACCAGGTCACCAAGGGCGCCGTGCCGGCCGCCCAGGTCCATCGGAGCCTGTCCGCGGCCTCCCTCGAGCGTCGCTTCGGAGCCGACGTCGCTCCCCGGGGCATGCGTCCGTCCGAGCGGCCGACTCCGCCCGATCCGAACGTGGTGCGCGTGCGCCGCCTGCTCCACGGAATCCTGCCGCGGACGAAGGACGCCCCTGCGTTCGGCAGCTGGGAGCAGCTGCAGATGTCGCTCCCCGTCCTCACGGACGGTCTCGCCTACACGGTCCAGGGCGGCAAGGGTTACATCGGACGGCCGTTCGCGACCGCCTCGGCGGATCCGGCCGAGAACCGGCGCATCCTGGAGGATGCGCGTCGGCAGGGGCTCAAGCTCATCCTCCCGGCCTCCGAGCGCGAGGACGCGCTCGAGGGGCGTCTGGTGCCGGGGATGCCGGTGCTCGTGGCCGCCGACAGCGTTCCCGCCCGCAAGGTCGATCCGCGCCTCGACCACGACTTCATGGCCGACGCATTCGGCGAGGGGTTCGAGGAGAACGTCCTTTCGATCCGCTCCACCGCGGCCGAACGGGAGATGTTCTCGAACCCGTCCGCCGTCGCCGCGGACCCGTCCTCGAACGTCGTCGACATCGCCCGCTTCCGGGCCGACGAGTTCAGGAACCGCTTCACGCGGCGGCCGGAGCCGGCGGCGGCCGAGGCGTCGGCCGCGCCGAAGCTGTCGGTGCGCACGACCCAGACGCTCGACGGCCGCGAGATCGTCAGCGCCTGGGACGGCGCCAGGAGCCAGGATCTGGGGCCGGCCTCGGCGATGGCTCCGGGGACGTATCTGAAGGAATGCGCCTTCGAGATTCCGCGGGGCTACGTCCGCGTCGACGAGGAGGGCTCGGTCCATCACTTCAGCATGGACATGAAGCCCCACAATCCGAACGGGCCGGCGGTCGTCCACGCCCCCGGATCCGGTCGCGATCCCGAATGGGCGCTCGACGGCGTCATGATCTCCGAGGCGGAATTCCTCGACCGGACCGCCCACGGGCCCGAGGTGCACGCGTCCGAACCGGTCGACCCGGCTCCGGAGGCGATGCGCAGCCGCGCGGTCGGGTGAGGCCGCCTTGCGCATCCTGACGACCTGCTCCGCCGTCAAGAGCGTCGAGCCGCACCCGGACCTGCTCGCGAGAGCGCTGGACCGGGCGCCGCTCGCGGCCGTCTCGGCCCGGTGGAACGACCGGCTGCACGCCGCAACTCCGGCGTGCTGCGCGGCCGCCCTCTACGCCGGACGCGGGTTCGGACATGCGCTCGCGGCCGCGGACGGGTACCCCTGGGTGGCCTCGGCCGGGCTCGGGCTGTTGTCGCCGGACACGCAGGTGCCCTCCTACGGCGCGACCGTGGCGACCGGCCCCGAGGACGACGTCTTCCGTCGCGTCGTCGGGCCGCGCGATCCGGCGGGCTGGTGGCGCGGGCTCCGCAGGTCGCCCTACGCTTCGCCCATCGGCGACCTGTTCGACGGTACAGGCCCCGTCCTGGCCGCGCTGTCGGCCCCCTATCTCGCGATGCTGGCCGACGATCTCGCGGGTCTGCCCCCGACCGATCTGGGCCGGCTGAGGATCTTCACCGCCACGGCCGTCGCCGCAGTCGATCCGCGGCTGCAGGCCCTCGTCATGCCCTGCGACCGGGCCCGCCAGGAGGACGTCGGCGGCTACCGCGGCGTGGTGGCCGACTACGCGCAGCGCGCGCTCCGCCATTTCGCGGAGACGATCCTCCCCTACGCGCCCGACGCCGATGCGGACGAGCACGCCGAGCTGATGGCCGGCCTGCGCCCGGCGGTTGCACCCGGCTTCGCGCCGCGATGAGCCGTTTCCTCTATTCGGACAGCCTCGACATGGTCGACCCGGGCTTCGACTTCGCCCGGGAGAGGTTCACGACGGGTCGGACGGACCCGTTCAACGACGACGTGTTCGCGCACGAGTTCTTCGGAACCGCCCCCTACGACGGCATCCTCCTGTCCTACGCGACCGTCGGCCACCCCGGGGAGCCCTCGGCCGGCGGACGGTACTCCTTCTCCCGCGCCATGCGTCTCCGGCGCGTCGGCGCGAAGCGCTTCTTCCGGTGCGAAGAACGACCTGCCGACTGGATGATGATGGGGGACTGCGGGTCGTTCAGCTACGCCCGCGAGACCGATCCCCGATGGGACGTCGACTCGGTCCTCGAATTCTATCGGGACGCCCAGTTCACGCACGGATGCTCCCTGGATCACATCGTCTTCTCGTTCGACGAGACGGTGTCGGGGCTGTCCGGCGGCACGGACCAGGACCGGTACCGCTTCGACGTGACCCTGGAGAATGCGGAAGCCTTCCTGCGCGGCGCGGCCGATCTGGGCCCGGGCTTCACGCCGATCGGCGTGGTCCAGGGCTGGAGCCCCGACAGCATGGCCGAGGCGGCCAGGCGTCTCGTCGCCATGGGGTACGACTACATCGCGGTCGGCGGCATGGTTCCGCTGAAGGTGCCGCAGATCAAGAGCGCCCTCGCGGCCGTGCGCGAGGCGGCACCCGACGTCGCGATGCATGTGCTGGGCTTCGCGAAGGCCGACAACATCCACGAATTCCAGAGGTTCGGGATCGACAGCTTCGACACGACGAGCCCCTTGCTGCGGGCATTCAAGGACGCCAAGAGCAACTACTATCTCCGGAACCCCGATGGAGGAATGGAATACTTCACCGCCATCCGGATCCCGCAGGCGATCGAGAACCGCGATCTGAACGCGCTCAGTCGGATGGGCGTCACGAACCAGGAGCAGCTGCAGCGCCTGGAGCGCGAGGCGCTTGAGGCCGTCCGCGGCTACGCGCGCCACGAAGTCGGCTTGGAGACGACGCTCGACGCCGTGATGACCTATGCAGCCGCGGGGATCGACGGAAGCGACGCACGCGGGGCCGAGGCGCAGGCCCGGCTGCCCGGAGCCGCCAGCAAGGCCGGGCTGAGGGAGCGGTACGAGCGCACCCTGGCATCCCGTTGCTGGGACCGGTGCGGCTGCAGGGCGTGCGGCGAGATCGGGGTCGAGATCGTGCTGTACCGTGGCCTGCAGCGGAACCGGCGCCGCGGGTATCACAACCTCGCGGAATTCCATTCCCTGGTCCGGGACCTCCGATGCGAGGCCCTGCCGGAGCTGGAACCGGAGCCGGCGGTACCGGCCTACGGGCCGCGCCCCTGACCGCCGCGCCCAGCCTGCCTTAGGGGCATGGGAGAGCCGCTCCACGCCACATGGCATTCGCGGGACGCGTGCCGTAGCCCGGGACATGTCGTTCGATCAGGCCGTCGCCACCCCTCGCAATCCTGCCGCCCGGTGGCACCTTTCCTTCGAGAGCCTCTCACCGCACGCCTCGCCCTGCCGGTATCTCACGCCGACCCGCTGGGCCGCGATGCGGGAGAACTGCCTGGACTTCATCGACCGTTTCGGCGGACAGGCCCACGACCTCGGCTGGACGGCGCGCCAGCTGTTCGGCGTCCATCCGGACCACGGCACCCTCCGCGTGGACTACTGCGGCGCGCTCGTGGTCGGCCTCGGCGCCGTCAGGGGCGTCGAGGCGGAACGGGTCCTGTTCACGAGAACCTCGGCCTACAGGAACAGGCCGGGGCAGGAATGGGGACCGACGATCTGGGAGTTCGCCGCGAAGGCGGGATGAGGATCGACCAGGGAGCCAGTGCGAAGAAGGCGGCCCCGCTCTCGGGACTGGAGCGACCCTCCCCGGGCGGTCGCCGATCAGAAGACCACGGACGTGAAGTTCGAGGTGACCACCCGGCGCGGCGCGAACTGGACGCGATGCTCGGTGGCCCTGCGTTCCAGGACGTCGACCTCCACCGCCATGAAGGTCGCGTACAGGTCGATGACCAATCGCACGAAGACGGGGCCGTGATGGACGCCGGCCTGGAGCTCGCGCCGCCCTTCCGGATCGACCAACTGTGCGAGATGGGCGCACTCGTGAATCACAACCGGCGGCGTCCGACCCCAATCCGCGAATTCGAGGCGGTAGGTGCCGCCGCCGACGACGGCACGGCACGCCAGATCGGTGGACCCGCGATAGCGGATCTCCGGAACGGGCGCGCCGGTGAGGCGGCACAGCTTGTCGACGAGAGCCGCGATGTCGTCGCGGGAGAGGAGGAAGTGCGCGATCGGCTCCACGACTTCCTGCTCGAAACCGTAGACGCGGTGCTGCTGGTAGTCGCGCGGGCGTGGATCCGACATGGGGACCCGAGATCGGGAGCTTGGACGGGCTGGCGAAGGGTGCGGACGCGTGTCTCAGCGCGCCGCGGTATGGGTGGACGGCCTGCCGCAGGCGCGGTCCGCAGCGAGCTTGCTCTCGCGGAAGCCCTGGAGCGAATAGTTGTCGACGATCGTCGTGCCGTCGATGCTCGACGACCATACGACCTTCATCGTGCCCGGACGTGACATGGCGGCGAGCACCTCCTGCTCTGGCTTGCCGGCCCGGACGAAGGCGGCGTTGTTGAAGGGGAGCAGCTCGAAGGATTGGCCCTCGATCTCGATCTTGGCGTTCGAACTGGTGACGTCGGGAAAGCCCGACACCACGCTGACGGCGTCGTAGTTGCGTTCCGCCTTGTTGTGGACCACCGCGATGTACGCGGGGCCTCGGCCCGGAGGGGCGTTCGTCGAGGCTACGGGCTGGGCCTTGACGAAGCAGGTCGATCCCTTCGTACGCGCCTGCCAGTCGCCGGATGCGACGGCCGGCGAGCTGCCTGCAACGGCGGCGATCAGGAGCGCTGCGATGGCGGCACGCATGGCGGATCCGTTCCTTCGTTCCTTCGAAGTTTCAACATGGCGGCAGATTCCGGAAGGCGTCAAGAAGAGCGGGATTCCGCTTTTTCGTGGGTTCCTGGCACTGTCACGGCCAGATGGCGGGGAGCGGAGCCGCGAGGCGTGCGATGAAACTCATACTGACGGTCGACACCTTCAAATCGGGCGAGAAGAACGGCATCGCCTGGGCCTCGGCCAGCGGCATCGACGCCGCCGGCCGCCGCGCCCGCGCGGCTTTCCGCGATCCGCGGGAGGGTGACGGCCGCAAGCGCGCCACCGCGATGATCGACCAGATGGCCCGCACCATTCCCGACGGGCAGGACGTGACCGATATCCGCCCGGTCGTCGAATGCCTCGGCAGCTGGCGGGATCGTCCGCTCTACCGCGAAGGCAAGCCGATCATGAAGGGCGGCGAGCCGGTGAAGGAGCGCTACTTCGAGGTGGCCTCCTTCAACATCCTGTCCGGCCCGGCGCTCGAACTGCGTCGCACGAAGCAGCGCGCCTCCGAGGTGGTGGATGCGGTCGCCGCCGCACTGGAGTCCGGCGACAACGTGAAGGCAGCCGAGACAGCGCTGGAGTTCCTCCGGCTGTTCTCCGGTCGCCCGGCGGACGAGATCGAGGACGTCGATGCCGATGAGCCCGACGAGCCCGTGGCCCACGCGCCGGCCGCGGACGCGGTCGCCGGCGAGCCGGTGGCGGCATCCGAGGTCGACGGCATGGTCGCTCCGATCGAGGCCGTGACCCTCGAAGTCCAGCCCACTTCGGTCGCGCCGACGGCTCCGACGCCGGTCGAGATCGAGGCCGTCGCGCTGCCGACGGAAGCGGTCGCGGATCTCCCCGCCGTCGGGCCGGAAGCGGCCGACGTCGACCAGCCCCCGCCGACCGGGACCTTCCAGGCCGACGTCGCCGACCAGGTGCCGCCCTCGAAGCCGGCCGACGGCGGGGAGGTGGCGAAGCAGGCTGCATCGAGCGACGACTTCGAGAGCCTCGTCGCCGCCGTCGAGGCTGCCCCGCCCGTCCATCCCGAGGCGGCCCCGGAGGTCTCCGCCAAGCCGGCATCCGCCGCCCCCGCGCGACCGGATCTGGGCGGCCGCCCGACGACGGGCGCGCGCCCCGCCCTGCCGCCGCGGCCCGCGATGGGTGGTCTCGTGCGTCCGGGCGGTCCCGTACCGGCCCGTGGAGCCGGGCCCGTCGTCCAGTCCGCTGCGACGTCGCAGCCGGCCCGGACGGGCCAGGCGGCCAATCCGCCGGTGGGCGGCCCGGCACCGAACAGGGGCGCGGCGCCGCAGTCGGCGCCGGCACGCGTTGGCGGGGCTCCGAGCGTTTCCCGTCCGGCCACGCCGCCGCGCCTCGCGCCCTCCTCGGCCGTGGCTCCCCCCGGCGGGACGGGCTACCGGACTCCGGCTCCCGGCGAAGACCCGGAGGCGCTGGCTGCGGCGCTCTCCGCCAGGACGTCGCGTCCGGGCATGCCGCAGTCGCTCCGCCCCGCTCCGGCGCGGCCCGGCACGCGCTGAGACCTGACCGATCGACGTGACCAGGGGAAGCCGGCGCAAGCCGGCTTTTCCTTTTCGTGCCCGCCTTGCCGCTCAGCGCGGCGACGGGCCCGTCATCGGGGCTTCGTCGGGATCGTGGACGGGTGCTTCGGCCGGTGCCGAGAGGCGCAAGGCGAGACCGGTGAACCGGCGCGTGGTGTCCGCCTTGCCGATCGCGGACCGCAGGGCCCGCAAGTCGCCGACGAGATGGCACTCCTGCTTGGCGCGCGTCACCGCCGTGTAAAGCAGATTGCGCGAGAGCATGCTCTGGTGGGAGCTCGGCATCGCGAACAGGACGACCGGAAACTCGCAGCCCTGGCTCTTGTGGACCGTCGTGGCCCACGCGTAGTCGATGTCGTCGGCATCCTCGGCCGTGTAGAAGACCTTGTCGCCCGGATACTCGACCTGGATCGCCGGGACCTTGTCCTTGTCCCCGCGCTTGGTCTCGCCGACCCAGCAGATCCGGCCGACCTCTCCGTTGAAGACCTTCTTCTCGTAGTTGTTGCGCATCTGCATGACGCGGTCGCCGGACGTGAAGAGCCGATGGCCGAGCCTGACGGTGCGCTCGTCCTCCGTCGCCGGGTTGAGCGTCGCCTTCATGATCTCGTTGAGCTTCGCGACGCCGATCTCTCCCTGCCGCATGCCGGCCAGGATCTGGACGTCGCGCGCCACGTCGATGCCCCGCCCGGGCAGATCCCGCGACACGGTCCGGACGAGGTGGTCGGCGATGCCGGAGGCTCCGAAGGCCTCGGTGAAGGAGAAGCCGTCCCCCGGCCGTCCGCCGGCGACCGGCAGCGCGCCGGCGTTGATGTTGTGGGCCGCGGCGACGATGCCGTTGCCGTCCTTCTGCCGATGGACGACGGCGAGGCGGCAGACGGGTACCGCTCCCGACGCGATGAGGTCGCGCAGCACCTGTCCGGGGCCGACCGACGGCAGCTGGTCGACGTCGCCCACGATGGTGATCGCGCTGCCGGTGGCGACGGCTTCGAAGAAGGCCGATGCGAGACGGGTGTCGACCATCGAGAACTCGTCGACGATGATCTGGTCCTCCTCGAGAGGACGGCGCTGGTTGCGGGTGAAGCCGCCGGCCGCGGCCTCCCATTCCAGCATGCGGTGCAGCGTGGAGGTCTTGGCGCCCGTCACGTCCGCCGCGCGCTTCGCCGAGCGGCCGGTGGGTCCGGCGATGGCCACCTTGCGCTCGAGGACCTGCAGCACCTTGAGGATGACCCGCATCGTGGTCGTCTTGCCGGTGCCGGGGCCGCCGGTGATGATGCAGATGCCCTCCGACAGCGCCGCGACGGCGGCATCGCGCTGGCTCGGATCAAGGGAGATGGCGAGATCCCCGGACGCCTCGTCGACGAGGCGCTCGGCCTCGTCCGCCGTGTCGACCGCAGGGCGCGCCTCCGCCATCAGCATCGAGACCCGGTCGGCGATCTCGCGCTCGTCGCGCAGCAGCGGGATCGGATAGATCAGGTTCGTCACCGGATCGTGGGCGTGGGTGCGTCCGTCCGCCACCTCGTCCAGCTCGGCCCGGACGGCGTCGGCCGTGACGCCGATCTCGTCCGACACGATCTCGACGAGCATCGACGGCGGCAGGCCGCAGTGCCCGCCCTCCCGCGTCCGCGTGTCGAGGAAGAAGCGCAGGGCCGCCCGGATGCGCTTGGGGTCCCCGAGCCTGTGGCCGGCGGTGTGCGCGACCTCGTCGGCGGACCGGAAGGCGATGCCCTCGATCGTTTCGGCGAGGATCCAGGGATTGTCCTCGATGATCTGCTTCGACCGGGCGCCGAACTGCTTGATGATCTTCTTGATCGTAAGAGGCCCGACGCCGAAGCGCCCGAGCCAAGCCACGAGCTCGGCCTGTCCGGCGTTCGACGCCCAGGCTTCGGCGATCGCGTTCGCCTTCTCCCGGGGGACGAACTTGGCCAACGCCTCGGCGTCGCCCACCACGTTCTCCAGATCCTCGCCGAACGCCTCGGCGAGCTTGTTCGCCGTGGCGGGACCCACTCCCTTGACGCTCTGGTTGCGGAGCCAGCTCACGATGCCCTTCGCCCCCTTCGGCAGCACGGGGGTCATCACGGCCGCACGGAAGGTCGGTTGGTTCCTGTACATGCCCCACTTGCCGTGGAGCACGACCTGTTCCTTCGGCTTCGGCCTCGTCGTGGGATGCGTGGTCGAGAACTTGAACTCCTCGCCGGCCGCGTTCTTCGCGAGATAGACGTAGTAGCTCCGGTCCGGGCTCTCGTGGACCTCGCGCACGATCCGGACCGTCATCTCGACGGTTTCGGCCGCGGGGGCCGCCCGCGAGGCCGTGTCGGAAGGCGGCTCGGCAGTTCGGCCGCCGGCCGCCGGGGGGCGGACCAGGACCTGCGGGGTCATGGGACGTGCGGACGGAGCCGGAGCCGGAGTCGCGACCGGCGTCGCCGGAACCTGGGGAGTCGAGGTCGGAGCCTGGTGAGCGGCTGCCGAAGCCTGGGGAGCCTGCATTCTGACCGCGGTCGGAGGGGCCACGATCCTGGGAGGGCCGGGCGGAAGCCGGCGCGTCGGCGTGGACGCCACGTGGCCGAACAGATCGCCGAACGGAGCCGGTCCAACCGGCTGCGGCGCCCGATCGGGGGCGGCCGGGGAAGCGTGCGAAGGAACGTGTGCGGAGACGGCGACGGCGGGGGACGTCTGCGCGCGCGGCGGCGCTGCGACGGGAGCCGGCGGCCTTCGCAGCATCAGGACGCGGGGCAGCGCCTTCGCCTTCGTCTCGTCCAACGGCATCCGGTCTCCTCGATTCCTTCGTAGACGGCTTCCCCGCACGGGAAAAGTCCCTCCTGTTGACGAAGGAACGGAAAAACCAGAAGGTCTGGTTGCATCTCCGGAAGGCACGTCATGCTCAAAAGGGTGGGATACCTGCTTTTGCTGTTGGCGTTCTGCCGCGGCGACGCCGCGGCGGCTGCCGCGACTTGCGAGCCCGGCCCCTATCTCAAGGGGGTTCCGTTCCTTGCCGAGCAGATGACGTCCGCCGCGGGGCCGGACGGCACCGTGATCTACAGACACAAGGAGGACCCGCGCATCGAGGTCGCGTTCGCGACGACGTCGAGCGAGCCGGTGTCGGCCACGACCCGGCTGGGCTTCGCGGCCGAGATCTCCCGGCGGATGGCGCCCGAGGAGGCCGCGACACGGTCCCGCGGCGGTCAGATGCTCGTGGCCGCGATCCCGTTCTCGCCCGTCGCCTACCGGGTCGTGCGCCGCGCGGATCCGGAGATCGGATCCGATCTGATCGCCGGCAGGCTGGTCGTCTACGTGAACGCGGGGTGCGAACTGGTCGCCACCTACGCCGCGCCCGACGCCATGGTCCTGCGGGCCCGGTTCGGCGAGGTCGTCGGAGCCATCGACGCCGTGCGCGACGCGGTCGGCCGCATGGCGCCGTCGATCCAGCTGCGCGACGAGAACAACGCGCCTCGAGGCGGGCTGGCCTACCTGGTCGGCATCGGCCTGCCGGCCGTCGCGGCGATCATCCTCTCCTTCCTGCTCAACCGGTCGGTGGCCAAGGGAAGACCGGGAGCCCTGTCGAAGGCGGCGATGATCTTCGTGGCCGCCGCCTCGGGCATGGTCATGCTCGGCTCCGCGTACGCGGGCTTTCCTCCCGCGCTGCCGCCGGAGATCGGGGCTCTGATCCTGATCGTCGCCGCGAGCGCGGTCCTGACGTCCTTCATCCCCTCGGGGGTGCCGCTGCGGTTCGCCATCGCATTCGGTTGCGCGGCCGGCTTCGCCATCGTCGGGTACGCGGTGCTGGGCTGGGTCTCCGAACCCTACGGGATCGCCCTCGCGGGCGCCTGCATCTGTCTCGGTTCGATCCTCGCCGCGCTGTGGTGGACCCGGGCGACCGGCCGGTTCATGAGGCCCCTGCGCTGACCTCCCGCCGACCGCCGAGCGCGCGGCCCGTGGACGGGCGGACGACGGGCGGCGCGGCCGCTCCGGGCATTCCGGCGGCTGCCGCCGGCGAGATGATCGCGCGGTTCCTCGCTTCGCCCGAAATGCAGGCCCGCAGGGCGGCGCGGGAGCAGGAGCGTTCCCTCCGGCGCGCCGCAGCCATCGCCGAGTACGGATCCGAGGAGGTGGTCTGGCGCCCCTGCCGGGCGGAGGCGGCCCTCGAGGCGGCCTGCCGGCCGCTGATCGTGCTCAAGCCGATCCTGGGCGACGATCTCGTCACTCTGATGGGGTGGGACGGCGGCCGGTACCGGCTGATGCCGCCGGAGGTGCGCGGGGTCGTATCGGCAGCCTGTCCGGTTCCGGCCACCGTGCGAGAGGCCTGGAGGGAGCACGGCCATTGGGAGAAGCGTCGCGAGGACCGCCGCGCGTTCTTCGAGGATTTCGACGACGATGCCTGGGTGAAGGCCCGCGTCGCCCTGCTGGAGCATCTCCTCGACGGCCTTCCCGCCGGATCTCTCAACGACGTCAGGGCGCGGATGGACTGGGTGGAGCATCTCAACGGGATCGGGTTTGCCCGCGGCAATCCCGAGGATGGCGAGCTCCTAGCCACGCTCCGCGCAGACATCGAGAGGATGGGCGCTCTGATCAGGGGCTTCGCGGCCGAACGCGGCTGAGGCCGGACGGCCGGGGATGAGGCCGGGGACGGCCGGGGACGGCGCGGACCCGTCCGTCAGCTACCGCCGGCCAGACGCTTCGCGGCTGCCCGCACGGCCTCGACGCCGACGTCCTCGGTGAGGATCTCCATGCGGCCGTCCCGCACGACGGCGAGCGCCGGGAGACTGCGGATGCCGAGCCGGGCGGCGTCGCTCCTGGCTCGCTTGAGCAGCGACAGTGCGAACGGCCTGTTCTCCTCTCGGCCGAAGGGGAGTCCGCGGCCGGCGAGGAGGGCCTGCCGCCATTCGTCGTAGCGGCCGGTGCTCTTGAAGGCATCCAGAGCCGCGACCGAGATCGTCACGCCCTCGCTGGTGAGCGGCATGTCCCGATGCACGACGCGGATCTCGCCCGATTTCGCCAGATCGTCCAGGGCACGGCCGGCGACCCTGCAGGGTGCGCAGGTGTAGTCGACGAATTCGACGACCGTCGTGGGAGCGTCGGGCCGCCCGGTCGCGGGCGCGTCGTCCGGAACGATGCCGAGGCCGGCGTCGGCCCTCTCCGCGCGACGGAACCGCAGCAGCGTCTCGACCAGGATCTCCGGATCCGCGCGCAGCCGGGCCACGAGCTCGTCGACGATGGCGGCCCGATCGGCACGCGAAAGGCGCGGCGCCGCATCCGCTGCAGGGTTGAGTGCTCCGTCCGCAGCCGTGCATACGCCGGTCGCCGATAGCAGGAGCGCGGCCGCGCAGAGGTGTCGTGCAAACATCTTGGTCGGACGGCTCGAAGGATCGAAGCGACATCCTTTCCTTCGCCGCGCGGCGCGTCAATCCTTCGCCACCTCCGTGGTTACCCGCCGACAGCCGCGCCACGACGCAAGGACCGGTGGACCGGCCTCCGCAGCGGACCGCAGGAACCCGCTTCGCGCCTTGCGTCTTGCGGCATCGTGGACTGAGATCTCGCCTTCGGGAGGACGCGAGGTTCTCCGAAAGGGTCGGCCATGACGATGGAAGGCGTTGCGGGCAATCCCTGGGCGGTCCTGGGCGTACCGTTCGGATCCTCCCGCGAGGTTTCGCGCGCGGCCTACCGCCGCCTCGCGATGGACCTGCATCCCGACCGCAATCCGGGCGACGAGAAGTCGGCCGCGGCGCGCCTCGTCGTCCTGAACGAGGCCTGGGCGGAGATCTCCAGCGCTCCGAAGCCGGTCCGGCCGACCAGCCCCTTCGCGGCGGCCTTCGAGGACCTGGTCCGGGAATCCGAGGATTTCGAGGCCGCGCTTCGGCCCGGCACCCCCGAGCGCGGCTCAGACGCCGAGGCCGTCGTCCATCTCGGCTTCGCCGAGTCCCTCTCGGACCGGCAGCACACCATCACGGCGCGCACCTCCGACGGGCGCGTGCGGACCACGACCGTGGTCATTCCCGGTGGGGTGGCGGACGGTGAAGTGATCGTCTTCCGCGGGTTGGGCGAACCCGGGAAGGCCGGTGGCCGCCGTGGAGATCTCAAGCTGAAGGTCGCCGTCGAGCCGGGCACAGGCTTCGAGCTCAGGGGCCTGGACGTGCACCGCGAGGTCAAGCTTCCTGTCTGGGACGCCGCGCTCGGATGCGAGATCCCCGTGCCGCTGCCGCGCGGGGGCACCCGGCACCTTCGGCTGCCGGCCGGATCCGCCGCGACGGTCGAGTGCCGGCTCGCGGGAGAAGGGGTGGCGACGGGCGCGGCCAGAGGAGACTACGTCGTGCTGGTCTCGGTGCAGGTTCCGGACGCCGTCGCCGACCCGAAGCTCTCGAAGCTGTTCGCCGCGATGAGGCCCGGGCGGCTCGTGGCGGCCTGAGCCGTCAGGCGGCGGAGGGATCGAGGGCCGCGGGCGTCTCGATCTGCAGGGTCGGGTCGGCGAGGAGGCGCCTCGCGCCCTCCTCGCCGATGGCCTGGACCGACGTTCCGCGCTCGACCGCGAAACTCAGTGCCGCGTCGACGATCGAGCCCTCGAACCAGCCCGCGAGACCGTTCAGGCCCCTGCGGGACGGACGCGTGTCGTCGCCTCCCCGAGGCTTCGCGCGGCGCATGGACCGGACGAACATCCGGCGGTGCTCGACGACGAAGAGCGGCGGGTGGCCGAGCGGCTGCAGGCCTTCGTTGATGCAGGCGGCGAGCACCTCCTGCATGGTCCGCTCCTCGTCGCGGGCGCGCGCCCTCAGCCGTCCCAGAACGTCCGGGTCGAGGAAGACGACGATCTGCTTCTTCCCGGCGCGGCTGGCTGGCCGGCCGAATCCGGGCGGTGTGCGCACCTGTCCGAGCTCCTTGCGTCGGATCAGATTGACCGGATCGCCCCGGCGGGCAAGCCGTTCCTTCGTCTTGCCACCCGGGATTTCCTGGTCCATTCCTTTGACAGGTACCTGCGCCCGCCTCGATGGCCGCGCCGTGCACGAACGCGAAGGATCGTCATGCAGTCCGCAGACATGCCCGTGGCCACAGAGGCGGCCGTCTACGACGCCAGCTCAATCCAGGTGCTGGAGGGGCTCGAGGCCGTGAAGAAGCGGCCCGGCATGTACATCGGCGACACGAACGACGGCAGCGGCTTCCATCACATGATCTGGGAGGTCGTCGACAACGGCATCGACGAGTGCCTCGCCGGGCACGCGGACCGCGTGACCGTCACGCTGAATGCGGACGGCTCCGTCACCGTGATCGACAACGGGCGCGGCATCCCGGTGGATCCGCATCCGAAGTACCCCGGCAAGTCGGCCGCCGAGATCATCATGACGGTGCTGCACGCCGGCGGTAAGTTCGACCAGAACTCCTACAAGGTCTCCGGCGGTCTGCACGGCGTCGGCGTCTCGGTCGTCAACGCCCTCTCGTCGCTGCTCGAGCTGACGATCTGGCGCGGCGGCCGCGAGTTCCGGATGGCCTTCGAGCACGGCGACCCGGTCGGCCCCCTGCGGGAGGTCGGCGACGCCAAGGGCCGCCGCGGCACCTCGGTGACCTTCACGCCTTCGCTCCGCACATTCTCGGGCGTCGTCGAGTTCAGCGCCGACCGCATCGAGCGCCGGCTGCGCGAGCTCGCCTTCCTGAACTCGGGCGTTCGGATCATCTTCCACGACCGGCGCGTCAAGGACGTCGATCCGATCGAGATGATGTACGAGGGCGGCGTCGGCGAGTACGTCGGCTACATCGACCGGACCGCCGGGCGCGACCGCGTGATCGCGCGCCCGATCGTGATCCGTGCCGAGCGCACGGTGGAGTACGAGGGCAGCACGATCCCGATCGGGGTCGAGGTGGCCATGCAGTGGAACGACTCCGAGACCGATTCGGTCCTGGCGTTCACGAACAACATCCCGCAGAGCGACGGCGGCACCCACGTCCAGGGCTTCAAGCAGGCCCTGACCCGCTCCTTCATGAGCTACATCGAGCGCAACCCGCCGAAGACGAAGACCGTCGTATCGGGGGACGATCTCCGCGAGGGCCTGACGGCGATCGTCTCGGTGAAGCTGCCGGATCCGAAGTTCTCCGCGCAGACGAAGTCGAAGCTCGTCTCGGGCGAGGTCCTCGGTCCGGTCCAGTCGCTCGTCGGCGAGGCGCTCGGCACGTGGCTGGACGAGAATCCGGGCGACGTGAAGAAGGTCCTGGAGAAGGCGGTCGAGGCGGCCGCGGCGCGCGAGGCCGCCAAGAAGGCGCGGGAGATGACCCGCCGCAAATCCGTCATGGACGACGTCAACTCGCTGCCGGGCAAGCTCGCCGACTGCCGCGAGCGCGATCCGGCCAAGTCCGAGATCCTGATCGTCGAGGGCGACTCCGCCGGCGGCTCGGCCAAGCAGGGCCGGAACAGCGAGTTCCAGGCGGTCCTGCCGCTCCGCGGCAAGATCCTGAACACGGAGCGGGCCCGGATCGACAAGGTCATGAAGAACCCGGCCGTCGGAACGCTGATCAAGGCGCTCGGCTGCGGCATCGGCAAGGACAACCACAATCCCGACAAGGTGCGCTACCACCGCATCATCATCATGACCGACGCCGACGTCGACGGCGCCCACATCCGCACGCTGCTGCTCGCATTCTTCTTCAGGCGGATGCCGGAGCTGGTCCGGCGCGGCTACGTGTACAAGGCCGAGCCGCCGCTCTACTCGATCGAGAAGAAGGGGCGGAAGACCTTCCTCCACGACGATGCGGCTCTGGATCGCGAGCTCGTCCGGCTGGGGACCGAAGGCCTGGAGTACCGTCGTCCCGACGGATCGATCATCGCCGGCGACGAGCTCGCCGCGGCCGCCCTCCAGGCCAAGGCCGACGGCCACCTGTTCTCCGCCCTCGACACCGACGTGGGCTTCGCTCCTCTCAGCGACATGATCGCCATCTCGGGCGCGCTGACACCCGGGCACTGGGAGGACGAGAACGCCATGGCGGCCACCGGCGAGGAGATCTGCGCCCGCATGCCGGAGTCGGTCCCCGGCTCGCGCTGGTCGTGCGATATCGACCCGGCCGGCATACGCTTCCGCTGGATCCTCAAGGGCGTCTCGTACGAGCGCGCGGTGCCGAAGGAGCTGGCGGAGGGTGCCGTGGCCCACACGCTGCTGCGCCGGCACGATCAGATCGCCAGGTCCTACGGGACCCGGGGCGTGGTCTCGGACGCCGGCGGCGAGCGGCCGGTGCGCGGTCCTTCGGATCTCTACGGCCTCGTGCGCGAACGGGGCGCCAAGGGCATCACGATCGGTCGCTACAAGGGTCTCGGCGAGATGACCTCGAAGCAGCTGTGGGAGACCACCCTCGACCCCAGCGTCCGTTCCATCGTGCAGATCCGGGTCGAGGATGCCGAGGCTGCGAGCGTGAAGGTCGACCAGCTGATGGGCACCAAGCCCGAGACCCGCAAGCAGATGCTGGAGACCCGCGGCCACCTCGCCGACATCGACGCGTGAGGCCGGCCCGCGAGCGCGGCATTCTCGCAACGGCGGAAACCGCCATTTAACCCCGACGACCCTCCGACGGCCCGGCACGCCGGGCCGTTGTTGCTTAGGCCATCTCCTTCGGATAGGCCGGAACGGCGGTCGAAGGCAGTCGGCGAAAGCACGGCTGGGGCGCCCGGGAGTGCAGATTGTCCACGGTTTCGATCGGTCAGCAGGTCAAGGACTGGTACGGCGCAACCATCGCCAAGGTGGCCACGCACGAGACCGTCCGGGCGCTCGCGAGCCAATGGCAGCATATCCGCGACGAGCGCGAGCCGCTGCTGGAGGACTTCTGGCACAAGCCGCAGTCGGGCATCGCCGACCACGCCATCGTCCTTCAGAAGGGACGGAAGGACTACACCTACTTCCATCACGGGAAGGCGCTCCAGGAGAAGATCGGCTTCGGGATGCAGGGCAAGACCCTGTCCGAGCTGCGCACCCCGATCCAGCGGCGCATGCGCGAAGTCTTCGACCGGTGCACCGCCGAGGACGTGCCCTCCTACTTCCAGTGCTTCGACGAGTACGAGGCCGCCGGCACGCTGTGGGGCTATCTCTGCCTGCCGGTCCGGACCTCGAGCGACATCGAGACCATGTCGCTCGTGATCTACTGCCACTTCATCGAGGACAAGCCGTCGATCTTCCGCTCCCTGTTCGACCGGTCGAGCAGCGCCGTCATCGTGGCCGAGCCCATCCCGAACCAGTTCGGGCAGATCGAGAACGCCTGGATCGTATCTCGCAACGAGCGGGGCGACCGGTACTGCCGCAACGCGGCGACCGACTCGTACGAGGTCCTGCTGCGTGGCACCCACCTCTTCAGCATTCCCCACGTCTGGGAGGCCGTGGTGGAGGCGGCGCCCCGGGGCGTGAGCCACATCACGATCCAGCCGCGAGAGCCGACCAAGCCGTCGCTCCAGGTGACCGTCGAGATGATCGACGAACGGATCGTGCTGCGGATCACCGAGTCGGATCGCGCGCCCCGGATGCTGTCCCTGGACTGACCCTTGGCCCTCACGCCGCGAGGTCGAACAGATCGGCCTCGGCCCCGCTGGCCCGCTCCGCGGTCAGCAGATGCGCACGGACGGCATCCAGGAAGCCGGGCGCGAAGTTCATGCGGCCCCGATCGGCCCTGGCCAGGAAGCCTCGCGTCGCGCGCGCCGAAAGCGGCTGGGCGTCGCCGATGAAGGCCGCGATCGGAAGCCTGTCCCGCCAGAACGGCAGCGTCCCGATCTCCACGCGTCTGCGTGCGGCGCCCGGCCCGCCCCTCGCGGCCCTGGGCCACGTCCGGATCGGTCCGTCCATGCAGTGTTCCCGGACGTCCTCAAGCCGCCCGTGGCAGGCCAGCCGCGCGCCGATCCACTCGGCGACCGGGAGCGCGACGGCGTTGCCGACGATGCGCCACCGGGCTCCGTCGCCGCCGGCCGGCTCCGTCGCTCCCGTCGCCATGCCCTGGAGCCGCTCCGCGTCACCGAGGGCGATCCGCACCAGCCGGCCGTCGGGGAGCAGGACCGCCGGTCCCGACGGGATGCCCTTCGCGGATCCGCCCTGGATCGGCGGCGTGCAGTGGGGAGCCCAGCCGAGGCCCGAGGCTCCCCGCGTCCAGTAGAAGCCGACCGCGTCGCGTCCCAGGGCGAACGGCACCGACGGGTCGGCCGCCTCGTCGGCGAAAAGGATCTCCGCCGGGTCCAGGATTCGCGATGCGAGCATGAAGAAGCGCTCCCGGCGCTGCGGCAGCGCGGCCCGGGCATCCACGATCCTGTAGGCCCAGCGGTAGCCGCGGTCCTCGAACGCCCTCGCCAGGGTCTCCACCCAGCGTCCGCCATGGAGGCGCACGATGTTGGCGACGTTCTCCAGCAGGACCGTGGGCATCGGAGAGGCGTCGATCAGCCGGAAGATCTCGCGCACCAGCCCCGACCGCGCTCCGTCGAAGCCCTCCTTCGGACCCGACAGACTCACGTCCTGGCAGGGAAATCCGGCCGACAGCAGATCCGCCTGCGGCAGGTGGCGCATCAGGGAGACGTCGCGCTCGATGGCGACGCCGGGGAACCTGGCCGAGAGGACGCGGCGCGCGGGCTCGGCGATCTCGCACAGCAGCTCGCATGCATGGCCGCTTCGCTCGAGGCCGGCCTCGAGCGAGCCCGACCCGGCGAACAATCCCACAGTCCGCATGTGCTGGTTCCTTCCGTGGAAACCTTGTCACCCAAGCGCGGCAGGCGCAACCGGAAGGAACGGCACCCGGCAACGAAGGAACGGATCGTTGACACCCCGGCTGAAGCGGCGTTAGCTCGTCCGAAGCGATCAACGGAGAACGGGACATGGCGTCGGCAGCGGCGAATTCAGCCGAGCAGGCAGTACTGCACGTCGGACCGAGTTCGAAGCAGACGGGCGACCTCGTCCACGACGGCATCGTGCTGATCGAAGGTGCGGTCACCGGCCGGATCCATGCCCGGGAGGTCCGGATCCTCGCCTCCGGCGTCGTCGATGCGAGCATCCACGCCGACGTGGTCAAGGTCATGGGGACGGTCAGGGGCTCCGTGAAGAGCGCCACCGTGCTCGTCGGGCGCGGGGCCGAGGTCGCCGACGCCGACATCCAGTGCGAGATGATCGGCATCGAGCCGGGTGCCCGCTTCGACGCTTCGACGCGGACGCTGCAGCCGGGCGCGGTCCCGCGGTTCGACTACGACTCATCCTGGGCCCGCCTCAACCCTCAGGGCATGGCGCGCCCCGTCCACCCGCACGGCCGAACTGGGTTCGCCGTGGTGGAGGGCGGAGCCGGCCGCGCCTTCCCGCGGGACGAGATCCCGCACGCTTATCCCGAAGAGCGTTCCTTCCCCTCGTCGCGCATGTGACGCGCCGCAACAGTCACGATCGGAGCATGCCGACGATGGAAGTCGAAGAAGGTCTCATCAATCCCATCCGCGCGATCTCGTTGGAAGACGAGATGGACAGGTCGTACCTCGACTACATGATGTCGACGGTCACGGCGCGGGCCCTGCCGGACGTCCGCGACGGGATGAAGCCCGTGCACCGGCGCGTCCTCTACGCGATGGCCGAAAGCGGCTACACCGCGGACCGCAAGCACGTGAAGTCGGCCAAGGTGGTCGGCGACGTGATGGGTCAGTACCATCCCCACGGCGACTCCTCGATCTACGATGCGCTCGTGCGCATGGGGCAGCCCTGGTCGCTGCGCTACCCGCTGATCGACCCGCAGGGCAACTTCGGCTCGATCGACAACGATCCGCCCGCAGCGATGCGCTACACCGAGAGCAGGCTCGAGCGTCTCGCCGGCCGGATGGTCGCCGATCTCGACGAGGACGTCGTCGACTTCCGCCCCAACTACGACCACACCAGCCGCGAGCCGAAGGTCCTGCCGGCGCGCTTCCCCAACCTGCTCGTGAACGGGCAGATCGGAATCGCCGTCGGCCTCGCCACGAACATCCCGCCCCACCATCTCGGCGAGGCCATCGACGCGTGCCTCCTGGTGCTCGGCAACGCCGCAGCCACCCTCGACGACGTGCTGCGGGTCCTGCCCGGACCGGACCTGCCGACGTCGGGCGTCATCCACGGCCGCGCCGGCATCCGCCAGGCCTATCAGACCGGGAAGGGCGCGATCCGGGTGTCGGGCGAGGCGTCCGTCGAGACGTTCAAGGGCAACCGCCAGCGGATCGTCGTGACCCAGCTGCCCTACCTCGTGGTCAAGCAGGCCTTCGTCGAGAAGCTCGCCGAGCTGGTCGAGGACGCGAAGATCGACGGCATCGCCGACATCCGCGACGAGTCCTCCGACAAGGTCGGCATCCGAGTGGCGATCGACCTGCGCAAGGACGTCGATCCGGCGGTTGTGCTCAACCACCTCCGCGAGAAGACCGACTTCGTCCGGAACTTCAACGTCAACATGACGTGCCTCGACAGCCGGGGCCGTCCCCGCCAGATGGGCGTGCTCCAGATCCTTGGCGAATTCGTCCAGTTCCGGCGCGAGGTCGTCCGCCGGCGCACGCTCCACCGCCTCGAAAAGGCCCGTTCGGATCTCCACCGGCAGATCGGCCTCTACGCCGCGACCCTGCGGATCGACGAGGTCGTCGCCACGATCCGAGCCTCGAGCGATCCCGACGTCGCCCGCGAAGCACTCCTCCGAATGGAGTTCGAGACGCGGGGCGGGTTCGCCCAGCTCCTGTCGGAGGTCGATCCCGACATCGAGATCGGCGAGACCTTCCGCCTGTCCGACGTCCAGGCCCGTGGCATCCTCGAGATGCGCCTCGCGCGCCTGACCGGACTGGAGCGCGACAAGATCGCCGACCGGGCCCGCGAACTCTCGGGCGAGATCCGGGGACACCTCGAGATCCTCAACGACCGGACCGTGCTCGACGGCGTCGTCCGCCTCGAGTTCGAGGAGATCAAGGCGGCCTATCCCGACGAGCGCCGGACCAGGATCGAGGACTCGGCGCTCGACGCCCTCAGCGACGAGGATCTCGTCGAGCTGAAGGACATCGTCGTCACCATCACCGCCGGCGGCTACGTCAAGCGCACCGACCTCGCCGCGTACCGGCAGGGCCGCAGGGCGGCCGCCAAGGAGGCGGACGAGGACGTCGTCGCGACGACCATCGTCTGCACGACGAAGACGCCGCTGGTGTTCTTCACGAGCCGGGGCCTCGCCCACGCCGAGATGGCCCACAAGCTGCCCGAGGCCGCGGCGAACGCCCGGGGACGCGCGCTCGTCAACTTCCTGGAACTCAAGCCCGAGGAGACGGTGCAGGCGCTGGTGGCCCTGCCCGAGGACAAGGCCGCGCTCGACGCCCTCTCGCTGGTGTTCGTGACGGATTTCGGCACCGTCCGGCGCAACGACGCCTCCGACTTCGCCAAGGTGAACAAGGGCGGAAAGCTGGCGATCAAGCTCGAGGACGAGAACGGCGAGCCCAGGGGGCGCCTCGTGTCGGTCGTGCTGGTCTCGGCGGAGGACGACGTGGCCCTGGCCAGCCGCGACGGCCTGTGCTGCCGGTTCAACGTCGGCGACCTGCGCGTCATGAAGAGCCGCGATTCCACCGGCGTGGCGGGCATCTCCCTCGCCCGGAAGGACAAGGTCATCTCCGTCGCGGTGCTGCGCCACTTCGAGGCCACCGGCACTGAGCGCGAGGCCTACCTCGCCGGCGGGACGGCCAAGGCCAAGGACGAGGCCAGCGGCGAGATCGTCCCGTTCGAGCTGCCCTCGGACCGGATGCTGGCCATGCAGGAGGCCGAGCAGATGGTGCTGACGGTCACCGAAACCGGCTTCGCCAAGCGGACGTCCAGCCACGCCTACCGCATCACGGCGCGCGGCGGCCAGGGCGTCGAGGTCGCGAAGCTCGCCGACCGCACGGGCGATCTCGTGGCGCTGCTTCCGGTCGGGGAGAACGACGTCCTGGTGCTGACCACCGATGCCGGAAAGACGATCCGCGCGAACGCGGCCGACATCCCGATCATGGCGCGGGGCACGCAGGGGACGCGGGTCTTCGCGCTCGAAGGCAGACAGCAGATCGTGTCCGTCCTGCGGGTGGCGGCCGACCCGGCCGGCAGTTAGCCCGACGCCGACCCGACGATCATCGGAGGCCGCTGGAGCGATCCGGCGGCCTTCTTCGTCCGCGGGCCCGTTCGTAACCTCCGGGATCGAAGCGATCTCGCCCGACATCCGAACGCGTGCATACTGGATCCGCACCCGTCGGATCGGGCCGGAGTATCGGATGAGCGGACGTCGTCACCTGTTGTTCTTCGATGGAACCTCGAACAGCCTCGGCAGCCCGACGGACGTCCATCCGACCAACATCTTCCGGCTGATACGGGCGTTCACCTACGGCTTCTCCGGCGTTCCGCAGATATCGTACTACTTCTCAGGAGTCGGAACCCGCGGCGACCGCGTGTCCGCCGTCACCGGACGCGGCTTCGACGAGATCGTGGCCGAGGGATACGTCAACCTCGCGTCCAACTACATGGACGGCGACGCCATCTACATCTTCGGCTTCTCCAGGGGGGCAGCCGCCGCGCGGGCGCTGACCGGACTGCTGACCGATCCCGGACTGATCCCGGCGGACAACCTGGGCGTGTTTCCCGACGTGTGGCGGTACTTCATCCGGGACTCCGCCCTGTTCACGCGAACCCGCAGGATCCTGAAGGCGCGCTTCGACGACAAGCTCTTCCAGCCCCAGCCCCGCGTGAGGTTCCTCGGTGTCTTCGACACGGTACCGGGGACCGACTGGGACTTCATGAACCTGTTCACCAAGGTACGCTTCAGGAGCCTGACCCTCGACAGATGCGTCGATGCGGCGACGCACATCCTCTCGATCGACGACGACCGGATGCCGTCCTTCGCCCCCCTGCTGTGGGAGCGGTCCGCTCCCGGACAGGTCATGGAGCAGATCTGGCTGCCGGGGGTCCACGGCGATGTCGGCGGATCGTCGGAGGGAGAGGTGATCGGCAACGTCGCTCTTCTGACGATGCTCGATCGGATCAGGGCCCATTGCCGGGAACTGGAATTCGACGAGCACTACATCGAATCCGTGCGGGAGGATCTGCGGTCGGCCGCGGCCATCTCCATCAGCAGCGAGCGTCCGGGCGTGAAGCTGAAGCTTCTGAGAAGCGGACGGCGCAGCATCGGCGGGACCGGCACGGAGTCCCGCGGGAGGTTGCTCGAGCTGCTCAGCGGCAGGGAGTTCGCGGTCAAGGGCAGGAAGGCGACCTACGCACCCGAGGGCATGCCCGTGCTGCCGCTTCTGGCCACCCGCGAGGATCGCCTGTTCGAAGAGGTGGTGGAGCGTATCCTCGGACCACGCATCTGAGGGTCGGCACCGCCGGCGGTCCCGGTCCCGTCAGGGCGGGGTCGCGCCCGGCGGCGGAGATGCCGCAGCGGCCCGCAGCTCCTCGGCGGTGCGGCGGACGTTCTCGAAGGAGACGAACCGGCCGTCCTCGTACCTATGGAAACGCACGCCGTCCGACTCGGAGATGGTCGCGATCTGGCTGGGCTGCTCGTCCCAGCCGGGCTTCACGCCGACCTCCTGGGTCCGCACGTCGAGCAGGACGCGCCACTTCCTCTCGTCGTCGAACGAGAACACCAGGGTCCGGCACCCTTCCGTGTCCTTGCACGTGCTCGGCGACGTGATCTGGACGACCATCTCCGCCAGGCCGTCGCCCGTAAGATCGATCTGGCTGAACGAGAGGCCGATCGGATTGGTCTCGTGGAGCGCCGGCAGGATGTCGGCCAGCAGCTTGTCGCGCACGAGGACGTAGTCCGCGGCCTCCGCGTCCTGACGGATGAACAGCTGCAGGATCTTGAACCCGCGGTCCTCCGCCAGGTAGGTGTCGATGTCCATGCCGATCTCGTCGGCGTTCCATTCCGGATTGACCCCGACCTCGTTCGACTTCCGCATCTCCTCGATGTCGGGGACGGTGCTGGAGGGCGGAAGCGAGAGCTCGCGTGCGGGGTCGGCCAGAGCGGGGTGGCAGGCGAACAGCGCCACGGCCAGGATCGTGCGGAGGCGCTTCATCAGATCTTCGGCGAGCAGTTGTCGCGGACGCCCAGATGGATGTGTCCGACGATCAGGGGTTGGGTCTTCGACTTGTACCACCACGGCGTGAGGATGCAGCGGAAGCCGACGCCGGGGCCTCTCGACGTCACCTGCAGGTAGATCGGATCGGACCGGTTGGTCCAATGGGGCTTCCAGGTGCCGCTCGACCCCACCCAGTTGGTGACGTCGAAGGCCAGGCCCTGCCCGTGCTCGGACAGCTTGCTCCTCGCCGAGGCCGAGCCGTTGTTGACGCCGCGGCACACGAACGATCCGTACGACGTCACCTTGGACACGCCGATCTGCGAGGAGAGCTTCTCGAAGGCCTCCGCGGTGCTGCAGTTCATGATGGTGCCAGGGTTGGACATCTGGGTCCGGGAGAACGACTTGATCGCGAGGGCGGTGGGCACCGTGCAGTTGAAGCCGCCCTTGTTCTCCGTGATCTTGTTCATGCGCGTGAACTTCACGCCCATCTTCTCGAGCCGATCGTAGCAGCCGGGATCGTCGGCGGCGCCGGCCGGAGACGCCTTCGACGCATCCGAGTTGGTACCCGATCCGTTGCCGGAGCTGCCGCCCTTCCCTTCCAGGTCGTTGAGCTGGTTCGAGGAGTTGAAGGCGGGCTCGTCCTTGGCCTTCGAGCAGGCCAGGACGTAGCTCCACGACATCGTGCCCTGCGCGTCGGACTGCTTCGCGCACTTGTCGCGGTGCTGGCCCATGCTCTGGTTCTTGGCCCACTTCTCGGCCTCGTCGCACCCCTTTGCCGTCATCATGTAGGGCTTGTAGGTGTTGCAGAAGGCCTGGATCTTCGCCGGGAACCGGCCGCACTCGACGCCCTGGATGATCTTCATGGTCGGCGGACAGGTCCGGGAGGCCGCGTTGGTGCTGCCCTGATCGTTGGGCTTCTTGCCGTTCTGACCGTCGCCGCTGCCGCTGCCGCCACCTCCGCCGCAGCTCCCGGAGCCGCCCGACGAGCCGCCCGAGCCGCCCGTGATCGACGAGACGTCGTAGCCGCTGCCGCCGGCGATGTAGTCGCCGATGCACTTGCCGTTGCCGTCCGTCCCGGCACCGCCGCTGCACGACATGCCGTTGTTGAAGAACTGCTTCATGCGCACGTTGCCGAACTGCATGCCCTTCAGCAGTCCGGATTCCGTGATCGTGGTGCCGTTGATCGTCTGGCCGACGTACTTGTCGAAGCCGAACGCCTTGACCTGACTCCAGTTGGATCCGAGGTACGAGCTGTAGGCCGATTCCTGAGCCGCAGGGCTGTTCAGGAAGGCCTGACTGGAGTTGATCCCGTCCTTGCCGGACCACGTGATCTTGTTGTCGTTGCTGTTGCCGTCGCGGACGGCGTACCCGGACTCGATGAGGGCGGATTCGCCCATCTGGTACTTGCCGAGGTAGCCGTACTGGTTCTGCGCCTGATATCCGCCCGAACCTTGGGATTCACTGCCGGCGACGTTGGCCTTGAAGGCGTCGGCCCCGCAGTTCGCCGATCCCGATGACGACGAGCCGTCGGCGCCCGATCCGGATCCGCCGCTTCCCGCGGATCCCGCGTCCTGCCCGGATGCAAGGCCGGAGACGAGCGTCGCAGCGACGAACAGAAGGATCGAGGCGCGTCTCATAGCTCACCGTCGGAAGGAACGACATGAGCTTGGTTCCATTCGCCGACAAAATCCAGCCCGTTCCTTCGCCGGGCTACCGCTTCGGTGGGATCGCGTAGGGCCGGTCGCAGGCCGTGAGCGTCTCCGCGTCCGCGGACACGAAATGCCCGTCGATGTTGCTGCAGACCCGGCCGTCGAAGATGACCCGCCCGTCCTCGTAGATGCGCTCCGGGCAGTCCTGGCTGCCGCAGGTGGCGCTGCCCGAGATCATGGTGAAGGTCAGCGTGCGTCCCTCCGGAAACTTGACGGTCGTGGCTTCGATCTCGGTCGGAGACGTCGGCTGCGCGAGCACGGAGGCCGGGATGTCGGAGAGGTAGTCCCTCCAGAGCTTCGAGAACTCGGCATCGCTCGCCGGCTTGCGGACGTACTGCAGCTTGAACGCCGGCACGGGCGCGCCCTCGCGCGTCAGCGACTCCGCGGCCGTCTGTCCGACGAGCGCGAGGAGGAGCCCGCTCGCGGCGAGTGCCGTCTTGGCCTTCGAGATCATGGTACGGTCCCTTTCAGTGTGGTGCAGTCCAGGTGGCGAGGTACCGGCCGTTCCTGACGCAGTCTCCCTCGCGTTCGAACGCGATCGCCACGACGCCGTCGCCCAGATCGCGGATCTCGATGCCACCCAGGCGATCGAGGCGTCCCGAGACGGTTCCGGCCGCCCCCGGTGCGGCAGTGCCGGTCAGAGTGCAACCAGGAAGCTCGCGTGTCTCCGTGGACAGCACCCTGCGCGACGTGATCGACAGGTCGTAGCGGTCTCCCCGTCTCTCGAGATGGACGAACGGCACGAGGAAGCCGCCGGGCCGCGCCTCGTCGGCGTCGCCCGTCTGGTACGACAGGAAGACCTCCGGAGCCGTCCACCACGGCCCCGTGGTCGGATCGGCCTGATCCGAGAGGGACGGCGACGCGGCGAGGATGGCGGCGGCCGCCGTCATGGCCAGGAAAGAGCGCATGGGGCGATGGTACATCGCGTGCGGCGCCTTCGGAAGAGCCGTCCGGCGGAGAAGCGGATGGGGGTTAACCGATGTCCCACGTGCACGGACTCGTTCCTTCGTTTCGCTTGATCGCGAGCCCGTTCCGTGATGTGGTCGCAGGGATGCGAAGGAATGGAGCGGACGCACGGAACCGATGAAGCCGCTCTTCCGACCATTGGCGACCGCATCCGCGGCAGCCCTTCTCGCCGGTTGCGTGCCGCAGGGCGGTCCGTCCGTCGGCCTGCAGCCGGATGTCCGGAACCAGCAGGTTGCAGGCACGTCGAAGGTCGACGCCGAGGTCCAGAGGATCTTCGCGGTGGCCGGCCTGGATCCGGACGACCCGCAGAAGGCCAAGGCGGTCGACCGGCAGGCCGTCGGCACGGTCCTGGCTGTCCGGAGCGGCGGCCGGAAGGTGGGCATGGCGGTCGCGAGGCTGGGCCGCGACCGGATCGTCCTGCAGGACCCCGAAGCGGTGGCCCGGCTCGTTCCGGACGCGGACCAGGAGAAGCTCTCGCAGTCCCTCGGCGGCGTGATACCCACGACGGGTTCCGTCCAGGGCGCCCGCATCTCGTTCGACCGGCGTCACCTCGCCCTCGACATCGAGGCCGACCGTTCGTCGCCTGCCACGCTCCTGGCTTCGGCACCACTTCCCACGTCGCGGTTCGTCCCGTCGGGCCGCGTCGGGGAGCCCATCCCGGCCGACGTCGTCGCCTCCATCCGCGCGGGACGCGATCACGTCCAGGCCTCCGAATCCCAGGTCGCGGAGAACGCAGCCGCCGGCCTTCCCCAACCCTCCTCGCAGCCCAAGCCGGCCGAACGGAGCATCTTCGCTTCGCTGTTCGAGCCGCGCCCCGCGGCCGCGACGCCCGCCGCGCCGGCGCCGATCGCCGCCGCGCCGATACCCGTTCCCGAGCCGGCCCAGCCGCCGGCTCCGCCCGCAGAGCGCCCGACGGGACTGCGCATCCCGCCTGCCCTGGCGACCTACGCGTCGGGCCCCGCGGTCGTCACCGTCGAAGACGACTTCTACGCGTCGGCAAGACCGGGTCGGGCGGCCAACGCCATGGCGTATGCGCCCGCCACCACTCCTACCCCTCATGCCGCCAGCCTCGCGGCCGAACCGGACCAGGAGCCGCCGGCTTCACCGACGGTCAGGCGCTGGTAGTCCGACGGCGCGATCGGATCGGACGATCGGCGAATCCGACCGCCAGCGGTGGCGTGCCGGCGCCCGGGCTCACGACCGTCGAGGACGACCTCGCTCCGGCGAACCGACGCTACCTGCCGGCATCGGCGGACTGCACCCTCCCCTTCGCTAGGTACACCACGTAGTTGGCGACCACCTTCTTCACGTAGTTGCGCGTCTCCGAGAACGGGATCTCCTCGATCCAGTCGACGACGTCGACGGCTCCGGTCCGGGGATCGCCCCGGGCGGCCAGCCACTCGTTCACCCGTTGCGGACCGGCATTGTACGCCGCAACGGCAAGGACCGGATTTCCGGCGAACTGGGCGAGCAGGCCCGCGAGATAGTTCGAACCGACGGCGACGTTGTAGTCTCGGTTGATCCGCATCTGCACGGGATCGATGGCGATGCCGGCGCGCCGTCCGATGTGCTGCGCGGTCCCGGGCATCACCTGCATGAAGCCCTGCGCGCCCTTCCCGCTCTGCTGGATCTGGTCGAACTTGGACTCCTCGCGCGCGACGGCCCAGACGAGCTCGCGCGGCCCCCGCGGATCGGTCCAGCCGACCTTCACCTGGGGCCAGCCGCAGTCCACCAGCGAGATGCCGCTCCGCTCGCCCTGGCGCGCCATGTCGACGGCGAAGTCGTAGGCTCCGATCTCGCTGGCGACGCCGCAGCCGATGACGAGGCGGCGCGCGTCCCCCGCGGAGATGCGCTTCAGCGCCGCGTTCCTGACGGCCTTGTTGCCGGCGACCTGGGCGGCGCGCGCGAGCTGGCCTTCCGGCGTCGCGAGCGCCGCCTGGATGTCGGTCGCGGTCGCCAGCCGGCGGGCGGCCGCGGGCAGCTCGATCTTCACGCCCGTCCTGGCCGCGGCGGCCTGGCCGTAGAAGGTGTGCGCGTGCTGCGCCGAGGCGAGATAGGCCTTCCTGGCGTCGTCCGCGCGGCCCATGGCGGCAAGCGCCCTGCCGAGCCAGAAGCCGGCCTTGGACTTCTCGGCCGGCTCGTCGGTCAGCAGCGCCATCTGCTTGAAATGCTCGGCCGCGATGTCGGGCCGGTTCAAGTACCGGAAGGCGATCATGCCCGCGAGGAAGCTTCCGTCCATGGCGTAGCGGCCGGCGGCGACGCTCCTGGCGGACGCGTAGGCATCGACGATCGCGCCCCGATGCGCGCCGTCGAGCACGGCGTTGCGGAGCTTGGCGAACTCGCGGGTCTCCGCCTTGCCCTGGACCGGCGCCAGGAGGACGGCAATCGCGGCCGCCGCCGCGAGCAGGTGCTTCATCGTCCCGTCTCCGCCAGTTCGGTCGCCCGCGACACGAGCCGCGCGATCGCGTGGTTGAGGGCGAGCTTCGCCGCGTCGCCCGGAACGGAGCGCGGGACGCGCCCGACCGGTACGAGGCTCTCGCCGTCGCCGCCGACCGCCTCGACGACGAGGTCCTCGTCGTCGGCCGTGACGATGACGTCGAGGAAGGTCACGGCATCGCCGGAGAGCGTCGGCGAGAGGGCCCGCAGGGAGGCCAGCGCGGTCTCGACCATTCCGAACACGGTCGCGAGCTCGGTCGCCATCACACCGCCTCGGCCGCCCGGGGACAGACGAACGTGCGGTTCTTCTGCTTGTCGTCGCGCTGCTCGAGGATGCCGGCGGCCTTCAACCTGAGGAAGATCAGCCCTGCTCCGCGGCCGGTGATGGCGAGCGTCCTGGCCGCGTTGCCGATGGAGGAGACCGGGTGCGAGAGGAGGTAGTCGACCGTAGGCTCGATCAGCGGGGAGCGGCGGCGGTAGCGTCGGTTGACGTCGGCCAGGAGGTTGCGGCGCAGCCGTTCCACGTCGCCGATCTGCCGGGCCGCAGCCTCGAGGTCCGCGCGCCAGTGGGCGAAGAGGACGGAATGGAAGCCGTCGCGATCCTCGGCGGCGTCCTTGAGTGCCGACCGGTTCTGCGCGATGCCGCGCGAGAGGCCGGCGGGGAAGCCGATCGTCCGTTCGGACAGACGCAGGGAGAGCAGCCGCACCAGACGGCGGGCGTGACGGTCGGCCTGATTGAGTTCCGGGCGCCGGTAGATCCACCGGAGGAATTCGGCGGCGTCGGCCGGCTCGGCGGTCCGCTCGGCCTCGACCAGCGCCTCGGACATCGCCTGGACGATCGACTGCAGATCCGCCGCCGTCTCCGCGCGGCTCGCGGAGGGGTCCTCGGGATCGGGCCGGAGCGACCGGCCTCCGCCGAGGATGCCCGTCGCCAGATCGTCGGCCATGTCGAAGAGTTCGACCGGCCCAAGGGTCGCGCCCCTGAGCCCCCGTTCACGGAGGAGTGCTCCGTGCGCGGCCCTCGCGAAGCGGGCATTCTTCTCGACGTGGGTGGCCGCATCCTCCGATAGGATCCGGCAAAGCTCCGTCATGCCGACCGGAGCGAACCCCTCCGCCTCGGTCGCGTAGAGCGCCTCGCGCCGGCGACGGAGGGCGTCGACCGGCCCGGCGAGTCCGGAGGCGTCGTAGGCGGCCGAGGCACGTCCGGCCTGGAAGACCGCCTGACGAAGCGCCGTTGAAGGAGAGGATTCGATCGCGAGGGTCACCCATCCGAGATGACCCGGATCAGAGGGCTTGTCGAGCCGTTCCTTCGAGGCCGATCCACTCCTTCAAACGCAAAGAGCCCGGGCGCATGGCCCGGGCTCCTCGTGGATGTCCGATTTTCTGGTCTCAGGCGAAGGCGGCCATCTGGGGAGCCGGACGGATCTCCTGGCCGGTCAGGGCGTGGCCGCGCTCGACGAGCTCCATGACGCTCTGGCCGATCGTGGTCGTGAGGTGGGGCAGCGGGTACCAGCCCTGCAGGCTGTCCTCGAACAGGTCGACGACCAGACGCTCCAGCACGGCCTTCTCCGTCTTCACCCGGGTCTCGAAGTCGAAGAGGTTCTGGAGGTTGCGGCGGCCATCGACCTCCTCGTAGGTCCGGTAGAAGGCGTAGTCGAGGATCGCGTCGTAGAGATAGGAGTGCTCAAGCTCGTTCGGGCCCGCCTCCATGCGCCAGTCGTCGCGATTGGACAGCAGCAGCAGCATCGCGGCGGAGGTGAAGAGGAAGGCTCCCTCGACGCCGGCGTGACGGGCGTCCGCCTCGCGCTCGTGCAGGACCTTGCCGATGATGCGTGCGCAGACGAGGTCGCTGAGCGTGCCGGAGCGGGCCAGGGCCTCGAGGTCCATGTCGTGGCCGACCTCGACGATGATGTCGCCGGTGCTGGCGGAGGGGACAGCGTTGTCGCCGGCGCGGGCGGTGCGGTGGGTGACGGCGGCACCCTCGACCGCCACGACGTGGAAGGAGGCCGACTGCGGCGCGATCATCTCGCGGAAGGTGGCGCTCAGGATGCGGATCGCCTCGGGCATGAGGCTCGCGGAGTTCGTGTTGGCGGCGTTGGCGATGGTGGCGGAAGCGGGAACAACGGAAAGAATCGGCATCGGAACAAGTCCTGTTCTTATGACTGATTGGAGATGAGCAGACGGGCTTGAAAATCGCCAACGGCCGGTCGCAGACGCACGGACCCCGAGGGGGCGGACGCTGCATGCTCGCAAAGACGGGTGAGTTTCCGATGTCGTTTCGACGCGCGCAGAAGCGCGGTCGGTCGTGACGCCTGTGCGTCCCGACAGTCGGCCGGGAGTGAAAGCCCGGCGACCAACGGAAGTCCGCCTTTGGAACGCCGCCATCGAAGCCCTGGAAAAAGGGGTGGGCCCCGACGGTCGCAAGAGAACGAAACGTCTCTTGTGTTCCGTTTAGTAGGATCAGTTCAGAAACTGGAACTGGTTATAGCGGCGCTTCGGACGGCGGAAAAGCCCCCATTTTCGGGGACGTGCGCGACGCGGTTAACGACCCTAGGGGCCGATAAATACCCTTATAGGCCCCCAGGTTCGGGGGCCGGGCCCGGAGGCCTTCGGGTGTCGGGCCGGCGGGTTCTAGCGTCGGATTCGGCTTCCGTTAAGCCTGATAATCGATGCTCGTTAACGGAACGTTACGCGGCTTAAGGTTCCTTGCGGGCGGTTTCCGACCGATCTTCCGACGCGCCCTTGCGCGTCTCGGACCGCCGACTCATCCTCCTTTGATCGCAGGAGGTTAGTGGTGTCGGCAGGCTCGCTTGCCATGGTCGTCGAGACGGATCCGGCCCAGGCGCACGCCCTGGCCGCGCCGGAGATCCGCGCCCGCTTCTCGCGCCTCGTCGACGACGGCACGCCGCCCAACACCCGCCGCAGCTACGCGGCGGATCTGCGCTACTTCCGCTCCTGGTTCGAGATCTCGGGCTTCGGCGAGCCGTCGTTGCCGATCCGAACCGACATCCTGGTCCGGTTCGTGGTCGACCACGTGGAAGGGCTGCCCGAGCAGGTCGACGCGGCCCTGGTCGCCGCCGGCGTGAAGATGCGGGCCGGCCTGCCGCGGATCGCGACGGTCAGCAGGAAGATGGCGGCCGTCGCGTCCTGGCATCGCACCGCCGGATTCCGCTCGCCTCTCGCCGACGGCCCTGTCCGGGACGTCATGCGGCGCGCACGCCAGGCGGCGGCCCGCCGCGGTCAGCGACCGAGGAAGAAGAAGGCGGCGCTACGCGAGACCGTCCAGGCGCTGCTGGCGAACAGGTCGGCGCCGTCGGCCGCCGACGTGCGCGACGACGCGATGATCCTGTTCGCCTTCGCGTCGGGCGGACGGCGCCGCTCGGAGGTCGTCGAGGCGCGGATCGAGAACCTCGAGGAGATCGACGGCGAATACGTCTATCGCCTGGGCATCACCAAGACCGAGCAGGAAGGCTCGGATCGGACGGTTCCTGTCGCCGGCCGGGCCGCGGTGGCGTTGAGGGCCTGGCTCGCGCTGGTAGGCGAGGCGGACGGGCCGATCTTCCGGGCGGTCGACCGGCACGGCAACATCGGGCGGACGCCGCTCAACGGCCGGGCCGTGGCCCGAGTCGTCCAGCGTCGGGCCGCAGCGGCCGGCCTGGATGCCAGGGCCTACGGGGGGCACAGCCTCAGGTCGGGCTTCATCACGGAGAGCGGCCGGCAGGGGAAGAGCATCTTCGATGCGATGCAGCTCTCCGGCCACCGGAGCATGCAGACCGTCGCCGGATACCATCAGGCCGGCACCGCCCTCGCGAACGAGGCGGGCCGGCTGTTCGATCTCTGACTTCAGACCGTCGGTCCGGCGGCAGGGGCGAGATCCCTGGCGATCGCGGACTCTTCGAACCGCGCCATCTCCTCCGGGCCCATCCGGCTCCAGGCCGCGCGGGCGAGTGCCTGCAGATCGCCGAACTCGTGGTCGGGATCCTCGTCCGACCCGTGCTGCTCCGCGGCCAGCAGCCAGGTCGCCGGATCGGTCCGATCCAGCCCGACCTGCGTGTCGTGGAGGTTGAATTCGAGATTGTCGCCGACCTCGTCGTCCGCCGCGACGGCGGCGCGCGCCTCCTGGTCGAGCAGCGCGGCGGCGGTCGTGACGATCGACTTCAGCGCGTCGAGTTCACCCCTGCTTCCGCGGCCGCGGGCCTCGGCGGCGTCGATGTACGTCTGGATGTCGGCCATGGCGTCTTCGTCCTCAAGGCGCGGGAGCCGACACGGTCCGCTCCTCGTCGTCGTCTTCCTCCTCGTCCCCGTCAGGCGCGGGACCGAGCTCGTCGGCGAGTTCGGCCTCGGCCGCGTCCGGATCCCATTCGTCCACGGCCGCCCAGCGGTGAAGCAGGGCGGCCAGATCGACGTCCGAGGTCGGGGCGTCCGTGGTGGTGGCGATCTCGTCGAGCGTATGCCAAGCGTGGTCGGACGAGTGCCAGAAGCCGTTGGCGAGCCTCTGGAGCATTGGCATTCCGACGTCCCGGGGGACGAACTCGCCTCCGGGCGCCAGCTTGTCGACGAGCGCGGCCGCCTGTTCGGCGGTGATGCGCCCGGCCAGCACCAGGTCCGACGTGAACTTGTGGTTGGTGCCGTCGGTGTATGTCACGACGAGGCGGGTCGCCTCGCCCGGCCCGCCGATCTCGATCCTCGGTCCGCGCATCGACGCCTCTATATCCCCGGCCGCGGCGCGACCGGTTCGTCCGGCTGCGCGAAGACGTCCGCCGGCTCCCGGCCGACGAGGGCGGATTCCAGCATGTCGATACGGTCGCAGTCCAGTTCGCGCGTCCCGTCGGGAGCCATGATGGCGAGGACCTGGGCGGCCTCGCGCGGGAGCGCCTCCATCAGCACGTCCCCGGGACGCGGCCCGGGTTCGTCGTCGAGCGGCTGCACCCGGGTCCGGGCTCCGGCATAGACGGCATCGACGGCCGAGATCGCCGCGTCCATCGAGCGGTTGACCTCCCGGATCCAGCTCGGCGTCATCTTGCCTAGCATGAACGTCAGGGCGCCGGCGAAGCGCTCGTTGTGCGCGTCCGGTGCCACGACGTGCGCGACCTCGTGCATGGCGCGCGAGACCATGTCGGAGCGGTCGGCCGCCTGGGACGGGTTGAAGGCGAGGGAGAAGTCCTCGTCCTTCAGCGGATTGAGAAGGAAGTATCGCGTCTCGTCGGAATCGTCCGGACGCGTGAAGATCGCCAGAGCGTTCGACCACCCGTCCTCGCCGGTGTGCGGCTGGTGCTGCCACTTCGGATGGGCGAAGTAGAAGCCCGCCGCGTAGGGGAACGGCTTCTGGCGGGGCTGGGTCTCCATCAGGAGATCGACGCAGGCGTCGATCGCGACCTGCCACATCGCCAGGATCTTGCGCGGGCGCATGCCCTTGCCGCTCGCCGGATCCCAGCCGCGCGGGTCCGCCCGGCCGATCGCGGACAGGAGCTTCGTCCGCCGCTCCTTCGCGACCTTCTCGCCCAGCCGATCGGCATCGGGCCTCAGGTTCTCCTTCAGGATCGGAACGTCGTGCAGATCGCTCAGCTTGTCGGCATGACGACGGGATTCGTCGAAGTCGGCCTTGGCGCGCCGCTCGCGCAGCTCGTTGCAGAGGAAGGCCAGCATCTCGCCGCCAGCGGCCTCGAGCGCAGCGCTCTCGCCGTTCCTTTGCAGCGTGGTGACGAAGTTCCGGGCCTGGAGCGGATCCTCCCATCGACCGAGGAAGGTGTCGTCCAGAACGGTCGACCTCCTCAGAGCGTCGAAGAAGGCCGCGAAGTCCGCATGGGGAACACCCCCGATCCCGCCCTTCAGGAATTCATCGAAATCGTACTTGTTGTAGCGGACGTAGGTCCGCTTCTGCACCTGCGGGGCCGGAGCGGCGGCACCGCCCGCGCCGGACTCCGTCGCTCCCGGAGAGGACAGGGCCGAGGCGGCGAAATCGACGGAGAAGTCCATCTCCGCGCGACGCGCCACGCGACGCCCCTTCCCTCCCGACAGCACCGTGAACTGCTTCTCGTCGCGCTTCTCGAGCGCGGCCCGGGCATCCGTGCTCATCAGCTTCTGGAAATGGTCGACGGCGCGCTGGTACGGCTCCTTCAGCGAATCCCGGTTCGAAGTCATGACCTCGCGGGCCAACGCCGGCACCAGCTCGATCACGAGGTTCTTCGGCGAGTCCCACAGCGTCCGTTTGAACATCGATGCGCCGGAGACGCGGACGATCAGGTCGTTGCCGGCATCCTCCGAGACCAGGATCTTGCCGAAGGCGACGTCCTTGCGGCCGTCGGGCCTGTCGAGGATCTTGATGCGGGGATTGTCCTTCCAGGCGTCGAGCACCTCCTGCGGGTCCAGGGTGGCGAAGATGTCCTTGCGGGCCTCCCGCTTCTTCGCCGGCCGGACGCGCTCGACGCCGTCGATGAAGACGCGGCAGCGCAGGTCGCTCTGGGAAAGGTACTGCTCGAGCTGCCGCTGCATGTGTTCGACGGTCGGCTTCGACCAGCTGTTCTTTCCGGTGGACGGATCGAGATCGACCTCGAAACGGCACCCCTTGAGGAACCGGTCGTCGCCACGCATCTCGATGGCGTCTCGTTGCCGGGCTTCCGCGGCGGCCTCGACGAAATCGCGCTCCTCCCCCGGGGGCATGCCGGCCGCCCGTTCGCGGGTGCGGGCTGCCCAGTCTTCCATGACGCGATGCGCCTGCTTCATCCGGAAGCCGCGGTAGTCGCTGCCGTCGCCCTCGACCAGAAGATCCCGGGTGCGCACCGAGTAGCGGACCTGGCTGAAGTTCTGCATGATCCGGGCGCGGCCGAAGCCGCCCACCGAGTCGTCGCCGGTCTTCGTCGTCTCGCCGAGGCGGAAGTACACCTTGTTGAGGACGTCCAGGCTCATCCCGCCGCCGTCGTCCTCGAACACGAGGCGCGTCACGTTCCGCGCATCCGGCGGTCGGCCATCGAAGCCCTTCGGCACGGCGGAGGCGATCGAGATGTCGATCCTCGTGGCGCCGGAGTCGATCGAATTCTGCACGTACTCGCGGAAAATACTGAGCGTCCAGTCGTCGTAGGCGCGGTCGCGCTCGCGTACGTGGAACGACTTCGGGATCTGGACGGTGCCGCTCAGGGCATCGACCGGGAGTTCGTCGAGATCACTGCTGTCCGACATGTCCGATCTCCGTCAGAAGGAAGCCGCGAGGCGGAGGCAGGCGAAGTTCTGGCTGGCGACGTGGCGGCCCAGAACGCGGAACAGGCGGACCTGCATCCCGTCGCGCAGATGTTCGCGCATCGAAGGAGCGAGGAGGCCCGGAACGCGGGATACGGTACCGTCGTCCAGGCGGATGGCCATGCGTCCGTCGGTGCGGACGAAGACGGTCTCGGCCCGGTCGAGCTCGATCTGGTCGTGGGCCAGGGAGAGGCCGGTCTCGGCATTGGAGAAGGCGTCGATCATACCCGAACCCTCCGTGCGCGGCGTGACGGCCGCTGCGGGACGGACGCCGACGATCCCGGCTCCGATCCTTCCGCAAGGGGAAGAGATAACGGATCGACGCAAGGCGCAAGGAAGGAGTGGTGCGCCGGTCAGCGCGGACCGGGCGCGCGGCTCTCCGGCTCCTCTCCGAGGCGTTCGCGTACGCGATCCAGAACGCCTTCGGGGTCGTCGATCAGATCGTCGGCGCCTGCGGGCAGGACGGTCGAGATCACGGCGTCGGCGGATGCGAGCAGGGCTCTGATCCGTCCGATGATCTCGTTGGCTTCCTGCTGCTGCGCGGCACCCTCCAGATCGGGCACCATGCGCTCCAGGTCGTCCACGTCGGATGCGAGACGGCGGATGGGTTCGAGGCGGATCATCGTCGTCTATCGATCTGTTCGAAGTGTCGGTCGCGAGAGGAGTTCGCGGGCATTCGTTCAGGGACGCGGGCCCGCACGCTCCTGCTCAGCGGCGAACTTCGCCGAGAACACGGCATCCAGGTTCAGCGAGACCTCGACCAGAAGGTCGGCGACGTCGACGCCCTTGGGCACCGCCTTGAGGGTCCGGCCGCTCCAGGCCCGGTCCTGCGTGCCCTCCGGCCAGGGCGGCGCGACCGCATCCGGTATGTCGAGGACGTGGTATCCGGGTATGTACGCGCGTTCGATCATGAGTCTCCCCAGGTCGGGGACGACCGCGTTCAGCCGGACGACGGGGTTCTCGACGTGGTCCTGCCACCGTACCTCCGCCCCGTAGTCGTCGAGGCCGAGCGCGAAGGAGGCGATGCTCTCGCGGAATGCGACCATCTCCGGAGACGGCATGAGCTCGACCACCTCGGGGTGATACTCCTGCAGCTGCCGCCCGGCGGCGTTTCGGACCGAAGCATACTCGAGCGGCCGCGCCTCGCTGCGCGGGATCTCCCGGACCAGGCCGGTCTTCGCCATGGCGCGGAGCGTGTCGGAGTCGGGGAGCGTGCCGTAGCTCTTCTCGAGCGGAGGCTTGGGCGGCGAGAGCCGGGCCGGCGCGGCCGACGGCGTGCCGCCCGGGCCGACGCGATCGGCGACGAACAGTCCGCCCACCAGGGCATGCATCTCGTCGCCAGGCTGCGCGTTCAGCGCGTGGTAGACGTTCGAGATGATGCGCGACGACCCGATCCAGGTGTTCGATGGGCTCTGACCGAATTGCCGGTAGAACCGGAAGGGTCGTTCGACCCGGAAGAACGCGTTCATGAAGGACATGCCGGCACCTCGTTCGGCCGGACGGTATAGGGAGCCCTCGAAAAGGGCGAGGTCCGGAACGGGTGTCGTCGTCAGGGCGCCCTACAATCGCGGGTGCCGCGACAGGACACCCGGGCTTGCCATCGTCTGCCGCCGATCTTAGCATCGGCACGTTTTGGCGTGCCTATATACGACCGCTTGAGCGTATTCAGTAGCTCAGACCCCAGTGTCGGTCCGGGTTTCCGGTGTCCATGTGTATGAAGTTGTTGTACAGCGCTACCGCGCCGATATGGAATCCCTTGGCGACCCGGGCGATTTCCGGCAGCGTCGCGTTGGGATTGGGGATCAGATAGTCGACCGCGCGCGCCTTGGTGTGGAACGACTCGCGGGCCGCTCCGTAGCCCTGCCGACGCAGCATCTCGTTCGTGATCGTCGTGCGGAAGCCCGAGTTCACCTTCACGAAGCCGTCGCCGACGAAGGCGCGTTGCAGGACGTACAGGGCCGCGTAGAGCCGGCGATCGTTCTGGACCACGAGGTTCTGCCGGAAGTCCCGAAGCATGTAGTCCGCCTGCACGAGGCCGGTGGGGTTCCAGTTGGATCCGACGAAGAGGTCGATCGACAGCTTGTCGCCGGTGTTCGTGCTGTGGAGCCGCAAAGGAATGGATTTGACGTCGGCCTTGGCGTCCTCTGTCAGGAGGGCGACGAGTGCCGGCATCGACAGCGCCGCTGCAGCGAATGCCCCGACCGGTAGGCCCGTCAACGAACCGGCGGGTGCCAGCGCGCACGAGGCGAGACCCCGCATGAAGGAGCGACGGGAGAGGTTCGTTGACATGGTGCCGAGATGCCATTCCTTCGAACGATGGAATGGAGCTATCATGATTTCTTAACCGGTGCCAAGCCGGCACATGCCGGTCGATCACCTGGAGAACGTTCGTGACCGGATTGCCCGACGTGCTGGAAAGCGTCCGCGCCCTTGCCACCGGCCGGCGCCAGCGGCATCCTACCCTGCTGTCAGCGCTGTGCTGGCGCGAGGTCGGGGCCGGACCGGCCATGCGTTGGCGGGACGGACGTCTCGTCGATCTCGGCGCCAGCGCCGACGAGCCGGCCGCCGACGAGGCGACGCTGGCTCTGCCGCGACGGATCGACGACGTGGGGCTCGGAGCCCGCAGGTTCATGGAGCGCGTGGAGGAGCTCGTTCCCGATAGGCGTGGCGTGCTGGCGCTCATAGGAGGCGCCGATCTCGTGGTGCCTACGGACCCGCCCGTCCTGCGGATTCCCTTCGAGGCCGAGGCCGCGGAGATCGGCGCCTGCGCGATCGCCGCGCGCTGCTTGTTCCTGTGCGGACCGTGGCTCGTGGAGAGCGCCGGGCCACCGGGAGAGGTCCGCAAGCGCGTCGCGGCCTCGCTGTACCTCGCCGGCGTGGTGGCCGAGCGGGCCGGGGTGGTCGACGACGCCTTGGATGCTGCCGAGCACGTGGCCTCGACCGTGTTCGACGACCCCGGGATCAGGGCCTGGGGCCGAGGGCGCGTCGTCGAGTTCGCCGGACGAGTCTGATCCCCGCCGTCAGGCCTCGACGATCCTGCAGCGGCCCGACGCCAGGAGCATGCGGACCTGCCGGCGGAATCCGGCGAGCACGCCCCGCGGATCCTCGGGCGACGAGGTCTCGCCCGTATCGTCGACGCCTCTGAGGTCCACCTCGTCCGAAAGGACGCGCGCCTCGAAATGGATGAGCGGCTCCTCCGCCCCCCGCTCGACGACGCCTCCCGAGATCAGGCCGGCCGCCGCGTCCCAGGCCATGGTCGCCCGGGCACCCCCGCCGTCGGGATTGTCGACGATCCAGTCGACGCTGCGCCCCGGGCCGAACGTCGTCGGCGCCTGGGACCTCTCGAGGAATTCGCTGAGGGCGATCGTCACGTCGGGATCTCCAATCGATCGGATCCTGCCCCGTTCCGAAGCGCCGTCAAGACCGTCGTTGACGGCGGAACGAAGCAATGCGCTACTGATCCTCCGAATTCATGCCGGTTCCTTGCAATGTCGTTGACGCGCCGCGGCTTCGCCGCCGCCTGCATGGCAGCTCCGTTCTCGGTCGCGCGGGCGGACGACTTCCTCAGACCTCCGCCGTCCAGCACCGACCCGCGTTATGCGATGTACTCGCTCCAGGGTTCCTACGCCCCGACGGAGGCGCCGGTGGGCATGGCGCTTCCGGCGAGCGGAACCCGGGTCCTGATCTTCCACCCGCTGGGCGCTCCCTCCGGTCGGCTGGTCGTCTTCTCGCACGGGCTGCTCTCCGAGCCGCAGGTGTACCGGTCGCTCCTCAGCCACCTCGCCTCGCACGGCTTCATCGTGGCCTGTCCGATCCACGACGACAGCCTGATGGAGCGCGGGCTGCGTCTCCGCAGCGCCGCAGTGGACGGCGGCGCCGCCTGGAACCTGGGCGGCATCTCGGGCGACGCCGACGCGTGGGCTGCGCGCGCGAGAGCCTGCGCATCGGTGCTCGACGAGGCGGCCGTCGTATCGAACGCGGTCAACATGGTGGCGCTGACGGAACGCCCCCTGCTCGTCGGGCACGGGCTCGGCGCGTTCACGGCCATGCTCCTGATGGGCGCGTCCGCCCGATCCGGCGACGGACGAACCCTCTCGCTGGCCGATCAGCGATTCTACGGCGCCGCGCTGCTGTCGCCCTACGGCGAAGGCGCGTTCGGTCTCGACGCGAACTCATGGTCCGGGATGACCCGACCGATCCTGGCGGTGACGGGCAAGGGCGATTTCGACGCGAGCGGCCAGGACGGCGACCGCCGGGCGGATGTCTTCAACAAGACGCCGCCGGGATACAAGCACCTTGCGATGCTCCGCGACGCCTCGCCCAGCATGTTCTCGGGGCAGAGGGCGAGGACCGAACCGAAGGAGCTGATGCGTTTCGACGACGTGAAGGCCGTCACCACGGCGTTCCTGAAGGCCTACGGCTATCACGACCGACAGGCCTTCGCAGACATCGTCGGCGACTGGTTTCTTCAGGCCTCCATGCGCCGGCTCGACTTCCTGTACCGGTGAGCGGCCATGCGTGGCAGTTCGGCCACGCGATCATGGACGTTGGGGTGTCCTCCAAGAAAATATGGACCTCCATACCTTCGCGCCTTGCCAACTCGAAGGAATGATGCCCATGAAAGAGCAGTGCCGTTCCTTCAAGAGCACTGACTGGAGTTCGAACCGATGAAGGCGTTCCTTCTGACGATGACTGCCGCCGCCGCCTTCGCGGCCGCGCTTCCCGCACATGCCGCCGATCTCGGCGTTCCGGTTCCGGAGGTGCCCATGGAGGCGCCGACGCTGGCCGCCCCCGCTCCGACCATCGAGCGCGTCGCCCCGCGCGTCAGCGGCCTGATCGACTGGTCCGGCGCCTACGTCGGCTTCCAGGTCGGCGGCGCCTTCGACGGCCGCCTCGACGTCGGTTCCGACCCTGTGAGCCGTAGCCTTCTGCGCAACGGCCGCGACTACAGCGGCTTCATCGGCGGCGGCCACGTCGGGTTCGACTATCAGGTCGGCTCGGTCGTGGTCGGCGGCATCGGCGACATCAACTACGTGAACCTGCGCGGCAAGTCGGCCGGCCCGTTCTCCTATTCCGCCGACGGCAGCGTCAACAACTACTTCGCCTCCGGTTCGGCCGGGCTCGACGTCGAAGGCACGGTCCGTGCGCGCCTCGGTTTCGCCGGCCTCGATCTGCCGATCCTTCCCTACGTGACCGGCGGTCTGGCGATCGCCCAGGGCTCCGCGAACTTCCGTCTCGCGGGCACGACCACGGACGCCGTCGGCGTCACGACGGCCTCGAACATCACCCTGAAGGACACGCGCACGAACCTCGGCTACGCCGTTGGCGGTGGCTTCGACTACGCCTTCACGGACAACATCCGCGGCCGCGTCGAATACCTGTATCACGACCTTTCGCAGGCCCGATACTTCAAGGACATCCAGGGTGGTGTCGATGCCGGCGGCAGCTATTCGACCGTTACGGGTGGTGTCAGCTATCGCTGGTGAGCCTATAGATACCTAACAAGATCATATTCATACATAGAACGCCGGTCTGATTTGGGCAATCCGCCCCTCAGATCGGCGTTTTTCATTGCAAGCGATCTATCGGTAGGCGGTGACGTGCTCGATCGAGCGACCTGCGGGCGATCGCCTGTCCCACACGACGATCCCTATGCGGCCGCTTCGACGTCGGGGCAGCCGCGGGATCCGCTGTCCCGCTTCTACTCGAACACGATCGTTGGGAGCGTCGTGGTCCGCCGCGTCTCCATAGGCGCGCCCGGCACGGTGCTGGATCTTGGATCGGGATCGGGCGTCCTCGCTGCAGCCGCCTCGAAGATGTGGCCCACGGCGCGCGTGACCACGGTGGACGTGGATCCGGCCGCCCGATTTGCGAGCCTTGTCCTGGGTCTGGACCATCTGACCGCCGACGCGACCGATTTCGATCTCCCGGGACGGTTCGGCGGGAACGGCGTCGACGTCGTCCTATCCAACCCTCCGTTCGGAGGGCTGCCGCCTGCCGCCGCCTTCGCCGGCATCCTGGCAGCGGCCGGGCTCGACGCGATCGACGGGTTCGCGCCCAGCCTGGAGCTGCTGTTCGCGGCGCAGGCATTGAGGCTTGCCCGGCCAGGCGGGGCCGTCGTGCTGATCCTGTCCGACGGCCTCGCCACCGGACGACGGAACATCGCGGCACGACGGGCGCTGCTGGGCGCGCACGGGATCGCCTCGGTCACGCAGATGCCGGCGGGTTCCTTCCGACGCACGGAGGCGGCCGGCTTCGTGCTCTCGCTGATCAAGGGCGCCCCGCCTTCCGATCGGATCGAGTTGCGCAGGGTCCGCGTCGACGGCCGCGAGGATCCGCCGGTCGTCGTGGATTCCACCGAGGCGGCGACGCGTCTGGATCACGGATTCCACGCTGCGATCCGGTCCGGCAGCGAAGGACGTTGCCTGCGCGATCTGGGTGCCTCGATCGTCCGCGGCAGTGTGGAGCTCGGATCCGCCGAGCTGCCGCGCGAAGCCATCTTCCACACGACGGACTTCCCGTCCGGCGATGTCCGGAGCGCTTTGTGGCTGCCCTGCGGAGCGGTCCGTCCCGAGCGGCGGGTCGTCGTCGCGGAGCGCGGCGACATCCTGGTGGCGCGCCTCGGGAGGCGACTCGAGGACAAGGTCTGCCACGTCGCCGGCGGTTGGACCGTCCCCACGTCGGCCGTCCTGAGGGTCAGGCTGCCCGGGGAAGTCGGAAGCGCCATCGCGAAGGTCCTCATGACGCGTGCCGGTACCGCCCGCCTCGCCGCAACCGCCCGGGGGACCGGCGCCCGAATGCTCGGGCGCGAGGACCTCCTGACGATGCCGCTCCCGATCTGAAGGTCCCGGACGGCCGAACGGCGGGGCGGACCGGAGGTCTCAGCGGCTTCCGCCGGCAGGCGCGTCGGACAGCATCCTGTCGGCCTCGGCCTGCAGCTCGGCTCCTCGACGCTTGAGCAGGACGGCGCCGACGACAAGAGCGGCGGCCGCAACCGCGAGGAGCGCGAGCGACGCCGGCCAGGACCATGCGCGCACGCGTTGACCGAGGAGATAGGCTCCGCCTCCGACCGCGCCGGCCCAGACGACGGCCCCGGCGATGTTGCAGGCCAGGAAGCGGGGCCAGGGCATGCGCGTGGTGCCCGCCAGCAGGCTCACGGCCGTTCGCAGGACCGAGACGAAGCGGGCGACGATCACGACGCGCCCGCCGTAGCGCTGGAAGAGGTATCGGCCGAGACGCTGGCGGTCCGGGCCGAGGCCGATGCGCGGCCCGAACCGCGCCAGGATCCTCCTGCCGGCGCCCCGGCCGATCGCGTAGCCGAAATTGTCCCCGATCACGGCACCGGCTATCGCTGCGAGAACGACCGTGGTGATGGCGGGGGCGTGCGGGTCGCTGCCTGCCGCGAGCGCGGCGACGGCGACCAGAATGCTCTCGCTCGGCACGGGCACGCCCGTGCTCTCCACCATGACCGACAGGAAGACCGCCCAGGCGCCGTAGGATACGGCGAGATGCACAAGCGACGCTTCCGAGAGGATGTGGAACGAGCCCATGCCAGCTCGTGCTGGCACGCTTGGACGAAAGCAAGTGCTCCCAGGGCGCAAGCGCCCGTCCGGATGGGGGCCGCTCGGAATCGTGACAGCCGTCCCCGAGGCCGTCCCCTCGCCTTCCGGGCGCGCCTCAGCGCTGGGAGAGCTTCCCCGCCTGGTCCCATACGTAGCTTGCGGCGGCCTGCATGGATCCGAAGGTCTTCAAGGGCGTCCACGGCTGCGGCGGCGCACCCAGGCGCGTCTGGTACATCCAGATCCACAGGTTCGCGTCCGTCATGCGGCCGGATCTCGGGCCGCCCGACTGGCCGGCCGGAATGCAGACGTCGTCGGGGGCGATCTGCCGGTCGCGAGCGATCAGATCGACGTCGAGACGGCTGGAGGTGTCGGCTACCAGCACGCATCCCGTCCGGGCCTGGACGACGCCGGCCGCCTCGGCCTTCCAGGTGTCGAGCAGGATCCGCTCGCCGAGATTGACCGCCCATCGGTTCGCGTCGGCGTTGCGGTAGTAGGCGAACACGCGCGCCGGGCTCTTGTTGCCGGGGGCCGCGAACGACGGATCGCCGAAGATGAGCGTCGTGCCGAGCGATGCGAAGGCGTCGGCCCGCTTGTCCTCGCCTGCGCCGCCGTCCACGTCCAGGCAGTGCGCCGCGTTCTCCAGCATCAGCCAGACCCGGGCCGCGGCGGACGACGGCAGATCCTCCCAGGAATAGGTGTTGCCGCCGCTGACGCCCGTGGCGGTCAGCATGGGCGACACGTCCTCCGCCGGCGGGAGCACCGCGCAGACGCGCCGGCGCTCCCCGTTCGGCCCGGTGTATCGGATGACCCGCGCGAGCCCGAGCGGATTCGTGTTGTCGCGCATCATCGTCATGGGGAGGGAGCACAGGTTGTCCCCCGTCTTGCCGCACAGGATCTGTGCGCTGCGGTTCCAGAACGCCTCCGTGTCGTCGCCGGTCCGCTCGAGGACGGCGATCGGCACGTTCCCGATCGCCTCCAGACCGGAGACGAGATTCAGGGCGGCGATCATGTAGACGGTCGTGGCGGGCACGTCTGGACCTCGGCTCTCATGCCCGGGCGGGCGGCGCGCTACGGCTGCTCGGAGAAGATGTCCCGCGAGATCCGCTCCTTGACCGCGTCCGCCCAGACGAGCTCGACGCGGGACTTCGCCTCGGCGGCGATCGCCGAGGCCTCCTTGTTCATCGCCTCGATCTGGTCGGCGGGTAGGCGCTGGCGGGCGGCGGCATACCGATCGAGATCGCGCACGAGGCTCTGAGTCCGTCGGGATGCCATGGTCGAGGGGATGGCGTGCCCGTCCATGTAGGCGACCATGTCGGTGTTGCGCTGGCCGGCGTTGCGCCGTTCGGCGAGGGCGCCCTGCAGGCTGCCGTAGACCTCCAGGATCGACTGCAGCTTCCGCTGGGTCTCGTCCTCGCGTTGCTTCAGGCGCGCGGAGGCGATCCGGATCACGGCCGGCGCGCAGACCTTCACGTAGGCCATCACCGCGTCGAGATCCTCGTAGGGGGTGTTGAGGAAGTCCCGCCCGAAGATGGCCGCCGAGTTGTTCCTGTACTCGCGCGGGTCGTGGGACCAGTCCAGCAGCCGGTCGCAGGACGGCAGCGTCACCGCCTTCGGGTGCATGTCCTGCCGGCGCGCCTCGGCATCGCGGAGCGCCACGACCGTGCCCAGGACCGCCTCGCGGGCCGGATCGAGGTTGGCCCTCCAGGTGGAGGACCGGATCATGGAGTTCGTGCCGGCGTCGTGGACGCCGTCGCAGTAGTCGGCGGCGCGGTAGACCCGGTCGAAGTCGTCCTCGTTCCAGGCGAGCGGCGCTTTGCCGAGCACGGGTGCGGACATCTCAAGCAGGCCGTCCCGCAGGATCCTGGGCTCGTGCGCCACGAGGGCGTCGCACACGGGCCGTCCGGTCCGCGAGGGTCCGGCCGCGGCGGCCGTCGCGAAGACGGTCGACGCGAGGACGAACAGAAGGGATCGAAGCCCTTTGGACATGTGCCCGCTCCTCGGCCTGGCCGTCATTGGAATGCGATCGGTTCGCGGGACGGGTGCGGCGGCATGTCGGTCTTCGGCTGGACGCCGGACACGGCTATGACGCCTTCGTTGAAGTAGTCCTGGGCGAAATGTCCGATCCACACTCCGCCGGAGAGGGCTACGGCGAGCGCGATCAGAACGACGAGCGGCGAGATGCCCTTCCGGCGCGGGCGCGCCTTCTTGGGCTTCGGGCGCCATGCCTTGGCGGTGCTTTTCGGGCCGGATCTGCCGGCGGCCGGCTTGGCCATCGACTTCGCTCCTTTGGAAGGAATGATGCGATCCTGCCTCAAGGACGAGACCATGCCAAGCGCAGCCGTGGCGCATCCTCAAGCAAGGAGTGCTGAAGGGCCTGGGCGTCGCGTGCCGGGAAGCGCCGTCCGTCGTCGGCGGTGAACGCGATGCCGGCCACGTCCTCCGGGGCGAACCCCGCCGCGTTTCCTGCCAGGAAGACCGGATCGGTGTCGGCCATGTAGTCCTGGGCCGCGAGGTGCGAGAGGTCGAGGATCCAGCGGTCGACGCCGCGCGTGCGGTTCCACTCCTCCGCGGAGCGCGCGAGGTGGACGTCGAGCTCTTCGGGAGACATGCCGTTGATGTCCATCTGCCGCTCGCGGATGAAGGCCGCGGCCTCCTCGAAGCGGGCGTCGCGGCGTGCGCGCGTGGTCGCGTTCGACGCGTGGAAGCAGGCGTGGCAGGCGGGGCAGAGCGTCATGATCCGTTCCAGCCGCTGGATGCCGATGCCGACGGACGGATCGTCGTCCGGCATCGACCAGCTCCACACCTCGTGCGCGTCGACGGGACCCCTTCCGGATCCGCCGTCGGCCGCGCGGGTGTTCTGCTCCCCGCAGAGTACGCAGCGGTATCCGGACCGGGCGTAGTTCGTCGTGCGGACGTGGTCCCAGGTGGACTTGTCGAAGAGGGTCCAGAGGTTCTGGCCGGCCGCCTTGGCGGCGATGGGCGGGAAGGCGAACGGCTCGGGTCTTCTCGCCCTGTGCATCAGCGGCAGCATGCGCTGGAAGGGGCGGAGATCCTGCGTGCCGGTCACGAAGAGGTCGCTGCCCTTGCCGGCGGACATGTCGACCTTGGCGCCCGCGGCGATCGCCTCCCGTCTGCGGTTCCACGGGATCGGCAGCCAGATCCGCTCGGTCCCCGCCGTCCTGAGGGTCACGGCGGTCGAGGGTGGCGGGCGCACGGCCTCCGTCTCGATGCGGGCCGCGGCCGTCGCCCATCCCTGCACGAATTCGATCAGTCCCACCGCGGACTTGCGCACGTCCTCGACCCGCCTCGTTTCGCTCCGCCGGAGCAGCGACGCGATCCCCGACCCGAGGGGCTCGAAGGTCTGACGGACGAACAGCGGCGCCGGGCCGAGATGCGCGCAGGCCGCGTGGGCGCGCTCGGATCTCGCGAGAAGCCTTCCGAGTTCGCGGCGCACGAGGGTGGCTTCCTCCACGCGCCGCAGAAGACGCTCGGCCCGACCCCTGGCCGACCTCGCGGTCCGGTCAGCCTCCGCGAAGTCGAACTCGAGCGGCGACAGGACCGCGGCTCCGAGAAGCGGAAGCGGCCGGAGGAATTCGTACTGGGCGATCCTGCGGGCGGCGCTGCGTCTTCTCGCGTTCGAGCCGTTGAACTCGGCGACGGCCGCGCGGGCGCGTTCCTTCGCGTCCCGCTCGTCGACGCCGGCCTGCGTGCCGGCCGTCCGCAGCATCGCCGCGACGCGATCGAACGCGATGTCTATGTCGCTGGGTTTCGTCATCGGATCTCGCACTGCAACCCTGCACGAAGGAGTCGAAAGAGCAAAGCCGCCATTTCGTTGGTGGTCACCCTTCGGCAAGCTTGACCTCCCCTTCTTTTCTGGCCAAACATCCTGAAGCCGTTCCTTCGATGCCGGCCGAGGAGCCCTGGATGCCATTCCTTCGTCGCCTTCGTAGAGGAGCGGCGTCCGTCCTACTGGCCGGACTCGGCGTCCTCCCGGTGGCGGCGCAGGAGCGGAGCAATCCGTTCGTTCCGCCGCCGACGGACTACGAGAGGCAGCTCGAGGCGGAGGAGCGCACGCGGGGCATCGTGCGCCAGATGCTCCAGCAGTACGAGAATTCCATGCTCGACAAGATCGACGCACGCTTCGGCGACACGATGCTGAAGATGCTCGACGAGCAGATGAAGGCGATCAAGCCGGCGGAGGGGTCCGACGCCGGCAAGGGTTCAGTTTCGGTTCCTTCGGCCGCGGTTCCGTCCGCGCCGCTCGTCAAGGAGGCGTCCCTGCCCGGGAACGCCTCGACCAACCCGCCACCCGCCGAGAAGGCGGGCGGCAAGCTGCCAGCCGGGGTCAAGTTCGTGGCCTGCGTCAAGGGCAAGCCCCTCTACCGGGAGCAGACAAGTGGAACCGAGTTCTTTTCCGAGGCCCGCTCTGCGTCTGGCATCGATTATTGCCGTTAGCGGCCTCCTCTCGGCCTGCGCCCTCCCCCAGGTCCGCTCCCTCCCCGACGGGAAGTCGCTCCGCCTCGACGAGGCGCGTTCCCTCGCGGACGCCGAACCCATCGCCATCGAGCGCGTGAGGGTTCCGCGCGGCTCGTTCAAGCCGCAGCGCAACGCGACCCCGATCCCGGCGGCCCTTCGCGCGGTCCCCCTGGAGATCCGCTTCCCCCAGGACGCGACCTTGAGGGATCTGGTCTCCGCCACGACCGCCTCCGCGCCCAACGTCCAGATCGCCTTCCGCTTCACGAAGGACAAGAGCGAGGACATCCTCAAGCGCAAGATCCCGTTCGTCCGGTACGAAGGCACCCTCGGCAACTTCCTCGACTCGCTGCGGACCGCGATGGGGGTCGTCGTCTTCCACGAGAACGGCCTGATCTACATCTCGGACCGCGAGCAGTACTCGGTCGTCGTTCCGCAGAACGAGGACATGCTCGACAGTCTGACGAAGGAGCTGAAGGACCTCGGCGCCGACGACATCGTCGGCTCGGTCCGCAGCGGCCGCATCGTCTACTCCGCGTCGGCCGCGACCCAGCGGGACGTGATCGCTCCCTACCTCGACCGCTACTCGCGGAACATGGCCGTCGTGACCATCCAGGCCGCGCTGGTCTCGGTGTCGATCAACGACACCAGCAGCACGGGCTTCGATTGGAACCAGCTCAAGGTCGCGTTCGACGGACGGCAGTCCAAGCTGAATGCGCTGACCTCCGGAACCACGGCAGGAACGGCGGGCGCGCTGGCGACGGCCACCACGGCCGCGACGACCTCCACGGGGGTCGCCAATTCGACGACGGGTCTCGCGTCGGCCGTCGGCGGCGCCCTGGGCGCCACAGGTGTCGGCGCCACCTCGGCCGCCACGTCGACCGCCTCGGGCATCGGACTGACGACGGTCGATCCGGGGCGGGTCATGGACCTGACCAAGAGCGGTCTCGTCGTGAGCTCCACGTCGCTGGGCCGTCTGGGCGGCGCCTTCGGCGCGACGAGCATCACCGGCGCGATCGACTTCCTGTCGAACTTCGGCAACACGAAGGTCGACCAGAACGTCCAGATGAAGACGCTCTCCGGCACCGAGGTGAAGCTGAGGTCCGGGCAGCAGGTGCCCTACGTCCGGGGCGTCCAGCTGTCGGGCGCGGGCTACGGCAACGGGTACGGCGGCGGCTACGGTGCCGGGCTCGGCTCCAGCCTGACCGACAAGGTCGATACCGGCCTGACGATGGAGGTCACGCCCTACTACGATGCGGACGCCGAAGTCGTCACGATGGAGGTCGGCGTCAAGCTGAAGGAGATCCTCGCCTTCGTCGACCTCAACGCGGGCAATCAGATCGGCTCCTTCACGCAGCCTTTGACGCAGGACCAGGAACTCACGAACCTCGTGCGCATCCAGGCCGGCCGGACCGTCGTGATCGGCGGCCTCCAGAAGGATTCGGAATCGTACACCGGCGTCGAGCCGACGGCCCTGCGGAACGTGACCGCCACCCGGGCTGCCGGATCCGGCGTGTTCGGCAACCGCAGCCAGACCGTCAAGCGGGATGCGCTCTTCATCATCCTGCGGCCGGCGGTGACCGTGTTCGTCCCCGAGGACCGCGTGGCGGGGGTGCGCAAATGAAGCGCCTCCTCCGCTTTCGTCGCCCGAAGGTCGAGTTGATAGAGCCGCCCGCGGCCGTGGAGCCGCCGGCGTCCGCCCACGTCGCGTGGGACCCGATCCGGCAGGGGCGGGACGCGCAGGCGGCCGCGCGCGCCTACGCGCTCCGCAAGTTCGGCCCCAACGACCGCGCATGGTACGCGGTCCGCAAGTTCGCCGACGGCCATCTCTGGGAGGTGCACCAGGGCGGCGCGGGATTGTCGTACCTGCCGGGCATCGTCGAAGGCCTGTCGGGCGCCGACCAGGGCAAGGTCTGGATCCCCTCCGAAGGGCGGGCGCTTGAGATCGTCGTGCGCAACGGCCGGCCGATCTGCGCCCTGCTCACCGAGAGCCGCAGCGCCGCGGTGTTCGCGTCCGGGTCGCCCTCGGTTCCCGCCTCGGGGCGGATGCACCGGGTGCTCAAGTCCGGGATGCCGGCCGTCTATGCCGGGGCCGCGGCGCTGCTCGGCGCGGTCGTGGTGCTGGCCGTCTCGGGGATGTTCTGGCTGTACGCGGCCAAGGTCGTCTCGATCAATCCGCCCGTCCAGGCCGACCAGCTGCCGCACAGGCAGTGGAACCTCGTCCGCGAGGCCGGCGAGACCCGCTGGGTCCAGCGGCTCGAATACGCGAACGGACGCTGGACCGTCCTGTGGCGCGAGGCGCCGCGGCGGCAGGCTTCGACGCCGGCGGAGACGCCGGCCGCCGTCGTGCCCGCCTCGACCGCGGAGCCGGTCCGTCCGGGCGGGGCCGTGCCGTCCGGGCCCATCCCACAGCAGGGAGTGAAACCGTGAGGCGCTTCCGCATCGTCGTGGGATCGACGCTGGGTGTGCTCGCCCTGATCGCGACCGGCATGGCCTTCATGGTCGCCCGGAGCGCGGTCGAGGCGTCGGCGCTGGCCGACGAGCAGCGGGTCCAGACCGACCGTGCCTGCCGCACGGCGGCCCAGGCCCTCGGACAGGTCAAGGGCGAGGCCGGCGCCATCGACATCCGCGTCTCCAGCGTGTCCGACCCCCGGCAGGCGCTGGCCGACGCCAGCGCGCTGCTGATCCAGTGCCCCACCCGCGTGCTCGCCCCCGAACGGGGCTTCTGCCTCGGCCAGGGGTGCGCGAACGCCGACCGGAACGCCCCCGTCCCCGAGAAGGGGCCCGTCGTCATGACGATGCGGCTGATCCCCAGGAAGTAGCCCGATGAACCTCAGAACCATGGCCGTCCGCTACGCCTCCATCGACTGGAGCTCGCCCCGGCTCAAGCTGCTCGACTACGGCCTCTCGGCGGCGACAGTCGCGTACGGCCTCCATCAGCAGTCCTGGCTGATCGTCGGCGTCGGCATCGCCGGCGCCGCGGCCACCGCCTACGGCCTCAACGCCCGCATCGTCCGCGGCGTCCAGGGCGTGGTCCGGCGCCGGACCGGCCGCTGAGGCCCGACGCCATGGAGCTCGCGATCCACCCCGAGGACGCTCCTGTCCGGCTGCCGGCGGCCGCGGGTTTCACGCAGCCTTCGGCCCACTGGGTGCCGAGCGCTCCGGTGCTGGCCGCCTCGTACGCGCCGATCCCGGGGCGCCTGGGCGGATACCTGGTGGCCAAGGGCCTGATCACGCCGGAGATCCTCCGCGTCGCCCTCATGGAGCAGACGGTCACGAAGCAGCGCCTCGGACAGATCCTCGTCGCCAACGACATGGTCGGCCGCAAGGCGCTGATCGACGCCCTGATCGAGCTCGATCCCGCAAGCCTCGCGACCGAATTCGTCAACCGCTCGCCGGTGCCGCCGCAGCTCCTGGAGGAGCACGAGATCATCGTGATCGCCGAGACCGAGGACACGATCTACGTGTCAACCGGCGGCTCGGAGGCGTTGGCCCGCCTCGTCATTGAGGACTACTACCCGGGCATGGAGGTCGAGTTCGCCGACTACGTCGCGGCGAACCAGGACAAGTTCGTCGAGATCATCGCCCGCCACTCCGCGCTCCTCACCCAGCGGCGGGAGGAGGACATGCTCGACGGCCTTCTCTTCGACGCGATCACGGGCGCGGCCTCCGACATCCACATCGAACCGAAGCTGATGAGCTACTCGGTCCTGTTCCGCCGGCTCGGGCGTCGCGAGGTGGTCTACGAGGGCAATCCGAGCGAGTACGACAAGCTCGTCACCCTCATCAAGACGCGGGCCGCGCTCGACATCGCCGAAAGGCAGCGGCCGCAGAGCGGCAGCTTCAACATGCCGTATTCGGGCAAGTTCATCGACTTCCGCGTCGAGTGCCTTCCCATCAAGAGCGCGAACAGCCGCGAGAAGGTCGTGATCCGCGTCCTGGACACGGAACGGATCAATCCCGTTCTCGGCAGGCTCGGCATCACACGGCTCGACCAGTGGCGGCGGGCCTACGACCAGCCGAACGGCATCGTCATCGTCTCGGGCATGACCGGCTCGGGCAAGTCGACCACGCTCCACGCCACCGAGCGCGAGCTCGATCGCCTGGATCTGGCCGTCTACAGCGTCGAGGACCCCGTCGAATACCAGCTCCCCTTCATCTCCCAGGTGCAGGTCAACATCGACAAGGGGATGGACTTCAAGAACTCGATCCGGTCGTTCCTGCGCATGGATCCGGACGTCATCATCCTCGGCGAGGTGCGCGACGAGGAGACGGCGCGGATGGCGGTACGCGCGGCCGAAACCGGCCACATGGTGTTCATCACCCTCCACGCCACGGACGTCCGGGGCGTGTTCTCCCGGCTCGAGGATCTCGGGGTGAACCGGGCCAGCCTGAAGGGCCTGTGCCGCGGGATCATGGTCCAGTCGCTCGTCCGGACCCTGTGCACGAGGTGCGGCGGCTCCCGATGCGCCGCCTGCAGCGGCAGCGGCTATGCGGGCCGGACGATCGTATCCGAATGCGTCGCGTTCGCGGACGACCGCGAGGTCGAACGCGCCATCGAGGGCGACGTCTGGTGGCCCCGCCAGATCGACGACGCCATCGGCAAGGCCGTCTCGGGCGTGACGGACATGGCTGAGATCCGCAGCTACTTCGGCGCGCAGGTCGACATCTGGGAGGAGCGCAACGGGCCCGTTCCGCCGACAGGCGGGCAGATGCCCGTCCTCTCGGCTCCGGTCGTGCCCGTCGACGCGGGCGACGGGGCGGTCCGGTGAGGGACCTCGTCATCGCCGTCCTGGCGCTCTCGCTGGCGGCCGTCGTCGCCGTCGGCGGGGTCGGATACCTCGACGCCGGCGTGGCGGGCCGTATCGAGGCCGGCGCGGCCGGGGCCGCCGGCTTCCGGATCTACGGCGGGGCCCTGACGGCCTACCGGCTCTCGAACCGCGCCCTCCCCGCGGAGGACGGCTGGCGGGACGAACTCGCACCGTACATCATCGGCGGGGAGCCCAAGGCGCCGAGCGGCTGGAAGTGGTCCTACGGCCGCGACGCGGCGGGTCCGTGGTTCTGCTTCTCCGGCGCGAACGCCGAAGCCCGCCAGCACGTCCTGCGCAAGGCCGCCGACGCGTTCCCGGCCGGCTCGGTCACGATCTCGGGCGAATGCGCGGCCCCCGCAGTGGACGGGGCCGAACGCGCCGCCGCAACCTATCGTCCCATCGGGAGCTGAAGGATGGCCCACTATCGGGTGAAGGTGTCCACGTCGGAGGGCGTGCGGACGCTCGACGTCGATGCCGCCGATCCGCACGCGGCCGAGGCGCAGTGCCGGCGCAACGGCACCGTCATCGAAGTGAGGCGGGAGCGGGCTTCGATCCTCAAGCGGGGTATGAGCGCGGCGGACCGCTTCACGTTCATGATCCGGCTCTCCGGCATGCTGTCGAGCCGCATGCCGACGGACCGCGCCCTCGAGATGATGGCGAACTCCTTCGGAGGGAAGATCGGCACCGCGGCCAAGGACATGCTGGAGCGCATCCGCTCCGGGATGTCCCATGTGGAGGCCATGGAGTTCGACCGGCGGAACTTCCCGCCCGCGCTGATCGCGCTGGTACGCGCGGGCGGGGCGGGCAAGTCGACCGCGGAGGCCATGCGCGGCGCGGCCGAGTTCGAGATCCAGATGACGCGGATCAAGCGGACGTCGACCAAGGACGTCTGGACCGCGATGTTCTCGTTCGCCCTGGCGATGGGAGTGATGATCTCGACCACGCAGTTCTTCGCTCCCTGGGTCCTCGACAGCAGCCTCTTCAAGCAGAACAAGGACGTCGACGTCGCCTGGATCAAGACGGCGGCCTCCGTGAGCACCTGGGCGATCGGCATCGCGTTCGCGTGCTTCTTCATCCTGTTCGTGCTGGGGACGGTGGGCCGTTGGATCGCTCCCCTCTTCTGCGAGGAGGCGGTGATCCAGATACCCTACTACCGCGAGCTCGTGCTCGGGCAGGACCAGTACATCGCCTACTACCGCTTCGCGAAGCTCGTGGAGTTCGGGGTCCCGGTCGCGGAGGCGCTCAACATCCTGGTCGGATCCACGCGCAACGGCATCATACGCGAGGATCTGAAGGCCGCGCTGGAGGCGGTGAACGCCGGCAAGGAGTGGGCGCCCGCGATGACGCGCCTGCCTGCCACGGACCGGGCGGCCCTCTCGTTCGCGCTCGACAAGAAGGACGTGGCCCAGACGCTCGACGTCCTCGCGAGCACCACCAGGGACATATACACGAGCCGCGTCGAGAACTTCGGCCCAGCCCTCAACATCGTCGCCGCGGTCGCCATGGGGCTCTCGTCGATCATCATGTTCGGCCTGACCGTGATGCCGATGCTGCAGCTCTCGTCATCCCTGTCCCAGACGCTCCAGTAGCGACGCATCCCGCGACGTAGTCGAAGGCCCCGGATCAGCCGATCCGGGGCCTTTTTCGTTTCATTCCTTCAAAGCCCACGCTTCGATGCGTCTCCATTCCTTTCCTGTAGGGGGATAGCGCATACCGCACTACAGATAAAACTTTGATTTTGCGACGCTTTTTTCCTTAACGATCTATTGACGGCGAGCCCTCCTTGCAGAAATCTCACCCTTGTCGCAACCGAAACGGTTCCTTCGTGGGGCCCCGAGGCGGCGACGACCCCACGGGGTCCGTTCCCCACGAAGCATTGAAAACAAGCGAGATCACCGATGTTCAACCTGATCGTCTCCGTCATCGCCATCGCTCTGTCGGCCGCTCTCGCCGCCGCGTCGATCTACTACGGCGGCAGCGCCTTCACGAACTCGACCGCCAAGGCGAACGTCACGACCCTGGTGAACCAGGGCCAGCAGATCGCCGGCGCCGGCGCGCTCTACAAGGTCGACAACGCCGGCACCCCGCCGGCCTCGCTGGCCGACCTGACCCAGCCCGACGACCTCGCCACCGGCACCGTGAACTACCTGCAGGCCTCGCCGGTCGCCCCGACCTTCGCTCAGGGCGCCTGGGAGACCAACGGCTCGGTCGCCTACGTGCAGATCAAGGCGTCGGCCGTGACCAACCTCTGCGCCGAGGTCGAGAAGCAGAACGGCTCGCTCGTCCAGAACAGCAGCCAGCCCTGGTCGATCACGGACGCCAAGGGCCGCCTGGACTCCGCTTCGGCGCAGTTCTCCTGCCAGGGTTCGGACCCGGTCGCCTCGTACTTCGTGTTCAAAATGTAACAATCCTCCTACCCAATACTGTGGGTGGGAATGAAATTACATTAGAGCGGGGGCCAGAGCGATCTGGCCCCTTCTTTTTGTTGCGATCGCGCAATTTATACTTTCGCTCGCAGCCATCGAAACGCACAGGAACCGCGTAAAATCGGCATCTCTCGAAGGAACGGATTTGCAGGGCGATTGCGCTTGCACTAATCTGTTCAGGCGGACCCGGCAGCGACTCCGAGAAGGAGCGGCCTCGGAAGGAGTCGTCCCATGTTCAATTTGCTGGTTTCCGGCATCGCGCTTCTGCTCATGGGCGTCATGACGCTCGTGGGCATGTTCTATCTCGGGGACGCCTTCACCGACACGCGCGACAAGCAGCTCTACGCGCAGTCGATCAACACCGCCCAGCAGATCGAGGGCGCGCTCAAGATGTACCAGGCCGACAACGGCTACTACCCGTCCGGCACGAGCGACGCGATCCTGAAGGAACTCGTCGGCGGCAACTACCTCAGCTTCGTCCCGTCGGGCGACTGGGTCGTCGGCAAGGGCATGCTCATCCGGGCGCTCGAGGGGCCGGACCAGTGCGCCGGCGTGAACAAGGTCGCGGGCTACGACGTCTCCCTGGTGGGCGACAAGACGGGGTGCCCGGTCTGCACCGACGACAAGTTCAAGCAGTGGCCGGCCTGCAAGAATCTCTGATCCTCGCGGGGGCGTCCGGCCCCTCCCCATACTCGGACCGGATCCGCATGGGCCTCCTTCTCGGGGGCCCTTTTCGTTTCCGCCGTCCGTAGGCTGGGGTGCCGTGACGGATGTCCGAACCCTTCCGAGCGCTTCGGGGCTCGGTCCACCTCTGCAACCGTCCGTATGGGTGCCGGGCCTGCGGCGCGGCCGACCTCCTTCCCGTGATCGCGTCACCTGCCGCGCGGAAGCTTTCGGCGGTGCCGGCGTCTCCAGTCCGGGTACCTCGACGCCGACGCGTCATCGTCAACCCGAGGGCATGAGGACGCCAGGGCATAGGACGGCGATCCGGGGAAAGGCGCGATCGACCGGTCTCCCGCCATGGGGACGGCGCCGACAGGGTGCTCCTCCGACCGCACGGAGCGGCGGTCGGTGCAACGGCCGCTACGACCGACTCGAATGTCGAAGTGTGCGAGAGGCCTCGCGAACGGACGGCGGGTGGCTGCGGACCTTGTGCACCCTGGCGTCGTCCATTGTTCGGGCGAGGCCGCGAGGCGGCCCCGTGATCAGCGCAGGCGGCCGCAGCTCGCCCGCGCGGTCGAACTCTGGGACTGCTGCTGGTTCGCGGAAATGGCCGTCCAGGCGCAGTTCCACGAGGTGGTCCCGCCCCCGGTCCCGAACGAGGCCAAGGCCCAACCTGGACCCGGAGCCTCGCAGTCGCCGGACACGACATGCCGGTCGGTCGGACATGTGGCCGAGCAGCTGGATCCCTCGCAGGTTTCCGTGACCTGGATCATCCCGACATCCACGCCCCTGTCGTCGACCGTGGCGCCGCCGGCTCCATAGGCGGTCCTGGACAGGATCTCGACTGGAGCCGCCCCGCCTACGGTCACCGAAGGTGCGACCATGGTGGATCCGGCATAGCGCGGGATTGCGGAGATGCGGCCGCCGTTCTCGACGACTGCCCAGTCGGTCGCTTCGTCCGCGACGACGTCCGCTCCATTGACGACGAGGGTTCCGCCCTGGAGCACGAATGCCGGGCGGCCGGCCCCGGCCGAGATCGTCTTGCGATCGCCGGGGCGTTCCTCGACCAGCAGGGTGCCGCCGCGGACGCGTGCGGCTGCGCCGGGATCGAGCGACGGATCGAGCACGATGCCAGAACCCGGGCCGAGCACCGCATCGCCGCCGTCGAGCAGCAGGTGCTTCAGGGAGGACCCCGTGGCGTTCAACCGTCCGCCCTGCCCGACCGCTACCCCGAGCGCGTTGGCGAAGGACACGCCGGTGAGGGAAAGGTCGATGCCGACCTGCAGGCGGCCGCCGGCGGATGGACCTGCCAGCGCGGCCCGATCGCTCTGGTCGGAGACGAGCTCGAGAGTGCCTTCGCGCCCGCCGGTTCGTGCCGTCATGGATAGATCGTCGGCTTCGACGCGGTGCGGCCCGACGCCGACCAGCCTGACGACCTCCCGCGTGGGTCGGGTCGACCGCCATTCGGCGAGGATCGTCGAGAGTGGCGCGGCGGATCCCTTCGAGCGGCCGTCGCCCGTCCCGGTCGGTGAGGCCCAGCGAAGGACCGCCCCGAGCCCGGTCGCCGCGTCGCGCAGCCTTTCGGGTGTGAGGACGGAGACGATGCCCGGAACGGATCCGGCGATGCGGAACCGACCACCCCTCCAGACGACGGAACCGCAATCGGGAACGTCCGACGCTCCCGGTACGGGCGAGATGAGGAAGGCGGCCACGGCGGGGGCGTCCGCGTCGTCGTCGGTCCGGGCGGGGCGCTGACCCACGACCACGTAGGGTCTGTCGGCACCTTCGGCGTTCAGGGTCACGGTGGATATGTCGCGACGCTCCCCCTGCCCTCCGACGGCCTGGGTGGCCGTCGATGGCAGGTCCGGACGGTCGGGCAGCGCGTACGGACAGTATCCGTATGACACGCCCCAGGGCGTGGCGCCGTCGGTCGAAACCCAGCTCGGAAGGATGGCGCGCCCCGTCGCGTCGGCTGCAGGTGCCGGAACGACCGGCTGGCCGCCCGACAACGGGCGCGCGGCTGCCGCTAGGGCGGACACGGCGGCGTCCATCCTGGGAGCGTTCCGCCCCGCCATGGATACGATTTCGGAGGTCCTGATCTCCGATATCAGGCCGTATCCGACCGCGGCGACGATCGCGACGACGACCACCGCGAGGATGAAGATCCCGATCATTCGGCTGGTCCCGCCCCGTTCCTTCCGTGCCTGAATCGGACATAGATCGGTTGCGGGCAGCGGTCGAGCCGGTCACGACCTCGTGTTCAGGCCTTCGGAGCGCATCGTAAACGAAGAGATGAATCCATTCCGGCAAGGAGTCGGAAAGGCTGTCCTCCAAACTCTACCGATCGAGCCTCGCACTCCTTTCGTTCTCAGCGGACCGATGCAACCGGGACGCGAAATCGGCACCTTCGCGTTGAAGCGGGAACCCCCGCTTTCGAAGGTACGTTCTCAGAACGACGTGATTCACGCGGTTCGGAGGCGGAAAATGCATCCCGCGAGGGCGTGATCCCTTTACACGGACCAACTTTTTTGCAACTTTTCACGCACAGGATCTTCGGCGGTCCATCACGAAGGACAAAATCCGGAATGATGGGTCGAACGGAATGCACGGACAACGTGCCCAGGTCCGCCCACAGACGACAGTACGATCCGACCCCGACAAGGAGCGTCAAGTGACCTCAGCCACGAACCCGGGCGTCCCGGCACCCACCCGCCCAGTCTCGACCCTTTCCCCCTCGACGCACGTCACGATGACCGCCGGCATCGCGACCTCGTACCTGGGCAACAACCCGATCGCGCCCGAGCGCGTGAAGGACGTGATCCGCTCGATCCACGAGGCGCTGCTCGAAGTCCACGACAGCACGGCCGGCCGCACCGTCGGCAACGGCATGCGTGAACTGGTCGAGAGCACGATCGCCGGGAGCGGAGCCATTCCGCAGATCCCGGTGCCGGTCCAGGAGCCCGTCTCCGAGATCCGCGAGACGCCCGCTTCCGAGCCGACGCGCGATGCCAAGCCCGAAGCGACCCCCGAGGCCGCGACGGACACGGCCAAGCCCGCCGCTCGGGGCCGCAAGGCCCGCGGCGTCCCCACGGTCAGCGTCCCCGAGCCTCTGGCGGACGGCGGTCGCCTGCGTCGTCGGCCCCGGCTCGAAGCCGTCGCCGGCGACAAGGCCGCCAAGCCCGAGGCGGCCCAGACCGAGGTTGCGGAGACCGTGGAACCCGCGAAGACCGCGAGGGGCGGCCGGAAGGCCGCGGCTGCGGCCTCGCAGGCCCCTGCCGCGACGGCGTCGAAGCAGCCCGAGCTGGAGCTCGAGCAGCAGGCCGGTGCCCAGGCCGAGAGCAAGCCCTGGGCCGTCACGGAACTCGGTCTCGAGCCGACCTACGCTCCCCGGAGCAAGGCGGAGATCGCCCGGATCCGCAAGGCGGTGTTCGTGCCGGAGTACGACGGCAAGACCGGCGGCTTCGTGCGCTGCCTGGAGGACGGACAGATCCGCCGGATGCTCAAGAAGCACCTCAAGTTCCTCGAGATCCCGCCCGCCGAGTACCTCGCCAAGTGGGGCCTCCCGGCGGACTTCCCGCTCGTCCATCCGGAGTTCTCGGCGTCTCGCGCCAACCAGATCAAGACGGCCGGGCTCTGGGAGCAGCGGCGGGCGGTCCGTGCCAAGCGCGGCGAGCCCGTGGACTTCGATGCTCCGAACGTGAAGGAGATGCAGCGTCGGGAGCGCGAGGCGCGCAAGGCCGCCAAGGCGGCCTGACCCCGAACTCCCATCCGAATGCGGAAGGGCGCCCCACCGGGGCGCCCTTCTTCTTTGTCCGGACGCCGGACGACCGACCGGTCCGTATTGCCCGTGGCGATGATCCGGGACACTGTCGTGGGGCCACCGAGGCCTCACCAATGGACATCGCCGCAACCGAAGCTTCCACATCCTCCCCGAGGAGTCGGGTCGAGGCGTCGCTGTCGGGCCACCTCAGGTCCGTTGCCCCGCTACTGGCGGAACGCGGCCTGGAGGCAAGGTCCGCACTGGGCCTCTGGCACGCGTCCATGGGGGCGTTGCTCAACGGGATCGGTACGGACGCGGCAGCCAAGCTGATCGCGCAGCGCTCGAAGACGATCCGGGGCCACGGTGCGAATGCCGACGCAGCCTCCTCCGACCTGACGCCCGAGACCGAAGCCCAGGTGCTCGAAGAAGTCGAGGCAGCGGCCTCCGAGATCGTGGAGGCCATCGGCGACGCCTACGAGGACGCACTGGACGACGGTCTCGAACACCTGTTCGGCGAGGTCCTGGTGGACGTTCTGGCGAAAACGCTGGTCGAGGTCTGGGGGCCGTACCACACCAGGAAGGCATTCGGAGACCAATGGGTCGAATTCGCCGCCGGCCGCGAGGTGGTCATCCATCCGGCCGAACCGGACGAGTCCGTCCGCGCGCGTAGATCCGAACCGGCGAGGGAGATCCGGCGCGAGGAGCCCACCTCCCCTCCCCTTACCCGGGCGGCTTCGGAACGGCATGTCGACATGAGGGTGGAGGCCGAAGTCGAAGGTGCCGCAGGCGCCTACGCGGTCGCCATGGAGACGTCCGAGCGGGGTGGGCGCGGCGAGCGTCGGGACATCGTCTCGCCCTGCACGGAGGGATCAGTCCGGAAGGCGGTTCTGACGGCCGCCGTCGAAGGACTGAGAGCGGTTGCGGAGACCACCGGTACGGCCGTCGTGAGGGTGGCCTCGTCGGCGGCGTTCCTTGCCGGCGGCATGGCTCCTCCCGAGCGTAGATCGGCAACCGCCCGGCTCGGGTCGGAAGAAGCGATGTGGAGGCTGTTGGACGCGTTCGCCGATCTGCAAAGGATCGAATGGCGTCATGTCGCCGGCGGTCTTTCCGACGATCTGGCGGAGCGGTGCGACCGACTGATCCGTCGACAGCTGTCGGCTTGAGCATTGACGGCGCGCCGATCCTGAAGCCAAATCGTTCCTTCAGAGGCAGGTTCATTCCTTCATGAGGTTCACGAGGAGATCATTCCTCGGCATGGCGGCCGTCGCCGCCGTCCGCCCGGGTCGCGCTGCGGCCGAGGACATGCATCCGATCGCGGCGCGTCTGGCACGCGAGCTGGATGGCACCGTCGACTGCGCGGAGCACGCCGCGATCACCGGCACGCTGTCGCGATTGAAGCGGCTCGCCCTCCCCTCCTCCGGGCGTCTGATCGTCGTCAACATCGCGGGCCGGTTCCTGGCGGCGTACGGCGACGGCGAGCCCGAACTCGAGAGCCGCGTCGTCGTCGGACGGGACGGCTGGCGCACGCCCGATCTGTCGACGACGGTCGATGCCGTGACCATCAACCCGACCTGGACGGTGCCGGAAACCATCCTGAGGGACGAAGGGTGGCGGAGCGAGATCGCCGCCGACCCGGAATGGGCCGTCCGCAACGGGTTCGACGTCGTGATCGGTGGGCGCCGCGTGCAACCCGACAGGCTCGCCCGCGGCGACCTCTCCAAGGCCACGCTGGTCCAACGACCGGGTGCCGACAACGCGCTCGGTCGCGTGAAGATCTCGATGCGCAACGCCGGATCGATCTACCTGCACTCGACGAACGCCGTCGAAGGCTACGACGACCCCGAGCGCACGGATTCCCACGGTTGCGTCCGCGTGGAGCAGGCCGTGGATCTAGCGGCCTGGATCCTGGGCGCTTCGCCCGACGCCCTCAGGTCGGAGATCGAAGCAGACGTGAGGGCCGTGCGGCGCGGCCCTCGGCCGGTCGCGGTCGTCTTCGGGTACTTCACCGCCTGGCCCGATGCGTCCGACAAGGTCGTCTTCTACCCGGACGTCTACCGCCGGGACGCTGCGCGCTGCGATGAGGAGGATACGTACCGGTGACCAGTCGCACGTCCACTCTCCCGAAGACGCTTCGTCGCGCCGGCGACGTCCTCGGCCTCGTCCTTACCGTCGGGTTCGTCGTCGCGACGCTCGTATGCTGGTCCCGGTACGGCCTTCACCTCGCGATCGCCGGCGTGCCGCACTTCGACGTCCCCACGCTCCTGCTTTATGCGAAGGAACCTGCGCTGCCGCTCAGGGCACTCCATTGGCTCCTGGCCTGGGCATGGCTCGTCGCGACCGGGGGATGCGTCGTCCTCGCGGTCGCCGGCCTACGCTGGACCGCCGTCCGTATCCGCGAGCTCCTAGTCGAGACCGCGGGCTGAAGCCCCCTCCCCCGGCGAGTTCGACGTCAGAAGCTCCACCCGAGCTGACCCCGCCTATCCGCTTCGACTTCGAAGACCGGGGGCGGGATCGGTGCGACAGGCGTCGCCAGATCCTCAAGCCAGGTCCGGAACCGATCGTCGTGTCGGCCTTCGATCCTCGCCCGGGCGATCGTCATCCACCTCGAGCCTTCGGAGGCGAACGGCCGCTCGAACGCGACGTCGGCGAGATCGGCAATCTCGTCCGCCATCGACTGGCCCGCGGCCTCCACGAGCTCAAGAGGCGTTAGGCCGCCGTGCTCGACCACGGCCCTAGCGGCAAACTCCCGTACCCGCCGGTCGCCGAACAGTCGGACCATGCCGGCCCGTTCGAACCACGATCCGGCGAGCCGGAATCGTTGCATTGTCTCCTTCTCGGCCCAGCTCGTGAAGCCGGAATAGATCCGCTCCTCCGCGGTCGGGTCCGGCGGATCGGCCCAGGGATCCGCTCTGGCCGAGAGGTCGGCCAACCGCGCTCTGAAGTCGGCCCATTCCGGCCCCGGTCCGTCCAGGGCTTCGACTGGAACCGCGAAGGCTTGGGGATGAAGCTTCTGCAGGGCCAGCGCATCCGACTTGGAGAGGAGGATCGGCATCCGGTTGGTCCGGCACCGGACGAGGGGACCGTCCCTCCATTCGGCCGTGGCCACCGCCTCGTGGCCTTCGCGAAGCGCCTCCTCCACACGGTCGGCCCGGAGCGACAGCAGCATGCGCCCTTCCTTCGAAACCGGTAGGACGGCTTCGAGGATCGGGGTGTTTCCGCCGGTCATGATCCATACGGGCTCGCCGCGGCGCGAGGCCTGATCGAAGACGCGCTCGGCCTCGTAGCGGTCCGAAGCCCGGAGAGCGGTATCCCATGCAGCCGGAACGGCTTCGCGGATCCGCCGTGCGAGGGCCAAGGTGGCCCGGGTGTCCTCAAGCGCGTCGTGAGCCCTCAGGCGGATCCCGTTGGCTGGCGCTATGCGCTCCAGCCGGAAGGAGACCCCGCCTTCGTCGTCGACGCCAGCGGGGAAACTCCCGGGGTCCAGAGCATGCGCGAGACGTGCGGCCGGCAGCAGATCGAAGCGGCGGACGCCCTTGGCGGAGGTCGGATACGGGTCGAGCAGATTCCGGAAGAAGAGGGACCGCGCCATCTCCTCGTCGAACGAAAGGATGTTGTAGCCGAGCACGACGAGCGGGCGCCCCCGTACCGGACTAAGCGCCTCGTGGATCGCCGCTGCCGCCGTGAATTCGTCGAGGCGCTCCGGGCCGTCGAGTTCGTAGGGATCCAGGCTGTTGGTGCTGAGTGCTCCGTAAGCGGGTATGCAGTAGGAGAGCCGCCTGATTCGGACCGATCTGCTTCCGGTCTCCACGAGGTCCGTCAAGTTGGAAGTGACCGCCGCGAAATCGAAGATCTGGCCATGCCGGACGTCGGTGTCCGAAGTCTCCGTATCCCAGCAGACGACGTCGCAGTTCACGGTGCCGGACACGTGGCCCTCTCTTCGATGGGAAAGGCCAAGGTTTGCGTCGGGCGTCGAAAGGGTCAACCAGGCCCCATATCTTCCCCACGTTTTTGAGAGGAAAGACGGGAATGACGGCTAACGTGCCGGCGGTGGTGGTCGGCTGGGAAGAGGACGGGCTCCGCGTTCGCCTCATAGAGCCGTTCGGAAAGTTCGACGTGGATGCCGAGGTGTCGGCTAGACCGGCCGTCGCCAAGCGCGGGGACAGCGACGTCACGATCCAGAAGAAGCGTCAGGGCCTGCGGCTCGGAGGTGTCGTCGTCCTGCTTAAGGCGACTGAAGGCGAAAACGGCCTGGAGTGGCGCGGGCTCGACACGCTCAAGGAGAAGGCCGACCAGAGCGAGGTCCGCGTGTTCCGCAGGACGCCGGTCACCATCTTCCCCCCGGCCGAGAAGCAGCTCCTCGTCGATCGTGCGGCGATCCTGCTCGTATCCTCCGCGGTGTCCTTCCAGAGCATCACGGCCAGCATCAAGGCCATCGAGTATGCCGTGGAGGAGGGTTGCCTCTACGGGAGGTGCGGCCTCCTGATCCGGGGTCCCGACAAGAAGGGAAGGGTACACCACCACTTCGTCCCTCCCCCGGAGGAGCGCAGCGCGGCTGTCGTCATGCGGACGTTGATGCGGCAGCGCCTCGGCGACATGCTTAGGCATGCCCGGGACGGTCGAGGCAGTTGGAAGGCCATTCCCTACGTCGAGATGGCCACCGACCGCCTTCATTCCTCGCGCATGTCGGCCGACCGCATCAATCTCCCCTATTCGCTTCCCGACGGATCACCCGGGTTCAAGCTCTGCACCGTCGCCATCCGATACTCGTCGGACGACTGGACGCTTTCCGACGCAACGCCGTTGGCTGCTGCACCGGAGGTGTTCGGATTCGACGCGCCGGATGCAGTCGCGGGCCTCGCGGTGGCGTGACCTCGCGGCCGCTGTGACAGGATCGTGTGGCCGCCCGGCCTGCGGGGAAGGGCTCTCCCGGCCGGCTCATCCTCCCGCGGCGCCGACCTGACAGCTGTCAGGATCGTGCGGTCGCCCGGCCTGCGGGGCAGGGCTCTCCCGGCCAGCTCATCCTCCCGCGGCGCCGACCTGACAGCTGTCAGGATCGTGCGGTCGCCCGGCCTGCGGGGAAGGGCTCTCCCGGCCAGCTCATCCTCCCGCGGCGCCGACCTGACAGCTGTCAGGATCGTGCGGTCGCCCGGCCTGCGGGGCAGGGCTCTCCCGGCCAGCTCATCCTCCCGCGGCGCCGACCTGACAGCTGTCAGGATCGTGCGGTCGCCCGGCCTGCGGGGCAGGGCTCTCCCGGCCAGCTCATCCTCCCGCGGCGCCGACCTGACAGCTGTCAGGATCGTGAGGCCGCCGGTCTGAGGGGCAGGGCTCTCCCGGCCAACCCATTCTCCCGCGGCGCCGACCTGACAGCTGTCAGGATCGTGCGGTCGCTGGTCTGAGGGGCAGGGCTCTCCCGACCAGCCCATCCTCCCCGGCGCCGACCTGACAGCTGTCAGGTCGGGGCCGCATCAGGAGACGCAATGGCCGAAATCGCGGATCGGGAAGGTATTTCGGGCCCCTGTGCCGGCGATCTTAAAGGCTCGTTAACTCCAGCGGCCGAAGGTTGGAACGCGGACAAGCCCGATTCGAGCTTGTCACGCGTGACAAGGGATTTCCGATGGACACTCTTCCAAGCCGCACGGCGGACCAGGAGCACGCCACCGAAGTCGCCCTGGAGGGCGAAGCTTCGACAGGATCCGCCTCTCCCGCAGTCCCGCACGCTTCATCGACGACGCGCGAGACACAGACGCTGGACGCGCTCCTGGGAGGCCAGGCCCAGAAGCTCACCGCTCGCCTGAAGCTGCTACGGCAGAAGATGTACCCGCCGGACGCGGCGAAGACCCTTCGCACGTTCTCCTCCCCGGAGGCCGCTTCGTTCATCGGGGTGGATCCCAGCTACCTGCGGAAGCTCGACCTCGACGGCCGGATGCCGCGTCCCGCGACGGACAATCTCGGACGCCGATCGTTCACGGTCCGCGAAATGAACGAGATACGGACGCTCCTCGACCAGAACGGGAAGGATGGCCGCCGCTACGTGCGCCACAGGACGCCCGGCGAACACCTCCAGGTCATCTGCGTCACCAACTTCAAGGGTGGATCCGGCAAGACGACGACGGCCTCGCATCTCGCGCAGTATCTCGCGCTGCGGGGCTATCGGGTCCTTGGCCTGGACCTCGATCCGCAGGCCTCGTTCACGGCCCTTCACGGCCTGCAGCCCGAACTGGACGTCGCGGAGAACGCGTCGCTGCACAGCGCAATCCGCTACGGCACCCAGCGGCGGCCGATGGCCGAGCTCGTGCGGAAGACGTACTTCGAAGGCCTGGATCTCGTCCCGGGCAACATCGACATCCAGGACTTCGAGCATGAGGTCCCCAAGGATCTCATGGCGCGCCAGAGCGGGCGCAACACCGGCGAGACCCAGTTCTATCTCCGCCTGCAGAAGGCCATCCGAGAGGTCGAGAACGACTACGACGTCGTCGTGATCGATTGCCCGCCTCAGATGGGCTACCTGACCATGGCCGCGCTTTCCGCCGCGACATCGCTCCTCATCACCGTCCATCCTGCGATGGTCGACGTCATGAGCATGGCCCAGTTCCTCCTGATGACGTCCGACTACATGCGCATCGTGGCAGAGCGCGGGGTCAAGCTGAACCTGGACTTCTCGCGGTATCTGGTCACCCGGTACGAGCCCGGCGATGCCCCTCAGAACGACATGCTGAACCTCATGCGCACGATGTTCGGCGACCACGTCATGAAGAACCCCATGCTCAAGACGACCGCGGTGGCGGATGCGAACCTGACGAAGCAGACCATCTTCGAGGTTCCCCGCGAGAAGTTCACCCGCTCCACCTACGACCGGGCCATGGAGAGCCTTCTGGCTGTCAACAGCGAGATCGAAGGTCTCATCAACGCGGCCTGGGGGAGGAACTGATGAGCAGGTCCCGCAGAGGTCTTCTGGACTTCGACGATGCCGCTCTGGAGGGTGCGCCCGCCGATGGCGTCGCGCCGGCCGACGGCCGAGCGGCGGAACCCGCTCACGGCGAGCCGTCGGCACCCTCGGTCAGCCGGGTCGGTGCCGTGAGGGACATGGCCGCGAGCATCGCCCTCCTGGAGGAGGATTCGACGAAGCGCGCCCACCTGGAGGAGATCCTGCGCAACGGGCAGCAGGTGGTCTGCCTGGATCCGGACCTGTTCGATCCGTCGCCCATCAGGGACCGGATCGACAACGACGTCGGCGATCTGATCTCATCCATAAGGGAGCACGGGCAGCGGAGCCCGATCCTGGCACGCCCCCACCCCACGGAGCCCGGGCGCTACCAGATCGCCTTCGGCAATCGTCGGCAGCAGGTCTGCCAGGGCCTTGGCATCGAAGTCCGGGCCATCATCGTCGACCTGACCGACGAGCAGATGGCCGTGGCCCAGGGCCAGGAGAACACGGCTCGGCAGGATCTCAGCTACATCGAGCAGGCCCGATTCGTCGCGAAGTTGAAGGAGAAGTACGCGACGAGCGTCGTGGTGTCCGCGATCAACTCGGAGGAGACCGCGGTCTACAAGATGCTGAAGATCGCGAAGACGCTCCCGGAGGATCTGATCCTGGCGATCGGCAGGGCTCCGAAGATCGGAAGGCCGCGCTGGGCATCCCTGGCCGAAGCCGTCGGGACGCCCGAACTTGCCCGGGCGGCCATCGAGGCGGCCACCAGAGCGGCTTCGAAGGGGCGTGCGACGGACGCGCGCTTCGAAGCCGCCTACCAAGCCGTCGTGGAGCGGCAGGAAAGCCGCGTCCAGGAGATCAAGGTGGACGGAGGACGCTCGATCGCCGCCCGGAGGACCAGCCGGAAGGGCGATAGCCTCGTGATCAGCGAGCCCGCCTTCCTCGAGCACGTTCTCGCCCACCTGCCGGATCTCTACAGGCAGTACGTCGCCAATCTCTCGTCCGATGGGGAGCCCACGAGACTGGCCGCCGAATGATGGTGTGGGGCGTCACAGATCCGGGGCGTACTCGGGTCTGTTGACGTACTGGGTGAGGCGCTCGACCAGATCCGGCCGGGCGTCGAGCTTCTCGACCCAGTCGATCCTGCTCCGCGGCGGCTCGTGGGCGATCGCATCCCGGATCGGGTCCCGGACCTTGGGCGGGAGCAGGTTGACGATCTGATCGACCATCACCTCCCAGGGCTCCCGTTCCGGATCGTCGAAGAGCGAGGGATCGACGCGCTCGCACGCGACCTCGATGGCGGCCGAGAGGCGGGGATCGAGCAGGGGAGGGAAGCTGCCCTCGACCCAGGCCCGCCCCTTGGGGGTCAGCTTGAGGTCGTCGTCGGCGAGGCCGCGCTCCATGAAGTTCGCGACATGCCGGGGCCAGGTCGACGGCCGGCCAAGACCCGCCTTCACGACGGCCTCGAGCAGAACGGTGTCGGGTCGGCGCCTCTCGATGCAGGACCGGGCCCAGTTGTCCTGGCCCGGGTAGGCGGGCCCGTGTTCGCGGTACCACGTGACCATCGTGCGGTTCGCGTCGGGCCTGAGGCCGGCGATGAAGTCCGCGGCCTCGCCCGGGATGCCCTGGGCCCGCAGGAAGGGCGCAAGGTCGCGGGCGAAGGCGGTCTCGCGGCTGTGCTCCATGCCGGCCTTCAGGAGATCGGCCGCAACGAGGGTGCGCACGCCGTCGTCGGCACCCAGGCGTTCCGGCTTCAGCCGCGGGTCGACGCTGCCGATCGGATGGGGCGCGTCGTGCGTGTCGCCCTCCTTCTTGAGCGCATAGTTCTCCGTCTTGACCTGGGACCAGCCGCTCTTCCGGAAGATGTCGGAGATGACCTTGGCCGTCTCGGGCGTCACGCCTCGGGATCCGGCGCGCGGGTACGACATGCGTCCCGCCTCGTACAGACGTTGCATGCTCTGCGATGCCTCGGCCGGGGACATGTCGAGGCGGTCGCCGGCGCGGACCATGATGTCGCCGGTGTGTCCGGGGGCCGTCGCGTGCGGCTTCGGATCGCCGGTGGATCCGAGGGGAGGGAGATCGAGAGCCACCAGACGCTCGGCGGTCTTGGCGTCGAGCGGAGCCGCGAGGTCGAACTCCGCGATCCAGGGGCGTCTGCGGTCCTTCGCAGGCGCCGCCAGCCGGATCTTCAGGACCGAAGGCTGTCCGGACGCCACGAGCCCCAGAATGGCCGTGGAGACCCGTCCTGCCGGCACCTGGGGCGATCCGAAGACGCCACCGATCATCCGGTCCAGGATCCCGCGGGCCCGGCCGGGAACGGCCGCAGCCTTCTCGACGGGGCCGGCAGCCGCGATCGCCTCCCGGATCGAGGCATGGTCCATCCCCTTCAGCTTCACCCGGCGGGGGAGGGGATGGATGTCGCGCGTCGCCTCGTGCACGTCCCAGGCGATGACGTCGCCTTCCTGGTCGGCATCGGTGGCGATCAGGAGGTTGTCGGCCTCGCGCGCCATGTCGCGTAGCCGCATGAAGACCTCGGGATTCGACGGCACGCGCATGAATTCGCGCATCCGGCGGTCGATGCCGAGCGGCCTGAGCTTGCCCGGCATCGACATGAAGTGTCCGCGCGTGGCCTGGACCTTCGCGTCGATGCGCAGCTCCCGGAGGATGCCCTCGAGGAGCTTGGCCTTTCCGGGAGCTTCGATGACGAAGAGGTCGGGCACGGCGGACGTCAGCCTTTCGGACGGATGACGGACTGGATCATCTTGGAGATGGCCTCGACAAGAGCCTTGATCCCCTCGGCCATCTTGGCCAGCCGCTTTTCCAGCGTCTGATCGGGTTCGACGCCCGGCTCCGCCACCGGCTTCGGCGTCTCCTTGGCGATCCGGTCGAACGCCTTGACGACCTCCTCGGTCCCCTCGCGGGAGATCTGCTCCGGGAAGTTCTTCTGCAGCAGCTGGTAGTCCGCTCCGAACTTGCCCGCCGACGCCTCCAACTGAGCGGCGCTGTCGTTCATGGCGGCCCGCGCGGCGGCCACGCGGGGATCCTTGGAGGCCTCCGCAGCGTCCTCCTTGGCGCCGACGACGTTGCCCTCCCGGACGAACGCCTGCGCCGCGTCGCGCTGCATGCCGCCGGCGACGAGGCGCTCGATCTTGTCGAGGTATCGGCGACCGGGTTCGGTCGCACCGAAGGCCGCGTTGTACGAGTTCACGGACTGCGCGAGCGTGGCTTGCCGGGCGGCGAGGTCGGCGGCGGTCCGGACGAAGTCGCGCTGTTTCAGGCGCAGGTAGTTCTCGCCCACGTAGCCGGACTGCAGGAAGGCCTCGCGGCTGCGGAAGTCGCTCTCGCGACGCTCGAGGGTGTTGCGGCGGGGGAGCAGGGCGTGGGCGAGCATCGCCAGCCCCGTGACGGGCGGCGCCGCTTCGGCGCGCTTGCGCTCCATCTCGAGCCTGCGCCGGTCGGCCTCGAGCCGCTCGCGCTCGCTACGGAGCCGATGCTTGATCTCCTCGCGCTCCTCCTCGCCGAGGCTGTCGAACAGCCGCTGCTGATCCGGAGTGAGGCCGAGATCCTCCCGCTCGGGCCCAGGCGCCTGCTCGGCCGCCGGGGCTTCGAGGGCGGAAGTCGGGCGGGCATCTCCGCCGGTGGGGGAGGGGGCCTCGGGGGCGGCACCCGGCGTCGGAGGACGCACGGTGAAGGCGGAGCGGGGGATGGCGGGCGCGGCGTCGGCGGCCGGCAACGTCGACTCCGCCTGCTGCGCGAGGATCTCGCCGAGGCGCTCCTCAAGCGAGCCGGCCGACGGATCGGCGAGATGGAGGACGGCCGCTCCTTCGTCGTTCGCGGCCGGTGGGAGTTCTGGCGCAACGAAAGGAACTGCCTCCACCGGCGACCCGATGCCGTCGGCGGCGAATTCGATCGCCTCGGAAGGAACGGGCGGGACGTAGGCCTGGACGACGTCGTCCTCAGGGCCGTCGTCCGGATCCTCGTCGACGAGAGCGTTGCTTTTCCCGAAGCCCATGGCGGCTGCCCATTCCTTCGTTAGCGGAGCGTCCTGGACCTTCCGGTCGCCTGCTCCTGCTGGATAGACAACATCGCCGCAAGAGTCGCGTTGGTCTTCTCGAGCTGCGACCAGATCTCGTAGTTCTGGTAGGCCATCCACTGGACGGCGAGGCCCATGTCCTTGATCGCCTGTCCGGCGGACGAACCCTGCGTGGCGACGTTCTGGGTCGTGTCGAAGAAGAAGCCCTTCGACCGGAGCTCGAAGTAGTCGAGCCAGGAGACGCCGTTGGGGAACTGCGTGCTGGAGTACCCGACGACGCGCTGGGCCGTCTCCTTCGCCCACTTCTCGACCGTGCCGCCGGTGGCGTTGGCGGTGCTGCTGCCGAACTTGCCTTCGCGGCGGGCGAGCTGGTCGGCGAGGACCGCGGCCGGCACCGAGTCGCGCGCGGCGACCTCCATGCGTGCGGCGGCGGCCTCGCGGCCGGCGCTCGTCCGGGCCGCGTTCTCCGGCAGGCCGCCGAGCGGGACGGGGGCGATGGCGTTGATGATGTAGGCGCGCGCCGCGTCGGCGCGATCCTTCGATAGCGTGCGCGTGGTGCCGTCCTCGGAGAACCAGAGCGACTGCGCGATGTCCTGGTTGGCGTCCGGCATCTGCGAGCTTCCGCCCCCGGTGCACATGCCCGACGACACGTCCGCTGGGGAGGCGTACTTGGAGCAGTGCAGATCGATCCGGGCCTTGATGCCCTTGTCGGTCCCCTCGGCGCTCGGCATCCCGTTCCGGCCGAGGTTGAAGTTGGAGATGTCCTTGGCTTGGGCGGCCACGGACTGGTTGATCGCGGCACCCAGCGTACCGCCGGCGGCGGAGGTGATGACGTTGCAGCTCGTCGCGCCGGAGGCGGCTTCGCGGATGGCGTCCAGACGGGCCTTCTCGATGTTGCCCACGACGTTCCGGTCGTCCTGCACGTCCGCCATGTTGGCCCGGGCGGTCGACTGTTCGCGGAGGTTGCCGGTCAGCTGGCCCGTCCCGAGACGCATGGCCTCGATGATCGCCAGCTGCATGGCGTTGATCTGCTTCGTGAAGCTGTCGATGACCTGGTCGCGGTTCCCGTCCGCGTTCTTGTGGTCGTAGTAGCCGACGCAGCAGGTGATCTCGGCGCGCGCCGGCGCCGGGTGGAGAAGGACTGCGGCCATGGTCGCCGCGAGGGCCGCGAGAGGGAGGTGGAGCTTCTTTGCCATGTCGCGTCTCCGTCAGCGTCGACCGAACAGCGCGCCGTAGCCGCCGTTGGTCTGACCGGAACTGGTGCCGTAGTTCGACCCGGACGTGCCCATGATCGAGGTCAGCGCGGGGATCTGGAAGCCGCCGAGCCCGCCTCCGCCGGAGGCGCCGTTCAGGCCGCCGCCCATCGAGTTGAGGAACGCTCCAGGGAAGAAGCCGCCCATGTTCGCCGTCGAGAAGAAGCTGCGGCTGATCGCTTGGTTGGCCTGCCCGATCGCGGACAGTGCCGCGCCGCAGGTCAGGTTCTGGACCTGGTTCATCAGGCTCTGCATGGTCGGCGGCCGGAACAGGTTGTCGAGGACCTTCGCCTGCGAGAACAGGTTCGACAGGCACGAGAGGCCGCCCAGGCTGCCGTTGCTCATGAACGGCTTCTTGCTGCCGACCTCGCTCTCGTAGGAGGGCTGCGCCCCCCTGCCGTCCTTCCGCGTGAAGCCCATGTCGGATCGGCTGATCTGATCCATGTCCTCGACGTATTTCGACGCCGCCTGGACGACCATCTGCGAGACGCGCGAGTCGCAGCCGGGCGGCGAATCCCCGTCCGTGTTCATCGAGGACGTGCCGGACGACGACATGCCCGAGGATGACGGACTGGAGGACGACGAAGCCAGATTGGACAGGCCCGGGATCGACGACAGCGGAGAACCGGAGGTCGACGATCCCGACGAGGCGGCGAAGGTCGAATTCGGATCGTAGCTGGCCGCCTGGACCGACGAGTCCGTCTTCCCGATCTCGGCGCTGATGTCGACGCCGGCCACCGAACCCATGGCCGTCTTGACCACGGAGGCGAGGCCCGGATCCATGGACCCGCCCCTCATGACCCGATCCATCTCGACGGGCCCGACGACGATCGCACCCGCCACCAGGGCGGCCGGGCCGACCGACACGTCCAGGAATGTCGCCCCGAGCAGCTGGTCGGTCCCCATCGCCGTCAGGGCGTTCCAGGTCGGCGCGATCGCCGCCTGCTCCGCTTCGGCCGAGCAGGACACGGCAGAGCAGAGCCGGACCCCGAAGTCGTCCGCCATCGCCGGCGCGAGCGGCAGGGCGACCGAGACGGCGAGCGTCGCCAGGAGAAGTCTCATGCTCATCTCCTCGGTCCGTCCGCGACGTAGCGACGGCCGTCGAACGCGTAGGCCACCGGCCCGACGGCACTGTCGAGAACCATGGCGCGCACTCCGTCCCGCCCGGAGCCCATCACCCAGACGTCGCCCTTTGCGAAGCCTTCGAGGACGACCACGTCCCGGCCTCCCTTGCGGACGATCGTCCGGACCGGGCAGCCCACGAGACCGCACGCGACGGAACCCTCCAGCCGGTAGACCGCCTGCGGACCGCTCTTCGCGTCCAGTTCGGCGGTGCCCGCCGAGACCTTGAGGTCGGCCTTCCTGTCCAGCAGCCGCACGGCGCCGGGGCCGAACGAGGCCGCTATCTCGCGGGCCTTCGGTCCGACCGACGGCGAGAAACGGACCTTCGTGGCGCCGGAGGCCGCGGCGTCGACGCGGAACGTGCCGGACTTCAGCGTCCGCACCTCGTCTCCGTCCACGATCAGCGGGCGCTGGCCTCGCGTATCGGCGTCGCCGAGAGCGAGCGACTTTGCCGGCACGTCCAGGACGCGGCGCCAGGTGCGGCCGTCGTGGCGGAAGACCGCCGTGCGGCAGAACTGGCGCGTGCCGTCGCAGGTGCTGCCGTGGACGATGCGCACGACGACCTCGCCGATGCCGTCTCCGTCGACGTCGACCATCGCGGTCTCGACATGGGCGCCCGGGACGGCACCGATCTCGCGCGACATCAGGACTTCGGCGGTCGGCCGCTCGCGGGCGGTCCGGTCGTCCTTGAGCGGGACCGGCTGCGCCGCCGCTGCGGCCTGGGTCGCGACCAGCACGGGCAGCAGCATGAGGGTGCGGGAGGGCCTCACTTCAGGAGATCCCTGTAGCCGCCCGTCGTGGAGCCGTAGGACGCCCCGCCGCCGCCGGTGTACTGGAGCATGTTCACGGAGTTCAGGCCGCCGTCGCCGGGCCCCGTTCCGAACCGCAGGTTGAGCCCGCCGCCCGTCAGGCCGCTCAGGCTTCCGCCCGAAAGCAGCGAGCCGATGCCGCCGGAACTGCTGCCGAGCTGCCCGGTGAAGGAGCCCAGAGCCTGATTGATGTACTGCGACCCGGCTTGGCAGGCCATCGTCATCACCGACTGCAGCAGCGACTGCATGGAGGGCGGCTGGAAGAAGATGTCCAGGTTCTGGTTGCCGAGCGAGAACAGCTTCTCCATGCAGCTCATGTCCTTGAAGCTCGAGCCTCGGCGCGAGAACAGGGAGTCGGCCATGGATGCACGGGACTGGATGTAGGAGCGCCGGGCCTGATCCTGGGCCTGCTGCACGGAGGAGTCGCACCCGCCGTCACCCAGAGCGGGGCCGGCCAGGAGGCTCAGGACGACGGCTGCTGCGACGAGCTTCCTCATGGCGCTCCTCCGGGGGTGGGAGTTTCGATGACGTCCTGGGCGGCCCGCGCCACGATCCTGACGTTCTCGCCGTCGCCGATGCGGGCGACAACGAGGGCCGCGAGCGGATCCTTCAGGCAGCGGATGTCGTCGATGAACAGATCGACGATGTCGTTCAGGCCGGATGCCGTTCCTTCGCCGCCATCCTCACCCTCGGCGTCCTTCTCGAACAGCCGCGCCCATGCCGAAGGCCGGTCCGGGGTCGACCGCCGGGCCGCCCAGGCGAGAAAGCGCAGGCGGCGGGCCCTTCCCATGCGGCGGAACAGGTCCGCTTCGGACGCGACGATCCTGTGCGCATCCTCGACCTTCGCGGCGGAGATGCGCGCCGAGAGCGCGACGTAGTCCTCTGTCCCTTCGCGGAAGTCCTCGGGTATCGCCGCGCGGACGTCGGCCGGCATGCGCCCGTGCCACGCCTCCATCTCCGTCGCGCCTAGAAGCTGGCCCGTCACTGGGGATCTCCGTGGCCCCCTCGCTCCTTGCAAGGGTCCATGTCATGTTGGATGACGACCATGCAAATGGCCAGTCGTCAACCCTTCCGGAAGGAATGAACCATGCGCACGAACACCCTCAGCGTCCTGCCGGCGAGCGGTTCGACGCTTCTCGACGGCCCGCTTCCGGCGGACGCACACGACGTGGCGGCGGTGCGCCAGAAGAGCCCCGGCATGGCCGCGGCCTTCACGCCCGCGCCCGCGCCCGGCTCGGCTCCGACCCCGCAGAGCCCGGAGGCGCTGCCGGAGCCGACCCCCGACATGATCCCGCGTCCCCGGGGCATGTAGGAGCCCGTTAATTCCGTTCCTTCGTTCAATGTTGACACGAAGCCTGGCCGCTGGTTTGTTGGCGGCATTCGATTCGAAGGAACGGACCGTTCCTAGCTGGAGATCTCCATGAACGCCCATTCGATGCCTACCGCCGGCAGCGGCGACGTCTCGTCCGCCGAAGGCGTCGCGGCCGACGAGCTGAAGCAGTTCATCGAGCGCCTGGAGCGCCTCGAGGAGGAGAAGGCCGGCATCATGGGCGACATGAAGGAGGTCTTCGCCGAGCTGAAGGGTCGCGGTTTCGACGCGAAGGCGATCCGCACCATCCTGCGTATCCGCAAGCAGGACCACAGCGAGCGCCAAGAGCAGGAGGCGATCCTCGAGCTCTACATGCAGGCGCTGGGCATGAGCTGACCTGTATACGTAAGCGATTTACCGGAATATTATTAGGGCGGCACCTTGCGGAGCCGCCCTTTCCATTTGAACCTATTGACGCGGTGCTAGGCGACACCGATCTTCTTGAACGGGAGCGCCATGATGGGCCGCCCCTCGGCCGAGATCCGCCCGTTGGCCGTCGGCAGGGACACCAGCTGGATCTTGCCGTCGGGCAGCGCCTTCACCGCCTCGTAGACCACCAGATCGAGCGGGATGAACAGCCGGAGCTGCTTCGGGCTGAGTTCGCGCGCGTTGCCGACGCGGGCATCGCGGGCGGAGAGCGCGATCCATTCGCGCCCGTTGACGCCGGCCAGCAAGGCTGCGGAGGTCCAGGGCATCGCTCGGATCGGTTCGGCGTCGCGCTCGACGATGCCCAGCACCGCCATCTTCTTCTCGCGGTCGATGCCCGGCGCGAAGCGTGCGGCCGCCTTCTCGCCCAGGATGACGTCGTCGCCCTGGAACTCGACCGCGCCCTCCCGCAGGCATCCGGCCACCCAGAGTTCGAACGGGTGCACGTCCTCGATGCCGTTCGACGTGGTGATGCGGCCGTCCGGGCCGAGGGCTGCCGAGTTCATCTGCACCGAATTCCACTTGCGCTTGGCGAAGGAATGACGCGAAGTTGCGTCCATTCGTTCCTTCTGGCAAGTCGGACGGGGAGGCCCGACGAATGGCTCGCTTCGTACCCGCAAGACCGCTGCCGGACCTCGCAGAGGATCTGAAGGAACCGCTCTTCGCGGCCGAGGACTATCTCGACGACGTCCACGTGGTCATCCAGCCGCTCCGCGGCGAGCCCGGCGTCGTGCTGCATCCGGAGAGCGGCGTCTTCGCGATCATCTGCCTTCCGGGTCTCAGGCGCCGACCCGATCCCGCCCGCGAGATCTGGCTCGGCCCGGGAGGCGCCCAGGTCGACGTGGACGGCCAAGCCGCCGCCGCGGCCGGAGGCGTCGCCAAGCGTCTCGGGATCCAGCCCGAGGCGGTCGCGGGGATCGTCTTCGTGCCAGACCGGCCGCGGGGCGAGTCCGGACAGCGTGTCGTCACCGGAACGGGCGACGATCTCGGCGAGGCGATCCTCGCCGCGGTCCAGCGCCTCGCGACCCGTCCCCTCGGCAACAGGGGCGTCCAGGACGCGATGACCCGCCTCGCCGCCGTGCCGGGCGGATCGCCCTACGTGCCGTACGAGGTGACCCCTCAGCAGGAGGCATGGCGCGAGGAGCGCTCGCAGGAGGCATTCGAACGCGACCTCGCCCCGCCGCAGCTGCCCCGCGTCGACGACGAGCGGCTCCTGCGCTTCGCCACGGCCGTGGTCGGCCACGCCACCGGCGGCCGCGAGGCCCGCATCAGCTCGATCACCGTCGCTCCCGACGATCTCGCGGATCCGCAACGTTTCCTCCCGGCCTTCCTGGTCGCGGCGAGCGACATCGCGGCTCCCGTCGTGGCGAGACACCGCGGCAGAGGCGGCTTCCGGGTGCAGCTCGCCAGCGACGGCGACAACGCCCTCCTGGGCTACCGCGTGGCGGCCCTCTCGTCCTCCTCGCCCCTGCTGCTCATGCTTTCCCTCTCGGAGGCGGTCCGCCGGACCGTGTCCGGCGACGAGATCGCGCTGGAGGCCGTGAACAACCTCTTCCGTCGCTTCCTGCGCCGGAACGACCTGGACCACCGCATCGCCGACGACGCCGACGTGCGCGCCGCGACCGATTTCTGAGGACTACGGACATGGGCTTCTCCAGCGCCCGACAGGGCGAGATCGACACCAACGAGGCGGAGCGCGCGGCGCGCGACATGCGGGTCGCCTTCCAGCAGTTCCTCAACCAGAACGCGGCGATCTTCACCGCCATGGCCAGAGGCGGCATCGGACCGGCCGACGAGCGCTTCGGCGAGATCGGAGCCCGACTGGCGGAGACGGCCCGGGCCCTTTCCGTCGAGGTGGTCGCTCTCCTCGAAGGCGTGGCGCCGAACGCGGCGAGCGAACAGCTCGTCCGGGCCGTCCGCCCCGACATCGTCGAGTACGTCGTGGAGCGTTGGCAGACGGGCGACCCCCTCGACGTCGCCTTCGAGGCCCGTTCGATCGCCCAGGTCCTGCGCCTGTCGTCGAAACGCTTCGACTTCAGCCCGTTCGGCCGCGGTTCGGAGGCGACCCCCGACACATCCGTCGCCCTCAGCTTCGTCGCCGCGTCGACGCTGATGGCCTGCCAGACGCTGCCCTACGACTTCCGCGCGGCGGACCCCGCCGGGCTCCCGGGCCGCCTGCTGGAGGCCGTCATCGACGCGGCCAACGAGAACCTGCCGAAGATGATCGTCGAGACCTCGTCCGACGCGGAGGTCAGGACCGTCCTCCAGTCGCTCGTGAAGCACTTCTCCAAGCTCATGCGGGCCGTCTACGAGCGCGAGACCGAGGTCATGGTCCAGCGTGCCGCGAGCATGGACGAGGAGGCCCGCCGGCGCTGGTTCGAGACGCACGACCCGATCGCCGATCTGGTGAAGGACTTCCGCGCCCGGGCCCACAACATCGTCGCCTTCGCGATCGCCACGATGATCGAACCGGGGCGGACACCGGGCCGCGGGCGCCCGCAGGCGGCATGACGATGACCGATCCCGTCGAGCTCTTCGCGGAGTTCCCGCTCCTCAGCGCGCTGATGGCGGCGATCTTCGGCGCGGCCCTGACGTCCTTCGCGGGTCTCGCCGCGTGGCGGCTGCCCCACCGCTGGGGCCTCGTCGAGGAGCCGGACCCGACGCTCGGTCTCGCCTTCCCCCCGTCGTTCTGCGACTCCTGCTCGCGTCCTCTTCCCCCGCTCGCCTGGGTCCCCGTCCTGGGATGGCTGGCCAAGCGGGGGCGCTGTCCGTGCGGGAAGGTGGCGGTCGATCCGGTCTATCCCCTCGCCGAGGCCGCCGTCGGGCTCGCCTCCGCGTTCCTGGTCCTCTTCATCGGGCCGACGCCGGTCACGGCGGCCGTGCTCGCCATCCTCTGGTGCGGCGTCGTCGCCGGCTGGATCGATCTGACCACCGAGCAGATCCCCGAGTGGGTGACCGTCGGGCTGTTCTGGGGCGGCCTTCTCGTCTCGCCGCTCGAGCCGGACCTGCAGATGCGCGTGTACGGAGCCTTCGCCGCCTTCGCGCTGATCGGCGGGGTCTTCGCCCTGAGCGGCTGGATCCTGAAGGTGGACGCGATGTCGGGCGGGGACGTCGCCCTGGCGACGGCCGCCGCCGCGTGGTTCGGACCGATGCCGGCCCTGGCCATGTTCATCCTCTCGGCGGTCACCCTCCTCGTCTATGGGATCCCGATGCGCCGGGCCGGACTGGACTGGACCCCCTACGGCCCCGCGCTGGCCTCCGGCGCCGTCGGAGCCGCGATCCTCCGGGCGGTCGGGCTCGTCTGAAGGAGCGCCCTTCGGATTTTCGTGCTCCGGTGTCAGAACGAACGGCACCTTCGGCGAGGCTCTGAAGGGACCGGAGCGTGATGGACACAATCGCCGGCATCGTCACCCATGTCCGCAAGAAGCCCGAGGAGGGCGGGAGCGGGCTGTACGTCGTCCGCTACGAGACGGCCGGCGGCATGATCGAGGCGAAGGCTTCGACGCGCGGTCTCGCGCTCGAAGTCGGAGACTGGTTCCTCGCCAAGGGCACATGGCGGCCCAACGTCTTCAGGGGCCGGACCGAGCACATCTTCCAGGCCGTCTCCGTGCGGCCCGACCTGCCGGCCACGAAGGACGGAGCCGCCGTCTTCCTCGGACGCATCTTCGAACCCGCCCGGCACGGCGCCTCGCCCGCGACGATCCGGGCCTTCGTCGAGCGCCACGGCGGGGCCGCCTGCCGGAAGGCCGAGCAGTCGCCCGAACTTCTCGCCGAGATCTCGACCGATCCGGCGCGCTTCCGAGGGGCCATCCTGACCGACTGGGCGAGGCGGCTCTCGAACCGGCGCGCCGTGGTCGCCCTGTCCAAGGCCGGCGTCGACGACCACGCGATCGGCCGGATCCTCGACGCCTTCAAGGACGACACCTGGAAGGTGTTGCGGGAGAACCCCTACACGATCTCCAGGGTGCCCGACGTCGGCTTCCAGAACGCCGACAAGATCGGCCTGGACATGGGCCTCGGCCCGGACGACGCGCGGCGCATCGAGTCCGCCATGCTGGCCGTCCTCGACCGTGCCCGGAGCGAGGGCTCGACGGGCCTGCCGGCCGCACGAGCAGCCGACGAGGCGGCCTCGCTGCTCGGGCGCGACGGCGGACTGCGCGGCAAGGTCGAGGCCTGGCTCATGGCCGCGGCGGGTCGCAAGGGCGGCAGCGTCCACGTCGACCGCTCCCCGAAGGGCGTCGTCGTGCACCTTCCCGAGCTGCTGGTGGCCGAAGCCTACGTCGCTCGGAAGGTGATGGAGCTGCTGAAGACCCCGCAGGCCCATGCCGAGGCCCGGGTCGACGACGCCATCGAGCGCGTCTTCGCCCGCAACAGGAAGTTCGCGCGCTTCGACGCCATCCAGCGCGCGGCGGTGCGCGGCGCGGCGCTCTCGCCCGTCTTCATCCTCGCCGGCGGCCCCGGCACCGGCAAGACCACGGTCACGGAGGCGCTGATCGCGGTCCTGGAGGAACTCGGCCACCGGACGCTCGACCTCGTCGCACCGACGGGCAAGGCCGCCAAGCGAGCGTCGGCCGCCACGAAGCGCAAGGCCGTCACCCTTCACCGCCGCCTACTCGCACGCGAGGACAAGAAGACCGGCGGCAGCATGTTCGGGGTCAACCGGGAGCATCCGATGCCCGGCGGCACCGTCCTGCTGATCGACGAGACCTCCATGATCGACGCCCAGACGATGGCTGCCGTCTTCGACGCCATGCCCGCGGACGGCCGTCTGGTGCTGATCGGCGACCCCTACCAGCTGCCGTCCGTGGGGGCCGGCAACGTCCTGTCCGATCTCCTGGCCGCGCGCACGGGCGAGAGGCCGCTCGTGCCTTCGGTCGAGCTCGTCAACATCTACCGCCAGGAGGAGAACTCCAGCATCGCCAGGGAATCCCGGACCGTGAAGGACGGGAAGGTCCCCTTCATGGACAACAAGGTCCGCGGCGGCCTCGCCTTCTACGAGCACGAGGCGTCCGGAATCGCGGACGAGGTCGTCAGGCTCGTGACCGGCCCGATGCGAACCCAGCTCGGCCTGGACCCGACCCGGGACGTGGCGATCATGAGTCCCCAGGCCCCGGGGCCGGCGGGCACCTGGGATCTCAACGCACGCCTCTCCGCGGCGCTCAATCCGTCCGGGCGGCCGATCGAGGGCGTCTCCCACGGTTCCCGCGACGATCCGAAGATGCCGCTCCCGCGCGTCGGCGACCGGGTCATGGCGACGAAGAACGACGAGGAGAACGACGTCTTCAACGGGGACGTCGGAACGATCCTCGGCGTCGAGGAGCAGTCCTCGGACGGCCGTCCCCGCCGCGTGATCAAGGTCGCGTTCGATCCCGACGCGCCGGGAGCGCGACCGCGGCAGGTGGAGTATCCGGTCGCACGGTGGCGGGAGCTGATACTCGCCTACGCCTGCACCATCCACAAGATGCAGGGGTCCCAGGCCACCGCGGCCGTCATCGTCGCCTCGACGGCCCACGCCGGCATGCTCGACCGCACGATCCTGTACACCGGCTGGACGCGTCCGGAGGAGCTCCTGTTCGTGGTCGGCGAGCGGGCCGCTCTGGACGAGGCCGTCTCCCGTCGCGCCTCCGACGCGCGATGGACGAGGCTCGCCGAATTCGTGGAGCGGGCGGCGGTGGAGGTGGGGTTCGCCCCACCCGTCCGCGAGGCCCCCGCACCACGGGCGCAGACGGTCCGGCCGGATGCCGCACCGGCGCCGCGTCCGGCCGCCATGCCGCCGAGGGTCGGCGTCCCGCCGGCGCGGCCGGCCGGGCCCGCCCGGATCGTCCCGCCAGGTCCGCCGCGGATCGGCGCGGCACCGAGACCGTCGCCGCCGCAGGTCGCCTCTTCCCTCAGGCCGCCGGACGGCGCTCGCCCCGCATCGGCCGCGCAGGTGCCGGGCGGAGCGCCGCCGCGCGTCGAACGTCCGGCGGTGGCCCGGATCGCGCTGCCGCGGCCGGTCCCGGTCGTTCCTTCGTCCGGACCGAGGCCCTGATCCGGCCGCGACACCTATGCGGGCCTGAATTCTCGGGCTAGGGTCGACAGGTCCGTTCCTTCGATCCCATCCCTCCGACCCATGCTGGCCGCCTTCGACACCGAGACGACCGGGGTGCCTCACGCGGGACGTCCGCTGGGGCACGCCTCGCAGCCGCGCGTCGTCGAGGTCGGCTGCGTCCTCTATCGGCCGGACGGATCCGTCGTGGACACCTTCCGCACGCTCCTGAGACCGGACGGGTTCACGATCCCGATGGAGATGCGCGACCTGCACGGCATCTCCCAGTCGAAGGCGAAGCGCGAGGGCGTGCCGGCGTCGGAGGCGTTCGGCCTCCTCCGTTCCTTCCTGACGCGCGCCGGCCGCATCGCCATCCACTACGTGCCGTACGACGCGACCCTGGTGGCCATCGAGATGGCCCACGGAGCGCCCGACCCGTTCGGTCCGGGCCGCGACTTCGCCTGCACCTCGGCCGGATCCGGCCGGGCGGTCGGCGCGGGCGGGCATCTCTCCCTGGAGGAGGCCTGCGCAGCGATCCTGAAGCGGCCGCCGCGCCAGCCCCACCGGGCCCTTCCCGACGCCCTGGACGCGATGGACCTCGCCGTCGCGCTCGAGCGGTCGGGCCACCTGCAATCCTTCGATCCGGAGAGCCCCGCATGGGCCTGACCAGCGCACTCGGCACCGTCGGCTCCGTCGTCGCGAGGTATGCGAAGAAGCCGCTCGAATCCTTCTCGGCGCTGGAGACGTCGGAGGGCGGCCACACCATCGTCGCCAAGGACGGGTCGCTGGCCACCGTGCTCCGGATCGACGGCGTCCGCCAGATCCTCGGCAACGACGAGCTCGAACATCTGATCGAACGCCTCACCGTGCAGCTGAGCCCGTACTTCGGGCGTCCCGGCCATGCCCTGCAGGTCTGGTTCGCCCGCGATCCGGACCTGTCCGATCTCGTCGTCAGGAACCTGATGCGACCGCCGCGCAACGTCGCCAACGAGCTGAATCTCGACTTCGAGGATCTCTTCGAGGCCAGGGAGGCGCATCTCCGGAACTTCATCGTCTCCGAAGGCTTCTACTTCGTCCTCTGGACGCGCCTGTCGATCCTGACCAAGCAGGAGCTCCAGCGGGCCAACATCGACCGCAAGCCTCCGAAGGGGTGGCCGACGTTCGCGGAGGCCCAGGACATCAACCGGGCCGTGCGCGCCCTCGTGACCCGGCACGACTCCTTCGTGGCGTCACTGCTGACCGATCTCGGGGACGTCGGCATCCGCGCGGAGGCGCTCGACGCCCACCAGGCGGTCGAGGTGATCCGGTCTTCGGTCTATCCCGACCTCACGGACTCGAAGTGGCAGCCGGCCCTCCCGGGCGATCCCGTCCCTTCCCGCCGTCCGGAGCTCTCGGCCGGCGATGCCAGCCACTACCTGTGGCCGAGGCTGGACGACCAGATCTTCGACCGCGAGGCCGAGCGCGTTAACCCGCGGATCGTCCGCGTGGGCGCCTACAACTTCGCCGGTGTCGACATGACCATCGGCCCGCAGGAGGTCCAGAACTTCGCCTTCCTGCTCAGTCGCATGATCGAAGGCAGCGTATCGAAGGAGTTCCCCTGGCGCGTCTCCTACCTCATCGAGGGGGAGGGGCTCTCGATGCTGGGCATCCAGAGCTTCCTCGCCGCGATCTTCACGATCACCAATCGGGACAACAGGGCCATCCGGGACGCGATCCAGGAGCTCAAGGCGCAGCGTGCGGAGGAGGGCTTGGTCGTCTGCCGCATGCGCATCTCGTTCGCCACGTGGGCCCGATCCGACGATCTGCGCCTGATCGAGGACCGGGCGTCAAAGCTCAAGCGCGCGGTCGAGGGCTGGGGCTACTGCGAAGCCTCGCAGCTCGCCGGCGATCCGCTCGCTTCCGTCATGTCCTCCGCGCTCGCCCTGGACATCGCGTCGACCGCGCCGGCCGGCGTCCCGCCGCTCTCCGACGTCGTGAGGATGCTGCCCTGGAACCGGGACGCCTCGCCGTGGTCGTTCGGCTCCGTGCTCTTCCGGACGGGCGACGGTCGCCCCTGGGCCTACCAGCCCGGGACCGAGAAGCAGGACGCCTTCATCGATCTCGTCTTCGCCCCGCCGGGCAAGGGGAAGTCCGTCTGGCTCAACACCACCGGTCTGGCCTCCTGCCTGTCTCCGGCGGCCACCGTCGGCACGGGCGGCCAGATGCTGCCCCGGATCGCGATCATCGACATCGGGCGCTCGTCCTCCGGTCTCGTCTCGCTTCTCAAGGAGGCGCTGCCGATCGATCAACGGCACCAGGTCGCCTACCATCGCCTGCGGATGACGAAGGACTACGCGATCAACCCCTTCGACACCCAGCTGGGCTGCCGGTACCCGCTGCCGAACGAGAAGGCGTTCCTCGTCAACTTCCTGGCGCTTCTGGGCACCCCGGTCGGTTCCGAACGCTCGCCCGAGGGACTGGCCGACATCGCGGCCCGCGTCGTCGACGAGGTCTATGCGCGCTTCGACGACAAGAAGATCGCCAACTCCGCACCCAAGCGGTACGTCCCCGGCGAGGACTTCGAGGTCGACGAGGCGCTCCGCGGCCGCGGCATCCACGTGTCGGGCGGCGCGACGTGGTGGGACTGCGTCGACGCCCTGTTCGAGCACGGCGCGGAACGCGAGGCCATCCTCGCCCAGCGCCGTGCGGTGCCCCTCCTGGAGGACCTTCAGCTGGTCCTGCGCGACGACCGCATCGTCAACAACTTCGGCACGGCGATGATCTCGACCGGCGAGAAGGTCATCGACGTGTTCGCACGCATGATCACGGCGGTCGCGGCCGCCTATCCGCTCCTGACCGTGCCGACCCGGTTCGACATCGGCGCCGCGCGCGTGGTGTCCCTCGACCTCGACGAGGTGGCGCCGAGCGTGGGCGACTTCGCGGCCAAGTCCACGGCCATGAGCTACATGCTGGCCCGCTACGCGACGGCCCGGGACTTCTACCTCAACGAGGACATCGTGAACCTCATCCCGGATCTCTACCGGGAGCACCACCGCGCCAGGATCCGCCGCATCCGCGAGACCCCCAAGCGCCTCGTGTACGACGAGTTCCACCGCACGAGCGTGGCGCCGCAGGTCCGCGATCAGGTCATGATCGACATGCGCGAGGGCCGGAAGTGGGGCGTCCACATCGTCCTGGCGAGCCAGCTGCTGGACGACTTCCCGAAGGACATGATCGACGTCGCGACCGGGATCTGGGTCATGGGCGTGGCCAACGCGGGGAATGCCCGCGAGGTGGCCGAGCGCTTCGACCTGTCCCGTACGGCGGAGTCCATCATCAAGCACCATCTGAACGGCCCCGCGGCCGGCGGCGCGCCGTTCCTGGTCAAGATCCAGCTCCGCGACGGCCAGCACGAGCACATGCTGGTCAACACGCTTTCGCCGGTGGAGGCGTGGGCCTTCTCGACGACGGCGGAGGACGCGGAGCTGCGTCAGCGGCTCTACGCGGTGCTGGGGCCGAAGGAGGCACGCCGGCGCCTCGCGAACCGGTTCCGCACCGGCAGCGCCAAGAACGAGATCGCGCGACGGCTCAAGGACGCCTTCGAGCAGGGCAGGATCGGCGACGAGGTGAAGAACGGCATCATCGACCGGCTCGTCCTGGAGCTCTCGCCTGAGGAGGCCGCAAGCCGGGGTGTCGCCCATCCTGAGCCACCGCGCCGCGCCGGACGGCAACCCGCGCACGCCTGACGGAAGCAACGAGAGCGGCCGCGTCCGTCATTCCTTAAGCATCGGGACGCCGATGCGTTGACGGATGCGTGCGAAACCGTAATCGTTCCTTCTCATCGAAGGATCGAGCCGTGGACCTCGACGAAGACCAGATGCGCGCGGCGACCCATTCCGGTCCGCGGCCGGCGATCGTCATCGCCGGGCCCGGCTCGGGCAAGACGCGCACGCTGGTCGGCCGCCATCTCCATCTCCACGGCATCGGGGTGCCGCGCGAGTCGATCCTGATCTCGACCTTCACCGTCAAGGCCGCGCAGGAGGTCGGGGTACGGCTCGTCGAGGCCCACGGGGACATCCCCGAGACCGAGCGCCGGCGCATGTTCGTCGGCACCTTCCATTCCCTCTGCGTCCGCCTGCTGCGGCAGTTCCACGACCGGGCGGGGCTGCCGAAGGACTTCGAGATCGTCTCCGGAGACGCCCAGATCGCGCTCCTCAAGGACACCGGGCTGTCGTGGCACGGCGAGTACCAGGACCTCGTCGACATGATCTCCCGCTGGAAGGACCGGCTGGTCTCTCCGGTGGAGGCCGCCGCCGAGGCAGCGCGCCGCCAGACCCCCGACCTCGTCGCGGCGGCGGAGATCTACGCGGCCTACGAGCGGGAGCTGTCCACCCGCGGCATCTGCGACTTCCCGCGCCTCATCATCGCGACCATCAGGGCCTCCAACAACGACCCCGACTTCCGCGCCTATCTGCAGCGGCGGTTCCGCCACATCCTGGTCGACGAGTTCCAGGACACGAACCGGCTCCAGATCGCCCTCCTGGAGACGATGGTGGGTCAGGGCGGCAATCTCTGGGTCGTGGGGGACGACGATCAGGCCCTGTACGGCTGGCGGGGCGCCGACGTGCGCTACGCGACGGATTTCGGGCGCCGCTTCCGCGGGGGCGCCCGATACGTGCTCGCCCGCAACTACCGCTCGACGCCCGCCGTCGTGTCCGCCGCGAACGCGGTCGTGACCGTCAACACCCTCCGCGTCGCGAAGACGATCGTCCCCATGGTCGAGACCGAGCAGGGGGACGGGGTCTCGATCTCCGGCTTCGGCGACGATCGGGAGGAGGCCGCGGCCGTCGCGAAGGCGGTGGCGCGGCGCATACGCGGCGGCGTCGCGCCGCGCCACATCGCCATCCTGTTCCGGTCCGGCTCCCTCGCCCCGGTGGTGCAGACCGCGCTGGCCCGCGAGAAGGTCCCGGTCCGCCTCGTGGGCGTGGGCAGCTTCTGGGCCCTTCCCGAGGTCAGGCTCTTCGTCTGCGTGCTGAAGGCCGCGGCCGGCATCGCGACGAAGGACGAGCGCGAGACCCTGGAGAAGCACCCGCGGCGGCGGCAGATCGCGGCCTTCCTGCACACCATGAAGGGGGTCCCGCTGTCGGCTGCGGCCGAGCCGGCCTCGAACCTTCTCTCGAACCTCGTGCCCGAAGGACTGCCTCCCGACCGCACCGGGCTCTGGATCGAGGCCTCCCAGCAGGCCGCCATCGAGGCGGGCGAGTTCGGGGGCTACGTCGAGTTCTTCGAGCACGTCGCGGCCTCGGCCGGCACCTCGAACGCGGCCGACGGCGAGGAGGCCGTCGTCCTCTCGACGATCCACGCGTCCAAGGGCCTCGAGTGGCCGGTCGTGTTCGTCGTGGGTGCCGAACTCGCGATGCTCCCCCACCACAAGTCGACCGACGTCGAGGAGGAGCGCCGCCTCCTCTACGTCGCCGTGACCCGGGCCATGCGCCAGTGCTTCGTCAGCTACGCCGAGGAGCGCTTCGCCCGCCCGCAGTTCGCCTCGCCGTTCCTCTTCGAGATGGCCGACCGCTGCGATCCCGAATTCCGGATCGGCTGGCGCAACCGGCCGGCGCGCCCGACGCCGCTTCCGGCCGAAGGGGTCTGACCGCAACATGGACCTGGATCGACCAACGATGACGCTCCCCGTCGCCGGGTTCGCCCAAGCCCGCCGTGCGCCTCCGACGCCGCCGGCCTCGTTCCGGACGGCCTCGGGCGCGCCGGCCGCGGCCGACGCCGCCGACCTGCCCTATCCCTACGTGGCCGAGATCTCGCTGCGCGGGAACCGCTGGGCGGTCCCCAACGAGTTCGAAGGCGTCGACGCCGATGACCCGCTGTTCCTGCCCAAGCAGGTCGCGCTGCTGCGCGGGACCCCGCCGCAAGCCCTGGAAAGCTTCTTCAAGCCGCTCCTCCGGAACAACATGCCGGACCCCAGCAGCCTCGTGGACATGGACGCGGCCACCGCCCGCATCGCGGCCGCCGTCCGCAACGGCGAGACGATCGGCCTGCTCGGCGACTACGACGTCGACGGCGCCACGTCGACGGCCATCATGCTGCGCTGGCTCCGGGCCGCGGGGCACCGGGAGGCGCTCTACTACATCCCCGACCGGATCCGGGAAGGCTACGGGCCGAACCCGGGCGCGGTCGACGCGATCGCCGAGGCGGGGGCGACCCTCCTGCTCGTCCTCGACAGCGGCACGCTCGCCCACGGGCCGATCGCCCATGCGCGCGCCAGGGACATGGACGTGGTCGTGGTCGACCATCACGAGCCGAGCCGGACGCTGCCCCTGCCCGATGCGGTGGTGGTCAACCCCAAGCGCCCGGACGACGCGTCCGGTCTGCGGGATCTCTGCACGGCCGGCCTCGCCTTCATGCTCGCGGTCTCGCTGAACCGCCTGCTGCGTGAGACGGGCTACTTCGGCGAGATCGGCGTTCCGATGCCCGACCCGATGGACCTGATCGGTCTCGCGGCCCTGGGCACCGTCGCGGACGTCGTGTCCCTGACCGGCCTCAACCGCGCCCTCGTGGTGCAGGGTCTGCCGAAGCTCGACCGGAATCCCGGCATCCGGGCCCTCGTGGAGGAGACCGGCGAGACGGAGTTCACACCCAAGACGGCGGGCTTCGTGTTCGGGCCCTGCATCAACGCGGCCGGCCGGATCGACGACACGCGTCTGGGCACCCTCCTGCTGGCATCCGAAGACGCCGAGGAGACGCGCGATCTCGCCCGCCGCCTGCGCGAGATCAACGCCCAGCGGCAGGCGATGCAGAAGGCGATGGTGGAGACCGCCGTCGCCAGGGCCCTCTCGGCCGAGTTCGCCGTCGATCCCGTCATCGTCATCGAGGATCCGGAATGGCATCCGGGCATCGTCGGTCTCGTGGCGGCGCGCGTGCGCGAGGCGACGGACAAGCCCGCGGTCGTCGTCGGCGAGTTCGGCAAGGGATCGTGCCGCTCCGTCGACGGCTTCGACGTCGGCTCGGCGATCATCAGGGCCAGGGAGGGCGGCCTCCTCATCGCCGGCGGCGGCCATCGCATGGCGGCAGGGCTCACGATCGAGGCCGGCCGCATCGGCGAGCTGCGTCGCTTCCTGTGCGCGGAGGCGTTCGACTTCGAGCGCCCCGCTACCGAGGTCGACGTGGTCGCAGAGGTGGGTACGACCTCCGTGGACGCGATCGCCCCGCTCGAAGCCCTGGCGCCCTACGGCGCCGGCAACCAGCAGCCCGCGGTCGCGGTGATCGGGGGCGTCGCGCGGCGCGTCCGCATCCTCAAGGAGAAGCACGTCAAGCTGCTGCTGGAGGGGCCCGAGGGAACGACGGAGGCCATCCTGTTCAACGCGATCGGGACCCGCCTGGGCGACGCTCTCGCGGCGAGCGAAGGCCTGCCCGTGGACGTCCTTGGTCGCGTCGCCGTCGACGACTACAACGCCCAGCCCCGAGTGCAGATCAAGATCGACGACGCCATGATCGCCAGGGCGTCCTGAGCCGATCGCCACTTTTCGGCTGTACCGACCTGAAATCGGGATGCCGTCCGTCGGCCGATCCCCGGCATCGACGGCGTCCAGCCATCCCACACGAACACGGAAGAGCCGGCATCAGCATGCGGATCATCGTCTACGCCGACGGAGGCTGCGACCCGAACCCCGGGCCGGGCGGATGGGGGGTCGTCATCGCCGCCCCCGAGGGCACTGTCGAACTGTGCGGCGGGGACCCGGGCACGACCACGAACAACCGCATGGAGCTGACGGCCGCGATCAAGGCGCTCGAGTTCTTCCCGGCCGAGTCCGCTATCCAGATCGAGATGCGGTGCGACAGCCAGTACGTCGTCAAGTCGATCACGGAGTGGATGCGCGGCTGGAAGGCGAAGGGCTGGCGCACGACGACGGGCGAGGTGAAGAACGTCGACCTCATGAAGCGCCTGGACGAGCTGAACGCGGCGCGCGACGTGAAGTGGACCTGGGTCCGGGGGCACGCCGGCGACCGTCTGAACGAGCGCGCGGACGCCCTCGTCCACAAGGGTCGTCGCGAGGCGAAGCTCGGCAAGCTCGAGTCCCGGAGCGGTGCCGAACCCATGCCCATGCCTGCCCCCGTCCCCGCACCGGCTGCGCCGAGGCAGGGTGCCGAGGTGCGCATCGATCTCGCGCTCGGCCTTCAGGTCGCCCGAGCCGCGAAGGCGGCGGGCGTCACGCCGGACGCTCTGGTCGAGGATGCGGTCCGCTTCTACCTCGATCTCGGGCCCGGCGAAGTCGCTCGTTTGAGATCGGGCCGGGCATAGCGGACGGGTCCGATCGCGGCCCCGCTCCATGGCTGGCCGCGCGGACGCCGGACGTTTGCGTTCGGAGAGGCAGTGGCCGATCGGGGAAGCTCACATGAAGCGCCGCTCCGTCGCGAGTTGGCGCGCCTGCGAGGATCTCTTCCAAGCTCGGCAGCCGCCGGAACGTGGAACCCGACAATTTTATCGAATTCCCGCCCGGTTTCTTGAAGTCGGTCGGCGATCCTGGGCGCGCATCGGAGTCTGACGGACCATGTTCAAGACAGCGGCCGGAGTTGCAGCGGCCTTCGCAACCTTCCTCCTCGTCGCGTCGCCCGCGATTGCATCCGAAGGGTGCCAGCCGGTGGATGCCCTGAAGGATCCAGGCAGCCTACCCGGGAAGCGGGGTTGGATCTGGGCCGACAACGAAGTGGCCATGCGCAACAACCGCCAAGGGGTCGGAATGGCGCATACTTGGAAGCAGATCGGCCCAGACCGATGGGTGATCGGTGAAGAACAGGTTCCCTATGGCGAACCTGTCGAGATCGTAAAATACGAAGAATGGTCGGGCACGTCAGGACGTGCGACGGTCAAGACTGATGATGGACGCATCTACATCGTTCCCGGCGGAACGGTGAAGTTATACGAATTCTGGCATTGTTCGGTGACCCAACTGCTGGAGGAGCGCTGGATCATCGACAAGACGATGAAATATCCGCAGAACGTGCGCCATAAGACCGCCAGTACGGCGTGGGTACGGCTCATCGACAAGAGCACGCCCGTCGAGTCGTACCAGGCCTGGGTGAAGCCCGAAGACGTCGCGAAGATAGATCTGATGCTATGCCGGCAGTGGATCGCCCCAGATCAAACGCCGATCCACGGACAATATCCGCTCAGTTGCCAGCCGTTCACGGCAAAGGGATGGGGGCCGGGCGTGTCCCTCGATCCCAAGGCGGTCGAGCTGGTGTCCCCGACGTCGATGAAGATCATGCTTACGAACTGAACGGGCCGGCACGCGTGCCGGGCCGGAGGCGCGGCACCTAGAGGCCTGGGGTCGGCCCGTTCCACGAAGTCGACACATCCGCGTCGTCGACCGGGCTCCGCGGATGCATGTCCCCCTCCGCGTCAAGATCGGCCCCGTCCGAAAGGACCGGCAGACCTGCCCAGGCCAGCGCGCGCGCGACCCCGCCTGCCGCCATGTGCCGGACGTCGGCGACGTCGTAGGCCCGCTCCGTCGAGGCCGCCTTGGACGGTTTGACGACGGCGCGCACCACGTCGACGAAGAACTCGTCGAGGATCATGCGCTCCGCCGAGCCCGCGGCGGGCGGGGCGATGCCCAGCTCTCTGTAGACGTCGATGCGCCGCTCGTAGATGTCGAGAGCCCGTTCGGCGGCGAAGTCCTGCCATGGGGTCATCCGGGCCAGGATCTCGTCGATGGCGGCCGGCAGGCCGGGATCGCCGTCCTCGAAGCCGCGGAGCGCCAGGATGCGGCCGGCGGCCGTGGCCACGAAGGCGAACGGAAGCTTGTCGCTGAGATCCCACCAGCCGAGCGGATCGCCCATGGTCGCCCGATAGACGCGCGCGGAGGGATCGAGCCGGCTTTCGCCCGCGCACCAGGATACCGGGCGACAGCGGATGAATTCGGCATAGTCGGCGAGCGCCTGCTCGAAGGAGGCGGGTGCCGAACCGGACGCGGCCATGGAAAGGTACAGGGCACGTCGCATGATCCATTCGGCCGGAGCGCCGAACGAGCCTCCGGGGAGATCGACGACGGCGGAGGCGTCGGCCCCGGACAGGCTCTGCGGTGCCGACGGATCGCGCGGCTGGGCCTGCGGAGCCGACCGGACCAGTTGCGGCGGTGCGGGAACATCCGTCATGACGAGCGTTCTCCTGTCGAACGGCCCTTGCGTCAAGCGTCATTCCTTCGTTAACGGTCCCCGTCCGTTCCGGTTGACCCTGTCGTCGCCGCATGCACGATGCGGATCCGCATTTCATTCCTTCGAGAACGATTCCAGCCGCTCCGTGTCGCAACCTTCTCGCCTCTCCTCGGGATCGCTCGTCCAGCGTCGGCTCGCCGCGCTCGGGGCGATCCGCCTCGAGGAGGACGATCTCGCCGGCGTCGCCCAGTCCTACGCCCCCGGCGAAACGATCTTCGGCGACGTGGCGCGCGATCTCGTCGCCAACGGCTGGTCGATCTATCCCCAGGAGATCTACGGCGATCGCCGTCTGCCCGGGAAGGTGCCGGGTCGGCACAGTCGGACCGAAGTCATCAAGTGGCGCGAGAACCACCGCCTCGACGAACGCCTGCCGACGCCCGAGGCGCTGGAGGAGTGGATCCGCTGGTGTCCCGCCCTCAACGTCGCCTGCGTGCTCGGTCGCGGGTCGGGCGACGCCTTCTCGATCGACGTCGACGTCCTGGACGAGCTCCTCAGCTTCGACATCAGGCGGCTCGCGGAGGACATCCTCGGTCCGACGCCCCTGCGCCGCGTCGGCAACGCCCCCAAGGTCGCGCTGTTCTTCCGCTGGACCGCGCCCGAGGAGGCGCAGAAGCTGCAGCGGACGGCGTTCAAGTTCCGGGACGAGAGCGGTCGGGGCCGGGAGCAGGGCCTCGACATCCTGAACTACGCCAAGTCGGTCACGATCTACGGCCGCCACCACAAGACCGGCCGCAACTTCAGCTGGGAGGCCGGCACGCCTCTGACGACCCGGCCGCAGGACCTGCCCGCGGTCACCGCCGAGGATGTCCAGCGCTTCATCGACGCCGTCGACGTCCTGCACCCGTTCGCCCGCGGTGCCGGCTTCCAGGCCGGCGAGGTCGTGCTCGAGTTCGACGAGACCACGCAGCTCACGGTCCCCCGCCGGCGCAGGAGCGCGGACGGGGCCGCGAACTGGGTCGAGGACGCGGACGGCAAGATCGCCGACGGCCGCGAGGAGTATCTGCGCCATCTGGCCTGGACGATCGTGCCGATGAACGCCGAGGCCGCGCTCGCGGAGGGCGGTCTCGAGCGCCTGACCGCCATCGTGGTCGAGCAGTTCCAGCAGAACGCGCTCGTCGACGGCAAGTGGGCGTCGCGCCTCCTGTTCGAGGCCCGCGGCAAGGTGCGCTTCACGATCGACAAGCTCCGCCGCGGCGAGATCAAGCCCTGGACCCCGGAACGGAAGCGCCCGGGCCGCGTGATCGGCCGGGCCGCGGTCGCTCCCCGCGCCGCCGCACCTCGCGCGTCCCGCGATGCGCTCTCGTTCCTGCCGAAGCCCGCCGCCAGCCTCGACCCGTCGAAGGCCCAGGGGCGAACGGCTCTTCCGATCAGCGTCTCCGCCGGCGTGGAGGGCGCGGCCGAGGCCCGCGCGCTCCGCCCGGACCGGACCGCGACCGGCTCGGTCGTGACCTCCGGCATCCAGACGGTGCTCAAGCAGTTCTTCGACGCGATCTACCAGCCCGTCGAGCAGCGTCGCGCGCCGCTCACGCTCATCCAGGCGCCGACGGGTGCCGGCAAGACGTCCCAGACCCTGGAGTTCATCGCAAAGGACGGCACCGAGCGGCCGGATCCGGACGTGACGGGCGGGTTTCTGGGGCCGCGGGTCGCCGAGGACTACGAGTACCTCGACGAGAACGGCGACAAGGTCGTGGGCCGGTGCCCGATCGTGTTCATGCTGCCGACCTACGCCAACATCGAGGAGCTGCGTCAGCGTGCGCACATCCTCGGCCTCGATCCGCGCGCCGCGTCCTCGGATCTGCGTCGCGAAGCGGCCGAGCTCGGGCTGATCGAGGAGGATGCCGCCGAGGCGCGTCTCGCCGAACTGGTCGGTCAGGCGCGCAACCTCAAGCTCCGCTGCATGATCTACAAGGGGAAGATCCAGGCCGGCTGCGCGATGCGCGACAAGGTCGAGCTGGCGGCCCAGGCCGGCATCGGGACCGCCGGCTTCTGCTCGTCGGAGTCCGGCGCCGGGCTCGAACGCACCACCAAGTACTGCGAGTTCCACCCGGCCGTGAACCAGCAGGAGCCGTGCCCGGCGATCGAGCAGCGCTACCGGATCCGCGAGATGGACGTGGTGTTCCTGCCCCACGCCTTCTTCGCGCTGCCGCTGCCGCCCGAGCTGCAGCACGTCCGCGCGGTGATCGCCGACGAGCGGGTGCACCATCTCTTCCTGCACACCGACCGCTTCGAACTCGGCATCCTGCGCAAGGAGCGCCCGACCCCGAAGCTGACGAAGAAGGAGCGCGACGCCGGCATCGACCCCGAGACCATCCTCGAAGGGCGGCGGCAGGCCGTGGACGTGGTCATGGACGCCCTGGTCGCCCGCTCTGCCGACGATCCGGTTGCGGCCCTGATGCGCTTCCCGGAGGCCGGCGAATGGGTCAAGTGCGCCGTCCGCTGCTGCAGCACCGCCTTCGACGTCGGGCGCCTGATCACACCGGAGCTGGATCTGGACCAGGTCGCGGAGATCTGCTCGCGGCCGACCGGTCTCGGCATCAAGCAGGAGCACCGCTTCTGGCAGATCGTGGCCGAACGGCTCGAGGCCGCGAACGTGGACCGGGTCCATCGCGAACTCTCGGAGGCGCGCCGGCTCCCGTGGGAGCGTCGCCTGCAGGAGATCGAGACCGAGCTGGCGGGGGCCGAGCCGGCCTCGGAGAACGAGCGGGTCCTCCTCGAGGAGCAGGAGAACCTGACCAAGGATCTGCGGATGCTGGTGTGGCGGGACCGCGCCAAGGGCCCGCGCGACATGCGCATCCAGCGCGTCGAGGAGCGGGCGACCGACGGAAGCGCCCGCTACTACGTGCGGATCTCCTGGCGCACGGAGCCGAACTGGATCGACAAGCCGCTCCTCCTCCTGGACGCGTCCGCGCAGCCCGAGATCATTGCCCGCATCTGGACGCGCTCCGGGGAGGACGACCGGCAGGCCGAGGTCGCGGTCGTCCGCGATCTGAACGTGCGCGTGGTCGCCATCGCGGACTCGACCTATGCCACCTCGAAGCTGCTGCCGGGTCGCGGCGCCACGCCGGCGGTCGCCCAGGACTGCGCGCGGCGTCTCGCGAAGGTGCGGCGCGCGATCTCCCTGATCTCGGCCATGTACGGCCACAGCCGCGTCGTGGCCGGCGCGACCATGAAGGCCCGCCGGCTGATCAACACAGGATGGAAGTCGCCCGAGAACGTCGACTGGATGCACTACGGCGCCGTGCGCGGTCTCGACTTCGCCAAGCACCACGACGCGGCCATCTCCTTCGGTCGGCTGGAGCCGCCGGTCTGGGTGGTCGACGGCGTGGTCGCGGCGCTGACCTACGACGAGGACGCCCCCGAGGAGCCGTTCGACGGCAACGGGAACGGCCTCGACGCCCAGGGCAACGCGCTGCGCGTGCCGCCGGACGACATGATCGTGCACATGCGCTCGGGCCACGACGTCCGGATCGAGGTGCCGCGCTATCCCGGCAAGTGGGCGAGGATGGTCCAGCGGCAGTACCGCGAGGAGGAGCAGTCGCAGTTCCTCGGGCGTCTCCGGCCGGTCTACCGGTCGGGCGAGGCCTCGACGTGGTTCTGCTTCTCCTCCGTCATGCCGGAGGGCCTCTACGTCGACGACATCCTCCACATCGACGACATCGCGGACGAGCGCGCCCTGCCGGGTCTCGGATCCGACTGGCTGCTCGTGGAGCTGGTGCGCAGGACCGGCGTGATCGACGCCGCTCTCGGCGCCAAGCTGGCCGGCGACCTGTTCGCCGACGAGGCCTCGCTCCGCGATCTGATGGAGCGCAAGGGCTTCGATCCCGCCAAGGGTACGGACATGCGTCGCGAGGCGTGGGGCTTCGTTCCGGTCCTCTACGCATGGAACGGCACGCGCCGCTGGGCCTACGTGCGCGGGGACGTCGCCGATCCGCCGGCGCACCTCGTCGAGCTTGCGCGCACCTACCTGGGCCGCGACATCGAGATCCTGGGTGCCAAGGCCGGCCCGATCGACACGGACGCGTTCCGCGCCGCCAACGACGGCCGCTGGCCGACCGTGTTCGACGCCGTGCATCTGGAGACCGGCGAAGACGGCAGCCACGTCCTCCACGAGGAGACGCACCGGCGGTTCCGCACCCGCGGCCGCCTGCCGGACAAGGTCGACGACGCCCTCGGCTCCCTCTACGAGCGCGAAGCTCTCGAACAGCACCTGATGGACCGGAGCGCCGCCGACATCATGCGCTACGTGGCGCACGAGTGGTGGCTCAAGCGGAGCTCGGCGGGGCCGTCGGGCGGCTACAAGACCTTCGACCAGAAGCCGATCTGCTATCCCTTCGAGAACAAGGGGCAGCCCGTGCCGCTCGATGCCCACAAGGCTCTGCAGGCGATCGACCACATGCATGCCGCCATGGCTGACGAAGGCCTCTGACCGAGGCGCGCGGGTGTCGTCTGGCGCGACCGCCGATGTTTCGCGGGGGATCGTCCGATCCATCGACGCGAACTATATTGCGGCAGCCAATCGAGTCGTGCGGATGGCAGGATGGTGTTCGCAAGCCTGATCGCTCTATTCGCCGCGACCACGCTGGGCTTCAAGTGGGCGATGTACAACCCTTTTCCGCGCGAGCCGGGAGTCAGCTGGCGCGCATGCTTCGTGAACGCGTCGTTCGTATTCGGCCTCTTCGCCGTGGCGATGATCCTGAACGCCACGGAATACAAGCTGCTCGCAGGTGGGATCGCTGCCTATGCGGCCGGCGAGATGACCGGCAAGGGATACACCCTGTACGGGATCGACAATCCCGCCAACCCGTCCCGGCCTCCTCCGGATCAGGCGACCATCTGGGAAGAGGTCATGCTCGGACAGGGCGACGTCTTCGCCGCGACCCTCGTCGCCATCATCCTGTCGGGCATCGTCTACGTCGTCCTGGCAAGGGACGCCCTGGCCGAGATCTCCCTGGCGATCTCGGCATTCCTGCTCGTCGGGAAGATCGGCGTGGCCCGAAGGCATACGGGACGGCGGGTGGTCCGCCTGGGGCGTCTCGCCCTGCCGCTGATTCCGTTCGCCTTCGCATCCACCGCAGCGTACGTCGCGTCGTGTGCCATCGCGCTGAGCCTCCAGGAGCACTTCGCGTCGATCGAGACCTTCTCCGCGGCGAACGTCGCATCGTTCGTCCTGGGGATGCTCTGCTCGTATCTGTTCGAATGCGTCGCGCGCCGCATCGCCCCGTAGCAGCCCGGTCGACGGATCCGTGGAGACCCGGACCCGGTCGCCCGGGCTGGCGTCTCAACGGCGGGACCACTTCTCTGCCGCGTTCGCCTTCGTGAGGAGCGGCTGCCGCTCCGCCTCGCTCCGCATCTGACGCAGCTTCAGCGCATTCACGGCATCGGCCGCGGACAGGTAGTGGACCCGCACGATGTGGGCGTCGCCGGCGGGGGCGCAGTCGACCACCTGCAGGGGCCAGACGGCGACGTCGGGGGACAGGACCGACTCGTCGACGACGCTGAGGAACGACGTGTCGGCGTGTACGACGGCCCCGGGCACGACGCCGAGGCGCACCAGCTCGTCGCGCCCTCCGATGAACAGCCCCGTCAGCTTACGGCCTTCGAGAGGCTCGAGAACCCGGTGCACGAGAGCGAGGTCGTCGTTCATGAGGCGGTTGATGTGCGTGGACATCTCGCGGCTGACCGCGCTGCGGGCATGGACGATGAAGGATTGCTGCTCCTGCTCGGCTCCGTCGAGCTTGCGCAGGTAGTAGGCGAAGGGATGGTCGCTGGGGACGGTCACCCTGAGGCCGCCGATGGCGACGCGCAGGCCGTATCGCCTGGACAGGCAGAGTTCCCGCTGGACCGATCCGACGCGCGCGCGCCAGACCTCGGGCGCGGCCTCCGCGAGGGCGTTCTCGACGGCTGCCGCGACGTCTTCGGCGGTCTTGCGCGCGAACTTGAACGTCACCCGCCAGCAACGCTTGTCGGCCATGAAGCGCGCGCCCAGCCCCTTCACCGCGGCCTTCGTGGCCGAGTCGCCGCGGCCGAAGAAGACGTCCGCCGTCTCGGGCGACGCGAAGATGCGGACGGTCGCGTAGTCCCTGGGCACCATCGAATTTCATTCCTTCGCAACGTGAGGACCGTCCAACGAAATTGATTGACCATTCCTTTGGAGGGTGCAAGATGGTCTTCGCTCAGGCGGGACAGCGTCGCCCTTCGGTACGCTCCGACGACGCGGAAGGAACGACCATGACCGATGCCCACCCCCAGAAGACGTGCACGCTGATCGGCTCCAACAAGGGCGGCATCGGCAAGAGCTTCGTTTCGACGACGTACATCGCGGCTCACGACGCCTGGGCGCGCAAGGCCCCCGAGGGCGGCGAACCCCGCGAGCCGCTCGTCGTGATCGAGATCGACAACGAGGCCAAGCTCTACGCGACGATGAAGGAGCGGGTGAACTTCTCGCTCCGCGCCGCTCCCGATCTCGCCATGGTCTCGCGCGACCGGCGCGCCGTCGAGCGCTACTTCAATCCCGTCTTCCAGTGGTGGAACGTCGGCGACAGCCTGACCGACCTCGGCGCCAACGTCACCTCCCCGATCTTCGACTGGATGCGCCAGACTGCCGTTCCCGAGATGGCCCTCGAGCGCGACATCCACTTCCGCTTTCTGGCCGTGGCCATCCCGGACGCGCAGTCGCTCAAGTCGGCCCGGCAGGCCATCGAGCTCGCGGTCGACACGCTCGGGGAGAACGTCACGCCGGTCCTGATCTTCAACGACCTCTGGGGCCTCGATCAGGGTTCGGGCTTCACGCCCTACCAGGACAATCCCGACCTGCTGGAGCTCGGCGCCTACCAGCGCGACGGACGCATGCTCCGCATCGACATCCCCTACTGCCACAGCCAGCTGATGGAGTACGGGCGCGCCCGCAACCTGTCCGTCCTCGACGTCTGGCAGCGCGAGGAGCACATCTCCCGGGAACTCGGCCTGGACGAGCTCGCCCAGCGCACCGAGAAGAAGCGGCTCGTGAACTGGCTCCTGGAGGTCCAGCAGGGTCTCGCGCCGCTCTTCGTCCGCACCGCCCCCCGGGCCTCCGCGCCCGTCGAGCAGCGGTACGAGCAGCAGCCCGCCGCCGCGGCCGCCCCGCCGGTGCAGCCCCAGCCGCAGGCCCAGCGGCAGGTCCCGCCCCAACCGCCGCGCCCCGCCGCCCACATCAGCCCCGCGGTGGGAGGCATGCGGCCTCGCGTCGAGCCCCGCTTCGGCCAGGAGCCGAAGGGGTCCGACCAGCGCGGCGGCATTGCGGCCTGACGCCCAGGACCACAGGCACGATCCCGAGACCCTGCAGAAGACCGGACCAGCACCGAGATGAACTCAGCCGCCGAAAGACTTCCGTTCAGCGCCGCCCACGCGGAGCATTCCGGGTACGGGGATCCGAGAGGCGAGAACGTCGTGGCGTTCGCGCCCTTCGTCGACGCGCAGGAGGCCGAGCGCGTCATGGCGCAGGGCGACCCCTCCGACGAGCTCCACGCGTTCCTGCGTCAGAGCCTCGGCAAGCTCGACCGCAAGCTGCAGGCATCGCCCCCGCACGCGCCGATCCGACAGGAGCCCGCCGTGCAGGCTGCGGAGGTCCATCCGGGGCTCCGGCACGTCCTCGGGCGTGGAGGGGGCGACCTCTCCCCGCATCATCCCGCCTACGAGGCGGCGCGGCCCGTCCACTTCGATCAGCCGCTGCACCTGCGCGAGCCGCACCGCGAGCCGGAGCCGGCACCACCCCGCCTCGCACCCCAGCCGGCTCCCCAGCAGCGCTTCCCGTTCCCGCCGGCCCCGACGCGTACCGGATTCGTCGACGACGGCGCGCCGACGGAGGACGGGACGGCCTTCGACATGCCGTCGTTCCTCCGCGCCCGTCCCGGCATTCCGCCGGTGTCGGCCTCGGAGCCCGCGGCTCCGGAACAGGCGTCGCGCGAGCAGGTCGCGCCCGTGCGCGTGCAGGCGCCGCAGCCCGAGCCGGCGAAGCTCCGGCGTCCGAACCACACGGCGCTGCGGAGCGTCGCGGGCGAGTTGATCTGGCTGTATTCCGTGTTTCCCGCCACCATCGTCCTGCAGATCGTGCTCGGTCTCGTCTGGGGGCCGCTGGCCTCGTTCGCCGCCTGCTTCGCGTTCGTGGGCTACGCCGCCGTCTGGGCGCTGCTGCGGCCGTCGCTCTTCCAGATGCGGGTCTCGACGGGATGGCAGATCGTGGTGGCGTTCGCCGCCTTCAGGGCGCTCGACGTCGGCTCGCCCGAGCAATGGATGCACATGTTCGCGGTCTTCGCGGCCACCGCCGTCGTCGTGGTCGCGATGGGTGGCGTGGAGATCCAGCAGCGCATCAAGGCGCGCTGACTGTCCGCTGCCTCTGGGCAGCGGGGTCGTCGAAGACCGGTCGCGCCGCTCCCAGCATCTCGAGGGAGCGGTCGACCACCATGGCGTGCTTGCGGAGCTGACGTTCGCCGCCGCGCTCGGTGCCGTCCGGGATCAGTGCGAGGTCGGCGACGTTGGGCGTGTGCGAGAAGGTCGGGTCGAAGTCCTTGTCCTTGCGCCATGCCCGCGGCGAGAAGATCGGAACCGGCTTGAGGACCCCGCGGGATTTGCGCCTGAGCTCCATCGCCCCGGCGGCCGCGTCCATCGCTCCTTCGACGTCGTAGCCTCGGATCTCCATGAACCGAAGGACCGCGTTGAACCCGCGGCGGAGCTTCTCGGGATCGTCGAAGAGCTCGTGCTGCCCGGGCTTGGCTGCCTCGGCTCCGTCGTAGGCCTCCAGCGCCTCCACCAGCGCCAGCAGCCGCTCCGGGAAGCCCTCGGTGGGCGCCGCGACGGAGATGCAGTTCGGACTCGGCCTGCCGGTGGCACGGATGCCGAGATCGCGTACGGTCGCGATCAGATGGGCGAGTTCCTTGCGCATGGTAGTCTCCGTTCCTTCGAGATCATCCGCCGAAACGTCGCTAGACGGAAGCGTCGGCGCGTCGATCGCCGGCACAGTCCCGCCCAGCGCGCCGGCGGTCCTGCGCTGGCCGCCGCGCGGCCGGATCGAGATCCGCAGAGGCAGCCTCCTCGACGCACGCGAGCGCCACATCGTCCACGGCTGCAACGCCTCCGGCGGGTTCGGCAAAGGCGTGGCCGAACAGATCAAGGCCGCGTATCCGGCCGCCTGCGAAGCCTACAAGGCCGAGCACCACGCGGGCCGTCTGCGGCTCGGCCACGCCATGTTCGTGGACTGCGGCCGCCACGTGGTCGTCAACGGCGTCACCCAGCGTGCATACGGCCACGACGCCGCCCGCGGCCGTGTCTACGTCGACTACGATGCGGTCAGGACGGTCTTCCGTTCGATCGACGACAGGGCTCGCCGGGAGGGCTTCTCGGCCATCGGGCTGCCGTTCATCGGCACCGGATACGCCGGCGGATCCTGGTCGCGGATCTCCGCCATCCTGCTGGAGGAGGCGCGGTGGTTCGAACCGGTCGTCTACAGCCTGGACGGCCGCGTTCCACAGGGGTGACCGGAGCCTGGAGGTCGGATCTTGCCGCCTCCGGAGACCGTTCTCTATGTTGCCCGCGCAACACGCTGCGGAGGAGGGCGACATGGGCTACGGCGACGGCGGCAAGCTTCACAACCTCGGCCTCTCCAGGCGCGACCTGCTTCCGGCCACCAAGAGGCAGCTCTCCACCCTCTACAAGCTCACCCGGCGCGACCACACCTCGGCCGGCCTGACGCGCGGCAGGGCGAGCGAGCTCATCGACGAGGCCATCGAGCGCAAGGAGGAGCGGCGCGCACGCAGCGAACCCGGACACTTCTCGCGGCTGTACGAGGTCGTGCTCCGACAGGCCACCCAAGCCGCGACGGACGCCGCACGCGACTGGCTCGTCCGCCATCCCGAGAAGAAGTTCGACGTCCGCGTCGGCGACGTTTCGGTCCCGTGCCACGGGGTGGTCGGCGACGCGTTCCTGCGCAAGCCCCCGAAATCCACCCCCTTCATGAAGTGGTTCGCCAGCGAGCACCCCGAGAGCAAGGGGGACGTGCTGGTCATCGACCACGAGTACCGGGACCGCTGGGAGCGCGATCTCCACGTCGGAGCCCAGGCCGCGGCCCTGCGGGTCCTGAAGCGGCAGGGCGTGTCCGACGTGAGGCTCTACGTCCGGGAGGAGCCGGGCGAGAACTCCCGCATACAGCCCTGAATCCGGCTCAGAGGGCGAAGGCGACGGCGATCCGCTCGATGCCGGGGCGGTGGCCGATCTCGACGAAGATCCCGTGGGCCTCGGGATAGATGCCGGCCAGCGCCTCCTCGATCCCCTGTGCGTCCTTGAGCAGGGTGAGGCGGGCCATGCCGACGAAGCTGCGGACGTCGCCGAACTTCGGCTCGAACGCGGCCCTGGCTTCGGCCGTGCCCGAAAGGACCGCGACGTCCACGAGGATGGTATCGTCGGTGGACGTGCCCGTTGCGACCATCATCGTCGATGACATGTGTTGACCCCTGGATCGGCGCGGCCGAACACCGGTTGTCCGGCTTGTTCCGGAGCCCCTTCGGGGCCCTTCATCGACCGCGGTCACAGGAATATGATCGCGTGCGGCCCGACGCTATGACGCAAAAGCCACGCATCCCAAGCGACGTTGCCGCCCGTCAGGCGGCGCGGGGCAGATCTTCCGGCCTCGCCGTCGGTCCTTCCGGCGGCGGTTCCATCGTCTCGACCAGGCCCGGGACGGCCTTCTTGGCGATTGCGGGGACCTTCGTCTTCGGCGGGCGCACGATCTTCGGCATGATGCCTTCCGGGAGCTTGGGCCGCGCGAGCACGTCGTAGCGGGGGAGTTCCGTATTCCCCTTGAGCCATACGAACCAGTTGACGTTCATCACCGGCCGGCCCAGCCCGCGGAAGTCCGGGCGCCAGGTCAGGCCCAGGTTGAACGCGGGCGGGCAGCGTCTGAACAGCGGCATGTGGCTCCGCGTGTTGTAGTAGGTCGTCTTGAGCACCATCGCGACCATGAGGAAGTCCTGGTCGAGGATGTGCTCCAGCATCGCTTCCGCGCCGAAGAAGGGCGGGTTCGTCACGACGACCGGCGAGCGGAGCGGCGCCCGCCGGGTCATGTCGCAGTCCGCGCCGTGGCGGTCGCCGTAGCCGCGGTCGACGAGGTCGGTCGCGATCACGGGATGACGCATGGCCAGGATCCTCGCCATCCTGCCGTCGCCGCAGCAGCATTCGTGGAAGGGCGTCCCGGGCGGAACGTGGGACGCCAGTACCCCGCTGGTCTCCAGCCAGTCGAGGAGCCCCCACGTGACGTCCTCGGGGGTGCTGTAGAACCCGTCCTTCTGCTGCTCGCCTTCGACGGGGTTGCCCCCTGCGAACGCCACGCCGACGCGTCTCTCGGCCATGGCTCACTCCTCGTCTTCGAGCAGGGCGTCGAAGAACTGGCCCATGCTGACGGCTTCCTCGAGCCCGAGCGCCGACTTCTTCGGCGGAGCGCGATCCTCCCGCGGCGGGGCGCCGGCGGTCTCGAGCTCCCGGACGCGCTCCCGAACCGGCTCCTCGTCCTCGACCGGCCATTCGCCCCGGCCGGCCGCCGCATCGGAGATCCTCCTGGCGTTCTCCATCTCGCGCGGCGGCGCCTCGGCGGTGCGCGCGGACGGGTTGTAGCCGTGGAGGCTGCTGACCGCGTCCTCCATTTCCTGCTTGACGCCTTCCGGTCCGCCGTCGCTGTCCATGGCCGACATGAACCGGACCATGATCTCGCTCCTGTGGAGGTCGTGGGCCATGTCGACGTGGCTGTCGCCGTCCACGTCGATGGAGTGCGGCACGCCGTCCTTCTTCGCGACGGGAAGCTGCCGCTTGACCGGGGGCGGGGAGGTCATCATCGGACCGCCGTCGTCCAGGTCGTCCGCGTCGGCGAACACCGGAGGCTGCTGACGGATCGGCCGCTGCGGCTGGCGCGGCGCCTCCCGGACCGCGTCGTCCGACCGCCCGAAGTCGCCTGCGAGCTGCTCGTAGGGATCCGTGACGCCGAGACCGCGTCCGCGTTGCGGCGCGCCGGGCTGCACGCCGGGCCGCCCGGGCGGGCGTCCGCCCTGTCCGCCGCCCATGCCGAAGCCGGCTCCGCCTGCCGCCGTTCCCGGGTTGTCGAAGGCCTTGAGGCTGTCGAGCGCACGGATGTCGCCGCCGACCTCGTGGGCCCTCGCCTTCTGCGAGCGGAGCATGGCGGCGACGCTGGCCGCGGCGGCCTCGGTGCGGTCGCGCGGGTTCTTGCCGGTGCGGACGGCCGTGATCGCCATCGCGCAGACGGCGATCTCGTCCCCGCTCCGCGCGCGCTCCTCGAGGCTTCCGACGAGTTCCTCCGCGGCGCGGCGCATGCGCTCGACATGGTCGGCGCGCGACAGCGTCTCCGCGATCGCGGGCAGCCGCTGCTTGAGGCTGACGTCCTCGGGGTTCGGCCGGGCGATCTTGAGGAACTGGTTCGGCGCCAGGACGAGGAGGTTCTTGTTCAGCGCCTCGGGCGGGTTGACGTAGAAGCCCTTGGCGCGGGAGAGGCGCGTCTTCCAGACGATGTGCATCTCGCCTTCGTCCTGGCCCTTGAGATCCAGGAAGTTGATCTTGTCCACCTCCTTGATCTCCGCCGAGTTCCGGTCCGAGTAGCGCATCCCCATCTCGCCGACGTTGGCGTCGAACCCGGCGGAGAACGCCCGGAGACCCTTGCCGCCCTTCTTGATGATGAGGTCGGCGGTCGCCTGAGGATCCTCGACCTTCATGGCGATGGTGGTGTTGCAGTTCGAGATGACCGCGTCCGCGACCTTCTCGTTCTTCTTCTTCATCGCGTTGACGTCCTGGCCGGCGAACACGAGGCAGAAGCCCAGGCTTCGCGCCTGGGCCGCCATCATGTCCATTCCTTCGACCATGTAGTAGCCGACCTCGTCCATGATGGTGACGAACGGCGAGGGCGAGTTCGTGACGCGCTTGTCGACGACGTCGTTCCAGGTTCCCGTGAGGCTGTCGCCCAGGGCCTGACCCATCATTCCTTTGAGGTTGGCGACGACGATCTTGCCGAGGTTCTCGGTCTCGAGCGGCGACTTCTCCAACGAGGGAAGCATCACGATCAGGATGCGGCGGTTCAGCACCACGTCGGCCATGTCGATCTCGCCGAACGGGGTCATGAAGATGAACCCGTAGACGTCGGCCGCGGTCGCAAGCACCTTGGAGAACTGCATCTGCAGGTAACCGTGCTGCTCCATGGTCTGCTGGGCCTGCTTGGTGCCCTTGGACTTGTCGAAGCCGGGGATCTGCGCGATGTACTTGACGATGGCGTTGCGGATGTTGTGCGGCAGCATCTCGTCCGCCGCGAGCTCGATGATCTTGTCGAGTGCGAGGTAGTCCCGGATGATGCCGATGTTCAGGTCGAGCTCGCCCTGGTCGCGCTTCCAGACGAGCGCGCGCATGATGCCGCCCAGCATCGCCACCGCGCGCCCCTTCCAGACCGCTCCGTCGCCGCCCGCGTCGTCCATCAGGCTCACGCACATCTGCGTCAGCTGGTCGGACGAGCCGCTCGTGAACGGGTTGAGCGTGTTCGACCGCATCACGCCGCCGCCGCCGCTCAGGACGTCGGTGCCGCCGGTCATGAAGTTCATCACGAGTAGGTCGTCCTCGCGGCCCATCCTGCGCGTCAGCGCGTAGGCCTTCGCGTAGAGACTGACGTCGCCCTTGCCGTCGACGAACAGGAAGCCCGACCCCCAAGAGAGGGCGTTGGCAGCAAATCCCAGGAGCGTCTCGGTATTGTGCGTGACGACGTATTCGTTGGTGATGAACAGGTGTTCGGGGTGGTCGATGCGGATGCATGCGGCCTGGGCACGGCGCTTGAAGCGGATCGCCTTGATCCCGAGTTTCAGCCCGGCCGCGTATTGGTACGGGCGGGAAGCCAAGGCCACCTTGCGCGGCAGTGAGAAGAAGTTGTCCGGCTCGGGGTGGCGGATCGCCACGACGTAGCTGATCTGGCCTTCCTGGCGGTTGCCGTCACGATCCCGGAAGAATGGACGCTTCGGGGATAGCGTGGCCAAGCCACCGAGTGAGCGCACGACCTCTTGGAAGTCAGTGGCGAGACGAAGCGACGACGACGCGAATGTGAGCGCGACCTTGCGATGATCGCAGGTCCCGTCCGTATCCATGAGCCCCTGCACGAGAGCCCATCTCTGCGCGACCGAGGCCTCCTTGTAGACTTCCGGGATGAATTTTCCGAAGCAGTCGGTCCCTTCGAGGCCGAGATCGCGGATGGCTTGGCGAAGCCGCCCCGGGTTGGCGCCCGGATGCGTCTGATCCGGAGCGAGGCGCACGTGGTAGTCGATGGGCGCGCTCGATCCGTATCTGTGGAGTTCGCATCCCAACGGAGCAAGGGCTTGGTCGACGCTCTCGACGAGTTCGAGATCGGCACTCGAGAACCTGAATGACTTGCCTGTCAGATCGCCGTCCCCGAGCAGCGCACCTACGAGGTAGGGGTCCAGCGTCAGGGCAGCAGTCGGCTTCTCGACCGCAGCCGGCAGCCGGATCGAGAACTTGCCCTTATTGCGCTCCAGCAGTTGCACGATTTCACGAGTGCGGAGAAGGCGCGGTTTGGCGGCACCCGCCCGTGAGACGCCCGCCTTGTATTTCCCGACCCAATGCTTGTGGTGAACCTCCCAGAGGTGCTCCGGGCATGCCTCCGCAATACGGCCGTCCTCGAACTCGATCTCGAAGATGTCGAGTTCGCCCTGGGGAAAGACGCCGTCGACCTGAGCGGATCGCCCGTCCGGGGTGGACACCCATGTGCCCACTTCGATGTCGGCCATCCGCCGCCAGCCTGTCGGCGTATGGACGAGGGCATCCAAGGGAAGTGCTTTGCCCGCGCCCGTGGTGCCGAGGACGATGAAGTGGGTCCGGGCGTCCGAATTGGTGAACCAGATCTCCTTGCCGGTAACCTTGTCGTTGCCGATGAAGAATATGCCTGCGGCCTTCTTGGGCTTGCCCGAACCGCCCTCGACCGGATCCATCAGTCCGGACTGGATCGGCAGCTTCATCGCGCCTTCCTCGCGGCGCGTCAGGCCGAACGACGCCAGAAGCAGCGCTACCAGGAAGATGAGGTCGGCCATGCCGTGGAACACGAACGCCGTCACCGCGAGGCAGACGAGCGTGATGGTCATGTTCTGCTTGACGCTCAGGAAGTCGCGCGCCTTGCCGAAGATGCCGCGGGTGTCCCTTACGAGGTTCTCCTCGGACAGCTCGTCGCTGTCGCGGACCCCGCGCGTCCGCTGTAGTGGCAGTTTGGCCATACCACGCCCCATTCCTTCGGCATCCGACCTTAGCCTCAGAAACGAAGGAGCCGCAACAGCCCTGTCTCAGACTCGGGAAAAGAGTTTGAGCACAAAGGTTTACCTGGGGAATCTATGAAATTCGTAGGAATGAACCGCGCAAAGCGGCCTTAACGGCTCAGCAATTTTTTGGCGGCCACCCTCTTCCATTCCTTCAATGGCTGAGCTTCATTCGTTGACGGGTGCAGGCGGGACAACACGTCGGGCAACCATCCACTCCTTCTTTTGTTCCTTCAGAGGCGTCGATGTCCGAATCCCTTGCCCTCCCGCCGACCGTCGCCACCAACGCCCGCCGCACCACGACCGCCCGCCGACCCCATGCCGCGGCCCGCAATTTCCGCTTCCCGAACACGCGCAACGCGAAGGGCCCCAAGCTGGGCGAGTCCGCCGAGGACAAGGCCATGATCGAGGCCTTCATCCGCGAGAAGGGGATCAGCGTGCAGAAGCCCGGGCACGCATTCGGCTCGATGTCGATGCCGACCTTCGAACAGTTCGCGGCACCGAGCTACTGAACCCTAGTCAGTTTTCGATCGTCCACTGGTACCAAAATCGTCAACAAAGCCAGCAGCTTACTGCTGGCTTTGTTTTTTCATGACACCGCTAATTTTCCATCGTGAACCCCAGCTCCCAATCGGACGTCCACAAAAGTGAGATTCACATCCTTGTTCAGGGTGTTAGGCTAGATACCAGCCCGCCAATCGTCCACTGACGGACGCGGGCTCTTCCAGAACAGCTCCAGAAAGCGGCCGCGGCCCAAACCCGCGTCACCGCAAGATCGTCCACTGATCGTAGTAAGCGGCTGATACGACGACGAAAATCGCCTCGGAAGGTCAATTTCCATCATCCGTCGTTCTGGCGATCCCGCTCGAATCCGCCACGCCTACGTTTCGTCCACTATTTCGCAATAAACCATATAAGTCAGTATCTTAGATCGAAATACGCTCGGCGCCCCGTCCACTATCCGCAGGACTTGTGTCCTTAACCCTTGAGATCCAGTCTGGCGGGCGATCTCGGGAACCGCCGGCGTGACAAGACCCTATCCCGCTCCAGGCCCATGGCGCCTGAAGAGCCACGACATGCTCCCTGGCGAACGGACCGTCACGGTCGTGGACCGGAACGGGATGCCCGTGTGGTGGCCCAACATCTTCCACGCAAACGAACTGCGGGATGCAGGCCACAGCTATTCCCACCAGAAGCGGACGATGTCGGCCGTGGTCACGGCCTTCAACTGGACCTTCGAACGGGGCATCGACCTCGAAGCCCGCATTGCGGGCTTCGAGTATCTTTCCGACGGAGACGCCAAGAGCCTGCAGCGCGTCCTGCGGCGCAACCAGGACGTCGCCGCCGACGATGGCGGTTCAGTCATGGTCGGGCCCGGCTACTGGGATGCCCGTTGCCGCGCCGTCGTGCGGTATGTCCGATGGCGCGCCGGCGCCGCGATGCACAAGCTCGTACGCACTGAGGCGGAAGGCCCTCCCGCATACCTCTACACCATGGCCGAACGACAGCTGGAGAAGTTCGCCGACGGGATGCTGTCGGGCATCCCGAAGCCGGACGAGGTCGAAACGCTCGGCCTCGACGAACGCCAGCTGGCCATCCTGCGAGACGCCATCGAACCTGGGAGCGCGACCAACCCCTTCGAGAAGAAGCACCAGTTCCGCAACTTCGCGCTGATCCTCACCCTCTACGAACTCGGAACCCGCAAGGGTGAAGCGCTCGGTCTGATGAAGCAGGATCTATCACTGCACGGGCCCGAGCCGACGATCGACATCCACAGGCGCCAGAACAATCCCGACGATCCTCGCGCAAGGCCGCCCGCAGCCAAGACGAGGGCGCGGCGTCTCCCAATCTCGCTCGCGCTCGCGCATGTGCTGGACGTCTGGCTGACGGAGCACAACAACGACGACGAGCGCTATCCGGGAGCGAAGCGGCACGGATACGTCTTTGTATCCGAACTCGGACGCCCCATCGCCGAGAGCACTGTCGAGGCGATCTTCGTCACCCTTCGCACAAAGGTCGAAGGCCTGCCGCCCTGGACCACCGCGCACAGGCTTCGGCACAGCTTCAACGACCGCCTGTCCGAGGCGATCGACGACCAGCCGGACCACGTGCTCCGCGAAGGCGTCGAGCAGCGGATGCGCAACTTCCTCAACGGCTGGAGCAAGACCTCGGAGCAGGGCGAGCACTACCGGCAGCGCTTCATCAAGGAAAAGGCCGGCTCGCTTCTGCTGCGCCTCCAGAAGCTCAGCGCGGAAGGAAACTCCCGGTCATGAATGTGCCCTTCCAGGGACCTCCCGGGATCGATCACCCCATCCTGGTCCCGCATCTCCGCGAAGCCGTGTTCGACTCATACCACGAGAGGGTGCAGCTGGACGGCCCGGTCTGGCACTTGAACGATCCCGGCCACAACTTCCGGCTCGACTGGACCGCGCTCGAATTCACCCACCGCGGAATGGTGGAAGCCACCGCCGACTACCTCGTCGACCTGATCACCTCGAGTTCGGCGAGCCACGTCCAGAACGCCTTCCAGGCGCTCAAGAGGCTCAAGACCCTCGGCGCGTTCCGACGCTGGTCGCATCCGACGATCCGCTTGGGAAACCGTCCCGACCTGCTGCAGACCTTCTTCTACGAGGCCCGCGAAGCCGCCAAACTGTCGGTCGGCGAGCTCCACCACCTCCAACATTGGTTCCGCTTCCTGTCGAAGCGCGAAGGGTCTGGGGTCAACCCGACCAGCGCCTCCATCGTCAACGCAATCACGGTCGGCGGCAACCCGAAGGGAGTCGCCGTCCTCACCCGGGATCCCACGGGTGGCCCGCTCGACGATGCCGAGACCACGGCGCTGCTGCAGGCGCTGCGTGCCTCCCAGGAGACCAATTCGGTTCCGATCGACCGTCTCGCCCTGGTCTGGCTCTGCGTCATCCTCGGGCCGAACCCCCGCATGATCTCGTTGATGCGCGACGAGGACTTTGAGGACGAGAACGGCCATGCCCAGATCGCCGTGCCGCGCATCAAAGGCAAGGACAGGCTCGTCCGAACCAAGTTCAAGATCCGAAAGCTCGATGCCCATTCCGCCGGCATCATGAAGCGCCTCGTCGCCACCAACAGAGCTGCGAGGCAGGCCGTGCCGTGGGAGGACGAAGCCTTCGGACACGCCCTGTTCCACCGCACTACGCCTGACCCCGCCAAGGTCGGTCGTCCGCGGCACGCCTATGCGATGCACCGGACACCCAAGGAGATCGGACGGCTCATCACGCAGACCGTCCTGGCCCTGAAGGTCGTTTCGCCGCGGACGGGCAAGGTCCTCAGGGCCGGCCCGCGCCGGTTCCGCTACACCTTCGCGACCCGGCTGCTGCGCGAAGGTGCATCGAAGAGGGTCGTCGCCGAACTCCTCGATCACAGGGACGAGCAGACGGTCCGAGCATACGTGAACCTGCGCGGAGACGTCGTCGAGAAGCTCGATGCCGCCACGGCCCGCGAGCTCGCGCCTATGGCGCAGGCCTTCCTCGGCACCCTGGTCGGATCGGAGGCGGAGGCCTTGCGGGGCGGCACGCGCGCGAGCCGCATCTTCGGTTCCAGTACCGCGCCCGAAAGCGGCGTCGGCACCTGCGGCAGCTTCGCCTTCTGCGGCCTCGCCGCGCCGACCGCCTGCTACACCTGCGTGCGCTTCCAACCGTGGCTGGATGGTCCGCACGAACGCATTCTCGACACGCTCCTGAAGGGCCGCGAAGAGCGGCGCGCCCGTCGCCTCGACGGCCGCATGATCACCATGCTCGACAACACCATTCTCGCCGTAGCGGACGTCGTCATGCGCTGCGAGGAGGTGAAACGGGCCCGCTCCGAACGGAAGGACGACGCGGCATGATCCGTCCCGGTCGCCGTCATCGCACCTCGCGCGTCCGGAGCAGCGTCATGGCCACGCTCGGAGCCACGCCCAGGCAGAACCTCGAGATCTTCATCGAGTCCGGACGCCTTGCGCCGGCCTTCGGCGACAGCCCGTTCGACGACCGCATCTGGATCGTGCCCACCCGTTCGAACAAGCCGGGCGGGACCGGCAAGGGCGAACTCGCCTTCACGGTCCGATCGACCAGCGAGGATCCCGACGGGCCCGCGATGGCCAAGGACTTCGGAGATTTCCTCAAGGCGGTGGTGCGCCTCGACGACGTGAGGAAGCCGTCGCAGATCAACCGGTATCGCCGCATGGTCGCGGTCGCCCGGATGCTATACGGCGCCTCGAAGGACGTCGGCCACGACCCCTGCCGCCTCACGGGCGCGACGTTCAAGCGAGCATTGAGGTTCGCGGAATCGATCGGTGCTGGAACTTCCAGTCCCTACGAAGCCGGCACCGTCCTCGCGAAAATCGCCAAGATCCTGAACGACGCCGGCATCACGATGTCGCCGATCCAGTTCACGAACACGGCGAAGCGGCCGCTCGACCGGCATCACGTCATGGTCGAAGGCAGCGACGAAGACCAGGAGGACTCCCGCATGCCGGATGAGGGCGCGCTGGACGCACTCGCCCGCGCCTCACAGCTGGTGTCGTCGCCGCCTGACATCCTGCGCATGCGCATCGTCGAACTCCTGCCCTGCGCACCTTGGCGGATCAACGACATCCTCAGGCTGCCCTACGACTGCGAGGTCGAGGAACCCGTCACCCGCAACGGCAAACCCATCCTCGACGCCGACGGCCGCCCCGTCGTGCGCTACGGCATCGGGTACCGCGGCTCCAAGGGTTTCTTGGCCGACATCAAGTGGATCCCGACCGCCATGGTCGACGTCGCCCGCCGTGCCATCAGGCAGATCAAGGAACTCACCGCCGAAGCACGCGCGATCGCGGCATTCATGGAGGAAAACCCCGGGCGGGCCTGGTTGACGGATCGCTGGCGGCTCTCTTCGCCCGACCGGATCCTGACGGGGGAGGAGATGCGCGAGGCCGTCGGCATCCAGGGCTTCCAGAACATCGTCGTGTTCGTCCGCTCCTACCGCATCCCGCGTACCCCATGCTCGACGCAGAAGAAGTGGCGCTACCGGCTCGGAGACATCGAGAAGGCTCTGCTCGACGCCATCCGCCCGATCGGCGGCGACCACGTCATGAAGCGGTCGGAATACCTCATGATCGCCACACGCAACTTCTTCGGATCGCGCCGGGGCCTCGTTCCCGCCATCGTCGACAACGTTTCGTACGACGTCGTCAAGGACTTCCTGCAGAGCAGGCCCGGCTCGATGTCGGTGTTCGAGCGGTTCGATCTGAAGGATGCGAACGGCGAGTTCTTCGTCCTCAAGACCCATCAGGTCCGGCACTTCCTGAACACCATCGCCGCCGAAGGCGGACTCGGAGAGGTCGACCTCGCACGCTGGTCGGGCCGCGAGGACGTGCGGTCGAACCAAGCCTACGATCACGAGCCCGGATACCAGCTCGCGCGGAAGGCCCGGAAGCTGCTCGAGCAGGGCAAGATGAAAGGGCCGATCGCTGCGACGTGGTCGCGCAAGCCGCCCGTCGAACGGAAGAACTTCTCGCTGGTGCAACTTGCGACGGTCCATACGACCGACATCGGATTGTGCCTCCACGACTGGGGCACCGCACCCTGCCCGCATCACGGCGCCTGCGCCGATTGTCTCGATTGCGCGGTCGTCAAAGGGGATCCCGTACATCGCGCCCGCATCGAGCTGCTGCTGGCGGACGTCGACCTCGCGCTCGCGCGATCGCTGGAGGAAGTCGAGGACGGGACCTACGGCGCTTCGAACTACGTCGAGCATCACCGCCGCATGGCCGTCGGGTATCGTCGCATGCTGGCGGCCCACGATGATCCCGACATCGAAGATGGTACGATCGTACAGATGCGGCCCGACGTCCTGCGTCAGGGGCCGCTCGATGGGATCGGGCTCGCCACCTGAACGTCCCGGCCGCTCCTCACCGGAATGTTGAAGCCGCTGGACGGATGGCACCGCCGGGATTGCGAATCGCTCTTACCACAAATAATATCACTCCGGATTTTATCTGGGTGATGGGATGGGCGGTTCGGATCTCTTCGACGAGGATGAAGAGGAAGCTCTCGAAAAGCTCGAGCGACTCTGGATCGCCTTCGAGGAGGCCTCGGACACGGCCGCGCGCTACGCCGGCAGCATCGGCTGGAAGACGAATGGCGGCGTCGAGTACCTCACGCACACTGTGAACCTGCGGTACGAGGGCAACCGTCAGCGTACCCGCTCACTGGGCCCCAGGTCCCCGGATACCGAGCGCCGCAAGGCAGCCTTCGAAGCCGGACGCGAGCAGGCCAAGGTGGAGCTCGATCGCATCCAGGGACGCCTCGATATCCATGCGAAGGTTCTGAAAGCCCTCCGGATCGGACGTGTCCAGGCCGTGACGGCACGTTTCCTTCGCGAACTTCGGAGCGAGGGGTTCGGAGCCGCCCACTTCACGATCGGAGGCAATGCCGCCCTGGCGGCGTACGAGGTCCGGGCCCGCAGGCGGATGCCGTTCTCCGCCGGCGTTTCCCAGGACCTGGACCTGATGCCGACCGAACTATTCGTGGGGGACCGCGGCCTCTTCGATGCGATCGCTGCCCGCAAGATCTTCGGCCCGGTCGAGGAGCGACGCGACAGCCTCGTGTTCGGTCGCGGCATCGTCCTTCGGCTGCTGTCCGGCGACGTCATCGAGGCATGGAGGCGCAGGATGCTCCGCGCCGATGCCCCGGACGAGGAGATCGATGCTCTGAACTGGGCCTTCGAAGGGCCGGAAGCGATCCCGCTTCTCGCCGTCGGCCTGGACGGAACGCCGACGCCGCTTCCGGCGCTGGATCCGAGGGCTTTCGCGATCCTCTCGTCTCTCGAAGGCCGCTATCTCGTCGATCCGTCGCGTGCCGAGCGCCTTCCGGCACTCGCGGCGGCCTGCGCGGCCGTTGCGAGCACCATAGTAGCCGAACCGTTCGAGCGCGGACATCTCGCGCTCTTCCCAGAGATCGCCGACGCCATCGACGAAGGAGGCGGCCATGCCGACGACCGGATCGTGATGCGTCTGTAGCGGACGCGGACAACCCATCTCCGAAGCCTTCGTTCGAAGGAGCGACGCCGTGCAGACGCAGGAGGCGAAGGAACGGTCGTGTCCGCATGCACCGTTTCGAAAGAAGGAATGGCGGAAGCTGATCCCCTATCCCGGGAGCACGCCTCACATGCGTCGGACATTGGCGGGCACCTCGATCAAGAAGGTGCAGCCTCGACAACGTCTGGCGCTCGGCCCCAAAATCCGTGAATGGTTCGTTGCGGAGATCTCGGCATGGCCGAGCGATGCGAAGCAGCCGCTGACCTGGGATGCGGTCATCGCGAAGGGGCTCGTCATCCATCGATGGAAGTGGAGTAGGAGCGGCCTGTGCCGCTTTCCCGAGATCTCCGAAGCCTTCGCGAAGAGGACGGACGAGATCCGCGCCGGCCGAAGGAAGATCCCCCGTACGGGCCCGCGTGCCGACGAGGCGAAGTCCCGTGCCCGCCTCTTGGCGATGATCGACAATCTGCGCGAGGAGAACGAAGAGCTGACCCGCCGTATCCGCACTTGGCAGAGGAACGCCCGCGCTCTGAACATCACCGAGGCGCAGCTCGACGAGGGGTGGGACGAAGTCGATCGGGGGCAGACGGACCTGGATCTGCGGAAGGAGAAGGGGTTGTCGCTTCCGCAGCACGCTCGGCGCAAGGCGAAGAGGAAATGACCGGCGTCTCCGGGCGCGAGATCGGCGAGCGCAACGTCGCCACGCTTCGCGCCTATCTGGACCGCCTGCAAGCCGCCGGCGAGCTGCTGCCGGAGAGGAGCGGGAAGCCGAACCTGTCGGCCATCGCTATCGCCTGCGGCTTCGACCGGCAGACGCTCTACAAGAACCCGACCGCCAAGGCACTCCTCGATGAGGCTGTCAGGCGGCTGGGAACGGCGCCGCCGGCGGACGATGCATCCGACGAGCTTGACGCGAAGCCGAAAGCCGACCGCCGCGATCGACGCATCCTGCAGCTCGAGCAGCACAACGCAGCCCTGAGAGCCGAGGTGCGCGGTCTGCGGGAGCAGCTCGCCCGATACAGGCACGTCGAGGAGGCTATGATCACGGGGCGCGGAGTTCGGGGCGTATGACGGCGGCGACGACCGCTCCCCTGAACACGTCGCGCGAAAATGTAGTCCGATGACGGAGCCTCGGCGATAGGGTAGGATATGATCCTCTCCGAACCTTCGGATGTCCGAGACATGGCCGGAACCGTTCAGCTGGAAATCAACGCCGACGTCTACGAAGCCGCGCGCCGCGTCGCGAAGCTGGACAATGTAGACGTGTCGACGCTCGTCGAAGACCTCGTTCGCCGCCACTCCGAATACGTAGCGACCCTCGGCGATCTCGATCCGGCGATGCCGGCATTCGATCTCGACCACTACGAGATGCAGCGCGATCCGGATGAAACCGACGCCGATTACGAGACTCGGCTGAGCCTCTTCCGTTGACCGGACCCATACCGTTTCGATCAGGTGACTTCGTCTGGACGCGGTTTCCCTTCGAGAACGAACCGGATGAGCCCGGCTTGGTTCGACACGCGGCCTGCGTCATCGCTGCCTTCACGCAGCAGCAGGCCGGTGCGGCGACCTCTGCGGATGTCCCAGCCCGTGGATTGGTCGTGGGCGTCTACACATCCTCGAAGGTTGGAAAATTCGGCGACGCATTGCCGATCGGCGTGATCCAGGTCGGACGGGAACAGGCATCCCGTCTCGGCGGTCAGGTCGCATTCTTCATCGACGTCCGTAAGCGCGCCTTTCTGCCCTACACTCGTAAATTCTTCCCCGACATCGACGAACCCGGCTGCGGCCTCATCGCCCCCGCAAGCCGGGCCCTGTTCGACGAGGTGAAGAGGCAATACCTCCTGGTGAACCAGCGTCACCAGGACCTCATCGTCAACGTAGGCCCGTTGAGACCGCCGGGTACCTGACGGCGCCGCCGCTCCGCGCGAAGTCGTCCTCCTGGTGGTGCAAATCCGACACTTGGCATCCGCCGCCAAGAGCCGCTACCGACCCAACCCAGCCGCCGGGACCGCCGTTTGCGTTTCTCCAAAGCGGTCGTTCGTTGGCCACGCCGCAAGTTCGGCTCGGGGTGGAGAGCGGCCTTTGGCTCTTCGGCCTAAAGCGGACGTTCCGCAACCGACCCTTCTACCGTCGTCCTCGGGTTGCCGCTGCAATCCCGAACGCGGACACCGACGACGGGGGATAGTTCTGCTTGGCGTGTCGGCATCGCTCTCGCTGAAGGAAAGGCAAGGCACCTCGTCGTCGCTTGCGTCTTGAAGGCCGATACCGAAGCTCGGTTCCCTGGCGCAGTGTTCGACGAACCTCTGCGATGCCGGCGCACCCTTCCCTTCTAATTGGAAAAATCCGCATCGCCCTAAATACGATCTTGACTGACTGGTCGCTCTTTTATAGCATCTCGCTATGGCAAGACCGAAAAGCAACTCGAAGCGCAACGAGATCATGGAGGCGGCGATCCGGATCGTTGCCGAGCAGGGACTGCGCGCGTCGACAGCGTCGATCGCAAAGGCCGCGGGCGTCTCCAACGGAGCCTTGTTCATCTATTTTGAGACCAAGGCCGACTTGCTGAACGAGCTCTACGTTGAGCTGAAGTTGCGGATGGCCGCCGCGACCACTGACGGCATCCCGGAGGATGTCGAGTCTCGCGAGCAGTTGCGGCATGTCTGGTATGGAATGCTGAGCTGGGCGCGGGAGAAACCGCTGGAGCGCTTGGCGCTGGCGCAGCTCGGCGTTTCGAACGATCTGACGCCTGCCACGCGCGACATCGCGAGCCGACCTTACGCCCGGGTCGTCGCGCTCCTCGATCGCTGCCGCGCCGACGGGGCGATGCGGGACGCCTCCCCGATGTTTGTTGCCTCGCTGGTGATGGCCATCACGGAGGCCACCATCGACGGCGTCGCGGCTGACCCGGCCGCCGCCGAACGCCATTCGGCGATCGGGTTCGACGCTCTATGGCGTTCGATCAGCTGAACCGAGAACAAGGATCGGAGACTTCATGTGCAGCGCCGAAATCCAACCCGGCTCGCGTCGAGAGGTGGCCGTCGTCACCGGAGCGTCGAGCGGCATCGGCGCGGCGACAGCGCGCGAGCTCGCTGAGCGGGGCTATCATGTCCTGGCGGGCGTCCGCCGAGAGGTGGACGGCGACGCACTGCGCACTGCGAACATCGAGCCTATCATTCTCGACATCACGCACGAGGCCGGGATCGCCGCGCTCTCGCAGCGCATCAGGAACGATCCCGAGTGTCGACGGCTCGGCGTGCTGGTCAACAATGCAGGCGTGGGGATCAATGCTCCTGTGGAGACCTACGCGCTGCCGGACTGGCGCCGCCTGTTCGAGGTCAACCTGTTCGGCCATGTCGCGGTCATCCAGGCCCTGCTTCCCGCCTTGATCGAAAGCGGCGGGACGATCGTCAACGTATCGTCGGTGGGTGGCCGGGTGGCGATGGCGGCCTACGGTCCCTACGCATGCACCAAGTTCGCGCTGGAAGCGCTCAGCGACTCACTGCGCCGCGAAGTCGGTCCGCTCGGGGTGAGGGTCGTCGTGATCGAGCCGGGGGCTGTCAGGACAGAGATGCTCGGACAGGTCGGCGCCCGGGCCGAGAGGGTCATCGACGCCATGACCGCCGTGCAGCGGGGGCGCTACGCGGCGCTGTTGCGGGCGGTGGTGGCGCAGGCCGAAGCCTCGGAAGTAGGCGGGGCCTCGCCCGAGGATGCAGGTCGCACCATCGCGGATGCGATCACCAACGCGGGCCCCCGAACCCGGTACACCGTCGGCCGCTGGAGCGGGGTCTTCGTCGGCTTGACCCGCCTTCTGTCGGACCGGGTACTCGACCGGCTCCTCGCCGCGGGCCTGAAGCCGCACCTCACCAAATCGGCGCACGCCATTAGGGGGGCTGAGCGGCACGAGCGTCAGGCATGACCACGATCCTTATCGCCGGTGCTACCGGTCTCGTCGGTGGCCTTGCGCTGGGATTAGCGCTCGCTGACAGCCGGATCGACCACGTGGTCGCCCTGACCCGCCGCCCGGTCGAACCCCATACCAAGCTGCGAAACGTTGTCATCGACTTTTCGGACCTCCCCGCCGATGCCGAATGGTGGAACGTGGACGGCGTCATCAGCGCCCTGGGCACAACGCGCGCCCGCACCCCATCGCCGGACCAGTATCTGGCGATCGACCTGAACTATCCGCTCGCCATCGCGCGCCTTACGCGCAGCCAAGGCGCGACCCGGTTTGCGCTGGTCTCGTCGCTTGGCGCCGATCCCCACTCGCGCTTCGCCTATACGCGCAGGAAGGGCGAACTAGAGAGCGAGCTCGCGGCGCTGGCTTTCCCGTCGTTGACAATCGTGCGTCCGAGCGCCCTCGACGGGCAGCGCGAAAGCGCGCGGCTCGACGAGCGATTGGCCGTCGCAATCCTGAAGTCCCTCGCACCCGTCTTGCCGTCTCCCTGGAGGCCGAGCTCGGCGACCGCGATGGCCGAGCTCCTGGTCGAAGGTGCCGTTGCGGCTCGGCCGGGCATCGCCGTCAAGACGAACGCCGACGTGGGATCGTGCTCGACCTGACGATCTCGCGAAGGCATTTGGTATTAGCTGTTTGAGCCCGGACCCGCTCGAAAGCGGGCGGTCAGGAAACCACCCAACTCGGCCGCTGGCCTCCGCCCCCAACAGCCTGGGAGCGGACCTTCCCAGGGCCCGCAATGGGTCGTGAGCGGGCACGGGACCGATGTCCGCTTCCATCGATTACCTCCCGAAAGCGGACCGGCGGAAAACCACCCGTTGCGGACGCCGCGACCGGGTATCAAGCATCAGATCTGGTCCACTAGATTGCCGGCCCCTCGGAGCATGCCGCGGCCGGATCAATTCTGCGCCGAGGTCGACATCGGTCTGAAGCAGTCCCTTGGTGGGATCGGAAAGAGACCGTCCCTCGGAGCCGACCTGGGCCCCGAAGACCACCGCGCGCAGTGGAGGTGAAGGGGTCGCGAAGCGACGCTTGCGCTTGCCCCTTCGCCGGAACGAGCACGGTGGTATCGTGGCGCGGTCGGATCGGGGGCTCGTCCTCGGTATGCCGAATTGTGCAGCACCCTGCTGCACGGTCTCGAGGTGGAGATCGTGGGTGGATCCGAGGCGCGATAATACGGCTCTCGTTCGCCACCTCGCGGAGGATCCAGCTTTCGTAGGGATCGGCTACGCGACCGCCGGCAAGCTCCAGGCTGCTCTCGGCGACGATCTGGGCCGCGCACTGGCCGACGGCGACCTCGTCGCCCTTGAGCCGATCCTCGGGATCGAGCGGGCGCACGACCTAGTAGCGATGTGGCGCGATCGGCAAGCCGAAGGCGACGTCGTCGTCTGGCTCGGGGAGAACGGCTTCGACGGACGCCTCGCCCGCAAGATCGTCGCCCTTTGGGGCGTCGAGGCTCCGCTCCGCCTCCGGGAGAACCCGTGGCTTATGATGGCCGTGGCCGACTTCGAGAAGGTCGACGCCGTGGCCCATCGGCTCGGCCTGCCGCTCGACGCCGACGATCGGAGCATCGCGGCCGTGGAGGCGGCCCTCTACCGGCGGCTCGACGAGCATCACACCTGGATCCGCGACGCCGAGGTCGTGCGCCTGGTCGCTCGACTCCTGCGATGTTCGGCGTCGCGCGCCTCCGAGGCCGTATCCAAGGCGGTAGCCCTTGGCGTCGCCGTTCGGATGGGCGAAGGCCTGCAGCCGGCCGGCGCGGCCATGATGGAGGCCTACGTCGCCGGCGCGATCGCCCGGATGATCGAGGGGCAGGCGAGCGAGGATTTGATCGCCCGTGAGGTCCCCGCTCCGGAACTCGACGTTTGGCTGGACGAGGCGGCAGGCACCATCGGCGTCGATCTGGGCGGCGAGCAACGGAATGCCGTCCACCTCGCTCTGAGAAGCCGTTTCGGCCTCGTCGTCGGTAGCGCCGGCGTCGGCAAGACGACCGTGCTCAAGGCGATCGTCGCCGCCTCCGAGCGGTTCGGGCGAGCAATTCACATGATGGCGCTCGCCGGCCGGGCCGCCGTCCGGATGACGGAGGCGACGGGGAGGAAGGCCTCGACGATCGCCGCCTTCCTGAAGGCCGTCGAGGCCAAGCAGGTCGCCGTCGGGCCCGAAGCCTTGGTCGTGATCGACGAAAGCTCGATGCTCGACCTGCCGACGTTCTACCGGATCCTGCGGGTCATGCCGCCGAGCGGCCGTCTCCTGCTGGTCGGAGACGAGGCACAGTTGGCGCCGATCGGGTTCGGCCTGACGCTGCATGCGCTCGTCGGCATCCCGGAGATCCCGAAGGTCGAACTACGGACCATTCGGCGGCAGACCGCCGCCTCCGGCATCCCTGCCGTCGCGGCTGCCATACGCGACGGACGGCTCCCTTGGCTTCAGCCTTTCTCCCCTGACGTCGGCGGCGTCACGCTGCTCGAATGTGAGCCCCACGCAATTGCGGACCACGTGAAGGACGCCCTCGCCGAGCTCGGCGGGGTCGAAGGGGCCACGATACTCTCGGCTCTCAAAACCGGTGCGAGCGGAACGGTCGCTCTTAATGCTGAGCTCCACCATCTGGTGGCCCTCGGATGCCCACCTGGGGAGCGCGGCCGGTTCATTGTGGGAGAGCCAGTGCTGTTCTTGCGGAACGACTACCGTCGGGACCTACGCAACGGCAGCCTGGGCACCGTGACGGAAATCGACGATGATGGGGTGGCCGTGAACTTCGACGGCAACGAGCAGCGGTTGGCCGGACGCGACCTCGACGATCTTGATCACGCCTATGCGGTCACGGTCCACAAGGCGCAGGGCACGGCCTTCGAGAACGTCGTGATCCCGATTGTCTCGTCTCGCCTGCTGGACCGCTCGTTGATCTACACCGCCGTCACGCGCGCGATCGGGCAGGTCGTCCTAGTCGGGAGCCGTGAAACGCTACGCTTAGCTGTGGAAAAGCAGCCGATTTCTGCCGATCGGGAAGTCGGGCTCGGCCTCGCCCTTGCCATGCCGAACCAGTCGGAGTGACCTGTTTACGCCTCAATGGACGCGTAGCATGTCTCGAACCCGATTCAATGAGCGTTTGCAGGGCGCTAACACACACAGTGTCAGGGTATGCAAGGGTTTCCCGTTCTAGACGACCTATCCGACCCTGCCGGCGCCGAACGCCAGGCGGGTTTTTATTGGTCGGTGGCATCCAGCTGCCGTCCGCGTTCCGGTCGGAGATGCTGCAGGTCTTCCCGCCGCACCGTTCGGGACCTCCGTCCATTCCCGCCATGCGTGTCCGCGCGTCGGGTCCGCGGCCCAGGCCTCGGACGACGCGCGATACGCCGTGGAGACGCCTTCGGCCCCGAGGCGCCCGGGCGTCCGTCCGCGGTGCCGAATGGACGTGTTCATGCTCAGACCATCCGCAGTCGCCAAGTTGCTCCTGGCCCTCGCGCCGACCCTGCTCTCCCTACCCGCCGCCTCCGCCGAGGACGTCTCCGGCATCGAGGTGTCGGTGCGGGCGAGATCGCTGGAGGAGGGCAGGGCGCTGGCCGTGCGCGCGGCCGCCGACGAGGCCGCCCGAAGGCTGGGCCTCGATCCCGCGACGACGGTCGTCGACGGTTCGACCTTCCGGGACGAGCGCTTCCAGGACGGCCGCCTCGACGCCGTGGTCGATCTCGCCGTCGAAGGTCGGCCGAGCGGCACGCGTGAAGGTCGACAGGCTGCCGATCGGCGGATCGGGTCGCCCGGGATCCCCTGGATCCTGGTGGTGCACGCCGTGCGGGATCGGACGGGGCGTCTCGTTCCCTGGGACCGGTCGGACCCATGGGGTGCGATCTGGCGGGTGCCCACCGTGCTGGATCGCTTCAAGCTCGTGCCGGTCACGGGCGATGCGGAGGACGCCGGCATGGTCACCGGCCCTGCCCTCGATGCCTTCGAAGGCAAGGCCTTCCGCCACCTCGTCGCCAAGTACCGGGCACCGGCGGTAGCCGTGGTCGTCCGCGAGGGCGGGGAAGCGGCGCTCGCCGTCTGGAGGAACGGCTCCGCCACGGAATGGTCGAGGCTACCGATCGCCGACCTCGGCGATCCCGCTGCGACGCGGATCGCCATGTCGAAGGCACTTGCGGATCTGGTCCGTTCCGCCCCGTCGTCGCCGTCGTACGCCGACCGGGACGCGGGACCGCCCGATCGGAGCGGGGACAGCATCCGCATCTCGGACTGGCGCATGGGACCCGCCGGTGGGGCGGAGTACAGGGCTCTGCTGGCCGCGGACGACCGCGACGACGTCGTCGGGCGGCTCTCGGCCGAGGGGATCGAGGTCCTCTCCATGCGGGACGGCCCGTCGGGAACGGAGGTCGTGCTGTCGTCGCCGGAGGGGATGTCGATCGAGGCCGGGCTCAGGCGGGCGGGAGTGCGGATGTCCCGCTAGTGCGAACGCAAACGGGGCCCGAAGGCCCCGCTGGTCGTGACATGGCCCATGGCCTTCAGAAGCGCGGACGGTAGGAATCCTGCTCCTGCTGGTAGCCGGGGCTATATTCCGGCCGCGCTTTGATGAAGTTGTCCCACGTTTCACCGATGTCTGGGCCGATCGCCACCTGCTCGAAATCGGCGACAACGTCCAAAAGCGCACCAATTCCCAACTGATCGACCTGACCTCCGGGCGATTCGCTGATCTGATATCCCCATTTGCCGTCTTCTCTGAGCAGCGGTTCCATCTTCGCGACGCCATCCGGGCCCTGCAGATAGATGTCTCCATTCACGCCGACCTGCCACTCGCCATGTATGCGCGGCTCGCCTTCCTCCAGCGGCTTTCTGGCCTCGTCCGCGTAATGGATGAGGGTTGCCTTGTAGCGAGCGTAGGTCCTTACCGTTTCAGGCGACCTGTCGAAGCCTTTGGGGAGGTCCATTCCAGCGAGGTCCGCAACTTCTCGGACGAACCGTTCCGGAGGGACCTTTTCGTTGTACGCCTGCTTCAGTTTCGCCATCTCTGAGCCGGGCGCGCAGCCGTGGATGTCCCGCCAGAGCTCGTCGGCGGAGTAGGTGGTGCCGTAGCGGGCCGAGAGCAGGTCGTTGACCTTGCGCAGGTACTGCGCACCGGTGAGCACCTCGGCGGTGAAGGATCCGTCGTTGATCTGTTCCATGGCCTCCCTCCCTGGGCGTCCGGCCCGGAAGTTCATCTCACGGGAAGATTGGAGAAGGCCGTCGCAAGGGACAACGGCGAAAAGCGGTGTCCCGGACATTTTTCTTGGAGAAGCCTGCGGCTCCTCGAAGGAACGACGAAAAAGGCCCGCCTCTTACGAAGCGGGCCTGAGCCTTGGTAGGGGCTGCAGCCATTCCGGTGCGCCTCCGAAGAGCCGCCGCAAGGACTTGCAGGACCGACCATGACCCGGATGAGGAAGCTCCGCAAGCGGTCCTGGCGGCGTTCCCTGAGATTTATCGATGCCTTCGTGTTGCGGCTTTCGCTCCCCCGAGCCACCCTCGTCACGAAGGATCAGGTGCCATGGAAACGAAAAGCTACGTCGCCCGGGTTCCCTACAACAGGAAGTACATCGCTTACGGCTGCCGCAAGCCGAGCGACGCCACGCTCGGCTACGACGTCGCGCTGCCGATCCGTTCCTTCACCGATGCGGAGGCGCCGACCGTGCTCCGATTCGTCCCTCCCGGCGGCGAGCCGGCCTCTCCGTTGTCGTTCCGCCTGATCGACGATCGCGTGTTCATGCCGCTGAAGATCAGCGGCGTCGTCGACGGCGAAGCCCGGATCCGCCTCGCGACCGAAGCCGATCTGCCCACATTGTTCGGTTACGGGCGGACCGACAACATCGACAACCCGCTCATGCGCCCGCGGACGCACCACGGCCGCGACGGCGGCCGCCTCGAGATGTTCGAGGAGCGCAGAGCCGCGGAAGCCGCCAGGAACGAGCGGAGCCGTTGGCTTGAGGACGATGCGGAGAAGGCCCTGGTCCACGCCCACCGGAACGCCGAGGCTCTCGCCGTCGTCGACGGCGTCGTCCATCTGAGGACCGCGGAGCCGGTCTGGATCGCGGACGGCGACCGGATCGAGGCGGTCCTGGGCCGGTCCGTGGGGTCGAGCCTCTACTGGGCGGACGACATCCTCTTCGTCGGCTTCCCGGACAGGGGGCACGAGCGGCGTGGCGCCTTCGACAAGCATCTGGAGGCCGATGCCTCCACGAAGAAGCAGTACTTCCGGGCCGACCGCCTCGACGACGCGATGGCCTTCGCCTCGGGCTTCGGCGAGCCGAAGGTCGAAGGCTCGATCGAGGTCGTGTCGCAGGTCCCCCTGCATCTCCTCCACTTCGTGGAGCACGCCCCCTCGTTCGTCGCGCGGCTCGAGAGGGACATACGCGGAGACGATCTGCGCCGCTTCAGCCGCGAGGAGTTCCTCGTCTACGCGGACCTGCGCGACGCCGCCGCCCTCCTACGGACGGGCGACCGGACCGCTCTCGACGCGGCCTTCGACGCGATGCGGCGGCTGTCCGGCACCTTCGTGCCGGACGCGAAGGATGCCGGCCTCCCGCGCTGGGGGAAGTGGGTGCCCGCCTTCCGTGCGTTCGTCCGGCGGTGGGAGAGCGAGACCGCGAGGCCCGACTTCGATCCGTACCCCGAGGAGGAGCGTCCGGGCGTGGAGACTCCGGAACTCGCACCGCAGGCCATGGTGGCGGCATGATCGTCCATCTTCCGATCCACTGGCGCGGCCGCGTGGTGCTCCACGGGACACGCGTGTTCCGGGACAACCTGTTCCGCGAGGTCGTGCCGATCGCCGTACCCGAACTCTCGGAGAGCGAGGCCGTCGAATTCTGCCGCATGCAGGCGCCGTGGGACGCCGCGCGGGGGCAGGTGGTCTCCACCCGCCATCATGAGGGTCTGTTTCTGAGACCGTCGTGGGACGTCGGGTGCGCATCCCGCCTCACGGGCGCGGACATCGGAGCGAGCTTCCGGGACGGTACGCTGCTGCGCCACTGGACCGTCGCCGACGAAGCCTACGTGCGCGACGGCGGCAAGGTTGCCAACCGGGATGCTCCCCTGGCGGCGGACGCCCCGATCAAGTCCCGCGAGGGCGACGATCGGCAGGAGCGCATCGCCGCCGCCACGCGCTGGGTCCGGGAGCGGTGTACGCTCGTCGAAGGCATGGCCTACGAACGCTGTCACGAGCCGGTCCTGTTCGCGACGAGCACGCCGAAGGCAACGTCGCTCGATGCGGCGGTGCCCGACGCCCGCTGGTCCGTCGTGTTCGACGGTACCACCAAGCTGACGCACTCCGACACGTTGGGCGTACATCCGGCCGCGGCCTGCGCGGACGCCTTCCGCATCAACCGTCTGGAATCCGCCGTCGAGCATGCCGCCGCGCGGGGCAGCCGCCCGCCGGAGGAGGTGTGGCGCGTCCAGGGTCTCGAGGTACTCCGACCCGATCTTATCGCCTATCCGGACGAGGAGCGCGCGATCGCCGCGGCGGCCGCGGAAGCCTACAACCAGCTCCGGATCAGCATCTTCCTGCTGCCCCGCCCGGCCGCCGAGGCCGTTCTCGACCTTCGGGACGCCCGGACCATCGGTTCCTGCGCGGATAGGACGGAGATGGTCCAGGGCGCTCTGTCGGTGCTGGAGGCGCTCGACCCCGCGGCGCTGGCGCCCGCCCTCGAGGAGCCGCTGCCGAAGGCGCTCGCGCGTCTGCGGGCCGGGATCCTCCGGCACGAGACCTTCGTCGCGCCGACCCCGGACCTCGCGAGCTTCGGCCCGACGCCGTGATCGTCGTGCCTTCCGATTTTCGCAGGTCCGGGCAATCATGAGCCGCGGCCGATCCTTCGATCGGCTTCATTCCTTCGGGCAGCCCGCCATGATCGTCGAGGAAGACGTCGTCTACCGCGCCACCATCCGCCTCCATGGCGAGCGCACGGAGCGTCTGCGCGTCGTCAAGGAACGGGTGCCGTTCGTCGTCGAGGAGCATCAGGCCTCCTCGATGGTCCCCGTATGCCAGTGGAACGCACCTGCGCGCGGATCGGTCGTCGACGGCGACGTCGAGACGAGGGTCAGCGAGGTCGTGGCCGTCGACGGCGGCTTCTTCACGAAGGCCGGTGGTCGCCCCGGCGATCCCGACGCGCTCCGTCGGATGCTCGACGGATTCGGCGTGTTCAAGCGGGAGTTCTTCGACGAATTCTCCCTCCATGCAGGCGCCTACCGCCCGGCCGAGGTGGTCGACCTCTCGCGTGCCGCCGTCGCGTCGATCGAGCCGTACGACCGCCGGCGATGGGTGGGAGCCCTGGAGCGGAAGGTGACGGGGTTTGTCCTGCTGGACGGCCGCCTCCACAAGCGCGAGAGCGAGCCGGTGCTGGTCGCCGGCACCAACGGATCCGGGCTGCCCGGCAAGGCGCACATGGAGCGCATCGGCCGATCGGTAGGCGTCCCGACCGTCGTCACGGCCTGGTCCGCCGACGTCCTCGACGGCTCCAAGGGGCGCGGCGTCTTCCGCCTCGACCGACTGGACGATGCGGTCGCGTTCGCGGCGGCCTACGCCGGCCGACCCGTGGACGAGGTCAAGGTGTCGGGCGCGTTCGAGCTGCTCGACCGGAACAGCCTGCGCCTCGACGACGAGATCTTCGCCCTCGCGGCCGGAGCCCGCCAAGCCGTCCGCCATCTGGGCGGGGAGCTCACCTGGATGCCGCGACCGGCCGTCGATGCCGTCTTCGATCTGCGCGACATGCTGGGCTGGCCGGACCTGCACCTCGATCTCCTGGTCGACGCCTCCGAACGGATGCTGGAGAATCTCCGGCCGTTCGTCGCCGACCCGGACAGCGAGCGGAATACGCACCTCATCCGCGACGTCGTCGAGCAGATGGACGAGGCCGTCGAGCGCATCGCGGCCAGCCGTCCCGCCGTCGAGACAGCCCCGGGGCTCGGAAGACCATGAAGCACCGCATTCTGGACGTGCCCTTCGCCTACAACCTCAAGGGGATGAAGAAGGGACAGCGCAAGGATCGCGACTTCATCCGCGAGACCTCGATCTCGGTGAAGATCCCGTGCCCGACCGATGCGGAGGCGCCCGTCGCGCTCGTCTGCCATCGCCGCGGGCGCTGGGACGATTCCGTCAGGCATCCGGTCCGCGACTATCGCGTGCACGAAGGCAGGCTCTACCGCCCGATCGACGTCGAGGCCGGCTACGACAATCCCGACCGGCAGGTGTCGGTCGACGGTCTCGCCGCGGCCGTCGCTGCCCGCCAGGAGGGTTCGGACAACCTGCTCGAGTTCGGCGCGCGCCGCGGCTGGTGGGACTACAAGGACAAGCTGAAGGCCGCAGCCGAATTGGGCGACGCCCTGATCGTCTCCTCGTCCGAGGAGGAGCAGGTCGCGGCCATGATCCGGAGGAAGGCCGAGCAACTCATCTTCGTCGACGGGAAGGTCTACCGCGAGACGGCGGAGCCGATGTACGTGGTCAAGAGCGGCCATTTCGAGCATCGGATCGGTGCCGAGATCACCGACCTGGACCGGATCGAGGGGCCCAAGGACGTCGCCGTCCATTTCCGGGCCGACCAGCTGCCGGAGGTTCTGGAGGCCATCGCCGCGAGGTTCGGCAGGCGCGAGCTTCAGTTCGACGCCGAGCGGCCGGCGACCTTCAAGGCGTACGTTCCGGACTGGATCGAGGTCCGGGAGGGCTTCGAGCACGTCCTGACGTACCGTCACGACCAGACGCCGCAGTTCCTGGCCGCGGTCGATCGGGCGGTGGCCGCGGTCGGCAAGCATCTGGCCGATCAGCCGATCCCCGTCCTTCTGGCCTACGGCGAGCTGCGGGACGCGTACCGGGCCGAGGCGCACGCGTCGGGCCTCTCCGACCTCGCCGGCAGGCTGTGCGACGCGCTCGGCGACGAGGTCTTCGACTCGAGGCAGCTCCGGGAGGAACTCGAGAAGTACCGCATCGCCCCGGTCGCCGACGCGCCGACCGCGCCGTCGCCCAAGGCATAGGACCGCGCCATGACCATCCTCCAGGTCCCCCACAGCTACAAGGTCGCCGGCGCGCTGAAGGGGAAGCGCAAGATCGAGAACTGGGCGTTCGCGGGATCAATCGCCGTGCAGATCGCCACGCCTTCCGCGGACGAGGCCCCCGTCGCGCTGCGTCTTCACCGCCCGCCGTCGGGCGGCTCCTACGGGAAGCCGCTCCGGCCGAACGCGCCGCTGGACTACCGGTTCTTCGACGGCCGCCTCTACGCCCCGTATCTCGTGGGCCTCGAGGAGGGCAGCGAGACGCCGCTGGCGGTCGCCGACATGCTGGAGGCGGTCCGGGTCGGGACCGGGGGCCAGGGCAGCCCGCTCTTCGACGGGGTGCAGAGCCTGTTCATGCGCAGCCCGCTGGCCGAGGACGACGAGCGTCGGCGGACCATGAAGATCGACCAGTCCTGGGAGGGCGAGGTCGCCGCCGAGATCGCCGCCAGGGCGCGGGACCTGATGCTCGTCGACGGACTGGTGTTCCAGCATCGGCCGGGACTGGAGCCGGTCTACCAGGTCGAGCCCGACGCCGCGATGATCGACGGCGAGGTCCGGTACACCGGCACGATCCTGACGCGCTCGGTCGCGGACTTCGAGGCGACGCCCCACGAGATAGACGTGAGGCGCCATTTCCGTGTCGACCAGATCGCCGAGGCCCTGATGGCCTGTTCGGCGTGGAACTATCGACTGACGGACTGGGACCCGGAGGATCCGGAGTCGTTCGCGCACGTCATCGAGCGCCGGGTCGAGATCCTCGACCCCTCGGTGCTCGCCTTCCGGCCGGACCAGGGCCCGAAGCTTCTGAGGCGCGCGCACAAGATCGTCGCCGACCACGGCGACGCGCTCGCCGAGAAGCCCGTGGGCTTCATGATCGCCTACGCCGGGCTCCGGGACGCGCTGCACGCCTCCGCGCCGGCCCACGACGTCGCGCCGCTGATGCGGGCGTTCGCGGATCAGGCCGCGCGCGTGGACGGCCCGGAGCACGTCGAGGTCCGCAACATCCTCAACGAGGTCGAGACCTTCGAGATGGCTCCGGCCGTCGAACCGGTGCCGGCCTCCGCCGCCCGCGCGATCATCTAGGAGAACGGCGATACCCATGTTCGAGGTGCCGTACGCCTACATCGCGATGACGGTCGCCCAGGGGAAGCGGAAGGTCGCGCCGCGGACGCTCATGTCGTCCGTGATGATCGACGTGCCCTCGGTCTCCGGCGAGGAGGCGCCGCTCGTGTTGCGCTGGCATCGCTACAAGAACAGGCACGCCGGGTTTCCCGCCGACGGGTGGAGCCATCCCCCGTTCGACTACCGGCGCTTCGACGGCGACCTGTTCACGCCCGTCTTCTACCAGTACTCGGGCCGCGCGGATCACCACGTCACGCTTGAGGAGGCGATCGAGGCGGTCACGCAGGGATACAGCGGCAGGCACAACCCCCTGTTCGCCGGCGAGGAGTTCCACCGGTTCCCCGACGACCTGCGCCTGCGGGCCGAGGACCTCGCGGGCATCGCGAGGATCCGCGAGAGCGACGAGGACAAGATCGCCGCTGCCATCCGCGGGCAGGCATCCGATCTGGTCTCCGTCGACGGACAGCTCTTCAGGCGGGATCCGGATTCCGAGCCGGTCTACGACCTCGGCCACGGCTACCTGGACACGAAGAGGCTGGGGAGCATCAAGCCGGAGAAGCGGGACATCCGCACCCTCTTCCGCGTCGACCAGATCGCCGAGGTTCTGGACCTTGCGGGCGCGCTCGATCAGGAAGCGGCGCGGGGGCGCCCCGAGATCGATCTCGACGATCCGGCGACCTACCGCGGCAGGTTCAGGGAGTTCGTCGAGGTCTTCGACCCGTCCTGCCTCCGGTACCGGGCCGACCAGGGACCGGCACTCCTGGCCTACGCCGCCGAGATCGTGCGGCGCGACAGGGACAAGATCGGAGACGCCCCGGTCGAGACGATGGTCGCCTATGCGGGGCTCCGCGACGTGGTGAAGGCCAAGGCCGGAGCTTCGGAGGTCTGCGGGATGCTCGAAGCCTATGCCGACACGCTCCCGGCGCGCGACGCCGATCTCGTCGTGTACCTCGGTCCCAGCGACCGCGAAGAGATCCTCCGCGAGACGGAGGCCTACAGGATGAGCCCGGTCCGCGATGCGGAACCGGCGGTGCATGAGGGGCCGCGCCCATGATGGTCGAAGTACCCTTCGCCTACGAGGCGGACGTCATCCCGAAGGGCAAACGCAAGCCGATCACGAAGTACCTGATGTCGTCCGTCATGGTCGACGTGGCCGTGGCGACCGACGCGGAGGCGCCCGTCGTGCTGCGATGGCATCGCCCGGGCGAACGAGCGACCGAACGCGCGAACCCTCCGATAGACTACAGGCGCTTCGGCGACGCTCTGTACGTTCCCATCTTCTACACGCACGCGAGGGAGCCGGACCGGCCCGTCGGATTCGACGAGATGGTCGAGACGGCGCAGCACGGCTACCGCTCCGCATCCAATCCGCTGTTCGCCGGCGAGGAGTACGGCCGCTACCGGTCCGACGGGCGGGAGGCCGACTATCCCGGGGCGGCCATCCGGAACTCGAAGGAGTCGGAGGTGGCCGCGGCGGTCCGCGAGAACGCCGCCGGCTTGGTGTGCGTCGACGGGGCCATGTTCCGTCGGGCGGGGGACGAGGAGCCCATCTACGAGCTTCATCCCTTCGGCTGGTACGATCGCGAGCAGGGCGTCCAAAGGAACAGCTGCTACGTCAATACGAAGACTCTGTCGCATTTTCCGCCTGAGACCCGGGACATCCGGAAGCTTTTCCGCGTCGACCAGGTGCCGGAGCTTCTCAGCGCGGCCGAGGCGGCCGGCGCCGGGATCGAAGGCTGGGACCCCGAACGTCCCGAGACCTTCGCCGCTGCGGTGTCGCAGTACGTCGAGGTCTTCGACGCGACCGCTCTGCGCTATCGTCCCGACCAAGGGCCGCAGCTTCTGAAGTTCGCGAAGCAGCAGCTGTCCAGAGACAAGGAGGATGTCGCCGAGGCTTCGCGCGCCCAGATGCTCGCCTACGCCGACCTGCGCGACGCGATCCGGGAGGATGCTCCCGCTTCCGTGGTCTGCGAACGCCTCGAAGCCTACGCGGCCGTTCTCGTGCCCAAGCACGCCGACGATGACTGGTGGGTCAGGCATCTCGAGGAGCGGAAGGCCGACATCGCGCACGAGATCGAGACCTTCCGCCTCGCTCCGCTGCCCGAGCCGGACATTCCTTCGGGAGCTCCAAGGCCATGATCGTCGAAGTGCCCTTCGTCTACGAGCGCCGGGCCCGCGAACCGGGCAAGCGCAAGTACGTGCCGATGAAGCTCCGCTCGGTCGCCTCCGTGCGGCTGGGCGAGATCGCCCGGGACGCGTTTCCCGTGGCGATCGCCATGGACAGATGGGACGCCGTGGCCGGCGCCTATCGTCACGACGCCCAGTACCGCGTCCACGACGGCGCGCTGCACGTGCCCCTTCTCGGCTACGGTCCGGCCCGTCATACGCCCCAGGCGACCCTGGAGGCCATCCTTGCGCACATCGCGAAGGGTTGCCGCACCGACCTGTCCAGGGGATTGCCCCAGCACGAGCCGACATTCCGCGATCCGGCAGTCGAGGCGACGCTGCATCCGGACCCGGACGACCCGGGCGACCGCGACGAGCTCGCGGCGGAGATCGCCCGCAACGCGGCCGCGACCCTGGTGTGCGAGGGCGCCCTCTGGCGCAGGATCCACGACGAACCGTTGCTCGTCGCGATACCGGCGGATCGGGTCAACGGGCCGATGCTCGACGTGCGGTTCCGCAGCACCCTCATGGCCAGAGGCCCGCTGGACTGCGCCCGGCACTTCCGGGTCGACCAGCTCGCGGAAGGACTGCTCGCGCTCGGCATCGATGCCGACTTCGATCTCGATGCGCCGGAGACCTTCGCGGCCTACGTGCCGATCCTGCCGCGGGTCGAGATGCCGGAGATGGTGCGCTACCGGCACGACCAGGGACCGGCGCTCGTGGCGGCCGCGAAGCGCGCGAAGGAGGACCTCCAGAGCGAACTGCACGCGATGCCGACCCCCGTCCTCGTCGCCTGGGCGGCACTGCGGGACGACCTCGAGGTCGGTGCCGATCCGTCCCGGGTCGTCGAGTCCTTCGCGCGGTTCACGGATGCCGTTGACGTCGCGGACCTCGACGAGGAGGTCGTCGACTGGCGCGTCGACATCGAGAAGTGGCGGAACAGTCCGCACGTCGAGGTGGACGTGCGCTACGACGGTCCCCGGCCATGAGGATCGAGGTCCGGTTCGTCGCCTGCGGGACCGCGAAGCTGCCCGGGCAGCGCAAGTTCCACGAGGTCCGCATCCCTGCCGCCACATGGGTCGACGTGGCCGAGGCGGCCTCCGACGCCGCGCCCGTCGCGCTGAGCATCTCCCGCGTCTCGGGCCCGGACCTGAAGATCCGCAGTCGCGACGGCGGCCTGCTCAGGCCGTACGAACGGGCGCACGGTAGACCGCCGAAGTCCTCCGGTCCGACGGTCTCCGCAGCGGATCTGGTCGGAACGGCCGCCGGCGGCACCGGCCCCTTCAATCCGTTCATCGTCGGCGTCGGTCAGCTCGCGCCCCTCGGCCTCAAGCCGGCCCAATGGGATCGACGGCCGCTGCTCGACGAGGCCCAGGCCGAGACGGCGGAGATCGGAAGCTCCACCGAGGAGGAGGCCCGCGCGATCATCCATCGCAACGCGGCCTCGCTCGTCCTGGTCGAGGGGCAGGTCTGGATCGCGACCGTCGAACCCCTCTACGTCGTCGGGTACTCGTCACCCGAGGACTACCAGGCGGGCATCCGCTCGGCCTGGATCGAGATCGACGAGGTCGGAGGAGGGCGCCGCGAGATCGGCAAGCACTTCCGGGCCGACCACCTCGCCGACGCGCTCCTGGCGGTCGCGCCCGACGGAGACTGGGATCCGGACGATCCTTCGACCTTCGGCGACCGCGTGCGCAACGTCGCGACCGTCCGGGACGGGGCCGTCCTCAGGTACGGCTACGATCAGTATCCGGCGCTGCACGGCAGCCTGAAGCAGCTTGTTCAGATCGCGGGCGCCAAGCTTGCGACTTTCACGTCCCCGACCATCATGGAATGGACCCGGACGCGCGACCTGATCGAGGCGAAGGCGCCCGGCGGAGCGATCTCCGGGGCGGCCGACCGCCTCGCGGAGGCCCTGCAGGGCGAATTCGAGCCCGGGCTCGCCGCCTCCATCCGCAGGGAAACCGAGCTCTGGCGCCTGTCGCCGATCGCTCAGAACGCAGACGCCACCACGGGGCCGCGCCCATGATCCTCACCGTGCCCTACGTCTACCCGATGAAGGCGCGCATGCCCCGGCAGCGCAATGATCGGGACTTCCACATCCGGTCGAGCGTCATGGTCAGGTGCGCTGCGCCCGAGGAGGGCGAGGCGCCGGTGGTGATGCGCTGGCATCCCGCCACCCCTCTCGGGGGTCGGCCGGATCCCGACGGTCCGATCACCGAGTTCAGGCAGTACCAGGGGCAGCTGTACAGGACCATCGTCAGGCGCGAGCCGTATGGTGCGGCCGACCGCACGATCCTGACTCCGCACGCGGCCGTCGCCATGGCCGCCGACCTCGAGGATCCGCGCAACCTCTTCCTCGGCGGCGCCGGACCCTGGGGCGAGTTCGAGAAGAGGTCGACGTCACACGCCGATCCCAAGGAGGAGGACGAGATCGGGGAGATGATCGTCTCCTACTCCGGAAAGGACCGGGTGCTCGCCGCGATCCACGCCTTCGCCGAGAGGACGCTCTGGATCGGCAACGAGGTCATGGTGCGCTCGGGCGAGCCCGTCTACATCCTGGAGGAAGGCTGGGGGGACCGGCCCAGGCGCGGCCGCGTGAGGACGACCGACGACCTCGGCCAGCCGCACGAGGCGGAGTATCCCGCCGCCGAGCAGGTCCATCGCGCGAACGCCATCCACGAGGTCCTCGCGGCCGCCGCGAACGGCACGGTCGACTACGATCCGGAGGACCCCTCGACCTTCCGTCAGCTCCTGCCCGACTTCGTCGAGGTCATCGACGGATCCATGCTGAGATACGTCCACGACGAGACGCCGCGCTTCATCTCCCGCATCAGAAGCGTGGCCGAGCAGCTCTGGGAGCGGATCCGCGAGGAGCCCGTCCCGGTCCTCGTCGCCTGGGGGGAGATGCGGGACGCGGTCAGGAAGGAGGGGGTGTCGGGTCAGGAGGTGGCCGATGCCGTCCGTGGGCTCATCGCCGCGGTCGAGCACTGCTACCCGTCCGCCAACGGCCGCCTCAACTGGCGCGCGGAGAACGCCAGGAGGGAACTCGAGCACTGGGAGTACGCACCCATTCCAGAGGACGGACCCGCTCCTTCGGGCCCGGCGCCTCGCTGAAGCAATGGCCTTCCAGCTCCTTCGGCCCTATGGTCGGGCACGAAGGAGCGGACCACATGACCGAAACCATCCTCGCGATCCTCGGCTACGTCGTCATGATGTCGGCCGTGATCGGGTTCCACGAGTTCGGACACTACGCGGCGGGCCGCCTCCTCGGGATACAGCCGGTCGAGTTCGCCCTCGGGTTCGGCCGCATCCTCCTCTCCCGGACCGACCGCAACGGCTGCCGCTGGTCCGTACGCGCCGTGCCGATGGGCGGCTTCGTGAAGTTCCTCGGGGACGGCGACATCGCCTCGGCGAGTTCGGTCGCCGTCGCGCCCGGCCTTCGCCGGCGCACCCTGGACGGTGCGGGTCCGGCGCGACGCGCCGTCGTGGCGTTCGCCGGCCCCCTGGCCAACTTCGTCCTGACATTCCTGCTGCTGACCGGCCTCTACGCCGGCGTCGGGCGCGTCTACACGCCGGCCCTCGTGCAGGGGACCGTAGCCGGATCCGCGGCCGAGAAGGCCGGCTTCCTCAAGGGCGACCTGATCGTGGCCGTCGACGGCGTCTCGATCGACCGCTTCGAGGACACCCAGGCTCTGGTCATGCCCCGCGCCGGCATGCCGACCCGTTTCGAGGTCCTCCGCGACGGCGCCTCCGTCGCGCTGGAGGCGACGCCGGCCGCGACGCTCGTCGAAGACAACTTCGGGCGACGCCACGAGATCGGCCGCATCGGACTGTTCGGCGGCAAACCCGTCTTCGAGCGCGTTCCCGTCGCCTCCGCCTTCCTGTTCGGCCTTTCCGACATGGTGTTCCAGGGGCGCCAGATGCTCGGCCTCCTGCGGGAGACCGTGTTGGGCGAGCGGCCGGTCAACCAGCTCGCAGGTCCCGCGCGGATTGCCGAGGCAGCCGGCGACGCCATACGGGGCGGCTGGGCCAATCTCCTGTTCCTCGCCGCGTTCATCAGCATCAACCTGGGCATCGTGAACCTGTTGCCGATCCCGCTCATGGACGGGGGCCTTCTCGTGTTCTGCGGCCTGGAAGGTCTCCGGGGCCGCCCCTTGGGTGCCCGGGCCCAGAAGATGGTCAACCTCGCCGGCATGGCCGCGGTGGGCGGCCTGATGGTCACGGTCGTGGCCAACGACGTCCTGTACCTGATCCACAGGTCGTAAGGGTGCCCACTCGGCGCGCGCGATCGAAGGAATGACTTTACAGTTGCGCGAGCCGCTCCTAGCATCGATCCATTCCTTCCCGAGCACATGGGGACCTGCGGTGGCGGACGACGTGGACATGACCCAGCATCTGGAGGAGGCGGCCATGTCGGGCCGGATCGCCGCCATCCGCGTGCGCACCGAAGCCACCCAGCTCGCGCCGGCCGACTGCGACGACTGCGAGGGCGAGATCCCGATGGCCCGCCGCAAGGCCGTGCCGTGGACCCGACGCTGCGTGCGCTGCCAGACGCTGGCCGAGCGCGAGTTCGGCGGACGTGCCTGAGACCTCTCTCGCGGACGGTCTCGCCAAGCTCTGCGGTGCGCTGGTCCTCTCCACGGAGCACCAGCAGATCAAGCGTCTCATCGACGACGCACGCCGGGTCCGGCTGACGCCGTCGGCAGTCGCCCTCGTCGACCGCATCCTCGACACCGCACCCTGGACCCTCGAGCATAGCCTCGATGCCATCGTGCATCCGGATGGGCGCCCCGTCTGGATCGAATTCGGCGACGAGCCGCGGCGCCGCGAGGGTCTTCCGTTCGGCGGCCGCGACGTCGATCTGATCGGCTACCTCGTGTCCCCTTCGCCTGCGGACGACAATGCCGTCGTTCTCGTGGTCGCATGGCGCCTCGCCTCCGGCACCATCCATCACGCCTACGGCGTCGTGCACTGGCACCGCCTGGACCTCGTCGCCCACGCGGCCAACGCCCGTCACCGCTACAGCCGCGTGCGCACGCAGGCGTTGGCCAGGATGATGGCGCTGTTCACCGTCTCGACGCCGTTGGGATTCCGCGACATCGTCGGAGAGATGCATCTCGGCGAGGACCGTCGTCTGGAGCAGGCCGCCCTGATGGACGGTCGTCTGGCGGCCTCGGGGGAAGTGCTGTTCGCCTTCGCATGTCTGGCCCTGCTGGCCGGATCCGAGGGCGAAGCGAAGTCCGAGGACGGATTCGAAGTCGTCGAGGCCGAGACGTCCCGGCGCGGCCTGATCGGGCGTCTCGGAGACCGGTTCGCGCGCAGAACTGTCCCACGCTTCGTGCGTCGTCCTCGTCCGGACGCTCCGTCCGTTCACATCCTGAGCTGAGGCAGTCCTGCGGAACGGCTACTCCTTGAATCCCACTCCCGCATCTGACGTATGAAATGTGATAGATGAGGGAGCATGATTTCGATCCTCCGTCCGATCAGGGGCGCGATCGGGATACGACACTCCCGCATCTGTAGTACCGCATGTGCTAGATACGGGAGTGTCGCTAGCGATTTTCATCGCACTCCCTTATATATCAAACCGCATGTGATAGGTGGGGGAGTGCGAGATGCCCGGCGAGATCGGCAAGGTCCGACGCTTCCTCTCGTCCAGGTCGGTGTTCACGCGCGTGCAGTTCCGGGAGATCGTAGGGGCGGGACAGTCGGCGAGCACGGCCGACACGCTTCTCGGCCACCATGTGAAGGCGCAGCACGTCGTGCACGCGGCTCCCGGCGTCTACGCGGCGATTCCTCCTCACCTCGCCCCGGACACGTTCACGCCGGACGCCCTCCTGGTCGCCTCCATGATCCGGGATGACGGCATCCTGGCCTATCACACCGCCCTCGGGCTGCATGGGTTGGCCTATTCCGAGGGCGGCGAGACCTTCGTCCTGAGCTGCGGCAAGCCTTGGCAGGTGGACACGATCTCGGGTCCGGTCCGCTTCGTGACCCAGCCTGCCGCCCTGCGTCGGGCGCAGATGGAGTACGACGGGGTCGAGACGATGGACCGGCGCGGTCTCGACGTCCGCGTGACCGACGTCGCCAGGACGATCGTCGACTGCCTGGAGCGGCCGGATCTCGCCGGCGGCGCGGAGGAGGTCGGACACGCGCTCGGATCCGTCGAGTTCGTCGACGTCGAAGCGGTTCTGACCACGACTTTTGCGCGCGGAAACCGTACCTTGGCGGCACTGGTAGGCTGGTGGCTCGAGAAGCGGCGGGAGGACTTCCTCGTCGACGACGAGACGCTCGACCGGCTCCGGCAGGTGGTGCCGCCGGCGACACGCGCCGTGATGGGGGCCGACCCGGAGAGCGGCGTGCGGACCGGCGACTGGAATCTGATCGTTCCTTCGGAGCTGGCCGGCCCAGCCTTCGAGGACGTGGACCCGGGGATGAGACCGTGATCTCGATCGAACGCCTGGAGCGCATCGCCGCCGAGCATGCCTTCCAGCCCGCCACCACGGAGCGCGTGATCCGCCTGACAGACGTGCTCCAGCGCCTCGCCAAGGACCCGGTCGTCGGGAAGGCGACGGCGCTCAAGGGCGGGACCGCGCTGAACCTGTTCTACCTCGGCCTCGACCGGCTCTCCGTCGACATCGATCTCAACTACGTCGCGTCCCCCGACCGCGAGACGATGCTGAAGGACCAGAAGGCCCTCAACGACCGCATTCCCCGCCTCATGAGAAGCTGGGGCTACACCGTGACCCGGGACGCATCGAGCGAACACGCCGGCGGAAAGTGGCGCTTCCGGTACAACTCGGCCTACGGCCGCCAAGGCACGTTGGAGATCGACGTCAACTATCTCTACCGAAGCCCCTTCTTCGGCGTCCATACCTTGGATAGCGTAGATCTCGGCGGATATGTAGCAGAGAACGTCCAGGTCGTTGATCTTCACGAAATATGTGCTGGCAAGCTAGTCGCTTTTGTCGCGCGGCGTGCTTCGCGCGACCTATTCGATGCTTGGCGCCTGCTTCATACCGACGGAATCGACTGGAATCTGGTCAAGAACGCCATGTGCGCGATCGGAGCCGCGTCGCGGGACCTCGATTGGCGGAACGTCAGCCTGGACGGCTACGACTACGACCTCAACGATTTCCAATCCAAGCTGCTGCCTTGCGTGAAACGCGGGCTCATCGACGACGCCGGCGGTGCCGACGCGTGGTGCCGTCGGGTGCTGGCGGAATGTCAGGACAGGCTCTCCGACCTGTACAGACCCGACGAGAACCAGATGCGCTTCCTCGACGCCGTCTACGAGGAAGGGCGGGTGGATGCCGGGCTCCTCGACGTTCCCGACGAGGTCCGGGTCAACATCGATGCGTTTCCGGCCCTCCTCTGGAAGGCCAGGAACGTGTTCGAGCACGCGGCCCGGAATGCTCCGGGTCCGCGGCTCTGACCCGCAGGATCCGGCGGGCCGATCCGGCTCTGGGACAAGCGGCACTCGTGCGGGCCACTTGTCCCGGAACTCAGGCTTTCAAATTGACGGCGCTCTCCTTGCCGCTACGCCGGTCGGCCTCGACCTCGTAGGAGATCTTCTGACCCTCGTTGAGGCCGCGCAGGCCGGCGCGCTCGACGGCGGAGATGTGCACGAACACGTCCTTGCCGCCGCTGTCGGGCTGGATGAATCCGTAGCCCTTGGTCTCGTTGAACCACTTCACGGTACCGGTAGCCATGTAGATACCCTGGTCGTTGGTCGTCTCGCGGCCGCCAACGTGGCAGGCCGCAGGGCCTGAACTGCCCGGCTTGGTGGCGTGTTCCAGGCCGGCGCGGTGAGGGCGCCTCCCCGGCGGTCCGGGCTACCTTTGCCACGTTGAGGGCGACGGTCGGACATCCCTCCCTCGAAAACGCGAACTCGATCCGATCGGCCTCGAGGGCGCGCACCTGACGCTCCAGGGCGGACTTCCTTGCATGCGTGGTCTCGATTTCGATGGCCGCGACCGAACGTTTCGAGATGCCGGAACGGACCGCAAGCTCGTCCTGGGTCCACCCGAGAAACGCCCGGGCACCCCGGATCTGCACCGGGAGGATGCTCGGGAGTTTTTTGCGGGAACGACCTTCATCTGCGGGCGCCCGCGGACGGAGATCGAGGCATCGAGCGCAGTCCGCCGGCATCTGGCACGATGGAGGGAATCTGATCCGCAGGACGAAGGCAAGGGTGGGCTTCGTGAATGCGTGCCTGACGTTGTCGAGGCCACGGCCGAACCGACGCCGTCTTCCAGGCAATCCTGTTTGTCGGGGCAGTGGGCCAGGAACGGCTGGTGTCGGCGAATCGCACGCAGTTTTACCCGACAAGACAATGGCTGACGCATTGCCTCGACCGGCCTTCTGGGAGGAAAGTTAAGGCATCATCGGATTGACGCTTTCACTCGCAATGCTTTCCGCAAACGAGACATGCCCACCCACAACCGACACGCAACCGAGTTCCTCAAGCTTGCGGAGTCTGGCAGCTAGTTTTATGTCACTTGTATCGGCATCTATCTCTCCAGAGCCTGCCACTACGTGTCGCCAATCAGCAAGCAGTTCCGGGATTGGAGCGTCATTCCCAACGCGATTGAGGCTCCATAGAATGGAAGCGTCAGCAGGCTCAAGCGTGACGGTCACGGCATTCCGGAATGCTTTCACGAAGTACAATCCGGCGGTGACGGCGGCAAGCGACACCTTTTGTTGATCGGGAGCCGCAACAGCGACACCGGAAATAGCGGCCATTGCCTGAATGATGTCGACAGCGCGAACCTTCTTCGAATTCTTGATAACATGCCGGATCGATGTTGAACTCGCCTCTCCAGCCTTCTTGATGCGAAGATTGTATAGTGCAGCCTCGTCTTCTACTCCCAGAAAGAAAAGAATATAGCCTTTGCATACATCGTAGTCTTGGTCATACACTTCAGACATCTCAAGTGCAGCTGTGGCGACGAGTTCCGAGAGTGGTTCATCCTGGTTCATAGGTCATCGTCCTTTCACAGATGCATAAATCAATTCGAATAGGCTCATTGGATCATATAACGGCAGTGGACTTGGCAGTTTTCCCAGCTCGTAAAAATGCTCATAGACCCGTGCGGCTGCGACGATATCATTTGGAACACGCTTGGCTGCTGCGTCGAAGACTATTTGTCCTACATTGTTTACGCGACTGGTGATGGGGCGGGGTGCCTCGCGAATGCCGAAACTGCCCTTGGGCGCCTTTGCCATAGCCCTGCTGACAAGATCGACTGCATAGAGAGGCGCGGAGCCGATATTTACGTAACTCCGCGCCATCGACAGCAGTCCAGCCGGCCCCCTTCCAACCTTATGGAATGAACCATCGGTCCTTCGGTAGACAAAGGATGTGTTGTTAATGATATGCGACGGAGATGAGATGGGAGTCCAGTAGGCTATAGTTCCAAGATAGCCCAGAGCATCGCCGAGGATCTGCGTAGCGGGCACGTTCATAGAGGGGAACCCGAACGATGCAGGCAACATCGCGATGACGAGTTGTGCCTTCCCGACGCGGGCAAGCTCCGACTCGACGGCTTCCCACTCGCGCCCACGGTCAACGAACATGATCGACTTGTCGTATCCCTGCGGCTTGAGCAGAGCGTAACAGTCGATGGCGTTACCCGAGTTGGCGGCCAAATAGACGACAACTTCACGCATGCCCTCTAATGGTTGGGCTGATAAATTGCCTTCCGGCCATGAGCCATCGTGCGCATAACAATCGTAGGAGACGGTCAGCGAAGGGTCCGAGCCCAGTACGCCGCCAATCGATTGCGCATTGGCATATGTCTTTAATCTGCCGTCCGGGTGCAGGAATCGCTTATCGAGGTCGACCCAGGATCCCAACGCCCACCCAAGGTGACCTGACTCGAGGTGACAGTGCAGGTGCCCGACCGCCAGTGTTTCGAGACGCTTCCCGAGGAGTACGGAGCGCGCGGAAAGCGTTGCCGTATCGACGCCGAGATGCCCGTGCAGATCGGCTCGCCTCAACGCCTCTACAAGTATCGGTTCCATACGCGCTTCGCCTGATTGATACCTTGAGTACTCCAATGGCGCATGTACCTTTATGGATTTAATTTCTGCCATCAAAACCGAAGACCGCTGCTCCAGCGATTCGCGTGAGGATGTCATGCCGATCTGGTCATATAGCTGGCGTGGGCTTGAGATTGCCAGCAAAGCATCAAGATCACCGACATTTAGGACAGCTTTAGCTGCTGCATAGGCAATCCGGAATACCGGTGGATAGTAGTCGACACTTCTAGGCTCGGCGATTGCACTCGCGATCTCCAGCAACAAGTCGTACCGCTCGACCTCCTCGTTCCAGAGATCGTCTAGAGCGGAAGACGGACTATGCGGCTCAATGGCATACTGAAAACAGAATGCGCAGTACTTTGCAAAGGCTTCGTGAACGGCGAGCGCCCGAGCAAGCGTTCGATCCTTAAGCGCGCGAATACGATTGTAGACACGCAGCGGGACCAGATCGCTGATATCTTCTTCAGGATAGCGCGAGATTACGATGTTAGTGTCGGGCCACGGGAAAATCGCCCCGAGAGCACGGTAGAGGGCACCGTGCGTCGTGTTTGCGAGAAGCGCGCCGTGCGTCTTCTCCTCCTCCTCCACCAGCAAGGGAAAGGGATGGGTGCGATTGATAAGCGTCACCCCGAACGGATCGGTGACACCGAACACGGCAGCGGCCTCGTTTTCTCGCCGTGAATGCAAGAGCATCCGGGTGCCCCATCCTTGCGACGTGGTCTCTGTTCGATCCCTGCCGCGTGAGCAGCGACGGATCGTTCGACGCCTGATTCATCATGTTGGGCGTTCATCGGAGATGTCGAGTTCGATGGGGTTATGGACCACGACCATTTATACCGACGATGCCGCGGCGGTGGCTTAGTACGCGAATTCCTGTGCAGATCGGCGTCCAGCCTATGAGCTATGGGCTTCCACGTCACGGCGGGTGCCGACGGATCGCTGACGAGGACGAACCGGACATGCGATGCGTTCGACATGAACTCCACTCCGGCCTCGAACCGTCCCGTAAAATTGTTGTCGTCGACGCTGTGGATCGCCTCCTCCGCATCTAGCCCGCGCATCCGGAGCGCCTCCCTGCGACGGCCATCCTCGACGGCGGCGCTGCCGGAAACCCGCGCGCGGCTGCAGGCAGCTGGCGACGGCGCGGCGGCACCGATCAGCCGCACGGCCTCGTCGAGGGTGGCCGCGGACTGGCGCTTGCGATCGTGCTGGATCACCAGCAGAAAGGGCTCCCCGCCGAAGACGAAGGGCGAGACTTGCCAAGTGAAGGTGCTGTCCATGGTCCGAGAGTGCCGCCGCGTAGGCTCCGGCATGCGACCAGAACGCACCCAGGCTCGGTAGGCTGCGGGGAGGTCGACGGGATCTGCGATGCGGGATCCCGGCCGATCCGCGCGAAGCGGTAGCCCGGCTATTCGGATATCAGTTTCGAAATCCGCTTGGGAGGATCAGCCTGGGCGACGCCTCCCGCACCGGGGCAAGCCGTTGCCCCGACGACCTTGCGGGACGGCCGTCGCCGTCCCCGCCCGATGGGAAGCAGGCTTCCCGTCACCCCGGCGGCCGGCGAGTGAACCCCGCTCGCCGCCGCGGACCGAGCCTTCCGGCTCGACCGCGCGTGCGCCTCATGCGCCGCTTTCCAATCCTTCGCGATCCGCCCCCAGGTCGACCACACATGCCTCCGGGCCCCGCGGGGCCCCTTCCGCATGCGCACGGCCGCGGGGAGGGTGACGTGGCCGCCGCCGTCCAGCGGCAAGGAGAGGACGGCTGCGGCCGCTCCCTCCTGGTCCGCATGGACGGTTCCGGGCGGTCGCTCGGAAAGCCCCATGGCCCTGCGGCCGATGGAGAGGGAGGCGGCCGCGTGTGCGCTCAAGCCGTAGAGGCGAGCGAACTTCACGCGGCCGATCAGGGAGGTGTAGGCCGGATTGACCCGGACCTGGCGCACGCCGGCTCGCACCAGGGCCGAGCGGAGCGCCAGGTGGAAGCTCGAATAAGCGAACGCCGATAGCTGGCGCGAACGGCGCGCACCGTCGTCCGATGTCAGCTGAGCCTTCTTCCTGCGGAAGTCGAGGCGCTCCGAGACCACCGGCGCGCCGAGCCGCTCGGCGATCGCGCGGATCTCCGCGCAGGCCTTGCGCACGAGGTCCAGCCGCCGGCCGTCCGTCAGGCCGTAGGTCGCCAGCGGGATGCGCCAGGAACCCAAGGGATTGCCGTCGTGCGAGACGTGGCACAGCGCGATGTGGTCGGCATTCAGATCGACGCCCAGGGCGCCGTTCGACCAGTCCAGCCCGACCCGCTCCGCGACCTCCTGCCCAACGGCGACGAAGGCCCGCCAGGAGGTGTCGTCGCGTAGGAACCGCCAAGATAGCGGCCGCCCTTCGGCCAGAGCCGCACGGATCGCGTCGGCGCCATGCGCGAAGCGGAGACACTTGAGATCCACGGCAGCCAGCGAGGTTCCGTCCCTGGCGGACCAGCGCCTTTCGGCAAGATGGTGGAACGCCGGCGGCAGCCGTACCTCAAGATCGAAGGAGCCGTCGTCGTGCACTGCCACCCTGACGAACTGGTTGCCCGATGGGTATGCCGCGTCTCCCTCGACCATGAACTGTGACGAGCGGGCGGCGCGCCAGTCGGCGAGCCACGCAGCGTGATCGGGGTAGCCGTTTTCGCGCAGGTGGAACTGCTTGGTGAAGAGATCGCGGGAGCCGTGACAGATACCCGGCCGCTCGAGCCGCCTCTCGGCGGCGGCGAGCAGGTCCCTTAGGCGCGACAGCCGCCGGGCGTGCTGGTGCAGCAAGTTCGGCAGGTCGGCGAGCTGCTTCTCGGCCCGATGCGGATCACCACCGGAGGCAGCCTTTAGCCCCTTGACCTGCCGGGGCAGTTCCACGAGCAGGGTGCGCTTGCGCGCGATCTGACGTTCCTTGGCCCGGATGCGGGCGCGCAGATCCTCGACTTGGACCTTGGTCAGCTCCGCCACGGCCCGGCGCTTGGCCTGGACCTGCCGAAGGATGTGGTCGAGGTTCTTGGCCGAGATGCCGGCCGGTCTCCACATAGTTCTGGCGAGCGTCCTTGCATCCTCGCCTCGGGCGAGCGCCGCGTCGACACGCCGTGCGACGGACGAGAATAAATCCGCCGCCGCCGCGAGCCCGGGCTGGTCCCCGTCGATGCGGGTCTGGAAGGTGCGGGTTAGGCTCGACACCACCGTAAGCTAGCGCACGGCGAACGGAAAGGGAACGACATGTCTCGCGAGACCGGTTGCGACCACGTGGCTCCACACCGAAATCTGAATAGCCTCAGCCCGAAGGCTCCCGCTCGTCGCGGACGAGGGGGAGGGTGCCGTGGAGGCAGCGGGGCGCGTACGCGTCCTCCGCGGCGGAGGCCGCCTCAGCGGGCGGCATGCAGAGCGACGAGCCGGCGACCGGTGAGGGAGGCCGACAGATCCCGGATGTCCGGCCGCGCCAGGAAGTCGGCGAGCGGCATCGACTGCATGGCCTTCGGCAGGTAGGGCCGCCAGGCCGAGAAGGCGCGCTCCAGGAGCTCGTCCTTGCGCCAGTCGTAGAGGGCGCCGCGGGCGACGTCGTCCGACCACCGCTTCCGCTCGCGGACGGTGACCTCGCGGATCATGTCGTGGTTGATCGGGATGGCGCCCGAGCTCAGGCCGTCCTTGTACCACTTCCAGGCGGCGGTGGCCTCTGCCGACGGATTCGTGTTGCCGAAGCTCCGGTGCTCGTTGTGGCGGATCTCCGTCGAGCCCTGCGGAACACCGAGGATGCTCGGCGTGGACAGCCGCTCGAACGTGCCGTCCGCGTTGACCCGGCGGATCGACAGGACGTGCATGGTGCCCTGCCGGCAGTAGGATTCCTTGGTGGCCACGCAGTGGTTGAGCCCGTGGGAGCCGTCCTTGTTCAGGGTCGACTGCGGTCCGGACAGACCCCACCCGCGTCCCTCGTCGGCCAGCATCCGCGGATCGGTGAGGGGCAGGATGAACAGCCCGTTCGGAGCTGTCATGGCCTGCGCGATCGGCGCCCAGCCGTCCTCGGCGACCGTCTGCAACCGCTCTATGAGTTCGGGATCGCCGCCGCGGACGACGGCGAGCATCTCCATGGCTGTGCCGTGCCAAGCCCTCGTCGCCAGGAAGGCGCCCGGGGCCGTCTTGGTGCCGATCAGGATCTGGGCGGCGACCTCGCGGGCCTGCCGGCGCTGGATCTCGCCGACGATCGGCATCTCGTCCGACGCGGCCGAGGCCGCGGGCAGCACCAGGGTGCGCGCGAACATGTCGACCATCTCCTCGAGATCGACGCAGGCCGCGCGGAGCGCCTCGACGCTCTCGTCCGGCGGCGGCGGATTCCTCCGCCATTCGGCGATGCCCTCCGCATCGAGGCCCTCAGGGGGTCTCCGCTCCATGGCGGCCTTCGCGGTCCTCTTGCGGAATTCGGCCCACTTGCCCTGGGAATCGGCCGCGAGCACGTCGAAGGTGAGCCCGACGCTCGGCAGCATCCTGCCGATCGTCGAGGCGACGGCGGCGAAGGCCTCGAAGTCCTCGCGGGTCCGGGGCACGTTCTGCGGAGAGATCGACCCCAGGGCCTCCGCGAGCTGCTCCGGCGCCATGGTGTCCGCCGCCCATTCGACGCCCTGCAGGCGCTTCAGCGCCGCCTTGGGCAGGGTCGGGCGCCCGTCCTCGCGCCGACCCATCGCCATCTCCAGGGCGTCGGCGAGCGAGCTGCCGGCGTCGATGCGCATCTTGACGGTCGGCAGGCGCGACATGGCGCCCGCGAGCAGCGGGTAGGTGCCGGCGGCCTGGCGCCGGTGGTCGGCCTTCGGGCCGTCGCCGGCGAAGAACAGGTAGGAGGAGACGTCGATCCGGTCGGCCGCACGCAACGCGTGCAGCGCCCGGGCGTCGATCCGCTCGCGCACGCCCTCGAAGCCTGCGGCATCGAGCATGTGGCCTGCCGAGACCGGATCCGACTGCGCGGCCTCGAGACCGACCAGCGCGGCGAGCGCCCCGTCCTTCGGCACCGGACGACCCGGGATCAGGCCGAAGCCGGCGAGCAGCGGGACCAGATTGGCCTCGTCGCGCTGCTCCGGGGTGACGAGGCGCACGAGTTCGGCACCGACCCCCTCGGCGCCGCCGCGGAGCGCGGCCTCCGACAGCGGCACCGGGCCGACGCCGAAGGGAACACCGTCCGCATCGGCACCGACGAGCCAGCCGATCGGCCCGTCGTCGGATCCGTCGACGACCACGAAGGCCGGGGAATCGCCGATCATCAGCGGGGCGTAGGAGGCATCGGGCTTCATCGGGCACCTCCGGCGGCGAGCAGGCGCGGACCGTTTTCGTCGTTGGTGTTCGCGGTCGACTTCTTGGTCAGGTAGTCCGTGGACCAGCCGCGCAGGGCGGGAGAGGTCCAGAAGTGGGCCCCGGCCTCGTGGAGGATGGTGAGGTACATCCCGATCTCCTCGCTCTTCGCGATGAGACGCGGCTGCTTCCCGGGCTCGGCGACGGCCTTGGCGAGGAGCTGCTTGGCCAGCGCGTTCTCGTAGATGTAGCCGTGCCGGCGCGAGCCCTGGAGAGGCAGCACGACGTCGAAGGCGCCGTCGTTCCGGGGGGTGATCGTGATCCCCGAAGGCGACAGGTCGGGCGTCGAGCGCAGTTCGGCCGCCCGTTCCTTGACGCAGGCGATCGACATGGCCGGCCCGTCGAGCTCGACCGGCACGTCCATCATGCGGTTGCGGCGCGAGACCTGCACCCCCGCCTCCACCTTGCCGTCGGTCGTGCGGTAGACGACCAGCTGGCCGATCTTCGTGTCCACCACGTGCTTCATCGCGCGGAAGAGGTTGCCGCCCAGCAGCTTGACGGTGTCGAGCTTGACCGCGTGGGAGTCGTCGAACCGGCGCAGGATCTTGTCGTACTCCTTGTTGTCCTCCAGCCCGAGGCCGATCTTGAAGACCGGATCCCCCAGCAGGGCGCGGAGCTTGATCCGGCGAGGCTCGACGTCCCCGGGGCTGACGAACTCGACCGAGTACTGCGCGGCGACGTGCTCGAAGCCGCGGGGCGGGTGGTGGATGGCGGTCACCACCCCACGCACCACGTCGCCCTCCTCGAAGCCGCCGAAGAAGATCTCGCGGCCGGGGGCGAGTTCCTTGAGCACCTCGGACAGCCGCTCGATCCGGTTCTTCTGCTCGTGCATGCGCTTGTCGCCACGCTGCAGGGCCTCCTCGACGTTGGCGAACTTGTCCGACAGGTAGGCCTCCAGGATCACGTCCCGGTTGCGCTCGAGGTGCTCCGCGACCGTGCGGCCCCGGTTCGCCGACGCGGAGGTCAGGCCCATCTCCATGGCCTGCATCAGCTGGTCGGAGCGCATCGGGTCGAGCTCGCGCTCGACGATCGCGTCGTAGACGTAGAGCGGCTCCAGGAACGCGCTGTCGGCGTGTTCCACGGCCGCGCCCTCGAAGACGGACCGCGACGTCTTCTGGACGATGCCCGCCATCTCGCGCCGCTTGAGCGGGGTCTCGCCCTTGGCCTCGAGCTCCTCCAGCGTCGCGAGGTACTCGGCGACGAGCTCGTTGACGACCTGCTCCTGCATGGCCACCGGGAGCACCACGAGGCGCGCCATGAACTCGTTGGCCGAGCGGCGCCCGACCAGGGCGTCGAGCCCGGCCTGCTGGCTCTGCGTCTCGCGGTTGGCGTCCTCGGAATCCTCGTGGTCGAACACCTGATAACCGAGGCGGCGCATCAGGTCGGGCCGCGCCTCGGCGTAGCGGGTGCACACGATGTCGCCGACCTCGTTCAGCAGATCGGGGATGTCCCGGATCAGAAGCGAGGAATCGCGGTTCGAGGTCACGTTGGCGGACAGCTTGCGCAGGCGCGCGTTCCGGATCGCCGCGTTGCGGACCTCGATCGGGAGGCCGGAGTTCAGCGTCTCGATGCGCGGACCGACGACCTGGTCGTAGCGCGCTGCCCGGCCGTAGGTCTGGACCTGCTTCAGCACGTCGGCCGCCGGCTCCAGCTCGATCATCACCCGCTTGCGCTGGTCCTTGAACCGCTTGGACGCGTGGAGATCGATGCCGGTCGACCCGGACTTGTTGATGACCAGCGCGTCGACGTCGCCGTTGTTGAAGGCGTTCTTCACGACGACCTTGTCGACGTTCGGACGGCGGACGATGCGCCCGTCCTCGATCTCGACGCCGCGGCCGGTGATCTCGTCGCAGGTGTAGCCCGCGTCGCGGATCCTGGTCTTCACGACGTCGATGGCCGAGATCGGCAGATCGGGGATGGCGTCGATGGCAGCCCGGAGCTTGCCGACCATGTCGGCGATGCGCACGTCCTCCAGCGACAGGTCGCGCTCGAAGCGGCTGCCGTCGGCGCGCATCGACGAGATCGAGCAGAGCCGCGTGACCGTCCGCTGGACCAGGGTCGAGAAGTTCGGGAAGCGCGAGCCTTCGAGGGCGTCCTCGTCCTCCGCGAGCTCGGTCAGCAGCTTCTCGATGGTGCTGTCGGCGACGATGATCGGCTTCTCGCCCTCGGCCAGGGCGGAGAGGGACCGCTCGATCGCGAGGTCGGTGTTGATCGCCGTGACGAAGAGCTTCGAGAGGGTCTGGAGCGGCGAGCCGAAGCCGGTGCGCCGGAAGACGGACGGCTTGCGGCGCGCGCCGTCCTCGGGATCGGCCTCGGCCGGCTCGACCGCGCGGTTGTTGATCTCCCGGATCTTGCGCTCGACCATCTGCTGGAGCTGCGCCATGTCGCCGAGGATCGGCGCCAGCAGATCCATGAACATGCGGTTGCGCTCGGCCAGGGCCGGATCGTGGATGGTCGTGAACTCCATCGACGACAGGTCGTGCTCGCGGCGGACCATGACGCCGTCGGCCACCAGCATGGTCGAGAAGATCTCCTGGATCGTCTCGCCGCCGCGCATGAGCATCTCGGCCAGCTTGTCCGCCGACATCCCCTCCGGCAGCAGCCGGTGGAAGAAGGACATGGACTTCGCGTTGCGGCCGAAGGTGGCCGACGCGTAGACCACGTTTCCGGCGCGCCGGACGATCTCGTTGACGTTGTTGGCCGTGTTGCTCTCGCCGGACGAGGCGTTGTGGCACTCGTCGAGGATGACGACGGTGTCCTTGTCGATCACCGAGATCAGGAAGGCGGCGCGGTCGGCCGGCGTGTGGCCGGGCCCCGGAGGCACGATGCCCCGGACGACCTTGCCCTCGGGCGAGCGCCAGAGCGGCAGCTTGTTGAGGGTCGAGTAGCTGCCCATCATCAGGTTGTTGTCGTCGGGCCAGCGGCCGTCGGCGATCAGCTTCTTCATGGCCGCCGCGTTGGCGCCCTTGAGCACGACGCCGCCGGTGGTCTCGTCGATGATGTTCGCGCCGTCGTTGAGGATCAGCGGCTTCACGAGGTCGGTCGACCGGGTGTGCGCGAGATCGCGGTAGACGTCCGAGAAGTTCATGGGCTTCTCGGTGAGGTAGACGACCTTCTTGTCCCGGAGCACCTCGCGCCGCGCGATGGCGGCCTGGGTCCGGCCCTTTCCGACGCCGGCCTGATCGGCGATCAGGAGCCCGCGGCCGCGGTCGTCGGCGTGGACGTAGAGGCCCAGGGCGTCGATCTGCTCGACCGACAGCACCTCGCCGAGTTCCTCCTTCGAGTAGCCGAATTCGGTCGCGACCAGCTGATCCAGGTCGCCGTAGCGCTTGATAACGCGGCCGAGGGCCTCGCGGGTCGCGCCTTCGAGGGCGCGCGGCACCATGGTGCTCGCGACGCCGGCCCGGCTCGCGGGCTGGTAGGGGGCCTGGTACTCGTTGCGGGCGAGCGTGCCGTCCATACGGCCGCCGAGCGACAGGCCGGCCTCGGGCGCGTCGGCGCGCATGCGGCTGGCCGCCATCTCGGACACCCAGGTCCAGAGGCCGCCGTACTCGCCGATCTCGCGGACGCGCAGCGCCTCCTCCGGAGCGACGTCGAGCGGCGCCGGGCGTCGGCTGCCGAGCGTCATCATCCGGACCGAGCTCGCGCCGGGACGCCCGGCCGCGAGCGCGCCGTCGACGTCGGCCACGCCCTCGACGACGTAGCCGCGGCCGAGCTTCTTCTGGAAGCCGACGAGCAGTTCGTCCGCATCGGGTCCGTCGGCTCGCACGGCGATCACCGAACGGCCATCGGCCGCGCGCCGGTCGAGCACGGCCTCGATGGCGGCGAGGCGCTCGCGGAGCGGCATGTCGGCGCCGAACGGCGTGCCGACGAGCGTGACGTCGTGCGCCTGGGGGCCGGGCCCCGACTGCACGACCTCGCTCCGGCCGGCCGAGGCCGAAGCGGCGGCCTTGGCGGCGGACTGCGCGCCGGGAGCCGATCCGCCCGCGACGGTGCGGGCGCCCGCGATCGGCGTCGCGATCCATTCGCCGCCCCCGATGTCGGGCACGAACACGGTCCTGCCGGAGAGCTCGGCCGAGGTGCCGGCGAGGCGCTGGGCCGCGACGGCCACGGGAAGCGAGGATCCCTCGCGCTCCTCGACGGCGAAGAGCGACGGAACGGTCTCCTGCAGGCTGCAGGCGCTGTTGTAGATGTCGCGCAGGGAGACCTTCGTCTTCGAGCCGAGCCAGCGGCCGGCGGCGCCGGCGAGGGCCGAGCGGGCGTCCGAGATCTGGCGCTCGGTGGGCTTCTCGGTCGAGAAGGCCGTGCGGGCGAACTCCGTCAGCTCGTCCTCGCGCAGGATCCGTCCGGTCTCCACCTCGCGCATCAGGCCCTCGGCCGCGACCGCGAGCGAATCCTGATCGGTGGCCCGAAGGAAGAGGCCGGGCTGCGGCGGCTGAATGTCGGCCTCGTGGACGATGTTGCCGCCCTGGTTCTTCAGGAACCGGCGCCCGTCCGCCAGCGCCAGGACCTGCTGCCGTGCCCGGTTCTGGCCCAGCGGCCGCGCGCGCGACATCTCGCCGGCGTCGACGACCGGCGCGGAGCCGTCGGTCCTGCGCGCGGCGGTCGTCGGATTGCGGTGGTCGTCGGTGATCTCGGCGACCGCCCGGGTGACCGGCTCGCAATCGGGGAAGACGCTCTTGTAGCTGTAGACGGAGGGCTGCTCGTCGGCACCGTGGCGCCGGTACCAGTTCCCCTTGCCGTCGTTCTTGAAGCCGAGCCGCTTGAAGAGCTTCTCGTCGACCTCCCTGGCCCCGCGCAGCACCAGGACGGACTCGCCCGCGGTGGTGATGACGCGACGCAGGTCGAGCCCGTACTTGGACAGGTCCGGCCACTTCCAGATGGTGGTGGGTTCGATCTCTCGGGCCATCAGCCTGTCCGCGTCTTCCGTTCGCCGGAGCTTGTTGGCGATCTTCGCAAGGGGCAACCCCGAAGGAACGAATCAGCGTGCGCCGGCGAGGCCGAGCACGAAGGAACCGAGCATCGCGGCGGCGACGGCGAGATCCCGCCAAGCCCAGTGGACCCGCGTCGTACGAGGCGTCCCGGACCGGCGCACGGCGAACAGGCCGTCGGCGTCGAGCACGACGACCAGCGCGTCTCCCGGCGACAGCCCCGCCGCCTGCGCGGCGGAACGCGGGATCGCGATCCTCCCGGGGGTCGGGGCAGGGCAGGGAGCGGTCTCCCGGTAGGAGGTCTCGACGGGGGCGGGCCTCGCGAGATTCTCCTTCACCGCCGCGAGCACGGCCGCCTCGCGGGAGAATTCGAGGAGCACCGTGCGTCGGCCGGGTCTGGCCGGATGGACCGGCATCCGCCGATCCGCGAGCACGCCGTCGAGCTCGCCGTCCGGGACGCCCAGGGTCCGCAGCACCGAGCCGTCGTCCGCGATTTCGGCCACCAGCAGCCGGTCGGCAGGCCAGTCGCACCCGAGACGTGCCACCTCGGCGGATTCGAGCACCAGCAGGAAGCTTCCGTTCACGAGGCGATCTCCCTGGCCAATCCGGTCAGCAGCGCGTCCGCATCCTCGCCCTCCGCTCTCGGCGACATGCCCAGGACGAAGTGGCGCCCTGTCTCGAAGGGGCCTTCGATCTCGATCGCGAGGATCGGGGGCCGGCCGTAGGTGCCGAGGCGGATCATCCCGGCCGCGAGGCCGGCCCGCGACGAGAATGCGGCTCGCCATGCCCAGGGACCGCCGGCACGGTCGCGGGAGCCGGGGGGAAGGAGATCCAGGGTCTCGGACGCCTGCGCGGCGAGCAGCGTGGCGGCGGAGCGGAGCCAGTAGCCACCGCCCACCCGCGCGAATTCCGTGCGGACAAGCACGCCCTGCGGAGGAATGGCGAAGGTCCCGAACTCCGAGGGGATGGCGCCCGGCAGCTCGTCGAGCCTCGGATCGGCCTCAAGGGCCGCATCGATGGATTCGACGACGGCGGTCGCGGTCTCGTGGAGCATGTCGCCGGAGAGGCACGAGATCCGCACCTTCCAGGCGTCCGCGTCCGGCCTGTTGACCACCGTCGTCCTGACGTGCGGGAGCGACCACCACCCCGGAAGGCCGATCCGGGACCGCAGCATGCCGCCGAGGCTCCTCTGCGAGACGATGCGGTCGAGGCGCTCGCCGGGCGGAGCGAGGTCGGCATCGTCGATCGAGGCCTCCGCCGCGAGGCGGTCGGAGCCGGCGATCTCCTCGGCGCGGCCGAGGATCTCGACCGCGGTCTCGAGCGCCTCGCCTCCGAGTTCCGCCGGCAGGCGGAAATCCCAATCCCCGGCCGCGGGCGCCAGAGGGACGGTCGAGATGTCGGAACCGCCGAGCGCGTCGCGGACCGCGCCGAAGCCGCCCGGCATCTCACCGAAGGCCTCGGCGCCGGCCGCCATGCCGAAGCAGCGCAGGAACAGTGCATCCGGTGGGGTGGTCGCGACGACTGCGGCCGCATCTTCGATGCGGAACCTGCTGGTGCGTCCGTGCCTGCGAGCCATTTGCCACCGAAGGAACCGCCGATGATCATACCTGACCGGATCACTTCGTTCTGACAAGGCGAAGGAATGGTTGCACGGGACTGCGATGCCGCCCATCATCCGACGATGAGCTCCGCGCGCATCAAAGCGTTCGCCGTCACGACGGCGCTGACCACCGTGGCGTCCTGGATGGGCGGTCATGCCTACGGGTTCGTCCACGACTACGGTCGGCACGCGCTCGCGGGCGGCCTCTGCCTCGCCGCGTTGACCGCCGGCGTCGTCCTGGTGCGGCGGGCCTGAGCACCCGGGCATCGGATTTTTCATCGATACGGGTCACACTCCGTCTCCGGAGATGACCATGGACCCGTTGCCCGCATCCGAGACCGGCTACTTCCTGGAGGACGGCACGCCCTACAAGGGAGGCGTCTTCGAGGATCCCAAGGGGAAGCCGTTCGGCGAAGCCGACGTCGAGTGCTGGAAGTGCGGCGGCAGCGGGCGCTGGCGCGGCCGCCGGCAGTGCTTCGCCTGCAAGGGCGAGAAGACGATCGAGGAGCAGGTCCGGCTCTACACCGGTCCGCAGCTGGAGAAGCGCGAGAAGCAGCGCCTGAAGCGCCGGGAGGCCGCGTCGGCGGCCGCCAAGGTGAAGGAGGCCGAGATCGCGACCCGGTACGTCGCGTTCAAGGACGAGAATGCTCACCTGTTCGAGCGCGCCGAGGCGCACCGGGCCGACAAGTTCGTGTCGGACATGATGGCCAAGGCCGAGATCTGGGGTTCGCTGACCTGCGCGCAGCTCGACGCGCTCGCCGAGTGCCTCGACAGGCGGGACCGGATCGCGCGCATCTACGCGGACTCGAAGCCGGTGGCTTCGCCCGGCGACCGGATCGAGGTCGAGGTGACGTGCACCGGCAGCGCGAAATGGCTGCAGAAGAAGTTCAGGGGTCGCGGCCGCGAGGAGATGTGCCTGACCGATCTCGTCGACGGAGAAGGAAACGCCTTCTACGCGATCACCCCGAACTTCGGCATGAGCGAAGGACAGCGCGCCGTCGTCAAGGGGACCGTGAAGACCCACGACGAGCGCCCGGGCTGGCACCGCACCCAGCTGATCCGCGTCGCCGTCGTGGAGGTCCTGCCGGCGCTCTCGCCGGAGGAGATGCGGGTACCGGAGACCGCGGCGCGGACGGCGGCCTTCGTCGTCGACGAGGACATGCTGGAGGCGTTGGCGCCGGCGGCCTAGGAGGCGCGTCGATCATCTCGGCGAGGGCGCGGCCTGCTGCTCCGGTGGCCCGACGCCGTCTGCGCTCGCGTCGACCGGACCGCCGGCCAGGAGTTCGATGCGACGGATCTGGGGCGCGACGAGCCCTTCCGCGAAGGCGCGCAGGTCCGTGACCCGGCCGTTCACGAGGTGCGAGTAGGCGTGGCGAAGCTCGGCGGCGATCCGTTCGAGCTCGCCCCTGTCGACTGCGACGGTTCCCGAAGGATCCATCACATCGGCGTCCCGACGACCTCGCCGATGTAGGCGTGCACCGAGCGCTCGATCACGGCATCGAGCATGGCGTCCGGAAAGGCGCCGGCCGCCGTCATGCGCTTGCGGGCGACATCGATGAAGATCGGCTCGATCCCGATTGCCGTCAGCCCCGCGACCAGCACCTCGGGCTGCATCGACGATGCGAGCGCCGCGAAGGGCCCGTCGGAGATCCGATGGAGCGAATGCCGGAGGGCGTGGGCGAGCGTCTCCGCCGTGGTCTCGATCCCTAGGGACGACAGCGCGTTCGCAACGACGCCGCTATCGGCGGATGGCGTGGTCGCGATCTTACCGGTCAACATACGAGGGCTCCAGGGGAGCGACGTTCCGCTCCTTCCCGCAGATTAGGACGCGTACGCCGCCGTTCCAATAGCCAAGTCTGCCGACACCTTCCAACGGATCGCAGATCCTTACCGGGGTCTTGCCGCCGTTGCATCCATGCGTCACCTTCGCGAAGGAATGGAGCCGGGCGTGTCGAGAGAACGGATCGGATGGATCGTCGCGGCCGGCGACGCTGCGGACCTCTCGCGTGCGGTGGGGGCCGTGCGCCAGCAGGTCTCGCGCGCCGGCATCGAGCTGCTCGCGTCTGCCGCGGCCGACGCGGCGGCCCGACTGCTGGACCTGCACCATTCGGGCATCGTCGAGCGCGCCGCCGACGGAAGTCCGCTCGCCGACGCCATGACCGATCTTCAGGGTCGTCGGGCCACCGAGCGCGCGCGCAACCGCTTCGACGCCACCCTCGACGTCGCGGTGCACGTGACGCCGGTCGCCGACCGGATCCTGATCGTGCCCGCCTGCATGCCGGCTTCGCTGGCCCTGGACTTCGATCGCCGCGACTTCCTGCTCCCCGCAACATGGTGGCAGGGGGAGCCGCCGCGGGACGTCGCGGAACGCGAATGGCGCGCGCGCGGCCGGATCTGGGCGGCCTACGACGCGCTGCCGCGCTTCGGGCGCGATCTGGTGCTCGATCTATTTGGCGACCGGCTCCCGAACCCGTCGGCGAAGACCGTCGCCAAGCGGATGCCCTCGCTGGCCGTGCGGGCGGAGCGCACGGCGCTGGCCAAGCTATCGGTCGAGCGCTTCGGCCGGCCGGAACCGCCGGGAGCGAAGGGTGCGTCCCTGGCCGAATGGCTGTCGACCCCGGAGGGGCGCGCGCGTTTCCAGGACGCCAAGCGGGACTACGCCGCGCTGCTCCGGGAACGGTTGGGCGAGGCCGCCCTGGGGCGCTACGGGGAGCGACGCTCGAAGCGGGCTCCGCGGCAGACCGGTCCGGTACCGATCGACCACGCCGACATCATGCAGACCCACGACGGCCGCACCTTCATGGCCGTGATGGATGCGGGCCTCGCGCCGTCCGCGCGGGTGCACATCCAGGTCGGGGACAATTTCATCACCGTCGTCCAGAATGGGGTCGTCAAAGGCCAGATCGACCGCATTCCCGCGCCGATCATGGACGTCCTGCGCGGCTTCAGGGACCTGATCCTGGTCGAGCTCCGGTGGGAGGGAGACCGGCGCGTCCCCAAGGCCCAGCACAGGGCGCTCGTCCAGGACATCGGCGCGAAGGGCGTGCTCGAGTCCAGCATGGCGCGATGGCAGACCAAACGACGGACGACGCGCCCGGCACGGGGCGGGATCAGCGAGGAGACCGAGCAATGGATCAGAAGCTGAGAGGGGCGTCCGGTCACGGCGCCATGGACGAGAACCTCCTGGGCCTCGCGAACCCAATGTCCACGATCCCGATCGGCCGCGAGGATCTCGTCGGCGAGGACAGGCCGGGTGCCGGATTGTCGGAGAGCGTCCGCGCTTTCGTCGCGGACGGCGGCCGCGCGCAGCTGAAGGCCGCACGCGACGCGCAGCCGCTCACGGCTCCGCCGCCGGCGTCCACCGTTCCCTCCGACGGTCCCCGTTCGGTCCAGCGCACCCGCTACGCCGACGATCCCGAAGGCGACGTTTCCGAGGGCCGGAAGGTCTGAGAGGGACCGCGGGTCCGCTCTCAACCTCGCGTCAACCACTGCCGTAGGAACCGCGCGCGGATCGCCTCCATCGCGCGTATCCTGTCCGCATGGACCGACGCATCCCCCTGCCGCCCGCCGTGGCCCGGATCTACGAGGCGGTGGCCGAACTCTCGGCCGCCTATCCGGGGCGCAGCTTCACGCCGGACGGGCACCTCGTCGGATCGATCGGAGAGGTCGTCGCTGCGGAGGCTCTTGGGATCACCCTCTACCGCGGATCGTTCCCCGGCCACGACGGCGTAGACTCGGACGGGCGCCAGGTTCAGATCAAGATGACCGCCGGCAGCGAGGTGGCGATGTACGCGACCTGCGCGCGGCTCGTCGTGCTCAGGGTCGTCTCGCCTTCGGAGGCCGAGATCGTGTTCGACGGCGAGGGCGCGCAGGCGTGGACGGCGGCCCGCAAACCTGGGAAGAACGGCCAGAGGGTGATCACGCTGAAGAAGCTTCGCGCGATCGCGGAGCAGGCAGCGAGAGACGAGATGGCCGAAGCCGCATGAAGCCGCCGCGTGGCATCGGGATCGAATCCCGCGGCGAGCGCCGCCGCCGGGAGAAGGAGGCTGCGGCCGCCTGGAGCCGCGTGCTCGACCGGCGGGCCGCCGTGCAGGCATCCGGCGCCGGCTTCCACGTCGACGACGAGCTGCGGGAATTCCTGTCGCTCTACAACGACCGGCTCGACGCGAACGTCGACAATCCCGTGCTGCCGTTCAGCTTCGGCACCATGCAGGGCTTCCTCGAGATGCGGCGGGACGGCCCGTTCGTCTCGTACGAGTTGGCCACCGAGCGCGACCATGCCTACTCGGTCGGCGACTTCGTCGAGTTCGTGCGGGAGGGCCGGTGCCAGGACGCCGGCCGCGCCCGCCTGGAGGCGCTACCCGAGGGGGTGGTCCACAACTTCACGGCCCTTGGCGACATACGCGAGCACGCGTTCGTCGATACCGACGGCGAGGCCTTCGCGGTCAGCGGCATGTCGCTGGTCCGCCGGGGATCCAGGCTTCATTGGATGATGATCGGCGGGACGGTCTGCGACCTCGCCGAGGCGACCGAGAAGCTCCAGGCCTTCTATCGGCACATCCAGGCCGAGGGCGAGATCGTGGTCAACAGGGACCAGGGGGTCGACTTCGGCCGACAGATCGCCGCCCCGCTCGGGGACCTCGACGGCGTCTGGAAGACCGTCGCGTTCGGCCTGTTCGACCTCGACCGCATGACGCACGAGAGCCGGACCTTCGCCCGCGACGAGGGGCAGTCGCGCACGATGGTGTCCGACGACCCCGCGAGCCTCGGCATCGACGACGTGTCGAAGGCGACGCCGGGGCAGGTCGAGGGCATGAAGGCCTTCGCCGCCCGCGTGGACGAGCACCGCATCGTGTTCGACGTCGCGGAGACCCTGTTCCAGCTGCCCGCCTACTTCGCCTTCCGGATCCACCTGGTCCGCGAGGTCGAGAGGCGCACGGCGGCCGGACGCGGTGCCGGTCGCGATGCGGCGCGCGTTCTCAGGGCGCCCCGCGACAGCCGGATCGGCGTACGCCGCATCGAAACCCTCGAGATCCTCAATCTGGAAGCGGGCGGCGGGACCCGGTCCTACACCCCTCCTCGGTTCCAGGTGGACGTCGGCGGGTTCTGGCGGACCCTCCGACCGGGATCGATCGGCAAGGACCGGAACGGACGGCCCGAGCCGGGCCGCACGTGGATCGACGGGCACGTCCGCTGGCGCGATCGCCCGACGCGCAGCGGTGTCGTCACCGTGAAGGCGCCTGTGGGGCCCGCCCTCGCGAGAGCCGAGCGCCTTCAGGCGGCGGGCGGCGTGGTCTCGCTCACCGCCGGGGACTGAGCCGAGAGGCCACGGGCGAGCGTCGAGGGGGAGGTCCGAATAGGCCGCGGGAATCCCGTCAACTCGCAACGGAACCGCCAGTCGGGCAGGATCGACTAGATCCTCTTCTGCGGCGGCTTCTTGAAGACGTCGAAATCGTACGGCTTCCTGGCGACCGCCTCTTCCGGCTTGTGGCCAACCATACTCTCGGTCTCGCCCCACATCTTCAGCAGGTCGAGATGCGAGAGTGGATTCTGCACCTCCCGACCCTGAGACCTCAGCTTCCGATACTCTCCCTGCCCCTGGTACACGTATCGTCCGAAGCGATCCTTGTGGATGTGCACGGGCTCCCACCGGTCCTTGGTGGTGTCGTTGCTATGGGATCTCGTGGATTTGAGCCTAAGGCCGACTATCGCCACCTCATCCGAGGGCATCATGCTCAGGTCGCGGAGATCCTTATGGATGAAGCTCAGGTCGCCGATCGCGATGGCCTCGTCGCAATGGTTTCCATCGACGCCGTCGGCCAGCTTCTCCCAGATGTCGTCCAGCCACTTGCAGTTCGGCTCGGGCCACCCCGACTTCGCGCTGTAGGGCTTGCATTCGGCGTACACCGTCAGCCTGCAATCGGTCCTGAAACCGAAGTCGGGGTCCCACTTGCCGGTCAGTCGTGGCTTCTTGACCACGAACCCGAACATGTCGAGGAGGGCAGCCCACCGGGCTTCGGTGTAGGAATCATACCAGCACCCACCATACGGCGTCTTGCGCGACGCAATGGTGTATAGACCGCCCATACCATCGCCTCTGCGCCGCAGCATGTTCATCATGCAGATGATGTCTGTCTGGCGATGGTAGAGCAGGTCGACCTGCGAGCAAATCCCTTTCCGAAGCCAGTATAATACAGCGTTATCGATCGGTGAGCGTTCGAGCGGCGGACCTTCTCCTGTCGTCCGGCAGGGTCCGGACGACAGGCTTGCGCCGGGCCACACGTCCGGATGCGGTCGCCAGGACCTATGCTGCCGCGAACACGGGGGCGTCGAGACCTAGATCGAGATCGGCCTCGACGGAGGCCTCCTTGCGGATCCGGTCGATCAGGGGTTCGGCCGCGGCCATCACCGCGTCCTCGAAGCCCGATCGCGCGAACACCTGCTCCACCACGGGCGCGTCGGCCGGCCCGGTCACGTGGAGCACGCCCTGGAACACCTTGTCCTTCCGGATCCCGACGAGGTGTCCGTCGCCGCGCGCGGCCGCGAGGGCGAGGTCCGAGATCTCGGGCATGCCCAGCGCTGCGGCCGCGCTTCGGGCATCCGTCAGCGTGCAGATCTCGCTGACGGCGAACCCGTTGCGGAAGTCGGCGGCGGCATCGAACGCATGGTCGAACCAGTCGCGACCGGGCACGCGCATCTCGAGGGCCTCGACGAAGTCGGCGGCCGCCTCCTTCATCGCCGCGAGTTTCCCGCTCTCCTCGTCCATCGCGTGGTTGTTGTACGCATCGATGGACCAGCGCCCGGGCGGCCGCGCGGGCCGTTCCAGGGCGAAGCCCTCAAGCAGACTGTGCGCCGCCTCGCGGGTCGCCGAAACGAGGCGCGGCGTGACGATGCCCCGCGAGGCCTCCCTTGCGTCCATGAGGCGGAGGAGTGCCAGGCCGGTCTGCTTCGACATGTGCCTGAGGTAGTACCGGTTCTCGGTCGTCAGGTTCCACGAGGCGCCCCTCGCCTTGGACTTGAAGTCGTCGAAGGCAAGCAGATCCGGCCGGGCGACTTCGACCAACGTATGGTCGAGCACGGTCGTGTGGATGTCGAACTTCTCCTCGACCCGGCGCGTGCGGCGGTGGCGCCAGCTGCCGGTCGTACGCTCGACGGTCCGCTTCCCGCCCTCGTTCTCGACCTCGCGGGCATCCGCGTGGACTTGGTCGACGATCTCGTCCTTACGGTGCAGCGGCACTGCCTTGAACGATCCCGTCCGGCCGATGTCGGCCATGTAGAGGAACCCGGTCGAGGTCGTGTCGCTGGAGGGTATGACGACGACCTCGAAGGCCTTTCGGGTCTGGTCGTCGGTCGGGCTGTGCTGAAGGGCGGTGATCACCGGTTCGGCGGTCCGCATCACGACCATTCCGTCGACCACGCGCATGTCGAGCCGCGCCCGGTCGGCCGCGCAGGCCTTGTACTCGCCGATCTGGTTGTGGACCATCATCTTCATCTTGCCGGACGCGCGCAGGGCATCCGGATCCTCGATGACGGTGTCCACCCAGTACCAGAGGTTGACGTCGCCGCGGGCCACCGCGAACGGGTCGACGCCTTCCTCCCTGCGGCGATCGAGACGCGCCTGGATGTCGTCCGCCGATCCGACCTCGACCCAGTAGTCGTTGTTGAAGAACAGGACCGCGCGCGGCCGGCCGTCGATGGCGGAGAAGACCGCCTGCGGGCGGTCGCTCTGCTTCTCGGGGTCCCAGGCCTTCGCCTTCTCCAGCGCCTCCAGGCGTCCGGGCATTCCGAAGCGGCCGACGAGCGGAGCCGGCCCCGAATGCTCGGGGATCTCGACGGTGGTGGTCGTCAGGCCGTAGCCGTTCGAGTCCTTCCGGGCGCCCTTGCGACGACAGAGGTACTGGTAGGGGATCGTGAGATCGACGCGCATGTCAGCGTACTCCGCCTGGAGCCATCGCGGGTGCGGCGGCGTGGAACGTACGGCCGAGGTGGCGATCGACGACCGCGGCCACGGCCTGGACGTCCACGTCGGGAGAGGTCGCCAGAAGGCGGAGGCCGTCCTCGTCCTCCGCGATCAGCGCCTGTCGGTACCCCGACCTGTAGTCGACGCCGCCGGCACCGACGACCGCGACGTGGAGCTTCGCGCGCCCGTAGGCACAGGCGGCAGTCTCGGCAGAAAGGTCGACGTCGTAGAGCCGTTCGAGCACCCGCGCGTCGAACAGCGTGGTGATCTGATGGACCGACCCGCGTTCGTCGAAGAGGATCGGATCGCCTTCCAGGTGCTGCTCCCAGGACGCGTCCGGCTTGCGGAACTCCCAGCGCAGCAGAGCCTCCTGCGCTAGGCCCCGCACGCTCCCCAGGACCTCGCCGGACTTCTCGACGAGGTTCGACGAACGCCCCTTGGACCAGGAGCCGGTGTACTGCTCGGCCTGCGAACGCCAGTCGTTCATCTGCTGCTCGGACGGTCCTTCCATGGCGGCGATGTCCTGGAGGACCTGGAGCAGCATGGGCGTCACCTCGCCCGCGCACTCGGTGAGCGCGTCGCGCAGGTCGTAGGCCTTGTCGAGCATCTCGACCCAGACCTCGTCCGGCTTCGACATGACCGCCTCGAGCGCCGCCTTCGCGGATCCGAGGACGGCCTCGCGGTGGGTCGCGGCCTCCCAGATGCCCGGGCTCAGGATCTCGATCTCGAGCTTCTCCCGAAAGCTCTCGTCCTCGGCACCGGCACGAACCGGCCTGACGCGTTCCTGATACTCGAGTGCGCGATCGAGCTCGTCGAGATCGAACACGAGGTGGTGGTTGCCGTGCACGGTTTCGCCCGGGCCGTAGGATCTCGCGGCGCCGATGGCGATGCCGCGACCCAGGTACTGGGACAGCGAGATGACCGGCATCGGCGTCCTGACGAAGACGCCGCCGTCGAACACCGCCATGTCGGCGACGCGCCGACGGTAGCGCTCGATGGTGGCGGCGCCGCCGTCGTCGTTCCAGCGCTCCGCAGGTACGCGGGCCAGCACCTTGGCGGTCCGCTGCTCGTTCGTCAGCTCCGCGACGTCGCCGAGTTCCGAACTCTGGGTGCCGCGGCTCGCGATGTGATCCAGGTAGCCGTTCTCGATGTTGCCGGCCGTGATCTGCGCGGCGAGCTTCTCGAAGGACATGTCCTCGCGCCAGAAGGAGCCCCCCGCATACAGCACGCGGACCTTCTCGTTCCTGTCGCTCCGCCCGTAGCGGTCGCTGGAATAGGTGAAGCGGTGGCGCTCCGTGACGTTGGCGACGTGCTCGGTCGTCGCCGGGTCCAGCTCCTCGAACTCCAGCACCGTGGAACCGCGCATCGGCATGTGACGCGCGTTCTGCATCCGGGGCGGAACGTACGCGACGGTGTAGGTGAAATCGAACGGCAGGCGGATCATGGGGTGTCCTCGCGACGGCGTGCGCCGGCGATCCTTCAAGAAGACAGCCTGTCGAATGCCGTCGAAAATGTCGAAGGCAGCGCCGTTCCTTCCGCGATCTCGAAGCGCAGGCGGATGTGCTCTGCGGGATCGTCCACCGGAGAACCGGTGACCGGGTGCGGGAAGAAGAAGCCGAGACCGGCCCGCTCAACCACGCCGAGGGCCACCTCGTGCGCGCCGCCGGCCTCGTCGACGAATTCGACGTGCGCCGAGCAGGAAGGCGTCGGATTCCCTTCGAGGACGGCGATCGCCCCGACGATGGCGCCGTCCATCCCGCTTCGTCCGGCTGCGCGGCCGATCTCCGCGAGGGTCAATCCGTGAGGCGCGGCTCCGATGCGGCCGCCGATGAGATTGCCGATCGACATGGGCTGGCTCCTGATCTTGGGGGTATCAGCAGGTCGGAGCAGGTGCCTCTTCGCCCGGCACCTCGATCGGCACGGCCTGGGCCGCGATCACGTGTCGGCAGCGCTGGGCCCAGTATCGGTCGAGGATCTTCTCGAAGGGCTCCTCGCTCGTCAGAGCGCCGGGCGCGTATCCCATTCGGCCCTCGACGTTGCTCAGGAACATCAACATCTTGAAGTATCCGCCCGTGGGACCGCTCGCCGGACCGGAATGGGCCTCCTCGTAGGCAGCTCTGGCGGATGCGGGATTGTTCGGGTCGAATTCGCCGAGGATCGGCATGCCTCGGCTGTTCAGGGCCATGGCGTCCACCAGGAGCATGTAGCCATTCGGATTGGGCTGTTTGAACCGAGCTTTCATTCGTCGCAATCCCGTTTCCGTTCCTTCAGCAACACCGGATCCACGCAAGCCGCAAGCGCTACAGTTCCTTCGACGGCGCGTGTTAGAAGGATTGTCGCCCACCTGCGATCTTCAGTAGGCACCGCGACGCGAGAGCAGTGCCGGGATCGTCATGAAGAGGACGACGAGGTCGTTCCAGAACGACCAGTGGCGCACGTACCATGCGTCGAGCGCGACGCGTCTGGCGTAGTCCACGTCGTTTCGACCAGCGACCTGCCAGAGCCCCGTGACGCCCGGCCTGACGAGCAGGTAGGCGTCCGCCTCTTCGCCGTAGCGCTCGAGTTCGCTCTCGACCACCGGGCGCGGCCCCACCAGGGACATGTCGCCCCTGAAGACGTTCCAGAGCTGCGGCAGCTCGTCGAGGGCGCTCCTGCGCAGGAACCGCCCGACGGGCGTGATCCTGGGGTCGTGCCGCAGCTTCCGCTCCCGCTCCCATTCGAGCCGCGCCGCGGGGTCGGCGGCCAGCAGCCGCTGGAGACGCAGATCGGCGTCGACGGTCATGCTGCGGAACTTCCAGAGGCGGAAGGTGCGGCCATGCCTGCCCACGCGGGTCTGGCTGTAGAAGGGTGAGCCGCCGTCCGACGCCGCGAGGATACCCACGATCAGGAGAGGCACCGCGCCGATCAGCAGCAGCAGCCCCGAGACGACGAGATCGAAGGCGCGCTTGAGGGTGCGGAAGGCAGGATCGCCGAGGCCCTTGCGGTCGGTCATGAACAGCACGTCGTGCCCGAACATGATCGTCGAGCGCATCGAAGAGAAGCCGATCCCCTGGACCGAGGGGCAGACCGCGTAGGGAATCCCTGCGGACACGAAGGCGCGGGCCGCCGCCGTTCCGAGATCCTCGTCTTCGCGGGAAAGCGCGATCACCGCGAGATCGGCGTCGTAGCCCCGCAGGATGGCGACTGCCTCCCTGGCCGTGCGCGGCCTCAGGCAGGCCACGACCCGATAGCCCAGGAGCGGCTCGGATTCGACGGCCTGCCGCACGCGTTGCGCCGAGTTGCCGGTCCCGACCACCAGCACCTTGAGCGTGCGGATGCCGAGGACCAGCATCGACCGCTTCACGATGGACCGCACGAGCAGGACGAAGGGTGCGAACAGCACCCAGCTGGACACGATCCAGCTACGGCTCACGTGCTCCTTCAGGGCGTACTCGATGAAGCCCTCGACGAGCAGTCCCAGGAACGCCGCCAGCACGAGTTCCTTGGCTTCCGACCAGAACGGCATCCGATCCGTGTAGTGGCCGCGGATGCGGAACACGATGCCGACGGCGAGCAGCAGTGGCAGGGCCGTCTGGATCCGCGCCGCCGCCGCGGTGTCGAAGCTGACGAACGGTGCTCCGGCCAAACCCCGACTGGCGACGCTGGCGAGAGCGAAGGAGATCAGGGCCGCCAGGGCGGCGCCGCTGACGTCGGCCGACGCGAGGAAGAGGGCGTGCCCCGTGCGGACGAGCGGCCTGCGCCAGGCGGCCGAGCGCCGATCCGGCAGGATGGTCGCGACTAGCGCCATGCGACGCCACCCATGTCGCGGATGCGGCGCATCACGCGGGGCTTCATCGGTCGGCGCAGGTCATGGTTGCGGGATGCCCAGCCGAGGAACTGGATCAGGACCCTGTCGATCCGGTAGACGCCGCGTCGCATCGCGAACCCGCGCCCCAGCCATGCGAGCGCACAGAGCATGGCCTGCCAACGCGGGAGGTGCATGAACGCGATGCGGAGCTTGTTGAGGACCGACATCTCCACGCGGTGGTTCGACGGGACGCGGCCCTGCGGGGCCCGGCGATGTACGACCGTCACCGCCGGTCGGTAGACGATCCGCCATCCGTGCGAGAGCAGCCGGTAGGAGAGGTCGAACTCCTCCATGGAGTAGAAGAACTCGGGGAGGTACGTGCCGACCTGCTCGATGGCCTCCCGGCGCAACGCGTGCCCGACGCCGATGAAGCGGAACGTGTCGATCGCCCTGTCCGGTGCGAGCCGCTTGTCGGTGTGGGGAAACTCGGCCGGATCCGCGACCCCCGTGTCGGCCTGGATGCTCCGGAACGCGACCGCGCCGATCGCCGGATCCTCCTCGAATACGCGGAGGACGGTGTCGAGCATGTCCACGCCCGCGAAGGAGGCGTCGTCGTCGAGGAAGACCAGAAGCTGGCCGAGGGAGCGGGAGATGCCGACGTTGCGCCCGCCCGCAACGCCATGGTTGACGGGCTGGCTGAGAAGCGACGCGCGGGCGAAGCCCTCAAGCATGTGGAAGCGGTCGACGCCGTCCGCATTGTTGTCGACGACGAGGAGCTCGGCGTCGCGGCCTGCGAGTGCCGGCCGCAGGTCGGCCAACGTGCGCAGGAGCGCCTCGTCGCGTCGGTAGGTGACCACGACGACGGAGAAGGTCGGGGGTGCGGAGAGGTTCGGCCGAAGGGTCGACATGCCGAAGACTTCCCCGGTTTCATTCCTTCGTCAACGCGCCTCAGCGGAAAAACCAAGTGATGCTGGCGGCCGTCTCGCCCGTAGCGCCGCAGGCGTCCGCCGCCTGCCCCGGCTCGAGGAACTTCGTGAACGTGCCGCCGGCGCCGCCGGTGACATCGATGCGGTACACGTCCCGCCCGAAATCCTTCGCCGCCATCAGCATGCAGCCGTCCGACGGAAGATCGTCCAACTCGATGGAGAAGGAATCGCCGAAGCTGGCGACCTGCGTCGGCTGCACCTCCATGCGACCTTTGAAGGAGTGCCGCAGGCCCGCGCCCGTACTGTCGACCATGCGCCGGGGTACGACGTTGGAGGAGATCAGCTCCGATGCTGTCAGCGAACTGAACGAGGATTGCGAGCTGTAGAGTTCGTAGACGGTGTTGCGCATGAGCGCGACCTCGTTGACCGCCTGCTCGACCTTCTGGTTCGTGGACGCGGAACGCATGTAGGCGAAGATGCCCGCGATGAAGATCGCGGTCAGCGCCAGCACCATCGAGATCTCGATGAGGGTGATGCCCCTCTGACGGCGGCGCTGGCGATGGTTCTGCATGGCGTCGCCCGTCGTCGAAGGAATGGCTTGCCGAAGGTTAATGCGAGGCCCGAGGCTTGACAATGGCGGACGCCACGCCCCCCGTCATTCCTTCCGGGCGCGCCAAGGAAAGCTTCCGGCCGACCCTCAGCGACAGGGCGAGCAGCCCCGGAGCCCGCTCCATAATGCGCCGCCCGGCCCCGAAGGCGAGCAGCGCGCAGCCCGCGAACGGCACGGCCCGGCGGATCTGACCTTCCCGCCACAGGGAGTGGCGGACCGATCCCATGCGCCGGATCAGGCCGCCTTCCAGCGGACGCACGACGAGGGAGGCCCCGACGCGTCCGAAATCCATCGATCGGGCCCCGACGTCCAGGGCCTCCACGTCGCGGAGCGTCGGCCGCAGGATCATCCTGGCGAGGATCCGTTCGGCTCGCGCGGCCGCGCCATCGAGATCGGCGAGATCGCTCGGCGTCAGGGAGCGGAGGTGATCGATCAGCCCGTCGAAGAGCGGGATTCCTCTGGCCTCGACCTTGTCCCGCCAGCCGGGAATCTCGAGATCGGATCGCGGCCGCCCGTCGGGTCCGAGGGTCATCGTCGTCGCACTGGGCAGGTCGGGTTCGAACAGGCCTTCGACGAGATGCCAGTGGCGTAGCAGGGCGGTGGCAGGCCGGCGGCCGGACGGTCTGTCCGCTTCGAACACGAGGCCCGCGGTCCGGGCGAAATGCGGGGCGTGGATGCCCCGGTAGTTGGCCCGGCCGAAGAGGGCGCAGCTCCAGACGTGGGCCGTGAACGTCCGCTCCAGGATCCGCATCGTGCCGCCGAAGAGGCCGGTGTCGACGAGGACGATCCGGCCGCGGTCGCCCGACGCCTCCACCAGATGCCTGTGGAAGGCGACGCGCTGCTCCAGGCATGCCGCCAGCAGGGCGATCCCCAGTGCATCGGTCCGGGCGAACAGACGGGACATGCCCTCCGCGGTCACGGGCGATCCCACCAGGGAGGAGTCCTCGGCGAGGTGAGCCCTGGCGGGGTCGAGGACGAGCCGCGCGGCGTCGCGCAGATCGCGGCCGGCGCACTCGCGGACGAACTCGTCGATCGCCTCGGGCGCATGCGGCAGTCCCACCTTCGCGGCCTGGAGCCGGGACACCATGAGATCGGCGGTCGACCCGCCGGTGCCCATGCCCAGGGAGGCGCACGCGGTCTCGTAGGCCAGCCGCATCCGGAGGCCGCCGCGGGCGCAGAAGAGCAGCGCGACGTCGTCCTCCGGACCGGCGGCGCCGGCGTGCAGGCGCAGATCCCGGGCAAAGCGCGCGAAGATCGGACCGATGACGCCGCGCCCTGCCTCGTAGGCCGGGGTGCTCACCGCGTCACCAAGCGCAGGGCCGCCTTCGCCACGCGCCGTACGGGCTCGGGCAGCCGGTCCTTGAGGCCGCCGTAGCGGTAGTCGAATTCGGGGCCGTAGGCGTGCAGCCGTTCGGGGACGGTCGTCGCGCCCTGCAGGTTGGCGGCGACCAGGGAGGCGTGGATCCCGGCGTCGCGCTCGACGGTGCCGCCCGGGGCGCGGCCCAGGCGCTGCGAGGCCCAGGCCAGCATCTCGGGGTGGACGGCCGAGAGCGGGAAGCGGAGCCCCGCCTCGGATGCGAACTCCGCCTCCGCCGCGCTGCCTTTGCGGACGAAGAGGAAGGCGTTCTGGCGGTACCAGAACGCGACCCGGCGGTCGCCCCAGAGGCGGGCGCGGAACAGGTCGACGACCTCGTAGCCGGCGGCGCGGAACAGGATGGCCCAGTGCTCTTGCCAGTTCTCGTGGATGTGGTTGGTGCCGCCCTGATAGGGGATCGCCGCCGAGAAGAGGACGCGGTCGGAAAGCTCCGTGAGGGTCCGGACGAACCGCCCGGCCTCGCTCTGGGGAAGATGCTCGGCGACCTCGAGGCTGATGGCGAGGTCGAACCGGCGTCCTCCGCTCTTGGCGGCGACGTCGGCGGGGTCGGTGACGTCGGCGGGCGCGAACAGGGCGGCGGGGATCCGCAGTCGGTCGCGGGCCACGTAGTCGCCGTCGATCCCGACGACGTCTTCGATACCCATCTCGCGGCAGACGCCCAGCCACGTTCCGATGCCGCAGCCCACGTCGACGACGGACGACGGCCGGAACCGCTCGAACAGGCAGTCGAGCACGACCGATGCGGACAGCGCGCTGGCGTCCGCCTGCTGATCGTAGAAGGCGGGATTGTAGGCGGTGGCGGCCTCAGACATGCGCGGGTTCTCCGACGATGAGGTTCCCCGCGCGGCGCATCGACCGGGCAAGGGTTAGATGGTGGCGTGGAAGGCGTACGGCGGCGATGCCGCGTCGGCGGGGCGCCTCAAGATCGCCGAGGCGGCAGTCGCCCGCGTGGAGCATCCGGTCGGCGCGCACGCCCTCGGCTTTGACGACGACGTCGAACAGCCTGCCGGCGCGCTTCGTCGCGCCATGGTCCGAGCTCGAGTAGACCCGGTCGACGTCTCCCGCGACGCCGGCATTTTCCAGCAGACGCAGTATCGCCGTCGCCGGCAGGTACATGTCGCTGACGACGATGACGCGGGTACCCCGACGCCGGACCTCGCGCAGCAGCTTCGCCAGCGGAAGATTGGGCCTCAGGTCGCAGGTCTCCTGTTCGATTTCGGCTTCCGCGAGCGGTGCCGCGGGCCCTGCAAAGGACGGGTCGAGACCCAGAGCCAGACATTGCAGGCCAAGGATCGTGTCGTGTCGTGCTTCGCGATCCTCGCGCGCGGCGGCCCGGTACTCGGCTCGTGCGGCCGCGAGACGGGTCGATGCGACGGCTTGCGGATCGACCCGGATGCCTCTTGGCTCCAGCGAAGCGGCGATCCTGAAACCGAGGCGACGGATGCGGTCCTCCTCGCTTTCGATGCCGCGCAGGAGAAGCGTGTCGAAACAGTCGACGGACAGGACGTCGGGACGATGCCATCCGATGGCCCGGCGGAGGCGCATGGCGTTCATGCGGCCCTGCCGGAGATGCGTCGGAAGCCGTAGTAGGCGCGCTTGGCGAACAGGCGTGCGGCGAGCATCGGCTGCAGCGTCCTGTCCAGATTGACGCTACGCCGCCCGGCGGCCACCAGATGGCCGAGACCGACGACGCCGGAGTCCAGGTCCTTCCGGAGAAGCCTGTTCCTGATCGCGGCGTCCCACTCGACGTGGAGATCGACGCCGGCCGCCACGGTGTTTCCAGCTACCCCCGAACTGCCCGGACGGAAGTGATAGTTCGCCAGTGCGGCGGGATGCACGCCGATGTCGAAGCGCGAGAGGAAACGGAGGTTGAAGTCCCAGTCCCCGAGCACGGGCAGAGACGGATCGTAGCGCCCGATCGTGTCGATCACCGAGCGACGGTAGACGAAGCTGATCGGCGGGAAGAGGTTGCGCTCGGCCATCTCCGAGAGGTGGACGGAGTGCAGCTCCGGATTGAACGGCTTCCTTCCGATAATCCTGATCGCGCCGTTCGCGTCGATCCGCTCGACCACCTTCGTCGTCCTGACCACGACGCCGCCCTTGGAGAGGTTCCGGGCCAGGTAGTTGATGGTCTCGGGGACGAAATGCGGGTCCCAGGTGTCGTCGTCGTCGTGGAGCACGACGAATTCGCTGTCGGTGGCTGCGAGACCGGCGTTGCTGGCCGCTTCCATCCCGAGACTTTCGGCGTGGTGGACGACCACGACCGGAACGCCGCGGCGTTCCACTTCCGCTGCGACGGCATCCACGTCGTCGCGATCGCCGCCGTCGTTCACGATCACCCAGACGAAGGTCCGATTGTACTGCCCGACGACCGATTCCATTGCCCGGCGGAGGAACAGCCCACGGTTCTTGGTCCGGGTGATGACCGCCAGCGTAGCGACCCAGGCGGTCATTGCACCACCTCGCGCGGTTCCGACTTGGTTGGGAGCACGAACCGGACTGCCCGCTTGATCCGGAAGCGTGTCGGCTCGGGAATCCGCCAGTACTGGTGGCGTGCCCACCACGCGAGGTCATGCGCGGAGCCGCGGACCCCCTGCCTGCGTACATGCAGGATGAGGTCGATGTTCCGCCGATGTCGGAGCATCAGTTCGAGGACGCGTCGTTTGCCGGCCGGTAGGAACGCGACGACACCCGCGCGCCAGTAGGATCGCCGCAGTGCCCGCCACGCCGACCTGATGGTGCCGTCCGCGGCGATCGGATCCACGATCGGCCGGTGCCCGGTCTCGCCGATGCCCTCGCCGTGCCCGACCGTCGAGATCGCCTCCGCCAAAGCCGGGGCGGGGCTGTCGACCACGCGTCGGAACAGGTCGAACACGCGATCGGAGGAATAGATTGCATCCGCCAGACCCGGGGCGGCCTCTTCGAGGCGGCGCACCCGGTCTGCCACGGCGAGCAGGACCGGGCGCATCGCGGCAGCGGCGGCCACGCGTCCCTCCTCCGCGGCCGCACGACGGCGGATCGGCACGATGATCCCGTCGCGCATCTCCAGACGATCGACGGCGAATTCGGGCGCTGCGAAGAGAAGCTCGGGTATTTCGAGACATGTGAACACGGTCTTCATCCGCGCTGCCGGAAGGCCGCGCTGGAACAGCCACCCGTTCATGACGACGTCGGCCGGCGCTTCGTTCTTCGTGCCGAGATAGGATCCGGTCAGACGGACCTGCCACCCTTCCGTGCGAAGCAGCTTGGCGAGTGCAGTCTGGATCGAGCAGCCCCACCCGATGTCCACCACGTGCGTGGTCGAGGACTCGGCCACGCCTTCCTGGCGGAGGTAGCCAAGGAGAAGTTCGCGGGCTCGGCGCGCCTGGGTCAGGATCGCGGGTGCCGCCGCATGCATGGCGGCCACGAGCTCGTGACTGGGCGGATCCTTCCCATCCGGGTTCGACAGACAGGAGCGTGCCGCGGAAACGGACGCCTCGTCGACCACGTCGACGCGCGCCAGGATCTCGGTCACGTCGAGCTCGCTCTTGCAGCCGGTCAGAAAGGCGAGCGCCGCAGTGTCGATGGCCTCAAGCGCAGCGTAGCCGACGATCTTGCGGGATCCCGCGAAGCGGATCCGACGCCTGGGATCTTCCGGGTAGAGGCGGGCGTACACCTCCTCGATCACGTAGCCGTCCCGACCGAGGAACAGCAGGGTATCCGCACCGGCTCTGTCGGCATCGCGCCTGACCTGACGCGCCATGCCGACGATCAGGGGGGCGCCGACATGAGCGGCGAACTGCGCGAAGACGCGATCAGGCCAAGCGGCCGAACCGACTTCCTCAAGGGCAAGATGTCCAATGCGATCGTGCGATGCCGTAGCGGGCGAAGGAGTGGTCGTGGGTACGGCGTCCGTCGGATAGGGGATCCCCAGGACCCGTATTCCCCGGCTACGCGCCATGTGCACGTCGGACCAGGGGTTGTCGCCCACGTGGACCCAGTTGGTTGGTACGACATCGAGATCGCGGGCGACCACATCGTACAGGGTGCCCCAGTGCTTCGTGAGCCCGTACTCCGAGGAGACGTACACGCGGTCGAAACGGTAGCCGTTGGCTTCCAGGATCCGTTCGATCTCGGCGGCCGGCAGGTACATGTCGGAGATCGCGATCAGCTCGGCATCCGGGTTGATGTCGCGAACGGCTTCGTAGAGGCGGCGTCCGGCCGGCCGTACGCCACAGAGTTCATGCTCGAGCCTGAGTTCGCAAGCCCGCGCCCGCAGGGCGAGATCGTTGCCGAGCAGCCCCTCCTCGACCATCGCGTCATAGATTTCGGAGAAGCGGATATCCTCCCGGCCCGGCTTGCGTCGGCGTGCCCGCGCCTCGGCCTCGACGCGCACCGCGCGGAAACCCGGGACGTCGATCTCGAGTCCCACGGCGTCGAAGAGATCGGTTGGATCGGCGAAGGGGCGGGCCACCAGGGTATCGAAAACGTCGAAGGAGACGAGTGTCGCGTTGCGTACGCTCGCATTCCAGTTGCAATCGGGAAACGACATGCTGATTGCACTCGCAGAAGGAATCGATATCAGTGGTTGAAGGAACGGATTTGCCGCTCTCGTCATTCCTTGCATAGCATGTGATAGCGATGCGTCACCAAGAAATTGGGCCTTCCCGCGAGGTGTGGCGGGAGATCCTCGGTTCCTTCGGACCCTGCAGGATCTCGGGTCCCGACAGTCCGGCCTTCCTCGATGCGGCGCACGACCTCGCCTGCGTCGTGACGGCCGCAGGCGAGGTCGACTTGTACGTCGCCGTCGACCGGATCCCGCCGACCGCCCTCGAAGCCCCCCGGATCGTGTTCGTCGCGACCATGCCGGGCGCTGCTGCGGACGGAGACAGGCTCCTGTCCAAGGGTTCGTACCGACGTTCGGCCGACGACGTGCTTCTCCACGATCGCTTCCGCGGCCGCGGCGTGCACGACGTCAGGCGGTACGAGCGGGACATCGCGGTGCGCGTCCGCGGCGAGTCGCGCAGGAGCGGCCGCCTCGCCGAGGAGTCGATCCGACGTCACATGGCGGCGGCGTGGCAGATCAAGCTCGGCGACGTCGTGCTCGACATCGCAGGAGGGCGAGGTTTCCGGGGGTACGTGATCGCCGGGCTGTCGCCGGCAGCCGCGGTGACGTCGCTCGTGCCGGCTTCCAGGGTCGCGGAGGCGCGGAGCCGCTTCGGAGCCGCGACCGCAGGTCGTCTGCGCTTCGAGGCCATGCGGGATATCGAAGGCGGCTTCTTGGACGAGCGCTTCGACTGCATCGTATGCAGGCACCGGCAGATCGGACCGGGGCTGCTGGAAGCGGTCGCTCCGGGAGGACGCCTCATCGTCCTCGGCGAGGTCGGACAGCCGATACCCGGCTTCCGGCGCGACGCGGATCCCTGGGCCGGGATGTCGGTCTGGATGCGCTGCCCGCTCGCCGCCGCACGGATTCCCGTCGAGGACCGCTTCTTCCTCAGCGGACGTCCCGGCACCCCGAGATCGCTCGACCCCTCCTGGATGCACGAGAACCCGGCCGTCGGCATCGCCATGGTGACGGGCCCTTCGCGCCTGCGTTCGACCGCCTCGCTGACCGAGCTCGCCGTCGACGTCGTCGATGCGACCCGTGCTGGATCGAAGGACGGCATATCGGCTCTCGTCGTTCTCGGACACCGCCTGATCGAGGGCGGCGAGGCCATGCGCGAAACCGAGTGGCTCGCGAGGGCCGCGGAACATAGGGCCCATGCCGGGACCGACGTGCCGTACGTGCGCTGGATGGCGTCCCTCGACTTCGTGGAGGCGCGCATCCACGAGACCCGGGGACGGACGCGGGAGGCCTGCGCCCTCTACAGGCGTGTCGCCGGGATGGATGCGGCCAGCTTCCATCCCTCGCTGCTCACGAAGACGGCCGAGGCGGCGATCAGGGCCGCGAGACTGGAGATGGCCGCCGGCGACCTACAGGCCGCCCGGGCGCTCCTCCGCGCGGCGGTCGCCACCACCCGCACGACCTTGGCCTCGGACCCTGCCCAGATCATGGGAGAGGAGGGGGCGCTCACCGACTTCTACATGCTCGAAGCGGCCGCGACGCTGCAGATGTCGGCATACGCGGCCATGGCGCTGAATCTCGACCGGCGCTCGGGCAGCGAGGCCCTCCGCCGTTTCCTCGCCCGGCCGCCGGAGCCCCGGATGATCTTCGGCGGTCCGGAGGCCGCCGCCGTCGCGGCCCCCGCTCCGGAACGCATCGTCCGGCGGGCCGCGCGTCGCGTGAGGAGGGCGCTGTACGCCCTCTGCCTCATGCGGCCGCCAGAGGCCTTGCTGGGCTTCGCGATGGTGCCGTTCGACTAGGCGTGCGGGCGACCGATACCTCCGCCTGGATGTCCAGCAGGTGGCGCGCCTTGCGGCGCTCGGGCAGTTCGATGAACAGGCGGTCCTCGATCGCGTCGAGGGGCAGGTGCGGCCCCGAATGGCAGCCGTCCGACGCGGCGAGGGCGACGGGGTAGACGTCGCCGCGCAGGGGCAGCTCCAGCCTGAATGTGGCCGAGAGCCTCTCTCCCGCCCGGACGGGTCCGATCCGCCGTCCCGCGACCGTCGTTCCCGTGGCGTAGAGCGTCGTCCCGCGGATGTCCTTGACCGCCATCGAGAGGTCCGGGTCGGCGACGTCGCGGAGCACTTCGACGTCGACGGTCATCTCCACGGACCCGTCCGACGCCTCCATGCGGGCTGCCGAGATCCGGACGTCGGCTCCGTCGACCCGGTCCCGGGGCGCGAGGAGGTCGAGGGCGTCTCCGGACCGCAGGACCAGCGAGTCCATCGGTCGGGCTTCGACGCCGGCCTGGGCGGGGGCCGCGTCGCGCGTTCCCGCGACGTAGTCGGCCACGACCTCGCGGACGTCGCCGACCGAGCGGAGGCGGCCCTTCTCGATCCACACGGCCCGGTCGCAGAAGCTGCTGACGCTGGCTAGGTCGTGCGAGACGAACAGGATGGTGGCGCCGTTCCGCCGGAGCTCGCGCAGTCTGGCGTAGCATCGGCCCTGGAAGACCCTGTCGCCGACGGCCAGCGCCTCGTCGATGATGAACACGTCCGGCGAGGCGGCGGCGGCGGTGGCGAACGCGAGCCTGACGTACATCCCGGACGAATAGGTCCTAACGGGACGGTCGATGAAGTCGCCGATCCCCGAGAAGGCGACGATCTGGGGGAGGGCGGCCTGGGCCTGAGCCTCCGTGCAGCCGAGGAGGCGCGCGCTCATCAGCGCGTTCTCGCGCCCGGTGAAGTCGGGTGCGAAGCCGGCGCCGAGTTCGAGGAGGGCCGCCACGCGTCCGCGGACCCTGACCTCCCCGGAGGTGGGCCGCATCGTCCCGGCCACGATCTGGAGCAGCGTCGACTTGCCCGAGCCGTTCGTGCCCAGGATCCCGACGCATTCGCCCCGGCCGACGGCGAAGGAGACGTCGTCGAGGGCGCGGTGCTCCCTGTGCCGGCGGAGGAGGCCCAGGGAGGCGAGCTCCAGGATCTGGTCGGCCGAGGACCGGAACGTCTTGAAGCGCTTCGAGATGCCTTCGATCTCGACGGCGTTGTCAGGCGACATCTGCGAAGCCTCCCTTGAGGCGGCGGAAGACGACGAGTCCGGCGGCCGCGTAGAGCCACGTGCAGACGAGGTAGAGGCCCAGGTAGGCGGGGTCGGGAACGCGGCCCGCGACGAGGACGGTCCGGACGGTCTCGAACCCGTAGGCGAGGGGGTTGGCCAGCATGATGCCCTTGAGGGCGGTCGGCACCGCTGCGATCGGGTACACCACGGGGGTCACGAACATCAGCAGCGGGACCGCGAAGCCGACGATCTGGCGCAGGTCGCGGACGTAGGCGCCCACGGCGGACAGGAGCAGCGCCGTGCCCGTGGCCAGGAACAGGAGCGTGGACAGCGCGACGGGCGCGAGAAGCCACGTCCACGGCGGCGTGCCGACGATCGCGAGGTAGGCGAGGCAGAACAGGAGCAGGGAGAAGGCCGCTCCGACCATCGAGCTGCCGATGTACGACCCGACGAGGACCTCGAGGGGGAAGGGCACCCGCTTCACCAGCGGCGCCTGGTCGTGGACTAGCGAGACCGAGCGGTAGGAGATCTCCGCGATGGCCTGCCACATGACGACGGCCGACCAGATCGACAGGGCGGCCACCGGCGCGCCGCCGCTGCCGACCTCGAAGCGGACCTGAAGGATGCCGACGAAGACTAGGGTGTAGGCGGCCATCGAGGCCAGCGGCATGCCCACGAACCACGCGAGCCCCAGGATCGAGCCCCGGTACCGCGCCGACAGGTCGCGCCGGATCATGGCGCCCAGCAGCTCCCGGTGGCTCCAGGGGATCGAGAAGAGAGCCAGGGGCGCCGGGTGCGCCTCCTTCGGACCGGAGGCCGTGCGGACGGCGACGTCGGAGGTCGTCATGCCGCCGCCTCGTCGATCTCCGCCAGGAAGGTGCGCTTCACGTCGCGACGCAGATGCTGCCTGGAGGCGTAGCTCCAGCCGCCCCGCGCGATCGACGAGAGGCGGCCGGCGTCGTGCGCGGCGAAGCGCAGGAGCACGGACGCGAGGTCCTCCACCCTGTTCCGGACGACGATCTCGTTCTCCGGTTCGGCGCCGAGTCCTTCGGTGCCGATCTCGGTGGTGAGCACGGGGACCGAGTAGGCCATCGCGTCGACGACCTTCGTCTTCACGCCGGTGCCGCTCCTGAAGGGAGCCAGGAGGACCGCGTCCTCGGTGAAGAGGGCGTCGAGATCCCGGATGTAGCCGAGGCGGTTGACGAGGCGCAGGTCGAGATCGCGGGTGACCTCCCCCGCGGCTTCGAACACGACGGGAAGGCCGGGTGCGGTCTCCTTCAGCAGGCGCGCGACCCGTTCGATCTCGATCAGGGATTCCGCGTTCGGCCCGTAGTTGTCGCCGCCGAGGAAAACGACGCGCAGGCGCTTGGCGTAGTCGCGCGGGCGGAAGGGCATCTCGTCCACGGCCGGCGGGTGGGCGGCGACGGAATGGCCCAGACGCAGGCCGAGCGACTTGGCCTCCAGAGGCGAGACCACCATCGTCCGGTCGAAGAGCTTGGGCGCCTCCCGTTCGCGTACCCGCATCCGGCGCTCCTCGATGCCGAGGAGCGCCTTCGGGATGACGTCGGCGGCGACGCGCACCGGCTTCGGCATCCGCTCGCTGAAGGCGCCGAGGACGTTGCCGGTGCCGGCCTCGCGCATCCGGCGGTATCGGAGCGAGAGGACGTCGTCCATGTCGAGGACGAGCTTGCCCCGGGGCTTGGTCGGCAGCTTCTCGACGAACTGCGCCATGCGGAGCATGTCGACCACGATCGTGTCGGGGTCGAAGGTCTCGATCGTGGCCGAGACCTGGTCGTGGGCCGCCCGCGATCCGAAGAAGGCGTCCTGGAGCGGACGACCGCCCAGGACCGCGAGGTTGACCGCGGCCTCCGGCAGCTTCGGCATCGGGAGAAGGTGGTGCTCGATGTCCGGTAGCGGGCAGGTCGCGGGATCGGCGGCGCGGCGGCCGGCGTAGAGCAGGGTCACCTGCCAGCCGCCCTCGACGGCGAAGCGCAGCGACTGGTCGATCATGCGCTGGCGCCCCGTGGCGATCGGCCAGGGCCACCGGGTGGCGATGTACATCAGGCGCTTGCGCGGCGCCGGTGCGTGGTCGGACACGACGTTGGTCATCGGCTGGCGGCCTGCATTGCGCGCTCGACGGAAGCGCTGGGGATCGGGACGAGGTTGGCGATGCCCTGGTCGAGGGCGTCCCGGATGTGCCGGCCCTGGGCGGCGCGGTCGCCTTCCGCCTCCGCCTTGCGGGCGAGGATCCAGGCCTTCACGGGGTCGCCGTCGCGCATCGAGGAGGCGAGACGTCCCGCGATCTGCGGCATCTTCGGATCGTGGACCGAGATCAGCCACGACACGTACGGCACCGCGAGCTCGGTCCGCCCGGGCGCGACGCTCCACAGCTTGGCCAGATCGGCCTCCCAGTAGACGACGTCGGGCTTGAGCGAGGCGACGAACAGCGGGTCGTTGCCGGCGACCGAGAAGATCCGCTGCCGCAGTTCGAGCGAGGCCGCGAGCACCGTGGCGCTCGGCTTCTCGTCCGCGAGCCGGCGCATCACGCAGGCGAAGTTGATGGCGTTGCCCCGGTGGTCGGCGGCGTAGGCCTTGCCGCCTGCCGGCGAGCCGGCGCGCTCGGCCTGCTCGACGAAGCGGCGGTACAGACCCGTGTTGATCTCGCGCGCCGGGAGGAGCGGGCCCGTGACGGTCGCGCAGGGCGGAGCGCTGAAGAACGAGAGCGGGAAGAACCACCGCTCCTCCTGCTGCGCCTTGCCGAAGCCGAACAGGAGCATCGAGCAGAACAGGAGCCCGAGCGAGGAGACGCCCAGGGCGGGCGCGAGGGCCGGAACCGGCATGCGCCGTGCGGGAGAGGGCTCGCGTCCGAGACCGACGCTGGCGATCGCGAGGGCGAGGAACGGTCCCATGATCCCGAGCAGGAACCAGAGCGATCCTGCGACCAGCAGGGTGGCCGAAAGGACGCCGGCGGCGGCGAGCGACCGGCGGCGGGCACAGGCCACCGGCGCCAGGAACGCCAAAAGCGTGAGGACGACGCCCGGCAGTCCGAGCGACAGGCCGGCTTCCGCCAGGAGATTGTGGCTGTGGAAGTCGGCGTTGGCGTTGAAGTCGAGGAACGTCAGGGACGCGGTCTCGGGCCCGAAGCGGAAGCGGCGCCCCGGGACGCTCCGGCCGTCCTCGGCGACCACCTCCTGGAGCGAGCCCCAGCCCCGCCCCGTCAGCAGCGCGAGCGGGTGATGCGCCATGTTGCGGGCGACGAGATCGAGGACGACGCCGCGGGACCAGATCGTTCCGTACGCCTTGCCTTCGATGGACACGTGGTCCCGCGGATCCTTGGACGGGATCGGATCGCGTGCGTCGGCGGAGACGCCGGCGACCGCGTGGCGCTCGAGAAGCGGGGGGAGGGCGGCCACGAGGACGGTGCCGCCGACGGCGGCCGCGGCGAGTGCGGCCGCCAGGACCGTCCGCGACCGGGTGCGCACGCGGCTTCGAAGGAGGAGCCAGAGGCCGTAGCCGACCGCGGACAGGCCTACCGTGAGCATGATCGAGCGGTTGCCGAAGAAGGCCAGGGCCACGACGACGATGACGGCGGCGACGAGGACGGAGGCGCGGGTCCGGATCGCCAGGAGCGGCACCGCCGCCAGCAGGCCGAGGATCGCGACCCATTCCTTGAAGTCGTAGGGGATCCAGCGCGGCTCGGGCGCGCTCCAGCCGAACGCGTACAGAAGGAACACGCAGACCGTGGAGATGGCCGCGGCGCCCGCGAGGACCGTCCGGGCCCGGCCGCGGCCTGCAACGGCGAACGCCGCCGTAAGGATGCCGACGGAGATCCACCAGAGGGCGCCCACGCCGTGCTTCAGCAGACCGAACAAGGTGCGGACGGGATCGTCGTGGAACGGCGAGAGCGCGAACGACAGGAGGCCGATGGCGATCAGGAGCAGCACCGGCGCCGAGAAGACCGCGCGCCGCACCGCCCGGTCGCCGCAGATCGCCAGGATCGTCATGATCACGGCCGCGAGGCCGGCCGACATGTGGACGGCGACGGTCGCGGTCTCGACCTGTCGCCACTGGCCGTAGTCGACGAAGGGGAGGGTGAGGACGAATGCGAAGAGCGAGCCGGCGCAGACGGCGACCAGGGCGTTGCGCGACGCTTGTAGCAGGAAGGGCAAGAGTGGCGTTCCCACGAAGGAATGACGAGACCGTCCATTCGAGTTACGCCGAGGTTCCCGGACTGACAAGCGATATGGAAGGAACGGACAAGCCGAACGGCCCTGTTAAGCCGATCTTAGAAGGAGTGGCGCACGATGCCCTCGCAAAGGAGCAGATCATGCGGGCCGCCTTTCTCCTGACCCTGACCGTCCTGACGCCGCTGCAGGCCTCGCCGGCAGCGGCGTGGCGCGACGCGCCAGACGAGATCGTCGGACGCGCCAGCGTGGTGGACGGGGACACGATCGAGGTTCGCGGCGTCCGGATCAGGCTGGCGGGGGTCGACGCGCCCGAGTCCGATCAGACCTGCTCGCGCGGGGACGGGACGACCTACCGTTGCGGTCAGGCCTCGGCCCTCTTCCTCGACCGGATGCTGGAAGGGCGGACCGTCTCCTGCCGGGGCAGGGGCGTCTCCTACGATCGGATCGTGGCCGAATGCGACGTCGGCGGGGTCGACGTCTCCTCGGCGATGGTCGCGGCCGGCTGGGCCGTGGACTATCCGCGCTACTCCCGCGGCCGCTATGCCGCGGACCAGGCCGGCGCCCGGGGGCGGCGCGACGGGGTGTGGCAGGGGGACTTCGTCCGCCCGGACGTCTGGCGGCACTCCGGCGGTAGGGGCCGCCCGTGATGGGATCGGCCGACCTCGTGCACGGGATCTGCGGCTTCGGGGTTGACGGCGCCACGCTCGTGCCCAGCCTCGCGGAGGGCATCCCCGAGGCATCCGTCCTGGAGGGCAGGCGGGTCGAACTGCACGTCTTCGGCGGCGCGGCGGAAGCGGCCGCGTTCGCCGCGGGCGTGACGAGGGCGGCGCGCAACGGCCTGCACGCGTCGGCCGGCCTGAGCGGCGCGGAACGGGTCGTGGCGCTCGACGTCTCCGAACCCGACAGGCCGGCGCCGCAGCGGTTCGCGGACTCGGTCGATCTGGTGGATCACGGCGGGCTCCAACTTCAGCGGACGTCGTCCGTCTGGTGGTCGATGCGGAACTCGCTGCCGGAAGGCCTCGCACTCGACATCTCGCCCGACGGCGCCACGGTGGAGCTGGACGTCGGCTCCCGCCGGTTCTCGCTCTCGAACGAGTGGGGCGACGTCACCGCGTCCACGACCTACCGCGCCAGCGACAGGCGCGTCTCGACCGCCCTCATGTGCAACTGGCCCACGAGCGGTCTGGATTTCGACGCCGTCGACAAGGTCCTGCGCGTCAGGATCCCGGCCGACGCGTTCGCAGCCCGGGCGGCCATCCTCCCCGAGGTCGGCCGGCTGGTGGCCGACGAGGAGTCGCGCGACGAGTTCGCGACGGTGATCGAGCGCATCCGTCGGGATCCGGCCCACTGCCGGATCGTCGAACTCATGCTCGAAGGCTGGCGACTGTCGTCCTTCGACGGCTCCGTCGTCCTGGTCCCGCCCGAGGGATCCGAGCGTCGGCTCCGCCCGGTCGCCGGATCCCTCCTCCGGAGGCTGATCGACGCCGACATGATCCGGACGCCCCGGGAGGCGTCGCGTCCGGGTGTCCGACGGAACTTCTCCTACGAGGTGGGCCCCCTCTCGGGCACCGCCGTCCGCACGCAGCCGAAGGCAGCAGAATGATCGACGATCCCCGCGAACACCTGCTCCGCAATCCGCAGTCCGCGACCGGCCTCAGCTTCGTCGAGGGGGAGCCGGTCGCCGGCGTCGGCGACCTTCCCGAGCACCACGTCGAGATCCACGTCTTCCGCGACGCGGATCGCGCGCAGTGCTTCGTCGAGGGGCTCTCGTACGCCAAGGCCAACGGCATCGCCTGGACCTGGGAGCCCGGGCGGGAGATCGGCAACCGGTGTGTCGTGACGGCCCGCCTCTGGGAGGACCGCGCGGCCGCCGAGACCATCCGCGACGCGGTCGCCCTCGTCGAGCATGCCGGCAACGATTGGGACAGCCGGGCCCGGGCCGACAGGGACAAGGAGCGGTCCGCCGCCGATGCCCGCGACCGCGAGGCGTACCGGATCCGCATGAAGCCGCTCCGGGACGCCTACGCGGAGGCGGGGGTGAAGGTCGACCAGGCGGGTCTGGACTGGACGCGCGCCTTCGAAGGTCGGGTCGTCATCCGGCATCTCGACGGCGACCGCTACGAGGTCGAGTGCGGCTCCTCGATCGTGCGCCGGGAGGGCGACGATGCGCTGATCGAGCAATATGCAGCCCATGCGGAAGCGGCCGGGTTCAGGCTCGATGCCCGGGATCTCCACGACTTCGCGCCCGTTCTGGTCGAAGGTGCCGCCGAGGCCGTCGTCACGGCGCGGCGCATGGTCGGGATCGACGACGGCTTTGCCGACATCGCGAAGCGCTACTGGCACGCGCGCTTCATGGAGACCATGCGCGTCACGCCCAACATCAGGAAGTTCCTGACGGGCGCGGCCGAGAGTGGCGTGAGGATCGATTTCGTCCGCCGGAACGTCCAGGCCAGGGCGGGCGGCGTTCTCCTGAAGCGCTCCGACATCGCCCGGCTCGTCCGCGCCGGATGGCTCTCCTCGGACCACGAGCACTTTCCGACGAAGATCGAGGTGACGGAAGCCGGCCTCGCCGCCGCGGGCCTGTCGCAGGCCGCCAAGGCAGCCTGAGGGCCGGGACGGGCCCTTCCGCTCCTTCGTTGACGGACCTCTCCATCCGGGCGATGTCTCGAAGGAATGGAAGAGGTTGCCACATGGCCCGCGCGTCCGTTCCGCTCCGTCTTCGCCACCGCATCGGGGCGGCCCTTCCCGATCAGTGCAGGGCGGCGCTCGGCAGTGCGTGCTGGTTCGCCGGTCTGCACGTTTCGACGCCCTCGCACGCCGGAGGCATGGCGATCGGAATCCTCTGCATCGTCGTCCACGCGTTCTGGATGGTCGGCTCGTGCATCGACGGCGCACGCCTCGTGGCAGGTGCCGCGACCGCCGCGGTCACCGTGGGATTGCTGATGCTGATCGTGAAGGGCGTGATCGGCGACGTCGCGGCGCCTCTCGCCGCCGCCGGCGTCGTCATGCACATGGCGCCCTCGTGGGCGCACCCGGCGACGCTCCACGCCCGCGTCACGCGCTAGGAGCCCGACGTGTCCGAGACGTTCGAAGAGGATGCGGCTCCCTGGCAGGGGGAGGGGCCGGCGTCCTTCCAGGTGCGGATCGACTCCTACGCCGGGCCGATCGAGCTGCTCCACGAGCTCGTCAAGAAGCGCAAGCTCGACATCGCGGCCGTGAGCGTCCTGGAGGTCGTGGACCAGTTCGTCGATTTCGTCGGCGCGGCCAGGGATCTGCAGCTCGACGTGCGGGCGGAATGGCTCGCGTTCGCGGCGGAGCTCGTCTACCTCAAGTCCTGCCATCTCATGCCTCCCGAGAATGCCGACGATCGCCGGAAGGCCGAGGCTTCGCTCGAGGAGAAGGCCCTCATGCTCCGGCGGCAGGACCTCGTCGTCGAGACCGCGAGGTTCCTGTCCGGACGCCGGCGCCTCGGGCGCGACTGGTTCGGGCGCGGAGGCTCGACCGAGTTCGACGGACCGCGGGCCGTCGCCGGCGCTCGGAGCGATCAGCAGTCCCTGTTCGCGGCCTGCGCCGCCGATCTGCGCCGTGCGGCTCCGCCGGCCATCCCGGCGCTCGAACCGTACGATCTGCGCCAGGTGGACGAGGCCAAGGAACGGCTCGAGCGCCTCTTCGACCGGGCCAGGGGATGGCTGAGGTTCGAGGACGTCCTGCCTCCCGCCTTCGCCGAAGGGCGCCGTCGCTCCGAAGCGGCCAGCCACTTCGTGGCGGCCCTGGAACTCGCCAAGATGGGCGTGCTCGACTTCCGTCAGGACGAACTGTTCGGACCGCTCTGGCTTCGCGCCTGCGAGCCCGGTGCCGGCGACGAGGCGGACGCGGCATGACCTGCACTCCCGACCATCTTCGCACGGCCGAGGCGATCATCTTCGTGGCCAAGGCACCCGTCACCGTGCGGACGCTCCGGCTGCAGATGCCGGATGCGGACGTCGACGCCGTGCTCGCCGAGCTGCGGCAGGTCTACGAAGGGCGCGGCTTCGGCGTGGCCGAGACTGGCGGCGGCTGGGTCTTCCGGACCCGACCGGAATGCTCGCGCCTCGCGGTCGAGTTCAAGGAGGCGCCGCTCTCGCCGCAGGCGATCGAGACGTTGGCCGCCATCGCCCTGTGGGGCCCCCTCACGTTCGCCGAGATCGAGCGCATCCGCGAGCGCGACGCCCGCGCGGTCGTGATCACCCTTGCCGACCGCCGGCTAATCCGCGCCGGGCCCAGGAGGGAAGGGCGCGTGACGGCCATGACCTGGGTCGCCGACACCCGGTTCTTCGAGATGTTCGATCTTCCAGGCCTCGCGGCGCTCCCCACCTGGGCGGAGGCGCGCAGGCCGGAGCTGGCGGATCTTTCCATCCGTCCCGAGGCCGAGGAGGAGGTCGAGGCGCCTGCCGACGATCCCGAGGTCCCGCCCCAGGAGGAGGGACATCTCGCGTGACCGCGTTTCCCGTGCGAGGCCCGGATTCGCGTGACCGCAATTCCCGGGATGGATGAGTGGTGATCGAGGCTCCGCGCCGCGGTTCGTACTCGCCGGAGGCCGGGTCGACCGGCATCTCGGGCGACGGGCCCAGTCCCGGGCGCCGGCTTCGATCCCACGGCCGGGACCACTCGCCGTCGGTAGGGGCTCGAAGCCTTGTCGCCGTACGAGGATCCGGCATAGGTCCGAGGCCCTGGCCGCTCCGTTCGCGTGACCGCAATTCCCGCTTCGAGGCCGTGGCCTGGATCGCCACCTTCGCAACGCCGGCGGGACGCGCGGAGGATTCGCGTGACCGCAATTCCCGCCCGCGCCCCCGACGAATATGCTCGGGCTCCCTCTCCGCCGGGGCCGAGCCCTTCACTCGCGTGACCGCAATTCCCGTACGGCTCTCGATGGGCGGCGAACGAAGCCGTCTGCTAAATGATTGACATGACTTAACTATCGACGCGGATACGCAGTTCGCGTGACCGCGATTCCCGTTCGGACGAGTGCTTCTCCGGCCGTCCGGCCGATCCGGTCCAACCGCTGCGCGGGGTCTCGGTCTGCATCTGGCGTGACCGCATTTCCCGGCTCCCGATCCCAACCAGGGCTCGGCACCTTCAACGAGCCGCGCGTGACCGGCTCTCCGAACTAATACCTTGCACCGATTGATCTTCTTGCCGCCAAGCGTGGAAGCGGGCGTTCGCGTGACCGCAATTCCCGGCCTCCTGGCATCCTCGCGTCCTCTCTGCCGCGATTCGGATCGGCGAGTCCACGAACTCCGCCTCGGCGCAGCGGTTCCGGGGTGGATTACCCGATCCACAGGCGAGGTCGGATCCTGTTTCGCGTGACCGCGATTCCCGTCGGATTGCCTGCGGTGGGCACGTCGATCTCGGTTCGCGTGACCGCAATTCCCGAGAGGACCGCAATGGGATCAGCGGTTTGACCTGGACGTCCTCATTTGTAGAGATCTTACGGCCGCCCGCAGCCTGTGGCGGCGTTCGCGTGACCGCGATTCCCGTTCCGGTCGTTGATTCAAAGGTGCTTTTCGGCCGCTCGTCGATGCCGCTCCACACCTCGAGGAACATGGCCTCAGACGATTCGCGTGACCGCGATTCCCGCCTAGGCCACTGCGTTTTCTCAATAATCCGCTACGATCTGGACTGCACCGACTTCGTCGGTAGCCCTTCTGTCTTCTTCCTTCGACTCGAAGGGGTGTTGATAAGTCTGGGGACTGGACGTCGACTCTTGTCGACTAATACATCGATTAAGGAGTCTACGGATCGAGCGCCGTGATTCCAACGGCTTAGCGGCCGTTCGCGTGACCGCCATTCCGGTTGTCGTGACCGGCTCTCCTGTTCGCGTGACCGGCCTTCCCGATGGCGTGACCGCTTTTCCGGCATGTGGATGGGTTGTCCACACGCCCATTCCGCTTCCAGGCGGCGTTAAGGCTCTTCCGAAAGGCCTCGGTGCCACAATTCGCGTGACCGCGTTTCCCGTCGCATTGACCGGAGACGCGCAATCCGCAGGCTCGATCCGGAACGGAGTGCGCCATGGAACTGTCGGAAGCCGAGAAGAAGCGGATCGCCCGCGACGAGCGCACCCGTCGCAACAGGCGGGGGCGCAACAACCCGTCCGCGGTTCCCGCCAAGCTGACCCGGACGTCCGCCTTCGCGCCGCGTCGCGTCGGTCTCATCGATCGTGCCATCGAACGCGTGTTCCATGTTCCCGGACACTCGGTCGTGGTGGTGAAGGGCGGAGAGCTCGGCACGCAGCACAGGGACATGATCTACGCGCTCTTCCGCCTCAAGGAGAAGATCACGTCCTACAAGATGCGCAACCCGGACGCGCCTGCGAACGGGACGACCTTCGGCGTGCCGAGCCACATCGAGATCGTGGAGAGCGTGGTCTCCTGGCGCGACCTGCTGCGGACCATGAGCAAGACCGAGCACGTGAACAATCTGATGACGGCCAAGAACGCGATGGAGGATCTGCGTCAGGTCGTCATGACCATCTACGAGGGGGATCCCGACGAGGTCATGCGGCGCCTCGAGAACGGCCGGCTTCCGCCCGGCCGCGGCCAGATCACCGGCGTGATCGATTCCGTCGAGTGGGACGGGGTCAACCTCGACAGCCGGGTGAAGGTCAGGTGGGGCCGGGGCGTGATGACGGCCATCCGGACGCGCCATCTCGTGTCGTTGAACGCGGAGGTGCAGTTCGCGCTGAGGAGCGACTACGCCAAGACCTTCTGGCCCTTCATCGACTCGAACCCGAGCCACGCCTACGTCGACGAGTCGATCCTCGCCTCGCTGGCGGCCCGCGACCTGTACGGCCCCAACGAGAGCAACGGGACCCGGTCGCAGTTCCGGCGCGACACGAAGAGCGCCTTCGAGGACATGGTCCGGGCGGGGGGGCTGAAGAAGTTCCGCATCGAGCTCCTCGGCCAGGGGCGACTGAAGATGCGGCGCTACTTCTACGAACACGCGCTCCCCCGGGCGGCCGACCGGCCCCAGCTGGAGCTGAAGCTCGATCTCGATCTGCAGCCCGCTTCCGAGGCGTCGGACGGTCAGGCTGCCGCCTAGCCGGCTGCCGCGATCCTCAGGCCGCTTCCGCGTTCGCCGAAGAGGCGAGCAGGCGCGACGCCTCCCTGGCGGTGGCCATCAGGGCTTCGAGCGCCGCCTCCGGGTCCGCGCCGCGTTCGAGGACGATCTTCAGGTGGTCGCACTGGACCACAGTCCGGACGAGGCCCAGGTTGGCCGCCGAACCCCGTAGATTGTGCACGGCTCTCGTCCGCTCGCCCTCCGGGCCGCGGACGCCGTCCGGCAGAACGTCGGCCTCGGCTTCGAATTCCGTCGCGAGGCGCCGGACGAGCTGCGGCCCGAGCTGGGATACCAGCTCCGCGACCCTGCGATCGTCCAGGACCGGTGCCTGGGAGAGCCGTTGCGGCGGGGAGGCTGTCGCATCGTCGCCGGCGAGCGCCGCCTCGAGGCGAGCGAGGTCGAACGGCTTCGACAGGAAGCCGCTCATGCCCACCTCCCTGCAACGCTCCCTCGCTTCCAGCGAGGCGTCCGCAGTCGTCGCGATGATCGGTACGGTCCCCGCCTCGCCCGGCAGTTCCCGGATGGCGAGGGTCGTCTCGAACCCGTCCATCATCGGCATGTTGAGATCCATGAGGACGAGGTCGAAGCGGCCGTCCCTGATGCGGTCCAGCGCCTCCGAACCGCTGGCCGCCAGCACCACGTCGTGCCCGAGCTTCGTCAGCAGGGCGTACGCGACCTCCTGGTTGATCCCGTTGTCCTCGACCACCAGGATCCGCCGCTCGGGCTCGAGCGCCGTCGTGGAAGCCGACACCTCGGTTCCCGACGCCGCCGGTTCGAGGTGCGGGATCTCGAAGAAGAACGTGCTGCCGTGTCCGACCTCGGACTCGAATCCCAGCTCGCCCCCGAAGGCTTCGACGATCCGACGGCAGATCGCGAGGCCGAGCCCCGTTCCCCCGAACCGCCGGGACACGGACGGATCGGTCTGCTCGAACTGGCGGAACAGCCTGTTCCTGGCCTCTTCGGGGATGCCGATGCCGGTGTCGGAGATCCTGTAGCGGAGGAACTGCGCCCCGCCGCGTTCGACCAGACTGGCCTCGATCTCGATCCAGCCCTCGTCCGTGAACTTGATCGCGTTGCCGACCAGATTCCACAGCACCTGCCGCAGCCGGTTGGGGTCGCCCTTCGACCAGCGCGGGAAGCCGGCCTGCTCGGAGTAGGTGATCGCGAGATCCTTCTCGGCGGCCTTGTTCTCCAGGATGTCGGCGACGGAACGCGCCACCTCGCTCGTCTCGAAGGCGATGCATTCGAGCTCGACGCGCCCCGCCTCCAGCTTCGAGAAGTCGAGGATGTCCTCGACGATCGACAGTAGGGCGTCGCCGCAGCGGCGGATCGTTCCGACGTAGTGCCGCTGGCGGTCGTCGAGGTCGCTGTCCGAGAGCAGGTTGGCCATCCCGATGACGCCGTTCAGCGGCGTCCGGATCTCGTGGCTCATGGTCGCCACGAATTCGCTCTTCGCCCTGTTCCCGGACTCGGCGGCCTCCTTGGCGGCCTCGAGCGCTCGGGCGGTCTGCTCGCGCTCCGTCACGTCGGTGTAGGTGCGCGTCGTGCCGCCGTCGGCCGAATGATACGTGCGGATCTCGAGGATCGAGCCGTTGCCCACGGCGCGCTTGTAGATCGGAGCCGCGTCCTTCAGGCCGCCCCCCGAGTACTCGGCATCCAGAACCGCCTGCACTGGCGTGCCGGGCGGGAAGTCCGCGAAGTGTCCCTGGGCGATCTGCCACGCGACCAGGTCGTGGACATGCCAGTTCTCCACCGCCGCCTCCTGGGGGAAGGACAGGAGGTCGTAGCCCTGCCGGTTGATCACCTTCAGCCGGTCGTCGGGCCCGAACAGAGCGATGCCCTCAGCCACCGAATTGAGCGTCGTCGTCAGGGTGCCCGACTTCTCGCGCAGGCGGCTCTCGCTGTCGGCGAGCTTCGAGGCTACGCGCTCCATACGCTTCTCGCGGATGAAGAAGTTGCCGGCGAAGGCGGCGATCACGAGCGTGAACAGGCTCGACCAGATCCAGTAGTTGCGGCGGCTGGCCTTGTACTCGGCCGTGACCTCGTGGGTCGCCAGCCCGACGTGTGCCGTCATGGGCGTGTCGCCGACGCCGTGTTCGCACATGATGCGGTCGACGCCGTCGAGATTGCTCTTGCCGAGCCGGCAGTTGTCGGCTCCCGCCTTGGCTTGGCTCGTCGACGTCCATTCCTCGCGGACGTGCCCCAGGGCGGCGGGCTTTCTCGCGGTGAGATTGCCGTCGGAGGAGATCGACATCACCCCGCTCGGTCCGACGTCGATTCCGCTGCCCGAGCCCAGCAGCGAGTCCGCGTCGACGACGGCGCCGACGATCCCGGAGAAGGATCCGGATCCGTCCTTCAGACCCACCGCCATGCTGACCGCCGGCCTGCCGGTCGGGATGTCGATGCCGCGACGGCCGACGACGATCGGCGCCCCGGACCCGTTCCTGAGCGTCCCGAGGAGACGCTGCTCTCCCAAGGTCGGCGCCCGCGCGCCGTCCACGCCGCTGGACCGGATGGCCCGGCCGTCGGCATCCAGAATGAAGATCTCGCCGATCGCCTGCAGGCGGCGGGCGTTCTCCGCCTTCCACCGACGGATGTCGAAGGCGGGATCGTCCTCGTATCGGGAGGCGACTTCGGCGAGGACGTGCTCGACCAGTTCCATGCGCATCGCCACCTGGGATGCGAGGGCGAGCGATAGGTTGTCGGCCGCCTTCTGCGCGGTTTCGATGCTCCGGGAGTAGTCCCGGGTGGTCACGTAGCCCACCCACGTCCAGATGAAGCCGATGAGCAGCAGCGTGAAGACCGCGAACAGCTCCCGTGTCGGGACCCGCCTGGAGCGGATGTTCTCGAATTCCGCCCGGGCCGTGCCGGATTGCGCTTGAGGTCTGCCGCCGTCCGAAGACGTGCGGAGTCCGTCCTGTTCCCCGGACCGGGGGTTCGACCACGGCATGGTCAGGCCACCTTGTCGCGGGGCAGGCCGGGGCAGAGCGTCCGCAGCTTCGCCAGCGAACCCTGCATCGCATCCGCGAGAGGAGCCATGTCGAGGGCCGCCCCTTCGGCCGCGTCCGCCTCCATCTTCTCCAGCATCGCGACCACGCCGGTCAGGCCGAGCGCCTTCGCCGATCCCTTGAGGTTGTGGAGCTCGCGGGCGGCGCCCTCCGGAGCGATGCCCGCAGCGAAGCGGGCGCAGCACGAGCGGGCCTCGATCTCGCACTCGTCCGCGAGACGCAGGGTGGTCTCGACGCCGATGCTCCGGATCAGGGCGTCGATGCGCGCCTCGTCGACGTTCGGCGTCTCGACGGCGTCCCGACGACGCCACGCGACGGAGGAGACGGTCCGCAGCAGGCCGTCGGCATTGAAGGGCTTGATCAGGAAGGCGTCCATCCCGGCGTCGAAGCACAGCGTGCGGCAGGTCTCGGACGCGTCGGCCGTGATGGCCACGATCGGGACCCGGCCGGGCCGCCCGACGAGCTTGCGGACGGCCCTGGCGACCTCCGGACCGTCCATGACCGGGAGTTGCACGTCCATCAGGACGACGTCCGGGTGCGAGGTCCGGGCCATCTCGAGGGCCGCCCTGCCGTCCTGCGCGACCATCACGGAGTGGCCGGCGGACTTGAGGAAGGCGATCGCCACGTCGAGATTGATCTTGTTGTCCTCCGCCAGAAGGACCCGGAGGGGGACGATCCCGGGGTCGCCGGACCGCTCCGCGGGGTCGGCCTCCTCGTTCGTGGCCGAGCAGGGGATCTCGAACCAGAACAGGTTGCCGCCACCCTCGGAGGAATAGCCTATCGTGCCTCCCAGACCTTCGACGATCCGCTTCGAGATCGCGAGCCCCAGACCGGTTCCGCCCTGGCCGGCCAGGAGTCCGTTGTCCAGCTGGGAGAACTCGCGGAAGAGCAGCGGCACCTTCCCGGCCGGGATCGGCCGCCCCGTATCCCGGATCCCGTAGCGGAGCCTGGGGCCTCCGGCGGTGTCGACCGTCGCGAGATCGACGAGGACCTCGCCGCCCGATCCCGTGAACTTCACGGCGTTCCCCAGGAGATTGAGCAGGACCTGCCGGACCCGGGATCCGTCGGTGAGCACGCGCGCGGGAACGTCGCTTCCGATCCGATGGTCGATCGAGAGCATGTTCCGCATGGCCGTCCCGGCGACGATGTCGACGACGCTGCGGAGCCCGGCCGACACGTCGAACGGACGGATGACGAAATCGGTCCGGCCGGCCTCGAGCTTGGAGAAGTCGAGGACGTCCGAAACGATCGAGAGCAGGGCGTCGCCGCACTCGCGGATCGTGGCGAGGCACTCGCGCTGACGGTCGTCCAGGCTTGTGCCGGACAGGACCTCGGACATGCCGATGACGCCGTTCAGGGGCGTCCGGATCTCGTGGCTCATGGTCGCCACGAAGGTGGTCTTCGCACGGTTGCCCGCCTCGGCGGCCTCCTTCGCCGCTTCGAGAGCCGCCTCCGCCGCCCGCTGCCGCGTGACGTCCCGGGCGGTCATGACGATGCCGCCGCCGACCAGCGGCCTCAGGACCTCCTCGATGTGCCGGCCGTCGGGAAGGCGGCATTGGCGGACGATCTGCGTGGCCGGCGCCGGCCAGTCCCGGAGCAGGCCGCCGCGGAGATCGAGGTCGGCACCGTCGATCGTGCAGCCGCTGTCGACACGGTACTGGCAGGCGTCCGCGATCGGTGCGCCGTGGGCGAGCAGTTCCGGAGGGACGCCCATCAGGGCGGGAAGCCGCCGGTTACGGACCGCGACCTTGCCGGCCGGATCGATGGTGAGGATGCCCTGGTCGATGTTGTCGAGCGTGATCTCCAGGGCGGTCGACTTCTCCTTCAGGACGGCCTCGCTCTCCCGGAGGGCCTCCGCGTTGTGGTGGGCTGCCGTCACGTCGGAGGTGATCATCACCCAGCCGTCCTCGCCGAGCGAGTTCGTCCGGATCTCCAGCACGAGGTCGGCGGCCAGTTCGTGACGGCGGACTCCCACCGTGATGTCCGGACCTCCGACGAAGCGCTCGAGGATCGCGTCGACCCGGGACCGGGAGGTGTCGCCGCCGGAATCCTCCAGCGTCATCGCGACGAAATCGCCGATCTTGAGGCCTACGATCGCCTCGGGCGGCAGCCTCGCGAGCGCGGCGGCGCGCTTGTTGACGAGGCGCAGGCGCTGATCCCTGTCGAAGACGAGGATCCCCTCGCCGGTGCTCTCCAGGACCGTCTCCAGGAAGAGCGTCTTCTCTTCGAGCGCCGCCTCGGCCCTCAGGCTCTCGGTCACGTCGCTGTAGACGCGCACGATCCGGCCCTTGGGCGCGGCGATCGTCTTCACCTGCAGGCAGGTGCCGTTCGCGAGACGCATGATGCAGACGGACTGGCCGCGGATGTCGCGGCCGCATCGCCTGATGAGCGTCTCGTAGAGTTCGTCGGGGGACAAGGAGCTCTCGAACTCGCCGTCGGCGATCTGTCTGCGGAGGCTGTCCTCGAACGTGTGTCCGACCGCGTCCTCGGGACTGGGGAAGCCCAGCCAGCCCGCCGCGAGCTTGTTGGCATGCACCAGCTTCCCGTCGACGTCGTAGAGGGCGACGCCCTGTCCGACGCCCTCCAGGGTCGCGGTCAGCATCTCCGACTTCGCTTCGAGTTCGATGTTGCCGTGCTCGATCGCCGCCGCCGCGAGCAGCTTGTTGCGATCCTCGCGGATCAGCAGGAAGGCCGCGGCCATGATGGCGGCGCTCAGCAGGCTGGCGGCGATCCCGTAGTTCCGCCGGGTGATCTCGGACTGCGCCAGGATGTCCGCCGTACCGACCCCGACGCCGACGACGAGCGGTGCGCCCGCGACGTCGCTGAAGCAGGTATGCCGGACGTTCGCGTCGATGCGGCTCTTGCGGGTGTAGCACGGCCCCGGCTCGCCGTTGACCGACTTCGATCCGGCGACCTCTCCGATCCCGTCCGACGGGGAGCGGGCCAGGATGCGGTCCCCCGCTCCGGTGACCATCGCGGCGCCGTTCGGACCGAGGTCGACCTGCCGGAAGACCTTCGTCAGCGCGTCGGGCGCGACGGAGGCGATCACGACGCCCGCGAACTCGCCGTCGGGCTTCCGGATCGGCCGCGTGACCTTGACGATGGTGCGGTTCGAGATGACCCCGTACTCGGGATCGCTGACGACCAGCGTGTCGCCCGTGGATGCCTTCTGCTCCCGGAAGTCGGGGCGGTCGCTGATGTCGATGTCGAACGGTCCCGGCGTCAGCGTGGAGGCGAGCATCCGGCCAGAGGCATCGGCCACCGAGATCTGGACGACGTCGCCCGAGGCCGGATTGAAGTCGCTGTTCCGGGCCCAGGCGTACAGATCGAACCCCGGCTCGTCGAGGGAACGCCTGACCCGTTTGATGAACTGGTCGGTGGTGCGCAGGGACCGCGAGATCGTGTCCGCGTAGAGCCGGCTCAGGTTCGAGGCTTGGCTGAACGCGTTCTCGGTGTCGTTGGCGATCTCCCGTTCGGAGACCCAGTAGGCGCCCGCCCAGATCAGGAAGATCATCGACGCCGCGAACATGACGATGCCGCGGCCGTAGGAGAGCAGGGCGTAGGGACGTCGCGACATCGGCCGACGGTTCAGACCCATGACCCTACGCCAACCTCAGATGTCCCGCTGCGACGCGGAGGCGTCGTAGTGCTGTTCGACGACCTCCCAGTTCTTGAGGAACGCCTCGACTACGGCCTTGTCGAGGCGTCCGCCCGCATCGGCCATCAGCTGGTCGCGTGCGGCGCCGATCGTGATGGCCGGCCGGCCGGTGGTGCCGGTCACGAGCGCGTCGAAGGTCGAGGCGACCTGGAAGATGCGGCGCGCGAGGTCGGGGACGCCGAGATCGGCGAGCATGATGGCCGCGTAGGCCGCGACGCGACGGTCCGACGGGGTCCGCATCGACGGCTGGTTGCTGTGGCGCTCGTGCTGGGCGAACGTCTCGGCCAGCAGATCGGCCAGATCGCGCATGCCGCTGCGCGGATCGCTGGCGCGGCGCAGCGTCATGAGGTTGCGGACGCGGGCCGTGATCTCGCTGGTGTCGAACGGCTTGGCGATGAAGTCGGTCGCGCCCGCCTCCAGGGCCGCCTCCTTGATCTCCTTGCGCTCGTTGGACGTAACCATGACGATCGGGATCGCGTCGATCGAAGGCCGCGCGCGGGCCTCCCTGATGAAGTCGACGCCGCTCATCCGTTCCATCATCTGGTCGACGAGGACGATGTCCGGCGGATCCGAGAACAGCTTCTCCAGAGCATCGCGCGGATTCTCGAAGCCGATCACGGTTGCCCCTTCGATCTTCTCGATGAGGGACGAGAGCAGGATGCGGTTGACTCTCGAGTCGTCGATGACGAAGGCGCGCATTGAATTCCGCGGAAGTGTCTGCCGGTGGTGAAACCCACACGGCGGGATTCCCTTCCGGGCACTTATCCGAATGCACGACGACGTGGAACCCCGCGCGCGACACACCCGCAGGGAGTTCCGGACATGCTCTTAACGATTGCTTGCGGCGCGTGGTCGCCTTAGGACGACCGGAAGGATGGAGACCGCCGCGCGCGGATCAGTCGAAGGGATTGGCGACCGTGGGCTGAGCCTCGTCCCCGCCGACCGCATCCGGAAGGGCGCCTTCGTCCATGACGGCGCGAAGGCGGTCGAGGACCGCGAGCACTCTCGCAAGTCGGTTGCGCCCTACGGCATCGCGCGTGAAGGAGACGGAGCCGTATAGGGCCACGGCGTCCGTACCGTTCTCGAACTTCAGTCCATCGATCTCCAGCGCCGCGGCATCGTCGGCGAACGGGACGAATTCGGCATCGGTCACCATGCGCGCAGCACCTTCTTCGCGAGCCACAAAGCGTTCTTCTCGATATATCCGACCGTGCCGCCGGCGGGGCCTGCGGCGGAGGCTTCCGCGCCCCCGCGGTTGAAGCCGTGCGGCGTGGGCTCGGGCAGGGAGGGGACGACGGCCTTGACGGACGCGGGGAGGGCGGGGAACGGATCGACGCCGCTCAGCCCGGCGAGCTCGGCGATCGAGATCGCCTTCCAGCGCATGCCCGGAACGTTGCCGACCAGATAAGCGCCGGCCTGGCCCGAACGCGGATCGTAGATCGCCTTGAACAGATGGGTCGGCACCAGTACTCGACCCTTGAGCGCCTTGACGTCGGACCCGTGGAAGATCGGGCCCGTGACCACGAAAAGCTCTCCAGAGCGTGTCGCGAGGGTGCGGGTCGCCGACTCGATGCCTTCCCACAGCCCTCGGTTGTTGTCCCTGTCCTGCGGGACCATGTTCGAGAGACTGAAGCTTTCGCCCTGGGCGATCGGGTCCGGCATGTCTCCGCTCGGAGCCAAGTGGCCCCGATCGTAGCCGGACCGCTCGTAGTCCGACAGCTCCGACCGGTCGGCGGCGGGAAGCTGCGGCTCCGCGTGGAACTGGTTCACGCGGCTGGTCTCCTTCGCCCGCCGGAGGCCGTCCCGGGTCAGGTGCTCGGCCGACCAGAGCGCGCTTCTGACGAGACCGGAGTGCAGCACCGCGAAGGCGGAGAAGCAGAGCGGAGCCGTCCTGGGGGACAGCTTCGGATTCAGAAGGTCCGGCGCGAGGCCGCCCGCGAACTTGTCGGGACAGGACGTCTGCGAGGCGGCGGCGGGTATCGTGCAGGCCATGAACGCCGCGAGGGCGGCCTGCGGGAGGTGGAGGCGCTTCGTGAGCATGGGCGTTCCCTTCTGAAACCGAAGGTCGACGGCGCGCCCGAAAAGGTCAAACGAAGGCCGCGAAGGTGAAGGAACGCAACCCGGGGGCCGATTCCTTGCCACGGCAACTACCCCGATCTATCGTTGCCCATTCCTTCCGGAGCCCGAAATGCCGCGCAGACCGCTCCTCACGATCGCGTTCGCCCTCGTCCTCGGCGGCTCCGCCCCGGCCCTCGCGGACGGTGCCCTCTACTTCATGCGGGGCGTGCCCAGCTTCGGGTCCAATCTGCAGGTCGGCGGTCACGGCGAGACGGCCATCGACATCGGCGGCGGGGAGGGCGTCCAGATCGAGTTCCAGAACGCGCCGTCCTGGCTGACGGTCGCCGAGATCCAGGAGGTCGGTCCCGGGCGCGCCCGCGCGATCCTGCACGCCGATCCGACCGAGTTCGGTCAGTTCGACGGGATCGTCGTGAGGGTGACGGACGCCAGGGGGCGTTCCGCGAGCTCCATTCCCTTCAGGGTCCAGGTCCTTCCTCCGTCCCGAAGATAGTTCCTTCGAACGGACCTCGCCGAAGGAATGACGTTTGCGCGGTAGGCGTCGGTTTCCTAATGTGCCGTGCATGGCCGGGAATTCGATCATGCTACGTCGCGCGACCGCCTTCCTGCTCTGCGCCCTGACGGCGCTGCCGCCGCAGACCGCGCTCGCCGCGACGGCCGTCTTCCGGTCCCCGACGCCGGCGGCCCAGTCGACGACGCCGATGGTGATGTCGTCGAACGTCCCGCAGGGCAGGATCGACGACCCCTATCTCGCGCAGTTCCGCGCGACGGGCGGCGTGCCTCCCTACACCTACGAGCTCGTCGCGGGGTCGGTGCCGACAGGAACCGCATTCAATCCTTCGACCGGCGACATCTCGGGCACGCCGCCGGTCTCCGGGACGTATTCCGGGATCAGGATCCGGGCCTCGGACCAGAACGGTTCGACGGCGACGTCGCTCGCCTACACCATCGTCATCTCGGGGCGGCCGCTCTCGCTGACGGCCAACATTCCGCTCACGGGCGTCCTCGGGCAGCCATACTCCGGCTCCGTGACGGCCAAGGGCGGCACCAAACCGCTCGCCTACACGATCTACAGCGGCGCGCTTCCGGACGGATTGGACATCGACACCGGTACCGGTGCGATCGCGGGCGTACCGACCGCGCGCGGGACCAGGACCTTCTCCGTGCGGGTCCTCGACTCGTCGAAGCCGACGTCGAACGTGGCGACCACGGCGCAGCAGAGCATCAGCATCGACGGCGCGCCCCTCGCCGTGAACTGCCCTCCCTGTCAGGGCGTGCAGACCGCCGTCGGCAACGCCTACGACGCGACCTTCGTCGCCACCGGCGGGCAGGGGCCCTACAGCTACCACGTCCAGTCCGGTCGGCTGCCGCCCGGGATCTCGCTGGACACCGCTACGGGACGCCTGTCCGGAACGCCGACCGCGGCCGGCACCTATCCGGACATCGTCGTGCAGGTCTCCGACGCCGACTCGCGCTACGTCCTCACCTCGCCCTTCCGGTTCGCCGTCCAGGGCAACGTGACCGTCTCGGGCGTGCCGGCGGCGTATGCGACGCTCGGCGAGAACTACTCCGCCGCGTTCCAGGCGGCCGGCGGCCGGGAACCCTACGGCTGGACCATGGTCGGCGGGCTGCCGCCGGGGCTCGCCCTCGACCCGGCCTCCGGCTCGATCGGCGGTACGCCGACCGCGCTCGGATCGTACGGCGGGCTCCAGGCGGCCGCGGCGGATGCCGACGGCCGAACGGCCGCCTCGAAGCCTTTCGCGATCTCCGTCGCGACCCCGCTGACCCTATCGGGATCCGCACCCGACGCGACCGTCGGGACGGCCTATCGAACCGCCTTAGCCGCCGACGGCGGCAGGGCGCCGTACGTCTTCTCGCTCGTCTCGGGCCCCCTCCCGCCCGGCTTGGTCCTGGGAACGTCCGGCACCCTCGCGGGCACGCCTACGGCCGCAGGCAACTACGAGGGGATCGTCGTCCGGGCCGTCGACGCCGACGGTCGCAGCGCGGTCCGCGGTCCGCTCGCCATCGCGGTCGCGGCTCCTCTGCAGGTCTCCGCGAACCCGCCGGCCGCCGTGGTCGGCGACGCCGTCGACTACTCGGCAACGGCATCCGGCGGGACGGGACCCTACACCTGTTCGCTGGCCTCGGGCCCGCTGCCGCCCGGCATCCGCCAGGAGGGCGCGGGCTCCTGCCGCTTCCTGGGTACTGCGACCGTCGAGGGCACGTATCCCGTCGCCGTGGCCGCCGTCGACGCGCGGGGGCGCACGGCCGTTTCGGAGACCGTCGACTGGCGCATCCTGGGTGCGCTGGCGGTCCGTGGCGCGCCCGCGACCGTCGGTACGGTCGGCATGCCCTATTCCGCCCTCTTCGAAGGCGTCGGCGGGACTTCGCCCTACCGATGGTCCGTCGCAGCCGGCGTCCTGCCGTCCGGCCTGACCCTGACGGCCGCAGGGTCCATCGCCGGCACGCCGACGGCCGCCGGCGTCTCGTCGGGTCTCCGGATGCGTGTCACCGACGCCGCCGGCCGCACCGGGCTGTCGGCAATCTTCTCGATCGCGGTGGGGCAGCCTCTCGCGGTCGACGGGTCGCCGTCGCCGCGCGCCACGGTCGGAACGGCCTATTCGGCCACCTTCACCGCGTCGGGAGGTCGAGGTCCCTACGTTTTCGGACCTGGCGTCGGGACGCTCCCCGCAGGTCTCTCGATCGATCCGAGCGGCCTGCTGGCCGGCCTTCCAACGACGGCCGAGACCAGGACCGACATCCAGGTCCGCGCCATCGACGCGGACGGCCGGGTCGCGTACTCGCCGGCGTTCCGGATCGCGGTGTCCGACAGGCTGACCATCGCCGGCGTTCCGCCGTCCTCGTCGACGGCGGGCGAAGCCTACGCGTTCAGCTTCCAGGCCGGCGGCGGGGCGAAGCCCTACGTCTTCTCCGTGGCCTCCGGCTCGCTCCCGACGGGTCTGACCCTATCCCCGGCCGGCTCGATCTCGGGCGCGACGACCGCGGCCGGCACGTGGTCCGACATCCGGGTCTCCGTCTCGGATCCCGACGGCCGGACCGCCTTCGGCGAACCCTTCGCGATCTCGGTCCAGGCGCCTTTGGCGATCTCGGGCACGCCCTCGAGCGCCGGGACCATCGGTCGACCCTACTCCGCGCAGTTCGCCGCCTCGGGTGGGCGAGGTCCGTACGTCTTCTCGTCGGCGGGCACGCTGCCGGACGGGATCGTCCTCGACCCGGTCTCCGGCACGCTGGCCGGATCTCCCTCCGTCGGCGGAACGTATGCCGGGCTCGTCGTCACCGTCGCCGACTCCGACGGACGGACCGCGTCGACCTCGCCCTTCGCCATCTCCGTCACGGGCGGCCTGGCGGTTGACGGGACGCCTCCGACCTTTGTGGTCCGCGGCGAGCACTACCAGGGTACGCTGTCCGCGACGGGCGGGACCGCACCCTACGCCTTCTCCCTCGGCACCGGCACCCTACCGCCCGGCGTCGCCCTCGCATCCGACGGGACGCTGGACGGCTACCCGACCGAGGTGGGCACCTACTCCTTCCGCGCCCGGGCGACGGACGCCGCGGGCGTCTCGGCCATGTCCAGGCAGTTCGACGTGCAGGTCCTCGACGTGCTCCGTCTCGTCGGCGATCTGCCCGAGAACTGGGATCTCGGGGTCGCCGGCGAGTACCTGTTCCGGGCGACCGGGGGCCGAGGCCCCTACGTCTTCTCCGTCGATCCCGGAACGCCTCTGCCGCCGGGACTCGCCATCGATCCGGCGACCGGACGGATCTCCGGCACGCCGACGCAAACCGGCGAGTACTATTCGCGGCGCATCGCCGTGACGGACGCCGACGGACGCACCGCCGGCGGCCAATGGTACATGAGCGTCCAGGAGCCGATCAGTGCCTGGATCGACGCGATCCCGCCCGCGACCCTGGGACAGCCCTTCACGGTCGACCTGCACTGCAGCGGACCGCGCTTCGGCTGCGGCTTCTCCTCCCGGTACGTACCCAACCGGCTGCCCCCGGGCCTGTCGATCACGAGCGACGCCGCCGACCCCTTCCTGGGCCACATCTCCGGCACTCCGACCTCGGCCGGCCAGTATTCCGGAGCGGGCATCTGGGTGAGCGACTCCAACGGGCGCGCCGCCTACATCGACGGCATCGACATCCTCGTCCTGGCCCCGGTCTCCGTCACGGCGAACTGGACCAGCTACGGCGTCGTCGGCCAGTCCTACGCGTCGACATTCTCCGCCTCCGGCGGCCGCTCCCCGCTGACGTTCTCCCTGGCCACGGGGACGCTGCCCGACGGTCTCGTCCTCGACCCGGATTCCGGCAGGATCTCCGGCACCCCGACGCGGGAGGACACGCAGTCCGGGATCCGGGTGCGGGCGACCGATCCGGACGGGCGTTCGGGCACGAGCGCCGCCTTCGCCCTCACGATCGGCCTTCCGCTCACGATCTCGGGCAGCGCGCCGTCGACCGGCGCCGTCGGTACGCCGTTCTCCGGCCAGTTCACCGCGGCAGGCGGCCGGAAGCCGTATTCCTACGCCCTGGCCGGGAGCCTGCCGGACGGCCTCAAGCTCGCGCCCTCGAGCGGCCTGATCTCCGGGACGCCCACGACCGCGATCACCGTAACCAACATCTCCGTGTCGGCGACCGACTCCGACGGAAGAAAGGCCTCCACGCAGCCGTTCTCGATCGCGATCTCGGGCCCGCTCGCCGTGGCCGGCACGCCTTCGACCGTCGGACGGGTCGGCAGCGCCTACATCGCCGTGTTCGCCGCGTCGGGCGGCACCGGCCCCTACACGTTCGCCCTGGCCTCGGGTGCGCTGCCCTCCGGTCTCTCGCTCTCGTCGACCGGCCGGATCACCGGCGCGCCGACGGTCGGCGGGACGTTCTCCTACGCCGTCGCGGCGACCGATGCCGCCGGCGCCACCGCGTCGACCCCCACCTTCCAGCTGACTGTGAACGCGGGCACGGCGCCGCTGGCGATCGGATCCGTCCCCGAGCCGTACGGCACGGTCGGGCAGGCCTACGAGAGCCGCTACTTCGGCATCGAAGGCACGGCACCCTACGCCTACGCGATCGCGTCCGGCGCGCTCCCGGACGGACTGATCCTCGCCGACGACGGCCGGGTGATCGGCCTGCCCACGACGAAGGGCGTCTATACGTTCCAGGTCTCCGTGACCGACGCGGCCGGGCAGACCGCCCGCACCGCGGACCAGACCATCGACGTCGCCGATCCTCTCGTCCTGTCGGAGGAGTACCGGGACATCAGGGCCATGGTCGGCGACAGCGGCGACATGGACCTCGGCGCGACCGGCGGGACCGCCCCCTACACGGTCCAGGTCGCGCAGGACTACGCCGTCCTGCCTCCGGGGATCCGGTTGGATGCCGACCATCTCCGGCTCTACGGGACCTACGCGGTGGCCAGCCAGGGCTATGCGTCGACCACCTTCAAGTACACGGTCGTCGATGCGGTGGGTCGGACGACGACCGTAGGGACCATCTGGTTCTACATCGGACCGGCGATGATCGTGGATCCGCCGCTCGACCGTGTCTACGTCAAGGGTGTCCAAGTCCCCGTCTACTGGTTCAACTACAAGCCCTCCAGCCGGCCGGCGGGCGGTCAGTCGCCCTGGACTGTCGAATACTCAACCGTGGGCGAGGGCGCGCAATTTCCGACCGGGTTCATGGAGAATCTCCAGCCGGCGGGCGACTGCGGCTGGAACTGCGGTCTCGAACCCGGCACCTCGTACTTCGGCTGGCCCGGGCATGCGCCGAGCCCGGTCACGGACGGCTACAGCTCGTTCTACTGGACGCCTTCCGGGACCGGCGCCTTCGGACCCGTCCGGATCACGCTCCGCGACAGCCAGGGCCGCGTGGCGACGGCCGTGACGCCGACCGTCACCGTCGTCGATCCGTTCACCTTCGTCGAGGCGCTCCCCGACGCCTTCGTCGGCAAGGCATACTCGGTGGACCTGCGCACGCTCGGAGGCCTTGCTCCCTACGCCTACGCCAAGATCTCGGGCATCCTTCCCGAGGGTCTCGTGCTCGATGCCGCGACCGGCCTGATCTCCGGCATTCCGACGAGGGCTGCCGGATCCTACGAAAGACTGCAGTTCGCCGTCGACTGGGCCGACCACTGGTTCCGGGACGTCAGGAGCCCCGCCTACACCCTGAAGGTCGTGGACCCGGACGCGCGCCCCGCCGGTCCGCTCGCCGTGGCGGTCGTCGGCGGCAATCCGCCGGCCCGGGTGCTGAAGGGCAGGGACGACGGGGAGAGCAACGACGTCGACGAGACCGTGAACCGGACCTTCGTCGCGGCGGGAGGCGTGCCGCCCTACAGCTTCTCCCTCGCGCCGGGCAGCGCCGGCATGCCGCTCGTCTGCAGGCCCGAGGCGTGGTGGTGCTCCCCCGGCGACGCCGACGACACCTACAAGGTCCCGGCCCTTGCGGTCGACGCCACCGGCCTCTTCAGCCGGGTGAGGATCGGATACAATCCCGGCTACGGGACCGTCTACAAGGCGGTGCCCGCCGGCCGGATCTCGGACATCCGGATCCGGGTGACGGATTCCACCGGCGCGGCGGCAGACTCCGCCCCGTTCGCCATCGATTTCCGCAAGCCGGTCGGGCTCGGGGGAAGCTTCCCGGCCAATCTGGTGGTCGGCGACGTGGTCGACATGGTCGCCACGGCGGCGGACGGATGGGAGCCGATCGTCCTGACCGACGTCGCGTTGCCTCCGGGCCTCTCGGCCACGATCTCGGGCCGGGGCGTCGCCATCAAGGGCACGGTCACCACCCCGGGTACGTACGTCGGTTCGATTGCGATCCGCGACGACTTCCCCTCGAATGCGACCTGGAGCTTCTCGACAACGGTGAGGCGGAGCGTCGACCCCCTCGCGCTGCAGTCGCCCGGGGACGTCACGGTGACGGCCGGAGACTACTTCTCCGTGCGCTGGCAGCCTCAGGGCGGCGTCGCCCCGTACTGGGTGAAGCTGCTCTCGGGATCCCTGCCCGACGGCACCGCGCTTGATGCGGGCGGCTACCTCGAAGGCACCGCGCCGAGTCCGGGCACGTGGTCCGACATCGTTCTCCAGGTCGTGGATGCGGCGGGCAGGACGGCCGTGGCGGATCCGGTCACGATCACGGTGCAGAGCAGTGCGACCACGGCGCCGTCGACCGGCGAGTGCCAGGACGGCAGCTACTGCGGGATCCGGTTCACGGCCGGAATCCCGCTGTTCGAAGGACCGATCGCGCCGAACGTTCCGATCTCGACGATAGTCGAGGCGCACTCGCCCTACTACCGTGCGCCCGGGATGATCGGCGGCACGGGCGACGGCACCACGCCGGAGACGCGCTATGGTCCGGACGCCGGGGATCCCTCGATCCTGACGTTCCAGCTGGTCAACGCCCCTTCTTGGCTGACCTGGACCGGACCGGCCGTGGTCGGCTCGATAGACGACGGCAGCACGCCGTGGTGGGGGTACTTCGTCAACGGCTACTACAACCAGCGGACCGCCCAGGCCGTGCCGCCGGCGCCGGGATCGGCGAACGACCAGACCGGCTACACGCCAGGGCCCTACGAGGGGGGCGGCGGATCAGGGGGCGGATCCGGGGGAGGCCTGCCGGGCGGCCCGCCCGTCATCGGCCTCCAATGACGACCCGCCGCGCATCTCCGGACGCGGGCGCCGCCCATGGCGCTCCTTTCATCGGCCCTTCCCGAAAGCCTTCCCCATGAACCGTCCGCTTCCCTCCGCGATGCTGGTGGTCCTCGCGCTCTCCCAGCCCGCCCCCGCCCAGATCGCGACCACCTGCACGTCCCTACCGGAGACCGTATGCGGGGAGTTCGAGATCCCCACCGGGACGTGCTCGGGCTCGGCGTGCTTCGTGGAGAGGGCGGCGAAGGTCTGCCCGGGCACGACGCCGCCCGGGGGCGTCGCGAGCGCGACGATGAGGGTCCTGGCGGACCTCGACGACTACAACGCCGGACAGGCCATGCGGAAGATCGCGGCCGCCCGGGCCGCGCTGCAGCCGGGGCAGTCGATCGTCCGGGACATCCTCTTCACGTGCCGATCGACGACGGACCAGCCCAAGCCGGCCACGGATGCCCCGCCCGACAATCCGGTGAAGCTCCCCGAGCCGGTCGAGCAGGTCTACAGGGACGTCCAGATCCGGGCCTTCGATCCCTACGGGCTGTCGACGCTCTCGCGGAAGTTCGACATCGTCGTGCGGGACGCCTCCGTCCTCTCGTTCACCGCCGGCGTGCCCCCGTTCCAGACCCTGGCGGAGGGGGATGAGGCGTCCGGTACGATCGGCGTGTTCGGCGGCGAGGGACGGGTCGTCATCGGCATGACCGGCGCACCGCCGTGGATGGTGCTGGCGCCCGACAGCTTCGCCAATCCGTCCGGCCGCAACTTCTCCGAAGACGTGATCGCCACTCCGCCGATCGGATCGGCCGGCACGTACGGCGGGATCCGCATCGTCGCCCAGGACGCAACCGGCCGCCGGACCGAGAGCCCGCCCTTCTCCGTCCAGGTGGTTCCGCAGGACGGCCTGCGCATCCCGTGGCATCAGGGCGACGTCGTCGGGAAGGTCGGCGATGACGCCAACGGCTACGTCGAGGCCAGATCCGCGAAGAAGTGGATCTCCTTCGACATCCTCGGCGGTCCCCCCGACATCAGGCTCGGCGACGGCCCGCTCCCCGTCGCCGAAGACGGCGGGGTCTACGCGTATCCGACCTTGAAGTTGCGGACCGCCGGCACGTGGTCGAACGTGGTCTACCGGGCCGTGGACGAGCGGGGGCGCAAGGCCTATTCCGCCCCCTTCAGGATCGTCGTCGCGGGTGCCGCGTCGGGCCCCTCCGGCCTCCCGCCGACGGTCTCCGCGGATCCGCCGCCGCCCCTCGGCTTCCAGAGCACCTACAACTGGACGTGGACGGTCGACGGCCAAGCCGCCGTCACCGTGGACGGCGCGCTCCCTCCGGGGCTCGGACTGTGCACGAACGGAAGCTCCGGCATCTGCGGCACGCCGACCGAATTCGGCAAGTGGAGCGGGTCGATCACGTTCACGGGCGTCGGAGGCGGCACCAAGACCATCCCGTTCCACTTCGAGAACCAGCCCGAAGGCTGGCTTCAGCCCTGCCGCGGCCGGTTCAGCCCGATGAACGACGTCCAGATCGAGGAGGACGACGACTCCTTCACGATCTCGGGCGCCAAGGATCGTACGATCTACTTCTGCACGTCGCCCTACGATCAGATGGACGGGGGTACGTGGAGCGGGCCGAACAACACCAGCTACTCGACGTGGTACAAGTCGAGTTCGAGCTATGACTTCATCTACCCGCAATCCTCGCTGCCGCTCGGGTACAGCTTCTACGGCAACGCCCTAAGCATCCCGTTCGGCGACCCGCCCGCCGAAGTGCTGGCGTGCATCGGGAGAAATCCCTTCTGCACCGACAACGTGTCGTTCGAAGCCAACGCCGTCCTCGGGGCGACGGCACCCGGGTCCCGGTCGGGGCCGGTCTATCTGACCGGCAGGGACTGGCGCGGAAGGTTCTGGGGATCGAAGAAGATCTACCTCGTCCGATGAACGATCCGCGCCCTGACCGGGAGCTCGTCCGTGTTCCCGGCCAGGGCCGTGCGGAAGGGGGTCAGACGGCGGACCTCTCCCGAGCGTCCCGTAAGCCGCGAAAGACCTCCGCCTCCCGGTCGACCGCGCGCTCCGCGAGGTGCAGTCCAAGGAACGAAGAGGCGAGGCATGCCGCGAGGGCCGCGGCGGAGGTCCGTCCGCCGTCCACGCCCTGGAACGCGCCCGCGAGGTCGAACAGGAGTTGCGCCGTGGCGGCTCCGCCCATGGCGAACGACGCCTGAGAGCCTGCCAGATGCAGCGTCTTCGGCAGATCGTGCGGCTGGGACGGCCCGTCCGTCATCCAAGGTTCGGCTGCTCTGAGAAGCGTCGCCAGCGCGGAGACCAGGATCACGGCGCTGGCGACGATCAGCGGTCCCGTCGCCCGGCAGTGGGGTCCGGCCAGCAGACGGAACGTGGCATCGGCCGCGAGACCGAAGGCGGCTCCAGTCGTCGCCACCGCGCGGATCCGAGCGCGTCCGACCTGGCGGCAGTTCGCCACCAGAGCGGCTCGGTGCGGGCAACAGACGATCTTTGCCAATTCCGCCCGTTCCTTCTAATCTCGGTGTCAGGAAGAGTTCTGCAGCGGCCGGGGCATGTCAACGGAAGCAACCGAGGCCGAAGGCGGGATGCAGGCCGCCGCCTGTCCGAAAATCTGGACACGAGACGAAAGAGCAACGATCTCCGGGATCAAGGCCCGCGCGATCGAGCTCCTTTCGGAGGCCGGCGTGACGGCGCATCGGGTGAATTTCCCCTTCGCCATCCACCACAGGGTCGTCGTGCGCTCGATCCGGCGGGGATTCGAAGGACGGGCGCATCTTCGGGCCGGCGAAGTCTCCGACCTTCTCGAGGCGTGGTCGCGGGAGAACGGAGGAGCCGAGATCTACGCGTGGCAGGCCGTCGCCCTCTCGTCCGACGCCCTGGCCGCGAAGAGCCGGATAGCCCTGCCGGACGAGATCGACACGGCCATCGACGGACTGCTGGTGGACCGGGGGCTCGGGTTCGTCCGCCATGTACGCAGACTGCTCGCGGCGTAGAGGCTTCCTTCGTTCGCAGGACGCCGCTAGCCTCGTCCATTCCTTCGAAAAGGTCCCGGAGATGAGCGTCCGTCCATTCGCCGAGGCCTTCGAAGCCCGCTTCCGCCAGATCGAGGAGGTGCTCTCCGTCGATCCGCCGCCCCAGGGCGTACGCCGGATGATCTGGGACCGCACCTGGGGGCTTCGCCGCCGTTTTCCTGCACTGCAGGATGCGCTCGCATCGACGTCTCCGTTTCCGCAGCTCGCGCTCGGCAGATCCGACGTCGAGGCCATGCGCGGGAGCCGGATCGCGTTGCCGTCCGCCGATCCCGATCCACTGCCCGAAGGCCATGAGCCGCTCGGCGGCGCCCGCTTCGCCGGATACGTCGAGCAGTCGCTCGGAGGCTCGATGGACGTCCTGTTCCTACGCTGGTGTCTTGAGAATGAGAGGGATGCGAGGTCGGCAATCCCGCCTGCGCCCGGACATGTCTCGCCCGACATCGTCTGTGCCGCCGAAGTGCGCTTCGTCGACCCGGAAGAGCGGCGCAGGTTCTGCCGAGGTCTCGTGGACAAGGCGCTGGGCATCGGACCTGAGGACCATCGGGACGCGGTCCATGGCTTCGTCTGGCATCCCCCGACCGTCGTCTTCGGCCCCGAACATCTCGCCGCATTCGCCGATGGGGCTGCACGGGCGATGTCCGCCGCCGCATGGTCGTCCGAGGCCTGCTCCGCCTCGCCCGGCACGGACCCATCCGGGGGCGCGCCCGAAACGCCACCCGACGCGCTTCTGGAAGGCTACCGCCTAGCCGGCTGCTGCGAGGCCGCGAACCGGATGTCGATCGACGACATCGTCGAGACCGCCAGGATCGCCGACGGCGGGGAGGGCCAAGCGGAGCCCGAGGAGTTCGGCCGGTTCTACGCGCTCTCGGCCTGCGGCCACGGAAGCTCGTGGTTCGATCGGCACGCCGACTTCGATCTGAAGTCCGTCAGGTTCGAGTACGTCGGGCCGGAGGTCGGGCCCGGGACGTCCGTAGACCATACCTACGTCCCGCGGTTCTGAGGGCGCATTCCTTAGCCTTCCGACGTACGCATCCACAGGCTACCGCCAACGAAGCAGCGACGCGTCGGAACGGGCCGGCCCCGACCTCGGTTGAGGGGGCGGATGGTGAATATGCCGGAACGCATTCTTCCAGCGCGGGGAATGGGGCGTGACCTTCCGAGCTTCGGATCCCGCTCGGCATCGGTCATCTCCTTCGGGCCCGCCGATCGCATCGGACCGTTGCCTCGTGGCGGCCTCAGGAGTCCGCAGGAGCGGGCCGTGCTCCCGCTCGCCCTGCTCGCCTGCGCGATGCTGGCGGCAGGAGCGACGACCGTTCTCCTCCGCCCACGCCATGGTGCGCCGGCCATCCAGGAACTCGCCGTCCTGCCGCCGCCGCGTGCCATCGTTCCTTCGCTGCCTCCGCCTCCGGAATCGTCGGTCCTGGCGCCGCCGGCACCCGTCGTCGCCGTCACGCCTTCCGATCCTTCGGCCTCTGCCGTCAAATCGACCGACCGCGTGGCGCCTTCCCCGCCTTCGGATGTCAGGCCGCCGGCCGATGAGGAACAGCCGGCCGATAGGGCATCCGCGCAGGACGAGAAGCCGAAGAGGCCGCCGGCCCGTCGCGCACGCCGTCCCGAACCGCGGCATCCGGCAGGCGACGCGCGGACCACCCGGCGCCCCGCAGGAGCCGGGGAGGTCGACATTGGACAGACCGGCGCGACGCCGCATGCCAAGCAATCGCGCGCGGCTCCTTCGTCGTCGTCCCATCCCTCGTCATGGAGCCTGCCCTCGGTGCTTCGCCCCGGAGGCTTCTGATGAACCAATGCCCTAGCTTGGGCATTGTCACGACATCGCGGCACTGCAGCGGGAGTTACCCGATCATGAGAAACGTATTCAGAACCGGCGCCCTATTGGCCGTCGCCATCGGCGCTTCCGGCTGCATTCCTTTGCGGAACGGCGGTATCGACGTGACGAGCAGTCTTTCGCCCACCTCCGGACATGCGGGTCCGAACACGTCGGCCGGGTCCTGGCAGATGCCGTTCCAGCTCCTTCCGATCGCATCCGTTCCCGGTGGCGAGCGCGACAGCGTCGTCGCCTACGTTCCACAGACCGGGTTCGTCAAAGGCAAGGCGGAGACCGTCGCGGCCATCGGACAGCCGCTCCAGGGGCAGCCCGGGGCGAACCTCGCCCTTCCGGCGTGTCGGGAGGTGGTCACCAAGGAGGCCGCGAAGAACGGCGCGAAGGACATCGAGACGGTCTCGGAGGGTCCCAGCCGGCGGGTGGCGTCGAACCGCTACGACGGGCCGGTCCGCTTCCGCATCACCTACGGGGAGCGGAACGGCGTCTTCGATGTTCGCGAGGCGACTTTGAACTGTACGGTAGACGCCAAAGGCAAGATCGTCGACGCGAAGGTCTGACCGCCGGCGCGTGCCTCGCGGTCGCCGTCCGGCAGGGCCGGCGGCGACCGCGTAAGGCCCGGGCAGGCTACGACGGCGGCCCGGCGGGATCGGATGGGGCGTCCCAGTCCGGTTCACCTGCCGACCTTGGCTCGTTTGAGAGAGCGCCGATGGGCGCCGGCCGCCGTCCCGGCGGTCTCCGCCCTGCGCTGCAGTCGCCGCCATGCCACCGCGCCCCGCAGGCTCGGCAGCCGCCATCTCGCGGCCCGGGCGAGCAGGCGGTCGAGTTCCGGAAGGTCGACGACGCCTGCGGGCATTCCGGCCGGGAACGTCGCGGATCCCGTGAAGACGACCAGGGGCCGGAGCCGACAGCCCCATCCCGCAGCACGCCTGACCGCGGCCACATGACCGTCGTTCTGGAGGAGGGGGTTGTAGAACCTCCGCTTGGCGCCTCGGCTCACCTGCGTCCACGTTCGCTCGCCGGGGCGGCCGAAGCAGGCTCCCGAGTAGTGTTTCGTCTCCAGGATGAACAGCGTGCGTCCCGCGCGCACGACGTGGTCGATCTGCGTCGCACCTCCCGACGTGCGGAGATAGATGTCGTGGAGCGCCGGAAGGCCTGTCCTCGAGACGACCCCGATCACCCGCCTCTCGCCGATCCGGCCGGCCTCCGGCGACGGCTTCGGGAACTTCCGTCCCATCGGCAACGCGGCCGCGGCGACGAGGCAGGCGCCTAGGACTGCCAACAGGATGAGAGCGAGCGGAAGCGTCACTTCGGTGTCCATGCCCCACCGGGCCGCCTTCGATCTGGACGCGGTGCGGGGTGCGGGTCAAGGTCCGCCTTGGGCTCTTCGCGTTCGAGTATCCTCGCCCACGGCCCGACGCCGGGGGTTGAACGAAGGAACCGTTCGGGCAATGCTCCCCGTTCCTTAAGAGGTTCGGACATGCCCACGGCGCTTCAGCTTCCTCCCGGCTGCCTGCTCATCGAGCGGGACGGGCTGCCGCCCGGCTGCGCGCTGCTGAAGTGGTCCGACGGCGACGTCGACATCGTCGATGCCGACCTGCGGGTACGGGCCACCGTCCGCTTCGATGTCGACGTGGAGGCCTGGGCGCTCTTCGTGCACGACGCTCCCCGGATGCCCTCCGGCGGGACGCGCCCGAGGGGCAGGCGGCTGTCGGCGGCCTGCGAACCGGAGCGGCTGCTGGCGGCGTTCGACCTGGGTGCGGAGCTCGACGCGGTGGCCTGACGAAGGCCCGCTTTGCGTCTTGCGAGGGTGCTCGGCATCCTCTCCGAAAGGTTCGGAGAGCGAAGGAATGAGCGCGCAGCGAAAGCCCGGCTGGGACCGACGGGCCGACAACGAGGTCCTCTACGGCGGCGACGTGCTTCTGACCGTATCCGAGAGCGAGGATGCGGCCGTCATCCTGACCACGTCCATCCCGTCGATGCCCCAGCGCTTCACGTCGCTCGAGGTGCGCGAGGACGGGGCCTACCTCCACCGTTCCGACGGCCAGGAGGTCCGGTTCGAGACCGATCCCCTGCTCGCCGAGATGGCGGCCGAGATCGGCTCGGTGAGGATCGAGGAGGTGGAGCTCGCCGGTGGCGATCGCCGCTTCACGCGGAACGAGGTCTACGCGATACCGGCCCTCGCAGCGGATCGCCCTGTCACGGGACCTTCCGAAAGCGAGCCGCTGTCCGCGCCCAGCTTCGGCATGTGAGGGAAACGACATGGCGGCCAGACGCGCCCCACGCGGCAGCCGGATTTCGGTCGGCGGCACCACCGAGATCGCCGGCGCCCTGATCGCCGCCTCGCTTCAGGGGGAAGGCGCCGGCGTCGTGTCGCCGACCGACGGGCCGTCGTTCCGATGGACCAAGGGCATCGACGATCCGGTCGTCGTGGACGCGTTGGCGTCCGTCCGCGAGATCTTCGCCACCGAACCCGACATGGCGATCCTCGACGTCAGGGCCGTGGCTTCGGCCGAGTGGACCGAGGGTCGGATCGACGGGCTGCTCTCCGCCGCCGGAACCGCGGATGTCGGCGCGGTCGAGGCCCTCTCGCGCAACTTCGCCTCCGGCGTCGTGCCGGAGGTCCATCGTCCGCTCTCGTCGATGGCACCGTCCGCAGGCGTCGCCTGGATCGTCCCGTACTCGCCGTTCTCGGGCGGGTGGGATGCCACGCGCGAACTCCTCGGCGTAGCCCGTAGGGTGTGGCCGGTGGCGCAGCTGCGGGCGGAGGATGCCAGGAGGTTCACGGCCGGCCGGCAGATCGGGCTCGCGATGGCCGGCGAGTTCCTTCCCGAGAGCTTGGACCGCCTCGAGGACGATGCCCCGACGAGCGCGTGGCGCTCGCATCTGGCGCAGGCGTTCGCCGATCTCGTCGGATGTGCCGTACTCCGGCGCCTGGGTTCGCACGAGGCCGCCGATCTCGTCCCGCAACTCCGCGAGGCGAGGGCCGGATTGCGGATCGTCGACGGACGTCTTCAGCGGGAGGACGTCGTCTTCGATACTGCAGCTCCTTTGCGCGCGGCAGGAGCGTTCGACGACGGCGAAGCGATCGTCCGCCGCGTTCTTGCGCATGCGCATCCCCCGGAGGACTTTCTGGGCCCCGTCACACCGGTCGAGGCCGATCGTGTGGCCTTCCTCGAAGAGACGGGCGCGGTCACCGCCTGCGACCATGATCTGCTGCCCGAGGAACTGCGTGCGGTCGCGGCCGACATGCTCTCCGCGGACCTGCAGGACGTCGTCGCGACGCTTCCGGACGATCCGCGGGCTCTGGAGCGCTTCGTCCTGTACGGAGCCTGGCGCTCGCCCATCGGTCTCCAGGAGATCTTCCGGGATATCGCCGATCAGGTGCGCCCCGAAGCCGTGGCCGCCGACGTGGTGCGGGCCGAGCACGTCCCGACCTTCACGCTGGCATGAGGCCGCAAGCCCCCGGACGATAATTGTCCCCGACGGCTGCCGAAGTCGGACATGGTCCGCGCTCGAGGGCGTATCATGCCTTCGACTGAATGGAACGGCGAGAACGAAGGAAAGGACACGACGTTAATCTAAAATGTACGGAGGCGGGCCGAAAAAGCGGCTTGTTCCTTTGCATCCGAGGCGTCGGCGCCTTAATCTGGTCGCGAAGGAACGACCGGAACCGTCATGCCGCTGCTTCGTCGCGCGATCGCGCTCACCCTGTCCGCCGTGATGGCCTTCGGCCAGCCGGCCGAGGTGCTGGCCGCGTCCTACGTGTTCCGCCAGCCGACGACAGCCGGCACCTACCCGATCCCCACCATCACCAACAACGTCGTCACCTCCCAGACCTACTACAAGGTCGACGGCCGCAGCTACTCCATCTCCTGGCAGGGCACCGGCGGACGGTCGCCATACCTGTTCGAGATGGTCGGATCGCCCCTCCCGCCGGGCTGCTCCACTCCTTTGCAGTCCGGCTCGATCCTTTCCACCGCCTGCACCTTCACGACAGAGGGGAACTACTCGGGCGTCATCGTCCAGCTGACCGACGCCAACGGCATGGTCGTGCGCGACAACGCGCCGACCATCTACGTCTCGGCTCCTTCGCCGACGCTCGGCACCTACAACTTCCCCTTCACCGGGTCCGTCGGCATCCCGTACAGCGGATCGCTGCGCATCTCCGGCGGCCGCCAGCCCTTCAACGTCTCCCGTGCCACCGGCGATCTGCCGCCCGGGCTGTCCCTCTCCACCACTCAGGACGTCAATTCCGGCGTCTGGTCGGTGGTGCTGTCCGGCTCGCCGACGACGCCCGGGAGCTTCACGTTCGACATCCTCGTCACCGATTCCAACCAGAAGCAGGTGACCTCCTCGAAGGTCAACATTTCGGTCTCCTACGGGCCGGTCTCGCTGACCCTGCGTAGCTCGAAGACGCCCGGCGTCTTCAGCGCTGTCGCCGGTAAGCCGATCCAGAATGCGGGCGTGAACATCGTCGGCGGCACGCCGCCGGTGGCCTTGTCCCAGCTCTCCGGATCGATGCCGGATGGTGTGGCCCTCGCCCAGGACGGCCTCCTGAACGGCACGCCGACCAAGCCCGGCACCTATTCGGGCATCCAGGTGAAGGCGGTCGACTCGAACGCCGCTCCCAAGTCGGCGACCTCTCCGACCTTCTCGGTGGTGGTGGCGACCGAGCTGAACGCGATCGTTTTGGGCGCCAACGACGCCTACGTCCGCAACCAGCCGATCCCGACCATCTCGACCGCCGTCTCCGGCGGCACCGCGCCGTACACCTACGCGCTGAACGGCACCGTGCCGCCTGGGCTGTCCTTCTCGACGACCAACGGCCAGATCACCGGGACGCCCACGGTCGCCGGCCAGTTCGGCGGCCTATCCGTGACGGCGACGGATGCCAACGGCTACGTCGCCCAGACCTCCGCCTTCTCCATCAACGTCGCCGACCCGCTGGTGATCTCCGGCACGCCGCCGCGGGGCGTGGCCGGCTCGGCCTACTCCTTCACCTTCGGCGCGGCCGGCGGCCAGCAGCCCTACAGCTTCTCGCTCGCCCAAGGCAGCCTGCCGTTCGGCCTCGCGCTGTCGAGTTCCGGCACGATCTCCGGCACGCCGTTCATCGCCGGCACGACGACGAACCTCGTCGTCCGCGTCACCGACGCGAACGGCACCACCCGCGACACGGCTCCCTTCTCCATCACGCTGGCCGACCAGCTGACCGTCGCCAGCGGCCCGGCCGGCGCAGCCACCACCGGCGTGGGCTACTCCTCGGCCTTCGCCGCGGCCGGCGGCACCGCGCCATATTCCTTCGCCCTGGTGTCGGGATCGCTCCCGCCCGGCCTGTCCCTTGCCACCTCCGGCGCCATCTCCGGCACGCCGACGGCGGCCGGCAGCTACGGCCCGTTCAGCGTGCGCGTCGTCGACGCGGACGGCACGATCGCCACCGCCGACGCCACCATCGTCGTCTCCTCGCCGCTGACCATCGCCGGGTCCGCTCCGGGCGGCATGGTCGGAGCCGACTACACCACGACCTTCACCGCCGCGGGCGGCTCCAGCCCCTACGCCTACGACATCGCCGCCGCCGCGCTGCCGGACGGCCTGTCGCTCGAGGCAGCCACCGGTCGGATCTCCGGAAAGCCGACGAAGGCCGGGACCTTCTCCGGCATCGTGGTCCGCGCCACCGACGCCTCGGGCCGCACGGCCCAGACGACCGTCTCCATCGCCATCGCGGCGCCGCTCCGCATCGCAGGCACCCCGGCGGATGTCGGCACGGTCGGACAGAGCTACTCCGCCTCCTTCGGCGCGTCCGGCGGCACAGGCCCCTACGCGTTCTCGCTCGCCTCGGGCACGCTGCCGGCCGGCCTGAGCCTGTCGGCGACGTCCGGTGCCATCTCCGGCACACCGACCGTCGCCGGTCTCGCCGAGGGGCTGACCGTCAAGGTGACCGACGCCGCCGGCCGCACGGCCGTCTCCGACGCCTTCCGCATCGCCGTCACCGAGGTCCTGGTGGTCGCCGGCTCGGCCTCGACCTCCGCGATCGCCGGGCAGACCTACTCGGCCCAGTTCAGCGCCTCCGGCGGTACGGGCCCCTACGCGTGGACCCTGGCGTCCGGAACGCTGCCCCCGGGCCTCTCGCTCGACGCCGCGACCGGCCTCGTGGGCGGTACGCCAACGACGCTGGGCTCCTACCCGGGGATCCAGTTGAAAGCCACGGACGCGGCGGGTCGCACCGCACTGTCGGCGATCTTCGGCATCTCGGTCTCGTCCAGCCTCGACATCGCCGGCAATCCGCCCGGGTTCGCCACGGTCGGCCAGCCCTATACCGCCGCCTTCACCGCAACAGGAGGTGTGGGCGCCAAGACCTTCTCCCTGGCGACCGGCCAGCTGCCGGCCGGCCTGACCTTCGACACCGCCACAGGTCTGATCTCGGGGACCCCGACGACCAAGGGCATGTCGCCGGCCATCGCCGTGCGGGTGCGCGACGCTTCGAACTCGGCGGCGACCGCGCCTGCCTTCGACCTGTACGTCTCCGACCCGCTCGTCGTCTCCGGCATCCCCGCCGGCGACGCCACGGTCGGCTCGGCCTACTCTGGCAACGCCACCGTCGCGGGCGGCCGCCCCGCCTACGCCTGGACGCTCGACGCCGGCACCCTGCCGCCCGGCCTGCAGCTCTCGGCGGTGACCGGCGTGATCGCCGGCACGCCCACCCAGGCGGGCACCGCCTCGGGCCTGCGCCTGCGCGTCACCGACGTCGACGGCCGCACCGGCACAACCGATCCGTTCTCCATAGCGGTGACCGCTCCGTTGACCGTGGCTGGCCAGACGGGCCCGGGCACCGTCGGCAGCGCATACTCCGCACAGTTCACCGCCGCCGGCGGCCTCGGGCCGTACGGCTACCAGATCGTCGGCGCGACCCTGCCCGCCGGCCTGACCTTCAACACGGCCACCGGCGCCATCACCGGAACGCCGACCGCCGCCGGTGCCGCCGGACCCATGCAGGTGCGGGCGACCGACACGAAGGGGCGCTTGGCCAACACCGCGAGCTTCACCATCGACGTACGCGATCCGCTGCGGCTGGTCGGCAGCAACATCGGGCCCGGTACGGTCGGGCAGGCCTACTCGGCTGGCATGATTCCGGCCGGCGGGCGTGGGCCGTTCGTACTGACCGTCGCGGAAGGCTCGCTGCCGCCTGGCCTGACGATCGAACGCACCACCGGCGCGATCGGCGGCACGCCGACGGTAGCCGGCAGCTATCCGGGCATCGTCATCGACGCCGTCGACGCCGACGGCCGCACCGCGCGCTCGGAGGCCTTCGGCATCGACGTCGCGGTCGGTCTCGCGGTCGCGGGTGTCCCGCCCCAGCCGGCGACCGTGGGCGTGCCCTACAGCTTCGCCTTCACCGCCAGCGGCGGCCAATCGCCGTACGCCTGGACGCTCGCGGGTGGTACCCTGCCGCCGGGTCTCGGCCTGGACGGCTCCGGCGCGATCGGAGGCACTCCGACCCGCGTGGGCTCGGTCTCCGGCCTGTCGGCCGTCGTCACCGACCGCGCGCGCCGGACCGGGGCTTCCCAGCCCTTCACGATCGACGTCCGCGATCCGGTCTCGGTGACGGGTGACCCGGCGCGCGTGGCCGTCCTGGGCCAGTCCTACAGCGCCGCCTTCACCGCCGCCGGCGGCCGCGGCCCGTACGTCTTCGCCATGGTGGGCACGCTCCCGGCAGGCCTGACGCTCTCGTCGAGCACCGGCACCATCTCGGGTACCCCCAGCATCGCCAACGACGCCACGGGTCTGCGCGTCCGCGCGACGGACGCCGACGGTCGGACGGGCGTGACGGATCCGTTCTCCATCTCGGCCACCACGGTCCTGGCGCTCGCGGGCTCGCCTGCCACCTTCGGGGATGTCGGAGCCGCCTACTCGGCCGGCTTCACCGCCACGGGCGGCAAGGCCCCATACGCGTTCTCGCTTGCCGCCGGCACGCTGCCCGCCGGCCTGACGCTCGACACGACCACCGGTCTGATTTCGGGCACAGCCACCGCCGCCGGCGCCGCCACCGGTCTGCAGGTCGCGGTCGTCGACGCCAACGGCACCCGCGTCGCGTCCCAGGTCTTCGCGATCGCGATCGCCGATCCGCTCTCCGCAACGGCCGACGTCGCCCGCGCCACGGTCGGCACGACCTACGCCGCCAGGATCGTCGTCTCGGGCGGACGAGCGGCCTACGCCTATGCGCTCGCCTCCGGCACGCTGCCGGCCGGGCTGAGCCTCGACACGGCCATAGGCCGGATCGGCGGCACGCCCGGTGCCGCCGGCACCAGCGGCGACATCCAGGTCCGCGTCTCCGACGCCGACGGGCGCATCGCCCTGACGCCCGCCTTCCGCATCGTCGTCGACGGACCGCTCGTCCTCGCGTCCGTTCCCGCCCAGACAGCCACCGTCGGCATCGCCTACGACTCCACTGCCGGAGCAGGCGGCGGCCGTGCACCGTACGCCTACGCCGTCGCCACAGGCGTGCTCCCCGCCGGCCTGACGCTGGACTCGACCTCGGGCCGGATCGCCGGCACGCCGACCGTGATTGGAGCCGCCGAGGGCTTGTCGATCTCCGTCACCGACGCCGACGGCCGCACTGCCAGCTCGAAGACCTTCCGCATCGACGTGCGCGACGCCATGGCGCTCGCGGGCACCGCGTCGCCCTTCGGCACCACCGGGCAGGTCTACGGCCCGTTCCAGTTCACCGCCTCCGGCGGCCGTGGCCCGTACGTCTACGAGATGGTCGGGACCCTGCCGACCGGCGTGAGCCTGTCCGGCACCGGCGTCCTGTCCGGCTCGCCCACCCGCGGCGGCACCTCGACCGGTCTGCAGGTCCGCGCCACCGACCAGGACGGCCGCACCGCCCTCTCCGCGGCCTTCGACATCCAGGTCTCCGCAGGCCTGCTCGTGACCGCCGCCCTGCCGGGCGCGGCCACCACCGGCACCGCCTACGTCGGCACGGCCTCCGCCAGCGGCGGCCGGGCGCCGTACACGTTCGGTCTGGCTACGGGCGCGCTGCCCCCAGGCCTGTCCATCGACACCGCCTCCGGCGCGGTCGGCGGCACGCCGACGACCGCCGGCTCGTACGCCGGCATCTCGGTGAAGGCGACCGACGCGGATGGTCGTGTTGCGGCCGCGACGGCTTCCACCATCGTGGTCTCCGACCCGCTCTCCGCCTCGATCAGCCCCGCCCCGGCGGTGCGCTCGACCGCCTACACCGCACAGGTCTCCGTCCAGGGCGGCCGCTCGGGCTACGCCTACGCGCTGGCCGTCGGCACCCTGCCGACCGGCCTGACGCTGAACGCGTCGACCGGTGCCATCTCCGGCACGCCCACCACCGCGCAGGTCGCCTCGAACCTGCAGGTCCGGGTCACCGACGCGGACGGCCGCACCGCGCTGACCCCCGCCTTCGCGATCTCGGTCGCCCCGGCCCTGTCGCTGTCGGTGCGCTCGCCGCTCGCGGCGACGCTCGGCACGGCCTTCACCGCCGCCGCCACCGCGGCGGGCGGCCGGACCGCCTACGGCTACGAACTGGCCGCCGGCACGCTGCCGGCCGGCCTGACCCTGGATGCGGGCACGGGCGCCATCTCCGGCACCCCGTCGGCCGTGGGTCGGTCCACCGTGACCCTGCGCGTCACCGACGCGGACGGGCGCACCGCCACGGCCGGCACGACGATCTCGGTCGTCGATCCGATGGTCCTGGCTGCATCGAACAGCGACGCCGTCGCCACGGTCGGACAGCCCTTCTCCCGCGGCCTCGCGGTGGTCGGCGGCCAGTCGCCCTACGGCTACGCGCTCGCCTCCGGCACGCTGCCGCCGGGCCTCAGCCTGTCGTCGAGCACCGGCACGATCGCCGGCACGCCGTCGCAGGCGGGGACCTTCGGCAACCTGTCGATCCTCGTGACTGACGCCGAAGGCAGAACCGCCACGACGGGCGCGTTCGTCATCGACGTGCGCTCCGCGCTCGCCTTCGCAGGCGTTCCCTCGCAGATCGCAACCGTCGGCATATCCTACGACTCCTCCGCCCTGGTGACCGGCGGCGCGCTGCCCTACGCCATCTCGCTCGCGTCCGGCACGTTGCCGGCCGGCCTGTCCCTGGACTCCGCCACGGGTCGGATCACCGGCACGCCGACCACCGTCGGCACCGCCTCGGGCCTGCAGCTCCAGGCCGTGGATCAGGCAGGCCGTGTCGCTCTCTCCGCCCCGTTCCCGATCGACGTGCGCGCCTCGGTCACCGTCGCCGGAACTCCGGCGACCGCGGCAACGATCTCGGCCGGCTACGGCCCCTACGCCTTCAACGCCGCCGGAGGCCGCAGCCCGTACACCTACGCGATGGTTGGTTCGCTCCCCTCCGGCCTCTCGCTGTCCAGTGCCGGATCGCTCTCCGGTACGCCGACTGCAGCCGGCACCTTCACCGATCTCCAGGTCAGGGCGACCGATGCCGACGGCCGTACGGGGACATCGAGCGCGTTCGCCATCACCGTCTCGCAGCCTCTGGCAATCTCCGGGTCCTCGCCCACGACAGCGACGGTCGGCACGACCTATGTCGGCGGCTACACCGCACGGAACGGGCAGCAGCCGTACGCCTTCAGCCTCGTGGCGGGCAGTCTGCCGACGGGTCTGTCCCTCGACGCGAGCTCCGGCCAGATCTCCGGCACCCCGAGCAGCACGGGGTCCTACCCGGGCATCCAGGTCCGCGTCACGGACGCGGACGGGCGCATAGCAACTGCGGCGGCCTTCGCGCTGACAGTTTCGAACCCGCTTTCGGCATCCGCCAATCCGGGTCCGGCGGTCCGCTCGAGCGCGTACTCGGCCCAGGTCGCGGCAAGCGGCGGCCGTGCGGGCTACGCATACGCCCTGGTCGCCGGAACGCTGCCGACCGGCCTGACGCTTGGCGCATCCACCGGCACGATCTCCGGCACGCCCACCACCGCGCAGGTCGCCTCCGGTCTGCAGGTGCGCGTGACGGACGCCGACGGCCGGACCGCCCTGACGGCCGTCTTCGCGATCTCCGTCGCCCCGCCGCTGTCGCTGTCCCTCGCCAACCCGATCCAGGCCACCATAGGCACCGCGCTGGCGGTCTCCGCCAACCCGGTCGGCGGGCGCTCGCCCTACGTCGTCTCGCTGGCTTCGGGCACGCTTCCGTCCGGCATCTCCCTCGATGCCGGTTCCGGCGCCATCGCCGGAACGACCTGGTCCACCGGCACCTTCGCCTTCGGCGTGACCGTGGTCGACGCCGACGGGCGTAGCGTATCTGCATCCTCGACCCTGGTCGTGCAGAACCCGGTTGCCGTCGGCGCGCCGAACACCACCGACGGCATCATCGGCTCGACCTTCACTTCCGCCCTTTCGGCATCGGGCGGCTCCGGCAGCTACAGCTTCGCTCTGGCGGCAGGTTCGCTTCCGCCCGGCCTGTCGCTGAACACGGCCACCGGCTCGATCGGTGGGACACCCAACACCGCAGGCACCTACCAGGGACTGCAGGTGCGGGCGACGGACGGCGTCGGCCGCCAAGGGCTCTCGCCCACATTCACGCTGACGATCGACTCCACCATGTCGATCTCCGGAAGCCTCGCGAACGGCTCGGTCGGTTCGTCCTACCTCGCCAACATCGCCGCCCAGGGAGGACGCGCTCCCTACGCCTACGCTCTGGCGGCCGGCACGTTGCCGACCGGCCTGACGCTGGACGGTTCGACCGGCGCGATCAGCGGCATGCCGACCGCCGGTGGCACCTACTCGGGCATCCAGGTCCGCGCCACCGACGCGCTCGGCCGCTCGGCCGCGACCGCTTCGCTGTCCATGCAGGTCCTGGCGCCGCTCGCCATCGCGGGAGCCCCGACCGCCTATGCGGTCAGGGGTACGGCCTACTCGTCGGGGATCACCGGCACCGGCGGACGGATGCCGTACGCGTTCTCCGTCGTATCCGGCAACCTGCCCTCCGGCCTGGTGCTCTCGTCCTCCGGCGCGATCACCGGAACGCCCACGGTGTCGGGGGCCTCGTTCGCCGTGCGCCTCCAGGATGCCGACGGACGGGTCGTCGTGAGTCCGACCTACACGATCACCGTGTCCGCTCCGCTGTCTCTGAGCGTGTCCTCGCAGTCCATGTACATCGCGCAGGGCGACGCCTACTCGGCCAGTCTGACCGCCGCCGGCGGCGCCGCCCCGTACAGCTTCTCGATCTCGAACGGCTACCTGCCGGATGGGCTGTCGCTCACCTCGGCGGGTGCGCAGGCCTCCATCGCCGGTACGCCGAGCTATCCCGGCCCGTCGGACATCCCGGTCATGGTGACGGACGCCGGCGGCCGGACGGCGACGGTGCGCCTCTCGATGATGGTCGCGGCGAGCGTGTCGCCCGGGGTCGGCACCTTCCGGTTCGTAGGCCTCTACGATCGGATCCTCGAGAAGGGCCACTACTACAACACCAGCAACCCGGTGGTCGGCGGCCAAGGCCCCTACAAGTTCACCGCGCCCAACGGATTGCCGGCCGGCCTGACGCTCGATCCGAACACGGGAACGATCTCGGGAACCGCCCAGCGGCCGTACGGCTCCGGAGACAACGCGTACTACAACATCTACGCCACCGATGCCGTCGGACGCGTGGCGGGGGCGTCCCTCGGGCAGTTCTACCCAGGCGGCTTCGTCGTCTCAACCATGTACGCCCAGCGCTGGGCGACCCTCGGCCGACCGTACCCCGGAGCCGCCTTCCAGGCCTACGGCGGCGCGGCACCCTACACGTTCACGGTGACCGGGCTGCCCCCGGGCCTGACCGCCAATCAGATCAACGGCGAGACCGTCTGGGTGACCGGCACGCCCAACACCGTCGGCGCGTGGACCATGGGCTGCACGGCGACGGACCGGAACGGCACCACGGTCGCGTGCCAGCAGCCGCAGACCGTGAAGGTCGAGGACGCGCCGCCCACGCCGAACGACGTCCTGCCCATATCGGCGGTGACGGCAACGAACGCCCAGGGCGGTCAGTACCAGTCCCTGCTGTACGGAAGCCTGTTGCGATGGGATCAGTACTTCTGGAACCTAGCTAAGCCGGTCTTCAAGACGGCGGGGTCCTGGGTCGACATCACGTTCCCCGAGCCGGTCCGCGCGAACGCCGTGTATTGGGTGAGTCAGCAGAGCCCCGGGGGGAACCCGTCGAGCAGCATGCAGGTCTCGGTCTCATCGGACCTCGGCGGATACGCCAACGCCAAGTACGGCCCGTCGGGGATGTGGGAGTTCGACCGGACGATCTACGGGTCGAGGTTCCGCGTCACCCTCAACTCGACATCGAGCACGGATATCGCATCCACGCCGCAGATCGCCTTCGGGCAGTATCCGAAGGGGAACAACGACGCCATCCAGGTGGGATACACGAACACCAGCAACGCGCAGAGCATGACCAACGGATCGGTCGTCGACATCGGCCCAGTCATCAACAGCGGGCTCCAGCCGCAGCCTTGGCTCTTCCCGAGCGGGTTCCGCTGGGCTCTCAAGGGGAGATATCCGTTGGTGCCGGGGTTGACGTTCAATCCGACCACCGGACGCGTGACCGGAACGGTTTCGACCGCCGGCGCGGCAAAGGGCTACTACGAGGTGTGGGTCTACGGAACGGACGACTACGGACGGGTCTACGACACCTATCCCTTCGTCATGAACAACCAGTAGCGGCACGGTCGCGAACTACGTCGCGGCGGGGTCGGTCAACTCCGCCGCGACGTATCGCCCAGGTCGACGGCCGCTTGCAGACGAGCGGTGATCCAGAGGTGGCCGCGTCGCAACGCTCGCGGGGTGCGGAACGACCGGCGCCGAGCGTGGTCTGCGACGACGACCATCGCGGATCGTGGCCGTGATCCGTAGGAGACGAGCCTGCATCTCGGCCGCCGGGCCTTCGATATCATTCCGGTGCGAAGGAATGATGGGGCTTGATGGCCTCATGCCTTTGCGTATCGGATCCGCGCGACCTATTGTGATCGCGAAGGAACCACCGGGATCGTCATGCCGCTGCTTCGTCGCGCGATTGCGCTCACCCTGTCCGCGGTGATGGCCTTCGGCCAGCCGGCCGAAGTGCTGGCCGCGTCCTACGTGTTCCGCCAGCCGACGACCGCCGGCACCTTCCCCATCCCGACCATCACCAACAACGTCGTCGCCGCGCAGACCTACTACAAGGTCGACGGACGCAGCTATTCCATCTCCTGGCAGGGCACCGGCGGCCGATCGCCGTACCTGTTCGAGATGGTCGGGTCGCCCCTGCCGCCGGGCTGCTCCACTCCTTTGCAGACCGGCTCGATCCTTTCCACAGCCTGCACCTTCGCCACCGAGGGGAACTACTCCGGCGTCATCGTCCAGCTGACCGACGCCAACGGCATGGTCGTGCGCGACAACGCGCCGACCATCTACGTGTCCGCTCCTTCGCCGACGCTCGGCACCTACAGCTTTCCCTTCACCGGATCCGTCGGCACCCCGTACAGCGGGTCCCTGCGCATCTCCGGCGGCCGCCAGCCCTTCAACGTCTCGCGCGCCACGGGCGACCTGCCGCCGGGACTGTCCCTCTCCACCACTCAGGACGTCAATTCCGGCGTCTGGTCGGTGGTGCTGTCCGGCTCGCCGACGACGCCCGGAAGCTTCACGTTCGACATCCTCGTCACCGATGCCAACCAGAAGCAGGTCACATCCTCGAAGGTCAACATCTCGATCAATTATGGACCGGTGTCGCTGACCCTGCGCAGCTCGAAACAGACGGGCGTGTTCAGTGCGGTGGCGGGCAAGCCGATCCGGAACGCCGGCGTGAACATCGTCGGCGGCACGCCGCCGGTGGTCCTGAGCCAGCTGTCAGGCTCGATGCCGCCGGGGGTCTCGCTCGCTCAGGACGGCCTGCTCGACGGCACGCCGACGGCCCCCGGCACCTACTCGGGCATCCAGCTGAAGGCGATCGATTCCAACGCAAGCCCGAAATCGGCGACCTCCCCCGCCTTCTCCGTGGTGGTGGCGACCGAGCTCGTCGCCGTCGTCCAGGGTGCATCCGACGCCTACGTCCGCAACAGCCCGATCCCGACCATCTCGACGGCCGTCTCGGGCGGCACCGCGCCCTACACCTACGCGCTGAACGGCACGCTTCCTCCGGGCCTCTCCTTCTCGACGGCCAACGGCCGGATCACCGGGACGCCCACGGTCGCCGGCCAGTTCGGCGGCCTGTCGGTGACGGCGACGGATGCCAACGGCTACGTCGCCCAGACCTCCGCCTTCTCCATCAACGTCGCCGACCCGCTGGTGATCTCCGGCATCCCGCCGCGCGGCGTGGCGGGATCGGCCTACTCCTTCACCTTCGGCGCGGCCGGCGGCCAGCAGCCCTACAGCTTCTCGCTCGCCCAGGGCAGCCTGCCGTTCGGCCTCGCGCTCTCGAGCTCCGGCACGATCTCCGGCACGCCCTTCGTTGCGGGTACGACAAGCAATCTCGTGGTGCGCGTCACCGACGCCAACGGCACGACGAAGGACAACGCCCCCTTCTCCATCACGCTCGCCGATCAGCTGACCGTCGCCAGCGGTCCGGCCGGTTCGGCCACCACCGGCCTGGGCTACTCCTCGGCCTTCGCGGCGGCCGGCGGTACGGCCCCCTATTCCTTCGCCATGGTATCGGGATCTCTCCCGCCCGGCCTGTCGCTGGCCACCTCCGGCGCCATCAGCGGCACGCCGACGGCGGCGGGCAGCTACGGCCCGTTCAGCGTGCGCGTCGTGGACGCGGACGGTACGATCGCGACCGCCGACGCGACCATCGTCGTCTCGAGCCCGCTGACCATCGCCGGGTCCGCACCGGGCGGCATGGTCGGAGCCGACTACAGCGCGACCTTCACCGCCGCGGGCGGAAGCGCGCCCTACGCCTACGACGTCGCCGCCGGCGCGCTGCCGGACGGGCTGTCGCTCGACGGTTCGACGGGCAGGATCTCCGGGCAGCCGACCAAGGCGGGCACCTTCTCCGGGATCGGGTTGAGGGCTACGGATGCCTCAGGCCGCACGGCGCAGACGACAGCGTCCATCGTCATCGCGGCGCCGCTGCGCATAGCCGGCAGCCCCTCGACGAACGGTACGGTCGGGCAGAGCTACTCCGCCTCCTTCGGGGCTTCCGGCGGCACCGCACCCTACACCTTCTCGCTCGCCTCCGGCACGCTGCCGGCCGGTCTGACGCTGTCCACGACGTCCGGCGCCATCTCCGGCATGCCGACCGTCGTTGGGGCATCCGAGGGGCTCGCCGTCAAGGTGACGGATGTCGCTGGTCGCACCGCCACATCCGACAGCTTCCGGATCGCGGTGGTCGACGTCCTGGCGGTGACCGGCTCGGCCTCGACCTCCGCCACAGCGGGTCAGGCCTACTCCGCCCAGTTCAGCGCCTCGGGCGGCTCGAGCCCCTACGCGTGGACCCTTGCGTCGGGAACGCTGCCGCCGGGCCTCTCGCTCGATGCCGCGACCGGCCTCGTCGGCGGCACGCCCACGACCCTCGGTTCCTACCCGGGCATCCAGCTGAAGGCCACGGACGCCGGCGACCGCACCGCTCTGTCCGCGATCTTCGGCATCTCGGTCTCGTCCAGCCTGTCGATCGCCGGCAACCCGGCCGGCTTCGCCACGGTCGGTCAACTGTATTCGGCTCAGTTCACCGCTTCGGGCGGCGTCGGCGCCAAGACGTTCTCGCTGGCCACCGGCCAGCTGCCGGCCGGCCTGACCTTCGATCCGGCCACCGGCCTGATCTCGGGGACTCCGACCGCCAAGGGCATGTCGCCCGCCATCGCCGTGCGCGTGCGCGATGCCTCCAACTCCGCCGCGACCGCGCCGGCCTTCGACCTGTACGTCTCGGACCCGCTCGTGGTCTTGGGCATCCCCGTCTCCGACGCCACGGTCGGCTCGACCTATTCCGGCAATGCCACGGTCGCTGGCGGCCGCGCAGCCTACGCCTGGACGCTCGACGCCGGCACCCTGCCGCCCGGCCTGCAGCTCTCCGCCGCGACGGGCGTGATCGCCGGCACGCCGACCCAGGCCGGCACCGCCTCCGGTCTGCGCCTGCGCGTCACCGACGTGGACGGCCGTACCGGCACCACCGAGCTGTTCTCCATCACCGTCGCCACGGCCCTTGCCGTCGCGGGCCAGACAGGTCCCGGCACGGTCGGGCAGGCCTATTCCGCCCAGTTCACCGCCTCGGGCGGCCTCGGCCCGTACGCCTACCAGATCGTCGGTGCGGCGCTGCCCGCCGGCCTGAGCCTGGATGCCACCTCGGGCCTGATCGCTGGCACGCCGACGACGGCAGCCGCGGGCGGCACGATGCAGATCCGTGTGACCGACGCCAAGGGGCGCACGGTCAGCACCGCGAGCTTCACGATCGACGTGCGCGATCCGCTGCGGCTCGTGCCGAGCAACATCGGGCCCGGCACGGTCGGACAGGCCTACTCCGCCGCCATGACGCCCGCCGGCGGGCGCGGTCCGTTCGTGCTGACCGTCGCGGAAGGGTCGCTTCCGCCCGGCCTGACGATCGAGCGCACCACCGGCGCCATCGGCGGCACGCCGACGGTGGCCGGGAGCTACCCGGGCATCGTGATCGCCGCCGTCGACGCCGACGGCCGCACCGCCCGCTCGGAAGCCTTCGGCATCGAGGTCGCGGTCGGCCTCGCCGTCGCCGGTGTCCCGCCCCAGCCGGCGACCGTGGGCGTGCCCTACAGCTTCGCCTTCACCGCCAGCGGCGGGCAGGCGCCGTACGCCTGGACCCTTGCGGGCGGCAACCTGCCGCCGGGCCTCGTGATCGACGGCAGTTCCGGCGCGATCGGCGGCACGCCGACCCGCGCGGGCTCGGTCACCGGCCTCTCCGCCGTCGTCACGGACCGCGCCCGCCGGACCGGGGCCTCCCAGCCCTTCACGATCGACGTGCGCGATCCGGTCTCCGTCGCGGGCGATCCGGCTCGCGTCGCCGTCCTGGGCCAATCCTACGCCGCCGCCTTCACCGCCACCGGCGGTCGCGGTCCGTACGCCTTCGCCATGGTGGGAACGCTCCCGGCAGGCCTGACCCTGTCGTCGAGCACCGGGACCATCTCCGGCACGCCCACCACGGCCGGCGACGTGACCGATCTTCGCATTCGTGCCACCGATGCAGACGGCCGCACAGCGACCTCCGCCGCCTTCTCCATCGCCACATCGGCACCGCTGGTCGTCTTCGGCACTTCGGCGGCGTACGGCGACGTGGGCGTCGCCTACTCGGCAGCCTTCACGGCGTCCGGCGGCACGTCCCCGTACGTGTTCTCCCTCTCGGCAGGCGCGCTGCCGGCCGGACTGTCGCTCGATACGGCAACCGGTCGGATCAGCGGAACGCCGACCGGGGCTGGGATGTCCTCCGGTCTGCAGGTCGCCGTCCTCGACGCGATCGGCACCAGGGTCGCGTCCCAGGTCTTCGCGATCGCGATCGCCGATCCGCTCTCGGCAGCGGCCGACGTCGCCCGCGCCACGGTCGGCACGACCTATGCCGGACGGATCGTCGTCTCGGGAGGACGGGCGGCCTATGCCTATGCCCTCGCCTCAGGCACGCTGCCTTCCGGGCTGAGCCTCGACACGGCCACCGGCCGGATCGGCGGCACGCCCGGCGCCGCCGGCACCAGCGGCGACCTGCAGGTCCGCGTCACCGATGCCGACGGGCGCATCGCCCTGACCCCCGCCTTCCGCATCCTCGTCGACGGACCACTCGTCCTCGCCTCGGTTCCGGCCCAGGTCGCCACCGTCGGTTTCGCCTACGATTCCACCGCCGCGGCGACGGGCGGCCGTGCGCCGTACGTCTACGCCCTGGCCACCGGCACGCTTCCGGCAGGCCTGACGCTCGATCCGACCACGGGCCGGATCTCCGGCACGCCGACCTCGATCGGAGCCGCGGAGGGGCTGTCGCTGGCCGTCTCCGATCTGGACGGGCGCACGGCGACCTCCAGGACCTTCCGCATCGACGTGCGGGGCGCGATGAGCGTCGCGGGTGTGCCTGCCTCGAACGCCACGGTCTCGACGACATACGGGCCCTACCAGTTCACCGCCTCGGGTGGCCGCAGCTCCTACACCTACGCCGCCGTCGGCGCGCTGCCGCCCGGCCTGACCCTCAGCTCCGCGGGCGTGCTCTCCGGCGTTCCGTACACGGCCGGCACCTACGCCGGCCTGCAGGTCCGGGCCACCGACCAGGACGGCCGCACCGGCCTGTCAGCATCCTTCTCCATCGACGTGGCGGGCCCGCTCTCGGTCACCGCCACCCTGCCGCCCACCGGCACCGTCGACACCGCCTACCAGGGACAGGTCTCGGCCACCGGCGGCCGCCCCGACTACATCTACTACGTCGCCGCGGGCAGCCTGCCGCCGGGGCTGGACCTCGATCCGATCTCCGGCGTGGTCTCCGGATCGCCGAGCCAGGTCGGCACCTTCGGCGGAGTCCAGATCGCGGCCGTGGACGCGGACGGGCGCACCCAGACGACCACCGCCTACCAGATCGTGGTCGGTGCCCCGCTGGCGCTCGCCTACTCGCCCCCGCCCGCGACGCGGGGGTCCGGCTTCGCCACCTTCCCGACCGTATCCGGCGGGCGGGCGCCGTACCGCTTCGTAATGGCCAGCGGCACGCTGCCCACCGGGTTGAACCTGAACGCCTCCTCGGGCGCGATCTCGGGCACGCCGACGGTCGTCCAGACCGCGACGCTGCAGGTGACGGTGATCGACGCCGACAACCGGCGGACCACATCCGCCCCGTTCACAATCGATGTGGCGCCGGCGCTGTCGCTCTCGCTGGCGTCCACGTTCACGATCGCGGTCGGCACCGCCACGACAATCGGCGGCACCGCCGCCGGCGGCACGGCGCCCTACGCGTTCGCTGCCAGCGGCAGCGTGCCGGGCATGACCTTCAACGCGCAGTCCGGCAGATTAGAAGGCACGCCGTCGACCGGCGGCAGCTACTCGGCCACGATCGTGGTCACGGATGCGAGCGGCCGGAGGGCGCAGGCCTCGACCACCGTGACGGCCAGCGCGCCCCTGGTGATCAAGCCGCCGGCCCTGGTCTACGTCGACTACGGCAGGGCCTACACCGGCGCGTTCACGGCCACCGGCGGCTCGCCCGGCTACACCTTCGCCTTGACGGCAGGAGCCCTGCCGTACGGCCTCTCCATGAGCAACACGGGGCAGGTCGGCGGTACCACGACGCGGTACGGCAGCTCTTTCTTCACGGTCACCGTCACCGACAAGGCAGGCCTGAAGGCCACGGTCGACGTGAACATGATCGTGACGGACGGTCTGGCACTCGACCAGGGTCGACCGCAGGATCCGGACGTCGACGAGGGCAGCCAGTCGAACGGCATTCCCTACACTTCGTGGGCAGGTCAGTTCACCGGCGGGCAGCTCCAGGTCAAGAACGCCATCGGTCCGTCCAGCGTGACGGTCACGCCGGCGTTGCCCGACGGCATGACCGCCCGGGTCGAAGACAACCAGCTGTACGTCACCGGGACGCCGACGGCGCCGCAGGCGTACGTGGCCCGCACTCTCGTGGTGACCGATTCGGCCGGGAGGACGGGGCAGTTCCAGTACGGAAGCGAAGTCCGTCCTATGGTGCAGGCCGGATGGTCCCAGGACTCGAACGCGTACCCGCGCGTCAACGAATATGCCCGTCTGAAGCTGAAGGGCGCGGCTCTCGGCGCTCGCGACTTCACCATGTCGAAGGACGGCCGCGTGGTGGCCTACTCGACCGTGGGCAAGACGCTCGGCGACGGCATCGTCAACGTCCAGGTCGATACGGGCGCGTATGTCGAACCCTACAACAACGGGTTCGCCAAGGTGCAGCGGATCCGGGCTCCCGAGGAAGCGCCGGGCTTCGGCCAGAAGATCGCGCTGTCGAGGGACGGCACGTATATGGCCGTCTCCGCTCCCTTCGCGCAGGGCAACACCACCACCGGCACCTATCAGACCGGGTACATCTACGTGTATCGCCGGAGCGGAAACACCTGGGAACAGATCACGCGGGTGGATTCCAAGGGTCTGCCGGGGCAGTTCTCGCTCGGCATCTCCGGTGATGGAAGTCGGATCGCGTATTCGTACACGGACTACTACACCCCGACCGGTCAGACCTACACGGCGGCGAGAGACAAGGTGAGTGTCCGGATCTGGAACGGCTCGGCATACGTCGAGGAGACCTCGATCCCCTGCGCCAATCCGAACAGCCAGTGCGGCATTGGCCGAGGCCAGCTGTCGTTCTCTCCGGACGGGTCGACGCTTGGCCTCGTGGGCGGCCCTTCGACGACCATCTACAAGCGGATCGGCGGAACGTGGCAGAACCAGTACTCCACGCCGTTCCATAAGGCCTACGACAATTCCGGCTTCGGGACGTTCTCGGCGGCCTTCAACACCGACGGCACCAAGATGCTGATGAGTTCGGCCCAGTACTACGGGGTCGGCGGCGGGTACGGCTGGGCCGTCTACGCCTACGTCTGGGACGGCAGGATGTGGAACGAGGTCGGCTATTCCCAGCAGTACATCACGGGTTCGAACCAGCCGAACTCGGGCTGGGCGGGTTCGTGGGACCCCTTCATCTCGGCGAGCGACGATCTCTCGACGTTCGCGCGGTTGACCCAGCGGCAGGGCTATCCCGTGCTGCACACCTGGGACGGTCGGGGCAATCCCAGCCTCGGGACGATGATCTACGACAGCGTCGGCACGATGATCGTCATGAGCGGGGACGGCAACACGATCTACTACGGCCCGAACGTGTCGAAGAGATCATGGCCCTCGTCGCGCTGATGCATCCGGCCGAGGTTCTCCGGTTCAAGTCCTGACCCGGAGAGCCTCGGCTCCACGACGAGCGGCATGGCATCGTCGGCGACATCGTGCCCGGACTCGGCCAGCCCGGCACGCCGGAGGAACGCCGAGGCCGTGCTTCCCCTGGCGGGGCGGCCGATCGACGGAACGGAGGAGCACGAGGTGGGCTACGGAAACTACGGCGGGCGTGCATGGTGCTGCGGCCGCAGGGACGACCGCTGCGATGCCGTGCTCGCGGATGGCGACATCACCTCGTCGCCCGGCATCTATCCGGGCTTCGTCCTTCCCGAGGCCCGGAGGGGCCGCAAGTTTCACGTCCTGCTGGGCGAAGGGGAAGTCATGGTCGGCCTCTACGGCCAGTCGTCCGTGACGATCCTCCACCGGGGTGAGGAGGTGCCGCTGCTCCGCTGCGTGAAGGAGCGGATCGACGGTGACTGCTACGGCGGGGATGAGGACTTCGACAGCGACGCGTGGCGCGAGGCCGAGCGTCTCGCCGAATTCGAGGTCGCCGGCTGTCGGATCCACGTGCGCTGGGTGCGCGAGGACAATTACGTGATGTACGTCCGCCTGGAGCAGGCGGACGGCGAAGTGTGGACCGGGTGGTCGGGCTTCGAGATCGGTGCCGGCTTCGACGATACCGCCGGAGCGCGCTCGGATCGGCACGACCAGACCATGTGGCGGATCTTCGACGAGATCTGGTCCGAGACCATACCTTCGCCGTGAGGCGGAGACGCGCTACTGGACGAACTTCCAGTCGATCTTTCTGATCTTTGCGTTCGGGTCGGTCAGGTTGGCCGTGCACATGTGCACGATGTCCTGGCGGATGTTCTTGCCTCCGGCCTTGACTGGGTTGGGCTTGACCATGAAGCAGATGCCGGTGGCCGGGTAGATCGTCGTGCTGTCGCTGTCGTCGTAGGTCATGAGCCTGACTCCACGGACGCGGAACGCATATCCGTAGCTGTTCTCCAGGTCGGGGGTCTGCGTCAGTTCGAAGTCGACGACCGTCTTCTTCGCCCCCCGCTCGCCGACGAATCCGGTAATGAAGTCGACCGACCCCTTGCCGTCGTCCTTGAGCAGCATGTCGTTGTTGCAGGGCTTCGAGGCGCCATCGACCTTGAGCTCGAGGCACAGTCCCTGCTGGACCTTGTCGACGGGCTCGTTCGCGGACGCGGCGCCGGCGAGCAGGATCAGGGCGGCGGCGATCGAGAGATTGCGCATGGTTCCTTCCGGGGAATACGGAAGCAATCGAGTATCAGCCGACGGATGGAAGGCATAGCGGCGGACGGGAGAAGTCCGAGGTATTCGACCGACGGTGGTAAAGCATTCGTCGCGGCACCGGCGAGCCGACCGGGGGTCGATGGGCGTCCGCGCGCAGCAGCCGCCACTCGGTGGGCCGGTCCCTAGCGTTTCCGCCGGCCGGGCGCGGCCGGAGCGGCTGCATCCCATTCCCGGTCCCGATCGGCCAGCTGCGCTGCCCGCCGCTCGGCCTCGGTCGCTCCGGCCTCCGCCTCGATCTCGATCATGGGGCGGAGGATGGGCGTGTCGGCCCCGAGCAGGCCGGCGAGCGTGGCGACCAGGCGGTCGACCTCCGACACCCAGAGCAGGCCCGGGCCATTGATGTCGGCCCGCGACCGGCCGGCAGCTTCCGCGCATGAGGCTCCGACGAGACCAAGAGCGGAAACCACGGCATCGGGTAGGGAAAGGCGTTCGACCGGCATGGCCCGAAGCCGGGCCAGCCTGCGCGTCTCGGTCGCTTCCGACGCATGCAGGTCGCGCTCGCCCGGGAGGAGCCGGGCGATCTCTTCCAGGAGAAGCGCCCTGACGAGCGCGGCGCGGGCCGGGCCGAACTTCCGTATCCCGACGATGGCGTCCGGCGACGACTGGGCGAGATGGCCGAAATCCCGGATACCGGCCTTTCGCAGGCGGGCGCGTAGGGTGGCGGTGAGGAAGCCGCGGCCGAACCCCGCCGCCGTTAGATGCCCGATCGTGTCGGAGGGTAGATCGTCGAACAGCGGGAGCCGCGCCTGGACCTCGACCATCAGGGGCGCCTTCCAGGCGCGGGGGACCTTCGAGCCGAACATCGGCGGGGCCAATACGGACATATGGCGACTCCCTCAACCGTCGACGGCCGCGGCAGCTGCGCTCAGGCTGGACCCGTCGACGAGCAATCCCCCGGTCGCCGGCAGGCCGAACTCGCTCAGGCCGGCTGGATGGGCCCGGATCTGCCGGCCGCCGCTCCGGCCAGCCGGCCGAAGTCGTAGCTCCACGTCGAGATCTCGGTCGTCCCATTCACGAGGACCGAACTGGGGACGAGGCTGGAGGTGATCTGGCTCAGGCTGCCGAGGTACTCGCGGATCAGGCGGCCGATCGACCCGGGCAGGCCCGGCAGTCTGGTAATGGCCTCAAGAAAGGCGAGGTCGATTGAGGGACCACCTGCAAGGTCCTGATCGAAAGGCTCCCGAAGGCCGGCTTCGACCAACGCCGATGCCAGAGCCGTGTAGGGGTCGGGGCGGTTCGAAGCGTGCGACGCCTTCGCGTTCATGCAGGAAGACGCTGCGGCGCCGAATGCTCGGTCAAGCCGATCCGAGGTCCTGGGGCTGTCGACCATGGTCTTGCTTCCTGTATCCGCAGGAGGAGACGGATCTAACGTTCTGCAGGCATGGCCATCGCGACCATGCTGGAGGGGGGTGACGGCAGCATCCGGGCTTCGATGCCCTTGTCCTCGAGCCGACGGGAGAGATCCTTCGCGGCCTCCTCGTCGAGCGGCCCGACGCGCAGCGCGGTGAAGATCTTCTGGCCGCCAATCCGGACGATCCGCGGCTCGAGGCCGGCGAGGGCGCTCGCCTTGGCCGAGAGCTGCCGCCAGACGCCCTGCATGCGGCTCCGCTCCCAACCGGCGAACGAAGCGAGCTGCACGACGACGGACCGCGCCGGCGCGTGTTCGGCCTCGATTGCGGGCTCCGGCAGTGCGGCGGCGGCGACGACCTCCGAGACCCGCGTCTCGGGTTCCGCCTCCGCGACCATCACCCCGCCCGTGATCATGCCGGGGTCGCCGTATCCGGACGCCTGTCCCGGTTCGGCGAAGACCATGCCGGCCAGGACAGTGCGACGGCCGGCATCCCGCCGATCCCTGGCGGGTTCGTCGGAGACGATGAAGCCGCCGGTGGCGTAGTCCTGGCCGTCCAGGAACGCGACCGCCTCGACGGCGGGGGAGGGGGCAGCGGTTGCCTTGGCCTCTGCGGCGGGGGCGGCCGCGGGCTCCGGCGGGCGCGCAGGTGCCGGGGCCGGAGCGGCGGAAGCCGCCGGGACGGGTGCAAGGGGCTGGCGCCCTGCAGGCTCCTGCTTGCGCAGCCCGATCGCGGAGAGCGCCGCGTTCAGCGAGGCGTCGTCGACCCGCGCGCCGGGGTTTCCGGGCGCATGCAGGGGAACGGGTGCGGTCGAAGCCGTCGCAGCCTTGAGGGAGGAGGGCGGCGGAACGACCGCGACGGGTTCGGGCGGAGGCTCCGGAGCCGGCATCACGTCGGGGAGGATCCCGAACTGCTTGAACTTCGGGTCCAGCCCTCCGACGCGGCGGGCCGTGACGCAGATCGCCTTCGGGAAGGAACGGGACACCTTCTCGCGCCAATCGGACGAGGCCGAGGCATCGTCGGCCGCCTTCTCGTCGGAGTAGACGAGCGAGCCGTACTGGCTGCAGGAGATGCGGAGCCAAGTCGTCCGGTCGCCCGCGGACGGGATCTCCGCCGCGGCAGTCCCGGCGTAGAGCGTCGCCAGGAGGGACAGGGCTGCCGGATATCGATTCAAGGGAGGCGCCGCCGGAAGGAACGAGGTCGATGGAAACCTTGCGGTCCAGGCTGGGCGGTGTCAACGACGAAGGAACAAATTAACCCTCTTCCGCGCGATCGGTTCCTTCACGCTGCGCGTTGGGAGGAATCGTCGCTGCACCCGATCATCGTCCGGACCCAGGCGGGCAGGAGATGCAGACGCTCTTCGGTGATGCGTCTGGACTCGGCCATCCTGCGCGGGGCGTCCGGATATCGGGCGACGTCGGCCTCGCACGTCCTGGCGAGGGTGAACCCGTATGTGTGGAGGAAGCCCTGCGGCCATTCCGCGAGGAAGTCGCCGATCCTGGCCCTGCGATCCTCGGGAAGCGCGACGTAGGCGTCCTTCCGGCTCATGATCTCCAGGAGGTCCAGGCGGACGTCCTGCATCGCGGAGACGCACATGGCTCCGTCGTCCAGCGGCGCCGCACCGCCGAGGCCCGCCACCACCGCGTGGTAGACGCGCTCGTTCTCGGCCAGGGGGTCGGGGAAGGGGATCTTGTAGGTCTCGAACTCGGCCGCGGTCTCGTGGTGCGGCCCCTGGCGGAAGCGGTAGTTCAACTCGGCCATGTTGACGAGCGGTGTTCCGGAGGACCCCGTGTAGCTCTCCAGCACGAGGAGGAAGCCGTCGCGGCGCCCCAGGATGCACAGCGTCTCCTGGACCTCGCCCAGAACCTCCTGGCGCCCACGGACCTGGAGCATCTGCACGCGGGCGAACGGCGTCTTTAGGACCAGCTCGAAGCCGGCCTTCTCCGCCACAGCCAGATAGGCGTCCAGCGGCATGTCGAGGGTCGTGTCGACGACCTCCCGGGTGGCCGGACTCACCACAGCTCGATCGCCTCCGGCTCGAGGGAGACGCCGAACCCGACGCGCCGACGCGTCGGCGACGCGGCTCCGCGCTCGCTCAGGCAGTGGTCCCGGATCACGGGCTCGAAACGCGATGCTGTCCGGAGAAGGCCGTCGGGCATCACGGTCGGCTTGAAGAACTCGAGGTGCGTCCGCGCTCTCGTTACCAGCACGTAGAAGGCTCGGAGCTCCTCGTCTACGTCGTCGGGCGCCTGGGCATAGACGGTCGGGATGTGCCCCTCGATCATGCTGGGCACGTACACCGCCGTCCATTCAAGTCCCTTGGCCGAGTGGATCGTGGTCAGGGTCAGCGGCTTCTCCTCGTCCGGATCGGCCGAGCCGGTCCGGGTCATCTCCACGGAAGCCTCGATGGTCAGGGAGCTCACGAACTCGTCGAGGTCGACGTGCTGCTGGGCGATGTCGATCACCGCCAGGACGTCCGACTTCCGGGACTTCCACTCGTCGCGGTACTCGGCCTCCATGAGCGGCTCGAGCGCGGCGAGGGCGAGACGCAGGCGGCTCGCCGGCGGCCCGCCGCGTTCGTCGTCCACCAGCCGTACGGCTTCGGCCACGGCCCCGAGGCCCTTCGTCTTGACGGCGGCATCCAGAACGATCCCGAGGGCGTTCAGGAGCGATCCGCTGGACGAGATCGCGTCGACAAGCTTCGCGGCCTTCTTCTCGCCGACTCCAGGGACGAGCTGCAGGATGCGCTGCCATGCGGGCTCGTTGCCGAGATTCAGCGAGGCGCGGGCGACGCAGAGCAGGTCGCGCACGGCGCCGGCCTCGTTCACCTTGACGCCGGCCTTGACCGTGTAGGGCACCTTCCTGGCGATCAGCTCGACCTCGACATGCCGGAAGTTCGCGGTGGACCGGACGACGATCGCCTGATCCTCCAGCTCCATCCCTTCGTTCTTCCGGTCGAGGATGGCGTCGACGATCGCCGTCGCCTCCGCGGCCTTGTCGTTCACCTCGATGATCCGCGGGAGCAGGCCGGATACGCCGGAGTGGGAGACGAGTTCGCGGGGGATCCGCTTGCGCATCGCATCCTCGACGGCGTTGGCGACCTCCAGGACCTCCGCGCTCGACCGGTAGTTCGTCTCCAGCAGATAGACCTGGGCGGAGCACTCGGAGATCAGCGTGAACATGATGTCCGGCGAGGCACCGCGGAACTGGTAGATCGACTGGGACGGGTCGCCCACGAACATCACGCGGACGTCGTGCTTGCGGAGCGCGCGCACGATCCGGATCTGAAGGGCGTTGAGATCCTGGGCCTCGTCGATCAGGGCCTCCTCGAACATCGATGCGATTGCCGGGCCGAGCCGGTCGTGCTCCAGCATCTTCGCCATCGCCTCGAGCAGGCCGTCGTAGTCGAAGAGCGCGTTCTTCCGTCGGAAGGCGGTGTAGGCCATCGACACCCGTTCGACGAAGTCGATCGCGTGGATGTACTGCGGGTACTGCGCGTGGATGACGTCGCCGATCGCCCGCTCCGTGTTGCGGCAGAAGCTCATGATCTTGTTGATCGTGGCGGCGCGCGGCAGGTTCTCGTCGTTCGTGCGGAGCGCCGCGGCCACCTTCTTGATCGCCGCGACCGCATCGTCGGTGCCGAGGATGCTGATCTTGTCCGGAAGCCGCATCGCGTGGCGGTTCTCCATCACCAGGGCGTGCGCGACGGAGTGGAACGTGCCGAGCCTGATGCGGCGCGCGTCCGGGACGTAGCGGGCAGCCCGGTCGCGCATGTTCCACGCGGCCTGCTTCGTGAAGGTGATGGCGAGGATCCGCTCCGGCTCGACCCCGTCGAGCACCAGGCGCGCGATCCTGCGGGTCAGGGTCTCGGTCTTTCCCGAGCCGGCGCCGGCCACGACGGCGACGTCGGGTTCGCAGGCCAGGACGACCGCCTGCTGCTGCTCGTTGAGGCCCGACAGGATCCGGGCGTAGGTATCCTCGGGGCCACCATATGCGTCGTTGGTCGGCGGCACCTGATACCCCGTCTCGATTCCAGGTCCCGGACCATGGAACCGAAAGATGCGTGAGGCAACCCCCGAGCCGGCTTCGTTCCTTCGCATCCATTCCTTCGTTAACAAGCCCTGCGCCGGATGCGCGAGACGTCGCCGCTTCGCCCGGGCGGATTGCCCTGGGCGCCGACCGGTGCCATCGTGGAGGCATGTCGGAGCCCTACACCCACCCCGGCGTCGGCCGCTTCTCGCCCTTGCGGGTTCACACCCCCGTGTACGCGTGCGGGGATCTCCACGGGCGTCGGGACCTGCTGGACGAGTTCCTGGGCTGGGTCGGCGACGACCGCAGGCCGGGCGAGGCCGTTACGCTGGTCTTTTTGGGCGACTACGTCGACCGGGGCCCCGAATCCCGGCAGGTCGTCGAACGGCTGATGCGCGGGCCGGATCGGCGGGACGAGACCTGGATCCCCCTCCGCGGCAACCACGACCGGATGTTCGTCGAGGCGTGGCACGACCCCGAAGGCCGGTCCGCCGGCAACTGGGCGATGAACGGCGGTCTGGCGACATCGGCCTCGTACGGCGCGTTCCTCTTCGAAGGCTTTCCGAGGCTGGTGCCCGAAGCCCATGTCACGTTCCTCGAAGGCCTCCAACTCGCGGTGGACGACGGGGAGCGCCTCTACTGCCATGCCGGCGTCCGGCCCGGCCTGGGCATCGAGTGGCAGGACGAGCACGATCTCACCTGGATCCGCGAGCCGTTCCTGGACGAGCGGCACGCCCTCGACCGCCTCGTCGTCCACGGCCATACGATCGCCCCCGACGGCCCCGATGCGACCCCCTGGCGGCTCGGGATCGATACGGGTGCCTACGCCACCGGCCGGCTCACCGGCGTGCGGTTCGACCCGGGCAATCCCGTTCCCAGGGTCTGGCAGTCCGGGATCGGGGTCCTGCCGGGCATCGAGACGCCATGGGCCCGCAGGGCGCCGGGCCCGACCCGTTGACGAAGGAACGGACTGCGGACAATTCGATCGAACCCGTTTGCCCGATTTCAGGGTTTGCGGGCGATGGTGAGGACGTCCCGACGGGCGGACGAAGGAATGGACGAAGCTCCGTGACAAGCCAGCAGACCCTGTCCTCGACCCCCGGCGCCGTCGCCGCGCGCGCCCGACGCATCCGTCGCGGCGTGGAGACCGAGGCCGCCGCCCGGAAGCAGGCGCAGGAACGGCTCGGCAAGCCCTCCCTGCAGGGGCTTCTGCAGATGCCGCTGCTGGAGGCGATCCAGGATGCCGGCGGCCGGGCGCGGCCGCGCGACCTGTACGACCGGATCGCGAACGAACTCGGCTTGGACGTGAGCGCACGCAAGGAGACGCGCACCTGCGCGGACCAGTCGTACAACCATTTCGAGCAGCAGGTCAGGTGGACCCGTCAGACGGCCGTCGCCCAGGGGCTGATCGCCAAAGGAACGCGGGGCGTCTGGGAACTGGCCGACGCCGGCCGGGAGAAGCTTCGGCGCGTCCGTCGTGGGACCGTGGTGCTGCTCTACTCAATGGACGACGGTCTCGCGATGTGGGCCCACGCCGAGGAAGCTGCCTCCGCGATCGAGCCGGGCAGCGTCGACCTGATCCTGACCTCTCCGCCTTATCCCGTGGTCTCCCGCGCCTACGGGCGGCACACGATTCCGGACTGGCTGGCCTGGATGTCGGATCTGGTCGGGCTCTGGAAGGATCTGCTGACCCCGCGGGGCACCCTGTGCGTGAACGTCATGGACGTCTTCACCCCGGGCACGCCCTGCCTCTCGCCCTATGTCGAGCGCTTCACGATCGACGCGATCGACCGGCACGGGATGCACCTCGCCGGACGGATGCCCTGGCATTCGCCGACCAAGCTCGGCCACATCGAGTGGGCGGTGAAGCAGCGGGTCAGGCTCAAGAACACCCTGGAGCATGTGATCATGTTCTCCAAGGACCCCAATCCGTCGTGGGATACGCGGCGCCTGCCGCGCGAGGAGTACGCCGAACGGTCCGAGCGCGCACTGGCGAACGACATGAAGCGGGGCACGGCCAAGCGACCGAGCGGCTACGTCATCAGGGAGGCCGACTTCGCCCGCAACGGCAACGGACCCGTACCGGGCAACCTCCTGATCGCCGGCGGCGTCACGGGATCGAGCGCGTTCGCCAAGCGGTGCCGGGAGGCCGGGGTCCCGATGCATCCCGCGCGGTTCCCCGAGGCCCTGCCGCGCCGCGTGATCCAGCTGACGACCGACGTCGGCCAGACCGTCTACGATCCGATGGCGGGCTCGAACACGACGGGCAAGGTGGCGCTCGATCTCGGCAGACGCTTCATCTCGTCCGAGCCGATGCTGGCCTATGCGGAGGCCTCGGCCATGCACTTCGACGGGCGCCCCGACTTCCGCTTCCACGGCATCGGCGGCTGACGGTTCCATCCGGCCTCAAGGAGCCAGACGCGCCATGATGGGCAAGACCGATCTGCACGAGCTGCGGCAGTCGATCCGCGCGCAGAACAGGAAGCGCGAGAACGCCGCGTCATCGGCCGACGCCGCCCCGAAGCTGACCGCACCGCAGTTGAAGCAGGTGCAAAGGGCCGTAGACGGCAAAGGCATCGTGGAATGGGGGCGGACGCGGGGGCTGGCCTCGGCGTCGTGGGAGCGGATGATGGAGCGCCTCTGCGCCCTCGGCCTCTTCCGCCGCTACGTGCATGGCGGATACGAGATCACCGACGCCGGCCGCGCCGCGCATCTGCGGCAGCGCGACGGGCGGCTTTCGCCATCACAGCGGTGAACATGACCGTGCGCTCGTCGAGGCCGAGGCCACGGAGCTGTTCTGCATGATCGACGAGTTCGGCCCGCGCACCGCCGACGTGCCCGTCCTGGGCGCAATCAACCTGCCGTTCGACGGCACAGTGCCGATCACGGACGCCTTCCACCTGCCCGACGAAATCGCCAACGCGATCCCGATCCCGATCATCCTTGCCACCGGCGCATGCGCGGCTCTGTTCGGGTTCGGCCCAGGCAGGCCGACGCCGCCCACGCCCCGATCGCCACCCTGGAGCACCCCACCCGTGAAGAATCCCCACCTCGCCGCTGTCGTCAGCCTCGTCGCCGGCGCCTACGCCGCCTATGCAGCCGCCATCGCGATCACCCTGATCGACGGGCTCGTCGCCCCAAGCCAGATGGTGAGCGCGTGGTCGGCCTTCGTCGCCCTCGGCGTCGTGCTGACCCTGGGTGGGCTGGCGAGCGCCCACCGCATGCCGCTCGCGGATATACCGTAGATCCGGGTGGCCGCCGCTCGCGCCGACTGCAGGCATCTGCAGCCAGTCCTGGCACTGGAACTTGGCTTCCGCTCAGCCCATCACATTGCGGAGCATCGGAGCTGCCGCTCCGAGAAGCATGAGGAACGACAAGCCTGCGACGATGTACTTCGGCGCCTTGCCTCGAAAGACCTGCATCGGGAGCTCCATGGAAAGGTAGCATCCGAGTTGGCACGGATCCAGTCGATCGTCCATCTCGTTCCTTCGCGGGCGCGCGCATTGGAAGGAATGGATATGGCGCTGGCCATTGACGAAAGCCTGTTTCTCGCCGACGCCTGGATGGGACGCCGCCGCATCGATCGCGTTGGCGGCGCCCCTCCGACGAGGTCGAAGTCATGAAGCAGCGACGGGTCGCGTTCCTCCTGGCCGGCGTGGCGTTGATGCCCATACTCGGCATGATCGGCTCCCATGCTTCCGGCCTGCCGCGGGAAGGAGAGGGCTATCCGGCGTACGAGACCGCGTCGCCGAGCATCGAGACGCTGTCGGAGAGTGCGCGTCCTATCGCGGCGGCCGTCGAGGACACCGAGGACGACGCCGACGACGATCGGAGCGTCGGACAGGGGAGTACTCCGCCGCCCGGGAGCGACGAGGACCGCCGCCTGTCGGAATTGAGCGTCAATCGCCTGGAGGAGATCAGACGCGCGGTCTCGCTCGCGGCGCATCCCGTCGCGCCGGCGCGCATCACCATGGCGGGGGAGGGCGTCTTCCGCGCGAAACCCGACGCAGCCGTCATCCGGCTCGGCGTGCGCTCCTACGCGGAGAAGGCCGGAGCCGCGATGGAGGCGAACGCGAAGGTCGCGCGCCGGCTCCAGGAGGCGCTGGCCGCCGCGGGCGTGAAGCCCGACGAGATCGCCACCGACCAGATCTCGCTCGAGACCGATCCGGGTCTCGTCCAGGATCCCGGGTCCGAGAGGAAGGTCCGCTACCTCGCCCAGAATTCGATCTCCGTCGACATCCGCGATCTGCCGTCGCGCGCGCCGACCTTCCTGGGCGAGATCGTCGTGGCCGCCCGCGACGCCGGAGCGACCGACGTCTCCGGACCGGAGTTCAGGCTGGTCGACGACGCCAAGGCGCAGGCTGCCGCCCGCAGGGACGCCGTTGACGACGCGATGGTGAAGGCCGCGACCTACGTGCACGCGCTCGGCGCCAAGGTCGGACGGATCGTGGAGGTCCGCGACAGCGGGGTCGGATCCGATCCCGTCGTCGCCCAGGCGATGCGCCTGGGGACCGCGCCTCCGGTGTCGACCGGCGCGCGCGAGGTCACGGCGCGGGTGACCGTCGTCTGGGAGATCGACCAGTAGCAACCCGGCTCCGTGCGACGCCTCGGGCACGGGACCGGGATCAGGATCGCGAGAGGCCGCTGCCGACGAAGGGGTTACCGCACGATGTCCACGCAACCGGCCGACATCCCCGACGACTATGCGGAGGTCTCGCTTCACGGCCTGTGGCCCCTGGTCGCCGACGGGACCGCACCGGGCGGCCTGCGCTTCGCCAAACTCGGCGCCGATCGTCCGGAGGACTGCCTGCGTTCCCCGGAGGGCCTGCCGGACGCGGAGATCTCGATTCGCACCCTGGTCGGAACGGAGGCTCGGGACGCATGGATCGCGGCCGTCGCCGAGTTCGCCGGCAACGGCGTCGTCGCGGTATCCGGCCCGTACAACTACGACGGCGCCGTCCAGCCTGTGCTGGTGATGCGCTTCGACAGGGATCGCCGACCGGCCGAGACACTGGAGGAGGCCGTGCCGCTGCTCCGCGACCTGGAGGTTCACCGGAACAGGGATCAGCGGCCGGAGCCGTCCGAGATCGGGCGCCGATGGCGGTCCCGCTACCTCGAGCGCCTGGCCGACGGCGCCCGGCGCGACGCGTTCGAGGCGAAATGGAAGGCGGAGCGCGCGGTGCTCCGCGCCTCCAAGCGCGTGTCCGACATGAGCAGCCCCGAGCGCGGGGACCGTCTGCGTTTCCAGCTCGATCCGCCGTTCGGCGTCGAGCTCCGCCTGGAGCGGGCGCCAAACGGGGTCCGCGTCCTCCTTGAGGCGAGGGGAATGGGCGACCTCGTCGGCAGCAACGCCGCCGCATGGCGCATCGCGACGGAGGCCCGGGGTTGGGACGCGTCATCGCCCGCGACGCCGGTCCTGGAGCTGCCCGTGTTCGACGAGAAGGCGCTCGGGAGAGTCGAAGGCGACGTGGACGTGCTGCTCCAGTCGGTCGCGCGCCTGACCCGGCTCTCGGCCTCGTGGAAGGTCCTCGCAGCCGCATGCGCCGACGCGGAGACCCTCAAGATGCTCAGGCGGCTCGCGATGGGCCTGCCCGTCGCCAGCACCCGCCCGCGAGACCCCGCGGCCCAGATCAGCCCGCGCACCTGCGCACCCGTGACGGTCGCCGGCGCCAGGGTCGAGAAGGCCTTCCTCGCTGGCCTGATCGAGCCGGTCTTCTGGCGGGACCGCCATCCCAGGAATCCGAGGCGGGCGATTTCGGTCGCCACGCCATTCGACATGGAGGGTATCGTATGGGGACTGACCGCGACGGGCCGGACCCTCGCGCGCACCCCCGCATCCGACGACCTGATCGACGAGGCCGCGGAGACGCAGCAGGCGGACGCCGAGCGGGCGGAGGCCTGGAACGCCGGCCGGACACCCAAGCTCGGGCGGCTGCCCGATCCGCCCGCGGGGCCGGAGATCCTGGCCGAGCGCTTCGTCGTCTCCGATCCCGCGCTGCGCGAAGCCCTCGGCGTGCTCAAGTCCAGGTTCCGCCTCGCGTTCGGGTTCCCACGCCATGCGGAGGATCTCGCGCGCGCCGGGGCCGCTATGGCGGCCGGCGTCATGGTTGTACGGGAGGACAGGCTGTACCCGGTCGAGGCGGCCGCGCCGTCCCCTGCGCCGCAACCGTGACCGGTGAGCGGGGAGCCGCAGGGGTGATCGAAGCGGCCGTGGGCCGGCGCGGCGAGGTGTCCAGTTCCCCCTGATGCGCCGACCCTCACGCGACAGCCCGACCGAGGCTTCACGGGCAGATGCAGGGGAACTGGCCCGGGTCCGCCTGTCGACGCGTGTCCGCCTGCAACAGCGCCGTGCGGGTCGCGAACACCTCGGGCACTTCAGCAGGAAGAGAGGGGGCCATAGCACACGGTGGTGGGGCCGTCCCCGCGCAGGTCGTCCGTGGTCGGCGGAGGCCTATGCGTCGCCCGCAAGGGCTCGCATCGCGATCCGCCGGACCGTCGCGTCCCGCCGGGCCTGACGCAGCACGATGCGCGCGGCCGCTCTGGCGTTGGCGGCACGCAGTTCGCCCTGGGGGCGTCCGTCGCGCAGCGCGCGCCACGCCATGGAGCGGAACCAGCGCACGTTGGCGATGGCTATCGACTGATGCGTCGGTTGCGTTTCGGGGCACGAGGGCGGGAGCAGGACGTCGGATTGCATCGGGGTGGTTCCAGGACGGCAGAGATACGCCCGTCCGCGAATAAAGTTCTAACTGCCACGCTTGTTTTCAGCGAACAATACTGAAATCTCATGTCTAGCCGAAGTCGTCGCGAATGGCGCCGGCCGCGTCCGTAAAAGCACACTACCCCTGGTTAACGGCGATGGAGGCTGGCCCGCGGCTTCGTGATCCGAACGCAATCGGGCCGGGCACGTTTGAACCGGACCGAATGCCCCCATGGAGACGATGAATGGCGGACGCCCTCTCGCCGCGGATCGCCGTGCTGCTTGTCGAAGACCATCCGCTGCAGCTCATGGAGGCCGCCTCGAACCTCCGGGATGCGGGCTACGAGGTCGCGGAGGCCGCAACGGTCGAGGCGGCCCAGGCACATCTCGCCGCCAGGCCGGAGCTCGTCGCGATGGTCGCGGACGTCGATCTGGCAGGCGAACCGCTGACCGGGTTCACGCTCGCGAAGGCGGTCGCGGCGCGCTGGCCCGAGATCGCGATCCTGCTCGTGTCCGGCCTCGTCCGGCCCTCGGATGGCGACATGCCCATGGGCGCGCACTTCCTGCGGAAGCCGTTCACGGGGGACGTGCTCGTCCGGGCGTTGCGGTCCGCTCTCGAAGCCAGGGGCGTCGGCGTCTGAGCGGACCGCGCAGGCGCCTACATCGCCGCCGGCACCTCGCATCCGAGGAGATCGATCACGCGGGCCAGGACACCTTCCGTGGCGCGGCAGATCGCGATCCGGGAGGCTTTGACCGCGTCGTCGGGTTCCGAGCCGACGGGACACTCGACGTAGAAGCGCGAGAGCTCGGCGGCGAGCGGGAAGCCGTACGCCACGAGCTCGTGCGGCGCCCGCCCGGCCGCCGCCCGATGGACCGCCGGGCCGAAACCCAGCACCGCGAGCGCCAGCCGGCGCTCGGCTGCGTGGCCGAGCACGACCGGGCCTGGTCCGGCCTCGACCTTGGCCAGCAGCGTCCGGAGACGCACGAGCGCGTAGAGCAGATACGGCCCCGTGTGCCCCTCGAAGGCGAGCGCCCGGTCCAGATCCAGCACGTAGCCGTTCGTGCGGTTGCCCGACAGGTCGGCGATCTTGAGTGCGGCCATTCCTACGGCCTCGGCGGTCGCCCGCGCGTCGACGCCCGGCTTGTCCGCGGCCACCGCCCGCGCCTTCTCGACCGCCTCGTCGAGCAGATCGTCGAGCCGCATCACGCCGCCGTCCCGCGTGCGCAGCGGCTTGCCGTCCGGCCCGTCGACGGTGCCGAACCCCAGGTGCTCGAACGCCACTCCGGAAGCCAAGCCGGCCTTGCCGGCGGCCCGGAACACTTGCTCGAAGTGGAGATGCTGACGCGCGTCCACGACGTAGAGCACGCGGGCAAGCTTCGGATCGCGCGCCCGCTGCAGGATCGTGGCGAGATCGGTCGTCGCATATAGGGCCGATCCGTCGCCCCGGGACAGGACGAGCGGTGGCATGGGCTTGCGGTCCGTCGTCTCGGCCAAGTCGACCAGCAACGCAGCTCCGTCGTGCCGGACGACGCCGGCGTCCTCGAACATGGCCAGGGTCTGAGGCACGGCCGCCTGCGCGTCGGCCTCGCCCAGGAAGAGATCGTATCCGACCCCCAGTCGCCCGCACGCGCGCCGGACGGCCAGCTTCGCCCGCGATGCGAAGAGCGCCCACAAGGCCGCAGGCCCGGGATCCCCCGCCTGGATGGCGGCGGTCATGATCCGCGCCTCCGCGAGCAGCCCGGCGTCCGCCTTGCAGGCCGCGGAGGCAGCCGGATAGAGCACGTCGAGATCCTGGTCCGGTACCGGAAGCTCCTTCGGAAAGGGCCCTTCGGTGCCGTCCTCGAACCAGGGGGCGCCCGGGTGCCGGCGCCGGATCTCGCAGACGATCTGGCCGCAGGGCAGTCCCCAGTCGCCGAGATGCGCGTCCGAGATCACGTCGTGGCCGACCGCGATCAGCATGCGCCGCAGGCTTTCTCCGATCACGAAGGAGCGCAGATGTCCGACGTGGAGTGCCTTGCCGAGATTGGGGCCGCCGAAGTCGAGGATCATCCGCTCGGGCGTATCGACAGGGCAGATCCGGCCGGCTTCCGCCATGAGCGCCGCTGCTATCGCACGATCGTCGAACCGTAGGTTGACGTATCCGGGATGCGCCACCTCCGCGGACGCGACGCCGGCGATGCCCTCGATCGCGGATGCAATGTCGGCCGCGATCGCGATCGGCGGCTTGCGCAGGATCCGCGCGGCGGGGAGCGCCGCCTGGATGGCCGCGTCGCCCATCTCGGATGCGGGGCAGGGGACGAGGCGTGCCGGGATGGCGCCCAGGCCGAGGGCGGCGAAGGCCGCGTCGAGCTCGCGCTCGACGGCCGCATGGATCACGGTGGACATGGAATGGGCTCGCGTTCGGACGTGGGACGGGCATGCGGAGGCAGGCGACCTGAGGGGTCACCTTCGTCGCTGAATGCCGGTCCGGTCCTGTCGCGAAGTCATGTTGCGACGCTAGCTTCGATGCCTTCGAGTGGCAACCGGAGAAGTCCCATTGCTTGCGTCAACGCCGCGACGCCTCCCGTCACGTCGCCCCTTCGGACTGCGGCGGATTGACGGGGAGCGGCCGCCTCGGCAAACCTTGCGGGCGAGATCCACCGGGAGGATGAAGCGATGGACGACGACATCGACGAGCCTCGGTATCATCCCGGCTACGACGGCGCTTTCAGCACCGGACAGGCGGCCGGCGCGATCCCAAACGAAACCCGGGTCTGGAAGACCGCGTCCCGGCCCAACGACACGTACCCCGACGGCACACCGGGCACCGTGATGGGATCGGTGGGGCGGCCTGGGGTCGGCATCGGCTACTTCGTGTCCTTCGACCCCAACCCGCGGCAGGTCGTGTTCATGAACGGCGAAAAGCTGACAGACAGGGAGCCGCAGCCGAGCCACGCGCTGTCCATGCACGCCTTCCACTAGGCGGGCGCAGGCGCCGTCGCCGCACGGCACCCGCACGAAGCCGTCCGATCAGCGCGGCGCGGGCGACCGCGGCCCTTCGATGGCCCATACGAACGCGTCGATCGCCGTCGGCCCCGGCCAGTCCGCCGAGCGGCCTTCGCGCATATGGTCTATGTCCGCGTCGATCGAGCGGAGCAGTTCGCCGAAATCGATGCCTTCGTCGAGGCAGAGCCCGTGGAGCGCCCGGACAAGATTTCTTGCGTCCGGCTTGGCCGACGCATCGCCCGAGACGAACACGTCCTGCCATGTCCGGCCTTCCGACACGCGCAGATCGTCGACCGACACGAGAAGCTGCCAGATCTGGGTCGCGCGATCGCCTTCGTACCCCGCTTCGCGCTCGAACTCGTCCAGCGCCATCCGGGTCGAGACCAGATAGTCGATGCCGGCATGGTTGAGGCCGAACGTCAGGGCCGCCTTACGGGCCTGCTCCACTCCGGAGGCGACGGCGTCTACTTCGGCGGTAGGGGACATTGCTTGGTTCCTTCGTCGAGGGTCTCGACAGGATGCGACAGATCGGCGAAATCCGGAACACCCCATTGCTTCGATCCGGCATGACCCTTCGCATCGCGACCACCGCCGCCCTCGCGGCACTCCTTCTCGCCGCCTCGGGCGCTCGTGCGGCAACCGTCGTCGAGGAGCGCGCTGCCGCCATGGAGGCGCTCCGCCAGCAGGAGATCACGTCTTACGCCTTCTCCACCTGCCGCTGGATCCGCCGGCGTGCCGATCCGAAGCTTCTGGAGCGCTGGCGGCGCGACAACGCGGAGATCGAGGCGACGGCGAAGCATGTCGTCGCCGACCAGGGCGGCATGACCGAGGCTCGCCGCAAGGTTCTGGAGTCGCTGGGCGCGCACGAAGGTGCCCAACTGTCGGCTTCACCCGAAGCCTGCGACGCCCTCTTCGAGAAGACGCGGTCCGGAGGGAGGGATCTCGTCTCCGTGCTGCCGGCCGGCAGCGTCTGGCTCCTGATGCAGCATGTGCGGACAGGCGGCGGCGAGATTTGGATCCTTGAGGAGCGCAGGAGGCCCGACGGAACGCTCGGTAAGACCGCGCGTCGGTATGAAGGCACGGGCGGGATCGACGCCTGCGACGAAGGCGCGGCCGCGAAGGGGCATGTCTGGACGAGGGCTGCGTTGGGCGCCGCGGGAGCCGCGGTCACCGCCCTGGATCCCGATCTTTGGCTCGCCGAGTGCATGAGATCCGACGGCGACCCGATCACGACGCGGGCCGAGGCGATCCCGAGGCATGCGACGCGGAATGATCCGTGTCGGAACGCACGTCCCATGACGCGGAGGATCGGCGCAGGCCTGTATAGGGTCGCGCCGAGTGGAATGCGTACATTCCGTTAAGACGCTGATCACACCTCGGGTAGCATACACGTTCCGAGAGGAAGGAACGGAATGCTTCGCGAAGGCACGTTTGTCCGCTTTCGAACCAATACCGATGGCAACTTCGCGACGATCTTCGCCCTGGCGATGGTTCCGTTCGTGATGGTCAGCGGCATGGGCATCGACTACGGAACGAACATCGCCGTGCGCCAGAAGGCGCAGAACGCGGTCGACGCCACCGTCCTCACGCTGGCGAAGCTGTCGACGAGCACGAGCGACCAGGACCTGCAGTCGAGAGCCGACGCGCAGGTGAAGGCCCTCCTGTCGGACCGCCGGCTTCGGAACGTGTCCGTGACGGCCAAACGCGACGGCGACACCATCCGGGTCGGGATCCTCGGCAACACGCAGACGACCCTGACTGCAATCGCCGGCTTCCGGCAGATGCCGATCGACGTCAGCGCCGTCGCCCGCCGAGGCAGCGGCAACCTCGAGGTGGCGCTCGTGCTCGACAACACGGGTTCGATGAAGGGCGCCAAGCTCGCGAACCTCAAGAGCGCGGCCACGTCCCTCGTCGAGTCGATGTTCAAGGAGGTCGACCCGGCCAAGCCGAATTCGCTCAAGATGGCGGTGGTGCCGTTCTCGATGACGGTCAACGTCGGGTCGAACTATGCGAACTCGGTCTTCATGGACACGGACGCGAGATCGTCGATCCACAAGGAGATCTTCGCGGTGAAGGATGCGACCGCGAACCGGTTCTCCCTGTTCGGGAAGATGCGCGTCGCCTGGGGCGGCTGCGTCGAGACGCGGCCCACCCCCTACGACGTCCAGGAGAGCCCCCCGACCACGGCGACCCCGGACACTCTCTACGTGCCGTTCTTCGCCCCCGACGAGAGCGATCTCGATCGGGATGCGGTCAACGACTACATGGTCGACTACCCGAGCGGTACGCGCGGCCAGAGCTCGAACGACCGTACACGCCAGGGGCAGACCGCGAAGTATGGCGCCAACCGGATCGCCACCTCGTCGAGCGCGACCCAGTCCAACACCGGGTATCGCTACGGCCCGAATTCCGGGTGCGAGATCCAGCCGCTGACCCGACTGACGACGACGAAGGCCGCGGTCACGGATGCCGTCACCGCCATGACGGTGATCGGAGACACGAACATCGCCACCGGCCTGATGTGGGGTTGGCACGTCCTCTCGCCGAACGCGCCCTTCTCCGACGGGGCGTCCTACACCGACGAGAAGACCCGCAAGTACGTGGTCCTGATGACGGACGGGCAGAACCAGAGCGCGCCGTCGTCGGCCGACAACCAGTCCTACTACTCCGGCATCGGCTTCATCTGGAACAACCGTATCGGCACGACGTCCTACGACAACGCCACGCGCACACGATACATGGACGCCCGAACCGCCCAGCTGTGCGCGAACATGAAGAAGGCCGGCATCCAGATCTTCACCGTTCGGGTCGAGGTCTCGGATGGAACCAGCGACATGCTCCGCGACTGCGCGACGTCGCCGGACATGTTCTACGACGTGCAGAACTCGAGCGCGCTGAACGACGTGTTTGCCTCGATCGGCTCCCAGATCAACGAACTCAGGATCGCGAAATGACGGGCCCCGTCTCGACCGGACGGCTCCGCGACGTCGCATGCCGGGCAGCCCTCCGCCTCGACGCGTTGCGAGGCGACGCGCGGGGCTCCGCCGCCGTCGAATTCGCCATGCTGGGGCTCCCGTTCCTGGCGATCATGGCCATGGTGTTCCAGGCGGGTCTGCACATCCTCACGCAGCAGTCGCTGGACGACGGCGTCGACCGGGCAGCCCGGGCGCTCTTCACCGGCGAGTTCCAGATGCAGGCGGATGGAACGCCGCCGCCGGACCGGATGCGGAGCCTGATCTGCAGGACCCTCGTGTTCGGGGGCTGCGCCGACCTCAGGCTCGACGTGACGAGCTCGACCACCTTCGCTTCCGCGACCCAGGCGCAGCCCTACGACCCCAAGCAGAAGAACTGGGATCCGGCCTTCGGTAAGACGTTCGCATGCCCGACAGGCGACGCGGTCGTGAGCATCACCGCGGCCATCCCCGCGCCCCTGTACTTCTCGCTCCTGTTCCCGTCCGGACAGGCGATGCCCGGCGGGAGGCAGCTCCTGGTCTCGACAGCGATCTTCCGCTCGGAGCCGTATCCCGCGGGGTCCTGCTGATGCGTGGCGCCTGGACGCGCTTCCGCCGATCGGCGGAGGGGGCGGGTGCGGTCGAGTTCGCCCTGATCGCCCCGATCATGATCCTGGTGATGCTGGCGTCGGTCGAGATCCCCCGCGCGGTCATGACGGGGCAGAGGCTGGCCCGGTCCGCCCGGACGATGGCCGACCTGATCAGCCGCCAGAACCTCGGATCACTCGACGACGTCTACGCCGCCGGCGCAGCGGTCACGCGTCCGTACGACACGACCGGCATGGGTGTCGTCCTGTCCGCGGTCGGCGTCTACGCGGACGGAACCGGGTTCGTCTCGAAAGTCTGCTCCAGCAAGGCCCGGAGTGCGACGCCGAGGAACGTGAACTCCATCATCGGTCCGGCACCAGCCGCCAGCCAGGAGGCCAAATCGCGCTACGTGATGGCGGAGGTGACCTTTCCCTACAAGCCGCTGTTCAGCATCCTGCCGGGACTGAGGAACTACACGTTCAGCTATGCGATCACGTGGCCGATCCGGAAGGGGACGACGTACAACGGCAAGCCCGAGATCGTTCTGCCCGACGGCAAACCCTGCGCGTGACCGTGCGGGCGGCGTAGGTGGCATCGACATCGCCCGTGATGTCGGATCGAATGGGATGCCTCGAGGCGTACCACCGCCAGGCGCAGGGAGGAACGGCATGGGACATCGATCGAGGACCGGCGCGGTCTGCACGGCGCTGGCCTGCCTTTGCCTTTCCGCTCCGACCGAAGCCTCGGCGCAGGCCGTGGGGACCTACACCTACAAGTCCGGCAAGACGACCGGGACGATGGTCGTGACCGACGTCTCCGCCTGCGAGACGAGCAAGGCCTTGGGCTGCATGTCGGCGGCACGGCCCCTGAAGGTGTCGATACGGACAATCAATGGCGCGAACGACCACGACTGCGATCTCGACGCCGTCGAGGAGACGGCCGGACGCGTGTCGGGCGCGGCAGGCCTCCAGGCGATGCTGGTGATCCAGGACGATCGGAGCGGTGGCAAGCCGAATTTGTCCATCACGTTCGCCAAGGGTGGCGCGCTGGTGAAGCCGGATGACGCCTTCATCGGATGCGGGGCGGGCGTCGGTTACGACGGACGCTGGCAGCGAAAGGGCAAGTGATGCGGGCCGCGGGAGCGAAGGCGGCCTCTACCTTGGCTCCTTCGAGCGCCCGGTGACGGACACGTCGACGACATCGCCGTCCTCGGTCATGACGTTGCAGCGCAGGCTTCCTTCGACGTCCCTCAGGATCCGATAGGTGCAGGCGCCGATCGACTTGGTCCTGACCGGTTTGCGGCTGTCGACGGTGGTCTCGACTTCGTCGATCGACATCTGCGAGACGAAGCCGTCGTCGCCCCTCAGGCCGTATTTCCGGGGAGAGATCAGCCGGAACAGGTAGGTCGACTTGGGAGTGCTGCCGCTCAGCACGATGGTCGATGGACCGTCGTAGAGTTCCGAGGAGATCCTGAAGCCCTTGTTGCAGCGGATCTTCGCGTCCTGGACCTTCATGACGCCGCCGCAGGCGCCGCCGTCATACGACACGGGGGGCTCGGACTGGGTCTGGGCCTTCGACGGCGAGATCCAGGATGCGGCGAGCACGAGCGCCAGTGCGGGAGCAGCGCCCCGACGGATGTAATGCATTCGCATGGTCTCGCCCGCAATCGAGGGACCGTCGTAGACCGGCTCCGGGCTTAGGCCAAGCCGGTCGACCGGAGCGGATGGACCCGAGGCGATCGGTTTCGGGACCACGCCGGCGTTCGCGATGCGCGCCGTCGACGATGGCCACATCGAGGTGTTCGGCGATGGGTCGGATACAGGCGACGGCGCCGGCTTCACCACTTCGAAAGTCGCCGTTGGCGACAATGCAAGGGTTCGGGCATGTCCCGCTCCAGGATCGATCCGATGAAGCTCGTCTCCATGGCCGTCGTCGTGGCGGTTTGCGCCGGCACGACCGGTCCGGTCCTGGCGCAGACCTCGGAACCGTCCGGTCCGATCTGCCCGACGATCGGCCTGGGCATCGATGGCACGGTGGAGGCCGTCGGGCGCGCTCCGAGCTGTGGCCGCGCCTACGAGATCATGAATTTGTGCTCAGGGGGCGGCTTGTCCGACGGGCCGGTCGGTGCAGCGGTACGCGAGAAGTGCGAACGGCATTTCCTCCCGAGGTACGGCGCGTCCCAGCGGAAGGTCTACCAGCGAGAGCTGAAGCATTGTCTCGACATGTATGCCGGGCAAAGGGGTTCGTTGTACGGCTCTCTGATCGCATTCTGCCAAGTGAAGAATGCGGTCCGGCGAGCATCGCAACACGGAACGAAGCGCAAGGGTTGATCGCCGCGGTCATGGTGCGGTCGAGCTCTACTCTGCGGCCGATATCGACTGCATGCTGCGGACGGTCGGTCTTTCGCTGATTTCGAAGCGGTCTCCGTGGTCGAAACGGAACGTCGCGGCCGCCAACGGCAGGTCCGGGATCGTCCTGCCGACGGGAAGCCCAGCTAGGATTGCCGGGACCGAACTTCTGCAAGGCCATGGCCGGCCTGCATCAGGACATCTTCCAAATCGAGCATCTCGGTGTCGGCATAGGCCGCGATCCCTCTGCGGAGCTCGAGGGCGGATTGCGGAATGGCGACCTCGTCCATGCTGAGGACAGACATGGGATCGCCTCCCTCGGCCTCTTCGAGGACGGCCACCGCCACCAGAAGAGCCGAGATCTGGGCGAAGGGCGTGCCGGTCCGAAGAACCTGCCTCGCGGCCTCTCGGACAGCCATCTCCCGGCAACCGTAGGAGCGTCTGATCCGGACGAAGGCGGCCATTGCCGCTCTGCCCACTTCGGCCTCCGGGGGCATGACGGGAACTCGATCGACCTCGACGGATGAGAAGCCCAGAAGCCCTCTCAGGCGGCGAAGAAAGCCGCCTCGTCGTCCATCGGCTGCGACCTCCGCGACGGCCGCGGCCGGCGGATCGGCCGTGTCGAAGCGGCTTTGCCATCTCCGCACGCAATCCGGATCCCAGCCGGGCAGGGCGGCCAGAAGGCCCGGGTCGGCCACGGCCGGTGCCGACTCGGCTCGTAGAGCATGGAGGTCGGCGCGTAGATCATCCGGCAGCCGGCGGACGACGGCTTCGACGAGTGCCGCATCGATGCCGTGGAGAGGCTCGGCTATGGCTCCGGCGATGGCTGCCTCCGTATCCGCGTCGCCGCCGAGCGAGACCGCATTCCGGATCGCGTCCTCGAAGGATGTCGATCCGAGAGCGCACACGATCGCCCGTGGAACCGAGATCCAGGTCTTGCACTCGAACTCCGCCGATGGCCTCAGGTCGTCGACGGATCCGGACAGATCGTATCCCGACATGCGGGTTACGATCTCCCGGATGCGCGAGGCCGGCCACCCGGCGCGGGCGAGATGGATGGCCAGCGCGACCGCCTCCGCACCCCGGATCGCCTCCGGGTGGTCATGGGTCGGCAGCGCGGACCGGCGCGCCAGACGGAGGACCTCCCGCGTATCCGACGCCAGCCATGCGGCGGACGAGACGCGCATCGAGGCGCCGTTCGACCAGGACGAGTACGGACCCATCGACGGATCCCGGACCCAGGCCCAGTAGGCCATGCCGTAGCTGACGACGTGACGCCTGGAATAGTCCCGCAGCGTGGCCGCGAGATCCAGGCCGCCGGTGATCGCCATGCCGACCGCGATGGTGAGCACCGTGTCGTCGGTGAAGTGGCTGTCGTCGACGAGGAGTTCGAACGCCTTCGTCTTAATCGGGTGGAATTCGCGCGTCGAGCCGACGACGTCGCCGACGATGGCCCCCAGCATGGCCCGCCCTACCTGCAGGCCGGGCCGGCGGTTGTCGGCTCGGCGACGGCCGCCCGCTCCATGATGGCCTCGACTTGATCGACGACGAGCTCCGGCCTGAAGTGGCGGACCATGTCGCCGAGGTCCGGGGCATTCGCGTGCCCGTGGACGAGGCAGTCGAAGACCGTCCTGGCCCGGGCGAACGTCTGCAGGAAGCTCTCCCCCTCGCGCGTGCAGGCGATCCTGTCGTCCCAGCTGCTTCCGCGCTCGGACGGATGCGTGTTCCCGTAGCGGATGTCGAAGGCGAAGCCTTCCGGAGCGACGCGGATCCGGACGCCGTGAAGCGTCTGACAATCCTCGTAGACGCCGTTGAGGTTGACCGCCATCGGCGTGCCGGCCGACTCCACGGTCAGACGCTTGATGTCCCCCATGATCTCGGCCTCCGACGACCACCCGAGGTGCGGCAGGCCGGCGAACGGCTTGTAGGTGGGATACGGCACCGTGACGGTGCCCTCGGGCCGGATGCCGAACTCGCTCCGCCACAACTCCTGTCCTCTGCTGGCCGCCCTCGACAGGATGGCGAAGTGAAAGCGCCTGCGGAGATCCTCGATCGAGGAGATGGGTTCGACGTAGCCATGGCCGAGGCCGCTGCCGCCTGTCAGCAGGTCGTTGATGCCCGCGCGACCCCACTGCAGCTGCGAGGTGAATTCCGGCTTGCTCGATCCCGTCGTCGCCATCCAGCGGAGGGTCTCGAACGCCTGTTCGATCGACAGCGGCTGCGGCCAGTAGCCGTCCGGGCGCAGCAGCTCGATCAGAGGCACCTTGAAAGTCTTGCGGAGCAGAATCCCCTTGGCCCGCAGGTCGGGCAGCGGGTTCTCGTGCAGCATGTACTGGAGGGCGTGGGACAAGGGGCGCTCCCGGGCGGAGGTGTCGGGTAGGCGAGGTCAGGAGGTCGGCCGCGGCGCGCCGGCGGGCGCGATGCCGAGCGCCCCGATCTCGCCGGCGAGGTGCGCGAGCGACGCGGGGTCGAGGTCGCCGAGATCGCAACTGTCGCCCATGCCGTGCACGACGGCATCGAAGACGTCCCTGGCGCGGGCCAGGGTCCGGACGAACGTCTCCCCGGGCCGGCTCGCGGCGACGACCAAGTGGGCGTAGTCCTCGGGACCTCGCGACTGCTCGGGCACGGTGGTCGTGCGCAGGGCCATGCGGAAGCCCGCCGACGGATCGACGTCGATGCGCAGGCCCAGAACCCGGTCGTAGCGCCGGGCCGGATCGTACGCGGGATGGTCCTCCGGAACCGGCTTCGGCTCGAAGGCCGTCTGTACGCCCTCCGTCCCGACGCCCATGCGGTCGAGATCGGCCCCGATCTCATACTCGTCGCCCCAGCCCAGATCGCGATGGTCGGCGAAGGGGCCGGATGCCGGCCGGCCCACGAGGAGCGAGCGGTCGACGAGGAGGTCGATGCGACGGCGCCACTCGACGTCCCGCCTTCCGCGCGGGGGGAGCAGGACCACGGATTGTAGGCGCTCCTTGAGATCCGCCATCGACCGGATCGGCCGGACGCCCCAGACGCCGTCCCGGACCGTCTCGTTCCTGTTGAAGAGGTACCCCCAGGCCCGCATCTTGGAGGCCATGTCCCCGTGCTCCTCGTGCGTCTCCACCATCCAGCGGTAGGCTTCGAAGGCTTGGTCCACCGAGAGCGGCCAAGGCCATGACGGCAGCGGGTTGATCAGATCCACGACTGCGGCGCGGAACGGCTTCGGGCGCATGTCCGGATCGAGATTGCGGACGAGCCCGCCGCCCGCCCTGAGACACCGGCCGAGCAGAAGCCGCAGATCCCGGTCCGCCCGCATGCCGGCCAGATCCGAATAGTACACCGCGCCGGCGCAGATCTCCTCTGGCGTGTAGTCGCCCGCCTCGGCCTCGTGTGCCATCCACGCTTCGGGGTTATCGTCGAGCCTCGCCGCCCGTGTCGCGATCATGAAGGAGTGGAAGTCGGGCTGCGCGTGCATCTGAAAGTCCGGCGGGACCGTCCAGGGACGGCGGCGGCGACGATTATTCATTCCTTCACGCAGACGTAAAGCCCATCGCCCTCGATCGGCCGAGGATGAACCCGCGGGGTTGCGGTCTGCGGAGGATCGGTCAATCCTCGAAGGAACGAATGCCGGACCGTCCATGCCGACGGAGAGCCGGCCGGAGATGCCGATCCATGCACGCCATCGTCGTCGTCGAAGCCAAGGACGGGGTCGACCTCCGTTGCCGCATCGTGGACGGAGCGATCCCGGGCGCACTCTCTCCGCCGATCGCGCTCCGCTTCGAGGACGCCGCGCTCGAGGAGGATTCGGCGTTCCTTCTCGGCTGCGCACCGAGGACGCTACCCGGGGTCGGCAGCTACGTCGCCTTCGGCGGCGTGTCCGTCGCGGTCTCGCCGGAGGGGGTGCCGTCGCTCGTGGCCCGCTCGCTCGCGGATCTGGTCGAGGTGACGTCGCCGGGCTTCGCGCAGCTCGCCTGGAGCCACGTCGAGGAGGCGGTCGAGACCGAAGTCGTGCGCAGCCGGCCCGACCACGGCATCCTCTACGTCGACGGAGAGGGCGCGGCCTTCGTGGTCGACTCGATCGGCCCCTACCTGCATTCGCCCGGGCGCGAGGACCTCCGGACCGCCCGGCAGTGCGGTCTCGACGGCGCCGCGCATCCGACCGCGGTCGGCTTCTACCACTTCGCCGGCGAGCCCTGGAGCGTCGTGGAACCCAGCGGGGAGGACGTCGAGAGCGCCTGGGGATTGACCGTCGCCGCCTACGTGCCGCTGACCGACGCCCATCTGGCCGCGTTCGGACGGACATCCCTCGAGGAGCTGTCCGCGACGGTGGCGCGACTGCTGCCGCGGGCGCCGGCGCCGTCGATCTGATCGGACACGTCACCATCCGGGCGGCGGCCGCGTCGCCCATCGCCATCAGGCTGGAGTTTCCATGAAATCGGTGAACCACCGCATCGCCGGCGAGCTCGGCGTGAGGGAGGCCCAGGTTGCGGCCGCCGTCGATCTGCTCGACGGGGGAGCGACCGTCCCCTTCATCGCCCGCTACCGCAAGGAGGCGACCGGGCAGCTCGACGATGCGCAGCTCCGGCTCCTGGAGGAGCGTCTCGGCTACCTGCGCGAACTCGATGACCGCCGGTCGGTCGTCGTCGAGAGCATCCGCAGCCAGGGCCGCATGACCCCGGAACTGACCGTGGCGATCGCCGCCGCCGACACGAAGGCGCGCCTGGAGGACATATACCTTCCCTACAAGCCGAAGCGCCGGACCAAGGCGCAGATCGCCATCGAGGCGGGGCTCGCACCCCTGGCCGACGCCCTGCTCGTCCGTCCCGTGGACGATCCGCGCAAGGCCGCGGAGGCCTTCGTCTCGGAGGCGAAGGGCGTGCCCGGCGTCGACGAGGCGCTGGACGGAGCCAAGGCCATCCTGACCGAGCGCTTCGCCGAGGATGCGGATCTCGTGGGCCGCCTGCGCGAGGACTTCTGGCGCACGGGCACGGCCGCATCCAGGGTCCGCCAGGGCAAGGAGGCGGCGGGCGCCAAGTTCTCCGACTACTTCGACTGGAGCGAGCCGCTGTCCAGTATGCCTTCGCATCGCATCCTGGCCCTTTTCCGGGGCGAGAAGGAGGAGATCCTCGACATCGAGCTCGGCGCGGAAGGCGAGGAGTCCGTCGCCGGCTCCCCGGGACCGTTCGAATTCGCCATCTGCAGCCGGCACGGCATCGCGGCCAAGGGGCGCCCGGGCGACCGCTGGCTGCTGGACGCGGTGCGCTGGGCGTGGCGCACGAAGATCCGCTCCGGCATCAAGCTCGACCTCCGTACCCGGCTGTTCGAGAAGGCCGAGGACGACGCCGTGAAGGTGTTCGCCTCGAACCTCAAGGACCTGCTGCTGGCGGCGCCCGCCGGCGGCCGCGCCACCCTGGGGCTCGATCCCGGCTACCGGAACGGCGTGAAGATCGCCGTCGTCGACCGGACCGGCAAGGTCGTCGCCGTCGACACCACCTACCCGCACGAGCCGCAGCGCCGCTGGCAGGAGACCGTGGCGACGCTCGGCCGCCTGTGCCGTCTCCACAGGGTCGAGCTGATCGCCGTCGGCAACGGCACCGCGTCGCGCGAGACCGACAAGCTGGCGGCCGAGATCGTCGCCGCGAACCCCGAACTCAGGATGGTGAAGGTCTCGGTCTCCGAGGCCGGCGCCTCGGTCTATTCGGCCTCCGAGATCGCCAGCCGCGAACTGCCCGGGCTCGACGTCTCGCACCGGGGTGCCGTCTCGATCGCCCGCAGGCTGCAGGATCCCCTGGCCGAGCTCGTGAAGATCGACCCGAAGTCGATCGGCGTCGGCCAGTACCAGCACGACGTCAGCGAGTACAAGCTCTCCCGCTCCCTTGCGGCCGTGGTCGAGGACGCCGTGAACGCCGTGGGCGTCGACGTGAACACGGCGTCCGCGCCGCTGCTCGCCCGGGTCTCCGGGCTCGGCGAGGCGGTGGCCGCCAGCATCGTGTCCCATCGCGACGTCAACGGGCCGTTCCTCACCCGCGCAGGGCTCCGGGACGTGCCGGGCCTCGGGCCGAAGACGTTCGAGCTGTCCGCGGGCTTCCTGCGGATCCAGGGCGGCGACGACCCCCTGGACCGCTCCGGCGTGCACCCGGAGGCCTATCCGGTCGTGCGCCGCATTCTGGAGGCGACGAAGAGCGACATCCAGGTCCTGATCGGGAACGGCGCGGCACTGAAGAGGCTCTCGCCGCCGGCGTTCGCCGACGAGCGGTTCGGCATTCCCACCGTGCGCGACATCATCGCAGAGCTCGAGAAGCCCGGCCGCGATCCCCGGCCGGCCTTCAAGACCGCGACCTTCCAGGAGGGCGTCGAGAAGATCACGGACCTGAAGCTCGGCATGCAGCTCGAGGGCGTGGTCACGAACGTGGCCGCCTTCGGCGCCTTCGTGGACGTCGGCGTCCATCAGGACGGCCTCGTGCACATCTCGGCGATGTCGAGGAAGCGCGTCTCCTCGCCGGCCGAGGTGGTGAAGGCCGGCGACGTGGTCCGGGTGCTCGTGGTGGCGCTGGACGTCCCCCGCCAGCGGATCGGCCTCTCGATGCGCCTCGACGATCCGATCGATCGTTCGCAGCCGACCGGAGGGCCGCGTCCGGGAGGCGGGCGCGTCGACCCGAGGCGCATGCAGTCGAAGCCGATCGTGGCTCCGGGTGCCGACAGCGGGGGCATGTTGGCGGACGCCTTCCGCCGGGCCGCCGATCGGACGGGGCGTCGCGCGTGAGGAGGACGATGGGTACGACGAGAAGGCTCGCGTTCGGGATCGGCATCGCCCTGGCTGGACTGTCGATTGCTCCCTCCGTCCTGGCGGGCGAGCGGGCCGTCGGGCGGCTGTTGGGCGACACGTGGATCAAGGGCGGCGATCCCGACCCCGCCTGCATCCGCATCCTCGACGCACTCGATCGGGCCGAAGGGGCGGGCGATGCGGCCGGACGGGCCGCAGCCTACCGGCAGCTGAGAACCCGCGGGTGTCAGGTCCAGATCCCGGTCGAGCCGCCGCGCTCGGCTGAATACGGCTCGTACGACGGCGCCACCTTCGGCGTCGTGTGCCCCCGGGAGCGCCTGCCCGACGGCCATTGTCCGACCCTCGGACAGTCGATCGACTACGCCAGCTGCACCGGCTTCGCCGCCGAGATGAGGAAGGCCGTCAAGGCGGGGGACGAGGCGGGGGAAGCGAACGCCTACCGGAAGGCCAAGCGGCTCGGCTGCGCGCTCGTCGCGCGGAAGAGGTGAAAGGCATGAGGCGAGCGTCGAACCGCATGTTCGAATGCAACCGACTATAGTCTCACTCCTTTATCCCGCCATCGGATCTCAGATCAGCTAAAATTCGAACTACCCGCGAAATTCAGATGCAGTGAGTTTCAGGCGAAGGTTCTCCTCTCGTGGGAGAACTGAATAATGCGGCAACTGGCTGCGACTATCATAATCGGCTTGTTCTCCGTCTTTGCCTGCTCGGCTCCTTCGAATGCGGGCCTGCTCGGCAGATTCGGCAAAGTCGCCGCCGGTGCCGCCGCCGCCGACTGGGCGGTCGTTGCGGGGTCCGCATTCGTGGAGACCAATCTGGCACTGCGCAGTGCCCAGCTGGGCGAAGTAGCTGTCTCGGGGCTATCCCGCCTGCTGGCCGCGCACCGGATTCTTGGACCACGTGCCGTCTATATCTCCTTGTCGAGGCGCATCATCGAAGACCCGTCCCTCTTTCCGCGGGCGATCCAGGTCGCCAGCATGCTCGGCCTCGAGCAGAGTCGGATCGAGGCCAAGATCCAGGAATTCGTAGCAGCCGGTACTCCGGATCCAGATCCGAACGATGACGACGACTGCAGACCACGTGACGGCCCCTATAAGGCGCGAGAGATCCTCGACGATCTTGGTCTGCGGTTCCAAGGCCCGGCCGGCCTTCCGGACAGCGCCGGCGGCAGCGGTCCCGTGGTCCAATCCGATACGGTACCTCCGCTGGGCAAGCCGAACGTCACCAAGGCTGCGGCTTCGCCCAGCGGGCTGGTAGTGAATAACGTCCCGTTCGACACTCGCGGCTTGCCCATCTTCGACAAGTACGCGTTGATTGATCTGCGTGTCCCGGATCGGTCAGCCTTTTTCGCGCCGGGGGTGACGTCCAACGAGCAGATGCGACTTGCCACATTGGAACTCAAGAAGATCCTGATCGAGGAGCAGAGCTATACCGGCCTACACGCCCAGCAGGTTGCCGCAGGTAATGCTGGGTATACGGCGAAGTTCAACAAGCAGCAGCTTGCAGCAATCATGGAAGGAGAGATAAGGATCCCGGATCTCACGTGGCATCACCATCAAGACCCGGCCCGAATGCAGCTGGTAAAGACGAAGATCCACCAGGGTGCACGACACGTCGGCGGGTGGTGGCTGAACAGATGTCGCATAAAGTAGGGTAATAACCATGAAAAAGATAAAGTGGAAATACGGTGATCAGATCGATTCTTCCGCAATAGACGAATTCGAGCGGATGAAAGGTGTCGAGCTTCCAGCATCGTTCAAGGCTATTGCGTCCGCAAATGACGGGTCGTTGCCCAGCCCATCGGCAGTAGCCTTCCCTGATGCAAGACGCTCGACCGGTTACGACATCATCGGCATTGGTCAGCTATACCGTTTCGTGGGGCAGGAGGAGTCCGGGTGGTCCATAGCAGAGGCAAACGATGCCTATGCAGAGGAATATCCGGGCCTGATATTCTTCTCGGAAGCTGCGAACGGATGGGGCTTCGCCTTCGATTACAGGTCGTGCACCTCTGATCCGGCGATCGTGCTCGTTCGCTTCGGCGATGGCGGTGGTGATGTGGTGCCAATCGCGGGTTCGTTCGATGCCATGATGGATGCTGTCATGGACGACGGAGAGCGGCCGGCCTCCTTTCCAGCCGCGTGATGATTGTGCCGCCAAGCATGGAACAGCCTGAGCGCCTGGAATCCATCAACACATAACGGTGATTGGTACGATGCGTCTGGAGTCCGTTCGAAAAGGGATGAAGGCGGTCGCGGTCTTCGACAACGGCCTGAAGAACGGCGACGTCAGCATCTACGAGATCCTCAAGCTCGGCCGGGTGAAGGTGAAGGTACGGGACGAGCACGGGAACGAGGGGTGGCTGTATCCGGAATCGATAGAGCGCGAGATCACGGAGGAGCGCTACGTGGAGCTCATGGACGAGGCCCGGCCCGGCTGGCGTGGTGTCGACATTGAGGCTGCCCACGCTCCCACCCTGCGCTGACTGGGGTTTGACCTGGATGTCCCGAGTCGGTGACGAATCGGGACATCCGCGAGGTTCCGACACGTCCAAAGGAGCGGAGGAGCTCAGCATCTCATTCGGGGGCAACGCCGCCGCCCTGATGCTCAGGAGCGGAAGGATTGACACCCTGCAGCCGACGTCCATCTTGACAGGATTCCATGCATGTCCGGGAACAGCGACATGATGCGGACGTCACGCAGACAGCACGCCTTCGATTTGACGGGCGGCTTCTGCACCTATTGCCGGATCCCACTGTGCGACGACGAGAACGTCCTCCCGTCGAGTGGGGGAAGCTACGTCCCGCCTCCGGGGCACCGCTTCCTGTGCGTCACGCTCAAGACGCCGAAGGCGGCCGGCGGGCGCGCAACGATCGACAACGAGGTGCCTACCTGCCACCAATGCAGTGCCAGAAAGGGCCGCCTGGGGCACGATGCCTTCCTGATGAAGCAGCAGAGCACGGTGTCGGAGCGTATCCGGAACGTGCCGGACGAGACCTGGCTGCAGTTGGCGGAAGCCCTGCCGGTTTTGATCGTCCGCACGCCTTCGCTTCCACCATCGCGGTCGCGTCGATGGCTTCGCGGGACGACGGTGCGCCGCTCCTTCTGATCCTTTCGAAGCCGACTTCATTCGGCGGCGCGGCGAGCCTTCGACCGGCGACTTTTGCGATTCGACAAGGCCGGGACCGCCGCTCGTGCGAAGATTCCGGCGAGTCCGCCCGCTACGCGCGCGGTCCCCGAACCGTTTCGGCCGCCCGCGGAATCGGCATGCGCGCCACCGTCTCGGCGAACACGGCCCTGTCGGTGTCCGTCTTCAAGTCGTTGACGAGCCCCTCGCCGGCCGGACCGAAGGCGCACCGAGCGATGTCTACGGTCAGATCGAAGTCGACGCTGTCCGAGGACTTCAGCTCCATCCTGGCGGAAACCAGCGCCATCAGGTTGCGCAATCCATCGGCCTGGAGCATCTCGACCGGCCGCGATCCGAGCTGGCCGAGGACGTTGGCCCCAGCATCGAGCGTGCGAACCATCGTGGTCCACTCCTCCTGGGTCGCCGGGAGCGCGTCTGGTCCAAGAACGCGCAGCGCGTCGATCACCGTCGGGAGCGTCCTGTCGATCGAAGCGTAGGTGATCCAGGTGCGGCCTTCCAACCAATCGAGCACGGCCGGATCGACCGGATGCAGCACGGCGTCGCCGTCGTAAGGTTCGCCGGCCCCGCTGGCTCCATCCCGCAGGAGGATTGCGCGCGCCTCTTCCACGGTCGGTTCCGACTCCATGATCTCGGGCGACGCCCAGATCGCGTAGCCGAGCATCGGCCAGCGCTCGACGATCGCCCGGAACCAGGGTGCCCGCCCCAGGTCCTCGATGAACTCACCCAGATAGGTGTCGTCGCCGTTCGAAGTCGCGCAGGCGACGATCTCGGCGAGATTCTCGTTCTCCAAACTATGGTCTCGGAGGCGGTGCTGGATAAATCTATCGTTTGGCATCCGTTGCTTCCTCGTGATCGCCGCGGCCGACTTCCGATGCCTAGCACCGGACGGCGGCCGGCTCTGAAATTTCGGGACGGAAAATCCGGTGGAACCGGAAGCGCCGCGACCCATCGATCGGCGACTTTTGCCCTTTGGCAAGACCGGGATCGTCGTTCGTGCGGCGGTCCCGGTCCGTTCGGCCTCTACGCGCCCGGTGCCTGAAGCCTTGCGACCTGAGCCGGGATCGGCATGCGCTCGACGGCCTCCGCGTAGACCGCACGGTCGCCGTCCGACTTGAGATCGTCGACAAGGTCGTCGCCGGCGGGACCGAAGGCGAAGCGGGCAATCTCGCCCGCGAGGTCGCCGTCGACTTCGCCCGGCGACGACGGGTCCATTCTGGCTTCCGCAACGGCCATCAGATTGCGCAGGCCTCCGGCACCGAGCATCTGAGCCGGCCGCGAGCCGAGTTGATCGAGGACGGTCGAGGCGGCGTCGAGAGCCCGCACCATCCGATCCCAGTCCTCCTCCGTCGCCGGAAGCGCCTCCGGTCCAAGGACGCGCAGCGCATCGATCGCGATCGGCAGCGTCGTCTCGACGGCGGCCGCCGTGGTCCAGCGCCGGCCCTCCAGCCAATCGAGGACGGCGGAGTCCACCGGATGCAGCATGGAGTTGCTGGAATTCGAATTGGAGCGGCTGGCTCCGTCCCGCAGGAGGATCGTACGCGCCTGCTCCAGGTTCGGCTGCGCCTCCATGATCTCCGGGGAGGACCAGATCTCCGAGCCGAGCATCGGCCAGCGCTCGACGATCGCGCGGAACCAGGGCGCCCGGCCCAGGTCCTCGACGAACTCGCCCAGATAGGTGTCGTCGCCGTTCGACGTCGCGCAGGCAACGATCCCGGCGAGGTTCTCGTTCTCCAGGCTGTGATCCCGGAGATGGTGCTGAATGAGTGCTTCGTTTGGCATCCGTTGCTTCCTCGTGAACTCCGCGGCCGACCACCGATGCCTAGCCCGTCTTATTCATCACGACGGTGGATCTGGGGTGGCGAGCGTAGCGTAAGGCATTGATGTAGCTTAGGGATTGGGTGCTGACGCCAAGCCTTCAACGCGCACCGAGCCTGCCACGCCCGCCATGTCCGATCCTACGTGTCTGCCGTTCGCGTTTCCATCCGTGCGAGGCAAGAAGCTCACAGCTGCCTTCGACGGCGGGCGCCTGACCTCGGACGGCGGCGTCCTGTTGCTCGCCCAGGCCGCCCAGCGATTGGGCATTGCCGAGAAGCTCGCGACCGTGATCACGGATCGACGCGATCCGAGCCGGGTCGTGCACCCGCTGCCCGAGATCCTGCTGGCCCGCATCCTGGCGATTGCCTGCGGGTATGAGGATGCCGACGACCTCGACCATCTGCGCGCCGACCCCGCCTTCAAGCTCGCCTGCGGACGCCTGCCCGAGAGCGGCGCGGACCTGATGAGCCAGCCCACCGTCTCGCGGATGGAGAACACCCCCGGCCTGCGCGACCTGATCCGGCTCGGGCGAGTGCTGGTCGACGTGTACTGCGCCAGCTACGTCGTACCGCCCGCCGCGGTCACCCTGGACATCGACGACACCTGCGACGTGGTGCACGGCCAGCAGCAGCTGTCGCTGTTCAACGCCCACCACGACGCGCGCTGCTTTCTGCCGATCCACGTCTACGATACCGCCACCAGCCGTCCCGTCGCGATGATCCTGCGGTCGGGTAAGACACCCTCGGGTCGCGAGGTCCGGGGCCATCTGCGCCGGCTCGTCCGGGCGATCCGCCGTCACTGGCCGACGACCGCGATTACCATCCGCGGCGACGGCCACTACGGGCGGCCCGAAGCGATGGACTGGTGCGAGGACAACAGCGTCAGCTACGTCTTCGGCTTGACCGGCACAAAGGCGCTCGCGGCCAAGGTCGAGCCGACCGCCGACCACATCCGGGTGGTGCGGGCCCTCGGCGACAAGGATGCGGTGCGCGGCTTTGCCGAGACCACCCACGCCGCCAAGTCCTGGCGGCAGCAGCGCCGCGTCGCCGCCCGCATCGAGGCGACCCGCCTCGGCCTCGACATCCGCTTCGTGGTCACGAACATCGCCACCGGTACGCCGGAATGGCTCTACGCCGAACTCTACTGCGCCCGCGGCCAGGCCGAGAACCTGATCAAGCTGCACAAGGGCCAGCTCGCTTCCGACCGCACCTCCTGCCGGCACCCGGCCGCCAACCAGATGCGACTCGTCCTGCACACCGCGGCCTACTGGCTGATGCTCACCGTGCGAGACGCCATCCCGGCGGCCCATCGCCTCGCCAGGGCCGAGTTCGCGACGATCCGCCTCCGGCTGCTCAAGCTCGGCGCTCGGATCCGCGAGACCGCTGCCCGCGTCCGCCTCGCCTTCGCCGCGGCGTGTCCGGAAGCCGACCTGCTACGCCACCTTGCGACCGCGCTCGTCCCAGCCCCCGCTTGAACGGCGGGGCCGAGACGCCCCGACGAACCCGCTCCTATCCCTCAAGCACCGACGCAACGTTCCGAATCCATACGCGTCACAGTGGACGCGCGATCCCGCGCGCCATCAGCCCAAAACACGGCGTCAGCCAAGCCCCGGTGAATAAGACGGGCTAGCACCGGAGAGCGGCCGGGAATTGCATTGCAGGACAAATTCCGGTGGGGCAGGGCGCTCCCGCCGCGTCAGGGACGCGGTCCGGAGGCTCCCGCATCGACGATCTCGCGCATCGCGGCGAGGGCGTACTTGTTGACCGCCTCGACGACGTCCTCGAACGCCGGCTGCGGCCGCCCCCGGTAGTCGTTCCCCGACGTCCGGATCCGCTTTTCGAACAGAGCCCACTCGCCTTCGTTGTGGGCTCGGATGTGCTCCAGAGCGGCGACATGGTACTCGCTGCCTTCGACCGCCGATCTCGCGACGATGTCGAAGGCATGGCCGTCGTCGGCCAGGATGCCGAGCACGTCGATCTTCTCGATGCGCGCCTCACTGGTGCTGTCGTTGACGAGAGCCCAGCCCTCCCGCGTGCACTGATTGGCGTTGGGGGCCATCTCCTCGTCGTCCGTAAGGTCCCAGTTCCAGTCGTACTTCGGCATCGTGCCCTCCTGTCGGAACGAAGGATTGCCGCAGGCGTCGCAAACGACAATCGGCGGAGGCCGCTTCATCCCGGGGTTCGACCCCGGCCCCACGTTAACCAGGAGCATCGAAGGAATGGTGCCGGCGGTCGGCGGCCGTGGACGCTCCCAGCTGCATCGTGTCCTTATACGGACAGGCCCGCCGGCACACCTCCGATGCCGGTGCGATTTGAATTCGTCGTTCCAGAAAGGAGCTGGTCCAGATGGTGGAGTGTCGGCGGTCACCGAGGGTCCGCACGTACATCGGGGGAAAGATCTCGTTCCACGCCAGCTACTGCATCGTCGATTGTCTCGTCCGCGATCTGTCGACGAACGGTGCCAAGCTGGTCTTCAGCGGCTCGGCCATGATCCCCGGCTGCTTCGATCTGCTGCTGCCCGGCAAGGGACTGAAGCTGCGTTCGGAGGTGGTGTGGCGCGGCCATAATCGGGTCGGTGTCGCATTCCTTGCGAAGGAGGATCTGCGCAGCGCCCGGTGATGCCGTCCACAGGCGATCGGGCCCACCGTCCGGCGATAGGCGGCATTTGCGGCGCCGCGTTGCCTCTTCCTTAGCTCCCGCACCTCACGCTTGCCGTCTCGACCGGAGATCCGGGAACGCCGTGCGCACTTTGATCCTCTTCCTCCTTGGCGCCACCCCGGCGGCGGCCAGCCCGACCGGGTTTACGACCGCCGAATACATGTCCTCGTACGCCCAGGCTCGGACCTATGCCCTGGCGCATCCCGTCACGGACCTTCGGGCTCCATCCTGCCGGAAAGCCGTCGGCGCCCGGGCCGCAGGCGCTCTGCTGGAGCGGTGCGGCGTCGCCGCGGGAGGGACGACGCACATGAAGTGCACGACGAAGATGCCATGCGAAGGCATCCTGGATCGCCTCGCCCAGTACTGCATGTTTTGGAAGGGCGACGTTCCGTGCATCTATCCGGAGGATGGCGGCGAGGAGCGTGCCGATCCTGCTCTTCGAGGCGAATGGCGGCCGTCCACCGCGAGGTGACGGTTCGGGGACCCCGCAGGATCAGGGCCTTGGGCCCACCGGCGCGTCCTCGGCCAACGGCGCGTACTGCGCCGCCAGTCTCGCGCACCTGTTCGCAATCCCGTCCACGAGCTCGCCGATGACCGGAGCGTCCAGTCCCTCCGCCCGGCAGCCGGCAGCCACATCCGAAGCCAGATCGGGCAGCTCGCGCACGTACCGCCCCATGGTCGCCAGGAAGGCCTCGGGATCGTAGGAGGCGCGCTGCGCCAGCCGCTGCCAGTGGCGGGGCTGGATCTCGTCGGGCCGGTAGTAGCGGTCGGCCGACATCGCGAGCTTCAGGTCGCCCGCGTCCCGGATGTGCGGGTACGGAAGGACGCTCGCGATGTCGTAGAGCGGGGCGAGACGCATGGCGCCGCCGGCTGCGAGCAGGACCGAGAAGTTCTTCGCGTGCGCGTCCGTACCCAGGATGACGAAGTTGAGGGCGACCGCGTCCATGAATGTGGTCCGGTCGGCGTCGGGACGGCTCGAGAAGGCCAGGATCTCGTTCGCGATCCGCGCGGCGCCCGGTCCTCCGTCCCGTTCGTATTTCGACCACGGAGGGACCGCCAAGGCCTGGCACATGTCCTCCTGGTGGATCCGCTGGATGCGGCCGTCGGGCAGGCTGCGCCGATCGTAGCGCCTGGAGGCGATCACCACCTCGTCCTCGAAGCGCTCGACCGTCGAGATCGCCGACCGCAGGCCGGCCGCCTGCGCCAGCAGCTGGCAGAAATGCTCGTTCTCGACGTGCCCGGCCAAGCCGAGCGAGGAAGGCTTCAGGATGTGGGTCGTCGGCACGCTGCCGCTCGGAATCCCCCACCGTCCGTCCTGCGAGCGGAGGAGTGCCGTCTTCGGCTGCGCCCCGGCGACCGAGAAGCTGCCCGGATCGTTCGCCATGCGTCCGACCGAGCCGGCATCCTTCCTGAGCAGGCGGATCCGTTCCGCCACCGCGCGCTCGTCGAGCCATTCGACGCCTTCAGCACCGTCGGCGAGGGCCTCGACGCGATCCGGCCGGACGAACTGCACGGCGCCCGCGCAGTCCTCCCCGGTCGCGCGGAGCAGCGCGAAGGGGTTCCGGGCCGAGCACTGGTGACGCTTGGCGATGCCGTCCAGGATCTGCTCGTTGTCCGGCAGAAGGCCCCACATGAAGGCCGAGATCGGGCCGTTGCCGTGGGTCGGCGAGACCAGCGGCATGGACAGCGACAGCGGCAGACCCGTATTCGCCTCCAACCAGGCCGGGGCGTAGGCGAACTGCAGCTTGCCGCTGGCGAGCTGACGGACCGATCCGATCAGCGCGCCGGACAGGAGGACCACCAGCTCGTCGGCTTCGCGTGCCGGACGTCCGCTCATGGCCGATACCCCGGTCCGTCGAGGATGTCGTCGAGGTCTGCCGCCGTCGCGAGATCCGGCGCCGCCGCCTGGGTCTTCGGGCGCGGAGCGTCGGCCGGCGCAGCTTCGAGGCGGATGCCGAGCATCGACAGGGCCTGCAGCACCATGCCGATCTCGGCCGTGGCCTTGCCGTTCTCGATCTCGGAGATCCAGCGCTGGGTCGTGCCCAGGCTCCTGGCAAGATCCGCCTGCGTCCAGTCCTTCTCCGTACGCCTCGCGCGGATCAGGAGGCCTATGTCCTTGGTGCTGCCGACGTGCATGGCGATACCCTCGCCGCACAGCATATTACCGTTCGGGAATTTTTCAAGGATATTACCGAACGAACATATCAGCCGCTTATGTCCGATCGGTAATAAGCTCGTCCTATTACCGATCGGACATAGAGCGGCGCGCTCAGGTCCGTCGACATACGTACCACCGCCCTTCGTGGCGAAGGGTGAAGGCGTTGAAGCCGCGAGAGAACGCCCAGACCGTAGAGCCTTCGCCGGTCGTCCGGAACGGCTTGTCGAAGGTGGTGGAGCTGTCGAACGTGGAGCCGTCGACGGTCCCGCCGGCCATGCGGCTTCCGCCGATCGTCAGGACGAGATCGGAGTAGACGGTCCTGCTGCCGTCGGCCTCGACCCGGGGCGTGCTGCCGCCGGTGAAGTGGACGCGGGCGGAGACGGGATGGGCCGCCGGGCGCGATGTGCCGCGGCCGGCGTCCAGGACCTCGCGGCCGCAGGACAGGCCGTAGTCGGCCTCGACCGCCGAAGCCACGCAGGGAGTCAGCGACGCCAGGAGAGCGAGGATCGGGGAGGCGGTGCGAAGCATGGTCGTGTCGTCAGCAGCCGTTGAGGGGTTTGATGCGGGCGATGAAGGTACCGCCGGCGGTCCGGGAGACGGTGGCGACGGCCGCGCCGTCGCAGACCGCGCCCGACCCCTTGCGGTACCGGTACCGGGCTTCGACCTCCGAGCCGTCCAGAGGGCGGATCGAGACCACTCTCAGGGGTTCGGCGAGGCTCGCGTAGAAGCGCGATATCGCCTCCGGCGAGTAGGGGCCGGAGGCGCGGCGCTCAGGAACGACCAAGCCCGAGGCGGATCTTCCGTCCGCCCGCCCGAGCGCCTCGTAGAAGGACCTGACGATCGCGGCAGGCTCGCCTCCCAAAGCGGCGCCGGCGGGCGGAGCGGCGGGTGCGGGCGGCGGGGCCGACGCTGCGGGCACGTTCAGGCGCGCCAGGAACCCGGTCGTGATCGCGGCCGCGAGACGGTCGTCGCCGTCGCCCATGCGGACGGCGAGCTCGACTAGGGACGGCTCGTCCGCGGACCGGCCGTCGAACATCACGACCCCGGAGGTCGTCTCGGGACCGTAGGGCCCCTTGCCGGGCCGCCCGAGGCCCTGCGCGCCTCCCGGCGTCGAGTAGGCTACGACCGAACCGGCGAGGCGCTGCAGGCGGTCCCGCGGCCATGGAGAGAAGACGTAGTCCCCCGCGTCGTCCATCCCCTCGGCGCGGACGCGCTCGGCGAACCGCCGGGCCTGGGGGAAGAGGCGGCCGGCCACGCGGGCCACCTCGAACCTGCCGGAGGTCCCCCCGTCGGCGAACCGGCGGCTGACCATCGGCCCCGCGTAGCCGCCGTTGACGCGGTCCAGGACGGCGTCGGGCGGCACGACATAGAGCACGTCGCCGTCCGATCCCGACTGTCCGTGGCAGGACCACGCCTTGGGCCCGAGGACGCCCAGCCGTGCATCGGGGGAGGTCGTGAAGAAGGCCAGCGCGCCGGCCGACCCCTGCGGGACGAGGACGCGCACGGTGGCCGGGGTCTTCGGAGGTGGCACGTCGTCGGCCATGCTCTCGAGCGGACAACCGACCACCGGAACCTCGGCGTTGAGGAGCGGCGCCCTATCGCCGGCGGCAGAGCGTTCCGCCCAGTATGCCTGGGCGAGTTCGCCGCCGGTCGGGGATTGCGCGGAGGCGGGGATTGAGGCGCATGCGGCGACGAGCATCGCGCCCGCAAGCCGGGTGGCCGCACGGGACATCGTCGGGGCGCGCACTACTCGGCCTCGTCGTCCAGGCTGCGGCCGCGCCGCACGGGCGGAGCCTCCGGGTACACGAACCGGCGCGAGACCCATCCCTCGACCTTGCGGTAGCGGACGAAGATCCAGTTGCCGTTCCGGTCCCCGAGGGGAACGATGCCGCGGCCGTCCGGCGGAATGACGCCGACGATCCTCGCGTCGGAGGTCGGGTATTCGCGGACGTTGAGTACGTCGTTGGGCGCGGTGTCGATCACCCGAAGCGTGCTCTGCGCCCAGGCCGTGCCCGGAGATGCGATGGCGAGAACGAGGGCGAGCGTTCTGAGCGTGTTCGTCACCGCAGACATCCGGGGCGAGATCCATGGAAAGGCGGATAGTGCGCCCGCACCCTCTCCATCGCAACGTGAAGTGGAAGGAGGACTGGCGGATCCACCGCCGCTTCGTCGATCAAGGTTGCCTCGCCGTGAACGACAGGATCTATCCGCGCGACCGGTGGACGAAGGATCCGCCTAAAGGATCCGAAGCATTCGGATCGGATGCCCGGAGCGGTGCGATGCGGAACGCGACGATTGAGGATCTGACCGGCTGGTCCGCCGAGACGCGTGCGCTCGTCGACGAACGGCTCGAGGCGCTCGCGCGTTGGCGGGAGGCCAACGGCAAGCCGGAACGAGCGGCCGAGATCGTGGCGGCCGAGATCGTGGCGGCCGCCGTCGACGGATGGACCTACGGGCGCGCCAGTAGCGATCTCTGGCTGAAATGCACACGAAGCCTGCTGTCCAGCGAGATTGCCGAGCTCCTTCGTTCCCGGCACCCCGAGATCGAGTCCGAACCGGGCTGCGCGGACGTCGTCGAAGGATTGTCTCGCGGCGGCGTCCTCGATCTGGACGGATTCCTGGTCGAGGGGCTCGAGGCCGTCGATTTCACGCGCCCGGTCGAGGACGTGCTGGAGTCCGTCGTCGAAGTCGTACGGCTCGAAGGAGCTGCGATCGAAGCCGAGCATCCGGCGCCGTAGGGCGAACGGCCGCCATGGGCGGGTCGATCCGCCTGCGCCTTGCGAAGGAGCGGAATATCTAGTTTCCTGACCGGATCCGGGAGACCCGCCATGCCGACGTACAGGACTTCGCCGACGGCGGCCGAGCACGCCAGAGCCCAGCGCATGCGCGCCTTCGGGCAGTTCATGCTGTTCGCCTCCCTGGGGCTGCTCGGCCTGGTCGTCGTGGCGACGGGCGGCAGCTGGTTCTGGCTCGCCTCCAAAGGGAAGATGTCCGATCTCGGCGAGATGGCACGCAAGGGAGCCCTGATGACGCCGGCCACCGCCGGCGGAGACGCCTACGAGCAGTTCTTCGATACGCCGGCGAGGCTCGAGGCCGAAGCCAAGGACGCCAAGGCCGAGAAGGAGGCGCGCGACAAGGCCGAGGCCGTCAGGCGGCTGCGCGAGGAGGTGAAGCGCCGGGATCCGCGCATCACGCACATCCTGGCGCTGCGCGAGCGCATCGAGAAGTGGCGGGCGGAGAAGGCCAGTCAGGCGATCATCGACGAGCCGGTCCAGTACCGCCGCATCGAGGCGGAGGCCCGCTGACGCCGAAATCGTCAACCATTCCTTCGATTTTCATTCCTTCGTTGCGCGATGTTCGTCTAGGGTCCCGTCTCCGCTCGGTTCGAGAGCTGCGGAAGGTGGGTTCATGGGCGAAGGCCTTGGCATAGGCGGTCACCAGAAGGTGCGCGGGACGCGGACGGACACGTGGCTGACCCCGCGTGCGATCATCGACGCCCTCGGCCCGTTCGATCTCGACCCGTGCGCCGCGCCGGACCCGAAGCCCTGGCCGACGGCTGACACCCACTACACTTGGCCCGCCCAGGACGGCCTGATCCTGCCGTGGTTCGGCCGCGTCTGGCTCAACCCGCCCTACGGTCGCGCGCTCGGCACGTGGCTGCAGAGGCTCGCGCGCCACGGCCGGGGTACCGCCTTCACATTCGCGAGGACCGAGACCAAGGCCTTCCACGACCACGTCTGGAACGAGGCCGACGCCGTCCTGATGCTGCGGGGGCGCATCTCCTTCTGCTATCCCGACGGCAGGCCGGGCCGCAACGGCGGGGCGCCGAGCGCACTTATCGCCTGGGGAGCTGAGGACGTCGAACGCCTTATGGCCAGCGGCATCCCCGGGAAGCTGCTCGCGTTGAAGCGCCCGGTGATGATTCACCTCGCCCTCAACGTCGACCCGCCGATGCCGGCATGGCGGCAGGTCGTGACGGACGCGATCCGCTCGCTCGGCGGCCGGGCGAGCCTCTCCGCCCTCTACGAGGCGCTGGAGCACCATCCAAAGGCCAAGGCGAACGGGCGGCACTGGCAGGCGAAGGTCAGGCAGACGGCAGCAGTCGTGGCACGCCGCGTGGACACCGCCCAATACGCCCTGGCGGTCTGAAGCCCTATCGGAGAGCAGTCGCGATGGCCGAGCACGATCAGCGCTTCGACAACTTCGCCCAATGGTTCGACGAGGGTCCGTCCTGGCTCGGTCGCCGTGGGCCGGCTGAAACGGCAGTCTGCCTGGACGCCCGCAATCGGCTCTGCGTTGCCAACGCCGACTTCATGCGGGCCCGGGACCAGAAGACGTTCCCGGTCCGCTGGCTCTGGCCCGAGGACGTCGCCGCGCTGGCGGCTGCCCAGGCGTCCGAATGCTGCGTTCCCCGCCGGGACGAGCCCTCGTTCGTCCTGCTGGGTCGCGATCCTCAGGCTCCCGATCTCGTCGACCAGTGGGCTGCAGACCGGGAGGCGGCGAATCCCGGCGAGGCGAAGCCGACCATGGCCCGGGCCATAGCGGAACGCATGCGCGCGTACCGGGCGCAGCTGCCAGGGTCCTCGTCGGCAGCGGACGATGTCCGCAAGCGGAACGACGCTTCGGCCCGTGCCGAGGAGACGCTGCGCGAAGCCTTCCTGACCGGGGATCCGAACATCCCGCGCGAGATCACGCCCCTATCCTGGCTGCGTTCGATGGTCGATGCATGCGACGGCACCGACGCCGCCACGTCCCTGGGTGGGGACGATCCTGCCGCATGGTTCGAGATGTGCCACGAGGTTCGCAGACTGCTCGACAAGGCGACGGCGGTCCTCGCGCCGTCGACGTGCTCGGTGGAAGGAGAAAAGGAATGACCGAGATCTGGAACCACCATCCTGAATTTCGGGAGGCGCGTCGACGCGTCGAGGCGCAGACGATGGAGCAGGATCTGGACACGATCGACTCGCTCCTGGGCCGGGACGAGCTCGCCTTCGGCGCCACGCCGGCGGAGGTGAAGGCGGAGGCTCTGAGGCAGCTCGAGATCGAGTACCGGACCGACCGCAACGAGACGGCCGAGTTCTGGACGAAGGTCGCGCGGGCCAGCCGGCCTGGAGCGTAGCAGGGGGCACGCGGCACGCCCCGTCGAAGGGAGGGCCGCCATCGGCGAGGATGCGATGGGCGACAGGCTGACGGAAGCGCCGATCGGCGCCAGGGCGCCCGCGATCATGGGCGGCCACTGGTACATGACGGAGAGCGGCTGGAAGTGGAATGGGCCCGACGGAAGCGGCAGCACGTTCCCGAACCCGGGCGGCGACTGGACCAGCGTCCTGATCGAGCCCGGCGCAGTCGATCCCTTCGAATGGAACGGGGCGGCTTCGCCTTCGGATGCGCCCACATCGGATCGGTGACGCCGACCGGGCTCGCCGCGAGACACACGGAGAGGATCATGTCCGAGCAGACGATCGAGGACGCGGTGTTCAGCTATCCCGAAGGAACGCTGGTCGACGTCAAGCTGACGGTCCGGCTGCCGGCCGGCGCCACCGAGAAGCAGGTCAACGAGTGGCTGCACCACACCATCTCGCAACAGGGCGCGATATGCGTCGACAATCCCCTCTACAGGCACGCGCCGGAGGCATGGGGGCCGTTCGGACTGGCCTGGACCGACACGGGCGATACCGGTCGCGAGGAGCGGTACGACCATGAGAAGACCGGCCCGAACAGCTCGACCTTCAAGGTCAGGTACCTGCGCGAACGTCGGGGCTGATCGTGCAACTGAAGACCATCGCTTTCGGATGATGACAACATGACGATCAAGCTGGTCAAGACGTGCACCGCCTACCCCGAACAGTACGATGCCTACGAGAACGGCGAACGGGTCGGGTATCTGCGTCTTCGTCACGGACACTTTCGCGTGGACTGCCCGGTTTCGGGCGGGGAGACGGTGTTTCGCGCAGAACCCCGGGGAGACGGGATGTTCGAAGACGACGAGCGCGACTTCCACCTGACCTGTGCGGTCCTGGCGATACGGTATTGGGTCGTCCGCCGTGCCGGGGGAGGGGAGCCTCTCTACGAGATCGACGATCGGGATGCGGTCTGAAGAGAGTAGCGGGGCAGCACATGACGACGACCGACATCACGCCGGCCCCGATCCACGTCCTTCACCTATGGGGCGAACCAAGCAGCGAATGCGGGATCTGCGAACAGTATGGGCCCCACCGCCATGCGGTCGGCTGGTACTGCGGCCCCGTCAAGGAGGACATCGGCCAACCCGTCCCCGAGTGGGGCCCGGACGCCATCGCTGCAGGCCGGACCGTCTGCAGGACGTGCCACGATCGGTTCTACGGCATCGAGCCGAGCGCGGAGAGACAGGAGACGGGGTCGATGAGGCCGTCAAGAAATTCGACATCGAGGAGTGAGCGATGAATGACGCCCTCAGGACGGCGAAAGCACTGACCCGGGTAGGGGACCACCTCCGATCCGCCGGCCAGAAGATCACGAAAAGCGCCGACGAAAGAAGGGAGAGCCACCCTCCGGACGATCCGGGAACGGCTTCCATGCGTGCCGCCGGACTCGTGCTGAGCGTGCTCGCCGACGCTGCGGCGATAGCCGCGGACGAGTTCTCGACGCCGTCGAGCGCGTCATAGCGGCAGACTGACGAGAGGAGGGATCGATGAGACTGGACCGATACATCGGCGAGGAGCCGAAGTTCCGCGTACAACGGAGGCAGCCGGACGGCACGTACGAGGAAGTGCCCGCGTTCGACTACTTCGTGCTCGCCTTGAAGGACACGATCACCCCTGCCGCCCTTTCAGCCTATGCGGACCGGGCGCGGGCGCTCGGCGACCACGAACTGTCGCAGGACATGGATCGCCTGGCGGAGGAGGCCCGCCAGCGCGCAGACGCGAAGATGCCCGACTAGACGACGCGCGGGATCGGTCGACGGTGCGGCCGGTCGGGGTCGTGGGCCACGACCGGGTTCGGCGAGATTATGCGTGGCGGCGGGCCACCATCGGAGGGCACGGCCTTGGCGTTCTGGATCGAGATGCGGTGCGAGGGGCGGATGCGGAACAGCGCCTGCCCATCCAGTCGGGATGCGGGGCCGATCATGGATCTGTTCGATGACAGCCTCCGGAGCGCGCAGGCCGGGCTCCGGGAGCTCGCGGCCGAGGCCAGAGGGCTGGGCTGGCGTCGGACCCGCGAAGGATGGACGTGCCCGGCATGTCGGGCGCTGATGGCGACCGGGACGAAGGACGAAGCCGCTTGACGACCAAGGGTACGGATCCGGCCGCCAAAGCCGCGCTGATCGACGAGATCGCGCAGCTGCTGGAGGACCTGCGCGCCAATAGGCGCGACCACATCGATGCGGGGGACTGGATCGAAGATCACGGCGAGCGCGTGCTCGCGGCGCTGCGCGACGAACCCATGCCCGGAGGACCGAAGTGAAGAACACCTTGAGCGAGGTCGACCGTCAGGCCCTCGCGTTCCTGACCCAAGGGCCCGATGCCCCCGGCGAGGTTGTCGACGAGGCCACGATGTGCGCGCATCTGGTCTACATCGATCTCGTCGACAGAGGGCTCGCGGCGAAGGAGATGGGCGAGGACGGGCCGGTGTACTCGATCACGGACGCCGGCGCCGCCGCCCTGGCTGCGCCCGTTCTGAACTAGGATCGGCTCCGGGCATGGACGACCACATCACGGACGCCGATCTCAAGCGTGGGATCCGGGCCTGGTCCGATCGGCTCCACATCCCGGTGACGCGGATGATGTCGCGGGTGCTCCGCGAGGAGATCGAGACCGCGCGACAGCTCCGCCTCGCCGGAATTGAACCCCCGCCGAGGGACGTGCCGGAGGTGAAGAAGCTGGCGCGTGCGATCTTGCAGGGAGAGACGGCCGCACCCGGTATGGATCCGAGCACGCCTTCGGGGGCGGGAGGAGCCGAATGACGAAGCGCGAACGGTTGGCGAAGGCTCTGATCGCGCTGGCGTCCGAGCACGGTGTTCCGAACAGCGTGACGCCGGGAGAGCTCTCGCTCCATACGGACCTGCGCCCCTCGGACATCGGGCGCCTCGTCGCCGGCGAGCGGATCGCCCTGAACGGGCTGCTTTCCGAAAAGGGCATCCGCATCAAAGGCTACGACCGCGACGCCTCCGGTCGCTCCTGGATACGCCTCGCGGCCGTCGAGTAGACGCCACTCCCTCAAGCCGGCCGCACCGCGCGCCGCCCAGGCGAAGACGCTCCGCCACCAACCGAACCCGACACCAGGACTCCTCTCCATGATCCTCGGCCTCGCAGGCACCCATCGGTCCGGAAAGTCCACCCTCGCGCGGGACGTCGCGGAGAGGGCCGGCATCGGCTACTACGACGGCTCCTTCGGTCGATTGGCGAAGACGCTGGGCTACGAGTCCGTCGCGAAGATGGACATCGCCGAGCGGCTGTCGATGCAGCACCGTGTGCTCGACCTCTACGACCGCGAGATCCGCCAGGACGGAGGAGGGCGGATCACCGACCGCACGCCGTTCGACATGTGCGCCTACCTCATCGCGGAGGTGGGCATGCACGCGGGCCTCGAGGAGGCGGCATCCCGGTCGGTCGTCGCCTACCGCGACCGGTGCATCGCGCTCACACGGGAGCTGTTCGACGCCGTGTTCCTGCTCCAACCGCTGCCGGTCTACGTCGTGGCCGACGGCAAGCCGTCCGGCGACCCGGCCTACCAGCAGCACATCCAGATGCTGATCGAAGGTGGGATCCATGCCGCGCGCGGCTCCGTGCGCGCGATCCCGGTCGACGCGCACGATCACACCACGCGGATCCGCATGGTGCTCGACGCGATGCCGACGGTCGCCGGACATTCGCTCCGGGCGATCCGCAAGGAATGCGGCCGCGGCTAGAGGTGCTGCGCGGGACAGCCTTAACGGCGTGGAAACCCGGTTTCGGGTCGGCGGTCGGAATGCGCTGGATGTGCGGAGCATTCGAAGGCATGATGCTTCGAAATCTGCGGTTTATTCCTTCGTTCGGGGCCCGTCGGCCCTTCGGGATGAGCCGAACGGCCTGAAGGAATCTCGATGCCGACGCCGGAAGAGGTCGGCCGCCTCGCCGAAGCGATGTGGCAGGTGCTCGACGACATGGGTGCCGACGGGCGATCCGTCTGCCTCGCCACGAAGGCGTCGGCCCGCGTGGCGTTCGAGCCGTTCCTGCAAGCGGAATTCGCGGCGGACCCGTCCCTGGCCCCCGACTACGCGCCCGACATGAGCCTCTCCGAGGCTCGGGCAGTCCTGGCGGCATCGAACTAGGCGCACGACGGAAGGCCCGGAGACACGTCATGGTCGGTGGCATCAGGCACCACAGCATCGGACTGTACGGCCTCGTCGGGCTGGCCGCGCTCGCAGCCGAGGCGGCGGCCGTGCGGCCGGAGGCGCGCCCGAGCGTCGAACCGAGACCGGAGCCGGTCCGGGCGCCGGATCCGGTGGAGCCTCCGTCGGCCGCACGGGAACTGACGGCGGCCGACGTGGCCGCTCTCGCCGCGGCCGACGAGAGACGTGCCCGCAGGAAGGCGCGGCGGATCGGCGGGCGGGTCTGAGATGGACCTGCCCTACCTCTATCGCTCGACGATGGCCGAGAGCGGCGACGGTTCGGGCTTCGTCGCGACGGTGCCGGACCTGCCGGGATGCTCCTCCTTCGGCCGCACCGAACAGGAGGCGAAGGAGCATCTGATCCCTGCGATCCGCTCCTGGATCGCCGTGCGCGAGGCCGCAGGCGATCCGGTGCCCGCCCCGGGATCGGCGCGCGCGACGACCGAGGAGGGAGGGTCCGTCCTTCCGTCCGTACTCAACAGACACTGCTACGACCCGGCCACCGAAGCCGTCTTCATCGGTCGCGGCGGCAAGTGGGGGAATCCCTTCCGAATCGGCCGCGACGGCGACCGGCGGACGGTGATCGCGAAGCACGAGGCGTGGCTGCGCGGCCAGCCCCATCTGCTGCGCGACCTCGGCGAGCTCCGCGGCCGACACCTCGTTTGCTTCTGCGCCCCGGCCGCCTGCCACGGTGACACCCTCCTGCGGCTCGCGAACGGCAACCGGGAGGATCTTGTGGCGTGGTGGCGGGATCGGCCCGCCGAGATCCGAAACGAGACCCCAGGGGGGACGGGATGATCTTGAACGAAGACGAGTGTGCGGCGGCCGGGGTCGACCCGAAGAAGGTCGCGTCCATCGCGCGTCGGATCGAGCGCGCCGCCCTCGAAGCACGAGCCCTGGGCGTCCAGATCTTCGGCGGATCCGGGAGCGGCAGCCTGCGCTTCGACGACGGCCAGCGACACATGCTGGTTCTGGCCAACGTAAACGGCAACTGGAGCGGCGGCTGCGGTGCCGAGATGGCGGACGGCGAAGGCCTGATACGAGGCGAATAGGAGGATTCGGCCATGGTTGGAAGGATCACGGTGGCCGAAGCCGCCTTCGCCCGCTGCATGGCCGTTCTGGGCCACCATTTCACGCTCCGCGACGTGGAGCGCAACGGGATGCAGGCGGACTACGAGGCCGCCCGCCGCGCCGGTTTCTATCAGTGTGCCGGGATCGAGAGCACGGTCAAAGGCGAGGACTGGGCGAATTCGGCCCCGGGTCGCGCAGCGATCGCCGCGGCACGCGACGCACGTTGCTAGGGAGGCGGACATGCCGTTGGACACGAACCGTCCGAAGGACTTTCGGCGCACCCTGCTTCCGCCCGGCGAAGCGCAGGACCGCGTCCGCCGGGCGGCCCTGCATCTCGTCGGCAGCCGGCCGGAACGGCTCTCCTTCGCGGAGGCGCACGTCTCTACGGAGAAGCCGGGCACGATCGAGGTCACGTTCTCCCGCGCGCTTACGGACGCGGAGGTGCGGTTCTTTCGGGAGGTCTGCGGCCGCACCGCTCCGCTGATGGACGGCGTGACCGACTGAGGGGCCGATCATGGCGTGCAATTACGAGGTGGAGGACGACCGCTTGGCCCGGCAGATCGTCGACGAGTGGCGCGCCTGGGTGAAGTCGCCGGAGTACGGGCCGACGGAGCCCATGAGCGAACTGAGCCTGCGGGAACTCGCGAGGATCATCGCCGAGCGTCTGGGGCAGCGACGGCAGCCGCTCGCGAATGCGGCAGGGTAGCAGGGCCAGGGCTTCGAGGAGGATGGGATGCGGGACCGCAGGGTAGCCATCATAGCCGGGCTCGGCGCCGGACTGGCCGCCGCCGTCGAGCGGGCTTTGTCGGGCGCGGACGCGAAGGATCGGCACGTCGTGCGGATCGAGGAGCCGACCCCGGTCTGGCCCGAGGAGGACATGCGGGTGCGCGTTGGACCGCCGGCGAAGGACTGGAAGCAACGCGAGAAGCGCCGACCGCGTCGGTAGGGGGAGCGACCATGGGTCAGCCGACGGGGCCGCGGAACCATCACGGAGTCAAGAACTCCGCCGAATGCTGGCGCACGGTCGAGGGCGTGCGCTGGCCGCAATGGCGATGCGAGCCCTCCGCCACGATCATCGCCGCCTATCGCGCAAAGGGCATCCGCTTCCGCAAGGTCAGACACAAGGACGGCGCGACGGACCTGTTCGTCCACCCGGAGGACCACGCCGTCGCGACGATCGTCGACGCCGAGGTGGAGCCCATGCTCGGCTGAGGCGGGAAGTACAGCGATCGGTCGATATGAATCAGCAAGCCGTGGCAATGCCTTGGGCGTCGGGCGGACGCAGTCCCGATAGAAGGGGGATAGAAAGCTCGAGGGCGAGGGAACGCGGATCGGACTGGACCAATGCGGCAACTCGAGCACGGGGCAGGAACCCGGAAACACTCCCTGACCACATCGGCGGTGCGGCTTCGGCTGCCAGCGGCATAGCGGTTCGCGCGACATTGGTCATAGCATAGATGCCGGCAGGTTGGAGGTCCGCCTCCCCGCATTGGTCCAGTCCGATACCCGCCGGAGGAGCCGAGGCTTCCACGGTCTGATCCGTCACAGAGAAGGAACGGCGTTGAACGACGAGCTTCGGATCTTCGGTTGTTTGTCATTCGGAAAGGATGGCGGTTCAAGCGGATTGACGCGTTCGTATTACGTTCCTAGCTTGGCTGTATGATACTAGCCTTTCGGCAAAAACTGCGGCCTACAGCTGCCCAGCATCGGCTCTTAGCCGAGCGTCTGGAGCGGCAGCGCGAACTCTACAACGCCAGCCTGCAGGAGCGACGCGATGCGTGGCGGCTCAGCCGCAAGGCCGTCACACGGCTCGACCAGCAGAAGAGCCTCACCGTAATTCGGGCCGATGATCCGGACGGTCACGGTGCCGATCCGGTCAACATGGGACGCTGGACGCTCAAGCGCGTCGAGGACGCATTCACCGGCTTCTTCTCGCGCGTGCGCCGAGGCCGCAAGGCCGGGTTTCCCCGATTCCGTTCCGCCGCACGCTGGCGCAGCTTCGGCCTGCTAGAGGCGTGCGGCATCCGATTGGAAGGCGGACGTCTGCACCTCAAGGGCATGGACCGCGGCATCCGACTCAACCACGATCGGACGCTCCCGCAGGATGCCCGCCTCCTAAGCGTTGTCTTCACTCGTCGCGAGCGCCACTGGTTCGTCAACTTCCTCGTCGAAACCACCGAGGTCGTTGCGGTGAGCCATGAGTCAGCTGACGATGCTGTCGGCATCGACCTGGGCGTGGAGGCCCTTGCCACCCTCTCGACCGGCGATCGGATCAGGAACGTCCGCCCGGCGAGCCGACGGGCGCGGGAGATCCGCAGATCGCGGCGTGCGCTGGCGCGTTGCAGGAAGGGATCGAACCGACGTCGGAAGGTACGGGCCAAGCTCGGCCGACAGCTGGCCAAAATCGCCAACGCTCGCAATAACCACCTCAATCAGGTCTCCGCGACTCTGACGAAGGCTCACAGCCTCATCGCCATGGAGCGTCTGTCCGTGGCGAACATGACCCGCTCGGCGGCCGGGAGCGTGGAGAAGACTGGCACGAACGTCGCGCAGAAACGGGGATTGAACCGCGCGATCCTGGATGCGGGCTGGAGCGAACTCGCGAGGATGATCCGCTACAAGGCCGAACGCGCCGGTGGCGAGCTCATTCTCGTCGAGGCGAGAGGCACGAGCGTGGCGTGCAGTGAGTGCGGAGCGGCCGTGCCGAAGCTTCTGTCGGAGCGACGGCACCGCTGCGGCTGCGGCCTGGACCTGCACCGTGACGTGAATGCGGCCAGGGTGATCCTGGCCCGAGGTCTTGCGGCGCAAGCCGCGAGCGAGGGGGGTCTGCCCCTTGGGGACGCGAACGTGGGCCGTCGGGCCATGCGTCGTCCCGGGACGCTCCTCGTAGCCTGAGGGCGACGCTGGAGACCGTCGGCTGGGGCCCACCAACCCCAGATGACGAAAGACCGAAAGCAGTCACTGGCGTAAGGCGCCGCCCTGGCTCCGGCTGGAATTGAGCGGAGGCAATACGGCCATACGGTGCGCCGGCAGGTTGGAGGTCCGCCTCCCCGCATTGGTCCAGTCCGATACCGATCGGAGGCGCGATCGCCTCCTCGGCTCCGGCTCTCGCAGGCAAGGAACGACGATGAAGGACAAACTCGGAATCTTCGGCCACCATCCGGACCCGTCGACGGACTTCACCATCGAGGTCGAGGCCCTGGAGGGCCTGATGGTCGAGGTGCGGGCGAGACTGCGCTCGCAGTGGCCGTTCTGGGGCAGGCTGTCCCGGTTGCTGCGGTTCGTGCGTTCGCCCGCATTCGCCGCTCTCGATTCCATCGCCCAGCGCGCCCGGCCGGCGGTGCTGACGATGGAAAGCCGCTTCCAGGCTGCGTGAACACGATGGGGATGGACCCGATGCGGGATCTCGACAAGTTCGTGCTCGAAGAGAGCGGCCTGCGGTGTGGGGCCATCGTCGACGATCCCGACGAGATGATCGCCGAGATCGGCGTCCTGGTCCCTAACGGCGAGGATGGCTCGAGCTACGCACTGACGAACCTATCCGGCCCGGAAACCGAGCAGCTGCGGGATTGGCTGTCCGCCCGCATCGAAGCTGCCGGCGGAGCGCGTCGGTCGGCAGCTTCGCACCCGACGTCCGGAGGTGCGGCGGCCCAGGCGGCCGAAGCTCTCGAGGTGCTGTTGTCGGAGCTCTCGGAGCCTGGGGTGCCGATGCCCGATCGCGAGCGCCTCGCCGGCGTGCTGGCGACCGTCCTGTCCATCTTGAAGCATTCGCCTCCCGTGAAGGATCCCGGCAGGGTTCTGCTCCACGCCCTCGCCACCATGGTCGAGAACCCGAGGATCGTCAGCACGGGCGACCTCGGCCGCGCGCTCGATCCGTCCCTGAAGACCGAGCGGGCCTGTGCGCTGGGCGGCAACCGCATGCGCCAGATGCTGGCGCGCGGCTGGGTTGTGCGGGAGCGGTTCGCACGATGGGCGGTGACGGAGGAGGGGCGGGCCGAGCACGAGCGTAGGCAGGACAATCCTACGATGGGTGCAGCCGGCTAGAGGCGGCTGCATGCCATGTCGAGTGATCACGGACAGCGGCGGTTCGGCAAGTCGCTCATGCGGGGACGGATACGAAGCGTCCGTCCCTGAATTCCTCGACGAAGCGCCCCCAAGCCTTGCCGCAGGCTGCGTGGTACACCTGCACGAGCTTGCCCTCGGCACCCTTGTAGGGACCGGACGAGATCTGCATCTCGATCGTGCTTCCGACCACGTAGGTGTGCTGCCTTTTGGGGTGGTAGACCCGCTTGGCAGAGGCCGACAGCGGCTGCAGGGCCGCCTCCAGGCTCTTCAGCGCCGGATCGGCCGCATCCAGTGAGCCGTTGCCCCTGGCGGCTGCCAGAGCGGTCTCCGCGGCGGCGACCAGCCGCGCGACGCGGTCGTCCAGTTCGGCCGCGGCCTCCAACAGCCGCATGCTGGTTTCCGTCGTCATACCCTGCGTGTTCCCTTCCGACCGCGAAATTCCCAATCCTTGATCCTGGGCTTCTTGCCGAGCTCCCGGTGGATCCTGCCCGGCCAGCGCAGCTCGTCGGTGCCCTTTAGATGCCTTTCGCCGGCGGCGGCGATCGCGGCCGCCGCGGCGGCGAGGCAGCTCGAGGCCGTCGCCAGAACACGGATTCCATCCGTCACGACGTGGTCCCCCGATCGGTGTCGGACGCCGTCGGCGCCCAGCTAGGTTGCGGTGCCGGGCACGCGGCTGCCGCGGCCAGATCGGCGGCCTCGAACAGGTCCCGGGCGCGATGCGCAGGAACGGGCTCATGAGGGGCCAGGGCGTGGGCGCAGACGCGCACGCACCCGCCGTAGAGCGGGCAGTCGCCGCAGTCGAAATACCTGATGTCGTCATTCATGGCCGTGGCCCGGGCGCGGCGATCGCGCGGGCGACGAACGCGTTCTCGATCTCCTCGCGGAGGTCGTGGATGCTGCGACGTCCATAGCCTCCGTCGGCGGAGCGGAAGTCCTCCTCCCAGATCGGCTCCGGCCTTGCGCTCAGGTCGTAGGCCTCGGGATCCTCCGCGGGCGTCGGAACATGGGTGGAGACGGCGATGGTGCCGAGCGACGTATTCACGTCGAGATCGTACAGCGTGGTCGGATCGGTCGACGACGCGTCGTGGAAGGTCGTGACCACGAGACTGCCCTGGACACCGACCTGACCGTGGGTCGGCAGGTCCAGACGGATGGAAGCCTGGACGCCGGCCTCGACGAGGTCGGCGACGAGCTCCGTCAGCGGCGCCACGGCCAACAGGGCGCGGTCGAATCTCGCGACGAGATCGGCCTGGGCGGCTTCGAGACGTTGTTTCAGACGGGCCATGGAATCCTCGCCCGCCGAAGGTGTCGGCACGCGTCGAAAACGGCAAATGCAGCCGCGCTCATCAGGTCGCTCCTTCGCCGGACTCGTCCTGCGCAGGGCCGGTCCGGCCGAACATGCGGTCCAGGAAGCCGACTGGGTAAGCCCAAGCCAGCATGACGAGTGCGGCGATGCCGTTCGAGAACGCCATGATCCGGATCGACGACCCGGTCGGCATGATCGCGGCGGTCGCAGCAGTCGCGACGAGGATCAGCGCCACGCCTAGGGTCGTGCGTCGTCCGTCTCCGCGGAAGCCGAGGCGCAGGCAGAGCACGGTCCAGGAGCCGATGAAGGCGAGGCTGCCGATCGACGTGGCCAGGAAGGCGATCTCCTGCAGGTGCGCGAGGCAGATCCGGACACGCATCATGGGGGCGATGTCGATCGCATGACCGAGCGCGGCCGCCGCGAGCCACGTCGTCGCGAATGGGCCGTCGTCCAGCACACGGACTTCGTCGGATCCAGCGGGCATCGGCGTCACGTTCGGCTGGAACTGGGCCTCCCGGCCTCCGGATGCTGGCAGGGTCAGGTCCGCGGCCTGGAGACTACCCGCACCGGGACCGGTCGGATCCGCGGCTGCGTGTGAAAACAAAGGAACGACAGCGCTGCTGCGGACAGAAAGACGAGGAGATCGGTCGCATGCTCTGCCATTTGGCTCTCCCCTCAGGTGAAGTGCTTGCTAAGGGCCAAGCCCTGTCGCTGGTAGTTGGACGCCACCTCGGTGCCGTAAAGGCGCTCCGGCCGGGCAGCCATCCGTTCGTAGACGAGCCGGCCGACCACCTGTCCGTGGGTTACGGCGAAAGGCACGTCTCGGCAGCGAATTTCGAGGACGCCGCGCGATCCCGATCCGCCGGAGCAATGATGTCCGAACGAGCAGTCGAAAAAACCGGCTTGGTGAATTCGGAGCTCGCCGAGTAATGGATCGAACGGTATCATCTCAGCAGCGTATTCAGGAGGAACGACGATGGCCTCCTTCGACGCGAATATGTAGAAGGCTCCCGGGTCGAGAACGAGAAGACCATCGCTCGGGGCCGGTATGGGCTCCCAGAATACTCCCCTCGGGTGGGCCCGGACCTTGTCGAGGTCCACGATGCCCGCGTAGGGCCGGGCCTTGTAGCCGGCGATCCGCTCCGGGCCGAACCCCTGCAGATCCATCGAGAACGCCACCCCGTTCTGGAAGCAGGGTGCCGGAGCGTCCGTCAGAGGGTCGGCCGCATGGAGGGTGGCGGTCTCGGCGTCGCTCAGGCGCGAACGACCCTGGCGGAAGCGGATCTGGGAGAGACGCGACCCCTTCCGGACCACGACGGGGAATACGCCGGGTGCGATCTCCGCGTAGAGCGGGCCGACGTATCCGGGAGCGACGGTATCGAACGCGGCGGCGTGGTCGGCCAGCACGCGGGTGAAGACGTCCAGGCGTCCGGTCGAGCTCTTCGGGTTGACGGCCCCGTGCATGGAGGAGGCGAGGGCGATGCGCTCCTGGATCTCGGCGACGTAGACGCAGCCCGTCTCCAGCACCGCGCCTTCGGTCAGATCGATCTCGAACAGGCCGAGGCGGTCGATGCGCTGCCGGACCGTAGCCTCGCTCCCGGGAAGGAAGCTCGCCCGGACGCGCCACGCCTTCGCACCCAGGCGCAGGTCGAGGCTTGCCGGTTGGATCTGCCCGTCCACGAACGGGATGTCGGAAGCGATCATGCCTGCATCGGCCATGAGCCGGATCGCGCTGTCGGGCTGGGTGCCGGATTCGAACGCCGGCTGGGCGCGCAGGTCCGCAGGTTTGGGAACGTGGGTCATCCGCCGCTACGATGTGAGTTCGTTCCTTCCTACCCTGTCGTCGGATTGGGCCGATGTCAAAGGAAGCGGTGCTTCGCCGGTACGATACCGTAAACCCTTCGCGAAAGACTGGCTTGCGCACGCGGGCCTGTGCGTTGAAGGATCGACATCCATAAGGCACGGGAGGCAGCGTCGCACCTCGTGCGCGTAGACACGGCGGACCCGCGGATCCGAAGTCCGGTCGCGGGCGAACCCTTCCTCAGGGGCGAAGACCATGGACGGCAAGGATCAGCGCATCGCGGAGCTCGAGGCCGCACTGGCCGACAAGACGCGGCAGTGGGAAGGCACGAAGAAGATCGCGGTCGAACAGGGATACCACAAAGCCGCGCGGGAACGGGCGGAGGCCGAGAACGCCCTTCTGCGCCGTGCACTCGCGGCGCTCGGCGGAGACCACGCCGTCGTTCAGGCCTTGCGCGGCGAGGAGGCCCGCGCGCAGGACGAGGCGATCGAAGGAACCGAGTCGATGGCGGCTGCAGCCGAGGACGGGTACGGCAGCTCCGATCGCTCGCCGGAGCGCGACCCCGCGGCGGACGCCGGCGAGCCGGCGATGCGGTTCGGATAGACCCCGTGCCGAAGATCGCGGACGAGGGGCGTGGGACGCCCCGGACCGTTCGCGAAGGACGAACTTGTCTGGCCGCCTTCGTGTAGCGAAGCATCGGTGCCCAACAGGAGTTTCGGATGCCGTCCTACGGATTCTCGCCCGCCCGGGCCCGGTCGCCCCGAACGTCCTGGGCCGCCGACTGCCTGCGCTGCGATCTCGCCCGACCTGCAGACGAGCTTCTCGTCCTTGCGGCGATCGTCTCGCACGCAGCGATCTTCGAGGCTTGGGTCGACGACGCTGTGCTGATGCTGCGGCCCCACCATTCCGAATGCGACTACCCCGAGGTGATCGAGAGGCTGGCGCGATGGCACGTCGACGCGGCCCGCACGGCTCTGCGAGAGGTGCTCGAAGCACCCGACGTCTTCGTCGCCGATCTGTTGGCCGCGCCGGATCGACCGCTTCCGATCGAGATCCGCGAGGTCGGCTTCTACGATTTCGCGGACGTCTATTCCAAAGGGGCCACGCAGCCCCGCAAGGCGCTTCCTGAGGCCTTCCTGGGCCAGGGCTGCCTCGTGCACCTGCGCAAGGAGGGCGAGCACGACCACCCGGTGACGTTCGCGATCTCCGACTGGTCCACGCCGACGGGGCTGGAGGAGGCCGTGTGCGGCCTGTTCGGCATGGTCTCCGGTGTATCGGCGACGCCGGGCCGCTGGCCGGTCCGGATGCTGGTCGACGGTCGCCGCCTGGACGAAAGGCGGGTCTTCAGCTTCGCGAACGCCGCACTCCGACTGGCACGGAGCGTACTGGCCGTCGGCAAGCGGCGGATCGAGGATCTGCCGGTCAAGGGGCAGCCGTCGATCTTCACGCCCGAGGACGACGACGCCCGCGACGTCCTGCTCGCCCAGGTCGTGGCAGGTGCCACGATCGATGCCATGATCGAATGCGACGGAGACGAATGGGCCTATAGCGTCGGAGGCGAACCGGTCGCACGCCATATCTTCGACCGCGTCGCCAAGGCGAGGTGGCTCGAGTGCACCGACCGCGGCGGGGGCGAGCGGACGAGCTTCAGGCTCTGGAAGTATGCCAAGCCGACACCGAGGAAGCTCGCGCCGCGTGATTATGCCGTCAGCTTCGACGCTTTCCAGTCCTGGTGTCGCTTCCGCCGTCACACCGACGACGGGAGCCGGGAATGCGCCCACCCCGCGAAGAACGACGAGAGCAGGTGCGACTGCCACGGATGCCCGCTGGCCAGCCCGGTCCACAAGGACGAGATCGATTGGTTCGCGGACGATCCCGTGTTCGCATGGTGTGACTCGTCCGAGATCGACGTGCAGGTCACGGCGGACGACGTCCGGACCGAGCGCTCGCAGGCGTGGCAGGCGGCCGGCAAGCGTCGGATCGAGGCCGTGGTGCATCTGGTCGCCGGCGCGTACGTCAACTACTCGGCCCCCTACCTCTGCGACTCCGCGACGACGAAGGCCGCGCGCGAGGCCGTCGGTGCGGGCTATCTCGAAGTGGTCGAGGAGACGCCGCTCGGGCCCGTCGTAGGCCTCGGGGCGATGCTGAAGTCGCGCTACGACGAGGCGTTGGCCGCGCGCGCGGCGAGGGGAGCCTGATCATGGGCGACGAGCATGTGTCCATCGCGGAGGTGCGCTGGGACGACGCCCCCCTTCGCGTGTTCGGGATCGCGATCTGGAGCACCGGCTTCTCCTGGCCGGCCTGCCGGATCGAGAGCCCGCTCCCATTCATCGAGGCCATCGTGCCGCGCTCGCCCGAGAACCGGATGATCCCTGCCGTCGTGTCGGAGGAGCGCATCCGCCGGTGGCGGCCGTTCCGCGACCTCGCGGAACGGGAGCACTGGCAGCGGCGCGTGGGCGACGCGGCCGACCTCATGTCGGAGGGGGCCCTGGCGCCGCCTTGAGCAATGTCCCCGACAGGCTGCGGGATGAGACGGCCGTGATCTCTCACTTGCAGAGCGAGCGGGCGGGATAAGTGCGGACTGTATCCCGAATGAAACGGCTCGGATGCACGGTACGTTCTAAGAACAGCGCCGATCCAAGGCCGCCAGAGCCGATGCCGTGAGCTTCGTACCCAGGTCACTATTCACGACGGATGCTCTGCCCGAGCGAGATCGGTTCGAAGCGTGGCGCGCCCTGTTCTCCGCCCACGACCTCGACGCCGACCCGCAGGACTTTTCGGGGAGCATCGAAACCACCCAGATGGGTCCGATGGCCCTGCGCATCATGAACGCCGCGCCGCAGGGGCCGGGCCGAACGAAGGCGCAGATCCGACGCGACGGCATGGACGGCTTCGTCCTGCACCTGAGCCAGCACGCCTACACCGTCGAGACCGAACGCGGCGTGCTCGACGTGCCGGCGGGTGCGGTCAGCCTCAACGACCTGTCGCAGCCCTATCGGCGCAGCCGCGTGGCGGAGACGGACTCGTTGATCGTCGCGCTTCCTCGTTCGGCCGTGGCCGCCCTGCTGCCGGACGAGGACGCGCTCCACGGATTGATACTGCGAGGCGGGGCGGGTCGGCTGTTCGCCGATCACATCCGGAGCCTTGCCGCGAACAGACATGTGATCCCGACGCTGGACGCGGCCCACCTCGCCCAGGCGACGTTCCATATGTTCGCGGCCTGCGCCCGCCCGAGCATGGAAGGAGCTGCGCGCGCCGGCGTGCCGCTCGACGCTGCGCGCCTCAGGATCGCAAAGCAGTTTCTCCGCTCCCAACTCGCGACGCCGCTTCGCATTGACGCGATGGCGAAGGCGCTCGGCATGTCCCGCACACAACTCTATCGCCTGTTCGAACCGGAGGGCGGGGTGGCGCACTACCTCGCGCGCCAGCGCCTCGCCGCCGCCAGGGCGGCTCTCGACGATCCGCTCGAGCGGCGGTCCATCGGCCAGATCGGAGAGACCTACGGCTTCGGCGACGGCACTCATCTCAGCCGTGCCTTTCGCAAGGCATATGGCTCCAGCCCGCGCGATTACAGGGCGTCCATCCTCAGGATCCGCCGGGGCGTGACGTAGTTCTCGTCGGTGGACGACCGATCCCGCCCTGAGTCCGGGATCCGGTGTGGCATCGTGCGATCTTCGACGGCCAGGTGCAGGGTCGCCACCGCCGGACCGCGTGGTCAGCCCTTCGGCACGGACGGAGCTGCCTCCTCCACGTCCGCCGCCATGCGAGCGATATCCCTGTCCAGGCAGTCGTTCAGCACCTTCACGGTCTGCGGCTCGCCGTTGGTCATCCAGCTGGAGAAGCCCGCCCTGACCCCCTCGCTCTGCGGAAGCCGCCGGAACTCGTCCCAGGCCGTTTCCCGGTAGTGATGCTTCGCCCAGTACGCCCGTTCGGCGTCGGCGTCGGCCATGTCGTGAGCGGGATCGGGCAGGAGGAACACGTCGACCGCCTCACGGAGCACGGGCTTGGTGCCGAAGCAGATGCGCTCGAACTCGACCTTCACGAGGTGGCGGGGCTCCTGGCGCACCCAGCCCGCGACGTCGTCCCAGCGCAGATCGAAACGGCCTGCCAGATCCTTGTCCGCGCCGGCGTTCCAGGCGGCCGGAACGTCGAGGCGGTCGAGGAGATCGTGGACGACCTCCGACGGAACGGTCGCATCCTTGGCCGCGAAGACGAAGGAGACGGCCATGCCGTCGTCGTCGATGACGTTGAGGACGAGCTGCGGCTTCCCGGCTTCGTCCAGGATGCCGAAGAAGGCAGCCATGTCCGGATAGTCCGACGTCGAGAAACCGGCGCCGCCGACCGCATCCAGATCGCGCGTCAGTTCGTCCGAGCCCAGCCGGTAGCGAACGAAGGCGTAGCCGTCGCGGTCGCCGACCTCGCGGGACTGGCGCTCGACGGTGAAGCGCTCGCCTGCCGTCTCCGATCGGGCCATGGCGATGAATTCCGCCATCGAGCGCCGGCGGGGCGCGAAATCGGCATAGTCGCCGACGAGTCCGTTGCGGTTCGTTGCGCGGGCGTGTTGGGTCATCGGAGTGCGGTCCAGTCCATCGACGCCCGACCATAGAACGTGTACGTGAAAAACGCCTTCCATTCCTATGCCGCCGGTCGCGACCGACATGCGGCAAGGTCTTGGAAACCCTCGACGAAGGCATCGCTTGGACGCGTCATGAAGGAATGGCATGCTCCTGCCATGTCTTTCGATCTCGATGCCGTCGCAGCGGCGGACACGACTGCGGACCTGATGCTGACGGGCACGCTGCGCAAGCTGCTGCGGAGAGGCTACGGCATCTCCGGCGTGGAGCAGGGGCGCTCCGCATCCGAACCCTTCGATGCCGGCCACGGCACTACGGGAGAACGGTCCACCCGCCGCTGGGAGATCCGGATCGCGGGAGCGCCCGGCCGGCCGGACTTCGCCGGCGTGCTCGCGGTCCGGGAGACCGGGATCGTCTACGGCGCCGACGATCCGGGTGGTCGTCCGAGCCGTCGATGGTACGAGCTCCTGCCCGATTGCGTCGAGACCGTGAAGGTCCTCAAGGCTCATGACGGATACTAGCAGGCTGCCCGGACGGTCCGACCCCGGCGTCGACGAGGCCGCCTCAAAGGTGCGGTTCGTCGCCCGCGAGACGCTGCCGCGGCACGATCGCGGCATCGACTGGGGCGAACGCCGACGCCTGATCGCCCGGAAGGGGGACGCGGTCCGCCTCTTCGTGGTGGAGGGCCATTGGCATGCGGCCTGCGGCGTACGGGGGTTCGGACGCGTCTACGCGCCGGCCGTCCTCGTCCTCTATCGCGCCCGGCATGAACGGTTCGCCGGCCACGCGAGCGATCAGATCGCCAAGGGCCGCATCTCCCGCGCGACCCTGGCCAGCCTCGCCACCTGCATCGATGCGGCGTTCGGTGTGACCGGTCTCGCGTCCCGACTGGATCCCGCCAGGACGGCGATCGTCGAGGAGCAGGCGCGCGCTTCGACCGGCGAGGCGTGAACGGAGTGCGCCAGCCCAAGGCCCTCAACGCTTCGCAGCTCGCCGCCCTCGAGGTCCTGGTCGAGTACTCGGACGGTTGGCGCCGGCAAGGCAGGACCGAGGAGCAGCGGCAGATCTACGCCGCCCTCTACTGGCATACGCTCCAGCCCTCCTATCACTGGCCCGGATGCGGGTGGCCCTTCAGTCCGGCGACGCTTCGGTCCCTGGTCGGGCGCGGGCTGGCCGAGTTCAAGCCTGGGCTCGAAGGCGCCTATTGGACCAGGGTGACGGACGCCGGGCGCCGCGCGCATGCCGATGCCACGTCGCCGAGCCTCACCACCGGGCCCGAAGCCGAACCTGGGACCGACCTTAACCTGACGCGAACCATGCCCGCAAAGTCGGGTGCAACTTAGGGGAACCGCTGCGCGACTTCGCTAAAATGCCCATCCAAAGCGGTACGAGCCATGCAGATCGATCTTCAAACCCTGTGGTACCTGACGGTCGGAACACTCGTGGTCTCGGCGGCGCTCCTGCTCTGGGAGCGGCAGGCCCATCCGGGCCGCGCCGGCGTCCTGGGGACCCTGATCGGAGGCCTCGTCGCGTTCGTCGCCGGCTGCTTGGTCGCGATGAACCGCAGCCATCTCCCGGTCGCGCTCGGCATGGGGGCGACCAACCTCCTCATGATGACCGGCTACCTGCTGGTCCTGAACGCGGCCGCCGGCCTGGACGGGAAGCGGCATGCGCGATCGTCCGTCTGCGCGCTCGGCGCCCTCGGTGTCGTCTGGGCGGTCGTCGGGAGTTCGTTTCCCGCAGCCCTCTGGAACCACGTCTCGGCCCTGCCGATAGCATTGGCCTGCGCCCTGACGGCTTGGACGCTCCTGCGCAGCCGCACCGTCCAGGGGCTGCGGTCACGGCCTGTCGCGGTGTCGGTGCTAGCCGCACATGCCCTTTTCTACCTTGGCCGCGCGTTCGTCGCGCCCGTCCTCGTCCAGCACTACGGGCCCGATGTGCTGCCCATGGTCGCCAAGGCCACGATGTTCGAGGCCGTCCTGTTCGCGGTGGCGATGCCGATGTCCTTCCTTGCGCTGATCCGGGAGGAGGACAGACGGCATCTCCTGCGCATGTCGCACACCGACCAGCTGACCGGCTTGGCGAACCGGCATGCCTTCTTCGAACAGGGCGCACGCGTCCTCGCTGCGCGACGCGGCGGCGAACCCATCGCGCTCCTCGCCTTCGACCTCGACCACTTCAAGGCGATCAACGACCGCCACGGCCATGCGGTAGGGGACGAGGTGCTGAGGCTCTTCGCAGAAGTGGCACGCGAGACGGCGGGCCCGAGCGCGCTTCTCGTCCGCTTGGGAGGCGAGGAATTCGCGGCGCTTCTGCCGGGCCTGGGACCCCGTCAGGCACGCCGGGTCGGTCTCGCCATCGCACGCAGGTTCACAGCTGCTGCGGCGCGCGAGGACGGTCCTGGGATCCATGCCACCGTCAGCATCGGCCTCGCCTCGCAGGAGGCGGGACCCCGGGGGCTTGCGGAGATGCTCGTCTCCGCCGACCGCGCGCTGTATCAGGCCAAGGCCCTCGGCCGAAACCGCCTCGAGAGCGCAGAACCGCAGGAGCTCCAGGCAGCCTAGGGCGGCAGTTCATGAGTTTAGATGCGGGGAAAGACTAGGCGATCGATCCTGACGCTCGCATTTCATGTGTTGGCATCATGACATTCGTCCTTCGACGGCATCAGGCATAAGACAGATATAAGGCCAATTTTCCGTAAAGCGGTACATTGGAAGACGGGCTATCCATGCCGATCTGAATTTACTTCTGCTCACTATATTCTGTCATGATCCGCCTGCATCTGATTGGCCCACCTGAATCATGATCCGATTTCCCGTCGCGCTGCTTGGAACGGCCATGGCTCTCGCGGCGTCCGGCGTCGAGGCCCAGTCCCCCGCGGACGTCTCGGCGGGGGACTGGGCGCGCGCCCAACTCGGTCAGTACCTGCGGCCGGGCCTGACGTGGTCGCTCTTCCAGCAGGCCATGCGCGACAGATTCCGCGAGATCGACCGCGACGGCGACGGCATCTCGCCGAAAGACTACGAGCGCAACCTGCAGGCTGCCGAGGCGCAACGCCGCGCGCAGATCATCCAGCAGCATCTTGCCAGGGATCTCGACAACGACGGCGCCGTGAGCCGCGACGAGCTCGTGGCATTCTTCCATCGCCAAGCAGATCAGCCGCTGCGCTCGGCGAGCGGATCCATCGAGCCGACGGCCGAGCAGCGCAAGGTTGTGCTCGACAAGCTCGTCGCCGATGCCCTCAAGGACGACCTCGACCACGACGGGACGATCAGCTTCGAGGAGATGCGCCGTGCCGCGGCGGTGCAGGTGGAGGGTCGGCGCGGCCCGGACGACGGGGGCCCTCGCGCACCCGCGAGCCTCGACGCGGACGGCGACGGCGTGATCAGTGCGGCGGAGTGGGACGCGGCGCTTCAATCGGCCTTCCGGAGTGCGGACGGCGATGGCGACGGGCAACTGTCGAAAGACGAGGTCGAGCGGGCCGCTCAGGCCATCGCCACGGCGCGGGACGCGGTTCTGCGGGCTGACAGCGCGCGACGACGCGCGGCCGAGGGACGGAAACGCGCCGCGGCCTGCCGGGTCCCCGTGGCGCCGGCAGGGGCGAGGCTCGTTGTGGTAGGCGCCTACGAAGGCGCGGCGCTCTCGACCGCGAGCATCGGAGGCGACGACCGCGAGGTCACCGTCTCCCGGCTGGTGATCGAGCCCGGTCCCGAACCGCTCCATCTCGTCCTGTCGAGCTACGACGCGAACGTCTGGCTCGTGACTGGAGCAGTGGAACGCGTCGCGCAGGTCTTTGCCTCCTCACAACAGGCAGGTGCGGAGAAACGGCCCCGCGTCGGCGTGGTAGGGGTGCCGCCGGAACGGGTCCGGTTCGCGGCGGAAGCTGCCTGTCTGCCCTACTTCTACCAGCCGCAGTCCCGCGAATGGACGACGGCGCTCACGACTATCGAGGCCCTCTTCGGACGCGCGCCCGACGCGGCCGTCGGCGCCTACAGCATCGCGACGATGGGCGTGCCGTCCGGTAGACCAGACGCGCAGGCCGCGCTGCCGGGCGCCGTCGCGCTGCCGGCCGGCGGGCCGGCCAGGGCGACGTGGGCGGAGATGCTTCGGTTCAACCCGGCGGGCCTCGTGTCGGTCGCCCCGGAGCAGGTCGCCGCGCCGCTGCCGGTGAAGCGCTACGGAGTCCTGCCTCAGGAGGCCGGGCTCGCCCAACTGATCGAGGAGGGCGCGCTCAAAGCCGTCGGCGTCGGCAGGCGATCGATGTTCGAAGCCGACAATCGGCCAGTCGTCGCGGCGACGGCGAGCGGGCTTCTGATTCTGCGCAGGGTCAGGCTGCCGGCCGGCCTGAACGGGGCGCACTCGGTGCGGTTCGTCCTGGGCCGCGGGGTGCCGATGCCGGAGGGCTCGCCTGGCCATTCCTGCATCGTCTCCGAGGAGACCGGGGAGCCGGTCGCGGCAGGCGCACGCTGCTGAGCGCCGGACCGAACTTGGGCCGTGCGCGTACCCGCTTCCCCCGCGCTCCTCGGCCGATTGCGAGACGCTGATAGGCCATGCCAACGCCGAGCAGGACTGGCGATCGACCGCTTGGTCTCTGCATCGGACGGATCGGCGGCCGCGACCTTGGCGGCGGCTGCGATACACAACACCATTCGAAGATGAAGCCGATGCGCCCAGTGTCCGCGACCACCACGACGACCGCCTACGGCGGCTCGTCCCGAGGTCGCGCGATCTGAGGATCCGCACGCTTCCAGGGGCCCCGCCGGACACGGACGGGGCCTTTCTCATTCCGAGCATCGCTTTCCGTCCGCGCCTCCGCCGGCAGCGAGGAGAAACGCGATGGACGACTACGATCACAGGGTTCTGGGACCGAGGCTCGGTCTCTTCCACATGCAGGAGGACGCTCCTGGACAGGTGTTCTGGCACCCGCGGGGGCACGCCCTCTACCGGGCGCTGGAGGACCTCGTGCGGAAGCGGATGCAGGCTCTCGGTTTCGAGGAGATACGCACACCTCAGCTGATGCCGCGCTCCCTATGGCAGCGTAGCGGGCACTGGGAGAAGTTCGGAGGGGCCATGTTCGCGGTCGCCGACGAGGATCGTCCGATGGCCCTGAAGCCGATGAGCTGCCCCTGCCACGTCCAGGTGTTCAATCAGGGCGTCCGGTCCTGGCGTTCGCTGCCGCTACGCTACGCCGAGTTCGGGGCCTGCCACAGGAACGAGGCGTCCGGCGCCATGCATGGCCTGATGCGAGCTCGTGCCTTCACCCAGGACGACGCCCACATCTTCTGCAGGCCGTCGGACGTACCTGCCGAGGTCGTGCGGTTCATTGGGCTGCTGCGCGACGTCTACGCCGAGTTGGGCTTCGACGAGATCGAGGTCGCCCTCTCCACACGCCCGGCGGAGCGGTTCGGCAGCGACGAGGATTGGGAGGCCGCCGAGGCGGCGCTCGACGAGGCGGCGCGGTCGTGCGGTTTCGAGCCGAAGGTGCAACCCGGCGAAGGAGCCTTCTACGGTCCGAAGCTCGAGTTCGCGTTGCGGGACCGGTTGGGCCGCTCGTGGCAGTGCGGAACCGTACAGCTCGACTACGTGCTGCCGGGCAGGCTCGGCGCCACCTACATCGCCGCGGACGGCGGCCGTGCGGTTCCGGTGATGATCCACCACGCCGTCCTCGGCAGCATGGAGCGGATGATCGCGGTCCTCCTCGAGCACCACGCCGGCAGACTGCCGATCCCGTTGGCTCCCGAGCAGGTCGCGATCCTTCCGCTGTCGGACGAGCAGAGCGCCTATGCCCACGACCTCGCTTCCATGCTGCGTTCCGTGGGATGGCGCGCGCGGCTCTTCCCGCCGAACGGGACTCTCGCGCGCCGCATCGTGGAGGCGCGAGAGCTACGCATCCCCGTCCTGGCAGTCGTCGGCAGACGGGAGACGAAGGACGGTAGCGTCGCGCTCCGCATCGGGGATGGGGCTCAGATGGTGATCGCCGCCCACGAACTCGCATCGCGGATCGCGGCCGCAGCGTCGGCCGATGTCGGCGGCATGTCGGTCAGGGAGGTCGCCTAGACCGACCGCGCCTCGCCCGCCGGCGCTGCCGGAACCGCCCCGTGTCGCAACGAGGCGGTTCCGGCTTCAGCCGGCCGTGACCTTGACGTAGCGGGAATGGATCCACCCCGCCTTGCAGGGTCCGGTGTAGGGCATCCGCGTCGGCCAAGGCGTGCCGGTGTTGCAGTCCATCGAGCGCGGGCCGTAGACCACGCCCAGCCATGGGCCCTTCTCGTCACAAATGGCGACCTCGTTGCCATTGAACAGCCGATCGAGCTCGGCATAGGGCTTCCCGCCCGGGCCGCTGCGCACGGACAGGAAGCCGTCGCCCTGCGGGTCCAGGCCGACGACATGGCCAGCACCCAAGCAGGCATCGAACTTCTCGCTGCCGCCGATCACGATGGGGACGTCGATCTTCCTGCTTCCGCCCGCCGTCCAGGCCGTCGGCGGACGCGAAGGAGCGGGAGCCTCGGACCTGGGACGGGTGCCGGGACGCCATGCGCAGACCCGCGCGTCGGCGTTCACCCAACAGCCGCCCTGCCGGACGACGGTGCCGAGCCGGTCGTGCGCGTGGCTCTCGGCATCGACGCCGTTCCAGAATGCCTGGGCGCCGCCGGAGTCGGAATCGATGTCCAGGGTCGCGAAGTAGGGGTGCCGACCACGCCCGGACGCCTGGAAACCGCCGCCCGGATAGAGCGTGATGCTGCAGGGACCGTCCAGATAGGCCCGGCCTCCGACGGAGATCAGACACTCGCCCGACACCCTCTCGTCTGCCCGGGCCAGTGTCGGCCCGAGTAAGACCGCGCCGGCGATCGCCAGCATTGCAAGACCACGCATCCATGCCTCCGAGAACCGAGGTCGCCACGATGCCACCGTCGGGCATCGGACACGAGAGGCTCGCGGATAAAGGAGTGCGATTTGGTTTCCCGTTCCTTGTGCAGTAGGAAGGCGCCGGTCCCGTAGCTCAGCGGGAGAGCAGCGTCATGACATGGCGACGGTCGCAGGTTCAATCCCTGCCGGGACCACCAGAACGAACGACGTTCGAGGTCAAGCCTCGCTCGATGTACGAAGCAATACTCGCGACCGGCGGACCCATGACGCAGAGGCGCGGTCAATCCGGGTTCGAGTTCGGGCTTCAATCGGCTCCGTCCCGCCGCAGGTCTCGGTCCGCGACGGAACGTGACGCGGGATCAACCCTTCAGGCAGGTGCTCATGAATGAGCGGCGGTCCGCGCCCTTGAGCCCTTTCGCCGACGCGTCCTTGTTGCACGAGCCCATCTTCGCCTGCTGAGGCGTCAGAGCCTTCGGTGGCTTGCCCGACAGACAGTCCGACATGAAGTTCTTCCGGGCGCTGCCGCTGAGGTTCTTCGAACCCGCATCGGCGTTGCAGCTGGTCATCCGGTCGCGCTGTGCGGCCTGCGCGGCGCTGGGCTCCTTCGCCGGCGTGGCGGCCGGCGTCTGGGCGAGCGCGGGCGCGGCCAGAGCGACGGCGATCAGTGTTGCTGCGATCCTTTTCATGGAGTTCCTCCTTCGACCTGTTCGGTATGGGCCTCGTCCGACCATGGACAAGGAGGTTCTGGCGACCTTCAACAAACGAAATTGCGACCAACCGACGGGAAGGAAGCCGATCCACTGAATTCAGGGGTCGAGGGGCTGCGCAGGAAAACTTCGGCGCAACCACGGTTTCGATAAATTTGATCGAACGATTTGAACCGGGCCTACATGTGTCCCCGCCAGCATGTCGAAGGGAGACTTCGCATGCGCAAGATGATGATTTCGATGACCGTCGCGGTCGGGATCGTGGCGGCACCCGCCGTCGCCCACGCCACGGACGTGTTCAAGCCGCTGAAGCAGACGGGGGCGGTCCTGGGAGCACTCGCGCTGTCCGGCATCGCGCTGCAGTGCGCCGCGAACAAGGAGTGCAAGGAAGGCGTCCGCCGCTCGATCGTCGGCACCGGCGCCGCCGTGCTCGGGCTCCACAAGCAGATGCAGCACGAGGCGAACGAGAACGAGCGGGACGACCGGCGCCGGCGCGATGCCGAGGCGTTCGGCCACCCGGCCCCGCAGTCTGAGCCGCCGCCGCCGCTCCCCGCCGCACCTCAGGCCGCTCCCGCCCGCTGAGATCCCGGACGCGGCTGCCGATCGCCTACGACCGCCGCAACGCTGCGGCTGTTCCTTCCGTGCCCATGGCGACGCGCAACCCGTTCCGCTACCGTCCGGCACGGACCGGAGATCAGCTTGAACCCTACGCACCGTCCCTTCGTCGCCACCGCCCTGTTCTCCGGGCTGATGTCCATCGCGACCGTCGCGGGCGCGGCCGCGAGGGGCGACGACGCCTTCGCGAGGGTCGGGGGCGTGCTGCTCTGCCAAGCCGCCGTACTGCTCGCCTGCGGCTTCGGCGCGAGGCGTGGAGCCGCCCTCGGCACGCAGTTCCGCATCGCAGCCGCCTGCCTTCCCTCGTACGCGGCCGCCGCGCTCGCCGCCGGATCGGCCCTGGATCGCGGCCTGTCGGCCGGATACGCGACGGATCTGCTCGTGCTCTCCGCCATCCTGGCCTTTCAGGGCCGCGCGTTCACGGCGCACATCTGGTCCTCCACGCAGCCGGCTCTCGCGCCCGCGCTGCGATCCCGGATCGTCGTCCGCCTTCGCGGCGACGCGCTCCCTCCGGCCGAATGAGCCGCACCCGCGGCCGGCAGGACGCCGCTGGTAGCGTTTCGTCAACGATGGTCGAAGGACACGCTCGCCTGCAGCTCGCGACGAAGGCATGATCCGCCTCCGATTCCGGCCAGCAGGACAGACCATGGACGCCGCAGCTCCCGTCCACTCCTTCGCGCAGCGTTGGCGCGACCGTCGCGAGTACCGCCGTCCGGCGGCCGAGCGGATCGATCCTTCCGAGTTCGGGGTCGAGATCCTGCGCGACCGCGACGCGAAGGCCTTCGTGACCGGTCACCACTACTCCGGATCCTACCCCGCCGCGCGGCTGGCCGTCGGCCTGATGCGAAGGAACGGCGTCGGTGCATCCAGGCTCGTGGGGGTCTGCGTCTTCGGCGTGCCGATGAACGAGCGCTCCGTGCCCCGCTACATCGGCGTCGAGCCGAACAACGGAGTCGAGCTCAGCCGGCTGGTCCTGCTCGACGAGGTCCTGGCCGACGGCGAGAGCTGGTTCGTGGCGCGCGCCCTCTCGGCCCTGCGGGCGGAGAAGCCGGAGATCGCCGGCGTCGTGAGCTATGCCGACCCCACCGAGCGGCGGGACGCGCGCGGCAACGTGTTCAAGGCGGGGCACATCGGGACCATCTATCAGGCTCTCAACTTTGGCTACTTCGGCAAGGGCTCGCCGAGGACGCTGCTGCTGTCGAAGGACGGCCGCGTGGTCTCCCAGCGCGCCTTGTCGAAGATCCGCAACGAGGAGCGGGGTGCCGATCACGCCGCCCGGCAGCTCGTCGAGATGGGTGCGCCCGAGCGCGGCCACGGCGAGGATCCCCGGTCCTGGGTCGGGCGCGCGCTCGCCTCGGGGGCGTTCGATCGGCTCAAGCACCCCGGCAACCACGTCTACCTGCTCGGCCTGGATCGCCGCAGTCGGCGGCACGTCGGATCGATCACGCGGACCGGACGCGAGGGCTACCCGAAGGAGTGGAAGCTCGCGGCCTGATGCCGGCCGCAAGGGCGCGCAGCCCGTGGTCCGGGGCCGGTTCGAGGACCGGCGGCGGGATTGCGCGCCTGTCGTATCCCGGTCATTCCTTCGGAAGGAACGCGAGCCGACCGTGCCTGACCGGAGATCCGACATGACCACCTTCGCGGCCAGCTGCATCCAGGCCGGCGTCTTCACCCTCGGCTGCACCGCCATCCATTCCCAGCGCAGGCACGCCGACGCCGTGACCGCCGTTCTGGTCCTGGTCGGGGCGATCCTTCTCGCGCTCGTGATCGCCTTCGCCGCCGCCGCGACGCCCGTCGACGTCTTGGCGGCCCGCCTCGCCTCGGCGACCGATCCCGCATTCCTACTCCTTGAGGAGTAGGGAGGGAGCGTTTTTCGGCTGCCCGCTGCATCATGGAACCGGCCTGCAGGAAGCCGCCTACCATGGGACATGCCCTCGAATGCTTCGTCGTCTGCGACGTCATGAGGACCGACGGTTCGCCGGCGCGTTTGACCCTGGCCGTGCCGTGCGAGCTCGAGGAGGTCGGACCGCTTCCGCCCGCCGGCGAATTCGTCCTCTCCGACGGCCGTAGGGTCCGCTATGCCGGACATGATGCGGGCGCATTCCTCGATCTCGCCGCGGGCGGCGATGGGGCGACATCCGTCCAGTCGCGGCTCAACGAGTTCCTGCGGCGGACCAAGGCGACGCCGGTGCCTCTTCCGGTCGACGGGTCGCTGCATCGCGTGACCCGCAGGCCGGTCACGGACAGGATGTTGGACGGATACGTCCGCTCGACCGATCCGGCGGCGAGGGCCCCGTACATTGAAGATGGCGCGATCGACGCGACGGCCGCCGCCATGCGCGCGGTCGTCGCTCGGCATGCCGTCGTCTCCGAAGGACAGGTGATGGTCCGGACGCCGGCGCCGGTCTGGCAGGCCGTGCCGGGCCGCCCGGGGATCCTCCTGCGGATGCCGCACGACTGCAGGTCGGAGATGAACGGCATGGACGAGTTCGCCGCCGATCGCGTCGGCGCGGCCCAGGCCTACTGCTCGGCGATGGGGGCCGAACCGCAGCATGGGAGATTGCAGCTCGGCGGCGTGGAGCACCTGGACCCGGCTTTCATGGGGGCCGACGATCTGGTGACCGTCGCCTCGCGGGCCGGCCCGTTCGTCGCATCGCGGCTCGCGGACGATCTGCAGAACCTGCCGCCAGGGATGGTGGCCCGCTGGCACGATGCCGCCCAGGCCTCCTCGCTGCAGCCGGGCGAAACCTGGCGCGCCGGCGAGGTCCTGCGTAGCGTGGCAGACCTGATCCGGTACGGCGAGGATCCGGGAAACGACTGCGGCCTGCAACGCGACTTCGACCGCTACGCCGGCCGCCGCCGATGGGAAGCGCATCGAAGGCGCATCTTCGAGATTGAGGGCATCGAGCCTTCCCCGGCGGTCGCCGGACGTCTGCAGGGCCCGGCCAACGCCTGAGGGCGTCCGACGGATGAGGCGGCCTCAGTGACGAGGCGGCCTCCCGATCATCGTGGCGGGGATGAAGATCAGGACGCCGACATCTCCCCGCCCGACCATGGGCGCGGCCATGCTGGCGATCCCGTTCCTGAAGCCGGTGTCGACATGGAACAGCAGAGCCTGAAGGGCATCCGCCACCGCGACGCCGCCCACATCGAGCACGCCCAGAACGATCGCCCTGATGGCGGGTTCCAGGCGCTTCAGGATGCCGGCCTCGAGCAGGTAGTCGGTATCCGGCGGTCCGAGATACCGCCACTCGCGATCGCCCAGGAACGGTTCGAGGGGTTCGACGCCGCCCATCATGCGGATCGCCGTCGTCATCAGCCCGGGATTGCCGACGCCCTGGGGAGTGGCGAGACGACAGAGACTGCCCAGGGCGCTTGAGGCGAGGGTGACCCTGATCTCCAGGGGTTCGTGCCGGAACGGCTCGAGGGCACGCCCGACGACCTCGGCCGCCTTCGTCGCGGCCGGCGACCACTCCGCGCCGAGACGCTGCGCATCCGAAGCCGAACGGGCCACGGGGCCGAAGCCGTCGGCCGGCTTGCGCCTGTCGGGATCCGAAAGGTTCGCCCGGACCCATCGCGCGGCATGCTCGGGGCCATAGTCGCGCTCGATCTGCCGGGCGCGGGCAGCGAGCTTGTTGCGGCAGGGGCAGCCGTTCGCGCTCTCGTGGCAGAAGTCCTCTCCCGTGGCGGCCGCGACCTCCCAGGCGGCGATGCCGTCGAGGGGAGCGACACCGGTCCGGTCGGAGAACCAGACGCCCATGTTCCCGAGGCAGACCTGAGCGTTCGCGTTACCGGGGAAGAGGTGCGTCGCGCGCCGGAAGTGCTCGGTCGCGCGATCGGGATGGCCGGAGTTCGAAAGGTGGGCGCCGATGTTCGTCAGCGCGCGGCTGACGATGTCGCGGACGTCCCGTTCCGCGCGCGGGGCCCGGCCAAAGGGCTCGCGGGGGTCGCGCAGCCGTTCCAATCCCAGGACGATCGTGCGCTCGAAAAGCGCGAGGCGCGTTGAGGTTCGCCTGCGTCGCCTCCCGGGGCCGGGCAGGTCTTCGGCCTCTGAGAAGAGATTGCCAAGGTTGTATGAGGCGTGCGGATCGAGGCGCGACGCGACGCGCAGACGGTGCATCGCGCGGAGCCGCTCCAGGCTCGGCTGCACCTCGATGGCATGCTCCATCGCCATGTGTCCCTCGATGGCCGCCAGAGCCTCCTTCAGGTCGTCGGGAATATGCACACCGGCAACCTCCGTCCCGAGCAGGGATGACGACTTCCTCGGTCGTTTCGACATGGCGATCTCCTGATCTGCTCATGATCGAGCCTAATCTCTTAAGAAGTCAATGAGGGACTACAAATATATTCCGCTTCGCACGCTACTTCGTCTTCAAGATATAAGCAGCGGCAATGTACTTCGTGTTCAAGAAATGAAATCGCTCGATTTTTTCCTGGATATCACTTGCCGCACATACTCGGTTCGGGCTGCCCGAGGATCATGCCCATGGTGCGCTCCGGGATGGCAGCATGCCCGAAACGCCTTGCGCGATCCCGCGCTATGCTGATCCGACACGGACCGATCGGCAGACCGGTACAACCGTCCTCGAAGCTCGGCAGCGACGATGAACCCGCCCACCGCACAGGCAGACCGATCGCCGGCGCAGGCCTCCGACCCGAGCGGCGCGTTCGCCGGAACGGTCTTCGCCGACATCGTGGTCGACGTCTTCGACCGCCGTGGCACGGACCGGCGGATCGTCGTCAGGGTCGGCGCTTCGGCTCCCGCGGTTGCGGACCCTCTCCCGGTCGTGGCGAGGTTCCGTCTGGCCGGTCAGCTGTTGATGGTCGGAGGGGATTTCCCCCGCGCGCCCGGCGAGACCGCGGAATATCTCGGTCTCGAGGGCAGGACCTATCGTGCGCTGCGGCCGCGTTCGCCGTCGCCGTCGGCGACGGCCGGGCGGGACGGGGCGGAGCCGATCGTCCTGTCCGCCGACGAGATCCGGATGCTGGGCGTCCGCGACATCTCGCGCCTGGACCACGCCGCGACCGGCCGGCCGTTCAACCTATGGCGACCGAACGAGGTCGAGCCATGGTGCCGCGAGCTCGCCGACCGCTACGACCTGACCTGGGCCACGCCGGTCGTCGCCGGCTTCGAGGCGGCGGTGGCGGGCAGGCTGCTGGTCGCCGGCGGCGATCTTCTGGAGGTGGCACCCTTCCCGATGTGGTGGTCCAATCAGGACACCAACGAGATCTCTCTGGACGCAGTCCGGTTTGCGGTGAACTACCTGAGGAACGCCGATCGGTTCTCCTGGTCCGGCCTGGACGCGGCGCGCCGGTATCTCGGCGCTCTGAACTTCCGTCGGGGAGAGCCGCAGATCCTGGGCGGAGTGGAATTCATGGACCCGGCATACGGGCACACGGACGATCTGCGCTCCCTGTGCTCGGTGATCGCCCCCTGGATCGCCCACCGGTGGGCGCGCCATCTCGCGGATGTCCCGGCCGACCTCGTGCGCCATTGCCATGACGCTGCGAACTGGACCGGGGAGGCCTATCCCGAAAGGACGGACCTGATGCGCCTCGCGTCTGCGCTCGCGGAACTCCTGGCGAAGTCGGGGCCGCTGCCGGACGTGCGACGCGGAGAATGGCCCCAGCAGGCCGTCGACGCGCTGCTGGTCCGTCTCCACGCCGTGGAGGGCGTCCCGCAGTACGGCGATGCCCCGTCCCTGGAGGCCCCGAACGGCCCGGCCCCCTGACGTCCCGACCTGACCTATCTTCGCCCTGGGACGGCCTTCCGAGACGCTGCAGGTTGGCGAACGCATCGTGGGCGCATACGCAATGCGGGTACGGTACCGCAGGCTCGCCGGATCACGCGTCGGGTGGGAGGGGCCGCGCCGGATCCGATGTCATCCCGGAGCGGAACGAAGGCGACGGCAGGGAGGCCCGCAGAATGAATCGGCTCATCGTCGTGGCGCTTGCGACATTGTCCGTTTGGCCCGCCCAGGCCGCCACGTTCAGCTATACGTGCCGCGTCGACGGCAAGTCGCTTAAGGTCAAGGTCGACGATACGAGGAACACCCTCTCGTGGAGGGGGAATGTCTACAGGATCAAGGTCCAGGAGGATTGCGCGAAGTTCGGCTGGCATGCGGAGCGCAAGGGTGAAGCCTTCGACTTCTGCACCGCCACGCAGGGTTACGCCGACTTCCATGAGGGGGACAGACTCGTCCAGTGCGATCAGGACCGTTGAGCGACCCCGCCCACGCCTTTGCCGGTGCCGGTCGATAGGGCATCGTCCGCGCTCAATCGGCAGGAGCGCATCGATGACAGCATCGAACGATGAGGCAGCCGTTCGGGAAAGTCGGATCCGACTGATCGATCTCAGGCGGAGCCTGGGGCTATCCCGGCGTCGCTTCTCCCGAAGGTTGAATTGCTCAAGGCGCGACATCGAGAGGTGGGAAAGGGCCGACGCACCGGAACGGCGGAAGCTCGATCGGGATCTGAAGACGTTCGTCGGTCCGTCGGTCCTGCCGTCGGGCGTTCGTGCGGCCATCGACGCCTATCTCGACGAGCGGGACCGCCTGACACCGGTAGCGTTCGGGCAGGAGGGCCTGCGCGGCATCGACGAGAAGGCGCCGGTGCCGCTGAACAAGCGCGGCCTGAAAGCCTGCGAGCGCCGTGGGCGCGGATCCGTGCAAGCCGTGCTTGAGGATGTGCTCGCCGGGATCGCCGCAGGTCACACGCCGCCCGCACTGGATGCGATCTACAGGATGCGCCTGGGCCAGACTTTGACGTACGAGCTGCGCGACGACCAGGAGGAACGCATCAAGGCGGCGGCCGCCGCCGGGGTCGATCTCGCCACCTTGGCTTCGTGGGAGGCTGGTCGCACGGTTCCCGATCCGGAGCAGCGCAAGGCCATACGCGAGGTGCTCCCGTTCGAGTTGCTGCCGAAGACGAGCCTGGATCCGCTTGCGATCCTATCGGAGGGGACGACCTGGGAGAGGAGGGACCCGTTCACTGGGCCTGTGGACACTCTGAGCGAGGGGGAGGAGGTGGTCCGGGCGGAGAGATCGGCACGTCTCCGTATCCTCAGATCCCTGCTGCTGATGACGAGTCCCGAAGAGGCGGTCGAACGCCTCGGTTTCGACTACCACCGATATCTCATGCACGAGGAGGGGCGCGCCACGGTCGGGGAGGCCGATGCCGCCATCTACGCCGCGGGCTTCGGGGTCTCAGTCGAGTGGCTGCTGCAAGGTGGGGCATTGGAAACCTGCGCCGGGATGAGCCGGGAAGAGACCTACCAGCGCCTGTTCGACGACGAGGGCGAAGCTTCATCCGATATCGGCCGGCTGATGCGTGCGATCAGACTGCTGAGGACGCAGGAGCGCGTCCACCGGGAGGCGGTCGCGGCAACCCGCATCGCCCTCCTCGCAAACACGGCTGTCACGAAGGATCGGATCGATGACCTGCGCACGTTCCTCGGCGGCATGGCCCTAGAGGACTTGCTGCACGCAGTCTCAAGGGGAGGGTGACGCCGGCAGATCCTCGTCCTCGCCATCGTCGGCCATGAATGCCGCGTAGGACGCGTCCCGGGCGGCCTGGTCGCGCCGCTCGAAGTCGAGATTAGAGCGGATCGCTGCGACGATCTCCGGGCCTCCGGCCGCTCGGGCGCTCTCGTCGGAACGGATCAGCGTCACCGGTCGCTCGCGATTGCGCCAAGCTTCGAGGGCCTCGTGCGGCGACTCGTCGGTGCCGGCGTAGTTGGCCATGATCGCGGCCACGCCGACGTCGTCCACCTCGGGGTCGACGTCGGGCACGACCAGCACCTCGCCGTCGTCCAGCACGTAATAGGAGACGAAGCGGGCCAGCTCCTCCAGACCGTTGATCGTGGTGGGCCCGGACAGATCCGAAACGACGTGGCGCAGCAGGGTGTGGCGGCCTTGGTCGTCCAGACCCATCAGGGCCGCAAGGACGTCCCGGCTCGACCCGTGCGACAAGAGATCGGCCAGCTTGGCGCGCACGGCGTGCAGGCGCTTCTCGAAGTCGGAACGCAGGGCGTGCTCGATGTCGCCGAAGTCGAGCGCATCGGCCGACTGCACCTGCACGTCTTCAGATTCGGCCATCGAACTGTTCCTTAACCGTGATCCCCCACGAGGTAGACGAGGCCTTCGCAAGAGGCCAATCCGCCGCCGCGGTTGCGATTTTCAAAGGTCGTCGCCAGCCTGTCCCGTCCGCTCGCGAGAGCCGAACCCGAAGGTGGCAGATGCTCGCCGGAACCCGCATCCTCGTGGTCGAGGACGAATTTAGCGAATTTGCTCGATAACCCCTATGTGGATAAGCCGGGTGTCGGTCGTAAGTTTGATTTTTCCGTCAATGCGTTACACCTGTGTCTGCTCATGATGGGTCGCCTGATGGCTGTGGAAAGATAGACCACCGAGGCTTTGGAGAGGGCGGTCTTTTGCTTCGCATGCAGATCCCAGCCGTTCTGAGGCGGCACTGGATCGATAGGAGAATAAACCGATAAACCCCGCTCGAGGGAAAGCTCTCTACGGTCAATTCTCAGATCGCCGGGCGTTTTCTGTTCGAGAAAATCGTGTTCTGGTTGTTTTGTGATGCTGCATCGGTTTCTGCGTCTATCAGCTTGGCATCGGCGATCGCCTTGGTGAGACCGCCAGCATACGCGGCTCCGGCGGTATAAGCTTGTCCCGTGGCGCCAGCGGGGAGGGGCGCTTTGGGGGCCTGTCATCGACGAACTGAAGGCTTACCGCGACGCCGATCCGAGAGGCCTCGAGTGCTGGTCGTCTTCCGCCCCACATTACGTGCTGCATTGGCTCGACCGGATCCCGATCGCCTGCGGCGTGGTTTTGCGAATGGTTTGCGCTCTCCCAGGCGGAGAGGTTTTTCTTAGCTGGCATTTGAGGTGCTCAGTTCACGAGTTGGAGCACATTGCGGCTCGCAAACCGCGCATCTTCGATCGCCGCGTCGAGCTGATCGTATCGGACTGACGGAGCGTGATCGTGGTTGATGCGGGGCGCCCCGGGCATGCGAGCCGGGTGCCGGCATCGAACGGGCGACTGCAACCGAGCAGCCGTACCCGGCGGTGGCGGCCGCTACGGGGATCGGCGGATGACGGTATCGGCGGAGGGCGACCATGATGATCGCCGCAGGCACGGAAGAGCTTGTGGTGGCGGTATCGACGGGCGTCGCGGCACGCCCCCCGGCGGCGTTCTCGTCCGACGCGCCGAACTGGTCGAGCATGCGCCCGGCGAACTCCGGCCCATTGTCAACCCGTAGGCTCTTTGGACGACCGCGGAGCTTCACCAGTGCGTCCAGGGCCTCGGTCACCTGGTAGGCGCGGAAGTTGGCTCTCGGTGTGAGCGAGAGCGCCTCTCGCGTATGGCAATCGACGACCGTCAGGATCCGGAACGGACGTCCGTCGAAGATGCGATCAGACATAAAGTCCATGGCCCAGACCTCGTTTGGACCGCCGATCGCGGGCCGCCCGTGTCGGTAGCGCCAGGCCCGTTTGCGCTTGGGCAGCTTGGGCCGAATCGACAGCCCTTCGTCCCGGTAGATCCGGTAGGTGCGCTTGTGGTTCACCTCCCAGCCCTCCCGTCGCAACAGGAAGTGCAGCCGCCGGTAGCCATAGCGCACCCGTGCAGCAGCGAGCTCCTTCAGCCGCATGCGCAGAGCGACCTGCGGATCGGCGCGCTTGCGGTAGCGCTGAGACGAGCGGCCGAAGCCTGTGGCCTGACAGGCCCGACGCTCGCTGATGTCGTAGGCCACCTGCAGGTGACCGGCGACCTCACGGCGAGCGGCGGGCCTCACCACGTTCGCTTGAGCACGTCTCGGCACGCATGGAGCGGACCAGTGTCAGGTCGACGACCAGCCGCTTGAGCTTGCTGTTCTCATCCTCCAGCTGCTTGAGCCGCCGGATCTCCGGCACGCCCATGCCGACGAACTGCTTCTTCCAGCGGTAGAACGTTGGCTCGGATACGCCCATCTTCCGGCAGACCTCGTCCACCGTCGCACCGTTCTCCGCCTGCCGCAGGGCAAAGGCGATCTGCTCGTTCGTGAAGCGTTTGCGAGGCATGGCATCCACCCTCCTTCAGGGTTCAGGATGCCCGAAAAACTTGCGCTCGACGCGGACCAGTTTGCTGGGTCAGGGTCACTATATCGGATTCTGACCCACTACCTGCCGCTGTCCTCGCCCAGTTCGGCGGCGCCGACGCGGGGGTGCTGTTCGTGTCGGATCAAGACGGGTTCCGCTTCGTCGCCTCACCGAACTTCATCGACAGTGTCATCGACTACATCGAAGCCGGCTGGCTAACGCGCACGGATCGAACGACCCGCCTGTTGGCCAAGCGCCACGCGGGCTTCGTCACCGATCTCGACGTGTACACGCCCAAGGAATTCGCGCGCGAGCCCGTGTTCCGCGAGTTCTTCCACCCACGCGGCTTCGGCATGGGCGCAGCGAGCGTGATCAGGGTGCCGACCGGCGACCAGCTTGTGTTCGACGTCGAGCGCTGGATCGAGCGCGGCCCGATCCGTCAGGACGCCGTCGCCCGTCTCGACAGCCTGCGACCGCACCTCGCGGGTGCCGCGACGATGTCGGCGCGCCTGCGCCTCCACACCGTCCGGGCGGCCGCCCAAGCCCTCGAGACGGTCGGGCTGCCCGCGGCCATTCTCGGTCGACGCGGTCGCGTCTTGGCGATGAACTCAGGGTGGGAGCAGCTCCTGAACGACCGGATCCACGACGGCCCCCGCCTCGCCCTCTCCGATCCGGCAGCCGACCGGCTGCTGGCGCGCGCGTTGGCCGAAATCGCCGTGACGGCGAGTGGCACGCCACGATCCATCCCGCTCGCCGCGCGCGACGGTCAACCGCCGACGATCCTGCACCTGCTGCCGATCCGGCGCGCGGCCGCCGAGGCCATCGCCGTGTTCACGTCGCTGACAGCCAAGCACGTCCCGGGCCTGTCCGTCCTCGAGGGATTGTTCGACCTCACCGCCGCCGAGGCCCGTGTCGCCCGTGGGATCGCAGGCGGCAGCACGGTCGCGAACCTGTCGGCCACCTTCGGCACGACGCCCGCCACGGTCCGCTCGCAGCTCAAGGCTGTGATGGCGAAGACCGGCACGGCGCGGCAGGCGGAACTGGTGCAGCTTCTGGCCGGCGGTGCCTTGCCCACCTCGTGACGCAAGGCACGCATCGCGCCGAAGAACAGCAATATATTCCTCTGCTGCTGCACGTTAGCGCTACGACATTATGGTCCTCGATCCGTGGGTGCGACATCGGCGAACGCGAATGTTGTTCTTTGCGTGTCGTCGCTCGTGTACACGGTCGAGACCGATTCCCGCATTACACCCGCGCATCGCTGATCCGCGTACGAATGCCGGATCTTGAATACTCGCCGCGCATCGCAATCTCGGGCGTGGGGGTATAGCTTTGGATCACTTGACATGACCACTTCCACCGCGAGCGGTTCGCTCGATGCGATCGATCTCACCACCGGGATCGTCGCCGCGTACGTCTCGAACAACGCCGTACAGACGGCCGACCTGCCGGACCTGATCAGCAGCGTGCATGCTGCGCTCATCGGTCTCAGCGGCGGCACCGTCGCTGCGGCTTCGCCGGTGGCTGACGCTGAACGCCCAAGTGCGGCGCAGATCCGCAAGTCGATCCGAGACGACGGGATCGTCAGCTTCATCGACGGCAAGGCGTACAAGACGCTCAAGCGCCACCTGACCGGTCACGGTCTTGACCCGAAGAGCTATCGCGAGCGCTACGGCCTGCCGGCCGACTACCCGATGGTTGCCCCGAACTACGCCGCCCAGCGCTCGGCACTCGCCAAGGCGATCGGTCTCGGTCGTCCCGGTGCGCAGGCGGAGCGTCGAGCCGCCTGACAGGCCTCCGAGCTTCGGCGTGGTAAGCCGCGCCGAAGCTCGGGCGTCGCACGTGGTTCAACCAATGGCCAGTTGCGCGTCGGTCACGTTCTTCAAAAAGGATAGGATGAGAGCAGTGGTCGCCCCTGGCTGATCGAGGCTCGGTAGATGGGCAGCACCAGTCATCATGTGTGCCCGCCCGTTCGGAAGCGCTTTTGCGACCAGCCGACACCGTTCCTGGATGTGCGGAAAATCGAGGTCGCCCCACAGCACGAGCGTCGGTACGCCGATCTCGCCGAGGCGGCCAAAGGTCGGTGCGGTATCAAGCGTGGACTTCATCGGCGGAGCGCGCAGCACGGCACCGTTCATGTCGAGGAACAGCTGCCTGGCCGGACCTGCGACGCGTCCGTCTTCGGTCAGGGGGCCGTCGAGCCACAGCCGAGCCTGGATCACGTTCACCCGGTCCAGATCGCCGGCGTCCTCGGCGCTCGTCTGCTCCTCAAGCATCTTTCGAATGTCCGGCGGGTAGACCGGAGAGGGCGCGCCATCGACGTTGGGGGCGATGAGGACCAGCCCGGCGATGCGTGCGGGGTGCCGGAGCGCGGCGTCGATGGCGATTTTCCCCCGAACGAGCAGCCGACCAGGATCGCCATCTGACCCTCCGCGACGCTATCGATCACCGCGATCAGGTCGGCGACAGCCGAGAAATCCTCAAGCTCGGACTGCGTGGTCCTGTAGCCTCGGCGGTCGTAGGAGACCGCCATATGGTCGGCACCGACCGCGTCCATCTGCGCTCGCCACATGCGTTGGTCGCAGACATGGGCGTGGAGGAAAACGACCGGGCGGCGAACACCGACGACCTCAGCGGCCAGCACGGCGCGGCCGGACGTGATGTGCCTCTCGCTACGCATCCTACGATCCCTCGCCGTCCACCGCCAATCGACATCTTGCCGTCTTATAGCGTGCGAGACGTCGCAAGCCGTGGTCACAGTGCCCCCAAGCGGCAATCCTCAGGTCAATTGTGTTCAGCCGCTGACGACTACTTCGTCACCTAAGCTGTTATGGCGCTTTTGCTCAAGGTGCCGCAGCTTCACAGCGAAAACGTGAGACCGGATCAGCCAGCGCCCCTTCTAATGCTTCTCGGAATTCGTCTGCAGCAGTCTGCCAACGCACCGGCTGAACCTCGTACAAGTCCATCACTTCGTGGAAGCGCTTATGTGCCTGCCCGAAAGCGGTGTCGTGCACGCCCTGTCGGTCGAAGAAGACGCCGATGCTGCAGGCATGCGGATCTTTCGCTGCATCCTTCCAAGCCAATGGCAGAGGTTGGCCCATCAGTGTGCGGCAGGCTTCTACGACACGGAGGTGGCCCGCATAGGCGCCGAGCAGCGTGCGAGGTCCCTGTTCTACCCTTTCGGGTAGGCGCGCGCTCAGCCAGCCAGGCACGGCTTCGGCCGGCATAGGCCGGGCGATGCCATAGCCCTGGGCGAGATCGACACCCAACACACGCAGGGCATCGCGGATTTCGGGCGTCTCCACGCCCTCGACCACCAACCGCTTGCCGATGCTGCGAGCCAAACCTTGCAGGCTGAACACGAAGTGCAGGTCTCTTGGACGTCCGACCAAGCCGCGGGCAAAGGATTGGTCGAGTTTCATGATGTCGACCGGGAGATCTCGCAGGTTGATCAGCGAGGAATAGGCGCTACCAATATCGTCGAGGGCGACACGGATGCCGAGCGCGCGGATGGCGTTCAGACGCTCGGACATCTGGGCGAGATTAGGAGCGGCGTGGCCTTCCAACAGCTCGAGCACCACCGCGCCCTCTGGGATGAAGGCGTACTGGTCCAGCACGTCCTGCAGCAGTTCGACGAATCCGTCCGAGAGTACAAGTGGCACCTCAACGTTAACGCTGACGAAGAAGTCTAGGCCGTCACCGACCAAACTCTTCCTCAGCGACATCGCCTGCCCGAGCATCGTCCGGAACAGTTCGGTAAGAGCATCCTGCGACAGGCCGGACAAGAAGTCCGCCGGGCTCAGAAGCTGATCGCCGTGCTTGAGCCGAGCAAGCGCCTCGTAGCCGACGACCTCGCCAGTGCACAGATCCTCGATCGGCTGAAAGACTGCTCGGATGTGCGACGCTATCTGGCGCAATGCGCAAGTTTTGCGAGAACCGACCGTGCGATGTTTGCGAGCCTGGACCCGCTGCATGGTCATCGATGTTCCCAAGAGGATCTAGAGCGGCGTGAGGTTGCGACGTAGAGTTGAAACTGCTCCCGATCACATTGCCCAGAAGTTAATGGCGACGGCGAAAGTGGCGACGCAACGGTTATGCCGTTCGGCACTCAGCTTACGAGGCGCAGGGTGCCTTCGCACTTTCCGGCAGCACGGACTTGGTTCCGGCCAGTTCCCTTGGCCACGTACAAGGCGGCGTCGGCCGCAGCGACGAGCGCTGCAGCGTTGCGGGCCAGGATTTCAGGGGCGCTAGCCACGCCGCAGCTCACCGTGAGCACCGCGCGCGGCCCTGCTGCATGAGGCATGGCCCAGCCCATAACCGCCGCCCGGATACGCTCGGCCACGACTTCAGTGCCCACCAAGTCAATCTCGGGCAGGATGACAGCGAACTCCTCGCCGCCGATGCGACAGGCCGTGTCGCTGGCGCGGTTTGCGGCGGCCCGGATCGAGCCGGCAATCAGGCGGAGTGCCTCGTCGCCGCGCTGATGGCCATAGGTGTCGTTGAAGCCCTTGAAGCAATCTGCGTCGATCAGGATCAGCGACAGCGGCCGGCGGCCTCGCACCGCGCGTTCCCATTCCTGCGCAAGCGTCTCGTCGAAGCACCGCCGGTTGCCGAGACCGGTCAGGGCGTCGGTGGTGGCCTGTGCTGCAAGGCGGGCATTAGCGGCCAGCAGCTTGGTCTCGGCCTGCTCGCGTCGACCTAGCTCCCGGCGCAGCCACCAAGTCAGTCCAGCCGTGACGCCGCAGAGGCTGAGCAGCACCATCCCGAGGCCGATGGCTCGATGCCACCACTCGGCGTAGATCGTAGATGGCGTCAAGGCGATGCTGAGGGTGAGGGGCTCTGTGCCGATCCGCGCGAAGGTGAACCGGCGCTGGCCTTCTCCGACCATTGCGGGTCCGACGAAGCTACCGTCGCGCATCACGATCATGCGGCGGTAGCTCGGGGTGTCGGCCACGCTCACGCCGATCGCGCTCTGATCGAACGGCTCGCGCATCAGGACGATGCCTTTCGGTCCATAGAGCGTCACGGTTCCCGCATGCTCGGCATCGACGGAGGCGAACAGGCTGCGCAGGTAGTCGATCTTAATGCCGCCGACCACGACGCCGGCGAAGGAACCGTCCGGGTTCGTCAAGCGGCGGGAGAGCATGATCATCCGCTGTCCGCTCACCCGCGAGATAGCCGGCGGGCTGATATGCAGGCCGTCATCGTTTGGATGGGCGGCGAAGTGACGGAAGTACTCCGTATCGGACCGGTCGAGCCCCTTCGGCACCAGATGATCCGAGCCGGAGGCAATGACACCGTTTGTGTCGAGGAGCAGCAGGAAGGCGAAGCCTGGCGCGGAGGCAGCACGATCAAACAGGATCATCCGGCGCAGCTCGGGTGACGCCTGCGCGACGTCGGTCCGGCCGAAGCCTTCGACGACCGCCAGCAGGGAAAGGTCATAGAGTTCGACGTTGCGAGCGATATCGCGACCGAGCACCTGCACGAGGCTGTTGGCGGTCAGCTGGCTGCGATGCTCTGCGTCCGTGCGCATTTGCCAGAGCAGGAGCGCGGCCACGCTGATCAGACCGGTGACGGTGAGGAAATTAGCAAGGACCAGCCACCGGCCTAGGGATCGACCGAGCCACGAGCGGTAAAGGCGCCCTGCCGGGCTGGTCTCAACGTGCTCCACCTCAGTCCCGCGCAGCAAAAAGCTCCCCGCCACATAAGGCCATGGGCCGCTTGCCAATTCCTTAGCGCGAAAACACCAGTTTGAACGTCATTTCCTCGGCCGGCCGACTGCGGCAGCGGCAGAGGAACAGCGAGAGAGGCCCCGAACGCTGAGTTAGATAGGTCCAGGAGCCATTGTCGGTTCAACTGCTACGCCTTCTTCACGCCCGGTGGCAGAGTGCGCCGCCATGCCGATCCGGCCCGAGCACCGCTTCTTCTATTCCATCGACTGGCCGCAGCTCTCGGCCGTGATCCGGTTCGAGCGGGCTAAAGGCTGCTGCAAGGGCTGCGGACGGCCGCACGGGCGGATGGTCTACCACCTCGGCAATGGCCGCTGGTGGGACTCAAATGCCGGCCGGCGGCGTGACGGCTGGGGCAGGCGGATCCGGATCGCGACAGAGGCCGACATCCTCAGGCAAGCGGGCTGGACGCGGGTCGTCTTAGCGGCGGCCCACCGGGACCATGACACCTCGAACAACGCGGACGTCAAACTCGCGGCCTTCTGTCAGCGGTGCCACATGATCCACGACCGGCCGGAGCATCAGAGGCGGCGCTAGCGCACGCTTTTCGTAGGAAGACGCTCGGCGACCTGTTCAGTGGCCCCTACGCCTAACCGCCAGCCCTAACGGTGCGAAACTTTCACTTCAAGAACTGCGGGCTCCGCTTTGAGGGTTGGGACCGTCATAGCCGCTTCGCTCAGCAGCGAAGGTTCTAACGAAGCCAAGCGGAGCGTCATGACGGGGTTTTCTGCGTCAGCCAATTCGACCGTATTGTTCGGGCGAACGAGGATTTCATACTGAGCCAACAGCATACCTGCTGAGAGCACGAGGCCGATGGCGACAAATGCTACGGGAGGACCATCTTTGCGCATCCGATTTACTCACATCCTGAGATAAGTCGTGATCTTACTGCATGACAGTTTATCCACATCCTTCAATCGAGGTATGCAGTCCATACATACTGTATGCCACGGTAACATATTCGTTATCGTCGGCCTAATATGGATTGCGATATGAGAGGAATAACGGCCTTCTGAGATGAATTGCATGCATAATGTAGGAAACCATCACAAATAGATGATACTATAGAGTGTCAGACCCAGATCTTCCTTCATCCCCCCTAACCGTCCCAAGCGGCAGCGCTCAGCCATGCCAGGGCGTATCGGCGCGCGGCACTCCCTCGTGTAGTCGCTTCATCTTAAGCCACGGACGCATTATATCAGCCTTGCGTCCAATTCTCTATCATAGAAGTAACACATCTTACCTGTTTTTCAGTCGAGGAGCGGCCGCATCCCGTCCAAGTCGATGGCGTAGGGATCGAGCGCATTTTCTGGCTGCGCGAGGATCAGTAGCGCGATGACGAGAACCGCCACGGTAAGGAGCATCAGCCTTCCGGCTCGTTCTGAAGCAAAGCAGTCCCCACGAAGCACGAAGCAACCGCAAGTGAATGCAGCAGCTTCGGCGAACGGGACAATTCCGGGCAGAATCAAATCGGATCTCTGCTCGTCGGCGGCTGAAGGAACCCCATGGAGAGCACGATTAAACTTGCGCCACCACCATTTTGTAATACGCACACGCATTCGTTACTCCGATCAACCGCAGCCATTATGCCCACGACTCTTCACGCCTAGCCGCCCGCGCGGCTTGACGGTAATGCCTCCCGATCAAAATGTTGCGGCATAGGTCAGTGACTTCAGCCCTGGTAGAAGTCGATACGCCAATCGATGACGATGTTGCCCTTGTCGTTGTGCACGACGTTGTAGCCCTGCAGGCTGTCACCGTTCTTATCGAAGTTGTAGGGGCCTGTCGCAAATTCGGGACTGGGCTGCAGAAGGACCTGCTCGGCCTCGCTTTCACGCTTTGTCCGCGTCGAGGGGCCGAAGCAGATGGGGTGGATGGCTCCCGCTCCAACTGACGGCATCTCGGTGCCAAGATGTGGTCGCTGTCAAAGCAGCAGCCACGCAGATGCAGGAGCCATTCCCATTGAGATCACTACCGTCGGCATCGATCTGGCCAAGAGCATCTTCCAGGTTCACGCCTTCGATGCAGCTGGGCACGTCGTCGTTCGCAAGCCCTTGAGGCGGGCGCAGGTGGTGCCGTTCTTCGCCAAGCTGCCGCGATGCTTGGTCGGCATGGAGGCGTGCGGGACGGCGCACCACTCGGCCCGGGAGCTCATGAGGCTCGGCCATGACGTGCGGCTGATGCCGCCGGCTTACGTGAAGTCATATGTGAAGCGCGGTAAGACCGATGCGAACGATGCCGCTGCCATCTGCGAGGCGGTGACGCGCCCGAGCATGCGGTTCGTGCCGGTGAAGGCGACCGAGCAGCAGGCGGCGCTGGCGCTGCACCGGACGCGTGACCTGCTGGTCAAGCAACGCACCCGGTTGGTGAACATGATCCGCGGCCTGCTCGCCGAGTTCGGGATCGAGATGGTGCGGGGCCTGCGGCACGCGCTCGAACTGGCGGGCCGGCTCTCGGCCGGAGATGCGGCCGAGGTACCACCCCTGGCCCAGCGCGTGGTGACCGGGCTGGCCGATCAGATCGGAGCCTTGCAGATCCAGCTCACCCGGCTGGAGAAGGAGTTGCTGGCCTGGCATCGAGACAGCGACCTGTTGTCAACGGGCACCGAAGTCTGGTTCTCCCGCACTTCGTGTGGCGCGAGTAGGCCCTGATCGGCGTTGCCCCTGCCGGGGGATTCGCTCTGGAGTGCGCCATGCCGCGTCGCCTTCTACCCCTTGTGTCGGCTCCCGTCAGCGTCGTCCGGATCGAGATGATCGCGGAGCAACTCGTCATCCGCGTTGCGCCCCGAGGCTCGCGACAAGGTCGCGCTTGACGCGCGGGTCCTTCAGCACGTCGGGCACGAGCAGCGGCTCGCCCGCGAGCAGGCACGCACCCGCGAGGCTGCCCCGCAGCAGCACCCGCAAGCCGGCATGCGGGACGAGCACGCCCTTGGTGGCACGGTAGACGTGTTCCTCGCCGTCCCGCGTCTCGATGACGGCGCCCTCGGCGTGGGGCACGGCTTCCATCGCACCGGTCACCAGGGCGTCGAGCATAACGCCGAGGTCCCCCGTGCGACGGACATAGCCGCCTGGGCTCGGATGAGCTCGTCGCCCTGGTCGAGCATGCGCCGCTGGTCGGCGAGTACCCGGCGCAGCTCCATCTGCGCCATGACCTGGCCAGCGAGGGCCCGCAGGGACTCGGCCTGACGGTGGGTCAATCCGGCCGGGCGCGGCTCGACGTCGATGACGCACAGGCTGCCCAGCACCTTGCCATCCTGCGTGCGCAGCGGCGCGCCAGCGTAGAAGCGGATGCGGGGACCGCCGGTGACGAGCGGGTTGGCTTTGGTGCGCAGGTCCGCGCTCAAGTCTGGGATGACGAGCAGGTCCAGTTGGGCAAGGACATGGGCGCAGACCGAAGCGTTGAGGTCGGTCTCGCAGGCGCGGAAGTCGACGCGCGCCTTGAACCATTGCCGGTTCTCGGCGACGAGGCTGATCAGGGCGACAGGAGCCTCGCAGATGTTGCGGGCAAGCAGGACGACATCATCGAAGCCCTTCTCGGGGGCGATGTCGAGGATGCCGTAGGCGTCGAGGGCCGCGAGCCGGCTCGGGTCGAGGACTTCGGCCGAGAGAGCTTCGAGGACGGTCATCGGGCTATCGGCGGTCTATGGCGCGGCGTCGCGCGATGATGGGACGGTCGGCCCATATCCCATCCGTACTGGGCAGGTCGTGACCGTGTCGCCCTGCACAGCGCGAAAGGGTCGCCCGGTGCAGCTGCCGTTGCCCACGAGGTCACCACACGCGTCTATGCGTGCGGCGGTCGGGCATCAGCTCGTGTAACTCGGCGCGCCGCCGATTTGGCGTGCCGCCTCACGTGCCTTGGCGTCCGCTTCAGCCTCCGCCTGATCGGCCGCCTCCGTGACGTCGTCTGCTCGCTCGCCGTTGTGGAGCGCGAGCCGGGCGCGCAGCTCGTCGAGCTCCTCCTCGTCCAGCCCCTCGATGCCGATGAAGCGGTTCTGCGCCGCGCTCGCCCGGATCAGCTCGTCGAGCTTGGCCTGGATGGCCGCCCCGTCTCGGTTCTGGGTGTTCTGGATGAGGAACACCATCAGGAAGGTCACGATGGTCGTGCCGGTGTTGATCACCAACTGCCACGTGTCGGAGAAGCCGAATAGCGGCCCCGTGACCGCCCAGACCACGATGAGGATCAGGCTGAGCGCGAAGGTCGTCGGCCGCCCGGCGGCGCGCGCCACCCGCGAAGCGAACTCGGCGAAGCCCCTCGGCGCCCTCATCTTGACTTTTGCCTACTCGGAACAGCCACCTCTCACACCTCCATTTCGGCGCCGACCTCCATCACCTGCAGGGCCGGCACGCACAGGTAGCTTGCCGTCCCCTCGGCGTTGCGCTGCATCAGCGCGAAGATCTCCTCGCGCCAACCCGCCATGCCGGGCTTCTTCTCCGAGGCGATGACGGTCTCATGACTGATGAAGTAGCTCACGTGGTCGCAATCGACGCCGGCGAGCCTGCCGTCCTCGACCGCGCTTCGGAGAGCGCGGGGCACGTGGATGGTGTCCGCGAAGCCGAACCGCAGCAGCACCCGAGTTACGTCCGGCGTGACCGGCACCAACTCGACTCGCTCCGTCTCGGAGGCGTGCGGCACGTCCAGGCTCTGGAGTGTCACCAAGAGCACTCGCTCGTGCAGCACTTGCAGGTGGCGCACGAAGTTCATAAGAGGCAATGGTATGCCGTCCTCGGCCGAGGTCAGGAACGCGCCGGTGCCCGGGATGCGCGACAGGTGCTTGGCCTCGACGCGGGCCAGGAACTCCTCCTCGGGCATGCGGATGTCGACCCGGGCCGCCTCCAGGAGCTGCGTGCCGCGCCGCTCCGAGCGTTGCGAAGGCCAGCAGCCAGTTCACGATGGGCACGTAGATCTGGCCGGCCTCGTGCGCGGAGGTGTGAACGATGCGCATGCGCGGGAACAGGCCGAGCTTGATCGCCTGCTCGGTCAGCGAGAACGCGCCCGAGATAATGGCCTGCGAGGCGATGACAGTCGCCAACGTCGCGAACAGGACGAGCGGGACATGCGCCCAAGCCGGGGCGAGTTGGAAGAACGGGTTGTCGATGGCGGCGGGGTCGGCCAGCAGCAGGCCACCCTGGCCGAGATAGTTCAGGACGAGGGCCGGCAGCACCACAGTGAAGCACGCGAGCCGGATCGGCAGGCGACCGAAATGGCCCATGTCGGCATACATCGCCTCGCCACCGGTGACGGCCGAGAGGACCGACACGGCCGGCGTAATCGCCCCGTCGCCGTAAAGCAGGGCGGCGCCGACGAGACCGACGATGAGGAGGACGGCACGCCAGGAGCGGGGCGGTGCATGCCGGGCGCACAGGAGTGCCAGCATGGCCATGACGCCGCCCTCGCCGTCTTTGCCCGCGCGCATCATGAGCACGGCATACTTGGCCGCCACGATGAGGACCAACGCCCACAGCATGAGGGAGACCGCGCCCATCACGGCGTCGGACCTCAGCTCCCCGCCCGCGGCAGCCGCCTTGGCAGCTTCCTTGAGGGCGTAGAGCGGGCTGGTGCCGATATCGCCGTAGACGATGCCGAGTGCGCCGAGCGCCATGGTCGCGGATGCGGCGCGCACCTTCGTGCGGGCTTGGCCCTGTACTATCGTCGCTTCCATGATGGCCCGACCTGAAGCGCGGCGGCTGCGGCGTTCCGGTGGTTACTGCGAACACGCCTCGACCGTTCCGCGTCGCGGGGGCGTGTTGACCCGGAGCCAGGTAAACAGCGCGCGAGTGGATGGGGGCTGCCGCACCCCTGCGGCCGCTCGGTAGGCATTAGGACCTGGCGGCGTCGTGAGGGGTGCGCCCTGGGAAACGGGATTTGCACGGTGAGGGTGCGCCGGAGGCGAACCGAACGACCCTGGGCGTGTTGGTCAGGCCCGAACCGCCTTGGAGACCGGCTTCCTATGTCCAAGAATCGACCGTCGCTCGAACGACTTGAGACCTACGACAAGAAGGGCGACCTGACCGTCATCACCGAGACGCCGAAGGGGAGCCGCAGCAAGTACGCCTACGACCCTGGGACCGGGACCTTCGAGCTGAAGTTCGTGCTGCCGGAGGGCATGAGCTTCCCGGTGGATTTCGGCTTCGTGCCCTCGAACCTGGGTGAGGATGGCGACCCGCTCGACGCCATCGTGCTCTTGGACGAGACGCTGTCGGCGGGCACGAAGGTGACCGCGCGCCTCGTTGGCGCCATCGAGGCCGAGGAGCGCGAGAAGGACGGCAAGTGGGAGCGCAACGACCGGCTTCTCGTCGTCCCCGTGAAGGGGCAGTCGTTCGAGAAGGTGCAGGACCTGCGCGACGTCGATCCGCACCTGCTCGACGAGATCGAGGGCTTCTTCGAGCGCTACAACAAGCTCCACGGCAAGGCGTTTCGCGTGAGGGCACGTGTCGATGCCAAAGCGGCGGCCAAACTCGTGAAGAAGGGCATCGAAGCGTACGAGGACGATTGAGGCGTGCCCGCACCTCGGCCCGCCGGTTTACTTCGGCCAGGTCGTAAAACGGGCGTTGCCGAGGCCGGTGTCGATGGTCAACACCCCCCACGTCGCCGCGGCCCGCAGGTGCCGGGCCTCGCTGAGCCCTTGCAGCACCGCGTCGTCATTGAAGATAACGCGCCCGAAATCGCGCTCGGCTCCGGCTGGCACCTTGGATGTGGAGGACGAACGCGGGCGCCGGTGACGCGCCTGGACTTCGTCATTGCCCCGTCGGCGGAAGCCGCATAGCGCCGGCATCGGCCGCGCGATCAGGCGTCCGGTGCCGGCAGCGGCATCCGCACGGAGACCCCGGAGCCCGTCCGGCGCGAAGGCGACGTCGACCTCCGCGCCCGTCTGAGTGGCCAGGACCTTGTTGAGCAGGCGGTGGCCGAAGCTCTTGCGCGTTGGGTGCGCGGCCGGGGGGCCGTCGTGCTCGGCCCAGTCCCAGCGCAGGGCATTGCCGGCAGGACCGTCCTCGACCCGCCAAGTGACCTGGAGCCGCCCGTTCGGGTCGGCGAGCGAACCGTGTCTGAGGGCGTTCGTGTTCAGCTCGTGCAGGGCCGTGCCGACCGGCACGGCGAGCTCGGACGGCAGCACCACGGCAGGCCCCTACAAGCTCAGGCGCCCGCGCTCGTCGTAGGGGTCGAGCTCCGCCCTCAGCAGCCCCTCGAACGAGGCGGCCTGGACAAAGTCCTTGGTGATCAGCGCGTGCGTCCGGGCGAGCGAGCCGATCCGGCCCGAGAAGGCGTGGGTGAACTCTTTGACCGAGAGCGACGAGCGTGCTGTCGCGTTCACCACCGCCTGGACTGTGGCGAGGGTGTTCTTCACGCGGTGGTGCAGCTCGCGCACCATCAGCGCCTGCCGGTCCTCGCCGCCGCGCCGCTCAGTTATGTCCCGCTGCGCGGAGACCCAGTGAGAGATGCATCCGTCCCCGTTGCGCACTGGCGTGATCAGCCACTCGACGACGTAGGCGGGCCCGTCCTTGCGGTAGTTCACCGCCTCGCCCTGGAACGGCTTCCCCGCGAACAGGGCAGCGCGCATGCGGTCAAGCACGGCCCGCTCGGTTTCAGGCCCCTGCAGGATGCGCGGCGTCAGGCCGAGGACCTCGTCGGCCTCGTATCCTGTCATGTGGGTGAAGGCCGGGTTCACGTACCCGATGCGCGGCCCCGGGTCGTCGAGAGCGGCGGAGGTGATGACGATGGCCTCGCCCGAGGCTTCGACGGCGGCCTGCAGGAGCCTGGGGTCCGGCTTCCTCGTGCTAGCGATGTCCTGGACCCCCACCGCCCCCTCCCGACCCGGCCCCGATCCAAGGAGCTGCGGGTAAAACCGTATCCGGCCCCTGAGGTTGCCGCCCTGCGTCGCCGACGCAGCGAACGCCCTGGGCGCGGCCCGCGGCGACCGGTCGGTCAGGCGTGGATGAGAGCCTCGAACCGGTGCCGGGGCGAGCCGCCCGGGCGGGAGGAGCTCCTCGGTTGTGCGTAAGTCGCTGTCGGTTGGAACGCGCAGAGGGCGTCGCCGTTGCCTGAAGCCGCGGCGCCCCGTGAGGGTTTCGTGTGCACCTTCGTGATATGCGTGCCGACTTCCGATGCAACTGCCCAGAGACGACACAAACCATCCCAAGGCTGGGGCCTTCCGGGCCTTCATCCGCGATGCGGGATTCCCGTGCGTCGGGGCTGACCTGACCGGCTGGCTTTGGGCCGGGCTGATTGAGAGGATCAGCCTGGATCAGAGGAGTTGGGAATGAAGCGAGGACAGAGGCCGAGCGCGGAGCAAGTCGTGCTGATGCTGCGCCAGATCGAGGTACAGACGGCGCAAGGCAAGAGCATCGCCGTCGCCTGCAAGGAGGCGGATGTCTCCGAGCAAAGCTACTACCGCTGGCGCAAGGAGTATGGAGGTCTGAAGGTCGACCAAGCTAAGAAGATGAAGGACCTGGAGCGCGAGAACACCCGGCTTCGTCGCCTAGTGGCCGATCTATCTTTAGAGAAGCAGGTGCTGGCGGACGTCGCCTCGGGAAACTTATTCTCTATTCGGGGTTCATCGGTCAACGCCCTTTCGTGCGCATCCTGGTTCGACGCGTGATCGGCCCTGTGGAGCTCTTGCTTCTCTCCGAGGTCGGCGAGCGCCGCCTCATGATGGGGTTAGAGGGAGTGGGCGGATCCATCTAAGCCGCGCGCCCGGCAGAACCGACGCTCGAGTTTCCTCGGTCTCACCCGCTCCCATCGTCCCCACAGGGACCTCCTCCACGCCGGAGGAGCTCGGTGTTACGTGATGCTGATCCGTAAGCTTCAGGCCGCCGTCGCGGCTTCGGTCGACCAGCGGAAATCCTTCTCGTCGCGCCACATCCGATGCAGCACGATCGCCAGCTTGCGGGCGACGGCCACGAGGGCCTTCTGCATGCCTCTGCGCTTGGCCACAGCCAGCCCCCAGACCTTCAGCGAGGACCATCGAACCCGAGGGCCAGTCAGCAGCACGAGCGCGGCCTCATACAGTGCGGCGCGCATCATCGTGTCGCCGCACTTCGAGACTCGGCCGACCCGCTTCGTCTCGCCGGACTGGTAGAGCCGCGGCGTCAGACCATAATGCGCCCCGACGCATTGCGATCGTCCGAAGCGGGCTGGGTTGTCGACGCAGGTACGGTAGGTCAACGCCACGACCGGCCCGACGCCGGGCGCGGTCATCAAGCGCCGGCAGACCGGGTCGGTGCGGACCTGGTCCAGCAGCATTTTGTGCAGCTTGGCCAGTTGGGTCCGCAGCGCCGAGCGCGCCTCCAGCAGCGGCAGGACCACGGCCGCGACGAAGGGCAGATCGAGCACGAGGTCGCGTACGCGCTGCTCGAAACCGGCAGCCCCCACGACACCGACTTTGAGGCCGAAGTTGCGCAGTTGGCCGCGCAGGTCGCTCTCGATGTCGTAAGCCTTGCGCTGAAGCAGCTTGCGCGAGGTCAGGAGCAGGCGGCGTTGCTGGCTGGCCGGCGTTTTGACGTGGACCGGCTTGAACAGGCCGACCCGCATCATCTGGGCTATGCCCATCGCGTCGTTGCGGTCGGTCTTGTTGATGCGGGCCGAGAGGGCCGCATGCATGTGGCGGGTCTCGACGCAGATCGCCGGCAGTCCGGCTTCGACCAGGCCGGCGTAGAGCCACGGTGAGAGCGGTCCCGCCTCCAGGCCGACACGCGCGTAGCTGTGGCCGAGGTCGATCAGGTGCCGGCCGATCACCTCGGGATGGCTCTCGACGGTGGCCCGGTGCACGACCTTACCATGGGGATCGACGATGCAGATTGCGGTCTCCTTCACGGAGACATCGAGGCCGACGTGGTGCTGCTCGCTCATGGTGGGGCTCCGGGATTGGATCGAAGCGCCATCATGCCGCCGCTTCCGCCGCGCGAGGCACCCCGAATACCCCATCTAGCCCCCGAGCGTCGCAGGCAGGCGGTGGACGGGATCCGGGAGAAGTACGGTCTCTCAGAACGTCACGCCTGCCGGATCGTCGGCCAGCATCGGGGTACGCAGCGCTACGTGCCCGCCGTGCCGGCCGACGAGGATGAGCTGACCCGCGCCATCGTCGCCTTGGCGTCCCAGTATGGGCGCTACGGCTACCGCCGCGTCACGGCTCTGCTGCAAGCAGACGGGTGGCAGGTGGGCAAGGATCGGGTTCAGCGCATCTGGCGTCGCGAGGGGCTGAAGGTCCCCAGCCGACATAGACCCTGTACCGCCCGCGGATTGTGAGACACCGATCTGAAGCCTACGCGGCCAAGGCCGCGGGTGGAAGCTGCGCGGTGCGAATGGCGGCTGGTGGTCGGAAGCCGTGCCGCTCGATCAGCCACGTCTCATTGTAGAGGTCGCGAAAGGCCAGCAAAGCGCGACGCAGGTCCTCGACCGTGTCGAAGTGCTTCACCCACAGCAGGTTCTCCTTGAGCGTGCGGATGAAGCGCTCGGCGCAGCCGTTTCCTTCCGGTGCGCGCACGAAGGCGGGCGAAGTTGCGATGCCCAGGAACGCCAGTTCCGCCTGGAAATCGTCCGACATGTACTGGCTGCCGTGGTCGTGCCGGACACTCAGGCCGGAGGCGATCTCGGCCGTAAAGCCGCCGAAGCGCTGCCGCACACCCTGGCGGATCGGCTCCAGCGCCTCGAACCGTGTGGCCCGACGCGCCGCATGGATGCCCACGCACTCGGCCGAGCAGTGGTCGACGGCCACGAACACCGCAACCTGGCCCTCAGCCGTCCAGGTGGTGGTCAGATCGGTGCCCCACATCGTGTCCACCCTCTCCGGGATGATGGTGCCGTCGTGATTGCGCGGGCCGCGCGGCGCGCCGACACGTGCGGGGGCGAGCAGATCATGGGCGCGCATCAGGCGCAGCACGCGGCGTTTGGAGGTGCGTACGCCCTTGAGGCGCAGCCGCGCCCAGACCTTGCGGTGACCCTCGCCGTGAAAGGGGCTGTCCGTGAGGATGGCGCGGATCTGCGTAAGCAGCGCCGCATCCGGCATCGGCCCGACCGGGCCGGGACGCCGCGACGGCACGGGCCGGGAAGGTGAGAGGTGCCGGTGGACGGTGGCGCGCGACACGCGCCAGATCCGACACACCCGGGCCAGTCCGTAAACTTTGCCGCTGGCAGGCGAGACGGCCCGGCTCATGGCCGCGACCGCCTGCGGGCCAAAGGGCCGGGGCCGCGCGCCTCCAGGGCGGCGATCTTGGCCTCCAGCAACTCGCGCTCGATCAGCATCTCACCGAGCTTGGCCTTCAGCCGCCCACTCTCCAGCGCGTCCGCATCAAGGGGCCGGGTCGCCAAGCTCGCTTCGCCCGCCATCAGGAAGGCGTCGCGCCAGCCCGACAAGGTCGCGGCGGTCACGCCCAGACTGCGTGAGACGCTCTCCAGGTCCTCGCCGCGCAGCAGCCGCAGCACCGCATCCCGCTTGCGCTGCCGGGACATGCGCCCGCCGCGACCAGGACCAACTGCACCTGCATCTGCCTTCGTATCCGTGCTCATCGTCCTCACCCCTGTCGCGGAGACCGTCCGCTAACGGGGTGTCTCAAGCAACCGGGAGGCGGAGGAACCCCGCAGCCGCCTGTGGCTGAACGACGGCTCGTGCGTGCGGCTGCGGCCGCTTCACCGCAACCATGTCTGGAGCTTCGACTTCGTGCAGGCCCAGACCCACGACGGGCGAAGTCTGCGCATCCTGACGCTGATCGACGAGCATAGCCGAGCGTGCCTGGTGTTGAAGGTGGCGCGGCGCATCAATAGCGTCGGCGTGATCGAGGCGCTGGCAGAGGCGATGTGCCTGCATGGCATTCCGGAGCACATCCGCTGCGACAATGGGCCGGAGATGATCTCGAAGGCGCTGCGCAAGTGGGTCGCCAAGACTGGCCCGCAGATCCAGTATATCGCCCCGGGCTCGCCGTGGGAGAACGGGTATTGCGAGAGCTTCGACGGCAAGCTGCGCGACGAGTGCCTACGCCAGGAGATCTTATACTCGCTGCAGGAGGCGCAGATCGTGATTGGCCTATGGCAGAACACCTACAACCGTGTCCGGCCGCATTCGTCGTTGGGCTACCGGCCGCCCGCGCCTGCCAGCTTCCCGGATCTGGCCTACCGGCTACCCATGGCCACTACCATGCAGTAGCCTCGCAACTGGCCCGGTCCAAAATACCGGTCAGGTCAGCGACCCAACACGGCCGCTCAGATCGATGTCAGACCTTCCCGAAAGCCGCCAATCGTCGGCTGTGCCGTAGCGTCAGCTCGTGGGCAGGAACCAGCCATTAAGAAGCCAGGGCGCTCACTATCCAAGCCGATCGATATTCGAAATCAGATCGGACTGGATGCCCGCTCTTTGACAGTGCCGATCAGGGAGTTTGTCTCCTGGTATCAATGACGAGAGGTAATGCTGTGTAGGAGCCGCTTTCGAACAGTGCAAAGACGCCGCATTGTGACCCGAACATACCCCAAGAGCCTGTCGACCCAGGTCACCAAGGCGACGAGCCGGATCGCCGAAGACATTCAGTCGATGCAGGGCATCGCCGGTGACGTAGTGGGCTCGCTAGGCGGCATCGCGCGCTCGATCACCTCGGTGCGCGAAGCAGTCTCGGGCGTTACGCTCGCCGTGGAACGGCAGGCTGCGGCCACGCGCGAGATCTCAGCGAGCATGCAGGTCGCCTCGCAAGGCGTGTCGAAGATCGATCAGAACCTGCATGCGCTGGTCGGCTGAGGTTTCTTAGCAACTGCCGGTAAGGCGCTGACTGCCCTGCTGAGCAGGAGCAGCCGAGAAGGTCCAGGCCGCTGCTAGCTTCGCGGTGAAGCTGTCCGTGCGCGGCTATGGGTGGAAGGTTCAAGCCGCCTCCCGGATGGTCTTAGCCGCGCAGTCGATCGCGGCGATAACCTCCTTGGGCGCGAGATGCTGGATCATGTGGCCCATGCCCGGCACGACCACGAGTTCACTAGCCGGCAATTCGCTGTGCAGGCGCTTCGACTGCCGATCAACATCGGCGATCTGATCGTCTCCGCCGACGATGATCACCACCGGGAGTGTCAAGTCGCGGTAGTGCTTCTTGAGCTCGACGGTCACCGGTGTCATCAGGGCGGCGTCCTCGGCAGAGGCGCGCAGCTGGATCGGGCGCAGCATCATGGCCTTCGGGAATTCCTGATCAAAGCGCTCCGTGACCTCGGCCGGCGCGAACATGGCCTTGATCATCGCGGGCTGGAGCACCCGGCCGAGTACGGGCGACACGGTGTGTCGCATCACGTCGCCAATGCCCGGGATCGCCACCGGGGACGAGAGCAGTACGTCGGCACGCACGGTCGGGTAATAATACCCGGACGCTAGGACGAGGCTGCGCACGAGCTGCGGGGCTTGAAGCGCGAGAGCGACAGCGACCAGCGAACCCCACGAGTGGCCGAGTACGACCGCCTGCGTGACGCCGAGCTGCTGCAGGGCTTTCTGGAACAGCGTTGCGTGCGCGCGCGGCGTCCAGAGGGCTCGCGGGCGTTCGCTGTAGCCGTAGCCGGGCCGGTCGATGATGATGACGCGATAGCGCGTGGCGAGATCGTCGACGATGCCGCTGACGAGGAAGTCCTGGATCATCATGCCATTGCCGTGGATCAGCACGAGAGCTGGCCCGCGTCCGCGCTCGACGTAGTGCAGGCGCACGCCGTCGACGGTCAGGAACTGGCCGATCGGCGGGGTCTCCTGCTCGGTAGCGCGCGTCTTCGCGGCCGTGTACAGCGCCGATGCGGCGAGCGCAGCGGCTGAACCGAGCGTGGTGGGAAGGAGCCATCTCTGACTGTTGGAGCGACGCGTCATGTGGGGCTCCTGTGAATGAGCAAGACGCGTCGTGATCAGCGGATCACTCTGGCGCGACAGAGCTTATGCGGGAGGATGTTCAAGCCGCGACATCGGCTCGGGTCGGTCCTGCCCATTCGGCTAGAGACCGCGTCCTGCCGCATCCGCGGCGGATGCTGCGGTGCAATAGGTCAAACGTCCGTCGCCTTCGAACGATCCGCTTCGGACGTGGAATGTCGGGCCAGGCAGCATCCATCGTGTGCGTCGCCTGGGCCTGGATGCGCGCGAGGGCGGCCGAGGCTTGAGCGACGAGCGCCCCGATGCGCGCGAGCGTCGCGTCATCGGGGAGGATAATCGCGCTCCAGTATGCCCCGAGCGCGGCGACCGGCTCCGGCGAGCCGATCGGGGTCATCACCAGGCTGCGGATGTCCTTGGTCCGGTACGGCGCGACCGGGACACGCGGATCGAGGTTGACGTCCGGCACGATCACGGTCTCGTCGTTCAGCATCGCCCAGCCAGAGACACAGGTCTCGAGCGGAAAGCGCTGGCCCTTCTAAAGGATCTCGATCGCGTCCTCGTCGACGTAGTGGCATCGTCCACCGTCGCGCAGGACGACCGCGATGCCGTCGCTGCCGGCGATCTCGCGCGCGGTCAGACGGAGGGCTGCGACGTCGTCGAGGCACGCGGCATCGGACAGGAGTGCGCCGGACCGCAATAGCCGTTGATCCTCGTGGCCTCGTGCGTCCGGCATCGTGCTCACCTAGGGCGCGCCGGCCCTGTAAGCCAACGTGGGCACGGTCCGCGAGCGCTTTTCGGGCGCGGTGTGCTTAATGCATCGCAGACGCCGATGGGCGAGATCATTGGAAAGCTACGCGATCAATCAAAGTGGGAAACACTCGCCGCATCCGCGAGGTTTGCTAAGCAACAGCGAAAGGAGATGCCGATGGCGCGATACTTCTTCGACATCGTTGATGGCGGTCTCACCCTCGACGACGAGGGTGTGGAGTTCGCCGATGTGAGGACGGCGAGCCGAGAGGCGCTCCAGTCTCTGCCTGATCTCGCCAAGAGCCACATCACCGATCACCAAATCGGAGAGGTGACCGTGACGGTGCGCGACGACCGCGGCATACCGGTCTACCGGGCGACGCTCACGATCGATACGGAGTGGCTTGTCGAAGCGCCGGTCGGGTGGAGCGCATTGCCGTCTATGACTTGAGCGGCACCGGAAGCTGCTCGTCGGACATCACCTTGCAAACGTGCTGCCGCCCGATCTCGGCACTGAAGGGCTTGCCGATGAATGTCGCCCCTTCGGGCAGATCGCCCGGTCCAGGCCTAACCTGACCGGAAGCGACGACGATGGCGATGTGCGGCCACCGCTCTGCCGTCTGGCGCGCGAGCTCGAAGCCGTCAGCGCCGCCAGGCATCTGAACGTCCGTGAACAGTAGTTGGACGGCCTCGTGATATGTTGCGAGCACGTCGAGCGCTTGTGCGACGCTCGAGGCTTCCAGCACGTGAAAGCCAGCCTCTTCAAGGATGCTGGCGGCGTCCATCAGGATCATAAGGTCGTCGTCGACGACGAGGGCGTGGGGCAGTGTGCCCAAAGAGGAGTGCGTCACACCTGTACAAATCGACGGTGGCGCGAGAAGTTGCGGGGTGCGACGCCGACTTCCCGTGGGTTGCTATCTCCGGCGCAGGCTTACTCAGGTTTCGTCGTACGCATCTGGCAGCTCAAAGAGCTCTTAAGAACACACGTAGGTTCAGGACCGCGGCCCAAGAGCGTGTTCTGGCGGGCTCTCGCGAGGGATGCTCGAATGCCGCATTTTTTCATCGACACCGACGACGGCCCCCTGTTTTGCCGGGACGAGGAATGCCCGCTCTACAGCGGGTTGTCTGCGGCCGAGGCTATCGCCGTCCGGTCCCTGCGGGAGATCGCGCGGGATGCCCGGGCTCCGCTCGGCGGCGAGATCCGCGCGCATGTGCGCGACGAGACCGGCGCGATCCGTGTGACGGCAATACTCTGGGAGACAGTCGAGCGTGCGGAGCGCTGGCGCATCTCGTAAGGCTGGCGGATCACGGAAGCGGCGCTTCGAGCGTGAAAACCACGCCCTCCGGGCGGTAGGCGATCTCGGCTTGACCGTCGAATTCGGCCGCGAGCGCGCGCTCGGTCAGGCGGCGGCTACGCCGATCTGCTCCTGCATCGAAGCGAGCGGTGCCTCGATCCGACAAACCAAGCCCGTCGGCGGGTAGGTCAGCGTTACCGCGCCACCGCTCTCGGCGGCGAAACTGCGCTCGATCAGGCGCGAGCCAAAGCCGCGTTGGACAGGCGGGCTGATGATCGGAGGCCCTGCTTGCTCGGACCAAGTCAGGCAGAACCGCGGCTCCTCCGCCTCGTGCACCACGTGCCAGCGTAGATCGATGGTCCCGCTCTCGTTCGAGAGCGCCCCGTACTTGGCGGCATTCGTTGCGAGCTCGTGCAGGGCTAGCGCCAGGGACAGGGCGGGCTTGGCCGCTAGCAGCACGTTTGGGCCGCTGATCCGGATGCGCGGAACGCTGTTCTGACGGTGGACGCAGAGCGCGCCCTCGATAACTTCGCCGATCGGCGCGGCCGTCCAACTGACCTGGGTCAGGATGTCGTGCGCCCGGCCGAGCGAGATCAGCCGCCCGGCGAAGGCCTCGCGCGCCTCGTCGAGATCGGTGGCACTGCGCAGCGTTTGGTTGGCGATCGCCTGGACCATCGCCAGCGTGTTCTTGATCCGATGCTGCAACTCACCGGTCAGCAGGCGCTGGTGCTCTTCGGCGCGTTTGACGTCGCTGATGTCGCGCGCGGTGCCGATGAAGCGCGTCGCACGTCCATCCGCGAAGAACGCCTGCCCCCTGGCGGCGATCCAGCGCTCCACGCCGTCGGTCAAGCCGATCGCGCGATAGGCGACATCGTAGGTCCCGTCGCCCGTGGGATCGAGAGCGGCTTTGACGGCCTGATCGACGAACGTGCGGTCGTCGGGATGCAGACGGGTCAGAAAGGTCTCGTAGGTGACCGGTGCCTCAGGCGGTAGGCCGAAGAGGGCGTGAACCCGCGCGTCCCAGACGAGGTCGTCGGCGACCAGATCATAGTCGAAGATGCCGAGATCGGTCGCGGCGACGGCCAAGTGCAGCTGGTCTTGAAGCTTGTGCAGGGCGGCCTCGTCGGCGCTCTGCTGGCTGCGATGCTCCTGCGCGGTGTGCCGGATCTCGAGCAGCGTCACCACCTGTCGGGCAAGGCTGGCGAGACAGGCCTGTTGTGCCTGGGATAGGCCGTCCGAGCGCGGCTCCAGATCGAGCACGCACAGCGAGCCCAAGACCACGCCCACAGCGCTCCGCAGGGGTACGGCGGCGTAGAAGCGGGTCGGCACGTCTCCGGCAGTGATCAGCTTCCGGGACACTTGCGGATCCTGCTGCAGATCGAGCACCATGAACACGCCGTCGTAATCGATGGGTCCGGCGCAGGCTGTGTCGTCCAGATGCAACCGGTCGGTCGCGCGGCTGTAGCAGGCGTGCAGATGCATCGCGCTATCCCGGGCCAAGCAGATGACCGCGTGCGTCGTCCCACAGAGTTCCGCAGCGAGACGCGCGACGTCCTCGAAGCTCTGCGTCGGGACGCCGTCAATGAGAGCGGGTGAGCCGGAGATCATCACATCGGGCCAAAGCGGCGGTGGAACTGGCGCGTGGTCGCTGTGCTCAGACGGCTTGACAGACCTGACCGTCGTTCGGAGTTCGGGCGTGCAGTGAAACCAGGGTGCCGCTCGCGTTGTAGACCGCGCCCAGCACGGTCTCGTAGTGCCGCTTGACCGCGCCGTGGCACTCGCATGATGCAGCCTCCACGGCCGGACGGCTCACGATGATGATGCGTCCACGACGGACCTGGATCAGGCCCTGCTGCTGCAGGGTACGAAGTGCGCGCGACAGGTAGGAGCGTTGCACACCCAAGAGCTCGGCCAGCACCTCGTGGGTGATCGGCAGGACGTCTGTGCCGAGCCGATCTTGAAGGCTCAAGAGCCAGCGGGCGCAGCGCGCCTCGATGGTGTGGCTGGCATTGCAGGCCACGGATTGCAGCACCTGCGCGAGCAGGCAGTCGGAGTAGCGCGTCAGGAGATTGCGCAGGCCCGGCGAGGTCTGCTTGATCTTCTGCAGCGTCGCGGCCTCGATGCGGAGCACGGATCCAGGGACCTGCACGACGGCGCGGCTGAAGGCTGGCAGCGAGCCTTGGCTGACCACGCCGCCAATCGCGCCCTCATGGCCGACCGCGGCGGTCTCGACCGCACGTCCGTCCTGCAACCCGATCACCAGGGCAGCCACGCACTGGCCGAGCGGGAACGAGATGTAGCTCACGTCCTCGCCGACTTCGAACAGCGCGTCGTTGCGTTGGTACGCCTTCAGCTCCAGGTGGGGCTTGATCAGCGCCTGATCGGGTACGCGCAGGGCGCTGAGGAGAAGGTTGCCGCTGAGCGGTGCATCGACGTCGGAGGGCATGAGGTCAGCGGCAGGTCGTTCTAGATCGATAGGACGCAACTTTCCTACCGCGACGCTTGGCGCTCTGTCTGGTCACAAGTGCCCAGACGACGGAAAGACTGGCGACTTTCATCGACTTGACCGATGTCGCTCAGGAAGACGGATAACCGATGCAACCTTTTGCGCCGGAACGCTTTCTCAGTTCGCACTCGTCTGTGTTCATCAACCCCCGCGTTGCGATGCCTCGCTATTTCATCGACTACGAGGACGGCTCGGAGAGCCTACGAGACGAGGAGGGCACGTGCTATCCGAATCTGCACGAGGCCCGAGATGCGGCGATCGCGGCACTCCCCGACATTGGTCGTGAGCCGCCGCCCTCGGACGGCCGACGTGCTTTCACGGCGTACATACGGGATGAGGTCGGGACGGTGCTTTGCACAGTGACGCTCAACCTCGCTGCGGAGTGTTATCCTGAGCGCCAAATCAGGAGCGCCTGAACATGCGCGCCAGAGCTATTGTCAGAACTGTCGCTTCTGTCGGGCCGGGGCGGTCGGGTGCGACAGAGCGGGCTGAGTAGGGCAGCCCGTCCTTGGGAGGCTCTGATAATAGGGCCAGTAGAGACGAAAGGGCTATCTCAGGCTGTCTGTCGTACCCTTTGATGGGTCTTCAGGATCCGCAGGATCCGCGGCCGGCTTGGCCCCGAAGATGATCGGGTTGATGCGATACTCTTCGCGCTCACGGTCTCTGGTTGTGCCCTCGCGTTCTGGTTTCCAGAACAGAAGGCCAGCGTCGACGAGGATCTCGCAGGCGGCTTTGCGGTTGCGCGTGTCGGCGAGCCGGCCGCTGGCAACCCGTTGGAGCTGCCGGCCGGTGAAGCAATCGCGCCAATCGCGCTCGCGCAGGATTGCCAGGACAGCCTTGGCATCGGCCTCACCGTCGCCGATGGCCGCCGTCTGGCGCACGCGTTTGGCTTGCTCCAGGAAGTAGATCTCCATCAGGTCGATGGCGTCCTGCATCCGGTCGACCTCGATCGAGGTCGGCACGTCCGCGTCGGCTTCGGCGCTCCATCTCAGGAAGGCCAGGACGGCGCTGAGGCGCAGCGCCTGGCCTGGCGCTTTGTTGAGCGTCGAGGCGTACCACGCGCTCTTACCGCGACCGTCATCCAGCATTTTCTGACCGAAGGGCTGTAAGAGATCGATCGCTTCGGCTGTCACGGGTAGACCGCAGCAGTCGCGTCGAGCAGGGCCTTGAACCGGTCGTGCTCGAGCTCGATCGAGCAGCGCGCCTCATGGCGTCCGGTTACGTCCGTGATGATGCCGAGCGCGTGGCTCGGCCGACCGTCGGCATCGATGATGACCTCGGCCCGGCTATGGATCCAGCGCTGGGTCCGGTCGGGGCGGATGATGCGGAACTCGCGCTCCGCCGTCAGGCCCGAGGACGGGAACGACCGACACGTCCCACCACTTGGGCGTCCCCTTCATGGTGGGGCAGTGGGCGACGAGGCGGCCGGCGCGCCCCCCTGCGGCGGCCGTCACGACGCGGGCGATCTCGGGGCGCATATCCTCCGGCCAGAACTCCACTGATGCAGTCGGGGCTGCTCTCGACGACGCTGCGCGCGAACGCCTCGCTCTCGCGCAGGCGCAGTTCGGCGCGAGCCCGTTCGACCGCGCTCCACAGGCGCTCGCAGGCGTCTTCGACGAGTTGCACGACATCGCCGGTCCAGGCGCGCGGCTCTGGCTCGTGGATGAACAAGATCGCCCTCAGGCGTCCGTCCTTGACGAGCGGCACGGCCAGGAGGCTGCGGGTGCCATTAGCCCCGTAGACTGTCAGGACTTCGGCCGTCGCGGTTCGAGGATCCTCCTGCACGTCAGCGAGGGCGACGGCCTTGCCCTGCTTCAGTCCAGCGACGATCGCCGGCCCGAAATCGGCCATGGGCCAAATCTCGACGGCGGACGGGATGCGGCCGTCGTTCCAGTGACGGCGTACGGTGGCGCATGCCGGGTCGTCGTCGACCTCACCGTAGCCGACCTGAGCGACCCCGAGCATCTCGCCGATGACCTGGATCGCGCGATCCATCATCGCTCCCGGGTCGGCAAGGTCGCGCAGCGCCTCATTCAAGGCGAGCAGGAAGTCCTGACGGCGCGCGGCGGCCTTGTCCGCGTCGATATCCTTGACGCTGGACAGGAAGTGAACCGGCCGGCCCGCCTCGTCGCGCACGAGCCCGACCGTGAGATGGGCCCAGAGCGCCGCGCCGTCCTTGCGGATGTAGCGCTTCTCCATGCGGTAGTGCGGGATCCGTCCCCGCAGCAAGGCCCGGACCCGGGCCTCGTCGGCCTCGACGTCGTCCGGGTGCGTGATCTCCTGGAACGTCTTGCCGATGAGATCCTCACGGGCATAGCCCAGGATCTCACAGAGTCTATCGTTAGCCCCAGTGATGCGGCAGTCTAGGGACACGTCGGCGATGCCGATCGGCGCGCGCTCGAACAGCGTCCGGAAGCGGGCCTCGCTGGCGCGCAGCGCCGCCTCAGCTTCCTTGCGGCGGGTGATGTCGGTGTGCGTACCGACGGCGCGGTTTGGGCGTCCACCAGCGTCCCGTCTCATGACCTTCCCGCGGGTCAGGATCCAGACCCACCGCCCGTCTTTGTGCCACAGGCGGTGCTCGGCTTCGTAGGTGTCGGATCCTCCGGTGCGGTGTCGCTCCAGCGCGTCGAGCACGCCCTGCTTGTCCTCGGGATGCACGAGCGTCTCCCAGGCCGAGAACAGCTGGGGCAGCTCGCCGGGCCGGTAGCCGATCATGGTCTGCCAGCGCTCGCTATACCAGACCTCGCCGGTAACCATGTTCCAGTCCCAGAGACCGTCGTTGGCTCCATCGAGAGCGAAGGCGTAGCGCTCGCGCTCACCCTTGAGGAGCGCCTCGCGCGCCCGCAGGCCGATGGAGGCGGCGGCGAGAGCCTCCCCGACCCGGTGCAACTCGCGGAACGGCGTGGTTTGCCACTGCACGGGGTCGCCGCGTCCGAGCGATGCGGCCGTCTCGGCCAACTCCACGTCGTGAGGAAATGTCCGCAGCTAATGTGTGTCCCGATACAGCACCGAAATTAATATTCTGGTGCCGTGTTCAGACAAGAATCGGTCGATCAGTTCTATCGATGAATGGAAACAGCGCATGATATGGCCGTTTGGCGCGATACCAGCTCGGCGTCCAAGCGTGGGAAAAGCGCACGATACGGCCACGGCAGGGACCGGATGGCTGAGTGCAAGCCCGAACGCCAGCTCGGATGGCGTTGCCATGCCTCAGTGAGCGCCTGGGTGAGCCCGTGCTCGCGACCGGCCATGTCGAGGGCTTCGATCAGGTCGGCGGCGCGGCCAGGGTCGCGCTCGGCCAAGCCGCGCCCGACCGGTCCAACGCCCTGTGCGATCAGAGCGTGGACGGCGCGGCGCTCCGCAGCGGGAACGCTGACGGGGATCCCGGGTCCGTGCAGGAGGATGGCCTGACCCGGTCGATCGATCAGCAAGCCGATTGGGTCGCCGTTCTCCCGAGTGTCGCCATCCGCCACAAGGACATCGACGCGGGCCCGGCTCGCGGTCTCGAAGCGCCTCGCCGCCGGGACATTCGGATCCTCGGCCATTGCGGAGAAGCTCGGATCGACGGTGCGAAGCCCATCGAGCAGATGCGCGATCTTGGCCGGGTCTCGAAGGGCGACCGTGACCTCCGGGCGCATTCCATCCGCGCTGCCGCTCGCCCTCCTGGGCAGGCGCACGCCGAGGACGCCGTCGTAGGTCTGATCGGCAGCCTCGCCCAAGAGGACGGCGTGGTCGGGAAACAGGCCGGCTCTGGCCAGGGCCTCGACGATGCGCCCCGTGAGCGGGTCCGGTCGCGGCAGGCCAGCTCCGACCAGTGCCCTGACGGTCGTGGCGCGCTCCGCGCGCGTGGCCTTGATCGCGTGAAACCGGGCGATCCGAGCCGCGATCCCCGGGTCGCTGGCCTTCCCAACATAGTGGCAATACCGCTGCGGGCGGTCGGCGGAGCCGGCCGGCGAGCGATAGCCGTGGTAGTACGCGTAGCCCTCGGAGGCGGCTGTCCCAGGACGGCCGGGGCGGATCGTGACGCTGCCGTTCTCCGGAAATTCCGGATCGAACAGGCCCGCAGCTCCCAGTTCGAGGAGATCGGCGTAGAGCGTGTGCTGGGCGAGTGAGAGCGGTCGGACCATCGCGAGCTATGATGTATGCAAAATTGTGAAATGCATACACTCCGGGGTGTATGCGGTCGTTCCGGCTTCGACCTATCGTCAGAATTGTCGCTTTCGTCGGCGGTTTTCGATCACCCGCGAGGTCGTGGACTGACCGTGCAGGTCGGCGAGCGCATCGATGCTCGCCAGGAAGTCCGCGCGTTTCACGCCGAGGTAGAGGATGCCGATCACGCCGCCCGTCACGTCGCGGATCGGCTCGTAACGCGCGAGGTAGGGCGTGCCGAGGACGTCGACCGCGCCCTGGTACGACACGCCCTGGCGAAGCACGGCGTCGTAGGCCGGCCCCGGTTTGAGCTTCGTGCCGACTGCGCGCGAGCCATAGGGTTTCGTCACATTCGTGGCGACGCGGGCATCGCCGAGGAAGACGGTCGCGCTTCCGCCGATGATTGTGCGGACCCGATCGACGGCGGCATCGGCGCTGTCGATCGCGTGGGTCCCGACGTACAAGCGCTCACCTTGAACGCTGAAGGTCGCGCTTCCACCTTCGTCGGCGAGGCTCTGCTGGAGCAGGCGCAGGTTGCTCGCGAGGTTGTTGTTGGCTCGTAATTCGAGCACGACCCGCATCTGCACGAGCAGCAGGCCGGCGAGGATCGTCGTCGCGAGGACGAGCAGCACCGTGCTGAGCAGGCTGACGCGCGGGCAACGACAGCGCCGGAATGCGTAGCGTGCGTGCCGGCGCGTCAGAATGATCGAAGAGCATGGCACCAATCCCTAGAGCGGGCGCGTACACTGCGCGCCCATGGCGTTCGGACAAACGCCGAAATTTGATTGCCCACTAAGCTTTCAAGGATGTGCCTTCATTAAAGACAGGCCCGAAAGCTATGGGGGCACCCAAGGCTCTTGGTCGAGGTGCGAAAATATTAATCTAGACTACTTCGATCGTCGGTTGTTTTGGTGTGGCGTCGCGACCGTGTGAACACGAACCTTGCGCGATACTGCCCGCTGTCAGCCCCGTCGCACCTTGTCCACGCGGCGGGCTGCGCAGCGGCGACGCGGGTGATTGACACCGCCAGAGCGCGGCGGCACTCCGCGTGCGCATGTTCCAGTCCATCCTTAATGCCCGAAGCGACGTCTGAGGTCATCCGCGTGCCTCACACCTTCTTCGCTGGCGGCGGACAATGTGGTGATTTCGTCCGGTCGTACGACTGGGCGACGACCACGACTGGTCCAGCCGAGACTTGGCCTCAGAGCCTGAGAACCACGGTCGGTCTCGTGCTGCTCTCGCCCGTGCCGATGGTGCTGCTCTGGGGCGAGGACGGCATCATGATCTACAATGACGCATACTCGGTCTTCGCTGGCGGAAGGCACCCGAAACTGCTGGGTCCTCCGCCTCCCGGTTGCTTGAGACACCCCGTTAGCGGACGGTCTCCGCGACAGGGGTGAGGACGATGAGCACGGATACGAAGGCAGATGCAGGTGCAGTTGGTCCTGGTCGCGGCGGGCGCATGTCCCGGCAGCGCAAGCGGGATGCGGTGCTGCGGCTGCTGCGCGGCGAGGACCTGGAGAGCGTCTCACGCAGTCTGGGCGTGACCGCCGCGACCTTGTCGGGCTGGCGCGACGCCTTCCTGATGGCGGGCGAAGCGAGCTTGGCGACCCGGCCCCTTGATGCGGACGCGCTGGAGAGTGGGCGGCTGAAGGCCAAGCTCGGTGAGATGCTGATCGAGCGCGAGTTGCTGGAGGCCAAGATCGCCGCCCTGGAGGCGCGCGGCCCCGGCCCTTTGGCCCGCAGGCGGTCGCGGCCATGAGCCGGGCCGTCTCGCCTGCCAGCGGCAAAGTTTACGGACTGGCCCGGGTGTGTCGGATCTGGCGCGTGTCGCGCGCCACCGTCCACCGGCACCTCTCACCTTCCCGGCCCGTGCCGTCGCGGCGTCCCGGCCCGGTCGGGCCGATGCCGGATGCGGCGCTGCTTACGCAGATCCGCGCCATCCTCACGGACAGCCCCTTTCACGGCGAGGGTCACCGCAAGGTCTGGGCGCGGCTGCGCCTCAAGGGCGTACGCACCTCCAAACGCCGCGTGCTGCGCCTGATGCGCGCCCATGATCTGCTCGCCCCCGCACGTGTCGGCGCGCCGCGCGGCCCGCGCAATCACGACGGCACCATCATCCCGGAGAGGGTGGACACGATGTGGGGCACCGATCTGACCACCACCTGGACGGCTGAGGGCCAGGTTGCGGTGTTCGTGGCCGTCGACCACTGCTCGGCCGAGTGCGTGGGCATCCATGCGGCGCGTCGGGCCACACGGTTCGAGGCGCTGGAGCCGATCCGCCAGGGTGTGCGGCAGCGCTTCGGCGGCTTTACGGCCGAGATCGCCTCCGGCCTGAGTGTCCGGCACGACCACGGCAGCCAGTACATGTCGGACGATTTCCAGGCGGAACTGGCGTTCCTGGGCATCGCAACTTCGCCCGCCTTCGTGCGCGCACCGGAAGGAAACGGCTGCGCCGAGCGCTTCATCCGCACGCTCAAGGAGAACCTGCTGTGGGTGAAGCACTTCGACACGGTCGAGGACCTGCGTCGCGCTTTGCTGGCCTTTCGCGACCTCTACAATGAGACGTGGCTGATCGAGCGGCACGGCTTCCGACCACCAGCCGCCATTCGCACCGCGCAGCTTCCACCCGCGGCCTTGGCCGCGTAGGCTTCAGATCGGTGTCTCACAATCCGCGGGCGGTACATGGGCAGCAAGGTGCGGGAGGGCTGACCCGAGGTCGCTGATTTCAACGACACGACCATGCGTGTCGGGCTTGCCGGCGAGACGCTTTCCTTCAAGGATCAGGAGCTGACCCTGTACCGGCAAGACCGACCTGAGCAGGTCTGGATGAACCTGGACTACTCGCCGGTTCTCGATGAGAGCGGCCGCCCGGCGGGCGTGCTCTGCATTCTCGCCGAGATCACCGAGCGCGTCGCCGCCGATCGGCGGCAGGTGCAGGCGGAAGCCGCGGTCCGCGAGAGTGAGGCGCGGTTCCGCGCGCTGGTCAACGCCAGTTCCGACGTCGTCTACCGGATGAACCCGGATTGGACGGAGCTGCGCCATCTCGACGGCCGCGGATTCCTTGCCGACACCGACGCACCGGCCGGCAGCTGGCCCGAGACGTACCTGTTCGATGAGGATCGCCCGCGCGTCTTGGCCGCAATTGATGAGGCGGTGCGCACGCACAGCGCGTTCGAGCTCGAGCATCGAGTCCGCCGCGCCGACGGCTCGCCGGGTCGGATCTTTTCGTGTGCGGTGCCCGTGCTCGATGCGGCCGGCCGGCTGGTCGAGTGGTTCGGGTGAACCGGCCCGGCCTCAAGGTGCTGTTCAACACCGGCTATGCCGAGAATGCCGTCGTGGGCAACGGTCACCTGGAGCCGGGCATGGGCGTGCTGACCAAGGCGTTCGTGATGGAGACGCTGGCGAGCCGGATCCGCGAGATGATCGTAGCTTGAGCGCGGCGGGCTATTGTCAGAACTGTCGGTACTGTCGGCACCCGAGCCGAGGCGTGGGTACGACAGAACAAGGTTAGGTGTGTCTGTCACGAACGATGCCAGACAGAAGAGACAGTTGCGACGGAAGGGGCCGAGATGTTTGTCCCGGTGCCGTCAAGCGCCGACTTGAGCGTCTGCCAGCATGGTGTCGCGGTGCTTCCGTAGCAGGACGAGGCTCGTCATGTAGGACGAGAGCAGCATCTCGTCCCGTGCCGCAACCTCCATGTGCTTGGCCAAATCGGCGACCCTGATGCACTGGCGGTGAAAGCGGCGCTCACAGGCGGCGATGTCTTCGTTCACGGCGATCAGCGCCTCGATCCGCCTCTGCGTCACCGAACCAGCTCTCCTGCTCTATCGCCCGCAGTCTAGTTCGAAGCCGGCTATCGGCAGGGGGCTGAGACGATCTACCCCGTGTGATCATCCACCTCCGTTGCCGGCTCGGGCGTGGCCCTTCCGGCAGTTTTATTAAGGCCGCCCTGGATCACGCGCAGCACCACTTGAGGCGGGATCTCTGCGGGCGCGCCGCCGAAAATGCTCGTGATCAGCTTGGCGACTTCACCGTTCGATCCCGGCAGTTCGAGCTTGTCGGCGGCCGCGAGCGCCTCCTCCTTGAGCGCCTCGGGTTCGATCAGGCCGGCTTTGGTCATCTCGCGCAGCAGCAGGGCGCAAACGAGACTGTTGGCGCGTATCTGGTGGAACAGGGCCTGGAAGGCGGCTCCAGTCCCTTCGAAGCAGCGGCTGAACGCCTCGAGCAAAGGCTCCAGTTCGCCCGCAGAGATCGGCCGGTCCGGGTCTGACATGGGTTGTTCCTCGCGCCTACGCAGGCCTCAAGCAGTCAGAGCCGGTAGCGGTTAGCGAGCGCCATGAGGGCCTGGGCGAGTTCGGTGAGATTGGCGGAGGCGGCCTCGACCTGGCGTGTGCCGGCCGCGGTCTGCTGGCTGGCCTGCCGGATGTTCTGCAGCGCGCCCATCACCTGCTCGATGCCGAGCTGCTGCTGGTTGGTCGAGGCCACGATCTGCTGGAAGGTCTGCACGTTCTCCTCCACCCGCGCGGTGATCTCCTCGATGGTCCGCTGCGTCGTGTCCGAGCGCGTCTTGCCCGCGGCCGCGCGCTTGACCGCCTCCTCGGTGAGCATCACCGACGTGTTGATGCCCCGCTGGATCTCGCCCAGGATGCCGCGCACCTGACCGGTGGCCGCCTTGGCCTGGTCGGCCAGGAGCTTCATCTCCGAGGCCACCACCGCGAAGCTGCGCCCGCTCTCGCCGGCCGCGGCCGCCTCGATGGCGGCGTTGAGCGCCAGGAGATGCGTGCGTTCCGAGATGTCGTTGACCGTCTCGATGATGTCGCCGATCGTCTGGGTCTTCTCCGACAGGCTGACGATGTTGCCGGCCACGGCCTCCGCCTGCTCGCGGATCGCGTCCATGGCCTTGGCGGTGTCGGAGACCGCGCGCAGGCCCTGCCGCGAGGTCTGGGCCGTGGCCTGGGCGGTGGCGATCACCTCGGTGGCGCGCTTCGAGATCTGCGCGCCCGAATGGGTGATCTCGTCGACCGTGGCGGCGGTCTCCTGCACGGCGGCGAATTGCTGCTCGACCGAGGCCGCCTGCTCCTGCGCCGAGGCGCGGATCTCGGCCGCCGCCGCGTTCAGGTCCGCCGTGGCCGCACGGTTGGTCCGCGCCAGATCCGACAATCCGGTGACCATAGTATTCAGGGTCGCGGCCAGCCGACCGACTTCGCCACCTGCGCCTGCTTCCACGTGCCCCGACAGGTCACCCCCTCCAACCCGCTCGACGAAGGTCATCACCCGAACCAGCGGGCGCACGATCAGGCGGTTGATCGAGATCCATATTCCAGTGCAGATCAGGAGGGTGAGTAGGGTACCGCCCCACAGGGCGAGGCTCTCGTCACGCTCGGCCTGCGTGACACGCGCATTCTGCATCGCCTGCGTCCGCTCCTCCAGGGCCTCGATGGGCGGAGAGCTTCCCGCGCAGGGTGTCGAACATCGCCTTGCCCTTGCCGTCGGCCTCGATGCCGACCGCCTCTGTTCGTGTGGCCGGATCGGCCGCGCGGCGAATGGCGACCTCGCCGACGTCGCTCTGCCAGGCCCTGGCGGCCGTGACCGCATCCGCGAGCAGGCTCATGCGCTCGGGATCGACACCGATGAGAGATCTCAGGCGATTGATCGTCTCGTCTAGAGCCGGCCGTCCAGCCCGATAGGGTTCGAGGCTGCTCTCACGCCCGGTGATCAGGTAGCCGCGCAAACCCGTCTCCTGGTTAAGCATGGCCGTGCGAAAACCGTCGAGGTTGCGGATGACCAAGGTCGAGTGATCGAGCGCCTCCGTCGCGGTGTGCAGCGCGTTGCGGGTGGCCACGACCGCGCCGCTGCTGAGGAGCGAAACGAGCGCGATGACGCCGATGGCTCCGCCGAGCGACCGGTTGAGACCGAACGTGTTTGGCATTCCCGCTCTTCCTGGCCGGAGTGAGGCGCGACCTGAACACCTCTCAGCCGAGCTGTACCGGTTGGCCCCGGGACAAGGCAATCGCGTCGATGGTCTCTCGAAAGGCAAACAAGGTTCGACCGACGGCCAGCTTGAGAAGCATGCCGAACAAAGGATGCGCCGATGATTCCGAACGGTATGCGGCGCTGGCGAACTCAGTCGAAGCCGAGCATCGCGGATCGAAGCACCCGCATCATGTCCTCGACCGCTTGCGCGTTATCGATACCAGAGGCCGCGATCTTCAGGCCTTCAGAGACGTGTTGGTCGATGATCAGCAAGGCGACTTCGCGCAGGGCGGCTCGGGCGGCGTGGATCTGCTGGATCTCGTCGAGGCAGTAGCGGTCTTCCCCGATCATCGCGCAGGCCTCGGACCTGTCCCTCAATCCGGTTGAGGCGCTGCACGAGGGGCGTCCGCCCGTCGCCAGTTCGATGCAGGATGATGCGTCCGTCGATGAACTCGCTCTCGGCCATTCCACCTCGTGCCCAGGTCGGATGGCCAGTTCTCGGCAAGTGACGGTTGTGGGCGACAGGACAGAGCAGTGCCGACAAACGTGCCAGAAGCGACGATCGCCTGCGCTTCTGGCTGTGAGGTGCTCTGACCTTGATTCCTGCGCCTGCAGCGGTCATCGTCCGCGAAAAGACGCTTGCGACAATGACTGATCACGCTCAGGCAATCGGCTCGATCCGCGTTGATCTGGCCGGGCCCCGCCCCGATTGATGATAGATCGATCTCTCGTACCACTGGCTATCGCTGCGCGCGGGGGCTGAAAGCGCTTCGTGCATCTGCAAGTACGTTGGATCGAAGTCAGCGGCCTGGGCCAAAGCGCCGTGATCGAGGATCGTCGCAACCTTGCCGCGCACCCGCACCAGGCCGCGGGTCCTGAGCTCCCGAAGGGTGCGGTTAACGTGAACCGAGGTCATGCCGAGCACGTCGGCGAGATCGACCTGGGTCAAGTCGAATGGAAAGCTCGTCTCATCCGCCAAACCGACGGCGTTCATGCGTGCCCAGAGTTCGCAGAACAGGTGGGCGGCGGCCTCGTACGCCGAGCGCCGGCCCAAGCTGACGATCCGCTCGGTGGCGATTGCGCCCTCACGCGCGACGGCGCGAAAGAGGAACTCCGCCCAGTCCGGACTGAGTGCGCTGTCAGTGAACAGGATCTTGCGCGGGATCTCGCCGAGGATGCATGCCGAGAGCGCCACGACGTCATCGCCGGCTCGGCCGTTGAGATTATAGCCGAGGTCGCACAGGTCACCGGGCAGGTAGAGTTCCGTGATCTGTCGTGATCCGTTGCCGAGCACGCGGTAGCGCGCCGCCAACCCCGAGATAACAAGGTGGAGATGGGCGACGCGTGCATCGGAGCTGATGGCCCGTCGTGGAGCCACGCTGCGTCGGCGGACGACGCTGGCTTGCAGGCGCTTAAGGATGTCTGCGCGGCTACGATCCAGTGGAGCGTCCGTGAGCATCGCATCCTCCAGCCGGGTGATCGGGCAGTGCGTGGATTATGTATTCGCGGTCTGCGACTTCCGGCTACATAGCGATGCGCGCAGTGAAGTCGAGCCTGCGCTGCCTCAAAGCCAAAAGATGCCGAAGAGCAGGGCCGCTTCGGCGGCGATGAGGCCGAGGATCAGGCCCAGCGAGAGCCGGTCGATGCGGAGCGATGGATCGGTAACGGTGTGTTCGGCCACGGCTGATCTCCTGATTCGAGAGACGCACGCAACGCGCATTCCGGTCGACACCGGCCTGCTCCGCAAGAACCGGATCGCAGACGGAACGAGTACTGTAAACCCGTATCGAAAGGTCTGATTTCGACGATGTGATTGCGCCGATGTTTCTCGATAATGTCCCAAATGCGGCGAATCTGTGGCACGCACCCGCAGCCCTTTCAGCGTGTTCAATGGCTGGATGCAGGCCGGGCAGTCGTTCAGGCCGGGAAGGAACCGCGCGAGCGGCCAGCGTTGCCTAACATCGACGTCTGTCCAATCTTGACGTCGATCCAGGTGCGGCTTTGACAGACGTGGCACGGGAGAACTTCAGCAATGTCCACGCAGGAATACTTTCTTGAGGACGGACGTTAAGTGCAGGTGCATTCCAGGGTTTTTTCAAAGCTTGTGAGCGCTGCCGTCGAGGCGGATCAGCTCAATCAAGGTTGTATCTTCGCTCAATCGCCGAGGTTTCGAGACAGATCGGCTGGGGCAAGAATTGCATCGAGCCCTTGGCTTTTCGATTGAGGGAACCAAACCGATAATGACCGGTTTTCTAAAGGCACATGACGCACGGTGTGCAATCCCAAGTCGACCCTGGCGCGAGCTGCTCTTCCCTCAAAGAGCAGCTCGTTCCATGTCAGGACAGCGCCGGGCCGCCATGAGGCACGAGGTGTCACTTGTGGGCTGAGAAGGCCGTTCGCAGGTCCCGCAAAGCGGCGTCGGCCTCGGTCAGTGACGCGAAACCCTCGCGCTGCACGGTGAAGCCGGTGACACTCTTGATTTTGAGGTCGACTCGGCTGTCTGCCCGCTCAACGATCCGGTAGGTGACGCAACGCGACGGAAGCGGGCCTGAACGGATCCTCCTGGTCTCCACTGGCGCAACCCCAAAAAGACCGCGGCTCGGCGGGTTCCCACACTGGGACTGCGCAGCGACCAGGCCGCGAAGGTCGCGAGCCTCGCAGAAGCATCGAGGCAGCGCGTGACGACGTTGCGCACCTGAGCGCGGTTGAACGGCCTGCCGATAAGGTCGTTCGCGCCGGCAGCGAGCAGGCGCTCCGCCTGCTCGGAAAGCACATGCGCGTCATCGCGACGATCGGCACGTCGTGGTGCGGGCAGGATAAGACACGGATCCGGCTCATGGCCGTCACGCCGTCCATCACCGGCATCTCCACGTCCATGAGCACGAGGTCAAGGCTTGAGCTTGAACGAAGCTCACGACCTCCTGGTCGTCGCAAGCCGTGTCGACCCGGTAGCCCAACGCTTCGAGCACCACCTGGACGAGCTCGCGGTTGATCTCACCGTCCTCTACCAGGAGCAGGTGCACGCGGGTTGCGTCCGCTGAGACCGGGGCCGCTGCCGCCAACCGATCGCTCGCGCCTCGACTTCCGAAGCGCGTGGGAGTGTAAGGCTGAACCAGAAGGTCGAGCCCTCGCGACTGTCGACGCCGATCTCGCCGCCCATCGCCGCGATCAGGCCTTTGGCGATCGCGGGCCCCAGCCCGGTGCCGCCGAACCGGCGCGTCGTGCTGCTGTCGGCCTGCACGAACCGGTTGAACAGGCGTGTATGTGTCTCGGCCGAGATGCCGATGCTGGGGTCGCGGATCTTGACGTGCGCGGCCACGCCGTCCGGCGTCTCCGACTGGCTGAGCGCGACGGTGACGGAGCCGTGGGCTGTGAACTTCACCGCGTTGTTGACGAGGTTGAGCAGCACCTGCCGCAGGCGCGTGACGTCACCGAGCACGCGAGGGTCGTGACCGTCGGCTTCGATGTGCAGACCGAGCCCTTTGCGTTCGGCGGTCCCGCGCACGTGCGCCGCCCACCATCCGAGCAGCGCGAAGAACAGCGCGAAGGTCGCGCCGCCGAGCACGAGCCTGTCGAGGATCGGAGCGGCGAGCGCGTGTGCGATTTCGATCGGCTGCCGGACGACGACGGTCCACGGCAGGGTCGGTCGCTCGCGCGAGCCCTGTGCCCGGCTCGCGCCGGTGAAGTATTGATCACACTTAGGCCATGCGCCTCGCCCGCTCGGCACCTGCGGCTACAGCGGCCATCGCCGGCAGGTCGGCCTGCAGACGTTGACCCTCCTGATCGCCCGGCCCGAGGTCGACGCTCGGGTCGCGCGCCAGCGCTGACGCGATCGCCGCGCGGCACATCTCGCGCATCCACCGGACGCTCAAGTGCCCCCCGACGACGCCGATCGTGGCTCCTGACGCGTCATGCAGGGGCACGGCGACGTCGACGAAGTGCTTCGGCTCGCCGTAGGGCAGGGGCGGCAGCTTCTTGGCGAGAAGCGCCGCCTCGTGCGCGTCGAGCACTGTCGGGCGCTCGAGGCCGGCCTGGAACCAGGGTCTGGCGGCGACGCTCTCGCCCTCTAGCATCCCGCCGGTGCTGGCGACGATGCGTCCCGACCGGTCGGCAAAGCCGATCCAGGCGTAGGCTGGGTAGGTCTGGCGCATCGCCTCGACCCAGGTCCGCCGCGCCTCCGGCGTCGTCGCCGTCGTCTGCGCGACCGAGGACAGGACCGCCATGTCGCCGAGACGCTCCGCGATGTTGGCATCGATGGTTTGGCGCAGCTGCTCGGCGAGGTCGGCCATGCGCGCCTCGGCGGCGGACCTGCACGCGGTCGGCGACGAAGCGCGAGACCACGACCGTCCCTGCGAAGGTCAGGATTAGTGCGCTGGCGGCGAACACCAGGGCGAGGAGCGTGTGCAGCCGCATGGCGACATCCGAACGAGAGGCTGCGCGGTCATCGCAGGCTGCGGTCAATCCGGCGCTGTCGGGTTTCCCAGGAATCCGTGAGCGGAGCTATTGCCAGAACTGTCGGTTCGTGTCACTTGGCACTTAATTATGAGAATTACATATAAACAATTCCAAATGCTTAGGCTGGCACTTAAATTGAGAATTAGCAGTTAATTTGATAATGACCCTTGGCGTTTGCCACTTAATGTGAGAATCTGGTTTACAGAGTTTTTTCACTCGCGAGCCTCTATGAGCGACCCATTTCCCGACGAAATTGATGAGGCGCTTTGGGATGAAGCGTGCCGGCGTGCGGATGCGATTCGTGGCTTTCTAAGGCGCCACCCCGGTCGCACTACGGCCGGAAATGTTGCGGGACTCGCGGCCGAACTCGGCCTTAGCCAAGCTACAGCTTACCGCATGGTCAAGCTGTTCCGCGCCGGCGGAACCGTCCTGTCGCTTGTGGACCGCAAACGCGGGCGGCCGGAGGGCCATCGCACCCTGGATGAGAAGCGTGAGCAAATCGTTCGGAGGACCATCAATGCGTTCTACCTGAAGCGGACACGACCGACGGTCTCGCAGCTGGTCCGGGACGTGCAGACGAACTGCATGTCGGCGGGGCTGAAGCCGCCGCATCGCAGAACGATCGTCGCTCGCCTTGAGCACATAGACCTCCAGAAGCGTGCCAGGCGACGCGGTGAACAGAAGATCGTCAAGGCGACAACGGCCGTTCCCGGAGCGTTCGGTGCCTCCCGCCCCCTCGAGGTGGTCCAGATCGACCATACCAAGGCCGATGTATTCGTTGTTGATGAGGAGACCCGGCAGCCGATCGGCCGGCCGTGGCTGACCTTGGCGATGGACATCTGCAGTCGGATGGTAACCGGGTTCCATCTCACCATGGACGCACCGTCGCGGCTGTCGACCAGCCTGTGCCTCTTGCATTCCGTCTTCGACAAGTCGGCATGGTTGAGAGAACGCGAGATCAGGGAGCCGTGGCCCGTGGCCGGCCTGCCGAACACGGTACATGTCGACAACGGATCCGACTTCCGAAGTCGAGCATTCAAGAGAGGTTGTGAGGATGCCGGGATGGCAATCGAATGGCGGCCGCCGGGCGAGCCGCGCTTCGGTGGTCACATCGAGCGTCTGATCGGCACTCAGATGGGAAAGCTGCACCTGCTGCCCGGGACAACATTCAGCAACGAACAGGAGCTCGGCGAATACAACTCCAAGCGGCACGCAGCGCTGACTTTGAGGGAACTCGAGCGCTACATCGCCCTCGATATCGTCGGCTCCTACCATCAGTCGATCCACAGCTCCCTGGGCCGCCCGCCGATTGCGGTCTGGCGGGAGCACGAAGGCGAGATCCCGCTTCGACTGCCACAGGATCGGCTCCGCTTCTGGCTGACCTTCCTGCCTGAGCAGGAGCGCACCTTGCGGCCGACCGGGATTCATCTGTTCGGCCTGCGCTACTGGTCGGCAGCGCTCACCGCCGACGTCGGGCATTCTGAGCGCCGCCTGCTTGTGAAGTACGATCCGCGCGACCTCGCGCGCATCTTCGTTCGACGGCCATCAGGAAACTTTGTGGAAGCCCGTTATGCCGACATCACCCTGCCCTCGATAACGCTGCACGAGGCGCTGACCGCCCGACGCACCCTGCTGGCGAAAGGCCGTCGTGAAGTCGACACCCGCGCCATCGTCCGCGCCGCGTTGGTGCAGCGAGAACTGGTCGATGCCGCAACCAGAAAGACGGCGGCGGCGCGCCGCGGCAAGGCTTCGTCAAAATCGAAGGTGGACGATCAGGGATGGGGCTCGCTCCGCGGTGTCGACTCCAGCAAACCTGTACCCTTTGTTGAGGATACGGATTGAGCTGGAGTGAATATGAACGATGAAGTCTCCCACCTGACTGCGAGCGCAGCCGCACTGCTCGCCGAAACTGACGAGCGACGCATTCGAGCGATACGATCACGCCGCTGGATTCTCTACCCGCGCGCCAAGCAGGCGCTCGACCGGCTAAGTGGCCTCCTCGACCATCCGCGAGGCACGCGCATGCCCTCGGTCGCGATCTATGGCGACAGCGGCATGGGAAAGACCATGATTATGAAGCGGTTCCGGGACGAGCACCCGCCGAGCTTCAATCCGCTGACGGGCACGCTAAAGACACCGGTCCTGGCCATGGAAATGACCAGCCGTCCCGGCGAGCGACGGTTCTACTCCGAACTACTTACTCTTCTCGGCGCGCCGCAGCGGCCTCGCGCCGACATCGCCCAGATGGAACAGGCGGCGTTGCGGATCATGGAAGCGATCGGCGTGCAGGTGCTGGTCATCGACGAGGTTCACAACATCCTCGCCGGGTCCTACCGCGAGCAACGCATCGTCCTGAATACGCTCCGCTTCCTCAGCAATCGTCTGCAGATCTCCCTGGTCTGCTTCGGTGTCAACGATGCGCGGGAGGCCATCAGTGGTGACGTCCAGCTTGCGCGCCGGTTCGAGCAGTTCACCTTGAGCCGGTGGGCTGCAAACGAACAGTTCGAGACCCTGGTGGCCTCGATCCTGCGCAACACGCCGCTGCGTCGACCCTCGATGCTTACGCCGAAATCGCTGCGACGGATCCTGCAGATCACAGAGGGTATCACCGCCAACATCTTCCACGTGATCAACAGCCTGGCCGTCGAAGCCATCGAGAGCGGCCGCGAGCACATCAACGACGAAGCCGTCGAGAACTGGGAGCCAGAGTTCGATGCCGAGGCGGCATTCGCATGATTGAGAACCCACCGCCGGCAGTTGCCGGTGTGCTTGCCGCCCCATTCTGATGAACTCCTGTCCTCCTGGATCAGTCGCCATGCCGCCTTCTACGCGGTCCCTCCGCTTGTCATGCTTCGCCATTGCCTGCCGGAGACCTCCGCGTTGCGCGCGGCCGATCTCCATCTGAGCAGTGATCAGGAAATCCGCCTCGCCAACATATTCGGCACCGAACCGGCCGTGGTGCGTCGAATGATCTTCACAAATGTCGCGCAATCATCGCGTCGGCTCATCGCCACGCGGCCAACGCAGGTCTGCACGAGCTGCAGCCCGGGACATGCGGAACCGGCGCCGATCCTGCGAAGCCAGCTTCTGGGGTGGCGTATTACGTGCGCTTTGTGTGGAAACCAACTTCGGGATGCCGGCAGTCGCGAACTCGCCTCCCCTTTCCGGCAACATCGCCTTGCGGCCGTTCATGGCGAAAGGCTGCTCGACGATGAAGCCGAACGGGGTATCGGAACCTGGACCTCACCAGCCGACATTGCTCGGCTTCTCCTGATGCGACGCGTTCCAACGCCTGTACCCCGCGAGCACGACCTCTGGCGCTTCCGGCTGCTCGGCGCAATTATCCCCGATCTCGACCATGTCATCGCCGAGCGACAGGAGAACCTGCCTACACCTGCAAAGCCGATCCTGCCGCTCCACCTGCGGCCGGCTCTGCTCGCCGGCGTTGCCATCGTCGAGCGTGCCGGACCGGAGATGCTCCGGATGCTACGGGGGTACATGATGGGCGACAACAGGGTCCGGTTCACTGACGCCACCGAGAACATGATAGCCCGAGCTCGCAGGTCGAGTGCCTCTTCGCAGATGCACTTAATTTGCGAATCTTGCAGCAATGATTCTTACAATTAGGTGCCACGCTTGAGCCTAACCGACGCATTCTTACAATTAAGTGCCAAGCGACATCAAGCAGCTCGAACGCAAACTCGGCGTCGCCTGACGCGTGTCATCCCGGGGCGTTCGCCACCCCCGCGGCAACGTCCCGGAGCGACGGAGAGGGGCACGCGGCAGACCACTGCGTGCTCCGGGCTCCGGCGAAGCCGCCTTCATGCGCGATCGCCTACCTTACGGTGCGCGACTCCTCCGACTTGCGGAGTCGAAATGTCCTGGCCACGCCTCGGCGACTACGTCGACGCTCCCGACAGGAAATCGGAGATGGCATCGAGCGTCAGGACCGCGATCCGCTCGCCCTGGTGCTCGACGAGGGCCGCCTGCACGTGACCATGCAGTATGGCATCTGCGACGTCCGAGAGCAGATCCATCGGCTCGCAGCGCAGCACGGCAGGCTCGGCCGAATTATCCGCCCCCGCCGCTAGCCGGCGCAGCACGCAGCATTCCGTCATGAGCCGCACCGGCCGGCCGCAGGGGGCGATCTGCAGCACCGCCGTCAGGCCGGCGAACGTCATGAGCCGGGCGATGGAAGGCAGCGGCTCGTCGGCCGCGACCTCCACCAGAGGGCAGCTCGCGGTGCGCAGCACATCCCCGACGCGGATCGTCATCCCGGGAGACGAGCCGGGCATCGCATCGCGCTCCTGCTAGAGGATGCCGGTCGCGATAAGCAGCCCGGCGACGCAGATCAGCCCGCCTGCGCCCCGCACGCAACTCTGGCCCTGGCTTTCCGCGAAGCGGCCGATCAGGAAGCCCAGGCCGATGCCGGCGAGGTGCAGCAGCGCCGTTCCCAGCATGAAGCCGATCCCATAGGCGAGGACACCGGCGTCGTCGAGCATTTCCGTGCCGTGGGCATGGCCGTGGAAGATCGCGAAGAAGCCGACGAGCCCGATGGCGAAGGCGAGCGGCGCCCCGACGCCGAGCGCAACCGCGGCGCCCAGCACCACCACCGACAGGGCGATGCCGAGTTCCACGAACGGCACGTCCACGCCCGCCACGCCGAGCGCGCCGCCGACCATCATCGCGGCGACGAAGGCTGTGGGCAAGGCCCACAGCGCCCTGCCGCCGAGCTGCCATGCGAGGATGCCGACCGTCACCATTGCGAGGATGTGGTCCAGCCCGGTCACCGGGTGCATGAAGCCATGCACGACGCCGTGGGTATCGCCGACGCCGGTATGCGCGAAGGCGAGCGTCGGCGTCAGCATGGCCGCCAAGGTGAGCGGCACGGCGCGAACGCGGCGGACATTCATGGCGTAGTCTCCCTGGAGGTTCTTGTTGGTCGATCTTCAGCAGATGCGCGGCAACTGGTCGCCGACCAGCATGTCGACGATGCGCTGGCCGCCGAAGCGTGTTTCCATGACGACGCGGCCGGCGCGCCCCTCGGTCACGGTGCCGATGGCCGTCGTGGCGCGGCCGAGCGGATGGCCGCTCAGTGCCTTAACGGCGGCGTCGGCCTGATCGGGCGGGACGACGGCGACGAGCTTGCCTTCATTGGCGAGGTAGAGCGGGTCGAGCCCGAGAATCTCGCAGAAGCCCTGAACGTCACTGCGCACCGGTGTATCGAGTTCGCGGATGCGCACGCCGACCGCGCTCGCCTCGGCCAGCTCGTTGAGCACGGCGGCGACGCCGCCGCGCGTGGCGTCGCGCATCGCCCGGACGCCCGGCGCCGCTCCGATCAGCACGTCCACCAGTTCGTGCAGCGCCGCGCAGTCGCTCTCGATCGCCGCTTCGAGCGCGAGGTCGCCGCGCGCGTTTAATATGGCCGCGCCATGGTCGCCGAGCTGGCCATTGACCAGGATCACGTCGCCGGGGCGGGCTCGCCCGATGCCGACATCGACACCGGTGCGCACGACGCCGATCCCGGTGGTGGTGACGAAGAGCTTGTCGCAGGCGCCCCGCGCCACTACCTTGGTGTCGCCGGTGACGATCGGCACGCTGGCGGCGCGCGCGGTCTCTGCCATGGACTGCGCTACCGCGCGCAGCGTCTCGACCGGCAGCCCTTCCTCGATGATCACCGCGCAGGACAGCGCGACCGGCCGCGCCGCGCCGACCGCGAGATCGTTGATGGTGCCGCACACCGCGAGCTTGCCGATGTCGCCGCCGGGAAAGAACAGCGGATCGACGACGAAGCTATCGGTAGTGAAGGCGAGCCGGTCGCCCTGCGCCGCGAGCGCCGCGAGATCAAAGCGGGCCTGGTCCTCCAGCGCGCCCGGAGCTTCGGCGAACGCCGCGATGAATATCTCGTCGATCAGGTCGCGCATCGCGCTGCCGCCGCCGCCATGCGCCAGCGTGACCGATTTCGGCAGAGCGCGATGAATGGCGCGCCCGGTGGATTGGACGAGCGAGTTCATGCGGCCCCCTCCATGGCAGGCTGGCGCACGCCGCCATACTGGTAATAGGCCGCGCACGAGCCCTCCGACGACACCATGAGCGCGCCGAGCGGCGCCTCCGGCGTGCAGGCGGTGCCGAACATCGGGCAGGCCCAGGGCTTCATCTGGCCGGTCAGCACCTCGCCGCAGCGGCAGGCGTCGGGGTCGGCGACCTGCACCTCCGGCACGGCGAAGCGCCGCTCCGCATCGAACTCGGCGTAGGGCGCGCGCAGCGTCACGCCCGACTGGGCGATGGAGCCGAGGCCGCGCCATTCGAAGGTCGGCCGCACTTCGTAGACCTCGTCGACCGCGCCCATCGCCCGCGCATTGCCGGCGTCGGGCACGACGCGGGCATATTGGTTTTCGATCGCCGCGCGCCCGTCCGATAGCTGACGCAGCACCATGAGCAGCGATTGCAGGAGGTCGATCGGCTCGAAGCCTGAGACCACCATCGGCTTGTGGAACTCCTCTGCGATGAAGCGGTAGGGCGTCGTGCCGATCACCATCGAGACATGCCCCGGCCCGATGAAGCCGTCGATGCCGAGGTCCGGCTTCTCCAGCAGCGCGCGCAGGGTCGGGATGATGGTGATGTGGTTGCAGAACACCGAGAAATTGGTGATCCCTTCGCGCGCCGCCCTCAGCACGGTCAGCGCCGTCGAGGGCATCGTCGTCTCGAAGCCGAGGCCGAAGAACACCACCTCGCGGTCCGGATTGCGGCGGGCGAGAGCGAGGGCGTCGAGCGGAGAATAGACCATGCGCACATCCGCGCCATCGGCCTTGGCAGTGAGTAGGCTCTTGCGCGAGCCCGGCACCCGCATGGCGTCACCGAAGGTGGCGAAGATCACTTCCGGCCGCTCGGCAATGGAGACGCAGTCGTCCACGCGTCCCATGGGCAGCACGCAGACCGGGCAGCCCGGCCCGTGCACGAACTCGATGATGTCCGGCAGCAGCCCTTCGAGCCCATAACGGAAAATGGCGTGGGTATGCCCACCGCACACTTCCATGATGGCAAACGGCCGGTCGCGGCCGCGCTCCATGTGGGCGGCGAGCGCGCCGATCTCGCGCACGAGGCCCTTGGCAAGGGCGGGGTCGCGGAATTCGTCGACATAGCGCATGACGATGCTCCATCTGTTCAGTGCGCGGGCGGCGTGGACGCCGGGTGGAAGGGCTCGACGCTCCCGGAGCGCATCGCCTCGATCTCGCTTTGGGCCTCGCCGATCTCGGTGAGGACCTTCAGCGTCGCAGCGGCCTCTTCCTCGTCGATCAGGCTCATGGCGAAGCCGACATGGACCAGAACCCATGCGCCGACGAGCCCATCGAGCCTGCGACCCGGTTCGGCGACGCAGACGACATCGATGGTGCGGCGTACGCCGGAGACGTCGACGCTGGCGAGCATGGCCTCTTCATCGACGATGGCGACGATACGGCCGGGAATACCAAGGCACATGGCGATCTCTCCTCAGTGGCTACGCCCGAAGGCCCCGTCACGGGCGATGCCGTAACGGTCGAGTTTGGCTCGGAGCCCGACGCGGGACAGGCCCAGTTCCTCCGCCGCGCGGCTCTTGTTCCAGCGGCAGCGCACCAGCGTCTCCATCAGGATCAGCGCTTCCATGCGCTCGATGCGGTCCTTGAGCGGCCCGGATTCGCGGATGGCGAGGTCCGCCGGCTCGGTCCGGGCGGCGGAGGCGGCGGCGCCGCGCAGCACGTGCGGCGACAACAGGTCGGCGCCCAGCTGATCGCCGGTCGAAAGCACGAGCATGCGCGTCAGCTCGTTCTGCAATTCGCGCACATTGCCGGGCCAGTCATAGGCCTCGATGCAGGCCAGCGCCTCCTCGGTGAAGCCCTTGACGCGCTTGCCATGCGTGCCGGAGAGGCTGTCGAGAATGCGCGGTGCCAGCACCCGGAGATCGGCGCGGCGCTCGCGCAGCGGCGGCAGGGTCAGCACCATGGCGGCAAGGCGGTAGTAGAGGTCCTCACGGAACCGGCCGGCCTTGACTTCACCGGCGAGGTCGCGGTGGGTGGCGGCGATGACGCGCACGTCGACGCGCTTCGCCTCGTTCGATCCGATCGGCCGGATCTCGCCTTCCTGCAGGAATCGCAACAGCTTGACCTGGAAGGCGGGGGACACGTCGCCGATCTCGTCGAGCAGGATGGTGCCGCCGTCGGCCTGGTCGAGCAGGCCGATCCGGGTGACGTGCGCGCCGGTGAAGGCGCCCTTCTTGTGGCCGAAAAGCTCCGATTCCAGCAGTTCATCGGGGATCGCCCCGCAATTGACGGCAAAAAACGGCCGTTCCGAGCGCAAGCTGGAATAGTGGATCGCCCGGGCGAGCAGTTCCTTGCCGGTGCCGGTCTCGCCCAGCACCAGCACCGGGATCTGGAAGGCGGCAACCTGCGCGGCGCGTCGGCAGACCTCGTTCAACGGGCTGGCCGGGGTGCGCACCAGGGCGTCAAAATGGAAATTGCGCAGCACCCGCTCGTGCTGCTCGGCGAAGCGGGCCTCGGGGGCGGCGAGGCGGAGCTCCAGCGAGAGGCGGTCGTGCTCGCGCAGGAGGTGGTAGAGGCGGGCCGCCGACTGCGCCGCCAGCAGTAGCTGGTCGGGGTGCCAAGGCTTTGTGATGAATTGATAAATTCCCGCCTCGTTGATGGCGCCGATCATGTCCTCCGGGTCGGTGTAGCCGGTGACGATGATACGGACCACGTCGGGCCAGCGCTGGCGTACCTCGGCGAGCAGGTCGACGCCCGAGCGCTCGGGCATGCGCTGGTCGCAGAAAACCACCTGAATCCATTCATTTTCAAGCACTTGTAGGGCCTGCGCGGCGCCGAGCGCGGTGTGCACGTCGAAGTCCTCGCCGAGCACGCGGGCGATCACCTCGACCGAGCGGGGTTCGTCGTCGACCACCAGCAAAGCGGGGCGCGCGGTCATGGCCTGCCGGCTCCGGCTTCGAGGCGCAAGGCATTGGCGCGGCTATCGAATTCGGCGGCGAGACGCTCCAGCTGGCGGCGCCTCGCGTCGTCCAGAAAGGCGAGCCAGGCGGTGAGGCCGCCGGGTCCACGGGACGAGGCATGCAAGATCGGCGCGGCGGGATTGACGCGGGCGATGTTGCGTTCGATCAGGTCGATGTCGACGTCAAGATACGGAAGCAGGTCGACCTTGGTCAGCACGACGAGATCGGCAGACTGGAATATATCGGGGTATTTCAGAGGCTTGTCCTCGCCTTCCGTCACCGACAGCAGGGTCACCCGGATGCCCTCGCCGAGGTCGAACGCGGCCGGGCAGACGAGATTGCCGACATTCTCGATGAACAGGATACCTCCGGGCGGCAAGGGCAACTGGTCGAGGGCGTGGCCGACCATGTGGGCGTCGAGGTGGCAGCCCTTGCCGGTGTTGATCTGCACCGCCGGGGTGCCGGTGGCGCGGATGCGCTCGGCATCGTTCGCCGTCTGCTGGTCGCCCTCGATCACCGCCGCCGGGACGCTCTTCCCAAGTGCCTGCAATGTCTCGACTAACAGCGTCGTCTTGCCGGCACCGGGGCCGGCCAGCAGGTTGATCGCCAGCACGCCGTCGCGGCTGAAGCGGGCCCGGTTGGCGGCGGCATAGGCGTCATTCTTGGCGAGGATGGCCCGCTCGATCTCGACCAGACGCGGCGCACCGGCGACTGTCCTGTCAGTCCGATCAGATGGATGATCAGGATGGTGCGCGTGATCCGACAATACGGCGTTATCCGCGACATCCCGCGGATGAGCGTGGTGGTCATGATCGTGATGCCCGTGGTCATGGCCATGGTGCTCATGATCGCGATGTTCGTGCCCGTGCGCATGCCCGGCATGGGAATGGCCGTGGCCGGAATGCGCGCCGTGGGAATGCACGCCCTCGGCGCCCGATATGGTGACCTCGCCCGGTCCGCAGCCGCATGTCACGCACATCACACCACCTCCAGATCCCTGATTTGCATGCCGGTGCCGCCGTTCGGCTGAAGCCTGCCGCCGCCGCAATCCGGGCAGGGGTCGAGCCGATCGGCCAGCGCCACGGTGGCCGAGCAGTCGAAGCACCAGGCGCTGCCCGGCTCGTCGAGCACGACGAGGTCGGCGCCCTCGGCGAGCGAGCCGGCCATCACCACGTCGAAGCCGAAGCGCAGCGCCTCCACCTCCACCCCGGCGAAGCGGCCGATCGCCAGCCGCACCTTTGTCACCCGGGCAAAGCCATGCGCGCGGGCGGCCTCGCGCAGCGAATCGAGCAGGCTCTCGCACAGCGCCATCTCATGCATGAAGCCGGCCCTCCGGGGCGTCGAGCCGAAGCGTCACCGGCACGCACGGGTTGACGCAAGCGACCACGAGCCGCGCCAGCATCGACGTGTGCGGCCCGATCGGCAAGGCATCGAGCGCCCGTTGCAGCAGCCCGCCGGGGGCGAGGTTCCAGGCGCTCGGCGACAGCACGCGGTAATCGGTGACGATGCCGCCGGCGACGCTGGCGCGGTGGGCGAGCAAGCCCCGCGCGGCGCGGGCAAGACCGATGCCGGGAGCGGCGGGCAGCGTCTCGCCGGGCGCCTCGCGCGGATCAAGGCAGGCGAGAAGATCGATCAGGCGCGCCAGCAGGCGGGCGAACAGGCTGGCGCCCTCGGCCGCCATCAGCTCGCGCAGCAGCGGCACGCGGCGCCAGCCATCGGCCACCGTGGTCTCGCGCGGTTCGGGCGGCGCGCCCTGTTCCAGCGCGGCGGCGATGTCGGCGAGGCCGGGCGCGGGCAGCTCGGCGCGGCCCCAGGCGGGGTCAATGGTCTCGCGGCAATGGGCCAGCAGACGGGCGGTCGGGCTCGGGCCGGCCCGCAGCCAGTGCTCGAGGGTGCGGAGCGTGCCATTGGCAAGATCGATCTCGGTGCCGAGCAGCGCGGTGCGCAGCCCCTCGGCGCCGCCCTGCCCGCCCAGATGCCGCAGCGCGGCGCGGTCGGGCGTGCGGCCGAACAGCGCCGGCCAGTCGGCGAGGATGGCGAGCGCATGCTCGCGAACCCGCTCGCGCCGGGTCCGCGCGGGGTTGTCCATCAGGGGCAGGCCGAGCGCGGCGCGGGCGGCGGCCTCGTGCGCGCCGGCGCAGAGGTTGAACACGCGCGGCAGCAGCCTCGCCGCCTCCCCGGCCGTGCGGCCGACCAGCCATCCGGTGCCGGCGCCGGGCGTGGGCGCGAGGCGCCACGCCGGCCCATGCAGCCCGGTCACCAATGCGATGTCCAGCGCGCCGATCATGATTCGGCTCCGGTGCGGGGATCGTTCGAGGCGAGGCCGGCGCCGAAGATCAGCGCGCGGCGGGAGGGCGCATCGACAACGGGCGAGACCGGAACGGGGACGGCATCGCGTTCGGCGGAAGCGATGGCGGCCGCTTCCCGCGCCGCTTCGGCCTGCACGTCCGCCTCGCGGGCCCGGCGGATCTCGCCGGAGCGGTCGCCCTCCTCGCGGATGGCGGGATCAAACAGCGCGGCCAGCACGGCGCGGGCGGTCTCGCTCGCCTGAAGCATGGAGGTGAAGTCGAACATCGGCGAGAACAGCGAGCAGGCCTTGTAGGGGCCGGTCTCCGGCCGGTTGGCGGCGAGGAACTCGTAAGGGCCGGAGGGGAAGGCGATGATCTCTTTCGCGCCCGGCACCAGCGCCGACCAGTCCTCGTCCGGGCCCGGCACCAGCACCAGGTTCATGAACCACGGGGTGATCATCACGCCGATCACCCGCCCCTCATGAGCGCGGAAACCGATCGCCTTCACCTCCAGCGTCTCGTTGAGCAGCGGCACGCCGCGCATCTGCCCGACATGGATCTCGCGGAACAGCGCCTCGAAGCGCCCGGGCATCGCGGCGGCAAGGGCGGCCAGCCGCTCGTCGCGGACGGGCGGGGCGGGAGCCGGCGCAGGCGGCACCGCAACGTCGTCGATCACCATGAACTGCTCGCGCGGGCCGTCGCATTGCGGGCAGCGCCATTCCTCCGGCAGCGCAACGAAGGGCGTGCCGGGCGGCACCTGCCAGACGTCGCAGCCGCGCGCGGGATCGTAGACGTGCCAGCAGATCTTGCATTCCAGCACGGCCGCCAGCGACAGCCGGCCGGCATCGCCAAGGAAGGAGCCTTCGAAGCGCCGGGTCAGCATGGCGGCCTCCTAGCGCAGCGCTTCGAGGATATCGGCAAGGCGGGCGGCGGAATCGGCGATGTCCTCAGGCGCCGCGCAGGCGATCTCCGGCACCTGCGACACCTCGATCGTGTCGAGGATCAGCGTGTCGGCGGAATTGTAGTAGCGCACCCGCCAGACCGACGGGGTGGCGGTCGCCTCGATGCGGCAATTGCCGTAGCCGCGCGAGAGGATGGTGATGCCGCCGCGCCCCAGGCCCGCGTCGATCATCTCCAGATCCTCCGGCGAATGCGGCAGCAGGCTCATGTTGATGACGTGCGGCAGGCCGCCGGGCCGATGGGTGCGGCTCTTGTGGGCGATCTCGGTGAGGATGGCGGGGGCGTTGACGATGCCGGGTCGCGGACGGGCGGCGTAGTCGGCATCGACCGGCCATTCGCGCGGGAAGGCCCGCATCAGCGCGCCGCGCGGGAAGGCGGCGACCTCGACCCGCTCGCGCACCACCGGCGCCTGGCCGGGCTCGCTCCGCGTGCCGCGCACCCGCCACACGCCGGCGCAGGTCGCCTCCTGGATCTCGATGCGCTCGCCGGGCAGGTCGACCACGATCGACACCTCGCCCTCGCCCAGCGTCTCGTCGAGCAAAGCGCGGTTGGCGGCGTCGAGATGACTGACAGCGACGGTGGTGGCGCCGTTCGGGCGCCATTGCGCGAGGCCGTCGCGGATCGTCTCCAGTACGGCAAGCGCCGGGGCGACGCGGGCGGGGTCGTCGATCTCCGGCAGATGCGCCTCATAGGTGCGCATGCCCGAGGGCATGGGCAGGTAGGCGAGGCCCTCCTCGCCCTCGGCCGGCTGGCTGCCGGGGCCGTAGCCGATGGGCGGGACCGTGGCGTAGGGGATCGACATGGGAGGCCTCAATGCTTCACGGACGGGATCGCGGGGGCTGTGATGAGGGCGGACAGGCGCTCGATGAACTCGTCCCAGTCGCGCATGCGCGACAGCGAGCCGGCGGGCCGGCCGTCGCGCATCACCACGATGGCCGGCAGGGCGATGCCGCCGAGCTCAGTGCGCAGGTGCTTCTCGTAGTCGGGCCCGGCCACCGCGCCGCCGGCGGGCAGGCCGAGCGCGCGTACCAGTTCCGGCAGCACCACGGCGATGTCCGGCGTCTCGAGGTGCCCCTTGCCATGAGCGGGCAGGAACAGCAGGGCGTCGCCGGGCGGCAGGGCGCTCGCATCCGCCGCCTCGAGATAGGCGAAGCCGAGCTGGTCTATGAGCCGGGCGACCAGCGGGTGCAGCGTGTCGGGGGTCATGAAGCGGGCTCCGGGTTCGGCAGCAGGGCGGCGAGGTGGGGCGGCAATGTGGGCTCGCGATCGATCAGGTCGGCGAAGGCGCGGTCGATGTCGGCGGGCGCCCCGTTCATCAGGGCCGCGACGGCGGCCAGCGCCTCCGTGATCTGCGCGGCCGCATCGGCATCGAGCAGGCGGCGGCCGGTGCCGAGGAAGGTCAGCACATGGTCGCCAACGCGGGCGTCGGGCAGCAGCGACAGGTCGATGAGGTGGGTCTCCTCCCCCTGCCGGCACTGGCCGGCGAGGCCGTCGATGCGGGTGATCTCCATGGGGATGCCGAGGCACATGGCGGGCCCCTAGCGCCAATGGACGAGCACGCGCTCGTCACCGATGCGGCAGGCATCCTCGGCGCTGGGACGCCCGCCCTCGTAGGCGGAGCGGACCAGCGCCGGGGCGATGAGGCTCTCCGCGCCCGCCCGGCGGGTCGGGACCACGCCGAATTCACGGTCGAGGATCTCCAGCACCAGCGCGATGGCCGGCTCGATGCGGGCGGCGATGGCCGGGGTCAGTCCGCCGCCGTAATCGTCGAGCAGTTCCGGCTGCACGCCGACCAGGCGCAGCGTCGGCGGGGTTTTGCCGCGCAGCCGCAGCAGGGCGAGCACTTCCTGGAAGCCGGTCTGGTGCAGGCTCACCTTGCGGGCACTGAGGACGGCCGGCACCTCGTCGTCCCTCAGCACGCGCAGCGTCGCCGGCGGCAGGCCGTAGTCGATGGCATCGACGATGACGACGCCGGTCGCCTCCTCCAGATAGGGCAGGAGGTAGAGGCCCTGCGTGCCGCCATCCAGCGCCTGGACGTTGTCGGGCAGTTCGTAATGCTGGTGCAGCGCCTCGACGACGCGGACGCCGAAGCCCTCGTCCGCCCATAGGAGGTTGCCGATGCCGAGCACGAGAATGCGTTCGCCGCCCATCGCGACGTCCTCCACAGCGTTCGTCCCTAGACGTTCATTGACGAGCGGTCTGGTGCCGCTTCTTTCGAAATCTTCTTAATTCAAGCCGCGTGCCAGTTCGGTTTAGTTCCCGATCTATTTGAAAAACAATGATAAAATGACACCCCCCTGAGTCGACCGAAAAGCCGATTGGAAGGATGATGACCATTTCTTTGGCAAATTGAAAACTCACTATCCACTACGAAAAAGGGCGCGGCCGAAGCCGCGCCCTGCTGCCGGCCGCACGTATGTGCGACCATGTCCCCACATGGCAGGACCGCGCCTCGCGGCGACGACCCCTCCGGCAGAACGCGAAGGCGGCCCGGAAGCGCGCCGTCAGTCCGGGTCGTCGTCCTTGAAGGTGCGCACGCCCGAGATCATGGTCGAGACGATGGATTGCCGGGACATGATGTCCTCGCGCACCGCCGCGTAGACGTGCACCATGACGAACAGCAGGATCACCCACATGCCGAGATGGTGAAAGGTATGCACGTTCATGCTGCCGCCCATCAGCGGGATGACCCAGCCGAACAGGTGGTCCTGCCAGCTGCCCGGCCCGGCGCCTTCCGAATAGAGCGCGAAGCCGGTGACGATCATGAACAGGCTGCCGAGCCCGATGGCGAAGAACATGGCGAACTGCGCCAGCGGGTTGTGGCCGACATACTTCTTCGGCCGACGCTCGAGGAACAGGTACCACTTCGCCTCGCCCCACAGCCCGGCCCAGAAGGCGCGCCGCCAGAACGGCAGTATGAAGAGCTGCCTCGCATGGTGGTTGCCGACGAACGCCCAGTAGATGCGGAAGATGAAGCCGACGGCGAAGATGTAGCCGGCGGAGAAGTGCAGGAAGCGGATCGTACCCATCAGGTAATGCGCGCTGGCCTCGCCCGAGAGGGTCGGCAGCGGCGAGCCGATCAGGTAGCCGGTCACCGCGAGCACGGTGATCGACAGCGCGTTGATCCAGTGCCACAGCCGCACCGGCGCCTCATAGACATAGACGGCGGTGACGCGCGCGGCGCGCTCGCCCTCAATGGTGGGAGCGAGGGGCGTTTCGACGGCAGAGGGGTCGATGCTGGTCATGTTCCCCTCCCCTCAGCGCACGGTGACGCGGGCCATCTCCTCGCCGTCCGGCGCGAGGACATGCGTCGAGCAGGCGAGGCACGGATCGAACGAGTGCAGCGTGCGCAGGATCTCCACCGGCTCCTCCGGGCGCTCCATCGGCGTGTTCATGAGCGAGGCCTCGAACGCGCCGATATTGCCTTTCGGATCGCGCGGGCCACCGTTCCAGGTGGTCGGCACCACGCATTGGTAATTGTCGATGCGCCCGTCCTTGATGCGGATCCAGTGGGCGTTGGCGCCGCGCGGGGCTGCCACGGTGCCGACGCCCTTGGCCTCCTTCGGCCAGGTGGCGGGGTCCCATTTCTCGACATTGGCGGTGGAGCTGTCGCCGGCCTTGATGTTGGCGATCAGCCGCTCGAAATCCTCCAGCATCATCTTGGCGCAGTAATGCGCCTCCAGCGCCCGCGCCAAGGTACGGCCGATGGTCGAGGGCAGCGCCTGCTTGGGCGTCAGGTTGGTGCCGGCCAGCGCGTTGAAGCGGCCGACCGAGTCGGTGATCTGGTCCTTCACATAGGTGACGTTGTGGCCCCAGGCGAGGATGTAGCGGGCGAGCGGGCCGACCTCCACAGCATGGCCGCGCCAGCGCGGCGACTTGATCCAGGAATATTTCGCCGCCTCGTCGAGCTCGCGGATATCGGTGCGGGTGCCGACCGTCTTGGGGCCGAGCTCGTATTTCGGCTGGGTGACGCCGTCCCAGGGGTGCAGGCCCTTGGCCTCGTCGCCGTAGCTGTACCAGCTATGGGCGACGAATTCCTGCACCTGCTCGGGATCGCGCGGGTCAATCGGGAGCACCTCGTCCCAGTTGCCGTTCAGGATCACGCCGCCGGGCAGCTGGTCGGTCGATTTCTTGCCATGCACCAGCTCGTAGTCGCCATAGTCCATGACGTTGGTGGCCGAGAGGCCGCCGCCATAGAGCCATTCCTTGTAGAAGGAGGCGATGGCGATGACATCCGGGACATAGACGTTCTTGGAGAACTCGAACGCCTCGATCAGCCGCTGGTGGACGAAGTTCAGCCGCTCCATGTTGAGCGGCGCCCCAGCCGACATGTTGCCTTCCATGTTGATGGCGCAGGGCACGCCGCCGACCATGTAGTTCGGGTGCGGGTTCTTGCCGCCGAAGATGGTGTGGACCTTGACGATCTCCTTCTGGAAATCGAGCGCCTCGAGATAATGCGCCACCGCCATCAGGTCGGCTTCCGGCGAGAGCTTGTAGGCCGGGTTGTCCCAGTAGCCGTTCTTGAAGATGCCGAGCTGGCCGCTCTCGACGAATTTCTTCAGCCGGTTCTGGATGTCGCGGAAATAGCCGGGGCTGGAGACCGGGTGGTCCGGCCCGACCATCTGCTGGAGCTGCGAGGTGGCCTTGGGGTCGGCCTTCAGCGCGTTCACCGGGTTGACCCAGTCGAGCGCGTGCAGGTGGTAGAAGTGCACGACATGGTCGTGCCATTGCAGCACCTTGGCCATGATCTCGCGGATCAGGTGGGCGTTGGTGGGGATCTTGATCTCGAGCGCGTCCTCGACCGCGCGCACCGAGGCCAGCGCGTGGCAGCCGGTGCACACGCCGCAGATGCGCTCGACGAAGGCCCAGGCGTCGCGCGGGTCGCGACCCTTCAGGATCACCTCAAGCCCGCGCCACATGGTGCCGGTGGAGACCGCGTTGCGGATGATGTTGTTGGAATCGACGTTCACCTCGCAGCGCATGTGGCCTTCGATGCGGGTGACCGGATCGACCACGATGCGCTTGCCGGAGGTGTCGAGGGAGAAGCCGTTCGGCGTCTGGATGGTCATTTGGGCTCTCCCGCGTGGCTGGAGCCGTTCGGCCCGATGTCGCCCTTGTGCTGGGCGCGCTTGAGGGCGCTCACCGCCGCGTGTACGGCGACCGCGCCGCCCACCACGCCGGCAGCGCCGACGCCGATCCGGTCGGCATTGGATTCGACGCCGAAGCCGACTCCGTGCAGGTCGGACAGGCGGGCATACCAGGAGCCCTTGTCCCAGAACCCGTCCTCCGAGCAGCCGATGCAGCCATGGCCGGCCTGGATCGGGAAGGAGGTGCCCTCGTTCCAGCGGATGGTCGAGCAGGCGTTGTAGGTGGTCGGGCCCTTGCAGCCCATCTTGTAGAGGCAGTAGCCCTTGCGCGCGCCCTCGTCGTCGAACGCCTCGACGAACTGGCCGGCGTCGAAATGCGGGCGGCGGTAGCACTTGTCGTGGATGCGCTGCGAATAGAACATCTTCGGCCGACCCTGCCGGTCGAGCTCGGGGATGCGGTCGAAGGTCAGCATGTAGGTGATGACGCCGGTCATCACCTCGGCGATCGGCGGGCAACCGGGGACCTTGATGATCGGCTTGTCGGTGATGACCTCGTGCACCGGGGTGGCGCGGGTCGGGTTCGGGCGCGCCGCCTGCACGCAGCCATGCGAGGCGCAGGAGCCCCAGGAGATGATCGCCTTGGCGTCCTTGGCCACCATCCTGAGCTGGTCGACGAAGGGCTTGCCGCCGATGATGCAGAACATGCCGTCTTCGTTCAGCGGCGGGTTGCCCTCGACGGCGAGGATGTAGTTGCCTTTGTACTTCTCCATCACCTCGTGCAGGATGGCCTCGGCCTGGTGGCCGGCGGAGGCCATCAGCGTGTCGTCATAGTCGAGCGAGATCATCGACAGCACGACATCCTTGGCCAGCGGATGGGCCGAGCGGATGAAGCTCTCCGAGCAGCAGGTGCATTCCAGCCCGTGCAACCACAGCACCGGCGTGCGCGGCTTGGTCTCCATCGCGTGGGCGATCTCCGGCACGAATTCCGGCCCCAACCCGAGCGCGGCGGCGGTGAGCGAGCAGTATTTCAGGAACGAGCGGCGGGTGATGCCCTGCCGTCGCATCACCTCGTAGAACGTCTCAAGCCCTTGCATGCGGCATCCCTCCGATTGTGCGGCCGGCCGCGTCGAGGCGGCTGGCCTGGAGGAGGTTCAGCAACCGCCGTGCCAGTGCATAAATCGACGTGATTTCAATATATTGCAGGAATTTACGCGTAATGGCGCCGGAAGCCGGAAATGCGCTTTCCAGCGCAAGCGGAAAGCCGCTTACCCCCCGATCAGCCGCGCCGCCGCCACCACCGCCTGGCCGAAGGCGAGGCCGCCGTCGTTGGCCGGCACCTCGCCGGGGATCAGAAGTTCGAGGCCGTGGCCTTGCAGACGGTTCAGCGTCGCCTCCAGCAACAGCGCGTTCTGGAACACCCCGCCGGACAGGGCGACGGCGCTCGCACCGTGCCGTTCGGCCAGCGACAGGGCGGCGCGCGCGAAGGTCTCCGCCACGCCCTCATGGAAGCGGCGAGCGATCCCGGCGCGCGGGCGGCCGGCGGCAAGATCGGCCAGCGCGGTCCGCCACATCGGGGCGGGGTCGATCTCGATCAGGCCATCGACGGCCGATTGCGCGAAGGTATAGGGCGTCGATTGCGTGTCGGCGCTCATCGCCTCCCCGACCTGCGCGAGACCGGGACGCGATCCCGGCTCTGCGCTTCGCTGCGGCCGGGATGACGGCGAAAGGCCTTCCGCCAGCGCCTGCAGGGCCATCGCCGCCTCGCCCTCGAAATCGAGGCGCCCCGGGGCGAGGCCGAGCAGCGCGGCCATGGCGTCGAACAGCCGGCCGGCGGAGCTGGCCAGCGGGGCGTTGATGCCCTTCGCCATTATCGCCCGCAGCGTCGCCACCGGGCGCCCCTCGAACAGGTGTGCGGGCACCGCCTCCGGGCCGAGCGCCGCATCGAGATGGGCCAGCAGCACGCGCCATGGCTCGCGGCTGGCGGCGTCCCCGCCAGCGAGCGGGATCGGCCTGAGCCGCGCGAGACGGCGGCTGGTGCGGTAATCGCACAGCAGGATCTCGGCGCCCCAGAGGGTGCCGTCCTCGCCGAGGCCGAGGCCGTCCAGCGCGATGCCGACCACCGCGCCCGCCTCCAGCGGCCGGCCATGCTCGGCCATGACGGCGGCGATATGGGCGTGATGGTGCTGCATCGCGACCAGCGGCAGGCCACGTTCCACCCCCAGCGCCGCACCGAACCGGCTCGGCCGGTAATCGGGGTGGGCATCGACGGCGATGGCCGCCGGACGGTGATCGAACAGGGCGGCGTAGTCGGCGACGGCGCGCTCGAACGCATCCTGCGTCGCCGGCTCCTCCAGCTCGCCGAGATGGTGCGAGAGCAGCGCCTTGCGGCCGATGGTGAGGCAGATGGCGCTCTTGAGCTCGCCGCCCAGCGCCAGCACCGGCGGGGCGCCGGCGAAGCCCTCGGGCAGATCGCGCGGCACCGGGGCGAGACCGCGCCCGCGCCGCATCACCCGCACCCGCCCGGCGGCGAGCTGCGCCACGCTGTCGTCGAGCCGCCGGGCGATGGGGCGGTCGTGGAGCAGGAAGCCGTCGACGATGCCTTTGAGCTTTTCGCGGGCGGCCTCATTGTTGGTCACCTGCGGCTCGCCGGAGCGGTTGCCGCTGGTCATCACCAAAGGGCGATCCGCCGCCGCCATGAGGAGGTGGTGAAGCGGGGTGTAGGGCAGCATCGCGCCGAGACGGTTCTGGCGGGGGGCGAGCGAGGGCGCCAGCGAAGGGGCCGGCACGGCGTCGGCGCGCAGGCGCAGCAGGACGATCGGCGCGGCGGGACCTTCCAGCGCAGCGATTTCCGCCTCGCCCGCCACGCATAGCGCCGCGACCATCGCCCGGTCGCGCAGCATCACCGCCAATGGCTTGGCGGGGCGATGTTTTCGCGCCCGCAGTTCGGCGACGGCGGTCTCATCGGTGGCGTCGCAGGCGATGTGGAAGCCGCCCAATCCCTTGATGGCGAGGATGCGCCCGGCCCGCAGCAGCGCTGCGGCCTCGGCGATCGGGTCGCCGTCGACCTCCGCGCCGTCCACCTCCAGCGTCGGGCGCGGCCCGCAGGCGGGGCAGGCGATGGGCTGGGCGTGGAAGCGGCGATCGGCCGGGTTCCCGTATTCCGCGCGGCACGCCTCGCAGAGCGGGAAGCCGCGCATGGTGGTGGTGGCGCGGTCATAGGGCAGGCCCTCGACGATGGAAAAGCGCGGCCCGCAATCGGTGCAATTGGTGAAGGCGTAGCGGTGGCGGCGCGCGGTGGGGTCGGCCGTCTCAACGAGGCAGGTGGGACAGGCGGCGATATCGGCGACGACGCCGACCGAGACGGTGCCGGGCGCGCTGGCGGCGATGGTGAAGCCGTCCCCGGCGAAGGCGGAAATCGCCGCCCGTTCGATGCTGTCGACGCGGGCCAGCGGCGGCGCCTCGGCGCGCAGCGCATGGGTCAGCGCATCGAGCGCCGGCTGGGCGGCGCGCGCGCGGATGACGACGGCGTCGCCCTCATTGCCGACCTCGCCGACAAGCGCCAGCCGCTGCGCCAGCCGCCAGACGAAGGGGCGGAAGCCGACCCCCTGCACGAGGCCGCGCACGATGATCTGTTCGGCCCGTTCCGTTTCCATACCCGGCTCAGTGCACCGTGCAGACCATGCAGGGATCGAACGAGCGGACGATGTGCTGCACCGCCACCGGCGTGGTCTCGCCCTGCCGGATCGGCGCGCCGACGAGGGCCGCCTCCAACGGTCCCGGCACGCCCTGCGCGTCGCGCGGCGAGAAGTTCCAGGTGGTCGGCGCGATGATCTGATAGCCGGCTATGCGGCCGTTTTCCACCCGCAGCCAATGGCCGAGCGCGCCGCGCGCGGCCTCGGTCAGCCCGGCCGCGCGGCCATAGCCGGGCATCACCCCTTGCGCGCACCACGGCTCGCCCGGCCGCATCTGCCGCACCCACAGTTCCATGGCGATCAGCGTGCGCGCGGTCTCGACCAGTCGCGCGACGACGCGGGCGAGCACGCTGCCGCCGCCGCGCGCGACGATGTCTCGGACCAAGGGATGGCCGTCGACCATCTGCCGCGCCAGCGCGCCGGTCTCGAACGGCAGGCCGCCGAGGCGCGGCGCCTTGCACCAGGTGTAGCCGGTCTCGTCGTCGGCATCGGGCAGGGTCGAGCCGTCGAACGGGTGGTGCGGGCGGGTGCGGCCCTCCATCCGGGCGTTGGTGTGGTCCTCGGTGATGGCGGTGGTGTCGACCGCCGCCGACCCCTCGCCGGTGAAGATGCCGCGCGCGTAGAGCGGGGCGCCCGCCCCCGGATAGGCGCCGTAGCTGAGATAACGATCATAGGCGTGGCCGAGACGGTCGAGCTCCAGGTCGGCGGCGATCTCCAGGAACAGGCGGAAATCACCGTCCGGAGCGCTCGCTCGCCAGCGGTCCAGCTCCTCCAGCGAGGCGAGTTCGGCCACCGCCTCCAGCTTCGCGCCATAGAGCCCGTCCTCCAGCGCCCGGCGCACCGCGCTGAGCGTCGCCAGCAGCCGCATCTGGTCGCGCGCGTCGGCCCCGCGCGTCACCCCGCCGGGCTGCAGCGCCAGCGTGTGCGGCCAGCGGCCGGCGAGCAGGCCGAGGACGTGCAGCAGCGTGGTTCGGGTCTCCAGCGCCCGCCGCACCGAGGCGCCGTGCGAGGCCTTGAAGCGCGTCTCGGCGCGCGCGAACCACGGCCGTTCCGCATAGATGGCGCGGGCGAAGTCCGGCATGAAGAAGACGTGGAAATGGGTGAGATGGTCGGCGACGTTCTCGGTGGCGACGATGAGATTGGTGGCGACGCGGCCGTTCTCGGTCGGCCCGATGCCCTGCACGCCGGCCAGCGCGAGCGCGGCGGCGTGCGACTGCGACACCGAGCAGATGCCGCAGATGCGCGGGGCGATCACCAGCGCGTCACGCGGGTCGCGCCCCTCCAGGATGCGCTCGAAGCCGCGGAACAGCGGCGACGATACGAACGCCGCCTCGACCCGCCCGCCCGAGGCCTCCAGCCGCACTTCGAGATCGCCCTCGACCCGGTTGAACGGACCGACCACGAGGCGGGTGGTGCCGTCCGTGGGTGCGTCCTGGCTCATCGCCGCTTGATGTCGCGCACGGTCGGCGGCGTCACCACATGGTCGCTGGTGGCGTTGGCGCGCAGCCGCTCCGGGGTTGCCGCCTTGGCCAGCGAGGAGAGCGCGACGAACCACGCCTTGGGCATGTCGGTGGGCAGGCCGACCGGGATGCCGGCGATCTTCGGCGTCTCGACGAAAGCGTGGCCGGGCTCCTCGAATTCCGGCGCGGTGCAGTTGATGCAGGCATAGCCGCCGCGCGTGCAGGAGCCCTCGCCGTTCCACAGCCGCGTGTTGCAATCGGCGTGTGCCTGCGTGCCGAGGCAGCCGAGGTGCTCCATCATGCAGCCGAGATCGCTCATCTTCTCGGCGCTGGCCTTGTACTCGTAATATTCGTTGCGCGGGCAGCCATGGTGGACGAGGTGGTCGGCGTAGAAGCGCGGGCGGCGGTAGACGTCGAGATCGTCCGCCTTCAGCAGGCCGACCGCCAGCAGCATCAGCGTCTCGGTCACCCAGTTGGGATGGGTCGGGCATCCCGCGACGTTGATCACCGGCATGCCGGAGCGCGAGCGGAAGGCGGCGCCGAGCGCCCCGCCCTCGCGGCGCCCGTCATATTGCAGGCCGCAGGCGTCGGTGGGGTTGATGCCGGCCGCCGTCACCCCGCCATAGGCGGCGCAGGTGCCAACGGCGACAACGTTCTCGGCCACGGCCGCCAGCCGGCGCACCCATTCGATGGTCGGCACGCCGGTGCCGGCGAGGATGTGGAACCGCCCGGTGTTCTTCGGCCCGCGCAGCATGGCGCCCTCGACGCAGAGCGCGTCGAGCCGGATGTCGCCGGCGAGCACCCGCTCGAACAGGGCGAGCGCCTCGGCTCCGGTCTCCTCCGACAAGGTCGGGTGCCAGAGCATGCGGATATTGGCGCTCTCCAGCGTGGTGGCGAGGTCGGGTGCCTCGGCGCAGAGCATCGACATGGTGCAGCCGCCGCAGCCGCCGGACTGGATCCACAGCACATTGAAGCTCGCCGAGATGGCTCGTGCGGATATGGCTGGTGCGGACATGGCTTCAGTCCTTCTGCGCCGCCGGCAGAGTGAGCGTCATGACCGCCCCGCCTTGCGGATGATTGGCAGCGGACAGCGCGCCGCCGTGCTCCTGCACGATGCGGTAGCTGATCGACAGGCCGAGCCCCGTCCCCTTGCCGACCGGCTTGGTGGTGAAGAACGGGTCGAAGATACGCGAACTTATCTCCGGGGCAATGCCCGGTCCGGTGTCGCGGATGATGAGCATGACATCATCCTCGCCGCGCCGGCCCTCGATCTCCAGCCGGCGCGTCGGCTGACACTCGATCGCGTCGACCGCGTTCTGCACCAGGTTCATCAGCACCTGGTGGATATGGCCGGGATGGCCGACGGCATGGAGCCCTTCGGGGACATCGAACCGGGTCTCGATCTCCGGCATCTGCGCCTTCGTCACCCAGTCGAGCGCCGAGCGCACCAGCGCGGCGAGGTCGAAGGTCTCGCGCGCCTCGCGCCGGTCCGCGGAGAAGCGGCGCAGGTCCGCGACGATGTCGCGCACGCGCTCGGCACCCTCCAGCATGCCGTCGAGCGTGCCCTCTATGTTGGCGAGTGTGGTGTCGATCTTGAGTTCCGCTCGCAGCTTCGCCAGCCGGGTGTCGTCGGCGCCGCGATGGACGGCATCGAGATAGGCGGTGAGCCGGCCGCTATAGCGCTTCAGCGTGTGGGCATTGCCATAGACGAACGAGATAGGGTTGTTCAGCTCATGGGCGACGCCGGCGACGAGGCGGCCGAGCGAGGCCATCTTCTCCGAATGCACCAGCTGCTGCTGGGCCTGCTTCAGCCGCTCATGGGCGGCGGCGAGGTCGCTATAGGCCTGGCGCAGTTCGCCGATCGGCCGGCCGACCAGCACGATCCCGACCGAGCGCCCCCGAGAATCGAAGCGCACCGCGCCGTTCACCGAGACCGGCAGCTCGCCGTCGGCGGTCAGGAAGGTGAATTCGCGATCGGTGATGCGCTGGCGTCGCTCCACTGCGGCGAGCACGTCGGCGAAGCTGGTAGGCGAGCTGTCCGCCAGAAGGTCGGCAACCCGACACTCGGTGAGGCTGCGCTGGCGAGGCCCGAAGATGCGCTCGGCGGCGAGATTGACCTGCTCGATGCGCCCGTTGAGGTCGCAGGCGATCAGCACGTCGGTCATCGAGGCCATGACGCCGGCGATGAAGGCCTGCGCCTCTTCCAGCGCCGCGTTCTTCTCCTCGAGCGCGACCTGCTGGGTGACGAGCTCGGCGTAGGTCTCGTCCATCTTCTGGATCACGGCGATCCATGCGCCGTCGGCCTCGGCCGCGATCACGGGATCGCGCCCGGCGGACAAGGGCCGCGCGGCGTGTAGGTCGCCAGGTCTTTCGCCAGTGTGCTGTTCCGACACCTCGAACACCGATGCTTGTGTGAGCGGCACTCACATTACGATGAAGAGGTCAACGCAGGCAACGATGCCGACGATGTTCGCCTGGCGTTGAGCGCGTGACCTTCGTGACCATTTCACGTGAACCCGCCGCCGAGCGGCTGCTGCCGCAGATGAAGTCAGAGCCCGGCGAATTCGTCGCTGGCACCTATGAGCGCGGCTTCACGTTCGCGACCGCTGCGCTTCTGCAGCTCCCAACTCGACCATATATCGTCGCTGACCCGAATGCCGCAGGCCGAGGCGTTGCGGGCCATGGTGCTCGACGCGGCGCGCCCGGGGGTGGCGTCGAACATGGCGAGGCGGGTTTCGCCAACCCGCATCCCCCTTGGCCGCGCGGGGGCATCATCATGGGCGGCATGAACTTTATGCCGCGCAACACGAAATACGGGCACCTGATGGGCGATGTCTAGCCGATGCTTGGGAGGCGGGGTCACACGGGAAGGCTTTTTCTATGCCTGGGAAGCAGAGTGGCGCACGACGTCGTCATCTGATGGCCAATTCTTCCGAGCAAGCGACCGAGCCGTAAAGCGCGGAGATATTAATCTACATTACGGCAGTGAGCCTGGATCGAAGTTCTACTGCCATCTGTCAGATCAGTACGGCTACTTCAGCATCTTGCCCATTAGCCCGACCGAAAGCGAGGCTGCCTATGTGCTCGACGGACTATTCGATCAGGACACAATCCTCGAAATACAGGAGAACTTCACCGACACCGGCGGCGCGAGCGATCACGTCTTTGGGCTATTCGCTCTGATCGGCAAGCGGTTCGCACCACGACTGCGCAATCTCAAAGATCGGAAGTTCCACACGTTCGAGAGAGGCGATGCATACCCGGCACTGTCGAACCACATCGGGGTGCCGATCAACACCACCCTGATCCTCGATCACTGGGATGATCTGCTTCATCTGGCGGCATCGATCACCACCCGTGCCGTTGTGCCCTCTACGATCTTGAAGAAGCTCTCGGCATCACCGAAGTAAAGCCAACTGGCCAAGGCTCTTCGGGAACTCGGCCGCATCGAGCGGTCGCTCTTCATGATCGAATAGTACTCGAACTCGACATTGCGCCGGCGCTGCCAAGCCGCCTCAACAAGGGCGAAGCAGCGCACAAACTCAACGCGCAGTCTTCTTCCATGAGCGTGGCGAACATCGCGACCGGTCGTTCGAAAGTCAGGCATTCCGCGCATCGGGCCTCAATCTTGTCGTCAGCGCGATCGTCCACTGGAACACGGTCTATCTCGACCGCGCGGTCAAAGAGCTCAAACGAGCGGGAAGGAACATTCCAGATCCCCTGTTGAGGCATACCTCGCCGCTGAGTTGGGAGCATATCAACCTGACAGGCATCTACACCTGGGACAGCGAGCAACATCTCCCGGAAGGCTTCAGATCGCTTCGCCGGTTGGGCTATGGCGTGCCGCATAACGTTCCTGTGTTGATTTCCGTCGAGAAGTGACCCTGGATTTCCACTGAGAACTGACCCGGGCTGATGGTGGTGTTGGGTCAGGTGGCGGTCAAGTTTCGCGGCTTCTCCCTGGTCGGTTTAGGTGGCTTTGCCGAGCTGCTCTTGAAGCGGAAGCTGTCGTTGCCGGTCTCGAGGATATGGCAGTGGTGGGTGAGCCGGTCGAGCAGGGCCGTGGTCATCTTGGCATCGCCGAAGACGGTCGCCCATTCGGAGAAGCTGAGATTGGTGGTGATGATCACGCTGGTGCGCTCATAGAGCTTGCTCAGCAGGTGGAACAGCAAGGCGCCGCCCGAGGCGCTGAACGGCAGGTAGCCTAGCTCATCGAGGATGACGAGGTCGGCATGGACGAGGCGGCTGGCGATCTGACCAGCCTTTCCCTGTGCCTTTTCCTGTTCGAGGGCGTTGACGAGCTCGATGGTGGAGAAGAAGCGGACCCGCCTGTGATGATGCTCGACGGCGTGGACGCCGAGAGCCGTGGCGATGTGGGTCTTGCCGGTACCCGGCCCGCCGATCAGGACGACGTTGTGCGCGTCGTCGAGGAACTCGCAGCGATGGAGCTGGCGCACGAGCGCCTCGTTGACCTCGCTGCTGGCGAAGTCGAAGCCGGCGAGGTCGCGATACGCCGGGAAGCGCGCGGCCTTGAGCTGGTAGGCGGTTGAGCGCACCTCCCGCTCGGCAGTCTCGGCCTTCAGGAGCTGTGAGAGGATCGGCATGGCGGCCTCGAAGGCCGGAGATCCCTGTTCGGTGAGTTCGGCTACGGCTTGCGCCATGCCGTGCATCTTGAGGCTGCGCAACATGATGACGAGGGCTCCGCTGGCCGGATCATGACGCATGGCGCGCCTCCCTGGCCCGGCGCAGGGCGTCATAGCGTTCTACATTGGCCTGAGGCTCGGTAGTCAGCGTGAGGGCGGCAGGAGCCGGGATCGTTGGCGTGCTCAGCGGCGTGCCGTCGATCAGTCGGTGCAGCAGGTTGAGGATGTGGGTCTTGGTCGGCACGCTGGCCTGCAAGGCGAGTTCGACGGCCGTGAGCACGACCTGCTCGTCATGCTGGAGGACCAGGGACAGGATCTCCACCATCTCGCGGTCACCGCCCGGCCGCTTGAGCAGGTGCTGCTGCAACGATCGGAACGCCGGCGGCATCTCGGCGAAGGGCGCGCCGTTGCGCAGGGCGCCGGGCTTGCGCTGAACCACGGCCAGATAATGGCGCCAGTCATAGACGGTCCGGCTGTGACGATCATGGGAGCGTGCGAACACCCTTTGATGCTCGCAGATCACCTGTCCCTCGGCGACGACGACGATCCGGTCGGGATAGACCCGCAGGCTCACCGGGCGGTTGGCGAAGGAGGCCGGCACGCTGTAGCGATTGCGCTCGAGATGGACGAGGCAGGTCGGGGAAACACGCTTGGCGTGCTCGACGAAGCCGTCGAACGGCCGCGGCATCGGCATCAGGTGGCGGATCTCCTCAGCCCACACATCGGCGATCGAGCCGGGTTGCGCGCCGTGCTCGATCTGTGTCCATAGCTCCCCGCACCGGGTCTCCAGCCACGCGTTCAAGGCCTCCAGCGAGGGGACGTTCGGCATGGGTTGCCACAGCCGATGACGGGCATCCTGTACGTTCTTCTCGATCTGCCCCTTCTCCCAACCGGAAGCCGGATTGCAGAACTCCGCCTCGAACAGGAAGTGGCTGACCATGGCCGAGAAGCGGATGTTGACCTGGCGCTCCTTGCCCCGGCCGACCTTGTCGACGGCCGTCTTCATGTTGTCGTAGATGCCCCGCCGCGGCACGCCGCCCAGCACCCGGAAGGCGTGGTTGTGGGCGTCGAACAGCATCTCGTGGGTCTGCAGCAGGTAGGCTCGCAGCGTGAAGGCGCGGCTGTAGGACAGCTTCACATGAGCGACCTGCAGCTTGGTGCGCTCGCCGGCGATGATCGCCCAATCCTCCGACCAGTCGAACTGGAACGCCTCTCCGGGCACAAAGGCCAGGGGCACGAAGGTGCCGCGGCCGCTGGTCTGCTGCTCACGCAACCGGGCTGCCTTCCAGTCCCGGGCAAAGGCCGCCACCCGATTGTACGACCCCTCATAGCCCAGCGTCACCAGATCGGCGTGCAGCTGCTTGACGGTGCGCTTGTGCTTGCGCGACTTGCCGCCCTCGACCCGCAGCATCGCCGCGAGCTTATCGGCATAAGGATCGAGCTTGCTCGGCCGGTCCGGGACATGAAACCGGGGCTCGACGCTGTCCGCTCGCAGGTATTTGCGCACAGTGTTCCGTGAGAGGCCGGTGCGGCGGGATATCTCCCGGATCGAGCACCGATCCCGATGATGCCAGCGCCGGATGACGCTCAATAACTCCATGTCGATCACTCCGCTGTCCCCCGCGTGTGCCGCGTGAGACGTGGTGAAAACATGGGTCACTTCTCGATGGAAAAATCCCCGCCTGCCGGGTCAGATCTCAATGGAAATCAACACCCTGGACGAGAAACAGACCCGAGCCGCAGGTTGGGTCGAGGATGCGCGCGCGCCCGTCGAGGCCGTCGAATACCGGATCGAGGGCCATGTGCACGAGTTCGACCGGTGTATAGTGCAGGCTCTGTTGCCGCGACAGGGTTCCGGCCGCCCGCTGAGCAAATTCCTCGTAGACCGAGCTAATGAGTTCGATCGGTATGCTATCGAAGCGGAAATTAAAGAGCCGAAACTGGCCTTTCTGCTTCTTAAGTAGGCTGACATCCCCGACGAAATCCTGCAAGGGTCCGAGATGTTCCGCTCTGATATTCTTGCCAACATTTTCCGGGAATACGTCTCCGTTGAATTTCTCGTGCAGCCATTTGAATAGTTCTTTGGCGCGCGATAGATCTTGATAGATGTACGAGAGATCCGCGGGAAGGCGCTTCGGAAGCAGCGGCTGGGCGATGCCCCGGGCTAGAAGATAGCGCGCGAACAGCGTACAGAGCACGAGTTCTTGGCACAGGTCGCGTTCGTTCTTCTGTGCCGTGATATCTCCCTCGAGATCCGGGCCGGCAAGAACGAGTTGGCGCTCGAGTTCTGCGATCTCGCGCAGGAGCACTTTGTCGACCCGCTGACGCCGGTCGACGTGCTCGGCGAGCGAGGATCGCCAGAATGCGCCGGTATCGAGGGAGATGCGTCCGCATGCCTCATCGAGCTGTCGCATCTGCTCGTCGATCGCGTGGTCGAACGTTCTGACTGGTCCCTTCGCCGCCGTCGGACCGATACCGCGGAAGCTGTCGTAGACGCGCACGTCCGTCGGCGTCACGATCCAGAGCAGAGGGGCGATCCCGAGGTTCCACGCACGTTCGGCCCATTGGTCGAGCGTGTCCTGATCGGGCATCTCCGATCCTGCATCCTTGATCAGCAGCATCGGGCCGTCGACGGTCTCGTAGACGGCGTCGACGACCAGCCCGGCGCGATCGGAGAAGGCGGGTTCCAAGCGCAATGTGTCGGCATCGTAGCCCGTGGCAAGCCCCTTCACGGGCTCCCATGAGGTCTCCGTCTTTCGAAGATAACCGGTACGGGCCAGGACGTCGCGATAGGGGTTCGTGCTCATGGCTCGCGTCCCAGCGCGCGCCGGATGGCGTCGCCGTGCGCGATCGCAAGATGCTCGAAGACGGCTTGGCGCTCGTGGCCGTCCATTCCGTCGATCCGCTTCAAAAGGGTGCTGCGGCGACGGCGAACGGCTTCGCGCTCTCTGAAATCGCGCCCGAGGTAGGTATGATCATGCAAGGCAGCGGGCTCGGGAAAGTTGAGCCACAGGACTTCGGTCCGTGCGCCGACGTGGCTGTCTCCGACGAACTCCAGTCGTCGCCAGCCTTCCAGCATGTCGTCGTACAGCGCCGACGGATAGCCGCTGACCATGACGGCGCAAGGTAGCGTGACGAGAAGCCTGAGCAGCTCGACATGCTGGCCGTCGGTGTAGTCGTGTCGATACACGCGCGCACGCCGCCGCGTCGCGGCGAGGTAAGGTGGGTCGGCGTAGACGAGTTCCTCACCGGTGAAAGCGAACGCGCGCAGGAAGGTACAGGCATCGTCCTGCACCAGTTCGAGGTCCGTGTGCGCCTGCCACGCTGTGATGACGGCGGGATCGACGTCGATGCCGATCGTCCGTCTCGCGGGCCGCTTGGCTCGCAGCACCGCGCCGCCTCCCAGGTGCGTCTCGATGTAGGTCTGGTGAGCGGGCATCTGGGCGATGATCTGCCGATAGCAGCGGCCCTTACCGCCTGGATAGCGCATGACGATGCATCGCTGTTTCTTGCGATGCAGTCAACAGGCTATCTATCGTTTTGCGCTGGCTTGAGCGAGATCGCTGTGACAACTCCGCCTCCTGAAGCAGGCGGCTTCTCAGGACAGCTCCGCAACCCGCCCGCTTAGAGCGGCATCCGATCAGGTTGCGTCGTATCCTGCAGCGGCAAGGTAGGCTCGACATTCAGCTGGCGCGAAGCGGGTTAGGCTGCGCCGTAGGGCATCCCAGAGGTCTGGGATGGTTCGCGCCGCCGCACTGCGCAGCAGCGCCTTCAGCTTCGCAAAGGCCATCTCGATCGGGTTGAAGTCGGGCGAGTAGGCCGGGAGGTAGAGCAGCCGGGCTCCCACCGCCTCGATCCGCTCGCGGACGCCGCTGACCTTGTGAGCCGGTAGGTTGTCCATGACGACCGTGTCGCCGGGCTGGAGCGTCGGAGCGAGCACGTCGGCCACGTAGGTGCGGAAGGCCTGCCCGTTCATGGCACCGTCCAGCAGCCAGGGGGCGGTGATGCCGCTGGTGCGCAGACCCGCCGTGATAGTGGTGGTTTTCCAATGGCCCTGCGGCACGCTCATCCGGCAGCGTTCGCCCCGTGGAGCGCGCCCGTAGCGCCGGGCCATGGCGGTGTTGGCTGCGGTCTCGTCGATGAACACGAGGCCATCCGGGTCGAGGTCGAGTTGGCCCTCGAACCACGCCTCGCGCGCAGCTCTCACGTCCGCCCGGTCCTGCTCGACCGCGTGCCCCGTACTTTTTTCGTGAGATGCCGTGGCGCTTGAAGAAGCGCGAGAGGCTACTCTGGGCCAAGCAGATGCCGTGCTCGGCCAGAGCCGCACGGAGTTCGTGCAGGTAGATGCCGGGCTGCGCCTCGAGAGGGAGACGATCAGGTCGGCCTGCGCCTCGATCTGGTGCGAGCGCAGATCGCCGCCCATCGGCTTGGGCGCGACGTGGCCCTCACGGGCGAAGCGCTCACACCACCGACTGGCGCTCGCTAGGCTGACCCCAAAGCGTTCGGCAGCTTTGTGCCGGGAGGCGCCGGCCGCGACGGCATGGACCACGCGCTGACGCAGATCGACGGACAGAGCTGAGGACATCGGCGCTCTCCTTCGCCGACCAACCCGTCACCTCGCCAGCCGTTTCATCACGCTCGGATGGTGCTCTAGCTTATGATCGACGGCCACAGATCTCGATCGTCCGACAGGGATCCAACCACATGCGCCCGCCCAAGCCACGCGCTGAGATCAACTTGTTCTCGACCTGTAACCGTGATACAGGAACGTTACCGGGAGTAAATCGATGGCCGCACGTGATCGGATCGCAAAATATCGCTCCGTGGGGGGCGGCGCCGAACTGGCTCGGGTCGAGGTACTCGTTCCGGTCGACGCCAGGCAGCACATCCTTGAAGAGGCAGCTAGGCTCCGGGCCGCTCATAGGGGGAAGCGATCTTTGACGCGGGCCGAATTGGATCTGTTCGACGAAGCCCAACGACGGTTCGGCGCCCGGTGCCTTTGGAATTGCACGCCAACCCGTACAGTGGAGGGCATCCGGGCGGTGGCAGCACGCCTCAAGGCGCATGGCGACATGACGGCTTGGCGCTTGGCACTGCGGATTGAGGAGGCAACCGCAGATGCCGCTTGACGAGTTCCAGAAGAGCGTTCTTCAGGTCTTAATGCCCCTCAGGACCCCGCAGAGCGTATTCGCCGGAGGCAGTGTCCTCCAGAGGCATGGACACAGGCTATCCAACGACCAGGACGTGTTTCACGGCCAAGCGATCGATGTCGGTGAGACCGCGGACCGCGATTGTCAGGCGCTTCGCGAAGCTGGCATGAACGTAGATTTCGAAGCGCGCCACGAAGGCCTCGTGGAGGCGCTCGTAAGCCACGAGGAGTTCGGGTTCACGAAGATCCAGTGGGTCGCCTCGGGTGCATGGAATTTTTTCCAGCCCGTTCCGGACCCAATCTTCGGCTACCGTCTCCACATGGCGGATATCTGCATCAACAAGGCCCTCGCGGCTGGAGGTCGCCGTGTTGTGAGGGACTATGTCGACCTCGACCTGATCCACGCCCATGTGATGCCATTGTGGCTTGCGGTGTGGGCCGCGCCCGGAAAGGACGAGTCCTGGACCCCGGTGAAACTGCTGGAGAAGATCGCAGCCACAAATCAGTTCAGGCAGGCGGATCTGGACGAGGAGGTGACGTCCACCGTCGATCTCACGATGGGGGAGATCGGAGCGCGAATCAGGGATGCGATCGAGGAGGCGCGCGAGATCTTCAAGCACTTGCCCGGTCAAACCGCGGGATGCTTGTTCGTCGATACGAATGGCCGCCCCGTAAAGGATATAGCGCGGATCCTAGCCAAAGGTACGGACGTAACGACCATCGAGGTGGCGGCCGGAGGCATATGGCCATCCGGTCCCGATATCGACGCGACTTTAATCGAGAGCCTCATCGAGACGTATGGCTGGGATGGGCAGGCGGACCAGCCAACCCCTAGGGTCTGATGAGGGACCATGACGCGGCCATCGAGCGGGATGGCGCAGTCTCTCCGCTCGCCGCGCTCGGGGATGCATCTGTACGGTCGCGTGCAAGAGGTCGACTGAGGGTGCCGAGTCCCGCGGGACGGTTCCCACAGCAAGGTTCGGATGTCGGTAAGCCGGTCAACATCGTCGTCAAGGCCGCCGCCGAGTTCCGCGACAAGACCACCGCGCCCAACCAGCTCTGGCAGACGGACTTCACCTACCTGAAGGCCGTCGGATGGGGCTGGTACTACCTGTCGACGGTGCTGGATGACTTCTCGCGCTATATCGTGGCGTGGAAGCTTTGCGCAACGATGCAGGTCAGCGACTTCACCGCGACGCTCGACCTGGCGCTGGCGGCCGTCGGGCTCGACCACGTGCCGGTGGCGCACCGGCCACGGCTGCTCACCGACAACGGATCGAGCTATCTCGCCAGCGATTTACCGGACTGGCTTGGCTGCCGGGGCATGACCCATATCGGTGGCGCGCCCCGTCATCCGCAGACCCAGGGCAAGATCGAGCGCTGGCACCAGATGCTCAAGAACCGCATTCTGCTCGAACACGCCTACCTGCCCGGCGAACTGGAGGCGCGTGTGGCCGCCTTCGTCGAGCACTATAGCCATCTCCGGGCTCACGAGAGCCTGGGCAACCTCACTCCCGTTGACGTCTACTTCGGTCGAGGAGAGGCCATCTTGCGTGAACGGTCGCGGATCAAGCGCCAGACCCTTATGGACCGCCGCTTGCGCCATCACGCGCAGGCTGCCTAACCTCTTGTAACTTGATCCCACCCGCGTCGGGTATGCTCCTCGGCGCGGTGGCGGGTGAGAGACCGTTAGCCTCTGGGGCCACCAAGCTCGCAAGTGAGCCAGGGTCCTCGCCCGCCGTTCCATCGAACCCGAACAGTCGCTTGGGCCGCTCGACGCGAAGCCCGCTTGCGCAAGGATGGGATCAGATGGACGCTCCTGTTGTCGGGATCGATGTGGCTCGTGACCGCCTCGATATTCACGTTCATCCCGCGGGAGCAAACTTCGCCGTTGATCGTACGACCGAGGGCGTGGAGCAACTGTGCGAACGCCTCCGGCCCCTGAAGCCGAAGCTCGTCGTCCTAGAGGCGGCCGGCGGCTTGGAAGCCATGGTGGCAAGTTCTCTCACCACCTGGGGGCTGCCAGCCGTGATCGTGAACCCAGCACAGGTCCGTGCTTTCGCTCACGCGTTGGGCCAACGTGCCAAGACCGACCGCATCGACGCCACCGTGATCGCCCGGTTCGCAGCGGCCACCAATCCGCCCGTGCGCGCTCGGGCCGATGCCGAGACTCAGGCGTTGGCTGATCTCGTCACGAGACGCCGTCAGATCGTAGGACTGATCGCGTCTGAGCGGCAGCGAGCGAGCCAAGCTCCATCCTGCATTCGAGACAGCGTCCGGCGCGTCATAGAGGCGTTGGAGCAGGAGCAGGGTGTGGTCGACCGCGCGATTGATGCAGCGGTAGACGGGTCCCTTGCATGGCGCAGGAAGGAGACCCTTCTGACCTCCGTTCCTGGTGTTGGACCGACGATCGCACGAACCCTGATCGCAGATCTGCCCGAGCTTGGAAGCCTCAACGGAAAGCAAGTCGCCGCACTGGTCGGCCTGGCCCCTTGGACGCGGCAATCCGGTCGGTGGCGCGGGAGAAGCTTTATCGCGGGCGGTTGCGCGCCTGTCCGCACGGCGCTGTTCATGGGGGCCCTGGTGGCCAGCCGTCACAACGCCACGCTGAAAACCTTCCGTGACCGGCTCATCGCGGCCGGCAAGCCCAAGCTCGTCGCCCTGATTGCCACCGCTCGAAAGCTGATCACAATCCTCAACGCCATCTTGAGAGACGGAACGCCATGGCAAACCGCTTGACCGACAAGACAGTCGCTCAACCCAGGTGGACCAGAGCCTCCGTTCCTGAGCACCGCAAACCGTCTCAAATCATCTGACGACGGACAATCGGGCTCCGAGGCACTGTGACGACCCGCAGACGATCCAGATAAGGACGCCGGGGAGGCCAACGACGGCTGCGTGTCCGAAGGCGCGTGCCTGGGGTCGAGGTCACTCGCTGCGTGCGTTCGATAAACGCGTGAGAAAGCCCCGGCCGCTAGGCCGGGGCTGAAGTTGCCTCGGGGGTTAACCCGGAAAGAACCTCAGAAGAATCCGAGCTTCTTGGCCGAGTAGCTGACCAGCATGTTCTTGGTCTGCTGGTAGTGGTCGAGCATCATCTTGTGAGTCTCGCGGCCGATGCCGGACTGCTTGTAGCCGCCGAAGGCCGCATGGGCCGGATAGGCGTGGTAGCAGTTCGTCCAGACTCGGCCGGCCTGGATCGCCCGGCCGAAGCGGTAGGCGCGGGTCCCGTCGCGGGTCCACACGCCGGCCCCGAGGCCGTAGAGCGTGTCGTTGGCGATAGAGAGCGCCTCGGCATCGTCCTTGAAGGTCGTGACCGATAGGACCGGCCCGAAGATCTCCTCTTGGAAGATGCGCATCTTGTTGTGGCCGCGGAACACGGTCGGCTTCACGTAGAAGCCCTCGGCGAACTCGCCGTCCTTGACGTTGCGCTCGCCGCCGGTGAGCAGCTGGGCGCCCTCCTGCCGGCCGATGTCGATGTAGGAGAGGATCTTCTCCATCTGCTCGCCCGAGGCCTGGGCGCCGATCATCGTAGCCGGATCCAGCGGCGAACCCTGCGTGATCGCCTCGACGCGCTTCACCGCGCGCTCCATGAATCGGTCGTAGATCGATTCGTGCACGAGCGCGCGGCTCGGGCAGGTGCAGACCTCGCCCTGGTTGAGGGCGAACATCGTGAAGCCCTCAAGGGCCTTGTCGAAGAAGTCGTCGTCCTCGTTCGCGACGTCGGCGAAGAAGATGTTCGGCGACTTTCCGCCGAGCTCCAGCGTCACCGGGATCAGGTTCTGCGACGCGTACTGCATGATGAGGCGGCCGGTGGTCGTCTCACCCGTGAAAGCGATCTTGGCGATCCGCGGCGAGGAGGCGAGCGGCTTGCCGGCCTCGAGGCCGAAGCCGTTGACGATGTTGAGAACGCCCGGCGGCAGCAGGTCGCCGATGATCTCCATCAGCACCAGCACGGAGGCCGGGGTCTGCTCGGCGGGCTTCAGGACCACGCAATTGCCGGCGGCGAGCGCCGGGGCGAGCTTCCACACCGCCATCAGGATCGGGAAGTTCCACGGGATGATCTGGCCGACGACACCGAGCGGCTCGTGGAAATGGTAGGCGACCGTGTCGTGGTCGATCTCGGAGATCGAGCCCTCCTGCGCCCGCACGCAGCCGGCGAAGTAGCGAAAATGGTCGATGGCCAGCGGGATGTCGGCGTTGGTGGTCTCACGGATCGGCTTGCCGTTGTCCCAGGTCTCGGCGAGCGCGATCAGATCGAGGTTCTCCTCCATCCGGTCGGCCATCTTGAGGAGGATGCGGGCGCGCTCGGCCGGCGCGGTCTGGCCCCAGGCTTCCTTGGCCGCATGGGCGGCGTCGAGCGCCTTCTCGACATCCTGCGCGTCGGAGCGGGCGACCTCGCACACCACCTTGCCGGTGATCGGCGAGGTGTTCTCGAAGTAGCGGCCCGCCGCGGGAGCGACCCACTGGCCGCCGATGAAGTTCTCGTAACGGGCCGAGAAGGGCGACTTGACCTTGGCGTCGCTGAGGAATTCCGGCTTGTTCATGGTGTCTCCTCACTGGTTATCGAACGAGTGCTCACGAGGGTACCGAGCGCTTGCGGTCTTGGAAGCGGAAGGTCGCCCGAGGCGCCCCAGGCACGTCGATGCCGCGAGGCAGGCAATGTCCTCTAAACCAACCCGTGCGGCCGCATTTTGATCGGGATCAATCCACGCGGTCCGGCCTTAGGAACCATGCCGCCGCCTTCCCCGGGTCGGCGGGGGATGGGTCCGCGGCGCCTGCAAACTCGCCTTGGTGAGGGTCGGGGGCAGGTCGGGGGCCGCTCCCGACCGGGGCCACGCGGCTCGTCAGCGGCCCTCGGTGTTCAGTGCCTCGGCAGCTTCACAGGCTTAAAGCTCTCGCCGTGCGGGGCACGGACGTTGCAGGGAGGCGGTGGTGAACCGGCCGATCCGCGGTGCGGGGCAAGCCGGGCGGGCGAAGATGGCGCGTCTAAGGGTCGAGGAGCGGTCGGACCGGGCGTCGCCCTGTGACGCGCGCCGCTGAACCGGCACCTTCGAGTGGACAACTTCGGGCGCCGCCCGAGACTTTACGCGGCCTCACACCGCATGACGCCCTCTGCGAAGCCTGTGCCGCCGAGTCCGATCGCTTCAGGGTCAACCCGCCCCGGCAAATGCCGGGACCGAATATCGCTAACCGACGGTATAGCCCCCATCTACGACAAGCTCATGCCCGTAGATGTTCTGGGCTAGATCGGATGCGAGGAACAGCGTCGCGTCCGCGACCGATCCAGGCGCCCCGAAAGCGCCCGGAAACAGCCGCGTGGTGACGCTGGAGGCGACTTGCCCTAGCACATCGTCCGGCAGGCCGACCTTACCCCACAGCGGCGTCGCGATCGGCCCAGGAGCAACAGCGTTCACGGGGATGCCTTGCGGCGCTAATTCGGCGGCGAGCGTTTTGGTTGCCGAGGTTAGGGCTGCTTTGCTCGCGCTGTAAACTGCCAATCCCGGGAAGCCGACCTGCACCAGGAATGTGGTGATAAAGACGATCGACCCGCCCTTACGGATATGAGGAAGGAAGAGGCGCGCCGTCTGCAGAGCACCGACGAAATTGACTGAAAATTGCTCGTGTACCGCCCGCTCGTCGGTCTCGGCAAAGGATACAACCTTAGCGATTCCCGCATTCGGCACGACAACATCGACCGTACCAAAGCGTTTCACGCTGGCTTCGACCAAACGTTCCAAATCGGCCTGTACAGTCACGTCGCCAGCGATCGCGAGCACGCGGCCCGGTGTCCGCTCGACGATCTCCTGAAGGCTCGCGGCCGTCCGCGCGAAGATCGCTACGGCGGCCCCTTCGCTCAGGAAGCGTTCCACGATCGACTTTCCAATCCCGCTGCCGCCACCCGTGACAACGGCGACCTTACCGTCCAGCATCTGGCTCATGGTTCAACCTCAGGGATGTTGGCGCGACGGCTTGCCTCAGAACCGATATGCATCTGAATGCGGACGACCCTACCAAAGCCGATACCCTCGCGCGCAGGTTTGCGTGGCGAACGCGCGCTCTGCTCATTGCGAGAAGAACAGGACGGCGGCGAAAATCGCCGCCAGCGCGACCGCGGCAATGGCCGCGGTCGTTCCAAGTGCCCCGGCGCGATTGAGCGTCAACGCCATCGCGCCGATCAAGGGGACGGTGATCAGCAGCCCAATCTGCGCATCGTTCATCGACTCGCCTCGTGGCCGGCGAAAGGTCACCAATTCCGGCCGACTTTATCAATATTGCGGCGGCTGCTTGATGGTTTCGATGGCGACCCCGCGCGCAGCACCGAGCCGTTTGGCCTGATCGAAATCGCGCTGCAACTGGTTCATCGTCGTTATGGCGAACTTCGACAAATCCGTGCCAGCCGCGTTGGACGCCTGCTGTTGGTAGATCTTCACCAGCGCGAGATGGGTCTGAAGCTGCCAGTTGAGATAACTGCGATCGAACTCTTCGCCGGTAAGCCCGGCGATCCGTTGCAACTCCGTCGTCCACCACTCCCTAGAGGGATGGGGTTGCACGGCGCCCTCGTTCTGCTGCGCCAGCCGGCCGACGGCATTTCGCAACTTTCCATGCTCTGCGCCAATGGCCCGTCCGAAGTCCCTCACGGCAGGATCAGAAGATTTCTCGGCCAACTTTCCCGCCTCAACTTCGGCCTCGCTGAGATTTGTCGCCCGACTGAGGAACTGGCGATCCTCGAGCGGCAATCCCTGCCCCGCCTGCGGCGGGACGCGAGGGCTCGTGTCGGGACGGATGTTGTTTTGGGCAAGCGCCGCAACACTGGTCAGAGACACGGCGAGCAGGGGGATGTGAAGCCACTTGCGCATGATCAGGTCCTAGGCTGGGATCAACTCGTGATCTGGCGGTAGATCGCTGGAAGGGCGGCCGGCATCCGGGAGATGTTCGGGAAAATCGCGTAAGCGCTCCGCCCGAAGATATAGGGGAAGTAGTCGTGAGCGTGCTCGTCGACTGTTACTCCGAAGACCCGGATGCCGGACTCCCGCGCCTCGCGGATGGCCATGCGCGTGTCCTCGATACCGTACCGGCCTTCGTAGTGGTCGATGTCATTCGGCTTGCCGTCGGTCAGGATCAGCAGGAGGCGATGGCGATGCGGGCGCTCGCTCAGCTTCGTCACAACGTGGCGGACAGCCGCGCCGATCCGCGTGTATTGGCCCGGCCTCAGGGCCTGGATGCGGCGGATGGCGCGGGCGTTCAGCGCTTCGTCGAAATCCTTCACGGTCGACACACTAACCCAATGGCGCCGTCGCGACGTGAACGTGAACACTGCATGCTCGTCGCCGCAGGCCGTCAAGCCATGCGTGAGCGCAAGCAACGCGCTCTTTTCAACGTCCAGAACCCTGCGGTCCTGGATCCAGGCGTCGGTCGAGAGCGAGACGTCCATCAGAACGGCGAGCGAGAGATCGCGGGCAGCGGCGCGAGAACTTACGAAGACGCGCTCCGTGCCTGCACCGCCCGCCTGGCGGTCAGCCATGTCCCGTACCAGCGCGGAAAGGTCGAGATCGTCGCCGTCCGGCTCTCCGTGGAAGATCTGCCGCTTCGGCCTGAGGGCCTCGAATTGACGGCGCACCTGACGAATACGGCGCTGCATCTCCGCGTCCGGGAACCAGTCCTCTCCCTCCTCGGAAGCCGAGCTCGCCAGCACGCGGCAATAATTGGGCCGGTACGCCTGCCGCTTCCAATCCCACTCGGGATAGGTCAGTTCGGCATGGATCGGTTCCGGCTCCGTTTCGCTCGGCGCGAGATCGAGATCGAGCTTGAACCGCGTGGCGGCTCGCTTCTTGTTCGAGCCGATTGTCAGCTCCGGCAGGTCCTCGAGCGCCTGTCGCGCCCCCTCCTCGTCGTCGTCGTCCACGCCGCGATTGACGTTGACCATCTCTGAAATGCTGAAGATCGTTTCAAAGCGGTGGAGGAGGAGAGGATCGCTGCGCTCGCTCTGGTCCGATAATCGCCGCGCGGCCTGCCGGCGCCTCGGATCGGCATGGACATACCCGCCGCTTTCCTCCGGCGCATCGGAGAGCCGCGGCCCGCCTCGCCCTCCTAGCACGTCGCCCCAGATCGGCACGGGCAGATAGGTCTGATATCCCCTTGGCGCGACAAAACCGGAAACCGGTCCATCAGCCCGCAGGGCTGCCAGAAGGCCGTCCCAACCATGCGGTGCAGCGGGCCCACCGAGAAGCGACTGAATGGCCGCCTCGAGCACAGCTTCGCGGGCGGGGAGCAACCGGCTCGGCCGCGCCTTCAGAGAGGCTGCGCTCAGACGTGCGTGAAGCGGCTCAAGACCCGGCCAACGAGCGAGCGTCGCGTGCGTGGTAGCGAGAGCCGCTCGAAGACGAAGGATGTCGTTTTCCAGCGGATCGTTCCCGGTGACGGGCGGTCGCGCATGGGCGAACCAAGCCGCAAGCCACTCATATAGAGCCTCGTTCTCGGCGCGTTCTGGGAAGACGTCCAGAGTAGTCGGGAGACGAAGCGTGCTGTCGTCGAGGACCGCCCTGTCGAGCTTCTCGCGGCCGAGGCCCACCCGCTGCTTGAGATTGAGCCGATGCCCGGATTCGAGCGGTGCGCCGGACGCAATCCGGATCGCGCCATCCCCACCGAGCGCGCGGAACATGACCCCGATTCGGCCCCGGACGGCGTCGAGCTGCACCGCTGCATTGGGGTGGCGGCGGTAGGTGGATGCGCCGCCGACCAGCCGATGCCAAAGCTTCCCGACGCTCTCCTCCGGCTCGAATAGCGACATAGGTCAGCCCAACGCGATATCGGCCACGCGCAACAGCCCCTGCTTCACGTCCGGATCGTCAGTGAGCGGTTCGATCAGGGCGGCGAGGACGGCGCTGGCCGGCTTCATGCCTGCCTTGATCAGGCTCGCACAGTAGATAACGAGACGGGTCGAGGCGCCCTCGTCCAGATCCTTCCCCTTGAGATCGCGGAGAGCGTTGGCGAGCCGGATCAGGGCCGCACATCTGTCTTGCGGCAGCCCACTCTCCCGCGCAACGATGGCGGCTTCCACCTCCGGTCGAGGGAAAGTGAAGTCCATCGCCAGAAAGCGCTGCCGCGTGGATGGTTTCAGGCTCTTGAGGACGTTCTGATAGCCCGGATTATAGGAGACGACGAGCATGAACTCAGGTGGGGCGTGAAGAATTTCCCCAGTCCGCTCCAACGGAAGCGTTCGCCGATCATCCGTGACGGGATGCAGCACTACCGTCACGTCCTTGCGCGCCTCGACCACCTCGTCGAGATAACAGATCGCGCCCTCGCGCACCGCTCGGGTTAGGGGCCCGTCGGCCCATACCGTGTCGCCGCCCTTAAGCAGGTAGCGACCGGTCAGGTCGGCGGCGGTCAGGTCGTCGTGACACGAGACGGTGTAGAGCGGGCGGCCGAGCCGCGCCGCCATGTGAGCGACAAATCGGGTCTTTCCGCATCCAGTCGGTCCCTTGATCAGCACAGGCATGCGCTGACGGTAGGCCCGTTCGAACAGTTCACATTCGCCGGCCGTCTCTTGATAGAACGGGATGTCGTCGGCTTCGACGGTCGACAGGATGGAAGATCGCGCCATCGTCTCTGCTCCGGGGGAGCGGGCCCTGCCCGCTCCCTTTTGGGTCTACTCGGCCGGTTGCGGCAGCGGGCGCATGGGCGCGACGAGGCGCTCCGGCTTGTCTTCGCGTGCTGGACCGAAGATCGAGTATAGGTAGAGCAGGGCTGAGATGGCGACGAAGACACCCGTCCCGAGCCTCATCCAGTAGAAGAGGTTCAGCTGCTCCTGCACCTCCATGTAGCTCATTCCCATCACGCGCTGCAGGTGGACCTGTACGACGCCCGCAAAGGTCAGCGTGAAGGTCATGAACGACATGGCCGACGTCATGATCCAGAAGCTCCACATATTGAGCACCTGATTATAAGGTTGCCGGTTGCGCAAATAGGGCATCGCATAGGTGATCATCGCTAAGTTGAGCATTACGTAGGCGCCGAAGAAGGCGAGGTGCCCGTGCGCCGCCGTCACCTGCGTGCCGTGGCTGTAATAGTTGATGAACGACAGCGTGTGCATGAAGCCCCACACACCAGCCCCGAAGAATGCGCCGACCGTGCAGCCTAGAGACCAGAGCATTGCGGCCCTGTTCGGGTGATCGCGCCGACCCTTCCACACCATGGTGAACGCAAAGATGACCATGGCGAAAAAAGGCGCGATCTCAAAGGTCGAGAAGATACTCCCGACCCATTGCCAATATCCGGGCGCGCCGATCCAGTAATAATGGTGCCCAGTGCCGAGGAGGCCTGAAAACAGGGCAAGGCCAACGATGGCATAGAGCCACTTTTCGATGACCTCTCGGTCCACGCCTGTCATTTTGATCATCAGGAACGCGAGTACGGACGCCATTACTAGCTCCCACACGCCTTCGACCCAGAGATGAACAACGTACCACCAGTACATCTTGTCCAGAGACAAGTTGGCTGGGTTGTAGAAGGCGAACAGCCAGAAAATCGCAATGCCCCACAGCCCGAGCAGAAGCACGTTCGTGACCGCGGTCTTGCGACCTTTGGCGACTGTCATTGAGATGTTGTAGAGGAAGATCAGCGCGACGACGACGATGCTGATCTTGATCCAGAGAGGCTGCTCGAGAAACTCGCGGCCCTCGTGCACGCCGAAGGCATAACCGATCACCGCCGCAAGCGCGGCGAACATGAGGAGGCCGAGCTGCACATAAGCCAGCAACGGGCTCTCGATATCCCTCTCGGTCTCTTCGGGAACCAGGTAATAGGCGCAACCGAAGAAGCCCATCAGCAGCCACACGATAAGAGCATTCGTGTGTATCATGCGCAGAATATTAAATGGCAGCGTCTCTGCCAAGAAATTCGGCAGTACGTAGACGGTTCCAGCAAGAATACCTACCGTCAACTGTACCGAGAAAAGGATCATCGCGCCGGCGAAATAGTAATAGGCGACCTTCTGTGTCGCATACTTCATCTCTGATCTCCTCACCCGGCGTCGTTGGGCGGCCAGCCCTGCTTGTTGGTTCGGCTTGCCCACGAGAGGAAGTCGACCAAGTCGTTGAGGTCCTGATCGTTCAGGTGAAAATTCGGCATTTGCCGGCGCCCTGGAACGCCGCTCGGCTGCGACTGCATCCAGGCGATTAGCGCGGCGCGCGCGCCCCCGGCATCCTTTGGCCCGCCGTAGCGGACCCAGACGTTGCCAAGCTCTGGCGCGAAGTAGGCACCCTCGCCGTGAAGCGAGTGGCAATTGATGCAGGAGTTGCGCTCCCAGACGTGCTTACCGCGGGCCACGCTGTCGGTTAGGCCTGCCGCGTCTGTGCTCGTTCGGACAATGTAATAGTGGCTATGCGCGGTCAAGGCGATGAAAGCCACGAAGAAAAATGCCGAACCGCCGTAGAAGATGTTTCGGGCCGCAGCCTTGGTGAAACGCTCGCTCATGACGGACCAACTCCGCTCGAATCAGCCAATCGTGCCCTCCTCGGTTCCTGCCCCTCGCTTCGGGAGAATCGCGGAACATCTCTCCTGCCAGCGCGTGTGGACCGAGTCTTTGCGCTGGAACAAATACCGGCGCGCTATCCGGCTTTATCATTGCGCCCGATAAGACCATGAACGCTCCCCCGCAAAGCGCTCCCGCTCCGTCCTCTCAGGCCGAAGACGATTGGGGACCACTATCCGGATTGCCCGGAAATCCCATGATGTGGATTCTCATTTTGGGAGAGCTTGGCGTCTTCGGTGCCTTTTTTGTCGGCTTCGCCATCGCGCACGCTCTCAACCCGGCGGGCTTCGAAGCGTCACAGGCGCGGGTCGACCGCGTGCTGGGCGGCATCGCCACCATCGTCCTTGTAACCAGCGGCTGGGCGGCCGCTGTTGCGCTGCAACGAAAGCGCTCGGGTCACAGCCCGAAACCGGCTCTAATCGGCGCTATGGTGTTAGGGCTTGCCTTCCTGGGCACCAAGGCCGTCGATTATGCGGACAAGTTCGCGCACGACATCGACATCGATACCAACACTTTTTGGACTCTCTATTTTCTGATGACCGGATTCCACGCGATGCACGTCGTGCTCGGGATCATCATATTGAGCGTCGTCTATTTCAAAGACAGTACGGAAAATCTGGAGACCGGGACAGCATTCTGGCATATGGTGGATCTGATTTGGGTAATTCTTTATCCTCTCGTCTATTTGCTTCGAGCATGAACAGCCCTCTCGCCCGTGCCTGGCTGGTGCTTATTTTTCTCACCGGCATTGCTATGTGGACCGGCGGGCCGAGCGGCGAGGCGCATTTGGGCACGCTTGGCATCGGCGCGATTGTGGTGGCGTCCGGCTTCAAGGCGGTGTCGATCCTGCGCAATTTTCTGGAGCTGGAGCGCGCTTCCGCGGGATGGCGGTTTGCGATCTACGGCTACGTTGCTGTGCTCGGCGGGATCATTTTCGCCGCGTATGCTGTGCTAACCGGCTCAACCTGAGCGGCCGGCATTGGACCGGGCTGATTGAGAGGTTCAGCTGGACCAGAGGGCCAGAGGAGGAGATGAGGAGAGGACAGAGGCCGAGCGCGAAGTCTGGCGAGGGCGACCAGGCCAAAATCACGGATATCTGCGACCTCCAGCTCGCCGGCTCGCATACCTATGGCTTCCTCGCAATCAACCCCTTTAGATTAGACACTTGGCGCGACCTCGTCTGAAGGCCGGCGCGCGCCAAACTGAGTTGCGGCTGCATCGCACAAGCAGTGCAGAATTGTCAGCGAGCCCGACGCCGTGGACCGTTCAGGGCAGCAACACCGCGCCGTGGGTTCCGGCCACCGCGGCGGCTACGGTGAGGAGACCAAGCATCGGCAAGACCCAGTGAGCGGCGTGCAGCAGGGACAGCGCGGACTCGTCTCCAGACAGCGCCTGGTTGAGGACGCAGCCATGCATCAGAAAAGGCTCGATCACGAATAGCAGGGCCGTAAAGATCAGCCGGCGGCCAGCATCACGTGCATCCACCAGAACTCGGGCGAGGCGAAGCAGGTCCAGAGGTCATGTCGCTGAATCATGTAGAGGCCGCTGAGCGCGGCCAGCACGGTCGCAATCCTTGCTTGCCAGACGAACCGGCCCTCGACCGCCTCCAACAATGCGAGCCGCGTCTCCGCCGGCGCCCCTTTGCGTCGCATCAAAGGCAGAAGGACTGTGTTGGCCATGGCTGCGCCCCCGATCCGATTGACCACCGCAGTGACGTGAATGGCCCGTGCAATCGCCGCTTCATCCATGTCCGACAACCCTGCCCGCTGCATGCGCGCTCGCAGGATAATCTTGCAACGCCGCTGCATAGAACTCGTCGAAGAAGCGCGCAGAGTCGCACGGTTTGACCACATGAGGCTATCGCGGGGCGATTACGTCACGGCTCTCCGGCCCGAGTCCCTGTTCCGAATTGCGTTCCAGCATCCGGCACCAGCGAGCGCCCAGCATAGGAATCAATTTCACGCGCTGGCATCAATGCTCTGTTGCCGGCGTAGTCTGCAGGAATTCAACTCTGATCCAGAACTTCCGCTTGCTTATATGGCTGTAAAATAGATAGAAAGTCAAGCTAGCGATGCAGGCGGTTGTGCGTGCAACTCGGGATCGTACGGCAGAGATATCGTGGCGTGAAACCACTTTAATATGTTGAATTAAGCCGGCATATATCACATTGTTTATTGCGTCTATATTCAAGTGATGCGCCACGCCAAGGCTCCTTTACGGGAGCCACTCCAGCAGGGTGCCGGGCGGAATTTCGTCTGACGACTCAATGATCATCCTTGCCTTCCCCTCTGTCCCGGGGTGCTTGGGATGGCCGCCGCAACGGTGCCGGTAGCGGGCGGCCGTCGAAATCAATCACGGATCTTCGGACGATGCTCCCGGCACTATCGACGATCATAGACAAACGTCGGCCGCCGAAAAGAAGGTCAGCCGTTGCCGACCGGCGTCCTCATCGGTCCCGCGCTCATGCCGGATCGTGATCCTGCCTTCGCGCATGCGCGCTTGGACGAGCGCAGGCTCGATCCCGAGCCCCTCGGCGATTATAGTCGCGTCGATCTGGACGGCACCGTCTTCGAACTCGATCGCCGGCATGCCCCGACCATAGCCGGATTGAAGTTGATCGGAACCCCTGTCCGTGGTGGAAGCGGCCTTGCAGTGGAAGGTGACGAATGGCGGTACATCATGCTGGGCCAGGAGAAGTGGTGGACCTGCAGCCCCTCGGAGACAGCCTCCGCGAAAGCCGCACCACAGCGATCGTGAAGTGCGACGCCTTCGAGGCTGTCCGCCTGATCGTTCCGGCGGGTAGGGAGATTCCGCCACATCAGGTTTCCGGAAACATTACGCTTCATTGCCTTGAAGGGCGTGTGTTGCTCGGCCTCGCCGATTGCACGCTCGAACTCTCAGCTGGCCAATGGGTCTATCTGGATGGCGGCGCAACGCATTCTGTGAGGGGCGTTGAGGACTCATCCTTGCTCCTCACGATCCTACTAGAGCGTGTTACGCACCAACGCTAACTCTTTAAGATGCAACGGTTTTTTGCACGGTGATTAGTTGGATTGATGATCGCTTTCAGGCACTTAGGCCCGAGTTCGTAACACGCTCTAGACCGCTGAGCGCCCTTTTTTGGCGGTTCAGGGGCGGCCTGGGCCAGCCGGACGGCTTCAAGGACGGTGACCATCGGCGTCTTTCCAAACACGGCAGGCGCGCCACAGGACTGCCCTGCGGGCACGGCGCGGCGGACGGTGCAATTTTGACGGCCATATTCGATCGCGTATCCTTCATCGTCGTCATCTCCGTTGCGGCTGGCTACACGGCGGCCCTCACTGCAGCCGTAGCAATGCCAGCCCTGTAAGGTGAGGGGCGGCGCCATTGCCGATCACGACTCTGCCGGCTGATCAGACGTTGGTCTGAACCGCGTATCGCAGGGCCTGTGTCGCCCTGCGGGCGGACGCAGAGTACGGGTTAGACAAAGCCGGGCGGTGTTGGTGAGCGGGTGCGCTAGCAAGCGAGGGCTCTGCCACGGCCGAGCAGATCGAGGAATTTGCCGAAGCCGCGCGGCAGGCGATCGACGCCCGCATTCTGCAGCTCCAGGAAGGCGAACGCTTCGACCTTTGGAGCCTCCTGGCGAAGCTATACGCCCGCGGTCTGGCGAAAGAACCACCTGCGGGAGTGTAGGAGCCTGTCTGAGGCACTGCGCGCTTTCTTCGCCCGAAAATGCGGCAGAGCCACCTTCTGCAACGGGTTGAAGCAGAGAATCAGCTCCTAATCGCGTAGCGTGGCCGTAGGCAACCGACAGTGCGCTTCGGGTACTCGCCACCGGCCAAGCTTTGCCAGCCGGTGGTTGGACTTCTGGGCAGTCCGAGGGTGTCTGCGCTCGATGGGATATTCCCAAGACGGTAGCAGGCCTGAACGGCGACAGTGGGCGCGGATCGGTACGGCTAGTTTGGGTCGCACGGCTCTGCGACCCGGCTTCAGACCGCGATTTGGGTCGTGGTGCCGTGTTCACCGATCAGGTGGACGGATTCCGCCCCGTGCGAACGGGCGACGGCAGGCATTGCCTCCGGGCGCATGAAGCTGAACGCCGTCGACAACGCGTCAGCAACGGTTGCGGTACGTGCGAGCACGCTCACGCTCTGATACCGCGCCGCGCAGCCGCCGGTGGCCGGGTCAAAGAGGTGATTGAAGCGGCCGTTTGTGTCGAAGCGGAAACCATAGGCCCCCGAGGTTGCCAGAGCACGGTCGGTGAGCGGCAGCACCGCGGCCGTCTGGCCGGGACGCTGCGGATCCTCGATCCCGACCTGCCACGGATCTCCGTCGGGACGAGTGCCAAGTACGCGTGTCTCGCCCATGTCGACAACGCTCGTGTCCACGCCTGCGCTGCGCAATAGGTCGACGACTTTATCGGTTACGAAGCCCTGCGCGATGCCGTTGAAGGTGATCGCCATGCCACGACGCAAGGCCACCCGGCCCGGGCCGAACAGCAGCTTCTCGTGACCAATCCTCTGCAGAACCTCCCGGCGGGCAGCTTCCGCCGGACCGGCGGGGTCAGCGTCCGGCTTCGAAAAATGCGCTCGATAGAGCACCCAGAGCGGCTGAACCGTTACGTCGAAGGCTCCTCCGGTCGCCTGCGACACGCTCTCGGCTACCCGCAGCAACTCGATGAATTCCGGCGGTGGCGCCTCGACGAAGCCGGAGCGGTTCAATGCAACCAGCATCGAAGTCTCGTCGTAGAGGCTGAACATGGCTTCCAGCCGGCGCACCTCCTGGACCACACGGCCGATCAGCCTTTCCGCCGCAGCGCGGTCCTCATGATGGATCTGCAGCTTGCAGATCGCGCCCAGTGCCTGCCCCCGCCAGGTCGCGAGCGCCGCCTCGGCCTTCGGCGCGCCGCCCAGCGGCAGCACTGCCAGACCGGTGGAAGCGGCGCTGATGCTCAGGAAGCGGCGGCGGGTCACGCGGGTCATGGCATGCCTCATCGAGCGTCGTGTCCAGCCTCGCCGAGAGCGCCGATACGGTCAGCGGCAGCGCCGGGAGGGGCGCCGCCGGCGGCGAGGACTTCCGACGGCGGCACCTCGGCAAAGTTCAGCACCCGCCCCCCCTTCTCGGCAGCGAAACTGTGCGCCTCCTGCCTGTCGGAGAAGGGCACGATTTCCTCAACTCCCATGCCGCCCCGCGCCGAGCTGCCGACGACAAACCAGGCGGAGCGCGCCTCGATCCAATCGTCGGCGCCCGGCTTCGCCCATGACGCGGCCTTACCCATATCTGAAACGTAGATGGCCAGGATGTCCTTCGGCTCATCCGGCAGCATCGTGAAGGCCAGGGCGTCGCGCGCCGAGGAGAACCAGACGGGCTCGATCCGGCTCTTCAGCAAGATCTGTCCTTTGGGACCGGGATGCTCCAGCACGTTCATGCCGCAATAATGGCCCATTGCGTCGGCCGTAAGAGCGAAAGGTTGCGGTGTCTCGGTCCGGATCTGCGGATTGCATCCGGCAGCCAGGAGCGCGGCCACAGCCGCCCAGATCAGGCCAAGCCGCCTCATAATTCCCTCCGGGAGAAGGACAGCGCCGCCGCAGTGAGCGGAAGCGCTGTCCACAGGCACAGGCCCAGAATGAGAACCGATGGGCTCAGGGCGGCGCTCGCCGTCAGGCCGGCCATTCCGGAGAACGAGCTGACAGTTCCGAGCCCCGCCAAGTTCACGAGTCGGTAGATGTCGGTCGGGTTGAGCAACAGCAAAACGTTGAGGAGACCCGCGGAAACTACCCGACCCTGATCGACCACCAGGAGCCCGAGCAGCGCCATGTCGTAGATGAGGACGAGCGTGAGCCAAATCCCAATGGCGATCCCGGCTGCCGTGCCGCGACTGCCCGATAGGGCGCTGACGAGATAGCCTAGCGCCACGAAGACGGCACCGAGCGCGATCGACGAGCCGATCAGGGCGGCGAAGGCGAACCAGCTTGCGGCCTGGATCTCGGCGCCGGTGAGCAGCAGCGCCACCGCGGCGGCGCCGTAGCCGAGCAGCGTGGCGAAAGCCAGGATCGAGAGGTGGCCTAAGAACTTGCCGAGCACTACCTGGGCGCGTCCGATCGGATAGCTAAGCAGCAGCAGCATCGTGCCGCGTTCCATCTCGCCAACGATCGCGTCATGCGCGAGCAAGAGCGCGATCAGCGGCAGCAGGAAGATGGTCAGGCTGGACAGGCTGACGACCACCACGTCGAGTGCGCGCACGCCGACGCTGCCGGTGGGAGCGCTGCCGAGAAACGTCAGCGCTAGGGACAGCCCGGCCATCAGGAGTGTGGTCGCGAGCACCCAGCGGTTGCGCAGGGCTTCCTGCACCTCCTTGCGAGCCATGATCAGCATCGCCCTCATGCTGCAGGCTCCCGATTGCGCAGGAAATGGGCGTAGAGATCGTCGAGCGTCGGCGCGAGCACGTCGATGTCCTCGGGCGGAGCCCCGCCGCAGAGCAGCGCCTGCAGAACCACGATCTTACGCTCGGCCGGCACCTCGAACTCCAGCATTCCGAAGGCGAGGCGGCGCGGGGCCGGCAGGCCCTCCGGCAGAGCCGGGTCCGCTGCCACTCGCGGCCGGATTCGGATGCGCACGGGCAAGCGCGCCAGGCGGCGCAGTTCGTCAAGCGAGCCGCTCGCCACCACGCAGCCGCGATCCATGATGATGACCCGGTCGGCGCGGTCTTCCAGCTCGCTCAGCGCGTGAGAGGAGAGCAGCACCGTCGCGCCGCGGCCGGCGAACTCGCGCACGATGTCGTAGAAGGCAAGCCGAAGAGCCGGGTCGAGGCCGGTCGTCGGCTCGTCAAGGAGCAGCACCTCGGGCTCGCCGATCAGGGCCTGGGCTAGACCCAGGCGCTGCCGCATTCCCTTGGAATAGGTGCCGACGCGACGCTGGGCGGCTTCTCCGAGCCCGACCCGGTCGAGGAGGGCCAAACTGGCCGCCACCCGCTCGCGCTTCAGCCGCGCATAGAAGGCCAAGGTCTCGCGCCCGGTCAGTGCCGCGTTGAACGACACGTTCTCGGGCAGATAGCCAAGCCGCCGTCGCGCCGCGAACTGTCCGGCGGCGGGGTTCTCGCCGAGCACCTTGACGCTTCCGGCGCTGGCGCGGATCAGGCCGAGCATTAGTTTCATAAGGGTCGTCTTGCCGGCGCCGTTATGACCGACGAGCGCCACCGCTCCCGGGGGCAGCGCAAAGCTCACGTCGCGCACCGCCTCGGCGGCGCCGTAGAGCTTCGTCACGCCCATCATTTCAACCGCTGCGGTCATCGGGCCGGTCCCAATCGAGTCGGTTTCGTGGGCGGCGAGATCAAAGGCTTGGTGTCGACGACACCGCCTGGCAGCAGTGCCGGAAACTGCGATTGCGCCCAGCGGATCACCTGGACCGCCGGGGAATTGACCAGAACCTTGGCGGCGGGCGCCGTCCAGAGCACCTTGTCGACGATGTCGTTGGGCCGGTACGCCGTGTCGGCGAGCCCGTCTCCGTCGAGGTCGAAACCCGGATTGTCGCTCCAGTAATTGCCACGCCCGCCGGCCGACCAGTCGAGATAGCGCGTCCCGACATATTTCACCTGGTTGCGATTGGCCACGAAGGCGTTGCCGGACACTTGGTTACCTTCCGAGCCGGCCGTGAAGTGAATGCCGATCTCGCAGCCCTCGAACCAGTTGTCGCGGAACCGGTTCTGGTTGGCGTTGTAGATGAAGACGCATTTCTCCGGGCCGATCCGCGTGCCGCCAACCGATTCGGCCGCGGGCTCCGCCGCCGGAATACCGTGCTCTGGCGCGGAACGCTGGCCGCGGCTCGTCCACCGATCGGCCGGTTGCGGCCCACCCAGCACCATGTTGCCGGTTACCTCGGATCCGTTGGCATAGTTGAAGAGGAAGCCGTCGTCGCGATCGTGATCGGAGATGTTGCCGCGTACCACCAGTCGGTTTGAGAACATGATTGCATAGCCGACTGCATTGCCGGTCGAGACATTGCCGATGATCTGGCTGTCATTGGTATACATATAATGCACGGCGAACCGCAGATCGTGAAAATTGTTGCGGGAGAACACGTTGTGCTTGCTGCTGATGGTGAAGATGCCGTCGCGGCCGAAGCTGATCTCGTTGTCTACGACCTGCGCCCCGGGCGCGTTCCAGACCGACACGCCATTGCCCGCCTCGGCGATCCGTCCGGCCTGAATGCCGATAATCGTGTTGTGGCGCACGAGGGCATCCCCGGCGCCGTGCACGTAGACGCCGAAGAGATTGCCGACGATGCGGTTGCGCTCCACACGCGTCCCCTTCGCCTCCTCGGCGAGGAAGATCCCGGAATCCATCCGCTCCAGGTCCGTCCCGGAGCCGCGAACCTCCAGCCCGCTGAGGGCGACCCCGGGCGACGTCACGGTAATGACGCTGCCGCTGCCGTTGCCTTCCACCACCGCGCCAGGCTCGCCCTCGATTGCCAGCCGTTTTCCGATCACGATCGGGCCCGCGTAACGCCCGCTCTTCATGACGATCGTGTCGCCGTCGTGAGCCGCATCGACGGCCTGCTGCGGTGAGCCGGCCGCAGGCGAAACCGCCCGTCGCTCCGCCCGAGCCGGCAGGACCGTGCCGGCGGCAACCACCGCCGCCAGCATCCACCGGCCCTTGTGCAGCACCTCGCTCATGACGTCAGACGTTCTTGGGCTCCACGAACATCCGTCCTTTCATCTCCATGTGCATCGCGTGGCAGAACCAGGAGCAGTAATACCAGTAAACGCCGGGTCGATCTGCTGTGAAAGTGACCGAGGCGGTCGCCTGCGGCGCGACTTCCATCTGAATGCCGTAGTTCACGATGGAGAAGCCGTGCGTCAGGTCCTCGACCGCATCGATATTGGTGACGTTGACCGTCACCTCGTCGCCTTGCTTGACCGTGAAGGAGTCGAGGCCGAAGGCCGGCGCCGTCGACGTCATGTAGACGCGCACTTTGTTGTCGTCGCGGATGACCTTGTTGTCCTCCTCCAGCTTGATCCCGTCCGCCTGGGCCTGCTTCACCTGATCGGCGAAGAAGGCGTCGGCTCGGTCCCAGATCGAGACCGGGTTGATCTTGGAGCGGTGTACGATGGTGGCGTCATGCGGCTCGGCGAAGCTCGGGCCGTCGTGCACGACCACCATCTTGTCTCCCGAAATGTCGATCAGCTGGTCGTTCTCGGGCTTCAGCGGGCCGACGTTGAGAAAGCGGTCCTTGGAAAACTTGTTGAGCGAAATCAGCCACTTGCCATCAGCTTCCTTGGTCTGGCCCATGGAGGTGTGGTTGTGGCCCGGCTGATACTGGACGTCGAGCTTCTGGATAATCGGATCGATCTTGGCGCCCTTATAGGCCTGCTTGGCCTTCTCGATGTTCCACTTCACCACTTGGCTGTCGATGAACAGGGTCGTATAGGCGTTGCCACTTCCGTCATAGGCCGTGTGCAGCGGGCCGAGACCCAGTTCGGGCTCGGCGACGACCACGTCGCGCGGCTTGATCTTGTCGTCGAACAGGTCGTCGAAGAGGCGGACATCCATCACCGTCACGGTCGGCGACAGTTTTCCGTTCGCGACGACGTGGATACCGTCCGGCGCAGTATTCATGCCATGCGGGCTGTTCGAGACCGGCACGTAACGGGTGAAGGGTGAGCCCTTGCGACCGTCCACCATCGGGACGCCGCCGACCGTCTTCGCCTCGCCATTGCGCACCGCTTCCTCAATGCGCTTGAGATTGAAGATGACGACCCAATCCTGCTCCTTGGCGGTCATCTCCGCCAGCGTGACGCCTTCCTCCGAGTTGTAGCAGGTCGCGAAGGCATACTTACCCTGATAGTCGGCATCTACGTTGTCGAGGTTTCCGTCGACCATCACTTGCCAGGCGACCTGCATCGTGTCGCCGTCTACCGCCGTGAAGATGGCGTGATATTGCTTGTTGTTGTCCAGCACCTTGCCGTCGTTCGGCACCGGCACACGGTCCTCGCCGTTGCAGAAGACATAGCCGGTGCGTGGATACTTCTGTACACGCAGGCCGTGCACGGTGTGCTGGTTGGGCAGCTCTATGATCTTATCACAGCGCATCACGTCGAGGCGGATACGGGCCACACGGGTGTTGGCCTTGTCGTTCACGAAGCAATAGCGCCCGTCATAAGTGCCATCGGTGAAGGAGAGGTGCGGGTGGTGCAGGTCCCCGTTGTGGTAAACGCCGCCGCGGGTCTTCAGGAACTCCCTGGTCTCGGGTAGCAGACCCTCGGTCAGCACCTTGCGGCTCTGGTCCGTCAGTCCCCAGCCGGTGGCACTGTCGCGGTTGAACACCGGCACGCGTATCAGTTCGCGCATCGAAGGCAGGCCGACGATGCGCAGCTCGCCGCTCTGGCCGCTGGAGAAGAAGACGTAATATTCGTCCAACTCGCCGGGCTTTACCTCGGTCTTGTTCGGCCCGCTCGCGACGGCCGGCCGCGCGGCGGGCCGGGTCTGCGCCTCGGCCGACGCGACGAGCCCGCGCGTGGCGGCAGCCCCGCCGAAAGTCCCCGCAGTGCCGGCTGCCGCCACGGCAGCCGTGGTGCCGAGCAGCTGCCTGCGGCTCAGCTTTGAATGATCGGACGTGTCGGACATGCGACGTTCTCCTACGTCAGGTTTGGTCGGCGACAGGTTGGGCCGGTTCGGCGACAGGCTTGCCGTTCACGGTCATGACAGGCTTCGCACCGCTACCGCGCCGCGGCGGGGGCGAGCTGAGCGCTTCGAATTTCTCGCGCTTCAGCCGCACCTGGATCATGTGCGGGCACCGGTGATCGTCATGGTAGAGTTCCTGGCAGTGCATGCAGTAGATGCACTCGTTGACGTTGATGTGCCCCTCGGGATGGATCGACTGGACAGGGCACTCTTTGGCGCAGCGTTGGCAGGGCGAGCCGCATTCCCGCCAGCGCTTGAGCCATTCGAATGTCCGGATCCGCCCCGGAATGGCGAGCGCGGCGCCGAGGGGGCACAGGTACCGGCAGAAGAAACGCTCGACGAAAAGCCCCGCCGCCAATAGTGCGGCCGCGTAGAGCGTGAACGGCCAATCGCGCAGGAATTTCAGGATGATGGCTGTCTTGAACGGCTCCACTTCCGCGAGCGTCTCAGCCATGGCGACCGAGTAGAGCGACATCCCGAACAGGCCGAGGAAGATGACATACTTGATGGGCCAGAGGCGCTCGTGCAGCCCCCACGGAACCTTGATCTGCGGTACTTTCAGCCACTGAGCCAGGTTGTTGGCGAGCTCCTGCAGCGCGCCGAATGGACAGAGCCATCCGCAGAAGGGACCTCGCCCCCAGAACAGCAGGCCCGCGGCGACCGCTGCCCACAGGATGAAAATCAGGGGCGCCGCCAGGAAGAAATCCCAATGGAAGCCCGTCACCAGCGCGTTGGTGAAGGTGAGAACGTTCACCACCGAGAGCTGGGCATTGGCGTACCAGCCCAACCATACCAACGTGAACAGCAGGAAGGCGCGGCGCACCCAGACGTAGATGCGCGGGCGCTTCACCAGGGCATCCTGGAAGAAGAAGATGCCGGTGAGCGTGAGAAGCGCTGCGGCCGTGATGGCGATCGAGACGACCCTCGACCGCCAGATGCGCATCCAGAGTGGCTCGTCCGCCGCCGCGACATTCGCCTCCGCTGCCGCCGGGCTCGGCGCAGCACCCTGTCGCGCGTCGACGGCGGGCGCTTTGGCGGAAGCCGGCTGATCGGCAACGGTGATGGCCCGCTGCTCCCGCCGGATGTAGCTCTCCGGCAGCGTATAGCCGAGGTCGAACGTGAGAAAAGCCTTGTCGCGCGCACCCACGGCCCGCTGCACAAGAAGCCGCAATTGCCATGGCTCGGTCGGGTCGAAGGCAAAGTCGGGCGGGATGGTGAACAGGCCGATCTCCGGCATATCGGGCGCGCCGCCGCCGAGGTCTCCCAAGCGCGTGTGATTGCGGTCGCGGAAGCGGACGCCGCTGCCGTCCTGCAGAAGCTCGATGCGATCGAAGATGCCGCCGCGGACATAGGCCGCGCCCTTGAACGAGTACGTTCCCTCGCCGGCCACGATGATAGCCTGCTGCCCCGGCTTCAACTGCGAGCGCAGGCGGGCGTACCCCGCGTCGCCGAGCAGGGTGCGGCCGATCGTCGGGACCGAGACCAGGGCGACGTAGAGATCGATGAACGTGTCGTCCGGTGCGCCTGGCTCCGGATGCGCAGCCGCGCCTGCATTTCCGGACTTGGAGAAGGCTTCGTTGATCTCGGCGACCGACAGGCGGAGACGTCGGATCGAGCCGTCGCCGAGCAGGGTCTGCCAGTCCTTGCCCTCGCTCTTGTCCATATCGACGGCCTTGCCGACCGTCGCCGCCACGGCAGCGCCCGCCGCACCGCCGAGACGACCACTCCTGATCAACTTGACGGCCGAGCGCACGACGCTGTCGCCGATGACGAGCACCGTCACCGTCGCGCCGCTCACGATATCGACCTGAGGCAGGGGCTCCGTGCCGCTGGCAACCGGACGCATATCCTTGCCGATCAGCGTGTTGACTGCCGTGACGATGCGCTTCTCGGGGATGCCGATCAGAACGATCGGTTCCTTGTGGTCGACCAGCTTCAGGCCCCTTAGCACACCCTGCGGGTCGATGCCGACGAGCATTTGAATGGGCTTGCCGGAATAGCCCGTCGCGTTGGTAAAGTCGGTGTTGAGGTAGACGTAGCCCTTGAGCGTGCTGCCGGCATAGACGGGCGCAATGGGCGGATCGCCCAGAGGGGAGCCGAAGCGGTCCGCCTCGGCGAAAAATTCGCTCGGCTGAGCCTTGGTGAGGTAATCCGCAAGCGGGGCGGACCCGGCGGCGTTGGCCGCCATCGCCGCGCTCCACACATACAGCAATGCCGCCAGAACGAGCGCCGCATGGACGCCCAGCGAGCCGCGGAACGACCTTGTGGAACCGTCCGTGGGCATTATCGCCGTCTCTGCGTGAATCCGAACCTTTGCAGAGACCAACGCCAACGCGACATGGAAATCGGCTCCCCGTTAGATTTCAGCTCCGTCCGATTGCCGCGGGCTGCATGGCTCGATTACCACTTCAGCCCGGTAGGTCTTTGCGCGAGATCAAACTCCTCATCACAACCTGAGCTTATCAGCTCGACCTCGCCCTGCTTTCGGGCCAGACTCATCGGGAACCGGAGGCGAACCGACCATGCCACCCCTCAAAGCGGAGCCTGCCGGCACGATCGAGAACCTCGCCGACTTCTTCGCGCTGGCTCACACGATGGAAACCGAGGCGGCGCGCAGCTATGCAGAATTTGCAGAGTTGATGCGGCGGCAGGATCGTTCCGATCTCGCCGAAGTGTTCGAGCGAATTGCCGGTGAGGAACACGGGCATGCAACGAACGTCTCGCGCTGGTCGCAAGCGAATGGTGGCGGGAAGCCCGAGCTGGAACGGCTACGCTGGCCACCGCCGCCAACCTTCGAGCGCGAGGACGCCGCCGAACTCGCCGGATCGCAGCTCCTCACGCCCTATCGCGTGCTATCGATCGCTGTCCACAACGAGGAGCGCGCCTTCGCCTTCTGGTCCTATGTCGCCGCTCAGACGCGCAACGAGGCTGTGCGCCAGGCCGCTGAATCGATGGCGCGCGAGGAACTGGAGCACGTCACGACCTTCCGGCAGGAGCGGCGCCGTGCTTTTCATATCATGCGGGAGGAGGGGACGGCGCTTGCCACAAAGGCCGACGCTGCCGAGTTGGAGGCGGCGCTGGCCGCACTGTTGCATCAGGGCGGCTTGGCCGCGCCGGCCGAGGTGGTCGCCGAACTCGCTCGGGAAACGGACATGCTCGGAGCCTTGGCTTCGCCCCTGGAGCTCAGCATGACACCGCCCCAATTTCACTCGGCCGGGTCTTTGGCTGAGGCGCTGGCCGAGGGCTACCTACAAGGAGCCGAGAAAAGCGTCGACTATCATAGGGTAGCACGTCTACAGGAGCTCGGGGAACGTGCTATCCTGAGATTGGCGAAGATCCGGGATGTGACCCACCAACTTCGCTGAACATACCTGCCGGCGAGAGAATCGTAGCGCATGCATGGAGGCGCTTGGGCTAGAGAACGCAGTCCTGGTGTGGCGAATTTCTTCGCGATGTCCATATAGCGGCCCCGAACTTGACCTGGACTTGTTAAATCTGCCGGGGTAGTCAAGTTTGATTTGTAGAGATTAGTTTCGGAGCTTCCGACGGTGCCGGCCTTGTCGCCTCGAGGCCACAAGGAGCACGAACGTCGGCTTTCGAGAAGGGCATCGAGCACCGGGAACGACTAGGTTGGGCGCAAAGCTGCCGGCCCAAGGCCGCCGGTCTGCTCTCGGCCTCTGAACCGAAGAGGAGGGCCTTCAGCGCCCGACTTCCCAAAGCCTGAGCGATCTCTTCTGGATCTTCCACACTATTGCTTCAAAGATCCGCTTGTGGGCGAGTAGCTGGCGTGGCTTGGTGCATTTGAAGGGGCGGGGCCATTTTCTTACCCCCACCACGCCGCACACACTGGAGGTACGCCTTCTGCCCTCATCGAACACGGCTGAACCTACGCCTTCGAGCGTGCCTTGCCACGCGTGGGCCAGTTAGCCCGACTAACGCGGCAACCACGGAGCGCGCGACCGTTCTTAGGGCACAACAGCCGAGAGCTCGGTCTTCGCCGCCATTTCCAGATCGCGCAGTCTTCCCAGCGTCGTCGCGACATAGTCGCGGATCGGCTGCGCGTCGGACCGGGTGGCCTCCTCGTAGGCAGCGATCTCACGGCCAAGGGCCTGCGTCTCGACTTCCGCATAGCGTCGCGAAAGCGCTAGGTAGTCCAGCGGCTCGATATTCTCGACGATGCTTCGCAGTTCCAGGTCGAGCGTGTCCCGCACCCTCACCCCGGTCGCTTCTGCCAGCCGGGCCAGGTCCGGCACCTGCGACGCTCGAAAATCGCGGACGCGCTCGGCCAAGGCCTTGATGCCAGGCCGCGGGTCCTTGGCCGCGGTAATGCGCGAGATCTTAGCCTGGAACTGAGCAGACGCATAGGCGGACTCGATGAACCGGCTCGTCGCCTCATCCGCATACAGTCTGGACACGCCCAAGACCCAGAGAGTCAATGCCGCGAAGGCCATGCACCGGCCGGTCATTGCCATCCCGGAACCCCTTCCATGTTAGGCAGCTTGTGAGCGATGCCCTTGTGACAATCGATGCACGTCTTCTGACCTGTGAACAGGTCCTTCTCGTGAGCTGCTGCCGCTCGCGGGTTCTGCTTTGACACGTCCATCGACTGGGCGCTGTGGCAGTTGCGGCATTCCAAAGAATCGTTGGCCTTCATCCGCGCCCATTCGTGTTCCGCCAGGTGGTGGCGCAGGTCCAGGAACTTGTCGCGCGTGTCGATGGAGCCGAAGATGTGCCCCCAGACCTCCTTGGAGGCCTGCATCTTACGCGCGATCTTATCGGTCCATTGATGCGGCACGTGACAGTCGGGGCAGGTCGCACGAACGCCCGAGCGGTTGGCGTAGTGGATTGTGCCCTTAAGCTCCTCGAAGACGTTCGACCTCATCTCGTGGCACGACGTGCAGAATTTCTCTGTGTTCGTGTGCTCCAGGACCGTATTGAAACCTCCCCAGAACAGGACGCCGGCGATGAAGCCGCCGAGCGTCAGGAAGGCCAGCGACAGGGTGACGGGGGGGCGCGTGGCTGTGCGCACCCAGGGGTTCAGCCAGAACCAAGTCCACGCCCTCGCGATAGCCGCCATTTCAGCGCCCCCGAGGCTCGCGCTCGACGAGAGCGTCCATGTCGACGAAGGTGTTCGGGACGAGCGGCTTCGCTCCGGTCTGCGGCACGTGGCAGGCAAGACATGAGTAGCGGCGCGGCGAGACCCCGCCGAGCGTGTTCCCTTCCCGATCTTGGTAGTGCGTGACGCTGATCATCGGCGCCTGCGACTGCTCGGTGAACTTCCGGGCGTGGCAGGTAAGGCACTTGTTCGCGTTCAGATCGAGCGCGTAACCCTCGATGGAGTGCGGGATCAGAGGAGGCTGGTCTGGGTAGTTACGCTTGCGACGAACGTCGTCGGTGACCTGCCGTTGCATCGGCGGAGCCGGCGTTTCTTTGGTGAACGGGTTGGGGCCGGTCAACCGGGGAGCCTCCTGCGCGAACAGGGCTCCTGCGAGGAGGCAGGACGCGCCGGCGCAGGCGGAGAGCACAAGACGACGCATCATTCCGCTCCGCGCTCGGTCACGGCGACGCCGATCACCTTAACGGCGCACTTCTTGAAGTCGGTCTGTTTCGATATCGGGTCCGTCGCGTCCAGGGTGGCCTTGTTGATCAGCTGGCTGGCGTCGAAGAACGGAACGAAAACACGCCCGGGTGGCATCTTGTTGCGTCCCCGTGTCTCGACCCGCGAGCGGATCTCGCCGCGTCGCGATACGATCCGCACCTCCTGCCCGCGGCGGAGGCCGCGCTTCTGCGCATCATCCGGATGCATGAACATCACGGCGCCGGTGAAGGCCCTGTAGAGCTCAGGCACCCGCATCGTCATCGAGCCCGAATGCCAGTGCTCCAGCACGCGCCCCGTAACCAGCCACAGGTCGTATTCTTGGTCAGGCGACTCGGCCGGCGGCTCGTAGGGTGCCGCCATGACGACCGCCCTGCGGTCGGGGTTTCCGTAGAACTGCCAGCCGGTCCCCTTCTCGACGTAGGGGTCGTGTCCCTCGCGATAGCGCCAGCGCGTCTCCTTGCCATCGACGACGGGCCAACGCAGGCCGCGAACCTCGTGGTAGCGATCGAAAGGCGCGAGGTCGTGGCCGTGCCCGCGCCCGAACGAGGCGTACTCCTCGAACAGGCCCTTCTGGACGTAGAAGCCGAACTGCTTCGCTTCGAAATTCTCGTAGCCCGCAGCGATCTCGTCCAAGCCGAAGGCGTCAACGCTGCCGTTGTGCCAGAGCACGTCGAAAAGGGATTTGCCCTTGTACTCCGGATGGGCGGCCAGGATCTCCGGCGCCCAGACCTCGTCGGTGGTGAACCGCTTCGAGAATTCCATCAGTTGCCACAGGTCCGACCGGGCCTCACCGGGCCCGTTGACGAGCTGGCGCCACATGTGGGTTCGGCGCTCGGCGTTGCCGTAGGCACCCTCCTTCTCCACCCACATGGCCGTGGGCAGCACGACGTCCGCGGCCATCGCGGTCACGGTCGGGTAGGGATCCGAGCAGACGATGAAGTTGGCCGGGTTGCGGTACCCCGGATAAGTTTCGGTATTTGTGTTGGGGGCTGTCTGCAGGTTGTTGTTGCACATGATCCAATAAGCGTTGAGCTTACCGTCCTTGAGCATGCGGTCCTGCTGCACGGCATGGTAGCCGATCTCGCCGTTCAACAAGCCGGGAGGCAGCTTCCATATCTCCTCGGCATGCTTGCGGTGTTCGGGGTTGTTGACCTGCATGTCCGCGGGTAGGCGGTGCGAGAAGGTGCCAACCTCGCGAGCCGTCCCGCAGGCCGACGGCTGCCCTGTCAGTGAGAAGGGGCTGTTCCCAGGCTCCGAGATCTTCCCGGTCAACAGATGGATGTTGTAGACGAGCTGGTTCGCCCAGACACCGCGGACGTGCTGGTTGAAGCCCATCGTCCAGAGCGACATCACTTTGGTCTTCGGGTCGGCGTACATCTTTGCGAGCGTCAGCAGCCGCTCTCTCGACACCCCAGTCAGTTCGGCGGTCTTTTCGAGGGTGTACTCTCCTACCATCCGGGCATAGGCATCGAAGTTCGACGGTTGCGAAGCGGCGGCCTCGTCGGCATGCGTGGCGCGCTGCTCCAGCACGTGCTCGGGCCGGAGGCCGTAGCCGATGTTCGTGTTGGCAACCCGGAAGTTGACGTGCCGGTCGACGAAGTCGCGGTTCACGGCGCCGTTCTGGATGATGTAGTTCGCCACGAAGTTCAGGATGGCGAGGTCCGTCCCCGGCTGGAAGATCAGGGATTGGTCCGACAGATCGGTCGTGCGGTGCTCGTATGTTGAGAGCGTCGCGATGCGGACGTGCGGCGCGCTCAGGCGGCGGTCGATGACTCGCGTCCATAGGATCGGGTGCATCTCCGCCATGTTCGAGCCCCACAGCACGAAGGCGTCGGCATGCTCAAAATCGTCGTAGCAGCCCATCGGCTCGTCCATGCCGAAGGTGCGGATGAAGCCGACTGCGGCTGACGCCATGCAGTGGCGGGCATTCGGATCGAGGTTGTTCGATCGAAAACCAGCCCGCATGAGCTTGGTCGCCGCATAGCCCTCGAAGATGGTCCACTGGCCGGAGCCGAACATGCCAACGGCCTTGGGCCCCTTCTCCTGCAGGACGCGCTTCCACTGTCGGGCCATTTCGTCGAAGGCTTGGTCCCAGGAGACTGGCTGCAGCTCGGCGTTCTTGTCGAACTTACCGTCACGCACCCTCATTAGCGGCTGCGTCAGCCGGTCCGCTCCGTACATGATCTTCGAGAGGAAATAGCCCTTCACGCAGTTCAGGCCGCGATTGACCTCAGCCTGCATGTCGCCATGCGTCGCCACCACTCGACCGTCCTTCACCCCAACCATCACGCCGCATCCTGTGCCGCAGAAGCGGCACGGCGCCTTCGACCACTTGAGAGCGATATCGTCGCCGGCCGCGAGGTTCTGCGCCTCGGCTGGGAGGTCGATACAGGCGACTGCAGCAGCCGCCGCTGCGGCTTGGGCCTTGAGCAGGGCTCGGCGAGACACGTCCATGATTGACTCCTGGATACGGGGGCGTCGCCGGCCGGCGCGCCTCAGTCGAAGCGGTGGTAGACGAGCGCGGTGGAAAGGACGCCGGGAAGCTCCCCGATCTCGCCCAGCCGCCGTACGACGTCGTCCTCGGTCGGTGTCTCCAGGGTCGCGACGATCTTCCCGACTGGGCTATCCCCGTGCACGTCTAGGCCCGGTATTGCCCTCAGCGAGGCCAGCACCGCAGCTAGCTGCTCGGGTCGGGCGTGAACCACCAGTCCGCTGACGTGGTGTTCGCCACCTGCCCCGAGACCAGCGGTTGGACGGCCGCCCAGCAGGTTCCGCCGGGACCAAGATGCTTGTTCACGCGCCATCGCTTTCTCCTAGACGGGTCCTGGGGGACCGGTGAACGCGTAGTACATCCAGACGAGGAAGCCCCAGCCGGCTACGACGCCGACCGCGATGAATGGCCAGATCAGGACCGCCAGGAGCAGGAAGGTCAGCAGCTCGCGCAGGCGTGACGGCGGCGTGTGCGCAACCCGCGCCGCCTCCTCTCGGACTTGCAAGTCTCGCACGGGCTGCCCTCAGTTGAGCTCGAAGCGGAAGGGAGCGGGCACAAGCGTGCGGTGCCAAAAGGCGCCTGATACCGGATGGAGGGCGCCTGCGCCGGCATGGCCGTCCGGCAGGGCGCAGATAGCAGGAGGCACCCGGTCGCGCGTTCCCACTCGTTCGTCCTCCCGAAGCGCCGGCGTCGAGGCGCGCCCGCCACCGCTATTTTATGTTGAAAGCGTCGCTGGCTCTTTGCTTCCACGCAAACAAGCTCTCCGGCCGTGCCAAATTCCGCGTGCGCCTAGTCCCCGCAGAGCGTGACGGCGCCGGTGCTCACCCTTGAGGCGGATCAATGCGCGCGCCGGCTGAGCAGTGCACGGAACTCAGGGCTTCCCGAGCCTCGAACACCTTCAGCTTGTCAGGGGGCGACTTCGCCGGCGCTGATCGCTCCGTCGCAGCAGAAGCAGGGTTCGTAACCTGTAGAATGGGATATAGAAGGCGGCGATGAACCAAGCACCGCAAAGGATGAGGGCAGCCACGGGGGTGCTATTCGATGATTTGGGTCGCGAAGCGGCCGATGCCTTGCTGGATGCCGCCACGCACCGACAGATTGCAGAGGGGATGACCCTCTTCCACCAAGGTGATGAGCCCAACCAACTCTTCCAGGTCGTGACCGGTTTGGTGAGGCTGTCGCGAGTCGGCCCGAACGGCGAGCGGACAACACTCCGGTTTATGGGCCCCGGGGAGCTTGTTGGTTGCGTCGCCGTCTTCCAGCGATTCCCCTTTCCTGCGACGGCCGTCGCGCGCAAACCTAGCAGCATCCGGTGCTGGGGCGCGGTGCAGATCCTCGACCTGATACGCCGCTATCCCGCAATCTCATCGAATGCGCTGAAGACGGTCGGAGGCCGCGCTCGGGAGATGATTGAGCGGGTGACAGAATTAAGCACGAAGGGAGTAGAGGCACGGCTCGCCGGCGTTCTCCTAAGTTTGGCTAGCCAGATTGGGCACACCTCTTTGGAGGGCGTTGAGCTCGCGTACCCTATCACGCGGAACGATATGGCTGAGATGACGGGTGTCACCTATTTTACCGTGAGCCGGATCCTCAGTGCTTGGCAGAAGCAGGGAATCGTGCGGCTAGGTCGGGAACGGGTGATCGTCGTCGAGCTGCTCAGGTTGACCCAAATCGCCGGCTGAAGCACTGCAAAGCTGAAAGTGCTTCCACAGGTCGCGACGCCGCTCGGATCATCGTCCGAGGCCCCGGTGATCAGCCCGGAGATGAGGACGCGTAGGAGGCGCGGCTTGGAGGGCCCTATGACAGGGCTCGGGGTTTCGGGACCGTCGTCTCGCAGCGCTTCCTGCATCGTGTCCCCTTGCACCGTTGATCTGCAGCGGCATTTCAACCGGGACAATAACGGGCGTTCACGTCCGGCTGAGCGAGTCTCCAGCGAACCGTTGGATGAGCTCGGCACACGGCTGCCCGTGGCGATGCGCGGCGGCGCGAGAAGCGGCGGGCGGGCCGGGCAAAGGAGGTGCAGCTCAGAATGGGGCCGCGTTCATAGCAGTCAAACGTGCTAACCCGTGAACATCACTGAGTATGGATAGTCGTCGAGGGCTGCGAAGCGTACCACTCCGCTGCTTGGTCGATCTCTTCCGGGGTCAATCTTCGTGCGATGTCGCGCATCTGCTGGCTGATGTCGTTGCGACGCGCGCCTGAGGCAAACGCGTGTAGCTGAGACTTCACGTAGGCCGCAGGCTGCCCCTCCAGCGGAGCGCAGGCCAGCACGCGCTCGCCCCTCGTATCCGGCGGAGGTGCTCGAGATACCCTGTGCGCCTAATCAAAAACCGAGCCCACTAGCGCAGACGCAACAGTAACACCACGGATCAGGTGCAAGGCTACTCTCCAGCTATTTTTGCTCAGCTCTGAAACGTAGCGGAAGAAAGCCCGGTTCTCGAAATTAGGACTTTCCTTTATGCTTCGATGCCGATCAAGAGCGACCTCATACTATCTGACGCAACTAATTAGAGCGCTATGAGAGCGGATAGGCTGAGGGATGAGATGCCGGTTCTGGCGCTTGCCCAGCGCTTGTCGTGTGCGTTAGGTCGGTTCTCGTACGAAAGCGGAGGGCGCTGAAGCTTCGTCTTAAGCGAGAGCGGGTCTGCAACTAGGAATTTGTGGTGCGCAGGCCGCAGCGAGGGGCTCCGGGGAACTGCCAGCTGACTCTTGGATGCGGCAATCGGGCGATTCGAGCAGGGCCGTGACGTGTGCTTCCACCGAGCGTGCCAACCCGATCAGGTCGTAGCCGCCCTCCAGCAGAGAGACGATACGTCCGCCGCACGCTCGATCAGCGAGATCCACGACACGCTCCGTCGCCCACCGGAAATCCGATTCCGTGAGCGCGAGGTTGGTCATCGGGTCGCGCCAATGCGCGTCGAAGCCGGCCGAGATCAAGATGAGATCGGGCCGGAAAGCTGCGATGCGGGGGAGTGCCGTCGTGCGGAGAGCCTCGCGGAATATAGCCCCGTCGGCGCCGGCGGGAAGCGGCATGTTCACGACCGTATCGTACTCGCCACGCTCGGAGGCCGCGCCGGTGCCGGGATAGAACGGCCATTGATGGGTCGAGCAGAAGAGGACGCTCGGATCGCTCCAGAATATCTGCTGAGTTCCATCTCCGTGGTGCGCGTCCCAATCCAGGATCGCGACGCGCTCCGCGCCGTGCACCGCTTGAGCATGGCGAGCCGCGACGGCGATGTTGTTGAAGAAGCAGAAGCCTGCAGCTCGCGCCCGGCCGGCATGGTGTCCGGGCGGCCGCATAGCCGAGAAGGCATTGCGGACTGCCCCCGTGATTACCTCGTCGACGGCCTGCACCGCGGCACCGGCACTGCGCAACACGGCCTCCAATGTGGCGGCCGCGACGTGAGTATCCTCGTCCTCCAGTGCCAGGGTTTCGTTCCTCAGGCCCTCTATCGTGGTCTCCACGTAAGCCTCCTCATGCGCGCGACCCAGCGCGATCTCGGAGGCGACGTGTGCTTGCTCGCGCACGAGGCTGGCGAAGCGTTCCTGTTCCAGGCAGCACTCGACGGCTCTGATACGGTCGGCGCGCTCGGGATGCCAGGGCGGCCCCAGGTGGGCGAGTGCAGCCACGTGCGTGAGGTGCAGGGTCGTCATCCGTAGCCTCCCTCTCGGTTCGCCCCGGTCCGAGCACGCTATTCCTCGGGACGAGAGCAGTCTGCTCGGCAGCCTTCGAGCGGCGCATCGTGACCCCACGACCACCGCTCATCCGAGACCCCAGATGTTTTCTCAAGGGGCTACGGAGATCTTTGAACATCCCTCAGACGTCGGCCGCCAGCGCGTCCTGGATGCTCTCCAGAAGTGAACCGCCCTCGAACGGCTTCTCTACGACGCAGCGAAAACCGGCCGCCTCGGCGCGGTGGTGCAGATCGTCTAAGGGGCGCCCTGTAATTAGGATGGCTGGCAGGCCGATATTGCGTTCCCGCAGCCGGCAGACGAGCTGAAATGCGTCCATGTCGGGCATCCAGTAATCTACGACCAAGCATCCCGGCCGGACAGCGCCGCGTCGCCGAGAAGGTCGGCTGTGCCCTGGTAGAGACGTACATCGAGGCCTTCGAGCTCGAGTGCGAACCTCAAAAAATGTCGGACAGCCTCATCGTCGTCGACGACCAGCAACGGCCTTGTTTGCTTTGCCATGACAGTACCTGATGCCTGATCTCCCCCGCTTAGGCCAGATTCTGAAGCGACGACTTGATGTGCCTCAATTGAGGTGCCGTGTTCCTTGCGCGGCGGGCTGGCTGGCGCGATCCTCGGTATCGCGCCATGACTAAAGCCGTCAGTGCCCGCCAGACGCGCCTGCGCTCACCAGACTGCTCGGGACCCTCACGCCGCGTGACCAGCGCTTGCTCTGCCTCTGCTCTGCCTCTGCTCTGCTGCCGCGGACGTATGAGGGGCATCGAGACTTTCACCCGATTCCGGCAGCCGCGCGGCCCGGCTGCCCTCGCCTCGACTGGAAGGGGACAGGCATGACCCAGCATGCCGTGCACCGTCGCACCGAGAAGCCGTCGACGACGCACGCATCGGTGGCCGGTCGGTGGGGCCCTTACTGGCGTCCGGAGCGCGCTGCGAAGCCAACGGACGACGCGTTCAGATCCTGGGATGCACCGCGCCGTCGCGCTCGAACCGCGCCAAGACGTGGAGGCCGGCCCAGAGTTCGACCACGTCTTCCTCTCCAAACAGCTCAAGGGCCTGGCGGCGTGCCTCATCCTCCGTATCGGCCTGCAAAGGGACCATGTCGACGATGCGGCCGCACTGGGCCACCAGAAAGGCCCTGTAGGTTTCGGTCGCAGCGAGCGGGCGGACCTCGCTTGTTCCGTGATTGGGCTTGACGTCGAACATAGTGGAATTCCTTCGCGTCAGTGGAGCGGAGCCGGATCGGCCGCCCGGCCCCGACGGCGAGCCGTGCCCGGGAGCGGGAAGCCTGTCCCGGCATCCTACAAACGCCACCTGGGGTCTTGATCGAGGTGGCGTCTCGCACTGGCCGTCCGCCGTGACCGGCGTGGCAGCCGTCCTACGGGAGGGCCCCAATGAGGCGCTTGGCGTCGGTGAGGATGTTCTCGCAGGTACGCTGATTGCCTTCTTGGTCCTCCTCCAGCGCCTCACGGATCAGCAGGCGGGCGGCCGTGATATTCTCGCGGGTGGGCTTCAGCTGCGGGTCGCTGGGTGTCTCGGCCAGGGCGCGGGGCAGGGCTTTGACCGAGCCGGTGGTCAGGGTGTGGCCGGGTGCGAGGCCAGCCACGCGCGCCGCGCCCACACTGTCGAGACGACGCAGCAGGGCGCCGCCCTGCTGTCCGCAGGGGGTTGCCTGCACCGGCAGGCCGGAGCAGGCAAACAGGGCGGCGGCGAGGAGGGGAGGTAAGGCACGCATATTCTTGTTTCCCTTAGCAGTCGGGCAGGTAGTGACCGTACCGGACACCGTCTTCTGCGACGCTACGAAGTGCCAAGCTTTGCGCTGGATCAAGGAACGGAAACGCGCCTTGGCGCACTCGGAACCCGTCCGTCCGAGAGCATGGTCCACTTGAACTTGGCGTCACCTATACGCGCGTGGTTTTCGGAGGACGGACGCGGAATGACAGGTATGTCGAACCCGGCGCAGAAGGTCGTAAAGTTCGAGGAGGCATTCGGCGGCAGGGCGCGTGCGATCCCGGGCGTCGCCGGGCTTGTCCCTCTCCTGGCACCGTGGGAGCTTCTCGTGCGCACCGGCGCCGCCACCTTCGAGACCACGACACTTCTTCCGTGGCTGGTGTCGGCGGGGGCGCTCGCGGTCAGCCTCCCGCTTCTTGGCGCTGCTAGGTTTTCATCGGACGGTTACGGTCGACCCGAAATATGGCCTTCTCTCCGAGCGGGCGTGGGGCCCGTTCCGGCTGACACGGACGCATTCGCAAGCGCTGTCGCGGGTGGCGGGGATCGAGGTCGAACCCAAGACTTGGAGCGACGGGCCAGTGGCTTGGTTGGTCGTCGCCCAGTTCGAAGACGGTACGCGCTCCTGGCGTCTCACGCGACGGGCGGCTCGGGAAGATGCCCTGGCGGTGGCGCGGGACGTCGCATCGCGCTCGCACCTGCCCCTGTCACGTTGAGCGGATCTCGATCAGGCGTCCAATTGATATCGCCGCCTTTCTCTGGGCGCTGCGCACCGGGCAGTACGACGACATCGAGGGTGCCGAGTACCGCCCGCTCCACGATGACTGACAGCGCGCCCGCCGCGCTGCGGCTGCACCGCGTCCAGGTCATCCACCGGGCCTGGATCGTGGCGGCGACGACCTTCCGCGCGCTCACGAAAGCGGCGGCCTCCGGCGCGGGCCTGACCCTCTCCGGTGGGCGGAGCCCGGTCTTCCCGGCGACAGACCTGATCGTACGGCCGGGCCGGCAGGCACCGCCATGACGCGCCGCAAGTCCCGCCGCCTCCTCCTGATCGCCGCCTGCGGTACCGTGCTGGCCCTTGCGGCCGGGCTGACCCTGTCGGCGATGAGCGGCTCTATCGTGTTCTTCCGCTCGCCCAACGAGGTCGCCGCACAGGGGATGGCGGCCGGCGCGCGTTTCCGCCTCGGCGGGCTCGTGAAGGAAGGCTCTTTGATCCGCGGTCCCGACCAGCGCGTCATCTTCGCGGTCACCGATACCGCCGCTACGGTCCCAGTGGAGTACAGGGGCCTGCTGCCCGACCTGTTCCGGGAAGGTCAGGGAGTGGTGGCAGAGGGGTCGCTCGACGCGAACGGGACCTTCCGCGCTGATACCGTGCTCGCCAAGCACGACGAAACCTACATGCCCCGCGAGGCCGCGGCCGCCCTCAAGGCGCAGGGGCACTGGCAAGGGGGCCGCGCCCTGCCGCAGGAGGTGCCGGTCCCGGAAGGCCATACGTCAATGCGTCGAGATCCTCGACCGTGATGATGCCGCAGTCCTCGCGCGCCTCGGCGTTCTTGCGCGCCTGCAACCGTGACAGGATATCCTCGCAAACGCCGACCGCGCGGCGAGCAGTCCCGGGGGAGTCATAGCGCCCCGGCCACCACAGGTCGCCCTCGACGATGGCGAACTGACCGTTGTCGATCTGAAGCACTCTCGGCACCTAGCGACCTCTCTCAAACCGAGCAGGCCGCCGCAACAGACTTAGGCGACACCCACAGAGGCCGCCATGCTCTCCGCGACGCGTCAGGGCTATGAGCTGGATCAAAGCGATTCCGCCCTTGAGCCACATCAAGGCACCGTTCCTGTCGGAAGGGCATCTCGGACTAAGGCTCCGGCCCCTGAGGCGGACTGGCGAAATGGGAGCGACATCGGCATGCGGGAGGATCTGAGGGCGTTCTACGGCGAGGAGCGGCTGCCCCGCTACACGAGTTATCCTCCAAGTCCCCACTTCTCCGCCGAGATCGGTGCCGACCGCTACGCGTCGTGGTTGAGGTCCCTGCCCGCCAGCACCACGGCGTCCCTCTACCTGCACGTCCCGTTCTGTCGGTCGATGTGCTGGTACTGCGGCTGCCACACCAGCATCACCCGGCACAACGCACCGATCGCCGACTACATCGACCTCCTCGGACGCGAGATCGGGCTGGTCGCGGCGCGGTTCGAGGACCCGCCTCTGGTGCGCCACGTCCATTTCGGGGGCGGCACCCCCACCGTCATGGCCCCGGAGGCATTCATCCGCCTCGTCGCGGCCCTGCGTGCCTGGTTCCCCTTCGACTCAATCGCCGAGCTTGCCATCGAGATCGATCCGCGAACCCTCGTGCCCGCGATGACCGACGCGCTCGGCCAAGCCGGCGTCACGCGCGCGAGCCTCGGCGTCCAGAGCTTCGATCCCTTGGTCCAAGAGGCGATCCGCCGCCGGCAGGGCCTCGACGTCACCGCTGCGGCGATCGTCGGCCTTAGGGCCGCGGGCGTGCGCGGGATCAATCTCGACTTGATCTACGGGCTGCCGCACCAGACGGTGGAGTCGTGCGTCGACACGGTACGGCAATGTCTGGAGCTGCGTCCCGACCGCTTCGCGGTGTTCGGCTACGCCCACGTGCCCGCCTTCAAGAAGCACCAGCACCACATCGACGAGGCCACCCTGCCGGACGGGCACGCGCGCCGTGCGCAGGCCGAGGCCATCGCCGCGACGCTTGTCGCCGCCGGGTACCGGCGGATCGGCCTCGACCACTACGCTCTGCCGGACGACGCGCTGGAGATCGCACAGGCGGAAGGTCGGCTACGGCGGAACTTCCAGGGCTACACGACGGACCCTTGCGACTCGCTGATCGGATTGGGCGCCTCAGCCATCGGACGGGTTCCGCAGGGCTACGTCCAGAACGCGCCTGCGCTACAGGCCTATGCGGAACGCGTCGGCCGCGGTGACCTTCCCACGGTGAAGGGCTACGCGCTGACGCCGGATGACCGGCTTCGGGCGGATCTGATCGAGCGGGTCATGTGCGATTTCGCCGTCGATGTCGGTGCGGTGTGCCGCGCCCACGGCCGCAACCTGGAAGCCTTTCTCGCGACGCTCGCGCGGCTGCCGGCGCTCGTCATGGACGGGCTCGTCATCCGGGACGGCGAAGCCCTTGTCATTCCGGAGGAGGCCAGGATCTTCGTGCGGAACGTCGCGGCCACCTTCGACGCGCATCTCGGGACCTCCGCCACCGTGCACAGTCGCGCCGCCTGAACGGAGGGGAACACGCGGCGGAGCGGCGGCGGGCGGTTCTCAGGTTCGCCCCGTGCCGCCCTGGCCCACAATCCGGCGTGGTCCCGTATCCGATGGCTGCGGCCTGCGCCTGCAGGAGCATGGCCTTGATGCGATGGTCGCGCACCATCTGCCGGAGGAGCCGCAGGGACGGCCGCGTACAGGTCGGATCTAGGTTGTAGGCTTTCTCGGCGAGTAGGTCCGAGACCGCCGCGTGGGTTTGCGCGCTCCTCAGCAGCTGCGCCCGCACCGATTCTCGGCGAATGGGCGGTATGGAGGTGAACAGGCCCGGATGGAGCGCGGCCGTGCTGGGCACCTATTCGCGCGCCTTGGTAGGAAGCTGGCCCTTGCTCTGGATCAAGGATGTTCCGCCGGACGAGAGGTTGGCCGAGTCGGCGGCGCGGCCGTACCAACCATCGCGGAGCACTCTCGGGCGCATGACCAGCCACGCCGCTCTGGTGCCCCGGTCTGGAGCCCGGGAAGTGGATCATGCGCCGGGCATGCGGGCTCCGGCACCATCGTCCGGGAGGGGCTCCCCGGCCTGGGGACCTGTGACGCTCGGCGTGGGGAGCCAGTTGGTTTTGCGCTGGATCAAGGACGATCCGAGGCGGTCCGGCGAAGCAGCCTCTACGGATCTTCCTTCCCGAGCCGGAGCCGCTCAATGTCCATCGCCAGCATCATGGTCGCCCTCGACACCGGCGAGGCGGCCACCCGCCGCGTCCGTCTCGCAGCGGACCTCGCGTGCCGGTTCGAGGCCACCCTCACCGGCGTCGCCGCCCGCAAGCTGCCGAGCCCAGGTCCCACTGCCGATATCGGCGAGGCGCAGGCCGCCTACGACGCGGAACGGGCCAAGCTGGCCGACGAACTCGCGCTGGCCAGGGACTTATTCCAGGCAGGAGCCGGAACCGACATCCGCACCGGCTGGCGGGCGGGCGAGGCTGGAGCGGAAGCCTTCCTCGTCCGACAGGGCAGGGGCGCCGACCTGATCGTTGTCGGACGCGGCGCCCCGCATGCGGCACACGACGCGATGATGCCCGACCCGGGTGCAGTGCTGATGGAGATGGGGCGTCCGGTGCTGGTCGTGCCGCCGGAGGTCGACCGCCTCAACGCTGCCCGCATCGTCATCGCCTGGAAGGACGTGCCCGAAGCACGTCGCGCGGTCTCTGCCGCACTTCCCTTCATCGGGCGCGCGGACAAGGTGTTCGTTACGGCGGCCAGCGAGGCGCGCTTCGAGGGCGCCGAAGAAGTTTCCGACCTGCTGTGCCGCCACGGCGCGCACGTCACCACAAACCTGCTCGATGCGCCGGCCGGCGAAGTCGCTGACGCGATCCTCCGCTTCGCGCGCCGCGAGGACGCTGACTTGATCGTGATGGGCGGCTACGGTCACTCCCGACTTCAGGAGTGGCTGTTCGGCGGCGTGACCCGGGACATCCTGCGGAGCTCGTCCCTCTGTTGCCTGATGAGCCACTGATGAGCGCGGCATCTACCCTCGCGGCTACGGGGCTCCTGCTGTGCCTCGCGGCGGTCCCGGCCGTCGCCTGGGAGGCGAGGGTCGAGCGCGGTCGAGCCCTGGCGCGTACGGAATGCGCCCGCTGCGACGCCGTCGACCGGACGGGGCCGAGCCCGCTGCGGCAAGCGCCGCCGTTCCGCACCCTGCACGAGCGCTACCCGGTCGAGAACCTCGCGGAGGCGCTGACCGAGTGCATCCGCACGGGACACCCGACCATGCCCGAGTTTCGCTTCGAGCCGGATCAGGCGGAGGGGCTGATCGCCCACCTCAAGGCGCTTGAGCTGTGAGGCGGCGTCAACTAGCCGCCATCTGCTCCAGCCTAAGGAGACCGAGGAGGCGCACGCCGCCAGGCACAAGCAGGATGGCGTGCGCCCGATCGAGGCCCGACAGCATGCGGCTGACCGTCTCGATGGTCAGCCCAAGGTGGTCGGCCATGTCCTGGCGGCCCATCGGCAGCTCCACCGTGACGGAAGAGTGGCCGGTCCGCGCGTAGTCGATCCCGCAGGGTCAGCAGAAAGGCGGCGACCTTCTCCTCGGCCGTGCGGCGCCCGAAGAGGAGCATCTGCTCCTGCGCGAGCGTCAGCTCGTATCCGGCCCGCTCGTGCAGGCTCCTGAGCAGGTGCGGCTTGGCCTCGACCAGGGTGGCGGAGTCGACGCGCCCGAAGCGACAGGTGGTCACCGGTCAGAGCGTCTCGGCCGACACTGAGTAGCGATCCTGCAGGGCGAGTCCGAGGAAGTCGCCCGGCAGGGCGAAGCCCATCACTTGGCGCCGGCCGTCCGGGAGCAGGCGGGTGAGGCGCAAGGCTCCCTCGATGACGTTGAAGACAAAGCCTGTAGGCTCGTCCTGATCGTACAGTGTCTGGCCCTTGTCGAGGGTGAGGTGCTGGCTCAGCGCTTCCAACTCCTCCAATTCGTTTAGTTCCTGCACCGAGCAGACTCTGATCAGGCGCACCTTGCAGTCGGCGCAACCATTCTCTGACCGCCCGTGTCGGCAAGAGTGAGAGATTTTCTCGCACGAGCCCGGATCGCCCAGCATGCCGCCTCGCGTTAGGCTGGGCTTCCCAGGATCATCCCCGTCGTTTCCCGTAGCGGCGAGGATGGGCCACGGGACAAGCTTTGCATTGACTCAGCGCAAGAGCAGCACGCGGCACGAGGACTTAGTCTTTGACATGTCTATTTCGCCCGTATGTCTTGCAGCCGAGGCCGATGGCGCCAACACTGCCGATGATGCGGATTCTCTCGCGAAGCCCTTTGTGCCGAACGGCGCAGCCACCCGCGCGTGGCCGCTTTGATGGCCGCGGCCGAACGCGAGGCCGCGCGCTGAGCGGGTCGGGCAAGGTGAAACGACGAGACGGGTGGTGATTCGCAGGCCTGCCGGAGCCACCGGCAGGCGGTCTCTCACAGCTGTCAGCCGCCGCGCCTCATGTCCGGGTGCACGGCCTGGTCGAGCAGGCCGGCATGCTGACCGAGGACGGCCGTCGTCGAGCCGACGACGAGCGGATCGGGCCCGTGCACGAGGTGCAGGTCGCGGTCCGGATAGGGCGTCGAGGCCAGGAAGAACTGCATCGCGTTCAACCGCGCCCGCCGCTTGTCGTCGGATTTCATCACAGTCCAGGGCGCGTCCGCGGTGTCCGTGTAGAAGAACATCGCCTCCTTGGCCTCAGTGTAGGCGTCCCGCTTGTCGAGGGAGGCCCGGTCGATAGGCGACAGCTTCCAGTGCTTTAGCGGGTCGCGCTCGCGGGCCTTGAAGCGGCGCAGCTGTTCCTCCCGCGTCACCGAGAACCAGAACTTGACGAGGCGGATGCCGGAGCGGACGAGCATGCGTTCAAGCTCGGGGGCCTGCCGCATGAACTCCAGGTACTCGTGCGCGCTGCAGAACCCCATCACGCGTTCGACGCCGGCGCCGTTGTACCAAGAGCGGTCGAAGAACACGATCTCGCCGGCGGCGGGCAGTTGCTGGATGTAGCGCTGAAAGTACCACTGCGTCCGTTCCCGCTCGTCCGGCTTCTCCAAGGCGACAACCCGCGCCCCACGCGGGTTGAGGTGCTCCATGAAGCGCTTGATCGTTCCGCCCTTGCCCGCGGCGTCGCGCCCTTCGAAGAGCACGACGACCTTCTCGCCGGTCTGCTTCACCCAACTCTGCAGCTTCAGGAGCTCGATCTGCAGCGGCAGCACGTGCGTCAGGTAGGCCGTCTCGGACAGGCGCGTCCTGTAAGGGTACTCGCCCGTCTCGAAGGCCCGGCGGATGGCTTCGGGTTCGTGGTGCTCGGCAAAGGTGGTTCGCGCCGAGCCCGGCAGGCCTTCCGCATCGGCACCCGCGTCGCTTGCGCCAGGCACCCGCCGCCCATGCGGCGGCACGGGATCCGCCGCCTGGGACGAGGCCGTATCAGCCTCCGGGATTGCGGACGGGTCGGGCTCGATCAGGGTGGTCCGCTGCGTCGATGCACCCGTCATGTGACCTCGCCATCCACCGTTCGCGTCGAGCACCCTATGCCCTATCGGCAATCGACGACCCGCCTCGTTCCTCAGGCGGCCTCGGCCGCGAGCGCCCGCGCGATCTCGTCCTTGAGGTGCAACCGCTCCAGCCGCGAGGCCCGCTCGGTCTCCTCGGAGACGGACTCTATGCGCTCTTCCATGCGATGCAGGGCGCGGTTCACCACGTGGTAGCGCTCGACCAACTCGGCGAACCGGCCGTCGGCCTGCTTCAGCGCATGGATACGGCCGGCCAGGCCCGGAAACTCCGCGGCGAGATCGTGGGGCACGTGGGACATGCGAAGCTCCTCAGGCTGGGACTAGGCCGGCAAGGGGCTCGCGACGACGGTAGCGGGCGGTTTCCGGTCCGGCGGAAGGCAACTTGGTCAAGGAGGGCGACCCCTACCTTGATCCAGCGCAAGGCGCCGGGGCTACGTTGAGAACCTGATGCTGACCCGGCGAACGCTCGTAAGGGCGCCCCCCTAGTCCTCGAAAGCGACCGCAGGCGGGTTCAGTTACGGCAGGGACCGAGCGGACTTTGATCGGGATCAAGGACCGTCTGGGCCTCTTCCCGTCTAACGAGCGCAGGTCCACCTCGAACCTGACCCAGTGAGATGGTCAGAGAGCGTCGGTCGCACACGTTCGTTCGAGGAGACTTGGCTCGGGTGAAGCCTCTCTCGACGGGAGGACTGGTCCGGGGATGCCGAAAGCGTCGTCCCGGCGATCGCACGCTTGGTCACTGCGGTCGTGAGGTCTGTCGTGATCGCCCGGAGCATGGACTCGGGTTCGCACTCAGTCGCGGAGGGACCCGCAGCAGCGCGGTACCCGGAAGCTGTTCAGGAGGCCACCATGTCCGCACCGACCGTCAAAACCGACCCGTTCGACCCGTTCGGCATCGCCGCCGCGATGCACGCATGGGGTTGCCTGCTCACGGCGGCTCGGGAAATCAGGGACGTCGACAGGGAGATGATGGACACGCTGCTAGAATCCCGTGCGCCCCCTGCCGCGCCCATGAGCCCGGACGCGCCCGCGCGGGTCCGCAGCCTCACGGCGCTGATGCGCGGCCTCCAGCTCGATCCCGAGGCGATCCGGCAGCACGGGCCTGAGGCCATGCGGGAGCTGGAAGCCGCCTGCCTCACCTGCGCGGAGCGCAGCCGCTGCACCCGCGAGCTCCGGGCTGGGACGGCGGCGCGCACCTATTCCGAATTCTGCCCGAATGCCGCGCGCCTCGACGCGCTCCACGCTGCCTGAGCAGTGGCCACCCTGCGGTTCGGAATGCCGCTCGACTGGACCCGCATGACTCAGGGCCTGACGGGCGTTGGGGGGTGCCCGATCACGCCGACCGTCGTCTCACGGAGGCTTCAAGGTCGGGGCGGGGGAACCCCTGCTCGCCGAGATCGAGACGACGTGGTTGCGTGTTGGCTGGCAGCAGTTTTACGAATAGGCGTGACGGAGAAGCCTAGATGTTCGGTCCCGGCATGTGGTGTGACGGATCGAGCCTGAAGCGTTCGGGCTCTTTCGTCCAGGTCTGGCAGATGAACTCGTAGGGCGTGAGGCCGCGCAGAGTCTTGAGCCGGCGGCCGTAGTTGTAGGCATCCACGAACAGCTGCAGGTGCTGCCGGAGCTCGTCATGGCTGGCGTAATGGTAGCGCTTGACCGTGGCGTCCTTGATGGTTCGGTTCATCCGCTCGACTTGACCATTATCCGGTATGTACCCTCGCGGTGCCTTCTCGTCCCGCTGTTCTCCTCAGAGAACGGTATTATGGTGAGCCCATCTGGGACGCGGGGCACCGGGAGCACGAAGGTGCGGGCAGGCCGTCGATAGACAGTGGGCTGAGAGCCCGAACTCGTTACATGGCCGCCCCTTGCGACTTTCCCGGATGCGCTGCGAGCGCGGATCAGTAGGTGTCGTGTTGCCCGCCAGCTCCCGTTTTTGTCGACAAACCAGAATGGGGAGTGGGCATGCGGATCATCGGACTCGATATTCATCGCGCCTTCGCGGAAGCGGTGGCGTGGGACGATGGCAAGTTGAGGCGACTGGGCCGCGTCGACATGCGTCGCGACCTCCTGAGCGCCTTCGCTGAGCAACTCTCGGCGGACGACGTCGTGGTCGTCGAGGCCACTGGTAATGCCGCGGCCGTTGTGGCGGTTCTCGCGCCGCACGTGAAGAAGGTGGCAATCGCCAACCCGATGCAGGTGCGGATGATCGCACATGCCAAGATCAAGACCGACACGATCGACGCTGGTGTGCTGGCGCAGCTCTACGCGAGCGGGTTCCTGCCGGAGGTGTGGGTTCCAGACGAGCCGACCCAGGCGCTGCGCCGGCAGGTCACCCGCCGCAACCAGATCGTCCGGCAGCGATCCCGGCTGAAGAACATCATCCAGTCGATCTTGCACAGCCACTTGATCCCGGCCTGTCCCCACGCTGATCTCTGCGGAGCCAAGGGCCGGGCCTGGCTCGTCGAACAGGTCGTGCCAGAGGACGAGCGGCTCGCGATCGAGCGGCACCTGCGCGAGTTCGACCGGCTTGGCGAGGACTTGAAGGTCATCGAGCGCGATCTCGCCCGCTCAGCTCTGGCCGACGAAGGCGTCAAGCGGCTGATGACGGTCCCCGGCATCGACATGGTGGTGGCGCTCGCGTTGACGGCGGCCATCGGCGAGGTGACCCGCTTCGACGAACCGCAGAAACTTGTCAGCTACCTCGGCCTGAACCCGAGCGTGCGGCAATCAGGACCGGGGCCGGCGCAACACGGCAGGATTACCAAGCAGGGTCGCGGTCATGCCCGCGGTATGTTGGTCGAGGCGGCCTGGGCTGCAGCCCGCGCTCCAGGCCCACTCCGGGCCTTTTTCCTGCGGGTCAGGGCACGACGCGGCCAGCACGTGGCCGCTGTTGCAACCGCCCGCAAACTTGCGGTCGTAATCTGGCACCTTCTGAGCAAAGGCGAGAGCTACGTTTGGGCCCGCCCCTCGCTTCATGCGAAGAAGCTTCGCGATCTTGAGCTGAAGGCCGGCTACAAGGCGGCTCGCGGTCAGAAGGGCGCAGCTCACGCATACAATAGCAAGAGCCACCGCGATGAGGAGCGGCGCTGGGTTGAACAGGCGGAGACTGCCTACGCCCGCTTCGTGACGGGCTGGAACCCGCAAGGGCCGAAGAAGGTGCGCACGGGCGCCGCAACTGAGGTGCGACGATAGAGGCTGCGCGGCAGGGCTCCCACCTCACGCCCTGCTCTTCGCCACGCGGTCGCCCGTGCACCAGCCGAGAATAGCGCAGATCCACGAAGAAAGCTCTTGTCGATTACATCAGTCGTCCACGGGCAGCGCGGCTTGGTCAGGCGATGCTCGATCTTGGTCTGCTCGCAGGCCCAATCGAACGAGTGCCAGCGGTAGATGCGCGGCCGATCCTGGGTCGCCCAGTAGGCAACCGCCTTGGCCTCGGCCTCCTCGTCCACCGGATGATTGTCGGCGAACTGGATGCCATTATCCGTCAGCACCGTGTGGATCGTGTGCGGCACGGCGGCGACCAGATCGTGGAGAAAGGCTGCCGCGATCCGCTGTGTTGCCTTCTCATGCAGTTGAACGAAGGCAAACTTGCTCGTGCGGTCGATGGCCACGAACAGGTGTAGCTTGCCCTGTTCGGTGCTGACTTGCGCGATGTCGATGTGGAAGTAGCCGATTGGGTAGGCCTTGAAGCGCGAGCGCTTGGGCTTGTCGCGGTCAACATCCGGCAGGCGGCTGATGCCGTGACGCTGCAGGCAGCGATGCAGCGACGAGCGGGTCAGATGCGGCAGGCTCGGCTGCAGCGCGTAGAGGCAGTCGTCGAGCGGCAGCAGGGTATGCCGTCGGAAGGCGACGATCACCGCCTCGTCCTCCAGGCTGAGCACGCTGGAGCGGGGCTCCTTTGGCCCCATCCGCGCATCCATGCTGGTCTGGCGTGAGCGCCACTTCTGCACGGTCGTGGCGCTGATGCCGTAGCGCTTGGCAGCGGCCCTTACGCTCTCTTGACGAGCTTGGATTGCCCGACGGACCGTCTCAGTCGTCGTGGCGCTGCCGTGGAGAACCTGTCCCATAACGCGTCCCTCCATGCGGCATCAGTCGTACCACTACACAGCGGGACCAAACACCAGTGCACTGACTCAGACGGATGGTTCAGGGGATTGGCTGACGGCTGCGAGGATATCGGTGGCGGGCTTTGTCCAGACGAAAGGTCTGGCGCGCTGGTTGTGCTCGGCGATGTAGCGTTTGATGGTCGCCTGCAGATCGACGACGCCGGTGAAGGAGCCTCGCCGCAGCCGACGACGGGTTAGCGCTGAGAAGAAGCCCTCGACCGCGTTGAGCCACGAGGCCGAAGTCGGGGTGAAGTGGAACGTCCAGCGCGGGTGCCGGGCGAGCCAGGCGCGCACCTTCGGATGTTTGTGGGTGGCGACGTTGTCGAGGATCGCGTGGATCGCCTTGCCGGACGGGACAGCAACCTCGACGGCGTTGAGGAACCGGATGAACTCACCATTCCGGTGGCGCTGCATGCAGCGGCCGAGCACGGTGCCCGCCAGGACGTCGAGGGCTGCAAACAGCGTCGTGGTGCCGTGACGGATATAGTCGTGGGTCTGGGCGGCGGGATGGCCGGGGGCGAGCGGACGGTCGGGGCGGGTCCGCTCCAGCGCCTGGATCTGATGGGGTGGATGGCCCCCTCTACCGGCATCTAAGCATGTCGCTCAACGTCACGAAGATGAAGCGTGGTCTACAGCTCAAGCACGCTGTAGTGTCACAATATGTAGTAGCTGGTACTCGATCTGACAGGCGATGTCCGGAGGTGGTCGGTCTCGACTGCCTGATGGTGCTCAGGCGGCGATCATCTTCTCCTGGGCCAGCGGGACGGCGTCAAGGAAGGTCCGCATCGGCGTCTTGCCGAAGCACCAGCGGCCCTGATGCGGTCGCTCCTCATTGTAGCTCTGGATCCAGGCATCCAGGTCTGCCTGCAGCTCGGTCAACGAACCGTAGATCTTCTTGCGGAAGGTGACGCGGTAGAACTCGTTCAGCACCGTCTTGTGGAAGCGCTCGACGATGCCGTTCGTCTGCGGGTTCTTGGCCTTGGTCCGGGAATGGTCCACGTCCTCGACCGCGAGGTAGAGCTCATACTCGTGGTGCTCGGGGTTGCCGCAGTACTCGGTACCGCGGTCGGTCAACACCCGGCACAGCTTGACCTCCTGAGCGTCGAAGAATGGCACCACGCGGTCGTTGAGCAGGTCGGCCGCCGTGAGGGCCGTCTTGCGGTCGTAGAGCTTGGCGAACGCCACCTTGGCGTAGGTGTCGATGAAGGTCTGCTGGTAGATCCGCCCAACCCCCTTCATGGTGCCGACGTAGAAGGTGTCCTGCGCGCCGCAGTAGCCGGGGCACTCGCTCTCGAACTCGCCGTGCGTCTCCTTCTCGGCCTTGGCCTTCTCCAGCGCCGCGAGTTGGCCTTCCGTGAGCACCAGCCCCTCCTGCGCGACCTTGGCCTCCAGAGCCTTCAGCCGCTTCTTCATGGTCTCCAGGTCGTGGCGCTGCCAGACGCCGCGCACGCCCGCCGGTGAGATGGAATGCCCGCGCTTGCGGACCTCATTGGCCACGCGGATCTGCCCGTAGGCCGGTTGCTCCAGGGCGAGCTCTACGATCAGCGCCTCGACCTCGGGCGCGGTGCGGTTGGCCAGAAGCGGCTTGCGCCGACTCAACTCCTGCAGGGCGACCTCGCCGCCCGTGTCGTAGAGCTCTCGGAACCGGTAGAAGCTGTCGCGCGAGTAGCCCATCATCTTGCAGGCTTGGCTGACATTGCCGAGCTGCTTGGCCAGCTCTAGCAGGCCCACCTTGCCGCGGATGACCTTCTGTTCCCTCGTCATGGTCAGTGTCCTCGAAAACGCCGAGGCCGGGCGCTGCGCACCCCGACCACTCCGCGCCCGGCCTCGGCTCTCGCTTCAGCTCAATGACACCGGCTGTCAGATCAAGTCCTGACTACCGCACACAATACATCAGCTTCTTTGGCTTCGATCGAGCATCCCGTGGTAGGGCGGCGCCGCCACGCCTCCCGAAATTCGCGACGAAACGGCTGGTAAGAACCCGTTGACGGATTGACCCGGCGTTCCGCCGAACCGTAAGTGGACGAATGCGTGGGTGCCTGCCTCGGAAGGTCCAAGGCCGCGCGATCATTGGGGTGATCGCGCTCTATGCGCTCGTGCTGCAGGCATTCCTGGGCGGTCTCGTCCCTCTGCCGTCAGCTCCGGTCGGCGGAGTCATCTGCGCCGAACATGGCGATACGAGCGCACCCGGCGATCAAGGGACGTCCTGTCACCAACACGCCTGTTGCACGGCGGCGCAGGCCGCGCAGTTGCTTCATCCCCTGCTCTCGACGTCCGCGATGGTAGCTTGGTCCCCTGTCGAGGTGGCTTCCGCCCCGTGGCGCGACATCGGTTCGGCTCAGGCGCGTGCCCCCCCCGACCACTCCGTCAGTCCACGAGGTCCGCCGGCCGCCTGATCGATCCGCTTCCAAGATCGCTCAGACCCGGGCCTCACCCATGTCACAGTCTCTCCATGGCGACGCGACGGCGTTCGCCGCCGTTGCTGTCGCGCGCCCGGCGCAGGACGCCGTCTACCGCGCCGTCTGGCGCTGGCACTTCTACGCCGGCCTGCTCTGCCTGCCCTTCCTGATCCTGCTCTCCGTCACCGGCTCGCTCTACCTCTTCAAGGACGAGATCAACGGCACCCTGTTCGCCTACCGGACGACGGTGACGTCCCAGGCGAGCCGCCCCCTCAGCCCGGACGTCCTGCTCTTCAACGCCACGGAAGCCGTGCCGACCGCGGTGCCGGTGTCGTTGGCCGACCCCGCCGATCCGGCCGCCGCGGCCGTGGTGACGATGGCCGAGGGGCCGCGCAGGACCCTCGTCTACCTGAACCCCTACAACGGCGACGTGCTCGACCGCGTCGACCGCGACGGCGAGTTCATGATGGTCGTGCGACGCCTGCACAGCCTCGCCTATTTCGGCACGGTCGCGAACGGCGTCGTCGAGGTTGTGGCCGGGTTCGCCATTATCCTCGTGATTACCGGCACATATCTCTGGTGGCCGCGCCAGCAGACCGGCGGCGTCGTCAGTGTCCGCGGCACGCCGCGCAAGCGTGTCTGGTGGCGCGATCTCCACGCGGTCACGGGTCTGGTCGCGGGCGCCGGCCTGTTCTTCCTCGCCGCGACCGGTTTGCCCTGGTCGGTCTGGTGGGGCCAGCAGGTCCGCATCCTGTCCAACGAGGCCGGCGTCGGCCAGCCGCGCGCGTTGTGGGCGAACAAGCCCGTTTCGAACGTGCCGATGCAGGAGATGCTCACCACCACCGGGTGGGCGATGGAAGACGCGCCGGTGCCGGTCTCGCAGCCGAGCGCGACCGTTGCCATCGGCCTCGCACGTGCCGTCGAGATTCTCCGTGGTCTCGGGATGCCGCGCGGCTTCGAGATCTCCCTGCCGGTTGGCGAGACCGGCGTCTACGCGGCGGCGGCCTACCCCAAAGACGTGACCGCGCAGCGGATGATCTCCCTCGACCAGTACACCGGCAAGCCGCTCGTCGACGTACGCTTCGGTGACCTCGGCGGGGTGGCCTGGGCCATCCAGTATGGCATCGGCATCCACAAGGGCGAGCACTGGGGTCGTGCCAACCAGCTCGCGATGCTCGCCTTCTGCCTCGCCACCATCCTGCTGTCGGTCACGGCTGCGGTGATGTGGTGGAAGCGGCGGCCCGCCGGTCGCCTCGGCGTCCCGCCCTGGCCGCGCAACCGGCGCGTCGCCGCCACGGTGACGGCGATCGTGCTTGGTCTCGGCGCTCTCTTCCCGCTGACCGGGCTCGCCATCGTCGGCATGATCGTCGTCGACCTCGCCATCCAGGTCCTGCGACCGCGCTTGGCGCCCTGATCCGTCGGGTCTGGGACGAATGCGCCCCGGCCGCGTCCCTTTCCCAATCCCCATTCCCGGTCGCAGCGGTCGCATCCGCTTGCCGCCCCTCGACGAGTGTCCGTCATGCCTGAATGCCGTCTTTGCCATCGAGCCCGCGCGCTCGGCCTGATCCTGGCCGCGAGCCCGCTAGCCATCACAGCCGCACAGGCCCAGCGTGCCGGCCAGGCTGTCGCCCTGGATGAGATCTCCGTTACCTCTGAGGGCAGCGGTGCGCCCGGTGGGGTGCAGGCCACGTCAGCCGGCACTCCCGGACCCGGCCTGCCGCCGGTCTCCGCCCCGACTCCGCTGGACAAGCCCGTCGGCGAGGTCGTCACCAGCGTCGGGCGCGAGGGCGTCATCGACAACCGCGCCGCCACGACCGTGGCGGATATCCTGCGCAACAGCCCGGGCGTCACCGTAAGGCAGGGCAACGGGCCTCGCGACGTCGTTGTCTCGATCCGCGGCAACAACGCCCGCGCCACCGGTGTCTCGCGCAACTTCGTTGTTCTGGAGGACGGCTTTCCCGTCACGCAGGCGGACGGCTCCTCGCGTTTCGACCTCGTCGACCCGAGGGCCTACTCACGCATCGACGTGTTCCGCGGGCCGCAGTCGCCGTTCTTCGGCAACTACGCCACGGGCGGGGCGCTGAACTTCGTCACACGCCGCGGTTCCGAGATCAACGGCGTCGAGTACGGGGTCGATGCAGGCAGCTTCGGCTACCTCAACAACTACGCCACCTTCGGCGGGGTCAGCGGCCCGTTCGAGTACAGCCTGTTCACGAGCGACACGCGGGGCAACGGCTTCCTCAGCCACAACTCGTTCGACACCCAGACCATCAACTTCCTGGGCACCTACGCGCCGACCACCGACGACCGCTTCACCCTGAAGATCATCAACAACGAGGTCGCCACCGACCTGCCGGGACGCGGCTCGCTCAACCAGTTCCGGCTCAACCCCTTCCAGCGGGGCTGCGCCACGGCCGCCGCGGCCGCACCCGGCTGCGTGACCTACAACCTGCTTCTCAACGGCCGGAACGGCGCCACCGTGCCGGTCACCGCCGACGAAGGTGCCTTCTTCCGTGGCGACCGGCGCACCATCGTGGGCGGACGCTGGGAGCACGACTTCGACGCCTTCACGACCTGGCGCACCCAGCTCGTGTTCGACGACCGCCAGATCAACCAGCCCTTCTACACGAGCTCGGGACGCGGTGATTTCCCGGGCTTCAACTTCCTCACCGACTTGACCCGGCGCGGGGACCTGTTCGGCCTTCCGGCGACCGGTTACGTGGCGCTCGCCTACAACACCCTGGACAGCCACAGCCTGACCTACAATCGCGCGCCCTACGGCGGCACGCGGCTCGGCGCGTTGACCGCCGATCTTGAGGCCACCCAGGCCAATCTCGGCGGGCGCGCGCGGATCGAGCTGCAGCTCTCAGAGCAGTGGATCGCGGTAGCCGGAGTCAGTGCCGAGAACACCACGATCAACGGCCGCAACATCACTTACGGCTTCCCGGCCGCCGGCGGCTTCACGACCACCCTGGTCAACCTCGATCGCAGCTTCCTCAACGTCGCGCCCGAGCTCTCGCTAGTCTACCGGCCCAACACCGACTGGCAGTTCCGGAGCCGGGTCGCCACCGGCTACGCCACGCCCTCGGCCTCAAACCTCACCGTCACGTCCGCCGGCGTGCCCGGCAACAACGGGCAACTGCAGACACAGGAGAACCTCGGCTTCGACGTCGGAGCCGACTGGACACCGCTGCCCGGCGTCCGGTTCAGCGTCACGGGCTTCTACGAGTTCTTCCGCAACGAGCTCGTGACGCAATCGCCCGGTGCCGGCCTCCTGAGCTACACCTTCAACGCGCCGGCCTCGGAGCATCGCGGCGTCGAGGTCGGGGCGGACTGGACCTTCGCACCGGGCTGGCGGGCGACCGCCGCCTACACCTTCGACGACCAGATCTACACCAAGTACGTCGAGCAGCTCAGCGCCGGCAGCCTCACCAGGCGGTTCGACCGCGCGGGCAACCACATCCCCGGCGTGCCCGCCAACCAGCTTCTCGCGCGCGTGGGCTACGAGCAGACGACGGGCCCGTTGGCCGGTCTCGGCGCCTATGTCGAGACGGTGTTCCAGGACGACTTCTTCATCGACAACGCCAACCAGCTGAAGGCGCCAGGCTACGCTATCGTGAACCTGAACGTCCACTACACGACGGAGTTGGTCGGCTACGCCAAGCGGCTGAACCTGTTCTTCGAGGCGCGGAACGTCTTCGACAAGACCTACATCGCCTCGGCCCAGAACCTCGCGAACTCGATCAGCGCGACCTCCGGCCTGCAGAACGGCGCGAGCGTCCTGGCCAACACCACCGGCTCGGTCTTCGCGGGTGCGCCCCGCAACTTCGTCGGCGGCATGCGGCTGGCGTTCTGATGCCGCCGAGAAGCGCAGCGCCCGAACCCAAGCAGGTCCCGCGACGGCGTGCCTGCCGCGCGGCCATCGCGGTGGTCGCCCTATACGCCCTCGCGCTTCAGGCGGTGCTCGGCGGCGCGAACCTCACGGTCCTTCCCTGACCTGACCGGTATTTTGGACCGGGCCAGTTGCGAGGCTACTGCATGGCCGCTGCCATGGGTAGCCGGAAGGCCCGATCCGGGTCGCTGACAGGCGCGGGCGGGCGGTAGCCTAACGACGAATGCGGGCGGACGCGGTTGTATGTGTTTCGCCATAGACCGATCACGGCCTGGGCTTCCTTCAGCGAGTAGAAGATCTCCTGACGCAGGCACTCATCACGAAGCTTCCCGTTGAAGCTCTCGCACTACCCGTTCTCCCACGGCGAGCCCGGAGCGATGTACTGGATCTGCGAGCCAGCTTCGACGACTCACTTGCGCAGGGCTTTGGAGATCATCTCCGGGCCATTGTCACAGCGGATGTGCTCCGGGATGCCGTGCAGGCACATCGCGTCGGCCAGCGCCTCGATCACGCCGACGCTGTTGATGCGCCGCGCCACCTTCAGCGCCAGGCAGGCCCGGCTGTGCGCGTCGATCAGCGTCAGGATGCGAAGGCTCCGGCCGTCGTGAGTCTGTCCCTGCACAAAGTCGAAGCTCCAGACGTGATGACGGTGGAGCGGACGCAGCCGCATGCAAGAACCGTCGTTGAGCCAAAGTCGGCTACGCGGCCTGTGTTTCTGCGGGACCTTCAACCCCTCGCGACGCCAGATGCGCTGAACCCGGTCCTTGCCCACCTGCCAGCCGTCTGCCTGCAGCAGCGCGGTGACGCGGCGGTAGCGATAGCGCCCGTACTCGGACGCCAGGGCGATGATGGCCTGGGTCAGCTCATCCTCGTCGGCCAGCACGGTAGGCACGTAGCGTTGCGTGCCGCGGTGCTGACCGACGATCCGGCAGGCATGACGTTCCGAGAGACCGTACTTCTCCCGGATGCCGTCCACTGCCTGCCGGCGTCGCTCGGGGGCTAGATGGGGTATTCGGGGTGCCTCGCGCGGCGGAAGCGGCGGCATGATGGCGCTTCGATCCAATCCCGGAGCCCCACCATGAGCGAGCAGCACCACGTCGGCCTCGATGTCTCCGTGAAGGAGACCGCAATCTGCATCGTCGATCCCCATGGTAAGGTCGTGCACCGGGCCACCGTCGAGAGCCATCCCGAGGTGATCGGCCGGCACCTGATCGACCTCGGCCACAGCTACGCGCGTGTCGGCCTGGAGGCGGGACCGCTCTCACCGTGGCTCTACGCCGGCCTGGTCGAAGCCGGACTGCCGGCGATCTGCGTCGAGACCCGCCACATGCATGCGGCCCTCTCGGCCCGCATCAACAAGACCGACCGCAACGACGCGATGGGCATAGCCCAGATGATGCGGGTCGGCCTGTTCAAGCCGGTCCACGTCAAAACGCCGGCCAGCCAGCAACGCCGCCTGCTCCTGACCTCGCGCAAGCTGCTTCAGCGCAAGGCTTACGACATCGAGAGCGACCTGCGCGGCCAACTGCGCAACTTCGGCCTCAAAGTCGGTGTCGTGGGGGCTGCCGGTTTCGAGCAGCGCGTACGCGACCTCGTGCTCGATCTGCCCTTCGTCGCGGCCGTGGTCCTGCCGCTGCTGGAGGCGCGCTCGGCGCTGCGGACCCAACTGGCCAAGCTGCACAAAATGCTGCTGGACCAGGTCCGCACCGACCCGGTCTGCCGGCGCTTGATGACCGCGCCCGGCGTCGGGCCGGTCGTGGCGTTGACCTACCGTACCTGCGTCGACAACCCAGCCCGCTTCGGACGATCGCAATGCGTCGGGGCGCATTATGGTCTGACGCCGCGGCTCTACCAGTCCGGCGAGACGAAGCGGGTCGGCCGAGTCTCGAAGTGCGGCGACACGATGATGCGCGCCGCACTGTATGAGGCCGCGCTCGTGCTGCTGACTGGCCCTCGGGTTCGATGGTCCTCGCTGAAGGTCTGGGGGCTGGCTGTGGCCAAGCGCAGAGGCATGCAGAAGGCCCTCGTGGCCGTCGCCCGCAAGCTGGCGATCGTGCTGCATCGGATGTGGCGCGACGAGAAGGATTTCCGCTGGTCGACCGAAGCCGCGACGGCGGCCTGAAGCTTACGGATCAGCATCACGTAACACCGAGCTCCTCCGGCGTGGAGGAGGTCCCTGTGGGGACGATGGGAGCGGGTGAGACCGAGGAAACTCGAGCGTCGGTTCTGCCGGGCGCGCGGCTTAGATGGATCCGCCCACTCCCTCTAACCCCATCATGAGGCGGCGCTCGCCGACCTCGGAGAGAAGCAAGAGCTCCACAGGGCCGATCACGCGTCGAACCAGGATGCGCACGAAAGGGCGTTGACCGATGAACCCCGAATAGAGAATAAGTTTCCCGAGGCGACGTCCGCCAACACCTGACCCACCAAGGACAGGTCAGCTACGAGCCGGCGTAGCCGCGCGTTCTCGCGCTCCAGGTCCTTCATCTTCCTGGCCTGGTCGACCTGGAGGCCGCCGTACTCCCTGCGCCAGCGTGAGTCACTCTGCTCGGAGATCTCCGTCTCCTTGCACGCCAGCGCTAAGCTTTTGCCCTGAGCTGTCTGCACCTCGATCTGGCGCAGCTTCAGTACCACCTGCTCCGCGCTCGTCTTCTGACCTCGCCGCATGTCCGACTCCTCTGGTCCTGGCTGATCCTCTCAATCAGCCCGGTCCAAAACCAGCCGGTCAGGTCAATCTGCGCCTGATCCACCCAATCCTATGCAGACGCTTGACTCGGAATATTAGGAGTCCTAACTATTATGCATGGACCATGCGGCCGACCCAGATCCTGTCCTAATTCGCCTGCGCGAAGGCTTCGAGCGCGTCGCGCTAGTGCTGCGCGCCGATCTTTGGGCAGCCGCGGGCGATGCCGGTTTGAACCCGGCTCAGGCGCAGGTGCTGGCGCTGCTCACCGTCCGCCCCGCCGGCCTGCGGGCGAAGGAGATCGCGGCGCACCTCGCCGTCTCGGCAGCGAGCATGGCCGACACGCTCTCCGCTCTCGCGCGCAAGACCCTGCTGACGCGCGTGCCCGATCCTGCCGATGCCCGTGCGGTGATCGTGCGCCTGACGGACGATGGGCGCACCCTCGGGCATGCCCTCGCCACGGCGACCTCGCAGGTGATGTCCGCTCTAGCCCGGCTGTCGCCGGCTGAGCAGGCCGATCTCCTTCTGACCCAGATCAAGCTGATCCGGACCCTGCAACAGGCCGGTGCCATCCCGCTCCAGCGGATGTGCGTCAGCTGCCGCCACTTCAGGCCGAACGCCCATCCGGCCGAGGCACAGCCCCACCATTGCGCCTTCGTGAACGCCGCGATCGGGACCCGAGATCTCCGGCTCGATTGCGGCGAGCATGAAGCGGCCGATCTCGACGTCCAGGCTGCCACCTGGACGTCCTTCACGAACGGATCGCCGCCCCTCCAAGCACCACTCGAGACCTGAGAAGGACACAGCGTCATGAAGAAGATGAAGGCAAGGGGCGTCGGCCTCGTGGCGGCGGCCCTGTGCGCGCTCTCCACCAGCGCCACGGCCGCCCCCATCCAGGCGCGGCCGGATCCGGCCGTCACGGCATCGTTCGACATCGTCGAGACGACAATTGCGACCAAGGGTAACACCGCCGTCTTCACGACCCGCGTCCGGGGCGAGGCGGGGAAGGACAAGCCGAATCCCACCGGCAAGTTCGAGGGCTCGAGCGTCTACGCCTATGTCTGGCCGACGACGCTCGACAGCGGTGCGATCGGCTTCGACAAGGCTCAGGGCATCGTGGCGCTCGCCGTCACCTTCCACCCCGATTTTGACGATGCGGCCAACGGCGCCAAGAACCGGCACGTGTGGCACCCGCACTGGGTGGTGCTCGCAAAGGACGCGGCCTGCGGCGGCGGTCTGAAGGTGGTCGACATCCCGAAGGGCTCGACACCGAAGGTTCCGCCGACCTGGCCCAAAGTGCCGCTCCTGATCGACAGCCCAGACTACAAGACGACCTTCCGAGGTGATGCCGTACAAGTCGAGATCCCGATCTCACTCATCACCGGCATCAAGGGTGCGTCGTTCGACGGCGTGACCTCCGGTCTCAAGGTCAACGGCAACCTGCATGCGCCGCTGCTCTGCGTCAGCGACGTCTTCAAGGTCGCCTCCGGCAACCTTTCGCTGCCGGGCAAGGTGGCCCCTCAGAGGTAGCCTGAAACCAGGAAGCGGTCCGGCGACTGCCATCGCCGAACCGCCGAAGATCCCCCTCCAAGCATCAGAGAAGGAAAAACCACCATGACATATGCCAGCCTTGACGATCCACCCCCATCCGCCGCGGCAGTGTCGCTGCCGTCGGCCGTGATCGGCCGTCTCTCCGGCGCGGTGCCGACGCTGCTCAGGACGGTCACGATCCCGCTCCTCGGCGGGGTTCTGCTCTCGCCTCTCCCGCTGTCGACCGCGGCGACCGCAGCCGATGCGCAGAGCCTGGTGGATGCCCTGAAGACGGTCGCCGGGAAGCCGCCGGGCGTGCGTGCGACCTTCGCCAAGGGGCAATGCGTGCGCGGCACCTACACGCCCTCGGCCGAGGTCGGGCAGGTGACGCGGTCGATCAGCTTCACGCGGCCATGGCCCTTGGTCGGCCGGTTCTCGGTCGGCGGCGGCAATCCCTCCGTGCCGGACACGGTCAAGACCGTGCTGCGCGGCTTCTCGATCAAGATCCTCTCGGAAGGCGGCGAGACGCATCTGCTGTTCGAGAACGCGCCGGTGCACTTCGCCCGGACGCTCGACCAGATGCTCGGCTTCCTGCAGGTCCGCGCTCCGGGCGCCGACGGAAAGCCCAACCCGGAGGCGATCGCGGCCTTCGCGAAGGCCAATCCGGAGACGATGCGCCAGGCGGCGTTCGTCGCGGGTAGGCCCTTACCCGGCAGCTATGCCGGCATCGTCTACTGGGGCGTGCACACGTTCACGGGGGTGAGTTCCGCCGGACGCGCCGTGCCTTTCAAGTTCAAGGTTGTTCCGCAAGCCGGCGAGATCGTTCTGAGCGATGAAGAGGCCAAGGGTAAGCCACCGCAGTTCCTGGTCGCCGAGTTGAGCGAACAGCTGTCAAAGGGCCCAGCGAAGTTCGACGTGATAGCCATGCTCGCTGAGCCTGGCGACGACCTGACGAACGACATTACCCTGCGGTGGAAAAACGAGGACGATCGAAAGGCCACAAAGCTCGGTACGATCGCGGTGACCGCCCTGGAGCCGAACGAGACCTGTGACGAAGGGATCTTCGATCCGGGCCAGCTGACCGACGGCATCGACGCGCCGAAGGACGAGATCTTCGGGGCCCGCCGCACTGCCTACGGCATCTCCTTCGGCCTTCGCGCCCAATAAGCACCCGCGGCCCGGCGACTGCCATCGCCGGACCGCTTCCACATAGCCCTCCAAGCCTTCGAGAAGGATCCCGTGCCATGGCGCGCGTAAACCTCGTCGACAAAGCCTCCACTCCCGCCGCGTCCAAGCCGACGCTGGATCAGGTCCATTCGGCCTTCGGCCACGTGCCCAACATGTTCAGGGCAGTGGCCAACTCGCCCGCCGCGCTGTCCAGCATGTGGGCTTCCTTCGCCGCCCTCAGCAGAGGCAGGATCAGCCCGAAGCTCGGCGAGCAGATCGCCGTGGCTGTCGCCGATCGGAACCGCTGCACCTACTGCCTGGCCGTCCACACCGTGCTCGACCAGAAGGCGGGTGCGACCAGTGCCGAAATGGTCGCGGCGCAGCACGTGCGCTCAGAAGACCCGAGAACAGCCGCCACGTTGGCCTTCGCCGCCAAGTTGGTCGAGAAACGTGCAGCGATCGAGACTGCCGATGTCGAGGCATTGCGTGCGGTCGGGCTCGACGACGAGGCCATCGTCGAGATTCTCGCGCATGTCGCGCTCAACCTGTTCACCAACTACGTGAACGTCGCCTTCGATGTGCCGGTCGACTTCCCGGCCGTGAAGCTCTCCAGCCTGTGCTGAAACCAAGGAGCGGCCGGGCCATTCCGGCCGCTTTTGACCCGTGTGCAAGCGAGACGCGCCATGCAGCCGACCGCCGTCGCCATTCGTCACGTCGCCTTCGAGGACCTCGGTATTATCGAGCCGGTTCTGCACAAGGCCGGCTACACACCTCGGATCTACGACGCGGGCGTCGATGACCTCAGGGCTATCGTGCCTGCGAGCACGGATCTCCTCATCGTGCTCGGAGGCCCAATCGCCGCCTACGAGGATGATCGCTATCCGTTTCTCGTCGACGAACTGAATCTCATCGAAAGGCGGCTCGTGGCGGGCCGGCCGACCCTTGGAGTCTGCCTCGGAGCTCAGTTGATGGCGCGTGCGCTTGGCGCCCGCGTCTACCCAAGCCCGGCCAAGGAGATCGGTTGGGCCCCGCTCGCTCTGACGGAAGTCGGTCGCACCTCGCCGCTCGCTCATCTCGATGGCGTCGCGGTGCTGCACTGGCACGGTGACACCTTCGACCTGCCGACCGGCGCCGGGCTGCTCGCCTCCACGGACATTTGCAGGCACCAAGCTTTTGCGCTTGGGCGCAATGCTCTGGGTCTTCAGATCCACGGCGAAGCCAATGCCGCCGAAATCGAGCGCTGGTTGATCGGCCACGCCTGCGAGATCGCTGCGGCCGGTCTTGATCCCCGCAATCTCAGAGCTGACAGCGCGCGGCATGGCCCACGGCTTCGCGAGCCCGGTGCTCGTTTCTTTGCTGATTGGCTCGCTGCCCTCGACCGCTCCTGAAACCGGAGGAGGCACATGACCGCACTCGCACCCGAGCTGGACACGAGCCGCTGGTTCAACGCTCGCGCGCCGCTCACGCTTGCGGACCTGCGTGGCAAGGTCGTTGTGCTGCACGCGTTCCAGATGCTGTGCCCGGGCTGTGTGACCCACGGCACGCCGCAGGCCGAGAAGCTGCACCGGATGTTCGCGACGAGCGGCGAGGTCGCAGTGATCGGCCTGCACACGGTGTTTGAGCACCACGCCGCCATGACCGAGGTCGCGCTCGAAGCCTTCATCCACGAGTATCGCCTGACCTTGCCGGTCGCAGTCGACTGGCCGGGCGAGGACGACCCGATACCGCGGACGATGAGGCGGTATGGCATGCGTGGAACACCGACCACGATCGTGATCGACCGCAGCGGTCTGGTTCGCGAGCACGCCTTCGGGCAAGTCGACGATCTCGCGCTCGGAGTTCTCGTGGGTTCGCTGCTAGCGGTGCCAACCGCCGCGTCGACACAACGGGAAGAGGCCGCGGGCGGGTGCGACGATGCCGGCTGCCGACTGTCCACGGCGTCCGTCGAGTGATCGCGCAGATTCTCCCCATCGTCCTCGTCGGACCGGTTGCCCCGCTCGGGCCTGACGGTCCGCCGAGCGGCATCGCCAAGCGTCCGGTTGCCGGGCCGTGGCAGATCACGGCGACAGGGATCAAGGGCGATGCGCAGGGCGACCTCCGATTCCACGGTGGTCCCGAGAAGGCGCTCCATCACTATCCCCAGGAGCACTACGCGGCCTGGACTTTTGAGATCGGCGTGCATCCGGTTCTGGGGGCGCCCGGCGCTTTCGGCGAGAACCTCGCCACGACAGGGTGGACGGAACGCGACGTCTGCATCGGAGACATCGCACACTTCGGCTCCGCCATCCTGCAGGTGAGCCAAGGACGTCAACCCTGCTACAAGCTCGACCGTCGCCTCGACCGCTCCGGCATGGCGCTCGCCGTGCAAAGGACGGGGCGGACGGGTTGGTACTGGCGGGTCCTGAAAGAGGGCCTGGCCGAGCCGGGCGACGCCCTCGAACTTGGCGATCGACTGCGGCCCGAGTGGCCGCTGTCGCGCCTGAACCGCCTACTCTACGTCGACACGCGCAATTGGCGCGATCTCGAAATTGCGGCTGCCATACCGGAGCTGGCCGAGAGATGGCGCACGCTTGCTCGCCGACGTCTGGAGACGCGCACGGTCGAGGACTGGTCTCGGCGGCTGACCGGCACAGGGGACACCACCGGCTTGGCTTGACCGTGAGCGTCGCCCCCGATCGCAAAAATGGGCGCATCCCGCACCCGTAGTCGGACCTCGTCCGAAATCTCGAAGGGCGATTGAGACGACGAAAGGAGCGGCACGCTCCACGGGGAGCGGCCGCAACCAGGAGACGTCCAGGCGCAAGCGCAAGACTTCGAGGAAGGACGCACGGGACGAGTCTTCCTGCCGCTCCGCCAGGGCGTCGACCTTCCGGCGCAGGGTCTCCGCGCGCTCCTCCACCGCTTCGGGCCCCAGCGGCAGGGCGGATGCCTGCCGCCGGCCGCGGTCGTCCGCCCGCATCTGGGCCGCGGCCCCGCGGGCAAGCCCCAGTCCCATACCGATCTGGAGAAGGATGAAGCCGTTACGAATGCGCGGCACGAAGGCCGCCGCGTTGGGCGAGACCACGTCCGCGTCGGGCACGAAGGCGTCGCGCACCATCACCGTGTAGGTGCCGGTGCCTTCCAGCGCCACGAATCGCACGTCGACCGCGAGCCCCACACCCTCGGCGCCCGCGGTGAAGAGGGCCATGACCCGGGTGCCATCCTCCAGTGCGAAGAGGGCGACGAACCGGTGACCCGGCGTGATGTTCGAAACCCAGGGCAGGCGCCCGCGCACCCGGTAGCCGCCCGACACCCTGGTGCCGGACAGAGCCAGCGGTTCGATGCCGGACACGGCCTTCATCGCGTTCGACAAGCCGGTCCCGCCTAGCATTACAGTTGCATTCTTGTTCTGAGATGCGCCTGTCGAGCGGCAGCTTGGTGGGCGCGCCGCCAAGCTGACCAGGCGAGCACGAAGGCGGGCTCAATGCGGCGCTGCGCCAGCCGCATCGCCACGCGTCGGATCTCCTGAATGGACCACGGCACCTGCGAGCTTGGCGATGAGCGTCGTTTTTGGGGGCGGCCCGTTGGCCAGCCGGCGCACCCGCGCCAGCATCGCGAAGGCGAGCATCACCAAGCTGACATGCCGGTGCCAGCCGTGCCACGAGCGGCTCTCGTTGTGGGCCAGCCCAAGTTCCGTCTTGGCGGTCTCGAACGCGTCCTCGATCGCCCAGCGCCGGCCTTCCACCATCACCAGCTTCTCGACCGGCGTGCCGGCCGGGCACCAGGTGGTGAAGTACGCGAGCGCCCCGTCCGACAGGCTGCGCCGCACCAGCAGGCCGCGCGTCCACAAGCTCTGGTCGAGCGCGGCGTCGAGCGCGTCGGCCCGGAGTGTGGCCAGCGGCAGATAGGCCCAGTCGAACAGGCGCGCTCCCTTGCTGCCGGCTCCAGCCGAGAGGCGCAGCCAGTTCTGGTCGGGGATGCTCTTAGCGATGTCCGCGGCGGTGCCCGCAACGTCGAGGTTTGCGTCCCAGGACCAGAAGTGATGCTGACCGGTGACGCCGAGCACGTAGCCCTTGTAGGCCCGCCGCAGCGCCAGCTCGATCTCACCCACGCCGTAGATGCTGTCGGCCGCCACCCAGGCAAACGGCACCTCTGCCTGGATGGCCCGCTGGATCATGGCCAGCGCCAGCTGCGGCTTGGTGGCAAAGGTGATCGCCTCGGGCACATGCGCCGCTTGCCTTCGGGCCGGATCCCCGGTCCAGGCCTTGGGTAGGTACAGGCGGCGATCGATGAAGGCGTGGCCTTGATCCGAGACGTAGGCGGCAAACACGCCGATCTGGCAGTTGGTGATCTTGCCGGCCGAGCCCGTGTACTGCCGGCCCACACCGCACGAGGCTTTGCCCTGTTTGAGAAACCCGGTCTCGTCGACCACGAGAACCGCATCGGGTGAGGCGAGCGTCTCGACGACGTCGTCGCGCACCACGTCGCGCAGAGCTTCCGCGTCCCAGTGCGTGCGACCGAGGATGGCCTGCTGACGCCAGGGACCCGGGTCGCCGGCAGCTTCAGCCCGCATCCAGCCGGTCTTGCGCCGCTCGCCTCCGAGCAGGCCGTCCAGAAAGGCGTTGGCGGAAGCGGCGACACTCGGGGCGGCAAACAGCGGGCGGATGCGCTGCTTGGTCTGCCGCAGCGTCGTCGACCAGAGCTCCAGCGTGGATTCGAGCGAGGCTGAGGACATCGCGCTCTCCCATCCGAAACCTCTCAGATAGGAGCGTCACTCTGCAACTGTAATGCTAGCCGAGCCCCGCTCGCCGCCGCGGCAAGTTCATTCGAGACCCTCGGCTCGGCACTACGCGCGAGGCACCAGACCAGCGCATCCTGGCACCAGGTGCAGAAGGCCGTCGAAAGACACGCGGTTGCGACCTCGCTCATGGCATCGACCGCCCGCAGCACTCCCGCGGCGGTTCCGTCTACGTGCCGCTCGAACGCGCCAGCGGAGCCGAGCCTGCGCAGCACCGCCTCCGGATAGGCCCCGGCGTCGATGGTTTTGACCTGCGGCCACACATCCGTCCGGACGATCTCGGCGAGGTTTGCGAGCGTACCGGCTCCGGAGGATGCCGCTGTCGAGTTCATCGTCTCGCTTGGGGCATCGCGGCTCTCGCGACCCAAGGCGGGAGTAAGCAGATCGGTCACAGGGATGTCTCCGCAGGGTTGTCCTTGGTGGGGACGCGGTCTCCGTATTCCGCGAGGCCGGAAGGGCGGTTTTGGGGTCGGGTGGACGGCGGTGGCCATCCTGGCGAAATCAGAGGGGCCGGACAGGCAAGAGCTTTCCGCGCAGCAGGAGGCCCAAGGTCCTGAGCGCGATCCAGCGATGATCAGGTTCGCCGCCGCGAACAGCGGGACCGCGAGCGACGCGCTCGGCCCTTCCAGGCCACGTTCGGTCAGGCGCAATGCGGCGAGCGGCAGGGCCAAGACGCCGAACGTGTACGCCCAGGCCGCCGGCGAGAACGGCTGCTGCCGCAGCCACGGCACCAACCGTACCATGACCAGGGCATGCAGCAGGGCGTAGCCGAACAGGATCTGGGCGAGCCGGTCGGGCGGCCCGTCTGTCACCGCCAGGTAGGCGACGCAGGCCACCGCGGGCGGCGCGAGGTGAAGTCCGAGCGAGGCGCGCAGCGGCACCGGCAGGCTCTGCAGGATCAGCCTATGGATGATGACCGATTCCAGCGTCAGCCATGACAGCAGGCCGGCCCCGAAGAAGAGCAGGCCGAGTTCCTTCATGCCGAACGCGGCGCAGGTGATGGCCGCGACGAAGCCGCCACCGACCGTGGGCATGTGGAGGATCGGCGTCGTCGCCTCGAACGCGCGGTCGCCCATCCAGAGGCCGCCCACGCCCCAGACGGCGAAGAGGGTCGCCCCGACAAGTCCCGCCGATGCCATCGCCCACGCGGCGCCCGGCCAGTGCGGCGCGAGGCCGACGCTGGCGATCATCGTGGCGACGGGAGCCAGGGAGGCGAAGAACGAGGACGTCGGATCGCGCGCCTCGAACAGCACCGTGTCCCGGTCGTTCAGCCACCGGGCGGCGTAGAAGGCCAGTCACGCCGCCCAGACCGCCACGCCGAGGAGGGAGAGCGCCTCGCCGACCCAGGTGGGTGCCAGCCCGAGGCGGGCGGCGGCGCGCCAGCCGTTCCCCAGGCCGCAGAGCCCCAGGACCATGCCGAAGAAGGTCGCCGGGACCCTGGTCCGTCGAAGCCAGGCGAATTCCCGCCGGCGTTTCGCGGAGTCCTTGGGCAGGCCGGATGCGCTCGCCACGTCCGCCATCTCAGACGACCGTGGAGATCGCGCCGGGCGGATGCGTCAGGAGCGTCGCCAGCAGGCTGAGACCGTACCGCAGGGTCTCGGCGTCGGGGGCGGCGCCCAGGGAGACCCGGATGGCCTCCGGAGCGGGTCCGACCGCGAAGGCGTCGCTCAGGATGACCGACAGCCCGAGCTGACGCGCATGCGCCCCGAACTCGCCGCGACGCCACGGTTCGGGTAGCCGGAGCCAGAGGTGGTGCCCGCAGGAATGCGCGCGGACGTCGAGCCCGCGCAAGGCCTCGCGCGCGACCGCCTGACGGAGGCCGTTCTCCTGTCGGATGGCCGCGACGACCGCGTCGAGCTCGCCCTCGGCGATCCACTGCGAGGCGAGCGCGGCCGCGAGCGGCGAGGCCATCATGTTGATGGCCCGCAGCTCGGCGGCGAGCCGCACCGCCTCGTTCGTTCCCGGCACGATGACGTAGGCGATCCGCAGGCCCGGGCTGACGCACTTGGACAGCGTCGCGATGTGCCAGGTGATATCAGCGGCCCGAGCGGCGATGGGAGCCGGAGCGTCGGGCGGCAGCGCGCCGTAGGCATCGTCCTCGATGATGGCGACCCCGTGCGAGCGGGCAACCTCGGCGATGCGTTCACGACGCGCCGTCGTCAGCGTCGCGGTCGTCGGGTTGTCGAGCGTCGGTACCAAGTACAGGGCTCGCGGCCGCTCGGCCTTGCAGCTTTCGAGGAACGCGTCCGGGTCGAGCCCGTCCACGTCACTGGCCACTGGCACGAGGCGAACGCCGCGGCGCTCGGCGGCCATGCGCAGGCCGGGGTAGGTGAGCGACGGGACGCAGAGCGCGTCGCCCGGCTTGAGGATAGCAGTGAGAACCGCGGCGAGCACCACTTGGGCGCCGCCCGCCACGAGGACCCGCTGCACCGGTAACGGACCGAGCCGCTGGCCGAGCCACTGCGCCGCGGCGGCGCGGTCGGCCAGGTTCCCGGCGCTGTCTTGGTACTGCATCCGGTCGAGGAAGCCTGGCGAACCAGCAAGCCGCGACAGGCCTGCCTCCATACGCTCGGCCAGACGCGCCGCGACCGGCTGGGGCGGCATGTTCATGCTGAAGTCGACGCTACCGGACGGGCTGGGCCTGCGCACCTCGGCGACCTTTGGCGCAGGCCCGCGAACGAAGCTGCCCCGGCCCGCGGTGGCATCGATCAAGCCTGTCCTTCGCGCCTCGTTGAAGGCGCGTGTGACCGTGGTGAGGTCGACGTTGAGGTGCTTGGCCAGGGCGCGCTGCGGTGGCAGGCGCACGCCCGGCGGGAGCCGCCCGGCACGGATGTCGTCGGCCAGCACCTTCACGATGGCGAGATACTTCGGCCCTGCGTCGCCGGCGATTGTCGGGTTCCAGGATTCCATCATTGACCCCTGTTCTCACTCGGGTGTATGCACACATCCATCATACAGGCAAGGCGAGACGCGGCTTTGCCTGGTAGGGCGCCTTCAAAGTGGTCAGATGCCACCGCAATTGTATGGATAGTTAAGCCATACATTCGAAGCGCGCAAGGCGTACCTTCATGCCGCCGGGAACGGCGAGCGGTTCAGGAACGTGGACGATGCAAAGGACGACCGATCAATCCCTCATGTCGGTGGGCCTGCGGTGCCGCTGCCCGCGCTGCGGCCAGGGGCATCTGTTCGACGGCTTCATCACCCTGAAGCCGCGCTGCGAGGCTTGCGGCCTCGACTACAGCTTCGCAGACCCGGCGGACGGGCCGGCCTTCTTCATCATGATGACGATGGCTTTCCCGGTCACCGCCTTCGGGATTTGGCTGGAGCTCGCCTACGACCCGCCGCTCTGGGTCCATGCGGTCGTGACGCTGCCGCTACTCCTGCTGGCCTGCGTACCGATCATCCGGCCGATGAAGGGGCTCTTCATCGCCAGCCAGTACATCAACAAGGCCGAGGAGGGCCGCTTCGCGGTCCAGAAGCCCACGGGCGTCGGCCCCGCGCCTAGGGACTGACCGCGCCGCTCAACATCGCGCGGTCCCGGACGGACTTGCGCCGGCGGCATGAACTGGCCTGCCTCCTGAAAAGTGGTCCTCCCTGAGGTATGGCTTCAAGCCATGTGGAGGATATTTTCATGGGACGGAAGAAGCATACGGCTGAAGAGATCGTCGCCAAGCTGCGTCAGGTCGATGTCTTGGTGTCGCAAGGACGCAAGGTTGCTGAAGCAATCCGATCCATCGAGGTGACGGAAGTCACGTACTATCGCTGGCGTTCCGAGTACGGCGGTCTGAAGGGCGATCAGGTCAAGCGGCTGAAGTCCTTGGAGACTGAGAACCAGCGTCTTCGTCGAGCGATCTCCGACCTGACCCTGGAGAAGCTGATCCTGAAAGAGGCCGCCTCGGGAAACTTCTTCTCTATTCGGGGTTCATCGGTCAACGCCCTTTCGTGCGCATCCTGGTTCGACGCGTGATCGGCCCTGTGGAGCTCTTGCTTCTCTCCGAGGTCGGCGAGCGCCGCCTCATGATGGGGTTAGAGGGAGTGGGCGGATCCATCTAAGCCGCGCGCCCGGCAGAACCGACGCTCGAGTTTCCTCGGTCTCACCCGCTCCCATCGTCCCCACAGGGACCTCCTCCACGCCGGAGGAGCTCGGTGTTACGTGATGCTGATCCGTAAGCTTCAGGCCGCCGTCGCGGCTTCGGTCGACCAGCGGAAATCCTTCTCGTCGCGCCACATCCGATGCAGCACGATCGCCAGCTTGCGGGCGACGGCCACGAGGGCCTTCTGCATGCCTCTGCGCTTGGCCACAGCCAGCCCCCAGACCTTCAGCGAGGACCATCGAACCCGAGGGCCAGTCAGCAGCACGAGCGCGGCCTCATACAGTGCGGCGCGCATCATCGTGTCGCCGCACTTCGAGACTCGGCCGACCCGCTTCGTCTCGCCGGACTGGTAGAGCCGCGGCGTCAGACCATAATGCGCCCCGACGCATTGCGATCGTCCGAAGCGGGCTGGGTTGTCGACGCAGGTACGGTAGGTCAACGCCACGACCGGCCCGACGCCGGGCGCGGTCATCAAGCGCCGGCAGACCGGGTCGGTGCGGACCTGGTCCAGCAGCATTTTGTGCAGCTTGGCCAGTTGGGTCCGCAGCGCCGAGCGCGCCTCCAGCAGCGGCAGGACCACGGCCGCGACGAAGGGCAGATCGAGCACGAGGTCGCGTACGCGCTGCTCGAAACCGGCAGCCCCCACGACACCGACTTTGAGGCCGAAGTTGCGCAGTTGGCCGCGCAGGTCGCTCTCGATGTCGTAAGCCTTGCGCTGAAGCAGCTTGCGCGAGGTCAGGAGCAGGCGGCGTTGCTGGCTGGCCGGCGTTTTGACGTGGACCGGCTTGAACAGGCCGACCCGCATCATCTGGGCTATGCCCATCGCGTCGTTGCGGTCGGTCTTGTTGATGCGGGCCGAGAGGGCCGCATGCATGTGGCGGGTCTCGACGCAGATCGCCGGCAGTCCGGCTTCGACCAGGCCGGCGTAGAGCCACGGTGAGAGCGGTCCCGCCTCCAGGCCGACACGCGCGTAGCTGTGGCCGAGGTCGATCAGGTGCCGGCCGATCACCTCGGGATGGCTCTCGACGGTGGCCCGGTGCACGACCTTACCATGGGGATCGACGATGCAGATTGCGGTCTCCTTCACGGAGACATCGAGGCCGACGTGGTGCTGCTCGCTCATGGTGGGGCTCCGGGATTGGATCGAAGCGCCATCATGCCGCCGCTTCCGCCGCGCGAGGCACCCCGAATACCCCATCTGAGCCCGGCTCGCCGCCGGGCTTGTGTCGACTACGTCGTTGCCGAGCATGGCGTCTCGGAACGCTTCGCCTGCCGTGTTCTGGGCCAGCATCGTTCGACACAGCGCAAATGCGCCGTCTTGATCGAGGACGAAGCCGCCCTGACGGCTGCGATCATCGCGTTGGCCCTCCAGTACGGCCGTTACGGCTACCGTCGGATCACGGCCTTGCTCCGGCGCGACGGCTGGACGGTGAACGTGAAGCGGGTCGAACGGATCTGGCGACAGGAAGGCCTTAAGGTCCCCGCTCGCCAACCGAAGCGGGCACGCCTCTGGCTCAACGATGGCTCATGCCGACGACTGCGACCGGAGCGACCGGACCACGTCTGGTCCTACGACTTCGTCGAGCACCGCACGCATAATGGGCGCAAATACCGGATGCTGAACGTCATCGACGAGTTCACGCGCGAGTGTCTGGCAATCCGTGTATCTCGCAAGCTGAAGGCACTCGACGTGATCGATGTTCTCTCGGATCTGTTCAGCCTGCGCGGTGTGCCGGGTCATATCCGCTCGGACAATGGGCCGGAGTTCATCGCTAAAGCCGTTCAGGACTGGATCGCGGCGGTGGGATCGACGACCGCCTACATCGAGCCGGGCAGTCCGTGGGAGAACGGCTATTGCGAGAGCTTCAACGCGAAGCTGCGGGATGAGCTCCTCAACGGCGAGGTGTTCTACACCCTCAAGGAGGCCTGCGTCGTGATCGAGCAATGGCGTAGGCACTACAACAGCATCCGGCCGCACTCGTCGCTCGGCTACCACCCGCCTGCACCGGAGGTCGTCATCTGGCCAACGGAACCGAGCAGATCAGCGCCGCTCGCTCACCCCGCCATCGTCACACGGCCGACGATGCACTAACTTCGAACCTGGGCCACCGAATGGGGGCAGGCCACCCGAATCGAGGAAGTCACACAGCTACGCCTCGTCGACATCAAATGGACTGACTTTCACCCACGCTATCCGATATCCATACCCTACTTCGAATTCACGCCTGGTTCGGGACATATCAAGACGAACCATTACAGGAAGGTGCCGGTTCATCCGGACTTGATTGAGCTAGGATTTCTGCGCTTCATCGAAGCCTGCGCTGGACCATACCTGTTTGTAGATCCAAGCGCCCGACGAAGCCGTGAAGATATGTCCGGTCTGACCGGCGCGCTTGCGAATCGGTTGGGTCGATGGATCAGAACAATGGTGAAAGATCCCGAGGTCAGCCCCAATCATGGCTGGCGGCACCGCTTCATCACACTCGCACGCGAGGCTAAAATCGACCCGGAGTTGCGCAATGCGATCACTGGACATGCTGATAGCTCGGTCGCTGCTCTTTATGGAACCACGAATCTGAACCTCATGCGGGATGCCATGCTATCCATGGTCTCCCACCTCGATTTCGTGCGACACGCCGATCCCGCACTTGTCCGCCGAACGCTCGCCGAAGCTGGTCGCGCATCGCCTTCCGATCGAGTTGTCGGTCCGGAAGCACTTCGCTGGTCCGCGCCTCTGGTCGTGCACAATGCCGCGACGGCGAACGATCTCGAGGCAACCACACCGGACTGATGTGTGCCGGCGGACGTATTCCAGTAGGATCCGTGCCCGAAATCCTGATGGCTATCGGAGAGCGTTGGAACGGGACCCCGGATCGACTTTGGATTGGACGCAGAGTCGCTGGTGCAGGCGGGTTGATGGATCTCGGCTTCGGCGGTCGGGGGTCCTGCCATGCCCTGCAGCCTCCATCTCGGTTCGGTCGCCCGTCCGGCCTTGTCGTCGATTACGTCGAGACGGGTCCGGAGCCGGCCACCACTACTCGTCCGATCGCCGCCTCGGCTTAGTGGCCGCGCTGCAACGGGGTCTCGTCCCGGGTGCACACCTGGACACGAGCACCCCGTCGGATCTGCCGGTCGCCGGCAGGCGCGTCGTTATCACGATCGGCGTCCGCCGGTTTCGGTGTGTCGGACCAGAGTGCGGGACGAAGGTCTCGCCGAGCGACTCGAACCGGATCTCGCCGGCGCCTACGCTCGGCGCGCATGACTATTAGACTGCGTCGTCCATCATATCGGCCACGCCCTCGATGACAGGCTTGCCGCCAGCTTCGCCCGCCGGCCCATGGTGTCGGCGAGCCGGGACACGATGCTGCGGACCGTGCAGCGCCGGGCCTAGACGCCGGCAGAGGCCTTGAACTTCGTCGGCCTCGACGACTCCGGGCGCTCCGCCGCTGGCAATGCCACGGCTCGCTGATCTGCGACCTTGAGCGGCGGCGCGTCGAGACCTTTCTGCCGGATCGCGAGAGCGGCACCGCCGAGACTTGGCTCTCCGCCTATCCCGAAGTCGTTGTCCTCGCCCGTGACCGCGGCGGCTGCTACGGCGAGGCCGTAGCGCAGGCACTGCCGGAGGCGACCCAGGTCGCCGACCGCTGCCACTCCATGGAGAACGCCAGCGCCGCCTTCCTCGACGCCGTGCGCAAATCGATACCTGCCATCGGCATCGCGATGGGCGCCCCTCCCCCGATCGATCCTGGCCAGTTGACCTGCACTGAACGCCTACCGCTCGACGCTGCTTCGGATGCAAAGCTCGATCGACGGCAATCCTATAGTCTTCGGAGCACCTGAAGAGCCCGGTTCGAGGTTGCAGATCAATCGCGTTCGCCCCGGCGCTCGCTCATGGCGGCGACCCTCCAGTGGCCACGATCGTCGAGACCTCGTGCTTTTGGATCGAAGCGCCGTTGCGCTGGATCACGGCCGGGTCGGCCGAGCGACCTACAGTCCCGGCTTGGTTGATCGGGCGCCGACCGGGCAATTGTCCTCGGCGTCGTCCTGCACCGCCGCGAGTTCCCGTCTCGCTTCACGTTCGCTCAAACGCATTGTCCGAGAGTCTGCGCGAGCTGTGACTCGTTCGATCATACTGGTCAGCTGGTGGCTTCGATAGCGGACTTCGATGCGCTCGTCGTCGGCGAAACGGCGCAGTATCGCCAGGAGATCGACCCCGAGTTCCGTTTCGGCCCGGTGGGCCATGGGGTCCGATCGGAGGTAGGCGAACAAATCGGCGAGGCAGAGCTTGGCTTCTCGCCAATCGCCCAGGTCGAGGTTCTCGCCGACGTAGCAGGTGACGACGGCGATCGCGGCGTGAAGCTGTCGCCAGGCGAATGCATCCCGACGGAGCAGCGCGGGATGCAGCATGTTGGCCACACGACTGCGTAGGCACAGCACCGGGTGGAGAACGGCAATCTCGACATGTTTCGGTTCACCGGCAAGATCGGCTTCGACGATCAGGTTTGAAACCCCGGTTTCGAGTTCCTTCGGCTTGACGCCCAGGATTCCGTTCAGGAAGTCGATCGTCAGAATTTTTCCATCGTATTCGGTCACCACTTTGGCGGTGCTAGGCGAGTTCATCGTATCCGCATCGGGACGGAACACTCGCCCACCGATCAGCGCCGCGAAATCCTGCGCAACACGGAAGCTACCGAAATAGTCGATGTCGACACTGGTAAGCGGATCGTCGAACTGCAAAGCGGGTGAGCGGTCGCGATAGTACCAAGCCCACAAGTTGGTGGCCTGACCGCCGACGACGAAGGTCGAGTCGTCCGCCCCTAACCGGGACGCGATTTCTATGACCTCCTCCGCACCAAACCGTTGATCGTCGTCAGGCATCCAAGCGGATGCGGCGGCGGCCGCCCAGACGGGCGCGGGACGGATCGAGAGAGGAGAAGAAGCCGTTGCGATCCCGCACGTCGGCGGCCGCGACGAGGCCCTGCGCGATGCGCAGCAGATCGGCCTGCCGAGAGCGCTCCTTCTCTCGACGGCGCTCGGACACGCTATATGGAGCGACAGGCGGCATGACCGGTTCCGTTCGCGGATGAGCAGGATATTGGCGGGATGTCGGTTGGTGTCAAGTTAACGGGGTCGGATCGCTGGGGGTTGGTGCGAGGTCCGGAACTCCTCCCATCTCTCCCATCCCTCGGCATCATGCAAGGGAGCAGGTGCGAGCCGGAGCTTTCGGAACGAGGGCTATACGGATTTTGCAGGCGGCACAGCAGACCGGGCTCGGCCTTCGATAGCGCGGGCGAAGAGGCTCGCCGTGGCGGCAAGGTTGCGAACCCGGGGTCGTCGATGTCCCTCGCGTACGAGACTGTGCGCAAGGTGCCGCTCCGCGGTGGGCGCGTACGGGATCTTCCGGCCTTCGCGATCCCTCCGGCGATACGCGAGGCTCGAACGTGCCGCCCGCGATCGAACAGTATGATGACTCCGGGCCTGAGGATCGCCGGTCATCAACACCGGAAGGCGACGACCACTTCGTGTCTCCGCAGCCAGACGCCCAGAGTCAACGCTTCGTAACCGTTGTAGAAGGTCTCGAAACGGAACAGATGCGTCTCACCGTTGGCATCCGCCAGCACGATGTCGTTCGAACCCAGCGTTCCGCCCCGCTGGGATCCGCAATACTCGACGACGCGGGCGAACAACGCTGTATGCAGCACATTTCCGAACCGTCGCGCGAATTCAGGCGACCGCACATAGTAGCGACACGGATCCTTCGGATCGAATCCCGGCTTGCGCTTGGACGGATGCGGATGTCCGGTCACCAACGCCGCCATCGGCCGGCCTCGGTGTGCCTGCTCCACGTATCGCCACAGCGTTGAGGTCACGGTGTTTCCGAACGCCACGGCGAGAGCGCGCACCTGCGTCAAGCCGATCTCCATCGCCTCGGCCTCCCCCTCGAAGCGGTCGGCCAGGAAAAGCAGGCGGCCGGCCGCGTAGTTCGCCTCGGCTTCCATCTCTTCGTGACAGCTCGGCGTGAGCGTCTGCTCGGTGTCGCCCCACATCATGCCGGCATGCCAGGGAATGATGTCGTGTCCGATCTCGTGTGCCTCGTTCCATCGATGCTTGAGCTGAGGCACGTCCTGATCGAGTAGGATCCGCTTCTCGTCCGGAAGATAGAGGGCCTTCAGGTTGAGGGAGGAGATCGCGTCCCGCAGGATCGTCGGCCGGGCCAGCACCTGCTTAGCGCCGACCTTCAGGCGCGAAAACATCTCGCGCAGCAATCCGTCGTCCGTCGTGCTGTAGTAGGACCGGTCGAGCTTGAGCAGCTCGCGCACCGAGTGCAATTGCAGCGGCGGTTCGGGATGCCCGAGCCCTCGGATGACCTTGGCGATCTGGCCGTCGATGTCGGCGACCGTCCGCGGGCTCGGCAGACGATTTCTCACGTTGTGCGCTTCGAACCCTTGCCGCTGAGCACGGCCACGAACGAGTCGAGTACGGCACTCTCTTCCGGCGTCAACTTGTGGAGGGCCTCGGATCGAGCGGCGAACCGAACCGCCTCCTCGCGCAGGCCCACGTCGTTGGCGGTCGCGAGCCCCGCGAGTTCCATCAATCGCGGTTGGGATACGTCGAACACCTGTGCAAGCTTGAAGACCGTGCGCGCACCGGGCAGGTGCGTCGAGCCGCTCTCGATCACGAGCAGCTCGCTCGCGTCGATGTCGGCCTGCTCGGCGAGCTTCTCCATCGACAGGCCGCGTCGCCGCCGCATGAGGCGGACGAATTTGCCGAAGGCGATGCGGTTCTCTTCCGCTGTCTCGGTCTGGGCAGCGGTCGGCCGCTCGTTCGGCACGGGGTCGAACGCGAGCAGGCCGGCACCCACGGCCGCGTCGCCCTCGCGGCGAGCCCGGGACATCCACCATTCCTTGCTGCGCACCAGCTTCATCGTCCGTCCTCCTCCGCGAGGAACGCTCGAGCCTGCGTCGGGGTCATTTCGAAGTACCTCAAGCCCTGATAGGCCGCATCGGGTCCGAGATCGCTCATGCCGCATCGCCGCCGATAGAAGTCGTCGGCTTGCGGCAGGGAGTGCAGGCCGATGCGTCCCTTGAAGCCCTCGTCATCGCTGAGCATCGCCGCAGCCGCGACGAGAGCCGTGCCGATGCCGCGGAGGCGCGGGCGCGATCCCAGCTCGGGACGGTTCCAGGGAGCTACCTCCACATAGTCGAGATAGACCAGGGGCTTGCCGGCCTGGCTCTGCTCGCGGGCCACGCCGGTGAGGTTCACCTGCGCCAATCCCTGCGTCTCGCCCTGTGCGACGACGGCGAACCCGCGAAACGCGAGCAGGCCCTGGACCCCGGCCGCCTTGCGTCGCCAGTCCCAATGCCAGCTTTGCGGCCAGGAGGCAGGCGAGACGCCCTTGCGAATTAACTCCTGCAGTACCGCCAACAGGGCCGGCTGCCACTTCGTCTGCCAGTCGGCGAGTTGTGCCTCCTCAATCGCATCGCGCAACTCGGCCTCGACCGCCGCTCCCGTCGCGACCTCCTCGAGATAGATGACCGAACGCGCGACCGTCATAGGAACATGAGCTCCGCCTTCTCCTTCGTCGCCTCGTTCTCGAACAGTAGTTTTTCCCCTCTCTCCACCCGGGCGTCGATCATCTGGTAGAGGCGCAATGCCTGTCTGAGGATGGCAGTCTTCGTGATGTCCTTTCTCGTGGCCAAATCTTCCAGAGCCTGCATCTCAGGATCCGTGAGGTTCAGCGTCATCGTGCGTTTGGCAACCATCCCACCACCTTCCCGTCACGCGTATCTAGAATCGCCTTGTTATCGAGTCAAGGCAAATTAGCTAAAAAATACATATTGGACGGCCATTGAATGGCCGATAGGTGGCTACCATGTGGTTCGAAACCGGACGGACGGCCCGTGACGGCCCGAGAAGGGGACATGATGGCACGCCTGCACGTGGGACACGGCGAAATCCTGGCTTTCGCCCAGGACCGGGTTAATCTGCCCAAGGACAAGGCCGACGAGTACCGGGCGCAGGCGCGAAGGCTTCGCGAGAAGCTCGAGTCGTACCTCGACGGACATCCGGATTTCACGCTCCGGAAGATGCTTCTCTCCGGCAGCCTCGCCAAGGGCACAGCGCTCCGGTCGCTGAACGACATCGACGTCGCGTGCTACATCAGCGGCGCGGTGGCGCCCAAGGACGTGCAGGCGCTGCTGACGTTCCTGGCCGATCGGTTGCGGAAGGCGTTCCCGAATTTCAGCCCCGATCAGGTCCAGCCGCAGACCTATTCGGTCACGGTGTCGTTCCGCGGCAGCGGGCTCGACGTCGACGTGGTGCCGATCCTCTACGATGGCGGCCCGCAGTGGTACGGGAACCTGGTCAGCCAGGACGACGGCACGTTCCTGAAGACGAGCATCCCGCTTCACCTGGAGTTCGCCCGTACCCGCAAACAGGCTCAGGAGAAGCATTTCGCCCAGGTGGTCAGGCTCGCGAAGTTCTGGGCAAGGCGCATGAAGCAGGAACGCGACGGGTTCCGCTTCAAGTCCTTCATGATCGAGATGGTGCTCGCGCGCCTGTGCGACGACGGCGTCGATTTCTCGGATTACCCGGAAGCCTTGCAGAGCTTCTTCACCTACCTCGCGAGCAGCCGGTTCCGCGAGCGTATCGTCTTCGCGGACTACTACGATCCTGCCACGGCAGGCCCATCGAACGATACGGTTCAGATCGTCGATCCCGTGAACGCGAGCAACAACGTGGCGCGGCTCTACACGGCCGCCAACGCCGACGCCATCGTCGACGCCGCGCTCGAGGCCGGCGACGCCATCGACGCGGCGCTTGCGGCTCCGAACAAGCAACTGACCGTCGCCTACTGGCAGAAGGTCTTCGGCCCCTCGTTCCAGGCGTGAGGTGGCGCCCATGTCATCGAGCTACACACTTTCGGCAAGCGAGACGTTCACGCTCGTCCACGCCCGTCACATGGGCGCCAAGGTCGCCACGGACTTGAAGCGCATGCAGCGCTTCTACGGCAGTCCCTCGGACGCGCGCATCACGGAGTTCGAAACCGAGGTCGTCGCGCTCCTCCGTGCCGGATACCTCGATACGGTCACGTACGGTTTCCAGCGCGACGGCAACTGGATCGAGCCGGCGCTGCGCTACACGGCCCGCGACCTGATCGGCTCGAGCGCGACCGACGATGACCCCGGCCGGATCCGTCCAGGCGCGGACGTCTCGGGAGCGAGCTTCCGCAGCTACCTGAGCTACGGGGCGTCGTGGCTCATCCTGACCGCGGCGGAGCGGCAGGCCTTCGAGGCGACGTTGCCCATCGCCCGCAGCGGCGCGCCCGCGCCGGGCGTCGACGGCTATCTCGGCAGCGATCTCACCTACTCGTCGGGGGGACGCGCCCTCGATCGGGCCACCGTAAGGAGCTATCGATGACGAACAAGCCATCCGTCGACGACCTGTTCGAGCGTCGCATCAGCTACCCCGACGTCGAACCGCAGGAACGCCTTGCGCGGCTCGTAGGCCTCGACGGCCACAAGGCGCGGCTCACGAAAATCCTGGGGCTGCTCGTAAATCCGGACGGGCTCCGGACATGGGCCGCTCACCATCATCCCGGCGCCGGGTCGTTGCTCGACACCGTGTTGCGCAGGCCTCCGCTCGTCGTGCTCGCCGGGGACGTAGGCTCAGGCAAGACGGAACTCGCCGAGACCATCGGGGATGCCGTCGCCAGGAGCGAACGCATCGACGTCACGCTTCTCCCGCTCAGCCTGTCCACCAGGGGGCAGGGACGCGTCGGCGAGATGACCCAACTCATCTCCGCGGCCTTCGACCTGACCATCGCCGAGGCGACGCGCCTGAGGTCTGCGGGAGGGCGCGCGCGAGGCGGCGTCATCCTGCTGGTGGACGAGGCCGACGCGTTGGCGCAATCGCGCGAGGCCGCGCAGATGCACCACGAGGACCGTGCCGGTGTGAACGCCTTCATCCGCGGCATCGACCGGCTTGCCAATGCAAGATTGCCCGCCGCGGTGATCATGTGCACGAACCGCCTCAACGCGCTCGATCCGGCCGTTCGTCGCCGGGCGGCGGACATCATGAGCTTCACCCGGCCCGACGAGGAGCAGCGCCGCCACGTGCTTGCCTCGCGGCTCGAGCCCCTCGGCTTCGCCCGTTCGCACATCGACGCGCTCGTCGCCGCGACCGGCGCGAGGCGCGGGGGTCCCGACGTCGGCTTCACCTTCTCGGACCTGACGCAACGTCTCCTGCCCTCGATCGTCCTGGACGCCTATCCGTCGCGCCGGATCGAGGGATCTCGCGCCGTGGAGATCGCGCGGGGCATGACGCCGACGCCGCCGTTTCGCGACGAAGCCGTCGCCTGAGCATCCGGAGACGATCATGACGCAAGCGGTGGCCGTCCGTCGAGACGGGGACACCTTTCAGGCGCGCTCGTTCTGGTCTTGGGCCTCCCGCCTGCTCGACGCGGACAGCCCCATCGTCAAGGTCGGGTTCGAGATCGGTCCGAAGGCGTTCGACGACATATGGGTCGAATATGCCCCCGGCCGGGGTCCCAGAGATCATTACGGAGGCACGATCCGTCGGGAGCACGTCCAGTGCAAATGGCACTCGATGCCGGACAGCTACGGCTACGCCCAGCTCATCGACCCGGAGTTCATCAACGCGAACGCCCGCTCCTTGCTTCAGCGTGCCCGCGAAGCCCAATTGGGTCACGCCGCCGACGGCATCGGCGTTCGTTTCGTGCTTCGAACCAACTGGCGACTCGATCGGTCCGATCCTCTGAGGGAGATGATCGGGACACGTTCGAACGCGATGCGCGTCGAGAGGTTGTTCGGGTCCGCGACCGACGACAGCCGCGCCGGGATGGTGCGCAAGGCCTGGCGCGAACATCTCGACATCGACGACGAGGCGCTGCGCGTCTTTGCCCGCACCTTGGGCTTCGGGCAGGCCACGGACAGCCTCGACGAACTTCGCGACCGGCTCGACGTGGATTTCGGTCTCGTCGGCCTGCGTCGCGTGCCCGCGAACGAGAGCGCCTTCGCGTACGACGATCTGGTCTACCGCTGGATGGCGCAGGGACGTCTCGAGCACGACCGGGGCTCGTTCCGGGAGCTGTGCGGCGACGAAGGACTGCTGGCTCCCGCCAAGCCGCAACCGCAGGTCTTCGGCGTCAAGTCGTTCGAACATGCCATCGACAAGCTCGAAGACCGCTGCGCGCAGGTACTCGACCTCGTGCCCTCGTTTGACGAGCGATACATCCGCAGCGAGGGCGAATGGGCTGCGATACTCTACCCGACATTGCGGTCCTACCTGGTCGGTGTCGCCGCCGGACGACTCCGACTGAGGCTAGCGCTCGACGCGCACGCCAGCTTGGCTTTCGCGGCGGGATCGATCCTGAATGTCAAATCCGGCCGGATCGTCGAACTCGAGCAGAGAACGAACGGGCGCGAGATCTGGTCGAACGACGACCTTGCGCCGGACCCCGGGTGGCCGGGCTGGACGTTCGACCTCGACCCCGTACCGGGCGGCGGGTCCGACCTGGCCGTCGCCGTCGGGTTGACGCACGACGTCGCGCAGGCCGTCGATAGCTATGTCCGGCGGGCGCTGCCCACCGTCGGTCGAGTTCTAGCGTGCCGCCCGACGACCGGCTCGGGCGCGCGTTCCGTCCTGTGTGGACGGCACGCCTCCGACCTGGCCGAGGCCCTCACGGCCCGAATAAGGAGCGAACGTTCGCCCGGAGATGGACCAGTCCACCTGTTCGTCGCCGCTCCCAACGCCTTCACCTTCCTTCTGGGACAGCGCCAGATCGCCATCGGACGTACGTGCTTGTACGAATTCGATTTCGATGACGCGAGGGGTGGCACCTACGTCCCGTCGTTCTTCCTTCCTTTGGGGCAGCGTGCGGTCTAGCGCAGACGAAGCCGCGGTGGCCGGCTCGAACCGTCATGCGAAGGCATCCGAACGCGCTCGTCGCATCGACCCAATGCCGCAAGTCAGGGTCGCCGCACGGCAGATCTCCGCAACGTAGCCCTCGGGGCCAAGCCGAAACACGATAGGCCTCCGATCGACACATACCACAGCCGATGAACCCGGAACTCCGTCGGGTAGGACGATCCTGAAGCATGGCTGAATTCAAGAATCAGCATTACGTCCCGCGATGCTACCTGGAAAACTTCGCGTGGGACGATCGCCGCAAGCGGGTACGCTTGCTGAACATCGATCGTGGCAAGTTCATACGCGATGCTTCGATCAAGACTCAGTGTTCCAGGGACTATTTTTATGGCGATGCGGCCGAAGAAAGGAAATTCGACTACTTCGAGGGCGCCTATGCCGAGGCCGTGAGGGATGTGACATCCGGCACGATTTCGGTTGCGACAGGCGAGAAGTTGCGCGCGCTCTCGGTCCTGCAATACGCGCGGACGGAAGGCGCGGCTCAACAGGCCGCGGCCCAATCCGCCCGCTTCAGGGACGCGGTCGATCCGGAGGGGCGCGAGTTTTCAGAAGACGAGGTCTGGGACGAGAAGACGGCACTCAAGGAATCTCTCGCCACAGCCGGCCACATGCACAAATTCTTCAACGATCTCGACTGGGCGGTCATCGTCAACGAGACGAGGTTCACGTTCGTCACGTCCGACGATCCGGCGATCCTGACCAACCGGTACGCCCGGCAGCGGTTGGGTCTGAGTAAATTCGGGGCGATCAGCTCCGGCCTGACCCTATCGCTGCCGTTGACCCCGCGCCACTGGATCGTCTTCTACGACTCCCAAGTCTACAGAATGTCGGATCGGATCGGGCGGATCGTCAAGGTGCGGGACGCGGCGGACGTGCTGCACCTGAACCAGCTCGCATGCATCAAGGCGGCTCGCAACGTCTATTACGCCGATGTCGACGCCGAAGCCGCCCTGACGACGGCACTGGAGAGCGTCTCGGATCAGCGGACACGGGACCGCTTCCAGCTCGAGTTCTATCGGGAGGACGAGCCTGGATCCGAATGCTACACGAAGATCGCTGCGCCGGACGTGTACGACGGCGCCAGCTATCTGACGAGCATGGCTCCCAATCATCCGGTGCCGCCCAGGTGGTTTTCCAAGCTCAAGATCAGGTTGAACCCGTTCTTCTTCTCCGATGGCGCCTCGACGCGTCATGTCAGAAGACCCGAATGGCTGCACGAGGCGACGAGGGAGCTCTGGCGGACGCGGCGATCCTAGTAGGGCGCTCGGTGTGAAAGGTTATGAGCGGCTCACGCAAGGCTCGACGGGACATCGGTTCATAGCCCCGCCGGCGTCCCGCCCGCAAATCCCTCGAAGGCGTAGTCGTTGAGGAACTGCCGCCGCCACAGGAACGAGCGGTCGACCTCGCTCAGAGCCGCCTCGTCGCAGACGTTCCGCCACTCCCGACGGATGCAATCGACCTGTTCTTCAACGACGTCCCGGGCCTCCCGGTCGCGCAGGTGGAAGCGGGGCGCGGCGGTCCGGCAAGTCTCGAGCAGGCTGCGTCTGTCCGCGCCGACGATAAAGATTGCCTGATTGGTCTCGCGGCCTCCGCGGGCCTGGGGGCAGATGTCGTAGGCCGGTGTCAGTTCGAGCTTCTCGCCGTCCCAGAAGGCGGCATGGTTCCGGGCATGGTCGTCGTTGTTGCCGACAAGGACATTGAAGACCATCCGCGCGAACAACTCGCGCAGGGTCCGGCGCGCGGACGCGAAGCGTGCCCGGACGATGTCCGCAAGATCGGAGTAGCTGGCGTAGTGGGCCTGCATCTCTCCGAGCCCGAAGATGGTCAGAGCGGACACCGCGGAGCGCCGGGTCCAGCCCGCGGGCGTCCACGCCCGGTCGAACCGCTCGACCAGCAGCACGTCCTTCCCGCCGGCCGAGGCGAGTTCCACCGGCGCCGCGTTCAGACCGGCCAACCGGGCGAGGCGCATGGCGACGTACTCGGCCTTCACCACCGCATAGGTGTCGTTCGTGGCTGAGAACTTGGCGATGAACTTGCGCGCGCTCTGCCCTATCAGGGCTTTGGGGCGGGAACCACCGATGGAGCTGCAGTGCAATAGGGCCCTGTCCAGCGCCGGCGGGATAGGCTCACCGCGCTCCACGCGCGCGGCCGCCTCCGAAAGGTCGTCGAGCGTCGCGCCGGTCGGTTCCCGCGAGACGTAGACGCTCGGAGACGCCTGGAAGTCCAGAGATCCGGCCCTGTCCGAGCCTGATGCGAGCATGAACGTGATCTCGTCGAGGTCGAACGCTCCGGCGTCGTCGGCCGCCAACCCGGTCAGGCGGTTGACGATGACCCTCCTTCCCCAGGCGTCCGGAGATCCGTCGCGCAGGCAGCCGGCGATCTCCAGCGGAGCTTCCGGGGCGATCGCGCCCGGTTTCAGCGGCAGCTCCGAGAGGTAGATCGGCCTTCTGTCGGGCCGCGAGAGATAGGATCGGCCGTAGTTGAAGACGAAAAGCTCTCCCTCTCGCGCGATGCGGCCGGCCACGACGGGCTCGACCGCGGCCGGGAGCCAGATCCAGACGAAGACCTCGCGAAACGCCTTGGGGCGTCTAGAAGTCATCCTTCACCTCGCCCCGCGGCTGCCGCACCGATTGCGGCAGCAGAGCCAGCTTGTCGTCGATGCGAGCGATCTGCGGGCCCAACGTCGATCGTCCCGGCGCCTGGGCCACGAACAGATCGACCCCGGCGAGCGTGGCGGCCTCTAACACCAGCCCGATTTCGACCCTAGGATCGCCCTTCTCGATCTGCTGGAGCGTGCTGCGGACGATGCCGACGCGCGAAGCGAGATCTGTCTCGGTCATTCGGCGCTGCTTGCGGGCCAGACGGATCTGCTTGCCGAGAAGCTGCAACGCCTCTTCAGTCAGCCTGGAGTAGGTTCGGACGCGCGCGGGCAATTCGATCTCCTAACGGGCCAGGGTATTTCAGGCTGCCGTGACCGTATGCCAAGCTTCGAAGAGATCAGGAAGTCGATCGCCATGACGATCGTCAAAGCGTTTTACGACCGTTTTGGCGGACACGAAACCGTTTCGGGCATCGTGTCCGACGGATGCTGCAACGCCGTCCGCGCCCGCGACGCCGGGGCGAAGTTAGATCTCTGAAAACCATGGTTCGAATCCGAGGGGCTTTACCAAGCTTCGATTACGACGACCTGGAGCTCTGGCGCGCACCCCAAGCGCGCGCCAGCAACAGGGCTCGACCGGCGGCGGCCGCCAAGATCTCGCGCAACCCGCCCGGCGCCGACGTCCGGCGGCATGGTCGGCCAGGCAGTGCGCACGGCCGACGAGTAGACGCGGCGGAGGCGCATCGCGACCAGGTCGAAACTCGCCCGGGCAGCTGTATGGGACGGAGATGGTCTGCGTGCGCGAGCGAAGCTGTTTGCGCTCCGTTCGCACCCGATTCGTCGGGTGGAGGAAAACGATAACGAACTCGTTCCATCGAGCCGAGGCGCAGCGGATGCCGTCGTCTGGTCCCGCCTTTGCGCCCACCCCGGCTCGACGCCATCGCTTGGGCGCCCATTCCTTCGATGGTCTTGCCGCGGAGCCAATCGGGTGGTACAAAACTCCTCGCACCCGGTCGAAAATATCTTTCTTTTGCTACAGCTTAGGTAAAGTATCTGGAGACTCCCTCCGTCTCCGCCACTTGCCTCTCAAGTGGCTTGAACCAAAAAAGCCTTTTTACCTGAAGCGGTTGCAGAGCGCCGGGTGGTACACATGGGTGGTACACCATGGTTCTCCCGCTGTCCCGACCCTGGCGGCATCCGAAGTCAGGCGTTTACTGGTATCGACGGCGTGTGCCGAAGGACCTACAGCCGCTCCTTCAAAGGATTGAGCTGAAGGAATCTCTCGGAACCAAGGATCCGGTGCTGGCGCGTATTCGGTTCCTTCACAAGGCATGCGAAGTCGAAGGATTGTGGTCGAACCTGAGGAACGGCCATTCCTACGATCAAGTGGCCCAGCCTGCCATTCCTTCAGATCGCGAACGGCGGTCCCAGGGGATCGCAAGTCCCCGGTCGAGCCGACCGGAACTCGGTTCCCCGGCATCGGCTGCAACGACGTCCACCACACACGACGCTTGCGCGGCTACGCCCGTACCCTGGCGCCATTTGCTAGCCGCCTATGCCGCCGAAGCAGATTTGGCACCCGCTACGGTGAAGCGATGGACCGGCGTCATGGCCGAACTCGAAGCCGCCCTCGGTCGCGACGATCTCTCCTCAATTTCTCGAGCAGATCTCATCAATTGGAAGGGGAAGCTGCTCGCTTCCGGCCGATCGTCCAATACGGTCCGCACGCCGTATCTCAGTGCGGTGAAAGCCATCCTGAACTTCGGCGTCGCAGGTGGGTACCTCGATGCCAACGTTGCCATGGGTGTGGCCGTGAAGACACCCCGGCAAGCGCTATCGCGCGACAGGGATTTTACCGACGACGAAGCCCTGGCAATCCTCCACGCCTCGTTGCGGAAGCCGCCCGCGAAGCTTTCGATCGAACATGCCGCCGCTCGGAGATGGATTCCTTGGCTGTGCGCCTATGGCGGTGCCCGCGTGAACGAAATGACGCAGCTGCGCGGTGGCGACGTGCGGGAAATCCACGGACTCTGGGTGGTGCGGATCACGCCCGACGCCGGTTCAGTCAAGACCGGCCGGTGGCGTGACGTTCCCCTGCATCCAGATCTCGTGGCACAGGGCTTTCCGTCGTTCGCGGTTTCGAAAGGTCCGCGCCCGCTATTCTATGATCCATCTCGGGCTCGCGGCGGCTCCCAAGCTCATCCAATCTATAAGAAGGTCGGCGAACGCCTTGCCGCGTGGGTACGTTCGTTAGGCCTGACCGACCTAGGCGTTGATCCCAATCACGGCTGGCGACACCGCTTCAAGACCGTAGGGCGGCGGGCGGGAATCGATCCAGCGGTGCTTGATGCTATCCAAGGCCATGCGCCGCGCACGGAAGGAGAACGGTACGGCCGATATCCTATCGAGGTTCTGTACGACGCGATCCGTCAAATGCCTCCCTACAAGCTCGACACGCGAGATGGATCTGCGTGACTGAACCCTGGAATGATTTCTTCGGATAGGAATTTTTCCGAGAATAATCATCGGGGATTGTCCCGCGAACACTGCTTGTGCCAGTTGATCGGTCGCTCGACCTCGTCGCGCTCTCGTAAACGGCCTTGTCGAACCCGGGCCAAAGGTTGGTCCTTGCGGGTGGGGATGAGCGGTTCGATCCGGCATGGTTTATGGCGGCGCCATGTGGGTGGGCTGGAGTAGCCGCGATCTCCTGATGTCCAAAGGGGGCGTAGGCGCGGCGGCTTCGCCCTTGGCGTGGCATAGCGCTCCTGTTCATCGAAGCGCTCAAGGCAGACTGCTCGTGGCGCTCACCCTCTGGAGTTGACCCCGTTTGTGGTCCACGACCTATGCAAGTTCTCGGGCTGTTTGAGGGTCCCCCGGATCTTGGTCCGGCCGAAAGGTGAGCCTCCGGATCTCATTCGGCGGCCTGCAAGGCCGCCGCCAGGGCGAATTCCTGAGGCGTCAGCCACCCCAGGGCTGTGTGAGGACGGCTCTCGTTGTAGTGCCGCCGCCACGTCTCGATCTTGCTCCTCGCGTCGGCCAACGACAAGAACCAGTTCGCGTTCAGGCACTCGTCGCGCAGCCGGCCGTTGAACGACTCGACCAGCGCGTTGTCGGTCGGCTTGCCAGGCCGCGAGAAGTCCAACGTGACACCATTCTCGTAGGCCCAGCGGTCGAGGGCTTTCGAGACGAACTCAGGCCCGTTATCGACCTGAATCGCGCATGGTGCTCCGCGCAGCAGCGCCAAGCGGCCGACGACGGCCACGACCTGCTCGCCTTTGATGCCCTGGTCGACCTCGATCGCCAGAGCCTCGCTCGTGAACGCATCGACGACCGTCAGGGCCCGCAGCCGGCGGCCGTCGAACAGCGCGTCGGAGACGAAGTCCATCGACCAGCGTTCGTTCGGCTGGAGCGCAGCAGGCTGACGCTCACGGTGTGCCGCACTGACGTGCCGGCGCGGCCGCTTGAGCCGCAGGCTCAGCCCCTCGTCCCGGTAGAGACGGTGGACCCTTTTATGGTTTACTCGCCAACCCTCCCGGCGCAGCAGGATGTAGATCCGGAAGTACCCGTAGCGCACCCGGCTCTTGGCCAGATCGCAGATGGGCACCCGCAGCGGTGCCTGATCGGGTTTGGTCGAGCGGGAGCGGATGCCTGACCGGCCGACGCCGAGTGCGACGCAGCCGCGCCGCTCGCTCACCCCGTGCGCCTCCTGAACCTGGTGCACGAGCTCGCGTCGCCGAGCAGGCGTCAAAGCTTTGCGGCCACACTGCGCTGCACAGACGAATGCTTCAGATTGACCCTCTGCGGACATCCTATGTCGCCGATGGATAGGTCTGCTCTCACGCTGCAAGCTCACCCACTCTTACTCCCGGATGACAACGAGTAACGCGTCCGCCGAAAAATTTGCGGTCCCCTGACGCTTTGCCTTCAGCGTTTTTTCCACAAGCCTTCGGGCAGCTTCGGAGCTGGGTGGTTCCCGTATGCCTCAAGACCCTTCAGCGGCACGCCGGTCCTGAACCGGTTGTACTGACGGCCAATAGCATCGAGCTCGGCTCCGGTCGCTTTCTCGACAAAGGGACGAAGCTCCTCACCGACGACGCGGAGTAATCGCTCTCGAAAGAGGGGATCTGGCTCTGGCTCACTCACTTCAGTGGCCTGTTGCCTTAATGTGCCAGATGAGCAGCTTCACGAACCATCTCCCAATGCTGGTGGACGGCGCCGGTGCCGGCGATTGTTCGACGGATCAACGATGACAGTTGATTGATTACGACGCGGTCGAGTGCACATGAGCCAGAGCGAACCGGGCTCTTCTGCTATTTCTAAGCGGACGTCGCGGATCGGCTGAGTCGTCCGAGGACCTGGATGAGCGCTGGCTCCAGAGTTCGTAATTCCTCCAAGTGGGCTGTAGTGAGCTCTCCCAAAAGGATCTCGGCCTTGGGCGTGAGGACAAGCTCCATCCGCCGCCGGTCGAGCGTGCTACGAGTCTTTATCAATAGCCCGGCTTCGACCATGCGCGACACCAGCTCAGCCGCCGTGTGAGGAGCGACCAGAAGCTGCTCAGCGAGCGTGCCGACGGTCGGCGGCTCCGATTCCATGTAGCCAGCGACCGCGAGCAACGCTTGGTGCTGTTGCGGCGGCAGGCCGGCCGCGAGTGCCGCGGCCTCGCTGAAGACAAGAAAGCGCCGGAGCTGGAAGCGGAAAGCGGCGATGGCCGCATACTGCTCACGCGATAGGCCTTCCTGCATCAGCTGGTTCATCCTCATCCTAGCATCGCCCTGCGAGCCAGCTCTAGACTATATCGTATCACGACGTATATAGGCGGCCACGTCAAGCGGGATCGCCATGCAGCAGGACCTTTCGAAGTCACATGCCACCGGTCACAGGGAAGTCGCCGGCGCCATCCCTCGACGTCCCTTAGGGGACTTCACGACCGACCGACGGGTTCTAGTCCTCCTGGCGATGTCGCTCGTCATAGGCTCGGCCAGCACAGTCGCGGCTTGGTTCCTCATCCAGTTGATTGCCCTGGTTACGAACTTGTCGTGGTTCGGCCGATTCGACGTGACGCCGACCTCCTTGGCGCACGCAGCGCGCACGCCCTGGATGGTCCTCGTACCCGTGGTGGGTGGCCTCATCATCGGGGCGATGGCTCGTTACGGATCGGAGAAAATCCGCGGTCACGGCATTCCCGAGGCCATCGAAGCCATTCTGATCGGTGGCAGCCGTATGTCGGTCAAGGTCGCCGTGCTCAAGCCGATCTCCTCCGCCGTCTCGATCGGTACCGGCGGACCGTTCGGCGCAGAAGGTCCCATCATCATGACGGGCGGAGCGATCGGCTCCTTGTTCGCTCAGTTCTTTCACCTGAGCGCGGCGGAGCGAAAGACACTCCTCGTCGCCGGTGCCGCAGCCGGCATGACGGCGATCTTCGGGACACCCATCGCGGCCGTGCTACTGGCCGTCGAGTTGCTGCTGTTCGAGTGGCGGCCGCGCAGCTTCATCCCAGTAGCGGCAGCAGCTATGACAGCGACATGCTGGCGGCCCCTGTTCTTCGGCACCGGGCCGCTTTTCCCCTTCGCCAACGATCCGGCTTTGCCCTGGTGGGGGCTGCTCGCCTGCGCTGGGGTCGGTGTTCTGGCTGGCCTGCAGTCAGGCCTTCTGACGAAGCTGCTCTATACCCTGGAGGATGCGTTCGAGCGTTTGCCGATCCACTGGATGTGGTGGCCAGCCATCGGTGGTCTCTTCGTCGGCCTCGGTGGCCTCATAGAGCCGCGCGCGCTCGGTGTCGGCTACGACGTCATCGCCGATCTCTTGACTGGGAATCTCGTCGCCAAAGCGGTGTTCGCGATCCTTCTGGTCAAGGCGGCAATCTGGCTAGTAGCCCTTTCGTCCGGCACCTCAGGTGGCGTTTTGGCACCCCTGCTCATCCTCGGCGGCGCCATGGGATGGCTCGTAGGTCTCGGGCTACCTGGTGCGCCAGGGTTCTGGGCCCTCCTTGGCATGGCTGGAATGTTGGGTGGCACCATGCGCGCTCCCCTGACCGGTGCCCTTTTCGCCGTCGAGCTCACTGGGGATGTTCATAGCCTGGCGCCGCTGCTCGCCTCCACGGTAGCGGCCTATGCGGTGACGGTGCTGCTCCTGAAGCGCTCGATCCTGACGGAAAAGATCGCCCGGCGCGGGCAGCACATCACGCGCGAGTACGGCGTAGATCCTTACGAGCTGACGCGCGTCGGCGAGGTCATGGTCCGCGAAGTCGATGTGCTAGACGCGGGACAAACCGTGGATCAGGCTGTCAAAATCATCGAGGTGGGCCGACACCACGCCTATCCGGTTGTCGATGCGGCGCGCCGGCCTGTGGGCATAGTCAGTCGCGGCGATGCCTTGCGCTGGAAGACCGAGGGCCGGCATCCCGGAGAAAGCCTGGAAGAGTGGATCTCGGACGCCGCGCTGGCCGTTGTTCACCCCGATGACGTTGTCGCCCGCGCCCTCGACATCATGATGGCCACTGGTCAAGGGCGCGTTCCCGTAACGGACCCGATAAGCGGCATCCTTGTTGGCCTTCTCACGCGTAAGGACCTGCTACAGGTTCGGGTAACGGTCGTGCAGTCCGAGCGGGAGCGCCGAGCCTACCTCAGCCATCGCACGATCCGAGGTGCGAAAAGGCGGTACGAGAAAGCACACGCTCAATCCGCCACTCGGGCCGGCAACACGGCGTCTGGCTCATCCTAATCCAGACCCAAGGCGGATTACGGACCCGATGACCTGTCGAGATATGGCGGCACAACGAACGTGGCGAGTTGCCGTGCCTTAATTGGAGATCCGAATGCTCTGGATCCGTCGCCTCTTTGACAACCCGGACTGGGCCGACCTCCGGGCCTCATTCGACGAGCAGTTCGCGATGCTCGGGCATCCACGTGACATGATGCTGCTCGCTGCTCCGTTAGGTGATGGACGACATCACCTCCTCATCGGCGTGCCAGAAGCCAGCCTCCTGGCCGCTTATTACGGCTTTGATCCTGTCCTCCGAACTAGTTTGCCGCGCGCACCCATACTCCTTGCGGGGCACCAGGACGTCTTCCAAGCCATGTTCCAGTCCAGTGGTTAAGACCATCGAGCCTGACTCCGGCGGCCGGCTGCGTCGGCCTCGCCATGACGCGCCCGGCCCGGAGCAAGGTAGCCCGTGATGCCCCGCTCCTTCAGCGCGGCGAGGTTCGCCTCGTTGGCAAAGCCGGCATCGCCCGAGACCTAGACGGTGCCATGAACGGGCAGGCCTTCCGCACCTACGTGGCCGACGTGCTCGCTCCACCGCTCCAGCCCGGCGACACGGTCGTCATGGACAACTTGCCGGCCCACAAGGTCAGCGGCGTCCGCGAGCGGATCGAGGCGGTGGGAGCCCGGCTGCTCTACCTCCCGGCCTGCTCGCCCGACTTCAACCTGATCGAGATGGCCTGCGCGAAGCTGAAAGCTCTGCTGCGCAGTGCGGCGGCGCGAACCATCCCACACCTCTGGGACGCTATACGGCGCAGCCTAACCCGCTTCGCGCCAGCTGAATGTCGAGCCTACCTTGCCGCTGCAGGATACGACGCAACCTGATCGGATGCCGCTCTAGGTGTACGGCCCTACGCTCTCCCCTCGGGCTACCTGCGTCGTCCGCTCGTACGCCGGAAACCGACTTACTCCGCCCTCGGCTTACGGAGGTTGTAGACCTGCCATGTCAGCATCATGCTCGACGCCATTAAGGTGGCGTGCAGCAGGTGAAGGAGAAGCGGCGCGTCTTGCATCGGCTCGACCCTGCGGACGTGGCGTTGCCAGGAAAGCGAGACCTCTCGCAACAAGTGGGCCAAAGACAACGGCGGCGCCACGCGTCAACCTCCTTTCTTCGAAGCACGATCGCGCGGTGCGTCCAAAGCCTTCGAGTAGCAGATAAGATCGGGCCGTAGGGGCGCTTACGCAGTCACGGTATCGGAAGGAGCGAACGCTTTAGCCGAAAGCAGGCGCGTCAGAGTCGCAAGCAGGTCGGTCTGAGTGATGATCCCGAGGACGCGCCGATCCTCGTCCACCACGACCACCGCATGGGTGCGGCCGTCAGTCAGCGAGGGCGCCAGCGCGACCACCGGCTCATCCGGTCCGGCCGTTTGTGCACCGGTCATCACCTGCGCGATGCCCACGTCGCCGTGCAGCGTCAGCTCGCGCAGGCCGAGTGTCCCCGCGAGCCGGCCGGCTCCGTCCACCACCGGCAGCGTCCGGATGTTGTGCGCGATGAGGAGCTCTCGCGCCCGCTCGGCGCTATCGTTTAGCCGAACCGTAATCACGTCGTGAGACATGATCTCGCCGCAGGTAAGGTCGCCCTGGGTCCGCACGAGCGCGCGAAGCTCGACCTGCTGGAGGAGCCGGTCGAGGTCGGCGCGGTCGATGTCCAGCGTCTCATGCAACTCGACCAGGGCCGCGTCCACGTCTTCCGGCGTGAAGCCGACTCTGAGCGGCGCGGGCAGGTCCGCCGTTCCATGCGTGTTAACCGGCGCAGCGATCGGGACGTGCGGGTAGTTGCGGCGCGAGATCTTGTGGAACGCGATGCCGAGCGCGACCAGGATGACCGAGTTCACGCAAACCGGGAACAGAGGGAATAGGAAACCTGAGGAGGTGACCGCCGGGCCGCCGATGAGCGCCGTCAAGGCGGCGGCGCCGCCAGGCGGGTGAAGGGAGCGGGTGAGCGACATCGCGGCGATGGCCAGCGAGACGCCGACGCCGATGGCGACGAATGGGTTCGAGATGAAGTGAGCGGCTAGCACACCCATAAAGGCGGAGATCGTGTTGCCGCCGATGATGGACCAGGGCTGAGCGAGCGGGCTCGCGGGCACGGCGAACAGCAACACTGCCGAGGCCCCCATCGGCGCGACGATGAGCGGGACGTCAGGCCCGTGGCCGAAGACCAAGCCGCAGATCAGGCCGGTGAGCGTGATGCCCGCGAGCGCACCGAGGCAAGCAACCAAGCGCTCCCGAAGAGTTGCGCCCGCCAGAATCGGCTTGAACAGCCGAAACCCTGACGATTTTCCGGATTTGTGTTCCGGGCGGACCGAATTCGATGTCCTCACGCGTCCCTCGCTCGCACAGCGCCGCTGAAAGTGCCCGTGGGACAGGCAAATGCACCGGTAGGCGGCACGAGGCGCTGGTATACCAGCTGTCCGTTTACGGCCCCCCGCCAAAATTGCAATGTGCGAAGGCAATCTGCCCGACTACTAGGCGTTCGGGTCTCGGCGGCTGGAACCGAGGGCCATGAAGGAAATCGTCATCACCGCGCTTCTCACAGTCGCTGCGGTGCTCGGCTGCGTTCGTTTCGTGGGGATGTTCCTGGACCGGCGGAACACGAGCACTTGGGAGCAGGTCACCACCACCGTCGGGGTGACGGTCTTCCTGACCGCGTCTGGCCGCATGCTCGAACGCGCTGGGCTCGCGGCCGCCGTGCTGCTGCTGCTCCTGACATGGTTCGTTTATGACGCCGTGCGACGTCACACCTTGTCCCAGTGTACCTTAGCGGCCTGCACATGGCTCAGTCTCGCGTTACTGCTCGCTTATATCGGCTTTGACCGAGGCTGAGGGCATCGCATTTCGATTGAAAACCGATGCAGGAAAGGGGCTGCGAAACACAGGTCCGTGCGTCTGCCTCAGCCTGATTACGACAGCGGTATCGCAAGCTTGCTGCGTGTAAAGCCCCGTCCACAACCGCGAAGTGTAAAACCCCGCCGCTCGATTCATCGCTTCCGGAGCAAATTTTCAAGAAATGCTCCGTATCTGCTGAATGGCATCGATGCAACGCACACTTGAGGCTAAATCCTGAAGCCGATCTTCCACGTTGGCTGCCAGCTAAATCTCCAGCCATGGACTTCCTACGTCGTAGGCGAGCACACCGTGACAGGAACCGCAAGTCGCAATTATGCGCGACAGAGCACCGTATCTGCGGGACCTGGCACGGTCGAGGTTATCTGAGTTTAGACCCTCGATCGTGCTTCGATGGCGATTGAACTTGAATCTATAACATTGCTAAAGTAGTCAAAACAAGCGGGACTACGTCGTTTCCGCCGCAACTTAATTTTCGGGATTTGCGGGTCTGAAACAATCGCCGCAGATCTCGACATCGTGAGCAAACCTGAAGCCCCTTTCCAGAACGAGCCGGCTCGCACGTTCGGCGTCTCGCATCTCAAGCGCCGCAATGATCGACCGGTAGGCGGCCCTCAGATATTCGAAATTGATGCGTTGGCGGAAAATCGCCTCGTGAACACTCCGCAAATGCAGCAGGAAATGGTCAAGCATGGAGAGAAACTCCGAGCATTGAGCGAGCGTGGCGGCATGGCGGCAGAAACGCCAACGAGCCTCGAAATAGCGTTGATATCCGCTTGGAGGATCTGCCTCATAGAAGTCGCTGAAGCTTGTGCGAAACGCGCCGAGCTGCACGTCTGTTGCTTTGGTGCATGCCAACTGAACTGCCATGCTCTCTAGAGCAGCACAGGCGTAGACCATTTCGATGATCTCATGCCTGCTCTTCTTAACGACGAACACACCGTGTCGCGGCCGCCGACGGACGAACCCCTGGTGTTCCAGGATTGTCAGAGCTTCGCGAATGGGCGTGCGGCTGATACCAAGATCCCTTGATAGTTTGCACTCATCAAGCTGCAGCTCGCCAGGATGATCATAGATGCGCAGTTCGGCAATCGCGCACATTAGAGCTTTATAGGCCAAAGCGCGCAGACCTGATTCAGAGCAGACTGGAGCTGAATCGGCTAGGAGACTTTCCAACGCGAGCACCATCCCGACTCCGAAGCAAGATCAAAGTCTAGCCACGTCCGGCCAGAAACCTTCTTCTGTCACAATGATATCCATAGGAACGTCGTGCGCCTGTGGGTAAATCGTCGCGAGCCGCGCAAGCGCAAAGCCGACGCCAATGACCAGCGGCTTCGTTGGCCTGGACGCGATGGTTCGGTCATAAAAGCCGCCACCATACCCTAGGCGGTACCCGGCTAGATCGAAGCCGACGAGCGGCGCTATCAGAACGTCTGGATCGACGGCCTCGCCCTCAGCGGGAACGGGAATGTTCCAGACGCCACGGACCAGGCGTTCCCCAGGCGACCAGGCACGAAACTGTAGAGGGCACCCCTTCTCAACGACGACCGGGAGCGCCAGTCGTGCTCCCTTGCCACGCAGCTCTGTCAGGAAGGGTCTGGCGTCGAACTCGCCCTTGAAGGGCCAGTAGAATCCGATCGATGTGCCTGACGCCAAGGGTAGAGCGACTTCAAGCGCCTGGCTGATGCGCTCGCTCCAGGCGGCGCGGTCCTGGGCAGAGATGCCGGCCCGCCGCTCGATGAGAGCGGCTCGAGTCTCCTTGCGCCACCGCCGCACACGCGGCCAGTCAGATGCGGAGATTTCAGAGAGGCTGGATTCAGATGCCGGCGTCCCCGCCTCCGGGCTGACGAAGTCCGGACCTAGCTCATGCATGAAGCAGGGCGGAGAGCTGTACTCGCCAAACTCAGAAAGTTCGGGAGCCGCAGAATTCGACGACATCTCAGGTGGCTTAGTTGAACGCCCAACCATGATGTGCTCCCTCGCTATGCTGTGCCCGCACGTCCTTCGGTTACTTTGATCAAGCGTTCTCTCAGCACCTTCAGTTCGGTGAAGCGGATCGTGACATCCCGCATCACCGCTACCATGCTGGTCATCGTCCCCTGCTCATCTTTGAGCGGCACGATGGTGAACTCCACCGAGATCTGCCGCCCATCCTTGCAGATGCCCGGAACGGACAGGAGAACGCCCTCGCCATAGCGGCTCTCCCCCGTCGCCATGGTCTTGCGGTAGCCCGCCCAGTGGCGCTTGCGCAGCCGTTCAGGCGTGATGATGTCGAGCGACTGGCCGACGGCTTCGTCGGCCGTGTAGCCGAAGATGCGCTCGGCTCCCGGGTTCCAGATGCGGATGATGCCCTCGCTGTCGGAGGCAATCACCGCATCCGCAGAAGCTGACAGGATGGCGTCGGCCACAGTACGCGCGTAGTCCACGCAGGCGCTCTCCAGTTGAGGCGCTGCTCACCTGAAGGAGCGGCGCTATCGTGTTCAGGCAGCCCGCCGCGGTTCTTCGATCAGCTCATCCGCGGGACCGAAGAACTCGAACCGAATGCGCTCGGCCGGGATGCCCTGACGCTGAAGCCCATTCACAAGCGCGCTGAGGAACGGCTTGGGACCGCAGAGATAGTAGGTCGCCTCCTCATGGGGCGTCTGCGCCACGAGCCAATCCGCGCTGATCAGGCCGGCCGCATCGTAGTGCTCGCCCTGTCGATCATGCGCCCCCGGCTCTGCATAGAAGGTGTGCAACCGGACATTCTCGTTGCCGGCGGTCAGCGCCTTGGCATGATCACGCATCGCGTGGACACGGCCGTTGAGCGCTCCGTGAACGTACCAGGTCGGCCGCTGAGGCGTTGCCGCCGTGATCGTCTCCAGCATGCTGATCATCGGGGTCAGCCCGACGCCGCCGCTTACGAGGACGACGGGGGCGTTCGACGTCTGGTCGAGGAAGAAGTCACCGGCCGGCGGTGCCGCGCGCAGAACTGTCCCATACCTGGCGTGATCGTGCAGCCAGTTCGAGACGATCCCGGCCGGCTCGTCTGCCCGGCCCTCGCGCTTGACGGTGATGCGGTAGGCCCGGTCGTTCGGCGCGCAGGAGATCGAGTAGTTCCGCTTCAACACGCCGTGGCCAGGCAGGTTGAACAGGAAGCCCAGGTACTGCCCCGGCTGATGGCGCAGCACCGGTCCGCCATCGGCGGGGACCAGGACGAAGGAGCGGATCGTCTCGCTCTCCTGGGACACGCTGTCGACCACAAAATCGCGCCAGCCGTTCCAGCCGCCCGGCTTGGCCGCGAGGTCGCGGTAGATCGTGGCCTCCCGGCCGATCAGTAGTTCCGCCAGGAACCAGTACGCCTCGCCCCAGGCCGCGCAGATCTCCGGCGTGGCAGCCTCGCCCAGCACGTCACCGATGGCGCCGAGCAGCGCGTCGGCCACGTAGGGGTAGTGCTCCGGCAGGATGTTCAGTGCGACGTGCTTCTGCGCGATGCGCTCTACTGCCCCCGCTAGGGCGCCGAGGTTATCGATGTTGCGGGCGTAAGCGAGCACGGCCAGGGCTAGGGCCTTCGGCTGCGACCCGGTCTCGCCGTGATGGGACTGGTTGAAGAGGTCGCGAACCTCGGCGTTCTGGAAGAGACGCTCGTACATGCGCTTCGTGATAGTCAGACCATGCGCCTCCAGGGCCGGCACGGTTGCCTTGATGATCGCGACAGTGGCGAGAGAGAGTGGAGTCGGCATCGGCAGCCCTCAAAGGTGCATCATCGCCGCACCTTATGCCGCTCTGGCTTCAAAGATGCAATCCCCATATACCTTCAGTCCACACGGGGTACGCGATGCGTCTGACGCGCTACACGGACTACGCTTTGCGCACGCTGATCTACGTCGGCCTGCGCGAACCCGAGCAGAGTTCAATCGCCGAGATCGCGCGTGCCTACCGCATCTCGGAGAACCACCTGACGAAGGTGGTGCATCAACTCGGCCGTCTCGGGCTGATCCGGACGACTCGTGGCCGTGGCGGTGGGCTGCGGCTTGGGAAGCCGGCTGCCGACATCGTCGTCGGTGCCGTTGTGCGGCAGACCGAGGACGATCTAGCACTGGTAGAGTGCTTCGCGAGCGGGGCCTGCGCGATTACAGCACCATGCCGGTTGAGGCGTGCACTCGGAGAGGCTTTGGGTGCGTTCCTGGCGGTTCTCGACGGCTACACACTAGCGGATCTGCTGGCAGATGAGGCTGGTCCGGAAATCTTGCGTCTTCTGGGTTTACCGACAGAGTTCATCCCATAATGCGAGATCGGGATGTCGGATATGACGGGTCTTCAGCCGCCAACACAGTCCGAATCGTGACGCTGCTTCATCCCTGGCTGCTGATTGAACGCGAAGGCTGAGAACACGAAGCGCCCGATAATCAGGCGTGAGCAGGGGGCGGCCCAGCACCGAAGCCGAGTTCCCCAGTTCAGAACCTAGCGTGCGGCGTCCACAGCAACTGCTCACGTTACGTCTGGACTTGCTTCAGTTTAGTGGCTCTTCGTCGCTTCGTGTGGCTTCCCCGCGCGTTCTCCGGTCGTATGAGAATGACGGAGCTTGGCGATGGCGCGGCTGCACGAGGTTCCCGGCTGCCGGGTACTCTCCATCGAAAACGGGCATGAGGCGGGCGTTGTGATGCGCGTTCGCGGTCGCCGCTGCGCAGGACGATGTCCGGGTTGCGGCACTCCGAGCGCCGCCAGTCACGGCTCCCATCAACGTCACCCCGCCGATCTGCCCTCCCTTGGACGAGCCGTTCGGCTCGACCTCACCGTTCGGCGTCTGCGCTGCCTCAACCCCTCCTGTCCCCGACGCACTTTCTGCCTTCCTGTCTCCTCTGTCCTGGCTCCGTACGCCCGACGAACCTGACGCCTCGCCAAGGCACAGCAGCGCGTCGGCTTAGCTATCAACGCTCGAGCCGGTGCGCGCCTGCTCGCAAATCTCTCCATGCCGGCGAGCCCCTCGACGCTGCTGCGCCTCAGGCACGCTCGTCGTCGACCTCGGCCATCATCGTGCCATCGATCTTCTGCCCGACCGCAACTCGGCGTCGTTCGAGCCTTGGCTACGGTCGCACACCGATTTGGAGATCGTCGCACGGGATCGCTCGACAGGCTACGCGCGTGCGGCTCAGGCCGTCGCCCGCGTGCCCAGCAAGTCGCCGATCGCTGGCACCTCCTGCTGAACGCGCGCCAGATGCTGGAGCGCTGGTTGGTCGGCGCTCATGCCCGCCTGCGCGCTCTTCCCGTCCCCTCCGGCTCGGCGGCTCCGATTCCTGATCTCGCCTTCCCGCGCAGCCGCACGGATCAAGCCGCCGCGCAGGAGGTGCAACGTTGGAGGGCAGTGCGTCATGCAGAGGTGCAGCGCCGCCACGCGGCCGGCGAGTCGATCATGGCGATTGCGCGCGCGATCCCTCTGGCACCGGGAACGGTGCGGCGCTACGCCCCCATGGATAGGGCCCCGGAACGCGGCGAACGGCGGATCGGACCGAGCCGACTCGACCCCTGGCTCGCTTATCTCGAGCGCCGCCGTGCCGAGGGATGCGAGAACGGATTGCAGCTCCTGCGAGAATTGCGCGAACGGGGTTATGCGGGTGGCTCGCGGCAGGTCCACAAATGGCTGCAGAGCCGACGGACGAAGCTCGCGATCACCACGCCGCGACGCTGGCGCGACGCCGTTCCCGTCGTGACGGGCCCCGGCTCGGCCGAACTGTCGGCGCGGCGCGTGCGACTGCCGGGATCGAAGGTCCTCGCCTGGATCATGACGGTGGCGCCGGACCGGCTGAGCCCGACCGACGGCGCGCTTCTCGCGCGCATCGTGCAGGATCCAGACGCGGCCACGCTGCACAGGCTGGTCCAGCGCTTCGTCGCGCTCGTGCGCGAGGCCGGGACGAAGGGGAACGGATCGTCCGCACACGGCAACCGACGTCTGGAGGCCTTCGAGGCCCGGATCGTCGAGGCGAAGACGAGCGGCATCCAAGCCGCGCAGACGTTCGCCAGCGGGCTCGTCGTTGATGTGGCCGCAGTGAGGGCGGCGTTGACAATGCCGTGGAGCAACGCCCAGTCCGAAGGCCAGATCACAAAAATGAAGTTGATCAAGCGGCTGATGTACGGCCGCGCCGGCTTCGACCTCCTGCGCCGACGCGTGCTTCTGGCTCCTTGACCTACACGAAGTGACGAAGAGCCACTTTCGCGGGGCAAGTCCACGGCTGTGGGTGGCGGATTTTACATACGTCGCGACCTGGAGCGGCTTCGTCTATGCGGCCTTCGTGATCGACGTCTTCGCCCATCGGATCGTGGGCTGGCGGGTGTCGCACCAGGCCCGAGCGGACTTCGTGCTCGATGCCTTGGAGCAGGCCTTGCACGAGCGCTGCCCCTTCGCCGGCAGCGGCCTCTTCTGCCACTCGGATCGCGGATCGAAATACGTGGGCATCCGCTACACCGAGCGCCTCGCCGAGGCGGGCATCAAGCCCTCCGTCGGCAGCGTCGGGGACTCATACGATTAATGCTCTGGGCGAGACGGTGATCGGCCTGTTCAAGGCGGAGATCATCCATCGGCGCGGGCCGTGGCGCTCGTTCGCGGCGGTCGAGTACGCCACGCTCGAATGGGTGGCCTGGTTCAATCACCGCCGGCTGCTCGAACCGATCGGCCACATCCCTCCCGCCGAAGCGGAGGCGCGCTATTATGCCCAGGCCGAGGTCCAAGCCTTGGCCGCCTGACCCAAACCAAATGGCGCCCGGGAAAACCGGAGCGGTTCAGTTCTAGAGGTTGTGCCCGGGCTGCGTGGCTCACGGCACGCCGCAGGCCGAGAAGCTGCACAGGATGTTGGCCGGTCACAGCGATGTCGCGGTGATCGGCTTGCACACAGTGTTCGAGCATCATGCCGCCATGACCGAGGCGGCGCTCGAAGCCTTTATCCATGAGTACCGTCTGACCCTGCCCATCGCTGTCGACCGGCGTGGCGAGGATGGGCCGCTACCGCAGACGATGCGGCGGTACGGCATGCGTGGAACGCCGACCACGGTCGTGATCGACCGCGCTGGCGTGGTTCGCGAACGCGCCTTCGGGCAGGTCACAGACCTTGCGCTTGGAGTCCTTGTTGGTTCGCTGGTCGTAACGCCGAACGTGGAGCCGACACAACGGGAGCGGGCAGTGGGCGGGTGCGACGATGCCGGTTGCCCGGGCGCTCTGCCATGATGGCCCCGATCCTCCCCGTGGTCCTGATCCTGCCGATCCCGCTGAGCCGAGGTCTGCTGGAACAGCACGCGGCTCGCCTCCCCACCACGCGTTGGGGTCCGGACGATTATCAGAGCACCGAACATTCTTATCGGCCAGCCCGCCGCGGGTCTTCGCGGATGCGGCGGCTTGCGTGGATTGGCCCAAGACGCATCGTAATGGGGTAACTAGCGCCTTCCCCTATCCAACTGGTCGACCATTGTGACAGCGCCTTTACTGCATGGCATTGATCTACCGCAACTGAACCGAAGCGAGTGCGAAATCGGCAGGACGAGGCGTGCTCCGCAGGGGCGCGAACGATCCGTGCCATTCACGCCGCCCAAAGGGAAGACAGCCTTGCAAGGGGCCTGACCGGCCAACAGGCGCGACCATGGAGTTGGAACGCCGCGCCCGCCAGGCCGCACAGCGCACACTTCTTTCGTTGCAAGCGCTGTAGGGCTTGGCGGCCGCCCGGTCGACGAAGCCCGTCCGAGGCGACCGGATTGCACTTTGATGTCGGGATGGCCGCTTTATGCTTTTAGCTTTCGCAAAGCGGACGAGCCGCTTCCGGTCAGACTACGTCACGCCGGATCACCAGTGTGCGCAGAAGTTGAGGTTCGGCTTGGCGCCCATTTCAGACGCTCCAGGCTTTCCCACCCTTTTCTCAAAAGCAGACACCAGCGGATAGCTTCGCTTTAACTTCGAGCGGTCACCCGCATTTAACTCTTATAACCCATGACTGTACTTGCCTTGCGCTCGCGTTCCGTAATTACCCAGGCGTGTGCGCACGTCGCGGAAGAAGCCGACCTCGGCCAGATGAGCCAGCCCATCGGCATCGTTGGCGTCGGTCTTGTTGGTGGCCATGTCGAGGGCGGCCTTGGCGTGACGAGCATCGATACAGATCGCCGGAAGGCCTTCCGCCGTGAGGGCATGGAAGAACCAGATCGACAAAGGGCCCGTTTCGAACACGATCCGTTGGGCATCGGCCGCATGCTTGCGCAGAACACCGGCAATGACTGCGGGATCGGAAGCGCACTTGCCGCGCCAGACCCGCTTGCCGTCCCGCCGCACACAGATCGCGGTGTCTTTCAAGGACACGTCGAGACCGATATACTCACCCATGGTTGTTCTCCGCTCGATGTATGGGCCCGGCGTCCAGTCGTGAGCCCGCAGCTTCATCCTGCCGGGGAACAACCACCTCTTCCATTGGGGGCCAGCTCACTCCGGCCCTGAGGGGAACGCTCCCGCGATTACCCCATGTGTCAAAACGCAGGCGCGTTGCGAAGCCGTAGAACAAACAGCGACCTGCCCCTCACTGGGTCGAGAGGCAGCACGGCCGCCCCGGGGCGGCAAAGGAGACGGGTGAACGGATGCTCAGCTCCCGAGGTGCACTTGCAGCGCAAGGCCGTAGAAGGCCAGGGCTAGGGCGCCGACCGCGAGCAGGAGGAGAATTACGTGCGACGTGGGCGGCGCAGGGCATCCGACCGCGGCCTTCCCACGATTCGAGACGGCCCCGCCCGGGTCGTCCGAGACCCCAAGTATCCCGTGATTCTCATTCATCGGCAAGCAACTCCTCAAGCGAATGGGAAAACCTCGCGTTCGAGCCGCCCTGGTCGGTCGCGAGCTCGTAAGTGCCGCGTAATTGCCTCGCCGTGGACCGGATGAGCTTCTGGTCCAGATCGGTGCTACCTGCGGCGGACGTGCCCTCGCCGACGTTGTTGTCGGCGGGGTTCAGGCGACCCGGGGACCTGTCAGCACGGTCCAATAGGCGAGACCGAAGCCTAGGAAGGCACCGGCCCAGAGAACGCCGGCCATCGGCATCAGCGCGCCGGACCAGGCCGGGTGGGCAGAGGCGCAGACACGCGCGAGCACGGACATCACCGCGAGTGTATAGACCGCCTGAATGCCAGCCGATGCGGCGAGGGGGCGACCGGTGTGCCCTAGGCTCGCCCGCGACATCACCGCCAGCGTCATCAGGCCGAGCGCGCCACCGGTCCAGGAATGGATGCCGGCTCCCGGCGCAATGATGCCGAATGCGGCAAGCCCAACTAGCGTGAAGCCAAGGGGAATAAAGGCGTAGGCAACGTGCAGGATTAGCACCAGGCGGTCGCTCACGGCGCGGTCCCCCGCCCAGCGAACAAGCCGCGCGACTTGCAGCGCACCCGCGAGGAAGAGCGCAGCACCGGTTCCGGCGCCCTCCGGCACGACGGTCCACGCCGCGAGCGCTACCAGGGATAGCCCTATCGCGACGAGGTCGAACGTCCCCACCGGCGCCGGCATCCGGCCTGGGTTCTCGCGGGACAGCCAGTTGCGGGTGAAGCTCGGGACGATGCGCCCGCCGATCACCATGACGAGAGCCAGGCAGGCGGCGATGCCTATCCGCGTGCCGTACTCCGCGAGCCCGCGTAAGTGCGCCTCCCCATGGAAGACCCCGTTGCCGGCGAGGAGCAAGCCGAGCAGCACGAGGACCTTCAGGTTGCGCCAGTTGCGGCCGGCTACGACCTCGCGCGCCACTGCGGCAATCAGGAGCAGGAGGAAGGCCGAGTCGGCGAGCGCGGCCGGAAACCATCCGATCCAAGCCGAGATCCAGACGGCTGCCCGCCCGAGCGCCCAGGTCAGGACCAAGGCGAGCAGAGGACCGCCCTGCAGCGGCAGCCTCCCCGTCCAGTTCGGCACCGCCGTCAGGAGGAAGCCGGCCACGACCGCCGCGACGTAGCCGTAGAGCATCTCGTGGACGTGCCAGTCTCGCGGCGCGAACGCGGTCGGCAGCGCGACCTTCCCGCCGAAAACGCCCAGCCAGACCGGGACGGCTAGGCCGGCGTAGAGCGCGCCTAGCAGGAAGAACGGTCGGAAGCCGTGGGAAAGGATGGGCGGCCCGCCATAAGGGCGGAGCCGCTGGACCGGAGCCATGGGAGTACCTTTCGAAACGACGCAAGCCGCCCAGGCGTGGCCGCTTCTCATCCGCTATCAGGAGCCGCGGCGGCCGGATTTGAGCCAAATCAAGGCAACGGTTGGCACAAATCACGCCAGTGGATGACGTAGGTTTTATGGAGGGCCGAAGCGGTGTTTTCCTGGTTGAGAGCCCGCGCGACGCGGCACGTTCACGACGAGGAGCGGCAACCGGGTACGTCGCTCGATCCGGATGTCATGGAATGCCTGCTGGCCGTGCTCGATCCGGAGATCGGCGTCAGCGTGGTTCATCTCGGGCTCGTGTACCGGGCCACCCGCACGCCGGAGCGCATCGACGTGGACCTGACGCTCACGACGCGCGCCTGCCCCCTGGGAGAGGCACTGGTCGACGACGTGCAAACCAACCTCAGGCGGCGCTTCAACGATTGCCCGACAGTGCTCGTCCGGCTCGTCTGGACCCCGCTCTGGACTCCGGAGCGGATCACCAAGATCGGCTGGACGCAACTCGGCGGACGGACGGTAGAAATCGGCCGCCGCTGCAGCTGAATTGCCCAACCCTTACCCTCCAACGTTCCGCTTGGGCGCGAGCCATGACTGTTATCCCCCGACTGCTCCTCCTCGCCTGCGCCGGCGCGACACTGGCCGTCGGCCTCTGGGCTGGGCTCTCGCGCCTCGGTTGGGGGCTGCCCCATGGCCCCTCGCTCGCGGCGCTCCACGGCCCATTGCTGATCTCCGGCGTTTTCGGCACCTTGATCGCGCTGGAGCGGGCTGTGGCGCTCGGCCGAGCCTGGGCGTTCCTGGGGCCCGTCGCCGCCGTTGCCGCCACGGTCGCGCTGCTCGCCGGCCTGCCTCCGGAGGCGGCCGGCTGGGGTTACGTCCTCGCGGCCGCCGCGCTTTGCGCCGCCTCCCTGCGGATCCTTCAAATGCAACCGGCGCTCTTCACCGCCTCGCTGGTGTCCGCGGCGGCGGCTTGGCTCTACGGCAACGTGATGTGGGCCCGCGGCGCCGCGATCCCGGACCTCATCGGCTGGTGGCTCGCCTTCCTCGTCCTGACGGTCGCGGGCGAACGCCTGGAACTCAGCCGCTTGGCGGCGCCGCGCCACGGCGCCCTGCCGCTCTACCTCGCCGCCTGCGGCCTCCTCCTCGCCGGCGTCGCTGTCGGCTTGAGCGATTGGGCGGGCGCGGCCCTTGCAGGGGTCGGCCTCCTGGCGCTCACAGGTTGGCTCGTCCGGCACGACATCGCAGTCCGGACGGTGCGCCGGGACGGGCAGACGCGATTCATGGCCGCCTGCATGCTGGCGGGCTATGCCTGGCTCGGCCTCGCCGGCCTGGCACTGCTCGCCCTCCCGCCCTCCGGGACCGTCTTTCGGTACGACATCACCGTCCATGCCATCCTGGTCGGCTTCGTGATGTCCATGGTGTTCGGGCACGCACCCGTCATCCTGCCGGCGGTCGCGCGGGTGCGAGTGCCCTATCGACCCGCCTTGTACGGGCCCCTGCTCCTACTCCACGCCTCGGTCGCGCTCCGAGTGGGTTCGGATCTCGCCGGCTGGCATCCCGGACGGCGCTGGAGTGGCATCCTGACGGCCATGGCGTTGCTGGCGTATCCTCTCTGCGTCGTCGCGTCGAAGTGGGTGGGGCAGCTCGCCCAGCGGGCCACGGCTCGGGAACCGGCCGCGTGACCGAGTTCGCTCTCGCCATGGTGGCCTTCCTCGCCGCCCACTCCGTCCCCGCCACCCCGAGGCTGCGCGCCCATGTGGTCGGACGCCTCGGGCGCCATGCGTACGTCGCGTCCTACTCGACCCTGTCGCTGGTCTTGCTGGCTTGGGTGGTCGCCGCCGCGCGCAGGGCCAATACCGGTTCGCTTTGGCAGCCGGCCCGATGGCAGTGGTTCGTCCCGCAAGTAGTTGTCCGCCGTCAGCGCTCGTGAGACAGCTGGACAAGCTCGGCATCACCCGGGGCGACCTTCTACCGCTGGTACAACGCCGATCGGCACGGTGGCCCCGAGGCCCCGGCCGATCGCCCGTCCCGTCCCAGCCGGGTCTGGAATCGTCTGCCCGCAGAGATCCGCGAGCAGATCGTCGCCCTCGCGCTGGAGCAGCCGGAGCTCAGCCCGCGCGAGTTGGCGGTGCGCTTCACCGACGAGCGGCGCTACTTCGTCTCGGAGGCAACTGTCTACCGCTTGCCCAAAGCTCAGAACCTGATCACCAGCCCGGCCTACATCGTGGTCAAAGCCGCCGACGAGTTCCGCGACAAGACCACCGCGCCCAACCAGCTCTGGCAGACGGACTTCACGTACCTGAAGGTCGTGGGATGGGGCTGGTACTATCTCTCGACGGTGCTCGACGACTTCTCGCGCTATATCGTGGCGTGGAAGCTGTGCACGACGATGCAGGTCAGCGACTGTCACCGCGACGCTCGACCTGGCGCTGGCGGCCGCCGGGCTCGACCACGTGCCGGTGGCGCACCGGCCACGGCTGCTCACCGACAACGGATCGAGCTATCTCGCCAGCGATTTACCGGACTGGCTTGGCTGCCGGGGCATGACCCATATCGGTGGCGCGCCCCGTCATCCGCAGACCCAGGGCAAGATCGAGCGCTGGCACCAGATGCTCAAGAACCGCATCCTGCTCGAACACGCCTACCTGCCCGGCGAGTTGGAGGCGCGGGTCGCTGCCTTCGTCGAGCACTACAATCATCTCCGGGCTCACGAGTGCCTCGACAACCTCCCCCCTGCCGACGTCTACTTCGGCCGCGGCGAGACTATCCTGCGTGAACGGGCGCGGATCAAGCGCCAGACCCTTATGGACCGCCGCTTGCGACATCACGCGCAGGCCGCCTAACCTCTCAACCCAGGTGGACCAGAGCCTCCGTTCCTGAGTGTCCCAAATCGTCTCGAATCACCTGACGACGGACAGCCATCCTGATCACGGCACGCCCCTCGGACGACCTGCTGCAACGGGCCCGCCGGGCAGGCTTCCTGCGGGTGGTAGAGAAGCTTTTCAAGGACGGATCGCTTCTTGCGGGGATCCACGACGCCCTCGCGCGGCCCCGGGCGGGCATACGTAGAATCCCTTAGCGGTGAACCGGAATTTCGCGGTGGCCCCCAGAGGCGTAGCCATGCCTGTCAAACGGCGTTGAACTTTAACCCTGGATTGGAGTGGGCCCCTGACGGTGGGCACGATCAGGCGGCGGTTTTGACCGTCTGCTGGGCTTGTTGCTCCACGAACTGCACGGGGCTCAGATAACCCAGTGCGGAGTGCAGGCGGCGAGTGTTATAGACCTCTTCGATGAAGCGCGGCAGTTCGGCCACCACATCGGCTAAGGTCTCAAACGCCATCGGGTACACTCCTTCGACCTTGAGCGTCTTCATGAAGCTCTCGGCCTTGGCGTTGTCGTAGGGATTGCCGCGCCGGCCCATCGAACCGACGATCCTGTGCTCGGCCAACACCTTCCGATACGCTTCGGCAGCGTATTGACTGCCACGGTCCGTGTGGTGGGTCAGTTCCGGCACCGGCCGACGTCGCTCGATCGCCGCGCGCAGAGCCGCGATGGTCAGGCGGGCGTCGATCGACCGGCCGAGCGCGTAGCCGACCACGCGTCGCGACCACGCATCTAGGATGATCGCGACGTAGACAAAGCCGCCCATCACCGCGACGTAGGTCAGATCCGCGACCCAGAGCTGGTCGGGCCCGTCCGGCACGATGTCCCGGGCCAGGTTCGGGAAGATCGGGCTCTCGTGATCGCTATCGGTGGTCGTGACATAGCGGCGCCGAACGCGTGGCTGCAGATCATGTGCGCGCATGAGGCGGCGGACCTTCTTGTGATTCACCCGCCATCCCTGCTGGCGCAGGGCCGCCTGGACGCGGCGCCAGCCGTAGGCTTCGAACGCGTCGCAGACCGCGGCGATAGCCTCGACGAGGGCGGTGTCGTCGGCAGCCCGCGTCGGAGCGTCGTAGTAGGTGGACCGCGCCAGACCCATCAGCTGCAGTAGTCAGGACTTGATCTGACAGCCGGTGTCATTGAGCTGAAGCGAGAGCCGAGGCCGGGCGCGGAGTGGTCGGGGTGCGCAGCGCCCGGCCTCGGCGTTTTCGAGGACACTGACCATGACGAGGGAACAGAAGGTCATCCGCGGCAAGGTGGGCCTGCTAGAGCTGGCCAAGCAGCTCGGCAATGTCAGCCAAGCCTGCAAGATGATGGGCTACTCGCGCGACAGCTTCTACCGGTTCCGAGAGCTCTACGACACGGGCGGCGAGGTCGCCCTGCAGGAGTTGAGTCGGCGCAAGCCGCTTCTGGCCAACCGCACCGCGCCCGAGGTCGAGGCGCTGATCGTAGAGCTCGCCCTGGAGCAACCGGCCTACGGGCAGATCCGCGTGGCCAATGAGGTCCGCAAGCGCGGGCATTCCATCTCACCGGCGGGCGTGCGCGGCGTCTGGCAGCGCCACGACCTGGAGACCATGAAGAAGCGGCTGAAGGCTCTGGAGGCCAAGGTCGCGCAGGAGGGGCTGGTGCTCACGGAAGGCCAACTCGCGGCGCTGGAGAAGGCCAAGGCCGAGAAGGAGACGCACGGCGAGTTCGAGAGCGAGTGCCCCGGCTACTGCGGCGCGCAGGACACCTTCTACGTCGGCACCATGAAGGGGGTTGGGCGGATCTACCAGCAGACCTTCATCGACACCTACGCCAAGGTGGCGTTCGCCAAGCTCTACGACCGCAAGACGGCCCTCACGGCGGCCGACCTGCTCAACGACCGCGTGGTGCCATTCTTCGACGCTCAGGAGGTCAAGCTGTGCCGGGTGTTGACCGACCGCGGTACCGAGTACTGCGGCAACCCCGAGCACCACGAGTATGAGCTCTACCTCGCGGTCGAGGACGTGGACCATTCCCGGACCAAGGCCAAGAACCCGCAGACGAACGGCATCGTCGAGCGCTTCCACAAGACGGTGCTGAACGAGTTCTACCGCGTCACCTTCCGCAAGAAGATCTACGGTTCGTTGACCGAGCTGCAGGCAGACCTGGATGCCTGGATCCAGAGCTACAATGAGGAGCGACCGCATCAGGGCCGCTGGTGCTTCGGCAAGACGCCGATGCGGACCTTCCTTGACGCCGTCCCGCTGGCCCAGGAGAAGATGATCGCCGCCTGAGCACCATCAGGCAGTCGAGACCGACCACCTCCGGACATCGCCTGTCAGATCGAGTACCAGCTACTACAAAACCTCGTCCCGCTTCGGCATCGGACACTCCCCGCAACTGAGGCGAGGATCTGATGGCCGGCGTAAACACGACGTTCCCGCCGCGGTAGCGATAGCGGATAGCGCGACCCGCTACCGCTAGCCTCGGAGTCGATCTCCCGGCGACCGTAGGGCCGTCCAAGAACCCTACCGTCCCCCTCGACAGACGGCCAAGACGCGTCCGGTCCTGCGCATGCCGTCCGGGGCCGTGGCGCCCTCGCCCTGCCTCACGGCACAGGGCTGCCGGAGGCCACCGGGGTCGGACTCCCCGGTGAATCCGGCCTCGTCACCGACTACGGACGCGCTCGCGGACCACCGTCGCTCGCGCCGAGCCTGCCGTATGGCTGGAACAGCACCCGCAGGACGGTCAGGCCGCGAAGGCCGCCCGACGGGGTACGCCAGCGGATCGACTGCCCCTCCGACAAGCCGACGAGGGCGGCCCCGACCGACGACAGGACCGAGATGGCTTGTCCCTCCGCATCCTCCTCGCCGGGATAGACGAGCGTCATGCGCCCGACCTGGTCCGTGACGTCGTCCCGGTACGATACCTGCGCATGCATGGTCACCACGCGCGGCGGCAGAACCTCTGGCGCGACCACCGCGGCGCGGTCGAGCTCCTCCGCCAGCCAGGCCGCGACGGCAGCCCGCGGGTCCGACGGGCGGGTCGCGGTCACGATCTCCCGCAGCGACCGCAGGTCGGTCGTCGGTATGACGATCGGCGGGCGTTCTTCGAGGCTGGCGGGAACGGGCATGTCGGTCTCGGTACGTGGGGGATGGTCGGGGGATGTCGGATCTCCGCCGGGTTCAGGCGAAGGCCGGCTCGCGCACGTCGAGCACGGTCAGGCGCTTGGCGGCTCCGGTCCGGGTCAGCCAGGCGATGGACTGCCCTCTGCTCAGGCCGAGCAGCGCCGCGCCGACCGGCGTCAGCACCGAGATCCTGCCCTGGCCGATGTCGGCCTCGCCCGGGTAGACGAGCGTCACCGCCTGAACCTTGCCGGTCGTGTCGTCGCGGAACTCGACCTCGCAGCCCATCCGGGCGAACCCGACGGCGGCCTTCCCGGACCGCACGACCTGTGCACGGTCGAGCTCGTCCGCCAGGTAGCCCGCCACCTCCGGCATGCGGTCCATGGCGGCCGATGCCAGCCCGGCCAAGCGCTCGTGGTCCTCCGCCGTCACCTTGATCTTCGGCAAGCTCGTGCCGTCGACACTCTTCCTCTTCGTGTCCATCTCGCCAGTCCTCCGTCAGGCCGCGCTCGGGCCGGGGTCGTCGTCCTCGCCAGCCGAGGCGGGTGGTTGGCTCCGCTGCGGCCGCAATAGGGGGACGACCTTCCGGTCGCCCGCGTCGTCGGTGGTGGTCTCCGGAGCAGGGGACGGCTCGGGCGTGTCGTCGGTCATGGCTGCCTCCTGCGCGAACCGAGGCGACGACGCCGGCGTGCCTGGCGTCGCGTTCGCGCGAACGCGGACCCGGCGGCATCGAACCCCGCCGGCCTGCGTCTGGTGGATCTGGAATGGGTGCCGTCGAGCCTCTCGGCCGACCTTCGGGCGCTTCGCGGAAAGCGGACCCGGCTACCCCGAGCGGGACGGGCGGATACGCGCCGTCGGCTCGGGGCTACTGGCCCGCGATCAGGTTGCCTGCCCGGTGCAGGCCACGATGGAAGGTCGCGCGAAACGGCATGATGGACCGAACATCGGTCCGGCGGGCCCGGTTGTCAAACCCTCGCCGCCGGCCCTCGAACCGGCGCCCCCCGCTTCGAACGTCCGTGGGCCAAGCGTGGCTTGAAAGCGGTCGCCGCAGGCCCACGTTAGGCGCAGCATGTCGAACCGCCTTCAGAGCATCCGCCTCCTGGCGCGCTCGGGCAGCCTGCAAGCAGGCTCGTAGCCCTGGCCTCCGGCCGACCGCTCGCGGGCGGGGCCGAGCCAGGGACATCCTCCGAAAACCCGCTCTTTCGCGCGCCCCGCCCTGAGGGCGCCATCGGGAACGCTCCGTCGGGAAGCCCGGCGGGGCCAATCGACGAGGTGACAGGATGTATGCGGTTCAGGGTATCCCGCCACCTGGCGGGCAAAGCGACATTGAACAGGCATGTCCACGCGCCGACCTGGCCGCCGAGTTGGGGCGATGGATGATGTGTCGCTCCCCCAGCAACGTGGCCCACAGGCTCGGCATCAGCATGGCGCGCGTCCGCGAGTTGCGGGCGGGACGGTTCGACGGCTTCTCCACGGACGCGCTGTCCGCCATGGCGGACCGGGCGGGACTCAGGTCGTAGACCCTTCGCGGCGACCGGGCTTACATTCACCGGGACGGCGCGGACGAACGCCGCGCCTGCCCCTCCGCGAGGCCGAGGCGATGCCCACCCACCTGCCAGGGCGACGGCCCGACGACCGCGACGCCGGAAGGCGAGTGCCGGCACGGGGCCGTGAGATCGCCGCCGGGTTCTTACGCTTGGCCCTCTACCTCGCGATACTGGTGACGGCGCTCGCGGTCCTGGTCTCGCTCATGCGGGGCCAAGGAGGCTGAGCCTTCCGGGCCGACGCCGCCCGCGAACACGCCGCGCCTGGGGCCCGGCTTCGCCTTCCGAATATTCCGGCCGGTTCGGACTGGTCTCACCTTCGCGGCTGACAAAAAAGACCTCGACGGCGGAAGATTGTCTCCGGTTCAATCCCGGCGCCTCCCTCACGGATACCGGCCAGGACTTCAGGCTTGCAGTATCTCTGGAATGGGATATGGTCGTTGGCGCTATGTCTATTTCGGGTCGCCACCTCAACAAGCGCGCAGGCCGCCTCGTCGCAGGCCGCTAGGCCCCCGAGCCGCCGGACGCCACGCGTTCGGCCGCCCCGGGGCGCCGACCCGACTTCCCCTCTTCAGACACCTTCCGGCAACGCCCGTTCGCACGGTGATGGCGAGGCCGATCCGCACGCGGGCGCGCCGGCGGGCGCGCGGCCGCGCGGCCACGCGCTTATTCGGAGACAGACCGATGACACACCCCATCATCCGCAATCCCGGAGGCCCCGTTCCCTTCCTACGTCCAGAGCCGACCGGCGCCGTGAGTCCGCCGCGCCTTCCCGAACCCGCTCACGACGGCGTGCGGCTGCCCCCGGCGGAGGACCGGAAGCCGTGCCCACCGACGCTCAGCCGGGCCGAGCTCCGTCGCATCGTCATCGACATCCTGGGCTGAGGCTTGCCAGGCCCCCGCCTCACCGAGAGGGAAGGTTCAATGCGTATCCTCGTCGCCACGGACTTTTCGGTACGGTCTCACCGGGCGCTGCGACGCGCCGGCCTGCTGGCCGGCCCGCGCCGGGGGAAGCTCATGCCGATGCACGTGGTCGAGGGCCTCGGGACGCGGCAGGTCGCGCAGGACCTCCGCGAGGCCCAGCGCATGATCCTCGAACAGGTCGCGGTCGTGCCGGAGCTGTTCAGGGCGTGGTGCGAGCCCATCGTGATCGGGGGCGACCCCGCCGGCGCCGTCCTCGATGCGGCGAACGCCTGGGAGGTCGACCTCATCGTCGTCGGGGCCTCGTCCGACTCCCCCGAGCGGACTTCCGGGGAGACCCTCAAGACCTTGGTCCGCGCAAGCCCGTGCCCCGTCCTCGTGGTCCGGCAGCCGGTCGAAGGGCCCTACCGCAGAGTCCTGGCGCCCGTCGACCTCTCGGACACCTCTACCCGGGCCTTGCGGCGCGTGGGGTCGCTCGGACTGGCCGACGACGCCTTGGTGACCGTGCTGCACGCGTTCCGGGCGCCGGCCACGACGAAGCTATGGGCGGCGGGTATTTCCCAGGAACACCTCGATGGCTACGTCGAGAGCTGCCGCACGGGGTTCGCCGAGGAGCTCGACGGCGTCCTGGCGCGGGAGGGCCTGGGAAGGCGGGACTGGCGGCGGCGGGTCGAGGAGGGCTGGCCCCGGGACGTGATCCCCCGCATCGCGATGGAGTGCCGGGCCGACCTCGTCGCCGTCGGCACGCACGGGCGCACGGGCCTCGCCAGGGCGCTCCGTGGCAGCGTGGCCGAGGATCTGCTGTCCACGCCCGGGCCGGACGTGCTGGTGGTCCCGCCACCCCGGCGCACGCCCGGACGGCCAACCTGGTTGCGCTCCGGGTCCTCGCGGTCGCCTGACGGCCAACCGGCGCCAGGGATCGCGGTCACCTAGCCTGCGCCCTCCGGCGCAGCCCCACCACACGTCCTGCAAACGAGCGACGCGGAGGCCGGCATGAACACTCGACACATCGATGCACCCATCATCGTGCGAAGCTCCAGCATCGGGCTGGGCGCCGCCTTGCGAGAGCGCGCGCGTGCCGGCGTCGAGCGGGTCGCGGCGAAATACTTCGGCCGCCTGAACGCGGCGACGGTCTACTTCAGCCGCGACGGGCGGGGCTACCGCTGCACGGTCAACATCGACATGGGCGCGTTGAGGATCGTCACGGGTGAATCCCTGGGATTCTGCTGCCACGCCGTCTTCGACGCGGCGATGCGCAAGGCGGCGAAGCAGCTGCGGCGCCTGAAGCGAACGTTGCGGGACGACAAGCTTCCCCGTTCCGACCGGATGTCGCGAGGCGCTCCGGCACGGCGCCGGTCATGGGCACGCCGAGGGCGCCGAGCGGGAACCGCCCCCCAGGGGAATGCCCTCGTCTTGGCGGGCTTCCGCGGCTTCGGCCCCGACGACTGGGAGGAGCCCGAACGGTGGCTGGACGGACCGGCTCCCGGGGCCGCCGTGCCGCGCAACGTCAAGGAGGGCGGTTCCGCCCGCACGGAGCGGCGCATCGCGTTCGCGCCTGAGGTGCCGGCAGGAACGCCGGGGGAGCACCCATGACGAACCGTCAGCCAAGCCCGGGCGGGAGAAGCCCGATGGGCATCCTCGCTGCGCGCGCCGCCGCGCTGGGGCTCATGTTGGTCGTCCTCGGTTCGGCACGCGAATTGGAGCGATGGGGCCTCCTCCCGCTGGCCCTGACGTGCCTCATGGCCGCCGTCGCCGCCACGACGGCGCTCCTGGTGATCCGCCGGTAAGCCGCTCGCCGCCGGGCCCGGGCGGATGGGAGGCCGCAACCTTGTCCGCCATCCCGGCGCGGCCCCGGACGCGCGCCCTTCCGGAAAGCTCCTGCCAGGCCCGGCACGGAAAGGATTAGAGAGACATGCCGCAACCACAGACCGACCCGCGCGACCGCCTCCTCGCTGGCACGCCCGTCGACCAAGCAGTCTACATGCTCGATCTCGACGGGTGGATCATCAGTTGGAACGCCGTGGCGCGGCGCCTGGACGGCCTCGCCGACGACGAGGTCGTCGGCAGCCACTTCTCAAGCCTCTACACCGAGGCGGAGCGGGAGGCTGGAGAGCCGGTGAGGGCCCTCGAACAGGCGGCCCGCGAGGGACGGAGCGAGCGGGAAGGCTGGCGCGTCCGCGGGGGAGGGCGCCGGATCTGGGTGCACGCGCTCGTCAGCCCGATGCGCGACCACGACGGCGCCCTGGTCGGCTTCGTCAAGGTCACCCGCGACATCACCAGGCAGCGGGAGATGCTGCTGCAGGCCCACCGGATGGAGGCCGTCGGTCAACTGACCGCCGGCTTGGTCCACGACTTCAACAACCTGCTTGCCGTCCTGCTGGCGAGCCTGCGCAGGCTGCGCCCGAGCGTAAAGGACGAAGGGAACGCCACGGCCCTTCTGGATACCGCGGTGCAGGTCGCGCAGCGGGGAGCCGCCCTGACCCGGCGCATGCTGGCCTTCGCGCAACGGCGGGAGCAGGCGCCGGAGCCGGTCGATGTCCCGGCGCTGGTCTCCGACCTGCTGCCGATGCTCCGGCAGGCGGCCGGTCCCCTGGCGCGCGTCGAGACCCGGTTCCCGGCGCCGGTCGCGGAGGCGCTCGCCGATCCTTCCCTCCTCGAAATGGCGCTGCTCAACCTGGTGATCAACGCACGGGACGCGATGCCGAACGGTGGGTCGGTCGTCATCTCGGCCTGCGAGGAGGAAGTGCCGGCGCTGGATGCGTCCGGCTCGGCACCGGCCCGATGCGTCTGCCTGACGGTCGCGGACGAGGGGCAGGGAATGGACGAGGCGACGCTCGCGCGCGTCATGGAGCCGCTCTTCACGACGAAGGCCGAGGGGAAGGGCACCGGGCTCGGTCTCCCGATGATCCGCGACTTCGCCGAGCGGTCGGGTGGCTACTTCGACCTCAGGAGCCGCCCGGGAGAAGGCACGTGCGCCGAGATCCGGCTCCCCGTCCGGGCCGCGGAGCGCCCGGGGAAAATGCCGAGGGCCGCCTGAGCCTGCACTGACCCCTCCGGGCTCACGGTATACGATGGGGAACAGCGCCACTTTTGGCAGAAGTACCCATCGCGGCAGGATTTTCACTACGGCATCCAGACCCGCTTGTCCGACCAGCCGTTCTGGCAGCGTCGCCGACCGGTCTCGACCGCGGATTTTGCGGACCCGGGCTCGTCAACCGACTGGAGGGAGGCGGCGCCCGGCGCTCGATCCCCGCGGGAGGTCCGACCTCGAAGCGCAGGCTCACACGCTGGAGGATGTCAACATCGCAGGCCCTCGGTCGCCACGCCAAAGCTTCCGTAAGAAATCGAAATCTTCAAAGCCAAGATCATTGGCGGCTTGCCACATGGATCTCGATCAGAGAAGCTTGTTTTCGGACCTCTTCGGCTTGGCTGAATGAAAGGGTTCACCATGGCGGACGCTCACGTCTCCCACGCGGCCTCCGGCGGCGCCGGTCATGCCCATGCGCCACCATCCTTCTTCGCCCGCTGGTTCATGTCCACGAACCACAAGGACATCGGCACCCTCTACCTGCTCTTCGCCTTCTGCGCGGGCATGATCGGCGCGTTCCTGTCCTTCGCCATGCGGATGGAATTGGAGCAGCCCGGCCTGCAATACTTCTCGAACCCGCAGACCTACAACGTCTTCGTGACGGGCCACGGCCTGATCATGATCTTCTTCACGGTCATGCCGGCCCTGATCGGCGGCTTCGGCAACTGGTTCGTGCCCCTCATGATCGGCGCGCCCGACATGGCGTTCCCGCGCATGAACAACATCTCGTTCTGGCTGACGGTGGCGGCCTTCTGCAGTCTGCTGTGCTCGCTGTTCGTCGAGGGCGCGCCCGGCACCCAGGGCGCGGGCACGGGCTGGACGCTTTACCCGCCGCTGTCGACCGTCGGCCATCCCGGCCCGGCCGTCGACTTCGGCATCTTCTCGATCCACCTCGCGGGCGCGGCCTCGATCCTGGGCGCGATCAACTTCATCACCACCATCCTCAACATGCGCGCCCCGGGCATGACGCTGCACAAGATGCCGCTCTTCGCCTGGGGGCAACTCGTCACCGCCTTCCTGCTGCTGCTGTCACTCCCGGTGCTCGCGGGCGCCATCACGATGCTGCTCACAGACCGCAACTTCGGCACGACGTTCTTCGATCCGGCCGGCGGCGGTGACCCGATCCTGTTCCAGCACCTGTTCTGGTTCTTCGGCCACCCCGAAGTATACGTGATGATCCTACCGGCCTTCGGCATCGTCTCGCACATCATCTCGACGTTCTCGCGCAAGCCGATCTTCGGCTATCTCGCGATGGCCTACGCCATGGTCGCCATCGGCGTCGTCGGCTTCGTGGTGTGGGCCCACCACATGTACACGGTCGGCCTGTCGCTCCAGACGCAGTCCTACTTCGTGTTCGCCACGATGGTGATCGCGGTGCCCACAGGCGTGAAGATCTTCTCGTGGATCGCCACGATGTGGGGCGGCTCCATCCGCTTCACCGCCACCATGCATTGGGCGCTCGGCTTCATCTTCCTGTTCACCGTCGGCGGCGTGACCGGCGTCGTGCTGGCGAACTCGGCGGTCGATAAGTACCTGCACGATACCTACTACGTCGTGGCGCACTTCCACTACGTGCTGTCGCTGGGCGCGGTGTTCATCATCTTCGCGGGCGTCTACTACTGGTTCCCGAAGATGACCGGGCACGTCATCCCGGAATGGGTGGGCAAGCTGCACTTCTGGCTGGCCTTCATCGGGTCGAACGTCCTGTTCTTCCCGATGCACTTCCTCGGCCTCGCCGGCATGCCGCGCCGCTACGCCGATTACCCCGACGCGTACGGACCTTGGCAGCAGGTCGCGACGTACGGCGGCCACGTCTTCGCCTTGGGCCTGTTCGTGTTCATGATCGGCGTGGTGCTGGCCTTCCGCTCGAAGGAGCGGGCCGCGGACAACCCATGGGGCGAAGGTGCGACGACCCTGGAATGGACCCTGTCCTCGCCGCCGCCCTACCACCAATTCGAGACGCTGCCCCGCATCGTCGACGAGCCGCGCGCACGCTGATGGCGGCAATGACCCGGTCACCCAGCGCAGCACCGGAGCCGCGGCCCGCTTCATGGCCCTGCCTCATGCCCAAACGAAGACATTTGATCGCAAGCTAACGAATTTTACGCCGGTCCCACAATTCGGCCGTAAACGAACGGCCAAGTTAGGCCCAGCGACGAGCGGGAGAGAGCCGGTACGAACCGGCCGCCGAAGGAGCAACCGCCCCGGAAACTCTCAGGCACCCGGACCGCTCGTTCGTTCAACACTCTGGAAAGCGGAGCTCGGGCTCCCGCCGATGGTGTAAGTCGAGGCCTCTTCCGAGGCCCAGGCGAAACTCTCAGGCCGATGACAGAGGGGGCTCGCATGCGGGACGCGTGCGGAGCGACCTCGGAGGCCCGCGCGATGACATTCCCATAGCCTGACCTGCCGCGCGCCCATCGGCTCGCGCCGCCCTCACCGCACGGAACCGGCTGGCTCACCGCGTGAGCCTCGACGGCGACGCACGCCTGGCATCGTCCGCGGGGCGTGGTCGATCATGACCGGGGCCGCGCCGCCCATCGAACGCCCAGCCTGGATGCACCACGATGTTGGCTACCCGCCGTTCCCTCCTTCTCGCCGCCGCCGTCCTCGCACCCGCCCGCGCGCAGGCATTCTTCTGGGATACCGAGCCCGAACCGCGGAAGGCACCGGAGCCGGTCGACCCGGCTTCGAACCGCGACGCGTGGTTCATAGGCTCGATCCCGGACCATCCCTTCGACGTCCCCAAGGTCGACCTCGCGCTCGTCCCGCCGGAGTTCCGCAAGCAACTCGTGGATTACGACGGGCCGGAGCGGGCCGGGATCCTCGTCATCGATACCCACGAGCGCTTTCTCTATCTCGTGCGCGAGGGTCGCACCGCGCTCCGGTACGGCATCGGCGTGGGCCGGGCGGGGTTCACCTGGTCCGGCACCGCGGTGATCAAGCGCAAGGCCAAGTGGCCGGGCTGGCGGCCGACGGCGGACATGCTGAAGCGCCGCCCCGACATCCCGCGCTACGTCGAACCCGGCGTCGACAACCCCCTCGGGTGCCGTGCGCTGTACCTCTACCAGGGCGACCGAGACACCCTGTACCGCATCCACGGCACGAACGAGCCCTGGACGGTCGGCGGCACGGACTCCTCCGGCTGCATCCGCCTGCTGAACGAGGACATCTACGACCTGTACGGCCGCGTCCCCCTCGGCACGACCGTGGTCGTGAAGACCTCGCAGCCGGAAGTGATGGTACAGCACGAATGGGGTGACCATCCCCGACCCGACAATCAGGTCCTGCTCGTCAAATGAAGAGCCAAGCTGTTCGAGACCGCGGCAGCGAAAGCCCGAAGCGCACGCGCCAGGATGTGGCTGCGCTTCGCACCACCCGGGGATAGACCATGTTCCAAACGGCAACTGCGACCCTCGACTGGCTCGGCGTGATCGTGTTCACGGTCACCGGCGCACTCGTCGCCTCGCGCAAGGAGATGGATTTCGTCGGGTTCGCCGTACTCGGAACGGTGACGGGCATCGGCGGCGGAACGCTCCGGGACCTGCTACTCGGCTCAGCGGTGTTCTGGGTAGGCGAGCCGGCCTACCTGACGACTTGCCTGCTCGTCTCAGGGGTGGCGTTCTTTGCCGCTCACATCCCTCAGTCCCGCTACAGGTACCTTCTGTGGTTAGATGCATTGGGCTTGGCGCTGTTCGCGGTGGTCGGGGCCGAGAGGGCTTTGCAAACGGGAGCGAGCGCCGAGGTAGCCGTGGCGATGGGCGTGATCACCGCCACCTTCGGGGGCATCATCCGCGACCTCCTCGGAGGTGAGAGCCCGGTCATCCTGAGCCGGGAGGTCTATGCCACGGCTGCCCTGGTTGGGGCTGCCACGTTCACCTCCTTGATCGCCCTCGGAATTCCGCGTGAGATCGCGGTCGGAGTTGGCTTCTCAATCGGCTTGCTCGTGCGCGCCGCATCGCTCCGCTTCGGCTGGGAGCTCCCGCGATATCGCCCCCGGCCCGGCGTCCGCTACGACAATCCGCGGTAAGCCATCGCACCCGGACCGCCTCGAAAGCGTTCAACCTACCGCGCACCAGGACGGTCTCGCCACCTGGGTCGACGAAAGGAGAGCGAGGATGGTGTTCCGAGCACCGCTCAACGGTTTTGCGCTGGTCGCGCGGATGATCCTGTCCGCCGCCGCCTTCTCTGGCCCCGCCCTCGCGCAGGATTCCAGTCGGGAGGACGTGAAGGCCGGTCAGAGCGCGTTACCTGGCCCCTCGGACGACCTGCTGGCGAGGCTGGAGGGCGTCTACAAGGACATCCACGCCAACCCCGAGCTGTCGATGCAGGAGCGCCGCACCGCCGGCATCGCCGCCCGCTGGCTCCGGGACCAGGGCTACGCGGTGACGGAGGGCGTAGGTGGCACGGGCGTCGTCGGGCTGCTGCGCAACGGCGAGGGCCCGACGGTGCTGCTGCGCGCCGACATGGACGCCCTCCCGATGAAGGAGAACACCGGCCTTCCCTATGCCAGCACGAAGAAGGGGACCGATCCCGCATCCGGCCGGGAGACGGCCATCGCGCATTCCTGCGGGCACGACCTGCACGTGACCTGGCTGATGGGTGCGACCCAGGTCCTGGCCGCGAACAAGGACAAGTGGCGCGGCACCGTCTTGGCCGTGTTCCAGCCGGGCGAGGAGATCGGCGAGGGTGCAAAGGCCATGGTCGATGACGGCATGGTGAAGCGCTTCCCGAAGCCGGTCGTCACGCTCGGCCAGCACGTGCTGCCGTTCCCGGCCGGGCAGGTGCGCCTCGCCAGCGGTCCCGTGCTTTCCCAGAGCGACAGCCTCAAGGTGACGCTGTACGGCCGCGGCGGGCACGGCTCCGGTCCGGAATCCACCATCGATCCGGTGGTGATGGCCGCCGCGACGGTTATGCGGCTGCAGACCATCGTCTCGCGCGAGGTCTCCATGAGCGACAGCGCCGTGGTCTCGGTCGGGTCGATGCAGGCCGGCTCCAGCGCCAACATCATCCCGGACCAAGCCGAGCTTCAGCTCAACGTCCGGACCTACGACGATGGGGTGCGGGACAAAGTGCTCTCGTCGATCAAGCGGATAGTCGATGGGGAGGCCTCCATCTCGGGCGCCCCGAAGCCGCCCCTCCTCACGATGCTCGGACGTTTCCCGCTGACAGTGAACGACGCGGACGCGACGGCGAAGGTGACCGAGGCCCTGAAGCAGCGCCTGGGCGCGGACCGGGTGCAGCCTGCCGGCAATGCGGCCGCCAGCGAGGACTTCACGGTTTTTGCCCGAGCCTGGGACGTGCCCTCGGTGTTCTGGTTCGTCGGCGGGACCGATCCGAAGCGCTACGCGGAGGCCGAGAAGGCCGGGACCTTGGACGCTCTTCCCTCAAACCACGCGCCGGAGTTCGCGCCGGTCCTGACGCCGACCCTTCGGACCGGCGTGGAGACGATGCTTGCGGCGGCCGCTCCTTGGCTGGCGCCCCTGGCTTCGGACGCGAAGGCACGCTGACGAGGCCGGAGCCGGAGCGTCTGCCTCGGCTCTTTCCCGGACCTTCAATGCGCTGGCCCGAGCTTCATACGCAGCTGCGTTCCCCACGGATCGCGTACGACCAGCGTGTTCCCGTCCTCGACGAAGGACACGCCCGCATCCCGGCATCGTATCCGCACCGTAGCAAGGGTCCCCCCGTCGGCGAGCAGCTCGACCTCCGCAAGACCCGTCGCCCCGTCCGTACGAACCGCGGCATCACGACTGTTCCAGACGTTGCCGGCGAGCTGGTGGTGGTAGCCGCCTGCTCCCAGGAACAGGGCGCCGGGATAGCGGCACATGACATCGAACCCGAGCAGGCCCGCGTAGAAGCGCTCCGTCGCGTCCAGGTCGCCGACCTGGAGGTGGACATGGCCGACGCAGGAGCCGGGCGGCATTCCAGACCAGGGCCTGTCGGCGGCACGGACGAGCCCGGCATGGTCGAGCCGTTCGTTGCGCATCACGACGGAGCCGTCCTCGGTCCACTGCCATTCCGAGCTCGGGCGGTCGACGTAGATCTCGATGCCGTTGCCCTCCGGGTCGGTGAGGTAGACCGCTTCGCTGACGAGGTGGTCGGCGGCACCCGTGAGCGTGATGCCGCATGCCTCCGCGTGCCGGAGCCATACGCCAAGATCGCCGCGGCTCGGTAGCCGGAACGCCGTGTGGAACAACCCTGCCTCCGTCGACCTCCAATGCCGTGCGGACGGATCGTGCCGCAGCACGAGGAGCACCGTGTCGCCTTCGCCGAGCCGCACCGTGTCGGCCTCCCGGGACACGATCCGGAGCCCGATGATGCCCGAGTAGAAGCGCGTGAGCGAAGCCACATCCCGCGCGACAAGCGCCACCGCACCGATCCGGTAGAGTGCCCTGGCAAGAACCAGATCCGGGACTTCGGTCGCGGGAATCGGTGCTGGATCTCTCATGGTTTGTCTCCGGGAGCGGCAAGCCTCAAGGACATGAAACCGTGGTGCCGAGCCGGCCTCCGGTACGATAACGCGGCCGCCCCGCCGACGAGCCACCTGGCTTCCGGTCGCTTGCGGAAGTCGAGCACGGTCCGAGATAGCGAACCGTGCGGGCAGTTCCCCCAAAAACCTTCACCCTGTCGCCGGGCGGGGGCGTGCCCAACGGTCACCGCCACTCAGGTGAATGGAAAAGGTCCGAACGCAACTTGCTCCTCGCCTGCAGGACCGACCTGGATTGGTCTCGACCCTCGTCGCCGCATAGGTTCGAGACATGCTGGCGTCGGGTGGCGTTACCGCGCAAAAGCCTTTGTCCCGCAATCCGCTACCGGGCGCTTTTGAAGCTTTGAAAGGCAACGAACCATGCAGGTGCCACAAGCCGGGATGCCGTGGTGGAGTTGGACTTGGCCCGCCCTGGCCCTGGTGCTGCTTGGGGCGGCGCTGATGACGGAGCCGCCTGTCCTCCTGCTCGGCGCAGCCGGCGTCGTCCTGGTCGCGACGGTGTTCGCGGCGGTCTTCCACGCGGAGGTCGTCGCTCACCGGGTCGGCGAACCGTTCGGCACCCTCGTGCTGGCGCTCGCGGTCACCGTGATCGAGGTCGCGCTCATCGTCTCGGTGATGCTCGGCGGCGGGAGCGGCAAGACGGAGCTTGCGCGCGACACGGTCTTCGCAGCCGTGATGATCATCTGCAACGGGCTTGTCGGCCTGTGCCTGCTCTCGGGCGGCGTCCGCCACCGCGTGCAAGGCTTCCGGCTCCATGGGGCGCTCGCGGCCCTCGCCGTCCTCGCGGCCCTCGTCACCCTGACCCTGGTCCTGCCGAACTTCGTGAGCACCGCCGGACCGGTCTTCACGGCACCCCAGCTCCTGTTCGCCGCGGCGGCCTCCCTGGTCCTCTACGGCTCCTTCGTCTTCGTGCAGACCGTTCGCCACCGGGACTATTTCCTGCCGGAAAGCGGCACGGGCGGCGAGAAGGAGCATGCCGCGCCACCGTCCGGCAGATTGGCCCTGTCGAGCTTCGGCTTGCTCCTCGTCTGCCTCGTGGCAGTGGTGGGCCTCGCCAAGGTGCTCACGCCCACGCTGGAATGGGGCATCGACGGGCTCGGCATCCCCAAGGCGGTGTCCGGCATCGTCATCGCGATGCTCGTCCTCATGCCCGAGGGAGTTGCGGCCGTCCGTGCGGCCCGCGCCGACCGGCTCCAGACCAGCATGAACCTCGCGCTCGGCTCTGCACTGGCATCCATTGGCCTGACCATCCCCGCGGTCGCCCTGGTCTCCGTGCTCACCGGCCACCCGCTCGCCCTCGGCCTCGGACCGAAGGACCAGGTGCTTCTGGCCCTTACCCTCCTCGTCGCCGTCATCACCCTCGGCACGGGGCGCACGACCGTGCTCCAGGGCATCGTACACCTCGTGATCTTCGCCTCGTTCCTGTTCTTCGCCGTGATGCCTTGAGGAGCCTGCCCGCAGGGTGGGCATGGCTTCCAACGCCATGCCCTCTCACGCCGGGCGGGCCCCCTGCCGAAGTCTCGGTTCGTGCCTTTGGCAAGTTCACCAGCGTGCGAGCACCACGACCACGGTCGCCGCAATGGCGGCGGCGAGGCAGCCCTCAAACACGAGCGACGTGCCGAGCTGCTCCAGCCAGCGTGCCGTGCCCAGCACCAACAGCATGAGCCCGATGGCCATGGCCCGTGCGGCGACGATCTTCATCGAGCCTCTCCCTGGCGGGTCACGCCAACCGCTCACGCCCACGGTCCCGGATCGGCGCCCAAGCTTGTGGTGACAGCGGCGACATCCGCGTCCATCTTGCCCGAAGTCCGTCGTCGCGGACATCAAGGGGCGAAGTGCATGGCGAACGACGCGTCACCTCCACATGCGCGGCCGCGATGGTGCGGCTCCGTATGCCTGGATGCGCCGGTCGCAGACGCCTGCCCGAGCACGAGCCTAGGCGCGGGCTGCCTGGCTTCGGGCCATCCGGCACGCGTCGGCGGCCCGAACCGTCGGCATCCTCCGGGAGTATCCGGGGGGATCACCATCACGTCCGCGCCTCCGGTGGACAGGACATGCTCGGTGACGCTCCCGAGCAGCGCCTTCCTGAACCCCGTGCGGGCATGGGTGCCGATCACGACCAGGTCCGCGGGGAGCCTCCCGGCAAGGCGGGCGATGGCCTCCTGCGCGGAACCCTCCTCCATCCACCGCGACCAACCTCGCCCGGCGAGGCCGACGCTTGCGAGAAGCGCCTCGACATCCTCCGCGGACTTGGAACGGCAACCCTCGACGTAGCTGTCGATCTGGTCGCGCGCGACCGCGAACCCGGACAGCTTGGACTTCCCCGGCGCCTCGAAGGCATGCAGGACGGTGACGTGCGCGCCGTCCACGAGCTTGAGCGAACCCGCGCTCCGCAGCGCCCGTGCCGACGCATCCGAAAGGTCGACGGGGATCAGGATCCTCGCGTAGGGAGAAGCGGCGAAGCGCCGTGCGACGAGGATGGGGCATGGGGCGCTGCGGATCAGGTTCCGGAGGGTCCGCCCCGAATCGCGGGTCGGCGCCCGATGCGAGGCGCCGACCACGATCAGGTCGATATCACGAGCCGCCGCCGCATCCGGGATCTCGGCGGAGGGGCAGCCCCGGACCACGAGCGGCTCGCACGGGATACGGAAGAGTTCCGGCACCACGGCGACCTGTTCGACGGTCATCCGCTGAGCCTCGCGGATATCCTGCGAGGTTTCCTGCGAGTTCGGGCCGACCACGACGTGCATCAGGATGACCTTTCCGCCACTCTGGGCGGCCAGGATGCCTGCGCGCCGCACCGCCCGTTGGGAGCGGGGTGAGAAGTCGGTGGCTACGAGAATGCGCATGGGACCTCCTCCTGAGAGCGGGGACTTCGACGAAAGCCTGGGTGGATCGGCGGCCCGACGTGCACGTCCACGCTCGCGCGAGATCGAGCGAACTCCAGCCGCCGTGTCGGCGGCCGAGAAGCCATCATTGGCTGTCGGGCTGGTCTGTATGGATAATTATCGCCCCCGAGCGTCGAGCGTTTGACGCTCTCCGGTCTGGGGGATTAGCGGCCTGCGACGAGGCGGCCGGCTCTCTTGTTGAGAGGTCGATCCGAAATAAACATAACACCTAACTACATAATCAATTTTCAAATTTATTCAAGTTTTCGTTTAAGCGTTGGGCTCAAGATGTGGTGGCTGCTCTGCCCGTTGCTTCCATCGCGGTACGGGCCGCCTTATCGCCCGACCGAACGGCCCCCTCGATGCAGGCGGGCAAGCCCGTGTCGGTCCAGTCGCCGGCGATGAAGAGATTCCGGAATTCCGTGCGCGTTCGAGGGCGAAGCCGGGCGGCCTCGGGCGTTGCCGCAAAGGTCGCACGCTTCTCGCGGATGACCTGCCAAGGCGGCGGCATCTCGGACAGCGCGGTCATATACCGGCCCGTGACGTAGGACACCTCGGTCCAGATCCGGTGCGCGAGTTCCTGTCTGCTCATGCCGTCTGGTTCCGCTGCGCTGACGGTTACGGAAATCCGGTCCGGATAGGCGAAGATCCAGTCGGAAAGCCCGTTCACCACCCCCGTCAGCGGTGGCATGTCGGCCGGGCATCTCACGCCGAAGTGGACGTTCGCGATCCCCCGATGATCCGTCGGGGCATCCAACCCCGGGACGACGTCGGTCGTCGCCTTTGGAGGCAGTGCAAGGATGACCTGATCCCAAGGCCGCAGCGGCATCGAGCCGGCGCCGAAGACGAGGCCGGCGACGCGGCCCCCTTCATACGCGAGGCGGTACAGACGCGTGTTGAGGCGGACCACTGCCCCACGCTCCTCCAGGAAGCGCAATGCTGGGTGGACGAAGGCCTCCGAGAGGCCGCCCTGCGCTATGACGGGCCGACAGGCTTGCCCCCCTTGGCCAAAGGTTTCCCGAACGACCTGTGCGGCGAGGGTCGCATCCGCTTCGCTCGGGTCGATGTTCAACGCCGCCAGGAGGATGGGGCGCCAGAGCCGTTCGTAGAGCGGCCCCTCGCAAGGAAGGACATCCGATACCTTCGCGCCCGGCGTCGCCGACAGGAGGCGGAGGATCTCTGCGTAATCGGTGGCCTGGGTGCCCGGAACGCGTCGGTCGGGATCGAGGATCCACCACGGCACGCGCCCCTCGTTGAGGCGCAGCGTCCAGCGCTCGCCCGCCGCGAGGTCGATAAAGGGAAACTCCGCGCGCGCCTCCACGGCGACCGCCTCGCGGCCGCCGATGCGATCCAGGAAGGCGAGCGCCGCCCCGTTGCCCGACAGGACAAGGTGGTTGCCGTTGTCGATGGTCATCCCGAGATGCGGGTCGTGATAGGACCTGCAGCGGCCGCCGGCGTGGCCAGCGGCCTCATGCACGGTCACCGTGCGCCCGGCATCCACGAGACGCACGGCCGCGGAGAGCCCCGACAGCCCCGCGCCCACGACGTGAACGGCACTCGTCATCGCGTACGCTCCCGCTACTGTACGAGCACGTTCCGGAACTGCCAGGCATCGCTGGTGTCGATGTCCTCTGGGAACAGGCCCGGGCGGTCGGTGAGCGGCGTCCAGTCCGTGTACACGCCAACGACAGGGCCGAGATACGGCGTCTGGACTTCCAGGCAGCGGCGGAAATCCATCTCGTCGGCCTCCACGATGCCGGCCTGCGGGTTCTCCAGGGCCCAGACCATGCCGGCGAGCACCGCCGAGGTCACCTGCAGGCCGGTGGCGTTCTGGTAGGGGGCGACCCGGCGGGTCTCCTCGATGGAGAGCTGCGAGCCGTACCAGTAGGCGTTCTTCTTGTGGCCGTAGACGAGCACGCCGAGCTCGTCGATCCCGTCGACGATCTCAGTCTCGTCGAGGATATGGTGCCGCTCCTGCACCTTGGCGGCGTTGCCGAACATCTCGTGGAGCGACAGCACCGCGTCGTCGGCCGGATGGTAGGCATAGTGGCAGGTCGGGCGGTAGGCGGCGCGCTCGCCCTCCAGCACCGTGTAGTAGTCGGAGATCGAGACGGCCTCGCTGTGCGTCACGAGGAAGGCGTGTTGCGACCGGGCCGTCGGCGTCCAGGAGCGAACGCGGGTGTCGGCGCCCGGCTGCAGCAGGTAGATCGCGCAACGCGAACCCTTCTCCTGCTCCCGGGCATTGGCGGGCTTCCAGGTCTCGTGCGTGCCCCAGCCCAGCTCGGCTGGCTGGTTGCCTTCGGAGACGAAGCCCTCGACCGACCACGTGTTGACGAAGACGCCGCGCGGCTTCGGGGTCTTGGCGCGCTGCGTGTCCCGCTCGGCGATGTGGACGCCCTTCACGCCCAGATCCTTCATCAGGCCGGCCCACTCGGCCTTGGTCTTGGGCTCGGGCCGCTGCAGGCCGGTATCCTGGGCGATGTTCAGGAGCGCCTGCTTGACGAACCACGAGACCATGCCGGGATTGGCGCCGCAGCAGGAGACCGCGGTCGTGCCACCGGGGCGGGCGGCGCGCGCGTCGAGGATCTCCTGGCGGAGCGCGTAGTTGGTGCGGTCGCCCTGGCTCTTGGACTTGTCGAAATAGAAGCCCGGCCAGGGCTCGGCCACGGTATCGATGTAGAGGGCGCCGAGCTGGCGGCAGAGCTCCATGATCGCCCGCGACGAGGTGTCGACCGACAGGTTCACGCAGAAGCCCTGGCCGCCGCCCTCCGTGAGCAGCGGGGTGAGCACGTCGCGGTAGTTCTCCGGTGTCAGCGCGACCTTCTTGAAGCGCAGGCCGTGCTTCTCGGCCAGCGCCCGATGCGTGTCGACCGGGTCGATCACGGTGAAGCGGGCGCGGTCGTACTCGAAGTGGCGTTCGATCAGCGGAAGGATGCCGCGGCCGATCGAGCCGAAGCCGATCATCACGACGGGACCGGCGATGCGGCCGTGGACGGGCCAGATGGGTTCGGTCATTGCTGATTTCCCTTGTGTTGTGCGCACTGGTGAGGCTTCGACCGCGAACGCGCGGGCATCGGATTGCAAGTCGTGAGGCATCAACGGCGAACGAGGCTGCAGAAAGATCTCAATCGAACGCTCGTGACACCTTCAATTCATCTTCGATGCGCCTCGGGATAGCTTGAATGCCGCTCAAGGCGACATGTCTCGAAAGCCGGCGTGCACGGCGCGAGACCGGAGACCTCCGTCCCCGGGCGAGGCCTGGACGGAGGCCCCCATCATTCCAGGTACGACGACCGCATCCTTCCGGATGACCGGTTCCTGGGTTGCTGGCAGCTATCGTTGGAAGCGACCGGGTCGCGCTCATCCCGCCATCTCACCGCAAGACCGCCCGGCGGGGCGAGGTCGCGCGGGCCCAGGCGCTCCTTGCTCGGAAGCAGCGCCTGGAACGAACGAAGATGCGTCGGAGATCTGCCCCTGGAGCCGGCCCCGCCTCGCGAGGCTGGCCAAGCGCCAGGGCTTAAGTGCCTGCTTGCAGGCTGCCCGCACGCCCCAAGAGGCGAATGCTTTGAAGTAGGCTGGACATGATGCGCCGGAGCATAGGCTAAGCCGTACGGGTGTCAACTAACGCCCGGCACGTCTTTCGGAGTTTCGGAGCTTTAAGGGAAGGCGAAGCGAGGAATGTTGAGCGCCAGGACTTCCGGGATGCTGGGCAGATCATGCGTATCCGGCGGCTCTCCCATCGTGGCCTGCTTCGGGCAGGTAGATCGGTCGCGGGCGAGCGGTCACCTCCGGCCACCTGCGGCCCGAACCCGGCGACATGCCGGAGGGTGCTTGCTTCATCGGCAAGCCCCTCACCGCGGACATGGTCCACGACCATCATCAAGACATCCTCCCGGACGGATGCAAGCCGGCTCCGTTGCGCCACCGGAAACGGGAGGCGAAGGACAGGGGCGCATAGGAGCGGTCGAAATCCTAACGACACGCTTACGGAATCGGCGCCGCTTCCCGCTCGAACCCTAACGCGATCGAGCCCAGCTTACGGTCGCGGTACAACGAGGGCCGCGCGAACCCCAGACACACGATGTTTCCCATCATCCACGTCGCCGCCATCCACGCCGTGGCTCCCGCCCCGGAAGCGGCGCGGTTCATCGTCGGACAGGACCCGGAAGGCCACTGGGTCGCCATCGAGACCCACGGGCGGGCCGGTGGCATCTTCCGCAGCCGGAAGGCCGCCGTCGACTACGCCGAGGACGAGACCGACCACCGGCCCGACGCGGTGCTCCTGTCGGGGGAACGCGTCGAGTTCCGCATCTGAGACCGTGCCCGGCCTACCGGAGCGGCCGGGCCGCGCTTCCCATATCCTTCCCGCAACCGATTCAGGGGGACTCCCGTGTTCACCCGTTCCGTCCGAGCCCGCCACATCCGGAACCTGGGTTCCGGACGCCGCACCGCAGACGCCGTCCGGACCTCGGACCTCGTCCTTGCGGTCGCGGGCGTCGCCACGCTCGGCGGATTCTGCCTCCTGCTAGCCGCCGACCTCCTGAGCGACCTCGCGGGCTCTGAGGGCCTTGGGCGGGGGGTCACGAAGGCCGGGCCTTACATGGGCTAAAGCCAAGTCAGCCTCACCGTGTGAAGGGCCGCTCCCGACCCTGAGCAGCCCCTGCACCCGGGAAGGCGGAATGATCGCTCAGGCGGTAAGGGCGTGACCTGACCGGCTGGCTTTGGACCGGACTGATTGAGAGGATCAGCCAGGACCAGAGGAGTCGTGGCCTGCCCCCATTCGGTGGCCCAGGTTCGAAGTTAGTGCATCGTCGGCCGTGTGACGATGGCGGGGTGAGCGAGCGGCGCTGATCTGCTCGGTTCCGTTGGCCAGATGACGACCTCCGGTGCAGGCGGGTGGTAGCCGAGCGACGAGTGCGGCCGGATGCTGTTGTAGTGCCTACGCCATTGCTCGATCACGACGCAGGCCTCCTTGAGGGTGTAGAACACCTCGCCGTTGAGGAGCTCATCCCGCAGCTTCGCGTTGAAGCTCTCGCAATAGCCGTTCTCCCACGGACTGCCCGGCTCGATGTAGGCGGTCGTCGATCCCACCGCCGCGATCCAGTCCTGAACGGCTTTAGCGATGAACTCCGGCCCATTGTCCGAGCGGATATGACCCGGCACACCGCGCAGGCTGAACAGATCCGAGAGAACATCGATCACGTCGAGTGCCTTCAGCTTGCGAGATACACGGATTGCCAGACACTCGCGCGTGAACTCGTCGATGACGTTCAGCATCCGGTATTTGCGCCCATTATGCGTGCGGTGCTCGACGAAGTCGTAGGACCAGACGTGGTCCGGTCGCTCCGGTCGCAGTCGTCGGCATGAGCCATCGTTGAGCCAGAGGCGTGCCCGCTTCGGTTGGCGAGCGGGGACCTTAAGGCCTTCCTGTCGCCAGATCCGTTCGACCCGCTTCACGTTCACCGTCCAGCCGTCGCGCCGGAGCAAGGCCGTGATCCGACGGTAGCCGTAACGGCCGTACTGGAGGGCCAACGCGATGATCGCAGCCGTCAGGGCGGCTTCGTCCTCGATCAAGACGGCGCATTTGCGCTGTGTCGAACGATGCTGGCCCAGAACACGGCAGGCGAAGCGTTCCGAGACGCCATGCTCGGCAACGACGTAGTCGACACAAGCCCGGCGGCGAGCCGGGCTCAGATGGGGTATTCGGGGTGCCTCGCGCGGCGGAAGCGGCGGCATGATGGCGCTTCGATCCAATCCCGGAGCCCCACCATGAGCGAGCAGCACCACGTCGGCCTCGATGTCTCCGTGAAGGAGACCGCAATCTGCATCGTCGATCCCCATGGTAAGGTCGTGCACCGGGCCACCGTCGAGAGCCATCCCGAGGTGATCGGCCGGCACCTGATCGACCTCGGCCACAGCTACGCGCGTGTCGGCCTGGAGGCGGGACCGCTCTCACCGTGGCTCTACGCCGGCCTGGTCGAAGCCGGACTGCCGGCGATCTGCGTCGAGACCCGCCACATGCATGCGGCCCTCTCGGCCCGCATCAACAAGACCGACCGCAACGACGCGATGGGCATAGCCCAGATGATGCGGGTCGGCCTGTTCAAGCCGGTCCACGTCAAAACGCCGGCCAGCCAGCAACGCCGCCTGCTCCTGACCTCGCGCAAGCTGCTTCAGCGCAAGGCTTACGACATCGAGAGCGACCTGCGCGGCCAACTGCGCAACTTCGGCCTCAAAGTCGGTGTCGTGGGGGCTGCCGGTTTCGAGCAGCGCGTACGCGACCTCGTGCTCGATCTGCCCTTCGTCGCGGCCGTGGTCCTGCCGCTGCTGGAGGCGCGCTCGGCGCTGCGGACCCAACTGGCCAAGCTGCACAAAATGCTGCTGGACCAGGTCCGCACCGACCCGGTCTGCCGGCGCTTGATGACCGCGCCCGGCGTCGGGCCGGTCGTGGCGTTGACCTACCGTACCTGCGTCGACAACCCAGCCCGCTTCGGACGATCGCAATGCGTCGGGGCGCATTATGGTCTGACGCCGCGGCTCTACCAGTCCGGCGAGACGAAGCGGGTCGGCCGAGTCTCGAAGTGCGGCGACACGATGATGCGCGCCGCACTGTATGAGGCCGCGCTCGTGCTGCTGACTGGCCCTCGGGTTCGATGGTCCTCGCTGAAGGTCTGGGGGCTGGCTGTGGCCAAGCGCAGAGGCATGCAGAAGGCCCTCGTGGCCGTCGCCCGCAAGCTGGCGATCGTGCTGCATCGGATGTGGCGCGACGAGAAGGATTTCCGCTGGTCGACCGAAGCCGCGACGGCGGCCTGAAGCTTACGGATCAGCATCACGTAACACCGAGCTCCTCCGGCGTGGAGGAGGTCCCTGTGGGGACGATGGGAGCGGGTGAGACCGAGGAAACTCGAGCGTCGGTTCTGCCGGGCGCGCGGCTTAGATGGATCCGCCCACTCCCTCTAACCCCATCATGAGGCGGCGCTCGCCGACCTCGGAGAGAAGCAAGAGCTCCACAGGGCCGATCACGCGTCGAACCAGGATGCGCACGAAAGGGCGTTGACCGATGAACCCCGAATAGAGAAGAAGTTTCCCGAGGCGGCCTCTTTCAGGATCAGCTTCTCCAGGGTCAGGTCGGAGATCGCTCGACGAAGACGCTGGTTCTCAGTCTCCAAGGACTTCAGCCGCTTGACCTGATCGCCCTTCAGACCGCCGTACTCGGAACGCCAGCGATAGTACGTGACTTCCGTCACCTCGATGGATCGGATTGCTTCAGCAACCTTGCGTCCTTGCGACACCAAGACATCGACCTGACGCAGCTTGGCGACGATCTCTTCAGCCGTATGCTTCTTCCGTCCCATGAAAATATCCTCCACATGGCTTGAAGCCATACCTCAGGGAGGACCACTTTTCAGGAGGCAGGCCAGACAGGGCGCGGAGCAGGCGATGCAGATCCAAGTCACGGAGGAAGACCTCCGCCATCGCCTCCAGACCGGCGGCGCCCGCATCGCATGCGGCCAGGAGCACAGCCTGCACCAGAGTGTCGGCGGTCCGCTCGGGTAGATCCCGGAATTCGGGCATCGCCATCTCGAGCCATGCCGGCACGCCGAACCGCCGAGCCATGGCCGCGACGTGGCGCTGGAGCAGGTCGCAGGCGTGGTCCAACGTCTCGTCCGGCCCATCGCCGGACGTGAACGGCAAACGGGCGGGAGCCTTCGTCCAGTCGGCGGCGAAGGGCGCGAACAGGCAGCCCGCATCGCGGGGCAGGAGGCGTCGGCGGCCCATCTCGCCGTATAGGGCCGCAGCTCCGTCGAACCCGACCAGGTCGGGAACGCCGACCGGGTGCCGGTCGACCGGGAGGTGGCCCGCCAGCCCCACCATGTCGGCCATCTCGACGTCGGCGACGAGCCCCTCCACCGAGCGGACGAATGAGACGGCCCTCTCCCGGACCCACAAGGGAGGCTGCAGCGGTCCGGCGAACAGATCGACCAGCGCTTCCGCCGGATCGTCGTCGATGGTCCTCTCCAGCGCGGCGGCGAGCCTGCCGTCGCGGGGCGAGGCGAGCCTGCGCGCAAGGATCGGCCAGCGCGCCAGAATACGATCGGCGGCGAGGAGGGCCGGATCGCCGGCCTCGAGATCCGGCATGACTGCGGGAACGTCCATCGCCCACGCGGCGAAGACCCCGCGGCCCGCACGGACGCGGAACTGCTCCCAACGCGTGCACCGCATGGAATACGGGAGCACACGCTCCGACCGCAGTGCCTCGACGAAGCCGAGCGCGGCCGCGGCCTCCATCGAGATCCTGATCCCCCTGCGTCCGGGCGGACGAAGGTCCGCATCGACGATCAGCTTGGCGGCCAGGGGACCGACGGATCCGATCTCGGCGAGTGTCGTCCCCTCCAGCTGGACGAGATCGCCCGAGGTGCGCATCGGGCCCTCCGTCGCGAGGGCGGCCACGCACACTCCGCCAGCATCCTCGAAGGCCGCATAGAAGACGAGGCGGCCCTTGAGGTCGGTGTAGAGGCCGGAGGCGTAGCCTTCGATCGGAACTGCGGCGGACATGTTTCCCCTCTCGATCGAAGGAATGAAACATGTGGTCCGCCTTGCGCACAACGCATACGGGCCGATCGCGGACGAATGCCCGGAGGTATTGCATTTCCGCCGCAGAGAAGGGTCGGTCGACGCCTTCCTCCGTGCATGCTGCCAGGATAGATTCGCGGTCTCGAAGGAGTGGATGATGGCCGCGCCGCACGCAACCGCCGACGTTCCGCAGTACGAGGCCGGTCCGATGGACCGCGTCGGCCACCTGCTGATACGCGCCTACAACGGCGACGATCTGGATCCCTTCTTCATCGCCGGGCATCCGGCCATGGCGGAGCGCCCGGACCGTCTCGTCCGGGCCTGCTTCTACTACGCCGTCGTGATGATGCCCAAGGTGACACTGGTCTTCGACAACGACGGGGCAGGCGGCATGTGCACGATGGATCCCCTGGAGATCTCGGCGGTCTGGCGGACGCCCGACATCCTGGACGCCCTGGGTGTCACGTTCGAGTCCCTGGGAGACGGATCCGCCCGGTTCGAGGACCGGCCCCTGCCGCCCCCGCTCGCTCGTCCCAACATCGAATGGGCGGAGGATCCGAAGTGGGCGCAGGACAACCAGGCCGACGAGACGCCGTCGCCGGCGCCGACCGCCTGAGCGCTCGGGAAGGCGAAGGAGATCCCGGGGATGCCCCAATACGATCCCGAAGACCGCATCTGGAACGAGGTGTTGGAGCTGGCCCACTCCTGCCAGGGGGAGGGCAATTCCTTCGCGGCCATCGTCCCGTTCGCCTCCGTCGACCCCTCGCGCCCGCTCTACGTGCTCGTGCACCCGGGTGATGTCGTCCAGACGGAATCGGACGTGCACGGGCACCCGAGCGCGGCGGAGATCCTGAGCTACTCCTCCGATCGCCAGACCGAGATGGGTGACGACGTCGAGCGCCTTCTCGCGGCGGGGTGGGACGTCGCCGTGCTGCACAGGTTCTCCAGCAGCTACGGCTTCGGGACATCCAACACGTCGGACTGGTTCGAAGAGGCCATCGACGAGATCCACGAACGCGGAGCGGTGCTGTTCGGCGACAATCTCGCCGAGGCGGCCGATTGGCTCCTCGGTCCCGCGCAGGCGGCCGCCCGGCCGAGGGTGCTTCTGTCGGGCGCATGGTCGTGCGCGGCCCATGGATGCGTCACGATGGTCGGCACGCTGATGGAGGGTGCCGGCGCGACCGTGCACCTCGCGGCCTCGGCCTGCGTGTCGCCCGACGGCAGCGGCCCCGAATGGCGTCCCGCGGCCGGCGTGCTCTGTTCGGTCGAGGCCGTTGCGGCCAGCCGCGATGTCCTAGCGGGGCCTACTGCCTGACCGCGCAGGCCGGATCGAGGGAGCCGCGTGGCGGCTTGCGACGGATCCACCTATCCTTCCCGACGAATACGAACCGCGACCCCGGGGCGAGACATGCGAAGCGAAGTGATCCACACCAAACGGGGCAGCTTCGAGCTCTCCGTGCCGAACACGAATATCCAAGGCGACGGCTTCTACGTCAGCTACAACAACCACGACGTCGATATCTACGGATCCGATACGACGGCTCTCGTCTTCGGCCAGATGCAGCGGTTCTTCCTCCTCAACGGCGACCACCGTCGGGATTACATGGATCTGATACCGCAGGGCTTCGCGGCCTGCATGGACTACTACAAGAGCAAACCCGATCTCCAGAATTTCCGGAGCCACAGGACGGACGACCCGATCCTCGGACTCGACGAACCGATCGAGGAGCCCGCGCCGTCGTTCCGTCCCTGACGCATTCGCATGCGGGCACGACCGGAGCGTTCGGGCTTCGGACGGGTCTGCGGGTTCGGACGGACGAGCTCGTTCGCGTCGGACCGGTCGTCGTCGCTCTGGCGCTTCCAGAGCCTGCGTCTGGTGCCCCCACCAGGAGTCGAACCTGGGACCTACCGCTTAGGACGCGGCCGCTCTATCCAGCTGAGCCATGGAGGCGTGGCCCATTGCTAGCCCGAGAGGACGGCTATGCCAACGGCAGTCCTTCGGTCATGGCTAACGCAGGCCTACCGCGGTCCGGTGGACGACGGCAGGACGGCATGCCATCCACGAAGGAACGGCGCCGTCCGGGTGCCGGGGAGAATTGCCGATGCCGTCTGCCGCCGAGATCCGGATCGAGGATCACCGTCCGTTCGTCGCCGAGAGAGGCCTGCCGGCCGATCTCCCCGTGCGCAGGCGTTTGCTATCCCTGGCCCTGGCTTCGGTCATCGCTTCCGGGGGCGGTGCACACATGCCGGACGAAGCGGTGTTCCAGGCCATGACGCTCCCCGCGATGATCGACTCCGCGAGCGACCGGTCGCTCGATCGGGCCCAGCGGGAAGACGTCGTACGGTATCTCGAATCCTTGGGATCGCACCGACAGGAAGCGCAGGATCGGAACGAGGCGATTCAGGAATTGCACGACGAGACCTGCCTGGCGTTGAAGCCCTCGCTGATCTGCATGCGCTGGCCCGGCAAGACGTCGTGAACCACCTCGGGAAGGCATACGAAGCGAAGGAACGAAATCATTGACATGAAGCGTCGGAGGGGTGACCTTACATTGGAATCGATACAAGGTACGCCCGATGATCTCCCCTCTCTCGTTTCTGTGTATGGTGGCTGCCCCGATCCTGGCCGGTGCCGCGATCGCGGCTGTGAAGCATTTCGCGACCCCGTCGCAGGACCAGGAACCGCTTCCGGGTGCGATTGAGGTCCGCGGGCGCCCGAGCCTGCGCGTCTGCAGCTGACGTCCGACGATGGGCGGGGCCGACATGGAAGGACCCGCGGGACCGTCCTCGTTGACGACCGATCGAAGGGATGGGATACCTACGCCATGTACATGCGCAACGTCCTGCCGTGCTGCCGACCCACGCGACCGGGGAGATCCCGACCGTGATGTGCTGACGCGCGTCATCAGGATCGATGGACCCCCGGCAGCCCAGCTTCCGGGGGTTTTTCTTTGTCTGCGCACCGTGCGCCGGGCCGGCGGAGCCATGCCTGCAGATGCCGCCTAAGTAGCTGATATGAAAATAGAATTCCTTGTTTTTCCGCTTGACCTCCCGATTTGCTTTCACTAGATCGAAGGACGTCGCGGCAAGTCGATCAGGAGCGAGCCATGAACCCCTGCAGCGCCCCGATCTACTTCGCCTGCCGGCTTGGAGCCGCTCCCGAAATTTGACGTGCTGGAAAGCGTCGAATTCCTTGGAGCCCCGGCCGCCATCGGCATCGGGGCTTCTGCTTGTTCGGGCTCGGGAATTGACGAATCCCCGGCAGGTGCGCCCGTCGAATTCGGCCCGGCGCACCTGCCGGGTTGCGGAGTGAAGCTCGTGTCAGAAGAGCGCCTGCTTCGGGAGCAGGGGGACCGGGGGCGGAGCCCGGCATTCCGACCAGTTGCCCGCCCCGGCGTCGCGGCCTCGCAAAACGAGGAACGACGCCGGGGTGACGAAGGAACGAGGAGAATCCCGCCTGTCCGCTCGACGGAGAGGCGGAAATCCGGAGCGGCGTGGCAGAGTGGTCATGCCCTGGTCTGCAAAACCAGTGTACGTCGGTTCGAGTCCGATCGCCGCTTCCAGCCTTCACACGCTTTGAACGACCCTATCCCGTTCCTACGATGCGAACGTTTTTAGGTTTTGCCTTAGCCTGGATTACGGATTTGCGGGGTATGGTCTCCTTCGTAGCGAAGGATCGACCAGCCTATGGCCGCCGAGCCCAGAACGATCGTAATCCCCAACGTCGAAGTCCCGAAGTCTCTCGTCGATGCCCGCAGCCGACGTCACGGCGATCGGTACATGTGCATCGTCTGTAGCCTCGCGATGCCGAGCCCGAAATTCATGTGCCACGTCATCGACGGAGGTGGCGTGGCTCTGCATCCGGACGACGAAGGCATCTACGTTTCGGACGGCGGCGACATGAATTTCCTGCCGATCGGTGCCGATTGCCTGCGGAAGCATCCGTCGATGAAGCCCTACGCGGTCAAGGTCGGCACCGCCGACTTCTCTTTCGGATGAAGGTGCGAGGATGCCCAGGAATTCATGCGAGATCGACGGACTGACCTTCGTGTGGTCGCCGAGCGCATCCAAGGGACCGGCTTCGCTCGGCGTCTTCTGGCGCCGCGCAGACGCGTCGGGCGAACAGGTGGAGATCGGCAGGCTCTCGAAGTGGAGGCTCGGCGCCGGATGGATCGTGCTGCCCCGCGTCGGCGGACGCGACCGCGCCTGCGAGGCGGGCATGGGCCTTTCCCGGACGCGGGCCGGTGGCGTCAGGAGCCTCCTCAGCCTTGCGAGATCCGAGGCCACGCTGACCCCTTTCGACAAGATCCGGCTCCGGATCCTTCGCGAGGAAGGCGACGCGATCCGCGACCTGAGTGCCGGTCTCGTACCGATCCCGGCGCCGGTGGCATGACGAGTTCGCCCAGCCCGCTTTCCGCAGGATCCGACCACATTCAGACTGGGCCTTCAGGCCATGCACCCGAGCTGCCGCAAGGAGCCGGCGGAGCGGTCGGGCAGCGGGAGGCGCACGACATGCAACGCGGCGAGACCCTCGAGCTACTCACCGACGGCCACACGCTTTGGGTGAACGACGGCGTCTGCATGTGCATCGGGCGGTTCGGCGCGCGCGGCGTCGACATCCATCGCTCGGCTGCCGAGCAGGTGGCGGGGTCTCCCCAGTGCCTCGATTGCATACACGACCTTCCTCCCGTGGAGGCTTGGAATCGGTTCGTCGCGTCGATGGCGAAACACCATGCCGTTCGGATCGGACCCGACTGGAAACCCGCGTTCGTGACGCTCGCGGAAGGCGCGACGACTGCAGGCCGAAGGAAACGCGGTGGGAGGGGCCCCGGCAAGCGGCGCGCGCTCGTCGTGGCGTCGAGGCTCGGCGACAACGAAGAGGGAGTGGTGGCATGAGATCTCGAATGCGCCTGCGGGATCGAATCCGTCTCCGGGAGCTGAGGAGACAGGAGGCTCGTCTCTCGAAGATCGTCCGGCCCCCGGAACATCCGATCGAGCACGAGCTCCGTCTTACCCGTTCGATCGGGGACCTCGAGCGCCTCGCCGGCGTCGGAGCCTCGCGTGATGATCGGGCTGCATTCTGGATGGCGTTCTCGGCGCTGCCGGCGCGGGAGACGCTCGACGCCGGATGCGAGGAACTGCGCCGCCGGATCCGGCTGGCCGCAGGTGCCCCGATGCCGACCGCCGGCTGAGGGTACGGTCGAACCGATTTCGAGCAGGCATACCCGAGGAGGCTGCGTTGGCGGAGCGGAAGAAGATCGAGGTCGGGATCGAGACCCGCGGCTGGGCCCTCGGCATCTGGGCCGACCCGAAGCGCGGGGTCGATCCGGCGACCCTGACGCCTGCGAGGCGCCGGCAGGTCGACGCCATGCTGGAGGCTGGCTGGCTCCGGCGTGATCGCGGGCGGCTGTATCTCGATGAGGCCGGGATCAGGGCGATCGCCGACCTCCTGCCGGCCAAGCACCCGACCCTGACGCCGTCCCAGGTCGAACTGCTCTCCGAGGTGGTCCGTAAGCCGACCGTCAGCGACCTGTCGTTTCCCCCGACCGTGAAGTTGCTGGCCTACGGCCTCGTCGACGCGGTCGAGCAGCGCTTCGGAGGACTGAAGCTCGTTCCGACCGACAGGGCGAAAGCATGGTCGGAAGGCCGGCGGGAACCCCAGCCCGGCGAAGCCCGGGGTATCTAGGAATGTCCGACCCGAAGCCATGGAACCCTCGCCGATCCATGCCCTGGGTGACGAAGGGGATCGGAAGCTGCTCGTTAAGCTTCGCCGCCGTTCCCGGTTGCGGGCGCCGCACCTCGATGACAGAGTGGTGGCGGGCGCTCCACCCGAACCTCTCGCCGGGTTGAATCGGGGCCTGCCATCCGAACGAAACGACAGCATCCGACCTGAAGGTCCGCTGTAATCGGCGAGGTACGGACCGCAGGACATCGCCATGCTCGTCATCGCAGTACCGGCGGAACTCTTCCGCATACGTGCGGCGGTCAAATCCGCCCATCCGCATCTGAAGTCCTCCCATCTCTCCGAAGCCTTCGCGCGCGGCCTTGGGTTCGGCAGCCATGCCGCATTCCTCCAATGGGACCGCACCCGTTCGCGCGGCGAGGAACCCATCCGGGCCTTCGATCCCGTCGCCGCCTCGGCGAGGCTCGAAAAACTCGGATCGGAGCTCTCGGCTGCCGATCTGGCCTCCGGGATCGCGTTCTGCGAAGGAACTGCAGACCTCCCGGGGTTCGCGAAGGAGGTCCTGGATGATGATTCGAGGTTCACCTTCGAACTCGTGACAGCGGCCACCCGCAAGCTTCCCGACGGCAAGGGCGCGAGAGCCGGGCATATCGGCATCCTGATGAACTGGCGCCTCGGCCTGGGGTACGGGATGATGGATTTCGTCGAGCGATACTGCCGCCCCAAGAGCCTCCACCTGCGTCTGGCGGCATGCATCTCGGCCTCCGAAACCCTCGACCCCGCGCTGGCGAGATTCCTGATCGACTGCCTGCAGGTCGCGGACGTCGCGGCGAACGGGGGCGCGGCCTACCCGAAGTGGCGGGACTCGGCCTGCTGGGCTTATTCGAACCGGACCAGATCGTTCGTCTACGCGATGATGCATCGAGGTCCGCTGGGCGACGATCCGTTCGATGGCCCCGTCCGGCCGCTCCCTTCCCCCGAGCGTCGTAGGGTCCCGGGCCTGGCGGATCTCGAGAGTACGATGCGCCCGAGCGACGCCGCAGGGTTCTTCGATGCGGGTCGCCAGGGACCAGAAACGAGAAGCGTGGTGGGCTGTGCAACGATGGCGCTGTGGCGTCACGGGTGCGACGACGTCGAGATCGAGGGCTTTCATAGCGAAGCCGAGACCGACGTCGTCTCGGCGATGTCGGAATGGTTCGGCATCTCCATGACCGCCGGGCCGGCCGGGCGTCGGCCGGATGCGGACTGGCACCCCCTGCACGGCATCGCCAGGACGACCACTCCCGGCCTTCCCGACATCAGCATCGTGACGGAGGAGGAGGCGGCCGTCGCCTTCGAGAAGGCGGGGCGCCAGGATCGCTTCTCGGGGACCAGGAAGATCGAGGGCCCGGACCCTGCCGACGAGCTCGGCGGCACCGATCCCTACGACGATGCCGATTTCGTCTGGGTCTCGGTTCGGGACGGCGGGGACCTGGAACTGCTCGGGCAGATCATCGAGGCAGCCGCCGTGAATATCGAGGTGATGGTGAGCGGTCTCGCCCCCTGGGCCGTGAACCAGCTCGAGGAATTCGCCGCCCGGACCGGGAAACGCTTCGCGATCTCGCCCGCGGCGCGCGAGGCGGCGCCGTTCCGGACGAACCCTAGCGTGCGATAGCCGAAACCCAGGCCGGCGCCGGACCGGTGGATGGAGCCGATCCGTCGAGCTCGACCCACCCGACGCCGTCCTGGCTCTCCCTCTTGAGGTACGTGTAGCCCGTCGCGGCCCATGGCAGCACCGCGTCCCTGCGGTTGTCCAGGACGATGTCGCCCCGATCCGTCGAGATCGTCAGGACCGCGTGGCCGGTGCCGTCCGGCAGGGCGACGGCCGCCATCCGCATCGCGCGTCGGGGCAGTCCCGCCAAGGCCAGCATATGCCTCTTGCGCAGCTGCAGGTCCTCGCAGTCGCCCCTTCCGTCCTCGGCCATATCCCAGACGTCCTCGCGCCCCCAGTGACCGAGATCGTCCAGCGGTGCGATGGCGGCGTTGACGCTCCGGTTGATCCGTTCGATCCGCGACCAGACGCCGGGCGCAAGGACGATGGCGCGAGGCTCCCGCAGGTCGACGCGGCACTCGCGGGCATACTCGGGCTTCGAGCAGAACTCGGTCCATGCCGAGATCGGCCGGACCGCGGCGCCGACGGCCAGGGCGGTACCGAACTCCGGCCTGCGGTCCAGCGCGTGCGACGGGCACGCTGCGGACGTCAGGGCGACGATCGCGAGGATGATAGGCTTCATGGACTTGGGATCCGTCCGGCGAGGATTGCCCGACTTGAGTCCGGATCCGCATGCTTGGCAATGCGGGCCACCGCGGGCGGGAAGCCGCAGGCGCATGCGACCCGTGCGCGTGCCGTTCCTCCATCGCGGCCCGACGAGGTCCGACCGCATCCTTCGAGCGGGCGGACCGGCCACCGGGCGAGGGCGCGGCTAGTGCGGGCCCATCCCGAAGGACGCCGGGCCGGGTCGCGGCGGCTCGGGGGCGAACGTACGGGCGAACATGGCGACGATCGCCCCCTCCAGGTGCCCGGCCGCCGCCTCCCGTTCCAGCTCGGCCAGAGCCGCCGGGATGTCGTAGGACGGGCGGGGCGGACGGGGCGCCACCAGCGCCGCGTAGACGTCGCAGACCGAGACCAGCCGCACGAAATCGCCGATCTCGTCGCCCCTCAGGCCTTCCGGATAGCCGGACCCGTCCAGCCGCTCGTGATGGCTCCTGGCCACGTCCAGCATCGCCGGATCCGAGACTCCTGCGTCCTTCAGCATCTGGTGGCCCAGGCTCGCATGCGTCCGGACGATCGAGACCTCGTAGGGCTCGAGCCTTCCGGCCTTGCGGAGGATCGAGATCGGTATCTTCGCCTTGCCGACGTCGTGGACCAGGGCGGCCCTGGTCAGGCGCAGGCGGTCCGCCGCCGGAAATCCCAATGTCGAGGCGAACGCCGCCGCGAGGCCGGCCACCATCAGGGAGTGCTGGTAGATGCGGTCGTCGTAGGCCCGCACGGCATCGAGCCAGTTGGCGATGCCTCCCTGCTCGATGGCCGCGAGCACCGTCCGCGTTCCGGCCTCGACCACCCGCTGGTCGATCCTGGTGCCGGCATTGGCCGCTTCGAAGATGTTGGCGAGCGCGGCGCAGGCGCCCTGCGCACCCAGGACCGCGGCCCGCATGCGTTCGTCGACGCCGTCGGGCCGGGCCACGGCGAGCTGGAGCAGCCGGCCGGCCACGGCGGGCGGCTCGATGCCGGGGTGGAGGAACATCGTGCCTCCGACCGCCTGGGCCTGCACGCGTCCGCGCCGGTCGTCCGTGCGCATCACGATGAGGATCTGGGTGCCGGGGGGACAATGGGCACGCAGCGTGCGCAGGTAGGCGACGGATCCGGAGACGTCGAGCGACATGTCCACGACCAGGGCGAAGGTCCCGCCCTCGTCGGTGAACTCGTCGCCGGGCCGCAGGACCACGCACCCGAAGTGACGTCCCACCGCCTCCCTGAACCCATCGCTCGCGTCGTCACGGTCCGTGACGACGATCACCTCTGCCGGCATTCGATCCCTCCAATCCCTCGAGGGGTGTCGCGCGTATGTTTTCGTACCGTGATGCTTGAGAACGGATTAACGGCCGCACCGCAAGCCTGCGCCGGTCCTTCGTATCATCCGAACGGAACCGGTGCGCGGTCGACCGAAGGAATCGTTAAAAGGACTTGAAGGAATGAACGGTTCGGACGATCTTGGCCGCATGTCAGCCTTCGACGAACTCTCCCGGCCGCGTGCGCCCGCACGGCTCGGCCTCTCCCTTCTCGGCCTCGCGGTCGTGGCCGGCCTCGTCTCCCTCTCGGGAGGCGTCCCGCGGACCGGTGGCGCCCCAGCGCCAGCGGACGAGGCCGTGCTGATCTACGGCGGGACCTTCTACCGCTTCGAAGCGTCGTACATCGTGAAGGAGACGGGCGAACCCCTCTCCGTCGACGTCGTCGTTCCGTGCCAGAAGACGCTCCTCCGCTACAAGGACCACGGTCGCCTGCGGTCCACCGCCGTCGACGCCGACTCTCCGAACCCCTGGCTGACCACCGCGCACGCCCGGATGGGCAGTCTCGTGGTGACGATTCCGAACCTCTGCGAGGAGAAGGACGGCGTCCGCCTCGGCCGCGGAAAGACCACCCCCGCCGCCGTCTGGTATCCCGGCGCCGACCAGATGGGGGACGCCGCGGCCGCTGCGGACCAGGGCGACTACGCGTCTCCCAAGTCCAAGGTCGAATTCCTCAACGCGGCCGTGGTGCCGGCCGGCTTCTACCAGTACGCGGCCTTCGTACGGCATCGCGCCGACGCGGCGCCGACGGCGGGGGAGGCGACTCCCTTCGGCTATTCGGAGGCCCAGGTCGCGGCCGGGATGCCTGCCAAGCCCATGCGGGTCGAAGCGCACGCCGAATAGGATCGGAGGCGCCCGGAGCCGCCGACGCCTGCCCGGGCGGATCATGAAAGGAGGCCGGCGGATCGACATCGACCTCTTCGCCGATGGCACTGCATGGCGCACGAAAAGAAAAGGCCGCCTCGCGGCGGCCCGAAGTCTAGGGAGGATGCCCTGAGAGAGGGCGTGCGGGGCTCGACGCCGTCGCGACCCGCTCACAAGACATCGCCCGATTTGTTGCACGGTGCAACCGCCGTTCCTTCGATCGGCCTGATCACGACCGCGGTGTGTCAATCCGGCATCATTCCTTCGTCGTGCCAGAGCGGACGGGAACCAGGCGGACAAACGGTGCCTTAACTCTTCCGCGCGGGAGGTGTGGACCCGATCTCTTCGGAACGCCGCCGGAGCTTGCACCTGCGGATGCCCCCTCGCACGGTCGCCGCCTGTCGGGCTGCCCGACGGAGATCCGTCCATGCGTCGTCTCGGTATCATCCTCGCAACGATCTCGCTGTCGTTCGCGGCCCCGGCCGCGGCCCAGACGGTCGATTTCGACCGGGTTGCGGGCGACGCGGCCCGAAAGGCCACCGCGCTCTACCTGCACGAGGGGCTCGCCGGGCTGCGGGACGCCTTCGACGGGTGCATGCGCGATACGGCGCGATCGAAGAAGGCGGCGGCCGCGACGAGCTGCGCGGCGATGGGCTGGACCATGGTGTACCTCGACCTGCTCGCGGTGGACGCGCTGCACATACCTCCGACCATCGACGTGGACGGAACGTCGACCCGCATCTCGGCCGCGATGGTCGCCGCGGGTCTGACGGCCTCCGACGCCCGCCGGCTCCGCCCCTTCGTCGTCCAGTTCGTCGATCTGGGGCTCCAAGCTCGGCCCGAGCCCGCGAGAGCCGGCGGCCGAACTTGAGCCGGACGCCTCCATCCCACATTGGTGCCCCGCCCACCCGGCCGGGTCGGGCGAGTCCGACGGCCCCCGGGAGGGACCCGCGGGACCGCTCCGGCGGACGCGTTTGCGAAAGACCGATGGCGGTTAGAGCGGCTGAAAGCGGCGACGGGACATGCGCGACGGGGGGCTCGGCCGGATGGCTCCGCCGCCAAGCGGCCGGCGTTCCCGGATTCGTCGCCCTCTGCATCTTCGTCTTCGCGGCCTCGTGGTGGGGCATCGTCTCCCATCATGCCGGCCGCGTCGCCTGCATCTGGCTCGCCAACCCCGTCGTTCTGTCGGTTCTGCTGCGTTCGCCGGCATCCCGTTGGCCGCGCTGGATCGGCGCGCTCGTCCTCGGAAACTTCTGCGCCGATCTCACGGCGGGCGACGACCCTGCGCTCGCGGCGGGACTGACGGCCGCGAACACCGTGGAAGTCCTGCTCGGAGCGGGCATTCTGGGCTCCATCTTCGGGACCGGCATCGATCTGACACGGATCCGCGACCTCAGATGGTTCGTGCCCGCCGCGGCATTGTTCGGGCCGGCGGCCTCCGGCCTCGCGGCGGCCGTCATCCTTCACGCCCGCGGGGAAAGCTTCGGGGCGGCATGGCTGACGTGGTTCTCCGCCGACGCCCTGGGCATCCTGACGGTCACGCCCCTGATCTGCATCTGCACGCCGTTGCGGCTGCGGGACGTTCCCCCCGCGACCCGACGCGAGATCGCCGCATGGACCTTCGTCCTCGCCGGCGTCCTCGGGATGGCGTTCAGCCAGAGCACCTACCCGATCCTCTTCCTCCCGGTGTCGATCCTCGTCCACATGGGTCTGCGCACCGGGCCTCTCGGAGCGGTCATCGGGATCGGGGCAACGGCGGTCGCCGCGTACGTCATGACCTTCAACGGGCTCGGGCCGATCGCGCAGGTGAACCCGTCGAACGAGAGCCAGGTGCTCGTCCTGGAGGCGTTCCTCGCCGGGACTGTTCTCGCCGTCCTGCCCGTGGTGGCTGTCCTCGCGGACCGGTCGCGGCTGGAGCGCCGGCTCCAGGAGGCCGAGACCCTGTTCAGGGGCGTCTTCGAGAACTCGCCCGAGATGCTGTTCGTCCACCGCCGCGGCCCGGACGGAAGGCCCGTGATCGAGGCGTGCAATCAGGCCGCGGCCGACCACCTCCACGTCTCCCGCGCCGTCCTGGAAGGCAAGGCCGTCGAGGCGATCCTGGGAGCCGAGGCCTCTCTTCCCGTGCTGGAGGCCGTGGAGGCCGTGTTCGCCGGATCCGGACCGATCCGGCAGCAGGTCACCTACGCGTCTGCCACCCGCGGCCTGGTGCTTGAGAAGATCCATGTCCCACTGCACGACCCGGGATCCGGCGAGGTGGTCCGCGTCGTGGCCAGCATCCGCGACGTCACCCACATCGCCGAGGCGGAAAGTGCCCTGCGGGCCAGCGAGGCCCGCCGACGTCTTCTGGCGGACAATACGAGCGACCTGATCGTCGAGCTCGATCTCGAGGCGAACCGGACCCACATCTCGAGATCGTGCCGGGAGCTTCTCGGATACGAGCCCGAAGAGCTGATCGGCTCCTCGCCGTTGGAGAACGTCCACGCCGACGACCTCCCCTCCATGGTACGCTGCATCGGCGAGCTCAAGGCTGGCAACGACCGCGCGACCTCCACGCACCGGTTGCAGCACAAGGATGGCCGCTGGGTCTGGTGCGAGTCGCATTGGCGTCGCGTGCGGAACGACGCCGGCGAGGACGTCGGCTTCGTGGCGTCCGTCAGGAACGTCGAACAGCGCAAGAGCGCCGAGAAGGAGCTGGTCCAGGCCCGGATGGATGCCGAGCGCGCCAAGCGCGATGCGGAGCGTGCAAGTGCCGCCAAGAGCGAGTTCCTGGCCACCGTGAGCCACGAGATCCGGACGCCCCTGAACGGCATAGCGGGCTACACGGGCCTTCTCCTCAAGGACGCGGACCTGACGCCCACCCAGGCGCGCTACGCCGACCGCATCCGGACCGCCAGCGCCGCCCTCAAGACCGTGGTCGACGACATCCTGGACTTCTCGAAGATCGAGGCGGGACAGATCGCGCTCGATCCCGTCGCCTTCCGGCCGAGGAAGCTGATCGACGACGTGATGTCGATCGTCCGAGGCTCGTCAATAGGCAGGGGCCTCAGGCTTGAGAGCCGCGTGACCCCGGATCTGCCCGAGCTGGTCCTGGGCGACGAGAACCGCCTGCGTCAGGTTCTGCTGAACCTTCTGAACAACGCCGTGAAGTTCACTCCCGCGGGCGAGGTCGTGCTCCACGTGGAGGACAGGGGGCCCGACAGGATGGGGCGCCGCATCCGCTTCCGCGTCCGCGACACGGGCATCGGCATCGCGCCCAATCAGCAGGCGCGACTGTTCCAGCGGTTCTCCCAGATCGACGGAACGATCGCCCGCCGCTACGGCGGCACCGGCCTGGGTCTCGCCATCAGCCAGCAGCTCGTCGGGCTCATGGGCGGCGAGATCAGCGTCGAGAGCCGTCAGGGGCAGGGCTCCGAGTTCTCGTTCGAGATCGCGTTCCAGCCAGCGACCGAGGCGGATGTCGACTACGGCAGCGTGCGCCCGCAGCACGAGGAATGCCGACCGCGCAGGATCCTCGTGGTCGAGGACGTCGAGGTGAACCGCGAGCTGGCGCTGACGGTGCTGCGGGCGGCCGGGCACGCCGTCGAGGCCGCCGTCGACGGCGTCGAGGCGGTCGAGAAGGCCGGGCGGAACGAGTACGACCTGGTCCTGATGGACATCCAGATGCCGGGCATGGACGGCATGGCCGCGACGCGCGGCATCCGCGCTCTGGGCGGCAGCCGGTCCGAGCTTCCGATCGTCGCGATGACGGCCAACGTGCTCCCCGACCAGATCGACGCGATCCGGGCCGCCGGCATGAACGACCACGTCGGAAAGCCGTTCGAGCCGCAGGATCTCGACCGCGTCATCGCCCGGTGGACGGGCCGCGCCGATCGGTCCCGCGAGACGGCCGACGCGATCTCCGAGCCTTCGACGTCGGTCTTCGGCAAGCTCGTGTCCGCCGTGGGTCGCGAAACCTGCATGCGGCTGCTCGACTCCTTCGAGCACGATCTGCGGGAGAGCTTCGTCGAGGAGCAGCCGGACCGCGACGCCCTGGCCAGGGACGCCCACGCTCTGAAGGGTGAGGCCGGGCAGCTGGGGTTCGCCGAACTCGCCGACGCATGCAGGGATCTGGAGGAGGCCTGCCTCGAAGGCCGCGAGCTTGCGGGGCCCATGGCCCGCGCGCGCACCGCCCGGGAACGTGCGCTCGAGGCCATCGACACCTTGCGCGCCGCCTGAAGCCGGGCGATCTCGTACGAAGCAATGACGGGACCGACCTTGACCATCACACAGATCTCTCATCACGACCTCGACGGCTACGGGGCGTGCATCGTGGCCGGCTTCTTCGCCGACGTCGGGCGGATCGTGCACGTGCCGCGATACTCCGATGTCGGCGCCGTTCTGGACCGGGAGGCCGAGCGTCTCGCCCGGGCGCGCGATCCCGAGCTCCTTCTGATCACCGACCTCAGCCTGGAAGGCGACGCGGTCCGGTTCATCAAGGGCTTCGCCGCGGCGAACCGGAAGCGCCCCGAGGAGCGGAGACACCGGCTCGTCGTCCTGGACCACCACGTCTCGTCGATCGAGAACCTGAAAGCGCAGGACCTGAACCCGACACCTTCCGAGGACGGCCGGACCGCCTTGTTCGACCTCGGCGATCCCGGGATCCACGTCGGCATCGACGACGGACGGTGCGCGACGCGGCTCGCGTTCGAGTGCAGGACCCTCTTCTCGGACCGCGAGGTGACGGCCGACCTCGAGCGGCACCTGCGCGCGCTGGTCGATGCCGTCGACGCCTACGATCTCTGGCGGAAGACCGACCCCGCCTTCCGCAACGGCGTCATCCTGAACGAGACCTTCTGGGACAGCGCCGTCGCCTACGTCCCCGCCGGCCATCCCTGGCACGACCGGTTCGTGGGCAACATCCTGATGGCGGTCGCGGCCCGCCTGCAGGCCGGCGTGCCGCCGGCCGACATCGAGCTGATCGTGCCCTCGCTCCGCAAGGCGGTCGTCGACGAACTGCTCCGCGACGAGCCCGGCGACGATCCCGCGCTGACGGTCAGAGCGAGGCTGTCGCTCGCCCTGTCGCGGTCGACGGAGCTCTTCAGGAAGCTGCCGGACGGTACGATGCTGTCGTTCGGTCTGGACGGCGGCGTCTTCCAGGCGGTCTCCGACCACATCATGGAGCGCGGGGACGCGCAGCGGGTGGTCAACGCCGGCCGCGGCGGCGGCATGTCGTTCCGCTCGCGGAACGGAACCGCCCTTGAGGGCGCCCGCAAGTTCAGGGGCGGGGGGCACGCGGATTCCGCCGGCGGGAAGCTGCCGAACGGATCCGCGTTCTCGATGGCGGACGCCGTCTCGCAGGTGGAGCCCGTTCTCTGCCCACCCAAGCCGAAGGAGTCGGACAGCCCCTTCGCCGCGCTGAAGAACTGGAAGGGCTGAAGGCCCGTGCCGTCGAAGCGGCGGCGGGAACGGACGATCAAGACGGAGTCTGGACCATGCGCATCGCGACGTTCCTTCTGACCCTCCTCGTGGCCGGTCCTGCGGCCGCGGGGGCGCTCCCGTTCGAGGGGCGCTGGAGCGGCGGTCCCGCCACCTGCCGTTCGCCCTTCAGGATCACGCCGCGAACGTACGCGGCGCCCGGCACCAAGCCCTCCCCGATCCGTACGGTCGAGCGCAGCCGCGGCTGGTGGCGGGTCGAACTGGAGGATGGGTACAGCGTCACCCTGATGGATGTGAAGCCGCGATCGATGACGTGGCATTCGCCGGCGTCGGGCGACTCGTTCCCGCTGGTCCGCTGCCCCTGAACCGAGCAGACGCGTCAACGCAACCGTTCCTTCGACCGGACGACGAGCCGGCTTCATGTCATCCGATCGTCATGAAGCCGGCTCTAGTCACGATCAATGAAGAACAAGAACGAACATACCGTCCAAACCGAAACTCCCGAAAACCGATACGCGCTCTCGACGCCGGACCTCTGGGCCCGGATCCTACCCTGGCGCGACCGCCTCGCCTCCGACGAGGCCTTCATGTCCAGGATCCGCGTCGCCCTCGCGATCGACAGGGCCGCCGCCTCGGACGCGCTCCTCGAGTACCTGCGCTTCGCATATCTCGCCTGGGTCTCTCCCACGGGAGCGACGCCCTCCAAGGCCGTCGACGAGGTCTGGCACGCGCACCTGCTCTTCACGCGGTCGTACGGGAACTTCTGCCTGGAGACCCGAGGGCACCTCCTCCATCACGAGCCGGGCGAAGGCGCGGTCGACGAGGCGCACTTCCGCGATGCCTACCGAGCCACGCTGGACCTCTACAGGGCCGAGTTCGGAGAACCGCCCGCCCGGTGGTGGCCGCAGCCGGTGTCCGCGCCCGCCCCCGTGGCAGCCGGCAGCTCGGATGCCTCCCCCGGCCTCGTCCTACTGCCGGGCCTCTTCCTCACCGCCATGGCCTGGAAGTTCCTCGGAGCGGAGGTCGGCCTCCTCTCGGCCGGCGTCGTGGTCCTGGTCAGCCTGATCCTGCTCGCTAGCTCGGCCACGCCGGCGAGCCCCTCCCGGAAGCGGGATCGAGGCGGAGGCTCGTGCGACGGCGGAGGCGGCCTCGTCGCGGCGGAGGGCGGCGGAGGTTGCCCCGACGGAGGCGGAGGGGGAGGCGGCGAAGGCGAAGGCTGCGGAGGCGCCTCCTGCGGAAGCGGATGCGGCGGGGGTGGATGCGGTGGGGGCTGAGGCCCTTTTTTTATGCCTTCATGCGGCCAAGCTCTCCTCGAAGTCGTCCGGAACCTCGCCAAACTTCGCGAGAACCTCGATGCTCTCGAGCTCGCCCGTCTCGTCGTCGGCGACCACCTTGAGGGCGGCGGCGCCCGGTTTGCGGCCGGCCACGGCCTCGGCGCGCTTTCTGGCTCCATGATCCGTGGTCGCCGGCTGGCGGTCGCCGGGCACAAGCCGCTTCCGCTTCAATTCGAACGCCTGGACGATGTACGTCGTCTTGTTGGCCATCACCTTCTCCTCGCGGTTCTCGTTGCACGGGCGGTCGACGATACAGCGCCCGCGTCACGCGACTTCTTCGCTCGACGTTTCGATGGGGTGCAGGACGTGCGTTGGCAAGGCGCGCCTCCCGTCGGAGCGACAATTGGTTCCTTCAGAGCGCACCCGACACCCGCCGGCGATCTCTCCGGAGGGGTGTCGCGGTCCACGGCTGCGCTAAGTATCCCGCCGATTTCCTCACGGAGGTGGAAGTGGATCACCGGGACAGCGGCGCGGTCGGCCGGGCCGAGACCAAGGCGGCCCGCGAGGCCGAACGGAGCGAAGCGGCCGCCGCGGTCTGGGCCGACGTCGAACGCGAACGGCGCGCGCGCGACGAGAGAACGGCGCGCCTTCGGGCGCAGCGGCTCGCCAGGGAGGCGGCCAAGGCCGAGTGAGTCCGGTTTCGGGGGAGGCGGAGCCGATCTTGGACGCCTACGCAACTCTTTGGGACGCACTGTCATTCCCCTCCGGCCTGGAAGGCCGTTTCCATGTCTGCGTTCGGTTCCGATCGGAGAGCCGCCGAGGGCGTGATGAAAAAGGTCCGTTTCCCCGCGTGGCTGGAGCGCAGGCGCTACTCGCCCTACACGAAGATGCGGATCGCCACCGGCGGATCGGCTCCGAAGGTGTCGGCGGCCCCCGCCGCCTCCACGTTCCCGGAGCGGTCCGGGAACGTGATCCCGTTCGGTCGTCGCACGCTGACGCCGGCGACGGCGGACTGTCCGGAGGTGTCGCTCCTGGTGCTGCCGCCGAGGAAGGCCAGGATCCCCGACTGAGCGGCTCCGGCCGCGTCGGGTCACGCCCGGACCACCGGCAACTCGTCGAGCCTCGTCGTGTAGCGCGGCGAGCGCATCTCAAACTTCGTCGACCAGGAGCGTTCCTTCTCCAACCCTGCGGAGGCCGGGACCACTGTGCCCCGCCCGAAGCGCCGGTTGCATGCGTCCATGGCTTCCATGAGCGCGCCACCGCGCTCGCGGTCGAAGTCGCCGATCAGCGCGCGCTGGGACGTTCCCAGAGGCAGGAGGTCGGTGGTGATGATGCCGGACTTCGACCATCGGTACCCGTCCCTCCACGCCCGCCGCACGCCGAACGAGGCCGCCTTGACCAGGACGAGGCTGTCGTTCGAGGCCTCCGGCAGCGTGACGACGGTCGACACCGACCGCTGGGGGCGGTCCCGATCGTGTTCCGAGGTGTGGAAGAAGACCGTGAGATGATCGGTCCCCAGGCCGCCGGCGCGCAGCTTCTCCCCGAGCCGCGTGGCGTGGGTCGCGACCGCCTGAAGCATGGTGTCGAGGTCCTCGACGCGGTCCGAGAAGGAACGCGTGACCGCGCATCCCTTGCGCGTCGGCGCCACGGTCTCGAGATCGAGGCAGGCGATGCCGCGCAGCTCGTACACGAGGCGCTCGCCGACGACGGTCAGCCGCTTGCGCACCGAGCGCGGATCCAGATCCCGCACGTCGGCGACGCTGTCGCAACCGATCTCCTCGAGCTTCCTCGCGGTCGCCGGTCCGACGCCCCAGATGTCCTGCAGCGGGATCCGCACCATCCAGGCCGCCCGCTCGTCCTCGTCCGTGAGATCGCAGACGCCGCCGAGTTCCGGGTGCTTCTTCGCGATGTGGTTGGCGAGCTTCGACAGGGTCCTGGTCGGCCCGATGCCGACGCAGGTCGGTATTCCGGTCCAGCGGCGCACGGTCTCCCGCATGTCCCGCGCGAGCTCGGAACGCTCCGACTCCCGCACGTCCGACAGGTCCACGAAGCTCTCGTCGATCGAGTAGATCTCGATGCGGGGCGAGAAGCGCCGGTAGACCTCGTTCACCCGGGCGGACATGTCTCCGTAGAGGGCGTAGTTCGAGGAGTAGACCCGCACGCCCTGGTTCCGGCAGAGCTGGCGGATCTTGAACCAGGGCTCGCCCATGCGGATGCCCAGGTCCTTCGCCTCCTGCGTCCTGGCGATCGCGCATCCGTCGTTGTTCGAGAGGACGATGACCGGCACGCGAGCGAGCCGGGGATCGAAGACACGCTCGCAGGAGCAGTAGAAGCTGTTGCCGTCGCTCAGGGCGAAGGATCGGGGCGCGGCGGTCACGAGGCCGCGCCTCCCGTGGCGGATGCCCCGCGCGGGCGGTCGGACACGGTCCTACCGGACGGCCGAGGCGCGACGGCGCGGGTTGATGGAGCCGGAGACCACGCCCCAGACCTCGACGATGGCGCCGGGCGGGAGATCGAACTCCGGAAACCGCGGATTCGCGAAGGACAGGCGCACGCGCTGGTGCCTTCGCGACCAGACCTTGAAGCTGCGTTCCCCGTCGATGTCGACGACCACCACGTCCCCGTCGGCGGGCTCGATGGACCGGTCAACGACCGCAATATCCCCGTCGAAGAGGCGCGCCAGCACCATGGAGTCGCCGGCCACGCGCACCAGAAACGTGGACGGACGGTTGGGTATCAGAAGGCGCTGGAGATCGATCTCCTGCTCGATGAAGTCGTCCGCAGGGGAGGGGAATCCAGCCTTCACCGCCCTGGCCAGGATCGGCAGCGGAACCTGAAGACCGGTTGGACGGGCGACTTGCAGCATGGGGCCTCCGATCGGCGCTTCGGGAACGAAACAAGAACATGGAGGAGGTCGTTCGGGCAAGCCGGATTCGGCGACGTTGCGACTGCATCGAAAAAGGAGTGTCGCGACCGATGGTTAGAGGCGTCGGGCGCTTGTGGATGGCTGTGGACGACGCCGTAGCCCGGAGTGCGGCTTCAAGCCCCGCCCGTGGCGGGATCGCGCGACGCGCGACTTCGAAGTGGATGAATTCCGGAATGGCCTGGAGGGCCCTCCTCGAACTAGCTTGACCGTATTCGTGGCGGGCGCGACCGCCGAATCTGCTTGGTTAAGGATGCATGGCCGGGTTGTGATCGAAGGAACCAGACTTTACTTCGCGGCCAACATATGTTGAGACCGCATCGGCGGCGCGATCTGCCCATCAGGAATTAGGCGGGCGCCTGACTATCGAAAGTGTATTCAGACATGATCAATCAGAACTCGGAATCGTCGCGCTTCATCGAGACGGCCGCCAATCTTGTCGCGGCGTACGTCTCCAACAACTCGGTTCCCTCGACCGAACTGCCCGCCTTGATCGCCTCCATCCACAACGCAGTCGCCGGTCTCGGCACCGGGTCGGTCTCCGCCGCGGCGGTTGAGGAGGTGGCCAAGCCGACCGCAGGCGCCATCCGCAAGTCGATCTCGGACGATGGCATCGTCAGCTTCATCGACGGCAAGTCGTACAAGACCCTCAAGCGCCATCTCACCAGCCACGGCGTCACCCCGCAGCAGTACCGCGAACGGTACGGTCTGCCGCAGGACTACCCGATGGTCGCTCCGAGCTACGCGGCGAAGCGCTCCGAGCTCGCGAAGGCGATCGGATTGGGTCAGGTGGGTGCCAGGCAGACCCAGGCGGAGGCGACCGTCGAGAAGAAGACCGCTCCGCGCAAGAAGGCCGCCTGACCTTCGGATCGGAACGGAAACGAACGGGAGGAGGCCCGTGGACGGAAGCACCGTCCGCGGGCCTTCTCCCGTTCGACGACCCGACCGCGACCGGACCATGGATGTCCGGCTTCCCGCCGGTCCGGAATGGCGGCCGGCTGCAGGCCCGCGCGCCTACTCGGGAGCCGAGCGTGTCCGACGACGCGTATCGGCCGATTTCCTGCCGAAGTCCCCGAGCATCGTTGCGCCGGTGCGTGTCCGGCAGCCGAACATCGCTGCCGATCGCGCACCGCTCCCGCAAGGGTTCGAAGTCTCGAGCTGATACGGCGATCATGCCGGGCAGATCGGTCGTTGGCGCGTCCAGCGGCTCGCCGCCGGCCCGCCCGAAGCTTCTCGAAGGATCCGCCCCCGAATTGCGTCTGCGAAGGAATGAACCTAAGCTCGAAGGAACGGGAGATACGAAATGCGCGCTCTCTTCATCGGTTCCTTCCTGGGTCTCGTCGCGGCGCCGGCTCTGGCCGCCGCAATGCCTGAGCCGCAGCCGCTGACTTCGACGGTCTCGGCGATCTTCGTGATGGCGGATGCGAACCACGACGGCGTGGTAGACCGGTCCGAACTCGAGACCGCGCTCGCCTCCTTCAAGGAGCAGGTCCGCCCCGGCTTCGAGCACGACTGGTCGGTCATGATACGCGTCGCGGGGGCGGATCCGCAGGCGGGCGGCATCGATTTCCCGGCGGCGGCTCGGGGCACGCTCGCCCTGTACGACCGCGCCGACGTCGACCACGACGACGTCGTCACCCCGCAGGAGATGCAGGCGCTGCTCGCGACGATGCCGGTAGACGAGCGCGAGGCGGCCGCGGAATTCATGTCCACCACGGATGCGAACTTCGACGGCACCGTGGACGCGTCGGAACTCGCGTCGCTGCGGACGGACGTCGAGACCTATCTGGCCGCCCAGGCGCGCGATCCCGACGCGGTTCCGGAAGGCGGCTCGGTGTCGAAGGCCGAGACCCTCCAGACCTTCCTCGATCGCGCGGATGCCGTCCGCGACGATGCCATGGCCCGGTTCGACCGCATTGCCGGCACCGGAACGTCGGTCAAGCTCGCGGTGCTTGAGAACGACGTCGGCCGCGTGGCCGAGGCGCTACCCCCTGCAGGCGAGCGCTGACGCGACCGACGCTCCCTCCGTTGGCAACTGGAGCCCGAGAGAACCGATGGATCGACGCAGGATCGCCGAGGAGTTCAGGGCCGCGGGCCATCCGCTCGGTGTCAACGAGAAGTTCGAGGTCCTGCACCTCACGCACGACGACATGGCGCGCCCCGTCCTCGCGATAGGCGACACCGCTTCGGGCAAGACCGAGCTGCTGCTCGCGCTCGTCGGAAGCGCCCTGGCCGCGGGATCGGGCGTGGTGATCGTGGACGGAAAGGGCGATCTCCAGCTGGGACGCCGGCTGGCGTCCATGACCATGTCGTTGGGTCGCCGTTCCGATCTACGTGTCGTCGACCTCCTGTCGCCGCGGGGCGGCCGGACGTCGGAACGCTCCGCCTTCGATCCCCTGGCCTCCGGCTCCGCCGAAGATCTGTCCGGAATGCTCGTAGAGCTCGCCTTCGAGGGGGCGGGAAGCGACATGGACCGCTGGAAGGATCGATCCCGCTCCCTTCTTCTGCCGCTGATGCAGGCGCTCGTGTGGAGACGCGATCGGCAGGGCGCTTCCCTCGACATGAACCGCGTCCGCGAGGCCATGGACTGGGACGAGCTCGAAACGCTCTCGATCGCCTCCGACCTGCCCGAGGCGATCCGCGCGGGACTGCGCGCCTACATCGAGTCGACCCCCTTCTACGTGAAGGGGGAGAAGGTGGGGCAGCGCACGCTGGAGCAGCACTTCTATGCGACGATGTCTTTGGGACGAGTTCTGATCCAGGTCGAGGGCGACCCCGTCGCAGCCACCGAGGTGCCGAGCCCCGAGGAGTTCGGACGGTGTCTCTCCGACCGCTTGATCACCGTCGTGCTTCTGCCCTCCTTCGCGAAGGATCCGGCCCGCGCTCTCGAATGTTCGGACGCCCTCATGTTCTCGCTGGAGGCGGCGCTGCACGCGGCCATCTCCGAGGCCCCGGGGGCGGACGGATCGGACCCGTTCGGCGAAGGGGGTGAGTTCGACGACGTGCGGAGCCTGCAGCCACCCGGGCCGCCCGCACACCTCCTGGTGCTGGACGACGCCGCCGACTACGCGATCGCAGGGATCGGCGATCTGGCCGGCTGGGCCGGCAAGCTGGGCATCTCGCTCGTCTTCGGCATCACCGACAAGACTGATCTCGCACGGTGGAGCGGGCGCGGCCTTTCCGCGAAGGCGATCCTGGCGCACTGTCCGACGCAACTGTCGCTCGTCGACGGCACGCTCGAGGTGGTTCGCGGGGGAACTCTCAGCCGAACGATGCCGATCTGAAGGCGTCCCGCGTCGACGGGGCACGGCGTGGCGGCCCGATGGGCCGCCTGCGGGAGATCGTCGGCGTCCCGGTGGCGACCGCCCGGACGCCGGTCAGCGCCTGCAGCGCCGGTAGGTGTCCGCCGGCTGGTTGTTGATCCGCACCGCAAGCGTCTCGCCGTGCAGCGTCGCGACCACGACCGAGGGCACGTCCTTGCTTCCGGAGCTGCAGCCGCCCCGCCACGTAACCTTGTCGCCATCCCGGACCACGCTCCTGAAGCTGCAGCTCATCTCGTCCGCAACCATGCTCATTGCCGAAATCTTCATTGCGCCGGCGAAAGGGAGGCAATTGGCCGGATCCGGAGCCCATTCGCCGACGATCGACCGACCTGCAGCCATGGCCGGCGAAGCGACGGCGAGGATACCGACGGAGACGAGGATGCGACCGAGGAAGTTCTTGGCGGTGGCGGAAGGCATGACGGCTCCGTGAATATCTAAGGCCAAGCTACCGCACGTCTGCTGACGGTCCCCGCAGAAGATCGCTAAAATGCATTGCATCGGGCACGGATGCCGACCGGTTCGGCCGCGGGGCTCGGACGGATCCACCCCGATCCGGCTTCAGACCCGGTTGGCCACCCAATCGCCCAGGCCGAGACGGACGACGAGATGGGCGATGCGGGATCCGTCCCACACCTGGATGGGCTCGTCCGTCGGCGGAACGATCTCCCCCTTCGGTGAATGGACCGCGAAGATCATCCGCGCATAGCGGTCTCGTCTGTCCAGGAACCGGCCGACGTAGTCGTCGAGCACCCCTTGGTCCGCACGGCTCTTCACCTGGACGAACGCGATCTCGTCCAACGCGGGATTCTCCACCTCGACGTCGACGCCTTCGGTCGAGCCTCCGAGCTTCTCCAGTCGCGACCAGCCGGTCCTCGACAGGACGAGATCCACCAGCAGCTCGAAATCCTTCGGCATGAGGCGCGCGACGAGCGTCGCGATCGCCGTCTCGTAGGCGCCGCGGGCCTGGGCCGCCGCCATCACGGCAGGGTCCTCTGCGTCGGTCAGGATCCGGAGGATCTCCTTCCAGCCCCCGGGCGTGCAGGCCGTCCCCTGGAAGCCGCTCGTGGCGCCGACGATGCCCGGCAGCTCCGACAGGGCGAGACGGCGGCCCTGCAGGGATCGATCGCTCCAGGGTCGGTCGCAGTCGAGCCAGAAGTGGCCGAGCTCGAGGCTCTCGCCCTCGGGATTGACGGTGATCCCGTCCCGGACCGTGCACCACCACAGGCATCCGTCCTCGTAGGCGACCCAGACGTGCCGGTCCGGACCCTCGAGCACGCTGCGGATTGCCCTGAAGTCCTGGGTCGCGCCCTGCTTCGGACCGTAGTGATCCCGGACCGCCTTCTCGATCGCGACGAGGTCGGTCTCCGCCAGGGCCTCGGCCGGTATCTGCGTCCAGCCGAAGTGGATCTGTCCGCGCTCTCTCGCCGCCTTCCACCATCGGCCGCCGGCGCCGAGCTTCACGTACCTGACGGATCGCGGGATCCGGTCGCCGGCATCCGGCATCGTCGGCGCAACGCCGTTCATCGGACTCACCCGGCACCCGCCGTCCCGAAGATCGGGACCGCAAGGTCGAGGATCGCTGCCGCGCGGCGGGTCGAGTGCATCGAGTTCCGGGATCGTCGTCGAGGATCGGCGAAGCTTGTAGCTTCCGGCGGGCGCCGTCCAGCCGCGAGGCGGCCGATGCCGACGACTTCCACGGCCCGGGCCCTATGTCGGGGCGATGTGCAACCTGTACAGCCTCGTCACACCCCAGGCGACGATCCGCGAGCGCATGGAGGTCGAACGCGACGGGACCGGCAACCTGCCGCCGCTGCCCGGCATCTTTCCCGACCAGATGGCGCCGGTCGTCCGGCTGCAGGACGGCGCCAGGGAGCTCGCGATGATGCGCTGGGGCTTCCCGTCGCCGGCGAGCGCCGGGCCGCAGCATCCGGTCACCAACGTCCGGAACGTGAAGTCGAGCTACTGGCGTCCATGGCTGAAGACCGGGCACCGGTGCCTCGTTCCCGTCTCGTCGTTCAGCGAATACGCCGACACCAAGCCCCGGAAGACGCCGATCTGGTTCGCTCTCTCGGACGAGCGGCCGCTGTTCGCATTCGCCGGCATCTGGCGCCCCTGGAAGGGCGTGCGCGGACCGAAGCGCGAGGATCCGGTCGAGGAGGAGCACCTGCTCTACAGCTTCCTGACCACCGAACCGAACGGTGTCGTCGGTCCAGTCCATCCGAAGGCCATGCCGGTCCTCCTGACGAAGCCCGAGGAGTGGCGCACATGGCTCGAGGCTCCGGTGGAGGAGGCGCTGCGGCTCCAGCGCCCGCTTCCGGACGACGAGATGAAGGTGGTGGCGACCGGCCCGCGGAGGGACGGGCCCGACGCCAGGGAAACTTGACCGCGGCATGGACCGAAACCGGGGTTCGATCGGTTGGTCCCGCTCATCCACGGAGGAACGACTTCATGCCGATCATCGCCGCGACCTTCATCGCCGCCGGCGGCGCCCTGGCGTCCCTCGATCTCCGGAAGGCCTGGGCCGACTACGCGGCGGGCGGCGCCATGATCGCCGGCCTCGCCGCGATCGGCGCGGCTCTGCCGGTCTGCTGAGGAACTACCGTCCGGCCGCGCATCCGCGGCCGGATCCGCCGATTGGCCGCAGGCCTCAATCGAGGACGATGCCGAGATCCGGGAAGGGGCCAGCGAACGGGTTCAGCGTGTTGCTGCGGTGGGGCGTTCCAAGATCGATCGGGTTCGCCATGAAGGACATGACGAGAATGTCCTCCTTCTTCGCCGCCAGACCGGGATCGTCGCCGAAGAGCAGGCGGAATCCTTGCCGCTCCGCAGCTTCAAGAACGTCGCTCAGGCAGATGTCGTAGACCTTCCCACCGTTGGGAGCGGCAGAATTCTCTTCGTTCACGGACATTGCATATGATCCTGTTGCGCTGAAGGTTCGTGCGATGGCCGCCATCTTCAACTCGATGCGGCGCAGCTGGTCGAAGCCGCAGATGCGGATGATGGCGGAGCGCCTGGACAAGCCTTCGACCGTCATCAGATCGAGCACCTGTCCTATTGCACCGGCATCGTCGTAGCCGCTGCCTCTCGGACGTCCCCGCTTCCGCATCACGATCTCCTCGACCTCCCCAACATCGCCTGCACACCTCCCGGCGTCTGCGAAAGAAATTTCTTCCAGCCGACCATCCGACTCCTTCGATCAAACGCCGTCGATCGCCATCGACGTAGACCAGATCGATCGCTTCGCGCGCCCGGCCGCACCGAAGGAGCGAATGCCCCAGAAGGCATCGCGGACGCTTTCCGAAGCTTACGTTCCATGCGACGTTCAACCCGCAAAAGCGAGGCTTCCATGTTTCAAAGCGATACCTTCCAGGCGATCGAAGCCAGGGAATATCCGGTCGGCACCGATAGGACCGGCCGGACCTTCTCCCTTCTCGAGCAGGAGATCCGTTCGGGACTCCTGGTGCTGGGCGGCAACGACACGCCTCGATCGCAGGTGCTGCTCGGCTTGGCGGCGAACATGATGAAGGAGGGGGCCGGCCTCATCTACATCGACTGCAGTCGCCACGGAAGACTGGCGGAGCGCATCGAAGGCCTGGCGACGAGGATGGGGCGAGGGAGCGACTTCAGGGTCCTGAACTTCATGAGCGGTGGACGAGTGGTACGGTCGGAGACGTGGAATCCCTTCGCGAGCGGCTCGTCGCAGAAGCTTGTCGAGCTTTGCATGGAGCTCATGGACGATCGCGGCCCGGATGGTGACCGCTGGAGAGAGCGCGCGGTTGCGATGCTGAGTGGAGTCGGCGCCGCCCTCGTCTGGAAACGGGACCATGAGGATCTCGCCCTCGACATCGGCGTCATCCGCGACAACATTGGATTGGATGCGATCGAAGCGCTGTCCCGCGACGAGATCCTGCCTCCGTCCATCAAAGGTAGTTTGCGAAACTACCTGTCTCTGATCCCAGGATACGATCCTTCCAAGGCGGACCAGTGCCAACACACGAAGGAACAGCACGGTTATCTGCAGATGCTTCTCGGCTGGGCCATGCACGGCCTGTGCGACTACTGGGGTTATGTATTCGCGGCCGGGACCTCGTCGCTCGACATGGTGGACGTCATCGCGAACAATCGCATCCTCGTCGTCGAAGCCCCGGACATGCGCCTCCTTCCCTTGGACGGCCCGCCTCTGGCGAAGATCGTGCTCTCGTCGGTCAAGTACGAGATCTCGGAATTGCTCCGATCCGGACGGGTCCGATCAGGGAATGACGCCGCAAACGGTATGTCGCTTGAGTTGCCGACCGGCGAACGCCGGCCGTTGACGCCCATCATCCTCGACGACGTCGGCCAATACCTCGTCCCCGGACTCGACGTGTTGGCGTCCAGGGCCGGAAAACTCGGCTTCAGTCTCGTGTTCGCGGATCGCGACCGTCTTTCGATGATGCATTCGAACGAGAAGATCGGAGCGGCGGTGCTGGTCGAGAGGAGCACCGCGCTCGAGCTGCATGCCGGCGGAGCGGACGACCTCGTGCTCGTCAGGCACGATCAGCGGCAGCCGCTGAAGGCGATCCTGCCCCGGTTCTGATCGCCGCGGCTGCGGGTTGTGGTCCTGATGCTTGGCTGTGGCGGAATGGAGGTCCCACTGTCCCTTCCGCCATGCCGAGAAATCGGGCCGGGACCAGGACCTGGAAGTGGCGCTTTCCACCGCGCCGAAGGAATGGAATGGTTCCCTGGCTGGTAGGAGTAAGCTATGGGCACATGGAGCCAAACGACGAATCTCGCCTCCCGAACGGTGACGTCGATCGCGGAGTCCAGGCTGCAGACGGCCACCGTACTTGCAGCCTTGGCGCTTCCAGCATTGGTGTCGCCGTTCTCGGCCGCCGCGAGCGGCCTCGCCGCATCCCTTCTGCTTCTCGCGAGGCATAGAACCAGGGCCGATCCTTTCGCCGACGAATTCATTCAAAGGGATGTAGAGCGGCGCGAGGGCGTCTACGCCCTCGGCTACGAGGACGACGGTGCTCCGCTCAAAATGAGCCCTGGAGAAATGCGGCACCACGTGCTGGTTTCGCAAAAGGCATGCCTCGGGCGGCACGAATATCTCCTCGCACTGGCCGAGGAGATGATCGCGAATGGTACCGGTCTCATCTACGTTTCGCCGGTGTTCGACGTCGGACTCCCAGCCCGGATCCATGCGACAGCCGCCTCCTTAGGTCGCGAAGACGACGTCATATTCGTGACCGCAGGTTGGCAAAAGCGTCCCGGACGGGAGAACGCTTTCGACTATTTCGAAGCGGCGAAGGGAAGCGAGATCGCGAAGACGGTTCTCGATCTGATCGACTGGCATGCCGAAGTCGGCGATCAATGGAAGACGAAGATTACGGAGTTGGCCACCGTCGTAGTCGAAGCTCGGGTCTGGCTGCGTGACCTGGCCGGCGAGCCCTTCGATGTCGACGTCCTTCGAGAGGCGCTGTCGTTCGACAGCATCATCGCTCTTGCGCGAGAAAGCCTCGGCGATCAGCTCCCCGAGGCGATCAAAGATCGTCTACATCAGTATCTAAACGCGATACCGGGATACAATTCCGAGCGGGGCAGGATGCAGTCGAGGGACGTGCTGGAACACCACGGATACATTCAGATGTGGGTTGCAAAGTCGCTTCATTATCTTTCCGATTCCGGAATCATGAATGCTTCTACGTCGCGGATCGACCTTGGTGAGGTCCTCGCGAACCGGAGGATCCTCGTCGTCATGCTGGACCGCGGTAGCCACAACCCTCATGCCGTGAAGGCAGTCGGATCGGCGTTTCTTTCCATGCTTCGTCACAGGTTGTCCGCATCCGTTCGGGAGGTCATCTCTCCGCCCGATGTCGCCCTACCGAAGGGCGGGCCGACGTTCCCGATCATCTTGGATGGTATCGAGGCCTACGTCTCGGGGGACATGCGGAGGCTCGCACTCGACGCTTCCGTGCTCGGTTGCTCGATCATCTACGGTAGCGACGATCGATCGGTAAGCGGAGTCGCCGATCCCGCCGTCCGCGCCGATATCGCTTCGGGTGCGACCACTGTCATCCAACCCCTCGACCACATGCGGTTGCGCCTTTCGGTCGGCGAGACGACGCGAGACCTCAAGCCGATCCATTCGCGGCCGAAGGATCGGGCGGCCCTCGGGCGCTTGGTGATAGCGCCGACCGAGCTCGTATCATTGGGGGATACGCGGCCTACAGATCGGAGCAATGCGCAATGAAGATCGATCTCCGTTCGACGGCCGTCGGCATGGTGTGCGGTGCTGCGCTGCTGGCCTTCGCAGTCCCGCTCGGCTCCTTCATGGCCGACCACGTCTCGGCCCTCTGCGCAGCGACGGCTGCGTCTCTCCTCTCCGGTTCGGCTTGGCTTGCATTCAGGACCCGGTCCTCGACCGTCCGAACGGTCGGGTTTGACCTGTACGACCCGCCGATGCCGCCGTCCGAGTGGCTGCTCTTGTCGGGAGTTAAGGGTGACGACCCTTTGGCATCGCCCCTCATCGAGATAGGTCTGGAAGGGCAATTGAAGACCACGGGTCTCGGCGATCCTCGTGTCGAAGCACTCCTTCTCTGCCTTCTGGCCATGGCGCCCCCAGACGGATCCATCCTCGCATCCGCCGGCAGCGGCTCCGAAATCCCGCGCCGTTCGAACATGCTGGGCCGACTTGCCGAAGACATGACGGACACTGATTCCAAATCCGCTGCGATCCGGTTCATGGAGGAGCATCGCCTGCGCGACGACGTCCGCCTGAAGGAGGTCCGGGACACACTGTTGGAACTCCACGGGATGACCGTCACGGTGATGCTGGCTGCCTTGGAGGCGGCACGAAGCAAGCGAGCCTCGTGTGCACCGTCCGAGTTTCTGTGGCTCAAGAAGGTGGATCGGCGCCTTTGGTACGCGATGTCCAATCTCGGCCGCGCGTCCTTCCACGTCGAAGGCATCGCGGCGATCGCCCACTTCCGCGAAGAGAAGATCCGTGGCCGGTCTGAGAAGCCGCTGATCGGTGCTGCCATCGCTGCGCTGACGGACCCGATCATCGATCGGCAGCGAAGCGACTCGGAAACGGTCCCGGCAGCGGCATGATCGCGAGCTGCGAGCATTGCGGTTCCGCCAGGATCGTCCGGAAGGGCCGATCCTGGCGCACCTTCGACCGGCTACGAGACGGCGTGATCGTGCCATACGAAGGTGCCGTATCCCGCGTCCTCTGCCGCGGGTGCGGCCGCAATGGAACCCTGTACGATCAGGGCGATCTCGCGGCCGACCGGGAGGTCCGGGATCATATCGTGGAACGCGTCTTCGCGCTCGGTCGGAACGCCGCCGCGGTCGAGACTGGGGTTCCCCGCACCACGGTCCAGAGGCACGTCGAGGCTTGGTGCGCGGCTCGCGATGCCGACGTCCTCGACGTGGCTCCCGACTTCCTGCTGCTAGAGCCCGTCCGCATCCGCGGCGAAGATTGCATCCTGGCGATCGACGTCGACCGCGAGACGCTGGTCGAGATCCTGCCTGCCGGCGAGGCTCTTCAGGCGTGGCTCGGCGCTCCGGGGCGCCTGCCGGCGCTTCGCGTGTGCGCCCGCGTCGACCCCGCGACCATCTCGACGGTGCAGGCCTCGCTGCCCGCGACGAAGGTCATGGTGGCACCCGCCGTGGCCGCGCGTGCGCTCCGGATGGAGGCGGACCTCTGTCTTCGCGCGCTGCGTCGAAGGCCGGCCGCCAAGGGTTGCAACGCGATGCCGACCCCGAACGAGTTCTCGCGGTCCCTGGCGCCCGACGCCGGCATCGAGCCGGGGTGGCCTACGGCGGTCACGGCGTTGCGGGCCGCGGTTCGAGCCGTCCTGGACCTCATAGCCGCGAGGTCACGCTCCGAGGGCGAGCGGCGATTGCCCGAGGCCGAGCTGGCGGCCAGTAGCTGCGAGCGCATTCTGCGATGGCTGCGGGTCTGGCTCGATCCCGTTCTGGAGGGGCTCGACCACGCATTCGTCGATAGGACGGCGATGCTTGCCGCCGGCATCCGGCGCGCCATCGTGCGGAGAAGGCCGGCTCTCGGGCTGACCGATGTCAGGGCCTTGACCCTGCTTCGCGACTTCGTCCGCAGGACCATGCCGCCGCGACCGGGAATGCCTCCGCGCACGGTTCCCGTCGGACGACCTCTGGAAGGTCTGGAGCAGGCCCTGGTCGCCTAGCGATCGCCCCGGAAGCCGCGCCGAAACCCGGGTGAAGGCCCTCCGTCATCGTAGGCAAAGCGCTCTCCGTGCCGACCAGGGCGGCACGCGCCGGCGATGTCGACGGAATGGGCAGATCGCCCGTGGATCCTACGGCTGGTTTCATTCCATCATAAGGAATGGAATTGTCTCCTTCGTACAAGGAGACGGATCATGGGCACCTGGGTCGAAACGAAGGAACACGCGCGGAGGGCTCTGCTCTCGCTCACCAACTCGCGCCAGCAGACGGCGACGGCGGTCGCCGCCCTGTCGCTGCCGGCGCTGCTCTCGCCGGCGGTGGCGGTCGCGTGCGCGGCCGCAGCGGGCGCGCTGCTGGTCTCCCGGCATCGGGCGACGCGCCAGCCCTTCCAGGCCGTCGCACGCAAGGGGGCTCCCCGGCTGGAGGGGGCCTACCCGATCGGCACCCTGGAGGACGGAACGCCGGTCCGGTTGACGCCGCAGCAGGCGAGGTCCGGCATAGTCGTCCACGGCGACACCGGCAGCGGGAAGACCGAGGCCATGCTCGGGATCGTCGAAGGGATGATCGCCAAGGGATCGGGCCTGATCTGGGTGGACGGGATCGAAGACGTCTCCATCCACGCGAAGGTCGCCCAGATGGCAGCAGCGCTCGGTCGAGAGGACGACGTGCTCCTCGTCATGCCCGCGGGGGACGACGGGACGCCCAGGGCGCATTGCTTCAATCCCTTCGAGACCGGGACGTCCCAGCAGCTGACGATTCTGGTCGGCGACCTGCTGAAGGATTCGGACGACGACTCCGCCTGGAGAGGACGCAGCATCGCGATGACGGCTCCGATCCTCGAGGCGCTCGTCTGGCGCCGCGACGCCGGCATCGCCTCGCTCGATATCGACGTGATCCTCTCCGCTCTGATCCTGAAGAACGTGGTCGCGCTGGCCGAGGACCCGGATCTGCCGGAGGCCATCAGGGAGAAGCTCCGGAACTACCTCCGCTCGCTGCCCGGGTATCAGCCCGAACGGGGCGCGAAGCAGGCACAGGCCGTCGTCGACCAGCATGTCTTCCTCGAGACGCAGGTCTCGCCCGTTCTCCGCCAGCTCACCCGATCCGGGCTGACGACGTCTTCGGCCCGATACGTGGATCTGGCCGACGTGCTGCTCAACGACCGGATCCTGGTCGTCATGCTCCCCTCCGTACGCCGCGACGAGCACGAGGCCGCGATGTTCGGGCGCGCCGCGGTCGCGATGCTGAAGATGGCGGTCACCGCGTTGCCGCCGCCGACCCGGACGTCCAGGCCGTTCCCGATCGTTCTGGACGAGCTCCGCCACTACGCCTCCACCGCTGCCGAGACGATCGCGGTGCAGGCGCCGTCCCTCGGGCTCGCCATGATCTACGGAGCCGGAGACGAGCACCCTCGCGTGCGGCAGGGCGACGTGGCCGAACGCCTGATCGCGAGCGCATGCGTGAAGCTCCGCATGAGCCCTGACGGGAGCGGCCGGATGAAGGCGGCGATCGGGGGCGAGCACCGCGACATCGTCGCGATCTACCCGCGGACGCTGGGGACGGACGCCTACGACCGCATGCGGTCCGCCGGGGGGCTGCCCCAGCCGGCCGATCTCGCCCCTCTGACGGCGCACGCGGCCGAGTGATCCCGGGAGACGCATGATGAAGATCGATCTTCTTCCGACCGGCGCCGCAGCCGTCTGCGGAGGCTGCGCCGTCGCCTTCGGACAACCCGTGCTGGCGTTCATGGCCACGAACGTGGAACTGGCCTGCGGCGTCGCCGCCGCGGCCATTCTGACGGGGGCCGCCTGGGCCGGGATGCCCCGGCGCCGTCGACCGGACCCCCTGCCGGACCTCGGCACCTTCTCTCCCCCCTTGTCGTGCCGAGACTGGCTCGAAGCGAACGGAGTCCGTAGCGGGGAGGATCCGGGTCTAGCCGCTACCCTGATCCGGGCCGCGCTGGAGCGGCAGCTGATGGCGTCGACCCTGCGGGAGACGCGCGTCGAGGTGCTGTTCCTGAGCCTCCTGAAGACGGCCTCGCAAGCCGGCGGGTCGACAATCCTGCAGGAACTCGCGGAGGCGACCGCGGAAGCCGATCCGGATGCCGGCATGGCACGCCTCGTCGAGCGATACGGTCTACGCTCGGACCCCCTCGTGATCGCCCTCCGGGACAGGATCGCGGCCGACCACGGGACTGCGGCCACCATGATCCTGGCGGCTCTGGACCAGGCACGACGCGCCGGTCCGTGCCCGCCCTCGGCCATGACTTGGCTCAAGCGGGTGGATCGGGGCCTCTGGTACGCGGTGTCGAACCTCGGGCGGCGCGCGCATCTGGTGGAGGGCATCGCTGCGATCGCGCACTACGGCGTCGAGCTGTCCGAGGGAAGGCGTTCGTCGGACCCCAAGGTCGACGCAGCGACCCGGGCGCTGGTCGAGCACTGCTTCGATCTTCCTCCGGCGATCGACGTTCCAGGACCGGTTGGGGTCGAACGCTTCGACCAGCCGCTCGTGATCGACGTCCCCGAACCGGTCCGGCTCCCGGCATGACGGCCGCCTGCGGGAACTGCGGGTCGGGGCGCCTCGTCCGCAAGGGCGCGTTCAATCCGACCTTCCACCGGATCCGGGACGGCGTCGCGGTACCCTACGAGGCTTCGGCCGCGCGTGTGCTCTGCCGCGCGTGCGGCCGGAACGGATCCGTCTACGACGAGGCCGATCTCGCGGCAGAACGGACCCTGCGCGCCCATGTCGTCGACCGCGTCTTCCTCCTCGGCCAGAGCGGGGCCGCGGCCGAGACCGGCATTCCCAGGTCGACGGTGCAGCGGCACGTCGAGGCGTGGTCCGCGCTTCGCGAACCCGAGGTGCTCGACGCGGCGCCGGACTTCCTGCTGCTCGAGCCCGTCCGCGTCCGCGGAGCCGATTGCGTCCTCGCGGTCGACGTGGATCGCGGGACCCTCGTGGAGATGCTTGCGGCCGGAGATCCGGTCCGCGCCTGGCTCGGCGACCCGGGCCGGCCCCCGGCGCTGCAGGTCTGCACGCCGCTCGACCCGGCGCTGATAGCCCTGGTGGGCTCGGCGCTGCCCGCCGCCAGGATCATGGTCTCGCCAGCCGCGGCCGCCCGCGGTCTCCGTACCGAGGCCGATATCGCCTTCCGCTCCCTCCGCCGGCATGCGACGTCGAGAGGCTGCAACGGCGTGCCGACAGCCTACGAGTTCTCACGGTCCCTGGCCGCCGGCGGCACGCCCGCACCCGGCTGGCCACAGGCGGCGGTCGCGCTGCGCGCCGCGGCCAGGGCGGTCCTCGATCTCCTTGCACTTCCTTCGAGGGCGGACGGCGAACGGCGGTGGGCCGAGACCGAGCTCGCCGCCGGCGGATGCGACAGGATCCTCCGCTGGCTTCGGGTCTGGAGGGCGCCCATCCTGGAGGGCCTAGACCACGCGTTCGTGGACGGGACCGTCGGACTGGTCGCCGGCGTCCGCCGGGCGATCGCGCGCCGAAGGCCGGTCCTGGGCCTCGCGGACCTCCGGGCGCTCGCGCTGCTGCGCGACTTCGTGCGCAGTACTGTCCCGACGCCACCCGGCTACGCACCGCGCGCGGTATCGGAGGGGCGGCCGCTCGCGGGACTGAAGGAGCTGCTGGGCTCGGCCTGACCGGTCCGTGGGGCAGGTTGCCCCACGGACCGGTCTCGAGCGACGTGTCAGGCGGCCGCGGGCTTCCGCTCGCGCGGGAAGCCGTCGGTGATCGGCACCGTCTTCGGAGCCTCGATCGTCAACCGGACCCAGCTGTGCGTGCTGTCGGGGTCGATGGTGACGTGCACGCCCGCGAACAGCTCGCGACGTTCGCCGAGGGGTATGCAGCCGCCCCGGAAGAAGTGCTCGCCATGCGGCGAAGGGCGATCGGGATCGCGGAAGGCGATCACCGCGCCCCTGCCGTCCTCGTCCGAGTAGATGTGTTCGACGCGCAGCCAAGCATCGCCGATCGAGACGGGCTTGTGGCAACGGGTCGTGTGGATCTTGCGTCCGATGGTCATCGGTTTCGCTCCATAGAATGCGGGAAGGATTCCATGGGGCTTCGCGGCCCGTCCTGGGCCAAGCGGATCCACATCTGGCGGATCGGCGCGCCACGTCAAGGGGTCGGGCGGCCCGACCGGGATCGGGATGCTCCGGACCGAGCCGTCCACAGGATATGGCGCGACCTTTCCAGTGGATTGACGGCTTCCGGGGCTTCCGACCGGTTCCGGTAGGATTTCGTTAGGAGACGAGGGCGAAAGCCGGCCCCCTCGCCGGCGGACCGTCGGCGGCGAGCGTATGGAGGTTGCCATTCCCGCTTCCGATATCACCATCCTCGAACAGGCGGTCGAGATCTCGGAGCTCCGCCTGCAACTCGCCGAGGCGCAGGACCAGTGCATCGAGATGGCGGTCGACGCCGGCCATCTTCACGCCGAGATCAGGAGGCTGCGCCGCGATCTGGCAGCGGCGGAGGGGCGCCGCACCGGCGCATCCGGACGGACGAGGCACCGGCGCCTCGGCGTGGCGGCCGCATAGGCTCCGCCGGATCGTTGCCGCTCCCGACCACCCGGATCCAGTCTTCGCTTGGCATTATGTGCGGCGCGCGGCCCCGAACGGGTATCGGTTCGGCGGATTACTGACGGGCAGCGACGGAACAATGCCCACGCCCTCGCCATTCCTTCATTGGAGGACGGCGCACGGCCGTTCGTGGGTTGCGCAAGGAATGGAAACGGCGCACAATTCGTTGGTGGCTGCGCGGCGAAGGAACGACCGGCAGCCGACGGGGCGTACCGCCCCCGGCGGCCCGCTACAGCGCGGCCGCCCCGTGCGCAACAGGCTCGTCGCCACGACGCGTCGGCCTTTCGCAATACGAACCGGCAAGGGTCGACCAATGAACTCGTCCACATCGCAGTCCACGGATCTCGCCTCTCTCGCGACCCGCATCGTCGGCGCGTACGTCTCGAACAATCCGCTCCCCGCGGCCGGCCTACCCGATCTGATCGGGTCGGTGCACGCGGCACTGGCCTCCCTCGGCACCGGCGCACCCGCTGCCGCCGCCCAGGTCTCCGAGATGCAGTCGCCTGCCGCGATCCGGAAGTCGGTGACGCCGGATCACATCGTCAGCTTCATCGACGGCGGCCGCTACAAGACGCTGAAGCGGCACCTGACGGCCCACGGCCTGGATCCGCGCAGCTACCGCGAGCGCTTCGGCCTGCCGGAGGACTATCCGATGGTGGCCCCGAACTACGCCCGGCGCCGCTCGGATCTGGCCAAGTCGATCGGTCTGGGCCGCCCCGGCGCCATGGCCGACCGTCTGGCCGCCTGAGACACACGGCACTCGGAGCGTCGCCGCGTTCCGGGGGTCGTGACCATGCCCCCAGCGCATCCGAAGGGGCGCTTAGGCCGATCACGGCCGAAGAATGCGGGGAGCTCCCGGCTGGGGCAGAGGTTCCCCCAGGATGGTGGCCGCGATCGCAGCACCTTCGTCGTCCGGCAGCCGGCGTCCCCGACGCCAGTACTCGATCGCCCGATAGGGCTTCTTCGGCCGGATCGAGATCGTGGCCCCCTTCCGCACGCTCTGCCCGATCGCCATGACGGCGACGAACAGGGCCGGCCGTTCGGGGACGACGGTCGGGTCCATGGCGACCGCCAGCCCCGACCGCCTCACGAGGCCGCGGTCGTCGATGCGCTTGGCGTAGCTCGGCGCCGCAAGGTACGGACAGATCTGCAACGCGTACCCGATGCAGGCCCGGTGACCCGGCGGATCACCGAAGGCGCCGCGCTCGTGGAGGGCCGAGAGTGGACCGCCCACGAACCATCGCCCGCGCGTCAACCGCCCCCAGCAGATCGGGCACCGGTCCTCCTCCAGCGCCCGAAGGCTCATCCCGGCGTCGTTGATCGTGAAGTGCGGCGTGCCACCGGCGTCCCTGAAGACGATCGCGGGGATGGGATACCCGCGGCGGTCGCGAGGAAGGTCCCGCATCTCGTCCGGCACCGGCACGCACTCGAGGCGACGACGGAATTCGGTCTCGGCATCCATGTCGGCGGCCAACTCCTTCACGGCTTGAACCCGATCTCCTTGGGAAACGCATCCTTCAGGTACCGGCGATCCGCCGCCGACACCTCCCGCAGGTCCATGAATTCGCCTAGCCGACCGGCCGCCTGCACGATGCGGTCCCGGATCTCCGCAGCCGCGGCCGGGTCCAGCCGGAAGGCCGCATGCGACCGGAACGCCGCGTCGACGTCCCAAGCCGGCGAGATCCCCGGCGCCGGGGCCGGAACGTGCCGCGCCTTGTCGGGATGCGGCACGAGGTCGAACACGGGTGCGGGCGTCCAGCCGTCGCCCCTGTCGATGAAGGCGTGGTTCCTCAGGTGGTCGTCGGTGTTGTGCAGATACGCGTTCAGCAGCAGGCGACCGAAGATCTCCGCCGGCGCTCCCGTCGCGCCGATCGCCCGGCCGACCGCGGCGATGTCCGTGTAGGTGCGCTCGGTGCCGTAGGCGGTCGAAGGCTGCTTCAGCAGGGTCGCCGCGCTCAGATACCGGAACGGCCGGCCCTCGACGCCCTCCTCGCGATCGAACCGCTCGACGAACAGCGCGGCCCGACGGCCGGCGACGACGATCTTCCGCCGGGGAACCGCGAAGCCGGCCGCCTCCGCCACGTCGAGACAGGCGGCTTCGACCCGCGGGTCGTCGAACCTGTCCATGGAGGTCGGGAACTTGGCGATCCACTGGCGGCCCTCGTCGCGGATACGGGCCTTGGGCCGGGCCCCGCCCACGTCGCTGTTCCGCAGCAGCAGCTTGAAGTGGTGCCCCTCGGCATCGCCGGCCTCCACGGCGGCTGCGGCATCCATCAGGGCCCCGAGGTCGTCGGTCTCCTTCGGCAACCCCACCAGCGGAGGCTCCGACGGCACCCAGGTCTCGGGCCCGCTGTCCGGCGTCGGGCCGAAGGCGAGATCGCCCGTCCGATCCCGGCCTCCGAGGGCGAGGTACTCCGGCATCGACAGGACGCTGCCGGGGAACGCCCTGCTCAGGATCTCCTTGCCCCACCCGTCCGGACCCGCATCGTGAAAGGCGAGGGGCACCTCCTCCGGGGCGGCCGCGTACGACCTGGCGACGAGCGGCAGGCCGACCGGATCGATAGCCTTGGCCCCAGCGGCTTGCAGATAGGATCTGGCGTACTGGAAACGGCCGAGTCGGATTTTGCCGGCCCCCTCGAAGGTCAGCTCGCCCACGGGCGCGTAGTCCTCTCCCTGCCAGCGGTAGACCACCAACCGATCGAGCCTGCCCGTCCTAGAAGTCCGCCACACCGGCCCTGCTCCCCGCGCGCTTCCTGCCCGAACCCATCTCCATGCCTTCGCCGACGGGATCGGTTGCCAGAAGATCGCCGATGCGTTCGGAGTACCCGAAGACGGTCAGCGCCTTGATGGCTACTGCGAGGGTAACCCCTGGACGCCCCTTCTCGAGGTTGATGACGGAAGGACGTTGGACGCCCATGCGTTCGGCAAGCTCGACCTGCGTGAGGTTCCGGCGCAGCCGCGCGAGGCGGACGCGCTCACCGAGCAGGCGGAGGCTGTCCAGTTCGTCGGTGGTCAGGATGGCGGTTGTGTTCATGCTGCTAGGACATACTTTGACCCGTCCAATGTACGCTCTAACCGCACATATGCCAACCGCCATCCAAAGGGTCCCATCCCTGCCGGCGGGATGTCCATGGTAATAGGCACCCCTCGAGTACACGCGTGCGTCTCGAAAGGTATCGACGGCGAAAGCGATCACCCCGAGTTTCGCGGCGAAGGATCGGCAGGCGACGGATGGGCAGGTGCGTCGAGCAGTTTTCCCCGATTGCCGCCCCTTGTTCGCTTGTCTTCGAGAACGGGGGTGCTAGCTTCGACTCCGGTCCTGTGGCGGACCAGCCCCCACGTGCACGACGCGCCGTCAGCCATATCGCGCAAGGTCTACCGACCAAGACGATCACCCTCCAGGGGCGAGTGGGGCTTCCCTGACCCGGGGATTGTCATGCGCATCTATTTCCATTCCTCCGTTCGCCCGACGCGGATCGCCAAGTCCATCCATAGGCACCTTGGAGACCGAGGCTTCGATCCGGCATACGGAAGGGTCCGCGAAGCCTGCGCCGCGATGTTCGGCTACCGATCCTGGAACGACCTCCTCGGTCAGATCGGACGGGCTACGCCGTCGCCCTCGGATCAGGATGCCGGATCTGCAGTAGCGATGGAGCGAGCCGCGATCTTCTCGCGGCGCCTATCGGAGGCCCTGGGCATCCCATTGGAGGCGGCCTTGGAGATAGTATCGAGCGTCGGCCCCACCTCGAAACGATCACCCGAACCCGCCCTGGATGTCGAAGTCCGCAACTACGCTTTCCCATTGCTTACGGACGACAGAGAGCTTTCCTTCCCGATCACCGACAGGCAGTCCCTCAACCATTTTCTGGTCTATGGGCCAAAGTCGGCCGCGCGCAGCAGCCTTCTTCTCGACATAGCCGAAGCGCGGGTCCGACGCGGATCGGGGCTGCTGCACGTGTCCTCGCGGAACGACGGAATGGACGCTCTGATCCAGGAGCGCACACGCAACTGGTCGGGCTTGGGGCAGATCGCGGCGACCACCTACTCGGGCGGCGGCGACGCAACCGACTGCTGGATGCTCGACAGGGTCTTCGACGAGCGTTGGATCACGTTCGTCCGGCTGCCCGATCCAGCCCTGGATCCCGACTCAGCGAAGGCGGCGGAGGTCCAGTTCTGCATGGACCTGATGAAAATGTGCCAGCGGGTCGGCTTGGAGAGCATCCTCGGTCACTGGAGGAGAGAGTACAACGGCGGCAATCGCATCTTCACCCACGCGCCGACGCCGATCGTCTTCGACGATGCCAGCCGGTACCTCGACGGGCTGAAGGGGATCCAGGCTGCGATGCTGAAGTGCCTGGGCTTCAGCATCATCCATGGTCTGGAGAGCGATGCGATGTTCGGAGCGCGCGCTCCGGAAAAAGCAGCCCCGATCCTGGCGAACGCGATGACGAAGGTCGTGATGGGCGACGAGATCGAGGTCACCTGCGGAGGCGCGCGGATGCCACGCCTCGGTCCGGACTTCTTCCAGGCCACGGCTTCGGTCAGGGACCGGCTGAGCCAGCCTCAAGCGAAGGCGCTTGCCGTCGCAGGCTGATCCCCATCGTCGGCCGCCGGTATCCATGGAGCATCGCCGGCCGAGCACGAACAGGACCGGATCACAGCCCCGACGGCATGCCGCCGGGGCTGCTGCGAGCCGAGCCCGGGCTCACGGAACACGGGGACTGAACGGTTCGGCGATATCGCCAGGCCCTGGACCGGATGGTAGGTCTCGGAACCAGGACACGTCCGTGCCCGCCGCGCCGACGACGAAGACCCCCATGACGAAGCGCCTCGTTTCCAGCCTGCTGATTCCGGCCGTAGGCCTATGCGCGTCGGCGCTGGCGCCCTCCGAAGGCATGGCCGCCGGCGAGATCTACATGCGGCTCGTCCAGGAGACGAACAAGGCGCAGTGCGGCACCGGCAAGCTCGTCGAGTACCTCCACACCGGCGGGAACGTGCACGGCTTCTTCTCCAGCTACGTGCTCGCCTGCCTACGCACCGAGACGACCGCGGAGTGGGTGCTGATCTCGGGCACCTTCTGCGACGACCCTTCGGACCGCGACCGCCACGAATGCAACGGACAGAGGGCCGCGCGCACGCCCAGCTTCATCAAGGATCCGGACTTCTGGCAGGCCAAGCCGATCGGTGGCCGGGTGAAGCTCGGCTACAATCTGATCAAGTACGGGTTCGGAACCGACTGCCGGGCGGTGACCCAGAACTACAAGGTCTCGTACCTCGGCGACTACGGCGACAAGCAGACGGCCTGGGTCTGCGACACGCTCGATCTGGAGGACGGCACCTACGCCGACTACCAGCAGATCCCGGATCCGAAGAAGTTCCGCCTCTACAACCTGACCACCACGGGCAAGGCGACCCTGGCGACGTCGTTCCCCACGCCACCGTTCCCGAAGAAGGATGGCGAGGACGAGTACGCCCCGGCCCTGAACTTCATCGTCGACCGCAACACCTACACGTTCGACGTCCGGCAGCGGCAGTGACCTGGGCCGGCGCACATCGCGCCGGCGTCGTTCCCCGCGGCCTCAGGCCGCCATCGGCAGTTCGTCCTCGACGATCGCGTCTCCGAGCAGCCGGCGGCCGTTCGCCTCGATCCAGTTCGGCGCCAGAATGTCGCCGGCCGCCGTGATGATCCACGGCTTCGCGGTCCCGGCCTCGAGGGCCTCCACCGCGATGAGGAGAGCCGTGCGCAGATCCGGCTGCTCGCGGCACTCCGCCGTCTTCACGCGGACCGCCGTCGGCCAGAGCGTGAGATCGGCGGGCTCGTTCATTTCCTTGGTCATGGTCTCGTTTTCGTCGCTCCGCCTTGCGGGCTCCGAAGCTCCTTGTCGCGTGAGAGTGAACCTACCGTGACAGGGCCACGTCGCGGCGCATCGGGCAACCCTCGGAAAGGTTTCATTCCTTCGAGAACGTCTCATCATGTGCGCGCGAACACCTTCCGCGGAGTTCTGCGCGGCGGGTGGCCAATCGACAGGCGGCTTGAGGGTCGTTAAGGAACTGCGTCCGCTTGGAAGGTTGACGGGATGACTGCTCGCGAACCGCGCTTGTCCGGTCCGACGCTCAAGGTGCTGCACCTCTACGTCGTGGATCCGCACAGGTTGCTGTCCGGGGTGGAGATCACGAAGGCCTCCGCCATCGTGGCAGGCACCCTCTACCCGCTTCTCGCGAGGCTCCAGGCGGCCGGCTGGCTCGAGAGCGAGTGGGAGGAGGCCGATCCGAAAGAGGTCGGGCGACCCCTTCGCCGGTTCCACCGGATGACCGAGCTCGGCCGATCGCGTGCACTGGCGGCGCTGTCGGAACTGCAGATCCCGGGCGCAGTCGCAGCGTAGCCGCGGTCTCTCGCCTTAGCCGTGTCGGGGACCCGTAGTCCGCCTCAGGTCGCGTCCTCGAACGTCATCGCCACCTGCCCGTTCGCCCGCCACATCACCCGACAGGAACGTTCGGTCCTCCGGACCGCCAGGACGACGGTTTCGGGCACCGCGAACGGATCGGACACCTCCACGACAGCGCCTTTGGCAGTGATGGATGCCAAGCGCCCGGCGAGCGGATCGCCGTCGGGGTACCGGAGTTCGCACGCCTTGCTGATGTAGGATAAGTTCTGCACGGGACCGTGTCCGACGAAGCCGAGAGCGCAAACGCTACCGCGTTGTGGCCACGCTTCAACCGGCGCCTGTTCCATTGCTTCGGACATGGTTGAGGCATCCTTTCGCAACCGGGCGCGGGGCCGACGGCGATGCCGCCTTCCAGGAACGGACGACTTCCGCGCCTGCTGCGGCTGCCGCTCGCGGATGTCCGACGGATCCGGCGATCGCCCGGGAGAAACCGGATCGCGCCCCTCGCATCTGAGCCTTGCGATGGCCTGTGTATCCGGCCTGCAACAGGTGCTGCAAATGGGTATCCACATACTTGCACAGGTTTAGAAAGCGTTAATACTGGCCTCAACAGGGAGGGGTGCCGATGAACACCATGTTCGTGCGCATCAACGAGATGTGGCGCCGGTTCTTCGACCTTCCACCAAGTCAAGAAATGATCGATCTAAATCTCCAGGAGCTGATGGAGGCGGACAGGCAGAACAACGGCCGTCCCGGAGAGCACGACATTGCAGAGCGTTCCGCCCAGAAATACTGCTGCACCCTGTTCAGGGACGTCGACGATCCCAACAGGCAGGGAGACAAGGGAGTCACTGTCACCAGTCAGGCGATGTGCGACGCCATGGTGAAGAAGAGCCGCGCAAAGGGAAGTCGACCTCTCGTGAAGGGCGCCTGCTGAGCCCGGAGGACGGATCGATGGCCATGTCGCGAGCCGCCGCGGCGGTGCTCTGCCTGCTTCTGCCCGGATGCATGTACGTGCCCGCCCCCTACGACGTGCCCTACGCCCGGGACGGGACGACGCCGCTGGTCGACACCATCGTCACGGAGATCAGCTGCGAGCTCCTGGATATGGTCCGCGACGACCGGGACGAGGCGCACACCTACCTGCGGCGGGGTACGCTCCTCAGGTACGACTACCACGCGGCGATGTATCTGACGATCGACTCGACGGCCAGCGGCGGGTTCGCGCCCGTATTCAACTTCCCGCACCCTTGGTTCTCCTTCACGGTCGCGCCGAACTACAAGCACTCCCGCGAGAACCAGATCGGGTACAATCTGCTGTTCTCGTTCGTCGATCTCTACGATCGCTGGCGGGCCGATCCCGGAAGGTTCCAGTGCCCGGCCGTCCCGAACACGGATCTCGCCGGAAACCTCGGGCTGCAGGACGCCGTGTCTTCCGCGCTCAATCTCGAGCCGCTGGCCTACACCGACAAGCCCTCGGCGACCGGCGGGATCTTCAACGGCTTCGTCACCTTCACGGCGACCAAGAGCATCGACCGGATCGGTCCCACCTGGACGATCACGCACTTCAATGGCCCGGGTCCGCTGCTCTCCGGATCGATCGCGACCACCAACAAGCTCGCATTCGGGTTCGCCGGCGGCCCCGAAGCCAACAAGGGTCGAGCAAGAGCCGCCGCGAACAGGATCGCCGCTTCGAGGAGCGCTGGCCTGTCGCTCGGCCAAGCTCTTGCGAACGATGCCAACACTCAGCTGACCGCCATCCGGAACCTGCTTCGATGACCACGTCCGATCCGACCGAGGAAGGAGGAAATGCCATGGGCGCACGCGAGAACATCGCGGCCGCGACCCTGGGCCTGCTGGTCGGCTGCATGCTCGGCTTCTCCTCTCAGTCCGAGATCGCAGGCGCGGTGGCCGGCGTCCTGACCCTGGCGACGGGCCTCATCGGCGTCGCCCAGCCCTCGTTCCTCGGTCCGTCACCCTCGGGAGATCGGAACACGCGCATGATCTGGTTCGGGGGCACGGCAACGGCGGCCTTCCTGCTGACCTATGCCCTTGCCGTGCAGCACGTTCTGGAGCCGTCCGTCGCGTCTCGGCTAAAGGAGCTGACCGACGCCGGCTACGAGGAGCCCGTCGCGAAGGCCATGATCGCTCGGCACTTCTACGAGGTGGACGTGGACGGATGGCAGAAGTTGACCGCCAAGCCCGAGGGCAGGTGAGGCGGATCGACGAGATCGGCTTACGGCGACCGAGGGCGGCCTATCGACAGCTCGGCGCCGGTCTCGGCGCCGAGGGCGCGCCGGTCCAGACGATCTCGCCCGAAAGGGTGCTGAGGACAGCGCTCTCGACCTTCTGGTCCGGGGCCGCCGGACGGTCGTTCATGGCGGCCGCGATGGCGGCATCGAGATTGGCGGCCTCGATCGTGCGGCTGTCGTAGGCCGTTCCGCCTCCGCCATCCATCGACTTCAGAATCCGCCGTAGTCGGTACGACCCCATCGTATGCAGCACCAAAGCCTGCCCGCAACCATCACTCGGCGGAGTGATATCGCGTCTTCCTCGGGAAGGCGTGTCATTTTTTTGATCAGGGGGGTTCCGTATCGCGAACACCACCCGCTCCGTGCACGCGAAAGGGTCCTGAACAGCCGGGAATTTAGCTTATATCAGCTTTATTCATGCATGAGACGCATATCTCGATTTCGATATATCGAAATCGAGATATGCGACCGAACTCTCCTGCTTGCCGGTCAAATCGCGTTCGTCGTCAGTGTCAGCTCTCGACGGTTGGCGTGGCTCCTGATGCGGCCGCAACGCCCGTCCAGAGGATCTCGCCCGCTGGCGTGCTGAGGACCACGGTCTCGACCGTCCTGCCTCCCTGGATCGCGGCATCGGCACCGGCCTCGCGGATCGCCGCCTCGAGATCGGGGGCTTCGATCGTGCGGCTGTCGAAGGATACCGTGCCCGTCGCGCCCGTCGACCGCAGAACCCTGCGGAGTCTATAGGATCTCATCGAACTCAACTAAGCCGCCGGCACCCCCGTGCCGGCGTCGTGATACCGGGCCCAGGTATCGCCGGCTTGCCCAGATTTTGATACGGGGGGTTCCAGGGATGGAACACGAGCGAGGCCTGGGGCGTGCCTGGACTGGAACGCGCAAGGCCGCTCAAGTGCCATCCAACTGGGTACAGCGTCGGCGTCCGGAGCGCTCGGCGTTGACGGCAGGAGCGCGGTCTGATTGCTTCCTGAGATGCCGACGAACGCGATTGAACACGGCGAACACCTCGGCTCCCCGCGCAGGCGGGGATGCTCCGTGCGTGACCTGGATCGGGGCACCCTCCCAAGGCCGGTCCCCGCGCAGGCGGGGATGTTCCGAGGGCTCCCGCGGAGACGCGCTTGCCGCCGAACCGGTCCCCGCGCAGGCGGGGATGCTCCGTCTTGGGCGAGCGGTGGTCCCAGGTTTGGTCACCGGTCCCCGCGCAGGCGGGGATGCTCCGCCGCCGAAGATCGGCATCAGGAAACCGTGGCCCTGGTCCCCGCGTAGGCGGGGATGCTCCTAGATCGTCAGCCGCGCTCTCGACAATCCAGGTACGTTCCCTGCCCAGGTAGGGATGACCCCGGCTTCGTCAGCGCTGGATTTCGACAATACGGATATCCCCCAGAAGTGGGGACTTTCCAACCAAAACTTGTATCGGACCTGATGAATCAAGGCCACCCTCGATCAGGGGCCGCGAATGGGCAGACTGTCTTCACACTACCGAAAATCCGCAGCGGCCCTCCCTTTGCGCCTTGCCCGCATCCGTGCCATCGTCACCCGTTCCTTAACGAAGGAACGAGCGCGCCCGTTCGCGGGCCGGAGAGTGCGATGGCCGATCAACGGAACCGCAAAGCAGACGACCTTGCCGATGTCGGCCGCGATACGCTTGTCGACGACCTCGTCGGTCGTGACCAGTGGAAGCGTTCGAAGCTGGGCTACCTGACCGGCGCGGGCCCGATCCGGCAGTCGATGGCGACAATCGGCCGGACGGTTTCGGACGCGGGCTCGTCGTGGCGCACTCTTACGCAAGCTGTCTTTCGCCGCGGAAGCGACGTTCGGGGCGTCGATGTCGACGATCCTGCTGAGCGTTTTCGCGCGTCCATGTTCGTGCACGGAAAGAGCGAAGCGGATATCGCCGCGCTCCAGCGTCGGAGCCACAACGCGTTCTACCTCTACGCCGTGCTTACCGTCGTCGCGTTTCTCGCTGGCGCAATCGGCCACCGTTTCATTCCTTCGCCAATCCCAATCCCGTTCTGGATTGGCCTCGTCTTTCGGTTCGCGGCCGTCCCTATGATTTGCGGATTCGCGTTCCGCTGGGGGTACACAAACTACATTGTCCGCAACCGGAGCTACCTGTCCGCCGCCGATTATCTGCGAAGCGGCGACTGGTTCCCGCAACTGCCGACAGCCCCAAGCAAGCGGTCGCCCGCAAGATCGATCGCGAAATTTGGTCTTACGACTGCGATCGCTCTCGCCGGACTTTCTACGATGTCGGGTGACGCGTTCGCAACTACACCTTCCTCAAGCGACGGCCTTCAGAAGGCTTTCGATATATTCAAGCTGCCCGGGTCCGACGACCTGTTCATGAACTTGCTTTCGTTGGTGCTCCCGAACGTCGGGCCGGTTCCTGGTCTGACTGGACAGATGGCAGCGGGATCGCCCGCCCATAACAGTCTTAGCCTAGGTCTGATGATTTTCTCGGGCATTCTTCTAATGGTGGCCTGCACGACAATCGCATGGCACACGATCACCGGCACGGTGATGTCTGCGCAAACCGGAAAGGTGCTCGGCGAGCGCTGGTCCCAAGTCTGGTCGCCGGCGCGCGTCGTCGTCGGCCTCGGGTTTCTGATGCCGATCTCCGGGGGGTTCTGCGGCGCTCAGATCCTGGTGCTCTACCTCGTCGCCTGGGGGTGTTCGGCGGCGAACATGATCTGGGTGCCGTACGTGCAGGGAATCACGAACGGCGCCGCCATCACCGCAGAGGCAACGAGTGTCGCCGACAAGGCCAACTTCATCTCGAACCTGCCCGGCTCGTACGATGCGGTGCGCCAGATCGCCGAACGCGAGCTCTGCTACGAGACTGCGAAAACCGTCTTCCAGAGGTCCGGCATCAGCTTGGCCTGGAACGGGCTTCCAGAGAACCTCACTTGGCAGACGTTGACGGCCGGCGATCGCATCGCCGTTGCGGGCGATCTCGTCATGTCGCTGTTGAACCCGAACTACTGGCAGCTCGGCGACAACAGCGCTGCGCGGTTCGCCACCCAGAAGACCAAGAAACTCGACTACGGCATCTGCGGTACGATCACCGTCAGCTCCATCAACGACGAGCTGAGCAACGCCACCGTGAACAATTCCGACAACGTCGGCATGGAGGCGGCTGTCGCAGCCGAATACGACAAGGGCCGATTTGCTGCGATCGCCAAGGCGCAAGGCATTCTCCGTCCGATCATGCAGGCGGCGGCGAAGACGTATTTCCCCGCTGCAGGTGGCCAGGGTGGCCAGCAGGGAGCGTTCTATTTCCACGAAGGCAGCGGCATCCAGAACATTCCGGACCAGATCAAAGCTGCCGTCCAGGCCTACAATGGGGAGATGCTGAAGGCTGCGCAGAATGCGCTCACCAAGGCCGCGCCTTCTCAGGGCGGCAACAGCGCAAACAGCAACCTGTCCCAGGTCACGAATGGTCTCGGGTGGGCCAGCGCCGGTCTCTACTACTCGACCTTGGCGCGCATCCAGGGCGTCGTCTACGCGCGTGCGACCTACCCACCGTCCTTCTCGCCGAGCATAATGGGTCCAAACGAGATCTCACCCGACAATCAGCAGCTGCAAAAGGCACTGTATTCGAACAGCGAGACGCAGCCGGGCACCCTGGCCGATTTCCGGACCTGGTGGATCAAAAACAATCGCTCGTTCCTTCTGGACAACGAGCGGGCCGAGAATGCCGCCATGGCCGGTACGTCGACCCTGCGGACCTCGCTCCTCGGCGACCTGTCCGACGGTGCATCGTGGTGGTTGATCGATAAACTCCTTGAGGGGTTCAAGATTAATCCGTTCAACGCGATGTTGAGCCTTGTCGAACTCGGGCAGTCGATCCTGTCGTGGATCACGGCGCTCGGCGCCACCATAGGCGTGCTGTCGTTCGCTTCCCTCACGCCCGCCGGCGTCGTAGGTGGTGCGATCCTGGGCGGTGCCGGCAAGGGCGGCGTCATCGGAAGCTTCTTCCTGACGATCGGGGTGATGATCCTGTCTTCGCTTTTCGTGGCCGGCATCACGCTCGCCTACGTGCTTCCGATGATCCCTTACTTGATTGTCACATTCTTTGTGATGTCCATGCTGATACTGGTGGCGGAGGCGATGGTCGCGGCTCCGTTGTGGGCCTTCTTCCACGTCCGGATGGAGGGGCAAGAGTTCGTCGAGCAGCATCAGCGGCCCGGCTACATGATTTCCTTCAATCTTCTGTTGCGTCCGTCCCTAATGATCCTCGGCCTGATCATGTCGTACCTCGTCCACGGAGCGATGGCTTGGTTCGTGTGGCAGACCTTCAAGATCGCGGCAAAGTCGGCGACGGCCGGGTTCTCGGTTGGCCCGGTGGGTGCAGTCGTGTTTCTTACGATGTACGCGTATTTGAACTACATGATCGCCGTCAGATGCTTCAACTTGGCGACCCAGGTACCTGATCGCGTGGCTCGCTGGTTCGGCGGTCAAGGCGAGAATACGGATGAGGAGCGTCAGGTCCAGCAGGCCACCGGTGCGATCTCGCGCAACGTCTCGGGGCAGGCAAGCAAGCTTATCGACGGCGGCACGATCGGCGGCGCCCTCGGCATCGGGCGAGGCCGCGGCGGCCCTGGCGGCGGCGGGGGTGGCGGGCAGCCGCAGATCGGCAAGCAGGCCAACTTGGGTGGCGACCTCATGCGCTCGCGTGAGGCCGCTTCCCCAGGGAGCGGCGGCAACGGCAGCTATGGTGGCTACGGCGATGACAGTGGTGCCGGTGCCGGCGGCCCTAGTGGCGGCGGTGGCGGTGGCGGTGGCAGCGGTGGCGGCGGCAGTGGGGGCGCCGGCGGGTCCGATCAGCCCAGAACAGCCCTAGGGCAGCGTCTCTCAAGCGCTGCTGCAGATGCAGGAAGGGCTGTCGGTGCCGCTCGTCGATGGAGCAACCGAGACCCGGGTGGTCAGAGCTCGAGTGGTGGGGCTTCAAGCGCGACCAGCAGCGGCCAGCCGTCTACGGCGCCGATCCCCCGCAGCGGCAGTTCGAACGGCTCGGGGGCGGGTCGTAGCCAAAGCGGCGCGAGCTCGCAGGAGAGAGAGCGTGCCCGGCGACAGAACGCGGATCCGGAGATAGTGCAGGCATCGGTTGATGCCCGCAATCGAGCACGCAATACGAGACCGGAGACTGAGTGAATTCCGGGCTTACGGGGCGTAACCACCCTTGAGGCCCGGAAGGCCGAGTTCTTCAGCGTGGGTGTCGTAAGCCCGTTCATAGACAAGAGTGGCGAGGCTTTTAGCCTTGCCGCTCTTGAACTGCTTACCAGACGGTGCGAGGGCCGGGGTATCCGGATCCTGACGACGTACTTCCTGAATATAGGCACGAAGGCCTACGGATTCGCAGCGCTCGGATGCCAGTTGCATCTGAGTATCAAGGAGCTGCTTCGAAAGCTGGTCGATCACGGCCTGATACCGGGCGATGTCGGCATCGTGCTGAGCCTCTTCCTCGCGCATCCGCCGGCCGAGGCCGATGGCGGCGCCGATCATAATGCCGCGGTTTTCGCCAAGGTCGCCGTCGAGCATGGTCTACTCCGCCGAATGCCGTCTCTCCCGTAGAGTTATGGCCAAGCAGAGAGCACCCGTCAACGAAATGCGCTTCCGCTCCTTCGTTGTGGGTTAAATTCGAGTAAATGCGGGCACGACAATTCGCTTCGACTGCGGCGATGCCGGTCGAGGATCTGAAGCCTGCATGAACGACGGCGCTTCCGCCGACCGAATTGCGGCCCCGTGCGCACGAAATGCGCGGACGACCCTCGGGGGAGGGGGGCGCCAGGGGCTATCGTTCGCCGAGGCTGGGCGCGGGCATGGTCTGCTGCAGCTGCACGAGATGGATCTGGCCGGCCCCGGTCAGGCGGAGCTCGGTTGCGGGGGAGGGGGCGTCGGGCACGGGTCCGGTCACGGCGAAGCCGTGGGCCAGGATGCCGCCGGCGGCCTTGTCGGAGACCAGGGGGCCGCCGGCGGGCACGCCCACGCCCCAGCCGCTCCCGGACGGATGTCGGGGGAGGGCGCCTCGCGAAGCGAGCACGCGCAGGGCATCGATGCCGGCGACGGAGATGCGGATGCGCCGGCTCACGACCCCGCCCTCAAGGCGATCGCGGTGTTGTCGGCCTGCGAAGGAATGGAGTCTATGCGGGCGTAGTGCGCGCCCGCGTTCCGGCGCGCGTCGCGGCAGAAGTCGGAGCCGGGCTGGAAGTCGGCGCACACGGCCGGCCGGCGGTCGTAGATCCCGCAGGAGACTGCGATGCCGGGCTGTCCCTTGAGGGCGCCGCAGCGACCGTCGTCGTCGGATTTCATGCAGCGGACGCCGTCGTCGGCCTCGTAGCTGGCGAACCCGACCATGCGGCGCACGGATCTGGTCCGATGCCGGGGTACGCGGACGTCGGCGGGATAGACGGCGACGGGCCCGGCCGCGACGCAGCAGGCGCCGCAGGTTTGGCAGTCGAACGGTCCATCGATCGAAAACGCGGGCGTCACGTCCGCCTCCTTCAGCGACGGCAGCGAAGGTACGGGAACGGGACGGGAACGCAAAGCGGGAAGGAGCGGCGCCTCGGGCAATGACTAACGGATCGTTGCAGGGCGGTGTGGCCACGTGCCCGACAAAAACCGGTGCGCAGGTTTTTTCGTCGTTTTCCTTTGTCCCGATCGGCGCAAGGCTGGCTCACCTACACCGCCGGGACATCGGGAATGGCAAAAGCGCGCATCGGCCGGCCTTTGGGGTCCGGTCTCAACGACGAACCCACACTGCGGCTCGTCGACGATCTCCTGCATTCGGATCCCACGCTGTCGCTACGGGCGGCGATCGTGCAATCCGAGGTCGTGGATGAGGCCTCCATCCGTAGATTGCAGCGGAAGTACCGCCAACGCGAGAGGGAGCGCTCGGGCGATGTGGCGGCATTGCTCGCGAAACCATTCGAGATCGGCGAGATCGCAATCGGCGAGGACGGCTGGGTACAGGTCGAGATCCCATGCGCAGACGGCGACGTCTTCCGGGTGACGCACATGAGCCGGTACCAATCGCCGGCGCTGCATATATCGTCGGGCAAGAACCCTCTCAACGTCTGCTGGAGCCCGCAGAGACACCCGTTGGCGGTAGCCATCCGTTCCTTGCCCGCCAAATACGATTGGGACGATCCCACGTATCGGGCCTGTTGCAATCGGGTTGGGCTCGATCCGGACCACGAACGTCCGCAGCACATCTACGCCACCAGAGTCGCGGGTTGCGACGCGCTCGCCGAGCTCGCCAACAAGGATCGTATCGCGAGGGGCGATACCGCTTTGGAAGGCTTGGAGCGCCCCGAACTTGGAGCAGAGAATCGCGATCCGCTCTGGGATGTCGTGGACGATGGCTATGCGTTCCTGGAGTACGCGCCAGGGAGTTTCTGTGCTGAGAGTCTGGCTCGACTTTATCTGAAACATGCCGACAGACTGGAGCCCGCTTCGATCCAGGCTGCGAAGGATGCATTGCACGCCTTCTGTTCCGGCGACTGGTGGGGGACTTCCGAACGCCGAACCGTTGCCTTCATCGCTTCACCCACCGGCCCCAATCGCGAGTACGGGCCGGTATGGTTCGACGAGCCGGATGTAGGTCTCGACCGACACGGCCCCAATCTCGCTCCAGCGCCGGCGCGGAACAATCTTATCGAAAGGCATATCCTTCGATCCGTCGAACGCAATTCAACGACACTCGTCCTCTCTGAGGAGGAACTGAAGAACTACGAGGCCGGGGGAGATCGAGCCCACTGGGACCGGTACAACCGCATCAAGGCTTCGCGTCTGAAGGTTCTCTGGAATGCGCTGAGGGCACCCGACCTCTCGATGACCGCCGCCATCGCCGAGGAGACGATCCGGGTATCGTATGCCGGTTATCTGGCCCGGTGCCACGGCATTGCCCTCGACCCCCTGTCGAAATTGTCGTTCGAGAGCCGTGCGCCGATCCAGCCCTCGAAGCCGCGACGCATCCTGCAGAACATCAAAGGCAACCTTCGCTTCGTCTGGAACGCTCTGGCTCCCGCACCGTCGCCGGCTGGTACGGAATACTCCTATGCGAACGGCTGCCGCGTGTTCCTCGGCAAGGGCAGCTGCCTTCTGATCGACGACTACGACCGGGTTCGCATCATATCGGAGGAACACCCCTTCAACTATAAGGGCCGGAACGTGCAGTTGAATATCGATCTGCGGCCATGGGGAGCGCTCGGGTTCATCCCGGACATAGGTGCCCGATCATTCGAGATGATCGACCCCGAGACGGGCGAGCCCTTGGAGCCCGATCTCGCCTTGCCGATCCTTCGGAGCGCGGTCGAGGCATGCCTGCAAAGGTCCATCATCCAGAGATTCGAGACGTTCGTCGGCAGGCTCGTGGTCCGGCTCCTGCTGGCGGTGGTCGTCGTCCTGGCCTACCTACTGTTGGCGGGATAGCGGCCGAGGCCGCACCTGCTCCCTCAAGACGGACCGCGGTCCCCGCCTCGTACCGCTTGAGGGGGTCAGGCGCGCCGGCGCGGGCGCATGTCTACGGAGAGTTGGACCGAGCGATGGACCTGACGGACTTTCGGATTGGGGGCGAGTTCACGACCGCGGAGGGCCGTCGCCGCTGGCGCTGCACGGATGTGGGGACGCGTACCGTGGCCGCGATCCGGATAGACGAGGTCGAGATGGCGACGCTTGTGCCAGGGAACCCCGTGGCGACCCGCATCGTGCTTGGCCCCGAAGCCGAGGCGGCGGGCTACTTCGTCGGGCCGCCCTACAAGGTGGCCGAGCATGTGTTCGACGAGGACGACCGGGAGGGGTGCGAGCCGGTCTGAGGATCCGCCTCCCCTACCGCTTCTTCGGGTACGCCAGGAGGATCGCGGTCCGCACCGCGTGCCGCTTCAGGTTCTCGGACGCGTCGGCCCGGGCGACCTACATTCAGGCCTCGGGTGCCGGCAGTTCGTCCTCGTCTCCGGCGACGAAACCCGCGACGAGGTCGTCGAAGCTGTGCGCGACTTCAAGGCAGCCCGACGTCGACATGTGTTCGAAGAGAAAGAGCACGACCGGGTGCTCCTCCTTGCCGGGCTGGTACTCGAAGGCGAAGTGCCATCCGTTCCCGGCCTCGGAGAAGACAATGAAGCCGGGATAGGCCTCACGGTAGCGACGATTGATCTCCGCGATCGGCGAAACGCCGTCCTCTCTGGGTACGAAGCTGAAGAGCTCGCCCAGTCCGAGGACGTCCCGGCCCCCTGGGGCGCTCGGGCGAGGGAACGCGACGCCGTCCGGGAATGGTATCGCTCCGTTGTGCTGTCTCGCGACTTCCTTGAACGAGGGCGGCAGCTGCACACCGAACTCGGCTTCGAAAGCCTCGATATGGTGCGAGGGTATTTCCTCGCCGTACCGCCATTCGACATTGGTCATGGAATTTTTCTCTTGAGCATGCGGCAGATGTGCATATTCCACCCGCCAATGTGGCCAACTTTGCTATGAATTTCGGTAGGAACGAGCTGCATGCGCGTGAAGTCTTGATGGTGATGCCACGTATATCCTGGGATCTTGCCGGCACCGTCCTTGATGGCAGCCAACTGCTTGTCTGAGAACTTGAATTTATATCCTATTTCACCTTTGGTGTAATACTCCAGCAGCTTCTCCGACCAGTTCCCCGTATAGCCGGCTTCGGCATTTATGATGCTCCTCAATTCCCTCGTCGCCATCGCCAGCTGCGCCTTGGAGTCAACGCTTGCGAACCTTACCCGATCGACGATCCGCAGATCGACGACGGAGACACCGTCGAAGATCGGAAACCCTCTGACGTCGAAGGGGATGCCGTGGATGACGAGACCGCTCGGGTTCGATATCGCCTTGGCGACATTGTAGTGGCTCGGGTTCGGGATCGTATCGGGCGATATCTGAACGCTCCCGTCCGGAAGCTGGAAGCGCTGCATGATCGCCTCCTTGATGGAGTGCGGGTCATAGAGCCCGTCGTTCCCACCACGATCGTCCAAGCCCTCGCATTCATCCTGCGGATCCTTGGGCTCCTTGTCCGGTGGAGGCGTGGCCGCCTCGACGAACTCCTTGATCTTCGCCTCGAGTTGCCCGACCTCAAGCCCGATCGCCGATACGATCGCTACTGCGCGTGGGAAGAGGGAGGGATCCTCCAGGATCCTCTTCGTCAACGATATGTAGACGGCTCGCGGCCCGAGGATGGTATGAGCAGCCAACAGCCGCGTCAGGCCACTGATCGCCATCGAACCCAGCTGAGCGCTTCGGAGCGCTATCGCCGTCTCGACGGCAGCGGTACCGGCGACGAGAGCCCAGTCGGCCGCGGCGGCACCCACCGCCATTTTGACGATCTTCCGACCGAACAAGGCTTGCGAAGGGGTCCCAGTCGAGCTGACGAACAAAAGAGCGGCGAGAAAGATCGCCACGAATTTCTTGATAGGCACAAACGCCCCCTCGAAGGAACGCGGACGCTATCAGCTAGGTGTATTGTCCAGCTTGTTCATGAGCGGACAATTTTATCGATCGGCCGCATCATCAGGGCGAATGGATCCGCCGCATGTCGTGGATCGGCGCGGACTTTCAAAGGCTCGAACTGAGCGATGGCTTGGCTGTCCGCGACGCCTACGCATGCGGCAGCTGGTAGCTACCGCTTCTTCGGGTACGCCAGGAGGATCGCCGTCCGCACCGCATGCCGCTTCAGGTTCTCGGACGCGTCGGCTCGGGCGACCTCGGCCTTGGCCCAGGGATGCCCTTCTACCGTCGCCGCGAGGTCGAGCTGGTAGGCGTCGCCGAGCGGGTGCAGGCCCGTCTTCGGATCGGCCATGTAGGCGCCGACCGCATTCGCGACGTCGTCGTCGACGATCGCCTTCGCCTTGTAGAGTTCGCCGACGCTCTGATGCTTGTCTGCCATCGGGGGACGGTATCAGGTTGGCGACCTTCGGCAATGGCGGCGTACGGAACCACGGTCCGGAGGTGGCGGTCGCTGCCGATCAGGCCGCGCAACCGGGGCCAGTACTGAAACAGTGGAGTGGCCTGCTCCAGGGCTCCAACGACCCGTCTGCATGCGACGTCGGCATACAGGATGCCGACGTCCATCAGCTTGCTATCCGCATCGGCGGGCATAGCGCCGCGCGATTTCCTCTTCATCCGGCACAGGGGGTGGCTCGCCATCGTCCGGCGCCGTGACCGAAGCGGCCTGAAACCACGAGGCCATCGCATCGACATCCTCGCGATGCACCCTCATGATCACGCCCGAGCCGTACAGGTCGACCCTGAGGCGGATGCCCGGGGGTACCGTGTGGGGGTTCGCTACGACCGTCGACGCGAGCTCGGCCCAGATGCCCTCGAAGGAGCATCTGACCTCGTCCGCCAGGACGGCAAGGACTGCTCCGCGCGGCCGCCAATCCGCAGCCACCTCTTCGGCCGACGCCGGCGGCGAAACACCAAGATGCCGGCGAAGCAGCGGCAGATCCTCGACATGGATGCAGGCCACCTCGTGTGCCCCGTGCCGTAGGATCGCGAGCCTCGGCATCCCGCCCGACAGCTCACAGGAGCTTCCGGTGATCGCGGCGTTTCGGAATGCCTGCCACAAGGGATTGATCAACGGCTGGTTCTGGACGTTCGTCCTATGCTGCTCGCAGAATTCGCCCTCAGTAAGCCAGTCGGCAGTCTTGGCGCCGGTTCCGTGTCTGACGATCCCGATCTCCCGGGCGAGGATCGGCAGGTCCTCGCGACGGATGCAGTAGGGCGTACGAGACCCGGCGATGACCTTCTGGAAGCCGACCCGAGCGGCTCCGAGAACGGTCGGTCGCCCTGCCTCCCTGTCCGCTATGAGGCCGTTCCACGCCTGCTCGAACCGCCGGTTCGACATGGCCATGCCGACCATCGATGCGGCCTTCAGCTTGTCGACCCAATCCTCCGTCTTGTCCTCCGTCACGAACCCGAGAACCGAGATGACCGTCGGAAGATCGTCGCGATGTAGACACGGAACGCGGCGGGCCCCGACCCGCAACGTATGGGCGCGGAGCGGCCTGCCTGCGAGTTGGACCGGCCTATCTGCATCGAGACCGGCGACCAGATCCTCCCAGAACGCGCTGAAGACCGGGTTCTGGCGGGCGTTGACCCGGCAGACCGCTGCGGCACCCACGCGATCGAGCCACTCGTCGGCCTTTTCGTCCGTCTTTGCGGACCTGTACCCCGCCAGAGCCGCGGCCGCAGGAATGTCCTCGGTATGGAAATACGTCGCGCCGATCTTGCCGCGTTCCACCCGTACGCAGCGGATCGGCACGCCTTCGATCTCGGCCGGGCGGTCCTCCCCGGTCAGCCGGAGCGTCGCGGCATGAAGGACGGCCGCCCGCCGGAAGATGTCGTCGACATGTTTGTTGTAGGTGATCCCGAGGGTCCTGAACGCCTCCTCGCGAGAGACGAAACGCGAGTAATCCTCCGCCGTGGGAAGGTTCTGGCCGGTCAGGCGCGAGAGATCCGTCCAGGATTCCCTATGGACGTAGACGTTGGTCACGTTCCCGGCCCGTCGGAGACCCAGCCGTAGGGATGCCGGAACCGGTTCCACCGGCTCGGCATCGCCGAAGCTCTCTCCCAGAAGGATCGGGATGCGGACGATCCGGACGTCGGCCGCGTCCGCGATCGGGAGCGCCTCCACCTCCGCGCGCAGACCATCGAGCAGAGCGCGCGCATGATCGACATGCGTCGCGCCCGTAAACGATCCCAGCGCCCTCCAATCGGTCCCGCTCTCCGCCGGCGGGGCGAGATGGGGCGCCAGTTCCGAAAGAGACGAGCGGGCGATCGCGTATCGTATGGTGCCGCGAGCCGCGATCCGGCGGAGAGGGATCGAGACGCCGTTCCAGACTGTCTCGGCCAAGTGTCCCGGGGGAACTTCGCCTATCTCATCCTGGCGGGTCGTCACGGCTTCGGCCAGAGATCGGACTTGAGCGCCGTGCCGCAGAGCTCCGAGGCCCGCGACCGCTTCGTCGAAGGCGATCCAGTCGGCGGACCAATCCTCATCGGATTGCCGAGGCTCCGGAGGCGGCGCGGGTCTCAGGCTGTCGAGAAGCCGCGGGTAGTCGCTCTCCGCGAGTGCCCATCCGGACCTCTTGCCGGCGGTGAAGCGGGACATCCGATAGCCGGGATCCGCATCGGATTGTTCCGAGGCAAGACGATCCCACACGGCCTTGAACCGGTCGATGCCGAAGACGCCGAATTCGGCCTGCAGCATGGCGTGGACGTCCTGAGGGTCCAGGTAGCCCGGTTGGGGCCCGAGAAGGCCGGCTCGCCTCGCGAACGCACGCAGGCTGGCGCGTTCGATCACGATCTCGCCGAGGGGACTCGTCGCCCGGGCGGTCACTCCGTCCAGGTCGGCTCCAGCCGCGAAGTCGCGTTCAAACGCCTCCCAGGCGTTCCGGAACCGCTCCGAGCCCGGCTTCATCATCATCGCGCGGGCGGTGGCCGTCCTGCCGAGGTCGTCCTCGCCGGCGGGCATGAGGCCGGCACCCACGCGACGGCCGAGATGCTCCCCCAGCCAGATCAGATCGCCCTCTTCCAGGCAGTAGGCGTTGTCCCTGCCGCATCGCATTAGACGCATGTCGAGACGATGGTCGCCTACGGCTGCCATGCCGTTGGCGGCCAGTTGGTCCGTCAGGTCCGTCCAGAGCTGCGTGAGCTTCGCATTCGTCGGAGCCATCCCCAGAAAGCGGGCGGCCATGGCCTGGGTGTACCAACCTTCGAGCCGATCCATGGCGCCGATCCGGTCGACCGGAATCCGAGCCGCAGGGTCGGCCGCGGCCGCCCGGAAGGCCTCGAGGTCGTCCTCGTGCAGGCACACGGTGACGCGGTTGTATGAGCGCATCAACCTGAAGCGGAACCGCCCCTCGGGCACTTCCCGCAGCCCGTCGACCTCCTGAGCTTCGGTCAGCCTCTCCCAGAGGTCGCCCAGCGGAGCTTCCCGCCGGTAGGTCGTCCGCAGCCTGCTGAACGCCCTTTCCCGGTTGAGCCAGGCTTCCGTTCTGTCCGGCAGGTTCTCCTCGGCCTTCCACCGGTCTCCCCGTCGTGGAGTCGCCGCCACGTCGACCGCGCGGGCAAAGGCGGCGACGCCCTCTTCGCCGACGACATGGAGGAGAAGGCGGCCTCGGGCATAGCGCAGTCGGACCGGCACGTCGGTTCCGTCGATGCGGGTCGGCTCTCCGGCCTCCACCTGGCTGCGCAGGCGCTCGAAAGCGGTACGCAGGACCGGGTTCTTGAGGTGGACGCCCAGGCGAGTGGCCACATCCCGTACGGAGAAGTCGTCGTCCTCCTTGCGGCCGTGACGGATTCCGAGCAGTTCGGCGAGAGCGGGAACGTCGTCCCGATGATAGGCCACGCTGCTGCCGCCCTCGGCAGCGAGCCGTCGCATGCGGACGAAGATGCCGTCGATACCGACGCCGGCCGCCTTGGGATCGAACCGTTCCTCGATCTGGAACGCCGCGAGCGTGCGCTTCAGCAGTTCGTTGGACTCGACCCAGGCCGCGCCGATCCCGTCGACGACCTCGCTCCGGGAGATCCACTCCGCGGAGGCTGGAGCGCCGCGCATCGGCGCCCCCGCGATCCGGAGAAGATCGTCGACGCAGTCGGCGGCATAGCAGATCGTCGGCTTGGCACCGGACCGCAGCAAAGCCATCCGCAGCTGCACCGGAGCGGACCTGCGGTCGCCGGCTTGGTAGGCGCGGACGACGGGATCGCTGTCCAACGTCATCGCGAGCCGCTTCTCCAGGAACTCGCGTTCCAGGTCGTCGAAGAAGGCCTCGCATCCGATCAAAGCCACGTTCGGTATGAGCTCCGAACGCGACAGCCAGTCGTCCGTCTTCTCCTCCAGAGCCCGGCCGAGCGCGCGCTTGCGCAGAAGGTAGCGGATGGCCGCGAGCGCGGAGGATGTCTGGTATCCGTCGTCCTCCCACCGATGCGCCGATTCGTCCGACGCGTCGGGGACGTCGAGTCCATCCGCACCGGACCTTGCCGAACCGGAGAAGGAGACGCCTTCCCTTCCGGCGGATGGGCGTTCAGGCCACGCTGCCGACGATGAGGTGGCCTCCTCGTCCGCGCCGGGCGCCTCCGTTGCCGGAGCGAAGACGTCGTCCCTGTACGCGGACACGTCGACCGCTTCGACACGGACGGGGGTGCCGGCGACGGCGTAGGCACGACTGACCTCGTTCGCGGCTTCGAAATACCAGCGAGGCGTCCCGTCCATGGCCCCGTCGATCTCGAGATAGGTGTCGAGGACGAAGGCCGTCTGGCGCACGTCGCCCACGGGCATCGTTCTGTCGATGCGCTGCGCGCGGCCGGCCTGCTGGATCACCTTCACCATCGACTCGGTCGGAGCGTTGATGACGAGACCGATCTTGGCCAGATCGAACCCTTCGACGAGCAGCTGCGCGTTGGCGATGCCCGTCACCGTGCCGCGTTCGATCGCCTCTACGACGGCATGGATCCGCTCCGGTCCGTCGTCGCCCGTCAGGACCTCCATGCGCTTGCCGAGCGCGGCGAACCGGGTGTTGTACTCACGGGCGAACAGCGCCGCGTGCGCCCGGTCGGATCCGTAGAACACGGTGACCTTGTCGAGCGGGCGGATGCCGGTCTCGGCATCGACATGCCGCTCGAGAAAGGTCAGCGTCTCGTCCGCATGCGCCTTCCGCCTGACGAGGATCCGCTCCCCGGAGTCCTCCGGCAGGGCTCCTTCGATGCGGACCGCAAGCACGTAGTTCACGACGGGAGCGAGGATGCCTTCGTCGCGCAGACGTTGTGGATCGGCCGTGTAGACGAGGTTGTTCCTGCCCATCAGCCCGTTGAGGCTCCGATCCTCGTCGAAGGCCGGGGTCGCGGAGAAGGCGATGACGATGGTGCTTGGAAAAAGGTCTTCGAACACCTCCCTCCGCAGCTCGGAGAGGCCACGATGGGCCTCGTCGAGCACGATGAGATCGACGTCCTTGGCGCGCAGGTCTCCCGACGCGACCCGACGCATGAACAACGCGTAGGTCATGACGGTCGTCGGCCGGGCGCCGTGACGGTAGGCGACGCCGTCCCTGTCGATCACGGTCCGCGACGCGAGATGGCCGATGTCGACGTCGGGGTGTCGGGTGCGGAACTCCATCAGCACCTGGGCTGCGAGCGGAAGGCTGGGCACCAGCGTCAGGATCCGCGGCGCCGGGGTCGCCTGGCCCTTCCGGCCGGCGACCGCGTTGACCACTGCCCCGAAGATCGAGGTCTTTCCGCCACCGGTCGGTATGACGACGGATGCGCGCGGATCCGATGCCGGGTTCGAGAGGTGCCGTCCGATGGCGACGATGGCTTCCCTCTGATGCCGCCAGAAACGATGCCCCTCCAGGTCGCCCGACAGGCCGGAAAAGGCGTGCCCGATCGCAGCCCGCAGCCTTCCGAGGGTCCACTCGTCGCTCATCGATCCCAGCTCTCGCGTAAACGTAGGACGGCTGAGGGCCGCCATCTCGAAGTTGCGCCGATCGACGAGCCACGCCTTCGAAGCGCGGTGCCGGGGTCCATTGGCTGCCGCCGTTCCTTGCCGAAGGAGTGGCAGCCGACCTGCCGGTACCTTAGGTCGTTCCGATGCGAAGGGACAGTTGCTCAATCACCAACGCCTCGTTCTATTGCGTCGAGGTGTCCGAAAGGTTGACCGGACGCGGATCACTCGCCGTTCACAACGCGATGAGCACCGCGGCCCCGGGGGAGGACGGCGATGACAGGTACGTCTTTCATCCGCGCCTGCTAAGCTCGCGAACTACGTGTCGTGGCATGGCCTGCGGCTGTCCGCCCTCGAACCGGATCGTGTCGCCATGAGCGTCATGCTGCCCAAGGAAGCCGACCTGCTCGGCGTTCCGCTCCTCAAGGTGCGGAACCTGCTCCAGGCGTGGCACCAGAGCGGCCGTTTCAGGAACATCGGACAGATCAGCCGCAAGCGCGGCATCGAACTGCCCCGTGCCACGACGGCCGTCCTCGTCGAGGAACTTCGCGACCGCGGGTTCATCGGAGATGTGGCCGGCGACTTCGTCATCCCCGTGGTGGACGGCCTCACCGCCAAGGGCAGGGCGCTCGGTTCGGCCAAGGCGACCGCCCGGACGCAGAAGGAGAAGGCCCTTCGGGTCTTCGACGGCCTGCTCGAGGCGGCCGAACGCATCAATGCGAGAGGCGATCTGCCATTCCGCGTGCGCGAGATATGGCTCTTCGGGAGCATGGTCGATCCCGACAGGGCCGACGTGGGCGACATCGACTTCTGCCTGGAGTTCGATAGGCCGCCGGCATTCGACGATTGGGACGAAGCCATGGAGCGCTACCGGGCGCTGGCGCGAGAGTTGGACGCTCCGTATTCCGCCGACGCCTACACCTGGGTGAAGGAGCGGATGCTCTACGGGGCGCGCCGTCATCAGCTGCTCGCGCCGAACGATGTCGATCACCTCGTCCGGATGGGGAACCCGTGCAGGCTGGCGTTCGACGACCGCAGGGGAGGGCGCGTCGACGACGCGGTGCTCGCGCGACACCCCGGATCTTCCGGTCGCGATCCGAGCATGCCCGAACCCAGCCGGATGCCGGACATGGCCGCACCGAGCGGGAGCTTCGGTCCGGTCCATATCGAACTGCTGATTCCAATGGACCTGGACACGAAGGGGTTCGCCGACAGCTTCCCAAGCTGGACGAACTCCTGGCCGGCGGTCCGTGCCAACCATCGCTATTTTGGCCGACCACCGGAAATCGTGTCGGACCCGGCTTCCGAAGACGTGAAGTTCCTGCCGGAAGACATCGACCCCTCGAGATGCGACGGACGGGCCGCCTTCGCCATGGTCGTCCTGCCCCCGAACTCCTTGAGGGACGACGACGGCAGCGCCGCTCCCCGATGTGCTCTCGTTGTCGGCCGGTCCATCGATGTCGGGCAGGATGGGTTCGTCTACAGACTGAACATCGAGCAGTTTTCGGATGGAGGCAGAGAGCCGACAGAGGACATGCTGATCATGGCACGCTGGGTCCTGAATGCGTGCATGCAGGCCGACATCGAACGGATCGCCCTTCGGTCGCGGGAAGCCGAGGTCCGATTCGACCTGAAGGTTGAGCTCGATGCCGTCGCGTCCGTGCCGGCCACGACGAGCCTGCTGATCGATCTCGACGACGACGTCCTCGAGCTGGTGCGAACGGTGTCGGCGCGGCTCGGCATCGATCCAGCCGACGTCGAGCCGGACCTGGACGTGGCGGCCGCGCCGGCGGCCCCGGCATAGGCGGTGCGAGGCCATTACCGCGTTTTACCCGCGATCCGGTAATTTACCGACGGACTGGTAAAACGCGGTAATCCGTCCACCCCGACAGCGGTGGGTCGACGGTCCCGGTTCAGGTCTCCTCCCAGCCGTCCCTAGGGCATGCCCCCGCATCCCGGGCCGCATCGAGCGCGAACTGCGCGATCGTCCCATTGGGAAGGCGTCCGCAGCGGACGACGACGAACAGCGCGGCGACGGGTCCGAGGTAGCGTTTGCGGACGCCGGCATGGGAGAGGATGTCGTCAAGGGTCTCGATGACGGGTGGGCGGCACTCGTTCGCGCCTTCGAGCATGACCGCCAGCACTCGACGATAGTTCGCGAGCAGCTCCTCCGCGGTGGTACCGACCGGAAGAGGCGGAAGCCCGCTTCCCGGATCCTCGCCGCCACGGCACCGGGCGATCGCGTGGCGCGCCAGCGAGACCATCTCCGGTGCGGGTTCGTCCGGGTGGGTCGAGATCAGGGCGAGGGCGGTCTGGCTGTGCACCAGCGTGCGCCGGAACGCGAGATCCCGCATCATGTCCCGCAGGTCCCGCGGCATTCCGGGGACGCGATCGTTCATGCCTTCGAGTATGGCGGCGGTCCGCGCCTCGTGCGCGAGCAGCATGGGGAAGGTCACGTCTGTCGTGCCTCGCGGACGGGACCGCCGAACGGACGGCTCCACGCATCAGATGGTCGATCCCGTTGTGGTTCGCCATCTCCCGGATCGCTGCAGGACGGCAACCCCTCATCGGGGCGACGCTGCCCGCGCCGGCCTTGAGTGCGGTACCCTGCGCACGACAGGGTACCGCTCGAGCGTCAGTAGCCCACGTAGCCGCCGGCACCCTGGCTAGGGCGCACCGTGCCGCTGGTGTTCATGGGCGCGGCCTGCTGCCGCTGGGCCTGACGGTTAGCCAGGGCGCGGCCGGCGGCGCACCCGCCGACGGCGCCGAGAATGCCGTGCCCGGCGTAGTGGCCGGCGATCCCGCCGACGATGGCACCCTTGATGCAACCCTTCGCCTCGGCCGCCTGACTGGCTGCCACGAGGGAACCGGCCGCCACGACGGCCATAGCGACACGCTTCATCATGATGACTATTTCCTTTGCGGCACCCCCGCCGCATCCAGGATGTAAGAGTCCGCTGGCCTGCCGAAAGAGGTGTCGTCACAAAATTTAGTTGTCTTCAGGTTCTTGAAGTTCCTGCGCCGACCCCATTGGTCGATTCGGAATTTCCAATGATCGGCTGCCTCCCCGATGAATGCTTGTTGAACAGCTGGTGCGATATCGGAACATTCCAGCTGAGTGGCTCGCTGGAAATCGGCGTCGAACATCGCGCTGAGGATTCGGTTCAGGACGGGGAAGCTGTCCTTGTCGGATCGGCCGGCGATCGGATCGAGACGTCGGACAGACCGAGCCATCCGGCCATCGAGTCCAGTTCCGCGAGCAGGCGCTCCATCGTGTCCGCCGGCGCACCCGGCTCGAGGTGCGCGCGCAGGACGACCAGCGCGCCGACCTTGCGGTCCGCCTTCAGGTCGACGCGGGCGACGAGCGCGCCGTCCATGAGGAACGGCAGCACGTAGTAGCCATGCTCGCGCTTGTGGGCGGGCGTGTAGATCTCCAGTCGGTACCGGAAGCCGAAGAGCCGCTCCGTCCGCGGCCGGTGCCAGACGACCGGATCGAACGGCGACAGGAGGGCCGCGCCGGAATGCCGGCGTCCGGGCCGGGCGTCCTTGTGCAGGTAGGCCTGCTGCTGCCACCCGCGGACGCGCACCGGGACGAGAACGCCTTCCTCGACGAGCTGATCGATGGGCAGGCGCGCGTCTGCCGGCGAGAGCCGGTAGTAGTCCCGGAGGTCGTTCGCCGTCGCGATGCCGAGCGCCTGCGCGGATCGCGCGACGAGCTCCCGCCGGGCGTCTACTGGGTCCGGGGTGGGCCGGGCGAGGACGGCCCGGGGCAGCACGCGCTCGGGCAGGTCGTACACGCGCTCGAAGCTGCCCCGTCGATGCGTCGACGCGACCAGGCCCGCCCAGAAGAGCCATTCGAGCGCGTGCTTGGCTTCGCTCCAGACCCACATTCCCTTCGTCGCCTTCGGTCCCGAGATCTCGGAGGCCGCCAACGGACCTTCCCGTTCGATGCGGGCGAGCAGGGCGTCGGCTTCCGCGCGCCGCTCGCCGGCGAACGGCTCGAGCCGGTCCCAGACGCCGCGGCCTTCGCGCGCTTGGTCCATACGCCAGCGCAGCAGGGGGTGGAGATCGATCGGTAGAAGGGATGCCTCGTGGCCCCAGTACTCGAAGAAGCATTTCGAACTGGCGGCTGCCAAAGCGTCGAGCGTGCCGCGGTCGTAGGTGCCCAGCCGCGAGAACAGCGGCATGTAGTGGGCCCGCACGAGCACGTTGACGCTGTCGATTTGGAGCAGGCCGAGCCGGCCGATCTCGCGCCGTATCTGCGCGACGCCGGGTACTGCCGACCGGGACCTGGCAGCGAAACCTTGGGCAGCCAGCGCGATGCGACGCCCCTCAGGGTTCGACAACTCGAGCGTCAGGGGCGTTCTCCCGGATCTGGGCCCCTATAGGTCCCGACGCCTCTGCACGCCATCCTGGCGGGCCGTCACGGAGTATACGAACGCGCCGAGCGCCGCGACGGCGGCCGGAGTTGCGAACAGCAGCCACGTCGGATCGTCCGGGCTCATGGATGTCCTTGGACCGCACGTGAGGCGCCCCCGTGTGAGATAGGGCGGTGCTAAGACGGACGCCACCGACATCGGGCTACAAGCTCGATCCGACGGCAGGCGACGTCCTCGGCCGCTTCGGCGTTCAGGCGGTCCATGTTGCGAAGCTGACAGTTGTCGGGAAAAGCGATTTCGGACGCCTCCTGGAGGCCCTCGCGGACAAGGGACCGCCGGCGGCTTTCGGTTCAACCAGGCCGATGATCCTTCGGATGACGAAGGAAGCGCCTTGGCGGTCGCCGACCCTTCGGGCGACACTCGCGTGGCCGATGCATGGGACATCGGGATGACGCGGATCGCATTCCGGAGATCTCCAATTGGGCGCCGTAGAGATCCATCGCTCTCCCTGGCGGGCCGTCGGCATCCTTCTGGCCGCCGCCGGCTTCACGACCGTCTGCGCCTGGATGATCTACGCTCACCCCGGGACGGGGCGCAGGGCCGTGACGCCCGGCAGCTTCGCCGAGTTCGCGGCATATGTCGGGGTTGCGTTCTTCGGGCTCTGTACGGTGCTGATGGTCCCGAAGCTGTTCCAGCGCGGGCCGGTGGTGTCGGTCGGGCCACGGGGGATCTTCGATCGCAGGCTCTCGAGCGACTGGATCCCATGGGAGGCGATCCGCGGCGTCACGCCCGTGCAGATCCAACGGCAGCGCATGTTGGTGCTCGAAGTCGATCCCACGGCCGACGCAGGCCTACCGTGGACGAAGCGGGCACGCCGTATGGCCCGCCTGAACCGAGCTTTCGGACCTCACGGCTACTGGATGGCCGCGGCCGACCTCCGCGGCGGCTTTCCGGCATTGGTCGAGGCGATCTCCGGCAGCCGGCGGGCCGTGTAGCCCGATACCTAGCGAGCAACCGCCGATCGCCGGATCCGACCCGCTAGGTCCGCCGACGGGATCGAGGCCTGGGAACCTCCAGCGGACGCGCCGCGCGCTCGAAGCCGGCCCAGGGATCACGTTTCAGCGCAGCGAGCCGACCCGTCACGCTGGCGAAGCCGAAGCGCGCGCCGGACCCGAGCGACGGTAGTTCGTCCCAGTCGACGGGGACGGATACGGGCGCCCCGGGCCGGGCCCGCGTCGAGAAGGCAGCGACGGCGGTGGCGCCCCGCTGGTTGCGCAGGTAGTCCACGTAGATGCGACCATCCCTGGCCTTCTTCGACACGGTCGCGACGAAGCTGTCGGGAGCGTCCTTCGCCATCTCGGATGCGACGCGCTGCGCGAAGGCCTTCGCCTCGTTCCAGCCGGCCTTCGGTTCGATGGGCACGACCACGTGCAGCCCCTTGCCGCCGGTCGTCTTCACGAAGCTGGAAAGGCCCGAGGCGGACATCCGCTCGCGCACCGCCAGCGCGCCGGCGACGAGATCGCTCCATCCGATGCCTTCGCCGGGATCCAGGTCGAAGACCAGGCGGTCCGGACGATCCGGATCCGAGGCCGTCGCACCCCAGGGATGGATTTCAAGGACGCTCGCCTGGACCAGGGAGCGGAGACCGTCCCGGTCCTCGATCACGACCGCCTTCTCCCCGTCCACGAGCCGGATGTACCGCTCGTCGAGCCCAGCCCAGGCGTGCTTCTGGTAGAAACAGGACCCGAGACCGTCCGGACACCGGAGGAGCGACAGCGGCCGGTCGACGACGTGCGGCAGGATACGGTCGGCGACCTCCGCGTAGTACTCGGCGAGACCCTCCTTCGTCAGGCCGACGTCCGGCCAGAGCACGCGATCCGGATGCGTCAGCGTCACGGTTTCCGCCAGCGGCTTCCGCTTCCGCGGCTTCGGGGCCGCGGCCGCCTTCTCCCGCACGACCTCGTCCGGCCGCACGTCGCTCCGGAGGGTCTTGAACGACGCATGCCGCAGCTGGTCGTCGGCCGTCCAACCGCGGAACGTCACCTCGCAGACGAGCCGGGGCTCTACCCAGCGGGCGTTGCGTCGCGCCAGCGGCGGCAGCTCGGCCGCGAAGGGCGGCGACGGGATGCGTAGCGGCTCCAGTTCGGTCCAGAGATCCCGCGCGACCGCGTCCCGGAAGCCGGTGCCCACCCGCCCGACGTGGACGAGGGTACCGTTCTCGTACGTCCCGAGGATCAACGACCCCACGGATCGCGCCGCCGTCGTAGAGGGCATGTACCCCGCGACGACGAACTCCTCCGACCGGGTGCATTTGATCTTGCGCCAGTGGTCCGTCCGGCCGGACCGGTAGGGCGCGTCCGCGCGCTTGGCTACGACGCCTTCAAGACCAAGCCTGCAGGCATGGCGCGCCATGGCCGCGCCGTCGGCGGCGAGATGCTCGCTGAAACGGACTGGACCTCCCGGCGGGGCGTCGTCGAGACTCTGCAGCAGCAGATCCTTGCGCTCGGTCAGGGGAAGTGCCCGGATGTCTCTGCCGTCCAGGTAGAGCAGATCGAAGGCGTAGAAGACCGCAGATCCCGTATCACCGGCGGCGAGCGCATGCTGCAGGGCTGAGAAGCTGGATACCCCGCTCTCCGTCTCGACCACGATCTCGCCGTCGATCAGGGCCGAGGGTAGCTTCATGGCCTTCAGGGCCTGGGCCGTGGGTTCGAACTTCGCCGTCCAGTCGAGGCCGGAGCGCGTCAACAGCTTCACCGAGCCGCCGTCGATGCGGGCCTGCATGCGGTAGCCGTCGTGCTTGATCTCGTACAGCCACCCGTCGCCGGAAGGCACGTCGTCGACGAGGCTCGCGAGCGCGGGCTCGACGAAGGGCGGCAGGATCGCCTTGCGGGCACCCTTGGACCGGCTCGTGGGCGGCTTCGTCTTCCGCCCGGCGGCCACCTCGGCGCGGGCCGCATGATCGGCTCTGACGACCCCGCCGGCCGAGAGCTCCCGATTGGTCCGACCCGAAAGGACCGAGGCCTCGTGCTCGACGAGGATATCGCCGTCGCGACGGGCGTGCCCGTCGTCGGCCTTCATGAGAAGCCAGGGTTGCTTCTTCTCGCCGCCGCGGCCCTTCATCCGCACGAGGTGCCAACGGCCTGCGAGTCTTTCGCCGTGAAGGGCGAACTCGAGGTGTCCCTTCTCCAGCCCGGCGGCTGGATCGCCGACGGGCTCCCATGAGCCGGTGTCCCAGACGATCATGGTCCCGCCGCCGTACTGGCCCTTCGGGATCGCGCCTTCCCAGCCCAGGTAGTCGACCGGGTGATCCTCCGTCCTGACGGCGAGCCGCTTCTCGGCAGGCGACAGGCTCGGTCCACGCGTGACCGCCCAGCTCTTGAGGACGCCGTCCATCTCGAGACGCAGGTCGTAGTGAAGGCGACGGGCGTCGTGCTTCTGGACGACGAACCTCGCCTTGGGCGCCTTCCGGCCGCGCTTCCCCTTGGGCTCGGGCGAGGCCTCGAAATCCCGCTTGTCCCGATACGGTTTGAGAAGCTCGGTCATCGCTTCGTGGAAACGGGATCGGCTGGACCGAGTTCCTGGGCGGGGCCAAGTCGCGGTGCGAAATACAATAATGGGCAGGTTATCCACAGGCTGGTCTGTGGAGGAACGAGTCGAGATGGATTTCGTTGAATCGCCAAGCTCCCGATCGGCGCTCTGCGGACGCATCTTCGGGTGGTGAATACTTGGATTGACTCAGGAGACGGACGTGGCAGCCCGCGCCAACTGGAAAGGTCATCTTCGACTTTCACTCGTTTCCTGCGCGGTCGGACTGTATCCGGCAATCAGTTCGTCCAGAGAGCTGAAGTGTCATACGATCAACCGCGAGACCGGAAACCGTCTCAAGCAGCTGATGGTCGACTCCGTGACCGGCGAAACCGTCGAGCGCGACGATCAGGTCAAGGGTTGCGAGGTCGCCAAGGACGACCTCGTGCCGATCGAGGACGACGAGCTCAGCGAAATCGCCCTGGAGAGCACGCACACGATCAACATCGAGGCCTTCTGCCGGCGAGACGAGGTCGACGAGCGCTACCTGGACAAGCCCTACTACCTCGCCGCCGAGGACAAGGTCTCCCGCGAGGCGTTCGCCGTCATCCGGGATGCGATGAAGAAGAAGGGCATGGCCGGTCTCGGGCGGATCGTCATCTACAAGCGCGAGCGCGTGGTTCTGCTCGAGCCCTACGGCAAGGGCCTGCTCGCGACGCTGCTTCGGTACCAGGACGAGATCCGGTCGCCGACCGCCTACTTCGAGGACATGCCGGACGGCGATCCGACGGCGGAGATGCGGTCGCTCGCCGAGGAATTGATCGCACGCTCGACGCGGAAGTTCGATCCGTCGAAGTTCGAGGATCGCTACGAGGAGGCGCTGATCGCCCTGGTCAAGGGCAAGGCGCCGAAGCCCGCGAAGGGCAAGGGCAAGGCGAAGGCCGGCACGTCGAGTTCCGGCAATGTCGTGAACCTCATGGAGGCTCTGAGGCGGAGCATCGACTCGGAGAAGGGCGGCACGCCGGACAAGTCGAACGGGAAGAAGCAGCCGAAACGCGCGCCGGCGAAGCGACCTGCGAGTGGTACCTCATCCGGCAGGACCCGGAAGGCGGCATGACGAACGCGCGGCCGCGCCGACCCATGGCCCTGGTCCTGTCGCGGCGCGAAGACCGGCGACTGCACGCCTGCCTCTCCCTCAAGGATCTGGGCTACGACACGCTCGGCTTCTCGCTGGTCGAGGACGCGGAGGCGTGGCTGGAGGAGGACACGCCCGTGGTCGCCGTCGTCGACTGCGCGGGCGGACGCGGTCCGGACGGCGTGATCGCGACGCTTCGGGAACGGGGCGTTCCTCTGATGCCGACGGGTCGTCCTTGGACATCGGGATCGGAGGCGTTCGCGGAACCGTCACCGTCTAGTTCACGGCGCAGCGCTTCAGGGTGAACGGCTCGCCGGCCTTGGAGCCCCGCGCGATGGACGCGATCATGGTGTCGCCCGCGACCGAGAGGTTCCACCTCGCCTTCCTGGCCGACGGACCGCCGCCGCAGACCTCGTCCAGCTTCCAGCCGAAGCTTCCCGACTGCTCCGCGCGTGCGATCCTGCAGCTGCCTTCGAAGTGGCGGCGCGCATCCTTGCCGAAGATGTACTCGCCGGGCTGAAGGTGTCCCTCGGCGAGGGGCTGTCCGCATCCCTGCGCGTCCTCCGTCCATCCGCCCAGGTAGGAGGGTGGGGAGGACGGCCCGGAGAGGGCGGGCCAAGCCATGAGGCAGGCGGCCATGATCGAGGACGTCGCGTAGATGAACCGCATGCCGACAGTCTCAGCCTACCGCCTCCGGACGAATGCATCCGTCGTCCGGGGCATACGGCATCGGCGACTTCGGATGAAGACGCGAGCGTGACGGATCCAATCGTTCCGGGGCCGCTATGGCCGAGGCGATGTCCTGCCCTCCAGCAGGCAAATCGCCTCTTCGGGCATGGGAAAAGCGCCCGCCGGCAGAACCTCGCCGGCGAGGCGGACCTCCGCGAGGACCGCGTCGACGCCTCTGCGCCCCACGAGATCGGCCAGGGCTGCCGCGTGGTCGCCGGGCACCTCGTAGGCGTAGGTCGCGGGATCGGACACTATGCCCGGCAGCAGGCCGGCACGCGCGATCTCAATCACGTCCGCCCGCACGTCTCCGACCTTCAGTCCCGCGGCCTTCGCCCATGCCTGCAGGGCGCGGTCGAACATGCCCGGATCCTTCCGCGACGGCACGCGCATGACGAACTGAGGCAGCTGCACGTCGATGCCGTCGAGGTGGGCATGCCGCCATACGCGGAGCGCCTGCAGGTCGCGCATCAGTCGAATCCAGACGGGTTCGCCGTCGACCGCAGGCGCGGCGCCGAGCTCGGCGGCCTTGGCCGAGAAGGCGGCGTCCCGGGCTCCCGGGAGGCCGTCGCGCGTCTCCCGGAGCGAGGCCACGCTCCACTCGAGGGAGTCGACGACCTTGACGATCTCGCCATCGAGGTTTTCGCGGAGATGCTCGGGGGTGTCGTAGAAGCGGTTGTAGTCCTTCTCGCTCGCCTTCCAGAGTTCCCGATGGATGGCCTCGGCCTCCAAGGCGTGGACGAGCGCGTCCTTCCAGGGGCCGGGCTCCGCGCGGTCGGCGAGTTCCTGCATGGAGAAGGGCATGGTCGGCAGCCTCGAGCGGTTTTCCGGTCATGAGGCTAGGAGGAGCCTGCGCAAGGCTCAATGCAGGACGACTCCTTCAACCCCATGACCGCCGTGGCGGTCATGGGCCGGCTTCGCGACCGCCGCTGCGGTCATTCCGCTCCGCTGTCGTCGAGTAGGTGACGATGGGCCATGGGCGACGTCGTCCACAAGCTCCGGTCGACAACGGGCGAGCGTTCCTTCAGGCCGGTCCCGGAGCGCCGACCGCGTCCGTCGATGCGGGGCGTCTCCCGATAGCGAGGGGATCATGGTTCGAACCCTTGAGGCCGCACCAGAATTCGAGAACACCGCGTTGGACGACCTGTCGCGCGAGCAGCAGAACCGGCTGATCGCGGCGGGCGCGGCATACCTCGCCGTCGGCGAGGACCTCGATGCGCTGCCCCCCGAGATATCGACGATGCTGGGCGTGACCGCCCGGTCCCGACAGGCCGAGGCGGCGCCCCGCCGAATCCGGAAGCGCCTGTACGCGATGCTGCGGCACATCGACGAACCGCCGGTCCGTCGGATGGCGGTCTTTCTCGGCTGGTACGCGTTGCGGCATCAGAGTCTGCCGGGACCCGACGATCTCTTCGCGCCGGTCGCCGCCAGCGGAACCCGACCGAACCTGGGCATCGCGTTCGAAGCTCTCCTGGGCGCCTTGAAGCCGGGGACGTCGACCATCGCCGTGCACGATCCGAAGAAGGGCGGTCGGGTGACGCTGAAGCCGTCCGGCGACGGCGAGTACTTCTCCGTCACGCCGGCCGCGGGCGGCCGCGCCGGCCGCCGCAGGACATGGTCGGTGTTCCAGGACATCCTCAGCGGCAGCTTTCCGCTGCACGATCCCGAAGGCCGCCACCTCGTTCGTTCCGACGGGATCGGTTCGCTGCATGCGCCAAGCTCTGCGGAGCCGGCATGGCGGGTCGGTGCCGGACCGGCAGCCGGAATGTCGGCCGATGGGATCCTCGACGTGCTGAAGCGATACGCCGGGTGGGCCGCCGGAGACGGCGACCATCTCCCCGCGGTGCTCGCCGTCTCGGCCGAAGGATGGCTCCACGCATCGTCCCTCACCGACGTGCCGGAAGACAACGACGCCGGGAAGCTGCACGGGTGTCTCGACGGGGCTCACGCGGTGCGCCCGGTGTTCGTGTGCCTGCTCGACTGCACCGGCCGCGGATCCGGATCCGCGTGGCCTCTGATCGCCTACGCTTCGGCCGGCGCCAGCGGGGTCCTGGACATGGGGGCCGTCGGGCCGGCCCGCAGGGTCGACGACATCCGCTCCATCATGCCGTGGCTCCGCCAGGAGGGATGGGAACACGGCGGTCGGGAAAGCGTGGCCATCTCGGTCGCGCGGGCGGAGGCCTTCGCAAAAGCGGCGAAGGGGCTGGTGCAGTAGGCGGGCCCGGCGGCCGGATCCGGCTTTGCCGGTTTCGGCCGCCGCATATTCGGACCATCGCGATGACCTGGGCGAACGAGGGTGCGGCCCTCGACGCGACGGATGCCGACCAGCCCGTATGTTACGAGGCAGCCCCTTCCGGGTCATTGCTTCCTGCCCCTTTCAGGTCGGGAGAAGCCGTGCGACGAAAATCCGGTCGCGCGATTGTTGTCGTTCCCAGATCGAAGGAACGGCGCCAGTCTGGGCTGCCAACCCACACGGATCTCACATCATGACGACCCCACGCGCCGGCCGGCCGATCGGCTCCGGTCTCGACGACGAGGCCGCCCTCGACGCCATAGAAGCGCTCCTGGCCGACTTGCCCGGACTGTCGAAGCGCTCCGCGATCGTGCAGATCGCCGGCGACGAAGGAGCCGACATTCGGCGGCTCCAGCGCAAGCTCGGCCATCGGGCCGAGGCGCGCGCCGGCGACGCCCGTCGTCTTCTCGCCCAGCCCTTCGAGCACGGCGAGGTCCGCCGCGGCCGGCTCTGGTTCTGGACCGTCGAGGTGCCGACATCCGATCCCAGGCCCCTCGTCGTCGGAATGGCCGTCGCGTTCGGCATGCCGGTCCTCGAGATTCTGCTGGCGGAGACCGAGTTCCCGGTTCCGCCCGAGGAGCGCCCCGACCATCCGGTCTTCCTGGCGATCCGGAAGCTGCCCCGGGGGTACGACTGGGACGATCCCTCGTACAGGCTCTGTTGCGAAAGGCTCGGCGTCGATCCGGATCGAGGCCGGCCCCCGCATTTCGACACCCAGGCCGCGGCCGCGGCGGCGGTGTTCAAGCGAAAGGTCAGGGCTGAAGGCGAGACCTACCACCAGCTTCTCGAGGACGGCATGGCGTTCGAAACGACCGAGCGCGGGACCTACAATCCCCAGCGTCTGTCCGCCCTCCACAAGCGATGCGCCGGTTCCTCCGATCCGGCGGAGCGACACGCGGCGGAGGAGGCCCTGCAGGCGTTCGGCGCCGTCGATTGGACCAGAGCGTCCGCCTTCACCGATCTGCTGTGGCTCTCCGGCCCCTGGGGGTTCGACCACCGCGCTAGCGTCCACCTGTTCGGGACGGAGAGGGACGGGGTTTCGAGCTGGTCCGACAAGCCAGAGTTCATAGCGCCAATACCCGAGGACGATCTCGTCGCGCGCCGAGCTGCACTCGCAGTGGAACGGAACTGCATGGCCATCGTCCTCTCCGAAGAGGAAATGGCCGACTACATTGCCGGGGGCGATCGGCTCCACTGGTTCACGGTCAGGAACTGGTACACTTCGCCATGGGGCCGGCTGCGTGCCATCGCGACGGCTCCAGATCTGGGCATGACCCGACGTCTCGTGGACGCCATGGTGAGGAGCGCCTGCGAGGGGTACGTGTCCCGAAGGAACGGGGATTCCCTCCGGCCGGACACTCTTCTCTCCTGCGAGCGCCGGGACCCCATAGCTCCGTCCAAGCGGCTCCCCTTGTTCCGCAACGTCGCCCGGCGGATCGCCGGCGAGTGGCGCGACGCCCGGGCCCGCCGTCGAGGGGCACGAGGGAACTGCTGGCCTGCCGTCGCCGACGGACGCCTACATCTTCCCTGGGGCGTGTGCCTCATCGGACGGGATCGCGGTCGCATCATCGTCCGCCCGGGCGCGCACCCGCTCCGATACGATGGACGCTCCGTCCGGCTGGCGGTGGACCTGATCGAAGGCTTCGGCAGGCACATCCCCGATGTGGCGGCGTCCTCCTTCGAGCTGATCGACCTGGATACGGGCAAGGCCATCGACCTCGAGGACATGATCGGTATCCTCGACCTCGTGTCGTCCGCAGGCGCTCTTCTGCCGAGGACGGAGACCGCGGCGGTACCGACGAGGCATCGGCTCGGCTGGGCCGCGGCGGGGTTCGCGGCCTGCCTGATGCTGCTCGCATCGTTGAACGTTTCCGACAACGGCGCCTCGCGGGCCCAGGCGACGACGATGCCGACGGACCTGCCGCCCCTGCAATCGGGACCCGTCGCTCCGCCCCTCGACTGATCGCCATGCCGGTTGCGGAGAACGCTTGCGAAGCCGGCATCCGTACCGCGGGTGCCGGCGGTTTTGCCGGTCCGGACATCTGAATGCCGGCATCGTCTTCAACGGGTTGTCCTTGGATCGTCGTCCCGTTCTGCCGATCTCGTTGCCGGTCGTCCGAAGCCGATGCCGCAGGCCCTGCGGAGCGAATTCCTTAAGCAGGCGTCGGGTAAAGCCCGTGGATCCAGGCTAGGCGCGCCCGCGGCGACCTGATGCGTGCTCCTTCTTCGGATACGCTGCGATCGCCTGCACCCGGGCTGTTCGAGCTTCCGTAAGCCATGAAGAGACCGTTCGTCGCCCTGCTCGCGTTGCTGAGCGTCCATCCCGCGCTTGCGGCCGGACCGGCATCGTACGAGGGCAGGTGGACGTCCGACCTGTCCTGGTGCCGCAACAGCGCCGACACCACGGACGAGGTTCCGCGGACCTACGGTCGCCGCATGGTGACGTCGTACGCGTCGGATTGCTCGGTCGATCGCGTCGTAGGATCGGGCCCGTTCGAGATCTCCATGACCTGCAGGGGCGAAGGCCAGACCTGGAAGAGCCGCGAGAGACTGGAGGTCGCGGCCGACCGCATGAGGGTCAGCGATCTCGACCGCGGCGGCATATCGAACCTCCGCCGCTGTCCGGAGAGGCAGGCGGCCGCGGTCGCAGCTCCCTCGGCCCGGGAGGACTTCGCCGGCGAGTGGGCCTACTCGCAGGCGCAGTGCCGGACCAGCAGAATCCATATCGACGGCAAGTCGATGGGTCCGTGCTGGTTCACGAAGAAGGAGCCCAACAGGACCGGTACCGCGGTCACCATGGTGTGCAACTCGAAGTTCCGCACCCTGGACTGGAGCGTCGAAGCCGGCGGCCGTACGATGGTCGAGACCGAGGGTGCCGACAGCCGGATGCTGTACCGCTGCCGGTGATCGGGTTGCCGGACGGGCGGACACGCCTCGCTTCGGTGATGTCCGCCGCCTCGTCTCCGGAACGTTAGGCTGCCGCGAGGTACCGCTTGAGCGCGTGCCTTCGGGCCTGGACCAGTCTCCGCGTCACGCCGAAACGACTGGCGACCGCGTCGTCGTCCAGACCTTGGTCGAAGGCGGCCACAGTTTCCGCCTGGGGCATCAGGAAGCCGATCATGAAGGCGGTCGCCTCGCCGCGGGCGACGCCTTGGCATTCGGTCCGCGAGAAGCGGGGCACGCCCATGGCGACGACGTCGCCGTATCTCGACCGCGCGGCCGGGTAGTGCAGGAACAGGTGTCCGACCGCTTCGGCCAACACCTCGTTGAGGGCCGCGACGTCGAGGGCCGGCGAATGCGCATGCTCGGCGTACAGCCCCGGGCCGGGCTTCACCAGGACGCAGTCGCCCGTCCGGCCGAAGACGGAGGGGACTTCGATGTAGCCGCCGCCGAACTTCTCGAACACAGGCAGCACGGGTCGGCCCCGGACGTGCGCGAGTTCGTCGGCCATGCGCATGCCAAGTCGGCTGGCGAAGGCGAAGTCGACGCCGAGCGGCGTCGCGTCCTGCACGTTGCGGAGGCTGTTCATCATGAGGAGCTGTCCGTCGTCGGCCGATAGCGCGGGTCGACGAGGCTACGGCCGCGGCGCGGACGAGGTCGCTTCCTGCCGGAACGCCGCGAGCCCGGCCGGCAGGTGAGGGGCCTCGTACGTCTCCGCCTCGCCCGCCAGATAGGCCGTGAAGTCCGCGGGGATCTCCCGGGCCGGGGGCGAGGGATAGTCCGCAGCCTCGAACGTGAGCTCGCCTTCGTCCGCCTGGAAAACGTGTCCCCAGTCCCGTCGGAGCGCCTCCGCGACGTCGTCGAAGCGCGTCACGACGCTCCAACGGTAGCCCTCGCGCGTGTGGCCGCCGGCCGGCGAGCCGACGGCGGCCTTCGTGTGGAGCCATACCGAGGGACTGTCGCGCCAGCTGCTGCCGTTCGCCGGGCCGGTGTAGGCGCGCCCGCCATTCCGTTCCTCGACCGCGAAGCTTCCGCTCCAGCGCTGCAGGAATTCGGCCTCCAGACCGGGGTGGTCGAAGGAGACCCGCATGTGGTCGGAGCCCAGATCGTCCGCATCCAGGAACCGGAAGCCCGCATGCTCGCGGCACCAGACGCTGAACGACTCCTTGGCGGTCAGGGCCGGGAGCACGCCACGGGCCACCGCAAGGCGCTCGAGCGCGTGATGCTCCGGCGGGCGGTAGGAGAAGACGTTTCCGTGCGCGCGGAAGAAGGCGATGCGGTCCCGGTCGCGTTCGACGTAGACGGCGACGTCGAGGTGGTGGCCGTGGTTGGTCCAGTGTTCCGTCCAGCCCCATGGGCCGGTCGCGTTCTCCGCCAGCCATGTATGCACGCGGTCGAAGATCTCGGCCGACGCCTCGCGGGACACGCTCATCCCGTAGGTCGAGAACTGCGGCTCGAACCCGGTTACGGGCCCGTCGAAGGCCCGCGCGATCGCTTCGATCTCGTCCGCCCGGATCTCCCGTGCGCCGTAGACGGGGGAGTGGAGGCGGACCTCGTTCCAGTCGGTCTCGTTGCCGCGGGTGAAGTCGATGACACGGGGCATTCGGTGGACACCTTCTCGATTGTCCCAGAAGAGCACGGGGAGGCGAAAAGGTCACGGGACCCGGATCGACCGCGAGATGTCGTAGACCGTTCCTTCCGGTCCCAGCGGCGCGTCTCGCGATCGCGCTCCGTGCCTTCCCGAGCCCACCCCTGGAAGCCAACATGCGGTTTTGATAGCATCGACCGAAGGTAGTCCCGCCGCTCTCCTGCGGGAAGGAACGAAAGGTCGGCGGATGACTGGATCGCATTCGAGGCGACTGGGGAGGGTGCTGCTCGCCGGAGCCATGTTGTGCGCGGGCGGCGTCGCCCATGCCGGACCCTCGGGCTTCAATATCGGCCTGCACGCCTCGGACTGTCTGGTTCCTGGCGTGATCGCTTGGTACAGCGGCAACGCTTTGGCCGGAGGGATGGGGTACAACGCGTGCCCGAACCCGACCCCTCTTCCGACGACCCCCGCGCCTGCACCGGCACCGGCACCGGTCGTCACGGCCCCGACGCCGGCCGCCGAGGAGCCGCCGCCGGTCGAGGCGGAAGCCTCGCCGAGCCCCGAGCCCTCCTCGCCGGTGGCCGACGTGACGCCGACACCGGTCTACGTCCCGCCGCCGCCGCCCCAGCGGATCCCCGTGGCGGTGCCGACCTATACGCCTTGGATCGCGACGACCGGCCCGGGTTCGACTTCGGTGGGCGGCGGCAACGGCACCGCCAACTACATGAATTCGTACAATGCGCTTGCGCCCACAGCCCGCGCCGCCACGAACAGGGCCGACTGGTGCAGGCGCGATGGCCGTTCGCAGGGCGCCACCACCGCGTGCATCAACTCGGTCGGCGGCCGGTAAAGGGGCCTGCGAACCGGAATGCATCGAACCGCCATGTCGCGAGTCTGCGAGGGCCGGACGACGACCGTTCCTTCGTGTCCCGCGCGGGGGAGGGAATGTGGCGCCCCGGGGGTCGAGCCCGCACCTGGAAGCGACGATCCCGTTTTGCTACGCTTGGCCTGAAGTGCGCCGACGTCGTACTGCCGCGTTGCGGTGGAAAGGAATGGAAGGTCTTCGGATGACGAGACTCCACGCGAGACATTCGACGTTGGCGCTCCTTGCCGGTGCCGCGATCTGCTTGGGCAATGGCGCCCATGCTGCAGGGCCCTCGATCGGTTTGAGAGCCTCGGACTGCGAGATCCCCGGCATCATCGGGTGGTACCAAGGCAATGCGATATCGAACGGAATGCCGTTCAATTGGTGCCCGCATCCCATTCCTCTACCCGCACCCGCCACCTCGCCACCCCCGCCGGCAGCGGCTGCAACTCCTGCGCCGCCCGCTACGGAAGACGCGCAGCCGGTTGCGGAAGACGCGTCGCCGAGCCCGGAGCCCTCTTCACCGGTGGTGGTCGTCGCACCCCCGCCCCCACCGCAACGCATCCCGGGGGCCGTTCCAACGTATGCGCCCTGGACCGCGACCGCCGGTCCAGGTTCGAATGCGGTCGGCAACGGCAACGGAACCGGCGGATACAGCAATCCGTACAACACCCTTGCTCCCAGCGCCCGCGCCGTCGTGAATAAGGCCGACTGGTGCAATCGCAACGGACGTTCCCGCGACGTCGCCAATGCCTGCAACAATCACGTCGAAAGCAGGTAACGATCGGCGCCGATCCATCGGCGCATTCGGTCTCTGCGTGGAGGCCGGTGTCGGGGCGTCCCCTTGCAACGGCCGGATGATATCGATGCCTTCGATCGATTCAGATCGGCGATGGTGCTGAAGGAACAATCTGCAATGAGAGGCCTATCATGACTACGCTACGCCTACTCCGCTCAGGGGCGTCCCTTCTGGCCGTCGGCGCCGCATGCCTGAGCCAGTCGGACATCGCCACGGCGCAGGTCGTCTTCAACAACCGCGGGATCAACGCCTGCGCCAACCCGGCCGTCAAGGACTACATGGTCGGCGACGGGATCAGTCAGGGCATCACGTTCAGGCCGTGCCCGAACTACGTGCCTCCGGTCGTGGCCACGCCGACGCCGGCGCCGGCACCGATCGACACCCCCGCTGCGGCTCCGGCCCCAGCTCCGGACGCTGCACCGGTCGACACGTCGGAGCAGGCACCGAGCGACACGCCCGCCCCGACGCCGGTCTACGTGCCGCCTCCCCCGCCGCCGCCGCCGCAACGCATTCCCGTCGCGGTCCCGACGTACACGCCCTGGACCGCGACCACCGGCGCGGGCGGGAACGCGGTCGGAAGCGGCAACGGGTCGGCCAGCTACGACAACGGCTACAACAACGTCGCTCCGAGAATGCGCGCGGCGGTGGGCGCGAGCGACTGGTGCCACCGTGGCGGCCGCTCAAGCAGCGCCACGGATGCCTGCCTGAAGGCTGTCGGAACCCGGTGAACGATCCCGGCTCCGGCTTCGGCCGGCCCGGGTCTTACGGGCGCTACGGTAATGAACGGCCAGGGGCGGGCGAGAACCGGCCCCGGCCGTTCGATCGAGGCGGCGTCCTTCGCCGTTCGTTCACCTCGAAGGGAAATGGCCGGGCGGCGACGGCCTCGGGGCTGTGCAGAGCGATCAGCGGACGATTGCCGCCGTGGGGCCGAGGGCTATCGTGCCGGTGCCCCGCCGGAATCCGCACCCATGCCGATCTCTACCCTGCAGTTGATCGTCCCCGCCCTCGTCGCGACGGCCCTGCTCGCTTCCTCGGCTTCCGCCCAGACGCTTCCCGCGCCGGTCCGGAAGGCGATCGGCGAGGCGACCGCGAACTGCCGACCTCAGAAGGTCACGCTCGACAAGGGATTCGTGACCACCAGGGACGTGAACGGCGACGGCATTCCCGACTACGTCGTGAACTACGAGGCCTTCCGCTGCGGCGAGAGCTTCACCTTCTACTGCGGCTCCGCCGGCTGCCTGACCCAGGTCTTCGCCTCGACCGGCGGGACCTTCGTGAAGGTGCTCGACGAGAACGTGGAAAAGATCGCATTCGAGACGGTCGGGGGACGGCCGGCGATCCTGCTCGGACTGCACGGCTCGGCCTGCGGCAGGCCGGGCGTGGAGCCGTGCGGCACGACCCTCGTCTGGAACGGCACGAGGTTCAGGGCGACGCGCTGAGATGCCGGCCCCGCCGCCCGATCCGATCACGGGCTGGCGGGTCGGGTCGATCATCTCACGGCAGGCCGGTACGCGACTTGGCCTGCATCCAGGATGGACCTGCCGCCTTTCCGTCGCGTGAAGCGAGGTCCTGGGCGCTGTTCGGATCCGGGACGGAGGGGTCGCCGGGTTCATCCGCCCGGCTTGCGAGCACGCTCGTAGACGCTCGCGCACCTCAGTCCCGGCGTCGCCCCAGACCCGGTATGAGGCGCCGCAACGCGCCGCCGACGGTGCCTGCGCCGCTTTCGTCCGGATTGTCTTCGTCGCCTGTCGGCTCCGGTTCGTCCTCCGCTACGGCGTTCTTCTGAAGGTCGGCGTCGACGGCTTTGAGGACCTGCATCATCATCGGTGGCCATGGGACGCCGCGCTCCTCCATGAGGACGGCGGCGTCGACCAGAGCCCGCACGTGATCGGCCGGCATCTCCCCCCGCATGATCTGCGCGTCCAGGAGGCGGTCCGCGAGGGTCCCCGCCATATGGACGACTTCGGACATCCGATCGGATTCCGGGGACGCTTCCGACATGACCTCCTCCAGTTTCGTATGGGCGCAGTATTCGGATCAGATCGCGTTTGTTTTTTCCATCCGCAATGCGAAGTGAACTGTGGATCGGGTGGGTCCGCCCGAGATCTGGACGGCGACCATTCCCGCCGCCTATCCGCGGACATCCCGCTCGGCCGAGCCTCCCTTGTCCCTTGCGTCGGCAACGGCTCCACTTCCGCATCCGGGGCGAGGACCGAACATGTCGGCACGGCACGCGATCGAATGGAAGGAGACGGCGCTTCTGCACAGCGTCGTCGAGCGGACCCATGACGCGATCGGCGCGCCGCTGCACGAGAGCCATCCCATGCGCCGTGCGCTGGAGCGCCGCTTCGCCATGGCCCGCGGAACGGTGAACGGCAGACCGTTCCTCGCGCAGGTCGTCGACGACCCGACGGCCTCGGTGAAGAACTACTGGGTCCGTGGGCATCTCACGAGCGACAACGAGGAGCTCGCGGTCAAGCGTGCCTTGTCGGCCGTGACGGACGGGGGCGTTCAGGTCGGAGCCGACCGTGCGGAGGTCGCCGCTGCCGAGTGGGCCCTCTACCGTCGCATGGTCGAGGACGCCCAGACTTGGCTGCGTGTCGACTCCGGTCTGAACGCCGCGGTCAGGCGACTGGGAGCCAAATGGGACGGCGGGATCGTGTCCTGGTTCGTGATGACCGGAGTCGACCTGGCCCCCTTCGAGGAACTCGGCTGCACGGCACGAGCCCGTCCGGAATGGCGCCGGCTGGAAGGCGGCGACCGGATCGCTCGAGGCCAAGCGGTGCAGCTGGGCGCGCGCCGTCTGACCGACGGCCTGCACATCGACGTCGGTACCGCCGACGCGGAGACGCTACGGCACATCCGCGAGGACCTCGGCATCCGCCTCATGGAATCGCTCGACGAGTACTGGGCCTGGAAGGTGACGCGGGACATCAACGCCGAGCCTGCGGCGGACGAGTTTCCGGAATGGGAGCCGGTCCCGGAGCCGGCGGCCGCCCCCGCTCCCTGATCGCCGGATCAGGCGTCCCGAACGTCGGATTGGTCGCCATCCGTGGCGACAGCCGGTCCGCGCCCGACGAAGCCCACCTGAAAGCCGTAGGCCCTGCCGATACGCTCGAGCGTCTCCATGGTCGGGTTGGCCTCCCCCCGCTCGATCTCGGCCCACTGTCGGACCGTCATCTTCAACATCCGGGCGAACCCCGCCTGTGTCAGTCCGATCGCCGTCCTCATGTCCTTGAAGCCCTCGGGCAGGCGGAGCTGACCGGCGGCGGCTCTCTCGGAGAGCGCGTGGCGTCTCTCCCGGATCTTCTCCCTTGGCGGGCGCTTTCGTGCCATCACGGACAACCGAGCACGGGTTTCGGACGCTCGAGGGCGGCGATGCCATCGGCGACCTCCCTGCTCTGACGGACGATGGCAATCTCGATCACCTTGGCCGGGACGCCGTGTTCCGCTGCCAGTTCGGGGAGCCTCCGGAAGAGATCGAGCTTCGACAGCAGCAGGTCCTCGATCGGACCCGCGTCGAGCCGGCCGGCGGCCGCTGCGCAGACGATCCTCCAGTCCGGATCATGATCGCTGCCTACGGAGCGCATGCATGCCCACTTCGTGGGACGTCCGCGATCCGCCGGGGCCAGGCGCATCGGGGCGAAGTCGAAGAGAGGCGATAGTCTGATCCCGCCGGTGCCGCCTTTGCTCAGGGCGGTGTTCCGTCCGTGGTTGTCGGGATTGCCCATCGCGAGATTCAGCGCGTCGCGAAGCACGTACTCGGCGACGTCGGATTCCGGATCGCTCGAAACGCCGCGAAGCATCTCGAGGTAGGTCTCGTGGGCCTCCGTGTGCCCGAACGCGGCGATGCCGATCGCAGATACCACGCTCTCCTGTCCGAGGCGGACGACGCCCTCCGGTCCGACGGACCTGTCGAAGCGGGGAACGACCAGAGAAGCGTGTCCGTAGATCGGCACCGCGTGCACGCGGATGCCGAAAGCGGCTGCGATGCCGACGTAGGCGGCCTCCGCCTCGAGGATCAGCCTGTCGCTCTCCTCGTTGCTCCGAAGCAGCTTGACCAGAACATGATCGACGGCTTCGTCGTCCGGTACGACGGGATCCGGATACCAGAGTCCATCCCTGGCCTTGGTCATGGTGATCTTCGGCCATTCACCTTGGTGGCCGGACGAACCCGACGCCACCAGGGCATACATGTCCGCCACCTCCTGGAAGCGCTCCGACCGGTGGAGCATCTCGTCCATCCCGACGCCCGGCACGGTAGTCCATTCGTTCAGCCGATCGCGCTCGGCCTCGTAGGCTTCCTTGATCCGCAGGTTGCCGAAGGGTGCGCTTGCCGCCCGCAGGAGCAGCGGCAGCTCGGAGGCGGCCGCATTCGCGTCGATGCCCATCGTCTCCGAAAGCCGCCGGCGAGCATGCCCTTGCGGCATGAGATCGAGCAGGTAGGGCGGCCACGTCCGATGGTTGCGGATCTCGAGGTCGATCGGAGCCAGAACCGAGATCGCCCGCTCGTCCCGGATCGCGATGTCGTCGGCGATGCTCTCGGCACCGTGGTCGAGGAAGTAGGCGTCGTCGTACGCCACCGTCGTCGCCCCACCGACACCCCGTGAGGGCTCCTTGATCTCGACGACCGCCGCATCGTGCCATGCTCCGGTGTGATGAAGCTGAAGCGTCAGATCCATTCGACCCATCCCGATGGGCAGTATCAGACCGACTTGGGTAGTTTGCAACCCACTACAATGGGTACTGCCCCGATCAGCGTCGCCGGTTCGGCTTGACCGGCAGGGTCGCCTGCAGGCATCGCCGGACGAGGCCGGGGGCCGTGCAGAAATCCAGCGGAGACTTCCCGTCGAGCGCGGGATGGCGGCATTTCAGGTACACATCGAGCTGCGCGGCGGGGACGATCCTGGCCGCCTCCCTGCGCAGAGCCGTTCGCGCCTCCTCGGCTTCGACGGCAGCGCGCCCTTCGAGGGCGCGCAACCGCGCCATCTCCCGCGCCGCGTCGACGGCGGCCATCAGGCCGGACTCCCCGGATCGGGCGGCCGCGGAGGGAGAGGTCCCACGCAGCGAGGGGTTCCCGATCGCAGCCCAGGACGCGACGTCAGACCCGAGATGCTCGCCGGCCCGCGACATGAGCCGTTCCACCCGGGCGTCCGCTTCGGCCTCCACGCGTGCGTCCGCCTCGCGCCGCCGCTGCTCGGCCCTGCTCCGTTCCAGCTCCGCCTTGCGCGCCGCCACGCCGTCCAGAGGCAGGCCGAGCCGTTCGTCGGGAAGCGACTGGCCGTACCTGACGTCCCTGGCGATCCGATCCAGCCGATCCTTCAGCCGCCCGTAGTCGACGTCGCCGAAATCGAGCGCCTGTCGCATCGTATGGTCGAAGCCCGGCAACGGAGCGTCGAGCCACCGCTCAAAGGAGAAGCCGTCCGCTTCTTCCGGCGGCATTCCGGAGAGGATCCCGGATACGATCCTCCCGATCTCCTCCCTGCGCCGTGCCGGAAGAAGCCTGCGCCGGAGCGCCTCGTCCGCCTTCGCGATCGCGACCCCACGCAACTGCCACACGCCGTCCTTCATGGGCGAGAGGATGCCGAGGAGAGTCAGAGCCGAGGCCCAGGCGCGGATCGCCTCCAACGGGGTGCCGAAGCGGTCGTCGGCGGCCTTCGCAGCCGCGACTTCGGTGTCGGCGAGGCGCGCGAAGCGCGGTCGAAGAAGGCCCAGCCGCGCAAGGCGGCCCAGGCCTCGCCCCGCTCCGAAGGTCCACGTCCCCTGCAGACGATGCGCCTCGAAGATGCCGGTCAGCAGGATTGCCTGCCAGTCCCCGGCCGCGACCGTGAAGCATCCCTGTCCGCGGACCTCCAGACCGACGGCCGGACCGAAGCCGTCCCGTCCGATCGTCGCGAACGCCGGATCGGACGGCTTCATCGCGCGGACCTCGCCGGCGGCCAGCTCGTAGGCCGCCGCCAGATCGCGCCCCCGGCGGGCGAGCGCGTCCGCGCGTGCCTGACGTCGCCGTCCGAGCTCCGCCCTGCCTTCGGCCAGCAGCGGGTTGTGGAGCCAAACCCTCGGCGCGGATCCGAGGATGGCGGCCTCGAGCTCGGCCCGGCCGGCATCGCGCGGGACCTTCGACAGGTCGATCTCGACAGCCGCGACGTCGAGATCGCGGATCCGCTCGATCTTGGCGGGCTCGCAGGTGTGGGTGACGGCGAACTCGACGAGCAGGTCGCGATCCCCGCGCCTGACGATCACGTCCGGAACGATGTCGCCGAGCCGACGCTCGAGGATCGCCGCGTCGAAGGCGTGCACGCCGCCTCCGTAGCGGATCCACCGGTCGCCGTCCTCCTCCAGCGCCAGCGCCGGCAGGGCCAGATGAAGGCGACGTCCGAGGATCTCCTTGGCGAACTTGTGCAGAGCCGTCTCGGGCCCGGTGCGACAGGGACTGCCGTCGGCCGAGCCGGCGTGCGCGAAGTGGTGGTCGTTCACGCGTCCCTTGCGGGCGACGAGAGGGGCCGCGCAACCGGGACAGACGCAGAGGCAGGCGCGGCCGGACGGGACCTCCGAGATGTGGACGATCGAGCCGTCGTCGCGTTCGCCCAGGACGAGGCTTTCAGCACCGTCGCGGCAGGCGAAGCCGGACAGCGGCGCCGGGGCGGCCTCGGGTCTGGTCGGCATCTCGTCCACTGCTCGATGGTCGCCCGGCGGCCCGGCAGAAGGCAAGTCCCGTGGACCGTCGGCGGCCGCGGTGGAATCCGCATGCCGGTTTCGGTGATCGCTAGAATTGTCCGCTTCCCGTTCACCCGCTTCCAAGCGGGTGGATGGCATCCGTAATCCATGCCTTTCAGCCTCTCCGGTCGCCGCACCTTCGGCGTCGCCTGCGCATTCCTTGGACTCGTCGCGATGATGACGTCGCAGCGGCCGAACCTCCCCGAGATCGGCATCGGACTCGGTGCCCTCGCGATCTTCTGCCTGACGTGGTTCCTCGGCGGGGGCGCTTCGGCGCAGCCCGTTCCTTCGACCGTGCCGAAGGCGGCCGACGATCGGGCGCCTACGCTGGACGAGGTCGTCGCGGAGGCTCGCCGCATTCGGACCGGTGGTTCCGGCGCCCGGAACCATCCCGCCCTCGATACGGCCGTCCGGCGGGCTGCCGTCTAGACGCGCGCCGAAGGAACCGCAAGTGCGGCGACGAGCCCTCCGGATATGCACCGAAATGTCGCCGGCGCCGGGAGCGATCCCACTCCGGGCGACTTGACGTTCCATGTCCTCGTCGACCTCAAACACCCCGTACGCACTGGTCGTCGACGACGACGCCCACGTGAGGATGCTCGCGTGCGACATCCTTGAGGACGCCGGCTTCCGCACCCTGGACGCCGCGACCGGCGACGACGCCATGGGGGTCCTGCGGGAGCACGGCGACGAGATCGTCCTGTTGTTCAGCGACGTCGAGATGCCGGGCAGCCTCGACGGCTTCGCTCTGGCTCGCGAGACGGCGCGGCTGTGGCCCGGGATCTCGCTCGTGGTGGCTTCCGGTCGGCGCTCTCCCGAGCCCGGCGAGATGCCGGAGCATGCCCGGTTTCTGTCGAAGCCGTTCAGCGCGCAGATGGTCTACGACCACCTCAAGGAGATCCTGCCGGACGGGCGCAAGCCGGAGCCGCTCCGGTCCTGACGCCGGGGGAGGGCGCCCGCGATCAGAACGGCGGCCTGGAGGGGTCGTCGATCGTCAGCACGACTCCCGACGTGTAGCCGGACCGCGGTGAGGCGAGGAACGCCACCGCAGCTGCGATCTCCTCCGGATGGGCTGCGCGGCCGAACGCGTTGTCCCTGAACGCCTCCTGCCAGCGCTCCGCATCGCCCGTCGTCCGCTCGGCCTTGGCGCGCAACAGCATCTCGATCCGGTCCGTCGCGACCGGACCGGGATTGATCCCGACCACCCGCACGCCGTCGCGCGGCGAGCGGGCCCCCAAGGCGCGCGTGAACGCCATCAACGCGGCGTTGCCGGTGCTGCCGGCGATGTAGTTGGGCTCCGGGCGCTCGCCGGCGGATCCGATGACGTTGACGACGACCCCGCCGCGCTCCTTCAGCCGCGGATACAGGGCCCGGGTCAGGTCGATGTAGCCGAAGACCTTGAGATCCCAGGCGGACCGCCATGTGCCCGCCTCGACGGAGAGGAGGTTGCCCGGCGGGATGGCGCCGGCGTTGTTCACCAGGATGTCGATCGGGCCTGCTTCGGCCGCCACCTTCGCGAGATCCTCGGGCCGAGAGAGGTCCGCCGGGATCGTGCGCACGTCGACGCCGTGCGCCGCCTGGGCCCGGGCTGCCGCTTCGAGGGCGACCGCGTCGCGGGCGACCAGCACGAGATCGCAGCCTTCCTCCGCGAGCATCGAGGCGGAGGCGAGGCCTATGCCCTTCGAGCCGCCGGTGACCAGGGCGCGTTTGCCTCTGAGATGCAGGTCCATGCCGACGTGTCCCGATCCGCGGAGATGCGGGGACCTATATGGCGCCGGCCGGCCATGCTGGAACCGTGGTCCTGCGATCCCGCCGTGTCAGCGGATCCAGGGAACGGTCGGTGGCTTCACGTGCGGGATCGTGTCGAAGGGGATCGGCGGGGGTGCCGGTGCGGGACGCGAGGCGGCGACCGATGCGGGATGCGAGGCGGAGGCGGTCGCCGGGTTCGGAGAGTTGCCCACGAGCAGGTATGCGCAGGCCGCGTAGACCGCCAGGGATCCGGCAGCCGCGAAGATCGGGGTCCGTCCCTGGCTCGGCAGCCGCTCTGCGTCCGTCTCCAGCACGGTCCGCACCGCCGATCGTCCGGCGAGGCCTGCCAGGAGCCAAGTGATCCCGAGCGAGGCCGCCAGGAACAGTCCGCCGACAAGAGCTGCGCCGGCGGCCGCGTCCGGCTGGTGCTGGTTCGGATTGAAGCTCGCCAGCAGCGTTCGGACCTGACCCGATGCCAGCGCCACCAGGGCACCCACGGTCAACGCGACGGCCGCATAGCTCCAGACGCTTTTGATCGTCGATCTCGCGATCGCGTCCCTCTTGGACTCCAGGGTCCGGCGAACCCCTTCGATGAAGGACACGGATACAGCGTTCTCGAAGGAGGCCGCCAGGACTTCGTCCGGGCGGTTTCGATGAAGCACCACGCTGCGGATGGCGTCCAGCACCCGGACGTTCCGGGACAGCGAGAAGGCCTCGGCGGCCTTCGCGTTCTCGAGGATGTAGGACCCCTGGTTCATCAGATCGTCGAGGAAGTAGGGCAACCGCCACATGCGGTCGGTGCGGCCGACGTATCGCGCCTGATAATCCTTCCCCTTGATCCGGAACTTCTGACCGAGGACCGGCACCTTCACATCCCAGCCGATGCCGACGCCTCCGGCATGACGGGACACGTGAGGCGGCGATACGAAGCCGGCTTCCGCAAGCCAGGCATGACCGGACTTGGTCAGGGCCTTCGTCCAACTCTCGTCCTGGCCCGCGGGAGTGTGGACCTCGTAGACGACGTCGGCGTGGATGTGGCCGGTATGTATGGTGGTGAAGATCCCCGTCTGGCCGCATGGATGGCAGGCGACCGTCGTGCCGCCTCCGCAACCGTAGCAATTGATCTTGCCGCTGCTGAGACAGGTGCCGCATCTGGAGTAGGAGGTTCCGCTATGGACCCTTCCCGAGCCGCCACAGACGTTGCACGTGATCTTGCCCCAGACGCAGCTCATGCATCGTACCCGCCTGTTGCCGGCGCAGGAGTCGCAGACCTCCTCCGACGCGTATTCGAGGGGCACCGCGCCCAGGGGGATCTTCTGGCCCGCCGCGAACCCCTTGGCGGGCGACGCGGTGAACATGGCCACGAGGGTTTCGACGTGCGCTGGCTTCCCGGCGAAGTTGTCGAAGCCGCGGCGGGCAACGGCCTTCAGATCGGCAGGGTGGACATACTCGATGTTGCCGCGAGCCCTCCCGGCGAAACGCCGCCATTGCGACTCCCAACCGACGCTCGCCTTCGCGGCGATCCAGATGCCCTGCATGTGCTGGGTTTGGGTCAGCGTCTCGAGATCGTCCGCGGAGGCGCAGTTCCCGTCGAGAGCCGCCTTCAGTCTCTTCGTCACGCGAGCATGGGAAGCTGCGAAGTCGAACAGCTGGTCGACCGAGCTGCCGGACGCGGGGAGTTTGGGTGCGGGTGAGGCCGACATGGACTGCCCTGTGGAGCTGACCCTTCCACAGTAAGGACCGACCCTTGATATTTAATGGCCAAGCTTTGCTTCGAAGCCGCACGTCCGGGAAACCGGCTATTCACCTTGAACGACCGGTTCCGGGGTCTGAACGGGCGGCGAGCTCCACCGCGGAAGCTTCATCTCCGTCCGTGGAGGCTCCTGCTGGCGACGCTGCACGAGGATCAGGACTTCGGACCACCCGTCCGCGGCTTCTTCGCCGAGAAGGCCTGGGCCAGCATGAGGATGCTCTTCCGACAGTGGGCATCCGGAATGGAGGAGAAGGCCAGGACCAGCTGTGCGATCTCGAACTCCGAGGGCTTGGTGAGAGGGCGCTCGTCCGCGGGGGCGAGCATGACCGCGGGGTCGATACCGAGAGCTTCCGCGATCTTCGCGACGAACTTCTCCGGCCCGCCGTCTGCCGGTATGCGGCTCATCGCTTCGGTGGGTTTGCTGTTCATGCCTTCGATTTTCCGGTCATGTCGATCATGTCCCGCGTCCGGCTACGCCGGCGGTCGGGACCGCGTTTCGGGAGCCGACGCGCCGTCGGCCGTTCGCTTCAGTGCGCGTCGACGGACGCGGCTGTGGCAGGCCGTCCCATCGGAGCACGCCCGCGTGGGCGGCGTGCAGACCTTTGGCGGTTGATTGAGGCGAGACGGGCCTCGCAGTCGATGCGGAAGGCGTGCGCGTCGGCGATGATCGCCGCCATCGAGGCGCGGGCCTCGGCGACGACGGCCGCGATCGCGGCCACGTCGGTCCCTCGCGGCCACGCGCCCGCCGCCCCGCCCCTTTCGAGGGCGGCCATGCGTCGGGAAACCTCGCCCGCCTCGAAGTCCACGCCGTCCGAAATCGCCAAGCCTCCTGCATCCGGGCCCGACATAGGCATCTTCGGGCGTTTCCGAAACAGGCCGCGCCATCCCGGTCACGTGATGGTCCAGCGGAAGCGCCATGCGGCACATGCGCGTCCGATGCCGTGCATCGCGGTGCCGTCGGATCCACCGTCGTCTTCGAAGGAACGAAGAGGAGAGTCGATCCGATGCGTTCGCGCGTCGCCACGGGCCTTGAGGTGCCGATAGGGCGGCACATGTATCTCGGCATGGTCCCAACTCACCCGGAGCCCGAACGACGGAGCGGCACGTGAGCGGCCTGCTCCATCGGCTGTTTCGGTACCGCGCCACCGAGAAGCGGACGCCGCTTGAGGATTTCCTGACGGAGGTGCTCGCCGACTTCATCGCGCGCGCTCCACCCCCGGAAGCCGAGGCGTTCGTCCTCGACTGCTTCGTGCCCGAGGCTCTCCGGGACGCCTTCCGCAGCATCGTGGCCGGTCGGTCGATTGAGGCTGCAACCCAGGTGCGCCTGCCGGACGGTCGGCGTCTGGACCTCCTGCTGCAGGTCGGGGGCACGCCCCTGATCGTCGTCGAGAACAAGACCTGGGCCGCATTCCAGATGCATGCGCGGCGCGTGCCGGAACGCGGCGGGGACCAAGGCGCGGGCGAGGCCGCCGAGCTCCCGGAGGCCGCGCCCGTCGTGGCCGACCCGCCCGCGGATGCGGAGGAGGGCGATCCGCCGGCGGTCGAGTACGAGCATCAGCTGATCACCTACGGGCGCTGGCTGGCGTCCGCGCCTAAGCCCGAAGGCTGGCCGGGCGTCCTCGTGGTCCTGACGCACGCGGCCCAGGCCCCGGAGGATTTCGTCGCAGGCGACGGGGCACGATACGGCGTCGCGCCTCAACTGATCCGCTGGCGGGAACTACACGCCCGCCTCAGACGGCGGGTGGGCGCGGGAGCTGCGGATCCGCAGGTCCCCGCATGGATGTTCGTCGGACGCGAGCTGTGCACCTTCCTGGAGACCCACGCGATGGATTCGTCGGACCTGACCCCCGTGGAGATCGCTTCGGTCAACGTGGCCCTGGGCCCGCTGCGCAAGTTGACCGCAGTCTTCGCCGAAGTCGCCGCCGACCTGCAGCAGCGCTACCCGGACGCGTTCTCCGCACGGGACCGCGACAGCGCCATCGATCAGGACAACGGCCGAGCCTGGGGCTGGACCTACTTCAAGGGCGGGAAGTTCTACGTCGCCTACGGGGTCTACTTCTCGCCCCTCTCGGGGGAGTTCGCGACGACCGAGCCGCCGCTGCCCGACCACGAGCACGCCTTCGTGGCGCTGGGCGCCGAGGAACGGGCTATCGATCCGGGTCCAGAGGGTCTTCCGGCGGGATGGGTGCGGATCGGCGACGGCTGGCTTCTGGTCAGGCCCTTCCCGCTGTCCGACCGTCGCACCGGGGAGCGGTTTCCGCAGTACCTCTGCAGGCTCGTCCAGGACGCCTGGCCTGAGATGCTCGGCATCAAGGACGGCCGGGAGGCCGCCACCGCTCCGCCGGATACCTGAGGCCGGCCGCCGGCTTCAGAGTGCCGGAAAGGTCGAAGGAAAGGTCGAAGGGAGACTGCGCGTGCCCTCCTCGTACGGGAAGCGGGCCCGCTGCAGGGGGTCGGCCCCCGTGAAGATCATCCGGGTCCGGAAGGCGACCGGGCTGGCTCCGAGGAGGTATCCGCGCATGGCCTCGTCGTCGGGAACGAACATCGGGCGATCGAGATGGCGGCCCGGACCGCGGACCCACGGCGGTATCGGCAGCCCCCAGCGCCGCGCGAGATGCTCGCCGACCCCGCCGAGGAACGCGTCGATGCGGACGTCGCCGACGAAGTCCGGCTCGTCGGCGATGGAGAGGGCCTGTGAGGCGGGATCGTCGCTCAAGGCGTAGAAGGCGTCCAGGAATCCGCGCAGATGGAGATCCCAATCCGGTCCGACCCTGGTCAGGGCGGCGACCTCCTGCAGGGTCCGCGGCCTCATGGAGCGGAACCCTGGGCGATCCGGCGCATCGCCTCGAGATAGGCCGGCGGCGCCACGAGCACCCGAAGACCCGGGCACGACGTCGGCGGATAGGTGCCGGCAGCTTCGAACAGCGCGACAGGATCCCGCGGTGCCGACGTCAGGCCGACCGCGTCGTCCAGCCAGCGTTCGGCGAGACCGAGCTGCGCTCCCGCCTCCGCCGATGCGGGCCCGAGGACCTCCTTGAACGGTGCCTCCCGGACGACCACCCCCGTGGAACCGTCGACCGGCCCCCATTCGAAGAGCAGGATCGTCGCGGCGCCGTCGCCGGCGGCGATCTCGACGAACAGGCCCCGCTCCGCGAGCGCGCGGCCGAGCAGATCGAAGCACGCCGGCAGCGGGACGCGCCCGGCCGACGCCGCCCCGACCGGCTCAGAGATCGTAGGCATGGGCCGCGGTGGTTCCCGGAGCTGGCCAGCGGATGCCCGTAACGATGACGCTCCGCGATACGGGGATCGACCCGGTGTAGCCCACCGAACCCGCGAGGCGGAGCATCGCGGTCCATGTCCAGGGCGCGTTCTCCCACGCCTCGTCGCCGACCATCGCCAGGGCGAACAGGCCGCGCCCCGACGAAGGCCGAAGCTCCACGAACTTGTCGTCCAGGACGAAGCGCGCGACGTCGAAGCGGCTGGTCGGCAGCCGGAAGAGCACCGGATCGGCATCCTCCGCGTCCGCCATCTCGACCGCGTGGTGGACGCCGATGCCCCGCTCGTCCGTGTAGCAGCCCATCTGGACCTCGCCCGTGAGGTGGCAGGGGGCCAGACCATCCCTGAGGATCTGGTCCAGCCACCTCGTGGACGTGCCATGGTAGAGCACCGGCGGGAGCGGAATGCCGGTCCTGCCCGGTAGGGCCGGGACCCGACCTCGGCTCATTCCACGCACCTCAGTTGCAGCCGTCGAGGGCATCGTTCAGGGCCTTGGCCGCGTTCTTCGTCGGGAAGGCGTACTTCGCGCCCTGGACCGCCACCGAGAAGGTCGGCTTCTTCGACGTGACGAGCTTGCCGACGAGACCGAACAGCTGCTCCCTGTCCGTCTTCGCGTCCCCGGTGGAATTCCCGTCCTTCATCGCGAACACGAAGGTCTCGCCCCCGGCGTCGACCGACATCCGATAGGAGGGCGGAAGCTTCTGGCCGTCCTTCTCGAAGGTCACGTAGCACTCGGGGCCGCCGCCCTCTCCACCCGAGCCGCTGGCGTTGACGACCCGCAGGGTCGCGCCGTCCCGGTTCGTGACGCTGTACTCGTAGGTGCCGGCGCTGCCGGCGGAGTTCCATGCGCCCTCGGCCGCCTGCGCGGCGGAGGCCGCGAGGCATAGGGCGAGTGCGGAGGCGATCGTCTTCATCATGTTCCTCTCCGATGGTGCCGGGCGCCGGTCGACCGGCACGCGACGCTTTCCTCAGGCGCTCCGGGAAGCGGCCGCGTCGGTTCCTCCGACGACGGTGCCCGTGCAGGTGTCGATCTCCAGGCCGTGGAGCGGGCAGACCACCCGTCCCCGGGCGTCCGGCTCGAGCGAGCCGAGGACGAAGCCCTTGTGGGGGCACACCAGCGCGCCGGCGGCGTTCCGCCCGCACTTCCGTCCCGCGTAGGCTTCGGACAGCCTGCGAAGGCCGCGCTGCCCCCGGGCCTCGAAGATCGGATAGTCGTGCCCGCTCCGGCGGCAGGTCAGCCGCCTGTCGACCGGATCCGGATGAGGCTGCTCCTTGCCGCCCATGCCGATGGTTGCGAGAGGCGCGGAGGCGACGATGCCTTCGATGGCCCGGCCGTGCGAGAGACGCTCGATCCGGCGGATCTGGGCATCCGACAGGAACCGCAGATCGACGTGGTAGTGCTCCTGATGGAAGCCGATGTGCTCCGCGTCCGTGTGCTTCGGACCCATCACGGGCCATGCCTCGACCCTGCCGTACCACGGATACAGGACGGTCGTGACGAGGTAGCGCGAACCGACGGTCGGCGGCTGGTCCAGTTCGGCGACGTGCTGGATCTTCGGCATCGGCATCCCTGCGGAAGGAACGGACCCTGCACCGGAGCGGACGATCCCGCAAGGAACGGTCCGAGACGTGGTTGACGTACGCTTGGTGCGTTAACGACATCCGATGTCGGATCTCAGTAAGAACCTCCGCCGTCTTGCCTCGAAGCGGCCCCTCGTCGAAGCTGCCGCGATCGAACGAATACGCGGAGAACGTCCATGAGGTCGCTCGTCGGCGCCGTCGTCCTGCTCGCCGCCGCCGGGACGGCGCAGGCGCGCGACTGCTCCGGAATCCAGGATCCTGCCAAGCGACTGCAGTGCTACGACGCCGGGGCCGGTCGCGGGCGCGCGCCGAACGCCGGCGGACGACCGTACGAGGGAGCCTGGGCCGCCAACGCGGCGGACTGCGGCAGCGCCGAGGCCGACGGCAACTTCCGCATCCAGGGTCGACACTACACCGGATGGGAGCAGCAGTGCGACATCGACAAGGCGGTGCCGCAGGGCGACGCCTGGACTCTGACGATGTCGTGCGGCGGCGAGGGCGAGACCTGGAAGCAGACCAGAACGTACGCCCCCCAGCCGGGGGACAGGCTTTCGGTCCGGGACAAGGGCCGTTCCGTCGGCACCTACGTCCGCTGCGACGGGCAGGCGACGGCGCCGGCGGCGACGCAGCCGACCGCAACCGGCGTCGGCACGATACCGGCCGGGCCCCTCTCCGAATGGGCCTACGATGCGGACAGGAAGCTGATCTGGTCCTGCGACGACTTCGACGAGGGCAAGGCGAAGGCATGCCTCGCGTTCGCCTGCGACTACAAATCCCCGACCATGACCTTCTTCACGCGTGGAGCCGCGGCCGCGGCCGACGCCGTCCTCGCGCCCGGCCGGTCGGTGGCGATGCCGGTCACGGGCACGCAGGAGGAGAAGTCGTTCTCGCGTCTGTTCAAGATGGGGGCCCGGACGAGGGTTCTCGAGGGCAACGACGAGCTCAAGGAGTACTTCAACGGGATGAAGCTGCAGCCGATCGCGGTCGCGGCGGGACGGGACCGGTGGTGGTTCGCCACGGCGTCCGGCCGGTCCGAGAAGCCGCTGGCCGACTTCCGGGCCGAGTGCCTGTATTGACGCGGCCGGCCCGCGGGGGCGCCAGCACCCGCGGGCATCGCTCGTAAACCAGCCTACGACGAGGGATGTGGACAACCTCGGCAAAAGCGGTTCTCATCGAAGGAATGGACGACCCGCATCGGATGCCGGTCGTGACGCGCCGTCATCGGAAGGCCGCATGAAGATCGAGATCGAGCTGGGCGACGTCGTCCTCAAGGGGGCGGGCGGACAGCCGGCGATCATGGACATCGAGGAGCTGCTCGCGACGCGCCTTCTCGTCCAGGGCAACTCCGGCTCCGGCAAGTCGCACCTGATCCGGCGCATCCTCGAGCAGAGCGCCGGCAAGGTTCAGCAGGTCATCATCGATCCGGAAGGGGACTTCGTCTCCCTCTCCGACCGGTTCGGCCACATCGTCGTCGACGCCCGTCGGAGCGACGTCGAGCTCGAGACCATCGCCCTGCGGATCCGGCAGGCCCGAGTGTCCGCGGTGGTGAACCTGGAGCATCTCGAAGTCGACGGTCAGATGCGGGCCGCCGGCATCTTCCTGAACGCCCTCTTCGATGCGGACCGAGAGTTCTGGCATCCGGCCCTGGTGGTGGTGGACGAGGCGCAGCTGTTCGCTCCGACCGAGAAGGGCGAGTTCTCCGAGGAGGCGCGGCGGATCTCGCTCGGCGCCATGACGAACCTCATGTGCCGCGGCAGAAAGCGCGGGCTCGCCGGAATAATCGCGACCCAGAGACTAGCAAAGGTCGCGAAGAACGTAGCGGCCGAAGCGTCTAATTTTTTGATGGGAAGAACCTCGCTCGACTCCGGCGCCGCACATCGCGGCCCCGCCTGGAGCGGCGGTCGAAGTGCGGCCTCCGCTCCTTCCGGTTCCTTCCGGTGCCCTCCCGTGCCACGGTATCGATTGCCTGGCAATGGATTGCCCTGTTCCTTTTGGCCGTCCAGACCTGATGGAACGGTGCACCAAACCCGCCGGCCTCGGCCCGATGCACGATCGCGCAATAGTCTCGGTCGATCGTTCCTTTGTGACGGCCGCGAAGTCTGCCTCCGAACGTACTACCTCAGATTGCGGAGCGCCCGAATGAGGGCGCGAGGTCGGAAGCGGATCGAGTGCCGGAAGTTCGGCATTTAGCTTCGCGTTCGGCGTACCGTCGTCCGATGAAGTTCTCGTGGAAGGGACATGGTGGCTTCCGAGTAAGGTCGCTCTCCGGCGCGGCTACCGGCCGGAAATCAATGCTTGGTATCCGTAGCGAGGGGCTGCTTCCGACCAGGCTTTCGGATGGTCTGATTGCCGGCAATCTGATTGGCGCCGGGACGACCGAGAATGGCCGAAAGCCGCTGATCCGCTTTGCCGTAAGTACGCCGGAGAAGCGGGCAGTCGGGCGCCTGCACCCGCTTGCACGATCGACAGCGGATCCCCGCGGTATGTGCAGCACAAAGACAACGCACCGACGCGCCTCGATGAGCCGCGCGTCCATGGTGGTCGTCATGTCCGGCTCCTCTCCGCCTGCGCATCGGCCTAACCCACCGGAGGATGATCCAGGCGAATGAAATGGCGGCCGAGCCTGCGTCCAGCCGCCTCAGGACTGGTCATCCGGAGCTCAAGCGTCGGCGAGAACCGGAGCGCGGTCCTCGGTCTCGGGCGCGTTCAGGACGAACGTCACCAGCAGCACCGCCGCGCCATTCGCCCAGTAGTAGATCGCGTCGAGGCCCTCGAAGCCAAGCACGAACGGCGCGACGATGAAGGTGGCGCCGACCAAGCGATCGACCGCCACATGCAGCCAGTAGGGCAGCACGCGGATGACGCCGGTCTTGTGGTCAGTGAGGAAGGTCAGCGCGAAAGCGGCGACGCCAGTCGCGACCGACAGCCACAGCGCCAGCGGGTTGGTCTTGCCCAGTCCCAGCAGGAACGGGGTGATTATCAGGCTCAGCGCCACCGGATAGTCGAGGTAAGCGTGGACGGTCTTGGTGACGAAACGGAAGTTCATGACACTCTCCTGTTGGCTTTGCGAACGCTCGTCATGGCGAGGCCGCAGTTGATGGACGTCGAGGGAGTCGGACGCGGCGGCTAGTAAGACGCCGCGTCCGCCGTGGGTCAGGCCGCCAGCGCGACGTCGACCTTGGGGAAGTCGATGTCGGTCAGCGCGACGTTGTTGGTGAAGTTGGTGAGGACATTGATCGCCACATTGGCGATCACCTCGACGAGCCGGCCATCGTCGAGGCCGGCCGAACGGGCGGCGGCGATGTCGGCGTCGCTCACGTGGCCCTTCGCCTCCGCCACGCGCTGGGCGAAGGCGGCGACCGCGTTGTCGAGCGCGTCCTGCGCCTTGCCGTGGCGGGCGGCATGGACGCCTTCGGGCGTCAGGCCCGCGCCCTTGCCCATCAGCGTGTGGGCGGACAGGCAGTAGTGGCAGCCGTTGGCCTGTGCGACGGCAAGCGCGATGATCTCGCGCTGCTTGGCCGTCAGCGCGCCCTTGGCGAGCGCGTCGGAGAAGCCGAGATAGCCGTTCAGCACGGCGGGCGACTGCGCGAAGGTGGTGAACAGGTTCGGCACCATGCCGATCTTGGCCTTCACGGCCGAGAGCGTCGCCTGGACTTCGGCGGCGGCATGGGCGGTGTCGATGGGAGCGATACGGGGCATCGGCGAGATCCTCGTCTTGGTTTGTGCGGCTTGCACGCCCGCTCTATGCCGAACGACGCGGTAGCGTAGGTCCCGAGAACGTTGCCGATCGTCCCGATGGATCACCTCGCCGCCCTCTTCGCCCACGCCACGCCCACCGCGCGGACCTTCTTCACGGGCAACCTATGCCAGGCGGTAGAATTCGCCGAAGGCGGCCATCTGCACTTCCTCAACGCCGGCACGCTGACGCTCGCGCAACGTGGCGAGCCCGACCTTATGCTCTCAGAGCCGACGCTGCTGTTCTTCCCGCGCAGCCGCACCCACCGCTTTCTCGTCGACCCCGAGCGTGGCGCCGACCTTGCCTGCGCTGCCGTCGACCTCGGCGGCGAAGCGGGTAGCCCGATCGGCGAGGGGCTGCCGGCGTTCGTGGTGCTGCCGCTCGCCAGCCATCCCGCGCTCGGGCCGACCTGCGACCTGATCGTCGACGAGGCCTTCGCGGAGGGCGACGGCCGGCAGACGGCGCTCGACCGGCTGTTCGATTACCTGCTGATACTGATCGTGCGGCACGTGGTGAGGAGCGGTCTCGTCGACGGCGGCGTCCTCGCGGGGCTCGCCGACACCCGGCTGGCGCGTGCGCTCACCGCGCTGCACGAGGCGCCGGGCAAGCCTTGGTCGCTCGAGAACCTCGCCGAGGTGGCCGGCATGTCGCGCACCCGTTTCGCGGAGCGCTTCCGCGTCGTTGTCGGCCGGACACCGATCGACTATCTCACGCTCTGGCGGATGACAGTGGCGCGCCAGCGCCTCGCCAAGGGCAAGTCTGTCAAGAGCGTGGCCGCGGAGGTCGGCTACGACAGCCCCGCTGCGTTTTCGCGGGTGTTCTCCCGCATCGTCGGGCACTCACCGCGCGAACAACAGGACAGCGCATCTCCTGAGTAAGCCTGCTTTGATGCATCCGCCCTCCGGGAGCGGTCGGGCGGAAATCCACCCGTCCAAGGCGTTCAGCTACCCCTTGACGTCAGCAGGAGCTGGCCGATTCGGTCCGCCCGCTTCGGAGAAGGGCCGCCGGAACAGCGAACGCTCCGCTTCCGACCCAAGTCAGGCGAACACGCCGCCGCCCATTGAGCGCCGTTGCGTCTGAGGGTCAGCCCGCCCGCGTGATCGGCCGGGCGAAACGTTGCTCCAGCACCTCTACCCCCCATTGCTGTCCGGGCCGCTCCTCTACAAGCCGGAAGCCGTGCGACTCGTACAGGTGACGGGCGGCATGTAGGCCCTGGAACGTCCAAAGGTGGACGGCGTCGAAGGCCCGCAGCTCGCAGAAGCCCACAGCGGCGGTCAACAGCCTTCTGCCGACGCCGCCACCGCGCAATCCGTCATCGACGATGAACCAGCGCAGATGCGCGATGCCCGCGCCGATGTCCTCGCCGTCGATGGCCACCGTGCCGACGATCTGCCCCCGGCGAACCGCGAGCCAGAGGCCGTTGCAGGGATGATCGAGTCGATCTGCGAAATCGGCCAGACCTGCGGCGATGCGTGCCTCGAACGCGCGTCCGAACCCCGCAATCCTCGCGTAGTGCTGGGCGTGCATCTCCGTGCAGCGCGCGAGAGCACCGCTCTGGTAGCCGGCCACGAGGGTCACTTCGGGCGGATGCGTCGAGACCTCGGGCGCCCCATCCGTCTGTCGCAGATCGTGCGTCATCGTTCAGCTTAGTCCCCCGGGCGGTGCGCCGACATCATGTTATCCAACCCTCGCCATTCCTGGTCTGGAGTCCTCCGCGACCCGACCGATCCGCCTGTCATGGGTGAAGGCATCCGATGAACGAACAACCGCGCCGGCGCTTCTCGGCGGTCTCCCGAGCCTGCGGGCTGGATCGTCCAATAACGCCGTGCTCTTGGCTGTGGCCCAACCAGGCGATCACGGCTTGAGCCGCCGGGCGCCGGCAGATCGATCGAGATTGCGGCGCAAGAAGCGGGATGCGCGACCCCGTGGACGCGGTGCAGACCGGATGGCCTTCCGCGACTGAACCGTCCCGCCAAGTCCACTTCCGTGAACCGCAGCATGACCGCGTCCGAGCAGACGATTCTGCTCGCCCTATCCGTACGTTGGGGCGGATCGTTCTTCCTCACGCGCGTCGCGCTCTCGGTGCTGCCGCCGACGACCCGCTCCGCCCGAGGCGGGAACCTCCGGCCGAGCCGTTGCGGAGAACGGCGGCTGCGCCTTTCTCGTATGCCATCGTGAACCCCGATCGTTGCTGTGGCTGCATTCTCCGGGACCTGGTCGCGCAATGCCGGTGCTGCTCAGCCGCGCGTCCTGGCCTGCTCGCCGAATCGGGGCGATGCCGTCATCCGGGGGAAGGCGCGCTCGACGATGTCACCCACGCGGTCGGGCGCGCAGATCGGTCCGAGCACCTCACGATAGAGCGGATCGGAGATCACCGTGGCCGACCCGACCAGGGTCGCCACGAACTGGAACATCAGGAGGTCGAGGTCCACCTCGACCATCCATCCTGCGGCCTGCGCCTGCCGCAAAGTTGCCCTCTGCTTCTCGGCGAACCGCATCATCTTGGCCTTAAGGCCCGGGCTCGCGCATCGGACGACCTCCGGGTTCCGGACCGCGTTGTAGTGTGCGGGGTGTTCGTTGGCCCATTGCAGATAGGCGCTGGCGAGCGAGCGAAGCTGTTCGACCGGATCACCGCCCGATGCGGCCATCGCCGACTCAGTCGCCGCGATCAGCCTGTCCACGCCGTCCTCCGCCAGCGCGGCGAGGAGGTCCGTCCGGGTCTGGAAGTGTCTGCCGGGTGCAGCGTGCGAGACGCCGAGGTCGCGGGCGAGCGCCCGCAGACTCAGCGCCTCGATTCCCTCCGCACCTATCACCTCGGCCGCCCGTTCGAGCAGCGCATCGCGCAGGTTACCGTGATGGTAACGCCGCGCGCCGGATGGGCAGCAGGATTCGCGATCCAATGTTGACACAGCCTACAAAGGCTCCCAGTTGTGTGTTGTCGCTGACAACATAGCGGGTCGCGGCGCCGTGGCAATGATCCGAGGAGATCATCGTGTCGTCCCTTCCTCAAAGCACCGAAGTCCTTATCTGCGGCGCCGGCCCCGTTGGCCTCACGCTCGCTCTCGGCCTCGCGAAGAGGGGGCGTCAGGAGCATCGTCGTCGATCAGAAGCGGGAGCTGGACACTCACTCCCGCGCAATCGCGCTGTTTCCACGGACGCTGGAAATCTTTCGGTCGCTCGGCGTGGTCGAGGATTTGATCGTCAGCGGCGAGCAGTCGTCCCACCTCCGGCTGCGCCGCGCGTCAGACCGCAAGACCCTCATCGACTTCGACTTCGGAACCTACGACCCGATCACGCAGTGTAACTACTTGCTCGCCATCCCTCAGAACCGCACGGAGCGCGTCCTCTTCGAGCACGCCCAGCGCAACGACAGGATCGAGCTGCGTATGGGATGCTCGTTCGTTCGATTCGAGGACGATGAGGCCGGCGGGTGCGTGCATGTTCGTCTTCGCGAAGGGGAAGGCGTCGAGAGCGTCGTCGAGGCGCGATTCCTCGTGGGGGCGGACGGTTCCCACAGCAGCGTTCGGCAGCAGCTCGGCTGGGAGTTGCAGGGTAAGACCTACGCGACTCGAGCCGTCCTTGCCGATGTCGAGGTGAGCGAGGAGGCGGACACCGCGGACGGGTGGCTCGCCGAGCCCGATCGCCCGTCGCTCCTTATGTCGATCCGGTATGCGCCGCGGATATGGCGCTTGATCGAGCAGGGCATTCCCGACACGCTGACGGACGCCGAGCTCGCCGATCACGCGCGAGAGCTGACAGAGGTTCTGTTCGGCGAGGGGGCCTGGCGGAAGACGGTGTGGACCTCGGCCTACCGCAAGCACGAGCGCGTGGCGCCTCATTTCCGGAGCGGGCGCGTGCTGCTGGCGGGGGACGCCGCGCACCTCAACAGCCCGGCCGGCGGGCAAGGTCTGAACACGGGCATCCGCGATTGGACTTGCTTCAGTTTAGTGGAGAGCGGTGTGGTGGGCGATGCCCCTTTCGAATTGGGTGGGGCTGGTGAAGCCGAGCGCCGAGTGACGGCGTCGGGGATTGTAGAAGCCATCGATGTAACGGGCCAGCGCGTCGATGGCCTCGGCTCGCGTCTGGAAGGCGGTGCGCCAGACCAGTTCGCTCTTCAGCGTCTTGAAGAACGTCTCGACCATCGCGTTGTCAAAGCAATTCCCCTTGCCAGACATCGAAATCACGATGCCATGTCCTCGTAGTTCCGCCTGATACTCATTCGCACAGTACTGACTGCCGCGGTCGGAATGATGCAGCAAACCTGGTCCGGGCTGCCGGACGACGAGGGCACGTCGCAGCGCAGTCAGCGCGAGCTCCTTGTGAAGACGGTCGCCCACCGCCCAGCCCACGACCCGTCGAGAGTACAGGTCGAGGACCACCGCCAGGTACAGCCAGCCCTCCCGCGTCCAGATGTAGGAGATGTCGCTCCCCCACTTCCGATCCGGCCCAGCCGCCGTGAAGTCCTGGTCGAGGTGGTTGGGCGCGATCGGGAAGGCGTGGCCGCTGTCCGTCGTGCGTCGGAAGCGGCGCGGCTGGCGGGCCTTGAGCCCGTTCTCCCGCATCAGCCGGGCCACGCGTCGCCGGCCTGCCGCCAAGCCCTGCTCGCGCAACTCATGCGTCATGCGCGGGCTGCCATACGTCTCGTGCGAGAGCGTGAAGGCGGAGCGAACATGGGCAAGCAGCACGAGGTCCTCGCGCTGCCGTGCCGAAGCCGGACGATTCTTCCAGGCAAAGTAGCCGCTCGGACTGACGTCGAGGACCTTGCACAGGCGCGCGACCGGGAAGTCCTTCTTCGCCGCGTCGACGAGGCGGAACCTCATCGACTTCCCTCTTTGGCGAAAAAAGCCGTGGCCCGCTTCAGGATCTCCCGCTCCTGGCGCAGCACCTCGTTCTCGCGGCGCAGGCGCTTGAGCTCGGCGGCCATGTCCTCCTGCCGTTCCGCCGGCGGGTGGTCCATCTCCCGCTCACGTCGGCCGTCGATCCAGTTGCGCAGCGTCGAGAGCCCGACGCCTAGATCGGCGGCGACTTCCCGGCGGGACCGCCCGCTCGTCTGCGCCAGTCGCACCGCCTCGGCACGAAACTCAGGGGTAAAGGTTTGCTTCCGGTCTGACATCGGAACCCTCCTCCTTCAGGAAAAGAGCTCTCCACTTTTGCGAGGCAAGTCCAATGTCGGGCTTGTTCTGGTGGTCGGCGCCGACGATCCGGATGGCGACCCCGGGCAACAGCGCCGCCGCCTCCTCCGCGGTCATGCGGGCGGCCAGCTCCGAGCCCGCGCCCGACTTGTCCGCGTAGACGCTCGATCGGTCGCCGAGCACACCGATCTTGACGACGCCGTCGGAGAAGGCCTCCGCGGCCGGAGCACCGGTCGGGACGAGGGCCGCCGCGAGCGCGCGGAACGCGGCGGCGCGGCCGCGCGCGCCGAACCGTCCGGTCATGGTCGTCCTCCCCGTGTCGTGACGCTCGGGCTTCGGAAGCGTGGTCGCGGCGCTCAGCCGCCGCGGCGTCCCTGGCCGAACAGGATGGCCTTCGACTCCTCGGTGACGGTCGGAGTCGAGTTGACGGCCTTACCGGCCGCGTAGGCGCGCTGCACGGAGGGGCGCACCGCCAGGGCATCGAGCCAACGGCGGACGTTCGGGTACTCCTCGATCCGCTGACCCTGCCGTTCCCACAGCAGGCATCACGGGTAGGCCGCCATGTCGGCGATGCCGTATGCGTCGCCTACGATGAAGGGGCGATCGGCCAATCGCTCGTCGAGGACCCCGTAGAGGCGCGACGTCTCCTTGACGTAGCGTTCTATCGCATAGGGAATGCGCTCGGGCGCGTAGTGGCTGAAATGGTGATTCTGGCCGAGCATGGGGCCGAGCCCGCCCATCTGCCACATCAGCCATTCCAGCGTGGTCTTGCGGCTGCGCCGGTCGTCGGGCATCAGGCCGCCGAGCTTCTCGGCGAGGTAGATCAGGATCGCGCCGGACTCGAAGACCGGAACGGGCTCGCCGCCGTCGGCCGGCGCGTGATCGACGATGGCCGGCATGCGGCCGTTCGGGGAGATGCGCAGAAAGTCGGGTTCGAACTGCCGGCCCTCGCTGATGTTGACCGGCACGATCCGGTAGGCCGCTCCAGCCTCCTCCAGCGCCAGCAGGATCTTGTAGCCGTTCGGGGTCGTCCAGAAATGCACGTCGATCATGGCGGAGAATCCGATCCTTCGTTGGAGAGGTGGGCGCGAGCCGCCCTCGCAGCCAGGCCGTCGAAGAGGGCGAGCGACCGGTCGCGCCAGGCCGCGACCGGGTCGTCCGCCGCCAGGAGTCCGCGCGGCGACGAGCATCGAGCCCACTGGAACGCGGCGAATACGATGTAGTCGGCAAAGTTCGGGCGCTCGCCCCCCAGGAAGGGTTGCGACCGGATGGTCGCGCGGAGCGGCTCGAGGGAGGCCCGGAAGGCGGGCAGGGCCTGATCGGCGCCCGCCGCGACCGCCTCGAGCGTCGCCCCGAACCGCGCCTCCCGCGTGCGCCTGAAGTATTCTTGGTCGCGCTCGTGCAGGATGGTCCAGACGTCCAGCACGATCTGGCGCCCGATCCCGGGAATCACGACCCCGTCGCACCAGTTCCTGACGAACACGATCCCGGCTCGGGCCTCGCGCGGACCCAGCAGGGACGGCCGGTCGGGATACTTGGCGTCGAGATGACAGGCGATCGACCAGGAATCGACGATCACCGCGCCTTCGTCCACTAGGACGGGAACGCGATCCTGGCCCGAGAAGGCGATGGTCGCCTTGTCGGTGAAGCGCCACGGCACCGTGTCAGCCGAGAGGCCCTTGTGCGCAAGCGCCAGACGCACGCGCCAGACGAACGGACTGAACCGGACGCGCTCGTCGGCCGCCGCGAGATCGTAGAGCTTCAGCGCCATCGGACCCGTTCCACCGCGCCATTCAGGCCGCGTCGGCCTGCTGGACGGGTTCGGGCTTGCTCCACGCGTAGGCCTCGAACGCCGCGTCGAGGGGCGTGGCCGCGACGTGATCGATGTCGTTGCCGAGCACCTCGTACCCGATGGCGACGATCGCCTCGATCAGGTTCTCCCGCGTGTAGCCCGCCGCTTCGAAGCGATCGAGCTCGGCCTGCCCGACTTGGCCGCGAGTCCGGGTCATGGCGGCGGCGAAGCTGCGCAGCGTCTCGAGCTTCGGGTCGGCCAGCGGGTCGCCGTGGCGCAGCGCGGACAGGATTGCCCCGGGAATCCTCTCGCGCGTGGCGATCGGCGAGTGCACCGCCATGCAGTGATGGCACTCGTTCTCGTAGTCGATCGCCCGCAGGACGATCTGGCGTTCGAGCACGGACAGGGTGCGCCTGGCAAAGGTCGCGCCGGTCTGCCGATAGATTTCGTACATAACCGGCGACTCGGCCATGATCCCGTGCAGGTTCGGCAGGAAGCCGTAGCGCTCGAGCGAGTCGGCCGCGATCGGCTTCGACCGCTCGGGCGCGGTCCCGGGGGTGTGGATGGTCAGGTCCATGACGGTGCCTTCCTGCGATCAGTGGACGGGATTGAGGGCTGGCTCGCCGCGCAGCGCCGGGGCCACCTCCTCGGCGGTGCGCCTCTGGAGATCGACCAGCGATTCCTCCGAGTAGAAGGCGAGGTGCGGCGTCACGATGAGGTTGGGAACGGTCCCGATCCAAGTCTCCGCCGTCGGCGGCTCGGTCTCGAGGACATCAAGCGCGGCGCCGCCTAATCGCCCCGATGCCAGCGCCGCGCACACTGCGGGAAGGTCGACGAGGCCGCCGCGGGAGGTGTTGACGAGGAGGGCCCCGGGCTTCAGCCGCGCCAAGCTCTCGGCGTTGACGACGTGGTGCGTCTCGGCCTCCAGCGGCACGTGGAGCGAGAGGATGTCGGCCGCCTCCCAGGCCTCGTCGCGTTCGACGCGGCGGGCCCCCAGCCCCGCGATCGGGTCCTGAGGGACGAACGGGTCGCACACGAGGATGTCCAGGCCCAGGGCGCGCGCGATGCGCCCGAACCCGAGCAGGACGAGCGTGCGTCCGCGGAGGCGGTGGAGAGGCGCGACGGCGGCCACGTTCCACACGCCCGCGCGGGTCTGGTCGATCCCGCGGACCAGCCCGCGGGCGAGCGCCAGCATCAGCGCCAGGGTGTGATCGGCGACTTCTTCGATGCAGTAGTCCGGGACATTGGTCACCCGGATGCCCTTGTCCCGCGTCGTGGGCAGCGGGATCGTGTCCACGCCGATGCCGTAGCGCGCGATGATCGCGCAGCGCTCCAGTTGCTGGACGAGGGTCGGCGGAAGCCTCGCGTAGCAGTTCAGCAGAGCGTCGGCATCGCGGCAGACCTCCAGCAGAGCTTGCGGGTCCGTGGACGGCGCGACGACCAGATCGGCCAAGCCGTCGAGGATTGCGCGTTCGGGCTCCAGGTTCGGGAATACGTGGTCGGTGACGACGACCTTCCGCCTTGTCATGGTCAGCCCCGCCACGGCTCGAGAATGGCAAGGAGTTCCGCGTTGACGCGGTCGGGCCGCTCCTCTGGAGGCAGGTGCCCGCATTGCGGAATGGCGACGCCGCGCACGTCTCCGGCCATGCCCTGCCACACGGCCAGGACGTCGAAGGTCCGGCCCACGAGGTCGAAGTCGGCGCCCCAGATCGCGAGGGTCGGGCACGCGATCAGCCGGTCGGCGTCGGCCTCGTCCTGCGCGAGGTCGACCGGTCCTGCCCGGTAGTCCGCGAAGGCGCCGCGGAAGGCGCCGGGCCGAGAATAGGCGCGGACGTACTCCGCCACCGCCTCCTCGCCGATCGCACCCGGCGCGTAGGACCAGCTATCGAAGAAGTGCCGCAGGAACATCTCCTCGCGCCCTGCGACCAGCGCCTCCGGAAGATGCGGCACCTGCTGGAAGTAGAAGAACCAATAGAGCTTGGCGAGCCGCGCGTCCGTGGCCTGGAAGACCACGCGCGTCGGTATGTTGTCGATCACGACGAGGCGGTCGATGGCCTCCGGGTAGTCCTTGGCGAACCGTGTCGCGACACGGGCGCCGCGGTCGTGACCGACGAGGGCGGCACGCCCGATGCCGCAATGCGCCATCAGGGCCCGGACGTCTCCCGCCATCGACCGCTTGTCGTATCCCGTATCGGGCTTGTCGGTCGCGCCATAGCCGCGCAGATCCGGAGCGATGATTCGATACCGCTCGGCCAGGACGGGCCACTGATGGCGCCGCGCGAAATGCGTCTCCGGATAGCCGTGCAGAAGCAGCACGGCCGGGCCCGCACCCGCGTCGAGGTAGTGCATCCGGATGCCGTTGACCTGGGCCGTATGGTGCCGTGCATCCGGAGTCATGAGGGTCTCCCCTTTGCAACCAGCGTGCGGACAACCGGGAGTCGTGAGAAGAGGTGACGCGGGAATAGGATCTATACGCGACCTGTATGAGTACGTGCTGGAAGATCCTGGGCGCTCGTGGCGACGGGGACCGTGGCGACGGGGACCGTGGCGGCGCGAGCGAGCGGCGCGTGCCGAAGGATGCGTCGGTCTCGCGGGCGTCGTCGCCCGCCGGAATCCACCGCCTCGATCGGCAGTCATCGGTGACCGGTCCGCCGCGGTCGGCTACGGGGTGTCGGAGCTCCGGACGATACGGGGACGGTATGGATGAACGACCTGATCACGGCCATGCGGACCTACGTGCGGGTCGTGGAGGCCGGCAGCTTCACCGCCGTGGCGGCCGAGCTCTGTACCACCCAGCCGACGATCAGCCGGCAAGTGGCTTCGCTGGAACAGCATCTCGGCACGCGGCTCATCACCCGCACGACCCGCGCGCTCGCCGTGACGGAGGACGGTCGCGTCTTCTACGAACACGCCCTGCGGTCGCTCGAGACGCTGGCCGAGGCCGAAGCCGCGGTCGGCAGGCGCAAGGGCCGGCCGTCCGGAACGCTGCGACTCACCGTGCCGGTCGTGTTCGGGCGTCTGCACGTCGTGCCGCGCCTTGCGCTGTTCGCGGAGCGCTACCCGGACATCCGCGTCGATCTCATCATGAACGACGCCTTCTCCGACCTGGTCGAGGAGGCGATCGACCTCGCGATCCGGGTCGGCGAGATCACCGATCCGGGCCTCGTCGCGAAACGGATCGGGATCACGCGGCGCGTCACGGTCGCCGCCCCGGCCTATCTCGCGAAATGCGGCGAACCCACGTGCCCGGGCGACCTCGCCGCCCATGACTGCATCGTCTACACGCGTCTCGTCGCCGGCCACCGCTGGTCGTTCACGAGCCCGGATGGACCCGTCTCAGTCGACGTCGCGGGTCGTTTCCGGGTCAACAATTCGGAAGGGGTGCGCGAGGGCGTCATCGCGGGCCTCGGCATCGGCGTCGTGCCGATCTGGGCGTTCCGCGACGAGATCGAGACGGGACGGGTGAAGATCATCCTCCCCGCTCACCGGCCGATGCCGTTGCCGATGCAGGCCGTCTACCCGTCGCGCCGGTTCGTTCCGCTCAAGGTGCGGGCAGCCATCGACTACCTGAGAAGAGAATTTCTGCAGGACGCACGGATCTCTGGCGCCGGTTGAGAGCGTTCGAAGGGCTTGGCCTTACCTCGGCTCGAAGGGAAAGTTTCCGCAACTGGTCGATCATCGGTCGTTTGAATGAGCGACGAGAGTCGGGATGTCGTACAAGTGCCCGACTCGCGGATCCACGCGTTTGCGGCGGTCCTCGTCGTGTGCACGGTCGGGGACCATGCCGATGGCCGATTCGCGAGGACGTATCCGCGGAAGGCCGATGAGCGGGTCGTCGACCGATCTTTCGACGCCGGCGTCTTCGCGAACCTTCCACCGTCGATCCTACGGAACGGGACCAGGATCGCGGTGGTCGAAGTCTGCGTCGACGGGCGGAGCGAGCGCGCGGACCTTAGCCGATCCGATAAGCCATGACCTGATGCGCTCCCTTCATGGGCGCGTACGGCCCGGTGCGTCCCATCCGGCGTTGCACCGGGTGACGAGCCCACGAGTTTCTTGGCTATCCGGATTGCGGTGTGGAATGCATCAGGTGCTCCTATCGGTCTCCCGGCTGTTTCACCCCCTCAAGCAGCCCACTCGGCCGGGTGACAAGTCCCGGTCGAGGGCGCAGTCCCAGACGACGCGCCGCGTACACTGCCCGCCTCGCCGCAGGCAAGGGCCCGATCATCGCCGCTGCGGATCGGCACGAAACACAGGATCTGGCCCACCCGATAGAAATGGTGCCTCGACAAATGAAACCTTCTCCGACCTATCCTTCTCGCCACGTTCTTGCCGACACGAACGCGGCGTTTGATATTCGTCGGAGATGGAACACACCTTTGCTCAACGTGGAGGGTTTGCATCAGCGGCCCTATGAAGCGTCAACTGCACGAGATCTCACGGTCTCCGAAAATCCTCGTCCTTCAGGGCGGGGAAGATGTTGACTGCCTTCGACTGTGTAACGCGGCGAGCCTTGCAAGCGAAGCGGCCTTTACCGAGAGGATGGCGGAATGATCGACCTGATCGAGTTCGCGGGTGGCGATGCAGGCCCTTGGCGGGTGACGCGCGCGGAGTCGCCGCTTGGGGAGCGTCTGCCCAGCGCAACCCGCCTTTCCGTCAGCCTTCCGATCGGCAACATGGGACAGCGGACCGGTCCTTCGACCGGCACGATCTGGCGCTTGCGCGGGGTGGTGAGCAATCTGCGCTATACAACCAGCAACGAGGCGCAGCGGCTACGCGCCGTGCAGCCACCTCTCGATCGACCTTCGGCGACGCGGGCCGCCCTGATCCCGATCAGGAAGTCGGCGCGCTGGTGGGAGCTGGCTCAGGACGAGCGCCGGGCGATCTTCGAGGAAACCTCGCACCACACGAGCATCGGCCTCGGCTACCTGCCGGCGATCGCACGGCGACTCCACCACAGTCGTGACCTCGGCGAGCCGTTCGATTTCCTGACGTGGTTCGAGTTCCCGCCGGAGCACGAGGTAGCCTTCGAGGCGCTCGTCGCAGCGCTACGCGCTACCCGCGAGTGGACCTTCGTCGAGCGCGAGGTCGACATCAGGTTGACCCGTGATGCGCCAGGCTGATCCGGTGATGACGGCCGATCTGGAACCGAGCGACGACCTGCTGCTTCCGCGGCTTCGGCTCGGCGAGGAGGCCGCTTTCCGGATCCTCGTGCGGCGCTATCACGTGCGGCTCGTGGCGATCGCCCGTGGCGCACACCTGACGCGGGAGGCGGCGGAGGAGGCGGTGCAGGAGGCCTGGATCGCGGTGATGCGCAACATCGCGGGATTCGAGGCGCGCTCGTCGCTGCGCACGTGGCTGACCGGGATCGTCCTGAACATCGCGCGCAAGGCCTCGGTCTCCGCCAGGCGCACCGCGACCTTCGCGGAACTCACGCCACGGCATGACGAGGACGAGGGATCCGGTTTCGACGCCGATGCCTTCCTCGCCGACGGCCACTGGCGTGAGGCGCCCTGGCACTGGAGCGAGATCGACTTGGAGCGCGGGCTCGCGGGGCGGCAGGTCTGGCAAGCGGTCGAGGCGGCCATCGCCGCTCTGCCGCCGGACGAGGCCGCCGTGATCCGGCATCGCGACATCGAGGGTTTCGGCCCGCGCGAGACGGAGGAGTTGCTCGGCCTCGGCGAGGCGCGTCAGCGCGTGCTGCTCGATCGAGCGAGGCTGAAGATCCGACGGGTGTTCGAGGCGTTGACCCGCGACGCGGCGCGAGCGTGACGAGCGGAACGGGCGAGGATGATCGGATGCGGTGTCGAGAGGCGGCGGAGCAGGCAGGCGCGTTCGTGGACGCGGAGGTGTCCGGACGCGTTCGATGGCGCATCCGGCTTCATCTCGCGACCTGCAGGAATTGCCGGCGTTTCGTGCGGCAGATCGCGCTCACGCGCGACGCTCTCGGCCGGCTCCCGCCTCCGCCCCTCGACGCCGCCCGCGAGGACGAACTCGTGGCGGCCCTGCGGGAGGCATCGCGGTGAGCGCCGGTCAGCAACCGGTACAGATCGAGGTCGCGATCAGGTTGTGCAGAGCGCGACTCTTCCGGTCGAGCGCCGCGGTGGTCCCACTGCGCCCGTCGAGGGCCGAGCCCCCCGGCTTCGTCGTACCGTTCGACGTCACTTGGCGGAACAGCGCCTGTGGCATCGTCGATGCCGAGCCGACCGCGGCCGGCAAATGGTCGACCGGCGCGGCACTGACCGGGAACGCAGCGAAGGTGATGAGAGCGATGGCGGCGAAAGCGGGGCGGGTCATGATCTTTGTCCCTACGTGGTTTGGAGCGGGAAGCGTTCAGACGAAGGCGACGACCATCAGGCTGAAGAAGGCCGCGATCGCGCCGACGATCGGAGGAAGGGCGCGGGCTGGATCGAACATCGAGGTTCTCCGCGGCGCGTCGATCGCGCCATGATCCTGAGTGCCTGCAGGAGGCCGGATCCGCGTGCGGCTGCGCACGCCGGATGCCGCGCGGACGGAGCGGGACACCGGGATGCCTGACGCGATACCCCTGCCGGGCGAGGCGTTCGAGTGGCTGGAGGCCGACGGGCTCGGCGGTTTCGCCTCGGGCACCGTTTCGGGCGTCCGGACACGCCGCTACCACGCGCTCCTGCTCACGGCGGCGAATCCGCCGACCGGGCGGACGGTGCTCGTCAACGGCATCGAGGCCTGGATCGAGACCGCGGCCGGACACACCGATCTCAGCGCCCAGCGCTACCTGCCGGACGTGATCCATCCGCGCGGTTTTGAGCGAATTACGAGCTTCACTCACGAGCCCTGGCCGTCATGGACATTCGGCCTGCCGGATGGCACCGAGATCACCCAGGAGATCTTGGTTGATCCCGATGCCTGCGACACGCTGCTGCGATGGCGGCGGATCTCAGGCGCTGGTCCTTGCACGCTCGTCGTCGTCCCGCTGCTCTCGGGACGGGACTATCACAGCCTGCAAACCGCAAATCCCGCTTTCGACTTCAAGCCACAAATCGGCGGCGCGGAGACCGGAACCTGCGTCACGTGGCATCCCTATCCGGATCGACCGGCGATCTCCGCCCTGACCACGGGCACCTATCGACATGAACCGGACTGGTATCGCCAGTTCCTCTACGCGGCGGAGCGGGCGCGGGGACTCGACTGCGTCGAGGATCTCGCCGCGCCCGGCAGCTTTCGCTTCGATCTCGCGGGGCCCGAGCCCGGGCTGATGCTGCTACGCGCTGGCGAGAGCGGGCCGGTCCGCGTCCGAGCCTTGGCTGACCGGATGATCGCCGCGGCGCGCGCGACGCGGGCCGGTCCGGATCTTCGCCGAAGTGCCCTGAGCTACCGGGTTGATCGAGGACGGGGCAGTACCCTGGTGGCAGGCTTCCCCTGGTTTACGGATTGGGGGCGTGACACCTTCATCGCGCTGCGCGGCCTGCTGCTGGCGACCGGCGAACTCGACACCGCGGAGAGCATCCTCAGAGCCTGGGCGGGCGTCGTCAGCGAGGGCATGATGCCCAACCGTTTCCCGGATTCCGGCGAGGTACCGGAATACAATTCCGTCGACGCCTCGCTCTGGTACGTGGTCAGCGTGTACGACTTCTTGGCAGCCTGCAGGCTGGTTGGGCGCTCCGTCCAGTCCGAGCCAGCTCTGCGTACAGCCTGCCTCGCGATCCTCGATGGCTACGCTGCCGGTACCCGTTTCGGCATCCGGGCCGATGCGGATGGTCTGATCGCGGCCGGTCAGCCCGGATGGCAACTCACGTGGATGGACGCCAAGGTCGGCGATTGGGTGGTCACGCCCCGTATCGGCAAGCCGGTCGAGATCCAGGCCCTCTGGATCAACGCCCTCCACATCGCGGCGACGCTGTGGGAGCCGCGCTTCTCCGAGGCCGAGACCGCGGCGCGAGCGAGCTTCGCGCAGAAATTTCCAAACCCGGTGGGTGGCTTATTCGACGTCGTCGATGTCGACCACGTCCCCGGCACGCACGATGCGGCGGTGCGTCCGAACCAGATCTTCTGCGTCGGCGGTCTCCCGTTTCCGCTCCTGACTGGGGAGCTCGCCAAATCCGTCGTCGATGCGGTCGAGCACAGGCTTCTGACGCCGCTCGGCCTGCGCACCCTGTCGCCGGACGATCCCGCCTATGCCGGTCATTACGGGGGCGACGCGCGGACGCGAGACGGTGCGTACCACCAGGGCACGGTCTGGCCCTGGCTGCTCGGTCCCTTCGTCGACGCGTGGCTCTCGGTCCGCGGCCGCAGCGAGGCGGCCCTGACGGAGGGGCGGGCTCGCTTTCTGCCGCCGCTGGAGCAGCACCTCGGCGAGGCCGGCCTCGGTCATGTCAGCGAAGTCGCCGACGGCGATGCGCCCTATCGACCCGGCGGCTGCCCGTTCCAGGCCTGGTCGCTTGGCGAATATATCCGCCTGCGCCGGATGCTCGGCCTCAAAGCGTTCTGAGGGAGACCGCAATGCCTGAGGGCCCGAACGCATCCCACCTGTTCGAGACCGAGGAAGGACGCCGTCTTCGGGCCTGTGCCGCGGACGGGTGGCACCGCTGGGGACCGTATCTCGCCGAGCGGCAATGGGGGACGGTCCGCGAGGATTACAGCCGGGACGGCACCGCCTGGGACTACCTGCCCCATGATCACGCGCGCTCGCGGGCCTACCGCTGGGGCGAGGACGGCATCGCCGGGTTCAGCGACGACAAGCAGCTCTGGTGTCTCGCGCTGGCCCTCTGGAACGGGCGGGACCCAATCCTCAAGGAGCGGATGTTCGGCTTGACCAACGAGGAGGGCAACCACGGCGAAGACATGAAGGAACTCTACTGGCTCCTCGACGGCACGCCGACGCACTCGTACATGCGGATGCTCTACAGGTACCCGCACGCGGCGTTTCCCTACGCCGAGCTCGTGGCCGAGAACCGACGGCGCAAGGGCCGCGACATGCCCGAGTACGAGCTCGCCGACACCGGTGTACTGGCGGAGAACCGCTGCTTCGACGTCACGGTCGAGTACGCCAAGGCCGCCCCCGACGACGTGCTGATGCGGGTCTCGGTCGTCAATCGCGGGCCGGAAGCGGCCGAAATCCACGTCCTGCCCCATCTGTGGTCGCGCAACACGTGGTCGTGGCGCGAGGATCCGAAGCGGCCGCTCCTCCGGCTCGTCGAGGGGCCAAGCGTCGAGGCGACCCGCGCCGCGGGTCCCTGTCGGCTGTTCAGGGCCCTACAGCCGGCCGAGTTCCTGTTCTGCGAGAACGAGACCAACACTGCTCGCCTGTTCGGCGTGAGCGGATCGTACCACCCCAAGGACGCGATCAACGACGATGTGGTGGCGGGAACCCGCACGCGGGTGAACCCGCTCCACGAGGGCACCAAGTGCGCGGCGCTGAGCCGCCACACGCTGATGGCCGGCGAGACGATCGTCTTGCGCTACCGGTTGTCCCCGGCCGACGCGCCGGGTCTCGACGACGCGGGTTTCGAGGCGGTGTTCGCGCGTCGGGTCGCGGAGGCCGACGCCTTCTACGCCGCCCTTCAACGCGACATGACGGACCCCGACGCACGCCTCGTCCAGCGCCAGGCCCTGGCCGGCATGCTCTGGTCGAAGCAATTCTACCACTTCGACGTGCGCCGCTGGCTGATGGGCGATCCGACGCAGCCGGAGCCCCCAGCGGAGCGGCGACACGGACGCGACAGCGAGTGGGCGCACCTCAACAACGCCGACATCGTCTCGATGCCCGACACCTGGGAATACCCCTGGTACGCGGCCTGGGACCTCGCCTTCCACTGCGTGACCTTCGCGCTGATTGACCCAGAATTCGCCAAGGGCCAACTCGTGCTGCTGACGCGCGAGTGGTACATGCACCCCAACGGCCAGCTGCCGGCCTACGAGTGGGCCTTCGGCGACGTGAACCCGCCGGTTCATGCCTGGGCGGCGTTGCGCGTCTACCAGATGGACGCCGCGCTCACCGGGCGACCCGACCGGACATTCCTGGAGCGGGTGTTCCACAAGCTGATGCTGAACTTCACCTGGTGGGTGAACCGGAAGGACGCGGACGGGCGCAACGTCTTCCAGGGCGGCTTCCTCGGACTGGATAACATCGGCATCTTCGACCGCTCGGCGCCGCTGCCCACCGGCGGCACCATCGACCAGGCCGACGGCACCGCCTGGATGGCGATGTACACGCTCAACCTGATGCGGATCGCCCTTGAACTGGCCGCCGAGGACCCGGTCTACGAGGACATCGCGACCAAGTTCTTCGAGCACTTCCTCTACATTGCCGAGGCGATGACCGACATCGGCGGCAGCGGGGTCGGCCTCTGGGATGAGGCGGATGAATTCTTCTACGACGTGCTGAACCTGCCCGACGGCAAGATGCTGCCGTTGCGCGTCCGCTCGCTGGTCGGGTTGATCCCGCTTTGCGCCGTCGAGGTGCTCGACATTTCCTTGCGCGACCGATTCCCCGGCTTCGCGCGCCGGGCCGAGTGGATGCTGCGTAACCGTCCCGACCTCGCCGCCTTGGTCTCGCACTGGAGCCAAGGCGAGGGTGAGGGACCGCCGCCCGGCCCGGGCGGCGACCGGATGCTGCTCTCGCTGCTGCGCCGGCACCGCATGAAGGCGCTTCTGGCGCGGATGCTCGACGAGACCGAGCTCTTCTCCGACCACGGTATTCGCTCTCTGTCGAAGGCGCATGCCGAGCACCCGTTCGTTCTCGATTGGAGCGGTGCCCGCTACTCCGTCGACTACGAACCAGCGGAATCGACGACCGCCACGTTCGGGGGCAACTCGAATTGGCGCGGTCCGGTCTGGATGCCGATTAACATCCTCCTCATCGAGGCGCTCGACCGCTTCGGGACGTTCTATGGCGACGACACCCGCTTCGAGTGCCCGACCGGCTCCGGCCGTTATCTCAGCCTGCCCGAGATCGCCGACGAGTTGAGCGAGCGCCTCTGCAGGCTATTCCTGCGCGGGCCAGATGGACGCCGGCCGGTGCTCGCCTCCTATGGCGCTCTCGCCGACGATCCGCATGTGTGCGACTGCATCCCGTTTCACGAGTACTTCCACGGCGATACCGGCGCAGGGCTCGGCGCGATGCATCAGACGGGCTGGACAGGCCTCGTAGCACTGCTCCTGAGGCCCGGGCGCCTCACCGCACTGCCGATCACCCGCGCCATCCCGTCCTGACGATCGGGCCCCCCGGCTCCGGTGTCTTATCCTGCGGGGGAGACACCGCGTCGCTGAAGTCGTCCATCGCCGGCTGGTTCGGCGCGCAGATGAAGGAGGACCGCTCCCGGCTCCTCGATCCAGACGTAACGACGAGCAGCATCCAGACCGACGCAAGTCCAGAGCTGACGTACCCCGCTCCGCAAGACGACCGCGCTTGGCTCTCGCCATCGTCTCATAACCGTTCGCGCCTGTAGGATCACGCGATCCCCGCTATGGCGATGCCGAGGTGCTGTGGACCGCGGAGGGAAGCGCCCGGTCGGTAAGGCGGCGGGTCGTCCAGGAGCCTCGGTGCGATGAGGCGCCGGCAGAGCGTGACAAGGGCGATCTCGGCCTCGATCCGCGCGAGGGGCGCGCCCACGCAGTAATGGAGGCCACCGCCGAACCCGAAATGCTGGTTGTCCGTCCGGTCCGGATCGAACCGGTCCGGTTGCTCGAACCGCGCCGGGTCGCGGTTTCCGGCCGCAAAGAGCAGCACCACCGACGATCCCGGCGGGATCGTCGTTCCCGCCACCGCGATGGCGCCGAGCGCCTTGCGGGTGCGGAAATGGACGGGGGGCTCGTAGCGCAGCATCTCCTCGATCACGCGGGGTGCCCGCTCGGGGTCGGCCTTCAGCTTTCGCAGCTCCTCCGGATGCCTGAGCAGTGTGAGCATGCTGTTGGTGATGAGATTCACCGTCGTCTCGTGACCCGCGACGAGGAGCAGGATCGCCGTCGAGATCAGGTCTATGTCGCCCATGGCCGCGCTGCCCCGGCCACCGTGGGCGGCGAGCCCGCTGAGCATGTCGTCGGCCGGATGGCGGCGCTTCTCGCGGATCAGCCGACGCATGTAGTCGGAGATCGCGTCGAAGGTTGCGGCGATCTCCCGCCGCCCCGCCTCGTCGTGGCGCACGTCGGGCTCCAGGGCCGTCGCGAGGCGGATCGCCCAGACGTGGAATTGCGCCTCATCGGCCTCGGGCACGCCGAGCAGCTCGCAGATGACGGCCACCGGCAGCGGATAGGACAGGTCCTCCACCAAGCAGACAGTGTCGCGGCCGTGGCACTTGTCGATCAGGGCATCCACGAGCTTCGCAACCTTGGCGTGAGATTCCCGCACCCGGGCGATCGTGAACTCCTTCATCACGAAACCGCGCAGGGTGTCGTGGTCGGGCGGATCGCGGAAGATCAGCGGGCGATGGCCGTTGACCACCCGATTCCGGATCGGGTTGAGGATCCAGTCCTTCAGAGGGTTGCCCGTTCTGGGTCGCCGCGAGGGCGGCAGGTCTTCCGAGCTCAGCCGGGGATCGAAAATCAGGCTCTTCAGCGCGGCATGGGTGCTGACGACGTAGCTGCCGTCCGCCTGCCGGGACACGGGCGTCTCGCGCAAGCGCGCGTAGAGGGGATAGGGGTTCGCCCTGTTTCTCGGATCGAGAACCTGCGCGAACAGCGTCTCGTCAGGCATGGGCCGTCTCCAGAGCCGTAACCGATCGGCCGGAGGATCGCCGCGGGCTGGGAAAGCCGGGCTCCAGGGTCTCGATCCGCGGCTGGTCGGTGGCGCCGAGGATCGGCGGGAAGGCCGCCCCGTCAGCCACGGCCTCGGCATAGGCGGGAAGCCAGCGTGCCTGATCGAAGGAGAGGGCCGCGACGGTTCGCCCGGCCCGGCCATAGACGGCGAGGAACCGGTGCGAGGCCCGCGATCCCTGGACGATCGCGAGCGCCTCCGCCCCCTCGGTCAGGCCGGCGAGCTTGATGTTGAGACCGAACTGGCTCGACCAGAAGGAAGGCACGTGCTGGTATTCGACCTGGCCCGTGGGCGGAGCAAGCATGTTCGCCGCCGCGTGCCGGGCCTGGTCCACCGCGTTGCCCCAATGCTCGACGGTCACCAAGCGGCCGCCGGTGAGTGGGTTCGGCCAGCGCGCGACATCGCCGGCCGCGTAGATGGCGGGATCGGGCTCCCCCGTCGTGGTCAGGGCGCGGCAGGCCGCGTCGCAGGTCAGGCCTCCCGGGTCGGCGACGAGGGCGGCCGCGGCGAGCCAACCCGTGTCGCGCGTCGCGCCGAGGGCGACGATGACGAGATCCGTCGCGATGTCCGCGCCACCCGCCAAGTGGGCGCGGCGGACTTGTCCATCCTCGCCGGAGAAGGCCACCACCTTGACGTTCGGGCGGAGGTCCACTCCGGAAGCCCGCATCCGCCCGGCGAGTGTGGCCCCGATCACCGTCCCGAGGAGGCGGGCGAGCGGCGTCGGGTTGGGATCGACGAGCGTCACCGCCAGGCCGAGATCGCGGCAGCAGGAGGCGGCCTCGCAGCCGATCAGGCCGGCGCCGACGATGAGGACGCGGCTCGGCCGCAGCGCCAGCGCGCTCCGCAGGGAGCGGGCATCCTCCAGGGTCCGGATCGTGAAGATCCCGGCGAGATCGGCGCCTTCTCCGGGCCATGGCCGCGCCCTGGCGCCGGTGGCGATCAGGAGCGTCTCGTAGGGAAGCGTCGCGCCGTCGGCGAGGCGCACCACCCGGCGGTCCCGGTCCAGGGCGACGGCCGGCAGGCCGAGCCGCCACTGCGCGCGCAGACGGGTGAGTTGCGGAAGTGCGGTCGCGTCGGGGTGAAGCTCGCCCGCCAGGACGTGCTTGGACAGAGGCGGCCGGTCGTAGGGCCGGTGCGGCTCGTCCCCGACCAGGGTCAGAGGGCCGTCATAGCCGCCGTCCCGCAACGCCTCCGCGCCCCGCAGGCCGGCGAGGGAGGCGCCTACCACGACGATGCCCGGTCGCTGCCCGTCCGTCACGGCTCGTCACCCTCGGCGAGTCCGGCGGGCTCGATCGCGATGGCCCGGACGGGGCAGGCCTGCTGCGCCCGCTCGACCTGCGACCTCTTCGCCTCGGGCGGCGCCGGATCGTAGAACAGGATCTCGTGACCGCGCACCTCGAAATGCTCAGGGGCGGCGTAGCAGCACTGCGCGTAGCTCTGGCAGCGGTTGAGATCGACCACGACACGCATTCAGGGGCTCCGAAGAGATGTGCGGATGACCGGTCGGTCGGGATCTGCGCCTGCCCGAACATCGGAGCGGCTCATGTCCAGGCTCCCAGGCGGCCCGACTCCAGCGCTTCCCGGGCGCAGCGATAGCCGAGTTCGGCCGTCGTCTCGAAGCTCGACCACGCCCGCAGATCGACCCCGGCCAAGGAGGGCTTGAGCAGGACCGCAGCCCGGGTGACGGCCGCCATGGTCTGGGCGTCGCTCGACACCATCGCGGAGCGCAGGAGCAGGTGCGCGATGCCGGGGAGCTGGTCCGAGATGCCGAGGAGGCGCCGGAACGCCTGCGCGCTCCGGCCCTGCCGCGGCATGACCTGGAAGGCGGCGTCGCTGCCGACATCCACGGCGAGAACCGGCCCGCGGTCGAGATCGGCCATCACGTCGGCAGGCAGGTTGTTCATCATGCCGCCGTCCACGAGGATGCCGTCCGCACTCGCCACCGGGGGCAGCAGGCCGGGAATGGCGATGCTGGCGCGGATCGCCCGGTCGAGGGGGCCCGCCCAGTGGACCATTGCGGTGCCGGTCGTGAGGTTCGAGGACACGCAGAAGAACGGGCGCCAGAGATCCTCGACGCGGGCATCGCCGAACCGCTCGGCCAACCCCGCATCCACCTTGGCCCCGCGCGTCAGGGCGTGGAACGGCAGGGTGTAGTCGTCGAGGGGGTTGCGTCCGACGAAGGAAGCCACCGTGTGGGTCTCGATCGCGTCGAGGCTCCAGTCAAGGGCGACGCTGGCGGCCAGGATCGAGCCCATGCTGGTGCCGCCGACGAGATCGATGTCGAGCCCGGCCTCGCCGAGCGCCCGCAGAACGCCGAGATGGGCGAGGCCGCGGGCGCCGCCGCCGCCGAGGACGAGGGCGCGGGCATGGCCGGACGCGATCCGGGCAAGCCGGGCGAAGTCGCCACCGTGGTTCTCGCGAACCTGGAGCCGCAGGGAGAAGGGCAGCGCGGCGACGTCGGGATGCAGAGGGCGCGGCAGGCGCGCCTCGGCGGGCTGCGCCACGGCGAGGTCCATGCGGATCCAGTCGGAGCGGATCGAAGCGAGATAGTCCGCGGCGCCGGGCCGTGGCGGCGCGCCTGGCTCGGCCAGCAACAGGACGTGGTCGGCGTGGCGCAGGCAGAGCCGGCACCAGGGGCAGTCGATCTGGTGGGCGACGAAGACCGTGCGGTCGTGCGTTTGCTCGTAGCGGTGGAACCACGCCTCGTCGGCCTCGGGGGGCCATTCGGAGAGGCAGCCGGTCCGCCCCGGCAGCGCGGCATCGAGGGCCTGCGCCAGCCGCTCGCCGAAGGCCGTCGCCTTGAGGCCCTCGGTCACCGCCAGGACGGCGAAGCTCCGCGGCGCATGGCTCAGGGTCACGCCCGTATGGGCGGTGCGCAGCCGCGCGGCCAGGATCCGGGCGAAATAGAGCAGCGTCCCGGGATGGGCGGCGATCAGATCCTCGAACGACGCGCGGGAGAGCCGCAGGAGGTGCGTATCGCGCAGGGCCGTTGCCGTGACCGAGCGCGGCTCGCCGGTGAGCAGGGCGAGTTCGCCCACGGTATCCGGAGGGGCGAGTCGGATGAGGCGGCGCACGCTGCCGTCGCGCGGGTCGCGGATCGAGAGGCCGACCGCGCCGCTCACGAGCGTGTAGAGGGCGTCGGCCTCGTCCCCCTCCTCGAACAGCGTCCGCCCTCCGGCGACGGCGACGGAGGTCATCCGCGCCCGGATCGCGACGTCGGCGTCTCCGTCGAGGGGGGCAAGAAACGGAATCTCCGTGCGCCCCGAAGCCCGGGCGGCAGGGACGGGCGCCACGTCGCAGGCGCCGAGGCGTTCGGCCTCCGTGGGTGGTGCGGATAGGCCGCCGAGCCCGGTGAGCCTCGGGGAAGCGGCTGGGGCCGCGCCCGGAGGAACGGAACCGGGGTGCTCGATGCTCCGGTCGCGTCCGATCTCGGCACTCATCGGCCGGCGCGCCGCTGCAGATGATCCCCGAGGATCCCGAGCGCCGCGCCGCTGCCGACGCGACCGAGGCCGAGGCGCAGGCGGTCCGTGGGGACCGGCGCCAGCGCCGAGTGCCACAACGCGGAGGGCAGCACGAGGACGCCGTCCTCGGACGCGAGAGCCTTCGAGAACTCGGTCGCACCCTCTCGCCCACGGAAGCGGGGGCAGGCGAAGGCGAGATTCGTCGGTTCTTCCGGATCGAACAGGTTCGGGTAGCGATCGAGCAGAGCACGCAGACGGTGGTGGTTGCGCCGCCCGATCGCGCGGGCGCGGCCGGTCAGGCGCTGCTCGGCCCGCAGCGCGACCTGCGCCAGGATCTCGCTCGGTCCGGCGAGGCAGCTCGACAGCAGGCTCTTGACCGCGAGGACGCGGTCGAGCGCCCCGCGGTCGCGACAGGCGGCCCAGCCGACGCGCAGGCCCGGAAGCCCGAAGCCCTTCGACAACCCGTTGATGGAGATCCCGCGCTCGTACACGTCGACGACGGGTGGGACGGCTCGGCCCGGGTCGAGGTCCGTCTGGCGATAGACCTCGTCGTTGACGAGCCAGAGCCCGTGTCGGCGACAGAGGTCGACCAGCCTCTCCAGAGTCGTTCGATCCAGCGACGCGCCGGTCGGGCTGTTGGGAAAATTCATCAGCACCAGCCGCGTGTTCGGCCGGATGGCGGCGACCAGCCCGTCGAGATCGAGGGTCCAGGCCGGTTCCGGTCGGAGGGCGACGCCATCGGCCGCGCACAGCCGCGACACGACGAGCTCCGAGGGTTGGTAGATCGGCACCACCACCACCGCGTGATCGGCCGGACCGAGCAGCGCACTCAGCACGCAGGCCACTGCTTCCTGCGCCCCTGCGCTGACCAGCACGTCGTCGGCAGCGAGCCGGCGGTAGCAGCCGGCGATCGTGGCGCGCAGCCAGGAGGCGCCGCGCGGGTCGGCGTAGCCGAGGTCGGCCCTCCGCCAGCGCCGACGATCCTCCGGGCCGGCAAGGCGCAGCAAGGCGGCGAGCGACAGCGGCTCCGAGTCCGAGGCGGCGAGGTCGTGATGCGCGCAGGCCGACCAGCGATCCAGGTACGCCGCCAGCGCGAACGACCCTGCGGGCGCGATCCCGTGGTCCGTATCGGGGCCGGGCGCCTCCGTCCGGGCGCCGGCCCAAAGGCCCGGTGCAGCGTCGTCCTTGAGCGCCATCGCCGGCCTCACGCGCGCCGCTCCGAGCCGGCGGCGACGCGCAGGTAGGTCGCGCCGATCCGAGCGGCGGCCCGCATCGTCCCACCGAGCGAACCCGCGACCTTCGAGGATCCGCCCAACCGGCGCCGGTAGGGCATAGGCACCTCGCGGATGCGCAGGCCGGCTCGCGCGGCCTGCATCTGCATCTCGATGTTCCAGCCGTAGGTCGGCTCGCGCAGGGCGAGGGCCCGCAGCACGGCGCGGTCGATGGCGCGGTAGGCGCACATGTCGGTGTATCGGACGCCGTAGCGTAGGCCGATGCCGAGGCCGGCGAGCCGGCCGGCGAGCACTTGGTGCCAGAGCATCGATCCGGGCTCGCGGCTGCCCAGCGTGCGCGAGGCGAGGACGAGGTCGTGGCGGCCGGCGAGCACCGGCCCGGCGATCCGGTCGATCAGGTCGCCGCGATCCGCGCCGTCGCCGTCGAGATAGACGATCACGCGCGAGGCCGGATCGGCCGCGGCCGCCCCGAGCGCGCAGGCCCGGCCGTAGCCGCGTCCGGCCTCGATCACCCGGGCGCCCGCGGCCCGGGCGACGTCCTGCGTCCCGTCGGTCGAGCCGCTGTCGGCGACGACGACGTCCGCCGCGTAGGCCGGCGGGATCTCGCGGATCACCGCGCCGATCGCTTCGGCCTCGTTCAGGGTCGGGATGACGATGCTGACCGGATGCATCGCTCAGAGACTCCAGCGCAGGCCGCAGTTCCGGCACGGGGCGGGCGGCACGTCGGAGAGGAGCGACGTCCGGAAGTCGCGATAGGCCGCGCCGTTCCAGATCTCCCGGAGCGTGGCCTGCGTGGCGTCGCCCAGCGTGTAGTTGGAATAGCCGCGCACCGAGAACGGCGCGATGCAGCAGGGCAGCGCCCGACCGTGGGCGGTGACGTACATCAGGGACCAGGGTCGCCGACAGGTGGCCCAGGCGCGGTCCTCCTGACGCTTCAGGCTGATTCCGGGCTCGGTCGCGCCCGAGGCGTCGAGCGTCACCCCTAGCGAACGGCCGATGGCCTCGGCCTCGGCGATGGCGGCGGCCTCCGCCGCCTGGGTGCTCTCGAACAGCGACAGGTCGGCGCGGGCCATACCGTACCCGGCCTCGTCGAAGACGAGGCGCTGCAGGTGCACCTCGGTCACGCCCATCTCGGCGGCGAGCCGCACGAAGGTCGGGAGCTGGTCCACGGTCTCCTTGAGGCCCGTGAGCCAGAGCGAGACCCGGGGGGTCGCGGCGCCGGTCGCCTTCTGGAACGCGACGAACTTGCCGACGTCGCGCACGATGCGGTCGAAGAAGTCCTTGCCCCGCACCCGGCGGTACGAGGCCCGGTCGGCGGCATCGAGGGAGACGCGCAGCTCGTCGAGCCCGGTATCGATCAGCTCCTGAAAGCGCCTCGGCTGCATCAGGGTGCCGTTGGTGTTGAACAGGACGTAGGTGCCGCGGTCCTTGAGGTAGCGGACCATCCGCGGCAGGTCCTTCACCAGCATCGGCTCGCCGACCCCGTGGAGCACGACCCGGGCGACGTCCGGAACCTGGTCGACGATCCGGCTGAACAGCGCCCAGCTCATGTCGGCCGGGGGCTCCAGGGTCTCGAAGGTGCGCGGGCAGGTCTCGCACAGCAGGTTGCAGCGGTTCGTGACCTCCAGATAGAGGCAGACCGGCGGCGCCAAGGCCTCGGAGGCGCGGTCGGGGCCGACCGCCTCGAAGTAGCGGCGCGGGTCCTTCACTGCGGCTGAGGCCGTCATGGTGCGGTTCCTTCCGGGAGAGCGGAGAGGGGTGCGGTGCAGGCCTGCCGCAGGGAGCGGGCGGCTAGGAAGAGGGCCGGGACGAAGACCAGCGACGGCCACAGGAAGCGGTCGTCGAACGGGTCGATCAGGAACAGGATCGGCGCCGAGCCGAGCCAGATCAGGGCCGGGGCCGGCGCGACCACCGCGGGCAGCGCCAGCCAGGGATAGTACCAAGCGTAGTGTGGGCTCGCCGCGCAGGTGGTGAGGGCTGCGAGGAGCCCGGCATCGCGGCACAGCGCGACCGCGTCGGGCGCGGTCTGCCGGTTCGGGCCGAAGGCGATCCGGAGCGCGAGGGCGGCGAGCGTCAGTCCGGCGCAGACCAGGTAGGTCCGCAGCAGGCTCGGGGGGCTGAGCCCGAGATGCCCGAGACCGGCGAGCAGCCAGTAGCCCACGCCGGTGTCGTAGCCCTCCTCGGCCCCGTAGCCGCCGGCGAAACCGAACACGTTCGGGCCGGCAGCGAGGTAGGGCAGGTACAGGACGGCGATCACGGCCACCCCGGCGAGCATAGGCCGCCACAGCCGGCCTCCACGGACGAAGGCGGGCGCGACCGCGACAGGCAGAACCTTCACCAGCGTCGCCGCGCCCAGGAGCGCGCCCGCGAGCCCGTACCGACGACGGGTGCGGGCCAGCAACGCGATGCCGAGGAGGCCGATCGCCACGGCATCGACGTGCCCGTCGCGCGCGAAGGACCACAGGGCCAGCGGATTCCAGGCGTAGATCAGGATGCGGGCCGAAGGCAAGCCGGCGCCGCGCAGAACCGCGAGCATGGCCAGCATGCCCAGGGCCTCGAAACCCAACATCGCCAGCTTCATCCCGGTGACGCTGTGCGATACCTGCCCGACGGCGGCGAAGACCAGCTGCGCCGCGGGCGGGTAAATCGTACGAGCGTAGTCCTTGCGGTTGATCAGCGGGTAGACCGCCGGGTCGCGCAGCCGCTCGAGGGCGGGGTCGGCCGGGATGTAGCGGTAGGGGTTGATTCCGGCGGCCTGGACCTGCCCGTCCCAGACGTAGCGGTAGATGTCGGTCGACAGGAACGGCAGCGCCGGCAGCAAAGCGGCCCGCAGCAGCACGGCGATGCCGAGGATCGTCCATAGGGCCGCGCGCGGCAGCCGCTCCCGCAACACGAGGCGCACGGCGAGGAGGTAGACCGCGAGGCCGACCGCGACCACGCCGATGAAGGCGTTGGATTGGGGCGCCGCGCCGACGGTGTCGGCGCCCGGCACCTGGATCGCCAGCGCGCCGACAGTGACGGCCAGAAGCAGGAGGCCGAGGGCCGCGAGCCGATGAGCGGGGCTGGCGAGAAGCCGGATCATGCCGGCACCAACTCCGACGCGCGCGCGAGCCGCGCCAGGACCGAGCGCGTCGCCGGGGCCGCGTAGCCGGTCCTGTCGGCGGCGAGCCGCGCGAGCGAGGCCGCGTCGTCGACGTCGTACCAGGGCTCCAGCTCGACGAGATCGAGGCCGATCTCGCGCGCCCGGGCGCGGGTCGCTTCGGCGACGGTGTCGGTGCTCCAGGCGATGTCGGCGAACAGGCGGGCATGGGCCTGCTTGAGGCCGAGGATGTAGTAGCCGCCGTCGTCGCAGGCGCCGAACACGCCCCGCTCGCCCGGTTCGAGCAGGATCCGGGCCGCCTGGATCAGGAGCCGCGTCGGCAGGGTCGGGATGTCGGAGCTCAGCACGCAGGCCGCCGCGTGACCGTGCGCCAGCATGCCCTGGACGGCCTGCAGCAGGCAACGGCCGAAGCCCTCGACCTGCGCCGCGGTTGTGACGCTTCCATCCGCCAGGACGAGGTCGGTTCCCCGCGCAAGATGGGGGATCACCAGAGCCTCCGCGCCCGGCGGCGCGAAAGCCGCGTAGGCGGCAATCGGCGCGGCGCGGGCCGCCTCTTGGATGTTGGCGGTCGTGTCGCGCAGGAAGGCGGCGCTCAGAGCCGCTGCGTCGTCGAGGGTCAGCGGCGGGCACAGCCGCGTCTTGGAGCGCCCGCTTCGCGGCGCTTTCGCCATCACCCCGATCGCGCAGGTGGGGGCCGGTCCGGAGGTCGGTCCTCGTGCCATGTAGAAGGCTCCCGCGTGGTCAATGGAAGGGGCGGACGATCCCGAGGCGGATCGTCTCGTCCGGCGGTATCTCGGTGGCGGAACCGGGCGTGAAGGTCGGCAGCGCGCGCAGGCGCTCGGGCGTCAGGCCCATGAGGGCGACGTGCTCGCCCAGGAGCGCCACCGCCTCCACCGGCACGGCCACGAGCCGGGACCCGAATCCGCTCCAGGCGACCGCTCGCAGGCCTAGCCAGCCCAGCCCCAACGCACCGTCGAGGCGCACGGCCATCTCGCCCGCGCCGTCGCCGCGGCGCACGAGCCCCGTGACGCGGCCGAGGACGGACTGGGACTCCTCCGGCCGGAGCAGGAGGCGGCCGGCGAGGTCGCCGACGCGCACCGGCTGCGGAAACCGGTCCGCCGCGCGACCCGCCATCTCGGGCGCGGTCATGCCGGGCTTCGGCATGTGGTCGGGGGCCGGGGAGGGGCCCGGCGTCTGCGCCTGCGCCGATGCGGAGAGCGCCAGCGTGAGCAGGCAGGTGCCGACGGCGCACCGGATCGCGCGGACGCTCATAGGCCTGCGAACCAGCCGAAGCCGCGGCTCTCCCAGTATCCGCCGGGGTAGGTGTTGGTGACTTCGATGACCGTGATCCACTTCGGATTCTTGTAGCCGAGCTTGACCGCCATGCGCAGGCGCAGCGGGTATCCATACGGGTCAGGCAATTCTTCGCGGGCGTATCTGGTCGCGAGCAGTGTCTGGGGGTGCAGCGCGGTCGCCATGTCGATGCTGCTCGGGTAGTCGTCCGCCGTCTTGAAGGCGACGTACTTGGCGGTGAGGTCGGCGCCGACGCGCTCCAGGAACGCCCGGAGCGGTACGCCCGACCACTGCCCGATGTAGTCCCAGCCCTCGACGCAGACGTGGCGAATGATGATCTCGCGCTCGGGCAGCTCCGCGATCCGGCGGCGCGTCCAGGGCCGCTTGTCGGAGATCAACCCGGCGAGTTCCAGCCGCCACGCGTCGCCGTCGATCGGCTTGACGTCCTCGACGTCGTAGTAGGCGTTGAAGCGCGGCGGCTTCAGCACCTGGGACCCCGGATACTCGGGCGCGAGCTTTCGGGGATCGAAAAGGGCGGCCTGGACGCCGTCGTTGAAGTCGGACATGGCACGGAGCGCCCGCCCGACCGCGCTCGTGTCCGTCACGTCGCAGCCGGTCAACATCGTGAGCGCGCCGAGCGACAGGCCGCCCCGCAGGAGGCCGCGACGCTCGATCCTCCGGACCAAAGCGCGGTGGTCGTCGAGGATGCCGGGATCCGGCACCTTGAGGGGGCGGAACGGCGACCTCATCGCGTCGCCTCCCGCGCCGTGGCAGGGAGGGCCGGGCGGCGTACGGGGCCGCCGGTCAGCATCGCCCACAGCGTTCGCGGCACGAGCAGGGACAGCACGACGTGAACGACGAGGAAGCCGACCAGCACCGCCATGCCGGCGAAGTGGACGAGGCGCGCGCCCTGGAACCCGCCGAGCAGCGCGACGAGCCCGGAGAACTGGACCGGCTTCCAGATGGCCAGGCCGCTGACGACCTGGCCGATGCCGGCCAGGATGGCGACGATGTAGAGGATCTTCTGGACGGCGTTGTAGGTCGTGAGGTCCTCGTGCGCGAGCTTGAGCCGCAACGTGTCGCGGACGGTCTGCACGATTTCGCGCGGACGGATCGGCAGGAGGCGCTCGCGCAGGCGCCCGGTCGCGACGCCGTAGACGAGATAGGCGGCGCCGTTGGCGACCAGCACCCACATGGCGGCGAAGTGCCAGAGCAGGCTCTCGGCCGCCCAGGATCCGATCCGGGCCGACTTGGGGAAATAGATGCCGTGGATGATGACGGAATCGTCGTAGATGCCCCAGCCGGACCCGATCAGCACCACCATCGCCGCGGCGTTCGTCCAGTGCATGACCCGTACCGGCCAGGGATGCAGCCGGCGAGGCACAGCTGTGGACTGCGTCGGCGCAGTTCCAGGGTTGCCTCTCAACACGGACATGAACCGTGATCGCGTGGAAGGACGTCGAGCATCCCAGCGTGGCTTATGCTGCGTGCGTGCTTCACGGGTGTGGTTTGTTGTATCATGCTACAACTCCTAATTCATTTCGTCTTCCGGCACGATATCGTTTAAATCCGTTGCGCTTTGATTCGGTCGGCACACATGTCAGATCATGTATTAGTCAAATTACTATCGACTTTGACGGTGAGGGTTCATGCCTTCGCATTCTGCGAGATTCAATCGGGGTGGCGATTGCGGAAGCAGGGCATCGCTGACGCCCTGCTCGTCCATTATGTCTTGTCAGGCACCGGGACTATCGTCGTCGGCGACCAGGAGCCCGTGGCCTTCGGGCCGAACAGCATGGTGATTCCGCCGCGCGGCGTTCCTCACTCCCTCGGTTTCGCCGGGGCCATGCACACGGTTACAGCTCGAGATGCGCTCAGGGTGCTTCCCGACGGCCTCGTCGCGCTGACGGCCGGCGACGGCAGTCGCGACATCCTCGTGGCTTGCGGCGCGATCTCGGCCAGTTACGCCGGCGCGCTCGGCCTCTTCGACCGCCTGCAGGGCGCATTGATCGAGGACCTGTCGGGCAACGACCGACTGCGGCACGCCTTCGCCTTCATGATCGAGGAGTTGGTCCAGCCCGGACTCGGCACGCAGGAGGTGACGAGCGCGCTGATGAGGCAGTGCCTCGCCATTCTGCTGCGGGTTCACCTGAAGGAGCGGGGTACCAGTTCGCCAATCTTCGCGGCGCTGCGGGATCCGCGGCTCATGCGCGCCGTCGCGGCGGTCCTCGACGCACCCGGCGCCTCCCACACGGTCGATAGTCTCGCTGCACTCTGCGGGATGAGCCGGTCCGCGTTCGCCGAGCGGTTCTCCGCCATCTTCGGCGAGGGGCCCATCGAGTACCTGCACCGGGTCCGCCTGCGCCTCGCGGCACAGTTGCTGACGACGTCGCCCATGCCCGTGAAGGTCATCGCCGCAAGTGTGGGCTACACCAGTCGAAGCTACTTCTCGCATGCCTTCAAGGCGGCCTACGGCGTCGATCCGAGCGCATACCGCGGTCGATGCGCGGACGCGGCCAAGGCCATCGAACCCGGATCCAACGCGACCTTCGACTCCGCACAGGATGTCACGGGCGAAGATTGAGCGCGCGCTGGCCTGGAGAACCGGCAGCCCATGCGACGACGACATCGAGCCTACCATCTTCGCGATTTCCCGCTCGATTTTGCGGATCGAAGGCAGGCATGGAAGCGGACTGGCGTGCGTTATCGTCCAAAACAGGTGCTGCGCCGCATATCCCGTGTCGACAATTTCAGATCGGTCGCAGTCCTATGGCGAGCGGCACCGTTGCGACGTGCGCGGCGGCCGCACGTGCATGAGGCGCCACATTCGAGGTGATCGCCTGACATGCGATGGAACAAGGCTTGTTTCACGTGCCGTCCGACCAGCGACGGACGCGGTGCGGCTTCCTGGTTCCCCCGCAGGAGCGAGTTCGCATCACCTTGGCCGAACTTCGCAACGCCGATTGCGAAGGCGCCAGCCGATACTTGCGGAACCGCTGGTAACGGACCGAGCGACACACGCGAAATAAATGTGACTAACCCTGATCGAGGATTGCGCCGGATGTCGGCATGAAAGTTTTGATTGCAGCCAGCCCCCTTACGGGCCACGTCAACCCCCTGTTGGCTGTGGGACGACTGCTGGCCAGGCGCGGCGACACCGTCTTGGTGGTGACCGATCCTTCGTTTCGGCAGAAGGTCGAATCTTCGGGTTTGCGCCTCACAGCTTACGAAGACAGGGGTGCGGCGACCTATCTGGAGCCGCACCTGCCGCCTGGACCGGTGCGGTGGACGCACGAATTCGAGCACCGCTTCATCGAACCGATGGCGACGCAAGCCGCGGTTCTGCGCGAGACGATCCGGACGGAGGCTCCGGATGTGATCGTGGCAGGCAGCCTGTTTCTTGGGATCTTGCCGCTTCTTCTCGATGCGACGACGTGCCGGCCTCCGATCATCGTACTCAACATCAGCTTTCTGTTCCTCGACCGTCCCGACGATGCGCCGGTCGGCATGGGGCTGCTCCCGGCCCGGGACGACATCGAGCGTGCTCGCTACGCCGCATTGAAGGTGGGTCTCGATGCCTCATTCGTCCGACCGGTTCGCGCCCTCACCGACGCCCGCCTGGCCCGGCTCGGCGCGCGACCTTTGCCAGCCTCGTTGACCCAATCGCTCGCGATACTGCCCGACGCATTCCTGCAGCCGAGCGTCCGCGAGTTCGAGTACGATTTCGGTACGTTTCCTCCAGGACTGCGTTTTGTCGGGCTGCTGCCGACCACGCCGATGGCGGTCGCGGTACCGGAATGGTGGCCGGATCTGGAGAGCGGCAAGAGCATCATCCTAGTGACACAAGGCACGCTCGCAAACGCTGATTTCAGCGAACTACTTGAGCCGACGCTCCAGGCGCTTGAGGGGCGCGACGATCTTCTCATCGTTGCAACAACTGGCGGGAGATCCGTAGAGGAGATACACTGTGAAATACCGGCTAATGGCCGGGTCGCCACCTTTCTGCCTTTCGACGTGCTTCTCCCCAAAATCGATCTCCTGGTAACCAACGGGGGCTACGGAAGCGTCTCACAAGCTCTCGCCGCTGGCGTTCCGATTGTCTCCGCCGGCTTGACCGAGGACAAGGCCGAGGTCGGAGCCCGGATCGAGTGGTCGGGCGTCGGCTTGAATCTTGCGACGAACCGCCCGACCGTGGACGCCTTGCGTTGGGCCGTCGAGAGGGTGCTCACGGAGCAGCGGTTTCGCGAACGTGCTCGTGTGATGGCACGGGCCTTCGCCGATCTGGACCCAGGGCGCGAGATCCTAGCTGCCATCGACGCTCTCACCCACGTGTCGGGGTAGAGTTTCGACTTTCGCTCTTAGCGGAACGCGCGCCAATCCCTCTTCTTTCAGGGAGAGGTTGTAGGCGCGCTCGCGGCGACAGCCGCGATCAGCGACCTTGGTTCTCGATGTACTGCTTCAGGATCGAGAGCGGGGCGCCGCCCACCGACCCGGCGAAGTAGCTCGGTGTCCACAGCACGCCTCGGCTCTTCCTGACAGACCAGAACGAGGCGATCTCGGGGAACTCCTTCTTCAGCAGGCGGCTCGACACTCCCTTCAAGCTGTTGACCAGTTCCGAGAGCCGAACCTTCGGCGGATAGAACACCAGCAGGTGAACGTGGTCCCGCTCGCCGTTGAACTCGCGCAACTCGACCTCGAAGTCCGCACACACGCTGGCGAAGATCGCTTGGAGCCGGTCGAGGTGCGCACGGGTCAGCACCTTGCCCCGCCGCTTCGTCGTGAACACTAGGTGGGCGTGCAGGGTGAAGACGACGTGCCGCCCGGTGCGAAGCTCCATAGACCAAACCGTCTCGATGCCCTATGTCAAGGGCGTGACCACCCTTACAGACCAAACGGTTCTGAAGACCTTCAGCTTCCGCGTCAAGGACGCGACGAGCGGCTGATCGCGCTCGGCGATGCGGTCAATACGGTCTGGAACTACTTTAACGAGATCAGCATGCGCTCGGCACAGCGTGGTCCGATCTGGGCGGCCAAGAAGCAGCTTCGCGTTCTGACCAAGGGCAGTGGCAAGCTGCTCGGCCTTCCGTCGCAGGTCGTGCAAGAGATGATCAACCAGTACGTCATAAAACGGAAGGCTGCGCGCCGTCCGAAGCTTCGCTGGCGTGCGAGCCGTGGGCCCAGGCGGGCGCTCGGGTGGGTGCCGTTCACGAACCAAGACATCGCCCTCGACGGAACAACCGTGCTCCTGCGTGGCCAGCGCTTCCGCCTGTGGCTGCACCGCGCCGTCGAGGGGCGGATCAAGTCGGGCAACTTCAGCCAAGACGCGCGCGGCCGTTGGTACTGCAACCTCGTGTGCGAGGTGCCCCGTTCGCAGGGGCGCGGGCGCGATGACATCGGCGTCGATCTCGGGCTCAAGTCCGTCGCCAAGTGCTCGGACGGCACAGGACTTGAGCAGGCGCAGTTCTATCGCTGCCTCGAACCCAAGCTCGCCGAAGCGCAGCGCAAGAGGCGCAAGCGGCAGGTCAAATCGATTCACGCCAAGATCGCCAATCGGCGGAAGGATGTGCTTCACAAATTCTCTCGGGCGCTCGTGGATCGCGCCCGCAAGATCACGGTCGGCGACGTGTCGGCCTCGGCTATGACGAAGACCCGGATGGCGAAGAGCGTGCTCGACGCCGGATGGTCTACGCTACGCGGCATGCTCCGGTACAAATGCGATCACGCAGGGGTCGCCTACGCCGAGGTGAACGAAGCCAACACGACACGGACCTGTTCGTTCTGTGGGCGCCTCAGTGGACCCACGGGGCTGGCCGGTCTCAGCATCAGGCGGTGGACGTGCGGCGAGTGCGGATCAGAACATGAGCGCGACCAGAATGCCGCGCGGAATATCGCTCGTCTCGGATGTGAGACGCCGTGCCCGTCCGGGCATGGAAGCCCCGGCTTTTAAGTCGGGGAGACATCACGAAGGTGCATCATGACAGCGCGATGACGCCTTCACATAACGTCATGCAGGTGATCGAGAGCCCGTTCGATTCCTCGCACCGGTCGAAAAGCGCCGTCGGTTGGATCTGCAGCCCCGAATGTGGCGTGCACGATCGATGCACCTTCCACGCCTGACGTCGACGAACGGAAATCGGGACGGCCGCGCTGTCCCGATCCGGGCGGGCGAGCGGGAAAGAGCTTTCGGACGCTGTGAAGGCCGGGCAAGGACTGCACGGCTATCCAGAGTGTAAATCATCAAGATTCATGTTCCGCGTTCCGGTTTCAAACGTCGAATGTCTGTAACAGACCCGTGTTCAGGAGCTCCAGGTGCGGATTTTCGCACGCACGCATGACTTGAGAGATATCGCTAGCCGGCTTATCGCTGCGGTTTTTGTCACCGATCCAATCGGTTATTCAGAAATATTTAGCGAATTCGGCCAACGGTCATTCGCCCGCATCCGCCAGAACGCTCTTCGCGCCATGTCGCCTCAGACCAAGCAACGACCGCCTGGACTCGCGGGCAGTGCTGCCCACATCCTGAGCCAACGTTGGCATGCCGCTCGGAAGCCGGGTATGGCGTTGCCGCCTTACGAAGAGATCGCTCTCGGCTCGCTCGGTCGTTTCGCCGATGGCACGGTGCTGGTGCGCCTCGACGGGCCAGATCTCGTCCACCTGCAAACGGCATCAGCCGTCGCTACATGGCTCGAAGGGACGCCCCGTCATGCCGCCGGACACCAGCGGAGCGACTGCGCGCGGCTCTTGGATCAAATCGTGCGACGCGCCCTCCGGACCGGCCAGCCAGAGCGGCAGGTTGCAAGCCGCGTCGAGAACGGCATCGTCGAGGTTCACGAGATCCTCGCGTTGCCCCTGCACACGCACTGGGGCTTCCCGGTCGCCCTCGTCCACGTCAGCGAACCCCAGACCCGATCCAGTCTCATCGAACAAGTCTACCAGTCGACCCGGGAAGGGGTTCTCGCCCTCGCGCCCGTGCGCGACGCGGACGGACAGCTGTGTGATCTGCAGATCGTCACCCTGAACGCCGGCGCCGCGCAGCTGATGCGCCGGTCGTTGGACAGCCTGTTGTGGCAGCATCTTTCCGAAGTCTACATGGGTCATCACGCGCAGGAGATCACAGCTCGCCTGTTCCGTGTCGTCGAGAACGGCGGAAGCGACAATTTCGAGCTGGAATTCATCGGGGACGATGCGGAATCCTACCTCAAGATCGCCGTAGCCCCACTCGGCGACCTGCTCGTAGTCACCCTCGTCGACATCACGGAGCTGCGCACCCGCGAAGCCTCCTTCCGGATGTTGTTCGAGGCCAACCCGGTTCCGATGTGGGTCTTGGACGCCGGATCCTTGCGCTTCCTCGACGTCAACACCGCCGCCGTCGAGCACTACGGCTACAGCCGCGACCGCTTCCTGGCGATGACAGCCCACGACATCCGACCGGAGGCGGACCGTGCCGAACTGCAGATCGTCTTCGCGAACCGGACGAAGCCCTACGATGGCGAGCGGATCTGGCGTCATTGCAAGGCGGATGGATCGGTGATCCAGATCCTGCCTTACGTGCGTCCGCTCATGCTGCGGGGCCGGCCGGCCGTGCTCGCTGCGAGCATCGACGTCACCGAGCGCCAGCTCGCCGAGGCGGAACTGCGCCGCACGCGCAGCTTCCTCGACACGGTGATCGAGAACATCCCCGCGATGCTCTACGTGCAGGATGCGGTTGATCACCGCCTCCTGCTCGTCAACCGTGCCTGCGAGGCCCTGCTCGGCGTGCCGCGCGACGAACTGATCGGAGGGCCGTCGCATGCTCTGTTTCAGCACACGACGGCCCGGGCCGTGCTGGATCAGGACGCGGCGCTGTTTCGCGCCAGCGGTCGGGACGCGATCGTCGAGGAGCGTCAATTCGAGACGCGCGGCAACGGTACGCGCCTCCTGCACGTCAAGAAGCTCGCCGTGAGCGACGAGGAAGGGCGACCGCAGTACCTGCTCGGGATCGCCGAGGACGTGACGGAGCGCCGCGCCGTTGAGGCGCGGATCGCTCACATGGCACACCACGACCCGCTCACCGACCTGCCGAACCGTGCCTGCTTCCGCGAACGTCTGAGCGACGCGCTCGAGCGACAGCATCGTCATGCCGAGCCGGCGGCCGTGCTCTGCCTCGATCTCGACGGGTTCAAGGCAGTCAACGACACGCTGGGACACGCAGCCGGCGACGCGCTGCTGCGCGCGGTGGCGGATCGCCTCCGGCACTGCGTGCGCGAGGAGGACTTGGTCGCCCGCTTCGGCGGTGACGAGTTCGCCATCCTGCAGGCGAGCGCGCCGTCGCCTGAAGCTGCGGGCCAGCTCGCCGCGCGCCTGGTCGAGTGCTTGGCGCAGCCGTTCTCCATCATCGGTCAGAAGGTGGTGATCGGAGCGAGCCTCGGTATCGCGATGCTGCCGGGCGACGGGACCACGCCGGACCTTCTGCTCAACAACGCCGACCTCGCGCTGTATCAGGCCAAAGCGGAGCGACGCGGCACGTTCCGGTTCTTCGAGCCGGAGATGAACGCCCGCATCCAGGCGCGTCGTACGCTGGAGCGCGAGCTGCGCGAGGCGCTGAACACCGGCGCCTTGGAGCTGTTCTACCAGCCGCTCCTGAACCTGCGGGAGAACCGCATCAACGCCTGCGAGGCGCTGCTGCGCTGGCGCCATCCCGAGCGTGGCTTCGTCTCGCCGGCCGAGTTCATCCCGATCGCCGAGGAGACCGGCCTGATCGCGCCGATCGGCGAATGGGTCCTGCGCGAAGCGTGCCGGGAGGCGGCAACCTGGCCGGGCGAGATCAAGGTCGCGGTCAATCTCTCGCCCGTGCAGTTCCGTCAGCAGAGCCTCGTCCCGGCCGTCGTGTCGGCCCTGGCGAACGCCGGGCTCGATCCCAGCCGACTGGAGCTGGAGATCACGGAGTCGGTGCTGCTCGCCGACAGCGACGCCAACCTGGCGGTCCTACACCGGCTGCGCAACCTCGGCGTGCGCATCGCCATGGACGATTTCGGGACGGGCTACTCCTCCTTGAGCTATCTCCGGACGTTTCCCTTCGACAAGATCAAGATCGATCAGTCCTTTGTGCGCGAGCTCGGTGTCAACCGCCACTGCGCGGCGATCGTGCGGGCGGTGGCCGGACTCGGTGCCGATCTGGGCATCACGACAGTGGCCGAAGGTGTCGAGACCGCGGCGCAGCGCGATCACCTGCAGCATGAGGGTTGCGACGAGATGCAGGGCTACCTGTTCAGCCGTCCGCTGCCGGTCGCCGATCTGCGGCAGCTGATCGCGGCGACTGAACAGGCCGCGCGAGCCGCCTGACGATCGCGCGCGCAACCCGGTTCGGACGAGGGCCGCATATGAACCTGCAGCCTCGTCGCACGTCGCTCAGGCTGTGCGCACGCGTTCAGGAAAGGCTGGTATCGCGCTCCGCGGGATGTGAGAGCCCTGATTCGCTGCCCGGCGTCCGCTCGCACCGCGCCCGCTCGGACCCCCGTTGGAGGCGGCCGCCGCTCGCATCGTCCCGATGCGCCCGGCGATGGTCTGCTCGGCCGCACTCGCGATGGCACGGGCGATCTCCTGGCCGACCTGATCCTGGTCGTCGGCGGCAGCGGCGACGGCGCGCGCCGTGCCACTCGACTGCGCGATCGTCGCCGCGATACCGCCGACCGCGTCCGTTGTGCTTTGCGCTGCGGCATGGATCGCGTCGACCTGACCCATGCTCCGGATCGTGAACGTCGCCTCTTTTTCGTGAACGCAATCGCGCGTCGGCGCGGGCACCCTTACGCGTCGCCTGCGAACCGGGCGTGATCTTGCAGAGGGCTGGTCGTGTGCCTCATATCTCGGGCTGGCCCGGCAACCGGCCAGGAACACGCGCGCGTGCCGAACCGTCGAGCTTCGCCCTGACGCGCCGTTCGGGCCATGCCGCAATCCGGAGGATCCGAAAATGTTCTTCATGTCTCGTCATCGCTGGACGCTGCTTCGGACGGCCGGGGCTGTCGCCCTGATGGTCGGCTGTGGCGGGATCCAGAGCTCCGAGGCGCAGACCACGCCGCCGCCCGCGGCCGGTACGGCGCGGTCGGGGCAAGTACCGCCGCCCCAGCCGAGCGGCGAACCGCAGCCCCGACAGACCCAGTCGCAGGAGCGCACCCCGGAGCAGCTTAGGCAGACGCCACCCCCGCAGCAAAGCGGCGCAGCCCGGCAGAACCAGCCGCAGGAGCGGGCTGCGGCCGCGGCCGAATCCGGTCGTCCGCCGGCCCAGCCGTACACGGTCGACGGCAGGCGGACCCCGTACGTCGCCGAGTACCTGCCGGACGGCCGGCTGGTGCGCCCGATCGGCTGGCGCGAGTGGCCGTTCATCGGCACGCCGCTGACGCCGAACCGGCTCAACCTACCGGAGGCGCCATTCCCGGAGTTTCACATCGTCTATGTCGAGCCGACTGCTTGGGAGCACTTCAAACGGACGGGAGAGTTCCGCGAAGGTACTGTGATCGTCAAGGAGCTCGTGCGCCAGCAGATCAACAGCACGACGGACCCGGCAAACGGCGCGATCACGGAATCGAGCGGCAAAGGCTATTTCATGGCAGAGTATGCCGGTCTCGAGGCGGCTGTGAAGGACTCGCGTCGCTTCGCGAACGAACCGGGTCAATGGGCCTACTTCTCCTTCGGTCACGTGCCCGAGGCACAATACGCCTCGGCGACCGAGGTAAAGGCCGTCGAGACCTGCAATGCCTGCCATGCTGCAAACGCCGGCCGGGATTTCGTATTCATTCAGCACTACCCGGTGCTGCGTGGCTTGCTGGAGCGCGTCGGCAAGAACTAGGGGCCCAAGCGCTCGGCGTTGTCAGTGGAGGATCATATGTTCCGTCGCCGTCTTCCCTCGGCTACTCTTCTTCTAACCTGCGGAGCGACGCTCGCCGCGGCGACAGGCTTGCTCGCCCAACAGGTACGGTCCGCGAACGTTGCAGAAACCCCGAGGGCGTCGGTTGGGCTGGTCGACGTCGCCGGCACCATGCGTCTACCTCTCGACTATCGAGCGGCTTACCAGTTCCTCGGCACCTGGGCTGTCGCCTCCGATACCGTGCCAGGCTCGAAGGAGATGCATACGGTCTACGTCTCTCCGGGCGCGATCGACGAGTATCGAGCCAACGGCCGGTTCAAAAATGGCACCGTCTTGGTGAAGGAGGTGTTCAACGCCGAGAGCGAGGACATGACCACCGGCCGGGTGAGTCGGGCCGCCGGTCTAGCCGGTTGGTTCATGATGGTGAAAGACGATCGCGGCAGCTACCCGGGCAATCCGCTTTGGGGTGACGGGTGGGGCTGGGCATGGTTCGACAAAGGGAGCCCGGACAAGACCAAGACGCTCGACTATCGCCAGGAATGTCTGGGCTGCCACACCCCGGCGCAAGCCACCGACTGGCTGTACGTCAAAGGTTACCCAGTCCTTGCCCGCTGAGGCCACGCTGCTGCTCGATCAAGCTGGATGGCACATCACGACGAAGCTCGCGGTTGTTGTCATCATCCTAGCGCCATTGCCCTCGACCTCTGCTGCGACGCCTGCAACGGGCTCGTCGACTGATCCCCGCGCATCACCTCCATCAGCCTGAGCGAATGGGCCAGGCGCTCTGTTCACTAAGAGGTCCGAACAACCTGCCGCCGCGTGATCTCGTAAGTTTCATCTTTCTTATTTATTGGCAGGGGGCATTTATTGTCTTCGATTGATAAAACAAAAAATATCTAGTTAATGTATATCATAATTACAATATCGATATATCACGGGACAAAAGTAATTATTTAATGTATCAAATTAACTAAAGCAATATGCAATACTCGTTGCTGGAATTTATCCAGACGTGCATGCAAAGTCCTCTCCGAAAAAATTGAGAATCCTGCTGCAGCCGTCGCTTCGGTGTGGAGTGTCAGAAAAATTCACGAGAGCCGCTCCCGTCGATATGCACTCGGCGTACAACCAATCTGCTTGCGAAACCTGGTCGCGAAGTGCTGCGAGGAGTGGAATCCGCACGCAAAGGCGACCTCGGTGATCGAGCGGCGCGGATCGAGCAGCATTTCGCACGCGCGTTCGATACGACGGCGCATGAGCCAACGGTGGGGAGGCAAACCCGTTGCCTTGGCAACAAGAGTCGTGAGCTTGCGTGGAGATAGCTGCGCCGCGCGAGCCACGTCCACCAGCCTGATATCGTCGGCCCAACGCGATTCCATGTACTCGATCGCCCTTCCGACGGCGGGATCGAAACGGCTACGGCGCGGACCGAGGGATTCCCAACGGACTGCGCCGTTCATGGACGAGTGCTGCCGAAGAAGATGGACCGCAACCTCCAGTCCCAACGTATCGATGCGAAGACGCGATAAAGGTCGAGCCATGCGCATTTCAGCCAGCATCTCGACTTCAAGGCGACGAAGTTGCCAGTCAGGAACGGCTCTGGGGTCAATCGATCCTGTTGGCGCAGCAGACGAAACTGAATCCCCGGACTCGACTATATCGCCAAGCGACGGTTCAGGTACGTAGATATTCAGGGTGCGAAATCCGCCGATCGGAAGCCGCGGGTGTTCATCTAGACACACCAAGTAAATGCTACTTAGTGATTTTTGAGTATGAAATTGATAATTATCGTCTTGCAAAATGTCGCAGTCGAATGTGCAGAACCGAAGTGTCAAGTCATGGTGCTCGCGGTTCGGCTCGGCCCAAGGCTTCCAAGCCTCATCGTCGTTGCGCGTCTGGAACGCCACGGATTCGGTGTACTCTGCTCGTCCCTTCGGCCGCTTGACTGGTTGGCTATCCCGGCCTTGTGCCAAAAGGGCGATGATCGCCGGCGTGTTCACGAGCAGTCCCCCCTCCGATCCGGGCGCCCATAGTTCAGCGCACGCGGCACGAAGCCGAGCGCCTGTTCGACGTCGGCGAGCACCACCTTCGAAGCTCCGGAGCAGAGGTCGGTAGTATGGACGGTGAACTGGATCATAACGGGGTCTTCCGGCGATCTTGGGCGGGGGCGTGGATCGCCCGGAACGGCCGCTAGTGCACAGACGCCAACGAACGCACCACGTGCCTGTCCGTTAACTTGCTGCTATCGATGCGAAAACGGCGCTGCCTTGTGTACGCTTTGTCGGCGTCAGAGCACTAGCTGGACCTCGTCATACGATCGGAGAACGCAGCGCGTCGGGCTGGAGCGCTCTCCGCCGAAATGAATGACGGTCCGGTTAAAGAGAGTGCGTCGAAACGGAGCTCATGCGCCCCACGGCGGTGATCCGCACTCCCACGACGGAGCCAGAGCCCATGTGCCGAGGCTCCGGCTCCGCTCGACGTCAGCCCGCGATGCGCGTGGCAGGCCCGATATGCGGGAAGTCGACCTCGGTCTTGAACACCTCGTTGACGTAGTTGGTCAGCACGTTGACCGCGACATGAAGCACGATCTCGACGATCTGCGCGTCCGTGTAACCGACCCTGCGCAAAGCCGCGAGGTCGTCCTCAGCGACATCGGCGCGGGTGACCGCGATCTTGCGGGCGAAGTTGACCGCCACATCCGCGCGGGCGTCGGTCGAGCGGCCTGTGCGGTTGGCCGCGATCTCCGCCTCATCCAGCTTGCGGTGCTTGGCGAGCGCCGTGTGGGCGGCGTTGCAGTAGTCGCAGCCGTTGACGTTCGCAATGGCCAGCGCGATGCGCTCGCGCGTCGCGGGATCGAGCGTACCCCGTGCGAGAGCACCGGAGAAGGCCAGCACGCCTTCCAGGCCGGCCGAGCTCTGCGCGAGGACCTTGTGAAGGTTCGGTACGACACCGAGCTGCGTTCTCACACCCTCAAGCAGATCTTTGACGCTACCGGTCGCCGTGACCGGGTCGATGGAAGCGATGCGTTGCATGGTGGGTCTCCTCATTAATGGTCGGTATCCGAGGCCGGCGACAAATCAGTCGCGACGGTGACGGATCGCCTTGAGCGAGTCGGCGGCAATCCAAAGCGAAATGGCGAGCAGGCCGACATCCTTGAGGAGGAACTGACCGATCGACACCGAGATGGCGGGGAAGCCGAGCTCCGGCGCGGCGACACCGGGCGTCGACGCCATAAAGCTCAGGGTCGTGACGAAGAGGCCGGCCGACAGGAGACCGCCGAGCGCGGAGAGCTTGGGGTTGACGAGCCGCGCGGCGACGAGGGCGCCGATGCTGAGTTCGAGCACGCCGAGGAAAGCCGAGAAGCCACGCACGCTGAAGATGCTGTAGAACCAGCTCAACAGCGGGCTGTTGCCGACCAGCGGAACCAGTCCTTCCGCTTCATAGGCTGTAAACTTCATTCCCCCGAACCAAGCGTAGATGACGGCGAGCGAACCGTAGAGCGCCGCTCGGGTCAGGTGATCCCCGTACCGCTCGATCGCAGTCAAAGCCGGACCGACTTCGACAAAGGCGCCGCTTCGGCCGGAAACAAGAGAGTGATTGGACATGGGAATCGAGCTTTCTATTGCGAAGTTGTGCCGGCGGAGACGAGATGCACCTTCGCCGTCCAGGAGAGGGTACGACGCATCACCGCGCCGGAACTTCAAAGCGGGCGCCCCGGACGTCGATGGCTCGCGTCGGGTTCCGAGCCGTCGATGCCGTGGTCGCAGGCTGTCCGGAAGAGGCGGTGTAGGCGGTGGTCCGACCGTTGCTGCGCAACGGGGCAGGGCCCGCGCCGTTCGGGGCGGCGGGCGTGATCTCCCGGGGGTCGATCTCCGGCGCGACGAATTCGTGGCCCCAGGCGGTGAAGGTGCGGCTCTGCTGGGCCGCGGCCGGCAGCGTGGTGGCGGTCAAGGCAAACGCGACCGTGAACGCTGACATCGTGCGCATGAACATCTTGGATCTCCGTCGAGCCTGAGCGGGTCTCTGCCGCGATTGATTCGAGGCGGCGAATGGCGCCGCTCGTTGAACAAGTTTTATATAAAACCATTTTCGTCCGCGGCACGTGCGCCGGCGCACATGATGTGATATCAAACTTCTTGGAGGTCCGGCTCGGCGGCTCGCATGAGCGCTCGCTCGATCTATATCCTAGAACCAGCTTCCGTTTGGAACCACGACGTGCCCTCGTCCTTCAAGCTGACCCCCGTCGCGGCTGCAGCCATCGAGCAGGCATGCATCTGCGTCGCCGTCCAGCGCGCCGCCCGCGTGATCGGGCGCGAGTTCGACGCGGCGTTCCGAGCCGTCGGTCTTTCGAACTGGCAGTTCACACTTCTCACCGTGCTCGCCTGTGCTGACGGACCGACGATGCGTGAATTGGCCGATGAGCTTGCCCTCGATAAAAGCACGCTCACGGCCAACATCAAGCTGCTCGAGCGGCGTGGGTTGATCACGATCGAACCCGATCCGGACGATCGGCGTGCCCGGCGCGTTCACCTAACAGAGGTGGGCCGTGCCCGTCTCGACGAAACCGTTCCACTGTGGGAGCACATGCAGGCGGAGTGTTTGGCTCGTCTCGGCGAGGCAAATGCGGGCTCGCTTCGCCGAGCATTGGCGAAGTTGGCGGACCGTGATCAAGTCTGAACCCAAGTAGGCCGTCCGTATGGTCGTTGTCGATACTTGCATGAGTCGGGCTGTACGCGTCGAGAAGCTGACACGCTTGTCCCGCGGCGATGGCTGCGACCAGCTCCCCGAAGCGATCCCATTCGATCTATGTCGAGGGCGAGTGCGGAACGAACCGTGTGTTCGGAATCGACGATGATGGACCGTGCAGCACTCCGCAGCCGATGCCCGGCGATCGTCGGCTCTACGCCACGAGCCGACCCATCGAACAGCGAAACCGGCAGCGTGTCCTCGAGCGCACGAATTCGACGGCTCACTACGGACGCCGGCGATCCGAGTACCTCGGCGGCGCACCGAATGCTTCCAAGCTCGTTGACCTGAAGCGCGATATGCAACGATACGAGATCAATCGGGGTGGCTTCAAGCCGGCCTCCCGATCGCACGGTGCTTCCAGCCCGACGAGCCAAAGCGTCATCCGATCCGAGCGGGGCTCAGCCCCACGTCCTCCGCGGACCGGCCGGCTCGATTTGGCAGGTCGCTATCGCCGGCGGCCGGCATTAGGGCGAAAATCCGTGCGGGAAAGCCCGCGCTCTGCTTCATCTTTGGCCAACTCGCGACCGGCAGACAGCCGCACATGTGCACCTGATCGAGATTGACCGTCAGCTCGACCTGCCGGCGGGGCAATCCGAGAGCGTAGGCTTCCAAGAACACGGCGCCTCCGCTGACGATCACGTCCGGGTCGGTATCGGTGGTGTCATACCCGGAAGCGGTGATGTCTCGTTCCTCATGCACGTAGGCAGGAACGTCGCGGCTCCAGCCGGGAAGTGGCACATGCCGGCCACATGCCGGTTCAGCATGCCCTCCTGGCTGGGCCAGCGACGCGACCAGTCGGTCCGCGGCGCGACGAAGGCGCCCGCCGGCATGGGTCCGTTGTGTCCTTCCCAGGCTCGGACATCCTCAAGCCTCGCACGGTAATCCGGATCGGTTACCGTGTGCTCGCCGATGATCGACACGACGAGCGGAAAGACCAGCTCTGCACCGCTATCCGATGCAGGAAGCGGGGGACCCGCACGAACTGAGCTGGCGGGTCGACATGCGCGCCCCACTGGCCCTGCAATCGCCACTCCTCGGCAAGGAAGCCGTGTTTCTTGCTGCCCACGCCGGGATCTTGGTGGTAGATCACCGTCCGCTGCGCCGGGGCGAAGCTCGAGCGGTGGAGAATGTCCACGTCGAAGGCATGCGCCAGGTCCCCCAGCGCGCCGCACGCAGTTGCGGCAGCAGCGCCCAGAGATCCTCGACCGAATGCGGGTCGTGCCCCATCAGGCGACCCGGCCGAGCTCGCGAATGGTGTGCTCATTCTCGACGTTGCCGGTGTTCAGCGTGGTGTTCGGCTCCAACAGCACGACATGGCACTCGTCGGTGAGCGCCTCCGGCAAGTGCTCGGTCCCGTGAGGGACGATGATGAACTCGCCCGGATCGAGATCAAGCGCCGGCCGGTCGCGGAAGCTCATTCGCAACCGACCCTCGACGACGAGGAAGAGTTCGTCCTCCTGGTCGTGCTGGTGCCAGTGAAAGGAACCCCTAAACTTGGCGAGCTTGACCTGAAAGTCGCCCAGGTCGCCGGCGATCTTGGGGCTCCAGTGGTCCGAGAACGTGCTGAACGCCTTCGCGAGGTTGACCTTGTCCATGATGTCGCTCCTTGCTGTGGAGGGCTCTTGTTGCAGCCCCACGCGGCCGCGAGCGCAGCCCGGATGGCCTCGAACTGGTCGGCGAGCGCGGACGATTGGGCCTGGAAGACGCCATCCAACACTGCCGTGCCGACCGTGAACGCGACGGCCCCCGCGCATAGGGCCTCTATCACCCGCTCGGGCCGATCGATCAAGCCCGCGACGACCACCGGTTCGGCACGGTGTCGAGGCCGCGTTGCCCGCCTTGCGCAGCAGGCTCTAGGACGTGAACGCCGAGGACGCTCCGTGCACCTTGTCGCGCAGCATCGGAGCGGCGAGCGCGTCACGAGGTGGCATCGCCCCCCCTTCAAGCCTCGACCCGGATCGCGGCGGGTCCGGCCTCGAACCGGCCGACGATGGCGGCCTGTGCGAAGCCCGTGTCGGGCTCGGAATAAATTGGCACCGAAATAATCTGAGCTCTCAAGCGATCTCACCGCCGACGACACTCTTATTCTGTCACCGAATGCCGGCGAATTGACACCAAAAAGCAGTTCGAACAAATATTCTGACACTGGATCGACCGCACGATAGCTCCTCATTGACAGGGTGAAAGCCAGCTTTATTGAACCGACCGATAGACACCGAGCGCAGAACGGTTAAACAGCTGTAGCTACGCACGCTCTAGCCAGATTTCGGACATATGGATTCGGCGCGGCGAGCCTGTTCACATCACGACTCCGCACCTGATGTTGCAGCAGTTGAGAGACTGATTTCGAGGGAGTGGGACATGGAAAGGGCATCACCCGCGCAGCCGCCCCGCCGTAGCACTCGCGCGGAACCCTCAAATCAAAATACGAGCAAGCTTAATATTTTCGACGACGCATCCGGCCGTCCACAATGCAACATGATCTCTCAACTTGCGCGGGAAGATCTGTTTTTCAAGGCATTGTACCACCCAGGAGTGAGACTCCTGCTGGAATTCATCTCGGATGATTACAAGACGATGCGCGACATCGAACGAGAGATATTAGGAAAAGACGAAGCCGAGTCCTGCCTCAGGAGAGTCGCAGAACTCGAAATTGTTGAAAAAATCAAGACTGAAATGGGCCCGGCATATCGATTACGCCCACGGGCAATGATTCCGGTTCACGATTGGCTGGGACGCCTCTCAGGAAACTCTGGTATTTAAAGGAAATTGATCGCCAAGATTCCGAAGAAAAATCAGGCCTGACCCTGCGAACAACCATGTAGTTTTTCTCGTCAATTCCCATAATTCTAAAGATACGCCTCTCCATCGATCGCTTAAGCTTTCCGGAAGGGAGCAATTTTACTCGACAACGTACTTCCATGAACGCCGCAAACCAGCCCAATTTAATGCTACATTCTTCATGAGACCGGACTATATCTGCGATTATGCCATCGAGACAAGAGGGATATTCGAGCGCAAGCTCAAGGCCGCGGAAAGTTGCAAATGCCCCATGTGGCAAGATACGGCCTGCGACAATGAAGGATAGACTGGCGAGAACCGAGAAGAAGGCGAGTTGCTCGCGGGCAGTTGAATGCGCAATTATGGCCGGCAACTGCGTGAGGGCGTTCGCGTCGCGACGCAGCACGCCGACCATTAGCTTGGCCAACTCCTGTTTCCTCTCTGAGGCGTACCGGGGCGCGACCATACGCAAATCGATAGCGCAGTTTTGACACAGATAGACACTCTCGATTCCTACCCAAGAAAGCGACTTCTGACATGTAGGACAGATTTGAACAAAACATTCCCCAGTGTCCGGATCGCATGGAAGGCAGGCGACTTGCCAGTGCGCCCTGATCCAGGGAATACCATCCGATTTGAGCATGCCGGGTGCCACTCGCCGCCGATGTGGCTCGATGACGTCCAAGCCAGCGTCCTGACCGAAAAGCTCAAAGCCGTTCTTACCTTCGGCAAATGCATCATTTGCAAGCTTTTGCAGCTCGAGACCCGCAAGGTCCGCAAACGTCTCGAGTTGGTATCTGCGAAGCGGGACAGAAGCTAAGCTATTCGCGTCTACCTGCAGGCCAAAACGCAGAAGCATCTCGACCGATATACGTTTTATCCGAGCGTAGCGCACGACTACACTTCTTAGGTCCTCCCCAGGTTGTGCTTGTACGGTTCGACGCAGCCGCGCCGCTGAAGGAGGCACGTCACTCATCGTAAAGCGTCCTTCCTTTGCGTCGCTTCCTATCGTCCAAATTGATGCGCATTGCGTCCTCGACCGACAGCGGAATATTGGGAAGTTGGAAATCTTTGACCCAAGGATTTACGCCATTCATTGTAGGATCGTCGCCATGAAGTAGATCGAAAGCTTGATTTAAATGCTTGATAGACAACGTCGAAGGCATCGTTCCCTCAGCGCAATCGGCGAATGCCAAATCAGTCGCAGCGCGAGTGAGCAGGGTGAGCCGCCCAAGACGGCCGCGCGTTGCAAAAAATGTCGACTGTAACCAATCCTTCGTCGACAATCCCGGCTTCTGCAAGAACGGTAGCTTGTCTTCAAATTTTTTAATTACACTAGCGAACGCAATTTGTTCTTTCCGCGCACGGAACGGCAGCGGCTTTAAGAGTACTCTTGGACCCGCACGTTCCTTAACTGCCTCATGTCGCGAGAACAATTCCTCTAGGAGCGGAGAACCGGTGATTGCGATCGGAAACGTTGCTGCATTCTGCATGGTTATGAGCATACTTCTGGCTGCATCGACTGCCGCAGAAGATCCACTTCTGAACAAATTCTGGTACTCGTCGAGCGCGACAAGCGTGACGTTGTTGTCATTGGAAATATCTATAGCGCGCTGAATCGCGTCACGCTCACGTAGGGGCGGCTCATACCTGCGGCCCCGTGCGCTCACACGCAAATCCTCGAAGAGGCGCAACCATCGGGTCGCAACACCTAGCGGTGTTTCCCCGGCAGAAAGCTCGAGGTAAACGATCAAATGGCCGTTGCCTTCGATGAGCCGCTGAAGCCCCTTTCCGACCTGTGTGCCAGTAAGTTCTTCGATGTGACGTTTTAGAATTTCGCTTTTGCCGCAACGTGAATATCCGCGTATATATCCTACGGATCCTTCCCTGCGCCGATTCGGAGCGAACGTGAGGTGCTGGAGAGCCTGTGCGGCGATCTTGATCGCATCATGCCGTATAAAGATCCTGTCTATGTAATCCAGCCGCTTCTTGTGCGGAAGCTCGTGAGGGAATATTGCCACCTCAATCCTCCTCACCGAGGAGATCGCTCATATCTATTTCATCGGCAGGCATGTCATCGTAGATATCGACGATGTCCTCATCATCCGTATTTATTGCATTTATATTTTCTTCGCAGACCGCCTGGCTTTTATCTTGCGCCGCCAATTGGCCGAACAGATCAAGCGCAGTGCCGTCACGAACCAGACGCGTCAAAGCATGTTTACATACGCCGTCGACCATCACGCCGGTAAATCGTGCAGCGGTAACTGCACCGCGAGATGAACCAAGCTTCGAGGCTTTGTCGGTTTTGATGCCCATGCATCCAATCGACCGGCGGAACAGCGCCGAAAATCCATCCTCATAGTCGATCTTCGATTGCGGATTCTTTTTCTTCTGGCGAAGAAGCGCCTGTACAACTTCGTCCTGCCAAACAGTCCTGCCGTGTGCTGCCGCTGCGGTACAGGGAACAGCAATCTCTGAGGGAGTATCAGTATTAGGAACGGACACGAATATAACGCCGACGTCTCGTAGTGAAATTCTGCCAATCAGCGGAGTCATAGAGTTTTTGCGAACTCCGAAATTACCCGACGTACGGCGGATGCTCTGAAGCTCCGGGGATTGATAATGCTTGTTGCGCCACTGTATCCCCTCCCGGCCAGCGTTCACCTTTACCTCAATGGAGGCAAGAACGTCTACGCGAGCTTGTTCATCAGGAGTCAGAAGCCTAGGCTTATAGTTTCGCAGACCTCGCAGCCAGCGTTGCTCCGGGGTTTCCCAATCAAGACCTCTTTGGGGTCTGCGAGCGTAAACAGTGATAAAATATTCGTGCAGAAGCGCAACGAAATCATCTAGTTCAATAGCCGCCTCCTTCGCGGGGTTTGCAGCACCCCTGTCACGAGGGCTTGATCCGGTTCTTCCTTTAAGCCAAGAGACGAAATCATTCTCGAGCGTTCCAAAAAATCGTTCAATGTATGGTTTATCGTCTGGAAATCTGGGTCGCGCCAGCTCGAAGCCAATTCCAACTCTGCGGAGAGATCTCGCCATCTGTCTGCCGACGTACTCCCGTGCGCGATCGAACCGGACCTTGGTAGGCTTGCCATGTGCGAGCAGTGAGCCGCTGATATGCGGGAAGCGTTGAGCCACGTAGGTCTTTTCCTGAACGCCATGAGCAATGCACATCAAAGAAGGCAGCAGACCAGTACCTTCGAAAGACGGGTAGAATCCAACGGGATAGCCCGAGTAAACGTCTATCGCTAAAGTTATGTCCAATCTGCCTAACGCCGATTTTGACAACATTTGCCCGAGTTCTGTGCTTCCTAAAATGGGGATGAGGTCGATCGAGTGATGGTCAAGCTCCCAATGCTGATTGATACGTGTTGGCCGGACGAGTTTTCCGACGGCACCGAATTCCAAGTCCGCCGCATGTTTACCCTTTGTAGCTGCAAGCCGTATCCATCCGTCGTAACGATTGAACTCTGAAGTCACAGTTGTTGTTCTTACTGGCGGTATTTGGAGACTCTCCTCCAAATTTATTTCTTTAATTTTGGTGTTTACTTGACCGCGGATAATACCTGGCCGCAAGGCATGAGGTAGAGTGTCGGCTTGTTCACGAATGATCGTGGCAATAAGGTCCAGCACACGTTGGGATATTTTACGGTTGTATGGACGTTGGTAGTTGCCGTGGACGTTCGCCATCGGAGAGCCCTTCTTAAGCTCCGATCTCTGCAACCAACGCAAAATGCTGCGGGCCGATCGCATGGCCGGTGGATGAACGTCCTTTGGTAGAGCAGCATCTACGATTTCGCGAACAATCAATGCATTCGTTTCGTTTCGCGCGAACCTCTCACCTCGTTCTTCGGCGTCTCGGATCCTGCGCGCAAACTCTTCGACATATAAATCCTTCAATCCTGCAACTTCTCGCGCTTTTTTAGGAAGCGCCTCAAATTTCTCGTCATGCCTATACGACTCAGGCTCTGCATTTAGTCCGGCGATGTTTTTTCTACCAGGCCTTTTTATTTCGCCGAGCGCAATTTTGTGAATATATTCGGTCGGCAGCAGCTCAATCAGCCGAGGAGGGCCGGTTTCGGATTTGAAAATAAGTGGCGCACACCCTTCATCTTTATGAAGGAAACTAAACGGCCTTCCTTCGTAGATAATGAAAGCCCCGACCTCAAGATCGTCAGGTACAATATGATCTATGGTGACCGGCTCGATTGAGTCTTCGCTGCTCAGGTCCGCTTCCATGACGTCCGTCATACCTCGTCCCTCCGTCTGCCGGTGAGGAAGACAAGGCTCTCGTCTCTAGGGATTTCGTGGAGATCGATCCCGAGGAGGCCCTCACTTACACGCGCCAGAACCGTCCCCCGCGGGTCCTCTGCTTCACGCAGAACAGCGGACGCGGCATCCAGCGTCGTGGCGTTTTCGGCTGCGATAATATGTTCCCGGAGGCGGCGCCAATCGGTCGTGTCCCTGGGCGTGGTGTAGGTCGGTGAGGACCACCACGATCACCGGCTTGGGCCGGGAGGGTCAAGCTGCCAGTGTCGGCAGGCTGACGAGGGGATCATCGCCGATCGGGGCGATGCTTTCCAGGGTGAGGTAGCGGGCGCGCTGGACGGCCCATTCGTCATTCTGCTCCATCAGGATCGCGCCGACGAGGCGGGTGATGGCGGCCTCGTTGGGGAAGATGCCGACGACCTCGGTCCGGCGCTTGATCTCGCCGTTGAGTCGTTCGAGGGGGTTCGTGGAGTGGAGCTTGACCCGGTGGGCGGCCGGGAAGCCCATGTAGGCCAGCACGTCGGGCTCGGCGGCGTCCATCAGGGCGGCGAGCTTGGGCACTTTAGGCCGGAGTTGATCGGCCACCCGTCGCCACTGCGCCTTCGCCGCCTCCGCGTCGTCCTGCGCAAACGCCGTGGCGATGAAGGCCGAGACGACGCGCCGGCCGCTGCGGCCAGCGTGGGCCAGCACGTTCCTCATGAAGTGGACGCGGCAGCGCTGCCAGGTCGCGTTCATGACCTTGGCCACCGAGGCCTTGATGCCCTCGTGTGCGTCCGAGATGACGAGCTTGACCCCGCGCAGGCCGCGCCGGGCGAGCTTGCGCAGGAAGTCCGTCCAGAACGTCTCGGCCTCCGACGGGCCGACATCCATGCCAAGCACTTCCCTGCGGCCGTCGGTGTTCACGCCGACCGCCACGATTACCGCCACCGAGACGATCCGCCCGTCGTGGCGCACCTTCACGTAGGTCGCGTCGATCCAGAGATACGGCCACTCGCCCTCGATGGGGCGGTCGAGGAAGGCGCCGACGCGCTCGTCGATCTCCTGGCACAGGCGGCTGACCTGGCTCTTCGACACGCCGGTCCCACCCATGGCCTGGACGAGATCGTCCACGGAGCGGGTCGAGATCCCTTGGATGTAGGCCTCCTGAATCACCGCGGTGAGCGCCTTCTCGGCCATGCGGCGCGGCTCCAGGAAGCCGGGGAAGTACGAGCCCTTGCGCAGCTTCGGGATGCGCAGTTCGACCGTGCCGGCCCGGGTCTGCCAATCCCGGTCACGGTAGCCGTTGCGCTGGACTAGCCGCTCGGCGCTCTTCTCGCCGTGGGCAGCCCCGGTCAGGCCTCCCACCTCCAGCTCCATCAGCCGTTCGGCGGCAAAGCCGATCATCTCGCGCAGCAGGTCGGCGTCGGCGCTCTTTTCCATCAGCCCGCGCAGGGCCATCATCGCGTCGGTCATCGGGGGTCTCTCGGTTCGGGGTTGGCACTCGCAACCCGACCCTACCCGGCAACCGCCGATGACCACCCCACGAGGAAGCCCGCCCGCTATAGCGCTGTGGAAGGCGCGCGGACGGGCTCCCTCACTACCGGCGAGCTACACCACTGCCTGGGACACGACCCGCCAATCCCCCTCACTAATCGGACGTCCGCCATGTGAGACCAGTTCGTCCACTACCTCCGGTGCAGCCATGTTGGCGATATGAAGGTCTAAGACCAATTTCCATTGTAGGCCGCAGCGTGTGTAGGCTTGCCGCACGGCACGGAGGCGAGCGCGCACAAGTGCGGCTTTCTCCCATTTCCGGATGCCCGACTCGTCGTAGCGGTCGGCCGGTTTCGGTGGCCACAGATCACAAGCACGCTTATTCTCAAGTCGGAACCTTGTTCCACCTAAAATGCTTAGAAAGTCCGGAGTGTACTCGAAGGAATTGCCTTCGGTACCCGTAACGCGGATGGTTTCAGGCTGGGCGTAGAATGCGTCAACGGCGGAGTGAACGTCCATCAGCATGCTGCAACGCTCTTCGGTCACAGACTCGAAGACGGTGTGGTTCATCATCTTCCACGAGTAGAACCCGCCAACTTTCCTTGAGCCACCTTGAGTGATGATCCGCCGTACGGGTTCGCCAGTTGGATATCTGAATACCTCTACGCCCGGACCAAGGCTTTCCCAGACTTTTTCGGGTCCAGATTTATGCAGTATTCTTTTGTCAGCGCTCCTAAATACACGAGGTTGAAACATGACATCTCCTCCGATAAACTAAACCTCTCCTTCTGCGATCGGCAGTTCAGTCGCTTGGCCCGATAAATATGCTTATTTCTACAGGGAAAATTTTTCGTCTACTGCTGCCAATCCACACTCAGCCGCGCGCCATCTGCTCGCCGTGCTGTGCCTGCTGCCGTTATTGCCCGCGCCCCGGAACGGCTTGAGGAACGGCTACGGACCAACACGACGCGAGCTCGATGCATGAGGGAGTCGATGACACCTCTTGGCGGGGGCCGGTCCGGCACCCACTTCGCCGCGCTCGATATCCAAGGTTGGGAGCCGGATGGACGGGCCTTCCAACCTGCTGAGCTGTTTGCCCGCGGAACACAGGGGCGCGTGCTGAAAGCCGTCGACCGCCCAGTACCGACCGATCCCACAGGGGAGAGGCTTGCCTTTGACGTCAAAAATGCCAAAGTCTCAGCGCTCGGCCCGTGCCTCTGCTTGCTACAGCGGCATGGTACCTGCAGAGTGTCGGTCGAAGTCCCTGCTTGCCACAGGGGCTTCGAAACAGACGAATCGAAAGTGTCTGGAGGTGCGAAGCTGGTTGCTAGCCTGAGATTCGCACCTGGAAGGCGCGGCCCAAAAGGCCGCGCCTTCGCTTTGCGCTATTGCGCACCACCTTTCCGGCGGCCTCCCAGCTGTAAGCCGGTGAATTCATGCTTCCTCCGCTGCACAGTCATGCTGGCACGATTGCCAAACCTGGCGACTCGGAGTCAGTTGGCGCTCCTTTGATGGACCACCTCTGATCTACCCGACTAAATGACACGAGCTGAGACCGATGGAGAGCCGTCTTGCACTTCGCAAGCACGGATATCGAGACGGTCCCATCTTCAGCGAATCGAGAATTGATCTCCGCAGATGTGACGCTTGAAGGATACGCTGCTTCGATCATCTCGACGACCAGAAGCACGGCTTTTTGACGCGCTGGACACAGTTGGCGCGTCAATTCAGCCAGCTTGTCTCTATCAACCAACCGCTTCTTGTCAGTGGGTGCAGTCGTAGTATTTTTTCCCTTTATCGGCCGACTTCGCTGCTCAGAAGGACCACCTCGCATGTCGCCATTGATGGGTATGAGAGGTAAATGCCCTTGTCGCTCCTGATGTGGAACGGCCGCGGTCTCGAAAAATTCCATGGCTTCGAGCGTTCTCATACGCAGTACTGCGACTGCTCGCTTAGAAGCGATCTGCTGAACCTGCTGCTCCATGGCAGCGATTTCAGCCTCAAGCTGCTCAATCTCTCGACGTCGTTTCGACATCTGGGTTCGCTCCCTCAGGCGGAGACGAAGAGCAATCCTCGGCATTTTGTAGAGCATTGGACAGCGGTGGCAAGTGGCTTGGATGGACATGGACGATTGATCTCCGCTGCCCTCCAAAAGCTCCGGACACATTCGGATCGGCCCCGCTCCGGAACAATCAGCTGATTATCCGTACTCAAGGACGCGAGCTAGGACTTCAAAGCTGTCTTGGGTCCACAGTCCGATCTTGGATTCAAGGAACGTCGGACGGTTGTGCTTGGTGCGATTGGCTTCTCGATATCGAGAGTGACCAAGCCCTGGCATACAAGAGCAAGGATTGCATCGACTGGGTCGACTCGTGACGTCGAGATGCATGCGAGCAACTCCGCCAACTTGAGGCCATTCGGCGCAGCATCTAGCTTTCCTAAAATTCTCACTCTGTCTCCGATAGATACGATGCTCTTTCGAGTGGCCCATATTGCTCTTGCATTACTCGCTCTTGGCTCCCGCAGAATCGTCGATCTGCTGATTCTTATCTGGTCTTTCGCTTGGTTTGAGTCAGTGCTGTTGGTGTGGTCCCGAACGAGGGAAACACGCATCTGCCCGCCCAAAATGGTAACGATCAAGTTCAGCACTTCGTGGGGGAGCGGCTCGGACTCGGCTTCGAATGCTATCACAGACGGATCAAGGGATAGTTGGACAAGGGCATCACGGTGCCAGCGCTGATTATATCTGATCGGCCGCATGTTTTTTATCGATACAAAACTGTGACGACTCGCTTTCCGTCCAAATTCGTTCCTTAGTTCAGCTGGGGAGATTGGGTCCATCTTGATTGCCTCCATGCCTGCTCAGCTCGCACCGGCAACGCACGGATCGGCGAGACATTAACTCATCGCGGCGGCAATCATCGCGAGCCAGCTGCCATCATTAACATCCGACATCCGGCGGCATTGCCTCCGATCGGCCCCGAAATACCAGCATGGATACAGTATAGACAAAATGGCGCACCACCAAATGAACGCTTCTGGCGGATCTGTGAATCATGGGGATGCCCGTCACCGGTTGTTACTGTAACCGCTTGAGCCGTCTGATGTAATGAGCGACTTGTCCACGCTGCTCGGGATCGGTGCTATCGGAGGCGCAACGGGCAAATCGGAGTGGGAGCCCGCAGAATTTTTCGCTGCGCCTTCTCGGCCATCTTCTGGCGGATCCAGACCGAAGCAAGCGGCGCGCTGTGGGAGTCGAGCCTGGACCTTGGCGATGGACCGCCCAGCTCTCCATCTATTGAGCCCGCGCTTGCGTTTGGAAGCGGCTCCTCAGCCTCTCAGGAGTACGGCTCGCAAGGCGGCGCGGTTTCTCTCGACGGAACCAGCGGGCTCGCTCCGGAGAATGGGGCCAGTGGTTGCGAAATGACGGAGTTTGCAGCTGAAACCGAGACGATCGTTAGGCTCATGGCCGATCACTTGGTGGGTGTGCCACCACGGTGCGCGTGATCGCTGATGGCAAGGCCTCGCGACAGCCTTGATTGTGCCGGCGCAGGGTATGAGTGGCCGCTTGCGTTCCCGCTGCTCGATCAGCTTCCGGGCATGCTTAGGTAGGCTGTCGGCAATCGCGACCATGACAGCTACTTCTTCCGCGAGCACGTCTGGAGCAAGGACGCTCGGCCCGCGATCCCGCCGCCGAGGAATGAGTCTCCCGCCGCTTGCCCGAAATGACGCCTCAACGGCTGCAACCGGGTTGAGCAACTCTCAGCTCAACTGAAGGACCGACGTGCGGCGGCCAGCCGCTGGGGGAAGACGGCTACCAGCTTGGACGGTGCGTCCGTCTTCCCGTTGACCTCGAGACGTCGCGGGCGTTCGCGTGCGATCGACGACTGCGAGATGCTAACTTTCACCAGTAGTACTTCTGCTCATCTTGACATATTGGTGCTCTAACCAGCGGCGCATACTCGCAATCAATTCGGATTTTCGGCCACTTATAGCTGCGCGCGCAAGCATGTCGTCGAACACGATATCAAAAGCGTCCTTTCCCGCACCTCCTTCCGGCGAAATGGGTGCGCCGATATGCAACTCGAGAGTCAGCAAGAGGTCGACGAGATAGGCGATTTCGGGCGGTGGCCCTTCGCTGACCCATCGGCTCACGCTGCGAGTTGAACTGCCGACCTCCTCCGCGAATGCTGCATCCGTTCGCCCTAGCTCACGGAGGCGCGAACGGAATTCCGCGCCGGTCATATTCGTCAGATGACTCTTGGAACGCCCGACCACGCAGGTTCCTTCGATCGCAGGTGCATCGCAGCCACCTGCGAAGGTGCCTCGCTTGGAGCATAACATCATTCCTTCGTGGATGTTTGTCACTCCGCGTCGGCACTTGTGCGGGCTCGCTCGGGAGCTGGTGCAACGGCTCGCCTCCGCGCTCAGCTGGTATGAGGCTACGTGTGGGGCAAAGCCCGAGTGGGCGCAGCCAGCCAACTGGCGGATCAGTCGCGCGAGCTGACGTCCCCCCATCGCTTTGGTCCGGCGTGAGTGCGAGTTTTCCGGTTTTGTGAGGGTCCCCCGGATTTTGGTCCGGCCGAAAGGTGAGCCTCCGGATCTCATTCGGCGGCCTGCAGGGCCGCCGCCAGGGCGAATTCCTGGGGTGTCAGCCACCCCAGGGCGGTGTGAGGACGGCTCTCGTTGTACTGCCGCCGCCACGTCTCGATCTTGCTCCTGGCGTCGGCCAACGACAAGAACCAGTTCGCGTTCAGGCACTCGTCGCGCAGGCGGCCGTTGAACGACTCGACCAGCGCGTTGTCGGTCGGCTTGCCAGGGCGCGAGAAGTCCAACGTGACGCCGTTCTCGTAGGCCCAGCGGTCGAGTGCTTTCGAGACGAACTCAGGCCCATTATCGACCTGGATCGCGCACGGTGCTCCGCGCAGCATTGCCAAGCGGGCGACGACCGCCACGACCTGCTCGCCCTTGTTGCCTTGGTCGACCTCAATCGCCAGGGCCTCGCGCGTGAACGCATCGACGACCGTCAGAGCTCGCAGCCGGCGGCCATCGAACAGCGCGTCGGAGACGAAGTCCATCGACCAGCGTTCGTTCGGCCGGAGCGCGGCCGGCTGACGCTCACGGTGTGCCGCACTGACGTGCCGGCGGGGCCGCTTGAGCCGCAGGCTAAGGCCCTCATCCCTGTAGAGGCGGTGGACCCTTTTGTGATTCACCCGCCAACCTTCCCGGCGCAGCAGGATGTAGATCCTGAAGTAGCCGTAGCGCACCCGGCTCTTGGCCAGATCGCAGATGCGCATCCGCAGTGGTGCCTGATCGGGCTTGGTCGAGCGGTAGCGGACGCCCGACCGGCCGACGCCGAGCGCGGCGCAGCCGCGCCGCTCGCTCACCCCGTGCGCCTCCTGAACCTGGTGCACGAGTTCGCGTCGCCGAGCAGGCGTCAGAGCTTTTTTGCGAGCACGTCCTGCAAGATGTGCTTGTCGAGGCTCAGATCGGCCACGAGTTGCTTGAGCTTGCGGTTCTCGTCCTCAAGCTGCTTCAGCCGCCTCAGCTCGCCTGTGCCCAAGCCGCCGTAGAGCTTCTTCCAGCGGTAAAACGTCTGCTCGGAGATGCCCATCCGACGCAGCACCTCCGCGACCGGTGTCCCGGTCTCGGCCTGCTTCAGCGCGAAGGCGATCTGCTCCTCGGTGAACCTGCTCTTCTTCACGGCTCTGCTCCTCCCCTCAGGGTCTCACAAAACCGGAAAACTCGCACTCACGCCGGACCAAAGCGATGGGGGGACGTCATCGGCTCGTGTCTGGAACGCGGTGCGCCAGACCAACTCGCTCTTCAGCGTCTTGAAGAACGTCTCGACCATCGCGTTGTCGAAGCAATTTCCCTTGCCAGACATCGAAATCACGATGCCATGTCCTCGTAGTTCTGCCTGATACTCGTTTGAACAGTACTGACTGTCGCGGTCGGAATGATGGAGCAGATCTGATCCAGGCTGCCGGACGACGAGGGCTCGTCGCAGCGCGGTCAGCGCGAGTTCCTTGTGGAGACGGTCGCTCGCCGCCCAGCCCACGACCCGCCGAGAGTACAAGTCGAGGACCACCGCCAGGTACAGCCAACCCTCCCGCGTCCAGATGTAGGAGATATCGCTTCCCCACTTCCGATCCGGCCCGGCCGCCATGAAGTCCTGGTCGAGGTGGTTGGGCGCGATCGGGAAGGCGTGGCCGCTGTCCGTCGTGCGCCGGAAGCGGCGCGGCTGGCGAGCCTTGAGCCCGTTCTCCCGCATCAGCCGGGCCACGCGCCTTCTGCCTGCCGCCAAACCCTGCTCACGCAACTCGTGGGTCATGCGCGGGCTGCCGTACGTCTCGTGCGAGAGCGTGAACGCGGATCGGACGTGGGCAAGCAGCACGAGGTCCTCGCGCTGCCGCGTCGAGGCCGGACGACTCTTCCAGGCAAAGTAGCCGCTCGGACTGACATCGAGAACCTTGCACAGGCGCGCGACAGGGAAGTCCTTCTTCGCCGCGTCGATGAGGCGGAACCTCATCGACTTCCCTCCTTGGCGAAAAAAGCCGTGGCCCGCTTCAGGATCTCCCGCTCCTGGCGCAGCACCTCGTTCTCGCGCCGCAGACGCTTGAGCTCGGCGGCCATGTCCTCCTGCCGATCGGCCGGTGGGTTGTCCATCTCCCGCTCGCGTCGACCGTCGATCCAGTTGCGCAGCGTCGAGAGCCCGACACCGAGATCGGCGGCGACCTCGCGGCGGGACCGCCCGCTCGTCTGGGCCAATCGCACCGCCTCAGCACGAAACTCAGGGGTAAAGGTCTGCTTCCGGTCTGCCATCGGACCCCTCCTCCTTCAGGAAAAGAGCTCTCCACTTTCTCGAGGCAAGTCCAGATACCCTCATGTGTGCCTGTAGTCCGCCGCTACGATGGAGCGGGGCTCGGCCTCGCGAGCGCCATCTAGCCAGCCTATGCAGGGCGCCCAGCAGGAGGATCTATGGGTTACATCATCGCTGGCGCCAACCTCGCCAACACCGAGAAGCCGAGCGTCGTCCATCAGGCCGAGACAGCCACCGAGGCGCTTCAAAGAGTCCAGGAGCTCGAGGGAGACGGCTACCACGTGCGCACATCCACCGCTGAGGGCGAGGACCTATCGATAGCCACCCTGGCAGCCAGCATCGTGCTTGATGAGGCTTGATGAGGCACGCGAAAAAGCCCGCGCCGGCGAGCCGGGGGGTCCGAGAGAGGGAAAGCGCTTCCAAGCGTCCTCGATAGCGCTGAACCGGATCGCCGCTGAGTACCTTTTTTGGACATCCTGAAACGCGAAAACGGTGCCCCAGCCGAACGTCGACGGCGAGATTACCGGCTGAGCGGGCAGCCCCCCACATGCTCGCACGCGTCCAAGCAGGAGCGGCCGATTGCTCGGCGGCCTACTCCTCGCCCACTCGAAAACAGGCATCACGTCGCCCACCTGGGCAACACTATCTGGCAGGGCCGCGGCGGGCGAGGAGCGTGCGTGCGTAAGTTGGCATTTCCGGTTGGCCGGGAAGCATGGCTTCTTCTCGGTCTGGCGTTCCTTGTCGTCCTCGGGATCGCCGCCGCGCTCCACCTGATGCGGCCTACGGCGCTGACCATCGCGGTCGCCCCGAAAGGCGGCCCCGAGCCGGCCCTGTTACGGGCCTACGCCGACGAACTCGCCCGCAGGAAGCTCGGCATCCGGCTGACGGTGTCGGCTTTCGACGGGGTGCGCGAGAGTGCAGAGGCGCTCAAGACCGAAGGCCGACCTCGCGGTAGTCCGTCCGGACGTCTCGATGCCGGGGAACGGCCTTACCCTAGCCGTCTTGCGAAGGCTGGCGGCGTTCGTTGTCGCCCCCGCGCAATCCGGTATCAAGGATTTCCCGGATTTGGCGGCCAGGCGACTAGGCGTGCTGTCGAACAGGACCGCCGATAGGGCGCTGGTCGGCACCTTGGTCGCCCATTACGAAATGGAGCTTCTGACCGGCGCTCCAGGCGGCCCCCTACCGCAGAAGGCTGTCGCCCTCGTGCCGGTAGAGGAGACCGATGTGGCGGCCGCGCTTGGGGACGGCCGTATCGACGCGATGGTGCTGTTGACGACGCCTACGTCCTCGGCCGCGCGGCGGGTTGTCGGGCTGGTTCGAGAGGCGAGCGCCGATGGCGAGGTCGCACTGTTCGGCGTACCCGACACCGCCGCGGTGCTGGCGCGCTGGCCGCGCGTGCAGCCGGTCACAGTGCCGGCCGCCCTGTTCGGCGGCCATCCGCGCCTTCCGGCGGAGGACGTGGCGACAGTCGGCTCGTCTTACCGCCTGATGGCGCGGGCCGACCTGTCGCGCAGCCTCGCCGCGGAGGTGACGCAGCACCTGTTCGAGATGCGCGCGGCCCTAGCCGAGACCGTCCCGGCAGCGGAAGACGTCAGCCATCCGGATTATGAGGATACGGCGGACGCTACCAGCGCCCGCTTGCCCATCCACCCAGGCGCCATCGACTACTACGAACGCGAGCAGGAGACCTTCATCGAGCGCTACGAGAGCTGGATCTACCTCGTGGCCATCCTGGGTGGCGGCCTGGGCTCGACGGCGGCCTGGGTGAGGCAGCGCCTCGGGCGCATCCGCCGGGAGAGGATCGAAGTGGCCACCGCGCGGCTGCTGGAGCTCCGGTCCGACGCACGCCGCGAGACCGACCCCGAGCGCCTGGAGAACATGGCCGGTGAGGTGGAAGACCTCGCGGGCAGCATAGCGCGCCACGCACTAAACAGGCCAACCGAGGCGCGGACGCTAGGCGCCGCCACGCTGGCCATCGACGCGGCCCGCTCGACGATCCGGCGCGCTATCGTTCGTGAGGGATACCCCTCGCTAAATGACCAAGCCTCACCCCTCGACGTCTGCTTCCAGGATACAAGCAAGAATGGCTGAATGACCGGGATGGTCGCGAAGCAGACGGCCGGAGTTGGCCGAAGAACGAACCCGCTGCGCGGGAGGGTGCGTGTGGTGAGGGCGCGGTAGGGTCGGGACCGTCGCGCATCGTTTGAGGCCCGTCGGAGGCGGGTCGAGCATCGAGGCTCCTTCATCCGAGGAGCCCCACGATGCACGATCTTCTCCCCGCCAGCGCGGTCAGCCCCCTGCGCCAGCGCCTGATCGACGACATGAGCCTGCGCCGGTTCTCGCACGAGACCCAGCGCAACTACATCCGCGACGTCGGCCGCCTCGCCACCTTCCTCGGGCGCCGGCCCGACACGGCCACCGCGCAGGACCTGCGCCGCTTCCAGGTCGAGCAGCGCGAGGCCGGCGTGCCGGTGCCGACCCTCAACGCCATCGTCTCGGCATTGCGCTTCTTCTTCACCCACACCCTCGACCGGCCCGACCTCGCGCGCCAGCTCGTCCGGCTCGCCTATCCGCGCACGCTGCCGGTGGTGCTCAGCCGCGACGAGGTCACCCGGCTGCTCGACGCCACCACCTGCCTCAAGCATCAGGCTGCTCTGTCGGTGGCCTATGGCGCCGGCCTGCGCGTGGCCGAGGTCGCAGCGCTCAAAGTCATCGACATCGACAGCGCGCGCATGCTCATCCGGGTCGAGCGCGGCAAGGGCGGACGATACCGCAACGCGCTGCTCCCGGCGGACCTGCTCACCCTGCTGCGCCAGTGGTGGAAGGTCGGACGCCAGCAGGGCGTCATGCAGCGTGACGGCTGGCTGTTCCCGGGCCAGCATCCGATGAAGCCGATCAGCACCCGCCACCTCCACCGCATCGTGGTCGAGGCGGCCCGGGCGGCCGATATCGCCAAGCGGGTCGGCCCGCACACCCTGCGCCACAGCTTCGCCACCCACCTCTTGGAGGACGGCATCGACATCCGGGTGATCCAGGTCTTGCTCGGGCACGCCAAGCTGGAGAACACGGCGTTCTACACCAAGGTCGCCACCCGCACGGTACGCACCGTGACCAGTCCGCTGGACAAGCTGGGTCTGTTCAAGACGGGAGAGATCGCGCCCGGCTGAGACGGTGCGCGCCGCGATCGAGGTCGCCGACGTCTTCCGCGCTGCTGGGCCGGCCTACCGGGCGGCCCAGGCCGGCCACCTGAGCCTGCGGCAGCTCAAGGTCATGGCGGCGATCGAGCACTGCCGCACCGCCGCGCTCGGCGGCCACGTCGAGGGCTGCGGCGACTGCGGCCACCGGCGGATCGCCTACAACTCCTGCCGCAACCGGCACTGCCCCAAATGCCAAGGGGCGGCGGCCCGCACATGGCTGGCCGAGCGCGAGGCCGACCTGCTGCCGGTGGGCTACTTCCACGTCGTGTTCACCCTGCCGACGCAGGTCGCCGACATCGCCCTCCAGAACAAGGCCGCCGTCTACGACCTGCTGTTCCGCGCGGCGTCGGAGACGATGCTGACCATCGCTGCCGATCCCAGGCACCTCGGCGCCCGCATCGGCCTGACCGCCGTGCTGCACACCTGGGGCTCGGCGCTGACGCATCATCCCCACGTCCACATGATCGTGCCCGGCGGCGGCCTCTCGCCTGATGGTGCACGGTGGGTGTCGTCGCGGCCGGCCTTCCTCCTGCCGGTGCGGGTGCTGGGCAAGCTGTTCCGCCGCCTGTTCCTGGTCGGGCTGAGCGCGCTGCACGCGGCCGGACGGCTCGTCTTCTTTGGCGGCCTAGCGCCCCTGGCCGAGCGCCGCGCCTTCCTGCGCCATCTGTCCCCGGCCCGGACGAAGCGCTGGGTCGTCTACGCCAAAGCCCCGTTCGCCGGTCCCGCGGCGGTGCTGGCCTACCTGTCGCGCTACACCCACCGTGTGGCGATCTCGAACAGCCGGCTGATGAGCTTCGATGAGGCCGGCGTCACCTTCCGCATCAAGGACTACCGTCGCGACGGGCCTGAGCGCTACGGCACCCTGACGCTGGGCCCGCACGAGTTTATCCGGCGCTTCCTGCTGCACGTCCTACCCAAGGGCTTCCACCGCATCCGCCACTACGGTCTGCTCGCCAGCGCCGGCCGCCGGGCCAACCTCACCCGTATCCGAGCGCTGCTCGCCGTCCCGCCGCCGGTCATCCCGCCCGAGCCCACGGCGCCGCCCGACTGGCGCTCACCCTGCCGGTGCTGCGGCGGCCGCATGACGGTCGTCGAGACCTTCGGCCGCTTCCTGCAACCGCGCGGTCCGCCGACCGCGTCCGCCCTGACCGGGATGAGAGCACCGTGACCCGGCACGTCGTCAGCCACCATCATGCCGCCGGCCTTCGAGCCGCGGCCGGAGGAGCGTTGCGCCCCGACCGCCTCGACCCGCACTTCCGGCCGCCCGATCCAGACCGAGACCCGCCGGCCATCGCTCCGACCACCCCGTGCTGGCCGTCGGCCTGTCCCGGCGGATCACCCCGCCATCTCCGCCGAGCCCCTCGCCGGCCATCGCGCTCGCCCGCGCCATCAGGCCGGATCGCTCAATCCCCATAGCCGACTGCCTCGGTCTCCGCGGGTTCGTTCCTCGGAGACTTTCGTACGCCTGCCGGCGCCCGAAACTCTTCACGAAAGCCGACTGGCTGATTTCGGCACCGCGAGGCGCTAAACCGGACATCGCAGCATTCTTGCTACAGGCGTCTGTGACGCGCGTTTTGCCGACGTTTGAATAGCCGACACGGTTCTCCGACGCGGTTGCAATCGTTTTGGTCGACCGAGCATGCGTGGTCAGTGATCGTCGGGAAAACGTTCGTTTTTTGTACATAACGGTCGAAACAGCTGAATGACCGCTCCGGGTGGTTTCCTGCCTGTCCGCTTACGAGGACCGACGCAACCAAACCGGACCTGCAAACAGATCGTGCTGTTTGGCTGGTCGTGCGCTCGACCGTGCTGGATGAGTTAACGACCAACTTCTTTGTTCCGAATGATCTTAGTCGATGCAAAGGTGCCATCCGGTGCGTCGGCCATCATAGTCAACATCGCGCCAAACGGCCCAGCATGCTCGCTTTGTACGGAGAGGAACGCGCTCAACTCTTTCGGATCGCACTTTCGAGCCAGATGTGGAACGTTAGCCATTGAGGCGATCGCCCCAATATTGCAGGCCATACCCTTGGCTGCAGCCGCGAGGAACACGTTGAAGGGCTGCGGATCGAAGATCTCGATCAATACGGCTGGGCGGTCGAGGCGCTTGGCGTTGCAACACAGGATTGCTGCCACCGCCAAGATGACGCCGTAGCTCATGTTGCGGGTCAGGCCGAGCCAATTCCTTGTGTCGTCGGTGGCAACGCGACGGAGGGCGCTCATCGCTCGGAACGCCTCGCGCCGGCCGGGGCTGACAAATGCGTCGCACAGATGGTCGGCCGGTCGGCGCAGTGCATCCGGGCGCGTGTCGCGCCGCGCAGGTGCAATGAGTGCCATCGACCCGGTCATCGCGATGATCGCATTCACGCGCTCATCCATCCTCGGGTGTGTCGCCAGTCCGCCCTCGGCCGCGCCGTCGATCATCATCGCGTCTTGACCGGACGGAAGCCCAGCAATCGCGCTGTGGCCGTGCACCTTCCGCAAGGCCGAGATGAGGGCGGCCGGGTTTTGCGTAGCCTCCACGGCGACTGCGTCGGCGATAAACTCCCGGGATGAGGAGATCAGAAGCCGAACGAGCCGGCCCGCCTTCAGCGCCGACTGGGCGACGAAGCTGACGATCAGCACGAACACGAGGATCGGCGGAAACCACAACGTCAGGATCGGGAGACCCACGAGTTCCTTAAGCGGAGTGGTTTCCTTCATCCGCGGCGTAATCAACAGATCGAGCAGGCGCAGGCACACGTTGGCGGCCGCCATCAGGCGGATGTCGCCATTGCGGATGTGCGCGAGTTCGTGCGCGACCACTCCCGCCAGTTCGTCGTCGTCGAGACCATCGATGAGCCCACGGGTCACCACGACGACCGCGTCCTTGCGTCGGATGCCGCAGGCGAACGCATTCAGCGCACTTGAACGGATCACGCCGACATAAGGTACCGGCAATCCCATACTGAGCGCCAGCGGTTCGACGATGCGGCACAGGCGCGGCTCGTCCTGCTCGTCGACGAACGTGAACGCCATGACCCTGCGCACTGCGTGAACGTGCCAGAGCAGTAGCGCAACGAACAGGATGATGCCGGCGAGCGTCACCAGAACCAGGTAGCGGCTCGCGTAGCCGACCCAGGTGAAGACCGGCGCATGCTCTGGATCGAGGGCGGCAAGCGGCAAGTAGAGCGCTAGTACGGCTCCAACATGGAAAGCGGCGAGAAAGCCGGCGAACAGGACCAGCGAACGCCGGTCATTCGCGGCGATCCAGCCGAACAGGCCGTTGACGCGCAGCATATGGATCTCGCAGGCAAGTCAGAACTTGAAGGCGACAGGTTCGTCGATGAGGACGCGCTCGATGCCAAGGTCGAATGGCTTGCGCAGCTGCATCTTCCAGAGCCGCGCGATGAGGCTGCCGGGGAACTGACGCAGCGTCGCCCCATACTCGCCGACAGAGAGGTTGTAGAAGCGGCGCGACGCCGTGATGCGGTTCTCGGCGGCGACAAACTCGTCGCGCAGCGCCGTGAAGTGGCTCGATGCCTTCAACTCGGGATAGCGCTCGGCCGCCCCGATCAGGGCATTGATGGTCTGTGTTAGGTTCTTCTCAGCCTCAAGGCGTGCCTCGGGCTGGATCGCCGCGAGGGCGGCGGTGCGGGCCTGGATGACGCTGAGCAGGACATCGTGCTCGTGCTTGGCATAGCCTCTGACCGTCTCGACCAGCCCGGGGATCAGGTTCTGCCGGTGCTTGAGGTGCGCATCGATGTCGGCGAAAGCCGTCTCGCAACGCTGATCAAGCGCCACGAGCCGGTTCCGTGTCGCTACGACGATGTAGAACGGAGCGGCGGCCAGCGCGATGGCCAGCAGGACGAGACTGGTATCAATCATAAGGGCAAGCCTCTCCCCAACACACGTGCCAGGATAGAGGCGCCGGGTATAGAAACTGTTTATCTCACCGATAATTACTGTTCGGTATTAATTTAAATTCAATGGGCGACAGGCGATCCTGCTTCATGGATGCTGTTGAGGTGAGCCATGTCTGAATCCATCTTTTCACGGATATCGCGGATTTTATCGGCCTCTGTCGAGGACGCGATCGACAGGCTGGAAGCCGCAGGTGGCCCGGCTGTGATGCGCGAAGCCGTCCGTGAAGCGGAGCGGGCCATCGATCAGGCGAAGGCGGAACTCGAAAGCATCACGGTGCGTCGGCTGCAGGCAGCGCGCCAGCAACAGCTGCTCGCGAAACGCATCGAGGATCTGGGTGGTAAAGCCGCCTTCGCCGTCGATGAGGGCCGAGAGGATCTCGCCGAGGCGGCCCTGTCCCGGCAGATCGACTTTGAGACCCAAGCCAGGGCGCTCGATGATGTGCAGGCGCAGGTTCGGGTTGAGGAGGCAGAACTGGAGGCCGGCCTCGCGGCACTGGTGGCGCGCAAGGGGCAGATGGAGGAAGCGCTTGCCGCCTTCGAGGTCTCCAAAGGCGAGGCGGGGAATGGCTCCGGTTCCATGCGTCGTGAACACACGCCCGGTCAGCGGCTCGACGTTGCGGAGAAGGCGTTCGAGCGCGCCATGAAGGGTGTGGGCGGCGTCGGCTTCACACCGGCTGAAGCAGGGACGATCCACCGGGTTGCGGAGATCGACGCATTGCAGAAGAGCGCGGCCGTCGCCCAGCGGCTGGCTGCGCTCAAGGCAGGGCGGGCAGCCTGATGATCCGCAAGCCGACCGAAGTCTGGGGACGCGAGAGCGCAGTCGTCACCGGGGCACGATCCGCGGCCGTCGCCGGTGCTGCGGCGGCCAGAGCTGGCACGTACTATATGCGCGGCCTGATCTGCTGGAGTTTTGCCCTGCTTTGGGGCTTCGCGGCGCTAGCCGGCGGCCTCCTCGCTGGCAGCCTGCCGACGTTGCTCGGCGTCGGCGCCATGGCAGCCTTCATGGCTTGGTCCGGCAAACGGTTGTTCGCTAAAGCGCGGGGCTAACGTCCCGTCCTCGCTGAAATGTTTAAGTCCCGCTTACGCACCACAGCTGCACGCATCGCACAGCTATCGGAGGCAGACAGATGGTTCGGACCCTCCTGTTCCTTGCCGCCCTAACGTTCACGCTCGTAGGTCCTCTGGTGTACGCAGGACCACAGCTCGCGAGCGATCTGCAAGTCGGCGGACGCTGGGTACTGGTCGACGACCTGGCGATCAAGGAGTCGAAATGCACGCGCTGGTACTATCTCGTGTCGACGTGCCACATCGAGTACGTTGCTCGACGTGATCCAAGCCGCGTCGGCGGGACGCTCAACTATCTCGTGTTTGGCAGTTGGTCCGGTGAACGTGCACGCCTGCTGCGCGCGACCATGGATCCTAGTCGGATCGGGACCACGCTCGGGATAGAGCACATGCAGCAGCGGATCATCTCGTTTGGCGCTTTTGTGTTGATGCTGACCGCCTTCCTGCTGACGATCATCCGATCCGGCTTTTCAATCTCGCGGACAAGCAAGCCTCCTGTAGCCGACCTGAAGGTTGAGGAGCCTGCGCTGGCCACTGGCGTCCGAGCCTTTGGCCGAAGGCAGGACGGACGTGCCAAGCTAACGTGATTGCAAGCCCCTGCGACAAGCTGAGGAGAGCAGGCTCGGGTGAAGCCTCTTGGGTCCGAACCGTAGATCCGACGGTTTGAAGGTGGAGTCAGCCACGACTCGTCGTGCTGAAGTGGGTCGCTATAGGGATCCTACTGGTTGGTCGGCCCATAAAATTGCAGAGCGTAAGGCCTGAGTCGATCTAACATTGACGCACCACGAAGGATGCTCCCGCCACCTGATCGCTCGAAATCTGCTATTCTGCATTCGAGCAATCGCAGTCATCCGCGGCCATAGATTCCGAAGTCCGCTTTTAGCCGGATGAAGCACGAGCCTGGGTGACCGGTTTGGGTCGGCAGCGGATCCTTAAGGGCCGATCCGCACGTCCCCGAAGGTCTCACGGACGCGATCCAGAATGCCCACGTCTTCCGTCTCGACCTCACACTGATCCGCCCCCAATGAAGTGGTCCGCCCTTTGGTATGGCTTTGAGCCTGGAGGACGGATCGATGTCGAGGAAGCGACCCAAGCCTGAGGAGATCGTCGCCAAGCTGCGGCAGGCGGACGTGCTGGTCGGGCAAGGCCAGAGCGTGGCGGAGGCGATCCGCGCGATCGGCGTGAGTGAGGTGACCTACTACCGCTGGCGGCGTGAGTACGGCGGCCTGAAGTCGGATCAGGTCCGGCGGATGAAGGATCTGGAGACGGAGAACCAGCGGCTCAGAAAAGCCATCGCCGATCTCACCCTGGACAAGCTGATCCTGCAGGAAGCCGCCCGGGGAAACTGACCAGCCCCGCGCGCCGACGCGCCTGCATCGAGCATGTCCGGACCGTGCTGAAGGTCTCCGAGCGTCGGGCCTGCAAGGCACTCGGGCAGCATCGCTCGACACAGCGCAAGGCGCCGCGGGGCAAAGATGACGAGGCGGCGCTCGTCGCCGAGCTGATCGAATTTGCCCGTAGCTACGGGCGCTACGGCTATCGGAAGGTCGCCGCCCTACTGCGGGCGGACGGCTGGCTGGTCAACGACAAGCGGGTCGAGCGCCTATGGCGGCAGGAGGGGCTGAAGGTCCCGGCCCGCCAGCCCAAGCGCGCACGGCTGTGGGACGGGGATGGTTCCTGTATCCGGCTGCGCCCGGAGCACCGCAATCACGTCTGGTCCTACGACTTCGTCGAGACGCGCACCCACGACGGGCGCAAGTTCCGGATGCTCAACGTCCTCGACGAGTTCAGCCGCGAGTGCCTGGCCATCCGAGTGGATCGCAAGCTCAAGGCGGCCGACGTGATCGATGTGCTGTCCGACCTGTTCATCCTGCGCGGCGTGCCGGCGCACATTCGGTCAGACAATGGTCCGGAGTTCATCGCCAAGTCGGTGCAGTCCTGGATTGCGGCCGTTGGCGCAAGGACGGCCTACATCACCCCTGGTTCGCCGTGGGAGAACGGATATGTCGAGAGCTTCAACGCACAGATACGCAACGAGCTGCTGAATGGCGAGATTTTTTACACGCTCAAGGAGGCGCAGATCATGATCGAGGGCTGGCGACGGCACTACAATACGGTTCGGCCGCATGGCGCATTGGGCTACCGGCCGCCAGCGCCAGAGGTGTTCGTGCCAGCTATAGCCGCTAGGCCGGCTGCACCGGCCAAGCTCGCCGTGGTCCAGCGACCAACCCTGCACTAACTTTGACCTTGGACCACCTCGTGGGGGCCGATCAGCCTAGTCACTCCATCACCCCTCCACCTGTCGAACAGGTCCGACCGACGACAGCAATCGCGCGCTGCGTTCCCGCACACCTGTCTCGTGCAACATGACCCGAAAGGATTTCGCCATGACTACCACCACTCCGCATCAGTCCTGGTTCGTGACCGCCGAAGGCCCCGCCGGATTGAGATCCAGTCTCTCGCCGCTGCGCTGGTCGCTGGTCGTCATCTTTCTCTGGTTCGGCTTCATGAAGTTCACGGCCTATGAGGCTGGCGGGATTGCCCCGTTCGTGGCGAATAGCCCCATCATGGGCTGGTTGCACGACGTCTTCGGCATTCAGGGAACAAGCCGTGTGATCGGCATCTTGGAGCTGTCGACCGCGATCGCGCTCGCAGTCGGCGCCTTCGTTCCAGTGGTTTCGGCCCTGGGTGCCGCGATGTCGATCACGACGTACCTGATAACACTGACGTTCTTTGTGACCACCCCCGGCGTGGCCGAGCACACCGCCGGTGGATTTCCCGCAATCTCCGCGATGCCCGGACAGTTCCTCCTCAAGGATCTCGTCCTGCTGGCGGCGTCGATAACGCTGCTGCTGGCATCCGTGCGACGGCCCGACGGTCGGCCGCGCGGCTGACGTCACGATCTCGATCCACCTTACGATCGTCGGATCGGTGAAACGACAGACGATAGGGGGCAGCCTCGCTACGGTTGCCCCCGCACAGATCTACTGTCCAACCCCGATCTTATGGATCGGGGTTGTAAACTTCGCCTTCTTGTATCGCCTTTCGATTTCGATACTCGCTCGGATCGATCAGGTACGTCTTCTTGAAGGCTCTCGAGAAGCTGCTGCGGTTCCGATACCCGACAGCTTGAGCGATCTGATCGATCGGCAGTACGTTCGTGGACAGAAGTGCCGCCGCGTGTCGTATGCGCAGCTGCCTGAGCGTCGACATCGGCGAAGTGCCGAAGGCCTTGGTGAAGCGAGCCAGGAAGGCGGATCTGCTCAGACCGGCGACATGGGCGAGGGACGATACGGTATGGTCCGCCGCTGGTCGCGCGGCCATTTCGGAGAAGGCCCGCGAGATCTGCGGATCGCTGAGCAACGAGAACCGCTCCGCCCAAACTTGCTGCGAGACGAGCGATCTCCGGAATATCGCAATGAGAACAAGCTTGAGCAGGCCTGCGGCCATTGCTCCGGTGCCGACCTCCTGTGCGGCGAGCTCGTCGACCGCCTCACGAAATTTGTGGTCGATTTGATCGATTTCGTCGAAGTATTCGACGATGGGCACCCGAAGCGTGTCGAAGACGTCGATCGATGTGCCATACAGCGCCCGAAAGTAACCGCAGACGAGGACGAGGTGGGCCGCACTCGGGCCGGCTGTGAAGCGTCGGACCGATCCGGGCGCCGAACTCAGAGGCCCCCGGTTGACGGTTCGCATGGGTAATGCGCCGGGGGTTTCGAGGGCGAACGCCGTGTGCCTCGGAAGAATGACGAGGGTGTGCGGCCGAAGATCGATGGGCGCACTCCTGCTCGTGATGAGCGTGCCTCGACCGGCTATGTTGTAATGGATGCTCGGTGCATCGGTGCCGGCCAACTCGAGGCGCCAGCCGGATGCGACGAGGCACTCCACCAACTTGACGAAGCTCACTTCAAGTACGTCGATGGCCGCATCGACGGTGTGTCGTGAAATCGTAGCTGGCACAATAGGAACTTTCAATTCTCCGTACCTAGATCAGGTGCAGCTCGTGTGCGTGAACACAGGTCCGTGTCAAGCAATCGATGGTCAATTCGTCGCCCCGTTCACAGGACAGGTGGGATGTGCGGTCCTATCGACATCCGAAGCAACCTCGGCGGCTTCGCCGTGGCTACAGGAAACCTCGTGATGTGCGATCAGGGCGCGCCCATGTGGGATGCTCGCGGTCCGCCATCAACCCTCGTCGCAACGGTGACGACAGAGGTGCGAGACGTTCTGCAACCAATTCCGGACCTTCGGCACGCTCCATTTCGGTAGGCTCGCAGATGGGCGCTCAATCGCACGCTACGTTGCGGCGCCTCAAGGCGGTTGAGAGAGGGGATGACGTTCGATGTCCAGGTTTGCATTCCTCCGGGTTGCTGCTGCATCGGTGGCGGTGTCAGGATTAATGTCGAATCCGAGCCCATCGATTGCGCAACAATCGAGCTGCTACAAAGCGGAGTACACGTCGGATGGGGAGCTGGTCCTTCCGAAGCACTTCGAGCGATGGATCTATGTCGGCTCGCCTCTTACACCGAATGCACTCAATAACGGGCACGCCGGCTTCCCAGAGTATCACAACGTCTACATCGAGCCGTGCTCCTACGATGAATATAAGAGGACCGGAAGTTTTCCGGAGGGCACCATCCTCTTCAAGGAACTTCAGTTGACTCTACCTAAAGAAGAGGCCGACGGGTCGCGCGTCGAGCCATCTGGGCGTGGCTTTTTTCCGGGCAAGCTCAACGGAGCCGACGTGACGGTCAAAGACACAGCGCGGTATACCTCGACCGGCGGATGGGGTTACTTCAACTTCAATCACCACGAGCCGAAAGCGGCAACTGCAACGGTGCGCCCGAAAAGCGAATGCGCCTACTGCCACATGGCCTCAGCAAAGAAAGATGAAGTCTGGACACAGTTCTATCCGCGATTGGACGATTAGTTAGATCGTATACTGTGTGGAGATACGATATGTATCGTCGCTATCTGCTCCATGTCTCTGGCGCATTGACGCTGCTGGCCACGTCGGCGGGATTGCTGAGTCAGCCTTCCGCTCAGCCGATAGACCAAAAGAAGCCGCAGCTTGTGGATGAATCCGGCAATATCCGCGTGCCGAGCGACTACCGGGAACGCTACCGGTTCCTCGGTTCCTGGGCGGTCGCATCGGAGAATGGCCGGGGTTCGAAGGAGATGCACGTGGTCTACGCATCACCCGGTGCTGCGCAGACCTATCGCAACGAGGGTTCGTTTCCAGACGGCGCTACCCTGGTCAAAGAAGTTTATGAAACCAGCACCGGTGAATTTACGACCGGGACGGTAAGTCGTGCGGATCATCTCAAAGGTTGGTTCGTCATGGTGCGCGACGCCGGAAATACTCACCAAGACAACCCACTTTGGGGCGAAGGTTGGGGCTGGTCGTGGTTCGATGCGGGTCAGCCCGACAAAGCCACGACAGTCAGCTATCGAGACGAATGTTTAGGGTGTCACGTTCCTGCTCGATCGACGAACTGGATCTATGTCGACGGATACCCATCATTGAGAAAATGATGCGCGGCAGCTTCCGGAGTGACAGGCAGGGTTTACAGAGACCCGGTTTGGCTCGGTGAACCTTGAAGCGGCGTGTGGTGCCTGCGGCCGCTCCGCCGAGCCTTGTGGTTGGCTCGATCGGACAGGCACGCGGGCATCGAGCGGTTCCAGCCAGGACTTCGCACGCCCGCTCCGAAAGGCTGCGTGCGTCATGACGGATATCGCTCGACGCACAGCATCCGCGGCTGAGAAGCCACCCGTACTCGAGAGGTACAACGATGTTCAGAGCGCTTGCACCCCTTCTCGCGACAACGGCGCTGATTGCTTCTCCAACTGCGTCGGCCGAGACGGCCTCAATGACATCCGTCGACACAACCTATCGTACGGTTGCGGTCGACGGCGTTACAATCTTCTATCGAGAAGCCGGCCCGAAGGACGCTCCGACAATCCTTCTGCTTCACGGCTTTCCATCATCTTCGGCCATGTTCGAGACGCTGATCCCTCGTCTCGCAGACCGCTTCCATCTGGTGGCACCCGATTATCCGGGCTTCGGCCTGAGCGAGGCGCCACCGCCGGAGCGATATGCCTACACGTTCGACCATGTCGCCGGCACGATCGACCAGTTTGCGGAAAAGATCGGCCTGAACCGGTACAGCCTCTTCCTTCAGGATTATGGCGGCCCCATAGGCATGAGGCTGGCTCTTGCACATCCCGAACGTGTGCAGGCGCTGATCATCCAGAATGCTGTCTCTCATGAGGATGGGCTTGGACCGCTCTGGGCAACCCGTCGGGCATTCTGGCACGACCGCGCCTCCCATGAGGACGCGGTGATCGATAGCTTCCTCTCCCTGGAGACGACGAAGCAGCGTCATCTCGGAACCAGCCCGCATCCAAAGCGATACGACCCGCATCTGTGGCTCGACGAGTTCGCCCATCTGTCCCGGCCAGGTCAACGACAGATCCAGTCCGATCTGTTTTATGACTATCGTACCAACGTCGCCTCCTATCCGATGTGGCAGACTTGGCTCCGGCAGAAGCGGCCTCCAACCCTCGTCGTCTGGGGGCGATACGATCCGTCCTTCGCGATCGGCGGTGCCGAAGCCTACAGGAAAGACCTTCCGGACGCAGAAATCCACATTCTCGATGCGGGACACTTCGCGCTTGATGAGCGCGTCGACGAGATTGCAGCGTTAGTCCGAAACTTCATGGCCAAGCAAAACCTCGATTGAAATGGCGAGGCTTGACTGCAAGGCCGTCATCGCAGTTTCGATTTGATAATGAGCATTGCGCGAGCGACTCTCTTTTCGTGATTCCCAGGTCTTGCGTCTGTTTGCATTGCGCGAGAGAATTACCCAGAAGGTGGGTGGCCTTATCGATGTCTGTTGCGGACACTCGCAGTTCTGTCACTCCGTCGATCTGTCGTCTCCGCTGCCGGTCGCAGTGATATGTACTCTATTCGATGTGTCCGAAGCAGACGAGTCGCAGCTTCCACGTAGCCGATGAGGTATCCATAAAGCCTGTATCTCGATGAGGCTTCCATCTGAGACTAGCTGGTCACGCACCTGAGCCGAAACACCAGCGCGTTCGGGATCGTTCAGTCCAAAATAGCAGCAATCGACGTGCACGCTGCGGTCGCGTATTCCTTGCGAGCTGCGGTCGATATATTCGGAACAGCTACACTTCGTTCGCGACGCCGAGTGAGTGTTCTCAATTCCAAAGCTACGGAGTTTCAAGATGAAAGTCCTGATCGCGGCCTCGGCTTTGACAGGGCATGTCAATCCGCTGCTGGCCATCGGAAACCTCCTGCGCGCCCGCGGCGACGACGTGCTGTTCACAACGGCCGAGACGTTTCGGACCCGGATCGAGGCAGCAGGTCTGCGTTTCGTCCCGTGCAATGATGGTGGAGCCGCCGCCTACCTCGACGTCAGCCTGCCGCCGGGACCGGAACGCTGGCGGCATGAATTCGAGCGGCGCTTCATCGACGGCATGCCTGGCCAAGCAGCCGGCTTGCGGAGGCTGATCGCAGATCATCGGCCTGATATCGTGATCGCCGGCAGCCTTTTCCTTGGCGTGCTGCCCTTGCTCCTCGACAGGCAACCCCGGCCGCCGATCGCCGTCCTGAACGTCAGCTTCCTCTTCCTCGATCGGCCTGATCACGCGCCGGTGGGGGCCGGCCTGCCGCCGGCAGGAGACGAAGCCGAGCGGATGCGCTACTCCGCCTTGAAGGCGGGGACGGATGCCGCCTTCGTCAATCCCGTGCGCGCCCACACGGACGGCCTGCTCGCCGGACTCGGGCTTCCGCCCCTGCCGGCTTCCCTGCCTCACTCGATCGTCGTGCTGCCGGATCTCTTCCTCCAGCCGACGGTCCCCGCCTTCGAGTACGACTTCGGTGCGCTCCCGTCCGGCCTACGCTTCGTCGGCCTCTTGCCCAACCCGCACGCCGACATACCGGTGCCGACTTGGTGGCCCGAGCTCGACGCGTGGCGCGAGGAGGGCGGCCACGTCGTGCTGGTCACGCAGGGCACACTCGCCAATGCGGACTTCGGGGCTCTGGTCGAGCCGACACTGACCGCGCTCGCCGACCGGGACGACCTGCTCGTTGTCGCGACCACTGGCGGGCGGCCCTTGGACGTCTTGCGGGGACCGCTTCCCGCCAATGCCCGGGTCGCGAGCTTCCTGCCGTTCGACCTGCTGCTGCCGAAGGTAGACTTACTTGTGACCAACGGCGGCTATGGCAGTGTCTCGCAGGCGCTGGCCGTGGGCGTGCCGATCGTCTCGGCGGGGCGGACGGAGGACAAAGCCGAGGTCGGCGCGCGCATCGGCTGGTCGGGGGTTGGTATCGACCTCACGACGGACGCGCCTACCGTTGAGACCTTGCGCACGGCCGCCCTACGCGTGTTGAACGAACCGAGCTTCCGGGTCCGGGCCGGCGAGGTAGCCGAGGCGTTCGGAAGCCTTGACAGCGGCGACGAGATCCTCGCGGCGCTCGATGCCCTCGTCAAGGGTGGCGCTCTCGTGCCAGCATCGCCGAAACGGGTTCTTTGCAGATGAGACCTGCATGACCGGGCAATCGGCGTGTCCAGCAGGGCAAAGTCCACGCTCACTGCATCTGTAAGCCGTGTCTTATACCTTCTTGGCGCTGCACTACCAGGCGATCTGGCTGCGGGCCTAAGGCAAACTGCAGTCCGAAGTTGCGGCGCTGGGGGATCGCCGCAGCCGCTACGGGACGACGGCACGGCTGCTGATGCCTGAGCTTCTGGACCGCCTGAGTACGCGCTCGGAAACGCTGCCGCTCATCCGCTATGACTTCTTCCAAGAGCTGAGCGACCTGCGGCGCACGGTGAAGGCCGTGCGCCTGTCGCGGCGGATCAGCCGGACCACTCCTTCAGTAACGTGGTCGAGGTGGAGATGTATCCCGGCCCCAGCGGACCTTCCGGTAGCGACCATGTCTGTTTCAAAGCCCCGCCCGCTCTCAAGCAGACCGCCCGCTTTCCACCCTACCCGGTTGTAGGCCCCGCCCTCACCGGCAGCCTGGAAGAAGGCCTTCCCAGAGCGCACATCGGATCCCAAGGGCCACGGAGGCACTGCGCCGCTCCATATCGTGCCCTTATGCGAATGGGCCGCCGCCGCAGCCTTCACGGTGAGCGTCCGCTATGGAGGCGCGTCGGCGGCTCGTTAGATGGCCGGAATGGGCGCAAAGCTGAACGACCGGTTCTGCGTGCGCTGGCGCTCTCACGTGACGTAGTCTAACTGAAAGCGACTGAGCCGCATTTGTTGTTTAGTCCAGAGAAGTGGACCTTCGTTGCGGCTCGTCCAATCGTCTCAAAATGCTCTTTCCGCGGACTTGTAATTACCCACGGGGTGGATCGGTCGGCGGCGGAACGCCCGCGGCTGCGCCGCTTGCCGGGACGAGCTTGCCTCTTGCGCGGGTCGGATTTCGCTGATTCCCTGGCGGGATGGGCCGCAGCGAACTGGAACGGCTGAGCCGCGAGGAGCTGATCGAGCTGGTGCTGCGGCTGCAGCGGCCAGAGAAGACCTCGCGCACCTCATCCAAGCCGCCCGCGACGGATCGCAAGGAGCAGCGGGAGCATTCTAAGCCCGGCGGCGCCAAGCCCGGTCACGAGGGTCACAGCCGGGTGCTGAGCGATGATCCCGATACGATCGTCCAGCATCGTCCCGAGGCGTGCGCGTGCTGCGGCGCCAGCCTGCACGCCGCACTTCCGGCAGAGATCGTCAGCGTCTCTGAGCAAATCGAGCTGCCTGAGGTGGCGCCGATTGTGACGCAGCACCAGCGCCTTGCCGTTTGTTGTCCGAGCTGCGGGACGCGCGTGATCGCGCCACCGCCCGAAGCGGCGCGCGGCACGCCCTTCGGTCCGCGGCTGCATGCGGTGGCGACGTACCTCAAGACCTTTCAGGCGCTCTCGTACGAACGGCTGCAGGCGGCGCTCTCCGATCTGTTCGGCCTCACCCTCAGCCAGGGCGGGCTGATGAACCTGCTCCGGCGCGCGCAGGACCGCTTCCGTGCCGGTCGCGACGCGGCCATCGCGACCCTGCGCAAGGCTGAGGTCGTCGCCTGCGACGAGACTGGCGTGCGCATCGAGGGCTCGAACGCTTACCACTGGCTGTTCCACTCGGCGCAAGCCGTGGTGCACACCGCCTCCCCGACGCGCGGCGCTGTCGTGGTGCGCGAGATGATGGACGGGCACCGACCGGCGGTGTGGATCTCCGACCGCTACACCGCCCAACAGGGCCACGCGGATGAGCACCAGACCTGCCTGGCGCATCTGGCCCGCGATGTCGCCTATGGCGTCGAGGCCAGCGACGATCCCGTGCCCTGGCGCCTGCAACTCTGGTTGCAGCGCGTGTTCGCCCTGGCCGAGCGCGTCACCGACTTGGCTGCCGCGACGCTCTCGGCCAAGCGCCGCAGCCTGGATCGGCAACTGGGTGCCATCCTCGCCACGTCGAGCCGCTGTGATCTGAGCCGCGACCTGCAGGCCAAGATCAGCCGCGCCCGCGATCAGCTCCTGGTCTTCCTCGCCTATCCCGGAAAGGTCGAGCCGACCAACAACGGCTCCGAGCGGCTGCTGCGTCCGGCTGTCGTGCAGCGGAAGGTCACCAACGGCTACCGGGCCATGTGGGCGGCCGAGGGCGAGGCCGCCATTCGCACCGTCGTCGACACCGCGCGCCTCACAGGCAGCAGTCCCTTCGGCGCCATCCTCAAAACCATCGGCGCCTGAGCCCAGCCATCACAGGCCTGGGTAATTACGCGGACTTTGAGCCTGGCCTGTACGGACTGCGTTCCCGCGCAGTAAAAGCAGGCACGCAGTCTCGTCTCGCTATCAGCGCACAATCCGGGATGCGCCCTTGGCCATCAGCGGACTGCCCGGCTGGCATCTTGGCCATGGCCACTTGGTCCCTCCCCCCATTCTTGGCGGTGTAGAGTGCCATATCGGCGCAGTGCATCAGAATCTCGTATCCGCCCACACCGCACGCTTGTGCGATCCCGATGCTGACACTGACTCGCAGCTCAGGGAACTCGGCGACGAAAAGTTGCGCAAAGGTTCGGCGGAGTTCCTCGGCCCGGGCAAGGGCCTCCTCGGGGGAGGCATCCGGCAAAAGGCAGGCGAATTCCTCGCCGCCGAGGCGCCCCAGCAGCGCGTCCTGCGGCAGCAGGGAGGTGGCCATGGCGCAGAAGCTCACCAGCACCGCATCGCCGACCGCGTGGCCATAGCTGTCATTGACGGCCTTGAACCGGTCGAGATCAATAAGCAATAGTACACTATCTCGATGCTCAGCCAGTATAGACTCGGCGGCTTTCGCGAAGGCGCGTCGATTGTGTACGCCCGTAAGCGCATCGGTAGAGGCGGCGATGCGCTGCTCGCGCTCGGCCCGCTCCTTCACAAGCGCCAAGAAGGTGAAGGCCGAGGCGATCGAGAACAGCATGGTCACGAAGCACAGGATCGCCACCCAGGGTGTGGCGATCGGGTTGGATCCGAGTTGTGGTGCCGTCAGGGTCGGCGGGATCCGGACGAAGTAGACTGCACCATGAAGGCCTAGCACAGTGAAAGCCGGAACTCGGGAGGCGAGCCGCTCCGCGCGGCCGCGCCAGATCTCCACGGCGGCCGAACTGCAGTAGAGTGTCGCCACGGCCGAACCATATAGGATCCGCAGCGTAACTGACGCGTAGAAGGCCGGAACCAGGCAGAGGACACACCAGAATATCGCGCCGACGAACGCAACGCCTAGGCGGATCGAACGACCCTCGAAGGAGCGGACGCCGCTCCAGATCAATCCATAAGCGGCCTGAACGAGCACGTTGGCCAGCCCGATGGAAAGCAGGTCAGGGACTTGGTCGCGTAGAGCGATGCCGACGGAACCGATGGCGCCAATGAGATGTGCCGCTCCCCAGAGGCTCAGAGAGCGGGATCCCTGCGACTCACGCCCCGCTACCAGAAGTAACGTGCCAACCAGGAAAGTTGTCGCAGAGCTGGCGATCAGCAAGGTGGCCGGATCAAGGTACATGGAAGTCGCCAACACTTAGTCTGAACAGGTGCGCGTCTATGCACTTCATTTCACTTCCGAGCCGATGAGATCGCTGACGCTCCGCTTCAACTATCAGTATAGCATGTCTTGATTGTGGCAGTAGACCGGCTCGCTCCGAAGCGCTGCATCGCGGAGGTGGACGTTTGCCGCTGCTCAGCCGACCGCCTCGCTGATCCATAATGAGTCTGGGCAGTATGTTTCCGCCTGATCTGGTTTGGATGGCCTGCGCGCCAAGTGCAAATCCGAAGCAGCCCTATGCGATTGAAGGATATTGCTCGGTACCTTGAGTATGATGGCTCTTAATATTGACTTTAATATTCATTCTTTGCAATCGCTGTTTGGCAATCATAACGATATGGGCGTTTTAATTCATAATGTGTCGAGGCGATTTTGCCAGCTATCCTTAAGGGTAGCGCAACGGATGCCGGTGCAGGGACCGGCGCATCAACTCGGTATTTGGCAGTTCCTGATGCGTATCTCCCTGGCCCATAAACTCGTGGCCGTGATCAGCCTGCTCGGCCTCGTCGCCGCCGGCATCTCCGGCTTTGCCCTCCGCCAAGCCGATCAGGAGCAGCAGCGCGCAGCAGCGACCGAAGCGGCCTGGAACGCCGGCCTGCAGGCGCGGACCTTGGCCCAGGCCATCGAGCACGCAGTGGTGCAGGCCACCGCGGTCTACACCGCCGAAGACACCCAGGAGGCCAAAGCCCGGCTCGCCGGGCTCCAGAGCGCCCTCACCGATGTGGAACAGGCGCGCGGTCCCTTTCTCACTGCCATGGACGCGCAACTCTCGCCCGAGCGCAAGCGCAAGCTCGACCTCGCAGTGAAGGAGTTCATCGCCTATCAGACCGAAACAGCCGAAATGGGCCTGACCCTCTCGCCCAAGGCCGCCCTGATCCAGGCCACCGACGAAGCCACGGTGAAGAACCGTGAGCGCATGGTCGCTGAGATCAGCAATCTCGGACGCGAGATGCTGGCCCACCTCGACGCGCAGCGCGCAGCTGTCGCGGAGGAGCGCCATCGGGCCACACTGACCCTTCTGGTCGCGCCGGCCGTCGCTCTGCTTCTGGGTCTCGGTGTCGCCTTCTGGGTTCTCGCAACCCAGATCCAACGACCTCTGCACCGGCTCAAGGCCGCCATGCAGGCGCTCGCTGCCGAGAAGCTCGACGACCAAGTCCCCTTCACGCGTCGCGCCGACGAGATTGGCGAGATGGCGCGCGCGATCGAGGCCTTTCAGGTCGCGCTGATCGAGAAGCGGGATCTCGACGCTGGCGCGGAGAAGCGAGCGGCTCAGGACGCAGTCCGAGCCCAGGTCCTGGCCGAGGCCACGCACGCCTTTGAGCTCGAGACCAAGCGAGCCGTAGCGAGCTTGGCGTGCTCGGCTCAGGCGATGCAGGCCACGGCCGATGCCCTGTCCGGCACCGCCGGGGACACGACGGCGCAGGCTACGCGCGTGGCGGTCGCATCGAGCCAGTCGGTCGAGGTGGTCAACAGCATCGCCGGTGCCGCGGAACAGCTGTCGAGCTCAGCCCGGGCCATCGAGGAGCAGGTACGGCACACGAGCGAGATCGCGGCCGCGGCCCTGGACGATGCGCGCGGCCTGGAGACGACCGTGGTGAGCCTGTCGCAGGCCGCCGGCGAGATCGGAGCCGTGGTGACGCTGATCCGCAGCGTGGCCGCGCAGACCAACCTGCTGGCCCTCAACGCGACCATCGAGGCGGCGCGCGCCGGCGCTGCGGGCCGCGGCTTCGCGGTGGTGGCGGCTGAAGTGAAGGAACTCGCGACGCAGACCGCATCCGCGACGGACCGCATCACCAGCCAGGTCGCGGCGATCCAAGCCGCCGCCGACGGGACGGTCGATGCGATCGGCTCGATCGGTGGCACCATCGCGGAAATGAGCAAGACGGCCTCCGACGTGGCCGCGGCCGCTGAACAGCAGGGACACGCCAGCCAGGAGATCGCCCGCGCTATCGCGGGTGCTGCGGCCGAAGCCCGGACCGTATCCAACAGCATCGGCGGTGTGCAAGAGGCGGCCGCCTCGAACGCGGCACAAGCTGATCAGGTCCGAAGTGGCGCCTCGCAGGTCAACACAGGCACCGCCAGCCTGCAGGCTGCTATCGACACCTTCCTCGACCGGGTTCATGCGGCGTGAGGCGGGTCACGCGCATTCTCGGCAGACCAGGCGCCCCAAGCGAGCCTGAGCACGTCGCGCCGATGATCTAACCCGCGCGTCGTATGAACGCTGCGTATCGCGCTCCAACCTCAGGGTTTGCGGGCCTGCCAGCCTTGTCGGGGGCCAGTTTCTTCGCCTTGCGCTTGCCGACCTTCAGCGCCGCGTCCGCATCCTCGTCGCCGGCCCGCTCGGACAAGGCAAAGTTGTGCAGGTCCGGCAGCGCATCCTGCCCCACAGGAGAGGTCTCAGTCATAGCGTAAAAGGCGGCTCGAACGATCTCCTTCTTGTTCGCCTCAGGGTACCGTTCCCGTATGGCGGCGCGCAAAGCCTTCGGCTTCATCCCCGGCGTCGCGATGCTGCGCAGCGTCGCCGCGATCTCCTCGATGGAGGCCATGCCTTCCTCCTCTCTCAACGAACGCGTCACCTGCCTCTTAACACATGTGACGTTTCGATGACACGGACACACGCCCGGCTTCTTACCTGCGGTGGCTTGTTCACGCCGGCGTGAAGTCATAGCAGATCGACACGTTCCTTCCCGAGACCGGAACGCACTCAGGGCGCTCCTCTCAAAGGAGAGCGCCCGTTTTTGCCTCGCCGTATCGAGACCTCCGCGCGAGCGGCGAACCGTACGGTCCTCGCCGCTCACTGTTCCCGAAGCTGGTCGGCACGCTGGCAAGCATCGACACTTTCTCCAGTTTGCCAACTAGTCGCGAGATTGAGGACTGGATCATAGCCCGGAGACGGCCCCCAACAGCGCGCTGGCTCAAAACCGGTTGACGGCATGCCACTCACTCGCAAATTTCTGACGGCTCCTTCTATTGCATATCTCATCCTCTCATTGCTTCAGCGCTGGCAGGTAAATCGGTCTTATACCCGAACCGGCCTCGGCAGGTGTGTCGGAATTGAGTAAGTATTGATCTCTTCCGATCGCCATTGAAGCGCCGCATCTCACGGCGGCTTCCCGATTTTAATCCAATCTCAACCGCCGCGTTGCATTGGTGATCTTATCTGTCTGTGCGATCTCCCCGGCGACATGTCGATCCAGGCTCAACATCGCCCATCCGACGCGTCGGGCAGCGCAGCTCACATCCTAAGCGAGCGTTGGTCTGCTGCTCGAAAGCCGGGTATGGCGCTGCCTCGCTACGAGGACGTTGCCCTTGGCACGCTCGGACGGTTCGCCGATAGCACCGCCATCGTGCGTCTCGATGGCGATGAACTCTCCATCGTGCGCATCGCACCACACGTCGCAGTTTGGCTGCATGGGGCGGCCGATGGTCAGTCCCCGCGGGAGCGCAGCGACTGCACACGGGTCCTGCGCCAAGTCGTGCACCGGGCCCTGCAAACCGGCCGGCCCGCGCAGGAGGCGGCCAGCCGCGTCGAGAACGGCGTCGTCGAAGTACATCAGATCCTGGTGTTGCCCCTGGAAACGCACTGGGGCTTTCCCGTCGCGCTCGTCCATGTCGGCGAACCCGAGAGCCGATCCAGCCTCGTCGAACAGGTCTATCACTCGACTACCGAGGGGATCCTCGCGTTGATCCCCGTGCGTGATGTCGATGGTGCCCTGCAGGATCTCCAGATCGTCGCTTTGAATGCCGGCGCTGCCACGTTGATGCGCCAGCCGGCCAGCGCCCTGTTGTGGCAGCACCTCTCAGCGATCCGGCTCGGAAGCCGGGCGGAGGATATCGTCACCCGCCTGCACGCTGTCGTCGAGACTGGCGGCCGTATCGATTTCGAGCTGGATTATGTCGTCGATCAGAGGGAGTTGTTCCTCAAAGTCGCGGCCTCAACCTTGGGCGACCTGCTCGTGATCACGCTGGTCGACATCACGGAGTTGCGCACCCGCGAGGCGTCATTCCGGATGATGTTCGAGGCCAATCCGTTGCCGATGTGGGTCTGTGACGCTGCCTCGTTGCGGTTCCTCGACGTCAACGCCGCCGCGGTCGAGCATTACGGCTACAGCCGCGAGCGCTTCCTCACGATGACGGCTCTCGACATCCGGCCCGAGGCGGACCACGCCGCGGTCCAGGCGGTCCTGACGAACCGCGTGAGCCCCTACGACGGCGAGCAGATCTGGCGTCATATCAAGGCGGATGGATCCTCGATCGAGATCCTGCCGTACATACGTTCGCTGATCCTCAGGGGGCAGCCGGCCGTGCTGGTGGCTTCCATCGACGTCACCCAGCGCCGACTCGCCGAAGCGGAGCTGCGAAAAACGCGCAGTTTTCTCGACACAGTCGTCGAGAACATTCCCGCGATGGTGTACGTGCAAGACGCAGTCGCACACCGTCTCCTCCTGCTGAATCGGTCCGGAGAGGAACTGCTCGGCGTGCCGCGGACGGAGCTGATCGGCGAAACCGCCCATGAGCTGTTTCTGGCTGCCGAGAAAGGGCCTGCCGCTTCTCGCGAAGAGCGCGTTCTCCTAACGTCTGATGGCGGCGCTCTCGTCGAAGAGCGCGAGATCAACACACCCGCCAACGGAAAACGCCTCCTCCACATCAAGCAGCTGTCCGTCGCGGATGAGGCGGGACGGCCGCAATACCTGCTCGGGATCGCCGAGGACGTCACTGAGCGGCGCGCCGTCGAAGCGCGGATCGCCCACATGGCGCACCACGACCCGCTGACCGACCTGCCGAACCGAGCCTATTTCCGCGAGCGCCTGTGCGCCGTCCTGGAGCGACAGCAGCGCCGTCCGGACCAGTCCGCGGTGCTTTGCCTTGATCTCAACGGCTTCAAGGGGATCAACGATACGCTCGGGCACGCGGCCGGCGACGCGGTGCTGCGGGTGGTCGCCGAGCGCCTCAGGGCCTGCGTGCGCGCGGAGGACATGGTCGCCCGCCTGGGCGGCGACGAGTTCGCGATCCTGCAGGAGAGCGCGTCATCGCCCGAGGCGGCGGGCCACCTCGCGGCGCGCCTCGTCGAGCACCTGGCCCGACCGTTCACCGTCCTCGGGCAGGAGGTGGTGATCGGCGCCAGTCTGGGCATCGCCGTTCTGCCGGGCGACGGAACCACCCCCGATCTCCTGCTCAACAACGCCGATCTCGCGCTGTACCAGGCCAAGGCGGAGCGACGCGGCACGTTCCGGTTCTTCGAGGCGGGGATGAACGCGCGGGTCCAGGCGCGCCGTGCGTTGGAGCGCGCGCTGCGGGAAGCGCTGAACACGGGTGCCTTGGAGCTGTACTACCAGCCGCTCATGAACCTGCGAGAGAACCGCATCATCGCCTGCGAGGCGCTGCTGCGCTGGCGTCATCCCGAACGCGGCTTCATCTCGCCGGCCGAGTTCATCCCGATCGCCGAGGAGACGGGTCTGATCGCACCGATCGGCGAGTGGGTCCTGCGCGAAGCGTGCCGGGAAGCGTCCACCTGGCCGGGCGAGATCAAGGTCGCGGTCAACCTCTCGCCGCTGCAGTTCCGGCAGCCGGGCCTCGTCCCCGCCGTCGTGTCGGCGCTGGCGAATGCGGGGCTCGATCCGAAGCGCTTGGAGCTGGAGATCACCGAGTCGGTGCTGCTCGTCGACAGCGACGCCAACCTGGCGGTCCTTCACCGTTTGCGCGACCTCGGTGTGCGCATCGCCATGGATGATTTCGGCACCGGGTACTCGTCGTTGAGCTACCTGCGGGCGTTCCCATTCGACAAGATCAAGATCGACCAGTCCTTCGTGCGCGAGCTCGGCGCTAACCGTCACTGCGCGGCGATCGTGCGGGCGGTAGCCGGTCTCGGCGCCGCTCTCGGGATCACAACGGTGGCCGAAGGTGTCGAGACCGCCGAGCAGCGCGATCATCTCCAGCAGGAAGGCTGCGACGAGATGCAAGGCTACCTGTTCAGCCGCCCGCTGCCGGTCGCCGATCTCGCGCGATTGCTCGCCCAGCCTGAGGAAACCGCGCAGGCGGCTTGACGCACTCTGATGCGCGGCAACAGCTGTGCAGTCGGGGTGTGGACGGGACGACTGTCTGGTCCCGCCAACAAGGACTTAGCGCGACCGTGCCGCTCGAGTGCCGCTCGTTTTCTTTTCTGATCAGCCATGGTCTTGCTTTGAGCCCCACGGCGGCTTCAACGCCGACCGCTAAGCGCGCGGCATTCGGTCTACGGTAGCTTTCGTCGTCGAACATCCTGCGCGTGTCGAACGCTTCACCATCACGAGCAGAGGCCCTCGCGGAGCTGCGGGATGTAACGGTCCGCCGCTCTCCGCAGAAGGGCAGAGCTGGTGAAGAGTGGTTGACCCCGATCAAGCGGGTTATTTAGCTCCAGCCTGGTATATTCAACTGAGGCGCTCGACTGTCGCATCGCGAGAGCCTGCCCTCTTGCCGTCGACGTGTGGCGTGTCTCCCGACGCAATGCGTCGCTTGGTCAAGCAGGCGCCAATCTCCTGCGCAGCTTCAGCATAAAGTTTGGCGCGCTGTCCTAACATATTCCGCGTACTGATAGTCCGATTGCTGCTCATCTTCGCGCGCGCCTTATCAGATTTGGATTGCAGCTTGTTGATCAGCTTCTCGTATGCTCCTTCAATCTTGGTGGAAATCTCATCGGCTTCCCGAGCCAAGCGATCTAATTTCTGCGCCATGAGGTTCGCCTCCATCTTCCATACTGGAATCCGATCACCCTCTACGCGCGGCGGCCTTGATGCAGGTCAACGCATCCAGTGCGTCGAACGTTGAATTGCTCAGCGACCGCAGACCGGAATCAGCGACATCATCACGGCCGCGCCGAATGAGCACGCCTCGGAGCGCACCTTCGCGAAGCGGTCCGGAGCCTGACAACGAAGGGTCTCGATCATGGCCATGAACTCACATCCCGCTCACGAGCATCACATGCTTGCGGCGACGCACCATGCCGCGGCGGCTCATCATCACCACGAAGCCGCTCATCACCATGCTCACGGCAACGCGGAAGAGGCGAAGCGCCACTCCACCAGCGCGCACGAGCATGCCGAACACGCGCATCGCCATACGGCCAACGCGCACAAGCATTCCAGCAAATGATTAGAGAGGCAGGACGCGACTTTCGAACGGCGCCCTGCCCAAGGCCGCGCGGACAGATCGTCGGTCGCCCCCGATGCGATCAGCGGCCCGGCTCTATACTGCCCTGAACCGGGCCGCTTACGAACTTTTTCGCAACAAGGGATCGTAGGATCTACTCGGTATGAGCCTCAACCTGCTGCGGGGTGTGATCGTCGCCCGTTGGCTTTGGGCGGTACGATCCTATTGGTGAGACGTTGCGACAAGAAGCTGGCGGTCGGATATCTTGCCCTTAGCCGCGGCGCGATGGCACGAAATGCTGGCTGCGACGGCAGCAACAACGCATGCACGCAGATGCTGGGTGGTGAACATAGGATCTCCTTGAGCGTCACCTCAGCACTCGGTGTCGAACAGCCGCCGCAGAATGGCCGAGCATGAGCAACGTCGTCTCCTTTCCAAACGACCGAAGCCGCAGCGGTTATGGCAGACAAGCGATCGTCGTGACCGTTACCGATCACGACAGGTCGATGCTCACGACCATTGCGATCTTCGCGCCGTCCAAACCGGTGTGCTTACTCGTACCGATCGAGCCCGTGCGGCGGATGCGCGCCATCGCCGCGCTACGCTACGCGCTTACCAGGCTCGAAACGCCCAAAACCGACCCTGAACTCGATCCTGAGCTCGGATCCGACGGGACACTGCTCTGACGCAGCGGCGACTGGACGAAATAACTCTGACCTGACGACAGCGCGTGTCAACCATCCACTTTGAACCGAAGATGCTTTGTCATCCGCTAGTTCTTCATGAGCTTCGGCTGCGGCCGTCAAATGCTCGTGCGTACGACCCCGCGATTCGACGAAGTGTGGTTCACACGGGTTCGGCTGCCTCGCGGCCCCGGCCCCCGTTCGGCCCAAACCTCATTTGGTACGGCGGAACGGCCACCAAGAACGGGGCTGATTGATCGCTTGGCACTGGCTAGCCGAGGTTTTGGCCGGCGGCCGCCGCAGGTTCTAAGCGCGGGATGCGACCACGCGAGGGCCGCCGCTGCCGTCCGTGACGCGGCGCACCGGGAAGTAGGCGGCCTTTCTCGACGCGTTCGGCTATGTCCGGGCGGTCGCGCTTGCGGCGAGCAGCGAAGTCGCCGGCTGAAGTGCCGCCGCAGTTCCGGGCTCTAACCGTAATATTATTACAGCTAGTGGCGCGCCGGCCCAACGTAGCCGTTGATTCAGATCAAAACGCAACTGAGCGCGGGGTGCATCTTGCCTTTCCTAAGCAGGGAGCAGGCTCATGCTGCTTACGAGGTGCCCAGCATGCCGACAACGGCTCCGATCCTCTGCGAGGATATGTGAGAAGTGCGGCGTCCTGACGGGCGTCACGCGCCGCAGTAGCCACGATCCGCCCATTCACGACTGGGTCGGCGTCGGCGTTATAATCCTCATCGCGGGCATATACTTGATCGCACTTCACGCCGTGGTCTATGAGGCGGCGCGCCCGCGACAGCTGCTGCCAGCGCTTACCGCCGAGTGATTACCCTTCTGATCGACGCTCCGGTCAGAAAGAAAACCCGGTCGATCGGGGGAGATCGCCGGGCGGAGTTCCAAGGTTCACATGCTGAGACGGTTCCCAGCGCGGTTGAGCTAGCCTCGATCGCGCGCGATGGCAATCGACTGTCTGCTTACAGCGTGACACTTCCGACAGGATCGTCTCGTGCGGGGGAAAGGTCGTTTCACGGCGGCGCCACATGAAATAGCTACGCTACAACGGTGAGGATTGCGAGTGCGATTGGCGCCGCCAGAACGATGCTCGTATTCCAGCGTGGTCATGTTCGCACGGCAACGATGAGCGAACATTCATCGATTTCAGTGACATCCCTCAATATTCTTAACGCAGTGACATCATAGATGGCAGCGCAACGCCCTGAGGTTGCGCAGAGGAGCTACCTCTTAGCCGAATGCTGACCGAAGTTGCAGATCATTATGCCGGTGAGATGGCAGGTCGATTGCGTGCAACTGAATGTATAGACTTGCTTTTGCGCCTTTCCTATTCCATCCCGCAAAAATCGAGGGGTACACAGGAACGAACGCCGTGAGCGAAGAAGCACAGCAAGCTGGTCTCAACCTCACCGGTCTGGCCGCCGACATCGTCTCAGCCTATGTCTCGAACAACCCTGTGCCGCCTACCGAGCTGCCGGCTCTGATTGCACAGGTGCATTCGGCAGTCGCCAACCTGGGTACAGCCACCGCAGTAGGAGCTGCAGCTTCAGACGCTGAGGTCGCGAAGCCGACGCCCGCCCAGATCCGCAAGTCGATCCGGGATGATGGGATCGTGAGCTTCATCGACGGCAAGGTCTACAAGACGCTCAAGCGCCACCTCACCGCTCATGGGTTTGATCCCCGCGCTTATCGCGAGCGTTACGGCCTCCCGGCCGATTATCCGATGGTCGCGCCGAGCTACGCCGCACAGCGTTCAGTTCTCGCGAGGGCTAGCGGGCTCGGGTCGCATGGTGGACTTGTCAATCAGCGCAAGGCACGGAAGAGCGCCTGATCGGCAGTCAAGCGTGGCGCGCGAGATTGTTCGCGCCTTATTGGCCCTGGAAGGGCAGCACTTGCGCAATCATGCTGGCGACTTCAGGGCATACCGGTCGGCCGAAGGTATCAGCACAGCTTAGCCGAATGATGCGAGCGCCAGAAGTCTCAATCGGAGCACTCTCGATCGGATTTTTAGTTCGACGCTTGGCAGCTCCGATCCAGCGCACCACCCAGTGTTCTCGCCCGCGGCGTAAGGCCGGCGGTTGCTCGCATTTGGACCCGCGCCGGGTCGAGTGGCAGCCATCGCGCTTGATTAGAGACATGGGCGAAGCTCTCCCATGGAGTCTCGGATGCTATCCGTAGCTTCACTGTAAGCTGTGCTGTCTTCTTCGATAGGCCTTGATCTATATCAACCCCTGCGCGGGCTGTGAGCCGGGGCTGGCCGAGGTCGTAGCTAGGTGCGGCGATCGTCGATGAAGGCGATCATGGCCGGAACCGGCAGTCGAGCTCCGCCTGGGTAAAATACGCGCCTGCCTTCCTCAGGATCTCATTGGCTTGCTGCAGTTCGCGCTTCTCTCGCTCGAGCGCCTTAATCCGCTCGCGCTCGTCCGTCGTCGGCCTGCCCCGTACGCCCCGGTCACGTTCGTCCTGTCTCACCCAGTTGAGCAGTGTCTAACCCGAGCAGCCAATCTTGGCGGCGGTCGAGCGGATCGCGCCGTACGGCGAGGCGTGCTCGCCCTGGTGCCCCAGTACCATCCGCACCGCATGCTCGCGGACGTCGGAGGAAAATGGTGGAGTATGCTTCATAATGGCTCCGGTCTCTCAAGAGTGGGAGCTTCCGAAAATCCCGGCGCGGTTCACGATGATGCAATCGGCGGTCGGCCTACCGTGAGCGCTGTGCCGCTCTGGTGCGCGGACGCACCCGCGGAGGGTAACCGGGAGCGAGGCCTGTGCGAGTTCCGAGCAATCGCGAATGCAAGGAGGTCTCCCATGACCAAGCCTACCGCCGCTATCGCCGCTACGCTCCTCCTCACCCTCGGCCTGCAGGGCAACGCCGTGGCCCGTGGGCGCCTCGCCATATCCGCGCCATCGGAGCCGGCCGTGCAGACCGGGGTGATACCGCCTCCCGCCGCCGGCCCGCTGTTCCGGCAGATCATCCGTTCGGGTGTCACGAAGCCGGCCGGTGCCGCCCTCGATGCACGCCTTGGCACCAAGCCCTCCCTCGACGCCGAGAGCCGCAGGCTCAATCACCTGATCCGCACGGCCGTCTGCACCGGCTGCTGAACCACCTACAGCCTCGCTGGAGGTCAACGATGATCCGCGCGCTCCCCGTTCCCGCCTATGCAGGTCCCTCGCTCATCCCCATCGGGCCCGCGGTTCCTCCCTTTGAGTGGGTGCTCCCTGCGGCGGCGTTCGTGCTGCTCTGCGTGTGGAACCGATCAAGCGCAGCCTCGATGACGCGGCAACTCAGCCCGGACGTGCTCCCGATCTGATCATATGGGCCGGGCTTGCGCGCCGACAGGCTCACCGAGGCGTTCGTGAGCGACCTGTTAATTCGGTCAGATGCGGGGCTGTCGAAGGGGCAACAGGCTCCGATGTTCGCGCCAGCGTTCACGCATCGTCTGAGTGTTCGCCCTTCGACCTGAAGGCACGCGGGCTCTCGCCCGTCACCCGTGCGAACACGCGGCTGAACGCGGCGGCGCTATCGTAGCCAGCCTCGGCGGCGACGCGCTTGACCGGCCGCCCCTTGGCGAGGCTGCCTCGCGCGATCATCATGCGCCAGCGCGTGAGGTACTCGATCGGTGTCTGACCGACGACCTCCTTGAACGCCGCGGCGAAGCGCGTGCGCGACATGCCGACGACCTCGGCGAGGTCGTCCAGCGTCCACGCCTTGCGCGGCCGATCATGAATCGCGGTCAAGGCGCGCGAGAGGCGGGGGTCGGCCAGCCCCGCGAGCACGCCGCCCTGGATCAGGCCCCGGGTCATCACGTCGCGCACGACGACGATCAGCAGGTAGGCGAACAAGCTGTCGAGCGCGGCTTGGCGACCATCTCCCTCGCCGAACGCCTCAGCAATCAGGAGCGCGCAGGTCGGCACCAGCACCGGGTGGCGGCTCAGCGGCATGACGATCAATTCGGGGAGGCCATGCGCGATGGGATTGCCGAACCTGCCGCCGAGGTCGACAGTGGCGCAGGCCAGATCCGCCCCGCGTTCGGCATCAGCCACGAACCGGTGCGGGCGCCCACGGGGTAGGAAGAGGAGCGTCGGCTCGTCGATGACGAGATCGTCCTGCCCCGCCAGCACAAGCCGCAGCGCACCGGCCTGCATCAAATGAAGGTGGCCTGCATCGCCAAAATCCTCGGTCTGGCAGAGGTTGCCCGTGAAGAAGGTCCGCGCCGTGGGGGCGGCGTGAGCGAACAGCGCCGCGAAATGGTCCATCTCGACCTCGCCAATGGGACGATCGGCAATGATCCTGACACCTTCGATGCTGCGTAGTCGCTCATAGAGCTGTGGTGCAACCCGCACGGACGTAGTGAAGGACATCTTCCAATGCCCCGCATCACCCCCATCGACCCCGCCCATGCCGATCCCGCCGTCCAGTCGACGCTCTCGGCTGTAAAGGGCAAGATCGGCATGGTGCCGAACCTCTTCACGATATTCGCGCGGTCGCCCGCCGCGCTGAACGGCTACCTGGCCTTCTCCGACGCGTTGACCCACGGTGCCCTGACCGCCAAGCAGCGCGAAATCATCGCGCTGACTGTCGGGCAGGCAAACGGCTGTCATTACTGCCTCTCGGCCCACACCTTGATGGGCAAGGGCGCGGGCCTGACGCCCGAGGACATCCTGGCCGCGCGCCACGGAAAGGCGCAGGACCCGGTCGACAACGCGGTCGCTGCTCTCGCCCGTCGCGTAGTCGAGGCGCGCGGCCAAGTCAGCGATGCCGATCTCGCGAGCGCCCGCTCGGCCGGCCTCGACGACGCCCGCATCGTCGAGGTGATCGCCGGCGTCGCGCTGAACGTGCTCACCAACTTCACCAACAACGTGGCTCAGACCGACATCGACTTCCCGAAAATCGAAGTCGCGCTCTCGGCCTAACGCCCACCGAAGGGGCGCGATGCGCAAGGATCGCGCCCCTTCGGTAAGGCCGCGCCAAGCACGGCGAATTGCGCCAGCAAGCCGGCGCCGATCCCCGACAGCGCGGCCGGTCCGACCATCAGCGCGACACCCAGGCTTCTGCGAGCGGCAGGCCTTCGACGCCGTCCACCTGTGGACATTCCAGGGCCCTCACGCCGCCCGTCACCTATACGAGTCGCACGGCTTCCGGCTTGTAGAGGAGCGGCCCGGACGGCAATGGGAGGCCGAGGTGCTGGAGCAACGTTTCGCGCGGCCGATCACGCGGGCGGATTGATCCTCGGACACAACGGCGCTCGATGGGCGGCGCCGTGTTCGCTTGGTTGCACGGGCTGCGTAGAGGGATGGGCGGAAAGGGGGCGTGCCAGGTCCGTGAAGGGCTGTCGGATTGTCTTACCCTGATCTCCGGGTTTGGGATCGAGGAACAACATGGCCGAGGAGATCAGTATCGGGCCGCTGACGGTGCAGTTCCTATGCTCCAAGTACGCGATGAACGGTCGCCTCGATTTGTTCGAGATGACCGCTCCGCCACACGGCCACATGCCCGTCGCTCACTATCGCCGCGCCTGAGACGGAACCGTCTACAGCCTGACCGTCACCGTCAATGCCGCGAGGCGAGCCGCATGCGCTCCGTCCGAGCTAGACCCTGTTCATGCTACGCAGCACCGCGCACAGTTTTGAAAACCGCAACGGCGCGGTGGCGACCTGCCTGTCGACCCTGATGCCGGGCGTGCTTGGGCAGGGATATTTCCGGGCGCTAGCCGCGCTGGTCGCCGAGGGGCCGCTTACGGGACGTTGTAATGGCCGACTGAATGGCCGGGTTGGGCGCAATCCCGAATGTCTGGTTTCGGGCGTTAGGCCAATACCGGCTGATGGCGCATGTAGTAAGCAATTCCGGCTCCACACAATCGCATGACGTCGTGGCCATCTGTTCGGGCCGAGACCGCGCTCAGGGGGGGCTCGGCGAGCCGTCCCAAGCGAAGACGCCGCCGGTGTCGCTGAGCACAGGTCATCCAGCACGCGCAGGAGATGCGCTGCGCTCTCCTCGGGTGACAGAGGCCGATGGCCGTCGACTCCGGCCGGAAGGGCCGCGACAAGCCGGACGTGACCATGCCTGGATGCATGCCGACTACAATCGCCTTCGGTCGGCTGCTTGCGACCTTGATCGCGAGCGTTCGCAGGATCTGAATCAGCGCCGACTTCGAGGTCCGGTAGGGGTACCAGCCGCCCTGTCGGTTGTCGCCGATCGATCCGACCCGCGCCGACAGGGGCGCGAAAACGCATCGCTCCCGCCGCGCCAGCAAGGGCACGAATGTCTAGTGCACTGACTCAGACGGATGGTTCAGGGGATCGGCCGACGGCTTCGAGGATATCGGTGGCGGGCTTTGTCCAGACGAAGGGTCTGGCGCGCTGGTTGTGCTCGGCGATGTAGCGTTTGATCGCCGCCTGCAGATCGACGACGCCGGTGAAGGAGCCTCGCCGCAGCCGACGACGGGTCAGCGCTGAGAAGAAGCCCTCGACCGCGTTGAGCCACGAGGCCGAAGTCGGGGTGAAGTGGAACGTCCAGCGCGGGTGCCGGGCGAGCCAGGCGCGCACCTTCGGATGTTTGTGGGTAGCGACGTTGTCGAGGATCGCGTGGATCGCCTTGCCGGACGGGACAGCAGATTCGACGGCGTTGAGGAACCGGATGAACTCACCGTTCCGGTGGCGCTGCATGCAGCGGCCGAGCACGGTGCCCGCCAGGACGTCGAGGGCCGCAAAGAGCGTCGTGGTGCCGTGACGGGTATAGTCGTGGGTCTGGGCGGCAGGATGGCCGGGGGCAGGCGGACGGTCGGGGCGCGTCCGCTCCAGCGCCTGGATCTGGCTCTTCTCGTCGATGGACAGCACCACCGCGTGGGCGGGTGGGGCCATGTAGAGGCCGACGACATCTTCGACCTTGGCGGCGAAAGCGGGGTCGCGCGAGCGCTTGAACGTGCGCAGCCGATGCGGCTGGAGGCGGTGAGCCTCCCAGATCCGCTGCACGGCACGCAACGAGATCCCGACCGCGCGGGCCACGGCCCGGCCGGTCCAGTGGGTGACCTCGCCCGGCGGCTCCGAGCAGGTCAGCGCCAGTACCTCGGCCACCGTCTCGGTTGAATGGGGCGGCGTGCCGGGCGGGCGCGTCTTGTCGCGCAGCAGACCTTCGACGCCAGCCTCGGCGTAGCGCCGCTGCCAGCGCCACACGGCCGGGCGGCTGACGCCCGCCCGCCGGGCGACGTCCTGGACACAAAAGCGCTCGGCCGAGAGCAGGACGATGCGGGCACGCTGGGTATGTTTGAGCGGGCGGGAGCGGTCGCTGGCGATCGCAACCAGTCGTGCCGCATCGCTCGCATCGAGAAGCACACAGACCGTCTGAGCCATGGCCCAGACTCGCACGTCTCATCGGACGCGTGAATCCTCTGTCCGCGTCACTGCACTAGCGACGGACACGGCTGGATCAGGTTGACACGATCTGGCTAAGCCATCTCCACGCCGACTATGCCGGCGGTCTCCTGACGCCGAGCCGCCGCGCACGTTTCGCCAACGCCGAACTCGTGCTTCAGGACGGGGCGACATCGTCCACTCGCGGCTGCTGCAGATGCCGCATCCGGACTGGACGGTGATCTGGGACACCGACCCGGCGCAGGCAATCGCGACGCGGCGGAAGATCCTCGACCGTGCGGCGACGGAGGGTTTGAGCGTTACCGGCATTCGCCTCGCCGCTCGCGATAGTATCGAGCGGGCGGACGCCGACCACGCGCTGCGTTAGAATCCCTTGGTCCTCGATTCGACGCGCTCGCTAAAGCCGAACCGGTATCCGCTCCGACGGAGAGCGCCTCGGGAATCCCGGAGGGGATTAGTCCCCATCGGACGATGGCGATTCCAGCCGATAGAACCTCGACAGGGTGCGGGCGTAGCCTCTTTCGGGATCGTAGGTCAGGAGCTCGCTCGTCCAGATCTCGCCGTCCCTGAGCAGCGGATGGCCGAGGACGATTCCGACGAGATGGGGGACGGGGTACGCGATCACCCGCCACTCCCACAGTCTCGGCGCATCGCGCAGTTCATCCTGACCCGGGTGCCGGCCGCGGGCGATGCGATCGAGGTCGTCGGCGATGGCACGGTACTTCCGCGCGATCTCCGCGAGATGGGGAAAGGGGCCGGGCCCTTGGTTCAGGACAGACATGGACATGCTCCGCCGCCCCGGCGCGCGATGTGGCCGGTTCGAGTGTGAGATTCGGGGTTGGCTTGTGGTGGATGACAGTCGGAGGCGTGGTCGGGCGGGGCGGGGGAACGAACGTCCTCGCCGCGACACGCCTCCGATCTTAGACTCGCAGGTCTTTCAAGGCGTCGCGGCTGGATTGGGTGTGACGCTTCAGAGCCTCGAACGCAGTGCGTCGTCTAAGGATCTCGGCCAAGCCTTCGATGACAGCCTCACGGTCGCCGTCGAGGATCGCGCAGAGGCCTTCGATGGCCTCGGCCAGCGGCTGCAGGTCGCCGATCTCGAATGCCTCAGGAGGAAGCGCGAACATCAGGCCGCCCCCATGTCGAGTGCCGGTACCGGCGTTCCGGCCGAGCTCGCAGGCGCCGAGTGATCCAGCATGATCCGGTCGATGTCTTGAGCGGAGAGGTAGCCGACCTCGGCAAGTTCCGAGGCGATCGCCCGCAGCGCCGTCGTTTGCGTTTCCAGGACAGCACGGGCCCGCGCGTAAGCCCTCCGCAGCCGATCGGAAGCGGTCTCGACGAGCCCGCCTACGAGGAAGATATGCCGTTCGGCCGGGTCGACGTAGTAGGGTCCGAGCTTGCCGAGCCCGAACTGCAGGTCGATGCCGTGGGCGAGCGCCGTTGACTGGGCGAGATCCGATCCCGGGCCGAAGCCGCTGCCGATCGAGACGCCACCGAGTTCGATCTCTTCGGCCACGCGTCCGGCGAGCATCGTCGCGAGGGTCGCCTCGAGCTGCGGCAGCGTCGAAGCACCGTCGACTGGGTACTCGAACTGGGCCTGGCCACCACCGTCGTGGAGCGACAGGTCTACGAGCGCTCCGCAGCCGAGCGACCGGCCGACGATCGCGTGACCCGCCTCGTGGATGGCGGAGCGTCGTCGCGCGTCTGGGGACATCGCGAGCCGCCCCTGACGGATCTCTGCCAGGATGTCGTCGAGGCCGATCTGGCGCCCGGCACGGCGCGCCGCCCCCCTGGCTCGACGCACGAACGCCTCAACATCGGCTCCGGTCTTGCCGCGCGCGGCGAGCGCGAGCGGCATCAAAGAATCTCCGGCCAGCGCCTCGGCGCCGAGATGATGCCGGAAGATCTTCAATAAGCTCGTGGTGTTCGGCCGCTCGATCGCGATCTCGCGATCGAGGCGCCCCGCCCGCTTCACGGCTGGATCGATGTTCTGCGGGTGGTTCGTGGCAGCGACGACGACCACGCCCGGGCGCTCTTCGACGCCGGCGAGCAATTCGAGGAACAGGTTCACCACCTGGGTCCAGTACTGGACGTGCTCGCCGCGGATCTGTGCGCGGTCGGAGATGCCGTCGAGCTCGTCGATGAACAGAATGCAAGGCGCCTGGGTCCGGGCTTGGGCGAACACTCTGCGGATCGCCTGCAGGGTACCGGAGAGGTAATCCGATGCGTTCCACTCCGCGACCGAGGTCGCCACCAGCGGAACCCGAGCGGACTTCGCCAGGGCGCGGGCGAAGCTGGTCTTGCCGACGCCCGGCGGGCCCGACAGCAGCAAACCCCGATTGTCGATCTCGGCCCAGGCGAGGCGACCGAGACGATAGGCTTGCAGGTCAGCAGCAACTGCCAGGCCCCAATCCTTGGCTGCACCATACCCGTCAAGTTCCTCGAGTGTCGGACCCGTTTGAAGGTAGTGGGCTTTGGCTGCGATTACCCGGGCGATTGCATCGATACAGGCATCGGGTGAGGCAGCACCCCGGAATGCGATCGGCAAATCGGCGATGTCGAGGGTGCGAACCAGCTCGGGATCAATCTGCCGTGCTGGGCTTTCCCCGGTGACCGCTTCGATGATGAGGTCGAGCGTGCTCTGATCCAAGCCGGGGAGCGCGATGCGATGCTCGGCAGCGCGCAGGAAATCGCGCGGCAGTTGGCGGATCGGATCGGGTGCGCATCCAACGATGGGAACCCGCGCATGGAGCGCCGAGGCCACCATGAGGTTGCCAGTATCGGGTCTGTGCTCCTTTTGCGAGCCGTCGCGGACGAGCAGGCCGGCCTGCGTCGGTTTCAGAGCGACCGCTCTGTTGCCGCTCAGATCCATCACCCGGACGCCGGGTCGGAAGGCGCATTTTTCAAGGACGTCCCGCACCGGTTCGACGAGATCCGGCATGTGCGTGGTGATGACAACGACCGGGGCTTCGCGCCGCAGACGACGAACGAGGCCGTCCTCGGCCTCGATGGCACGAGCGACCAGCACGGCCACCGCGGCGAGGTCTGCCGGGATGGGCACGTGCTCGGCCTTTTTCTCGCCCTCGGTCTGGGCGAGGATGAGTTCGACCGGATCGTCGCTACTGTCGTCACAATCGGGATCCGAGCTGAATTCGCGTTTGAACTTAGTGTTCTTGCGCTCTTCCTGTGCCAGGGTTCGAAGGAACGCACGGGCAAGCGCATCAGACGGCTTAGCGTCTGGATGCTGGTCGTTCAGCTTCGTTAAGGTCGGCAACATGACGAAATCTCCCGCGGCCGGGCAGCGGCGCCGGCCGTCAGCGTGATGGCTGGATTGGTTGCAGCGACGCGGCTGGCTCGATGGGATCGGAGCGCTCGGCGGGCGTCGGCATCAGGAGATCGCCTCAAACCAGGCGACGAACGTTTATAGAACAAAAAATGAACAAAAACAGCGCCGACCGGCACATATCCACAAGGGAGGCATCGCTTAAGGAGCGACAAATATGGTGTCGTTACGTCCCATTCGTACAAACGTCAGGCTCTTCGGGGACCTGAAAGAATGGCGTCGGAGACCAATACGGTGGCAACGCGTGGTGGGTGCGTGCCGAACTCAGAAGCACGTAGTCGCATGCTGCGGGCAGGTGACCTGCCACGAGCGCATCCCTCCGCGTTACGGAATGGCCCGGTCAGTGTGAGCGGTTTGTCGCGCACCTCAAGTAGTGGCGCCGGATTTCACCAAGCGCGCCATAGATTGGACCCGAGATTTCGGGCAGAGCAAGACCAATATTCCCAGCTGAGCAGCGACTTTGGCAATCTGTCTGAAACGGATAATTTTCCCTACACACCAAGAAGAGTTGTGACACGCGCCGAAATAGGCGGGTCAAGCTGTCTGGCATCTGCTGCACTTACGCTTCCATTTGGGCATCGCGCAAAACGTGTTCGCGGCATCGCTGGTAGGACCGATCGCACACCGGGCACCAGCGGCAGTTTGGAGGCCGTCTGGCTTGGAGGGAGTTCGAAATCAACTGCCAGCGCGATATAGTGGAAGGAACACTCATGCCTCGGTGGGCTCGCGGCAACGGCGCCGGTGCCGCACGGCTGATGCATCTGCTGCGGCTTGCCTCCTCGCGCGAGATCGAATGACAGGGGAAGAGTTTAAGGCTCGCCTACGTCTGCTGCGCCGGACCCAGACCGGTTTCGCGGCTGAGTTGGGCGTGGCGCTCCGTACGGTTCACTACTGGGCGCATCGTGGCCCCCCCTCGGAGGTCAGCTACCTTCTGGACATGTTGACCAGCTTGGAACTCCCATTTGGCCCTGACGCAGCTGCCTCTGATGGCTACATCTCTTCAGCATTATTTACGGACAAGGTCGTGAAGGTCATTAATCGACTAAGCAAGGAGTCGGAAAAATTAGGCCGCGGAACTGAATTCGAGCAGGCAATCACAATTTGGATCAAAGAAAACAGCTAAAGGAAGAACGCATTAAAAGGAATCCTATTAGCTGGCTAAATATTATATGAATGCACATCTTCATTAAAAGATTCACAATAAAAATCTGTTCGGTCCAAGTTTTGCTCGAGATACCCGCAATACCACCGAAAAGATATCATATTGCGCCTGCAAATATTGCCTCTATCATGCGGCAAGCCTCGTTGAGACGAATGGAAACGACTTCCCCGAGCGCGGTTTGGATTGCGCGGTTTGATAGAGGGATATTCCAAACGGCTGACGACTGCAGAGTACCGGATTGCGCTTCCAGCGATCTTGTCGCACACCCGATGCTGCATTCGAGGGTCAATGACATGTCATCAGCATATTTGTCAGACCGACCATACATTAAAACGACAAAAAATACCGGTCAGATGCCGGGATTTCGATCCTTCAAAACATCAGCGCCGATCTTATATCCTGCGCGGTGGCACCACGATCTCTTGATACAACTAACTCTTAATCCATACGTGACGGGAATAAGTCCTTGCAGCACCAAATGGCCTAACGGCGGCTTAAATCTCTTCATAGATTGCGGCGGAGAGATTTTTCAATTGACTGCCATGCGCGATGAAGATTTCAACCAGCTTCAATTCTTAGACAGTCATCTATTTGTGAAACGGTCCGTCGTTTTATCCGAACCGTCACTGTCTAACGCTAGAGCCATCTGGTCAACCAGGCGAACACCAATTTCGCCCAGTAACAGGCTGCGCGTTCTCGAGCGGCTGGCTGCACACCCCAGTGGATTGCCCATATCCCAACTAACGAATTGTATCCAGAATTCCTCAGCCGATCCGATCGATACTATCCTGGCGCTTGTATGCCTTGGGCTTTCGATTTTGGACTTGGGATTGATGCTATGCCCTGACACAATAATCCGTCTGAACAGCCTTTCAGATCGCGATGGCAACCGGCGGCCGCAAAATAGCTTCGAGCATATCGGCGGTCTTCTCGCCAAAGTTAAAGCGGACCAGGCGCCCGTGCTGGACGACGGCCGTTAAGGGAAAGCCCAGGCTGAAGTTCGGCGCCCGAGTGATTCGCGTCGCGCCAGAAAACTGCACCCGAAGTGCCGGTTCAAGCGTCCTCTGTACGAGGCGAATCACCCCCGAAACCGAACAATTTTATCGGCCGAAAAATCGGTCCCCTGTACCCGCGCACTCGACACTCACGCGACATCCTAACAGATGTCGAAGGAATGCTCACGGGTGCACTCAGCCCACTGACGAAACCACATCTGAAGGAATGAAACACGAAATTTGATGTTTTGATCCTTCGGTACAAAGGAATAATGTTCGACCAGCTCGAAAATCCGTTCCTTATGGTCGACTCGACATATTTATTTTTGTGAAACCGTTGACTTCGACACACTTATGTGGCAGCCGACCAAGATGACGATGGTCTGCCGAGTGCGCTATAGCTGCAGACGCAAGCAATAAGCTGTTGCGTTTCTCGTTCCTTTGTATGAACGATTAAGCGAATCGGATTGGGGCCAAGGTCGCGGTCTTTACCAAGACGTCGACTGTCCGCCGTCAGCACCCCTGAGACAGATTGAGGCTCTTCACGAACAGAGGATGGCTGGTTCATCGTAGCCCCCAGGAGCGAAGATGAAACAGACATCCGGGCCGGCGCGGAAGCCGGCAGAAGCCGTGATCAAGGACATCCGCCGGGCCACACGTCGGCAGTTCTCGTCCGAGGAGAAGATCCGCATCGTGCTGGAGGGCCTGCGCGGTGAGGACAGCATCGCCGAGCTGTGCCGGCGCGAGGGCATCGCGTCCTCAATGTACTACGGCTGGTCCAAGGAGTTTCTGGAAGCTGGCAAGAAGCGGCTGGCTGGCGACACAGCCCGAGCCGCGACCGCCGATGAGGTCAAGGAACTGCGCCGGGAGGCCGGGGCGCTGAAGGAGGTCGTGGCCGATCTCGTCCTGGAGAACCGCCTGCTCAAAAAAAGTATGACCGGGGCTGGGGGCGACGAGGCATGAGGTACCCGGCCTCTGAGAAGCTGGAGATCATCCGGCTGGTCGAGCAATCCCATCTGCCGGTGTGCGCCACCCTGGAGAAGCTCGGCATCACCCGGGCGACGTTCTACCGCTGGTACGACGCTTTTCAGCGCGGCGGCCCCGAGGCATTGGCGGATCGCCCGTCCCGACCCAGCCGGGTCTGGAACCGGTTGCCCGCCGAGGTTCGCGATCAGATCGTCGCCCTCGCGCTGGAGGCGCCGGAGCTCAGCCCCCGCGAGTTGGCGGTGCGCTTCACTGACGAGCGGCGCTACTTCGTCTCGGAGGCCACCGTCTACCGCCTGCTCAAGGCCCAGGACCTGATCACCAGCCCGGCCTACATCGTCGTCAAAGCCGCCGATGAGTTCCGCGACAAGACCACCGCGTGTTGATTTCCGTCGAGAAGTGACCCTGGATTTCCACTGAGAACTGACCCGGGCTGATGGTGGTGTTGGGTCAGGTGGCGGTCAAGTTTCGCGGCTTCTCCCTGGTCGGTTTAGGTGGCTTTGCCGAGCTGCTCTTGAAGCGGAAGCTGTCGTTGCCGGTCTCGAGGATATGGCAGTGGTGGGTGAGCCGGTCGAGCAGGGCCGTGGTCATCTTGGCATCGCCGAAGACGGTCGCCCATTCGGAGAAGCTGAGATTGGTGGTGATGATCACGCTGGTGCGCTCATAGAGCTTGCTCAGCAGGTGGAACAGCAAGGCGCCGCCCGAGGCGCTGAACGGCAGGTAGCCTAGCTCATCGAGGATGACGAGGTCGGCATGGACGAGGCGGCTGGCGATCTGACCAGCCTTTCCCTGTGCCTTTTCCTGTTCGAGGGCGTTGACGAGCTCGATGGTGGAGAAGAAGCGGACCCGCCTGTGATGATGCTCGACGGCGTGGACGCCGAGAGCCGTGGCGATGTGGGTCTTGCCGGTACCCGGCCCGCCGATCAGGACGACGTTGTGCGCGTCGTCGAGGAACTCGCAGCGATGGAGCTGGCGCACGAGCGCCTCGTTGACCTCGCTGCTGGCGAAGTCGAAGCCGGCGAGGTCGCGATACGCCGGGAAGCGCGCGGCCTTGAGCTGGTAGGCGGTTGAGCGCACCTCCCGCTCGGCAGTCTCGGCCTTCAGGAGCTGTGAGAGGATCGGCATGGCGGCCTCGAAGGCCGGAGATCCCTGTTCGGTGAGTTCGGCTACGGCTTGCGCCATGCCGTGCATCTTGAGGCTGCGCAACATGATGACGAGGGCTCCGCTGGCCGGATCATGACGCATGGCGCGCCTCCCTGGCCCGGCGCAGGGCGTCATAGCGTTCTACATTGGCCTGAGGCTCGGTAGTCAGCGTGAGGGCGGCAGGAGCCGGGATCGTTGGCGTGCTCAGCGGCGTGCCGTCGATCAGTCGGTGCAGCAGGTTGAGGATGTGGGTCTTGGTCGGCACGCTGGCCTGCAAGGCGAGTTCGACGGCCGTGAGCACGACCTGCTCGTCATGCTGGAGGACCAGGGACAGGATCTCCACCATCTCGCGGTCACCGCCCGGCCGCTTGAGCAGGTGCTGCTGCAACGATCGGAACGCCGGCGGCATCTCGGCGAAGGGCGCGCCGTTGCGCAGGGCGCCGGGCTTGCGCTGAACCACGGCCAGATAATGGCGCCAGTCATAGACGGTCCGGCTGTGACGATCATGGGAGCGTGCGAACACCCTTTGATGCTCGCAGATCACCTGTCCCTCGGCGACGACGACGATCCGGTCGGGATAGACCCGCAGGCTCACCGGGCGGTTGGCGAAGGAGGCCGGCACGCTGTAGCGATTGCGCTCGAGATGGACGAGGCAGGTCGGGGAAACACGCTTGGCGTGCTCGACGAAGCCGTCGAACGGCCGCGGCATCGGCATCAGGTGGCGGATCTCCTCAGCCCACACATCGGCGATCGAGCCGGGTTGCGCGCCGTGCTCGATCTGTGTCCATAGCTCCCCGCACCGGGTCTCCAGCCACGCGTTCAAGGCCTCCAGCGAGGGGACGTTCGGCATGGGTTGCCACAGCCGATGACGGGCATCCTGTACGTTCTTCTCGATCTGCCCCTTCTCCCAACCGGAAGCCGGATTGCAGAACTCCGCCTCGAACAGGAAGTGGCTGACCATGGCCGAGAAGCGGATGTTGACCTGGCGCTCCTTGCCCCGGCCGACCTTGTCGACGGCCGTCTTCATGTTGTCGTAGATGCCCCGCCGCGGCACGCCGCCCAGCACCCGGAAGGCGTGGTTGTGGGCGTCGAACAGCATCTCGTGGGTCTGCAGCAGGTAGGCTCGCAGCGTGAAGGCGCGGCTGTAGGACAGCTTCACATGAGCGACCTGCAGCTTGGTGCGCTCGCCGGCGATGATCGCCCAATCCTCCGACCAGTCGAACTGGAACGCCTCTCCGGGCACAAAGGCCAGGGGCACGAAGGTGCCGCGGCCGCTGGTCTGCTGCTCACGCAACCGGGCTGCCTTCCAGTCCCGGGCAAAGGCCGCCACCCGATTGTACGACCCCTCATAGCCCAGCGTCACCAGATCGGCGTGCAGCTGCTTGACGGTGCGCTTGTGCTTGCGCGACTTGCCGCCCTCGACCCGCAGCATCGCCGCGAGCTTATCGGCATAAGGATCGAGCTTGCTCGGCCGGTCCGGGACATGAAACCGGGGCTCGACGCTGTCCGCTCGCAGGTATTTGCGCACAGTGTTCCGTGAGAGGCCGGTGCGGCGGGATATCTCCCGGATCGAGCACCGATCCCGATGATGCCAGCGCCGGATGACGCTCAATAACTCCATGTCGATCACTCCGCTGTCCCCCGCGTGTGCCGCGTGAGACGTGGTGAAAACATGGGTCACTTCTCGATGGAAAAATCCCCGCCTGCCGGGTCAGATCTCAATGGAAATCAACAGCGGCGGCGCCATCCAATGCGGATGAGATTCCCCTCGACGACATCCTCGACCACATGGAGGCGTCCAACCCTGAAAAGGCGGGCGCGACGGATGCAGAGATCCGCAATCGCACGAACCTCCTGTTCTGCATTTCCGAACTTCGAAAATACTGGAGCGGAAAGTACCTGTCCGATGTCACGGCGCAATCCAGTGTTGAATACCGCAACATCAGAACGGGTGTGCGCTGGAAGAATCAGACGAAGGAGTCCGATTCTTCCAAGATCCGCGTAACCGGAACACAGTCGGCTCGCAGAGAGCTCGAGGTTTTGAACTCGGCGATCCAGCGCTATGCGCGCGAGAAGAACCTAACCGCGATCAGACAGGCCGAGCTTCCGCCGAAAGCTCAGCCTAGGGACGAGTGGTTGACCTACGACGAGGTCGCCCGCCTCCTCCTAGCGTGCCGTGGGCGTCGTTGGGATCCCGAGGCGGACGACTGGATTCGCGACGCTCGCGGCCGTCTCGTCATCAAGGATCCCTACACACGGCGCCGACGTGCCGGGATCGCCCGTTTCATATTGCTGGCAGCTTGGACCGGAACACGGCACGACTCGGTGCTCCGATTGCGCTGGAAGAAAAACGACTCGGCCGGATACGTTTCAGGCGATCTGAGGACATTGTTTCGCAGAGGTGATCGCGAGGCCGATACCTCGAAAAGCCGCAATCCTTGCAGAATCCCAACATCGCTTCAGGCACATATACGTCGTTGGCAGGAGAACGACGACAAGCGCGATCTTCTGAACATCGTCCATCAGCAAAATGGTACAGGTTACAATGCGTACATTCAAATAACCTTCAAGCAGATCGTCAAAGACGCCGGACTGGACCCCGAGCGCATCACCCCTCATACTCTCCGGCACACTTGCGCGCACTGGATGAAAAACGAGGGGGTGCCGATCTGGGTTGCGGCGGACTACCTCTCGATGACGGTGGAAACTCTCGAGAACGTCTACGGTTCGCATACGCTCGACTCCCACGAGTTGGTCGTGGACGCATTCGCTCATCGAAAGCGGCAGGTGTCGCCGGACCGCCGGAGCAATGCATCCGCAGCTCCCGTCACATTACGGGTGCCGAGCGACCCCGGCAGATCCAATGGTCGTGGTGACAGATGGACGCGCGATTGGCGCATGTCCAAGCGACCGAACCGGCGACGTACGCCATGATCCCGTCGTTCGCGGCTCTGCCGTTCGACAGGGCGACCGCTCTGGCGCTGATCGATCCTGTCGTCCATGCACGACCGGACGTTCCTCCCTCAGCGCAACGCTGTCTTGCGGCTGCTCTGGCCGTCTCCATAGGAACAGGGGCAGGACCGGACGAGCTATGCGCCGTCCACCCTCACGATCTCGGGACAGAAGCCGGCATCGCGACGATCGTGGTCGGTGCGCGCCGCTCGATCCACGGCCGGGACGCCGCCAGAACGGTTCCGCTGCTCAAGCCCGTCCGGAACGTTCTGGAAGCGTACATGCGCGACCGCCGGAAATATGCGACCGGCGGGAACGGCCTGTTCATGTTGTCGGCGAAGCAACCACTTGGCGCGGCCGATCTCAGGACTGCGATCGCGCGCTGCGCTCGGGACAGGTCGCTCGGAAAGGGTGCGCAGATCCGGTCGGCGCGGCTCACCTTCGCCGCGGCACTCATGCGGGCCCAGGCGACCGAGGATCTCGTCGCCTACCTGACTGCGCGCGGCGGACGGGCCCGACGCTCGAGAGAGGAGTTCTATCTGCGGCAGAGGTCGCCGCACTTCGTACTGCGCCTGCTCAATCGGCATCACGTCTTCGGCGCCCGTTACGACGAAGTCGCAGGTTCGGCGGCGGCTCGGTCGGTCGGCGAAGCTCCGGTATCTCGGTCCGGGGACGATCCGGATTCCGTTCCGGCTCCCGGGCTGTCGACCTGGAAGGTCGGGACTCAACGATGAAAGGCGATCTCCGGCGAGGCGGTCGGTTTCGAAGCCGCCCGGAAGTCCGTGTCGCCGAAGGCGATCGGCAGTCGCACGCCGGGATCCGGCGCTGGCTTCGGACGGGACCGCTCGGTGACGTCGTTCGAGCCGCGATCAAAGGAATCGCGCCCGTGCGAGTTTCGGGCGCGCGCGGGAGGATCGGGGCCCAGTTGCCGCACGATCCGTCCCGACGACGGCCGACGATGGCCGATGTCGCATCGCCGCGTTCGGAGGCGCGATCCTGCCGACCTCGATGCGCTCTGTCGCCCCCCATCCGACCACGGTGTCGGAACGAAGGACATCGATCATGTCGGTCCTGCACAAGGGTCCTGGCCCTTTTCCCGAACTCGCCCGCATCGCTGCCCGCCATCGTCGGTTGGCGGAGGATCTCGAACGCATCGCCGGCGGCCACCATCCCGGTGCCGACGATTTGAGGGATGCGCCACTCCTGATGGAATGGAGGCTTCGCTTGGCTCCCGCGCCACACCTCGTCGGCATCGTGCTCGGTCATCCTGTCATACCGGACGGAGAACTCTGCAGAACCAGCGAACTGTTCACGCTCGAACCGGACTTGGGTTACGCGCGCACGAGGTCGAGGTTCTACAGGCTGGGAGAAAGGGCCAACTGAACTCCGCTAGGCGGCGCGACGATCGTGGCTGCAGGTCGCTCCTGGCCGGTTCTCCTGCCGGCCTTGCCGGCGGCTTCCGGAAGCCGGCTGTTTGCATCTCGGGTCGGACGCCTGGGGATCCCGATTCCCTTCTCCGTGCGGGCCCACGTCGCCTGCGAACGCGTGGGCAGCCCAGCGTGGTCGGCTCGGCCGAGACCGTTGCCGATCGGAAGCCGGACGGCGCCGCGCCCGGCACCCGCCGCCGAATCGCGAATTGCGCGAACGAGGCTCCGGGCACGACGTCCGACGCGAAGTGGCGATTGCTGCCGCATAGAATGGCCGGCGCTTCATGAGGCTTCGATGGTTCCGTCGCGGATGAGATACGGGGAGGCGGCGCACGCTCAGGTTGGGCGCCCCGTCCGATCGGGCCGCATGGGGCTTAAGTGCCGTCGCCCGTCCGCCCGGCCGCGCCACTCCTTCGGATCGCGCGGCCGGACGTCGATCGGACGCGGGCCGAGGTTGCCGGCCCGCGTACGCACGAACGGGGCATCCAATTGCCAAAACCATTGCCAAAACCCATTTTTCGGCTCGGTTCCGCTCTGCGTGATCGCGATCTACCTCATGGGGCCAACCTTCCTGGATATCGATATGGCCAGGGCCGGCGATCTGCTTGGGCTGGAGCGCAAGGCCACCGAGATGTTCCGGGATCTCGGTCGCGGAAACTTCATGGCGCTGGGTCCAGCACTATACCGGCGTCCGACGCAGGTCAACGTAGGCTCGGTCGAGACGCGCGCCCTGGGGACCACGCCCGCACTCACCCCGCCGCCGGTCGAGGTGTCGGTCGAGGAGCGCTCGGCCATCCTGGCGCCCGTCCCGGTGGCGGCGCCCAGGCCGGTCGCGGAGAGGCGGGCCGCCGTCCCGCCGCCGCCCACCGTGAACGACATGCTCGGAAGGATCGCGGAGCGCCGCGCGGCCGACGACGCGGACGAGCCCGCGGCACCCGCCATGCCCGCCGAGGAGCGCGAGAAGGCTCTGCGCGAGATCGTCCAGGAGATCGCCTCCAATCCGGAGAACGCCTTCGCCGACGAGCTCAAGCTGTTCAACGAGTTCGCCTACGTCTGCCGGTTCAGGCGGATCCCCGGGACGGCGAACCGGGACGAGTTCAAGCGGCTCCTGGCGCCCGTGAAGGCCGGCGCCGCCGGGATGGACGCCACCGACGAGCGCTGGCAGCAGGCTCTCGAGGCCGCGGAGGATGTCGCGGTCGAGGACCGGACGCTGTTCCTGCTGCTGGCCAAGGCGGCCATGAACAGGCTTCCCTGCCCGCCGGACGCGACCATCGCGCGGATCTCTGGCACGCGCTCCGCCGGCCGGGCGCGGGGCCTGATCTCGTTCCTGGAGCGCAAGGGGCACATCGTGACCAGGGCGGGCTTCCGGAACCTCAGGATCGTCGCCATCCCCGCGCTCGGATGGGAGACCGCCGCGGGCGATCCGTCCGCGCAGGACGTGCTGCCGGACGAAGACGGGCGGCAGCTGGAAGCGGCCGAATAGGAGGCGAAGCGATGCGGTCCCAGATCGAAGAGGCGAAGGCACGGCTCCAGGGCGACGGCGGACTCGCCGTCCGCGACATCGGCATCTTTCCCGGCAGCGACCAGGACGCGACGCCGGAGGCGATCGCCGGCCAGATCCTGCGGGTCCTCGATCAACTGGAGAGGGGCGACTACTAGGTCGTCGAAACCTTCGACGATTGATAACCGAACCCGACGAAATCCCGCGCGAAGGGATGCCACGAGACCGGATACGGGGCACAACCCTGTGAAGCTCCGTCGAAGAGGTCCAGGCGCCATGCCGCGCATCGCCATCGCTCCGTACGTCGTCGTGGTCGCCGGCCTCGCGACCCTTCCGGCCGCCCACGCCAAACCCGACCAGGGGCCCGCGCCGTTCTCGACGATCGGAGTGATCCGCTACGGGATGAACGACTCCTCAATCGGAAAGCTCATGTTCCTGTCGAGCGGACAGCCGGCCGACAGGATCCTCTCCGTCTGCAAGGACGGCGATCTCTGCGAGGTCTCGGGCACGACCCGGGGGGAGGAGATCGCGAAGGTCGCCAAGGCCGTGCGCGTCGGCAGGTTCGGCGATCCGGCCGCGCCGCTCAGATGGGTCTACTCCCACTACAGGGACGACAAGGGCTCGTTCTGGCTGGAGGACGACGATCTGGAGGCCCTGTTCACGCCCAGGATGGCGGCACTCGTCGTCAAGACCAGGCGTGCGGCGGAGATCCTGGAGGAGGAGACCGCGGAGCCCTCCTGGATCGGATCCCAGGACTGGCTCATCCGCGATCTGAAGATCGATGCGCAGGACCAGGGGCCGGGCCGGGCGGTCGGGACCATGACGTACCGCAACATGATCGAGCAGAATCCCAAGCCTCACACGACCCGCTTCGACATGGTGCTGACCGACGCCGGCTGGCGGATCGACGAGGTACGGACCCAGCCGGACCCCGGCGAGAAGCCTCCGAGACCGCTCAAGACGGGTTCGGAGGTGATGAAGCAGCAGATCGCCGAGGGCGAGCAGGCGAAGCGCGACAAGGCGGCCAAGGCGAACGCTTCCGGCAGCCTATGCAGTTTCGGGGAAGGGGCCATCTTCACCTGCAGCGCGAAGGGCAAGCAGTTCTCGATCTGCACCTCGGGGCAGACCCACGAGCTCCCGCACCAGTGGATCGAGTACAGGGCCGGGACGCCGGACAAGCTCGAGCTCGTCCACCGCAGCACCAAGGTCGGCGGTTTCGGCAGCTTCTACGGGGCCTACGAACTCTACCCCAAGGGGGAGGTGTCCTACGTCAGGTTCTCGCGCGACGGCTACGACTACACGGCCTTCAGCGACGAGAACTCCCGCCCCCAGAGGACGGGCGTGCTGGTCAGGAAGGACGGCCGGAGCGTGGCGCGGATCATGTGTTCCGGCGGCCAGGACGACGCGATGCCGAAGGATGCCGCGAAGATGCCGTCCAACATGATCCTGGCGGTGCCCTTCGACGCCGACCAGATCGAGTAGGCGCTCACATCCAGTTCGGCAGGATGCGCCAGACGACGACGAACCAGAGCGCGCCGCCGACCGGCAGTCCCGCCAGGAGGATGGCGGCAGGCTCGTGGGCCCATCTGCGCAGCGGCGACGGTCCATGCAGGCCTGCCGCCTTGGCGCCCTGGCAGTGGACGATCCAGAACATGGCCCCGATCACGTAGGCGATGGCGGCCGCGGCTGCGAGCACGAGTTCGGTGAGCGGCATGGTCCCCCGGGGCACTTCGTCCGATCCGTCGTCTCGGACGGGAACGTGGCCGCGATGTGGCCGTCGTCCGGGGGCGTTTCGAAGGAACGACGCGATCACAGGGCGACATTCCCTCAATTCGAACGATCCAGGCAATCAGGAAGGAACGATTGGAGCTGCATCGTTGCCATCTGGAACGAGGTGAGCATGAACCCATCGAACGGACGGGCCGATCCGAAGGTGCAGCCGGTCGCCATACCAGCCTATTGCAGGGTCGTCGGCCAGGAGGGCTTCTACGCCGTGACGGCGGACCTGTCGGTCCACGGCGTGCGTCTGCGCGCCGCACGCATCCCGCGGCGTGGCGAAACCATGGAATGCCGGATCCGCCACGTCGAACCCTTCGAAGGGACCGTGATCCGGACCTCGGACGCCGACTTCGTGCTGAAGGTCGGGGGACGCTCTCCCGGGGCGGTCGCGCGGCAACTGCTCGGCGCAGCCCGTACACAGCTCGGAACCGACGAACCGGTCCGGCAGCACCGTCGGATCGTGCCGACCGAGCGCGCGGTCGGCATCTCGTTCCAGGAGGGCGGGACCGTGCCGGGCGAGATCGTCGACATCTCGGCGTCCGGGGTCGCCGTGCGGATAGTCCGGCGCCCGGTGATCGGGTCGGTCGTGGTCCTCGGAGCGACGCCCGTCCAGGTGGTGCGCCATTTCGATGGGGGCTTCGGTGCGGCCTTCCTGCGGCCCTTCGATCCAGGCGAGGTGCACGTCGATCTGGTCCTCTGAACGAAGGACGACACGGTTCGTCCTTTACAAGCCGCGGCCGCCACGGGAATGAAAGGCATGATCCGGTCCGAACTCGTGCTCCGCGTCGCAAGCCGCCATCCCGGGATGACGCGCGCGGCCGTCGAAGCCGCCGTCGACGCCCTGCTCGGCAGGATCGCCGAGGCCCTTGCGGAGGGCGACCGCGTGGAGATCCGCGACTTCGGATCCTTCTCGACGCGCCGGCGCGCGCCCCGGACGGCGTTCAATCCGCGCTCGGGCCACTTGATCGATGTCGAGGAACGGACTGCCGTCGCGTTCCGGCCCGGCAGATGGATGCGCACGCTCGTGATGGAGGGAGGCGCCATCGGTTCGCATCCCGAGCGGGACCCCGGGCCTCCGCCCAACCTCCGCCGGGGTTGGACCAGCGCACGATCCGACGGGTAGCTGGTCGGCCGCTCAGGCCTGGGTCGCCTGACGCCTCGCGGAACGCGCCATCGCGATCAGATCGGCCGCCGACAGGCCCTGCCGTGTCGCGACCGGTTCCTTCGGGGCCGGACTCGCCACGGATGCACGGGCGGAGGCGTCGACCGACCTGAAGGTCGAAACCGACGAAGGTATGGTCTTCTTCCGCAGATGCATGGGCCCCGGCTCTCGTTGTGGCCAAGCTTGTAGCGGAGGCCGCACAGTCTGCCCATTCTTGAAGTCTCCGGACCGGGCGCTAGCGCGCCGGGGCACGGAGCCGGTTCGGCACCCGGGTGGACGGCGGCGAGGGCCAAAGCCGAAGGCGGCACCGCAGCGGTCGGCCAGACGCCGTTGTCGGCGAGGAGGAAGAGCGCTCCGGACCGGTGCAGGGTCCCTGCCGCCACTCCAGCACGATCGGCCTTCCGTGTCGTGCGCCCACACGTATCGCGGTCGGCACGTTTAGTGAGAGATGGACATGGTTCCGCGAGACGGGCTTCAGCCCCTCCCGGAAGATCGTGTCCAGCGTGGCGGTGGCGGTCCCGTGGAACAGGGTCTCCGGCGGCTCGACCGCCTGGAGGCCGAGATCGACTGCGATGCTGTGGCCCTGGGCCGCCCGGATGCGCCGCCCGTCGTCCGAAACCAAGCCGTGCCGAGAGAGCCCTCAGGAGATCCCTCGTCGCCACCCAACCGCCCGGACCCAGGGACAGGCCGATGCGCCCGGGGTCGTGCCGCAGGACGAGCGTCAGGAATTTGGAAGCGCGGCTCATGGTCCGACGATGATCCCGAGCCGCGTCCCGTGCAAGGCGAGGCCGCCCTAGCCGCTTCGGGCCGAACGCGCCAGTTCCCGCCCGAGCTCGATCAGGATCACGTCCAGCATCGTGACGAGATGGGTCGATCCGGAGCGGCCGCCGATACGTCGGCGTATGTCCAGGCAGTCCTCGACCACGCCCTCGAGGGACGCGTCTCCGGAGGCTCCGAGCGGATCGTCCTCGTCCGCCTCCAGGAGCACCCCGGTCCCCGCGACGCCTCCCTCGCCCGGAGTCGCGTGGAACCGGCCGCGCTCGACGATCCTGCGTTCGACGCCGTCGACGACGACCGCGTAGGTCACGCTGTGTCTGCGGCCGGGCCTCGCTTGGAAGAGCGCGTTCGCCAGTCTCGCCCGGTCCCGCAGCCGGAGCATCGACGCGTAGTCGGCGGCCTGCATGGATGCGCCGGAACCGCCGCCCTCGCCGAGCAGGGCCCTGGCGGCGTCCGCGTCGAGGATCACCCTGCCGTCCGCGGTCCTCTCCCAGGTTCCGAGAATGCCCGCGGCCGCATGCGCGCCCGCCGGCGCCGCCGGGGGCGACCCGTCGGCGGAGATGCCTGTCATGTCGTCCATCGCTTCGGGTTTCATGGTGCAGGAGAACCGGGAAGGGAGCCGTCGACCGGCGCCGACAGGCGCTCCCAGTCGGAGCCGGACTTGTCGGAGGCGAGGAAGAGGCCGCCGAACCGGGTCACCACCGACCGCACGACTTCGCGGGCGGCGCCGTAGTCGCCGAGCCTGAGGTAGGTCCCCGGTCCGTCCGCCACGTCGCCGAATTCCGCCCGGCCGGCCTCCTCTCCGAGGCAGTGCATGCCTCTGAGCGCATCGGTCTCCGGCTCGCGGAAGACGATCAGCGACCGTTCGGGATCGCCGCTGCGCCGGATCCGGACGGGGCCGGCGCCGATGGCGACGAGCGCCTCCGCGATCCGGTCCGGCTCGACCGCGCCGTCGAGGATGCCGAGCGTGGATTCGCTCAGGTAATGGCGGACCATGACCCAATCGTCCGGCGGCGCGTGGATGGGAAAAGGGCTTGGGGCATGTCGTGGACCCGGGCAATTCCGGCTCCCCGACCGCGGCGGGATAGCCTGCGATCGGCGGAAGCGGCGGTTCAGGCCGCCTGACGAAGATGACCGGGGTGGATGGCGGCTCCGCGCAGGCCGGCGTGGCTGCGGACGCTCTCGAGGCTCTCGCTCGAGATCGGAACCTGGACGGCGATCGTCGGCTGGCCCTCGATCTCCTGCGGGACGCCCAACGGTCTCGTCCTGAATCCCACGATGTGGACCCGCGGCAGCCACCAGGTCTCGGCGACGGCCGTCACGCTGGTGATGCCCTCCTCCAGGCAGTAGTGCTGCATCGCCGCCAGCAGGCGGCAGTCGGTCCGTCCGGAACGCCGCTCGCGAACGACGAAGTACCGGGTCCATTCGAACACGTCCGGGCCGGTCGGCAGGCCGCGACGGACGTGCACCAGATGCGGGAAGACCTCGGTGAGCATGTGCGGCCGGGTCGTCGGGTACAGGCGCTGACCGCCCACCAGCTTGCTGCCGTCCACCGCCAGGAGGTAGATGGCGTGCTCGTTGTCGTAGGCGTCGACGTCGCGACCGTCCGGCCGCTCCAGCTCCTTCCAGCCCCGCTCGCCGACGAACACGTCGTGGCGGACCTTGTGGTGCTGCTCGAGGAGATCCGCGTAGCGTGCGCGGTTCGCGCTCGTGATCACGTGGATGTCGGTCATTCCGGTCGGCTCCGCTCCGAATTCGAAGCCGAACCTACCGGTCGCGGGCGTGCCGCCGTTATTGTAGTTTCCTACACGTTTCGAGAGCGCCGGTGTGGAATTCGAGCCACACTTCCTTGGCGGGTGTTTAGGGAAACGGCCGAACTCAGACCCTGATGAATCTCGACTGCATGGCGCGGACGACCGCCTGGGTCTTGTTGGCGGCGCCGAGCTTGTGCGTCGCGTTGACCGTATGGGCGACCGCGGTGCGCTCCGCGATCTTCAGGATCTCGGCGGTGTCGCGGGCGGACTTGCCCAGCGCGGCCCAGGTCAGGACCTCCTGCTCGCGTCTCGTCAGCGGATTGGTCGCGTTCCCGAGGGGCTTCCGGGCCAACTGGCGCGCGCGCTCGAAGGCATACATCGCCACCATGTGCATGGCGGGCTTCGTGCGGCCGGAGAGGTCCGGTGCCCGTCCGCTCATGGAGAAGCACGCCTCGTAGCCGTCGGGCCCGTGGATGGGTACGCTGAAGCCCCGGTTCATGCCGAAGTCCCGCGCCCGCTTCATGACCTCGTCGGCCGCGGCGTCCTGTTCCGGATCGTAGGGGGCCTCGCCCCATTCGAAGGGTGTCGTCGTCGCCCTGCAGTTACGGAACACGGGGTCGCTGGCCATGTAGTTGCGGCCGGCGTAGTGCTCGTACCAGCCGTCCGGCAGCCGGTGGAGCACCATGAGCCGGTCGAGGCGGTCGTCGGGGTTGGGAAGGCCCGCGATGACGTAGTTCTCGAAGCCGAACTCGGCCAGTATGCCCTGAACCGCGCCGGCGACCTGGTTCTGGTCGGTGCAATCGTCCAGGCTTTCGACGAAGTCGAGGGCCCTGGCCGCGCAGTCGTCCACGATCCCGCTCAATTCGCTCTCGTCCGCCGGTCCGGGGAACGGCCGATGGACGGCGTCCGGGTTCCCGTCCGCCTCGGCCGCGTTCGCCCGCTGGTTGTAGCAATGTAGGTCGACGCATCTACCTAGACCGTTCCGGTCGACGCGTCATCCCCTCGGGCGAGGTCGTGCCCAATACCACCGGCAGTTCGGCATCCGGATGACCGAAACCGGTCCGAATCCCGGCCGGCGGCAACCGATCCGCGGCCGGTTCGGACGCCCATGCCGCCGGAGGTGGGCGATCCGGATGGAGCGGTGGCCGGCCGGGCCCGGATGCCGGCGTGCCGCAGGCCGCCTCGCCATGAAGGAATGAACGTGCCGGTCGGCGGCCGGAGAACGGTACGGCGGTCGGGGCGGGATGGACCAGGCCGGCGATATCGTCCAGGTAACCGTACGCGCACATTCCTTCGAAGCTTCGACGTGAAGGAGCGTTCGAACCCTGGCAGTACCGCCAATCCGCCGGCTATGGTCGACGCGCCTCGACCACGGGTGTCCCATGACGACTTCGTCCCTTCTCCAGACCCTCTCCGCCACGCGCGCCGCCCTCGGCGTGCGTCCCGATCAGATCGCGGCGGCGGCGTCCGTCCCGGTCCTAGAGGTCGGCCGCATGGAGCGGGGCGACGAGGACGTTCGCCTGGATATCGTGCTCGGCTACGCCGCCGCGCTCGGATGCGCGATCACGCTCCGTCGGGAGGAGGCCGGCATCGAAGGTGCCGCCCCGAGCACACCCGACGCCGCCCAGCTGGCCGGCGATCTCCAGCGGCTGCGCGCCGAGTTCGGCGCCTGCCGGGAAGGACTCGATCTGACCCCGAGCGCTCTGGCCCGATACGCCAACCTCACCGTGAAGACGGTCTTCGCGCTGGAGCGCGGTCCTCAGATCCCGAAGCTCTCGACCGCGCTCGCGCATGCTGGTCGGTTCGGTCTCTCGCTTCGTCTCTGCGCGCGCGACGGCCGCACGCCGCCGGCGACGGTCCGTGGTCTCGTCGCCGACGATCTGGCCGCGATCTACGAGCGCATCGGATCCGCCACGAAGTCGACGTCGTCCCATCATCTCAAGGCCCCGGGCTCGGAGATGGAGGCCGAAGTGGCGCGCGTGCTCGTCGAGGCCTACGAGGTCCTGGACCTGCCCCGCCGCGCGTTCGCCCGATCCGCGGGTCTGAACTGGAAGACGATCTTTCCGGAAGGCGTACCGAGCTTCACGGGGCGGTTCGGCACGACCACGTCCGTGGCGGCGCGTCTCGGCCACCGCATCCTGGCGGTACCGGCCGATCTACCGGTCGCGAGGATCGCCGCGGCCCATGCGAGCTCGCCCGTCGAGAAGCCCGACCTTACCGACTTCCAGGCTCTGGATCTCGCCCGGGCGTTCGCACGCCGCCGGAAGGAACTGGGCCATACCTTCGCCGAGATCAACCGGCGCGGCGGTGCGACCGTGCAGACCGTGCGCGGCTTCGAGACCAATCCGGTCGGCGCCACGCTCGCGCAGCTGTGCCGGCATGCCCGGGCGATCGGTCTCGCCATCGTCGCCGTGCCGGAGGGCGCCGTCGGGGAGATCCTCGCCGCAATCGGATCCCCGGTCGAAGGTCCGTCGCAGCCCCGGCCTCCGGCCAACGGCGCGGGTCGCCATTTCAACCCGGAGGTGGACGCGCGCAAGCGCACGATCATGGTCGAGCTGTGCAAGGCGGTGTCGTCGTGCGGCCGCGGGTCCGTACGCGACGGCGCCGCGCTCCTCGGGGTGCCCCGGCGGGACATCGAAGAGCTTGCGGACGGCCGCCGCTACCGTGCGAAGGCCGTCGAATTCGCAGCTCTTCTCCGCTCGACCGGAACCGTCCTCTGCTTCGAGGACGAGGCCGGCGGCTTCACGGCCAGGTTCGGCTCGGCGGAGACGCCCGAAGACGAGATCGCGACCTTCTTCGGGAGGGCGGCCGTGCATCGGCAGGGTTCCGGACTGGTCCCCGACGTTGCGGGCGCCCGGATCGGCATCAGCGGATCGCGGTTCCAGGAGATGGAACGCGGCGATCCGAGGATCCTGACGACCTCGCTGATCCTCTATGCGGAGGCCCTGGGGCTTGCGTGGCGGGTCGAAAGGGCGGCAGGCCGATCCGCGTAGGCGTCGTACAGACGCTGAGGCCTGCCAGCCTCCGGTGCCAAGCCAAGCGCATGAACGCGCTGCCGGATCTCGTTTAGGCGCAGATCCGGCTGATTCCGGTTCAGGCCACCTTCGCTTCGGGGATCGGGTCGCGGAGAAGATACCCGCGGCCCCAGATCGTCTCGATGTAGTTCCGCCCACCCGAAGCGTTCGCGAGCTTCTTGCGGAGCTTGCAGATGAAGACGTCGATGATCTTCAATTCCGGCTCGTCCATTCCTCCGTAGAGGTGGCTGAGGAACATCTCCTTCGTGATGGTCGCGCCTTTGCGCAGCGCCAGGAGCTCCAGCATCTGGTACTCCTTGCCGGTCAGATGCACCCGGTGGCCGTCCACCTCCACCTGCTTCTGGTCCAGGTTGACGAGCAGATCGCCGATGGCCACCACCGACTCCGCGTGGCCGGCGGACCTCCGCACGAGGGCGTGGATCCGGGCGACGAGCTCGTCCTTGTGGAAGGGCTTCGTGACGTAGTCGTCGGCTCCCGAGACGAGGCCCTTCACCTTGTCGTCGATGCTGGCGAGACCGGACAGGATGAGGATCGGCGTCGTGATCTTCGAAATCCGGATCGACCTCAGGACCTCGTAGCCCGACATGTCGGGCAGGTTCAGGTCCAGGAGGATGACGTCGTAGTCGTAGAGCTTGGCGAGCTCGACGCCCTCCTCGCCGGTGTCGACGAGGTCGCTGACCACCGATTCCGTCTTCAGCATCAGTTCGATGCTGCGCGCGACGTTCTCGTCGTCCTCGATCAGCAAGGCACGCATTCGTACGCTCCGACGGTCCGACCCGGAGCGGAGACCGCCCGGGCCCCGGATTGCCGGACCGTAAAGGAGGCCGGTTAATGCGGCCTTGCCGCCGACTAGCGGCCGACGAGACGTGTCCGGCCGCCGCGTCGGGGCGGCGCCAGGAACGGGAGCGGCTTGGCGCGCGCGATCGCCGGCGCGGGCTGGACGGCGAGCGAAGGGCGGGGCGGGGCGTCGCTCCTGGCGGCCGCGACGACCGCCGCCCGGCGCGCGGCGACGAATTCCTCGATCTGGCGCACGGCGTGCCGCGGCAGATCGATGTCGTTCGCCGAAAGGCCCGGGAAGATCCTGGCGAGCCGCTCCGACGTTGCCGCCAACGATGGGGATACGGTGCAGCGTATGTCGAGATGCGACCCGGAATGCGCCTCCACCAGCAGAGGAAGATCGTGGAGCGTGGCCTCCTCGACGGATCTCAGAAGCATGTTCTCGACGCCGTAGGGTGTCTCGCCCGCACCCATGCCGACCGCGGTCATCTCGACCTCGTAGACGAAGCGCCCGCGGCCTGCCACGAGCCGGCGTCGGACGAGGACGATGCCCACCGGGACAAGTAGCCGGGGGTCCGTTCCGCGGGCCACGACGTGCGCGGTGTCCGAAGCTAGATCGCCAGCCTGCAGCGAGACGCCGTTCGACAGGTCCCGGCGGCCGCAGCGGAAGAGCATGTCGGCTGCGGCATCCTCCTCGGTGGTGATGCGGTGCCACTCGACCACGGGGGCAGCGGGGCGGTCGGGATCGGTCAACCCTCTCCACTCCGGCTCGCCCGCGGCGCCGATGGCGTCCTCGGGGGGCAGGGGCCAGAAGAGGTCCGGAGACGACGGCACCCGGGCGAAGGGGCTCGCCGGCAGATCCGTCTCCGCCAGAAGATCCCGACCGAACGCGTCGAGACCGCGGCCCGACAGGACGGTCGCCTGGAGGATGCAGCGCGCGACGTCGTCTAGCATGCCAGAGACGAGGGCGGCCCTGGGCCTGTGCCCGAGCCCGCCCAGCATGGATGCGGCAGCCGTGAGGGCTCCGACGTCCGAGCCGGCGTCCAGGAGCTTGTCGCGGAAGGCGACGAGAGGCTCCTCGCCGAGGCGAGCCGCATCGACCTTGAAGGCCTGCAGCGAGAGAAGCACGGCGGCGAAGGCGGGCCATCCGGGATGGCGGGGGCGCCTGAACAGCTCCCCGACGATCCGGCGGAGCTCGGGCAGCGCGTCGGTCACGGCGGCGACCTGCGCCGGGCTCCCGACGGCGGCGATGCTGGAACGCGCCGTCTCGACGGTGCCGTCCGCCAGCAGGTCCGGTGCTAGAAAGGCCTCGTCCGCGAGCGCGCGGCCGATCTCGGCGAAGGCGGGATCGCGGGTCAGCGCGGCCACGTCCCCGATACGGCTCGAGAGGACGTCCATCCAGCCGGCCGCGAGATCGACGACGATCCTGGTCGACGCCTCGGAGGGGACCGGCCTCGACCCGAGGAGGGTCTCGATCCTGATGGCGACCGCCATCGACTTCGAGGGATCGCCGGGGCGGGCGTAGCAGCGGGCCACGGCCGCCGCCGCGGCCGACGGGTTCCAGGGTCCGCGGGCACTCTCCCAGTCGTCCCGGCCGAACCCCGCGGAGAACACCTCTCCGATCCTGGATCTCATCGGGGCGGTGCCGAAGAGTTCCGTGGCCGCCTCGCGCAGGGCGGCCTCGGCGGCGCTGCGGTCGAGGACAGTCGATCCGTTCGACGACGTCTGCAAGCTTTTGTCCGTTCGCGGCGAGGCACGGGAAACGAGGGGGCGGCGGCCCGCGCCGACTTCCCGAGACGCGCGAGCGGGTCTCTCCTGGGAAGACCTATGCGCGAACCACCGACCCCGTGTCGTCACAAGGTGTTGAGGTGCCCGGTGCAAGTCAAGCGTCCGGAACCTCCTCGACCGCGACGGATCCCGGGATTCTATCGCCCCCCCGCCGCGCGCACGACCGCAGCGACGAGCGCAAAGTGGGGGAGGCCGGCCAGGGCGTGCTTGACCGGATAGATGGCGGCCTCCGCGCGGATCGGTCCGGACACGGCCGCGAAGGGCAGAAAGGGAAGGCTGCGGGCGGCGTCGGCGTCGGCCGTGGCGACGAACTCCGAACCCGTGAGCCGGGTCGTCGCCGGCGCGATCGCCACGAGAGCCGCGAGGACGACGCAGATCCCGAGGACGATCCTGACGTGCCGACCGCGCCGCGACCGGCCGGCGTTGCCCGGGCGGCCGAGCGACCGGAGGATCAGGGCGTAGTTCGAGAACTTGAAGGTGTGGACGAGGATCCCGAGCAGCGAGAGCACGAGGGCGACGGGCGGCACGAGGCTCGCGCGGAAGACGTCGCGGCCGAGCTGCCCGTCGGCCCGACCGTCGGCGAAGGTCGCCGGGTCGCCCAGGTAGGAGGCTGAGAGCCGGCGCTGGACAGCGTCGACGGCCGGGCGGTAGACGCCCTTCTCGAAGGCGGCTCCCTCGGCATCGACCGGGATCGCGGCACCGCCCTCCGCCATGCCCAGGAGCGACTTGATCCTGGCCTGGACGGGAGCCTGGGCCGCGAACCGCTCGAAGGAATCGATGTCGCGCGGGAGAACGCCATCGGCACCGAGCGCATTCCGCACCCTGGCGTCGAAGGCGGCCTCGGCGGGCTTGCCGGCGTCGCCGAGGACCGCGCGCCGGAAGTCGCGCTCGGAGCGGGGGTCCTGGTCGTCCGACATCCGCAGTCCCTGCGTCGCGAGCTTCGCGCGGAGATTGCGGACGTCGGCGGGCGAGAAGCTCATCGGGGGATTGCTGACCTTCAACATGAAGTCGTGCCAGCTCTTCCACCTGCGGTCGGCCTCCTGGCCCAGGCTGCCGAGGGCGTCGGCGCGGGCCTTCACGCCGTCGCGGTAGCCGTCGAAGGCCTTGTGCAGCTCCGCCAGGGCGGGCTCGAAGTCCTTGCGCCGGAATTCCTCCGGGCCGCCCATCCGCTCCTCGACGTTCCGGCGCAGGAGCGCCTGGAAGCTGGGGGCGAGCGAGGCCAGCGCCCGCGGCTCGGCGATGCCCACCAGCGGCGCGGCCGCGGCGAAGGCCTTCCACTCCGGACGCGACAAGACGCCGGGTTCGACCGGCAGGCCCGCGATCCTCGGCTTCGCCGAGAACAGTTCGGTCCGCAGGAGCTGCGCGTTGGCGGCCCGCTGCCGGGCGGCCGGCGAGGACGAGGCGACGAAGGCCTCGACGCCGTACCAGACCGCTTGGTGGACGACCGGCACGACGAGCACGGCGGCCACCACCAGCGACAGCACGGTGCGGCGCATGTCGGCCACGCCCTCGACGTAGCGGTCGAACAGGGTGCCCCAGACGACGATCAGAACGGCCAGGGCGGTGAAGATGCGCCCGGTCCATTCGAGGCGTTCGATCTCGGCCGAGGTGGCGGACGAACCCACCACGTCGAGGACCAGGGATCCGAACGGCACCTCGAACAGCAGATACAGGCCGGTGGCCGCGAGCATCGCCAGGGCCGCGGTCCGCCGGCGGCCGTCGCGGGCGTCGAGCCGGACCGCGGGGCGGACGACCCTTCCCGGCTTCGTCCAAGTGCCCTCGGTCAGGGAGCCGGAGGCGGTCTGCAGTCGTGCGAACATCGTGGAAGGGGTTCCGGCAGCGGGCGCATCCGGTATCGCCCCGCAACCCCTGAAATCGCGTGCCGAAGATCCCGACAATTGTACGGATCGCGTCCTTCCCTAGAAGGGCTGTGGACGGCCGGCTTCCCGCGCCTTCGGGATCCCGTCGTCGTTGGCGGCCTCCCCGATCCGGAACGCGCCGCCCTGTGACACGAGGCTCCTCACGAGCCGGGGCCGATCCGGAGCGCGGCGGGACCGGACGACCGGTGCGGCCGCCTGCCTGGACAGCGTCGCGACGACGAGGGCGGCGACACGGAAGAGCACGGATCGCATCTCCGGCGGGCGGGAGGTCACGGCTGCGTTCCGGTGGGTCGCCGCAGACCGTCGGGAAGGAACGGCGGCGCTCTCGGACGCCGGAACCGAGCCTAGCCCGAGACCGTCGCGGGTGCGAGCGCGAATGTGCCGCGTCCCGGTCAGACGGACCCGACGAGGGCCCGGAAGTCGACGGCGCGGCGCACCGAGGCGACCTCGACGTCCCAGACCGCGGCGGCCCTCTCGATGGAGCCTTCGGCGTCGACGGATGCCGCCAGGGCCCGGACGGGGACGAACGACTTCGCCTCAAGCACGCGGCCGGCGCAGATGCGCGGATCGACCAGGATCCCGCCTTCGCGCCCGCGCGGCCACCATCGGACCGGTGCGCCCGTCTCGTCGTGGTCCATGCTCCCGAAACCCGCCGGCCGAACGAAGCTCCGGGTCGCCGGGCGATCGGGCAGGACCGCGTCGACGAGATCCTCGCCCTCCTCGAGGAAGCGCACGGTGGCGAGAGGATGGTCGTCCTCGAAGACGTCGCGTGCCGCCCGCACGACGGTGTGGAGCTCGGCCGGCTTGAGCCGCTGCGCCGTCAGGGCCGAGGCGACCGCACCCTCCAGGAGGCCGCGGAAGCCCAGCAGGAGCGCGCTCGTCGAAGGCAGCACGTCCAGGCTGCAGGGGCCTTCGGGATCGTTCATCCACGCGCGCAGCCGCGCCCTGGTGATGCCGACGAGCGGGGCCGCCGTCGCGATCGGATACGTCGCCATGTCCTTCGTGGTCCTCGAAAGGTCGTGCTCGAAGGTATGACGGGGCCGGGGTCGCGGCGGAAGGGCCGCCGGTCCTTCGTCCTCAGGCAGCTTCGGCTTCTGGTAAACCGGTCGCGGCGGCCGGCTGGTCGCCCAGGACGTAGGGCCCGAAGTTACCCACGATGTCGCCCGGCATGTCGATCAGCCGGTAGTCCTCGGCGTCCACGAACATGAGCTGCTGGCTGCCCTTGCCCAGCACGCCGCCCGACGAGCGGCGGATCTCGTGTTCCAGGGTCACGAACTTCCGGTTCCAGCGCCGCACGCCTAACCGGACTTCGATGGGTTCGAACTCCTTCGCCTCGCCCCGGAAGTCGTGCGCAATGGATTTCGTGAGGATGAGGAAGCGCGTCGTGGCGAGATCGAAGTCGGGCATGACCGCGTTGAAGAACAACTCCCGTGCCTTGCCGACGAAACGCATATAGTTGGCGAAATATACGTTCCCGACGCTGTTGGTGTCGTCGTAGGTCGGCGTGATCCTCACGACGAACCACTTGCCCTCGAAGCCGTGCGCGGCGCCATGGTCGTTGACGGGCCGGAGCACGACCGGTTCCGCCGGAACTGGCATGCCGCCGGTGCCCGCATCGATCTTCGCCGGGCGGAGATCCCTGCCGGGCTTGAGGACGTGCGCGAGCGATCGAGCGGCGGCGAGGAGCGGCACGAGCACGGAGACCGCCAGGATGGCGGGATCGTCGGCCGCATGCCCAGCCACGAACAGCGCCATCGCGCAGATCCCCAGCATGAACGCCAGAGGGGCATCGTGAAGGACGGGGGCTCCGAGGGCGCCGGCGACGAGATTGGCCGCGGGTGCCGCGAAGAAGGTGGCGAACGGCATCATCAGGTAGAGGAAGGGGAGGTCGAAGCGGAAGGCGGCGAATGCGAGGCCGCAGGCGATCGATCCGACCCAGAGGGGCGACGTTGCGTAGCCCGGAGGCACCAGGGCGAGAAGCGCGCTCGTGGAGCGGCCCATGGTCTCCTTCAGGGTCGACCGCACGGCGACGTAGAAGCTGTCCAGCGTCGTCGCCATGGCGAGCGTCGACCAGACGAGGAACGCGACGGACGCGAGGCCGCGGCCTCCGTCGAGGCGCACCGTGGCGGCTGCGAGCGAGCCGCCCGCGAACGGAAGGCCGTCGGATGCGGCCGCGGTGACGACGGGGCCGGCGGCCACCGCCAGAACCGCGTTGATGCACAGCAGCCCGAGGAAGAGGAGGGATCCGAATCCGTAGGCCAGAAGGGTCGACCCGCCGGACCGGCGGATCGCCACCGCCCGCTGCCATTGCTGCACGTCGAGCCAAGGCCCGAGAAGGAAGCCGACGAGGGACGGCACAACGAGACCGAGGAAGCGCGAATCCAGGGCCGCGGAGACGGGAGGCGCCTCGCCCCCGGGCAGCGCCGTGAGCGCCGCTGCTGCGGCGGCCGCGCCGCCGGCCAGAAGCACCGCGTGAAGCTTCTTCAGGCCGGGGAGACCGACCGCATGACCGATCGCGCTTGAGGCGATCAGGAGGATCGCCGCGCCGCCGGCGCTGCCGGCTCCGAACATCGGCACCAGCACGTAGCGGCCGAAGCCGTAGAGGGTGATCGCGACTGCGACGATCTGATAGGCGACGAGCGCGACGCCGGCGCGGTCCTGGGCGATCCGGAAGAGCTTGGCTGGATCGGTGCCGGCGCGCCCGCACAGCGCTCCGAACAGGAACAGCCCAGTCGCATTGGTCGCCGCGAAGGCCGCGAATGCACCCCACCCGTAGGTGAGGACCACATGCATCGAGAAGCAGAAGCCCAGCCCCCAGAACCACGACATCGCGACCGTCGGAGCCCAGGATGCCGAGCGGAGGAATGCTGCACCGGCCATGTCGTTCGTTCCCGATCCTTCGTCGGCGGCTCGTCGAAGGAACGATACGTCGGATTTTAAGGATAGGGAACGCGTGGCGCCTTGCGTCCGCGTCCTGCATGCTTCGGGCGACGGAAGAGGGATGGACCATGGGCGACACGCGAACGATGCGCCTTCTGGCGCTGGCGACCACCGCGCTCCGGGACCTGTCGATGGACTGGCCGGCGAGCCAGATCGCGGCCGCGGACGGCGCAGGCGGTCTGGATGCTCTCCTGGTGCAGGTCGTCGCGCATCTGCGCGGCATGGGCATCGACGACGAGAACGGATGGGACACGGCCGCGACGCGTTCGATCCCCGTCGCGGAAGGCGGGGAGGTCGGCGTGGGCCCCGACGAGGACATGCTCGCGACCGCAGCGACGGCGCTTCGCGACCTGGAGATGGGCTATCGACACTCCGACATCGTCGGACTGGACGGGCTGAACGGTCTCGACACCCTCCTGCGCGGCCTCGCGACACGCCTGCGCGGTCGCGGGATCGACGACGAGGGGGGCTGGGACTGCCCGTCGACGGAAGGGATACCCGTCGCTTCGACGTCGCCCAGCCCCTGACGTCAGGGAGCCGGCTGCGACGGCGCGACCGGCTCGCCGCGGTGCTCGTGGTTCAGGATCTCGAATCCGATCTCCAGGGGGCCGGGCGACGCGTTGGAACCGAGGACGATCTCGTAGAGCGCCTCGCCGAAGTTTTCAGGCTCGAACTGCTCGTCCCAAGCCTTGGCGTAGGCGGACCTGACAGCAATCAGGAATCCGGCCTCGTCGAAGATCTCGGCCTCGAGATCCAGCACGAAACGGCCCAAGCCGAGGTCCCGCACGGCGCGCGTCCTGATCTCGTAGCCGTCGTCCAGCGGCGCGCGCGGCGGATTGATCAGGATTTCCTCCACGATCCTGCACGGAGCGGCGTTGAGTTCGAGGTCCGGATTGAGCGTGCGGGCGAAGGCCGCCATCACCTCGGGATCCACGGCGCTGATTTCGACCGTGAAGTTAGCGGTACTCATGGGATGTCCTGTCAACGTTGGCATCGCGGGATCAGGCGGCTTCCAGCGCCGGCACTTCGGAATAGCGGAAGGGCAGTGGACCTGCGCCGTCCCGGCCGGCCGCGAGGACGGTCTCGCGAAGCTGGCCCAGGAGGTCGGCCACGTGGATGCCCTGAAGGTGCAGTGCGGTCGGAATCTCCGATCCGCCGACTGTGCCTTGCAGGTGTCGTCCGTCGTGGTCGAGGTCGCAGACGAAGACCCTGTTGGTCCGGTCGAAGATCGAGAAGGATGCGACCGCTCCCTCCATTGTCATCCGCATGAAGTCGCCGTCGTCGAAGCGGGCGCCGTAGGAGATGCCGCCACTCCGGAACGCAACCGGGTCCGGCAGCAGCTGGATGTCGCGCGACGCCAGCGCCGCGATCGCGGTGGGGAAAGATGCGTGGAGAAGCAGAGCCTTCGACATGTTCGAACCCGGGCGCGCAGGAATGGATCGGAAGATTTCGTTCCTTCGATGATGCTTTCGTTCGGCGCCAGAGGAAAGACCCTATCGGCCCATGCGCACGAGATCGACCAAGGCGAACGAATCGTCGTTGCCCACGCCGGCGGACGTTGCCGGGGGACTGTCTCGACGGAGGCGTTCCGATCGAACGACGGCATGAGCGGGTCGCCGGCGGGTCGGGCGTCGACTTCGGCCGGCTGGATCGTCCGAGCCGCCGGAAGAGCGAGTTCGTAGGTCGTGGGCCCGCCGAGGACGAAGGTGCCGTCGCGGCACGCGGCCAGAGCGGCATTCCAGGTCCGGACGCGCTCGACGCCGGCGGCGAACCCGGCGTTCCGGGACTGGGGATCGAGCCGTCGCTCCGTCAGGGGGCGCCCGATGGATTCGAAGATCCGGCGCGCGTCGGATGCGTCGACCCCGAGGCTACGCGCGGGGCCGTCTCGGATCGGTGGTGAGGCGCCAGGACAGACCGGTGCGGAGGTGCGCGACGCCGCTCCGCGACACCGCCGCGACGACCGCAAACGGTCCCCGCGCGGTCCCGACGACGGCCCCTCCGTCCACCTCAGGCCGCCGCGTCGAGCCCCTCGACGCCAGGACCGAATACGAACGGATGGCGACCGGCGGTCACGGCGGCGACGCGCAGGGACGACAGGAGATCGACGAGACGTGTTCCGTCGACGGCGACGCTCTCGGGAAGCCGACCGATACGTCTGCTCGCGACGGTCGCGGACACGATTCCGCCGGCCATCTCGATCTCGGTTCCCCAGGGGCCGCCGGGCGGGTTGAAGTCGACGACGGTCGGGCCTTGCGGATCGAGCGCAGCTGACAGGCGCACGATCCCGGCCCGGTCAAGCATGACCTCGAAGCACACGAAGCCGGGGCCGTCGTCCATCATGCCTTCGCGGTCCGGAACGAAGCGGATGTCGCCCCGGGCGATCCGACGGAGGTTGTCGGCAAGGATCGAAGGAATGACTTCGTCGGTCATCGCATGCTCCCAATGGATGGCGCCCTCGACGCCGCTCCTTCGAGGATGGCCCGGTTCGGATCGGCCGGCAAGCCGGCCGCGGCTCAGAACCTGGGACCCGTGGCCGGCGTCCCATGGTCCACGAGCCGGCGCCACTCCCGCTCGTCCATCTCCATGCCGGCCTTTCCGTTGGACACAGCGTAGGCGACCTCGTCGAGGATCGTCTCCTTCGTCGCATCGGCCAGGGTGTCCCAGCGTGCGATGGCGAGATCGACCGCGGTCTGCACGACGTGGGTGGACCGGCCGACCGCGTAACGGACGTTGCCCAGCACGAGGGCGTCGCTCTGCGTCGCATCCGGCTGGGCGTCCCGCTCGAACACCGACCGGGCGATGTCGCGGACGATCTGGGCGCGCTCCGGCGTGTCGGCGGTGTCGAGGCCGGCGAGCAGGTTCCTCTGTTCCTGCGTCAGGGTTTCGGCGAGACGGCGGGCCGCGTTGAGGACGATCTCGTAGTCCAGACCGTCCGCGGGCGTCATGCGTACGGGAGGACGCTTAGCAAGGATGCCGAGCATGTCCGGCTCATCCACCAGCTTGTTGCCGTCGTCGAACACCTCGGCGTGCGCCGACCCTTCGGCGACCTGGTCGAGGGCGATGTGAACGGCTTGCTCGACTGAGGTGGCGATCGTCGAGGACGTGAAGACGATGTGGTACTGCTTTTCCTGTTCCATGGGCGCCTCCTTCAGGCGGACGGAGCGCGGGGAGCGTCGAAGGCCGCGACGACCGCTTCGCGGACCGCTTGGATGTCGCGTGCGGCCTGGTCGAGCGACTTCAGGACGTGCTCGACCTCGTCGCCCGAATGATCGGCCAACTCCTTCCAGAGGAAATCGAAGAGCGTGTCGCCGGTGCTCCCTTCGCGGACGGCGTCCTCAACCTGCCGTTCGTCGGTAGGATCGAAGTTGAGCATATCCTGGTTCGGATAGGCTGCGAGCAGCAGCTTCTGGAATTCGTTGGCCATCGTCGTTCGTTCCTTGCTTCTCTTTCCGGATCGGTGCCGGCATCAGGCTGCGGGAGCCCGGACTTCGATCCGCTCCGGAGGAGCGGAGGCGAAGGCGATTTGACGCTCGACCGCGATCTCGATGCGGCTCTCGGCGGCGTACTCGTCCCGGATCGCCTCCAGCGCCGTGCGATGGAGGTCGCACTGCTCCTGGACGAAGGCGATCACGGCGGCCTTGACGATCGTCGCCGCCTGCGAGGCGTCGGTCGGAAGCCGCCGTCGGACGAGCGCATCCTCGAAGGCCGCGAACGGCATCTGCGGCAGCGCCACCTCGACCACCGAGACCGGCTCCCAGGATCGCATCCGTTCGGGCCGGATGTCGATCATCCAGTCGGCGCAGGCGCGGCGCAGGTCGGTCGGCAGGGTGGGGATGTTCTCGACGATCCAGTGGCGGAGCTTCTCGGCCGTCGCCCGGCGGAGCGTCGGCTCGTACCGGCCACATACGCTGGCGGCCACGAGCCCGACCACGTCGACCCGCGCCACGAAGATGCGGGGCTCGCCAAGGCGTCTCTCGCGGGCGGCCTGATCGGCCGCAGGCATGTCGAGGTAGCGGCGCCCCTCCCGAGTCCGCACCACGTAGCGCGCCCGGGCATCGTCGGCCGGCAGATCCCGTCCGAGCGCCCCGACGACACCCGCGCCGATCGTGCCCGCATCGGCCCAGTCGATGTCGAGATGATCCAGTCCCCGGTCCGCCAATCTGGCGAGAAACCGCTCCCTGGAGGCTCGTGCAGGTTCGGACGTAGGGTCCGGGTAGCTGGCGGAGTCGACCCGATGCTCGGCGTACAGACCGAGCGCCTCCCTCAGATCCCTGAGCACGGGTCGCAGGCGCCGAGCCTCGTCGCCGGGCGTCAGCGAGGCGTCCGCGGCGGCCAGCACATCGTCGAGGAGGGCGTGGAGCACCTCCTTCATGGCGCGCGAGGTGGGCACGCCCGCAGGCGGCAGCCAGTCGAGACGTTCGACCGCGACGCGCACCCGTGGCCAGACCCGCCCCACGTCCTTCGTGATGGCGACGACATCCGTCAGGACGGCGACACGTCGCTTCAGGCCTCCCGGCGGCGGCGCCGGCCGCTCGGGAGGGGCCGCGGGGCCGACCGTGGCTTCGGCCTCTACCGCGACGCCGCCGGCGGAAGCATCGGCAGGCGCGTCGACGGGTGCGCCGGGAGATGCGATCCAGTCCGTCCAGGCGTCGAGAAGACCCGAGATCTTCCGCATGAAACGCATCGGTGTGTCCATGCGGACAAGGTCTCGTCGGACTACGAAAATGTCCAACGCGCACGATCTTGGGGCTGGCGTTCCTTCGTGGCAGACTCTGGACAGGACATCGGCCGAGGCACCCGGGAGCGGTGAGGTGGAGGACGGATACGGCCCGGCGGGCCCGGCGCTCGCGCTGCTCTACAGGCGGCTCGATGCCGAGTGGCGGCGCAGGCGCATAACCGCTGAGGCATTCAGGCTCGGCACCACCCGCTGGCGCGATCTCGCCTCCACGGCCGCCGATGCCGTCCGCGACGGCCGCACCGTCGATCTGCACGCCGAGATCGAGGGCGTGATGCCGCTCGTGCTCGCCCTGCCGCGACCCGCTGCCGCGGCGCTGCCGCCGCTCCCGTCCGACCGGGTGGCGGTTGCCGAGGTGCTCGACCTGCTCCGGCGCGTTCTTGCCGGACGGTCCGACGCCCGGATGGTCGCCCCGCCGCTCGTGTGGTCGGACGTCTGGCACGAGACCGGCGACCTGCGGATCGACGGCTGGACGGTCCGGTTCTCCGCACGCGAAGGCGGCATCTCCTACACGGTGGAGGCCGTCTCGCCGGACGGACGACGATCCGACCAGGAGACGTTCGAAGCGCGCGAGGGAGATCCGTTCGCGCTTCTCTCGGACGAGGAGCAGGAACTTCTCGATGCGATGTTCGCCCGGATGGAAGCCGATCCCGACGCCACCCGGGAGGCCATACTCTCCACCGTCTCCGACTCCGGGAGCGATCGGCGACAGGCGCGCGAACGCGTGGCGGCATGGCTGACGCTCAAGGGCGCGGCCGCGACCGACGCGACCGGCTCGCCGTTGCGGCTCGAAGAACGTGCCCGCCGGCTCGCGGCCGAGGAACGGGGCCGCCTGTCTGCGGCCGATCTCGAACTGCTTTGGGAAATCGAGGACATCCTGGCCGAAGCGGCTCGGAAAGCCGTCCCGGGGGCGATCTCGTGATCTTCCGGGCGTTCGACCACGAAGTGGTGTTCACCGACGTCGAGGCCTCAAGCCTCGACAAGGGATCGTTCCCCGTCGAGATCGGATGGTGCCTCGACGACGACGTGGGACCCGACAGCTTCCTGATATCCCCGTCGGGGGAATGGGACACCGAATTCGGATGGTCGCTCATCTCGCAGGCCGTGCACGGTCTTCGGCTGAACGCGCTCTACCGCGACGGCATCGACGTGCACGAGGCCGTCCAGCGGATGGAGGTCGTGTTCGCGGGTCGTGTCGTGGTGTCGGACAACGCGGCCTTCGACGACCACTGGATCGGCATGGTCTACGAGGCCGCCCGGCATCCGCGCTCCTGGACCGTCACGCCGCTCGACGACGTGTACAGGCTGGCGGCGGCGGCAGGGCACGTCGATGCGGCCACCTTCGTCCGGGCGATCCAGGCGGTCGAGGCCATCCATCCCCACCCGCATCGAGCCGCTCCCGACGCCTTCCGCATGGCGAGGAAGGTCCGGGCTCTGGCGGACGTCGTCTACCGCACCCGGCTGCTGGGACCCGACCGTTCCGCCGGCGGAACGGAACCGACGGCTTGAACATGGCGTCGATCGCCGCGACCCTCGTCGACCTCTCCCGACCTGCGGACCCGAGATGACCGTCTACGTCGACGAAGCGATCCATCCCTGGCGCGGCCGGCTATGGGCGCATCTGTTCTCCACCGATCTCGACGAGCTGCACGCGTTCGCGGGACGCCTCGGCTTGCACCGGGGCTGGTTCCAAAGCCCGCCCAAGGCCTCCTGGCCGCACTACGACGTGATCGAGGGCAGGCGTTTCCAGGCGCTCCGTCTGGGCGCGGTGGCGGCCGACCGCTGCACGACGCTTGAGGTCGCCTGGAGCCTGCAGGGGGCGCTCACGCCGGACCGGATCGCGCGTCTGGCCGCCCGTCGTGCCGCCCTCGCGGTCCAAGGGCCGCCCGCCGAACGGCCGGTCGAGGTCGCCGGGCAGATGGCGCTTCCCGGCTTTTGAGAGGGCGAGGCGCCGTTTCGGGCGGTTTTACCCTGGAAACCGGTCACGAACCGGCCGGAGCGTTGCGTCCGGGGTTGCCCGAGTCCGGGTCGATGCTATCTCGGAGACCCCGTTCGAAGGTACGGGACGCGAAGACCGCAACCGAAGCAGGAACGAAGCAATGGCGAAATCACCCGCTGCAGCCAAGGCCGAAGCCCCGAAGACCGCGGCCGCCAAGCCGAATGCCCTCCAGCAGCCGCTGAAGCCCTCCGCCGAACTCGGCGCCATCGTCGGGACCAGCCCGCTGCCGCGCGGCGAGGTGGTGAGCAAGGTTTGGGACTACATCAAGAAGAACAACCTGCAGAACCCCGAAAACAAGCGCGAAATCCTCGCCGACGACAAGCTCAAGAAGGTGTTCGGCAAGGACAAGTGCACGATGTTCGAGATGAACAAGCATCTTGCAGCCCACCTGAAGGGCTGAAGCACGGTGCCTCGGCGGACTCGACCTCTGGTCGGGTCCGCGATCTGATCGAAAGTTTTGACGGACAGGCGGCGTCGAGGCTACCTTATCCAAGAACCTGCTGGACAATCCCTGCCGCCGTATGCGTCCGCACAGTTGTTCCACCCTTGAACCACGCCCATCGGGAGGATGAGCACGCCGTGCGGCGGCGAGGCCATCCGGTTGGGGCAGAGCAGCGCCCTGATATGCCCTGCGTTCGGGCCGCTCTGGACGTACTGATTGCAGGTGCCGCTCGCCCCCTGCGACCCCGTCGTCATCCAACTGATCGGACCGTCGTTCACGCTCGCCGGGGGTGCGGGCGGATCGCAGTCCTCCGCGCCTGCGGGGATCGACGAACCCGGGAAGAGTGCCAGGACCAGCATCGCCGGTCCGAGCCGCCGCGATCGCAGATGTGGGCGGATCATTCTCGGCCCCTCCTACTCCAAACCGTGTCGCCGCGATCGAGCGGGCGGAGGCGCAGCGCAGATCCACGTCGTCGGCCGGAGCGATGCTCGTACGGCCGACGCGCCTTGCGATGCCGTCCGCTACTGACCGCCGCCCTGCGAGTATTCGTTGATCGGGCCGCCCCTGTTCTCGCACGGCGGATAGGCGTCGGCGTCGAGCGGCACGAACATGCGGTCTCCGTCGAAGGACAGGGCGACCTTCCGCCAAGTGAAGCTCATGGTGCCGCCGCTGCCCTGCATCTCGGATCCCTCGCCCGCCGGACCCTGGAAGTTCTGCTGGGCGTACCATTTGAACTGGCAGTCATCGATCGGCGGGAGGCAGCTCATGTCGGCGGCGGAGGCCGTCGTCGCCTGGGCGATCAGGCCCACGGCCATCGCCAGAGCCGCGCAGGTGGCCAAGGAACGCTGGTGCCGCATCTTCCGTACTCCGGTTGCCGGGCCTCAGGCGCGGCGACCGGCGATGGCCCATTTCGGATGGGCCACGTCGGACGCGTACGCAGGGGACGTCATGCGACCTGAAGCGTAGCAGAACGCTTTTGCCCTTCAAGGGCGGGGTCTGGAAGGAATGGAGGCGTCGTCGCGCCTATCATCGGGCATGAGGCCGGGCAGGGCGACGAAGGAACCGTGCAGCCATTCGTCAACCAGGGTGAGAGCCCGATGTTGACGGCATGGTCCTCCGGTCCGATGCTGCGTTCGAGAGGACCATCATGAGCACGCAGCCGCAGACCAGAAGCGACGAGCAGAACCGCGCCCTCCTGGCGAGGCTCCGGCCGGAACACGACAACCTCAAGCGCGCCCAGATCAGGGCCGAGACCGAAGCCGAGCGCGCCGCGGCCGAGCAGGAGCGCATCGAGGCTGAAGTCCTGGCGAGATACGGCACCGTCGACGTGGACGAACTGCAGGCCCGCATCGAGGCGGGCTGGCAGCGCAATTCCGAATCCGTCGATGCCTACCAGTCCAATCTGGAGCGCGTCCGTCAGGCGGCGGCGCGGATAGATGCCGAGGACCGCGCGATCGAGGCCATCCTCAAGCAGCCGAACGTCCGCATCGCCGATCTCGGGCGCCTCCTCGACGAGCGCATCGGCGCCGTCGCTGCCGTGGTCGACGAATTCGCCGGAGCCGCCTGAGCCATGTACGCCTCGTCGGATCCGGGCGGTCTCGCGGAACTGCTGAGAAGCTGCTCGCGCCTGTGCGCACGGCGCGACGAGCTCATGCGCCAGGAGGCCGAGACCGTCCGCGACGTCGGCCTCGCCAAGGGGCGGCAGCAGCTGCGTCCAGCCATCGAGTCGTTCGTGGAGCAGCTGCAGGCCGATGCGCACAGGCGCAACGTGGGCAGCTACGAGACCCTGCTGTCGCTGATCGCGAAGGAGGTGATCCCCACGGCGGGGGCGATCGGCCTCGATCTCTCGGTCAAGCGATCCCTGCCCGCGCTCGACATCTTCGTGCGGAAGGCCGGGGGCGGCCGCTCCGACATCTTCGAGGACCAGGGCGGCGCCCTGACGAACGCGGTCTCGACCGGATTGCGCCTGATCGCGTCGGTCAAGTCGGGACGCCGCAAGCTGGTGGTCCTCGACGAGACCGACTGTTGGATCAAGCCGGACCGGGTGCGCAGCTACCTGAAGGTCGTCCACGAGACCTCGTCCGAGCTCGCCCTGCAGACGATCCTGATCTCCCACCACGACCCGGCCTACCTGCCGGAGGGCGTGAGGCTCTCGCGCGTGGAGGGCATACCGGAATCCGAGGAGGGCGTCCGGATCGAGAACGATCCCCGCCGACATGCGTGGCAGGACGACGAGCCCGGCATGCGGTTCATCCGCATGCGCAACGTGCAGTCCCACGCCGAGGCCGTCCTCCATCTCTGCCCGGGCGTCACCGCGGTCTGCGGCGACAACAACCTCGGCAAGAGCATCGTGAACCGTGCGCTGCGCGCCGCCTTCCACGGAGAGGGCAGGGAGGGTCTGGTGCGGGACCGCGGCGGAGCCCAGGAGGCGGTCGTCGAGATCGGCCTGGAGCGCGGTCGCACCCTCCGCTACGTGCGACGCCTCAAGGGAAACCCGATCCAGTCCTGGACGCTGCTGGAAGCCGACGGGTCCGTGCACGACGGATGCGACGGCGGCGGTCGCGACGTGCCCGCCTGGGTCGCCGAGAAGATCGGCATCGCCGACGACGACCATCACTTCCAGCGCCAGAAGCTTCCGACCTTCCTCTTGGACCGCAGCCCGGCCGAGCGTGCCTCCGTGCTCTCGATCGGCCGCGAGAGCGAACTGATCCGGGTCATGCAGGATCTGCACAAGGGGGACGTGACGGAGGATTCCCGAACGGTGCGCGAGGGCGAGAAGTCCATCGCGGCGCTTCGGGAACGGATCGCCCGCCTCTCGGGCGTGGACGACATGGCCGGCGAGGCGGAGCGGTTGCGCGCCGCCTCCGAGGCGCTCCGCGCGGACGCCGAGGGGCTGCGCTCGGCCGAGAACGATCTCGCGGCGCTGATCGCCGCCCGGGCCCGCGCGACCGCTCGGCGTTCGGCCCTGGACGTCCTGGCACGCACGCCGGACGCTTCCGTACCCGAAGCGATCGCCGCCGACATGGACGAGATCGCCGCCTGCGGGCGTCACGCGGCGGCCCTGGCCGGGATGAGGGCGCGCGGCGAGGTCGCCCGGGCGCGCGTGCAGCTTCTCGCCAAGCTTCCGGCGGAGGCGCCCCAGATGGAGGATGGCGGCGAGTGTGAAGCCCTCGTCCGTTCGATGCTGACGGCGAGGGTGCGCGCCTACGTGGCCTCGGTCGGCTCCTGGGTTCGGAGCGGCATTCCCGAGCCGGCCGAGATCGCCGGGGATGCGGAAGTCGAGGCCGACGTGGCACGTCTCGTCCAGGCCCGCGCAGCCGCGGCGGCCGGCAAGGCCGCCATGGAGGACGTGCGCACCCGCCTCGAGGCGAACGCGCAGGCCTGCTCCAAGGCCATCGAAGCCCTTGGCGGTCTGTGCCCGACCTGCGGCAACGGTCTGGGGGACGCCTCGCACTTCCTGGCGCACGAGGTCGAGGCCGCAGCATGACGTTGCCCGCATCCGAGCTCGGACCCGGATTCCTCCTGCCGTTGGTCGTCGATGCGCAGGGCCTGCTGTTCATCGGCGATCCGCACCTGGGATCGATCAAGCCGGGGCGCCGGCGCGACGTCGACTTCGGGGCCACGGTCCTCGACGCGATCTCGCAGGCCATCGCGCTGGCGAACGGTCGACGTCTCGTTCCCGTATTCCCGGGCGACATCTTCGATCGGCCCTACGAGGAGGACGAACGCCTGAAGACGCGGCTCACGCGGATCCTGGCGGGCTGCTGGACGCGGCCGATCGTCAACACGGGCAACCACGACAAGGCGAACGATCTCCTCGAGGACTGCGACAGCCTCGCCCTGCTGGCCGCGGGCGGCACCATCACGGTGGTGCGCATCGGCGGCCCCGTCGGGATCTTCCGGATCGGCGAACTGACGGTGGGTCTGGGCGCGACGCCCTACGGCCAAGTGATCCCCCGCGACGTCTCCGGCCTGTTCGATGGCGTCGACACGGTCGTCTGGGTCACGCATCACGACCTGGCGCTGGAAGGGAGCTACCCGGGCGCACTCGACCCCCACCCGATCGAAGGCTGCGCGATCGTGGTGAACGGCCACATGCACCTTCGCAAGCCGCTGGTGACCTGCGGCGCGACGGTCTGGTTCAATCCCGGGAACATCACCCAGACGGCGGTCGACGCCCTCGACCACGTCCCGTCCGTCTTCGAGCTCACCTCCGACTGCGAGATCGTCGCCCACCGGCTCGACCTGCCGACCGGCACCGACGCCTTCGATCTGACGGGCCTCCAGGTCGCCCCCGTGAAGGCAGGCGTCGCGCCGGGCGAGGCGCCGCGGAGCATCCTGGTCGAGCCGCAGACGCCGAGCGCCTTCGTCGAGCTCCTCAAGTCGCAGGACGCTCTCGACCTGGGGCGTTCGGGCGACGGCTCGCTGCTGCGCGAGGCCATCGACGCACGGTTCGAGGCCGATGCGACGCCGCCCGACGTCCGGGCGGCGATACTCGCCCTCTGGGCGAGGGCGTCGGAGCAGATCGGCGACGGGGCGGCCAGACGCTAGCGGCTGCCGCTCAGGGGCGGGGAGCCGAAGCGTCCTGCATCCGGGCGGCGCGTTCGTCCGCGGCGGCGGCCCGCTCCTCCAGACCGTCGACGATCGAGACCATGATCGCGTCGCTGCGGGCCGCGGCGGCCGAAGCCATGTCGGCCTTGGCCAAGGTCGTGCATGCCCATGCGGCGAAGGCCGACCGGATCTGCTCCGGGTAGGTCCGGTGCACGAGCGCGAGAATGTCGTCGGCGGCCTGCTGGGCGAGATCGTGCTTCGGACTCACGGCGTCCCAGCCGCCCGCCGACCGGCGAGCGGAGAGCGAAAACTCCAGCGGACCGTTCGACCCGCGCCCGACGAGCAGCACGCTTGGAACGGCATCGATGCGCACCACCGGACCGGTCTCGATGTGGACCGTCACCGGCCCGTAGGCGGTCTCCAGCACGCCGGCGAAGCCGAACGCCGCATGCCGCGGCTCCAGGCGGGCCGCCTCGGCCGGATCGAGCATGCGCGCGGCGAGATGCCTGACGTGGCTGCGCGCCCGCTCGTGATCCAACGCCAGTTCCGGTCTCGGGCGCAGGGCGTGCCGCTCCCGCATCTCGGCGGCCTCCCTACGTAGCTGGGTGGCCCCGAGGTCCAGCACATCGCGATCGTTCTCGGCCAGGACGTCCAAGGCCCGATCCACGATGCCCCGCAGCACGGGATGGTCGGCGACCTCGGGCTGCCGCGTGCCTGCCGCTCCGGATCCGGCAAGCCACCAGTCGTGCCTGCCTTCGAACAGCTGCGGCTGCCACGCGCCGTCCACCTCCGGCCGCTCCAGGTCGAGGAGGTGCATGCCCTCGAGTTCGCGTCGCGCCGGCTGCGGAGCCGGGACGTGGAACAGGAGCGTGGCCTCGGTCGGCGATCGGACCATGAGCCACGGCGCATCGCCGCGGTCCGCCGGAACCGCGAAATGGCCTTCGAACCAGGGACCTTCCAACGACCGCCTTCTCGACATGACGCTCTCCTCGTTGCTTCAGGAGTACCGCTGCGGCCCGAAAGGCGCCACCCGTAGGTTCCGGCGTGCCTCGTTCCTTGGAGAAGGGCATGCGCATCGATGCTCCGGGGCGGCAGGCCTCCGGATCGTGGAAGCGCCGCCTCCGCCCGGACCGTGCGGGCCCCATGGTCAGCCATTGAAGGCGAATGTCGTTCTGCTACCCTTCCCGGTGCAGGCCGCTCCTTCCACTGCGGCCCGGTACGCGTCGTTCCTATCGATCGCCGACGTTGCACGACGGAGCCGGGGTGCCGATCATCCGGCGCGACGCCGTCTTCCGATGGCACCGCCGCTTGGGACCGGTGCGACGCCGCGTGCCGCCGCGATGCGAAAGAAATCGGTCTGAAGGGCGGGAGATTGCGATGAAGCGGATCATGCGACAGTGCCGAGCCACCCCTTTGCTGCTCGGTCTCCTCGGAGTTCTCGCCACTGTCCCGGCAATGGCGGACGACTGCGATCCGCCGCCCCAGCCGTCGGGGTGCGTCTCCTACTACGGAAGCGTCGAGAACCGGTACATCCCCTGCCTCTATACGGACCAGAACGCCTGGGACAAATACGTCGCCGGAGGCGGTGTAGTGAACCCCAAGAGCTACTACCCTGGCCAGATCATCATGGGGCCCTGGCAGCGGTAGGGGCGTCGGCGTCCCGGTGGCCATCCGACGGACGCAGATACGAAGCGACTAGACGTCATTGAGGTCGATGCGTTGCCTGCGTCCGCACCTTCGAAGGTACGGGCGCCGAACGGACCTGCCCGGTCGTTCCTTCTTGACGGTGGTCCGTTTCCGCCCGAACCTCGTCGGGTTCAAGGAACGGATCCGTCATGGCGCGCCACCTATTCTCCATCGCCGGCTTGGCGGCGATCCTCTCGGTCGGTCCGGCGATGGCCGAGACGCCTGGCGGAGAGGCCCCGGCCCAATCCCCCCACGTCGCGGGATCCTCAACGACCCCGGCGCCGAAGCCGCGTCGACCACCCGCGCCGAAGCGCGCGCCGGTGCCGGGCGAAGCGGCAGCCGCCCACCAGGCCGCCGTAGTCCCTGCGGCGGCCCAGAGCCGACCCGGTCCTCAAGGCTCCCCGTCCGGGATCCTGGCCGCCCTCGGTCCGGATCTCGGTTCGTCGGTCGGCATACCGAAGACGATCTTCGTCCAGCGCTTCGTCGCCGAGAGCCTCAACCGCTTCGATCGAGAGAATCGCCAGTCCCTCACCCTCGAGCAACTCAACCAGAACGTCTCCGCCAGGGAGAAGACCGTCCGGGAGGGAGCTCTGCGCTGGTGGGTGGAATCCGATCGGACCCGTTCCGGTCGGGTCGGTCTCGACGACGCGAAGGCTGCGGCCGTCGACCAGTTCCGCAAGCTTACCGGACTACTTCCCGACCAGACCGAGACGAGGCAGCAGTCCAGCATCCGCGAGGGCTTCGAGCGCGGATCGGCGCAGCAGCTCGCCCGCTACGACGTCGACGGCGACGGCTTCGTCACGAAGGCGGAGGTCGAGCGCCGGATCGGCGAGGAGATCGAGAGGATCGAGCGTTCGGCCCGTATCGCTCGCGTGCTGGTCGAGGACGGCACGCACGGCCGCAGGGGCTTCCTGGACAAGGAGAAGGCCACGCTGCTGCTGTCGGGGGCGTTCGAGGCCCTCGACGCCAACCACGACGGCATGCTCGGCCAGGACGAGATCCCGGGCGGTCGGAGGAAGCCGGAGACGGCGAGCGCGGAAGCCGCCGCGAAGCCGTCGAAGATCGTCCCGCCGGCGAAGAAGGTCGAGGATCCCCGCGCTCCCGCGAAGGTCGCGGCACCGGCGGTCCGCGTCCTGCCGAAGGCCCCGGCCGCGGTGACGCCGGGAGCGACGCCCAAGTCCGCCACGCCGGCACCGATCGCGGAATCCCGGCCTGCGGTCGCGGCCGGCGAGCAGGCCGCCCCGGGCAAACCCGTCGCCAAGGTGCGTCCGCCGATCCGCCCCAAGCCCGTCCCCCGCACGCCGGCTGCGGCTCCCGCCCATGAAGCGGGTCTCTTCGCGCAACCTCTTCCCACCGTGCGCGACTACCCGGTCCGGCGCGCCGCGCAGCCGCGCCCCGCCGAAGCCTCGGCTCAACCTCAGTAGGCGGCCCGCATTCCGGGAGCGTCCTCGTCGGGCTCATCCCGGGGTGCCGTGATGGCGGCGCGGACCGCGTCGCGAGGCATGTCGCTGAGGATGGTGCCGTTCGCCTGGACGACGGCTAGAAGGTCGCTCCTGGCGCCGTCCGCCTCGACCCGGTAGAGGAGCCTTGCCCCGCTCCCCTTCAGGACCAGTCCCTCGGGAAGCTCCCCCGGAGCGTAGTCGAGCATGGGGTCCGAGCCTGCGAACTCGCGCAACGCACGGATCCTCTCGATCCGTGCGCCGCGGTCCGCGAAGTCCAGGTTCGCCGAATGGCCGTCGGCGAGCTCGGGGTCGTTCTCCAGCCTCAGCCGCACGAACACGCGCAGATATCCGGGATCGAAGGAACGGCGACCGAAGCCGGGCGACGGCACGTCGGCGATCATCGTGGTCAGGGCATCCTCCGGCCGCATGGGATCCTTGTAGGGCCGCTTCGCGGTCAGGGCCTCGTAGACGTCGGCGATCTGCACGACGCGGGCACCCACTGGAATCTCCTCGCCCTTGAGCCCGTTGTAGCCGAACCCGTCGTAGCGCTCGTGGTGGTACTTCGCGATCTCCGCGAACAGCGGAGGAGCGCCGTCGACCGAGAGCAGGGCGTAGCCGTAGGCGGCATGGAGCTTCATCTCGGCGGCCTCCGCCGGTGTCAGGCGACCCGGCTTGTAGAGGATGGCGTCGTCGACCGACAGCTTGCCGATGTCGTGAAGCCTCGCTGCCTCGTGGATGTCGTAGGCGGTCTCGTGATCGAACCGGAGAGCCGAAGCGAGATCCCAAGCGTAGAGCGCCACCGCATAGGCGTGCTCGGCCACCTCGGGGCGCCGGGCGGCCTCCTGACGGGAATAGTACGCGTGACGGTGCAGCCATCCGGGTAGCTGGGCGGCCGCGTCGATGAGCGCCTGAACTCCCGGATGGCGGATCTCGGTCGTCACGTGCATTCCTTTCCGATTTCCCGGAATGAAGGAGCAGGACGGCGAAAGTCGCAAGTCTCGGATCCATCGGGCACCTTTGCAGCGTCCCGGTTCGAAGGTCCGGGCCGAGGCGAGCGTTCCGCGAAACATTCTGCTACGCTCCCGAGCGGTCGTCCGCGCTATCTGAGGATGGGACCATGAAGCTGCTCAATCTGATGGCCGCAGCCATCGTCGTCGGAGGCGGCCTCGTCGCGTCCGCTCCTTCCTTCGCCCTCTGTTCGGTTCCGGGAACTCCGACGGCCGGCGGCGATCCGACCCCGGGCGATCCGGAGACGGGCCAGCCGGGCACGCCCGTGGCCGAGACGCCGCCCCCGCCTCCGCCCCCGCCGCACCGCATTCCCGTGGCCGTGCCGACGTACGCACCCTGGACCGCGACCCAGGGCCCGGGCTCGAACGAGGTCGGCAGCAGCAACGGGTCCAACAGCTACAACAACCCGTACAACACGCTCGCGCCGAGCGCCCGCGCCGCGGTGGGCGAGGCCGACTGGTGCCGCCGCAACGGACGCTCCCAGGGCAACACGGACGCGTGCCTGAAGGCCGTCGGGGGCCGGTGAACGTCCCGTCCACCCTGGCGGCGCACGGCAGGCTGCCGCCAGGGTCGGAGACGGCCCGGGCACTTGTCGCCGGGCTCTGCTAACCTCCGAGGCGCCATCCCGCGCGTAAGGAATGGATCCATGATCGGATTGAAAGGAAGATCGTTCGCGATCGCCGTGCTCGGCGGTCTGCTGGCCGTCACGCAGGCGAGCGCCCAGCTCGTGCCGACACCGGGTGCGGACGGCGTGGTCCACAAGTCCAGGCACGCCAACCCGCCGGAGTGCCTCACCCCCACCGCGGCGGCCCCGGCTCCGACCCCGACCGCCAGTGCCGAGCCGAGCCCGGAACCGACCCCGATCGCCACCCCGATGCCGACGCCCGCGCCGGCCCCGGTGCCGAACCGCATCGCCGTCGCCGTGCCGACCTACTCGCCATGGACCGCCAGCATCGGACCCGCCTCGAACGCGGTCGAGAACGGCACCATGTCCGGCGGCATCGGAGCGCGCGGAGCCCTCGTGGCGGTCAGCGCCCGGGCCGGAGCGGATGGCAGCTCCTATTGCCGTCGCGACGGGCGCTCCAAGGCGATGATCGACGCCTGCCTGAAGAACTTCTCCAACCGTTGACCCGAAGGCGGTCCGTCGCGAGGCCCGGCACGCTTGTGCCGGGCCTTTCTCTTGCGGAACGGAACGACGGCACGCCGTTCCTCGGGACCGGATCCGATTCCGATACGCGCCGGCGCGTCATCGACGATGCGCACCCGAGGAACGCCCCCGGAAACGTGAACCTTGTTCCTTCGAGCGGCCCCTTCGCGGGTGGTTGGGCACGAGCATTCCTTTCCGGGATCTGCTAAGCTCCCGCGTACGTTCCTTCCAGGTGTCCCAGGCCATGAATCCGTTCATGGAGCGGAGCAGCCGCGTTGCTCCGCTCGTCGTCGCGGCGGCTGCCCGGTCGTTTCGTGCCATGTGACGAGCCGATTCCGCTAGCCGGGTCGGCGGTCCGTCGCGCCTTCCAAACCTAGACCGAACCCAACCGAAGCCGATCGGTCGATCCTGCTCGCCCTGCATGGCGGGAGGGATCCTCCGCGCGGACACGGGCGCGCCTCGAGCGGCGCCGCTCGATCGACACTCTTTGGAGACGAACCTTGCCCGGCATCCTTCTCGACTCGGCCGTGTCCTTCGGCCTGAGCTACTTCGTTGCGGCCGCGTCCCCGGGGCCCAACTTCGTCGTCGTGAGCCGGGCGGGTCTCTCCGCCTCGCGCATCGCGGCCTTCAAGACGACCGCCGGCGTCGTCCTCGGCGCTTCCGTCCTGACCGTCGTTGCTGCGACGTGCGCACATTGGCTGCCCAGGGACGGGGTCGTCATCGCGGTCACCGAGTTGATCTTCGCGACGCTGCTGCTGCGGTGGTCGTTCCACTCGCTCGCGCGCACCTTGAGCGACACCCCGGCATCGGCGGATCCGGCCGACGATCAGCGCCATCTCCGGAAGGGCTTCCTGACGGCCGCGTCCAATCCGTTCACCGCCATGTTCCTGGCGACCGCGGTCGACGGGAACCTCAGCACGATCGACGCGGTCGGCATCGTCTTCGTCGTCGCGACGCTCTGGTTCGGCCTGATCGGCGTCGTGTGCCGGCAGCCGGTGATGCACGTCGCCTACGCGCGGTTCCGGCGGCAGATCGAGGCGATGTTCGGCGTCGTGTTCCTGGTCATGGCGGCCAAGACGCTGCTGCGCCTGACCGGAATGGCGTAGCCCCCCATCGCGAAGCCGCGCCGGCCGGTCGTCGCTTCAGGCGGCCGGCCGCTCCGGCAGGCCCGCGAGCCGCCGCTCCCGGCCGATCTCGTCGAGGAGATTGCCGAGGCGCTCGACCTCGTCGATGGCGCCTTCGGCGACGGCCTGGTCGTGGGCGACCACGATCTCCCCGATCTCGGCAGCCGACATGGCCGTCAGGCGTGCCGCCCGGTCCCGGCGATCCACGACGGGCAATTGCACGACGTCCCCCATCTGCTCCCTCCTCATATGCGCATCAGATCCGGCGCGACAAAGAAGACGACTGCCGCTCCGCCGGCGGTCACCGCGTCGCACGCGAACTGCAGACCCTGGTCGTTCCGTATATCGCGGCCCCGCCCGATGCCGACCAGAAACACGATCCCGAAGAGCATCGCGGCCTGAAGGTCCGCCACCGCGAAATCGGCTCCCGCGAGGCCGAGGCCGACCGCACGTCCGACGCAGGCCGCGAACGCGGAGGTCGCCGCCGACGCGGCACTCTCCGACACCATGCGCTTCGCGAAGGCTTCCATGCGCTCCAGCACTCCAGCGGCTCCCATACCCATCCTGCATCGCCCGAATGAAGGAATAGTTGCGCGGACGCCGTCATGTTGACGGATCATTCCTTCGATGCGCAATTGAAACAACAGCGAAGGAGCGCAGACGCCATGTCACAGCCGAAGTACCACGGTTCGGTAGCATCCAAGAAGGGTAGCCTCGTCTTCTCGTCGGCCGGCCAGAGCGGCGAGCTCTCCGGGCCGCGGATGATCGCCGTTGCCGAGGCGCTCGAAGGCCTCCTCGACCTGGGCGGCCGGGAGATCCACTGGTACGCATGCGAGGATTTCCGCAAGCTCGGCCCTTCGGACGGACGCGTCGCGCTGCTGAATCCCCGGATGGCCGACCTGCCTCAGGACGCGGTGCATCTCGCCTTGAACGTGGACCGCAAGGCCTTGAAGGCGTCGTTCGACGCCCTGGTGTGCGCCGTCGAGATCGCCGGACGCTTCGTCGCTTTCGCCACCGGTCTCGGCGATGCCGTCCAGCGGGCCGCCCTGGCCTGGGTCCCCGCCTCCGCGGCCATCGCGACGTCGCACCCCGAGCTCGCGACCAGGACCATCGCCCGCGGATCCGCGAAGGGTCAGAAGGGCGACGTGCCCTTCGCCCATGCCTACACGGCTACCGCCCTGCAGCAGGAGTTCTCGCTGACGGCGATCGTCGCCGGCATGGCCCTTTCTCCGGACAAGGGCATGAAGCGCATCGTGGCGGATTTCGAAGCGATGCGTCTGACGTTCGAAGCCGCCCCGCTGACGCTGCCGACCTCCCCGGAGCGTCTCGCCGCCCGCGTCCGCGAGGCTGCGGCCGGCCTCGCGGCGGCACCCGTCGATCTGGCGGCCTGACGTCTAGGCCGGGTCCCCGTCGAAGCGTGCATCGCGCTCAACGGGGCCACCCGACAACCGCCGCAGAGTGACGGGATCGACCTCCGAAATCCGGCCCCGGGCGCGGATCAGGCGCGGCGCCATCATCGGATATTCCTTCGGAAGGCCGAAGCGACGGCGATAGGCATCCGGATCCTCGCCGCGCGCGCTCACGATGAAGCGCCCCAGATCGCGGTGGGGTTTGCCGCCGTCCAGATCGATCACCGCATCGGGCGTCACGCTGAGATCCGGCTCGACCGCCGGTCGATCCTCCTCTGGCAGCTTGGGCAGCGGTTTCGGGACGCTGATCGCCGCGGGCGCGCGGACCTTGACGCTCGGAGGGGCTTCGTCTTCCGCGATCCTCCTGGCGTGCCGTACGGGGGGCTCGATCCGGGCCACCGGCGCCTCGGGAGCTGCCGGGGACTGCGGGGGAGCGGCCTCCCTTCGCTCGTAGGCCGACGAAACCACCTCCGCACGGGCTTCGGGCGAGGCCAGAACGGCGCCGGGAGGGAGAGGTATGGGGAGGGCGACGCCCGCTTCCTGGGGCTCCGCGAGGGCCAGAAGAGTGCCGTGGATCTCCACGATGAGCGTCCGGAGCATCTCCGGAGGAACATCGGACCGCGAAACGTGCGCGCGCACGAGGTCGGCAGTCAGGTCGATGATGTCGACGTAGGGCGCCGCTGGGCCTGCTTCGTGCATTAATCCGTCACCTGCTGTCCCGGAGGCGTACCGCTCCCGGGCCGATCGTCTGTCGTGGTTGGACCAGCTGCCTGAGGCGCCGGTCTCTATCTTCTGTCACCGTCCGGCCTTAGGCCGCGATTGTTTGGCCGATGTATAGCGCCGTCTCGGCCATCGCCGAGTCCCCATTCAACCCTTGGACGACGCAAAAGTGGCAGCTATCCGCGGCCGCGCAATGTACGATGTGGGTTTATCCGCCTTTTTGCATACGAACGAAACAGGAACTTTGCTTTGATCGGGACGCATTCCCATCCGGATGATTCGATCGTGACCGTTAACGAAAGGTTATGCGGCAAGCCGCCGCACTTTTGCAAGATATACTACGTACGGGGTGCCGGTGCGGCAGGGGGTGCAAGCGAGGTCCAGATGGCCTTCTGCACCTGTCCCTGTACGAACGACGCATGCCGATCGAGCTCTTCGTGGCTCGGTTCGAGTCGAAGCATCGAGGCGGAGGCCTCGAGGGAATGGGCTCTGGCGGGTCGACGCTCCTCCGCAACCGCCTGCGGGATCTCCGCGACCGGCGCGGCGGCGGCGGCCGGGCCGAAGCCGTGCGCGAGTCCGCCCGTGCCCGTCATCCTGAGCCAGACGTCGGCGAGCAGCTCGCTGTCGAGCAGGGCGCCGTGCTTCGTACGATGGGAGCGGTCGATCCCGTAGCGCGTGCAGAGCGCGTCGAGACCGGCCTTCGAGCCGGCCGGCAGGATCTGACGCGCCTCCTTGAGGGAGTCGACCACCCGGGAGCGGTCGATCTTCGGGAGGGACAGCCTTCCGAACTCCTCGTCGAAGAAGCTCATGTCGAACGGGGCGTTGTGGAAGATCAGCGGGCTGTCGCCGATGAACTCCATCATGTCCGGCACGATGGCCGCGAACACCGGCGCGCCGACCAGCATCTCGTCGGTGATGCCGTGGATCGCCGTCGCATCCGGGGGGATGGCCCGCTCCGGCTGGACGTAGGTGTGGAAGTGCCGTCCCGTCCGGAATCCGTTCACGATCTCGACGAGGCCGACCTCGATGACGCGGTCCCCGTTCTTCGGCTCGGTCCCGGTGGTCTCCGTGTCTCCGACGACGATGCGCGGGCTGTAGATCATGGTTGGAGGTTCCCTTCGGAAGGAACGGTGTTAGGGTCGGTCCCCGACACGGTCAACGAAGGAATGAGCATGCGGTTTACGATTCTCGCGGCCGCGGTCGTCTGGGCCGGGACGTGCGGAGCCTCGTATCTCATGTCTCCGGCATCCGGTGCGCCGACCGCAGGCGTCGCCGCCCTCGTCGACGGCATCCTGACGGGACGCCGCGACGACGGTGCAGGCTGCCGGCCGCTCCTCGTCGACCTCGCCGCTGCGCAGATCAGGCGCGACGGGGCCTACGAGCAGCTCTCGCGTCCTCTGCACATGCGGCGGGTGCGCGAAGGCCTCGAGGCCTACCTCCGAGCGGACTGTCCGCTGGGCCCCGCGCTCGCCGTGCGCGCCGCGGCACACGACGAGGCGGCGGCCTGGAGGGCCGGGGTCGGCCTGCCCGCGATCGGCCTTGATCCTTTCCCGCGACGCGCCCAACCTTGAAGGAACGGAGCGGACCGATGGGTGCGAGAATTTCGGAGGCCGACGCCCGTCGTCTCGGCATTCCTTGCGCGGCGGGGCCGGCCGCCGTGTCGCGCCACCCCGCCCGGGGCAGGGGAGCGGCCGTCCACATGCCGCCGCCGGGCGTGCCGCGGATACCGAGCAAGAAGGGGCGGCTGCCGAACTCCGCCGTCCACTTCGACGACGTCGTCTTCGCCCTGTCGCTTGAGCCCAGGCCCAAGGCGCGCGCGCGGACCTTCATGCCGCCGGCGGAGCTTGCGCGGGCCTTCGAGGCGGCGCGGGGCGACAAGGGTCGCTTCCTCTCGATCGTGAGGGGAGGGGACGCCGACACCCGGATACGCCACCAGTCCATCACCCCGAAGGAGACGGCCCGCTTCGAGCAGGCCGTGAAGATGGCGGGCCTTGCCGCCATGAAGGGACGGGAGGCCATCGGCGCCCAGATGGCGGTGGACGCCGTGCTGGCGTTCGAGGGCGACGCGGGGCTCTGGCCGACGGACAACACCGACGGCGACCTCGACAACCTCGTGAAGGCGCTCCTCGACGCCCTCAACGGCGCCGTCTACCGGGACGACCGTCTCGTCGTCCAACTGAACCTCGCCAAGGTCTGCCTACCGCGGCCTGCGATAGCCATCCGCGTCAAGCCGGCAGACCCGTCCCTCGGCGGCCTGCTCGATCTGCTGCTCCGGAGCGATCCCCGATGAAGATCCGCGTCGCCGCCCTGATCCTGTCCGCGTTCATGCACGCGCCCGCATTCGCGGCCGAGCCCGTCGCCTACGACGGCGGGGAGGACCCCGGGACCATCGTGATCGACACCCGTGCCCGCAATCTCCTTCTGGTGACGGCGCCGGGAGAGGCGCTCTCCTACGACGTCGCCGTCGGCAGGCCGAGCGAGCAGTGGACCGGCGTCGTCTACGTGGGTCGCAAGAGCGAGTGGCCGAGCTGGTCGCCGACGTCGTCGATGCGCAGACGGGATCCCAAGCTGCCGGCGACGATGCCCGGAGGCCCGGGCAATCCGCTGGGAGCCAGGGCGCTCTACCTGTTCGCGGATGGGGGCGACACGTCCTACCGGATCCACGGCACCAACACGCCGAAGTCGATCGGCCGCGAGGCGAGCTCGGGGTGCATCCGGATGCGCAACGAGGACGTCGAGGATCTCTTCGACCGCGTCGACAAGGGCGCCCTGGTCGTCGTCCGATAGAAGGCGGCGACGGCCGGACCGACCGCATGGACGAAGACGACATGTCCCCGATGCCGCGACGCCACCATGTCGCCGAGAATCTCGGAGAAGGCTCGGAAGGCCGCGAGCCCATGCATCCGGGCGGCCCGTCGGATTCTTCGCTGCTGCGGATCGTAGGCGGCTTCTTCGCGTGTGCGATGGTCCTGGCCGGGCTGATCCGCCTCCTCCACGCCGCCTGATCCGATCCGGGATCGCCGGACCGGATCGCTCCGTGAGGCCTGCCTCGGGATCAGGCCCTGGGGCCGGCGGGTCCGGCGTCTTCGGCGGGGGCGATGGCCACCGCGGCCCGTGCCGCATTCTCCTCGAGCCTTTCGGCCGATGCGCGCAGGCTTTCGGTGATGCGCGCCGCGCTCTCGACGACCAGCGGCCTGACCGCAGCCGACATCTGATCGATCTGGGACAGGGCGTTGTCCATGAGCGACAGCGGGGGCGTATGGCCGGCGCAGACGTAGGCGGCGGCGAGGTCGTGCGAGAGGTTCATGCCTCCGCCCGTCATGGCGATGCCGACGTACTTCTCGCCGGCCAGTTCGTAGCTGACGAGGCAGGTGGCGCCGCCGTGGCTGGCGATGAGCTGCGCGGCCTTCTCCATGCTCGTGCCGTAGGCCGGCTCGCACGGCCAGAGGAAGTTCATCGCCGGCTCGTTGCCGTCCCTCCATTCGAAGTAGGCGTCGGACTGCTCGAACTCCTCGATCGCGGCGTTCAGCCCATCCTCGGTCGAAAGGTCGTGGCCGCCGTCGAAGCCGTACTCGCGGAGCACGTCGGCATCGGGACGGGGGTGCACGACCACGCCGTCCTCGTTCTCGCTCCGGATCTGGTCCCAGTCGACCGTCAGTGCGGAGGCGTCGCGATAGCGTAGCCCCAGGCGGGATGCGTCGGGCGGGAGTTGATGTTCGGACATGGCCTCGTTCCTCGGGTGTCTTGGGAGACGTTAGGACAGACCCTCGCAAGGCGCACGGGACGGCTTCCGGTCAACGCCGGCCGCGGGGAGAGGCCATCCTGGAGCCGCGGGAAGCCTTCGTCGGGCGTAGGTCGCCGTTCGAGGCCGCGGTCAGCTCCAGATCCGCCTCCGCCAGCAGGGCCGACGGGCCGGCCCCCAGGAAAGCTCCGAAGCCGATCCGGTTCGTGGCGTAGGAGACGTGCACTCCGTGGCGGGCTCGGGTGAGGCCCACGTGGGCCAGACGGCGCTCCTCGTCCACCCCGCCGCCGATCGGCCCGTTCCAGGGGTCGCCGGCCCGACCCCGCACGCCCTCCTCGACGGCGCGGGGATTCGGGAAGACCCCCTGCTCCCAGCACGGCAGGAACACCTCGTCGAACTCCAGCCCCTTGGCCGCGTGGATGGTGGAGATCCGCACGCGCGCTCCGTCGCGCAGACCCTCGAACTCCAGGTCCGACATCAAGGCCAGCGTCTCCAGGAAATCGGTCAGATCCTCCGCCTCCCGGGCGACCCTGCGCAGCATCGCTACGGTCGCGCGGCGCTCCTTACGATCGCCCTCCGCGCGGTCCAGGTGCTCCTCGTAGCCCGTCCGGCCTACCGCGATCGCGACGAGCTCGTCGGGCTTGGTGCCCGCGGCCCTCGCGTAGAGCAAGCCCAGACCCTCGCCGAGGATCTCGAGACCCTCGCGGGCGCGCTCGTCGAGGTGCCCCGCATCGGCCACGGCCACGCAGGCCTCGTGGAACGTGCGTCCCGAAGCGGCGACATGGGCGACGATCGATTCCACGGCCGCCTGGCCCAGGCCCCGCGCAGGCTTGTTGGCGATGCGCCGGAAGGCGAGATCGTCCCGCGGAGAGGTTGCGAGCCTCAGGAAGGCGACCACGTCCTTGGCCTCCTCGCGATCGAGGGCATTCCGGCCCCCGACCACGCTGAAGGGAACCTTGGCCCGGACGAACGCCTCCTCGTACGGCTTCAGCACCCAGGCGCTGCGGACGAGCACGGCGATCCGGGACGGGTCGGTGCCGGCCTGGACGAGCTGCTTCGCCGCCTTGGCGACGCCGTGGGCCTCCGCGACCTCGGAATCGTAGGCCGTCACCGCCGGCGGCCGGCCGTTGCGGCCCGAGACCAGGGTGCCGCGCGCCGCGGCGCGGTTCCACCGGACGACCTCGTTGGCAGGCCGCAGGATCTCGTCCGTGCAGCGCCGGTTGCGGGTCAGCACGTGCACCGTGGCCCCAGGCCCGGCGATGGCCTTCATGGCTCCCGGGAACGCCCCCTGGAAGGCCATGATGTTCTGGTTCTCGTCGCCGACGGCGAAGACGCTCTCGGCCTCGGCCGCCAGCGCCCGGGCGAAGCGCACCTGGACCGCGTTGGCGTCCTGAGCCTCGTCCACGAGGAGGTGCGAGACCGAACCGGCCTCGACGCGGGCGGCGCGCGGGTCTTCCTCCAGCAGCACGAGGGCCTTGAGGACGAGATCGCCGAAGTCGGCCATGTTGCGGGCCTCGAGGGCGCGCTGGTAGGCCATGTAGGTGGACGCGAACGCCTCCTCGCGGGCATCGCGGCGCCCGCGCCGCGGATCGGCCACCATGGCCGCCGTCAGGCCCCAGGACTTCCATCGCGCGATCGCCCGGGTCGCCTCGCGGGCGAAGGCCGCGGTCTCGCGCTTCCGGTCCCCTTCCGCCTCGCCGGCGAGGCGCTCCCAGTCCTCGTCCGAGAGCGCGGGGTCGCGGTCCGGGAGGGGGACGGCGCGGACGAGGCGCTGCTCCTCCACGATGCGCTGGACCAGTTCGGCCGCCTCGTCCTGAGGCAGCACGACGAACGAGCGGTCCTGGAAGCCGGCGGCCACGGCGTGGCGGCGCAGGATGCGGGCTCCGAGGGAGTGGAACGTCCCGAGCCTGAGCGATCCCGAGGCGTCGCCGATCGCCGCCGCGGCGCGGTCGCGGATCTCGCGCGCCGCCTTGTTCGTGAAGGTCGTGCCCACGATGGTCGTGGGATCCACCCTCAGATCGCGCACGAGATGGCCGATCCGGGCCGTCAGGGTGCGGGTCTTGCCCGTCCCGGCGCCGGCGACCACGACGTGACCGCCCGCGACGGCCGAAGCCGCGGCGCGCTGATCCGGATCCAGGTCGTCGAGCGGCGAACGAAGGAACGAAATGAGATCCACCGGAACTCCTCGGCTGGCGGCGCTATTTTCTTGACGGGTGCCTGCCCGCCAGTCAAGTTTCATTCCTTCGTTTGCACACGGTGCGGACCTGCCGGCGGCGGGGTGAGGTGGCGTCTTGCGCCGATCTTCCCTTCCATCGGCGAAGCAACCGGGAACGCCCGCGGATCATGACCGACAGACCGTTCGTACACCTGAACGTCTTCAGCGACTTCTCCTTCGCGCACAGCACCCGCGGCGTCAGCGGCGTGAAGGAGCTGGTCGCGCGTGCGGCCGCGCTCGGCCAGCCGGCCCTGGCGCTGACCGACGACATGAACATGTACGGCGTATACAAGTTCTCGGCCGCCGCCGCCGACAAGGGCGTCCAGCCTATCGTCGGGACCAAGATCTGGTTGCGTGCGGGAGGCACCAACGTCTTCGGCACGATGCAGCTGCTGGCCGCCTCGGAGACGGGCTACCGCAACATCTGCAGACTGCTTAAGCTCGCCCTGTTCCCGGATGCGGAGGGCAAGCTCAACGAGCACAAGGGCCGTTCGTTCGTGCCGCTTGGGCCGCTGATCTCGGCCGAGTACTCCGAGGACGTGGTGTGCCTGTCCGGCGGCCGGGACGGCTTCCTGTCGAAGGTATGGGATGCCGCGCACCAGAACGCTCCCGGCGCGGCCGACTGGCTCGCCTGGGTGGAGGATCCGGGCGGTCTGCCGGCGATCTTCGGCGACCGGTTCATGTTCGAGATCTGCCGGAACGGCGACGAGACCGAGAAGGACTTCGAGCGGGAGGCTTGGCTCCTCGACACCGCGGCTCGGCTGTCGCGCCCGGCTGTGGCGACGACCCAGGTGCTCTACGCCGGCGAGGAGCGTCACGACACGCTGGAGATCCTCGCGGCCGTCGCCCGCAAGGAGACCGGCATGGTGCAGGTCGGGACCGGCACGCTCCAGCCGCGGATCCGCAGCCGCTACCACATGCGCAGCGACGCCGAGATGCGGGATCTGTTCGCCGACCTCCCGGTCGCCTACGACAACACGCTGGAGGTCGCACGCTGCACCGCCTTCAAGGTGTCCAAGCGCAAGCCCCGCCTGCCGAGCTTCACGGACGGATCCGGGCGCAGCGAGCGCGACGAGCTCGTCCACCAGTCCCGGACCGGCCTGGAGGAGCGCTTCCTCGAGCTCGGCACGGCCGAGGACGCCAAGGGCGAATACCGCGAGCGGTTGGAATACGAGCTCGGCGTCATCGGACGTATGGGCTTCGACGGGTACTTCCTGATCGTCTCGGACTTCATCAAGTGGGCGTTGGCGCACGACGTCCCGGTCGGCCCCGGCCGCGGCTCCGGCGCCGGATCGCTCGTTGCCTACGCGCTCCGGATCACGAACCTCGACCCGCTCCGCTTCGGCCTCCTCTTCGAGCGGTTCCTCAACCCGGACCGCGTGTCGATGCCCGACTTCGACATCGACTTCTGCATCCAGGGTCGCGCCTCGGTCGTGCAGTACGTGCGCGAGCGGTACGGCAGCGACCTCGTCAGCCAGATCGCATCGTTCGGCGAGATCAAGTCCAAGACCGCGATCAAGGACGCCGGCCGCGTCCTGACGCACGAGCGTGACGGCGGCTACGGTTATTCCGAGACCGACGGCATGACCAAGCTCGTGCCGGTCGTCCAGGGCAACCCGATCCCGCTCCGGAAGGCCTATTCGGAATCGCCGGATTTCCGGGCATTCGTCGATGCCAACGTGAAGTCGCGCACGCTCTTCGACAACGCCCAGAAGATCGAGGGCCTGTACCGGCAGCGCGGCGTGCACGCGGCCGGCATCATCATCGGCGACATGCCGCTGGAGGACCTGCTCCCGGTCGCGTGGAACGCGACCGACCGGATGCCCATCGCCCAGTTCGACCTCAAGGGAGCCGAGGACGTCGGCCTCGTGAAGTTCGACTTCCTCGGGCTGGAGACGCTGTCGGTCCTGAAGCTCGCCGTGTCCTACGCCAAGGAGTTCCGAGGCGTCGACATCGACTTCGCCAAGGTCCCGCTCGACGACGCCGGCGTCTACGAGATCTTCGCGCGCGGCATGACCAACGCGATCTTCCAGTTCGAGAGCGGCGGCATGAAGCGGGCGCTCCGCGACATGAAGCCGACCTGCATCGAGGACCTGATCGCCGCCAACGCCCTCTATCGGCCGGGCCCGATGGAGATGATTCCGCTCTACAACGACTGCAAGAACGGCCGGCAGGAGCCGGACTTCCCGGAACCGCGGGACAAGACGAAGCCGATCCTGGCCGAGACCCACGGCATCATGGTCTACCAGGAGCAGGTCATGGCCGTCGCCCGGGCCGTGGCGGGCTACACGCTCGGCCAGGCGGATCTGCTGCGCCGGGCGATGGGCAAGAAGATCAAGGCCGAGATGGACGCCCAGAAGGCCGGCTTCGTCGAGGGCGCGCGCAAGCTCGGCACCTCGGCCCGGACCGCCGAGGAGCTGTTCGACAAGATCGCCAAGTTCGCCGAGTACGGCTTCAACAAGAGCCACTCGGCCGCCTACGCGGTGATCGCCTACCAGACCGGCTGGCTGAAGAAGCACTTCCCGCACGAGTTCTACTCGGCCGTGCTCTCCTTCGAATCGGCGGGCAACAACGTCGACAAGATGTCCCTGGTCAAGGAGGACCTCGACGCCTTCGGGATCCCGCTGCTGCCGCCGGACGTGAACCGGTCCGTCGGCCGCTTCACGCCGGAGCGGTCCGACGCCGTCGGCGGCGTGCGCTTCGGCCTGCTCGGCATCAAGGGCATGTCCGGCGGCATCGACCAGATGGTGGCCGAGCGCGAGGCCAACGGTCCGTTCCGTTCGGTCGCCGATTTCGGGCGACGCACCGCGGGGCTGTTCAACAGGACCCAGATCGAGAACCTCGCGGCGGTCGGCGCCTTCTCGGGCCTCGCGATCGTGGCCGGCGGCCCGCCCGAGACCAACCGCGCCAAGGCGGCCGCGGCCGCGCAGTTCTTCGCGAGCGGCGCCAAGCGCGACGCCAAGGCGAGCAACCAGTTCGGGCTCTTCGCCGCCGAGGAGGCCGCCCGGGAGGAGCTGCCGGCCGACATGCACGGCCTCCTCGAGTGGCCGGACATTCCGGACCGCGAGTACCGCGCGGTCGGCTTCTACTTCGATCAGCACCCCCTGAAGATGCTCAAGCCCCGCATGGCGAAGGCGGATGCCGAGAGCGATGACATGCGCGTGGGGACGCGGGGTCAGATCTACGAGATCATGACGGCCCGACGCGAGAGCGAGACGCCCGTCGCGGTCGTCGCCATGATCGAGGGCGTGCACAAGAAGACGACGGACCGGGGGCCCCGGCTCGACGTCGAGGCCTCGGACATGGCCGGCAACTACCGGTTCTTCGTCTACCCGAACCGCCGCAACCAGACGAAGTCGCTCGACGAGATGCACGCGATCCTCGACGCGGCGCGGGCCTCGCGCCAGCCGGCGGTCGTCCACGGCCGCATGGTCTGGCAGCCCGACGACCCGAGGCTGCACGTCGACGACGTCATGCCGGCGAAGGACTACCTCGCGGCGTTCCAGACCGACGTCCGCATCGACCTGGATCCGCGCCGGATCCGGCTCGGCCTCGCCGAGATGGGCGAGCTCAGGCAGCTCCAGCAGACGGCCGCCGAAGCCCGCGCGCGTCTGGAGCGGGCGGAGCCGGGCTCGTCGGAGGAGGCGATCAGGCGCAGGGACGTCGAGGATGCCGAGGCGGCCGTCGACGTCAGGCGCAGGGCGCTCCTGGAGGTGGCGGAGGCCGCGCGCTTCGATCAGGTCCTGGGCATGATCGAGGCCATGCGTCTCCCGCCCCATTCGAAGGAGGGCGTACGCATCGACGTGTTCTGGACCCAGAACGGCCTCAAGCAGAAGCTGCCCTTCGACGGCCGGTTCGGGCTCACGAGCTCCCGACAGAAGGACATCGAGGCCGTCGACATCGTGGACCGGATCCGCGAGTACCTGCGCGACGAGGTGAAGACCGAACCGGCTCCGGGAACCGCCCGGCCGCGTCAGAACGGCGTTCTCGCTGCTCCTGTCGTCGCCGCCGCCCGACCGCGGCCGCGCACGCCAACCGCTCCGCCGCCGCGCGTCGGGTTCGCGGCGCCGATGATGCGGTGACGCTCAGGCCGGGACGAAACGGTCCCGGTACCGCTTGATGATCTTGACGCGCTCCGACTTGTCCATCGTGATCAGGCGGTCCATGTCCCATAGGAACGCGATGTCCTTGCGGAGCAGACTGGCCACGTAGAGGGACATCTTCTTGTCGCCGCCCCAGGCCGTGGCGATGTCGGCGTCGTTGAACTGGAAGTTCTCCGGCACGTCCGAGATCTGGGGCACGAGGCCGAGGGTGATCGCGTCGCGGATGAAGGCGTCGCGCTGATCGTCGAAGAGTGCGCAGCGGACCCAGCCGATGCCGTAGGAGACCGGCGGGTAGCCGAACTCCAGCAGGCGGGTCGCGAGCGAGAACATGATGTGCTTGTCCTCGCCGCGGACGAAAACGCCCTGCCACGAGGTGTGGGGCCGCTCGTCGCCCGGTCGGATCTGGTTGTTGCGTCCCTTCTCCTCCGGGAGCGTGGCCGCCCGCCACAACGCCTCCGCGACGATGCCTGCCGACCAGGAGAAGTCCGTGAACTTGTCGCGGACGAAGTTGATGACGCCGTCCGAGCACTCGTCGATGGTGCTGGTCTTGCTGTATCCCGAGCCGACGTAGGCGCCCCGGACGGTGAGATCCGCGAACTTCGACAGGACCGCGAATTCGTTCTGCGGGATCCAGCTGCGCTGGCGCCGCTCGTTGCGGTCGGTCGAGTTGCCGAACCCGTAGACCGGCGAGACCCGCTCGTCCATGCGGGTCATGGCGATGTCGGCGAATACCGGGTTCTCGCTCGCGAGGACCCAGTCGTGGCCGGTCGTGCCGGAGCGGCGGATCGCCACCTTGTCCATGTACTCGAACGGGCCCTGGGGGCGGGCCTGCTCCAGGAGCTTCCACGCGTGGGTGACCCGCGGCAGCCTGAGCGTGACGCGCTTGGTGTCCCGTTGCGGGCGCACCATCGTGTTGGTGAACTCCTCGTACGCGACGCCCCGCTTCAGCGCCTGCGCGGCCTCCATGCGCGGATACTCCGCCTCCGGCAGCAACGCCCGCAGGTCGTCGCGCAGCGTCTTGCCCTTGAAGGCCTCGTCGACGGTCAGCCGGGGCTTGTTCTCGCGCAGCAGCCCGAAGGTGATGTTCATCACCCGGTAGAACAGCATGCACAGGATCCGCCCCGCGACCTCCGGCGCCTCGTACTTGAGGTCGCGGCCCCACTCGCGCAGCGCCTCCCCGGGGCCTACCGGCAGGTACTTGTCGTGGCGCAGGTGGGACGCCTTCCACATGTCGGTCTTCGTGAAGAGGACCTCGTAGGGGAGGTTGGTCCACCAGAGGACGTCGGTCGCGAGATCGAACGGGCCGGAGATCCGGTCGTAGGTCGTCGTCGCACCGTCCTCGGTGACGATCGAGTAGCCGTTGCCGGGATCGTCCTTGGAGTCGTCGAACAGGACGACGCCGAAACGCCTGTTGCTGCCTTCCAGGGCCACGCGATGCTCCTAGGCCTGCGGCAGAAACGGCAGCGCGCCGAGATACAGCTTCAAGGTGCCCATCCAGGTCCTCGGCTGCCGGGCTCCGAACGGGCCCCCGGTCGAGAGCCAGAAGTCGACGATCTCGACCATTCTGTCCTCCCCCGAATTGCCCTTCCTCACGCCCGTGGGCAGCAGGCGGATCCCGTGGAGCCGCTCGTGCCGCTGCGCGTAGAGGTCGTCCGGCATCAGCATCATGATGTTGGCGAGGTCGGAGGGGTTGCGGACGCCTCCGAGCAGCTCCTCCGCCTTGGCGCGCCGGTCGTCGAGACGCTTGAGGATGGCCGTCGCCGCGTCCCTGTATTCGCGAACCGCGTCCTGGTCCGCCCGGGGACGGGCCGCATCGGAGCTGCCGAGATCGGCGGCCCTGCGCGCCACCTGACAGGCGCGGACGAGGCAGTTGAGATCCGCCTGCTCCATCTCGGGGAGGAAGATCAGGACGCCTTCGTTCTTGTGCCCGGCCAGACCGATGTGGAAGCACATGTGGCAGTACATGCAGGCGACCGCGAGGTTCTCGGGCCGATTGTCGTGATGATCGTCGTTCCTATGGTGGATCTCCTGCCACTTCTGCGATTGGAAACCGCAGTACTGGCAGGTGTACTTCTGGACGTCGAGGACGCGCTGCCGACCCGTCTGGAAGACGTGATCGGCCTCGTGGCTGTCGGGATCGTGCATGCGCCAGCCCTGCGTCTTGCAGGACAGGACGATCGGCAGAAGCTGCTTGGACGACATGGGCGTCTCCCGCCTTCACTGCTGGACGATGACGCCCTTGCCGACGACCACGACCCAGTCGTTGCCGTAGCGCCGGATGGCCTTGACCTCGCCGACGCCGGGGATGTTCTGCCCCACGCCGACCTCGACAACTCCGCCGCGCCCCTCGACCGAGGCGATGCCGCGGCTGACGCCCTTCAGGTTGAACCCCTGGACGACCTTCGGCTTCAGCGGGGGAACGCCGTCGTCGGCGGATGCCTCCTGCCGGTAGACCGGACGCGGCTCCGACCGTCGGATGGAGCGTGGCTGACGCTCCGTGTGGCGCGGCTTGGCCTCGGCCTCCTCGACCGGGGCCGGCTTGGCCGGCTGGACGCGACGGGCGTCCCCCGACCGGCGCTCGAGGTCGCCGATGCGGGTGCGCATGTCGTCCATGTCGGAGCGCGTGGACCGGGCGACCTCGTCCTGCCGCGACCGGATGGCCGAGAGGTCGGCGGCGATCGAGGCCAGTCTCGCCTCGACGTCCGCGTTCGCCGGCGTGCGGGTGTTGAGGCCGCCTCCGAGCTTCTGACCGTCGCGCACGGCATCGACGGCCGGGGCCGGCGCGATGCCCGGCCCGGAGGTGTTCGGCAGATGCGGCTGCATCTGGGTCTGGGCCGGCAGGTACGGCTGGCCGGACGGGAGGGCTGCGGCCGACGGAAGGCCCTGCGTGGGCTGTACGGCCGGTGGTAGCAGGCTCGCCTGCGCCTGGGGCTGTCCCTGCGGCTGCCACTGGCCGGCACCGGACGCCTGCGCTGCACCCTGAGCCGGGACGGACGGCAGTCCGACTTGGCGGGGCTGGGGCACCTGGGTCTGCGCGAGGCCGCCGGGCAGTTGGCTGCCGGGCTGCACGGTGACGGCCTGCTGGCCGGGTAGGGAGGGCAGGGTGCCGGCCGCACCGGGAAGGGTCGGGCGCTGCTGGGCACCCGCCGCCGGCGGGAACGAAGGCAGCGAGGCGTTGGGCTGCTTCGGGACGATGGGCCCGGCCATCTGGATGGGCGCGACGTCGCCGGATCCGAGCATCGGGGAGACGAAGCCCCAGCCCACGTATCCGGCCCCGCCGATCGCGGCGGCCGCGGCGGCCGGCAGCGCGAACCGCTTCAGGCGGTCGATGATCGACGGGCCCGCTTCGCCGTCCTCGGCCTCCGCGTCGTCCTCCTCGCCCGGCTCGTCGTCGAGCGTCAGGCTCCGATCGGCGTCGGCCTCGTCGAGTTCCTCGTCCGGATCGTCGATGTCCTGGCGGTACATGCTCCCCTTCGGCGGCTCTGGCTGATCGTCCTCGTCGCCGAAGCTGCCGACCACGTCCTCGAAGCCCTGCTCCTCGCCCCGATAGCTGCCCTTCGGGGGATGCTCCGGCTTCGGTTCGTTGCGGAAGCCGAGCGACGCCTCGCCGCCGCGGTCGCCGAGCGACGCGACGCCCCGTGCGGTCTCGAAGCCGGAGAACTCGGCCGCCGGATCGCCTTCCGGTTCCGCATCCTCGCCGAAGCCGGCCGCGCGCGCCGGCGCAGATCCGCCGCCGGTCATGGAGGTCCAGTCGCCGGGATCGGGATCCTGCATGCGCGTGGCGGACGGCCGGGCGTCCGGCCGGTGCGACGGCGCGTCGAAGCCGCCGGAGCCGCCGAACGGTTCGGGGTCCGGCAGTTCCGGCAGATCCGGGAGGTCGGCCTCCATCGGAACGGCGTCGCGCCGATGGGCGGCCGCGCGCACGGAGGCCGGGGCGGCGGAGGGGGCATGCGCGGCCTGCCGCGGCGGTGCCGCGAACATCTCGCTGGGATCGTCCCCGAAGTCTCCGATGCCGAGACCGAAGTCCGCGACGTCGAGATCGTCGGGCGTGTGGGCGGAGCCCTTCCTGTCCTGGGTCATGGCCGGATCTCCGAAATCACAGGAACAGGATGCCGACGGGCGTGCCCGCACGGACCTTCACGGTCGTCGGCCGGTTGCCGAAGACCTGGTTGAGGGTGGCGCCGACCTGTCCGGAGGCCGCGCCGCCGGCGACGAGAAGCTGCTCCTTCGTGCTGAGCCGCGGCGTCGAGTACGTCGTGCCGTACAGGTCGCGGGTCACGGTGGTGCCGCTCTGGGCGATCGCCTGCCCGAAGCCCTGGAGGAAGGCCGCGCTGAAGCCGAACGCGACCTTCTCGAACAGCCGCCGGTCGACGTCCGTGGCCATCGCGGTCCCGAGCTTTTCCGTGTCGACCGCGACCGCCTTGAGCTGGACGACGCGGGCCGGCTTGCGGGCCTGCCGGTCCTCGGGGACGGTCATGCGCTCGAACTCGAGGACCAGCGCCTCCTGCGCCACGCGGAACGTGCCGATCAGCCGGGCGCCCGCGAGCGGACCCTGCAGGATCTGGACGAGCACCGGTCCCGGCGCGTCGGAGTTCGCCTCGCCGATGGTCTCCGCGTAGAGGATCGTGCCCGGCAGCGGGAGCGACGGGTCGAGCGCGGGCTGCCCCGGACCGGAGGCGCCGGCGACGGTCTGCAGCTGCCGGTCCCGCTCGCTCTCGCCCACCACCTCCTTGTGCTCGTAGAGGTAGGTGACCAGGGCGTTCCCCGGCTTCTCGTCGGCGATCGACCGCATCTGCTGCGCCATCGCCTCGACCAGAGGGTTGCGCTCCTGGATGCTCTGCTGGATCGGCGCCCGTGGCGGGTTGGTGTTGACCACCGGCGGCCGCGACACGAGCAGCGGATCGACGGGCGGCCCCGGCTCCGACGGCGCGTTCGGGATGTGCTGGACCGGGATGATCGGCGGCCCGCCCTGCGCGGGCCCGACGATCACGGTCGGCTGGGCGCTGCCGCCATCCTCCTTCGCGCGGTTGATGCGCTGTTCGTTCGCCGTGTTCAGCTCCGTGGCGTACGCCTGCGAGACGGGGTTGCCGCCCTGGAAGCTCTTCACCGTCGGCACGGCGCCGATCTGCGAACTCGCCGGCTGCTCGTGGCCGCCGGAGAAGACCATCATGGCGACCACGGCGGCCACGGCCACGCCCGAGAACAGGAGGAACTTCCGCCCGCCCTTGCTGAACACGCCGGTCTTGAGATTCGAAACGAAACCGCCCTCGGCCATCGGATCACCTCGAGATCTTGACGACGGCCATCTGCCCGTCGCGGGAGACGATCAGGACGGGAGCGTCCACGATCTGGTAGACGTTGACGCCGGAGACGTGGGACGACTTCGCCTTGTAGATCGGCGACAGCAGCTGGGTCGGCGTGCGCACGTAGAGCAGGCCTTCCATCCACCACGCCTCCACGTCGCTGCTGGAAGTCCGCATCTTCTCCGCCGCGCGGGGCGGCGTGCCGTCGAGGAACGCGATCAAGGCCGCGTCGCTGGTCGGCGCCAGCGCGGCCCCGCCGACCGCGTCGACCGCCGCGTTCGGCCCCCTCAGCCGGACCCGCACGTCGGCGCGGTAGTCCACCTGCGCGTCGCCCGTCCGCAGCGTGAACGCGACCGGGACCGGGTTGTTGACCAGGGTCACGATCATGTTGGACTCGAACTGCTGCTGCAGCGGCGAGATCACCACGATGTTCGTGTCGCCGGGCTTGCCGGCGGACTCGGCCTTGGCCGCGAGGTTGTTGCCGACCGTGACCGCCAGGACCGGCCAGGGACGGCCCGTGATGTCCGAGAAGGTCAGCGAGGTCGCCTTGCCGGCCTGGACGCGCAGGACCGGCGAACTCTCGCCGGGCTTGAGCGCCACGTCGATGGAGCGGTTGATCGGCATGCTCGGCGTGACCGGGAGGCTCTGCGCCTTGCGCTGCTCCTCCATGATCGTGCGGAACTTCCGGATCTGCTCCGGCGTCATCGGCCGCACCGCCTGCAGCGCCTGCTCGAGGGCCTCGTCCGAGACCGAGACCGGCTTGCCCGTGCCCGCGGGAACGCCGCCGGCCGGGACCGACAGCGCGTCGAGCCCGCTCTGTTGGGCGGAGGCCGCCATCGGCTGGAGCAGGAGGGCGGCGAGGATCAGGGATCGGATGCGCATGGATCCTACCGCGGGTTGGGGCCGGCTCGTCATGGAGGTCACCGCGCCACGATGGACTGGATGCCGAGGCCGCGAGGATTCTCGCTCTCGGGTCGGCGGATGATCGTGGCCTCGACCAGGAAGCTGCTGCTCGCCCGGCCGGAGGCGGACTCGTAGGTCACGATCATGGGTATCTCGATGCGCCATGCGTACTTGCCTTCGATCAGGCCCTGCTGGACCACGACCGGCGCGGCGGTGGGCACGGCGGTTGAGACGAACTTGTTGTTGATGATCGCGTCGAGGACGCCGCGGCTGCGGAGCGCCTCCTGGAATCCCTTCCACCCCGGCTCCGTGAAGTTGAACCGGGCGTCCTGCAGCTGAGGCTGGATGTTGCCGAAGCTCAGCGTGAAGGCGGAGCTGATCGCCCCGGTCGCCCAGGCCAGCATCTCGTTCTGGCTCTGGATCGGCTTCTCCAAAGGAACGAGCTCGCGCAGGCCGCCGAGCGGATCCTTCGCGAAGTAGCGCTCCTGGACCGGACGGACGGCGAGGTAGACGTTCGCGATCGTGAGGACGATGATCGCCCCGAGCATGATGTAGAGGACGCGGAGCAGGAAGATGAACCGCTCGCGGTTGTACGCGCTGCGGGAGAACTCGGTCGCGACCGCCTCGTCCTGGTGATGGAGGACCCCGACCGTCAGAGCCGCGCCGCCGCGCGAGCGCAGCTGCGCCGCGACCTGGGCGGGATCCTCCTCACGCGTGGCGGAACGGGCCGGCGGCGGCCGCCGCTGGCTCCCCGTTCCTTTGACGCGCGCAGCGTCGGCCATCGACCCGATCCTTCGGTTTCAGGATGAAGGAATGTCCACCGCATTCCCCGCCAGGGACGCTTTTTCCTTGACGCAGCATCATTTGGTCCGAAGAGTTGGGTGTCGTCAACACGGTTCCGTTCCTTCGTTATGCTGCAATCCCAGACCGAGCGACGAACCTGGACAGCCGAGAATCGCGAGATCCTCGTCCGCTGGTGGATGTGGGAGCCGAGCGTGGTCGTGATCGCGCTCCTGCTCGGCCGCTCGACGTCGGCCGTCCAGACGATGGCGTCCCGGATCGGCCTGCCGAAGCGCGACATCGAGCCGGAGACCCATCGGCGGCGCTGGACCGAGCAGGAGATCGCCGAGTACGACCTGGAGAAGGAGCGTCTCAGGCGTGCGGACGGGCGCACCCCGCTCGTCGATCTCTCGAAGGCGTTGCGCAAAAGCCTCGACACGGTGGCCATCCAGTTCCTTCAGGACGTGGGGACCGCCGAGAACTTCCTGCGGAGCGCGTGGCTGCCGGAGCCCCCTCCGCTCGACGAGCGTCGTCAGGAGCGCCGGCTGGATTGCGCCGCGCCGGTCGACAAGCGGAAGCTGCCGGCGATGCGGAAGTGCCTGTCCTGCGAGCGGGGCTTCTGGTCGGAGGGCGCGCACATTCGCCGCTGTCCGAACTGCAAGGCCGAAGACGAGGGCTGGTAGGCGTCAGGCGGGCGCCTGGTAGGCGTCGGCCCGCCTTGCCCGGTGGCCCGGCATCGGGCATGAACCCGCCCGCCCGGGCTGCGGCGGATGCATCACAATCCGACGGAACGACCCCGCGCGAAGGAACGCGCCACCCGGGCCGGCCGTTCTCATTGCGGTTGCATCGATGGCTCGGAGGAGATGCGATGACCGGGTCGGAACAGAAGATGCCGAACCGCGCCAAGGTGGATCAGCGCCCCAAGCTGGGAATCGTGGCGTCCCGACGCATCGGGTCCGCTCTGCGCGACCGCTACGAGGCCACGCAGGGCCCCGTTCCTTCGAAGCTGCACGAGCTCCTGGAGAAGCTCGACGCGGCCACCGCGGACGACTCCGCGGCAGCCTGAGGACCAGCCCCCGATCCTACAGTCCCGGCGGCCGGACGGCGACCGGCCGCGGAGCCAGCCGACCGCCCTCGCCGGTGCCGGACAGCGCCGGCCGCGGCGGGGGAGCCGACGTGCCCGCAGAACCGGGCGGTGCCACGGCCGGACGGGGCGGAACGGCCGGAGCGGGTCGCACGGTCGGCATCGGGATCGGCGGACGGGGCGGGACGCCACCCACGGGTAGACGCGACGCCTCGCGCTCCTCGACGACCGGGGGAGCCGCCGCCTCGGCCAGAGCCGCCGCCGCGGCGGGATCCAGGCCGCCTGTGCGCATCGCTCCGGCTACCGCCGGGTCGTGTTCCCGCGGATCGTAGTGGATGCGGTCGTCCATCGTCCGATCGAGGTCGGCTTCGGCCTCCTCCGACGGACCTTCCCATTCGGGACCGTCGTAGGTGGGCGTCTCGTCATCCCCGCCAGCCGGATCGCCAGCGGTTTCGTCCGCTTCGTCCGACCCGACATCGCGGGCATGGACCTGCGGGCCCGCATCGGCCATGGCCGGGCGCGAGGGCAGGGCGGACTCGAACGGATCGAGGATGTCGTCCGCATCGACGGCGTCCTGATGCGCATTCGGCGCACCCGGGAACTCGATGATCTGACCGGAGGCCGGAACCGGCTGGGCCTGATCGAATGCGGGCATGCCGCTCCTGCCGTCGCCCGCCGGGGCGGCCTGCCCGACCGATGCGGAGGGACGGATCTCGGGCGCCACGACGGTCGGCACAGGGGTGGACGGGTTTTCGGCCTCCCCGCGCGACGACGTCGGCTCGGGATGCTGGGGCGTCGGCGTCGCCGGCGACGTGATCTCGGATGCCTGGACGGCTGCGGCGGCCAGGACTGGAGCCGGGGATGCCACGGGTGCCTGGGTCGGGTTCCCGGACGAAGCCGCGGCAGGTTCCAGGGCTGGTGCGAGGTCCACCCGATCGGTCGCCGTCGGAGAGGTCTCGTCCGCGACGGCGTCGGCCGGCTCCCGTTCCTCGACCTCTTCCTGAGGCTGTTCCCGATCCTGAACCTCGGCCTGTTCCTGCTCCGGGGCGGACTTCGGCCGGGGCGGGTTCGCTTCGAAGCGCAGGAAGGTCTCCTCGAACAGCTTGCGGCGCCAGTGGACCTTGCCGCGGTCGGCCTTGTAGGGGCTGGCATCCAGCGTGGAGCCGTCGATGACGGCCAGGACGGCCTCGCCCATGATCAGGTTGGCTTCGGGCCGCTTGATCATGTCGAACGAGACGCCGCAGTAGTCCTCCGGCAACTCGACGTCGTAGGCCGACAGGCGCGCCGCCACGGCCGCGGCCGCGGAAGGCGCCTCGCCTTCGGTCGACTGGGGCCCGGAGGCATCCGGCTGAGGTACGCCTGCGGGTTGCCGGGCGGCCTCGGCGGAACCTGCAGAAAGCGCACCGGACGACGGAGGTGCGACGAGGGCCGCCGTGCCGAGGCGGAGCTCGTGGTGCTCGGCCAGGAACGCCTCGACGGCGGACTGGTCGAAGAGGTCCGGACCTCCATCGAACGGGCTGCCCACCACCTTGAGGACGACGTCCGCGAACTCGCTGCCGACCACCGAGACGGCGATCTCGTGCGCGGAGGAGTCGAGGGCCGCCTCGACCTCGCGCAGACGGGCGATCTCGTGGCGAACGCGCACGGCCGCGGCGAGACGGATCTCCACGGGCTCCAGCGCCTTCAGATTGCTCTTGTGTTCCGTCATGGAGGGCATCGCCTCAGATCAGCGTGGACAGGAAGAGGGCGAGGTCGGACGGCACGCCCGTCGACGAGTAGAGGTTGCCGTCCCGACCGACGAAGCCGAAGAACGGCGTCTGCTGGATCGAGAAGCGCTTGATGAAGTCGGCGTTGCCCTGCAGCACGCGCGTCGTCATGTTCCACTTCTCGCTGTTCGGCTCGGGGGCGGGGCCGGTCTGGATGCCGTCGACGGAGCCGCGACCGGCGATCCATTCCTGGCCGGGCAGATCGGACGAGAGGATCGCACGCGCGGGGGCGTCGCTGCCGGGCAGGCCTGCGATCATGATCACGCGGAGCTGGAGCTTCCCGCCCAGCACCATCGGTTTCAGATCGTCCCAGGCCTTGTGGCAGAAGCGGCAGTTGGGGTCGGCGACCATGTAGAGCGCCGGCGCCTTCTCGTCCCCGACGCGGAACCACGCGAGATCCTCGACCGAACGCTCGAACTCGGCCTTGTCCAGGCCGCTCAGATAGCGGACCGGCCCCTGCTTGATGGCGGAGGCGACCGGAGCCACGGGCTGGACGGACGGCGCGGCCTGGGGAGCGGCCTGCTGGGCCGCCTGCGCGAGCGCGGCGGGAAGCGCGGGGGTGCCGGGCTTGATTTCGGAGCGGTGTTCCGGAGCCGGCTTGTCGGCGGCCTTCGCCTCCGCAGGCTTCTCGGCCGGGGACTTGTCGGCGATCGGCTTGTCTGCGGCCGGTGCGGCCGCGTCCCTGCCGGCTGGTTTGGCACCCGATGAAGGAATGACCTCGCTGCCCTGGCGGAGCTGGCGCTTCATGTCCTCGCTCGGCTCGTGGGACGACTTCAGCGCCTCCTCGTACTTCTGCTGGGCCTCGCGGAAGCGCTGCTGCATCTCGCCGACCTGGACGCCGGTCACGTTCATGCCGTCGCGCTTGAACAGGAGGCCGGCCACGACGTGGTCGCCGTCGGGTGCCACGTAGAAGACCTGCTGCTTCCCGTTGGCGCTCTCGCCCAGGTACGCCTTCAGCCCGCCCTCGTCGCCGAGGTAGGTCAGCTTGACGCCCTGCGTCTGGAGCCAGGACAGGACGGGAGCCATCTCGGCCGCCCGGGCGGCGATCGGGTTCTTCGGCGCAACCGGGGTCTTCGGAGCGGCAGGATTGATCGGCTCGTCGAGAAAGCTCTGGGCCGACGCCGGGCCGCCGAGCAGGAGCACGACCGCCGCCGACAGGACGGCGCCAGGAATGCGCATCTGATTCGTTCCTTCGTTCCGGTATCGGAAATGGGTCACGGGGCGCGATCATTGCCGCGGCCCACGCACCTGTCAACGAATTTGAGCCGTATGGTTCCTTCGTTACGGTGATTTGCCGAAGGAACGCTTACCGGCCGTGGGCCTGCCTGCGCGGGGACGCGTGCCCGGCGCGGGCTTCGCTCCGGCTCGACCTCCGCTCCGGCCGCCGCCGTCGTCCGGGAAGATGCGGTTGTCGCAGTTGTCGGTGGCGCCCTGCTTCCAGTTCGAGCAGGACAGGAACGGCTTGCCGCTGGTCTTGGCCGTCCGGCGCATCATGCGGCCCTTGTTGCAGACGCCGCAGGTCTCGCCCTCGCCCTTGATCTTGGGCCCCGACGCCTTGCCCTTGTCGTCCAGCCACTCGAAATGCCGGCAGCTGTTCGGGTCGTTCCTGTCCATCGCGGAGCACATCAGGAAGGGACGCCCCTTGTTGGGCGTGTCCGCGGTGACCGTCCCCCTGCGCAGCATCGCCTTTCCGCACGACGGGCAGGGCGTGGCGTCCTTCCATTCGAAGTGCTGGCAGCCCTCCGGCTTCTCGCGGTCGACCTCCGAGCAGATCAGGAACGGCCTGCCCTTGTTGGGACCGTCCTTGCGGACGATGCCGCCATTGAGCGTGCCCTTGCCGCATCCCGGGCAGGTCCCGCCCTCGCCCTCGAGCGGCGCGCGCTCCTTGAAGCCTTCGGGATTGGTGCGGTACCGGCAGTTGTCCGCCCGGTCCTTGACCCAGTTGTCGCATCGGAGGAAGCGGCGGCCCGTGTACTCGTCCTTGAAGGGCCACGCCTGGGTGATCAGCTTGCCGATCCGGCATTGCGGGCATTCCGCGCCGTGACCCTCCAGCGGCTCGATCGAGAATCCCTTCACCTTGATGGCGCCGGCCGCGATGGCCGTCTGGACCCGCTTGCGCACGAACTGCGTCTGTCGGTCCATGAACTGGGCCAGCGTGAACTCCCCCGCCTTCACCCGCTCCAGGAAGCTCTCCCACATCGCCGTGGTGTCCGGCGCGACGAGATCCGAAGGCAGCAGGTCGACGAGCTGCCGGCCGGCATCGGTCGAGACGAGGAGCTTGCGCTTTCCCTTCTGCTTGCGTTCCAGGTACTTGGACCGGATCAGCTTCTCGATGATCGACGCGCGCGTGGCCTCGGTGCCGATGCCGTCGTGCTCGCGCAGACGCGCGCGGACCTCCTGATCCAGAACGTAGAGGTGGATCTTCGCCATCGCCTCGACGAGCGTGCCGTCGTCGAAATGGGCCGGCGGCTTCGTCCGTTTCGGGTCGACCGAGCCCGTCTTCGCGACGACCGGGTCCGATTTCCTCATCGAGGGCAGGGTGCCCTCGGCCTCCTCCTCCTCGTCGGCCTCCTCGGCGCCGAACACCGTCTTCCAGCCCTGATCCACGACCCGGGTGCCGTTCGCTCTGAAGCGCTCGCCCTCGCACAGGACCGTCGCCGTGCTAGCCACGTAGCGGTAGTCCGCGTGGAACTGGGCCACGAAGGTGCGGGCGATCAGCAGGAAGACCTTGCGCTCGACCTCGCCCATCGCGGCCATCCTGGCCGCGCTCGCCTCCGAGGTCGGGATGATGCCGTGGTGGTCCGTGACCTTCTTGTCGTCGAAGGCCGGCGACTTCAGCTTCGGATTGGCCTTGCCGGCGGACTCGGAGAGCTCGCGCACGCCCGACAGGTTGCGCAGGATGCCCGCAGCCTCGTCGCTGTGGACCGAGTTCGGCAGGTGCTGGCTGTCCGAACGGGGGTAGGTGATGGCCTTGTGCTTCTCGTAGAGCTCCTGCGCCACGTCCAGCGTCTGCTGGGCGGTCAGTCCGAACTTCTGCGAGCACGCCTTCTGCAGGGTCGACAGCGCGAACGGCAGGGGCGGGGAGGTCGATTTCGGCGTCTCGGCGTAGTGGTCGATCGTGCCGGTCTTGCCCGCGATCTTCTCGACGAGCGCCGTCGCCACGGACTTGTCGAGGAGGCGGCCCTCGGGGTCGAGACCCGGCGTCTCCGGCGGAAACTGCCACGCGGCCTTGAAGGTCCCGTTCTCGTGGGCGAACAGGATCGACGGCGCGAAATGGTCGACGGCCTTGAAGTTCTCGATCTGGCGGTCGCGGTCGACGACGAGCTTGAGCGTCGGCGTCTGCACCCGGCCGACCGAGACGCGGAAGCCGCGCGCACCGCTCGCCTGGATCATCAGACCGAACACGCGCGACATGTTCATGCCGAGCAGCCAGTCGGCGCGCTGACGGGCGACCGCCGCCTCGTAGAGGCTCTTCTTCTGGGCGTTCGGGAAGGCGCCCGCCACCGCCGTCGCGACATCCTTCTCGACGAAGGAACTCACCCAGACGCGCGACACCTTGGGCGAGAAGGGGTCGACGCCGTTCTCCAGGAGGATCTCGTCGACGATGAGCTGCCCCTCGCGTTCGGCGTCGCCGACGTTCACGAAGTGGTCGAACCTGCGGATCCTCTCCTTGAGGACGGCGATCTGGTCGGCGATGTCGCCGTTCGGGATCAGCTTCCACTTGTCCGGAAGCATCGGGAGCACGTCGAGGCTCCACTTGTTCCAGGTCGAGGAGTAGTCGCCCGGCTCCGCCGTGTCGTAGGCATGGCCGATGGTCCAGGTGACGCAGTCGCCGCCGACGTCGATGTAGCCGCGGCCGGGGCTCGGCCGGGCGCCCGAGAGGGATGCGAGCGCCGTGGCGATTGCCCGTCCGAGGGCCGGCTTCTCGGCTATGAACAGCCGTTGGGGCAACGTTTCGTTCCTTCGTGCCGGGGCGCGTGCCCCGGACTGTCGGCCGCGGAAGGAACCGCGTCAAGCCGCCTGCCGGATCCTCGCAGTCGACGAGGCGGCCCGCTGGTAGATCATCGCCAGCGCGCGCCAGGTCGGGATGCGGCTCTGCTTGGCGTCCCGGCGCGCCCGCTCGTCGATGTCCGGACCGAGGCGCTCGACGATCCGCGCGAGCGCGTCCGCGTCGACGTCGCCCGTCGAGTGCGGCGAATAGAGGACGTGGGCGCAGGCCTTGATCGCGTCGGCGGACACCGGCGCGCAGCCGCCCTTGACCAGGGTCTCGAGGACGACGCGGGCCTTCGGCGGGTTGAGCTCGACGACGAGGTTCTGCACGGCGCGCACGGACACGATGTCGCCGACCTCGTAGGCGCCGTTGCGGGCCGGAGCGCGAAGGATGCGCGCTCCGGCCTTCTGGACCGTCCTGGCCGTCAGGAGCGCGTTCTGGTCGCCGGCGGCCAGCGACGCGTGGAAGATCTGCATGGGGGTGACGGCGATCCGGTCGCGGTTGTGCCCGATGAAGGCGGCCGCGCGCGACTCCCGATCCTCGGCCTCCACCACCATCACGGGAATCCGGTCGACCCTGGGGTGGGACGCGGCGCTGATGGCGGTGTGCTGACCGTCGATGACGTGCAGGCTGCCGTCGGCCGCCCGGGTCACCACCGGCGGCTTGAAGCGACGCCAGTCGAAGGCGCGCAGGATCCGCCGGATCAGGGCGAACGACCGCTCGGAAAGGCCCCGCTGATAGTTCTCGTCGACGTAGAGGTCGCGTGGGTCGACGAGCTCGAAGACCGGCATCGGCGTCTCGGCGTAGCCGCACTCGGACGCGTCGAACGGGAGCGGCACGATGCGGCGCATGACGGTGATCACGGACATGGTGCGCTCCGTTGCTGGGTCCGGTTTCATTCCTTCGTTAACCATGGTCCGAAGGATCGAAAGCCGCAAAAGCGGGTTGCGTTACGATCCATCGCGGCGTGCCGACGTGGCCCCGCTGCAACGGTCCCACGGGTCCGTCGCTCGACCCCTCCGGAGATGCCCGTGATCCGACCGACAGCCGCCGTCCTCGTCGCCGTCCTGCTGACGGGAGGCGCACAGGCCGGGCCCCGCGCCGACTTCGAGGGGATCTGGGCGCAGACGCGGGCGGAGTGCGAGGACGACGAAGGGCCGAACTCGCGCACGCTGATCGACATGTCGAGCAAGGAGGGGCCGCTGTTCGACCGCTACGAGCACCACTGCCGGATCGTCTCGGTCGAGGGCGGCGGGACCTCGAAGCGGCTGACGCTGTCGTGCCACGAGTTCTGGGAGGAGTTCAGGAAGCGGACCTCTCCCACGCGCGAGAGCGCACGGATCGAGCAGAAGGGCGCCCAGTCGCTGCGGATCGACGGCAAGGCCTACGTCCGGTGTCTCCGCTAGGCGACCGGGAGCGACGCTTCGGGGACCGCCGGATGGGCGCATCGGCGGTCCGCGCTTCGGGATCTCGGTCAGGAAACCGATCGGGGAGCACCGCCGTTGACGCCTGCGCCCCTTCATAGGAACGGCTCCCGATCATCCACGATGCGTACCGGCATCGGGACGTGGCCGAGCCGAGGAACGTCGCCGCGCGGTGCGTGGAACAGCAGGAGATGTCGCCCGCAATGACGATCGGAGCGGTCGCCAAACTGAGAGGAGTCGTCGTTGCCGTGGCGGACGGTCGGCTCGCGCGGGAGGGGCACGTGAGCCTGGATACCGCGGCAAAGATCGGCCTCATACGCCCGGAGTACAGGTATCCGGTTTCCTCGATGGGTACCGTTGACCGGGGGCAGACCTACCATCTCTACGGCTGGTGCCTGTTGTATGCCGGAACCTATGCGCTCGCATCCGAGATCCGGGACGCCTTCCGCTCCGCGGTCACGGGTCTTCTCGTCGACAGGGTGCCGGGCGGCGATGTCGATTTCGTGGAGGAATGGTCCGGGGACCACAAAGGCAACGACGAGTTCCACATCGGCCCGACCGAACTGCCGAAGATCACCGCACGGATCGTGCTCGACGAGCTCAGGCGCGCCTACCAGGCCAAAGGCGACGAGTGGATGGTGAACCGCATCGAGCTTCCGGACGTCGAGTTCATTCTCTTCGGTACCGATGGGGAGACCGGAGCCTACGAGGCCTACGTCGTCTCCCTGGACGTGGCGCGCACCTCGCACGGCCACCCTTTGGCGGTGAAGGTGGAGCGGGTGGACGACATGAGCGTCGCCGCGATCGGTTCGCCTACCGAAGCCGCGAAGATCCTCGGCGATGCTACGCTGGCCGCAGCGGTGAGGGACAGCGTGCCTCCGCCATCACCGCCCGGTAGCCTCGATGCGGTCCTGGACGCAGGGGAACCCAGCCGTCACAGGAAGGTGGCGACGCGCATGGTGGAGCTGGCGCGGCAAGCCTCCGACCCGGAGGTCGGGGGACAACTTCTGCTCGCGATCGGAACGTCCTCGCATGACATCAGGGTCGTGCAGGTCGACTGAACACGTCCTCGGGCGGTCGTACGGCCATGGGCTCGCCGAGCTCGATGCCGATGCGCGCGTCCTCGTAGACGCCCCATCGGCCGAACGCCTTCGCGGCGCGACCTTCCTCATGCTCCAGCGCGAGCGAACGCGCGGCCCTGAACACGCGGGTCAGGCCGTCCGTGCCCAGGGCGTCCACGATCGCCCCCGCGTTCGCGCAGTCGTGCCAGAGATGCACGTGCTCCGGGACGAGATCCGCGACGTGCTGGCTCAGGAAGATGCGCATGTCGTCCGCGAGGAAGACCGCGGCTCTCCGCGCCGAGTCGTCCGGCACGGCGCGATCCGGCGCGGCGATCACGCGTCCGCCGATGCCCGGATCTCCGCCCATGCGGCGCGCCATCTCCAGCGCATCTTCCAGCCGATCGATCCCGAACGCGCGCACCGGGTAAACCTCCGCCCTGGACGGGCGGGTCAGGGCGACCGACTCCCCTCCGTCCGAGACCACCCAGGATGGATAGGACATCCGGTAGGCGAGCCCCCTCGCGGTCAGCACGGTCCTGCTCGCGACCGCCGCGCGAAGCTCGGCCATCCGAGCGGGCACGGCCGACATGTCGTAGATCGTGTCGAGGTAGGGGTCGCCGACGCGGCCGGACGCGTTGGCGGCCCACGAATTGATCTTCGCCCCGGTGACGCCGTGGCGGGGCGCATGGGGCATCAGGCGCCTGTCCTCCGTGAAGCCCTCCAACGCATCGAGTTCGCGCGCGAGACCGTCGAACGGCTTCTGCCACCGGTCGAGGCCGTGGCGCAGGACGTACAGGCCCCCGTCCAGCCGCAGGTAGTCCAGCCTGCTCCTGCCGTCGAAGTCGTCCACCTGGAAGGAGCCGGCGTCCTCGACGACGCCATCCTCGTCGTAGGGTATGCCGACCGTCGCCCGCAGCTTGATGCGCAAGGCCTTCTCGGTCGCCCGGCTGACGACGTCGAAGGTGGCCGCAACCTCCCTGCTTACGAGAGGCAGATCCGACAGGGCGGTCGAACGGGACATGCGGACGGCCTCGTGCTGGATCATGCCGTTGCGGCCCATCAGGCCATCGCGGCCATGGGCCGCCGCTCGGGGACCGGCGCGGCGTCGTTCGCCGCCGCCTCGAGCGCGATCTTCCTGTAGCGGCCGGCGAAGTGCATCCGGCCGGCGACGGCCAGCACCGCTGTCAGGCACGGCTCGGCCAGATCCAGCGGGATCCGATACTCCCGGTAGTTGCTCTCGTCGCGGGGAGCCACGCCCTCGACCGCCCGCTCGAACTCGCCGGACGTCAGATAGGGCTTGGCGGCCTTCTTGTTGCGGCCCCAGGGCAGCTGCACGACGAGCGAGCGGCCCTCGAGCATCATGGAGGCGGCGAGCGACTTGTCGGAGCCGGCGGTCGAATCCAGGCGCCCGCCGGTGCGCAGGACCGCCAGCGCCACCTCCGGCAGGGACGTGAATCCCGGAAGGTTCTGCAGGCGGCTCTGCTTGCTCTTGGGGATGAGGACGCCCTTGCGCCTGACCCCGTCCTCGCCGACGTAGGCCACCGCGCTGCCGAAGGTCCCCTCCGCGCTCTCGGCCGCCATGCGGACGGCCGCGACGAGGTTTCCGTCGAGGACCTTGCGCTCCATCTTCACGCGCCCGCCGGGGATCGCGTCGAAGTTGGGCCAGCCGTGGTCGAGCGGCCGTCCCTTCATCGGCTCGTTCAGATTGTAGTTCTGCTCGCGCACGAGCGTGGCGATTGAGATCTCGCGGGGCTTCTCGTCGCCCGGCAGGACGTACCGGACCATCCAGCGGCCCGGCAGGTGCATCTCGTCCGCGGAGGGGCGCCTCACGTCGACGACGACCCCGGTCATCTGCCGTCCGTCCTCGTCGGGGGCCGACAGCGACAGGCCGGGCCGGACGTAGGCCAGGATCTCCCTGAACCGGCGGCCTCGCGCGTCCGCGATCTTCACGGAATTCGGACCGGACGCGTTGAGCGCCTGCTCGACGCTCGCGAAGCGCCTGGGCAGCGCATCAGCGAGCAGGCTCTCCCGCAGGGCCTTCAGGTGCAGGACGTCGTCCTCGAACAGGCCGTAGGTCCGCGACGCGCGCGCGTGCGCCTCGAGGCGCCTGTTGGCCTCGTACACGGCCTCCGCGACGTCCGTCCGCCGGAGGGGCTTCGTCTGGCGCAGGGTCTCGATCGTCGTGAGGAACACGGGGCGCCCGAACACGTCCCCGTCCCGGTCGTCCGCACCCGCGAACGTCTCCCGTTCGACGACGCGCCATCTCCCGTCGAGCTCGCGCGATCCGTGGGGGTGCCGACCGACGGCCTCCATCTCCCGGACGCGGTCGCCGTAGAGGTCGAGCATCTCGGCGAAGAGCGCATCCTGCTCCTCCGAGGAGAGCAGGACCAGCCGCTGCAGGATCTTGTTGACGAAGTAGAGCTCCGCATCCGCGGCCTCGGGATCGACCTTCATGGCGATGCACATGCGCTCGGCGAGCGACGGCCGCTCCTCGAGAAGGGCCCGGGCGATCTCGTTCCCGATCGTGTCGAGGATGTCCGGGACGTCCATCGAGGTCGCGTTGTCGGCGCTGCCGGACACGTTGGCAGAGAGGTCGGCGACCTTCTTGTTCTGCATCGCCAGCGGACGGGCCTGCATCGGGAGGCCGGTGGAGAGCGTTGCGAAGCCCGGCTCGTTGACCTGTCCGCGCCGGTTGACCCGGCCCCAGAACTGGACCCGCTCGACGACGTTCGCCGGGATCTGGTGCTCGATCATCAGCCGCTGCCGGCGGTCCGCCACCTTCTCGCTGGCGTGAAGCGAGAGGCCGGTCGATCCGGCCCGCGTCACCACCAGGCCGTCGATCCGGCCGCCGTTGAAACCCGCGATGACGGTGTTGCGGTCGCGCGGCGGCATGGGCACGTAGCTGCCGCGCTCGACCTTCATGCCGCGCGCCGAGATCTCGTCCATGACCCAGGGGGCCGGGATCTCGCCCTGCTCGTGGAGATAGCGGCCGGCGGCCTCGACGCGGTTTCGGACCTCGTCGATCGGCGAGAACGGAAGCTCGGGAAAGGACTCGATCCTGTCCAGGAGGCTGGTGCGCAGGGTCTGCACGTCGTCGTGCTCGGCCGGCACGCGTTCGGGATCGGTCTTGTCGCGCTTGACGATCAGGTGGGACATCCGGTCGACCATGAGGCGCAGCGCGTCGCGGAAGTCCGGCGCCCTCTCACCCTCCTCGGCCGGGCCGTCGTCGCCGTCGACCAGAGGCTCGTCCGCTTCGGCCACGTCCGGATCGGCCGCCTCCGCCGCCTCCGCGAGCTGGCGCATCAGGGCCTCCATCGTGGTCTCGATGACCACGACGGGCTTCACGTCGCTCCTCAGCGCCTCGACGCAGGTCTCGACGCAGAAGTCCACCTCCAGCGCCGTCTGGAACTGGCGCATGATCCCGGACAGGCAGGCTCCGAAGTTGATCGTGTACCACTTCTCCTTCACCGCCTTGCGCTCGGCGGCGTTGGCCGCCTGGGCCACGACGTCCTCGTTCCGCTCGTTCTGCTGGTCGGCGAGAGCGTCGACGATGCGGGACAGGCGCGCGAGGTCGGCCAGGATCGGGGACAGGGCGTCCGCGTAGCTGCGGTTGCGGTCGATACGGGCGAGGTCGTCGCGGACCTCGATGCGGATGTTGGAGAGGTCGTGCTCGCGCCGGATGAGCACGCCCTCCTCGGCCAGCGCCTGCGAGAGCGCCTCCGCGAAGGCGTGGCCGCCGGCCTTGTAGAGATGGACGAGATCCGCGTCCCGCAGGGACGGGGGCAGCACGGGCAGGTAGGTCGCGAGGTTCTCGGCCCCGCGGGCGAACGTGGCGGAGGAGTAGGTCGACGAGTTCGACGTATCGAGGATGCGTCCCACGCCGGCCGCGGTCGCCGAGTCGCCGGCCGCGTTGTGGCATTCGTCGACGATCGCGTGCCCCTCCTCGACGCATGCGGCGAGGAAGTCGACCTTCGGCCCTGGCCGGTTCAGCTGGCTGTAGGTCGCCAGGAACAGGCTGTAGCCCTCCGGAGGCACGCCGGCCGCGATGACCTTCTTCAGCTCGGACGCCTTCAGCGCGGCGTGGAGGACCTCGCTGTCGGGCGACGCCGTGTCGACGATCCGCGATCCCGTGTTGAGGATGAACGGGCGGCCCACGAGATCGTCGCTGCCGATGTCCCGCAGATCCCGCCAGATGTCGCTGAAGAGGTTCTCCTTCTCGGTGAAGAAGACGACGCGTCGACCGGACAGGATGGAGGCCCGGATGATGGCCGCCATGACGCGGCCTTTGCCGAGGCCCGTCTGATCGGCGACGATGAGGCCCCGCTTGCGGTCGGCGGCATGGAGGGCCAGCGCCACGGCGTCGACCTGCTCCGGGGAAAGCACCTCGGCCATCCTGGCGACGGACCAGCCGAGCCGGTCCGCCGTGAAGGCGTCGATGTCGCCGACCTCGTCGACGACCCGGCCCAGGGCCTTCGCCGTGGGAACGGCGAGGTTCGCCGGAATCATGGCGATCGGCGTCCCGACGCGGCTGGCCGGTCGGTATTTGGCCTGGAACCGGTTCGGGCGCTCGGGATCGCCCAGGGCGGCATCGGCGAGGCTCTCGGCATCCTCCGCGAGCGCGAGCGCCGGGCGGAGGGTCGTCGCGACCTTGACGGAGGTATCCACGGCCCCCGGCTTGTCGAACCGGGGTATCGACGCGACGGGACGGGCCGGGGCACCCGTGGGCGCGGCGGCGGGGGGCAGCGGAGCCGACGGTACCGGTCGGACCTGGGCGGCCGACTGCGGCCGAGACGGCGGAGGCGCCACCGCGGGAGGCCGGGGCGGAATGGAGCGGGGCGTCGCCGGAACGGGATCCGGATAGGCCGTCCGGACCGCGGGGCCGGGAACCGCCGGCGGACGGCTCGGAACCGCCGACGGCGCGATCCGGAGCGGGCGGTGTCCCACCTGCGGTACCGGGCTCGGCTTCGGCTCGGCGGCGCGCGCAGGCTCCGGTGTGCGTTCGGGGGCCGGCGCGGCCGCGGTGAAGGGCGAGCGCTCGGCGTGGAAGAAGATCACCTCGTCGGCGGTGCGCATCGCCAGTGCGCTGGGGAAGATCTGACGCAGACGATCCAGGTCGACGAGATCGCCCGGCCGTGCATAGACCTCCTTGTCCCGGACGATCCTGACGAAGCCCATGCCGGCGAGACGCGCCGCCTGCACGGGCGAGAGCGCGTTCCTGCAGCTGAGGACGGCCGCGCGCGCGCCTTCGGGCTCGCGGAAGAGGGCGATCCGGAGCTGCGCGCCGTATGCGGCGAGGTTGGGCCACGGGCGGTGGGTCATGGCACCACAATGACGCGGACCCACGAAAGAATGAAGGGGCGGCTTTCGCCACCCCTTCGGTTCGTTCCTTCAGTGCGGGGCCCATTCGGGCCCCGGACGGATCAGCGCGGAGCCGGTCCCGAGGACGGCTCGTCCGCCGCCGGCGCGGGGGCGTTGTTGCGCGGCGTGATCTTACGGCCGATCTCCTCCGCGCGTGCGTGGAAGAAGTCGGCGACCTCCGGCGGGAGGTTCGGGGTCGGGATCTCCGCCGGCGCGTACATCGGCGTGTCGTAGCGCTGCATCGGCAGGGTCAGGGTCGAGAAGAAGGAGCCGTCGCCGCCCTCCGTCTTCGGGTCCTGCCAGCGGATGTGGGTGTGGCCGCGGCCGATGTAGTGGTTGAAGTACTCCGTGTCCGGGACGGGGAGCTTGAAGAAGCGGGAATCGTCCTTGCCGCTCTGGGATTCGCTCGGAAGCGAGTCCTTGCCGGTCCGGATGCGCGCGGTCGGGACGATCTCGATGAGGGGGCGCTTCACCGGATCGTTCGGATCCATCAGGGCGGCCAGGAACTTCTTGGCGCCGTCGCTCTCCATGAAGCGCGCGACGGCCTCCTGCGCGGTCGCGGTCCGGTAGACGCCGCCTTCCTCGACACGCGGCACGGTGAACCGCGTCGCCTGGAACGCCTCGTCCTTGAAGTTGTCGAGGTCGATGCCGCGGAGCAGGAACCCGGGCTCGCCGCCGAGATTGGCGCCGGGCGTCTCGAGGTGCGGTCCGACCATCGCGAGCAGGGTCTCGGCGTCGACGCGGGGCAGCACGACGGCGTTGTTGACGTCGTACATGTAGCGGGCCTGATTGACCCGGCCGGTGTTGTTGTTCTTCCGCTCGCTGTCGACCGAGAAGTACTGGCCGACCAGCAGCTGGTCGATGTTGGTCTCCGGCTGCCGCACCTTCATGGTGAGCCAGTTCATGACGACGACGCCGCTCTTGCGGTCGACGTAGGCGCCTTCGGCGATGCCCTGGCCGCCGCGGATGCCCTCGCTGGCCACCGAGGTCGGGGGCAGCTTCGGCTTCGAGGAGCCGTATGCCATGCCGTGGATGGTCTCGCCCTTCGGGGGCAGGCTGCGCATCTTGAAGGTGAGCTCGGTTCCTTCGGGATGGCCGAACGCCTCGGTCAGCAGGATGCCCTGGAAGGTGTCGTCGACGGACGGACGGTTCCTGTCCTTGACGTCGTAGCTCAGGACCTCGAAGGCCGCGTTCTGGCTCGGGGGCAGGGGACCGCCGCCGCCTGCGCTCTTGTTGCTGAATGCCATCGTACCGTTCCTTCCGATCAGGGGCCTTATGGGACACCCACGTGCCATCTTGCCCGAGCCGAACGGAGTCGTCGGCACGGTGCAGGAGCGGCCACGGATCCTGATCGATCCGTTGCTTCCGAGCCTGCACGAACAAAGAAGCGGAGACCTATGAAAAAGTCAAAATGCGGAGGTCCGCCCGGTCGCGGGAAGGCGCGACTCCATCGCGGCCCGCACCGACGCGATCACCTGATGGGACCGATAGGGCTTCGGAAGGATCGTCACGTCGCCGACGCTCCCGCCGGCCGTGCAGCCGGACACCATGACGCGGGCCATCTGCGGTCGGAGCTTCGCCGCCTCGGCGAGCAGGCCCATTCCATCGACCCGGCCGGGCATGTCCCAGTCGGTGACCAGCACGTCGAGGTGTTCCGGCCCGGCGAGCTTCGCCAGACCCTGGTCACCGTCCGCCGCCTCGACGACGTCGAAGCCGGCCTCCTCCAGGATGTCGCGGGCGATCGATCTCACGTCGGGATCGTCCTCCACGACCAGCGCTGTCGGCATCGGCGTCTCCGGTTGTCCGTACGGACGGGCATGCCGCCCGTCCCTTCGTCAATGCGGCAGACCGTACTCGGCGCCGCCGTACTTCGAGTCGTCGAAGTTGAAGTGGCAGAAGGTCTGGGCGAGCACCGTGCGCGGAACCGGCTGTCCCGCGCCGTTGACTCCGCTCGGCGTGCCGCCGATGCCGACGTACCACGCGTCGCCCCCGAAGGTCACGGTGGCGGTCGAGGCGAGGTTGAGCGTACCGAGGGTCACGTCGGTCACGACGACCTGATCGACCGAGCCGTGCACGTCGACGCCCATGCAGCCGTACTGGTCGCAGGCCGTGCCGGATGCCGAGACGCCGGGCTGGCCGTAGCTCTTGCCGAGGTACTGCTGGAGGTTCTGGCTGTAGGAGTCGTCCATCTTGGACAGGAAGATCTGCGCGTCGCCGGTCCCGCAGCCCGGAACGTACCCGCCGCTGGCCGGATCCTTGTAGGAGGGCAGGGGGACCCGGCCGCCGCCGCCGATCGTCGCGAGCGCACCGTTCACGTAGGACTGCACGCCTCCGTTCGACGACACGATGTAGAGGCCGCGGGCGACGTAGCGGGGCAGGAGCTCGCCCAGTCGGATGGCGTTGCCGCCGGTCCCGGCCTTGCTCCGGACCTCGGCGTCGTAGGAGGCGGACAGGTTCTTCAGGTAGGCCGCGCGCTGGGCGGGATCCGTGATCGAGCTCGCCGCGCTCGCGACCTGGGCCGAGTTCGGGTTGGGCGTCGAGATGGTCTTCCCGATGACCGAGCCGTAGACCAGCGTGTCGGCGTTCAGGAATTCCGGATTGAGGGTGCTCAGGGTGGTGGTCGCTGCCGGCGACACGGAATAGTTCACCCCGTTCTCCGACGCGAACATGTCCGAGTAGACGACGCCCGCCGCGCGGATGTCGCGGCCGATGTCGAGGTCGCGGCCGATCGAGCCGTCCTTGCTGACGACGGCGCTGCCGTTCGCGACCGTCAGGTCGCCCTGGTTCACCTTCAGGCTCGTCTGGCCCGCGAGGCCGTTGCCGTTCACGGTCATGGCCTGCTGGACGGCGGCGTTCCGGCCCACCGTCAGGTCGTTACCCAGCCCGACGTCGTGGTTCACGTAGAGATCGTCCTGGACGGTGACCTTGCCGTTCTGGCCCGAGACCACGGACACGTTGTTGATGTTGTTGCCGCTCATGTCGATGCTGGCGTGCATCTTGTTGGCCTCGGGCATGCCGGGGACCTGGAAGCGGTAGAGGAAGTCCGCCAGGATCGAGTTGCCGTCGAACCCGAGCGTGGACGCGACGTGGCCGGTCGCCGGAGCCGTGGCGCCCGCGGCCGCATAGTTGGACACCGGCGCGCGCCAGCCGCCGTAGGAACCGATGATCGTGCCCTGCGCGACGTTGGCCGCGTTGTAGGCGGCCTGGGCGACGGGGATGTAGCCGCCCTCCGCACCCACGAGCGTGGCGACGCGCGGCAGCGACCGGTCCGAGATCATGTTGCCGCCGAAGGTGTTGACCAGAACCTCCAGGCGCTCGGGCGATCCGGGCGTCGCGGCCGCGCGCTTGATCACCTGCACGGCGTGCTGCTGGTTGTAGGGGTTCCGGTTCTGGAAGTTGCTGCCGAGGAACCCCGCGGTCTGGAGATCCTGCAGGCCCGCCGGCGAGGGCTCGCCGGCCACGATGCCGATCGAGACGGGCGTGTCCAATGGAGCCACCGCCACGATCTGCGGGTAGTTCGCGCGGATGTAGGCCGCCGCGGCGTCGGAGACCTCCTTGAGGCGCACCGCGGTCGCCTTGTCCTTGGTCGCGAGCTGGCTCTCCGCCGCCATGTTGGCGAAGCCCACGCCGGCGACGGCGACGATGCCGAGCGCGCCGGCGACCTCCAGCAGCGTCAGACCGCGCTTGCGGTTGCGGATCCGCTTCAGGATGCCTTTCGGCGGACGGAAGGAACGGACGGACATGCTGGACCTCGCGTCGGTGGTGCCGCTGGGGCTGCGCCTTCGATCGAGCATCTACCGGATCCCGGCGAAAGTCCCGATCCTTCTTCGGTTCAGGGTGCGGCGGCAGGTGCCGCCGCATCGAGCTTGGTCGCGACGATCGGCACGCCGTCCGGCAGATCGGTGCCGCCGACCGCGGGCGGGACGGCGAGCGACATCTGCTCCAGAGCGCTCGACGGATCCTTCCGGAACACGCTCCTGAGGACCTGGCCCGCATCCCTGTTGTACCGGCCGGCGTTGACCGCACCGCTCAGTCGGGTGGCCAGCGCGTCGGCGATGCGCCCCTGCTCGATGGGCGAGCCGATGCCCGCGTAGTAGGTCACGTAGAGGCCCGTGCCGTCGTAGGCGCTCCGTATGGTGGTTCCGTAGATCGGCGCCTCGCGCATGTGCCACGGCATGGCGAGGCCGGGTGCCACCGGTCCGGCCGGGCAGACGGTGTCCTGGCAGAAGGCGAGCACCTGCTGATGGTACGAGGCCATCTGGGTCGCGATGGCGTCGGCGCGCGCCAGATCGTTCGCCGCCGCCGCGTCGCCGCGCCAGTCGATGATCGCGATCATCGACGCCATGAACATGAGGACGTAGAGGATGTACACGTCCGTTCCTTCGTCAGCGCCGCCGCTCGTCCGAGGACAGGAGAGGCGAGCGACCCTGCTCGATCAGGATCTTCTGCGCCTCCAGCTCCTGCTTGAGCGACGAGATGTTGCCCTCGCGGATCTTCGTCCGGATGGCCGGATCGTCGCCGACGAACAGGAACTCCCCCCTCAGCATCATGCCGTGCTCGGGGTGGCGCTCGAGCTTCTGATGCACCACCGCCGACAGGCTATCAGAAAGAATGTTCTGCACCAGATCCTTGCTCTCAAGCACCGAGGCGTACTTGATCAGCGCCTGGATCGCGCCGATCGGCGACTTCGCGTGGATCGTCGTGATGACGAGGTGGCCGGAGACCGCGAGCCGGATCGCCTCGTAGGCAGCCTGGGAGTCGCGCACCTCGCCGATCAGGAGGTAGTTCGGCGACCACCGAAGCGCGTCCTTGATGTAGGGGCCGAAGACGCCGTCCTCGACCGTGATCTGATAGCAGCGCCCGTTCGCGCCCATCTTGCCTTCGAGGCCGAGTTCCGGCGGGTCCTCGACGGTCACGCCGACGCCGCCCGAGAAGGTGACGAAGGCCTGCAGCAGCGAACTCGCCGTCGTGGTCTTCCCCGAGCCCGTGGCGCCGGCCAGCAGGATCAGACCTTCCTTCTTCCGTGAGCTGGCGTATCCCGCGAAGGTGTGGACGACCACCTTCGGGAGGCCGAGCGTGCTGAAGCCCGGCACCGGCGAAGGAACGCGGCGCAGCACATAGGTCGTGTTGTCCTGGTGCTTCATGCGCGCGCAGCGGTAGCGGACGCCGTCGTGCTCGAGGGCGAAGTGCTTGTGCTTCTGCCCGCGCGCGAACACGAGCGGCATGACGTCGTTGAGGTCCTCCACGACGCCGCGCGGGATCTGCGCGAGGACGCCGGAGGCGCCGGTCACGTTCTTTAGGAAGGCGGTGCCGTCCTCGGTGATGTAGAGGTCGGTGAACTCGAGCTGCGCCAGACGATAGCCGTCCTGCTCGGCCTGGCGGGCAGCGGCGTAGACTTCCTGAGGCGGCGTGCGGGTTGCAGGCACGGTTCCTTCGGACATCACTGCACTCCGCTCTGGATCTGCGAAAGGACGCTCTGCAGGCCCGCCCCGAGCCACCCGATCGTGAAGGCCATCGAGACGAGTGCGAAGTACTGGAAGATCTTCATCTGACCCTGCACCCGATCGACGCTGACGTCGATCCACTTCTCGCCCATCTTCTGCATGCGCCCCTCGAAGCCCGCGAGGCCCGCGAACGCGCGCAGATCGAGCACCGCCTCGCCGTCCGGGAAGTCGTGCCCCGCCTGGTAGAGGGCGTCGCCGAGGTTCCGGCCGTTGTTCATCAGCTGCAGCGTCCGGGTGAGGCGTTCCCGGTACCAGGGATTGGCGTCCCGAAGGAGCGCCCGGAGCGTGTCGGTGAAGGTGACGTTGGCCTTCGTCATCGCCGACACCGTCAGCATGAAGCCCACGCCCACCGCCATCCGGTACAGGGAGTAGGGCGGGATCTTGTCGGCGTAGACCCGGATGCGCCCGGTCCAGCGCGGCATCGACCAGATGCTCACGATCACGGCGGCGAAGAAGGCGACGATGATCGGCATGAGCCACACGTCGACGAAGTCGGACAGGCCGGCCATCGACGCGCCGGCACCCTGCCACTTCGCGCGCGGGTAGACCTCGTCGAACGCGGGCACGACCATGACGCCGAAGATCACGAGGAAGCCGACGACCGCCATCATGAGGACGAGCGGGTAGGCGACGCCGCCCCAGATCGCCTTCTTGATCTTGCCCATTCCTTCCTGGATCTTGAGGGCGTTGCGGAGCGCCTCCTCGACCTTGCCGGCCTCCTCGCCCGCCTTGATCACCATCCGGTCGGAATCCGGGATCCAGCCCTGCATCGCGTCGCCGAGCTTCACGCCGTCGCGCACGCGCACCCGCCACGTGTCCAGCGCGATCGCTGCAACGCGCTTGGGCTTCTTCCCGTCGTACGAGGCGTGCTGCCAGCAGATGTCGAGCGCCTCCGTGAGCTTGATGTTGTTGTGCAGGAGGTCGATCAGCTTCTCGTACAGCCGGACGCGCTGGGCGCTGCCGAACTGGATCCGGACGAAGCGTTCGTTGAGATCGTCCAGGGTCATTGCTTCCGCTCCGAAGAGATGAGGTGGGCGAGGTCGGCGACGCGCTTCCGGTCGAAGTGGAAGAACGGACCCACGCGCGCGATTTCGGACGGATCGACCTGCCCCCGGAGCATCTTGACGATGGAGTGCTCGAGCATGGTGACGCCCTTCAGCTCCTGCTTCCAGTAGCGAATGGCGTCGATCTTCCGGTGCGCCCGGATGTGGATCATGAAGTCTTCGTCCGGACGGAGCGTCTCCGCGACGACCGTACGTCCGAGGTAGCCCGGCGACTTGCGCCGGCAGTGGTCGCAGCCGTCGGGATTGGCCACATGGACGTCCCCGAGGCCGTCCGCGGAATCGCAGATCATCCGCAGTTCGTCGCGGATGTCCTGATGGATGCGGTTCCAGGATCGGGCGAGCGGGACGCGGCAATGGGGGCAGAGCTGGCGCACGAGGCGCTGGGCGATCAGGCCCGTGAACAACGAGGGATCCGAGATCTTGTACTCCTCCAGGCCCTTGTCCCGGAGGCGGTCGAGGATCGACGCGGCGTCGTTCGTGTGGAGCGAGCACCAGACCTGGTGGCCGGTCATGCTGGCTTCGCACGCGAGCTTGGCGGATGCCGAGTCGCGCACCTCGCCGATCATGATCACGTCGGGGTCCGAGCGCAGGGCGGCCGAGATCGCCTTCCGGAACGCCTCCGCGCGCTCCGCGTCGGTGTCGGCGTTCATGACCGCGAGCTGGATGGCCCCCTCGATGATGTACTCGGGCGGGTCCTCGATCGTGATGATCTTTATCTCGCCCTTCTTCTCCCGGTAGAGGGTGCGCAGCGCACGCTGCAGGGTCGTCGACTTGCCAGACCCGGTCGGCCCCGAGATGACGATGATGCCGGTCGACATCTGGCGCAGGAGCCGGATGTCGCGGATCTGGAAGTCCTCGTATCCGAGTTCGTCGACGTCCCGGTCCGATCCGTCCTGCTCGGCGTAGAGCAGACGGGTGACCATGTGCCGGCCCATTCCGGCGATCGGGTTGAACTGCAGACGGAGCGACTGCACCTCCAGCGGCAGCGACATGCCGTGCTTGACGTCGCTGACCTGCGCGCCCTGGAAGTCCGTCAGACGGTAGTTGACGTCGCTGACCCCCGCCATGGCGAAGGCGGCCGAGGCGAGCTGGTGCGCGTACTGCGGCGTGAGCTGGGCGATCTCCTGGATCACGCCCTGGACGCGCAGGCGCACGGTCGCCTGATCGCGGTTGACGATCATGTCGATGTCCGAGGCGCGGATCATGGCCGCCCTCTTCACGAGATCGACGAACGCCCGCTGCATCTTGAGCTGATCGTCGCTGCCCACGACCAAGTCGCGCGAGCGCCGGTCGTGGAAGTCGTAGACCTTGCGGATGACGTCCAGGTCGACGAGCCAGACGTGCTCGATGCTGACGCCCAGACGGGCGATCAGGGCGCGCACCGCCATGACGTGCTGGTTGATCGGATCGGTCTTGGGGACGAGCAGATAGCCGTTCTCCAGGACGGCGCAGTGGCTGCGCTGCTCCTCGGTCGTCCTGATGACGCTGCCCTCGGCCGTAAGCACCGCGCCCACGTAGGACAGGATCTGCTGGACGACCCTTTGGTCGGCGGCCACCCCGTTCGGGATCGTCACCTTGCGGCCCGGTTCGATGAACCGCTGGGCGTCCAGCACCGCCGGTCGGCGCGCGACGGACCCGAACTGCTCCAGCTCCGTCGCCGAGGGGGCGGGAAGCAGGGAGCCGGCCGGAGTGGCGGACGGCTTCTCCTGCCGCCCCGTCGGCCGTTCGTCCGTGCGCTCCCGTGCCGCCTGCCTCTGGGCCGGCTTCGGGGTCGGCGCTCCGCGGCGCGGACGCGACTGGGCCTGCCCTGCCGCCGGACGCGGAGCGCGCGGCTTCGCCGTCTCGGGCTTCGAGCCGAGACCGATCATCGACATGATCTGGTCTACTATCGCCATTGTGGCCCTCGCTCAGGTGGAGACGTCGGCGAAGGCCTCAGCGCGAGCCCAGACCGCCCATGGGAAGCGGCGAAGCGCCGATCGGCATCTGCACGGTCCGGCCGAAGGGTCCGTTCGCGCCGGGCGCGCCGCCGACCGCCGACACGGGCTGGATCCGCGGAACCTCGGTGCCGAAGGCGAGCGGGATGCGCCTGCCGTCCTTCGAGACCGTCACGCCGGCGTCGGAGATCGAGACCACCTTCATCCCGCCGGGGAGGCTGCTGCCCGGCCGGACGGTGAACTGCCCGACGTAGGGGACCAGCACGACGGCCCGAAGGGATCCGCCGCTGCCGTGGACGGACGCGACCAGCGGCTTGGGAGCGTTCTCCTCCTCCAGCTTCTTCTGGGCGAGCGCCTGCTGCACGGCCTCCTCGATCTTGTGCTTGGTATCCTCCTCGCTCGGAGCCGGCCCCGCCTTGGCACCGCCGCCGCCGCCCATGTCGTCGAGCTGTTTCATGATGTCGCCCAGAGCCTTCGCCTCCTGGAGCATCATGAGCGTGTCGCGGATGCGCAGCTGCCGCTGCTGCATCTGCTGGAGCTGGCTGCCGGAGACGATCGGAGCCGCGTTGTCGAGCTGACCCAGGCGCTCCTCCGCCCTGACCCGGAGGGCCTCGAGCTTCTGCTGGATCTGGCCGGCCGGGGCCTCGCCGTCGCCGAGACCCGCCGGGCCCGGCTGGAGCGCCGGGCCGGTCGGAAGCGGGGAGGGCGCGCCCTGCGGGTGGACGCCGAACTGCGGCGCCTGCGCCGGCGCGACCCCGGGCTGCGGCGGAACCACCGCCACGGGCACGATCCCCGGCTGACCGTAGGGCCCGTGCTGAGCGGTGCCGGCGCCCGGGAGAGTACTGGGGAGACCGGCCGGCTGCCCGGACGCGACCGCATCGGTCGCCTGGGGCAGGCCGATCGAGGGGGAGGACGCGCCGCCCACCGGCGGCAGCTGGATCTGCTGGCTCTGGGCGTAGGCGGATGCCGACGACAGGAGCACGGCGGCGATGACGGCGAGGGTGCGCATGGCCTAGGACCTCTTCTGCATGTTGTTGGGGGCCGCGGGGCCGGGCCGGCGTTTCACGCCGCCTTCGGGGACGGGCTTGGCCTCGTGGAACGAGCCTTCGACGATCCACTGGCCGGCCATGTTGTTGGCGGCGTACTCGTAGGTGACCTTGTGCATGGTCATTCCCGGCACCTTGTCGAGGATGAAGATGAACTCGCGCGGATCGAGCTGACTGCGGAACGAGAACTTCGAGCTGATGTAGAAGTCGGTCTGGCCGGCCGGCGAGACGTCGAGCTTCGTCATCGTCTCCTCGAACTGGGATGCGAGATAGCTCTGGACCTTGGCGATGCGCTCCGTCTTCAGATCGGCCAGCATCCGCCGCAGCGGCTTGCCCGGCCAGAAGGCCACGGCCTTGTCCGCCGAGGGACGGGAGATCTGAGGCTGGAAGTCCGTGGTCTTGATGCTCGCTCCGATCCAGTTGGCCGAGGAGAGGACGCCCTCGCGGTCCATGAGCGCCTGGACCTGGATGCCCGCGGCGGAGGGCTGGCAGGATATGGCGGTCGGCTTCCAGCCCGCGACCGCGAACGGGTACCGGCCGATCTCGTCGATGCACGAGCGGATGAAGTCCGCGGCGTATGCCTGGCCGTCCCAGGGCGGAGGCGGCGGTGGTTCGGCCACCTTGCCCGGGAGCTTCTGGACCGCGGCCGAGCGCAGCCTCGCGAGCTCGGCCTGATACTCTTGGTCCTTGAGGTAGCTCCAGTAGTACAGACCCCCGCCGACGATGGCGGCGCCGATCAGAAGGATGCCCAGCAGCTTGACGGTCGCGCCGGCGCGCCGGACGTCCACGAGCTTGGGTCCGACCTTCTTACCGAGCAGCGTGTCGAGGGGAACCTCCCGGGTCTCCGCGAACCGGAACTCGTCGGGCGCGAAGGCGTCGTTCCACCCGGCGGCGTTGCCGTAGATGTTGTTGAACGCGTCCATCGCATCGCGCTTGTCCGCGATGAACTTGTCGCAGGTCGCCAGGATGCCGCCGTCGCGGATGGCCACGAAGTAGTAGCCGCCCTTGACGGGAAAGACGCCGATGAGGTTGTCGCGGCCTTCGCCGAGCGTGGCGGCGAGGGACGGCATGCCGGCCTTCTGCCCCGCCGCCCGCCAGCCCACCGCGTACTGATGGGTGCCTTCGGACCGGACGAGGTAGAAGTCGCCCTCGACGCTGTTCTGCGCCATGGCCTTGGCTTCGGCCACGGCCTTGGACGTGTTGTCGACGTTCTGCCAGAGCAGACCGACCGCCCATTCGCGCCCTGCGGCGGTGACGGTGCCGACGTCGACGGATCCCGGGGCGTCCGGAACCGCATCGACGCCGAAGCCGGAATCGCGCTTCGGCTTCCTGTTCGCAGCGGGGGCCATGGCTACCTCACCGCAGAGCGTTGGCCTGCTGCGTCGCCTTGCCGACGTCGAGCAGGGTGGGGGTGATCAGGATCACGACGACCTCGCGCCGGTTCGACGCGCTGCGGCCACCCGAGAGCAGCCAGTTCCGCGGGTCGCCCACGCCGGTCTTGTTGCTCGAATTGCGGGCGGTCTCGAAGCCGGCGAGCACGAGGGTCGACCGGTTCGGCACGAGGGACTGCTGCACGAAGTTGCGCTGGTTGACGTTAGGCAGCTGCACGGTGCTGCCGTTCGACGTGAAGGTGTCGAATCCGTTGTCGCTACCGACGAGCTCGGAGATGTTCATGCCGTACTGGAGCAGGACGTTTCCGTCCTGCTGGATCCGGGGAAGCATCTGGAGGTTGAAGCCCGTCGAGACCGTGTCCGTCTGGATGGTCGTGGAAGCGGCTCCCTGGGAGATGCCGACACCCTGGGTGTTGGTCACGCTCTTCACGAAGTTGCGCTTGTTGACGACCTGCAGCGGCACCGGCGACCCGTTGACGGTCGTCAGGGACGCGGACGTGACGACGGACACGTCGCCACGCTGCGAGAGCGCGTCGATGGCGCCCTGGCTGGACGCGAACGGGCTCGTCGGATCCAGGATCGCGTAGCCGAGCGACGGGGTCTGGCTGTTGAGGTTCCCGATCGTGCTCGCACGCGGGTCGGCCGCGTTGAAGCCCGCCGACCTCCGTCCGAGCGCGAAGGCTCCCTTCGAGCTGCCGGTGAACAGTGCGGCGACGTTGTTGTCGAAGCTGTCGCTGTCCGAGAGGGCGACGTTGAGGACCTGGATGGACAGGGCGACCTGCCCGCTCATCCGCTTCGTCATCATGTTCGCGTAGTCCTGGACCCGCTGGACCACGTTCGGCGACGCGGTCACCGTGATGGTCCCGGTCGCAGGGGAGATCTCGAAGCGGCCGTAGGGCCCGACGATGGAGCTCATCGTCTCCTTGATCTCCTTCCAGAGATCCACGGCGGACTTGATCGTGGCCGTCTGGTCGAGCTTGCCCTGCGTGGCCTGACCGCCGGCGCCGCCGCCGCCGGTCGAAGAGTTGCCGTTGCCGCTGGTCAGGTTGAACTCGAGCTCCTGGGCGCCCGGCAGTGCGGGCAGCTCGAAGCTGCGGGTGATGAGCCTGGAGAAGACGATCCGGCCGTTGCGGTGCTGCCACGACTGGTTGAAGTGGGTCGAGACGATATCGAGGAACTCGGACAGGCGGCCGGTGTAGTCGACGCGCATCTCGCTCGGCACCGCTTCGGAGAAGCGGATCAGCGCGCCCGCTCCACCCAGAGGCGCGCCCGGGCTGCCCGGGCCGGACAGCGCGGCGAGCGCCGGCGCGAGATCGGCCTGGTTGTAGGCTGCGCCGACGAGGCCGGGGGCCGGTCCGCCTGCGCCGCCCTGTGCGACGGCGGGGCCCGCGGCGCCGGCGGCCGCCGCGCCCGGACCGGTCGCCTCCTCGGGCGCGACCACGAACGGGATCCTCGTGGCTTCCGTCAGCGCCGCCGCGATCTGGGCGAGCCGCATCGGGGCGGCCCGCTTCAGGGTGATGCCGTTCGCCGACTCGAAGCGGCTGGGGAGCGGGTCGCCGTAGTCCATGGCGGCGACCTTCGCTCCGACGTATGCGGTCTCCCGCACCCGCAGCTGCGAGCTGTCGGCGGCCGGCATCGGCCGGTCCGCCTGACGCTTCAGATCGTCGGCGCGGCTCGAGTTCAGGAGGATGTCGTGGTCCGCCTTGCGGGAGGCGTCGCAGCCTCCGAGGGCGGTAGTGGCCGCCAGGGCGATGGCGACGAAGGAACGGGCGCGGGACATGGCGAAGGGCTCCGGATGCTATTCGGCGACGGCGGACCCGTCGTTCGACACGACGAGGACCCGGTTGCCATTGAAGAAGGTGACGTTCAGGCGCGGCTGCACCTCGCCGACGGAGCGGATGAGCTCGCCGGACGCCTGCACGAAGTCGCCCGCGAACGCGGCACCGGCCTGAAGCCGGTATTCGTACTGGGACTTCCAGACGACGCTCCAGCCGGCGCGCGCGCCCCAGGTCTCCAGGATGCCCCGCAGGCTGACGTCCTTCTCCGCACGCCAAGCCGCCGGCGCGGCGACGGGAGCCGGAGCGGCGCCGTAGGGCTTCCAGCCCGCACCGGCCGGCGGCCCGCCCGGGCCGGGAACGGGGGCCGGGCCGGGGCCGCGGTACGGCACGAACACGATGCCGCCCTGCCCGGCGGCCGCGACCTGCTGCACCGCGCGGGCCGGCTCGATCGGCGGGTTCGGATCGCCCTGCCGGGTGATGCGGACGCCGCGGCCCGCGTAGGTCACGACGTAGCCGCGGCTGGTCGCGACGGCGTCGAGCACGCGATGCCAATCGTCGCCGCCCTCCCAGGTGACGCGCTCCCGGACGTCGACGCCGTTGCCGAAGCTGATCTTGGCGCCCGCCGGGGCGATCTGCCTCACCGCCAGCGAGAAGGGAATGTCCCGCCCGAAGCCGTCCACGTTCTGGGCGGCCGCCGGATGGGCTGCGGACAACGCGAGTGCGGCCGCGACGAGAAGGAGTGGATGTCTCATGGCTGGTCCGCCTCGATGGAAGGATCGTTCGCGGTCGGCACAGCCGACCCGGTGGTCTGCGCATCCCGGCCGGCGGAGGTCGGCGCTTCGGAGTCGCGGCGCTTCATGCGCCATTCGAACCCGAGACACGCGAGCATCAGCCAGTCGGGGAAATGCCCTCTGTTGATCCAGTTGTGGATGGCCTGCTTGGTCAGCCGGAAGACCTCGGCCACCTCGTCGTCCGTGCGGAGGTTGCAGCGCGTCTTCCAGCTTTCGAAGGCGGCGACGGACATGCGAGGGATCTGCGGGACGGGCCCGAGTTTGGCCTCGACGATGGCGTCGTAGCCTTCGCAGGCGAGGGTGACCCAGTACTTGACCTCGCCCTGGTCCTTTCGCCAATTCCGCACGGTCTGCGGGGACACCCCGATCACGACGGAGATCTGGCCGGGCATGGAGAGGCCGCGGCGGCCGCACCATTCGAAGAAGTCGTCCCGGGTCATCTTTTCCGAGGGCGTCATTCCGCTTGTTTCCGGCTGGGTGAACCTCGACCTGTGCTTGTCCAGCCTCGGACGCCCCGCCCCAATGAAGGAGCGGACGCGGTCCGAAGTCGCGTTGAAGGAATGAATGCAGCCCTACCGCGGCCGACTATGTGTCGGACCCGGAAGGGCGTCAACAATTTGTTGGCGATGCTTCCGTTCCTTCGTGGAAGCGTATCCCGGACGCGTCAGTCCGTGCCGTTCGGCTGCCTCGGCGGCTGCGGCAGACGCTCGGGATTGAAGACCACGCGGTCGCGATCCGGGCGGAACACCTCCGCCAGGCCGGCCTCGATCCTGCGTCGCGTCTCGGCCCAGCGCTGCTCGGGCGGAACGGTCTCCCAGAATCCCAACTCGCGTCTGGAACGCGCGACTTCCATCTCGAGGAACCTCGCCCCGTGGCTCGGGTGGTGATCGCGGATGGTAGTCTCGGCCGACGAAAAAGGCCCGCGTCGCTCTAGCGGACCGCGGCCGGACCGAAGACGGCCTCGTCGTAGCCGCGGAGCAGCCGGCGGAACCGGCCCCGGGCACGCTCGCCAGCGGCGGTGTCGCTCTTGAGTTCGGAACGGCTCGCGACCCCGCAGTAGCGCCTCACCACCTCGGACGCGAGATCGTATCCCGAGAGGATGTCGAGACCGAACCGGAGATCGGGTTCGTCGAGTAGGCTCTGCAGGTTGGTGCGCAGCCACGCCGTGAACCGCGCGTCCCTGCAGACGATCTGAGCCTGCTGCGTCGCGTTCAGCGTGTGGAAGGGTCTCCGGCGCGGCATGAACCTGGGATCGAGGACCCGCTCGTCGTCGGCGATCGCCCAGACGGCGAGCGTCAGAATCAGACCGTCCTTCGACCCCGCATGGAGGCCGTCGAAAGGGTGGGATCCGCGCGTTCCGTCCGGGCCCTTGTCGATGAGCACGCGCACCATCATGCCCAGCGCGCAGTCGTCGGCCCAGCGCATCAGCATGGCCTCGCCGTCGTAGACGGGCCTCGGCGCCGCTCCGGTCTCCCCGGCCTTGGCCTGGACCACCGCTACGCGCAGGCGCTGACCGCCCGGCCCCCAGGCCATCCCCTTGAACGGATGGACGCCCAGATCGTGCACATCCTTCAGCGAGAAGGTCACGGTCATCCCGCTCTTCGCCGTGTGTCCCCAGGTCACGAGCAGCGCCTCGCCGGCGTAGACGGGCGGGGCCGGTGCGACCAGATCCTCTGCGTCGAGGTTGGAAGGAACGGGAGTGTGGGCGTTCATGGCGGGGGAGCCTGCATCGGATGCGTCCTGGTCGCAAGTCCGACCGTGCCGCCGCCGCCTCGTTCCTTCGTTTACGGTTGACGACCTGCGAAGCCCGCCGGATTGTTCCGAAGTCGATCACACAGGCGCGCGACCATGACGCTGGCCCAACTCGAGGCACTTCTGGCGGAACGTCTCGGCATGGGGACCAGTGATACGGCCCGGGTGCTGCGCGGGGCGCTGTCGCTCGTAGCCGAAGGGCTCGCCGCCGGCGAGTCCGTCAAGCTCGCCGGGTTCGGCACGTTCGAGGTCCGCGAGCGGGCACCCCGGCGACGCAAGGACCCGCGCAACGGTCGGGACATCGACGTGCCGGCGCGCCGGCACGTCGTCTTCAGGCCCGCGCGGCGCGTCGGCGAGGCCGTCAACCGGTCGGCGGAGTGATGGTCGAGAGTTCCGGGCGATGGGCGCAGTAGCTGCCCAGCACCGGGTCGTCCGAGTAGGCTTCGGAGAAGGCTTCGTAGACGTCGGGCCTGTTGCGCACCACAAGCCTGATGAAGTCGCCCGATAGGATGCGTCCGCGGACGCCCCCGCCGCTCTCGCACGACTTGGCGAGAACCCGCGTTGCGCCCTCGTCCCCGCGCCGCGAAACGAAGTGGTCCATGAGGACGTGTCCGACCGCCATACCGGAGAAGCCGTCGCGCGCCAGCTTCGCGAAGCAATCTGCGTCGAACAGCGGATCCTCAATCAGTGCGCTCGCGTCCAGGACGGCGCAGGCGCTGCCGTCGGCGGTCGAGAACGAGGCCGGTACGACCGGAAGTCGGGCGTTCATCGCTAGTCCTCCGGTCAGGCGGCGGTCATGGGATAGGACTGGACGTCCGCACCCGGGGCGCGCAGGGCGTCGACCTGCCGGACGTATCCGAGCATGGCCTCGTAGGAACGGGCGAGCCGCGAGGAGAGGTCGCTGGCGGCACTGTCGGGATCGTGGCCGCAGAGCCTGGACCAGTCCGGGAAGCTGCCGGCGGCCCGCACGTCTTCGGCGTCGGCGATCAGGCATCCGACGGCCGTGGCCGCATCGAAGTCGGGCCAGGACTGGGTGTGGTGGAATTCGATCGGTTCCGCTCCGCCGAGACGGCAGACCCAGTGGAAAAGGGGGATCGCGTCGGCGGCGTCGCCGATCCAGAGCGGATTGATCTCGACCGGAAGGAACTCGACCGGGAGTGTTCGACCTTCGAGCTCGACGAAGGTCTCGCCCGGGACGGCATCCCGGAGCGGACTGTTGGGTTGGAGGTCCATCGCGGCGTTCCTCGTTCCTTCGCGTCGGAGCTTGCAGGCGGCCGACGCTAGAGACAAGGGCCGGCGTGGACTCAGGCCGCCGCCGGCTGCGGACGTCGGGCGTGAAGCGCGGCCGTGCAGATGCACAGCGACAGGGCCTCGGAGGCCGCTCCGACCTCGACCGCGCCGGCCTCGCGGCCCGCATCGGGCATCCAGCCGACCGAAGACCATCCTTCGGGCGTGGCACGCACGTCGATGCGCACCCCGCGGCGGATCGCCAACCCCCTCGCGTGGACGGGAGACGTCGTGTAGCCGGGCACCATCGGGAGCAGCCACGTCATCGCCGACAGGACGTCGTAGTCCACGCTCTCGCGTGGTTCGCTCGAGGCGAGCAGGCAATGGACGATCAGATCGGCCAAGGGGGATCCCTGCCGCAGTTCGGCGAGGAAGCGGACCGCATCCTGCAGGCCGATGCCGCGTCGGTCGGGGTCTACGGCGATGGACGCGCTCATGGTTCGTTTCCCGATCGCAGCTGGATCACGCGGGTGCCCGCCATAAGGTCGTGCCGCCCGGGCCGGCGCCGCACGACCGCGGCCAGCACGAGGGGAGCGAGACCGAACTTGAGGAAGTTTCTCGAAAAGGCGGCCCATGCCCGCGGCGGTCGGCCGTCGGACGCGACCACGCGGAGCCCGCAGAGCAGCTTGCCGGGCGTCGCACCCACGCGGCTCTCGAAGGCGGGGGGCAGCAGCAGGAAGGCGGCGACGTAGACCGCCGCTTCGGACACGGCCTGACCCGCGCGCGAAGACGCCCCCACGGCGGCGTAGCCGAAGCTCCACGCGCCGACGAGGGCGAAGATCGAGAGGATGTCGACGAACGCGGCCGCAGCCCTGTCGTCGAGGTCGGAACGCGGTTCCATGGCCTTCCACATCGAAGGAATGGAAAACGCTAGCCCGGCTTCGCGGACCCGTCAACGAAGCCGGCGACGATCCTCTATTCGGCGTAGAGGACGTCCTCCTCGTCGGTGGCGGCGGTCTCGTCGGGGACGGGGTGCCGCCTGACGTCGTCGAGGAGGAAGAAGGCGTAGTCGACCGCCAGATCGAGGGGCACCTCCCGCCTGTTCTCGGCTATCTGCCTGCGCCAGCGGGTCATCCGGTCCCACCTCGCGTGATCGAACAGTCTCCAGGAGGAGGGGAGGCGATCCTCCATCCAGCCGGGATCGACGCCGTCGACGTCGATCCGCGCGAACATCATGCCGCGTTCGCAGGGCGCCTCGGGCTCCGGCTTCTCCTTCGCGAGCGCCTCGAGCCAGGAGACGAGGAGACTGCCCGGATCGTTTCCGTCGATCCGGGCGTCGAGGCTCGGCGCCGATCCGATGCGGTGGCGCAGGAGCCGCTCGAAGGCCGCCACGTACTGGTTGGACGAATAGCCCAGAGCCTTTGCCCGGGTCAGGAACGAGACGTCGAGCCAGGGACCCTTGCGGCTCTCCTCGTCCCGCAGATGGGCGGTGAAGCGCCGACGCGTCTCCTCCCGCTGCTCCGACTCCGCTTCCCGACGGGAGACCTGGACGAGCTTGCCGAACTCCTCGCGGGGCAGCCGGTTGATCTGACCGCTGATGTCGCCGTCCTCGGCCAGGATCCAACGAAGCCAGAGCGGCTCCGCCGCCAGGAGCAGGTCGAAGTCGATCTCGACGCCCGCCGGCCCCTCCTCCGAAGCGGCGAGGGCCGCGACGGTGAGGTCGTCCGGCCCAGTGGCATCCGAACCCGCGAATCCCGTGTCCAGCTCGGAGACCGGAGCCTTCGCGTACAGACGCGCGAGACCGACATAGGCCATCGCAGGCTGCTCCCGCGCCTGGGCGAGGAAGATCTGTGCGAGCACCGCCTTCTGCTTCTGGCGTCCGATCCGCATGAGGCGGGCGAGCGCGATCTCGCGGGGCCATACGATGCGGTGGAAGCGGTTGGCGTGCCACGCGTCGCCGAGGATCCCGGCGGCTTCCCTGCGCGCGGCTCCCGGCACGATGCGCTCGAGGTAGTAGTCGTCGCGCCGGACGTGGTCCTCGAACCATCGGAGGAAGGCGGAATCCGGATCGCGCCGCGCCTCGGCCACCCGTGCATGGTACGGACCGCCACCCGTCGTGGCGCGGACGGCCTCGATCTCGGCGTACCAGTCCTTGTGACGGCCGACGACGAAGTCCTGATCGACGAAGCCGCAGGTCCGGGCGTGCGCCGCGCACCGTTCGATGGTCGCCGGTGTGACGTCGTAGACCTGGATCGCGCGCAGAATGCTTTCGACCACCCGATCGCCTTCGCGCTGGACATCCTCGACCGTCGCGAAGCGGCGCTCGCCGTCCACGGAGGCCGGGCCGCGGCCCGGTGCGGATACCTTCTTCCGGCTCATCGCCGCCACCTCAGCGCTTCTTGATGAAACGGGCGACGATGCCGCCGTCGGCGCGGTCGAGGCCGGGGTTGTGCTGCTTCTTCATGTGGACGTCGAGCCACAGAAGGAATTCGTTGTGCGGGTCACGAACCGGATCGCCGCCGACGAGGCTTTGTTCCCAGAGGCTCTGATACTCCTCGAAATCGATCGTCTCGCGGTCGACGCCGTACTTCTCGAGCAGGATCGCCGCGAGTTCCCGCGTCTCGGCGTAGAGGACGAACCGGCCGCGCCGCTGCTCGTCGCTGCGCCCGTCGAAGATGTCGGCCGTCTTGGCGTCCCGGACCTTGCGCGATCCGACGAGCTGGATGCCCGGCCTCAGGTGGTCGAGCTCCTCCTTCGTCTTGAGCCTCGGCCTGAACTCGATGTGCGAGATCGTGCTGCCGTCGCCGGACGTGATCGGCTCGAAATCGAGCACGAAGCCGGCGATCTGGTTCACTTCCGCCACTGCCGGCTCGAGCACCTTCTGCCGGAAGTTGTTGTAGCGCGCATACGTGTCGCCGACCTCGCACATGGTGCGAAGCTCGCCGACGGACACCTTCCAGACGGGGTGGTACCGCTTCACGTAGAGGAGGGCATGCTCGTAGAGGCGCTTGGCTCCGATCCTCCGGAAGGAACGGGCGTGCATCAGGTTGATGGCCGCGTAGATGTTCGGCTGGTTCAGGAACGTCAGCATGATCGGATCGAACGCGTAGCGCAGTTCGCCGTTCTCGGCGCGGCAGAGGTCCGCCGAGAGGAAATGGACGATCGCGAGGTGTTCCCGGCCCTCGTCCTTGTAGCGGATCTCTACGTTCACGCCCCCGAGGCGAAGGAGCGACTCCTCCAGATCGACGAGGCGGTAGCCGCCGCCGATGTACTTGAGGCAGTCGCGGACCGGCACGGAATGGACCGGGCGGTGCGTCAGGGCGTCGTGCGCGATGTAGAGGAGGTAGTCGAACAGCTTGTGGTCGACGATCTCCAAAGACGTCTGCGGCTGGGCCGTGACCGCTTCGATCGCCTTCCTGAAGGTCCGATCGTAGCTCGGGGGAATGCGGGCGATCCGCGTCGAAGGAATGGAGGGCATGGTCAACTCCGTTTCGAGGCATACTCGACTACGCGGTCGACTACGGCAAGAGAAAAAGTTGTAGTCGTCTGTGGACCGATCCGTAGTCGTTGATCCAGCGGCGCTCTCGACGGAACATGTCCGATCCGTAGTCGACCCCCCGGCGTTTCGTAGTCGACCCCCAAATTAGAGAACGGGGTTTCTCAGCAAAATCAACGACTTGCAAAATCGTTTTCGGATGTGAATCTTATAGAAGGGCGGGATCCCTTGGAATCCTCGAAAATCCCGATCCGAAGCAACGACGCGACGTTCGGAATTTTTTCGAGGATTCGTAGTCGCCTCGTCCGTCGTTGCTTCATCGTGAGCCGAGAGAGGGGCGTCTCAGAGCCTTTCGCCGAAAATCCCAGGGCAGCTCGAAAGAGCCGACCCAGATTCCCCTGCGACCCAGCCGGGCCTCCGACTCCTGGGCCACGTACCGGGTCGACACGGCCTTCGGAACGACGGCCAGCCCCTCCTGGACAAGCACGTCGGCCGGATCCACGCCGTCCGCGGTGGAGCAGATCGAGGAGACCGCATCGCCGGCCTGGATCTGACCGACGCACCGGAGACGCTTGCCGTCGACCAGCGTGGTCAGACGGTCCCTGGCCTTCTCCCCGCATCGCCAGCCGGACAGCTGCGCCGCACAGATCTGAGCCACCTCCGGCGCATCGGCACCGAACAGGGTGATCAGCCTATCCCCGACCGTCAGAGTGTCCCCGTCGATGACGGCGGCCGAACCCTCGATGATCATGCCCTTCGGGTCGGCGAGCTGGCCGGACCTGCTCGGCTGCAGGACGTTGGTCTGGGTCGGCACCGTCTGGACACCGGAAGAGGCCGGTGCGGACGAAACGGCTGGACGGATGTCCTTCTCCCGGTCCGGCTGCGCCTGCGGCGTGACGGTCTGGAAGTCGCGGTTCGTGTTGTTGCCCAGACCGAACGGATCGGACGGAGACGTCCGGAGATAGGTCTGGCCCGGAAGGACCACGCCCGGAGGAGCGGTGGCGACCGAAGCGACGCCACCGTAGGGCGTGGCGCCCGGCACGACGCCGATGGGGGCACCGGACGGACGGTACGGATTGTAGCCCGGCACCGTGCCGTTCGGGACGTAGTAGGTCGTCTGGGCCTGGACGTCCGCGGTCGCCGCGGTCAGCAGGGCCGCGGCGAGAATGGATCTGAGCATCGGGCACTCCTTCGCTGGGCCGAGTCTCGGGTCGAAACCGCGGACGCGCAAGTCCAGTCCTTCCCTGGCGCGTGGCGAGCCGGCTTCCTAACCTGATCCGCGGGCCTGCATCGGCCCCTCGTTTCGAATGTGCATTCCGGAGAAGGCCCATGGATTGGAGTGCGGACCGCATCGAGACGTTCAGAAAGCTATGGGACGACGGCATGGCGACGAGGGCGATCGCCGCCGCCCTGGGCGTCACGAAGAACGCCGTGGTGGGCAAGGCCTATCGGCTGGGTTTCGAGCGCCGGCGTCCGTCCGTCCGGCCCGGCTCGGCGCCACGGCCGGTCGGAGCGGAGAGGCGGCCCGCGACGCCGGCGAAATCCCAGCACCCGATCCTCTCCCTGACGCCGGATACCTGCCATTGGCCGATCGGCGACCCCAAGCTGCAAGGCTTCCGCTTCTGCCTCGGAGCCACGGAGCGCGGACGGAGCTACTGCGCGACGCACGCCGCCCGTTCGTCCCGCGGATCGGGGCGGATCGGAAGGAACGACGATCGTCCCGGCGCCGGTTGATCTTGGCGTTTCATTCCTTCAAGCTCGGCCGATGCAAGGAACGAATTTCAGGGCCGAATGCGCCGAGGCCCCCGCGGTCGTCGACCTGTTCTCGGGGTGTGGAGGCTTCTCGCTCGGCTTCGAGAACGCCGGTTTCCGCATCGCCGCGTCCGTGGAGATCGATCCGAGCGCCCGGGCCACGCACGCCGCGAACTTCCCCGGGGCGGCCCACTTCTGCGACGTCACGCGGGTCGATCCCGACGAACTGGCGCCGGCGCTGGCCGGAGCTCCGTTCCGCGTGCTGATCGGGGGGCCGCCCTGCCAAGCCTATGCCCGGGTCGGACGCGCCAAGCTCCGGAGCGTCGCCGCCCGCGAGAAGGCGCACCTGGACGATCCCCGGGTGATGCTCTTCCGGCACTGGCTCCGCTTCGTCGAGGCGATCCGTCCGGAAGCGGTGGCGATGGAGAACGTCATCGACAGCCTCAGCTTCGGGGGCCGCAACGTGATGGAGGAGACCTCGGAGATCCTGGTCTCCCTCGGCTACCTGCCGCGCTACACGATCCTCAACGCCGTCCATCACGGCGTGCCGCAGATCAGAGATAGGGCCTTTCTCCTGGCGATCCGGCACGACCTCGGCGTGCAACCTGCCTTCCCGGAACCGACGCACTGCCACGAATTGCCGCGTGGCTATCTCCATTCCCGTCATGTCGCGGTCAGCGGCGGCGGCGCCGCATCTTCGCGTTTCTTCGTCCAGCCCGCGCATCCGACGGCCGGCCTGCCCCCGGCCCGCACCGTCTTCGAGGCGATCGCCGACCTGCCCGTCCTGAACGGCTCCATGGCCGCCGGCGCGCGGAAGGGGCGACGGAGCACGCGGGACTTCACGCCCTACCGTCACGACGTGCGGCCTTCGGAGTATGCGGACGGCCTCAGGACCTGGCGGGGCGAGGCGGGTGCGACCGGCCACGTCACGCGGGCGATCGGGCGCGACGCCATCCTCTGCTCGCTCATGCAGCCCGGAACGGAATATCCGGCCGCCCACGCGATCGCCGAGGGGATCCTGGCATCCCGCATCGAGGCATTGCGGCAGCAGGGATCGGTCCCGGACGAGGCCGCCGTACGCTCCCTGAGAGCGGGCATCGTTCCGCCCCATCCACCGCACACCTTCCCCAACAGATGGTGGAAGATGGTCGCGGACCGGCCGACGCGGACCCTGCTCGCCCATCTGGGGAAGGACGGCTACAGCCAGATCCACTACGACGGCGAGCAGGGCAGGGTGGTCTCCGTCCGGGAGGCGGCTCGGCTCCAATCCTTCCCCGACGCGTTCCTGTTCGAGGGGACGATGAACAACGCCTTCCGCCAGATCGGCAATGCGGTTCCCCCGCTGCTCGCGGCATCGATCGCGAGAAGCCTGCTGGGATCCGTCGTCGGATCGACCATGCGGCTGGCTGCATGACGAAGGAACGTGCGGCTTTGAAACCATTCCACGGCCTCGGCCATTAGACCTGCGAGAACCCGGTGGGGGTACCCGGGCCGCAAGGTGGAAGCGCCGCGATACTCGGGCGCCGATCGGATGGCGGCGCATGGAACAGGCAGCCTTCGAGGCCATCGCTTCGCTTCTGCAGACCGAGACGGACGCGGCGGCGTTCCGGGACCTGTTCACCCGCTTCGCCGCGGCGGCAGGCTACCGGGCGTGGGCCGTCGGCGAGATGAGGCGTACGGAGGAGGGCGGGCATACCCTCAAAATCGTCGCCTCGTCGCCGGAGGTCCGCAGCGGCTGCTACGAAGAGGGGGCCGATGACCGCTTCTCCCGGCTGATCTCCCGGACATGGCGGGCGAGGGCCCCCATGAACTGGCGCATCCCCGGCGAAGCGGGCCAGCGCGAGACGTCGTGCCTACGGCTGCACGCCGACCTCGGCGGTTCCGCCGGCGAGGAGATGGCCGTCATGCCCTTCGACGTCGTGGATCCTTCGCGCCGAGGATACGGCTTCGCGTTGGCCGGCGGCGCGGGAGGCAATCTGGACGAACTGTCCAGAGGCATGCAGCTGTTCGACGCCCACCTCGCGCGACGCAGACGCGAGGCGAACCTGCCGCAGCGCGTCGACCTGAGCCGCCGCGAGCTCGCCGTTCTGCAGAACTGCGCTCTCGGCATGAAGAGCGACGCCATCGCGGCCGCGGAAGGGATCTCGCCGCACACCGTGAAGGACTACCTCGAACGCGCGAGGATCAAGCTCAACGCGCGCACCCTGACGCACGCCGTGGCCCTGGCGATGAGGGCCGGCCTGATCCGTTGAGGCGGCGCTCAGGCCGCCTTGGGCGGCAGAGGCCGACGCGTCCTGCTCTCCGACGGGAGATAGGACATCTGTGCGTGCTCGCTGCAGTAGGGCAGGGGCCCGGCCTTCGGCTTGCAGCAGAAGCGGAAGCCGGCCGCCATCGGATCGCCGATGGGCCACCGGCAGCTGCTCTCCGTGAGCTGCATGATGGGATGGCCCGAGAAGCTGTCTTCCGCGGATCCCGCTGCGGAGACTTCGGCCGGAGGCTGCGGCGAAGGGGCGGGGGCTTCGGGAGTCGCCGAAACGACCTCATCGACGGCGGCGGCAGTCGCGTCCGGGAGACCGGCGTCGGCCGGCGTCTCATCCGGCAGGGACTGCCGGGAAGCAACGACGGCCGGTTCGTCCCCGCGGGCTTCGGCGGTCTTGCGCGTGATGCCGAGGCGATGGATCTTGCCCATGACGGCGTTGCGATCCTTCAACCCGAGGGCGGTTGCGATCTGGGCGCCGCTCAGCTTCTCGTCGATCCAGAGCCTGCGCAGCTCCGCGACCTTCTCTTCGCTCCAGACCGAGTCGACCGCCACAATCGTTATCCATCTTCAGTTCGGATCGGGAAAAGCCCGTGTTCGGTCCTTTGTTCCGGACTGGACCTTCTCGCGGATGCATCCTATCCACGAAGGAATGGCATTGGTAGTGGAGCCCGGATCATGAGGCGATCGGTCCTCGCGGTCGTCGCCCTGACGACGGGCATCGCGTGGCATTCCGCAAAAGCCGAAGACGGGGTTGTCGCCTACGTCGACGGCCGGGCGGTGCAGAGCGCGCAGGTCCGTCAGGCGGGAGCGATGTTCGCCAAGCGCCTCGCGAACGTGCCTGCCGAGAGCCGGGCCGCGTTCCTCGTGGGACAGGTGGTCGACATCGCGGTCCTCTCGGATGCGGCGCGCCGCGACCGGGTCGCCCCGCCCACCGTCGAAGCCGATCGGGACTATGCGCGCGACCTGTCGGCGGCCCAGGCCATGCTGTCGCAGATCAGCCGGGAGGCCGCGCCCGAGGACGCCGCGGTGCGCAGCGCCTACGACGCGCTGAAGCCCCAGCCCGAATACCGGGCCCGCCACATCCTCCTGAAGAGCGAGGAGGACGCGGTCCGGGCGCTCGGGCGGATCCGCGGCGGAGAGCCGTTCGAGCAGGTCGCGCGATCCATGACCCTCGACCAGCGGTCGGCGCCGATCGGGGGCGAGCTCGGATGGTTCACGAAGGATCGGCTCGTCCCGGAACTCGGGCAGGCCGTCGCGGCCCTGTCGCCCGGGTTCCTGTCGGACCCCGTACGCTCGCAGTTCGGCTGGCACGTCATCCAGCTGGAGGAGGTCCGTCCCGGCACCCTACCGTCCTTCGAGGCAGAGGCGCCGCGCCTGCGTCAGGACCTTCTCGAGCGCGGGGTCGGCGGCAGGATCGCCGCGCTCAGATCGGGTGCCGACGTTCGCTGGGTCGTTCCGAAGCCGACCGGCTGGTGAGGGGAAGAGGTTGGGCGAGAAGCGCAACTCCCTCGGCGTGCTCGATCTGTTCAGCGGGATCGGCGGCTTCTCGCTCGGCTTCGAGAGGGCAGGACCGTTCCGGACCCTCGCCTTCTGCGAAGCTCTCGAATCCCGACGTCGCATACTCCGTCGCCACTGGCCGGACGTGGAGATCCATCCCGATGTTCGAACTCTCGACGGACGGCGGTTTCGGGACGGGGACCATCGGGTCGACGTCATCGCTGGCGGCTTCCCGTGCCAGGACATCAGCCTCGCCGGCCGTGGCGAAGGAATCGAAGCGGAACGGTCCGGCCTCTGGTCCGAGTTCGCGCGGCTCATCGGCGAGATCGGGCCGAAGTGGGTCGTCGTCGAGAACGTCGCGGCTCTCCGCTCGCCCAGACGCAAGCTCCGCCGCTGCGGCTGCGGCTGGAGAGGAGCGAAGGCCAGACGAGATTGCCCGTCTTGTGGACGGGACCTGGGTTCAGCCGCAGACGGACTTGCTCTCGCCGCTGGGCTCGGCCGAGTTCTTCGGGACCTGGCCGCGCTCGGGTATGATGCGGAATGGCACTGCCTGGAAGCTGCCAAGCTTGGCGCCCCCCACCTGCGCGATCGTGTCTGGATCCTCGCCCGGAGAGCTGCTGCCGACGCCGGTGTCGGCGGATGCGAAGCGCGGAACGGGCACCTACCGGCGGGGCAGCCGCACCCTCAAGGGGATGATCGAGGTCCACCTGACGGAGCAGCTTCTCCCTACTCCGAGGTCCTGCTCAGGCCTGCGCTCCTCAGGGAGCAACAGATCCGAGCTGTCCAACGCTACTGGCCGGAAACTTGGCGCGAGCGGCTTGATCGGATTGACCAGCTGGATGCTCGGGTTCCCGGAAGCGTGGACCAGCTGTCAGCCCTCGGAGCAACCGTCGTCGTCGCCATCCCCGAGATGATCGGCAACGCGATCATGATCGCCGAAGGCCTGCGGGAGCCTCCGGAGGGGTGGGACGAGATGCGGGCCGCGGCCTGAGGATCAGCCTGCGAGCGGCAGATTGCTCGGAAGGGCGGCCCTGATGCTGCGCGCCGAGGCGCGGCACGCCGATACGAGGTCGGCGTTCTCCACCAGGCGGTCTCCGCTCCACTCCAGGTGGAAGCCGGCGGCGTCCCGACCGAACCGGAACGCGTCCCATTCGAGCGTGGCCGTGCGGACCTCGAGGCCCGGCCTCGTCTCGACGGCCAACGCGAGGGCCTCGAGCGCGTCGGCGACCGGCATGTGGCGCGAGGTCTCCTCTCCGCCGCCGGCGACGATCAGCTCGGCGAGGTCGGTCCTGAGGGGAACCAGGATGCCGACGGCCGCGCCGAAGCTGTCGGCGCGCGGGTCGGTGACGACGATCATGGCGTTCCCCTCCCGGCCTCGGGCGAAGCTCTACCATACCGAAGAGCGCCCCGCATCCCGGAGCCGTCGTCCGTGTCGGTCCTCGAAGTGCTCGATCGTTCGGGATCCGCTTTCGCACCGACCCGTCCATGGACGCCGCTCCGGACGCGGGGCGTCCGGAGACGGGCGTTCCCGAACTCAGGTGGCCGGCGCAGGCGTCAGCCTGGGCGCCTCCTCCGCATAGACGGCTTCGAGCGACGCGGCCTCGTATCGGCGGATGCGGAGATACAGCGTGTCGAGGATCTTGAGCGCTTCGTCCCGCGAGGCGGAAGCCGCATCGGGGAAGTCGAACCGACGCAGATCCGCCGTCATCTCATCGACCCCGGCCAGGAACGGCGCCACGTCGGACCTGTCGCCGGCGACCGCGAGGCGCTCGTATGCCGAGCGGGTCGCCGCGTACGCGTCGACGCCGGCGATCGTCATGTTCGCGACGCGGTCGGCGAAGGTACGGAGCACGAGTTCCCCGAGGCGGCAGGTCTCTGATACGAGATCGTCGCGCCCGAGGAATGCTCCGTCGAACTCGAGGACGCGGCCGGACGGGCCGAAGAGTTCCGGCTGCCGGTGCCGTCTGCGTCCCACCTCGGCGCTCCATCCGAGCATGTCCTCGAGGCGGTCGGCGCGGAACGCGGTCTCCGCGGTGCTCCTGAAGGGGTGTCGGCCCGGTGCCGGGGCATCGAGGTACACGCAATAGCAGCCGTAGCCCTGCTGTTGGACCGCCCACATCGGTTCGGGCTGGATCTGCCAGATCCGGTTGTCCACCAGGAGCAGCTTCTCGGCCATGCCTCTCGCAATCTCGGCCGCTGCGGCCCTGTCGTCGGCGACCGTCTCGCCCTCGACCTCGTCCGGGGTCTTGGTCCTGTACCAGTGGACGTGAGCCCCGGTCCGGTGCTCGTATTCCCTGAGGGTCGCATCGATCTCGAAGGGCGGACGGGATGTCCTGTCGGTCGTGCCCGGAGCGAAGCCGACGGCGACCGTCTGGTCGCGATCGTTCTTGCGGACGACGGGCGTCCAGAGCGAGCGGTTCCATCCTCGATAGGTCACGGTCCGCTCTTCGCCGTTGCCCATCTTGGCCCAACCGGCCTGGCCCGGGACGACGCGGCCGACGTCCCGGATCTCCTCCCGCGCCACCATCGGCACTTCGACGTCCAGCGGGGCACGGAATTCCAGCCGCCTCGGCCTGCGCTGTCCCTTCCCGACCACGTCGGCCCGGTACGGATGCCAGATCCTGATCTTGACGCGGTCGGCCATGTCCATCTCCACGAGGCAGGATCGTGAAGGGCTCCGCAAGCGGCAAGGAGGGGTGTCGATCTTTGCGGGAGCGGATGCCAGTCTCGCCGGACGACCCGGGAGCTAGCGATGACGATCACGGCGGCGGACAGGCGCGAGGAGGCGGCCGACTTCCTGGAGAGGATCGGCTGCAGGATCACGGCCTCGTTCTTCGATCGACGCGAAGGCTCGTACTCTGTCGGCCGCATCGGGCAGGACGGCTACTTCCTGCCGACGACGTGGCCCCGTGAGGAATACGTCCTCGACTGGGTCTACGGGCACCGGGAGCAGGTGCGTCGCGGAGTTCTGGGGGAGCCCGTGGAGTTCGCGCTCTTTCTGGAGCACGCGGTCGAGAAGGCCGCGGAACGGGCAGGGGACGACTGGCACATGTTCGTCGCCGCCCTCGGCAACGACCTCGACCAGGTCCGCCTGGAGGCACGCGAGGCGAAGGACGACGAGATCCTCGATCTGGTCGACGACATCGAGGGGTTGCGGAGCGGATCGCCGACCGAGGTGCTCGCTCGTGTGAGAGAGGTCCTCGGCGTCGGTGCGCAGGCGCCCCGCGTCTGATGGACTGGCTACTCGGCCGCGATCGGCGTGGGGCTGCCGGCGGCCGGCGACGCGACGCCGTACTTGAGGATGTGCCCCTCCCAGAACATCAGCTTGTCGAGCAGGCGCCGCTCCACGAAGGACAGGGGGACGCGGGTGCGGTCCCCCATCGGACCGGATCGGCGGCGGAAGCGGGCCTCCAGGTCGGCCACCGCGTCCCGGAAGTCGGCGCGGTCCCGTTCCTCCGCCATCGCCCGGGCGCAGGAGGCATGGAAGGCCGCGTAGTCGTGCCCGCCGCCGGGAAGCAGGAAGTGCTTGGCGCCCCTCCTTCCCGGTTCGCCCCGAAGGCGGTCGCGCAGCAGCGCCGACAGGCTCGCCAAGGCATCCCAGATGAAGACCTCCGCCGCCGGCTTGGCGAAGACGGACAGTTTGCTGGCCGCGGACGTCTGGCGCAGGCCGCGGGCGTTGCAGGTCCGCAGCTCCTCCGCGAGTGCGGCCACCCCCGCGACCGGCTCGAAATCCTCGGCCGACCTCAGGCGTTCGATCGCGGCCGCCACCGCCGGCTTGTCCCATACGACCCGGTTCGTGAGCTGGAACTGCACCAGGAACCGGTGGACGGTCTCCGCGTCCACGATGCCTTCCGAGGACGGGTCGAAGATGCCCATCCAGTACTGGTCGGACAGATGCCGGTCGGCGACCTTCTCGTCCGGCGGGGGGCACCATTTCAGCGTGTCGGCCTTCGCGGCGGCGAGGAGACATCCACGATCGCGGAGCAGATGCTCGTTGGACACTTCCGGTCGCCTCCCAGCCGGATCGTCCGGCGCGGCCTCGACGCGGATCGGCCGATGCCGGGAGCCGTGATGCACCACCGGAGATTGATGGAGGCTTAGCCGGGTCCCTCGCTTTGGAGCTTCCGGATCTCAGAGACTCGGATGGGAAGGAGCGGCCGCGGGCACGGCATCGAAACGATCCATCCTGGCGATGAACGTCTTCAGGGCATCGCGTTTCAGCTCGTCCCGCGCCTCCCAGCTGCCGATCGGGAAGTCGAACCGGTCGAGATCGTCCGCGGCCGCGGCGATTGCGACCGCCATATGGGCGACGGTCTCCGCATCGCCGTCACCGACGGCGAGACGTCCGAGAAGCGTCCGCGCTTCGACGTAGGCTTCGACGCCCACGTTCGACATCGCGCCGACGAGGCTGCCGAGCTTGGCGACGACGGGGGCGCCGAGCTCGAGGGCATTGGACACCCGGTCGTCCCGCCGCGCATGCTCGGGCACGTGGACGAGACATGCGCCGCCGGGGCCGCGCACGTCGGCGCGGCGCCCTCGTGCCGACGCGAGGTCCCGAGCGTAGGCCATCGCCTCTTCGAGACGGTCGGCAGCGAACGTCCCGAGCACGTTGCGGCCGGACGAGTGGAACCGATCCTTCGCCGTGCGGTCCCATTGGAGACAGACCATGTGATGGTTGCCGTCGCGCTCGACCGACCAGAAGGGCGGCGCCGCACGGCACCAGATGCGCCCGTCGACGAGGAGCACGTCGTCGGCCGCCCGGATCGCGGCCTCCATCGCGCGCCGGCGGTCTTCGGCGACCACCCTGCCCTCGGTCCGATCGAGGCGGACCACGCCGTCCCAACCGGTCACGAAGCCGTACGGCGCCGCATATTGCGCGGCCAGGATCGGATCGGAGATCTCGTACGGATCCGGAAGCGGAGGGCCTCCCGCCATGGCCTCCTGCCATGGCCTCCTGCCACTGTTCGAGCGTGGCTGCCGCGTTGCCGTCAGGGCCGGGAAGCGGCGTCCATAGGGCGCCGTCGAAACCGTGGAGCTCGATCTCCGGGCCGCCGGCGAGCTTGCCCTCCCACGTCTGATAGCTGCTCGATTTGCGGAACCTGGAGGCGACCGCAAGATCTGCGGGGTCGGCCGTCCTGACGTCGACGTCGATCGGTGCGGCCGCCACCCGGCGTTCCGGCTTGCGGGCCCCGGCTCGAACGATATCGATGGGATACGGGTGCCAGATTCGGATGCGGGTGCGGTCGGCCATCGACGTCCTCCTGCGGGAGGAAAGCCGGACCCTACGAAAGGGGCAAGGAAGGGAGCGCCCCGGCGCCGCCGTCGAGTGCGGCCCGGTCGCCGAGGGGGTGGAGGTCCCGCACCATGGCTGCGGTCCGGGACATGTCGGTATGCAGGTAGACCTCCGTCGTACCGAGATCGGCATGACCGAGCATCTCCTGGATCTCGCGCAGGTTCGCGCCGTTCGAAAGCAGGTGCGAGGCGAACGCGTGCCGGAGCTTGTGCGGCGAGACCCGGTCCGGATTCGGGATGCCGGCGGCGACGGCGGCCTCCTTGATCTCGGCCAGGGCGCTCTGGCGGGTGAGGGCCGTCCGACCGTTCCGGACCGAATGGAACACCCAATCCTCCGATTTCGAGCCGTAGGCGGCCGCGAGGCCGCGCCAGAAGCGCACCGCCTCGATCGCCCGGTCGTGGAGCGGGACCAGTCTGTCCTTTCCGCCCTTGCCGGTGACGATCATCGAGTTGGCGCCCGACGCGATCGCCTTGGCCGGCAGGTTCACGGCTTCGGATACGCGCATCCCGGAGGCGTACAGAACCTCGAAGAGCGCGGCACGACGGGCGTAGCCCGCCTGCCGATAGAGGCCGACGCTCTCGTCGCGCGCCTGGGCGTGGGCGGTCTCCACGAGCCTGTCGACCTCGGCCATGGTCAGCACGATCGGCAGCCGCTGCGGGCGCTTCATCGGCGCGACGAGGCTGGTCGGATCGAGATCGGCCATCTCCTCCGAGATCAGGAAGCGGTGCAGGGACCGCACCACCGTCCTGCGGTGCGCGATGGTGGCTTCGGACAGGTGGCGGGCGTCCAGATGCCCGAGGTAGTCGGTGAAGTCCTCACGGGACGCCTGATCGATCCGCGTGCCGCGCCGAGCCAGGAATGCGGCCCAGCAAAGCGCGCTCGTGCGGTAAGCCTCAAGCGAGCTGTTCGCTGTTCCACGTTCCGCGGCCGAGGCCTCGAGCCACAGTTCGATCGGATCGTCCGGCGTCGGCTTCGGCATTCGATCGGATTGACTCGATCCGGTGAGGATTCCGTCAACGACACCCTTGTCCGTCGGGCTCGGACGGCGATCGGCGCGGCGACGGGGGAGGGGGCTGCGACGAGAGCCTCAAGGATACCGCCCGCCCCTTCGGTGGTGCTGCCGGCACCGAGCAACAGGTCCCTGCAGCGAGGAACGCGATCCCAAAAGTGCGCACAAAAGTGCGCCCAAAAATTTATTTCGGGGTGCCGACGATCTGCCGTCGATCCTGGAAAGTACAGAAAATCAGGCCCTTACGAAGCGCAGGAAGATCGATGCTACGCCTTCGGCGGAATTCTAATTGAATTATGAAGTACTACTACCTTGACCGTCTGATAGTTGAAATCAGATCATCAGACATTCCGTACGCTGGAGGTCGAGATGTCGGGATCAGACCACGAAGATTTTCCATCTGATTGGCCGGTCGATGGCGGTGCCGGCGCACCGGCGTTCCCCGATGTGAAGGCTGCGAAGCTTCAGGTTCTCGCCCTGCGCGTGCGCGAGCGACGGATCGGGCTCGGATGGTCTCAGGCCGAGCTGGGGCGCAGGGCGGAGCTCAACCGGAACGTGATCAACACGGTATTAGGTAGCAAACGCATATAGGCATCCGGAGGACGTTAACCGGATCAGGTGGGACGCCCAAGGCTGCAGGTTAAGACGTCCGGAAAACCGTCCAGGAAAATGACTCGACAGCCGTCCAAGTGATCGTTAACGATTTCTGGACGGAGGCGCCGCCATGAGTTCCCTGGCCGACGAGATCAAGGAAACCGAAGGACGGATCGCGCACCTCGATCAGGACGCTACTGCGGAGATCCGCAAGGTCCAGAACGAGGCAGGCGACAAGATCCTGGCGGTCGTTAAAAAGGCGGACGTACTGAAGGCAGGGCTGCGGTTGAGACTGTCCCACTTGAGAGCTGCTCAAGCGGGGGAGACAGATGTCCCTCCGTCTGGCTCGGCTGAAGCTTCCTCGAACGCCCCGGTGTTGGTGGAGGAGGCAAAGCCCTCGGCGAAGGAGCTGATACTTACTGCGCTCCGGGACCGCGGGCCCCTCTCCTCCAATGCCTTGGACGCCGTCGTCATGGGTGCCGGCTGGTCAAAGTTCGCCGCCGAGAAGGCCAAGACGCTGAGCAAGCGCAACGAACTCACGACCAGCGACAAGCGCATCTGGTCGATCACGGCGAAGGGTAGGGCAGAGATTTCCCAGATCGGGCCAAAGGCCTGAAACGAAAGAACGGCGCCGCTTGGGGGCGACGCCGTTCTTAATGCGGACGTAGGTTTAACGGCTAAAACCGACTGGCCCCACCAGGAAGTTGCGGGTTCGAATCCCGTCGTCCGCTCCCATCACGAACCCGCTGGCCCACTGATTCAGATGGTCAGCGGGTTGTCAAGAACGTCGCCGAACCACCCCGAGCGGTTTGTCGTCCTCGTCGAAGGTGAGATCAAGACCGGCGTCGCCGAAAGCCTCTGCTAAGGCTCTGGCGTTATTAGCGATTGGCGTGCGGCGCCCTTTCTCGAAATCGCGGACTGTGGACAACGACACGCCCGCGCGATGGGCGAGCTCTTCCTGTTTCCAATCGAGCCAAGCCCTCGCGGCGCGGCATTGCTCAGGAGATATGACCATGGCTGTGGAGGACAACTTTCAGGATCAACGCCAACGCCTATCGTTGACATTCCAGATGTCCGACTCCACATCTGACGCCAACGGTGGGCGTTGGGATCATGCATGCGACGGGCGTGGGGGGCAAGGGGGACGGGCAGCACTTCCTGCTGTCCGCCGCCGCTCGTCGCTTGTCCGTGGCCCAAGTCGCCAGGCTGGATGACGAGGAAGCCTTCAAGCTATTCTGCGGCATCCGGTGGTGCGCCACCGAAGGCGACCCCGTGTGTCCGCACTGCGGGTGCATCGCCGTCTACAAGCATGCCAAACGCAAGATCTTCACGTGCAAGGCGTGTGTGAGGCAGTTCAGCGTCACCTCCGGCACGATGTTCCATGCTAGGAAGATGCCGATCCGCGACCTACTGGTGGCAATTGCGATCTTCACGAACGGAGCAAAGGGTCATTCGGCCCTGCATCTCGCCCGTGACCTGTGTTGCCAGTACAAGACAGCATTCGTTCTCGCCCACAAGCTCAGGGAGGCCCTGGGCGCCGAGACGGAGACACGCCATGCAATGGGCGAGGTCGAAATCGATGGTGCGTATTTTGGAGGATACGTGAAGCCGGCCAACTGGAAGGTGGATAGGGTCGACCGACGCTTCACGAAGAACCAGAACGGCAAGCGCAGGGTCGTCGTCATCATGCGCGAGCGCGGCGGTCGCACCCTACCCTTCGTCGTCAGGCACGAAGTGGATTCAATCCCAACCCTGCAGGATCGTATCAAGCCGGGCAGCACCGTCCATGCCGACGAGGCTCGGTCATGGGATGCGCTCACCTATGCCGGCCTCGGCCTGATGCGCATCAACCATCAGGAAGCCTACAGTGACGGCGACGCGTGCACGAACCAAGCCGAGTCGTTCTTCTCGCGCATCCGTCGTGCCGAGATCGGCATGCATCACCACATCGCCGGCCCGTACCTTGCGGACTATGCCCACGAGATGGCTTGGCGCGAGGATGCCAGGCGGATCGACAACGGCCAGCAGTTTCTGCTGATCGGTCTGGCGGCGCTAGTCAGCCCGCCCTCGAAGCGATGGAAGGGCTACTGGCAGCGCGCTAAGCGGAATGAATCTGCCTGAATAGGCGGATTTGGAGCCGTGGAGGGAGCCTTCGCTCAGGTGGCATCCGGCCCAGTGTTGACCATGTCCTCGCTGCGGCTCGGCAGCATCGGCGCTACAACCTCCCCTCGCCCGAGACGCCTCGACCACATAAGGTTGCCGGACGCGTCCGTAGCGGACCGGACCCTTCCTTCCTCACGGTGCGACCTGAGCGCCTTGGACACGCGACGGGTCACCTCCGAGATGAGCCGACGGTCGCGGACATCGTCGCCTCGCAGCGCCAGAATGCTCTGGGCGAGCTCACGAGACGTTAGGGGGCCGTCGGCGTCCCGCAACTCCCGCAGCAGGTTCCGCGTCAGCTCGCCCTGCCCGAACAGGACCTGACGCTTCTGTCGGGGCATCTGGTCGTCCAGGTTGCCGGTATGCCCAAGGACGGTCAGCGTTCGATCCAGCGCTCCAATGTCGTTCCGGATCTCGGCCAGCCGATCACGGATGCGCTCGGCCTCGCCGAAGAGCTCGCCGCGCTTCCTGATCAGTCCGGAAATGGTGTGATCGGAGGATGAGAGTGTCCGGTTTTGCATCCCGGCATGATACTGGACCTCGGTCCCGTCTTGCACGGACGTCTATATGCGTTTGCTACCTAATACCGGATCAACACGTTGGAACACCGGACGTCCTTTCCACGTCGCGAGAACGTCGTCCGGATCGCCAAAGCACTCGGCGTCGCGGTCCCGCATCTCACGAACGCGTTCGTTCACGAGGACCTGCAACGGGCTCCGGCTTCGTTGTCGATCACTGAGGCCAGCGGGCGACCGAACGTGGTGCTCCTGCAGATCCACCGCCGCGTATCGACCACGACCGCAGCCAAGGTCATCGCGCTCCTGTCCGAGGACGCGACGGAGGCGGCATGACGGCGGTCACGTGGATCGAGGTCGACGGGCGAGGGTAGGGGGCAGTAAGGAACCGGATCGGCGGTGCCCCCACCTGCCCGGCTCGGGCGGGAAACGGACATGACGTCCGAATCCAGGCGACCGACCGATGGGCTGACGCCGTGGCTCCGGTCTGGAATGGAAGTCGCTTCGGCCTGGGCCGGGCACGTACGTGGCTCAGCCGGACCGTCAAGCGTTTCTTGTCAAAACACCGATTATGCGAACTGGGATATCGCCAGCGATGGCAGACGGTTAACCGCAGTCAACCGCATCTTGGCTGGGATGGCTGATCCTCGGGAACGGCCGCCCTCACCTGCCCGTAGAGCGCGCGTAGATCCGTCAGCTCGGAGACGCGCCCGACCACGAATTCGTTCTGCCCGCCGAAGTCGCCGAAGTCGCCGCCTAGGAATGCGATGATGTTCTTGCCCCTCACGTCGCGGGCGTAGTGCTGCATCAGGGGGATCAGAAGGTCGTTCCTTCCCGGGTCCATCGACATCTCGGAATACGGCGTTTCGCCCTGAAGGATCTCGTATAGCGTCCCGAGCGTCTCCGGGTTCATAAGGTCCGGCCCGAACCGGTTGCCGGCGAGCGCCGTCCGGTAGGTGTCGGCGAGTTCGTCGGCATCGAGACGCATGTAGAGGAAGCGCATCTCGTCGAAGCGCACGTCGTCGAACATGAGCGCCTCCTGCGGGTCAAAGGCATAGGCGTCGATCCGACCGGTTTCGTCGACGTAGCTTCGCGCGTGGCCGACGTAGTCGGTGAAGAAGGAGTTGTCCTCGACCTTGTCTCCGAAGTGCCCGCGGTAGAGCACGGGCCAGCCGTCCGTGGCGTCGATGAAGCCTTCGACGGTGTCGTTCGTCCGGGCCATCTCGACGAAGCCCATCAATTCCACGGGGAGCTGTGTTTCGCGAGGCATGTCGCCCTCCTGGTACAAGGATCTCCCCTCGCCTCGCAAGGATCAACGCCGCCGGACTATACGGCCGCAGTTGAAGGAACGACCCGCGGAAGTCGTCGCGTGGCGGCCGCGATCGGTAACCAAGGCGCCAACAGCGTTGCATCCGGGGTCGAAAAGGCTCGCCCACATGAGTAGGCGGATGCATGATCGGGGGATCTCGACGATGCGGAGGGTTCGTCATGAAGCTTGTCGATGCGTACGTCGCCTGGGTTGCCTCGCTCGAGACCTCGGAACCTCGATCCGCATCGGTGGTGGTCGGATCGAAGGCCGAAGTCGTTGACCGCTTCGAGCGCAGGTCAGGCAGTGCCCGTTGGATTGGTGTGTGCGCGGGAGCGGCCTCGGACCCGGTCTCACAAGCGATGATGATGTTCATCACGTTCAACACGCTGGTCGTGCGAGATCGCGTGGACGTCGATGCCGCACACCGGGAGTTCATGAAAATCGACGAGTATCGTACCCGCATCTCGCGGGACACGCCCGGCGCCGAAGACTAGCGTCCCTTGCGCGGGCGATTGCTCGGTCGGAAGTGACGGTCCGCGGCGGAAGCCCGCCTGCCGCGGCATTTCCTGGTCGGAGGAGGTGGCTTACGGCGCAGGAGCGGATGGAGCCCCGATCTCGCCGTAAGCCACCTGGATGAGACGCTCCAGTTCGTCGCCGAGCTCCGGAGTTGCTGTCACCTTGTCGGGGAAGCCGACGCCGAGCCGGCTGTCCGCAAGCAGGGCGAGTTCGGCCACACCTACGGGACCTCTTTCCAGGAAGGCCTTCACCTCTTGGGCGCCGATCGCCGGAGCCGCGTCGCCGTAGCTCGTCTGCGGCTCGTCCCAGCCCGGCATCCATCGCTTGACGAAGGAATCCCACGAAGGGCCGCGCTCGCCGTGGACCTCGAACGCCAAGCCGTGCGCGCGGCAGGCATCCTCAATGTCGTCCATCGTCGCGCCGAGCTTGTCGCTGCCGTAGATCCAGAGCGGCTTGCCCTGCTGGATCGTCTCCTGGAGCAGGCACATGACCTCGCCGGCGTCCTCGAAGGCGCCCTCCTCCCATCCCGCCTTGGCGTTCTCGGAGACGGCCGCGGCGGCGAGCGCCTGGATCGCTTCCGAGGAAGGAACGGGCCCGACGATCATGATACTGGTGTCCGCCCTGTCGCCCATGGCGCTTCCCATCCTTTCCGCTTCGTAGAAGAACGGTGGCATCCGACTGCGAAAGGGGCAACCGACGGTATCTGGAACGGGGACGAAGCGCAGCCGTTAGGCATCCATGCGCCGGCGATCGGCCGGATGTGATGGAGAACGCGGACATGCGCCGGCTCGCTCTTGCCCTCGCCGCCTGCATCGGCTCGACGGCCGCGATGGCAGGTACCCTGCCCTACGAGGTAAGCGAGCGCGTCCCGCTCGACGTCCCGCCCGCCTATCTCGACCGGGGTGCGGTCGGGCCCGATCTGCATCCAGGCGCGGAGCTGTACGCCAGCGGATGCCAGTTCGTACGGCGCGAGCTCCTGGACGAGCGCGGCGAGATCCGGGTTTTCCGTACGCTCGCCTGCATCTGACGGCTCGGGGAGGCTGCTAGGCCATGCTCACGCGCCAACGGAGGCGCGTGTCTGCCATCAGGACGTCGGCTGGCGACAGAGCGCGCAGACCGACGCTGACGCCGACCTCCTCGACCGCGATGATCCCGACCAATGCGAGCTTCGCGGCAGCCGTCCGCCGCAGCGGCTCGTCGGCCCCCACCCAGGTCGCGCCCGAGGACCTGACGGCCGAAAGCAGCGAAAGTCTTGGGAAAGGCGACCGCGGATCGATCGGGCGGCGTCGGGGCGCGTTCGGGGCGGCGTGCATGGCCGGTTCTCCCGCCCCCAGGCCGCTCTCCGAAGGCGGGGCGCCCGGAGATGATGTGCCGGCGGCTCGCAAAACGGAACTGGTCAGGGGGTAGGGGGCGAAACTTGGACGAAGGAACGAGCCGGCCAAGTTGACAGAGCTGCGCTTTGCCCGGCATCATTCCTTCGCCCGCAGTGGCCAATAGTTCCTTCCAGGCGCCGGCGAGCCATTCTCATTCCTACGGGAGCGTGTCCGTCGGCGGCGCAGCCCCGTCAGATCCTTGAACGCACCCCTCTTCCGGACCCTCGCTGTGATGCCGGCCCTTCTTCTCGGCGCATGCGTCCATCAGCAGCCGCAGGCGGCAGGGCCTGCGGCCGCGCTCGTGGTTCCCATGAAGCCGCATTCCGCCAGACCTGCTGGCAAGCCGTACCAACGCGGCATGGCGTCCTGGTACGGATCCGGATACCGTACGGCCAACGGAGAGCGCTTCAACCCCAACGGCCTCACGGCCGCCCACCCTTCCCTGCCATTCGGAACGAGGCTGCGGGTCGTCAACGGCAACGGCCGTTCCGTCGTCGTGCGGGTGAACGATCGCGGCCCGTTCACGCGCGGGCGCATCATCGATCTTTCGCGCGGTTCGGCATTTGCGATCGGCATGAAAGGTACGTCCGCGGTCGAGGTCTACCGTGTCGCGGACGCCGAGGCGGGCCTCGAGTGAGGGTCTGTCAGAGACGGGGCGCGTAGGCCCGGTCGCTGGTCCAGTCGAGCCCGGTCCGGTACGCGTCCCGGGCTCCTTCGACGAGCCGCGCCGCGATCGTGGCGTCGACGTCGATCAGATCGACGGGCACGCTGCCCTCCGCCGTCGATATCATGGTGCCCTCCCCGATCTCCAGGCGCAGGCGTTCGGCCTCCTCGCGGTACAGGCTCTCGGCCGAGACCCGCCCCAGGCCGTCGCCGCTCTCCAGCACGGCGGATCCGAAATCCCGCCAGAAGGTCGGAAAGCAGGGTCGTTCGAGGGTCGATCGGACGAAGGTGCTCACGCTGCCGCTCCGGTCGCGGGTCGGGACATGGTCGTCCGCCGCGTCTGGAGCCTGATCCGCGGCGACGAAAGAGGAAAGCCTGCGCCGCCCCTCGCCCGCCGGTCGGTTGACGCCCGGCCCGCGCCTCCCACCTGAACCGACTGGAACGGCCGTTGGACCTGATGCCGGGATCGGATGGATAAGCTGGAGCCGGCGGCGCGGTCCGCCCTCATGGGCCGGATACGCGGCACCGACACCGCTCCCGAGATGGCGGTGCGCCGTGCCGCCCATCGACTCGGATACCGGTTCAGGCTGCATCGCAGGTCCCTCCCCGGCCGGCCTGATCTGGTGTTTCCCGCCCGCAGGGCCGTGATCTTCGTGCACGGCTGCTTCTGGCATCGACACGAAGGCTGCGCGAAGGCGAGCACGCCCAAGACGCGCACCGACTTCTGGACGGGCAAGTTCGCCCGCAACGTCGAGCGGGACCGCGAGGCCCAGGACCGGCTCGAGCAGGCCGGCTGGAGGGTCCTGGTCGTCTGGGAATGCGGAATCCGCGATCAGCTGCGGCTCGAATCCACGCTGCGCGAGTTCCTGGGGCCGGCCGGAAAGATGCCGGGACATGGAACGGTGCCTGCATCGACGAAGGAATGACTTGCCGTTTGCGACGAGCTGACGGACACTTGTCGCGTCGTAGGGGAGAGCCCATGGCGCACGTGTCGACGATCGAGGTCCTGGGCGCCCACGCCCGTCTTCGTCGAACGCTCGCCCCTCCCGTCGTCCGCATCGGCTTCGACATCCGAATCCACAGCCGTCGGGCCATAGGCCTGGCTCTCAAGAGGACCGCCGTTCCGACGCCGGTCCTCTTGCCCGTTCAAGCCCCGCAGTTGCCGGCGGCGGAGATCGGGTCCGACGCCGAGGCGTCCGTCGACGATCCCGATCGACGAAGACGCCCCTAACCATTCCGCGTCCCGATCCTTGCGTCGCGCATCGTTCCGCTGTTCCTTCGTCCCCGACCGTCGAGACGAAGGGATCGCAACATGCCGCAGACCGTGCTGAAGGAGTTCAGCGAGGAGGTCGTCGCCCGTTCGACGCGCACGATCCACGTGATCGAGCAGGACAGCGGGACGATCGAACTCTGGCACGAGGGCGTGCGCGTCGACACCCTGACCACCTATACCGATCTCCGGTACGCTCTCGAGGCCGCGCCGGAGATGGTTGAACGGTTCCGCATAACGCCGGCGAGCTCGCTGCACGTGCGGGTCAGAGCCTGCCGCAAGAGGGGGCTCCGGGCCGGTCCCGGCGAACTCAGGTACGGTCGGCGCGACTACGCCGAGACCGTCGGTACCGACTGGTCCGTGCTCCGCCGCCACGTCTGGGACAGCCACGACGGGCCGATGGAGGCCGGCCGCGAACTCGCCCTGCCCTTCTCCATGTCGGCGTTCCACGGCGCACCGGATGCCCGTCCCGACTTCGGCGCGAGCGACGAGGCTCTCGGCCTGACGGTCCGCGAGATCGCGGGCCTTCCCGACGAGCTGCTCTGGTCCGGCTGGGGCTTCGGCGAGGTCCGCGTCGATGCCGTCGATCGGATCGAGCTCGAAACCCGGCCCGACCATGTCGAGGCCGTACGCCCGTCCGGCCGTCCGCTCCTGTGGACCCAGCTGCGGTTCGTCGGTGTCTTCGTCGCGACCGTGCCGGCCGGCATCGATGCTGACGAGGCCCTGCGGACGCTGACGCTCCTTGAGGCCGAACCGGGCATCTGCTCGACCCGCAGCTCCTGGCCGGCCTGGGTCGGCGGCCGCTTCTATTGCGGGTCGCCCGGCAGCGTGCACAAGTGGGGCGACGAACCGGGCGCGCGATGACCGTCTTCCTCACAGCAGATCAGCATTTCGGCCATTCCGGAATCATCGGGAACGCCGGCCGGCCCTTCGCCGGCGTCGACGAGATGGACGAGGTGCTTATCGCGAACTGGAACCGGCGCATCAGGCCGGACTCGGTCGTCTACCACCTGGGCGACTTCGCCCATAAGTGTCCTCCCGCGCGGCTTAGGACGATCTGGAATCGTCTGACCAAGCCGAAGGCGATCCACCTCGTGCCCGGCAACCACGACGACGCGGCGACCCTTGCGCTTCCCTGGACCTCGGTCACGCAGGGGATCCTGACGATGTCGGCCAGCAACCGGCGCTTCAGCCTGTTCCACTACGCTCTGAGAACGTGGCCGGGCATCCGGCGCGGCGCGATCCACGCGTACGGCCATTCGCACAACCGCATGCCCGGATTCCGGAACACGCTTGATGTCGGAGTCGACGCGTGGGGCTTCGCGCCCGCGTCGGTCGACGAGGTCATCCAGAGGGCCGGATCCCTTCCCGAGTTCCCGTTCGGAGAGCCGGAGGACGAGGTGGATGGCGACGCCTCGGCGTCGGGCGGCGAGGCGGGCCTTTGACCACGGCACTTCCCATCCCGCGCGCGATCTGGGGACGCACGTTCGAGGAGTTCCTCGGGCCGGCGAGCCTCGTCGGATCCGCCTTCACGATAGACGGGCACGACGGGGGGTACGACCTCTACTTCGAAGCGCCCTACGATCTCGCTGCGGCCTGGACGTCCTCGGACGGCCTCTACGGCGTGCACCTCGTCGCCGACGAGGACTGGGAGCCTCCGACCGCCGTGCTGATCGATAATCCGACCGGCACCACCGTGGGGTTCTACGCCGGCGGCGAGCTCTGGATCGACGAGGAGCATCGGGGGCGCGGACTGTCGACGCCGCTGATCGTCTGCCTCGTCGCCCGCCTCGGCAGGGCCGCGTACGACAACGCGACCGGCTTGGGCTTCTCGGCGGCGGGGCATGCGGCCCACGCCGCCGCACACCGGAGCGTCGTGTTGCGGGCGGTCGAGGCCGGGTTGAGGGTGCCCGCGCGTGTTCGCCCCGCGGCGGTTCCGGAGTTCGGGGGCGGGCCGCGGCCCTAGCCCGGGCGACCCCGGCGGACGTAGTAGTGGCGCGCGGCGCGTGCCGGGCGGCGATAGGCGAACGAGGCGCCCGGAGCCGCGTGGCGATGGCGACGGCGGACTACCGGCGGCGGCGCGATCGGCTCCGGCGGAAGCGGGCTGGCCAGCGGGAACACGCCGGGCGCCGTGCCGAGGCCCGCGATGCGGGCGCGGTCGTCGCGATCGAGAAGGCCGGGCTTGCAGGCCGCCGTATTGCCCGTCTCGCAGGCCCGGCGATTGCCCTCGTACTCGGCCTGCCGGACGAAGCCTTCGTCGGTGACGGTGAGCAGCTGCCGGTCGCAGCCGGTGCCGTCGATGCAGGACCGGTAGTTGGCCGCATAGCCGTCGTCCGTCCGGACGCGGGGATCGGGAGGAGCGATGCGCGTGAGCTCGCCGGCGAGGGCCGTGCCCATCGAGCAGCCCAGCATCAGGACCGCGAGCGAGGATCGGGAGAGGATGTTCGGCGGAGACATCGGGACCTCCTTCGGTCGCGGTCGGAATTCACTCCTTCCGATGGAACACGGATTTCGGAGCGCGTCCAGCCATTCCTTCGCCACGAGCAGGGGCGGCGCGGCTGTGACGTCCCGCGACGGCTCGGGTCCCTATCGAATGGGACCGTCAGGGTGTCGTCGCGTACTGCGGATCGAGTCTGTCGACGAGCACCGTTTCGGTCGCTCCGGCCGTCCGTCCGCCCTTGACCGGATGGGCTCTGACCATGCGGGTGAACTCCCGATCCGTGCCTTTGTGATAGGTCCGCGGATGCTCTCCGCGATCGTACCCGCCGGATTCGCGGCGGGCGCTTCGCTGGGCCGTCACCGAGGTGACGCGACCCGCCGGGTGCCGGCCGTCGACCTGGAGGGGTGCCCGGTCCACCAGCCATCTGTTGCGGGACCTGGGAGCATCCGAACCGAACACCATGTCGGCGATGCCGCGTGGTCCGCACGCCGGCGCAGCTGGAGGCGTGGCCTCGCTCGAGTGGATCCCGGCCGGCTCGTCGTCGGACGTCCCATCCTGGGTCGTCGACGCGTCGTCGGGCAGATGCTCGACTTGAGGAACGCGGACCCGAGGGATTACGGCTGCGACCGAGGCCATGGCGGCGGCCATCAGGGCGCACTCGATCGCCTCGGTCAGAACGGCACGCCATTCCTCCGAAGGACCGGCTCCGTCGTCCCGGAACGCGAACGGCGCGGGAAATGCGGCCTCCGATGCGAAGGAGTGGCTCAACGCTTCGGAAATCGTCCGATCCGGGTCGTCGGTCGGCACGGTGGCGTGCCAGGATGCGGCCGCGCTGCCCAGGACGTCGCCGGAGCGGCTTTCGCAGATCACCAGCGCCCAGACGTATTCCGCCCAGCCGGCGGCCAGGGCCTCGCGCGAACCGCCCTCCCCCAGATAAATGCCGGCGATCCTCGCCTCCGGGGCGGGCGCCGGGAAGTCGTCCGAGAAGGCGACGTAGACGCAGGGTGAGGGAAGTCGGATGCCGCCAACGCGCATGTCGCCGCGGCGAGTCCCACCGGGCGGCCCGCCGGCGGGAACGCGGACGATCCGGTTGCCGCTTCTCGCCCACTGCAGCGCCCTGGAGAGCCTGAGCGCCTCGTCCCGTGCGACCCGGTCGAGGAGGAAGGAATCGATCGGCACTCCCCCCTCGATGCTCCCGGCCAGAAGGAGACGCCTTATCTCAAGGATGTACGCGTCGACGTCCGCCGCTACCGGAGCGGGGCCCGAGCGGGCCGCGGCGCGTTCCTCGAGATCCGCCAGATGGGAATGACCCGGGAAGACGGTGCGTATCGAGAGCGGATGATAGGTGCGTGACGGCATTGGTCGTCCAGTTCCGATGTCGATCGTACGGTCATCCGCGAAGGAGCGGAAGAGTCGCGGACGTTCCGGCCGTACCTTGCCCTTCCTGCTCGATGCGCCGGCTGACCACGACGTTGGCGTAGAGCGCGGCCTCGACGCACCGGTCGACGAGTTCCGAGAGTGCGGCCCGCCAGGGATCCGCCAGCAGGGCGGCGACGGCCTGCTCGATCGCCGCGCGGGCCGCTGAGAGCGCCGGGCTCTCGCCGTCCTCGATCAGGATGCAGCCGCGGCCGGATCGCTGCTCCACGGTGGCAGATGCCAGAGGCTCGAGGGCGGGGGCCAGTCGGAATTCGATGCGATGACGACCACCCTCACCGGGATGGAGCGAGATCATTCCGTCGCCGGCCGCCGCCTGGAAGACGGGCTTCGAAGGCAGGGCGTGCGAGGCGACGAAGGGTGCGCCTCCGCCGGCCGCGTCCGCCGCGTCGAGGGCTGCGGCATAGGCGGTCTGGGCGATGCCGGTCCAATGGCGGCCCTCCCGATCGAGGCGCACGCCGATCGCGCGGTCGAACGCCGACTTTGCGGTTTCCACCGCCACGACGCGCGCCGCCAGACCTTCGACGGCGCGGTCGAGGTCGTTTCTCAAGCCCGCGTCCGTTTCCGCGCGCAACGCGGCTATGCGCTGCTCGGGCGAAGGGATTCCGGCATCGCGCCTGCAACCGTCGTCTTCTCGGAGCATTAACCCTCGGGCAGGTTCACTCTATGTTCGCATGAGTAGCCTATGACGCGAGCAAACTCCATGCGGTAGTCTGATGTCGGGGCGCTCGTCGCCGAGGCCCCCAGAAGTGGGGATTGCGCGGTGTTCACGTCGGGTTGACCCCCGGATGGCGACCGTGACAAAGCAATTCCAAGCGGTCCGCGATCGCATGAACGTGGATTTTCTGTCGTAGCGGCAGGGACGTAGACGGTTGCAGCAGGTCGAGAACGATCCGTTCGGTCAGGAGGGCATGTTCGCGCCCCCGCAGCACCCGTTCCTTCGGGGAGAATGATGACCGAAGCGGTTGGGCAGAACGACGTGGTCGTTCGACGGGACAGCGTGGTGCGCACGGACGCGCGTCTTCGGGCGCACATTCCGAGCGGGCCGATGCCCGTCGTGATCCAATCCGAGTACGGGCCGATCCGGGTCTTCGTGAGCCAGCGCGGCTCGGTGATCGCCTCGCCGGCGCGCGACCACCTCGAACACGAAGGCTACCAGTGGAACGCCGTCATGGAGTTCACCTACTACGGGGAGAGCTTCGTAGGACCGCTTGAGGTCGTCCGCTATCCGGAGAACCCTCGGATCGCCCAACCCGTCAGCCGCGACAACATCGTCCGGGCGCTCCGCAAGGCCTCCTCGACCTTCATGCTCAAGCAGGAGGCTTCGATCCTGCCGCTGGCGATCAAGGACATCGCGGTCCGGAAGCAGGAGAACGAGGTCATGCTTCGGCGGGCGCGGGTCGATCTGGCGGCGCTTCCGAACGAAAAGAAATCCGTCCTCGCCCGGCGCTTCGACTCGTGGTGCGGCACCCTATGGGTCTCCCCGGCCGAAGGCGAGCTGTCCGTCCAGGGTGGCGGCTTCAGCGGCTCCATCACGGTCAGCGGGAAGATCTGTCAGCTCGCGGCGGCCCTGCCGTTGGAGCACGGGCGCGAGCCGGCGATCGAGCTGGTGAACATCTTCGCCTCGGAGAAGAAGGAGGAGGTTCCTCCGATGCTCCGCTCGGCGCTGCTGGAACTCGCCGAGGTCGTGCGCAGGAACCATCCGGATCTCGTCGAGGCGGCGACCGTCCTGCGGGCCCGCCGCCGGCTGCAGGTCGACATCGCGACCTACGAGAACAACCTCAAGGTCCTGGACCGGTTCGACATGATGTACCGTGACCGGTTGGATCCGGCTCCGGAGCGGCAGTTCCGCGCCACGCCGTCGTCGGCCGCCTGACCCCTCGAAATCGCCTCCGCGTTCTGCCAGGCTCGGGTGCGAGGTGCTCCCGTGCGTAAGATCGTCCTCATCGCGACCCTGCTGTCGACGACCTCCGCCTCGGCGGACGAAGCCCTGCCACGATACGACGTGGCTGCCCTGTGCACGGCCGCCTCGGGCGCGCTCGGCAACTCGGCGTTCGCGAGATCGGCCTGCCAGGACCAGGAGCAGGAGAGCTACGACCGCCTGAAGCAGCGGTGGGCCGGTCTGCCCGACGAGGTCCGGACCACCTGCCAGAAGGTCTCTTCCTGGACTGGGCCGGGTTCGTACTTCGTACTCGGGGCATGCGTCGACGTGGAGCTGGAAGCACGCTCCCGGGCCGCGACCTCGTTCAAATACTGAGCTGTCAGGCGCAAGGCGCTGATCTAGAGGACATTTCGTCCATCGGAGCATCTTCGGGATCGAGCACGGCCGCGCTGGGACGTACGGTGACGGAAACACCAACGGTCTCAAGCGCTTCGACGACGGAGTTCACGCAGCCGTCACCACCGCCCGGCTCGTACCAGGCCCCGGTGATCTCGACGGTCCAGCCCCCGGCGGCGAGGGCGAGATTGTCGGCCAGCACGACCGCCGCCCGGGTCTGGTCGAACTCCTCCATGCTGCAGCCGCGGATCCTAATCGCCGTCAGTCCATGCTCGGCAGCTCGTTGCAGCGCGCTCTCGAGAGACAACCCGAAGTCCCGATAGGCCCGCTGCCGCAGCTGGCTGCTGAGATCCCCGTCGATCACCGCGATCCCGCCGGCCCAGTCCGCGAGATCCTCGGCAAGGGCGGTACGTATGGACGCGGCGGCCTCGTCGCCGCAATTCATGTCGGCGCTGCCGCAGCAGGATCCGGGGTGTACGACGATGAGTAGACGGCGCATCCCGGATTGATGGCGTCATGCGTCGAAAACCGCAAAACCCGATCCCGGACCAGGAGGTATCATGCGCGTCGAGGGACCGGAATTCCGTGACGGCTGGAACGCACGGCTGGATGTCGACGGGACCGTGGTGATCGTCGAGGCGCGCCACAACAGCCGCAACAGGCTTCCGACGGCGCACGAGTTCTCCCGTCAGGCGATGCGGGGCCGAGGCCACTCGATGGTCCAGGTGCCGGAATACGAATGGATCGCGTACGCTCGCGAAGGCGCCGTCGGCCGATGCACGATACGGCCCACCGCTTCGGGCCAGTTCGAGATCACCGGGGTCCGCCGCCTGCACCGGACGCTCGAAGAGGCCGTGCGCGCATGGGCGGTCCCTGTCGTCGCGCGGGCCAACGAAGCCAAGGCGTTTCAGGCGGCGGATGCCGGCGCCCCCTCCCCGCCCAAACCCTGATCGGTCCCGCCGTCGAACGGTCGGCGGCGTGCGCATCGCCGATTGTCCGACGGCGGGGTTCCGCGGCACTTCCGCATGGCCGTCCTGATCTTGGGATTCAGCTACGACCCAGTTGAAAACGCGGTAATAGAACTGGGTTGTATGTACAGCGCCCGGCACTTGGACCCAGGCGCCGTCAGCCGTCGGACCCGTCGAAAAGGTCATCCACGATCCGCCGCTGGGCCTGTTGATCGGTCTCGATCATGTGCTGGAGGCGGTCGAGGGAGCGGTGACCGGCCATGGCCTGGACGTCTCGGAGCGTCGCTCCGGGCACGCTACGGCACTGCCGCGCGGTCTTGGTGATGAAGGCTCTCCGAGCCAGTCGCGCTGCGGCATCGTCCGGAATGCCGGCGATCTTGGCTAGCCGGAAAAACAGGAAGCTGATCGAGCTCGATCGCATCCGTTCCAGGCCCGCGGATCCCGGATCCTTCGTGGCGCCTCCCCCGTCCAGCGCCCGCTCCGAGATGATGAGCGGGTCGTACGGTGTGCCCGGCGCATTGGCGAGTACGGCATCGATCGCCTTCCAGAGCCGGCCCCGGACGACGATCGGGATCTTGCGGGCGACGAGCTTCCTGCCCGGCTTGGCGGTCAGATCGATATGGTCGCCCAGGACGCCGCGATCGGTCAGAACGGCTTCGCGCGGGATCCAGACGATCTCGGCAGGCTTGAGACCGGCATCGGCGGCCAGGAGGACGATCAGACGGTTCCGTTCCGGGTAGCGGGTCTGGAGGCAGGCGGCGGCGAGCGCCTTTATCTGATTGTCGTCCAGTGCGTGGTTCGCCGCCATGGCCGCCCCGAGCCCGCTTCAGGAGCGGACCTCTTTACGGACGGCCCGGCGCGCTGCAAGCGCCGACCCTCAGGGGGTCGGAGCGGAGATCGATCCCGCCAGACGCGCGGAGGCCTCGTACTTGTCGCGGGTTCCGGGAATGCCGCGTTGGAGATCGCCCACGAAACTGTCGTCGAGGCCGCACCACCGGAGCCACTCGTCATATTCCATCGCGGAATCCGGAACGAGATTCTCGGCGCGGGCCGTCTCCTCGCAGATGGCGTCGTAGGCCGCCTTGGCTACGGCGACGGTCTGCTCGGCCCATGCCGGCGCCGAGTCCACCACCGCGAGATCCCATACTGCCGGATCGTCGAATGGGCGGTTGGTGGCGAGATCCTCCGCAACGTCGAGCAGCTCGGCGGGGGTCGCGTCCCGCCAGCCCGCGACCGGGCCGGTCTCGATCTGCACGGCGAGAAGAAGGGCGGTCTCCATCTCGAAGACGAACCGGGTCATCCTTTCACGCTGGTCGGGGAAGATGTGCCCCCACAGCGACGTGTTCTCGTCCGCGACAAGAAATTTGGACATGATCAACCTCCGTGGCCAAGCCTAGCCGCGGGGTTCGCAAGACCAAAGGACGAAGCCGGTCCTGCAGCGGCGCCCGCGGCGCGGTTCCTTCGCGACGGGGAGTCTCGTGCGGCCGGCTGCCGGGCCTACTGGGCCTCCCAGGGGCTCTGCAGAACGACCCGGACCTGCCGCGACGGATTGTCGGCCGCCTGCTGCACGGGCTCTGGGAGAAGACCGGACGGCACTGCGACGGGAAGGGCGACCGCCAGGGTCAGGGCAAGGGACCCGACGAGGAGCGAAGCGACGAACGCGGCCGCCGAAATGGTGTAGGGGTGCCGCAGCATGGCGATCCTCCTTGCGTCGCGGTGAACGGCCGAATTGACGCCGGGTTCCGAACGAGCCGACCAGATCACGGACGCATCCGTATCCAATAGAAATGAACGGGAACTGTTAAGGTTGGGCTAACGACCGCTCCGAGCGTCGGTCATACCTTCACGGCCGATGCATTCCTTTAACGAGGACGTAAGGAACAGGGGGCGACAACCGTCCCGCAACCAACGGGTTCGGCATGCAGGTCCTGGTCGTCGACGACAACAGATCCAACCTTGCGGTGTTCGCTCGGATCCTCCGCGCGATCCCAGGTTGCGAGCCGTCCTCGTTCGCGGATCCCGGCGCGGCTCTGGCCCACTCCGAGCGGGAGAGGGTCGACCTCGTCGTCGTCGACTACCGCATGCCCGGGATGGACGGCATCGAGTTCATCCGGCGGTACCGGGCGCTGCACGGTTCAGAAACCCAGATCATGATGGTCACCATGGCCGGCGAACGGGAGGTCCGCTATCGGGCCTTCGACGCGGGAGCCAACGAGCACCTCTGCCGCCCCCTCGACAACCGCGAATTCCGCGTCCGGATCACGAACGCGATGGCACTCGTCGCCGCGCAGCAGGCGCTCCGCGACGAGAAGGCCTCCCTCGATCGTCTGGTCGCCGAGCAGAGGACCATGATCGAACGCCAGGCCGAGGAACTCGTCGGACGCCTGCTGCGTGCGGCGGAGCGTCGGGACGACGACACCGGCAACCACATCGTGCGGATGGCGGAGGCCTCGCGGGTGATCGCCCGCCGCCTCGGTCTCGACGACGAGACGGTCCGCCTGATCCACGGCGCCGCCCCGATGCACGATGTGGGCAAGATCGGCGTGCCCGACGCGGTTCTGCTCAAGCCCGGCCGCCTCGACGAGAACGAACGCCGGATCATGGAGAGCCACGTCGAGGAGGGCTACGAGATCCTGCGCGACAGCACGATACCGCTCGTCCAGGTCGCGGCCGAGATCGCGTCGTCCCACCACGAGAGATGGGACGGAACGGGGTATCCGCGCGGCCTCAGCGGCGAGGCGATTCCCCTGTCCGGGCGCATCGCGGCGGTGGCGGACGTCTTCGACGCCTTGGCTTCGGACCGGCCCTACAAGACTGCATGGCCGTCGGAGAAGGCGCTCGACTACCTCGTCCAGAATTCGGGCAGGCAGTTCGACCCGAAATGCGTCCAGGCCTTCGTCGACGGCTGGCAGGAGATCGCCCCCCTCTATGCCGCCCGCGGGCTCGGCGCCGCCGCCTGATCGCGCGTCGCGCCTTCCCGCTTGCGCGATCTGCGGCTACGCTTCCTCGTCGCGGGGGCGCATCCGCCTGCCGCTGCCCTTCCACGGAGAACCATGACCGACCTTCTGCCCGTCCACGGCCGGATCGCCTGCGACATCTGCCACGCCGCGGCTTCCCAATTCGACACGGTCGCCGCCGGCACCCCCGACTGGCGCATCAGGGCCAACCCGTTGTCTTGGGGCTCCGCGCAGCCGGAGGTGCTCGTCCTGGGCTTCTCGAAGGGGCCGACGCAGGCAGGCGCTCTGGAGCGGACGGAACACGACCTCGTGGCCTTCAAGGGACAGCGGGTCTGGGTCGGTCGCATCCTGGCGCGCCTGGGCGTGATCCCGCCGCTCGCGGATACGGCGGCGATGGCGCGGGTCGTCGACGACATGATCTCCGATCGCCACGGGCGGTTCGCCTTCGGTTCGCTCGTCCGCTGCACCGTCGAGCGCTTCGACGGCACCGTCTGGAAGGGCACCGGCGGCGACATGCTGGGGGGCTTCGTCTCCAACGACTTCGGACTCCGGATCGCCGGCAACTGTGCCCGTCGCCATCTCGGGAGGCTACCCGTTCCGACGCGCCTCGTGGTCCTCATGGGCACCGGTTCCAAGGGCAACTACGTCGATGCGGCCGAGATGCTGGTCCGGGAAGCCCGGGGAGCTCCGACTTCCTGGAGGCGGATCAACGCCGTGGCTTACGGGGACGACGCGACCACCTTCGTCCACACCGTCCATTTTGCCGCCCAGGGCCGCCTGAGGGGCGATTGGTTCGGGCAGACAAGAGCGGACGGATCGCCGCCGGACGCGACTGCCGTGGAATGGGCACGGCTCGCCGCCGAAGCCGCCGCGCAGGCCTTGGCCAAAACCTCCGTCCATGCCGCGGCTTGAGGTGAACGGAATGCGCGCACCTGTTCCGAAGAAGGCCGGGACCCGGATCTTCACGCGCGAGTTCGATTTCGTCGGATCGTCGGCCGCTGTGCTCGACCCGGCGTTTCCGGCCTTCGCGGCGGCGGTCGAACGGCGGGCTTCCGCGGCGCTGCCCTACGAGCGCGAGGGGTTCTCCCGCGATCCCGGCCCGCGCCTGCTCGACGACGCGGCCGTGGTCGCCCTGCCCCGGTTTCAGGGCGGCGAAGACATCGTCGTATCGATCCTGGTCGATCAATCCGGCAACCTGCGTGGCCGGAAGTCGGATGCCGTCGTTCAGTGCGTCGACCGGCTTGCCCTCGCCCTCGAAGGGGCGGGCGTCCCCTTCGAGGTGCTCGGCTTCTCGACGCTGCGCTGGAAGGGCGGCCTGTCGCGCGAGAGGTGGTTGGCGGCGGGAAGGCCTGAATCGCCGGGCCGGCTCTCCGACCTGATGCACGTCGTCCACAAGGAGACGGAGGAGGCCTGGACCAGCGGCTCGCCCGCCCCTCGCGAGCGTCTCGATCTGATGATGCGCTCTCCGTACATGCGCGAGGGGCTCGACGGCGAGGCGATCGCCTGGGCGTTGGACCGTCTCGCCACCCGGGGCCCCTCGAAGCGGGTGCTCGTCGCGGTGGGCGACGCGACCCCGATCGACGACGCCACCCTCCATGCCGAGAGCGAGGCCTTCGTCGTAGCCGATCTGACCCGGGCGATCCGCCGCGCCGCGGTGGAAGGGGTGATCGTCGAGGCGGTGGCGACGAGCAGCGATGCGGCCACGCCGGAGTTCTTTCCGAAGACGACCTACATGCCGCCCCCCGGCGAGGACATGGATCCCGCCGCGGCCGCCGAAGCCGTCGTCGCTGCGCTCGGCCTCGTTCCGGAACCCGCACCTTCGCCCCGGTTCTGACGCGCCGCTACTGGAGCGTGCGCATCTCGCGCGCAGTCGTGCCCAGTACGGATTCCACCACCGGACCGAGCCCGTCTAGAGCACGGAGGTCGGTCTCGCAGTCGCGGACGAGACCTTCGAAGATCTCGATCGCCTCTGCGGTCCGTTCGGGTTCGGCCCCTGCGAGGGCGTCGGCCGACAGCGCATCGTTCATCCGGTGGTGGTGGCGGACCATGATCTCCTCGGTCCGGTCGATGGCGTCGGCCGCAGTGACCGGGTGCCCCGCCTCGCCGATCTCCGCAGCGTAGCCGCGGGCAACCTTTCGCATCCGCTCGCTCATCTCCATCAGACCCGATCGGAGCTCGGCAAGGCGTTCGGAGGAAGGTCTCATCGGGGCGCCTCCAGGTCGGCGGACGTCGACGGCAGGTACGGACGCGTCCGGCGCTTCGGTTCGGGGATGGTGGAGCCTGACGGGTTCGAACCGACGACCTCATGCTTGCAAAGCACGCGCTCTCCCAGCTGAGCTAAGGCCCCACATCCTGGAAGGGGCGATGGCCGCCCCGTTCCTTCAACAGCCCCCAAACGGCGCCCCTGTCAACCGCAGCCTGGGCCCGTACCGCCGTTCCTTCGGGGAACCGGACCACGGGTATCGCCGGTTGTTTCGTTGGCGGATGCAGGGGGAGACGGGATGGCGACGACATATCCGGCCGAGCCGATCGCGGTCTCCGTGCGCAGGCTCGCATCGCGGGCCGTCGGTCGCGACGAGGGACTGCTGGACGACGGGCAGATGCTGGATCTGGCCCGGTCCGCCATCGGCATCCCCGTCCTCTGGGCCACCATGCTCGGTGCGTTCGGCTTCGGCTTCCATGGCGGACCTCTGCTGCCGGCGGTGGTCGGCACCGCTTCGGTGGCCCTGTTCGTCTGCGTGCTGCAGACCATGACGGTGCCGCTGATGATCCTTCCGTCCAGGGTGCTGCGCGCGCTCGGCTACGCCGAAGCCGACGGGCTGGCGGAAGCCGTGCTGGTGCTCGCCGCCGGCGGCGGCCTGGTCGCGGTCAACGCCGCATTCGCCTACCCCTTCTCGCGCGAGTTCCTGCTCGCGCTGGGCGCGGCCTCGGTGATCTACGGCTTCGGGGTCTCTCTCGCGCGCCTGCCGGATCTGCGGCTGCGGGAGCCGATCGCCCCCCAACTCGTGCGGCTGGTCATCCCGTTCCTGCCGGGTCCGATCTGGTTCGTCGCGACCGCCATCGTGCTCGACGTCGCAGAGCGGTTCTCCCTCGGGAGGAGACTGGCGGATCTCGCGACGGCGATCCTGGCCTGAGCGTCAGCGGACGACGCAGTTCCGGAAGGCGGCGTGCGCTGCCGGCAGGAGGTTCTCTCCGCCGGTGGCGTAGTCGATGCGTCCGCCGGACGAGACGTCGACGAGCTTCGTGGAGGCGCCCGGCCGTGGCTGGAAGTCCCGGGGCAGGCGCAGCGCGAGATACACCTCGCCCGGCTCGGCCGAGAAGTCCGCGCCCGCGAGCCGTATCTCGCGGCCGAAGAGCTCGACGCTCCGTCGCGACGCGAACCAGCGGCGGTAGATCTCAACCTCGCGTCCCGTCAGCGGTGCTTCGAAGCGATGGACGAGGACCGCCCTGCGTGTGCCGGTCTCGTCGCAGAGCAGGCTGAGATCGGCCGACCCGTCCGCGGAGCGCGAGACCGCCGCGAGACCGCCCATGAACGTGCGTACCTCCCACGGCGAGAACGTGTTCGGGTTCCAGACGACCCGAAGGCGCCGCAGCTCGTCCGGGTTCAGGACCTCGAGGTCGGCCTTGGACGTGGCGAGGGAGACGAGACGCGCGTCGACGCCCATGCTCGAGGCGTAGTTCACGAGCTGCCCGGTCAGCTCCTGCAGCAATCCCAGCTCGTCCTCGTCGTAGGTCCGGGTGCCGCCCGGAAAGAAGAACCGGTGCACCCCGAAGCGGGACCCGGGCGACACGTCGCGGCGGCGCCCGCCGATGAATGCGAGAGCGCAGGCCGATGCGCAGATGCCGTCCGACTGCCGCCCCGCCTCGTCCAGGCGGCCGATGCGGGTGTCGAACCCGAGGCGCCGGATCGCCCGCCCCAGCTTCAGGCCCCCGAGCAGACGCCCGCCGGGCGAATCCAGCACGAGGATCGTGCCCCGCCCTAGGCCGCGCCGCGCCGCCTCCGCCGACAGGATCTCCGCGGTATCGCTGTCGATGTCGCCCCGCGCGAACACCAGCGTGCAGCCCATGCAGTAGGTCGGTTCGACGACGTCGAAGGTCATGGGAGCGGCCGCGGCCGCCCGGAGCGAGCACGAGGCGGCTAAGATGCCGATCAGGACCGAGGAGAAACGTCGCAAGGCCCTCTCCCGCTGAACTCGGGAAGGTATCGAACGCGCCACTTCCCTTCAATGGCCGAGCCTTTCGGCTTGCATCCCCTTCTGCAACTATCCCTCGATTGCGGAAGGATTCGACATGGCGGTCATCAGGGACGTCTCGGGTGCCGTGCTGGCCGAGGATCCTTCGCTCGATCAGCGGGAGCTCGTCGCCGACCTCGTGCGGCACCGCAAGTCGCTTCGCCGCGCCGATCTCTCGGGGCTCGATCTATCGCGGCTCGACCTGCGCGGCGCATCTCTTCCCGAAGCGAAACTCGACGGCGCGGATCTGAGTCACGCCCTGCTGGACGAGGCGTCGATGCGTGGCGCCTCCCTGGTCGGGGCCAAGCTCAAGGGCGCACGTCTCGACGATGCCGTGTGCGAGGCCGTCCAGGCGGACGGCGCCAATCTCAGCGGCGCGTCCCTGCGGCGGACCTGGCTTCTGGATCTCCGCGCCGTCGGCGCCCGCTTCGACGATGCGGATCTCGCCGGAGCGGACATGGCCGGAGCGCACGTGAAGGGCTCGCATTTCCAGCGGGCCGTGATGCGCGACGTGCGGCTCGCCGATGCGGAACTCTACGGCAACGACTTCCGGGAGGCCGACCTGACCTCCTCCGACGGCGGTCTGCCCCTCAGCCATCGCCCGGACCGCGCGCTCGGCGCGAGGGCGGTCGGTAACAAGTTCTCTCCGAAGGCGGCCATCTGCCCTTCGATGAAGGCCCTTCGGCGCGACACGTGGCTCGGCTGGGCCTCGAACGCCTCGGCGGTCGGGGCGGCCGGCGGACTCGGCAGCTTGGCCGCGCTCGCCGTCATCCCGAACATCGTCGACGCGAAGGTCGGCCTCGACCTTCTGAGCAGCGGCATGTCCGTCATCGCGATGACGACGCTTCCGCTGTTCCTTCGGACCGTCGTCGGCGGCAGGATCAAGGACTACGTCCAGCCGCACATGGACAAGCTCGTCCTGGGCGTCGCCGAGGTCCTCGATCGCACCGCCAAGGCCGGGGTCGCCGCGAAGGACGTAGCGACGCTCATGTGGAGCGGCGGCACGAACGCGCTCCAGAAGGCGGTCGCGGCGACCCGCGAGAAGGCGGGCGCGCGGGGATGGGGCGCCGCCTTCTCAGCCCTGTCCCTCGGTGGCATCAAGGTCGTCTTCTGCGACCGGCGGCATCTCGCGCTCGCGTTGCAGGAGATGTCCCGCCCCCGGCTCGCGGGAAGCCGGGGCGATGCGGAGACCGTGCTGGTGCGCCAGGGCCCTCCGGGCGAGGCGCCGGACGCGCTCCGTCTGCATTCGGACGGCGCCACGACCGCCGTCTACCTGGAAGGCTCCGTGACCTGGTCGCGTCGCGGCGCCCCGACGACCGTCGGGGTCGTTCCGCCGTCCGCCCTCGCCGGCGGCGAGTTCGGTGCCCGGCAGGCGTTCGAGGCCGCACTGTTCGCGGATCACGGCCTGACGCCGATCGCCAAGCACTGGTTCACCAACCACTTCGAAGCCGGGGGGGACGGCAGTCTCCTGGTCGTGGACCACGTCGCGCGCCGGGTGAGCAATCCCGTCGGGCCGGCCGTCCTTCTCAAGGACGATACCACCGTGGCGGTGCTCGACGGCAGCGTCTGGGACGGTCCGAGGAACGCGTGCGGCGGCCCTGCCGGCCGCGAACCCGTGCCGTTCGAGGCTGCGGACGCGATCGAGGTCCCGGACGCCGAACCGGAGCTCGCGCCGGCCCCCCGGTGACGCGGATCGTTAGGATTGTCACGGCTTCGTTCGGCCGGATGAAGGAATGGCGCGGTAGCTTGACGGCTTCCGGCCCGCGGCGGATGTTTGAACGCCGGCGGTCGGGCCGAATCGAAGGAACCGCGCTTGTATCGGCTCGGAAAGAAGGCGATCTCCCAGTTCGTGCAGGGAGGGTGCCGGCTGCGGCTCCGCAACGAGCTGTACCCCGGCGACGCGGCCCGCCTGCGCGCGGGCGTTCCCGCCAAGGACACCCGCAACCCCGGTCTGCTCGTCGCCCACGGCCGGCTCCACGAGCGGACGGCGTTCAGGGAACTCTACGACGTCTTCCCCGGACGCGTCTTCTTCGGTCCTGAAATCGTCGAGGCCGACGACGAGCGCGCGTTCCAGAAGATCGCCCTCGCCGACTACCTGCCGACCGCCGAGGCGGGCGATTTCATCATCGAGGCCGAGTTCGAGGTGGTGCGGACTTTCCGCGAGGCCCACGGCCTCCTCGGCCTGGAGGCCCGCGTTCCCGGCGGAATGCGCTATGCCCGGGTGCGGCCCGACATCGTGGCCGTCGAACCTCCGGTCTCCCGACCGCGGCGCGTCATCCTCGCGGACGGCGACATCGTCGAGGCGCCGTCGACGGACGGTCGTCTCGGCCTCAGGATCGTCGACGTGAAGCTGGCCGGCGAGCCGAGCCCGGCGCATTTCGCCGAGCTGGCCTACTACGGCATGACCCTGGATGCATGGCTGGCCGAGAGCGGGCTCGCCGACCGTTTCGTCGTCCTGGCCGATGCCGGCATCTGGCCGGGCAACCACGAGGGTTCGGCGCTCAAGACGATGCTCGACGCGGCGGGGGGCGTTCCGCCGGACGCGGCCGAGGCGGAGCGCGCCTGGCTCGGCAGCCTGGAGATCCTGCCGGCCGAGGTTGTCGTCGACCGGGTCCGGCGCTTCCTCTCCGCCGATCTGCCCGAAGTCCTGGCCGTCGAGGACTGGCGGACGCTGCCTTGGCACGTCGGGCGGAGCTGCAGCGGCTGCGACTGGCTCGGCTTCGCCTGGACCAGGGACGATCCGGAAGACCCCGCGCCGCCGCCCCCGGCCGACGTGCCGGACGGCGGCAGGGGGGACTACTGCTGGAACCGCGCCGAACGCGAGGGGCACCTGAGCCGCGTTCCCGGCATGACGGCCGGCGCCTGCGGCAAGCTCGCCCGGCGCGGCGTGCACGACGTCGCCGCCTTCGCGGCCCTTCCTTCGGACGATCCGGCCTACGACGACCATCAGGCGTTGAAGGCCGGCCGCGCGGTGCTGCGGCACCGGGCCGAGGCTCTGACCCAGGGTCGGACGATCGGCGTCGCGGATCGTGCCGGCACCTCGGCCGTGCTCCCCAAGTGGGCCGACGCGCGCGTGGCCTTCTCGGTCGACTACGACGTCGCGAGCGGGCTGACCTTCGCGTTCGGGTACAAGCTCGTGGTGGTCTCCGGCGGCATGGCCGCGGAGACCCGCGACGTCGTCGAGATCGTCGGCTCGAAGGACGTGCGCGAGGAGGGGCGCGTGTTCGCCCGGCTCATGGCGCGGCTGCAGACGGATCTGCTGGATGCGGAGCGGATCATCCTGGAAGGGCGCGAGCGCGCCCTCGGCAGGGCCGCCAAGGACAAGGCGAAGCGGCTCGCCCCGACGGTCCAGTTCTACATCTGGGACCGGAACTCGTTCGACCACCTCTCCCGGCTGATGGGGCGCCATCTCGATGCAGTCCGCGAGCCGTCGGCGGAGGGCGTCTCGGCTTCGCCGATGTCCTGGATCTTTCCGGCGGCGCAGCTCCTGAAGGACGCCCGGAACGTCAGCCGCAATTCGCCCGTGACCATCGTATCGGAGGCCGTCAGGCTCCTCGCCGTCGACATCCCGCACCACTATTCGATCCTGGAGGTCGCCGCGCGCTACCAGATGGTCGGGGTCCTGAAGCTCGCGAAGCCGACCCGCCGCTTCCCGGTCAGCACCCTCTTCCGGGACCCCCTCTCCGACCAGATCCCGTCCGAGCGCGGGCTGGAGGTCTGGTCGGGCAGCCGTCTGGTCGAGACCATGGGTCGGGAGGCCCACGGCGAGAAGATCCGCCGGACCGTCCTGGTCAAGCTTGACGCCATGCTCTCCATCGTGCGCCGGCTCACCGACGATCTGGACGAGACGCTCTCGTCCCAGGCTCCGACGATCCGTAGCATCATGCACGACCAGTCGAAGCTCGACGGGGTCAGCGACGACGGCCAGATCATCCGCCAGCACGCCAGGCTGATGAAGGCGGCGGAATCCCTGGACGTCGATCTGGCCATGGCGATGTCGCCCCAGGAGCGCGAGGCGCGGTACCGCAGCATGCGGCTCCTGCGCCGGATCGGAGGCCCCGAACGCGGCACGATGCTGGCGGAACTCGGCGTGCCGGACGGACCGCGCATCCACCTGTTCGAATTCCGCGGGTCGTCGTCGGAGGCCAAGATCAAGGTCGGCGACTTCAACCTCTCCCTCATGCCGGAGGACGATCTGCACCTGCAGCACGTCACGCTCCGCATGCTGAAGAAGGACCATCCCGAGCTCTCGAAGCGGATCAAGGACGATTTCGTCCGCGATTCCAGGCGGCTGCGCGCGAACTGCAACGTGACCATCCTGGCGCTCGACCGGAGACGGCGCGTGGTCGCGGTCGAGGACGACGAGGGCCTGCCGACGATCCTGCACGAGATCGGCGTCTGGAGCCTGGATTTCGACGGCTCGTCCGGCGCCGGCGGGATACTGGACCCGATCGCGCGTGACTTCTTCGTCGGCCCCCGCCTGGAGCCGGCTCTCCGCAGCTTCGGCGTTCCGCCTCTATCCGTGTCGCGGCCACTGTTCGGACGCGGCATCTCGAACGTCGCCCTGCGGCGGTCGACGCGATCGGGTCCGGCGGTGCCTGCCGACCGCTTCGTCTGGGACGCCGACGTCCTGGCCACCGAACCGACGGGCAGGAGCGGAGCGGACGTGCTCGCGTTCCTCGACGGCCTTGGCGAGCGGCCGTTGACGCCGCGGCAGCGGCAGGGCGTCGTCGCCGGCGTCGAACGCCGGTTGAGCCTGCTCTGGGGCCCGCCCGGCACCGGCAAGAGCCGGACGGCGGTGGCGCTCCTGAAGGGTCTGATCGGCGCCGCGCGCGGCCGTCCGCTCAGGATCGCGATCACCGGACCGACCTGGGTCGCCATCGAGAACGTCGCGGCCGAGATGCCGGCCGCGCTGGAGGAGGCGGGCCTGGGGCCGACCGTGCGTCACGTGCGGCTGGCCTCCTCCCGGGCGAGCGCAGGCGACGTCCACGAACGGCTCCGTGCCCACATGCTGGCGCCGAGCGGCTCGAAGGACGACAAGGCGACCAGGGAGCTGCTCGCCGATCTCGACGGAGGATCCCGCCACGTCGTGCTGTCCGGAACGGCCGAACAGATCGCCCGGCTCGTGAAGATCGCCGCCGAGGACAAGGATGCTCCCCGGGCCCCGCTGATCGACTTCATGCTCGTGGACGAGGCCTCCCAGATGGACGTCGCGCACGCCATGGTGGCGCTGACGGCGCTCGCGCCGGGGGCTTCCCTGGTCGTGGTGGGCGACGACCTGCAGATGCCGCCCATCCATCCGGTCGAAGCGCCGGACGGCGCGGCCCATCTCGTCGGCTCGATCTACGACTTCTACCGGCTCTACAGGACCGGCGTGCCCGAGACCGGCATCCTCCCGACGATGCTGGACGTGAACTACCGGTCGAACGCCGAGATCGTCGGCTTCTTCCGGGAGGCCGGGTATGGACCGGACCTGCGCTCCCACGAGACCGGACTGCGCATACGGCTCGCCCCGCCGGCGGCGGGCTCGACCGACGTCGAAAGGATCCTCGATCCGGAGGAGCCCCTGGTCGCCGTCGTCCACGACGACGCCTTCTCAAGCCAGCGCAACGAGGCCGAGGCGGCGTTCGTGGCGGGGCTGGTCGGCCAACTCTACGGACGCATGTACTCGCTCGAGAACCCGGGCATCCTCCTCGACGGCGCGAGCTTCTTCCGGGAGGGCGTCGGCATCGTCACGCCCCACCGCGCCCAGCAGGCGGCGATCCTGGAGCGGCTGGACGCGATCATGCCGCCCGAGGTCGACCGCGAGGCGATGGCGAAGGCCGTCGACACGGTCGAGCGGTTCCAGGGGCAGCAGAAGGCCGCGATGATCGCGAGCTTCGGCATCGGCGACCCCGACCAGATCGCGGCTGAGGAGGAGTTTCTCTTCGGGCTGAACCGCTTCAACGTGATCGTCTCGCGCGCCAGAGCGAAGATGATTGTGGTCATGAGCCGCGGGATGGCCGACCACCTGCCGCGCGAGCTCGCGGTCCTCAGAGGATCGAAGCTCCTCAAGAACTTCGTCGGTCGGCACCTTCCCGTCTCGAGACCGATCCGGGCCGCCGGGCTGGATCGTTGTGAGATCCGGACCGCGCGATCGGCGCGGGACGAACCCGGCATCCCGCTCGAGCGGCTGGTCGCTGCCGAGTGACCGACGCCGCGCACGACATGGCCGTTCCTTCGCGATTTTCGATCCGGCCCGCTACCGTCGGATGGACGTGGATCGCAGGAAATCGCCTTGGCAGCGGACGACGTCGTCCACCGACTTCGTCGACGAGACCCGCTCGATGCGCCCCTGACACCTCCGATCCCCCGTTTCATCTCGAAAAGGCGACCGCCATGCTCGTTCTCGACCGCCCCTCCACCATGGAGCAGGCCCTGGCTCAACGGAACGCGCTCGCCCAAGCGCTGCATCGGCTCGGCATCGGCATCGGTCTGCTCGACGCCACCGTGGCCTGCGACGGCCCCACCCTGTTGATGGCGACCGAAGCCTTCGCGGACCATGCGCTCACCGACGAGATGAGCCATCCCGTCCTGCAGTCGGCGCTGCGCTCCGCATACGCCGCCTCCGAGGACATCGGATCCTCGACCGGGCGGCGCAGCGATCCCCTCTATCAGGTCGTCGAGGGCGCCCTGCTGACCGGAGACGATGATCCGGGGCAGATCCCGGTCCGGCTCGAGGCGCTCGCCGAGATCATCGGCGTGCTCAAACGGCGCATCGAGGACGCCGCGCCCTCCGCAGCCGGCCCGGCGGCCTGAGGAGGTCCGCCATGATCGAGCCCGATCGGATCGCGGCCGCCATCGCGAAGGTCGCCGCCGAAGGGCGCTACGACGGCACCATGGGCAACTGCGCGCGCTTCGCGGTTGCCCTGAACCACGCCCTGGGAGACCTCGGGGAGTACCACTACGTCGACGGCGATCATCCCGAGTACGCCGACCACGTCCTTCTCAAGGTCGGCGACACGTTCTTCGATTCCGCGGGCGCCTCGAACGAGGACGAGGTGGTGGACGAATGGGGCGGTCCGCCGGAGTATTTCGGCGCGGCCGGGGAGGAGTCGCTCGTCCTCCGGCTCGCCGACGACAGCGGGGCGCTGGCCGCTCCGATCGACATGGATGCCCTGGAGAGCGACCTCCGCGACGCGCTCGGTCTCGCCGAGGTCCCGGCACCGGCGGCTTGACGTTCACTCCCCGAGGTAGCGGCCCCGCTTGAGGTAGGCGTCGTGAACGCAGGGCCGCAGGCGTCCCAGGATCCGGTCGGCCTCCGGTCTCGTCCGGTAGGGGCCGACCACCACGACGTCGTAGCCTTCGGCGAACCCGAACTTGCCGCTGAAGTCGTTGAAGGGCTGCAGGCCGCACCGTTTCACCGCCGCCGTCGCGCGGGCCACGGCTTCGGTCTGGAAGTTGGAGTTGTCGGCGTTCCTGAACGAGCCCGCGACGACCCAGATGCCCTCGTCGAGAGCCGAGGCAGGCGTGGGTCGAGCCGCATGGAGGCCGGCCACGACCAGAAGCGCGCCCCCTAGCAGTCGGGGCCCGGGCTTCACGATTTCGGACCGGGGAAGATGCCGGGCGCGTCGGTCGGAGCGAGACCACTCTGAAGGGCGGCGACGGCCGTGCGGTACTGCCGACGAAGGCCCTTCGGCTGCCAAGCTTCGCCCGTCTCCGGATCGTAGAAGTCGTCGTGGATCTCGAAGAAGCTGCCGTAACGTGCCAGCAGGGCTTCGAATTCGTGCGGTTCGAGCTCGCAGCCGACGAGGCCGGCGTACTCGTCCACGGTCAGGGGCATCTCCAGATCGTGCGTGCGCACGATGATCGCCGGCGCACCCGAGATCACGCTGACGACGCCATCGAGCGGCTTCCAGGCGGCGACCATCTCGGGGCCGACGACGAAGGCCATGATCTGCTCGTTCGGACCGAAATGCTCCGTGCCGCTCGCGTGCTCGACCTCGATGTCCAGGACCGGCCGTGCTTCCGGAAGGCGGTTTCGGGGCGATAGATCCGTGTCGCGAGCCATCGACGGCCTCCTCATGATCGGGTGCGGCGGCAGCCTACGCCGCGGGGAGTGAACTTCACCTTTCCGCGGCCGGGCCACAACCGTGTAGGCGTCCGGGATCTTCGGTTCCGAACCGCCGGCGTCCACAACTTGCGACTGGCGGCCGCCGGAAGCAGGCTCGCTGGTGGGCATGTCCGGATGCCGGCCGAGGAGACGTCGATGCTGCTGAACGTCGTGCACGCCAAAGGCAGGATCTTCGTCGACGTTCCCGTGGAGATCGGGCTTCCCGACGAACCCACCCTGCAGGATCTGATCGAGGTCCTGCCCGCCGCGGCGGCCGCCGCCCGGGCATCCGATCCGTCGGGCCATTTCGCGGGTCTCGAGATCGCCGAAGGGGTGCGCCGCGATTGGATCGTCGAAGGACGAGGGGCGAACGGGCAACCCTGGAGTCGGGAGGCGTGGGCCGTACAGCCGGGCGAAGCCGCCCTGCAGGCGGTCGTGGCCCTTCTGGAGGAGACGCGTGCCGTCCGTGTCTCCGACGTTCCCGCCCTCGTCGACGTCATGCGGCACATGACCGTCTCGGCCGTCCTGCCGGGAGATGCCGCGCCGGCCCCCTAATGGCTTGGCCTTTGGCCTTCCCGACGCCGGAGGCGTCGCGAAGGCCCTGCCGGGCAGAGGCGGATCCGGACCACGGCGGCCGGACGTTCCTTCGATTGGTCGTGCCTGCCGTTCTGGCAATGCGTCGACCATCGCGTCTCGCGTCGCCCCGCTCTAAGGTATCGGCAAGGAGCGTTCGATGCCGGCCTACTATCTCGTCGACGACGGCTCTTCCATGCCGCGCTGGTGCGAACTCGGCATCGACGGGTCCGGCTCGTTTTGGATCGACTTCAAGGCTCGCCGCAAGCCGTACGCCGAAGCGCGCCCGCTCGCGGTCGTGGAGGCCCCGAACGATCGCGCCCTCCTGGCGGCCATTCCCCGCGAGATCGCACTCCTCGAGCGCGACTACGCGTTGCGGTTCCTTCTCGACCCCTGGTCCGATCAGGGCTGGATCACGCCGGCGGGGCGGTTCTACGGATGCCGCTTCTACGCGCACGACGACATCGCGTACGCGCTCCTGCACCGTACCGTGCAGGAGCTCGCCGGGGAGGGGTGGGTGCGCGTGCATGCGGACTCGTACCGCACGTCGGAGTACTTCGGCCGGAAGGTGACGCCGGCGCAGGAGAAGACGCTTCGGCAGCTCGGATTCCCCGAGCCCGGGGAGATCGGCGTGCGCAGGCGGTGGTCGGAGCCGGACCGGAACGGTCCGCCGCCCCGCTACGCATACGCGCCGCCCAGGTCGCGGCCTCGGGAGCCGGAGGCGACATCCCCGAAGAGGACGCGCGGCAGTCGCGAACGCGCGGTCCTCGACCTCGCCGCCCGGCTGGCCGACGACCCCTTCTTCCGGCCCCTGTCGGGCGAGGCGCCCCGCGTGATCGCGAGGGTGGGGCCTGGCCGCTGGATGTGGATGCTCGAGTTCGGAGACCTTCATGTCGGCAGCCCCGAACCGCCGGACCTCCTCGCAGCTTCGCCCGGTCTCTACGTTTCCGCTCCGGCTACGGATCAGCTGGAGCTGGAGGCATGGCCGGAACCCGGTGTCGAGGCCTGCCCCGACGCCCGCCGGATCATGGACCGGCAGGCCGCGGCGATGCGGGGGCCCACGCCGTGATCGCCGTCGACCTCGAGATGCCGGAGATCGGTGATCCGGCGATCGCCTACCCGCGCGGCGCGTTCCCGCATCGCCCGGTGTTCGTGGTCGCGGTGCCCCCCGGAGGCGGTGAGGAGGACGCCCGTCTCTTCGCCGTCTGCGTCGATTGGGACAAATCGTCGTTGAAGCTCGGCGGCGCGTTCCACGAGGGGGCCCGTCCGCCGGCCGCGCCCGCGCAGGCCTTCGCGTTGGAGCCGATCGATCCCGATGCCGTGCCGCGCCTCTTCGAACGCGGCGGACATCCGGGCGATCTGCTCGTCGCGGGATCGGGCGGTGATGGCCATGGTCGCGCCGCCAAGGCGGTCCTCGTGTTCATGGATCTCTCGGAAGGCTTCTCGCACTCCGCGAAGGTGTCCACGGCGATCGAGATGCGTCTCTCCCTGGCCCAGGCATTCTCCGGGATGGGCGGCCCGTGGCGCCGGGCGGCCGACCTGCTCGATCCGGCGGCCCTGATGAGGAGCGGAGCTGTGCAGGCCCTCGGCGGCAATCCCCTGACCGCCGAGGGGCACCACAGGCTCATGCTAGAGACATCCGCCGCAGCCGACGCCGGCATGGACGTCGATCGGCATCCGATCCTGGATTTCCGGTCCCTGACGCGTGCGGAGCTCGCCCACGAGATCCGAAGCGATGGCCGGGCCGCCGCCTACGGCGTCCCGGATCTCGATCCCAGGGGGCCGGGAGCCCGGCTGCTGGTGCAGCTGCTCGGCCGCCTGTCCGACGCGATCGAGGCCGGCACGGACGTTGCCCCCGGGATAGATGCGGTACGGCACGGATTGGATGCCGCGCTGGCTGCCGAGGAGGATCCGATCCGGCGCCTCGCGTCGGGCGCGGGGCCAGGGGCGGTCTGCTGGAGGAACCTGTTCGCCCCTGCCGGGCTGATCGGGGCGGCCTACCGCCGAATGGCCGATCCGTCGTGCGATCTGCCGATCGTCGAGGCGGCCGCGACCCTCCCGGACTGGGCGCGGCGCGCGTTCCGGGACCCTGGCGCCATCCTCCGATGTCGCCCGAGGCGCATCGATCACCTCGAAATGATCCTGACCGACCGCCACCGACCGTGGTTCGCGCTCTCCGCCAAGCGGATCTCGGCGGGACCTGCGGTGGCCAAAGCGTTGGCCGCCCTCGATGCCGACCGCCTGGAGACGGTCCTCTCGGGAACCGGTCTCCTCGTCTCTGCGCTCGATGCCATCCCCAACAGCCATCCCCGAGCATCGGAGGCGCGGGGCGCGCTGGCGCTCGGGTGGCGCATCCTCGCACGTGCCGCCTGCGAACGGGATATCCTGGCTCGGGAGGAGATCGAGAATGCCGACCCCGGGATCCCGCAGGTCGCCGTCGGTCTACCCTACGCCGGGGCGTTCGCCATGCCGGCCGCCTACCGACCGATATGGCGAAACCCCGGGATGTAGGCGGAGGAAAGACGGGTACGGCGGGTGCCGGCCGAACGTCATGGGCAATCCACAAAGGAACAGAAAATCGTCGGAGGCTGGACCGGTGAAAAGCAACGGCCCTCGGCGCGCGATTTCACCGTTCGGTGTACGGATCGCGTGGGACGTGGCACATCGCCCAACGCCGCCGGGACATGTCGATCAAATCGCCGGATCGAAGGTGCGAAACGCTCCAAAAAGCCCCCAGTTCCTTTGACACGGCGCCGCCTCCGAATTAGTTCGAAATATGGGAAGGGGTGTCGGGCACTCCTTCGGTGGGTGCCTTGATGTTCGTTCGTTCCTTCCTGCTCGCCACGGCCTCGTGCGTCGCCCTGCTGGGTGCGACCGCGGGTGCCGGCTTGGCGCAGACGGCTCCGGCCCAGACCGACCAGACAGATCCGTCCACGACGGCTCCGTCCAAGGACGTCATGCAGGGGTACGGCAACTTCTTCCGCTACCGCATCGACGGTCTCGATCCGTCCCTCTACGACAACCCGGTCCTGAAGGTCGTCCAGCCCCGCAAGTTCTTCATCGGCGAGAAGGCCGACCTCACCATCAACGTCAAAGGCGGCAACCGCCCCTACGCCTTCTCCCTGATCGGCCCACCTCTCGCCCAGGGCCTCACCTTCGACCCGCGCCTCGGCAATTTCGTGGGCACCTCCAAGGTGCCCTCCGAAGGCACGTACGTGATGGCGGTCCAGGATGCGAAGGGCCGCATCTCGGAGTCCGATCCCTTCGTCGTCACGTGGCTCGACGACTTCGACGAGACCCAGCAGCACGCCTATCCGGTCCAGGCCTTCGTCGGCGACACCGCCCTCCCCTCCCCGCAGCCCATCTTCGACGGATCGGCCACGACCGACGTGGCCGCCAGCGGCTTCGGCGCCTCGGTCGCCGTCCACTTCGATCATCCGATCCGCGCCAAGACCGCCGTCGTCGCCTTCTCCACGGACGCGGACTACGGCTCCTGCTCCTACGACCTCGAAGCCAAGGACGAGGACGCCAACTGGAAGCCGGTCCACCGCGCCCAGTCGCTCGCGTCCGGCGGCGTGCTGTCCGCCTTCAACCTCATGCCGACCCCGCGCTCCGGGTTCGTTTCGGCAGACTGGCGGGTCAAGCTGACCAACAGCTGTCACATGCGCGTCTCCGAGCTGCGCATCGCCTCCTCGCCGCCCAACCCGCCGCCCGCTTGGCAGACGCCCGAAGGCCTCCTCGTGGCCGTCGGCCCCGTGCCGCTCGGCGTCAGCGTCGTAGCCCCGGAGCAGTCGCCGTATTCCGACACGCCCACGGTCTTCGAGCTCGCGTCCGGCTCGACGCTGCCGACCGGGTTCGCGATCCAGCCCAACGGCGATCTCACCGGGCCGACCGGCGAGGGCTTTCCCTACGGCCGGGTGGACTTCACTCTCCGCGCGACCGACGGCATCGGCTACTGGACGGAGCGCAAGTACTACCTGACCCCGGACGCGGTCCCCGCCCGCACGGCATACCCGAACTCCGTGGGCGTCGGCGACGGCGTCGACATCCGCCACGCCATGAACGACGGCGTGACCGACAAGACGGCGCAGTCCGCGACGGTCAAGGCCGGCGGCAACATGCTCTTCGACTACGGACGCTTCGTGCTCGTGACCGGCGGTACGGTCCTGGCCGGCGACAACGTCGGCCAGATGGTCCTCGAGGCCGAGGCGGGTTCGGGCGTCTGGGTCGCGCCGGAGCAGGTGGCGGGCATCGCCAAGCGGTGGCGCCTCGTGAACGAGTCGGGCGACGTGGCGACGGTGCGCGAGGCGCGCCTGGACGCGGCCGACTACAACCACCCGCCGCTGTGGCAGACGCGCTCCGGCGCGTGGATCGTCGGCGACTCCGGCATGAGCATTCCGACGCTCTCGGGCCCCGATTGGGTCGTGCCCGGCGTGGACGTGAAGGGCTTCAACCTCGCGCTGAAGGCCGACGAGCAGACCATCTACTCGAACGAACCCGCCGTTCTGACGCTGGCACCCGGCGCCGCGGTGCCGGACGGCCTCGCGTTCGACGGTGCGTCGCTCCTCCTGGGGCCCGGCGGATCGCTTCCCGCCGGGCGTCTGTCGACGACCATCCGTGCCACCGACGCCCTCGGGTACGTCTCCGACCAGCAGTTCGTGTTCAACCCGGCCAACGTCCGGGCCAATACGGTCGCGCCGGCGGTCACGGGTCCGGGCGGCGACGTCTCGATGGTCCTGAACGACGGGAAGTCGGACGCCTCCGTGGCACTCGCCGCAGGCGACACGCTCGTTTGGGATTTCGGCCGGTTCGTGAACGTGGCGGCTGCCGCCACGGTGATCGCGGACAAGCCCGGCTCGCTCGTTCTGGAAGCGGCCACCAAGGCCGGCTGGGTCGATCCCGTGACGGTCGACGGCATCGCGGTCCGCTGGCGCGTGCGCGCGACGGCGGCGGTCAGCGTCCAGGAGTACCGTCTCGACGGGGCGTCCCCGATCCTGATCCCCACGTTCTCGCCGAACTCGACGCTCCGCACCGTCGACCAAGGGGGCGTGGACGGCTCGGGCCAGCTTCAGCTCCCGGTCACCGCCACCGCGCGCAATCCCTACACCTCGTCCGCCACGACGATCTCGGTCGCCGGGACCGCGCCCGCGGGCTTCTCGTTTGCGAACGGCGCGATACGGGTCCCGCCGGGCGAGAGCTTCCAGGCCGGTCTCCAATCGGTGACCCTGCAGGCCGTCGACAACCTGGGCGTCTCCGCGACCCAGACCTATGCCTTCCAGCCGGCCTCGCTCCGGGCCTCGACGCTCGTGCCGCAGACGCGCGACGCGTCCGGCAACGATGCCTACTTCGTCCTCTACGACGGCGTGACGGGATCCACCGCGCGCTCGATCCATCTCGACGCCGGTCAGGCGATCACCTTCACCTTCCAGCGCTACGCGCAGGTCGCCGTCGCCAACGCGGTCGATGCCACCGATCCGTCCCTGCTCGTCTTCGAGGCGCAGACCGCGGACGGCTGGGTGCCGGCGGCCAGCGTCAATTCGATCGCCAAGGCCTTCCGCGCCCGTGCGACCGCCTCGGTCGACGTCCGCGAGTACCGCCTCGACGGCGCCGCCGTGCCCGGAGCCCCGACCTGGGGCACGGCGGCCGGTCCGTACGTGGCCGACGACAGTCGTCTGAACGGGCGGCCGAACCTCACGCTGCCGATCCAAGCCCAGGTCAACAACACGCTCGCCGATCCCACGCCGATCCTGACCGTGCAGGGCAGCCTGCCGGACGCCTTCACGTTCTCGGCCAATACGATCACCGCGCCGCGCGGCTCCAACTTCGCCGCCGGCCGCCAGACCGTGGTCCTGCGCGCCTCGGATTCGACCGGCTTCTACGCGGACCGTTCGTTCGTCTTCAATCCGTCGTCCACCCCCGCGCAGCCGATCAAGCCCGACGTCCGGGATCCGGCAGGCAACGACGTCTTCGGCGTGCTCGCCGACGGGCGGGCGGAGTCCGGCGTCGCCCTGACGGACGGGCAGTCGGTCGTCCTCGCCTACGGCAGCGACTACGTGAATGCATCGCGCCCGGCCGTCGTGACCGCCACCGGCGGAACGGTCGTCGTCGAGGCGGAGACCGCGAGCGGCTGGGTTCCGGCCGCCGACGTCGACTGGATCGCCCGGCGCTTCCGCGTGCGCTCCATCGGCGCGACCTTCCTCTCCGAGGCCCGTCTGGACGGTCTCCCGGCCCAGTACGGTCCCTACTGGAACAACCGGTTCCCGGATGGACCGGTCACCATTGCCGATCCGGGCACGATCGCGCTCTCGGCAACTCCGCAGTCGACCTTCTCCGACCGTTCCACCATCGTCTATTCGGCTCCGAGCCAGCTTCCGAAGGGCTTCTCCCTGTCCGGCAGCACGCTCTCGATTCCCACCGGCGAAAGCCTGCCCGCCGGCTACACGCCGATAACCGTCCGCGCGACCGACAACGTCGGCATCTACAGCGACATGGTCGTGCCGCTGCAGCCTGCCGCGCCCCGGGCTTTCGGCGTCCGCTCGTCCATCGTCGATCCGACCGGCAAGGACGTCTACACGATCATGACCGACGGTGCGGTCGGCGCGACCGCCCCGGGCGTCCAGCTGGCCGTCGGCGACTCGGTCGTTCTGGACTACGGCCAATACGTCTATCTGTACGCTCCCAGCGTCATCGACGCGTCCGCCACGGTGGCCGTCGAAGCGGAGACGGCGGACGGCTGGGTCGCCTCGTCCACCGTAAACAACCGCGCCAAGCGGTTCCGCATCCGCGCCACCTCCGCAGGCCTGCTGCGCGAGGCGCGCCTCGACGGCCTCGAGGTACAGGCTCCGCCGGCCTGGACCACCGCGGGCGATCTGCGCACGATCGATCAATCCGGCCTCAAGCTGGTCCTCTCGACCACTCTGCGCTCGCGCTTCGGCGCGCCGATCACCTACGCTCCGACCACGACTCTTCCGACCGGCTTCTCGATCACGTCGGCCGGCACCCTCGGTGCGCCTCCCGGCGAGAGCTTCCCCACCGGCTTCGTCTCCTTCGTGGTCCGCGCGTCCGACGCGGTCGGGTTCACCGCCGACCAGACCTTCTCGTTCGCACCGGCCGCGGTCCGCTCCAACACGCTGCCCCCAACCTCCATCACGGACCCGAGCGGCGCGAGCGTCATCCAGGTCCTGAACGACGACGTTAAGGGGACCTCGGCCCCCGGCGTCGCGCTGACCGCAGGCCAGTCCGTGGTCTGGACCTTCCCCCGCTACGTGAAGATCGTTCCGTCGGCCTCCATCGTCGACGCGACGAACGCGGCCGCGCTGGTGCTGGAGACCGACGGCGGGTCCGCCGGCTGGGTCGCTTCGACCTCGCTCGACACCGGCAAGCGGTTCCGGATCCGCGCGACTGCGGCGACCACCGTGCGCGAGTACCGCCTGGACGGCGTCGGCGCCTTCGTGCTGCCGACCTACGTGACCGCGCCCGGGTCGTACGAGACGAGTTCCACCGCCGTGTCCGGCCAGACCGGCCTCGCGCTGCAAGTCGTAGCCACCAACAACTCGCCGTACGCCGGCGCGATGACCTACGCGCTCTTGCCCGGTTCGAGCATTCCCTCGGGCTTCTCGCTGACCGCGGACGGCACCGTCACGGTGCCCTCGGCCGACGCGTTCCCGGCCGGCAAGGTATCGGTGCCGGTCCGGGCCACGGATCCGGTCGGCAACGCCGTCGACCGCACCTTCCTATTCCATACGCTGGGCGTCTCCGCCGCGACGGTGGCCCCGAAGACGATCGTCGACGGTTCCGGCAAGGACGTCCGGGTCGCGATGCTCGACGGCCGCACCGACGCGTCGGATGCCTCCACCGTCCTCGCAGCCGGCCAGAGCCTCGTCTACGATTACGGCACGCAGTGGGTCCGCGTGGCCGCAGCCTCGACCTTCGATGTCGTGCCGACGGGCGCGGTTCTCGAGACGGTCGCCGCCGACGGCTCCTGGGTGCAGATGACAGCCACTCCGGCCTCGGCCTTCCCCGCTGCCGTGCAGGACCAGGGCGGCCGCCGCTTCCGCGTCCGCCAGATCAGCGGCACCTCGACCCTGCGCGAGGCCCGCCTTGGCGGTCTCCCTCAGCTCGGGCCGATCTGGTCGACCGCCGCGACCGCGCGCACCGTCTCGCAGACCACGATCCAAGGCCTGACGCCCGACAGCCTTACGCTGCCGCTCGCCAGTTCGAAAAGCGCCGTCACCGTCTCGCCGGTCTCGTACGCGTGGGTGCAGACCTTCACGCCGCCGGACGGCTTCGCGCTGACCGCGGGCGGCGCCCTAACGGCTCCGCAGGGTGAAAGCTTCCCCTACGGCCGGATCGAGGCCGCCGTGCGCGCCACGACAGACGACTACACGGCCGACCGGACCTTCGTGCTGAACCCCGCCTCCGTCCGCCTGGGCACGGTCGCCCCCACCTCCGTCCTAGACAAGAGCGGCAACTCGGTCGTCGTGCCGCTCTACGACGGCGCCACCGGAACGTCGGCCACGGGCGTCACGCTCGCCGCCGGCGACACCATCGTCTGGACCTACCCGCGCTACGTGCAGAACGTCGCCGCAGCGGTCACTGACGGCGTCAATCTCGGCAACGTCGTCCTGGAGGTCGAGCGGACCTCCGGCGAATGGGTCGTGCCCTCGACCATGGATTCGATCGGCCGCCGTTGGCGTCTGCGGGCGACCGGTGCCGCCACCCTGCGCGAGTACCGCCTCGACGGTGCCGGCACCTTCCTCTCCCCGGTCTGGGTTTCGGCGGGCGGCACGCGCGTGGTGACCCAGACCGGCATCGCCGGCACCACGCCGGCGGCCCTCTCGATGCAGCTGCAGGCGACGAACCGCTCGCTGCGTCCGAGCGATCCCCTCGCCTACGCTCTGGCCCCGACGTCGGCGCCGCTGCCGGCCGGGTTCTCCCTGACCTCGACGGGCGTGCTGACCGCGCCCGCGGCGACCGATTTCACCGCCGGCACCATCAACTTCACCCTCCGCGTCACCGACACGCTCGGCTTCTTCACGGATCAGGCCTTCAACTTCACGCCCGAAGTCGTGGCGATGACGGCCCAGCTGCCGTCCTCGGTCACCGCCCCCAACGGCAGCGACGTGTTCGTGGCGCTCTACTCCGGACTCAACGACCAGACCGTGCCGGTCGCGACGGGCCAGTCCATCACCTACACCTTCCCGCGCTACGTCAGCCCGACCGGAGCGTCGGTGTTCGTGGGCCTGTCGACCAACCCGGCCGTCGTCCTCGAAACTCCGGCGCAGGACGGATCCTGGGCCACGGTGTTCGCCGCCAACCTTGGCACGACCGCTCCCGCGGGCCAGACGGCCGCCACCGCCTACGGCAAGGTCTACCGCCTCCGCAACACCGTCGCGACCACCCAGAACCTCACCACGGCCCGCCTCGGCGGCGTGCCGGCGCTGGCGCCGGTCTGGAACACTCCGATCCAGAACCAGCAGTACTACACGGTCAACCAGACAACGATCACCTACACCCTGAACTCGACGAAAGTCGGCGCCGGCCTCCAGATGCCTCTTTCGGCCACGATGCAGGCCTCCGGCGGCACCGGCCTGTCCTACGCGCCGACCCCCGGCACCACCCTGCCGACGGGCTTCTCGGTGTCGTCTGACGGCACGCTCACCGTCCCGGCCGGCGAGAGCTTCCCGGGTGCGTTCCCGCAGATCGCGATCCGCGTCACGGACACCAAGGGCTTCTACAACGACCGCGTCTTCCCGTTCTATCCGGCCTACACGCAGGCCGCCCTCACGCTGCCGACCGTGGTGACCGCGCCCGACGGATCCGACGCCTTCACGATCCTCTACGATGGCAACCTCGACCGCACGGTCTCGATCGCACCGGGCCAGTCCGCGGCCTGGACATTCCCCAACTACGTCTCCGTGAGCAACGCGTCCTTCGCAGTGTCGAACACCGTAGGCTCGGCGTCGCTGGTCCTTGAGAACCTCAAGGCTGACGGGACCTGGGGATCGATCGAGACCTGGAATGTCTCGGGATCCACGATCCAGCGCGTGAGTGCCGGAACGTTCCCCGCCTACATCGGCCGCCAATGGAGGCTGCGCAACTCCGGCGCGACCGGCACCGCGGTCCTGGCCGAGTTCCGCATCGACGGAGCCGCTCAACAGACTCCGTCGATCACGACCGCCTCGGGCCCGTGGGAGGTGACCCAGTCTCAGATCACCGGCGCGACCCCGGCCGCGCTGTCCCTCCAGCTTGCTGCGACCAAGACCTATTCGGGTGCGACCAGCGCGTTCACGTGGTCGCTGTCGCCGAACTCCATGGCGTTGCCCGCAAACTTCGGCCTTTCGTCATCGGGGCTGGTCGTGGTTCCGCAGGGCGAGCAGTTCGGGTTCGGCTCCATACATGTAGCGGCGCGCAATCGAACTGTGGCGGAGGCGCAATCGAGGGCGTTTTCCGGCGCACGATCGGTGAGACTGGAGACGGTCTCCGACGCACATTCCGTGAGACTGGGCGCACGATCGGTGAGACCGACGCGAGATCATCCGAGCCGACGCACGCTGCGTGAGACGGATCAGGTCGGCAGGCAAGATGAGCCTGTTATCCGACGCGTGTAGGTCCCTTCCTGTTGCCTGACTTGGCCGTGCTGCCGGCAGCCGCCAGGGCGGCGATCAACGCCTCACGTGGGACCGTGACGGTCACGAAGCGGTTCTTCTCGGGATCGCGATCCTCGGTTGCGGTCATCGTGATCTGGATCGTGGTCGCGCTCATGGCGACATCGAGCAGGACGGGATCGTCTTCGAAGTCCACCTCATACCGCCGGCCGCCGGCTTGTCGGAGAATGGCGAACATGGGCGATCTCTTTTCCGGACCAGGCGCCGTTCATCCGGCCCCTGGCCGTAGCGCCTCACGCACCACGACGACAAGGAAAACGGCCGGTTTTCTTGTGAGGCTCGGGTGCCGCTGAACAAAGCTCGGGGAGCGTCAGAAAACTCGTTGCGGAAATGAGCGCGAGATTGCAGGATGGACAGTATCTTTCCTGGCGGCCTCGGGGAGCTCATGCTGATCGGCTACGTCCGGGTCTCGAAGAGCGACGGCAGCCAGACGCTCGCTCCGCAACGCGACGCGCTTCTCGCCGCCGGCGTCGCCGATGAACGCATCTACCAGGATCTCGCCTCCGGCCGGCATGATGCCCGCCCCGGCTTGCTGGCCTGCCTGAAAGCCCTTCAGCCGGGTAACACCCTGGTGTTGTGGAAGCTCGATCGTCTTGGCCGCGACCTTCGGCATCTCGTCACCACGGCCGAGGACCTCCGCCTTCGTGGCGTCGGCCTCAAGGTTCTGGCCGGGGCCGGAGCGCAGATCGACACCACCACCGCCAACGGCCGTCTCGCCTTCGGCATCTTCGCGGCCTTCGCCGAGTTCGAGCGGGCGCTCATCACCGAGCGCACGACGGCGGGGCTCGCCGCGGCCCGGGCCCGTGGGCGCATGGGCGGGCGGCCACGCAAGATGGACCATGCAACGCTGACCATGGCCATGGCCGCCATGGCCGACCCGAAGGCTGTCGCGGCGGACGTCGCCAAACGCCTCGGCGTCACCACCACGACACTCTACGCCTATGTGAACGGCGACGGCACACCCAAGGCGGCCGGGCAGGTGCTGCTGGACGGCGCGGCCACGATCCGCAAGGGTGCGAAGCCGAGCGCACCTTCACCATCCAGCCAGACCGGTCTGGCGTGATGCCGGCCGGGGGCGCCGTGCCGACCGAGGCCCTGGTGACCCTCCGGCAGCGGCTTGCCGCACTCCCCGCCCGTCATCCGGAACGGACCACCCTGATCCGGTCGACCGCCGCGCTTTATGCCGTCAGCCGGGCGACCTTGTACCGCCTGCTGCGTGGCGGACGTCGCCCCCATGCCGCTCACCGCGCCGACCAGGGGCGGCCGAGGTCGATGTCGGCCTCCGAGATCGAACGCTGGTGCGAGATCGTCGCGGCCATGAAGGTCCGCACCACGAACCGCAAGGGCCGCCACCTGTCGACGGTGCGTATCCTCGGCCTGCTTGTCGAGCACGGGGTCGACACGCCCGATGGCTTCATGAAGCTGGCACCAGGCCGCCTGACCGCATCCACCCTCAACCGACACCTGCGGCGTCTCGGCTACGATCATGCCCGCATGGTCCGCGAGCCGCCCGCCGTCCGCTTCCAGGCCGCGCAAGCCAACGCGCTCTGGCACTTCGACATGAGCCCCTCGGATCTCAAGCAGATCGAAGTTCCGCCCTGGCTCGATCATGACCGCTCGGGCGCGCCCATGCTGATGCTGTTCAGCGTCGTCGACGACCGCTCCGGCGTCGCCTACCAGGAATATCGGTGCGTCTACGGCGAGGACGTCGAGAGCGCGCTGCGCTTCCTGTTCAACGCCATGGCCCGCAAGGAGACCGACGAGAACGGGAGCCCGTTCGGCGGCATTCCGGCGGCTCTCTACCTCGACAACGGCCCGGTCGCGAAGTCGGCTGTGTTCGGACGCGTGATGGAGAGCTTGGGTGTCGCGGTGACGACGCACAGGCCGGCCGGGTCGGATGGTCGGCGCACCACGGCACGCTCCAAGGGCAAGGTCGAGCGGCCCTTCCGCACCGTGAAGGAGGCCCACGAGACCCTGTACCACTTCCACCGGCCCGAGACGGAGGCGGAGGCCAATCGGTGGCTGGCGCGCTTCATCGACAGCTACAACCGTGGCGATCATCGCATCGAACCGCACAGCCGTATCGAGGACTGGCTGGCGCACCTGCCCGACGACGGTCTGCGGGAGATGTGCGGCTGGGATCGGTTCTGCGCCTTTGCCCGGGAACCGGAACGACGGGTCGTGGCGCTCGACTGCCGGATGACGATCGCCGGCGTGACCTACGAGATCGATCCCGAGTTCGCCGGCGAGACGGTCGTGGTGTGGTGGGGCCTCTTCGACCAGGAACTCTGGGTGGAATGCGAGGATCGGCGGTCCGGCCCCTTTCTTCCGGTCGGAGGCCCGATCCCGCTGCATCGCTATCGCAAGCACCGCAAATCCAGGCGTGAGGTCAAGGCCGAGCGGGTCGAGGACCTGGCGCGCCGGCTCGCGCTGCCGCGTGCGGCGCTGTCGGGCGAGGCCGACGTCGTCATGGCCGAGGCGCGACCGCCTCTGTCCGTCCCGGTGCGTCCCTTCCGCGATCCCGACCCATTCGGACAGCTGAGCTTCGCCAATCTGCTCGTCGCCCGGCGCGCCATCGCCGAGGCCATCAGGCTGCCCCTCGCCACCCTCCCGGCTGAGGATCGCGCCTTCATCGACGCCTTGCTGGCGCGGACCTTGGCCCGTCCCGAGGTCCTGGCCGCCGTCCGAGAGCGCTTCCCGCCCGGGCAGAGGGGAGGCGTCGGCTGATGCTCACCGAAGTGATGCGCTTCTACGACCTGTTGCGACCGCCGACCGACGTCGGCTTCTTCGAGACAGAGCACCATACCCAGGTCGCCCGCGATATCCGCGCCGCCATCGCGGGTGGTCGCCTGATCGCTGTCACGGCCGTCATCGGCTCGGGCAAGACACTGCTGTCGCGCCGCCTGCGTGCCGACCTCGAGCGAGAAGGCCGGGTGATCGTGTCGCGCTCGCTGTCGGTCGACAAGGCCAAGATCACCGTGCCGCTCCTGCTGGCTGCCTTGTTCTATGACCTGTCGCCGGAAAAGACGGTGACGATCTCCAGCCAGTCGGAACGCCGCGAGCGAGACCTGCAGGAGCTGTTCCGGCGCGCCAGGAAGCCCGTGGCGCTCTTCATCGACGACGCGCACGACCTCCACCCCAAGACGCTGACGGCGCTCAAGCGCCTCATCGAGCTGGTGGCGGAGGGCGGAGGGCAGCTCTCGATCGTGCTGATCGGCCATCCCAAGCTGAAGAACGACCTGCGGCGTCCCAAGATGGAGGAAATCGGCGACCGCACGACGGTGTTCGAGTTCGGAGGGCTGCGTGATCGGCAACGCGACTATATCGACTGGGTGATGAAGGCCTCGCTCCAGGATGGCATCGCGCAGGCCGACGTACTGACCGACGGCGCCGCCACCTTGCTCGCCGCCAAGCTGAAGACGCCGCTCCAGATCGGGCAGCATCTCGTGCGCGCCTTCGAAGCCGCCTTCGAGATCGGGGCCAAGCCGGTCGATGCCGACATGATCGATGCTGTGCTATCGCGCCAGCTCGACGAGTTGGAGCCCCGGCTGACGCGGAACGGCTACGACCTTCGCAGTCTGGCCGAGCAGTTCGACGCCAAGCCCGGCGAGGTCCGACGGCTCCTCCGCGGCGAACTCGAAGCGGCCCGGGCCGCCGAACTCCTGGACGAGATGCGGGCCGCCGGCCTGCCGACCTGATCCGTCTCACGCAGCGTGCGTCGGCTCGGATGATCTCGCGTCGGTCTCACCGATCGTGCGCCCAGTCTCACGGAATGTGCGTCGGAGACCGTCTCCAGTCTCACCGATCGTGCGCCGGAAAACGCCCTCGATTGCGCCTCCGCCACAGTTCGATTGCGCGCCGCTACACATACAGTTGTTGGCGCGCGCAACGGATTCGCGCGGCTTCTACACGGACAAACTCATCCAATTCTTCCCGACGTCGGTGCGGGCCTCCACGGTCGCCCCGGCCACGGTTGTCGATCCAGCTGGCAACGACGTCTATTCGATACTCTACGACGGGCTGACCGATCGGAGCGTCTCCCTGGCCTCCGGCGCGTCGGTCACCTTCACCTTCCCGCAATACGTCAACCTCCAGACCGTCAGCGCGAATTCGTTGGGCGTGAACTCGACCGCGACCGTCGTGCTCGAGAGGCAGCTCCAGGACGGTTCGTGGAACTCGGTCGAACTGAAGAACAACGGCGCGGCCCTCTACCTGCTGTCTCCCGTTCCGGCGAACGACGTCTCGAAGGTCTACCGTCTGCGGAACACCGGCGCCACCGCGCTGGCGGTGTCCGAGTTCCGGCTGGATGCCTCGGCTGTCCGCACACCCTCATGGTCGACCTCCAGCGCGCCGTACTTCGTGTCGGAAGCCGTCATCTCGACGACCTCAGGCGGATCGGCCGCCGCGGGATCGAGCGGTCTCACCCTGCAGGTTTCGGCAGCGAGCCAGTCCTCCGCGGCCGGTCTCGTCTACTCGCAGGTGCCCGGCACGACGCTGCCGAGCGGTTACGCCATCTCGTCGACCGGCCTGGTCACCGTCGGCCCGGCCAGTCTGATGCAGTCGGGACATGTCGACGTGGCCGTTCGCGCCACTGACAGTCACGGCCTGTACTCCGACCGCGTCTTCCAGTTCGTTCCCACCGGGGCGTCCCGCGCGAACACGATACCGCCGGTCTCCGTCACGGGACCGGGAGGCGAGAACCTGCTGCCCGTCGTGTACGACGGACGGAACGATACCTCGTTCCCGCTGGCCGTCGGGCAGTCTGTCGTCTTCCTGTGGGACCGCATCGTCCAGATCTCGGCCGATCCGTTCTACAACCTTGGTACCGTCCCGCTGGGCACCGTCTACACGATGGAAGGCCTGCAGCAGGACGGAACCTGGAAGCAGATCGGCTCGCTCAGCCTCGCCAACAACGGCTACGGGTCGCAGATCCCGGCCGGTGCCGACCAGTTCGTCACGGCGGTCCGGATCCGCAACAGCGGCAGCGCCGTGCTCCCGATCAACGAACTCCGCATGGACGGTGCGCCGTCCTACGGCATGACCATCGCCACCTCGACGTCCACCCGCGTCGTCGACACCGCGATCGCCGGAACGAACCCGGCATCGCTCTCGATGATGCTGTCCGCCTCCGGCGCGCATCCCCGCACGTCCGCTCCGACCTGGAGTCTGACCTCGGCCATGCCGATCGGCTTCACCATCGGGACCGACGGAACGGTGACGGTCCCGGCCGGCACGGACTTCCCGTTCGGCTTCGTCCAGATGCCGGTCCAAGCTCAGGACAACCTCGGGTTCGCGGCGATCGCCACCTACGGGTTCAAGCCCGCCGGCGTCGCAGCCAGGAGCGTGACGCCGCTCTCGGTCCGCGGTCCTTCGAACGAAGACCTCTTCCGGCCGATGTACGACGGCATGACCACGACCAGCGTCGCGCTCTCCCCCGGTCAGTCGATCACCTACACGTTCGATCGGTTCGTCACCGTCTCGACCATCGCCAACCAGTCCATCAACGGTTCGGCCTACGATCTCTGGATCGAGACCCCGGCCCAGAATGGCAGCTGGTCTCTCGTGACGCGGATCACCAACGGATCGGTGTCAGGCCTGAACACCGACGTGGCGACGTCGAAGATCTTCCGTGTGCGGAACAACAGCTCGGCTGCGGTCACGATCTACGAATTCCCGCTCGACGGGGCGGCCTATCTCGGCCCGACGATAACAACCTCCCTGCTCAACCGGACGGTCGACGCATCGACGATCGTCGGCGCATCGCCGGCGGGGCTGACCCTGCAGATGACGGCGACCGACAACTATACCGGTGCCGGCACCCTGATCTGGTCGCTGCAGGGCTCGGTGCCCCAGGGCTTCTCCATCACGAGCGACGGCGTGCTCACCGTGCCCGCCGGTCCGGATTTCGCCTACGGATACATGACACCCGTGGTGCGCGTGACCGACCAGGGTGGGTTCTACAAGGACGCCACCGTGCCGTTCCTTCCCCAGTCGGTCGCGGCGAAGACGCTGCCGCCCGTGTCCGTGCTCGGCCCGGACGGATCCGACCTGTTCCCGACCCTCTACGACGGCCAGAGCAACAACATCGCCTTGGCCAACAACGCGTCGATCACCTACACATACGACCGGTACGTCAGTGTCTCCGACCTGCTCGTGACCCTGAACGGCTACGTCGTGGCCGACGGAAACTACAGCCTTACCCTGGAAGTCCCCACCCAGAACGGTGGTTGGACGTCGGGAGGCTTCATCAGCCGATACAACAACGGAGCGAATTGGTCGGGCGGGATCACAGCATCCAACCTCGCCGTGTCCAAGACCTTCCGATTCCGGAACGTGCAGGGGGCTACGACCAACCTCTCGGAGCTGCGCCTGGACAATCCTGCCAACTACGGTCTGACGCTGACCCAGGGCACCGGCACGCGGACCGTCGATCAGAACGGCATCTCCGGCGTCTCGCCCGCGGGCTTCACCCTGCAGCTCGGCGCCAATTCGGGATACCCCGGGTCCACGGTCCGCAACTGGACCCTGACCGGCACCGTGCCGTCGGCCTTCACGCTCACTCCGGACGGCCTGATCACCGTCCCGGCCGGCGCCGACTTCCCGTTCGGCTACGTGTCCCTCCCGATCAAGGTCACGGACGCCCGGAACTTCGCCGTCGCCGGCAGCTATCCGTTCGTCCCCGCCTCGGTCCGCGCTCAGACGGTCATGCCGGTCTCGGTCGTTGGCCCGAACGGAGAGGACCTGCGCAGCACGCTGTACGACGGCAATCCGGCGACCACCTACGCGCTCCCGAGCGGTGCGGTGGTCACCTACACCTACGACCGCTTCGTCAGCATCGCCGACGTGGCGAACGCCTCGACCGGCTATTCGGCCGCAATGGGGGCCAATAGCGTCCTCTACATCGAGGTACCGAACGCCTCCGGCACGTGGACCAACACCCATGTTTTCTCATCAGCCAATGGGTCGACTTGGAGCAACAACTACATCAACAACGCTACATACAATCAGTCGAAGATCTTCCGGGTTCGGAACGGTAGCGCCGGGACGGCGACCCTCGCCGAATTCCGCCTCGACAACCCGACCGCCTACGGCCTGACCTGGGCACAGTCGACGGGAATTTTCTACGTCTCCGATACGTCGATCTCGGCGACCAACGGTGGCGCTGCCACGTCCGACACGTCCGGCCTGTCGATCCCGCTCACGGCGACCTCGGGATACCCCGGCGGAGCCACGGTCGCCTACTCCTTCGCGCCGGGCTTCGTCCCGCCGGACGGCTTCGTGATCACTGGTTCGATTCTGACGGTGCCCGCGGGCACGTCGTTCCCGGCCGGGACCGTCACCCTGCCGATCCGGGCGACCGACAGCGTCAGCTTCGCCTATCTGGACCGCACATTCACGCTGGTTCCGACGAGCGTGCGGGCGAACACCCTGACGCCGTCTTCCGTCGTCGATGCCTCCGGCAACAGCGTGCTGATCGGCCTGTACGACGACGATGCGTCGACCGCGAGCACGATCGTCGCGACCCTGGCCGCCGGCCAGTCCGTGACCTGGACCTACCCGCAGTGGGTCAACATCGTCGCCAACCCGGCGGTGTCCGCGACCGCCGTCTCCACCACGCTGTACCTCGAGCGGCAACTCCAGGACGGCTCGTGGCAGATCGTGGACAGCCGGGTAATGTCGAACGGTGTGGTCGGCTCCAACGCCCGCGGCGATCAGTACCCCTCCAAGGTCTGGCGCCTCCGCAATGGCGGCAGCACGGCGGCTCCTCTCGCCGAATGGCGCTTGGACGGCGTGGCCTCCTACGCTCCGGCGATCACGACCTCGGTCGCCACCCGGTACGTGACGCCGACCGCCATGGTGACCTCCAACGGCGGCTCGACGGCAGCCCCGGACACCTCGGGCCTGACGCTGCAGTTCGCCGGCACGGTCGCTTCCCCCGGCGGCGGCGTCCTGTCCTATGCCTGGACGTCCGGGTTCACCCCGCCGGACGGCTACTCGCTGACCTCGACGGGCGCTCTCACCGTTCCGGCGCGCGACAGCATGCCGACCGGTCAGCCGCTGCTGTCCGTCACCGCCTCGGATCCGCGTGGGTACGCAGTCACCCGTGTCGTCCCCCTGGTTGCGGACAGCGTCAGAGCCAGCACGCGGCTGATGCCCGCCACCGCAAAGGTTGTCGGACCCGACGGCAGCGACCTGTTCAACGGAATGGTGGACGGCGCGACGACGGCGGTGGCGACGCTTCAGCCGAACGATGCGATCACCTGGACCTTCGATCGCTACGTCGGTCTCAGTTCGGCGACCGTGGCCAAGAGCCTTTCGGGCACGACCTGGCAGCTGGAGATGCCTGCCCAGGCGGGCGGATGGACCGCGGTCGAGAATCCGACGGGTCTCGTGGCAGGCTCGAATGCCTCGATGACCTACCGCCTCCGCAACACCGGCACGGCGGCCATCACGGTCGGCGAGTATCCGATCGACAATGCGGCCCAGGGCGGCGCGCCGTCGATAGCATACTCTGCCTGGGGCGACGGTCGGTATGCTCTGAACCCGCCCTACTCGGGCACGGCCTACTCGCTTCAGATCGCGTCGGCCCAGAACGATCCCTACCACCCGTCGAGCCTCGCGTTCGCGGCATCCGGGTCGCTTCCGGACGGCGTCGCGGTGTCCACGACGGGTCTCCTCACGGTCCGGGAGAACCTCACCGCTGGCTCGAACGGCATCTCGATCCCGCTCGTCCTGTCGAACGGTCTCGGCCGCTCGACCAGCGTGACCTACGTGCTGTTCGACCAGAGTACCCTGGTCGGCATCAAATCCTTCGGAACCACGCGCTACTACATCGACGGCACCTACGCGGTGAGCTGCGCCGCCTACACCCAGGGCGTCGGCACGCACGCGTACGTCGGCGCGACCGGAGACGGGACCTACCGGATCGATCCGGACGGAGCCGGACCGGTGCCGCCGACGGACGTCGCCTGCAGCGGCATGGGTAGCTCGACTCCTGTCACGACCATTCCTGCGCTCCAGACGGGATCGCATGGCTATCCAGGAAACGGCGGCAGCACGAACCGGATCTGGATCGATCCGAGCTGGCAGAGCTTCTATCTGGCTTTGGCGAACGTCAGCAATGGCCAGTCCTTCGCGTTTTCGACGCAGACGGAATCCTGCTACGACTACACGACTATGTACTCCTACGGCGGTGCTGCTCTTGCAACGTACTGCGGATACGCCGGCGGCAACTTCACTCAGACACTAAGTCAGAAATCGGCCAATGCGTTCTGGTACGACAACTACCGGGCGGACCCCTCCATCAATGGCGGCCAGGGGCTGTCCATCTCAAGCCCGAGCGTAAACTTCTACTGAGCGACAGGAACCCCGGCTCCGGATCCGAGTCGGGACCGATCAGGATGGCGGGGGTCGGAGCGCAAGCCCGGCCCCCGAGCCATTTTCGACATCCGATGTCACGATGATCCTGCAAGAACGGGAGCGCACCCATGGGTTTGACCAGTCCGACGGACGCCTTGACGGGGCTCGCCCTGCGCTCGAACGAGCCCGTGGTGGCGCTCGTGCTCGACCGGCGGAAAGGCGGCTACCCGGACGCGGAAAAGGCAGCGGCGCACGCGCCGATCGACGTGACCCACATCTTCGAGGCTGCCTCGCTCCCGATCCGCGGTGTCGCGGGAGACTACAACGACATCGAGCCCACGCCCGGGCAGGCGGCCGTCCGCTTCGCCCTCGAGATGACGGGTTGCACGAGCTGGCGGGAATTCGGGGAGAGCGCGCTCGACTTCAGGAAGGGCGCCCCGGTCATGACCCATCGTCCCGCCGTGTTCGGCGGGGACGATCCAGAGCCGAGGGTCCTGGGGCTGGCGGTCTTCTCGTCATCCTCATGGCAGCACCTGATCGATCAAGCGGCCTTCGCTGGCAGCCCGGACGACGACGTGGCGGCCATGATCGGGATCCTGCGGGATGCCCGCGAAGGCATGGCATCGGACAGGGAGTTCGATCCCCGGTGGATGAATCTCTTCGATCTGCGCACGAGTTCCGCCTACAGGTTCGGCGACGGACGCGTCGTCGAGGTTCCGAAGCTCGCTCGGTGCCTGGACAGTTCGGGAACCTTCACCTTCGCCCCGGACTTCGCCGCCTTCCTGACCGGCCCCAAGGGTGCCATGCGGATGCCGGGACGTTCGGAGGCGGCCGAGCCCGCCGGGCTTGAGGAGACGCTCAGAGGTCTGGCCGAGACCCAGGCTGTCGGAATGTCGCTACGCTACCTGAAGCGGCAGCTGCTGCCTTCGGCGGCCGGAGGCCAGTACCGCAACCACCGCGAGATCTTCGAGACATCCCTCCTGGGCGTCGAGCAGGCCTCCGCGTCGATGCTGGACAAGGTCGCCGACTACGCCGACGACAAGGCGGGCGACCAGCTTCAGGCGCTGCTGGAGCGGATGGATGCCATGAGGTCCGACATCTCGGCCAAGCTTGCCGAGCTCAGGCACGATCCGGAGGCTGGCCCCCGCTTCGCCTGAGACAGTCCGGCCGGCCGCTCAGGCTCTCGGCGCGGCCGGCGTGGCGCTTCCGGACGCGTGGGCGGCGACTGCTTTGGCCAATTCGGGCGTCCGCCTGATCACCTCGTCGGCATCGGCGATGTCGGACGAGTCGTAGGGGACGAGATTTCCGGTCTCCTCGACGAGCTGCATCAGGCGTTCGTCGGTGAGCGGGCCGTATGGGCACGCCTCCCAATCGGGACCGGCCTCGGAGATGCGCATTGCCTCAAGGCTGCGTTCGCCGAGGATGTCGATCACGCTACCGTCGGGCGTGACCACGTAGACGTGCACGATCTCGGGAACGCCGCCCTCGCCGTTCTCGTCGGGCTCGACATGCCATTCGAACGGATTCCACAGCGCCCCTAAGGGCAGCCCGGTGGCGCGGCGGATCGCGACCGCGAGATAGTGGCACTGCCCCTGGCGGTAGTAGCTCTCGATCTCGTTACGGCTCCAGGTCCAGACGGGCCCGTCCTCCGTAGAGGAGGCTTCGGCGTCGTTGCCTTCGGATTCAGGGGTGGTTCGAAGGAACGAAGACATGCGGAAGACCCCGGATCGACGTCCGAGGTTAGGCTGCGGCCTCGAAAATCGCGAAGGACTGGAGCCGTCCGGTGCGGGCTCGCCCGAACGCCGGCGCATTGGCTCTTTCAACGCCGAACGTCACCATCGGACGTGAAGGAACGACGAGGGCGCGATGGTGGCGACGAGGCTGCAGCTGATCTTCCGCGAAGGCGTAGGCGACCGGCGATCGAGTTCGGAACCGCGCTGGTCGTCGAGAAGCGTCGAGGACAGCGATCCCTTCCAGGTGATGGTCGCCCTTGGACATCTCGAAGCCGCGCCCGGTCTGGTGCAGCCGGAGAAGGTGGTCGACGTTCTGCTCGCGGCGGGTTCGCGCGGCCTGACCGTCTCGACGCACGGCGCTCCCTACGATCGGGAGCTGGAATGGGCTCACGAGAGCAGCCTGCCGGAGATCGTCCGTGGGATGATCACGAGCAAGCCTGCCGTCGCCGGCGGCCGCTACGCCTTCGGATCGCTCTACGTCCGCGAGACCCGCTTCCCGACGACGCCCGACCGCACGTCGTACGCGCTCGTCGGCATCGCGGTCGTGCGTCGCGGCAGCCTACCGGAGCGGACGATGTTCGAGCTCGAGGGATCTGGTCTGGACCTCGTCGAAACCGATCGACGGCCCGTTTCGGAGGCCTTCGAGCTCGGCTCGTCCCTCTGGCAGACCTACGGCCTTCCGATCTGGGGTTGGGGGATCCCGGCGCGGGCGATCGGCAACACCCTGCCCCTACCGGTCATCGACGCGATGCGCCGCATGCGGGATCTCGAGGCGCTGCCGGAGCCGACCGCCGAGCAGAAGAGGGAACTCGTCGCTCTGGGGAAGGGACCGGCCGGCAGCGTGCTCGCGGTCGGCCGCACCGATCCGGAATATCAGCGCTTCCGGGAGCTGCTCCGGGAGCAGGGACGCGAGGACATCCTGTCTCCGCGGGACGACTACCCGGACGCGACGGCGCTTGCCGATCGGGCTGCGGCGGTAGACCTCGCCATCCGTGAGATGCTGGAATCCGAGGACCACGCGTCCCCGCGGATGCGCTAGGGCCGCGCGCCTCCGGCGTCCGGGGTCGGCCTCGGCCTCGGCGACACCTCCACCACCATACGCTCGGCGAAGAGACGGGACGGGACCGCATTGACGATCACGTCGACCCCCTCGGTCGTCCGACGCGAGAACGTGTGGTTGTGGCCGTGGATCCAGATGCCCGCGCCGCCGGCGTAGGCCATGTCGCCGTCGGTCGGAGGGTAGTGTGTCACCACCACGTCCGGTCGCGAGGCGTCGATCGCGGCGAGCGTGTGCATCCGCCGCGCGGCGATGTCGGCGAACGTCGCCGGCCTGATGCCGCGCTGGTCCTCGACCTGGACGGGCTCCCCGTAGGGTGCCGTCGGCGCCGGCGAGAACAGGGCCGGCACGGCCCCCGACAGGATCTTCGATAGATCCGCCCTGCCCTCGTTCGGGGGCGCCAAGTTCTCCCAGAGCGTGCCCCCGGCGAAGCGCAGTCCGCCGACCTCGACGGCCGAACGCTCGACCACATGGACGCCCAGCGGCTCGCCGATGCGTCTCGCAACCAGCGCCGCCCGATCGACGGGCAGGCCGTACAGGTCGTGGTTTCCCAGGACCATCACCGCCGGCCGGCCGTCGGCGACCCGGGCGACGCCGTCGATGCAACCCCTGACGTCGCCCTCGCTGACGTCCCCGGCGCAGACGAGGATGTCGAACTCCGGCGGCTCGAAGCGGCGCACGACGTCGGGCGAGATCTCCTCGTGCAGGTCGGAGAGGATCCAAAGCAGCGGCATCTCAAATCCCTGTCATCGGCGGTTCTTGGAGGGACCCGGCGTGTCGGTAGAGCTCCGTCCGACCGGTCGAAGATCGCGGTCGTAGAGGCCCTGGATGGTATAGGCGGAGCCGATGTCCGCGGTCATGACCTCTAGGACGCGGGCGGTCCGTTCATCGAGGAGTTTGGCGACGAGCCGGCGATCAACGGGATGGAACTGGTGGAAGCTCTCGAAGAACGAGACGTGCACGAGATTGTCCACACGTTCGTCTCCGCTCCCGGCAAGCTGCATTCCGAAGGATGCGGCACGCCCGGCGTAGCTCTTGTCGCCGTCGTACATCGCACGTCCGATCCGGCCCGCCAGGATCCCGCACAGAGGATGAGGCGTGTCTGCAGCCCACGCGAGTACCTCCTCCCACCATCCCGGAAACCCGAGGCGGACCAGATCGGCGATCTCCTCGTAGCGCGGGCCGCCGTCATGGGGGGCGAAGGCCACGACATCGGGCTTGCTTTCACCTCGAGGTGCCATCGGTCATCGCTCTCTCGATGCGTTCATCGGACTCCAAACTAGAATCCTGGGGGTTGCCTGGTCGTCCGGTGCCGCAGTGGGCGAGAACCCTGAAGCCTCGACAGCTAAGGTTCATTCCTTTGGTTCCGTAAGATGCGGCGCATCCGCGACATGTCCGCCCCGGCACCAGACGCGTTGCGATTCTCCTTCCCCACGCACATGATGCGGAGATTCGATGGAGCGGTTGCCGTGTATGTGATCCAGGGTCGACGGAAGGATGGCGGCGTCGCCTACGTGGGCAGCGATCCCGAAGGTCACCGCTTCGCGGACGAGCCGATGGAGGCGTCCTTCATCGGTTCGGCGAGAAGCGCGAAGGCTATGCTCGCATCCGTTCCCCGCATGTCGACCTACTACCGCGGCGATCGCATGGAGATGGGTTCGTTCGCCCTGCATCGGGCCGAGCTCGAAACGAAGCCCGTCGCGATCTCCGACGATGTTCGCACCAAGCTCGCCAGCGGCCGATCCGCCGCACCGCAGGGCTGGCGCTTTCTGATCGTCGACGAAGCCGGCGGGCGCTTCGCGACGCCGCCCCGGCACTGGTCGAAGTCGACCGCCTCGCTGGACGAGGCCGTAGCGCTTCACGACCTCGGCAGCGCCGTCGAGATCATGGACGACCTGGGCGAAGGCTGGGGGATCGTCGTGGGACACCTCGTCGTCCAGCCGGAGCCGGTCTCCGCGCAGGAATTGGAGACCGCCCTGGCCGGCGAGATCGAGGCCGCGGCGCCGAAGCCCGACGAGGATCTGTCAGGCGAGGCCGTGTACACGCCACGGTTCTGACGGAGCTCGGCTGCGTTTCGGCGACATTCAGGTGGCCGAACCCGCCGCGAGCCGGCCGGCATGCTCGTCGCAGCGGACGGTCACCCAGGCGCCTTCGCGGACGCGGCCGGGGCTGCCGCACACGTCGCAGATGGTCTCGGACCTGTCCTCGGCCGCGAGGCAGATCCGGTCCACCTCGTCGACGTCCGGCATGATGCTGATGCGCATCGAGCCGTATTTCTCCCTGACCTCGTCGCAGACGAAGGCGAGCGCGGGATCGTCCACTGGGATCTTCGCGATCGCTGCGTCCAGCTGAGCGAACGTCTCCGCCAGCAGCGTCTTCCAGCCGTCCCCGACCTGGAACGACGTGCGTCGCGCCCAGGCGTAGCGCGCCCGCAGTTCGTCCTGCCAATCCGCAGCCATGGCGCTTCCTCCCGGGCTCGATGCCTACCAGGAGAAGGCGTCTCCGACGTTAACGGCATAGATCGAAACGAGTGGCCTTGCTCCTTTCGTCCATGGTCGATCATTTGCCTACGCGGCCGGTACCAGCCGCGTAGGCGAACATCCAGGTGCCGCGATGAATCCGGACCATCCCTTCCGTGTTGCGGCCAGAGCTTTGCTCGCGGAGTGGCCGGGGACGAGGGTCTCGCTCACGCGGCCTCCCTTCGGCAGCGATCCCGACGCCTTCACGCTCATGAGCTTCGAGGTCGCTCCGGACCGCCGAGGCAAAGGAATAGGCACCTGCCTGCTGGCCCGGATCGTCGAGGAGGCGGACCGGCACGGCGTCAGCCTGCACGTCGAGCCTGCGCTCACCCGGGACGGCGTCCTCGATCTGGGCGTGGCCGAATGGTATGCCCGCGCCGGGTTCGTCTGGAACGATCCCGCAGACCCGCTCGGCGACGGCCAGATGCATCGCCATCCGATGCCTTCGACCGCTCCGGCCCCGCGCTGAAGACGATCCACGGCGGCGGCCGCGGGCAGATCGTTCGGGACCGTCCGAAGTCCGCGCTTGCCCTTTGCGGGGCCGCCCTGCAGGTTCGTGTAAAGGAACCATGGCACCATGACCGACCAGACCGCCGGATCCGATCTCCGGGCCAGCTCCTTCATCCGCGGGCAGACCTGCGAGTTCACGATTGAGATCGGCTTCATGCCGCCGCGACGTGCGGCCGACGAGGCGGCCGGCGAGCGCGCCCTGGGCCATTTCATCCTCCCGCCGTTCCAGCGGGATCCGGCCTGGGAACAAGCGCAGCAGATCCGCTTCATCGAGTCGATCTGGATGCGGCTGCCGATCCCGGCCTACGTCTACAATCTCACGCAGTCCTCGGCGTCCGAGCAGCCGGTCGACTACTGGCTCATCGACGGCCAGCAACGCTGGACGGCCGTCCTCGACTACATGGCGGACCGCTTCCCCGTCGGCGGATATCTCTGGAGCGAGCTCTCGCAGCGCGACCAGCGATTCTTCGAGAGCCGGCCGTGGACCTGTCTACGCACTGAGATCGAGGACGTCGACGTCCTGAAGGACCTCTACGACCGCCTCGCCTACGGCGGGACGCCGCACGATCCCGCCGAACGGGCGGTGGTTTCTTCCACTCCTTCGATGCGCTGAGGTCGACCATGCGTCATCCCCTTATCAGAGACGTTCTGGCAACCCCGATCGTCCAGGAAGTCCTCGTCCCCAAGCTCGTTGCGGCCTGCTTCGCGGATATCCTCCTCCGCCGCCATGCGGCCGCTGTCGAGTTGCGGCGGGCCTTCGCCGACGAGGTCGCGGCCTGCGTGCGGGAGTGCGACGAACCGATGGGAGCATTCATTCGGATGCGGCGGACCAACCCGACGGCGGACGGTGCCGTCTACGACGCCCTCGTCGCCTACTACTCCTGGTTCGACCGACACGTGCAGGCACTGCTGACCTGTCGCCCGGTCGCGGATCGGTTGAAGGGATACGTGACCGCGCCCTGCATCGTCTCCGTGAGCTTCGGCGAGGGCACTTCCGTGCCCTACCTTGCGGTGCCGACCGTAGGCCTCGAACCCTTCGCGCTCTCCGTGGTCGCGCCCATTCAGAACGGTCTCCCGAGGCGTGCGGCCAGCGGAGCCGTCGATTGGTCCACGCTGCCTTGGCACCGCATCCGCGCCGGCGCCGACGCTGGACTGGATTTCGATCCCGAAGTGTCCGCAGGGCAGGCCTACGCGGCAGGCCTCCTCGCGAACCCGCCGGCACAGTTGCCGAACATCGCCAGGCTGCGGGCGGCCTCGCCACCCATCGATCTCGAGAAGATCGATTCCATGAGCCAGTTCTTCGACGCCCTCCTCGGCGACGACGAGGGGGAGGTGGTCGATCCTTCCGATCCGTTGGGTACGATGTCGCCGTCCGGCCCCGACGATCCGGGGGCAGCATCGCATTTCTTCGGAATGGCATCGCACGTCGATTCGGACGCCTCCCTCAAGAAGGATGGCATCATGAAGCGCTTCATGGACGCCATGGATCGACCCCAGTCCGCACAGCCGGATGCGACGCCTACGGTCGCCGCCCGGGCAGTCGTCAGATCGACCCCGAAGACCCGACGCGGTGCCCGGCGCCAGCGCCAGTAGCGTTTACGCCTCCCGCCCGGGACGATGCCTGCCACAGTGCGATCAGCGGTGGATGGCGTGCATCCCGAGAGGCGATCGCCGATCGGTTGGGCCCCGTCCAGGCGACAGGCGGCGAAACCCGGGCTAGGATGCCCCCATGCTCGACACCGGCCTCGAACCGGAGGTCGCCGATGCCGGACGCGAGGTGCCAGCCCCCTCCCCGGCGGAGCGCCCGGTCCGCAAGATCATCCACGTGGACATGGACGCGTTCTACGCCTCCGTGGAGCAGCGCGACGATCCCTCGCTGCGCGGGCGGCCTATCGCCGTCGGCGGTTCGCGCGAACGCGGCGTGGTCGCGGCCGCCAGCTACGAGGCGCGAAGGTACGGAGTCCGCTCGGCCATGCCGTCCGTCACGGCCTGGCGGAAGTGCCCGGACCTCGTCTTCGTCAAGCCACGGTTCGACGTCTACCGCGAGGTCTCGGCCGCGATCCGGGCGATCTTCGCCGACTACACGCCGCTGATCGAGCCCCTGTCGCTCGACGAGGCCTATCTCGACGTGACCGAGAACTTGCGCGGCATCCCGACGGCCACGGAGATCGCCCGGGAGATCAAGGCCCGCATCCGGAACGAACTCGATCTCACGGCATCCGCCGGTGTTGCCCCAACCAAATTCCTTGCGAAGCTTGCCTCCGACTATAGGAAGCCGGACGGGCTGTTCGTCATCACGCCGCGCATGGGGCCGGATTTCGTCCTCGATCTGCCGGTCGGCCGGTTCCACGGCGTCGGCCCGGCGACCGAGGCCCGAATGAAGGCGCTCGGCATCCACAACGGTGCCGATCTTAGGTCGAAGCCGATCGAGTTCCTGCAGCAGCACTTCGGGAAGAGCGGGGGCTACTTCTGGGGCATCAGCCGGGGCATCGACGACCGTCCCGTCAGGCCCGACCGGATCCGCAAGTCGATCGGCGCCGAGGCGACGTTCGAGACCGACCTGCGGGAATTCGACGACCTGCGGGAGCGCCTGCAGCCGATCCTCGACAAGGTCTGGTCGCGGATGGAGGCGAACGGAGCCAAGGGACGCACCGTGACGCTCAAGCTCAAGTTCTCCGACTTCAGCCAGATCACCCGGGCGAGATCGCTCCAGGTCCCGGTCGCCGGTCGGGAGGCTTGCGAGGCGATCGTGCTCGATCTGCTCAGGGAGGCCTACCCCCTCAAGCTCAGCGTCCGCCTGATCGGCTTCACGATGTCGGGCCTCGGGGACGAGGCCGACGACGGTCAATTCAGGATGGACCTTTGAGCGCGTCCAGCGTCGATCTGATCGTCCGCCGCAACATCGATACCTTTCTGGCCGGGGTCCGGGGCAAGGGCTGGAATCCGCTACACGAGATCGCGACCGGTCCCGGCGGCCGAGAGCCTTGGGCGAGGGCGCGCGCCGGGCAGGCGAACCTGTCCTTCCTGGCTTTGTGCATCGCCGCCGGCACGGGCGCCCTTTCGATCCTGTGCGCGTTCCTCGTTCCGCACGCATGGCCGGCGATCGCGGCGGTCTGGTGCGGTTGCGTCGCCGTCATGGCGGCGGCGCTCCACCTCAGGGCTCCGGGCTCAGGCTGGCATCGGATGCTCGGCACGGGCTTCGCACGGCTGGCGATGGAGGCGGGATCCACGACCCTGTTCGTGTGCGAGGAGGCCCTGGTCGCCGCGGTCGTCCGTTCCGAGGGCCCGATGCTGACCGTCGTCGGGTACGACGAGGTCGAAGCGGTGGATGCCGAAGGCGGACGGGTGGCCGTCAGGTTCGGTAGCGGCTGCGTGTTCGAGATCAGGGATCCCCGGGCCCGGCCCGTCGATGCGGTGCCGGACGGGATCCATACCGAGCTGGCCGAGGCCGTTACGGCGATCCGGGTCCGTGCCGCGAAAGCCGATCAGGATGCCGGCGTGGGATCGCGCAGGATGTAGGATCCCTGATCGAACTCCAGATGCCCGGCGCCCATGAGCTGCCTGACGTCTCGCCGCTCGTAGGCATCGAGGCAGACGGGTGGAATGATGCCGATCTCTGGCCAGCGCCCGAACTGATTCAGGAGACGGTCCCGCAGTTCCAATGCCGAAGGCGTCAGCACGATCCCGGGATCGATGCGCCTCGGCGGCTTCAGCGCGAATAGGGGGTTCGGGATCGGATCCGGGTTCGCTGGGGCGGGCGGCGGCAGCATGGCCACGAGCTGTTGTGGCTCACGTCCCGGGGCTGCCAGCTGGCAGGGGGTATCGTCGATCACCTCGACGGTAGGTGCGATGCGAGGCAGGTGGCCTGCCACGACCAGGTACAGACGACCTTTGACGTCCTCCCGCAGAAGGATTTCCATCGCGGAGGAGGTGAGGTGTCCTTCGCCGGCGACGTAGTTCTTGCCCTCGATCGCGTCGTGATCTTCGGGACTCAACCGCACGGCCGCGTCGCCTGCGGCCATGCGGGCGAACTTCTCGATGGCCTCGACCTCGGCCCGTGTCACGCGGATCCTTCGCATCGGAGGATCGGAGCCGCATCGGCCGAAAAGCGCAACCTGGACCAGGCCATGGTCAGACCGCCTGGACGGGTCAGATCACCGGAATGCGGCGGATCAGCCCGGCACGGATGTCGAGGTAGCCGTCCTCGAGGCGGGGCGCATTGCGGGCGACCCAGGCCTGGGTCGCCTCCGACAGGAGAATGCCTTCGATCTCGTCGAGGGAGCGGCCGTCCTGGCCGGCGACGACGTACAGGTTGTGGTTCACGGGGAGCACGCCCGCCGGCAGGCGCACCGCGCGAATACGTCTGCCGATCCGCGGCACCAGGATGGCCGGACGGTCGAGCGGCAGGGTGATGGCTTCCGGCGGCATCCACCAGCGGCCGAGACGTCCCCGCTTGGGCATGCGCCCGCGGGAGGAGAGCAGGTGCTCGCGGACCGCGCCCGCCGGCTCGGCATGCCGGGTCGTCCGGATCGCGAAGCGGGTGGGCTGCCCCAGGACGTCGGTCTCGGGATCGATGTCGTCGCTGTCGACCGCCGGCAGAAGGTCGGCATCCGGCAGCGCGCGGGCCTGCTCGGATCCGAGCAGGAAGATCCCCTTGGGCCCGAGCCAGGGCGCCAGCTTCACCGTCGCGACGTCGGCCAGGACCGGCCCGTCGTGAGCCTCGTCGAAGGCCCCGTCCGGGGAGATCGGGCGACCGCAGAGTTCCAGCATGTCTTCGCCCAGCGGGCGCAGCACGACCTCCACGGGATGGACGCGCGGCGCGCTGTTCTTCCGGCGCGTCTTCGGCCGATAGAACGAGGTGGCGGCGTCGAGGCGCGCCAGATGGCTGATGCCTGCCTTCCGACCGATCGTGCGTCGCAGCCCCGTCGTCGTGGCGTTGAAGAGCCACCGGTCGGAGGTGACCAGCCCGACCACGCCGTCCTCGGGCATGATGGAGACCGAGCGGTCGAGGAAGGCGTGGAGCAGATCTCCGCGGGCGAAGTCCGGCAGGACCGGCGACCAGGTCTCCTTGAGCAGCTGCGGCAGGTGCCCCCAGCGTAGGTAGGGCGGGTTGCCGGCGACGAACCGGAACGTGCCCCGCGGATCGGCCGTCAGGAAGTCGCCCTCGTGCGCGACCAGCTCGGCCCCTCGCGCGGCGTCGCCCTCGGTCCAGCCGCGGCTGGCCAGAAGATCGGCGATGCGCTCCCGCGCATGCTCGACGGCCTGCGGATGCATCTCCCAACCCTGGACCCGCCCGAGGGCTCCGAAGTCGCCGGCCGGCGTCGGGATGCGGGCCAGGGCGCACACCAGGAACGAGCCGTCGCCCGAACTCGGATCGAGGAGCCGCCCATCCGCATCCGGCCAGCCCATCCGATCGAGAAGGGCCTCGACCACCGGTGTCGAGGTGTATAGGGCGGTCGCCGCATGGAGGGCGTCGATGGCGGAGGACCGCTCCGCACACGTCGTTCCGGTATCGATGGCCATCGTCTCTTCTGTGCCTTGGATCGGCCTCCACCCTTCAGCACCGGCGGATGCGTAGCAACTTGTTCCTTCCGCAAAGCTGAAATCCAGCCTACCTGAAAGGATGCAATTGTCCCCTTCCCTTGCGATCCGTGCCTGCCTGCCCGCGGGGCCGATGCTTTTGCGGGCACCTGCCCTAAGCTCGCCCTGAAGGAACGGATCGGTTCGAGATGTCCAGCAGGTCACACCCGTTTTCGGATCCGCTCCGGACCGACAACCTCGTCCTGAGCCTGCCCGTGCTTGAGGACGAGGCCGACATCGTGGGGCTGTGGAACGACCCCTCCTTCAACTGGCTGTTCCCGCAACGCTACGACGGGAATGCCCCGGATATCGAGGACGTGGCCGGGCTCGCGCGTTCGGTCATCCGCTACGGCAGCGCGCTGCTGATCCGCGATCTCGAAGGGGTGGCGCTCGGGACGATCCATCTCAGCGGTCTGTGGCGCGATACGGCGGAGGTCGGCTGGTACGTCGCTCCCGAGCACCGCAGACGGGGCATCGCACGCGAAGCCGCCCGAGCCGTCGTCCTGCACCTGCTGGAGAACCACAATCTTGCAGTCCAGGCCCGCATGGACGCCGCCAATGCAGCCTCGCGCGGGCTCGCGGGAAGTCTGGGCTTCGCACCGGTGCCTGACCGCGCCAAGGGAAGCGTCGGCTTCGCCACCACCCTTCAGGATCAACGCGACATCCTCGACCGCGAAGCCGCCGAGACGACGGCACTGCGGCCGGCGGCCTGAGCCGGCGCCTAGTTCGCCCGCCGGTAGGGCCGGCCCATCACCCGGACGAACCAGTCGGATGCGGAGAAGTCGCCGCCCTCGCCGGCACCGATCAGCACGACGGAGCACCGGTCCATCACGGCATCGACCTCCGGCTTCCGTTCCGGCGTGTTGTAGAAGCGGCACCCGTCACACGTCGGGTCCTCGCCCGCCATCTCCATGCGACACGGCGCATGCGCGAAGGTCAGCGCGCAGGCATTCCCCGACGGACCGCCCATAAGCAGGCCGTGGCGATTGCCGACGAGACCGAGGAAAGGGCAACTCCCGTGCTTGGGCTCCGGAGCTGCCTCTTCGGTCTCCCGTACGACGATCTCCCCGTCGACGATCTCCGGCCTGACGACCTTCATGCGCGCGCTCCGCGGATCTGCGTGGACAGGTGGCTCAGGGGGCGAAGACCGGGACCACGGTCCGAGCCTTCAACCAGTCGCGATCGACACTCTCGTATCGGGCCGCCACGAGGTTGCAGACCTCCACGGCCGCTTCGTGGCGCATGTCGCCCTTCAGGTCGAGCGCCCGATCGAGCTCCTCACGGACCTGACCGAGCAAGGCGTATGCCTCCTCGGCCGCTGCGGGATCCAGGAGATCCTTCGGCAGAGTGGCGATCCGTTCGCCCAGCCCCGATCGATCCGGAAGCCCGAGCCCCTGGAAGCGCCTGAAGGCCTCGCCGAAGGCTCCCCCGACGTCGTCCGCCCTCAGGATCTGGCTGTAGACCACCCGCAACCAGCCGGACGGCTCGGCGAGCGGCAGACTCAGCGATGCCGCCAACTCGACCGCGAATGCCTCGGCATCCTGGCCGCGGTCGGCCCTGAAGACGTTCCAGACGATGCGCGGCGCGCCCGGGGCATCGTCGTCGAATCTCGTGTCCACCCGGACGGACCCGCGGCCCACGCTCACGACGTGCACGGGTTCCTGAACGGCACGGTGAACCGCCCCCTCGATGACGGCCAAGCCTCGCGCGGCGGCCTTCACCTCGGCCATCCGAGCCTCCAGGACGGCTGTTCGGCACGCATTCGAGGGGGCGGCGAGAGGTTGGAAGAAACGGTCGGGGTTGAAGGGATTGCGGATCGTCCCTGGGCCGAAAGGATTGCCGTCGACGACCTCGTTCACCTGCTGCGCGAGGCTTTCCGGCGAGAGCGGTCTGCGAACGCCGGATTCGTCCGCGACGGGTTCGTGCATCGCGATCCACAACCTGCCGCCCCATCCCAGAAACGGGGTCTCGCGCCCGTCCGCGCCCTCGTGGGCGACGGCGGTCTCGGGCACGAAGGTCAGCTCCGGAAGCGTGACGTCGGTCTCGCCGAGAAGCCGGCCCGCCTCGCGGACCATGAGGGTGAATGTCGGCATGTGGTCACCGTCGTCGGTCTGAACTGCAGGGTGCGGACGGCGTCGGCGAAGCGCAAGCCGTTGATCGACGCTTCACGGCGAAGGCAGGATCGTGGACGGTGGATCGAACTCGGGCTCGAGCAAACCTGGATTCGCCGCGATCCAGCGCTCGACGACATGCTCCGCCCGCCCGATGTCCAGGGGGCGCTCCGGATCGATCGTCAGGATCTTCGCGAGGACGACGACGTGTCCGGGCGGCGAAAGATCCTGGTGGGGCGACGAGATGACGGCTTCGGTCGGCTCCATGACCTTGACGAGGTAGAGCGTCGACGGGAGGTCCCCGACGTTCTCGAAGGCCATCTGTCGGTCCCAGTGGGCCGGATGGTGGGTCGTATAGATCCCCTCCCCGCCGGCTTCGCCCCTGGCGCCGGCCGAACTCGTCGTGCGTTGCTGCCGCGCGAACGACAGTCCGGGCACGAGGTCCGGCTCGACGGATAGGTGATACTGAAGGGCGGGGTCGCGGCGGGACACGGTGCGGGCTCCGTCAGGCGGCCCGCGACGACGGGGCGTCCCCGATCGCGGACGGGAGAGGCGACCAGATCCGGGCCTCCTCGAGCGAAGCTTTGGCACGTTCGACGTGGCGTGCGCACCACCGGGCGATGGCGGCCGCATCGACGTCGGTCGACGTACCCGTGTAGCGGGCCTCGTCGAGCATGTAGCTGACGAGTGTCTGGCGCCCGTTCCAGGTCGCGATCGCCGGCTCCAGGGCGAGGTCCTCGGCCGTGCCCTTTCCCGCGTGGGGAAGCCACGCCGCGACCAGATCGAACAGACCGTCCTCGTCAACCAGCTGTTCGAAGGCGTCCTCGTGATGATCCTCGCAGGCCGATGCCAGGAGCGTCGGAAGGTCGACCGCGCCGTCGTCCTCGAAGGCGTCGCGCAGGGCCGCGGCGTCCAGTCCGGCGAAGTGGACGGGGGTCGTGAGGAACACCAGCGGCGGCCTCTCCTCCCCCGCCCAGGCGTCGTAGCCGGCGTTCCAGGCCAATCTTTCGGGCGCATCGAAGTCGACGTCCGGACGCGGATGCCGCCTGACGTAGTCGTCGTACCGCCAAGCCGGATAGGCGTCGCCGGCTGCTGGGACATACTCGGCCTCGCCATGGGCGAGGTGGCAATAGAACATCGCCCCCTGCCCCGCTTCAGCAAGCGGTACGAAGGACGCTTGCGCGACGAGGTCGCGGAACTCCTCCGCGCGCTGCACGGCCCTTGTTGCGGTACCGATGTCGGTCAGATGGCGCCGAAAGCGTCGAATGCCCTCAATCCCTCCGATGCCCGAGACGAAGGCGTCGATCGAGGCGGCGAGATTCGGGATGGCGAGGCGCCCTTCCCACGCGATGGTCGACACGTTCCTGTCGAGCGCCGAGGCGAACAGCCCGACGGATATGATCTGGGGCGGCGGCGACGAGATCCGCCGGAACAGCAGCGCGTCCGAGATCGGATCGGACAGGTCCAGGACGCCGATCCGCCTGCGCGACGGCGGGGCTTGGTCGGGCAGGCATTCGAATGCCTCGACGAGGATGCGGGGAGCGGCGGCCATGGCGGGTTCTCGCGGATCCGGGCTGATCAGGGGCGGGGCAATTGCGGCGCGTCTGGTGCCGGCACGCGGGTCCAGGCCGCGAATTCCAGCGGGGTCGGACGGGAGGGCCACGCATCGAAGAGCACGAGGATCGGCTCCGCGCCGGCGGGCATGCGATCTATGTCGTCGTCGCGTACCGGATAATCCTCGCCGACGGTGACGGCCGCCAGCGCGACCCCATGCGGGATGCGGTCCCCGGCCTTCATGAGCAGCATGCCCGGCACGGCGTCGAAGTCGGTGCCCGCCGGAAGGCCGAAGACCGCCATCTCGACGCCGTGGGTGTCTTCGGGCGGCAGCACGCCGAAGTAGCGCCTCGTGAGCACGCCGACGCCCTTCCGGCTCTGCGAGACCTTGGGAAGAACGGCCGCGGGTGGCAGCGGTGTGGGAATCGTGGATCGCCGCGTCTCGACGGCGTCGGGATAGCCGTGCTCGAAGACGGCGACCGCGTCGAATCGCACCGGAAGCAGGACCTCGGGCGCCTCGAAGTCACCCCATGACGGGCTGTCCTCGGTCGAGTTGTACCACTGCTGGTCGGCATGGAGGATGATCGCCGCCTGCAGCGGATCTGCGACCTCGAACACCGGTCCGTGCGGGTCGCGACTGAGCGCGTAGCTCTTGTCGCCGCAAGCGTAGGTGTTGGGGCCGTTCTCGCTGATGCGGACGCGCACCAGGGCGCCGGTCGCCGCGTCGCGGAAGCCGTAGGTGGTGCGGGTCTCGGTGCGCAGTTCCTGCATCGTCGTTCCTTCGTCCGAACGGTTCTCCGACGGCCGCCCCGTCATTGCAACAGGACCGCGCCCCCAGGGTTAAGGAACGGGTGCGTTCTGGAGCGCCTTCCGACGTTCCGATACCTTGGCCCGCGTGGCGAGGTCCTCGCTCCAGCACTCGCGGAACGCCACCGCCGCAGGCTCCTCGCCGAATACGACGACGAAGTGCCAGCCGATCGAGGTCTCGCGCGCGAGCTTCCGCGCCACCGCGGCCCCGGCATGCTCCTCGAGCCAGTCGAAGACCGGCCGGGGATCGTCGACGAGCAGGTCGACACGGTATGCCGGACGTCCCTTCTCCGAGAACTGCGGCATGAGCGTCCCGTAGACCAGGATGTTCCTGAACTCCTCGAACCGATCGCTCTGCTGGCTGCGGAAGCGCCTCCGGTCGTCCGTCTTCGTTCCGTTGCCGTCCCAGAGGTAGTTCCAGACCATGGTGCCCGACGGCTCGCGCCGTCCGGTGACGCTGTAGCGCCCCTTCTCGCGACCCTCCGGAAAGTCGACGAGAAGGTCGGCCGACTCCCAGGTCACATCGCCCATGACCGAGGCGCGTGCGTTGTAGCCCAGGGCCCGGAACGTGCGCATCATGTTCCAGGTGGACAGAGGGTCGTTGGCGACGTAATCGGGAACCTGCACGCGGGCTCGTCGTATCTTCGGGTCGGGATCGAAGTCCTGCGGTCGCGGGCGCTGGTATTTCATGGCAGTCGTCATGCAACCGCCGGACAGATCTATCTTGGTAGGCTCCTCATTCGAGTATCTATACCAGCGCGCACAGTCTAAAAGCCACTTCCTTTTTGTCTGGGCGAGAAGGATTTCGTCGGCGACATCGTCGAACTGGTGCTCGATCTGTCTCCGTCGCGTACTGGTCTCCATCGCGGCTGCCCGGGCGAGCCGATCCAGCCGCGCCTCGTAGCCGTCCCGCGTCCGGACGAAGTACCCGGGCACCGGTTCGCCCCGGGAACGCTCGAACCGCTCGGCCGCCACCTCCTCGCGGGTGCGGAGGACCGAATAGCCCGCGACGTCCTCGGGCGAGATCGGACCTTCGACGTTCGGCTGCAGGCTGGCAACCGGATTCCTGACCTGCAGGAAGGCCATGCCGCCCATGCGCATCAGCGATCCTTCGAGGTGCCGGCCGTCGGTCATGCGGACGGAGAGGACCTCCTGGTCCACGCGGCCCGGGAACGGGTCCGCTGGACGGATGTCGTCGAAGGCGTCGGACAGCTCCAAGGGGCGCTCCGTTTCGTTCTTTCGGCCTCAGCCGCTACCGTAGCATCGAAGGAATGCCCGAAAATCGAAAGCGGCGACGACATGAGCACATTCATCGGCATCCTCTCGGGCCGGCACGATCTCGAAACCGTGGTCGACACGCTGAAGGCCATGGGACATCGGGCGGCCGCGCTCCCGTCCAAGGGACCCGACTGGGGCGTGATCGGCCGCTCCAGCCACGCATCCCACCCGTTCCACGTCTACACGGACGAGCGCCACTTCACGTTCAAGGATCGGCTCCAGCACCCGCACACGCTCGTCGAGATCGAGCATAGCCCCGAGACCGAGCAGGTCATGCGTGCCCTGGCGGCCCGCTTCGGAGGCTGGGTCCGCGAGACGGGCCAGTACGATCCCGAGTCGGTGCGGGCGGATCCGGACGTATCGAACCCCGCCTACGATCTGCGCGTCGACCTCCAGGAGTGCCTGCCTGAGACGGAATATCAGCTGGTGCGCGCCCTTGCCCGTTTGGGCAGGGAGGATCCGGAGGCGCTGTCGAACGTGCGGAGCGTGATCGACGCCTACCTTCAGCGGATCCCGGCTCCTCAGGTCGACGCCGAGCAGGCGGCGTTCGCCCCGCGCTGAAGGAACCGTCGACAACATACCGGCCCGGGCGCGTGGACAAGTCCGCCGCCCGCCGCCAGGATATGCCCAGCGCATCCGAGCCGCCGACCGTTCCGTCGAGAACGGTCGGCGGCTCGGGGACGTCTCGGATCGCGCGTCGGGAGGCCGTCCGGCCTCCGTGCGATCCCCGAAAGGGTGCCGGTGACATGGCCAGAAGCTTCAAGGGCGTCACGATCGATCCGGTCTGGCAGCGGACCTCGACGACGCGATCTGGGTCGACCGCGACGGCACGGGATGGACGGCCGAGATCGCGTTCCCGAAACTGACGGAATACGTCCCGATCGGCGGGCGTGCCGACGCCGCGGCCCGGCAGCGCCTGTTCACGAACTACCTCGCCGACGGCGCGAGGCACATGCTGCCGATGGGCGTGGTCGAGGCGGCGAGCCTGACGGCCGAGAAGGGCAAGCCGGTGTTCCTGACGAGGATCGTCCTCGATAGATCCCTCAAGCCGACGAGCCTCGACTGCGGCAAGGCTATCTTCCGCAGCCGCCAGCGTCTCACCTACGACGAGGCGAGCGCGCTTGTCCGCGACGGGGAGGGACGGATCGCCGAGATGCTCGGCCAGGCGCGCGATCTGGCCCACGGCCTGTTCGAGGCCCGGCGCGCGTCCGGAGCCATCGCCTATTACGACCTCGAGAAGGGCATCGCCTTCGACGAGGAGGGCGCGGTCATACTCATGTCCGGCCAAGGGCATGTGGCCGAAATGATCGTCCGGGAGTTCATGGTGCTCGCCAACGCGACCCTGGCGGCGTTCGCGGCCCGGGAAGGCATCCCGCTGCTCTACCGGAACCATCGGGCCCTGGACGACCGGACCCGCGAGCAGATCCTGGCGGAACTCGAGGGCGCGGTGGACGTGGCCGGTGCGGACGTCGCCTTCGCGGGCCGGCCGCGGCTGATGGCGCGGGCGCGACTCGGCGTCGAGCCGCAGGGCCATTACGGCCTGAATCTGCCGGCCTACGCATGGTTCACCTCGCCGCTCCGGCGGTTCGCGGATCTCGTGAACCAGCGGATGCTGGATGCCCATCTCGAAGGTCGGCCGGCTCCCTACGACGAGACCGCGCTCCACGAGATCGCCGAGGCGATCAACGCCCGGCAGGACGAGCTGCTCGACAGGCGTGCCGCCGGATACCGGTCCCGCATCGAGCGCGCGACCGGGCGACTGATCGCCGGCGGCGGAGTGGCCGACGCCAGTCCGCTCGATTTCAGGCGCGTCGTCCGTGCGGTGGCGGCCGACCCGTCCAATCTGAACGAGGCCGTCGTCGAGGAGGGCGTGCGCCGCATCGAGGCCGGCGTGCCGACGGCCAAGGAGATGGCGCGCCTGCTCGTGCTCGGCGGCCAGACCGGCGAAGCCGTCGTCGCGCGGCTCAGGGCGAACCCCCACGACGCACCGAACGTGCTGAACTACGGCGTCATGGCGATGGGCTGGTCGCAGCCCTCCTTCACCGAGACGAGGGGTGGCTCCGCGCATGCCGGGGTCTTCGCCTGCACCGGCAGGATCGAGCTCGACGGGGTCGAACACGTCACGCCGGCGGTCGTCCGGCCGACGCGGAAGGCCGCGCAGCATTCCGCGTCGGTGCATCTGCTCGCGTCCATCGCCGGCCTGGAGGTTCCGCCGGAGCCTGCGCCGTCCGAAGGCATGCAGTCCGCGAACCCGGAGGCTCCTGCCGCTTCGGCTCCGGGGCAGAACCCGCGCAATCGTCTGCAGGAGTACTGCGCCAAGCGGCATCTGCCGTTGCCGAGGTACGGGGTCACCGAGCACGGCCCTCCGCACGATCGCGTATTCGAGGGCGTGGCCACCGTCCATGTCGGCGGCAAGGTCCTGGTGTCGCCGCCCGCGGCGGCCCGGTCCCGCAAGGAGGCCGAGAAGGCGGCCGCCGCCGCGATGCTCGTCCTTATGGGTGTCGACGGAGGGCCAGGGCAGCCACCGCCTCCGACCGAAGTGCCTTACTCGGAGCCCGCGATCGCGCCGCCTCCCGCGACCGCCGTCGATCCGGCCGTGCGGACGCATCTGGAGACGTTCTGCAGCCGTCGCGGGTGGGGGAAGCCGCATTTCGAGGTCCGCGCCGGCGGGCCTCCGCACAAGCCGGCGTTCGATGCCGTGGCAACGGTGCAGGTAGGCGGCCGGCAGTTGCGGTCGGCCTCGTGCCGGGCGGGATCGAAGAAGGAGGCCGAGCGCGCCGCGGCCGCCGCCATGCTCGCCGAGCTCCAGTCGGTTCCGCAGCGGGCCTGATGGGTTCGATGGATCGGAACGGGCGACCGGAAAGTCCGAAGCGTGCGCCGCCGGCTACAACTGATATATATCAGGTTCACCGGCGACGACTTTCCGAAGTCTTCGCCGCATGAACGAATCGTACACCGTGATCTGCCGATCGAAGCTTGCAGAGCGGAAGACATCGGGGACGCATGGGTGTGCGGGGTTGCCGTGGGTTGTCCCGGCGTTACCCGATCTGTAAGGAGCCGATCCGAGCTTGGGCACGCTTCTTCGGGCGGATGTTTTGGATCGTACCCTTCAGGGACTTGGCGGCATCGTGAAGCCCGTCGACATCGTCGGCCGGGCTCGGTCCGAGACGCGCCGGACGTTTCGGCCCAGGGCATCCGTCTCGACCGATACGCAAGCCGACTTCCTGGACGCCTTGACCGTCATCGAATCCGTCGACCGCTCCGAGGACATGCCGATCGCCTTCCAGTCGATCGTCCGCGCACTCGGCTTCGACTCCTATGCCTATCTCGACGGCACGACCGCCGCGGTCGACGGAGGGCGCGTGATATCGACGGTCTCGCGTGATTGGCATGAGACCTACCTCTCGGAAGGCTTCGCGCAGCACGATCCGTGCACCGCGAGGGTGCGCGTCTCCAACGCCCCCTTCATGTGGCACGAGGTCCCGATCGGCGAGATCGGAGGGCGGCCGACCCTTGCGCAGAAGACGATGCTGGCGGCTCGGGAATTCGGCTACGTCGACGGCGTGGTGATGCCGCTCCACACGATGGACGGCGGCGGAAAGCCCGTCGTGAACGCCTGCAGCCTCTTCTGGACCGGGACGCAGGCCGACTTCCGATCGCAGGCCGAGCCGCGCCTTCGCCATCTCCACCTGATAGCCCGCAGCTGGGCCGAGAGGTTCGCGACGTTCGACGGACGCCCGCATCGTTTCCCGGCCGGCGTCCGGATCGTGGACGGGCTCTACGAACGGGGGCCGAAGCTTCGAGGTCGCGAGATCGACGTCCTGAGCTGGGCGGCGAGGGGGAAGACCGCGGCCGAGACCGCCGTCATCCTCGGGATCGGCACCGAGACGGTGACGACCCATCTGGCGAACGCATCCAGACGCCTGGGTGCCGCGAACAAGACCCACGCCGTAGCCATCGCGGTGCACAGGCGTCTCGTCAGGCCCTGATCGCTTCCGTCTACGCCGGCGAAGGGCCGGATGCGCCCGGGGCGACGGGAGCGGGCTCGTCCGTCCGGTCGACGACGGCATAGTCGCCGTCGAAGAAGAGGCGCACCGTGTCCGGATCGCCGATCTCGATGCAGGCGAGGGCATCCTCCAGGGTCCGGAAGGACAGGCCGATTCCGGCGGCGGCGGCCTCCTCGATGGTCGGCAGATCGACCCGATGGGCGGCCAGAGGGACGATGCGGACCGCGTCCGGATATCTCGGCGACAGACGGGCGGAGTGGTCGTCGAGGATCGCGATCCCGGTCCTGCCGTCGTCGAACCGCCCGGATACGCCGCCCGCCTCCCGGCGGAGCGTCAGGACCGGGACCGGCTTCGCCTCGGTGCGGAGGGCGTCCCGGATCCGCTGATTGAGATTGGCCAGCGGCGAGCCCTTGAACACGGTGGTGCCGCTCGCGGCGGCCTCGCGGTGCCGCTCGACCATCGCGACCTGGCGCAGCAGGCCCAGGAATCCGGGCTCGTCGCGCAGATGCGCGAAGGCCGCTGCGGCGGCCGCGGCCGCCCTGCGTAGGTTCAGGGCGTCCCGGGCCGCGAGCGGCGGAACGAGACCGCCGCTCGCCTTCCTGCTGCCCGTTCTCGGCGTCGAGGCGTTCAGGAGGTACCAGTTGCCGGCGAGGCGCTCGATGCGCCGGATCTCGCTCGGCGCGATCGCGTCGAGATCGCGCGTGGCCTGCCGCGCGAGCCTGATGCGCGCGGCATCGTCGATCCGGTCGCCCGGCATCTCGGTGCTCACCCCCAGGGCTACGAGGCGCTCCCGGATCCGGACCAGATTGTGGGCAGCCGCATCGGCGCAGGAGACCGCCACGGTATCGGAATGGAAGGCTTCGGCGAGGATCGCTGTCGCAACCTTCGCCTCGGCGGCCACCTCGGCCACGCCTGTCAGGAGTTCCGCAAGGTCGTGCGCCCGTGCGTCGCCCGCGCCGTACCGATACAGCCCGACGAGATGCTCGAAGTCCGTCCTCACGAGATCGACCGCCTGCCGGACGGCGATGAACGGATCGCGGGACGCCTCGGCACGGATGCCCTCGACCTGGTTGGTCAGGCGCGATGCGATCTCGCGGCAGACGTGGAGGATCAGAAGGCGGCCGGCCTCGATGTCGGCCAGATCGGCGTTCGCGATGGCCCGCGAGATGCGCCGCGAAGTGGATGGGACGTCGATCTCGACGTGAGCTTGGACGAGGCGTCTCAGTTCGTCGTCGCGGAGATCGGCGTGCACCGGCGGCGGTGCGTCCGCGGCCGATACTGCATTCCTTCGGAAGGTGGGCGGGCAGTAGACGGCCACGGCATGGTTCCTTCGATACGTCAAGCGTGGACCACGCGCACGAAAGGAACAAGGCCGCTGTTGCGTTTGTCGGGCGTCCACGGAAGGAATAGCGCCGTTGTCCACCTGGATCGGGACGATTCGATGGAACGGAATGACGCGCCGGTCGGGCCGGGAGACGTCGTCGCACTTGTCGACGGCTCCTTCTTCATGCACCGCGCCTACCACCTCGCCGCCGGGGGCGATCCGGCGAAGAACCTGCGTCCGTCGGACGGTCTCCCGAACGGGGGCGTCCGGAAGTTCTGCGAGCGCCTGCTCTCGTTCCTGGAGGCCGGCTTCGGCGAGCACAGGGCCTCGCACCTCGCGATCGTGTTCGACCACTCGCGCCGATCGCACCGGCACGACCTCTATCCCGCCTACAAGGCCAACCGGGCGGAGACACCCGCCGATCTCGAACGGACGAAGCCGTTGTTCAGGGACGCCGTCCGGGCGTTCGGCTTCGCCTGCATCGAGGTGGAGAACTACGAGGCGGACGACCTGATCGCGACGTACGCGACCGCCGCGGCCGCCCGCGGGGCGCACGTGCTGATGGTCGCCTCGGACAAGGATCTCATGCAGCTGGTGGGCGGTACCGTCTACGCCTTCGACTTCGAATACGGCGTTCCCGGGCGGACCGGGCATCGTCCGGCGCGGCTGTTCGATCCGGCGGCCGTCGCCGCGGCCTGGGAGGGCACGCCGCCCGAACGCCTGGGAGACGTCCTCGCGCTGATGGGCGATGCGACCGACAACGTTCCGGGCGTGCCCGGGATCGGGATGAAGACGGCGGCGAAGCTGATAGCCGAGTACGGCGATCTGGAGACCCTTCTCGCCCGGGCGGGGGAGATCAAGCAGCCGGGCCGACGTGCGTCCCTGCTTGAGAACGCCGAGACGGCACGCCTGTCGCGGCGGCTCGTGGAACTCGACACCGGGGCGCCGATGCCCGTTCCGCTCGACGCCCTGCTGCTCGGCTGGCCGGACCCCGGCACGCTGATCCCGTTCGTCAACGCGATGGAGTTCGGCTGGTTGTCGCGGCGGCTCGGCCAGCTCTACGAGACCGATCCCGCCGCCTACCCGCCGGATCCGGCCTTCGCCGCGGAGCGCCCGGCACCGGCTTCGGGCATCGCGGCCCTGCGCTACGGAGCGGTCGTTCCGGCCGACGGCGGACAGCCGTTCTCCCTCGACACGCCGCACTGCGCGGTGACGGCGATGCCCCGATCCATGGCACACGTCGACGCCTGGGTCCGCTACGACTTCCGTCCGCCCGACGCGAGGGGGGCGGCGGCCGAGGGACACGAGGGCTGGAAGGTCCACGTCTCCGTGGACGTCGCCCGGCTCGCCGACGCATGGGACGCGATCCTGCCGATCGTCGCCGAGGCGCGCATCCATGCGAAGGTGGCCGGACCGTCGATCTCCGCGAAGCTCGGAGACGCGTCGCGCCGGCAGGCCGGCAAGTCGATCGTGCTGTACGCGGAGACGGCGCCGGATCCGGAACGGTGGGGTCGCATCCTCGTCGCCGTGGAGGAGGCGTTGGCCTGTGCCGGCATCCCGTCCGGCCCCCGGGTCGAGGGCGACCGCCCCCTTTCCGGATCGGCCTACATGCAGGTCCGCGCCGATCGCGACCGGGACGGCCGCTACCTGACAGGACCTGCGGCCTACAATCCGCTCGGCTGGCCGGATCCCTTCGAGCGCATCTCCGTGCGGGGCGCGCCGCGGCGCGAGGCTCGGGAGGATGCGCTGCGGTGCATGAACTTCGTGGTGCCCGGCTGGAAGCTCGAGGAGATCGGCATGTCCTGCGCCTTCCCGGCGGAGGAGGAGGCGATCCTCACGGCGCGGGCCATGTCCGTCTCCAAGCTGGACGTCCTTCACGAGGCGACCGTACTCTGGTTCGAGGAACTCGACGTCGAGGCGGTGGCCGACCGGTGGCACGACGTCATGGAGATCCGTCGGGCCGCCGAGATCGGGGCGCTCGTGCGCACCTCGCTTCCGGAGGGGGCCGTCGCGTTCTCGGTGCGACCCCGGACGTCGGGCGACCGCCCTCCGGAGATACGCCTCAGGTTCGCCGAGCCGGAGACTCTGGCCTGGGCCGCGGCCGCGCTACCCGACCTGCTCTGCGCCCCGGGCGGTCCGGAAGCCGGGATATCCAACGACGTTCTCTCGGTCCCGTACGCGGGCTGGCTCCACCGCGGCCCGACCCTCGACGACGCGCAATCGGCGCGCATACGCCAGCTGATCGCACCGGAAGGAACGACACCCGTCGTTCAAAACTCCTCGATGCGATCCGGACCGGTGCCGGGAATGGCGTGACAAAGCCTTCCGGGCGGTTGTGCGGCTCCGGTTTTGCAGCCATCTTCGAAGGAACGAGACTCCCTCCGGTTCGACCGTTCCTTCCGGCCTCCATGAGTCCGGGCTGGCGGGCCGGGTGATGGAGACCCGAGCCGGCCGCTCCGTCCCCGACGGCCGGCCGTCCGAAGCATAGGCAGAAGTCGGCGTTCGGATCGGCGATCCCGTCGGTTCGAAGCCGCAGGCGCGAGCGGCATGATCAGCGTATCTCCCAACTCGGACTACATCGACCGTCGCCTCGCGGCCGACTTCCCCGACGAGTACGGCATCGTGCGGGCAAGGCTCGATCCCGTTCTGGCGGGCCTCGCCCACGACCTGTTCCCCAGCCGGGACGCGAACGCTCCGCTGGCCGTCAGCGCGCTGGTCCTGAGCCGGTGCAGGCGCAACCTGATGCAGACGTATTGGGGCAGCTCGGTCGAGACCGCCGCGGGTGCCGTCTTCCTGGACGTCCTGAATTCCTCCGGCGGAAGCGAGGCGCCGACCGACGGCCCGGCAGCCCCCGGCGCGCGGCGAACACGGGAGGACGCCTGGGTCGGCGTCATGGCACGGCACACCCGCGAAACCTACAATTCCGGCTTCACCCGCGGATGCGCGTTCGGCCTCGGATTCTCGGCGATCGTCGCCGGCGCGCTGCGGTTGTCCGGTCTCCTGTGACGGGCCCGTTCCATCCGCTGCTGGACGGGCACGCGGCGATAGCTTGGGATCTCGACGGAACGCTCGTCGACGGCCCCAGGCAGGTCTTCCTCGGAGCCTACCTCCGGGGCAGGCGGGACAAGCGGCATCACCTCGCGACCTTCCGCCGGGCGTCCAGGCTCGAAGACGTCGCCGCCGCTCTTGCCGGGGTCGGCCTCGGCATGGATCTCTTCACGGGCGTGCACTTCTGCCCCGATCGGCTGCGCGATGCGTTCGACGACGGCGGCGACCCGGCGCTCGTACGCGAATTCCGGCGATGGAAGGGACGGGTGGCCGCGGAGCACGGATGCACCGTCCTGGTCGACGACGATGCGGATCTCGTCGGCGACGGCTGCCGGCTTCACGCCGTTCTCCACGTCGACAGCTGGTCGTCCAGGTTCCCGATGCTCCGGCCGGACCGGCCGCCGTGCCCGCCCTCCCCCGCCGGGACCGAACCCGAGGCGTAGGCGTCGCGCCGCGAGGCCGAAGGCGCAGATCCCATCGGCGTGGGTCTACCTGTGCTTGCGTGCCGGCCTGTTCCTTCGTACTCCCGTCCGTCAACGATCCGTCAACCATCCCGGAAGCACCGTCCGTTAACCCCTGCAACATGTAGTTGAGGCGCAGGGACGGGCGGAGCTGTAGAGGGAGGGATGCCCGGAGATCGGAGAACTCCGACTTCGAAGCGCCCTCCTCGGGTCGCTCGGAAGGGGCGGCGGGGACTGGATGACGGGGCGTACCTTCTACGAGTTCTTCGCAGGCGGCGGAATGGCCCGGGCGGGTCTCGGCTCCGGATGGCGCTGTCTGTTCGCGAACGACATCGATCCCGTGAAGGCGGCCGCCTACGAGACGAACTGGGGCGCCTCCGATCTGCGCCGCGGCGACATCGGCGACGTCCGCGCCGCGCATCTGCCTGGGCTCGCCGATCTCGCCTGGGCTTCCTTTCCCTGCCAGGACCTCTCGCTGGCCGGCAACGGCCTCGGTCTCGGTACCGACACCAACGGGAGCCGGACGCGCTCCGGCAGCTTCTGGGCCTTCACGCGCATCGTGCGCGAACTCGCGGACGACCAGCGCGCGCCCGGCACGATCGTGCTCGAGAACGTCGTCGGAATGCTCACCGGAAACGAGGGCCGGGATTTCGCGACCGTGGGCCGCGCGCTGGCCGATCTCGGCTACCGTTTCGGCGCCATCGTGCTGGACGCGAACCACTTCGTGCCGCAGTCCCGCCCGCGCGTCTTCGTCATCGCCGTCCGGCGGTTCGGCCGCGTGCCGCCCGAGCTGCGCGTGGATGCCCCCGTGCGGCCTTGGCATCCCGACGTCCTGGTGCGGGCGGTGCAGGGTCTCGACCGACGTACGGCCGACCGCTGGATCTGGTGGAATCCGGGCGCGGCTCCGACGCGGACCTCCGCGCTCTCGGACCTGATCTCGGACCGTCCGACCGGCGTCGTCTGGAACCTCGCCGACGAGACCGCCAAGCTCGTCGCGATGATGTCGGATCTGAACCTCAAGCGGCTGCAGGAGGCCAAGCGTGCCGGCCGCAGGATGGTGGGAAGCCTCCACCTCCGGACCCGCGCGACGCCGCACGGCCGCAAGCTCCGCGCGGAGATCAACTTCGCGCCGACCGCCGGCTGCCTTCGGACGCCGAAGGGCGGCTGCTCCCGCGCCCGGGTGATCGTGGTCGAGGGACGTCGCGTCCGGACGCGCCTGCTATCCCCCGAGGAGGGCGGGCGGCTGATGGGCCTGCCCGAGGACTACCGCCTGCCCGGGCACTACGAGCTCGCCTTCCAGGTGCTCGGGGACGGTCTGGCCGTCCCGGCGGTCGCGTTCCTCCGGGAAAGGATCCTCGACCGCATCGATCTGCCCGCGCGATGGCGGCGCGACGCCGCCTGGACCCGCTACCGGGCGGTCGAACCCTTCGGCCAGCCGATGCCGGAAATGGCCTGAGGCGCCGGGCATGGCTCAATCGATCCCGGCCAACCTCATCGAATGGGAGCGCGTCCTCTGCGCACGCTTCCTTCGCGTGCGGCCGGGCGGAGACGCCTCCCCGATCCTTTCCCTCGAGATCACGGCCTCCACCCTGGCCGAAGCCTGCGGTCTCGGGCTGGACCAGGGCCCCCAGGTCGAGGAGGCCTTCCGCAATTCGTTCCGGGAGAACGCGCTGCTCGCGGCGCTGACCCATGCCGACCACCCCCGGCTGGAGCGGTCGCAGGGCGTGCCCGGATGGTTCGTCTACCTCGCCATGACGCTGTTCGTGGACAGTCTCGTGGAGGAGACCGGCGAAGGCGCCTACCGCGCGAAGCTTAAATGGTGGCTCCCGTCCGACCGCTCGTTCTCGAAGCTCGAGGGCGTCGCGATCATGTGGCGGCGTCTGCGGGACTGGCTGGAGGTCCGCGCCGCCCGCGGCGAGGATTGGCGGCGCCTCGTGCTCCCGCCGGACAACGGCTGGACCCACATCGGCTACACCCGGAACATCAGTTTCCCGGCCAAGCGCGACGTGGCGCTGGTCGGCCGCTTCGTGGCCGGGCATCCGGAAGCCCTGGAGCAGCCGCTCGCCCTCCTGCGCACCTTCTCGACGGTGGCGCTGGGCGCGCGGGCCTCGCACGGGCTGCGCGGAGCCTTCGAGGATTTCCGTCGGGCCTACATGGGTAGTGCCCGTGCCCTGGCCGATCACCGCTTCTGGCGCTTCGTGCTCGCGCAGGCCGCGGCGTCCGGCCGGGCCCGGGCCGGCTCCGTGGCGGTCTGCGAGATCCGCTACGGCGAGGACGGCGAGCGGGTCTACCTGGTGGAGGGCGCGGACGGGTCCCGCATCACCGCACCGGATCTCGCAGCCGCCGCCAAGGCGCTGGACCCGCATCCGTCCGTCAAGGCGGGGTACGTTCCGTTCCTGCAGATGGGGAACGCGAGATGGCGTTCGGCGACGGAACTCGCCGAATGCCGCGGCTACGTGCGCCTGGGCATGTCGGACCGGCTCCGCGGCCTCGTCGGGGACCGGCTGGGCAAGGTCGAGCCGACGGGAACGTGGTGGATCGCGTCGAGGAGCATGCCTCTCGCCGTGGTGGTGGCCGTGCTCGCCGACGCGGGGGTCGTCGCGCGGCCGTCCGGCCGGGTGCTTCCGGTCTCGATCTTCGACGGCGTCCAGACCAATGACATCTGGCTCGGGCGGCCCGCCTTCCTGCCGCGCATCTCGGCGGACGCGCTGGATCCGGTGATCGACGCCGAGCCCGGCGCCCGCGGCGACGTCGAGGCCGTCCAGGACGAGGATGCGCCCGGCATCCACCTTCTGCGTTCGGAGGCCCCCGTCGGCGGGACCTTCCTAATCTCGTCGCCGGTGGCGGGCTGGTCGAGGCGCGTGACGTTCGCGCCCGAGGCGGTACCGCACCAGGATCTGTCCGGCGCGAACGCGGATTTGCCAGCCCTCGACGACTGGAGCGCCGTCGAGGCGGCCGCCGGGCCCGCGACCCGACCGACCCCGTCGGGGTGGGCCGAAACCGACCCCGATCTGTGCGATCTTCTCGAGGCGGTCTACGCGGGCGGACGCGCGGGCTGGGAGGAGTTCGACCTCGTCGAGCTGATCCGACGCGGCATGGGGGGACGCGTCGGGCCCTGGACCATGCTGCGGTGCCTGCAGGATGCCGGGATCGTCCGGCCGCGGCTCAGGCGGCAGTGGCGGGGCCGCGTCTGGACGCTCGAACCCGTGGGCCTGCACGACGCCGGCGGCGGTACGGTGATCCTCTCCGGCGCCCTGTGCGAGCGGATGCAGGAGGAGTTCCGGCTGGCCTCCGCGGCCCTCGGCGGCGCGCCGTTCCGCAACACCGGCCTGTCGCCGGCATCCCCGCCGGTCGTCGGCTGCGTCGGCGTCCCGCCGTACGTGCTGTCCGAACGCCTCGGCTGGCCCGTGCACCCGGCGGCCGCCGTACCGGCCGCGGTTCCCCTCGCCCTGTCGACGACCCTTCGTCGCACGGACGGATATCGCGTCGGCTCGCATTGGGACTGGGATGCCGGCCGCTTCGTGTTCGGGCCTTCGCAGGCCGATCCCGCCGCGGCCGTCGCGATCGAACGCTACGTGCACGCCGGCGCCCGCGACCACGACGTCTTCGTCGCGCGTTCGCACGACAGGGCCAGCTACCATCTCTCGCGTTCGGCGGCCGTGCTCGCCGGCCACGCGATGGCCGGCCGACCGCTGTTCGAGCCGCGTGAAGGCGTGCTGGCGGTCCACGGACACGACGGGCTCCTGCCCGACGCCCTGTCCCGCGAACTTCGTTTCCGCCACCTGACGAACCCCGGCCCGGTGGGCGGATACTACGTCTACCCCCTCGGCGCTGGCGACCTCGTCCGCCTCCGGCTGCTGCTGCCGGGATTGACGCTCGGCGACGCGATCTCCGATGGTCCGTCGCCGGCCGCCGTCGCGAACACCGTCCGGCGCTCGGGCGGACGGGATCGCTTCCTTTGGTCAGAAGGGCGGCTCTCGTCCGTCCGCAACCGCCAGGCCTACCGATGACGGGTGGAACTGCACCGGCCGCGTCCCCGGAGCGCTGGTTCATCGGAACCAGCACGCGCTCGCGCGACGCCACGGCCATGATCGCCATCAAGGGCGAACGCGGTGCCGACGGTTCGGCCGCGGCGATCGACGACCCGCAGAAGCTCTTTCCGAACAACGGGGAGGTCGAGCTGCGCGGACACGCGGCCCTCGCCCTGAAGACCGGCGACTGGCTGCTCGTGCGCACGGCCCGGAACGACCGGCACCGGTCGCAGGCCTCCTTCAAGGCCGTCGGGCACCGTCGCCTCGCGGCCTTCGCGGACCTGTCGCGGCTCGGCTCGGCGGAGGCCGCCCGCCGTCTCCTCGTCGAGGACGGCTGGGGCGACGGGTCCGCGGGCGAGTGGGCCTTCAGGGTGGACGCCGAGCACGTCGTGCGTTTGTCGCTGGCATCGAACGGACAGGGCCTGTTCAAGGCCGCCGGCCCCGGCATCGAGGCGCTGGCCGCCTGTCGCTTCGATCCCGCGCGGGTGGTGGACTTCGCCGCCGCCGACGACGTGGCGCGATACTACGACGTGACGGAGCAGGAGCAGATCTCGACCTACGACTGGTCGGACGACGCCACGTACATCGACCGCATCGTCCGGGCGCTGGCGGACGGCGACGCCTCCGACAACACGCCACTGCGGATCGCGCGCTGGCTGCGGGACCACGCCGACGCCCTGGCCGACATCTCGGATTCCGGGGTGGCGCAGGAGATCCTTCGGTCCCGGGCGCTGGCGAACCGCCTGTCCGCGCGCCGGGATCTTCTCGACAAGTACTTCTCGGCCGTGCGGTCCGATCCGGAGATCTACGCCCTCGTCGCGCGTGCGGCGGAGGAGGCGGCCGCCGCCGAAGTGCCGGAGATCCGGGCCCGGCTCGAAGCCGACCTCGCGGAGGAGGTCAGGGCCGGTCGCGACGAGAAGGAGGCGGAGGTCCGCCGGTCGCTTGCCCAGCTCGAGCGGGATCTCCTGGAGGACCTGGACCGGACGATCGAGGCGAAATCGGCCCAGGCCGACGCCGAAATCGCCGAGCGCAAGCGTACGGCCGACGCGGCCGTGGACGCCGGGCTCTCGGAACGCCGCGTGGCTCTCGAGCAGGCCGTCGCGCGGCTGGACGGCAGGCTCGCCGCCGGCGAACGGGATCTCGCGGCGGCGACGGCGGATCTCGAACGCCGGCGGAGCGACATCGAGGCTCTCGGGACGGTCGAGGCCGAGGCCCGCGACCGCGCCGAGCGGTCGCTCGCGGCCGCCGAGGCGGCGGCGCGGGAAGCGGCCGCCCGCGAGGAGACCGCCCGGGAGCAGGCCGCGCACGCGGCGGCGGCCGGCGGCCGTTCCGATGCCGCAACCGTTCAACGGGCGGTCGCGGCCTTGCCGACCCGTTTCGCGGCGGGCGGGGAGCTTCTCTCGGGAAAGGCGTTCACGGAGGCGGTCCGCGGTTCGGGGCTGCTTTCCGAAAAGGGGCGCACGGCGCTGCTCCAGGCGGTGGTTCTGATGCTCGCCGGCGAGGTCCCGATCATCCACGGCGACGAGGCGGCGGATCTCGTCGAGGTCGCGGAGAGCCTGCTGTCGGGAGGTCGGACGGCTCGGCTCCAGGCGGACCCCACCGTGATCTCGATTGAGGATCTCTGGACCCGGCCCGGGGCTTCGGTACCGACGCCGCTCCGCGAGGCCGTGGCCTACAGCTCCTCCGACGACGGCGGCACCGTCCTCGGCGTGATCGCGGACGCCGACCGGTCCGCTCTGCGGTTCTGGCATCCGGCCGTCGCGGCCGCAGCGAGACGTGGCGACCTGCCGCGCCGTCTGCTGCTGTGCTGCACGGTGGCGAAGGTCGATGCGGAGGAGGTCGAGGCGCTCGGACGCGACGCCTGCCTCGTGGATGCGGAAGGCTCCATCGCGCCGGGCGCCTCGGCCGCGGCCGCGCTGCTTCTCGGTCCCGCGTCGCCCAAGCTGTCGGCTCTCGATCCGACCGATCCGCCCGCCGACATGAAGGCGACCGTGTCGAGCGTCTCCAAGGTCGGCTTCCCGACCCGGATCGCCCACGCCCGACGCCTCGCGCGCATCTGCGCGGAGGCGATCGCGCTCGAAATGGACGCGGGTGAAGTCGAGTCCCTGCTGTCCCGTCTCCGCGCCGCCTGGGAGGGGCGCCCGGAGGCGGCCCCGACCATCAAGCTCGTCACCTCGAACAACTGAAGCGACCAGAGCATGCTCGATCCCGTCGGCGGCTGGAGCCGCATCAAGGACTTCTTCACCACCTACCTCGAGACCGCGTTCCGGATCGCCGACGTCGGCACCGCGGCGGCCCGACGGGAGCTGCTCGCGCGCCGCGACGTGCTCGCGACGGACCCGTTCGTGGAGCCGGTCCTCCGCTACGTGGCCTCGGAACGCTACCTCGAACAGCTGATCGACGACGATCCCGAAGGCATCCTGAAGCCGCTGAACCGCGACGAGCGCGTCGCCTTCGTCGAACTCGCCCTGGCCGGGCTGTTCGATTCCGAGCCGGCACCCGCCGGATCCGAGCTCGCGAGGAAGTCGCGCAACCGGCCCTACCTGCACCAAGTCAGGATGCTCCAGCGCGGCCTCCTCGCTGGCCATCCGGGCATCGTCACGTCCGGCACCGGCTCGGGCAAGACGGAGAGCTTCATGCTGCCGACGCTGGCGGCGATCGCGTCCGAGGCCGCGCGCAGCTGGAAGGCTCCCGACGCGGACTACCTGGACGACCGGTGGTTCGACGACGACAAGGCCGACTGGACCGCCCGGCGTACGGGTGAGAACCGGCCGGCGGCCGTGCGCGCGCTCGTGCTGTACCCGATGAACGCCCTCGTCGAGGACCAGATGGTCCGTCTGCGGCGGGCGCTCGACTCCGACGCCGCCCGGGATGCGATGGACAGGCACCTGGGCGGCAACCGTATCTTCTTCGGCAAGTACACCGGCGAGACCAAGGTCACCGGCTACGCCCGGCATCCGCGCCGGAGCGCCGACCCCGAGGAGAAGAAGCGCCGCCGGCGCCGCCTCAAGGAACTCCGCGCCGTGATGCGGCAGTACGACCAGGACCAGAACGCGGCCCGCGCCCACGATGCCGCCGCCCGGGCCCGTGCGGCAGCCGAAGGCAAGGACGCCCCCGACCCGACGCGCTTCATCTTCCCCGCCGTCGACGGCGGGGAGATGCTGTCCCGCTGGGACATGCACGCCACCCCGCCCGACATCCTGGTGACCAACGCCTCGATGCTCGGCGCCATGCTGTCGCGCGAGGTCGAGGACACGATCTTCGACCAGACCCGGGACTGGCTGCTCTCGGACGAGAACGCCTACTTCCATCTGATCTTCGACGAACTCCACCTCATCCGCGGATCCGCCGGCACCGAGGTCTCCTTCCTCGTCCGATCCCTCATCCAGCGCCTCGGGCTGGATCGGCCCGAGCACCGGCACAAGCTCCGCATCCTCGCCTCAAGCGCCTCGCTGCCGATGGACGGCGAGGCCGGCCATCAGAGCCGCCGTTATCTGCGCGACCTGTTCGCACCCTTCGGCACCAGCACCGGCGCGGGCGACGAGGGCAGCAACGATGAGGCCTTCTGGCTCGACTGCATCGTGCCCGGCCGGCCGGTTCTTCCCGATTGGGACGGCGCGAGGCTCGCACCCGAGCCCTTCGTGCGCCTGCTCGAGGCTGCCGGCGGGGCCGGGGCGTTCGTCGCCAAGGTACCGGAGCGAGCCGCAGGGGATCCGGATCCGGTCCTCGACGCCCTGAGGGAGGCGGCACGCGCGATCGGCGTGGCCGACGATCTCCCGAAGATCGACCTCGGCAGGTCCGTCGCCACCAAGGCCGCGGAGATCCTGACCGGCGCATGCCGCGACGGGCAGAACGTCCGGGCCACCTCGGTCCGCGTTCTGTCGGAGAGGATCTTCGGCACCGACGGCGACGACGATCGTGCCCTGCGCGGGCTGATGCTGGCCCGTGCGCTGCCCGAGAGCGGCAACTTCAGGACCAGGGTGCCGGACGGAACGCCCTCCTTCCGGGTCCACACCTTCATCCGGAACGTCGAGGGTCTCTTCGGGGCGCCGGCGACGCAGGGCGGCTCCGTGACCTTCTCCGATCTGACGATCGAGCGGGGCCTGACGCACGGTCGCTCCTCGAACGGCGGCCGCGGCCCGCGCCTGTTCGAGATGATCTACTGCGAAGCCTGCGGAGAGGTCCTCGTAGGCGGGCAGCGGGGAGTGCCGTCCGGTTCGCACACCGAGGTCGAGCTGCTGCCGTCGTCGGCCGACCTCGAAGGCCTCCCTGAGAAGGGGGGCACCGAGTACTACGACCGCATGACCTTCGAGCAGTTCGCGGTCTTCTGGCCTCGGACCGACGCGCCGGAGACGTCCGAACGCGGATACGACCAGTGGGACCGGGCCGTCCTCGATCCCGGCACCGGCGTGGTCGTGGTGGGCGGGCAGCCCAATCCGGGGCAGATCGACGGGCACCTCTACTACCAGCGGGACGCCGCCTTCCACGATGCGAAGGGCAACGTCATCGGCCGCAGGATGGCCCAGCCGTACTGCTGCCCGAAATGCGGGACGGACTATTCCAACCGGCCCAGGAGCAACCGGTCGCGCTCGCCGATCCGCGCGTTCAGGACCGGCGTGTCGAAGGCTTCGCAGCTCGTGGCCACCGAGCTGTTCGAGCTCCTCCACGCCGTCGGCGCCGAGGCCAAGAGCATCGTCTTCTCGGACAGCCGGCAGGACGCGGCCACGCAGGCCCTGGAGATCGAGAGGCTGCATCTCCGAGACCTGCGCCGCGAGGTGCTGGTGGCGGTGTCCCGCAGCTACATCGACCACGAGGCGGCCGGATACGTTCCGCCGGCCGATCGTCAGGCGCGCATCGTCGACCTGTCGATGCGGGTCGCGTCCGGCGACATGTCGGCCGTCGACGAACTGACGGCCTTCTCGGCCCTGACGAGGCGCTGGGACAGCGACGAAGATCTGGACATCCCGAACAGGAAGGTCCGCCTGGACCGCCTCTTCCAGGTCGGCGGAAACGCCGGCGGAGCGGTCTCGAACCTCGTGGCCGAATACGTCCGGCTGGGGATCCATCCCTTCGACGAGGTCGGCCGGAAGAGGTTCATGGACCGGCCCTGGTTCGACGCGTTCGAGAAGCACGGCGACGAGATCCGCTTCGCCCGCTGGCTCAGCCAGCAGGACGTGGGCCAGCTCCAGAACCTCATCCACCGGCAGCAGGACGAGCTCTCGGACGACGTGGTGTTCGCCAACACCTTCTTCGCCCTTGAGGAGACCGGCCTCGCCTACCCGTCGCTCCAAAGGGGCGTCGGGCCCGACGTCGACGCCCTGGACGCGTGGCTGCGCGTCTTCGCGGGGGCCGGCCGGGTCTGGGAGAACAAGTGGTTCGACCGGCAGGGATTCACCCAGTGGACCAAGGGCGGCAACCAGATCCGGGAGACGAACAAGGTCGCGCGCTTCGGTAGGGCCCTGTACGGGACCGGCTGGCGCACGCGGGTCGACGACGTCCTCGAGGAGTTTTCCGACCTCGGTCACCAGCTCGGCGTCGTCAGGGTCGGGCACGTCTTCCTGAAGGTGACCCGCGAGGGCGACAGCTTCTGGCGGTGCGGGAACTGCGAGCGCGTCCATCTCCACCGCGGTCTCGGGCGGTGCACCCGCTGCTACGATCCCCTCGCCCAGGCGCCGACGGGCCAGGTCGAGGAGCTGTGGAACGCGAACTTCCTGGGCCGGCGGATCGTGCGCGGGCACGACGAGAACGTCCCGCGCTTCCGCCTCAGCTGCGAAGAGCTCACCGGGCAGACCGACGACTTCGCCGACCGCCTGCGCAAGTTCAAGGCGATCTTCGTCGGTCAGGTTGGCGAGGTCGCCAAGCTCGCCTCCGAGATCGACATGCTCTCTGTGACGACCACGATGGAGGTCGGCATCGACATCGGTTCGCTGCAGAGCGTCTATCAGGCGAACATGCCGCCCCAGCGCTTCAACTACCAGCAGCGCGTCGGGCGGGCCGGACGACGCAATCAGGCGTTCTCCTTCGTGGCCACCTTCTGCCGCGGCCGGTCGCACGACGCGTACTACTTCGCCCATCCGGAGGCGATCACGGGCGACGCTCCGCCGCCGCCCTTCCTGGCCGTCGACCACGATCCGATCCCCCGGCGTCTGCTCCGCAAGGTCTGGCTGCGGGAGGCGTTCCGGATCCTGCGCGCGGAGCGCCACGCGGCCGGTCTGGTCTACCCGGGCGACACGCTCGTGCCGCCCGACGTCCACGGCGAGTACGTGAAGCTCTCCGACTACTACGACGACGCGGCGACCGACTGGCCGGCGCTCCTGCTCGACGCCCTCGAGCGGACGGTCGCCGTGCGCGACAGCTTCGTCGAGGTGGCGTCGGACGACATCGGACCGCGGGCCGGCCAGCGTGCCCGGCTCGCGGCCTTGACGCCCGCCGCGCTCGTCGCCGAGATCGAGGCCCTGCGTGGAAGCCGACCGCTCGCCGACGGCGGACTGGCGGTGTTCCTGGCCGAGCGCGGTCTCCTGCCGATGTACGGCATGCCCACGCGCGTCCGGAACCTCTACATCGGGCTGGAGAAGACCGAGAACGTCCGGGACGAGTGGTACTGGTCCACCATGGACCGCGATCTCGAACTTGCGGTCTACGAGTACGCACCCGGCGCGATCCTGACCAAGGACAAGCGTCGGCACCGCGTCGTCGGGTTCACTGGTTCGATGCTGGAGCCGCAGGTGCGCGGAGCCGACATCGACCTGATTGCGGATCCGAACTGGTACGGCGACGAGACCCACGTCGCGATCTGCGGCACCTGCGGCTCCGCCCGTCACGAGCAGGGCATGCCTTCCCAGCCGGTGACGTGCCACGATTGCTCGGACACGGTCGATCCGGACCGGTTCAACCGGTACGTGACGCCGAACGGCTTCAGGACCGACTTCAAGGCCGAGGACCGCGACCTCGACGAGATCGGGACGATGACCTTCCGGACCGTCGCGACCGTGCTCCAGCAGGGCACCGCGGTCGATCGGGGCAACCTGAGCGTCCGGCGCGGGGCCGGCATCACGATCATGCACCTGAACGACGGCGTCGAGGACGACCAGGGGCAGCTGTCCTTCTTCGAGACCCAGATGGCCACCGACAGGTCGGTCCCGATCCCGGGCCGGGGGCGCCCCGCGCAGCTGCAGGAGCAGGCGATCTCGACGGACTTCCTGCTCCGTCAGGGATCGCGCTTCTCGGCCCAGGCCGGAACCGTAGAGCGGTTCGGCCTGATGTCGCGCAAGGAGACGGACGCGATCTATCTCGAGCTCACGGACTTCGATCCGCGGCTCTCGCTCGATCTCGTCGCGAGGAAGGGCGACTACTTCCACATCGGCACCCGCGCGGCCGCCATCAGCGCCACGCAGATGCTGGTGCAGAAGGCAGCCCTGCATCTGGACGTCTCGCCGGAGGAGTTCGAGGCGCTCGAACCCCGCCGACGGGACCGGCGCCCGATGCTCCAGATCGCCGACGCCCTGATCAACGGATCGGGTCTCTGCCGCCGGCTGGGACAGGAGCGGGCGTCCGACGGGCAGATCGAGATCGTCCACCTCGCCAGGGAGATCCTCGACGAGCCCGGGAAGTGGCCGCAGAGCGCGTTCATGGCCGTCGACGCGGAAGGCAGCCACCAGGAGCGGTGCCAGACGGCCTGCTACAAGTGCCTGCAGAAGTTCAACAACCGCCGCTATCACTCTCTGCTGGATTGGAGATTGGGTCTGGCCTACCTGCGGGCGATGACCGTCCCCGGCTACGCCTGCGGCCTCAATCCGGGCGAGGAGAGCCTGCCGGAGATCGACGGGTGGCTGGCGAGGGCCCGCGAACTCGCCGCGTCGCTGAAGGGGATGCGGCCGCGGATCTACGACGTCGACGAGGTCGGCCGGACGATGAAGCTCCCGTGCATCCTCGAGCGGAACACCGCGGGACGCGTCGTCATGCGGTTCGTCATCGTCCACCCGCTCTGGCGGACGGACGCCGACCTTCCGATGCGGCTCCTGGGGTCGCTGGGCGGGCCGCCGACCCGCTTCGTCGACACCTTCGACCTGGAGCGGCGTCCGCTGCAGGCCATGGAGAGGGCGGTGGACCGGCCACCGGCACCGTCGATGACGATGCACGGCGCGGCCGCCTGAGACGGTCGGTCCGACCCCTCAGGCCGGGCCCGGCACCCCCGGACGGTTGTCGGGCCCGGTGCGCGGGAGTTCGAGGGCCTGGAGCCGGTACCGGAGGATGTCGTGCCGATCGAGCCAAAGGCTCCGTTCGTCCGACGGCTCGGCCGCCGCGATGCCCTCGGCGAGCCGGACGAACGCCGAGGCCGCCTCCCGCCTGTCCTGCAGGTCTCCGGGAGGCGGCGAGTTGACCAGGGCGTGCCAGACGCCGATCGACGCCGGGTCGAGCGTCGGCAGCACCCGCGCCGCGGCCGCGGCGGCGTCGCGCACGTCCGTCCGGCACAGCACGTCGAGGTCGTCGCGCCCGCCGTCGACGACGTCCGCATCCAGGTGGAGGATCCGCGCCGAGCGCCCGGCGATCGCGGTCTCGGCGCGTCCCGAGGTCGCCCTCAGCTGGGCCTCGACATCCTCCAGCCGGTCGAGCGCGAAGCTCGTCGTCTGGGCCCGTGGTCCGCGAGGAAAGGGATCGAGACCGATCGTCCCCTCGAAGATCCGCCAGACCGGCAGAGGCATCCGCATCCATACGCCCCCGGGGCGGATCACGAAGTTCTCGCGCGCGACCCTCCGGAGGCGGTCGGGGAAGGCTCCGTCGAAGGAGTACCGGGCCCTGAACCTGTCATCCATCGGGACGGGGGTCTGTTTCAGGGGATCGAAGGGGAACGCTTGGCCGGTCGCCGCGTGAGGCTGCCGCCATCCCAGGTCGAAGTTCGGATCGCCTACGAGTTCCGCCCAGTCCGCGAATGCGCGAAGGGATACCAGCGCCAAGCCGGAGGACCGATGGACCACCCCCGGCTGGTTCAGATGGTGGACGCCGAGAATGTGGTCCGGGGCGAGGAAGTCGTCGCCGGAGCGGAGATAGTCGAGTTCTCCGATGCTGTCGTAGCCGTGCCCCCGACCGTAGAAGAGCCGGCTCACCGGCCAGACGTCGCCGAAGCGAGCCCCATAGGGAAGCCTGCGGCCGGAGTCGATCGGTATCTCGACGTCCAGCTCCACCATCAGACGGTCGGCCGCCCCCGTTCGCCGATCGACGACGTCGCAGGGTGCCGGAATCCGGGCTCGGTACAGCGGAAGATCGGACAGGAGCATCTCGCACACCTCGCCCCATGGGTAGGGAGCAGCGGCGCAAGGGGCAAACGGCCCCTATCCCGCGAGCCTCGCATGCCAGCGGCACGGCGGTACGTATGCCTGGACCGGGACCGCACACGGTCGGAAGGCCGCATCCAGCACCTCCTCCGCGCGGGCGACCGAGCGCCGTCCGAGGACCCGTAGCAGTTCGACCATCAGTGCATCCACCAGGACCGGATCGGCACCCATGCCGGAGGCCCACCCGTCCTCCGCCGGAACCGCCGCCGGATCGTACCCGGGCAGCCCACCTTCGGGGGTCAGCAGTCCGACCCGACGGAGCACGTCGCGGTAGGGTGCCCTGAGGTCCGGATGCGCCTCCAGGATGGCGACGACCGAGGCCTCGACGGGATCGGTCCGGATCGCCTCGCCGGTCGCGAACCGCGCGGTCCCGCCGAGCCTGCGTTCGATCTCGACACCGTAGTGGCGGCGGACGACGGGGTGTCGGATGCGTGCGAGCGCCGCCCGCAGCGACGCCTCGACGCCGGCCGCGCGCTCCGGCGTATCGACGGCTCTGCCCGCCGTCTCCCGGCGCCAGAGGGCGTCGACCAGCGGTTCGGCCTCGCGGAGGGCGGCGTCGAACTCGTCGACCCTTCCGGCCTGGACCAGCGCGTCCGGGTCCTGCTGCGCGGGCAGGCGCGCGATGCGGACCGATCGCCCGGGCTCGAGGGCTTCGAGCGCGACGTCGATCGCCCTGTGGGCGGCGCGCAGACCCGCAGCGTCCCCGTCGAAGCAGAGCACGGGCTCGTCGTCGAGACGCCATGCCAGCGCGAGCTGCTCCCGGGTCAGGGCCGTGCCCATGGTGGACACGGTCCTGCGGCGCTCGGCTCCGTCGAGGGCGACCACGTCCAGGTAGCCCTCGACCACGACGAGCCTGCCGGACGTGTCCGGCTGGGACCGCGCGACAGCGAAGTTGTAGAGGACCTGCCCCTTGCGGAAGACGGGCGTGTCGGGGGAATTCAGGTACTTCGCCGCCGGCCGATCGCTCAGGGCCCGGGCGCCGAAGCCGATCGTCCGCCCCATCGCGTCCGTGATCGGCAGGGTGATCCGGTCGCGGAAGCGGTCGAATTCAGAGAGCTCGGTCGTCCCGCTGCCCACCAGTCCCGCGTCGGCGAGCGTTCCGTCGTCGAAGCCGAGCCCGAGAAGATGATCGCGCAAGTCGTTCAGGCCGGCCGGCGCGTAGCCCATGCCGAACCTCTCGCGCGCCGCGTGGTCGATGCCGCGGCGGTCCAGGAACGAGCGCGTGTCGTCCCCCTCCTCGTCGGCGAGACGCGCGCGGAAGAAGGTGCCGGCGGCCTCGAGGGCGTCGAGGAGTTCTCGCCTTCCGCTCCGGCCGACATGGGCCTCGGCCGGTCCCGGAGGCAGATCGATGCCGGCCTCGGCCGCGAGGGCCTCCACGGCCTCGGGGAACGTCAGCCCCTCGGTCTCCATGAGGAAGGTGAAGACGTCTCCGTGGCGCCCCGACGAGAAGCAATGATAGAAGCGCTTCTGATCGTTCACGCAGAACGACGGCGTGCGCTCGTGCTGGAACGGCGACAGTCCCTTCCACTCGCGTCCCGCCCGGACGAGCGAGACGCGGCGGCCGGCCACCCGGGAAACCGGAACCAGGGATCGGATCTCGTCCAGGATCTCCGTGGTGAAGCGCATGCCGTCGGACTTTGGAGGGCGGCTGAAGGTTCGCCGTTCACTATGAGATCAAAACGTGAACAAAACCACTCCGTTCCTTGGCGCGGACTGCGCAGCTGTGCCGCGGCTGCGCGTCCCCTGCACGGGCGTGCGCAGTGGTGGTGCTGGACGGCTATCGCGGCGAGACCCGCGGAGCGAGATCGGCGGCGATCCTGGCCACCTGATCCTCGTAGTCGCGTTCGGCCTCCTCCAGGGTCGGGTGACCGTGGAATTCGCTGGTCCCCCGGCAGTCGTCGTCGGGATTGCAGTCGTAGTGCGTGACCACGGCGTACTGGTCGCCGCCCTGATGGGGGACGACCAGCGCGACCTCGATCGGGATGCCGTTCGCGTCGAACCCGGTCGCACGCAACGTGTTCGGATATCCCATGCGCTCGGCGACGGCACGGTCGAATTCGGCTGCATCGGACATCGCGGGACCCCGGTCGTTCTTCGATCGGGCGAGGATGGCCTGGTCCCGGGAAAGATCAAAGGCGCCCTCCGCCCGCGCATCGCAGACGCGCTGGATGGATTCCGTGCCTCAGGCCGCCAGGAAGGCGTCCGCGACGCTAACCGCCGGCCCGGTCAGGAACTTCGAGCGCAGCTCCTCGTCCACGAAGACGCCGTCCAGCCGCATGGCGCTGGGCTCGATGCCGTACACGGCATAGCCGAGACGCTCGTACAGCCGCCGCGCCGGATCGTTGTGTGTCGCGACCGCCAGGGTGATGCGCGTGGCTCCCAAGGCGCGGGCCGCTGTCTCGGCGCGTGCCACGAGACCGGCCGCGACGCCGGCCTGCCGATGTCCGCGCACCACGAACACGGAGGACAGCTTCGCGATGTGGGCGCATGGCGGGCGCTTGGGCGTCAGCGACGCCATGCCGACGAGATCCCCGCCGAGGAACGCTCCGAAGGTCGCGGTCTCCCCGTCCTGCGCGAGGGCCGCCTCGTGATCCGCGACCGAACGGGCGGCGGCCCGGTCGAGCTCCTCGGCGAACGTCAGGGGGGTGGTCGCGATTGCTTCGAGCCGCAGCCCGCGGTGGGCCCCGGCATCCGAGGGCACGAGGCGCCTGATCGCGTAACGAGCGTCCACTGCCGGTCTCCGTGAAGGAACACCAACGTGGCCGTTTTCGATCGCACCGTCTACCCTCGAAGGAACGGAAGGGATCGGTCGATGCGTGCACGTCTGCAGGGTGGGGAGTTCGTCGTGGAGGTCGACAGGGAAGAGGTCGAGGAGTTCGCCTCGCACTGGCCGTGCTCGAACCTGACGACCACCGCGGCCAAGGAGTTCAGCTTCTCCGCCGGGAACGGCGACCTGATCGATGCGTGCACCGTCAGCGACGGGCAGCGTCTATCGACGCTGGAGGACGACGGGCCGGCTTTGGCGGCGCTGGCCGAGGAGGCGCTGCTGTTCGGCGCCCGGACCCTCGATCTGGGGTCCGTGCTGGAGATCCGCTTCCCGCACGAGACGGCAGCCGCGCCGCGTCCCTGATACGTGGTCAGCTCCGCGCGGCCGGACCCGGGAAGGCGAAGATCTCGCCGCTCCGGCCAACGCCGGCGGATCGGTCCCGGTCGCCCGCGGGCCGGCGCAACGCGACGACCCGCGCCGACGATCCGGGTGCTGCGGGACGGGTCTCCGGCCGGGCGTCCATCTTCAGCAGCTGGGCGCACAGTACGGCCCAGGCGCGGCTGCGCGGCGCGTCCGTCGGCATTCCTGCGGAGAGCTCCGCGAACTTCGCGCCCGCGGCCTTGACCGGAACGACACCCTCGGGAGCCGACCCGTTCTCGAACTTCGCCTCGCCCGTGTAGAGCACCAGACCAGTGACCGGCAGGGCACCGTGAGAGGCCTGACGCACGGCCTGGACCCGCTGCGCGACCTGGATCATCGGGTTCGGGATGGTCCGCGTCGTACGGCCCTGCGTCACGTTCCAGACGGGATCCCGCGCGCCGCCCTCGACGATGCCGTCCAGAGCCACGCTGCCGACCAGCACGGCGCCGCCGCCGGCCTTGACGAGATGGTCCACCGCGAGCGTCTCGATGGGCGTCGGGACCCTGACGTCGTGCAGCGAGGTGGTGGCGACCCGGCCGATCTCGGCCTTGGCCGCCAACCGTGCCGCGAGGCTCTCGCTCGCGATGGCTTCTGGCCTCCGCATGAGGCCGAGCAGTAGGACGAACGACGACGCCAGCAGGCCGCCGGCGACGACGAGCGCCGGGGCGGCCAGGGTTCCGTCGATCGCGGCGAGCGATCCGAAGAGATCCGGGGCGTTCGGTAGCAGGCTCATTGGCTTCTCGGGCGGTCGTGCACCGTGAGCAATGGCCTGTCCGCCGGGCGGTTCCGGATAGGGGTCTACTTCGTTGGAGGGTGCGTGGCCGGGCCGCCCGGGAAACCACCCTTCGTCAGGTGCGACTGGCGTCTTTCGGGGTCGTCTGCGAAGCTGCGCCGACGAGGAGACCGACATGAAGCCGGAAGACGTGTACATCCATCGGCAGGAGCCCGGCTTCGTTGTGCGGGTCACCGAAGTGCGCGGCGACGAGGTGGCGTTCGCCCCCGAGGGCGGCGGCTTCGTAAGGTCGGCCTCCACGAGCGTCTTCGAATCCGATTTCCGGGCGGAGACGCCGGAGGACCGCTCGAAACGGCTGACCTACGCCAAGGATGCGGTCCAGCTCGAGTGGGCGGATCCCGAGGCGAAGATCCCCGCATGGCTCAACGGCCGCTACTGGAACGGCTGGGCCATGCCGTCCTTCGAGAAGGACGACCTGCTGCAGGCGGTCTCGTCGGGGCTGCTCTCCGACGTCGAATTTCACGAGCCCGCCGACATGTTCGTCAGCATCATGCCGACGGACGGGGCCAACGTCATGCCGACGATCGATCGGGAACGGCTCTTCCCGGAACTCGCGAAGCGCGCGGCCGCCGGCGAACTGCTGATCGAAATGCCCGTCGGCGGGGTCGACCTCACCATCGAACTCTATCCTGGCGAAGACCTGCCCACGGCCGACGGCTCGACCGTCCACGCCTATCCCGTCGGTGCCGGGAGCTGGTGCTGGGAGACGTACCGGGCTCCCGAGCCGTCCTCGACCCCGACCCCATGACGTCCCGCGTGCCCGCCCGCCGCCTCACCCATGCGCAAGCCATCGCCGGAGCCGCGAGATGATGAACGGTGACACCTACGTCCGTCGCGACGATCCCGAAACGCAGTACAGGGTGAGCGGCGTCGAAGACGGTCTCGTCGTCTTCTCCCCCGAGGGCGGTGGCTTCCAGAGCCGGCTCGACGAGGCGACCTTCAGGAGCAGGTTCCGCGCCGCGACGCCGGACGACCACGCCCTCCACCGGACCTACCGCAAGGATGCGGTGATCGGCGACTGGGCCGAGGAGGCGACCCCGATCCCGGCCTGGCTCAACTCGCAGGCCTGGAACGGCTTCGCGATGCCCGCCTTCGAGAGGGACGACGCCATCGCGGCGATCGCGGGCGGGAGGATCCTGGACACGCACTACCACGCGGCGTCCGACGCCTTCATCTTCCTGGATCTCTGCGGCGAACCCATTCCGAGCTTCGATCCCGAGGATCTGTTCCCCAGGATCGTCGAAGCCGCAGTTTCGGGATACTGCGAAATCGAGGTCGGCGGAGAGACGCTTCAGGCCACGATCTTCCCAGGGCGCGATCTCACGACGCAGGACGGGACCGTGGTGCGGGTCTACGACATCGGTGCGGGCTCCTGGACATGGGCGCGGGCCGAGGAACCCGAGCCGGCAGCGGCCCCCTCCCCCTGAAGACCGCTGGTGCGGAACCCGGCATAGACCAACCGCCGATGCCACAGGCCCCGACGGTTGCGAAGGAATGGAATTCGGGCGAATGTCACCGCGTCCCCGATTCCTTGCGAGAGCGAATGAAGAGCACGCGCCCAATCGGTCCCGATGCGCGGGTCCTCCTCGTCGATGCGAGCTCCTTCGTCTTCCGTGCGTACCATCAGTCGCTGAACCAGGACGCGCGTTACAACGCGCGTCCTTCCGACGGCCTGCCGACGGGCGCCGTCCGCCTGTTCTTCGGCAAGCTCCTCCAGTTCGTCCGCGAAGGAGCCGCCGGCGTCGTGCCGACCCATCTCGGGATCGTCTTCGACAAGGGCTCGCGCGATTCCCACCGCAAGCAGCTCTTCGCGGAGTACAAGGCCAACCGCGACGCGACCCCGGAGGATCTGAAGCCTCAGATGCCGCTGGTCCGAGCCGCCGTCCGGGCCTTCGGCCTGCCGGTGGTCGAGCTCGACCGCACCGAAGCCGACGATCTCATCGCCTCGTACGCGAGGGCGGCAGAGGCGGCCGGCGCGGAGGTGCTGATCTTGTCGGCCGACAAGGATCTGCAGCAGCTCGTCGGGCCCCGCATCCGCTTCTACGACGCCGAGAGCGGAACGAAGGGCAAGCCCGGCTACCGGCCCGAGCGCAACCTCGACGTCGAGGCCGTGACCGCCAAGTGGGAAGGCGTCCCGCCGTCGGGCATCGGCGACGTCCTGGCGCTGATGGGCGACACATCCGACAACGTGCCGGGCGTGCCCGGCATAGGGCTGAAGACCGCCGCCCAACTGATCCTCGAATACGGTGACCTGGAGAGGCTCCTGGCGGCGGCAGGCACGATCAAACAGCCGAAGCGGCGGGAGAACCTGCTGGCGCATGCCGATCAGGCACGACTGTCGCGTCGCCTCGTCGAACTCGACTGCCGCCTGACTCTTCCGGTCGACCCCGCCGAGCTCGCCCTCGACCGTCCGGACGGACGGCGCCTCGTGGCCTACCTCAAGGCGCTCGAACTTCATGCGCTGGTGAAGCGCGTGGCCAAGGCCTGGGATCTCGATCCTGACGCCGTGAAGCCGGATTCGGAACTCGCCGCGCCGTCTGCCGGCGGGACCCGCGAGGCGGAGGCCGGCGGCACCGGAGCCACGCCGCCCGCGCCTCCGGCGGCCCCGTTCGACCGTTCCGGGTACGTGGTCGTCGCGGACGAGGCGTGCTTGGCGGAATGGATCGAGAAGGCGCGGAAGGCGGGATCCTGCGGCTTCCACGTCCACCTGGGCGAGAAGGGCATCGCGGGCGTCGCTCTGGCTCCTTCGCCCGGCGTGGCGGCCTACGTGCCCCTTGAGCATCGCGTGGACGGTTCGGGCCTGTTCGGGGGTCTCGCCGCCGGTCAGGTGCCGGCCGGCCGGGCTTGGCCCCTGCTCGGAGCCCTCGTCGAGGACGAGGCCATTGTGAAGATCGGACACGATCTGAAGCCCGGCCTCAAGGCGCTCGCCGCCGCGGGCATGAGTCTGCGCGGCTTCGACGACGTCATGCTGATGTCCTACGTCCTCGAGTCCGGGCTCGGGCGGCACGCTCTCGCCGACGTGTCGGAGCGCCATCTCGGCCACCGCACGTCGGATCCCGCGCTCCTGTGCGGGACCGGCCGGAGCAGGGTCGTCCCCGAGACGGTCTCCCCGGGCGAGACCGGACCGGTCGCTGCGGAGCAGGCCGATGCGGCGTTGCGGCTCCGCGCCGTCCTCGAACCTCGTCTCCGGGAGCGGGATCTGCTCGGCGTCTACGAGGACCTCGAGAAGCCGATGGTGCCCGTGCTCGCGCGGATGGAGGCGGCCGGCATCAAGGTCGACCGCGCGGCTCTCGACCGGCTGTCGAAGGATTTCGGGGCCTCGCTGGTGCAACTCGAGGGCGTCGTCCACGGTCTCGCCGGCGAAGCCTTCCAGATCGGATCGCCCAAGCAGATCGGCGACATCCTCTTCGGCAGGCTCGGACTGCCGGGCGGGAAGAAGACGCCCGGCGGGCAGTGGGCGACGGGGGCCACCGCGCTTGAGGAACTCGCGGGGGCCGGCCACGACCTGCCGGCCCGCATCCTCGACTGGCGACGGACCACGAAGCTCAAGACGACCTACGCCGACGCGCTGCTGGTCGCGGCGGACCGGGGTACGGACCGGATCCACACGACCTTCTCGCTGGCCGCGACGACGACCGGCCGTCTCTCTTCCAGCGAGCCGAACCTCCAGAACATCCCGGTCCGGACGGAGGAGGGGCGCCGCATCCGTGCCGCCTTCGTCGCCGCCGACGGCCATAGGATCCTGTCGGCCGACTACTCCCAGGTCGAGCTGCGCATCCTGGCCCACGTCGCCGACATACCGGAACTCCGGCAGGCGTTCCTCGACGGCCTCGACATCCACGCCGCCACGGCCTCGGAGATGTTCGGCGTGCCGCTCGGAGAGGTCGGCGGCGAGCTCCGCCGGCGGGCGAAGACCATCAACTTCGGCATCATCTACGGCATCTCCGCCTTCGGGCTGGCGGACCGCCTCGGCATCTCCAGACAGGAGGCGTCCGAATTCATCGGCCGCTACTTCGAGCGCTTTCCCGGCATCCGCGACTACATGGAGACGACGAAGGCCTTCTGCCGCGAACACGGCTTCGTCCGCACCCTGTTCGGCCGCGTGTGCCACTATCCCGGGATCACCTCCAGGAACGTCTCCGAGCGGATGGGCGTCGAGCGGCAGGCGGTGAACGCGCCGATCCAGGGCACGGCCGCCGACATCATCCGCCGCGCCATGATCCGGATGCAGCGCGAACTCGATGCGGCCGGGCTGAAGTCCCGGATGCTGCTCCAGGTCCACGACGAACTCGTGTTCGAGGTTCCGGATGCGGAGGTCGAGACGGCCGCTCCGCTGATCTCCGGGGTGATGGCGGCCGCGGCCGCGCCCCTGGTGGACCTTGCGGTCCCGCTGGTCGTCGAGGCGAAGACCGCTGAGAATTGGGAAGGTGCACACTGATGGACGCGGAAAGCGGAATGTCCGGCCCGCAGCTCGGAGACGAGCCTTCGGCACGCCCGCCGGGGTCGCCCGCCGCGGCGGCGCCCGCCGGTGCGGTATCGCCCTCCCCCCTGTTCCACTTCGCGCTGCAGGGCATCCTAATGCTCGCCGCCGCCAAGCTGCCGGCTGCGACGGCGCTGCTCTTCCCGGGCCTCGCGCCTACCGGGTGGCTCTGCCTGAAGGCGGTCCTGTTGACCGACGTCGGCGCGTACGGCTGCTTCCTGCTGGCCGTGCTGAAGATCTGGGCGTCGTCGCCGGAGGTCGCCGGGGATGGAGCAGGCGATGGCGCGTGAACTGCCGCCTTCGCTGACGGAACCGGGCTTGGCCATCGACCTAATCCGGCTCGTCGACGCGATCGGCAACCGCTACACCGCCCTACAGCTGGACGACGAGATGGGCCCGCTCATCCGGGCCGCCTGGGACCGGTACGACGAATTGAAGGACAAGGGCATCGACTTCACGCAGTGCGACCTCGCCTCCCGTGTGGAGGCGGTCGAGGCGCTGTGCCGAGCGCGCGGGCTCGTCCTGCCGCGATGGCCTCGGCCATGAATCCCGTCGATGCCGAAGCTTGGGTCCAGGAGCGGCTCCGCCGTTCCGATCTGATCCGGCACTACTTCGACCTGCGGGAGCTGGGGCTCGATCCGGCGGAGGGAGCCGAAGCGGTCGGCGCCCTTGCGGAGGTGTACGTGCTCGGCCGCTGCCTTGCGCTGTCTACGGTGGCCGCGCGGACGGTCGGGCGCGATCGGCTGGTCAGCTTCCTCTGGCCCGACGGCCGGCTGATGCACAGCGTCGTCGCCTGCGCTCCGCAGTATGCCGGAGAGCCCCTCAAAGGGGACTGCGTCGATGTCCTGGGTCGCTGTCGTCTGTCCGATGTCGAGGCGGACCTGCGAGCCGCGATCGCTCCCGTGACCATCGAGATCGGGGTCGGCGCCCAGGACCGCGATCTGCTGGATGGCGAGGTCGAAGCTCTGGAACTCGTGATCCGGCAGCTCCCCTGGCTGCGCCGGACCCTCCTGGCGGCCGAGCCGGACGACGTGGGCCCCCGGGCCTTTCTCGACGCGGCAGTCTGGGCGCGCGACGTCCGGGCGGGTGCCGTGGAGGATGCGCCCCACGCTTCTTGTCCGGGCTGAAGACGGGACGGCCTGCCTCTCGACGACGCCCTCCACATCGGACGTCGAATCCGGACTCGACGATGCCGGATGCGTCCCCCTAGGACCGGATCATGGACGCGAAGCGGTCGAAACTGCTCGAACGGATCAGGCAGCTCTGCGGCCGGACGGTCGACAGAGGGTTCACGGAAGCCGAGGCTCTCGCTGCCGCCGAGAAGGTGTCCGCGCTCCTCGACGAAAACGACCTCACCCTCGACGAGGTCGAGATCCGGTCATCGCCCGTCGGCCGCAAGGACGCCCAGTTCGAAAGCGATCTCGGAGAACGCATCTGGAAGGTGGCCTCGGCGATCGCCCAGCTCACAGGGACGCGGTACTGGACGAGCGCGGCCGGCGTCGCACCGGTGCGCATCACCTTCTTCGGCCTGCTGCACGAGGCGCAGATCGCCGGCTACCTTCTCGACATCTGCGCCAGGGCGATGCGGTACGAAGCGGCTGCGGCCGGCGCAGCCTGGGCGCTGTACCGGTTGCCGGTCCGGAACAGGCGTCGCGCCGCCTTCCTCGACGGAATGGCGGATGCGCTCGGTCGGCGGATCTCGGAGATGAGGAAGCCGCAGCCGACAGGGCGAGGTCTGGTGGTCGTACGGGAGCGGATCGTCGACGAGGAGCTGTCCAGACTGGGCGTGAGGATCAGGGATGCGCGCTCGCGGTCGTCGGACGATTTCGACCCGGCCTACGGCGACGGCATGACTGCGGCGGGTCGCGTGGCGCTGGATCCGGGGCTGACGCCCCCTCAGGGTACGAGTGCGCTCATCGGACGTGCGGTCGGGTAGGTTTTCTCGGCGCCGCTCGGATGCGTCCGTCCCGATCCGCACCTCCACGCCCGTCGTCAGGCTGTCCGCGTGATATAAATACCGCTCGCCGATATTGGTCTCATGACGGGCGTCATCTGTTTTCGCCAGCGGATTTGACACACCATTCCGGGGTCTATTTTGTTATGAAGCCATTAGCCCATCAGGCTGTACTGCATGGTTCAAATACTATCCATAAGCTATAGAAGAGTGTATATCCAGCTCGCGAACAGGTTTCACGAGCCAACGATCTACGCGCGATCTTCGAAGCTCCCCTGCTCGCAGGAATTGCACGCAACAAGTGGCGAGACCTCAGAGGAAATATAACGTAAGTGCCTTGAGTGATTATCGCTCAGTCAAAAACATGACAATCGGCGATCACTTGCATTGTGAGCGGAATAAGTCTGAAACCGTTTCCGGGTGTAACTTTGCGGGTGTCAATGGGGTGACAGTCCCTTAGCGTATCCCTAGTAGGTTGGGCACGGTTTCGAGGGAGGGGCAGGTGGTCCGCATCCTACTCGCCGCAGCAGGTGCCGTCGTCGGCCTGGTGTTGGGCGCTATGCTCAGGCCCTCGATGTTCGGGCGGCCGGTGCCCCTCGACGTGCTCGTCTCCTCCCACCCGATGGATGCCCCCTTCCGAGCCCAGATTCTCCAGACCTTCGCCTTGACGATCCTGGGCGGCGTGACCGTCGCCCTGTTCCTGGGACACCTGCTGCGTCGTCACGCTTCCGGGGTGCGCGTACCGCGGCGCTAGCGTCCGAACGTCGGCATCGGGAGGACCACGACGTCCTCGTCCGGCACGCCCCATCCCTCTTCGAGCATGGCCGCGAGCGGCGAGAGCCGTCTGGTCTCGACGGTGGCGTCGAGCAGCCGGAATCCGTCGCGGGGGCGGTCGTCGGGATACCGCCCGGCGCTAACGGTCGCGGCCTGCACCGATCCCCGGCCGGCCGCCTCCGCCTGCAGAAGAGCTTCGATGCGACCCACATGGGCGGCGCTCAGGTATCCGCGGTCGGTTTCGGCGCAGATGCCGTCGACGAAGAGCGCGTTGCCCGGACGCGCGCGGCGATTGTACGTCAGCCACGATTCGAGGCCCGCCTCGTCACGGATGGCCTCCTTGGCGTCGCCGCTCGCGTAGACCCGCACGCAGATGTGGATGGCCATCGAGATCACTCCGTCGCTCGGATGCCGCGCTGTCAGCGGCGGACGCCCGGGCACATCTTGTTCTGGACGAAGGAGGCGAGAGAGGCGTTGCAGCCCTTGAACCGTACGGTCAGGTTGCGGGCCTGGGCCACGTACCGCTCGCCGCGATACACGATGACGGCCTCGCCCTCCCCGTCCCGATAGCTCACCACCTCCACCGGGGTCTCCGCGTCGTCCGGCGTGCTGATGCAGCGGTGGTCGCGGACGGCGCATATCTCCACGCCCCCGGAGACCGTGCCGGGCAGGTTGACCATCAAGGCCGACGCCGGTCCGGATGCGACGACCGCGATCAGGCTCGCGAGGCACACGGCGGGTTTTGGAAGCACGGAACACTCCGGAGGTGTCGGATAGGTCGTACCCTCGGCAGACTAGCCGAGGGCCGGACCCGCGGCCAGATCCGTACGGCACCCCATTGCGGACATCCCGTGCGGAACGCGGAAAGAGGCGCCATCACTCTCGCGACCTATGAAGGAACGACGCGGCTTGCTCCTTTCGGGCGCCGATCCGACACTGGGGGGATCGGGAGGAGCGACATGGGCACCTGGGCGACGCCATTCACGGACGGGGACGTTTCGCGCCTGGAGGCGCTGATGGCCGAGCCCCTCCCCGCCTCGCGAGCGGCCGATGCGCTCTACGATCTGGTCGGGGACGACACGCTCTTCGACGCGATCGCGACCGCGGTCGATCATGATCCGGACGGCGACGTCCGACCTCTCGTAGCTATGACGCTCGACGAGTGGACGAACTGGATGCACCCCGAGAGCTTCGCGCGCGCCGCCGAGGCTTCGCCGGCCATCCGCGTCGTTCCCTTCGACGACGGCTGCTGGGAGCGGCTGAAGACCATCGCCGGCGGCTACGAAGGCATCGACCTCGCATCGATCGTCGGGGCACCCATGGTCCCGGACACGATCGATGGAGCCAAGTCCACGTTCTCCGCCCTGTGGGCGGACGAGCGGGATGTTCCCGAGCTGGAAGTCGCGAAGACGAAGGTGCCGGGCGTCTACGCCGTCAGGGTAGCCGACGGCGAGATCTCGCGGGTCGAGATCCTGTACGGGGTCATCGCCGGCGCGGATCCGCGCGTGTCGGACGAGTTGGTAGCCTCGCTGTTCCCTGCCGGGCCCCCTGCTCCCGCCGTCGTCCGGTAGCGGTCAGCCGATCGCGATGACGGGAGGTTCGACGGTCTCGAAGCCCAAGCCGGCCATGATCGGCCGGGCCTTGATGGCTCCGGGCCGATAGGAGACGGGCCCCCCGAAGGCATCGACCTGAAGCACACCCTTGTTGCAGGCGAGCCAGAGCAGGCTGTCAACGGTCGCGATCCTGTCGTTCGTGGCCTGGGCCAGGGGCAGACACAGGGCCCGGCAGGCCGCGAACCGCTCCTGGACCCGCCCGCCGGGCCGATCCGGAATGCCAGCGAGGCGGCAGAGCCAGATGTCGGGCTTCGGCAGATCCCGTCCGAGGTTCTTAGCCAGTTGGAAGCACGTCACGGCTCCTACGCCTGGCATGGCGCGGCACCATGCGAGCAGCTCCTCGTCGGTGGCCGCCTTCAGAGATGCGAACTCGTCGTACAGGTCCTTGCGTCGGGCCCAGGCTGTCTCGATCGCGGCGGCCCGCATGCGATGTCCGAACGCGGAGAGCACGGGGCTGCCGCCGTGGATCGCATCCCAAACACGACGCTCTACCGTGCGCGCGGCCTGTGCCGTCCGTCCTGCACACAGAATAATCCAGACGATCTCGCCGGCGAGCTTCTCGGGGTCGGCCGGCTCGGCGAGCGCCGTCGACCAGTTCAGCATGGGGGGCGCGTCGGGATCGTTTGCCAGCAGCCAGGAGCGGAGCTCGATCCAGACTGGCGTCGGGATACGAACTGCAGACGAATAAGATGACTCGCCTATCAACGAAAAAGACATAGTCCGCTCATCGTGAGACAAGATGATTGGTTGACTTCGAAATCCAAATCAATGAATGACATATCGATAAAACAGAAAAGCACCAATCTTGCAGCCTGTGTCGATCAATCCATCAATGCGCAGGAACATAAAAGATGTGAACATCGTACCAACTATAAAGGACATAAAGGCTCGTATGTAGAAAGATTTGCATTCTTCGTATTGACGTCGCGACCTGATCCTGGATGTTGCTGCTTTGCGCGCTGCCCTAGTCAAAGCCTTGTCATTATTGAGAACTCCGCGGTCCGAGTTCAAAATATCAACCCTTGTCCGCAGATAGTCCGATACCCTTACTATAGAACTTTGCATGTACGTAACGTACTTCTGTACAGCTACCCAACACAAGCCGCAATAGTATACGCCAATGAGATATGAAGCAGCAGCGACTATCGCCAAGATCGTAAAATAAGGAAAAATGATAGGCTTTTCATCATAAAGCCTTACTATCGATCCAGCGTTCGACGCCGCAAGTATACCTCCGACATTTAGCGTCGCAAAGTACTTGATCATCTCATAAGCGATATTCAGCCTCGCCGTTTCCAGCGCCTTGCGCGACTCTGGAATTTGAGCGAGTTCGCCTTCAATACGCTTTAGCTCAACGCTTGTAGCCGACATTTGAGCCGCTCAACTGTTGCGCAAGTAGCTAGGTGCAAACGCCGCCGCCAGCCCGTCGAAGGAATGAAACCTTGTGGATGCGTCAAACGTCAAGCATCATGTTCGAAAGGTCGCACAAATCCGCCCCTGCCCATGGCCGAGCCCAAAACCATCACCACACGCCGTCACCGGCAATACGGTACGGTTGCGTACCGACTGAGCCCTGCCGGTCCCCTCGTTTTGCTGGTAACCTCGCGGGAAACCCGTCGTTGGGTCATACCGAAAGGCTGGCCGATGAAGGGACGAAAGCCACACAAGGCCGCAGCTATTGAAGCATTCGAAGAGGCCGGCGTTGTCGGACGGGTGCGGAACAAGCCGCTCGGGACGTTCTCCTATGCGAAGGTGAAGCCGCAGGGCATTATGCCTTGCTCTGTGAAGGTCTTCCCGCTGAAGGTCCGGGAGGTTCATGACGAATGGCCGGAATCCGGGGAACGAGAGCGCTGTTGGTTCTCGCCGGAAGATGCAGCGACTCTAGTCAGCGAACCCGGCTTGGCAGAGCTGCTGCGTTCCTTCAATCCGACGAGGGCGGCGAAGGCCCGATGACAGAGATGCCTGCGCACGATAGCGGCCCTGCCGGCGGGGCCGGCCCATCCCTCTGCGACCGTTGCTGGGCGCCGGGGGCATGCTGCCGCAACATGATGCTCTACCACGTAGATGGCGTGGACCTGTTTCAGCGTGCAGGCGAGGATGCCGCGACGCTCCTGCCAGTCCGCCTAAGAGAGGCCCGACTTCCCTTCGATCCTCTCAAGCCAGGGATGCTCCATCGCAGTCCCGAGGGCGACCCGGTCCTCATCTGGATGTTCGCATGTCGCGAACTGACGCCGGGCGGCAGATGCGGGATCTACGCGTCGCGGCCAGCCATCTGTCGGACCTACGCACCGGCCAGTGATGGCCTATGCGTCCACCACGGTGGATCGGAGGCCGGAGACGCGAGCGGATGCCCGACCTTCGCACTTCCTCAGCGCGCAATCTGAAGGACGAAGACCCGTATGAACGACCCCGTCGGAGCGATCCTACTTGGCCGAGTTCAGGCCTCATCCATGGCGGACGTCCTGGAGCAGCGAGCCGGCCTCTTCATGAATCCGGAGATGGTCGAGGACACCACCGTCAAGATCGCGTTCGTCGAGAACGGTGAAGGGCGCCAGTTCGGCACGATCAGCATCTTCAGCGAAGAGGTCTCGCATCGGGAATACGCCGGTGTCTTCGATGGCGAGCGCACGCTCGTGGGCGCCGCGTTCGGGCTGGCCGATGCCGCGCGGATCCTCGTCGAAGAGTTCGGCGGCTATCTGCGCAAGCCGGGTGCCAGTGGATTCGTCCTCATGGAAGGGCGTCGAGATCCCCCGCTCACGCCCGCGGACGCCCTGCTTGTCCGGCTCCAGAAGGCGGTCTCCTTCACGGCGGCGAAGGCCGTGCGCGACGCGATCGTGGCGGACTCGGAGCTTGCGGCCGATCTCGTCGCCGGCATCGAAAGGCTGCCGACGCCGGCGAACGCGCCCTCCCCCAGGTAAATCGACAGCCTCAGGGGTGTGGCGCCACTCCTGAAGCCTCGAGCGAGACGCGCCACGCGTTCACGGAGGCCCGCACCGAAGGCGATCGGAGGACCAGATCGGCTTCGATGGCCTCGGCGGCCCTCAGGAGGGTTCCAGGGTCCGAGACGGCGGCCTGGACGGCGGGCAAGGTGGCTTCGCAGAGCCTCACCAGCCGGATGTCGCAACTGGTCCCGGTTCCATGCTCGAAAGCCACCGCAGCCCGGAACGCGTCCTCCTGCTCCAGCGACGTCGCGAGAACCCGTTCGGTCCTCCGCAGCTGCGCAGCCGCCTCCTCGGGGTCGTTGTCGTGCCAAGGCCAGAGCGTCGCGCGGAGGACCTCCTCGACGTAGAAGTCGAACAGGGGAGCATCCCGGGTCGCGATCTCGGCCGCTGCGATCGAGCGGGCCTCAAGCAGGTGCCTTCGGCGGCCTGCGTCCGGGGCCTCGTCGGAACCGTTCCGCATCACGCCGACCACGGCCGATCCGGCTTCGCCGCGAAAGACCACGAGGCGATACGGCGATCCGGGCTCGACCGCGTACGGGGTGTCGGCGTCCAAGGAGGGCATCTCGAACTCAGCTGAAGCAGGGAATGGCCGCCCGGGCCGGCAGCGTCTCCAGGACGGCGCGCGAGATCTCCTCGGGATCGCCCGTCGCGTCCACCCGACAGTAAGGGACGCCGGCGTCGGAAAGGAGGGCGTGCGCCGGCCGGGTCTCGATCTCGAATGCCAGGATGCGCCTCGGGAGCGTCGAAGGGTCATCGTCGGCACGGCCCTGGGATGCGCGGTACCGCAGGCGCTCGAAGAGGACATCCGCTGGCGCCTCCAGCACGAAGAGAGCGTCGACGACATGGTGGTCCAGGAGTGCCTCGGCCTCGGGAAGCCTGCGGGGGAAGCCGTCGAGCACGAAGCCCTCGCGGCAGTCCGGCTCGGCGAGCCGTGCCAGGACGAGCCGCGCGATCGCGTCGCTCGGAGCGAGCGTTCCGTCGGAGACGAGGCCGAGCAGTCGCATCGCAGCCGGGTCGCCCGTGGCGGCGGCTTCCCGGATCAACCCTCCGGACGAGACGTGGGGCACGCCGAGCGCCTCGGCGAGATTGCCGCCCTGACGCGTCTTGCCGGCAAGCGGGGGGCCTGAGACGAGGATGCGCATGCCTGCAGGACGGTCCGGGGCCTCGATACGCGCCGACGTTACGGACCGCCCGTGAAAGCCGCAACTTCGAAGGAATGGCGCGTTGCGATGGTCTGTGCGAACTTCCCGGCATGAAGGAACCCGATGGTTCCGAGGGACCGGGATCGGCGGGAAGCGATGCAGCCTGACGTGGATATCGAGGCCGGGCGACATTCCGCCGGCCGGAAGCTGCGGCCCGTCGGCATCAAGCGCATCCCGATGAAGCGGGTGTTCGCCGGCGCCTACCTCGACCAGGATCGTCGCCCGCGGAAGAAGCTGCGCAACAACTCCGACGTTACCCGATACCTTCTGCAGCAGAGCCTGCTCGATCTGGGGGAGCCCATCCGCGAGCCCTCCCCCGAAGGAGACGAGAAGATCGCGAAGATGATGGCGGCCGAGGTCGTCGCAGCGATCGCGCGACCGGGCAGCTCGTCCGTCAACTGGTACTCCCACGCCATCGAGCGGGCGATCGCGATCGCGTCGGTGATGCATCCCGAGATCGCCTCGGACGAGGCCGCACGGGCGGTGCCGGGCGGTTGGTTCAAGTCGGCCGACGACGCCCGCATCGTCTTCCTGGCGGCGACCGCGATCACCTCGCAGAACGTCGTCGTGCGGGACAACATCCGGTACGCTCTGGAGCAGTACAGGCACTTCCTGGCGCACGGCACCTTCCAGGTGAAGGGCTATGGCGCCAAGGCGCAATCGGTGAAGAGCAATCTCGCCCGCTTCAATCAGATGCTCGACATCTTCGATCGCGACATCCACGCGCTCGGCAGGTTTCTGGACGCCGAGTTCACGATGACGGAGCTGCGCGACGTCGGCCGTAAGTACGGCGTGATCATCGGCGGCAAGGAACTCGCCGACGAAGTAGTTCATGGATCAATGTTGTTCGGCCCAAAGATCGGGAACGGGTTTTATCAAAATCTTCGTGGCAACCTCCGGCCAGTAACAATTGACCTCTGGTTTGCCAGAACTTGGGGACGCTACACTGCTACTCTTATTAAAGGAGAAGTGACCGAAAAGCAAGTGCAGAGACTTGCCAACAGCCTGCGTGATCTTCCCGAGGCCTTCATGCTGAAGATGCGGGAGGATGGCATCGAGATCGAGCCGGACGGCGTGCCGCAGCTGGACCAGATGGAGCTCCTCGACCTCGGCCGTGCGCTGACCCGCTTCTGGGAACGCATGCGCAAGGCCATGGCGCGGGAAGGCGAGACCAACGAGCAGCTTTCGCTCTACAAGGCACGCCTCGACTGGCCCGGCGCCGCCGAGGCCGTCGTTCAGGGCTTGGCCGAATCCGTCGACGCACCCACGAGCGGCGGAATGCGGCGATGGATCCGCAGCGTCGTCGACAGGTCGTTGCATATACTGGAGAGCAACGGCATAGAAATGAACGCTGCGGATCTGCAGGCGACGCTATGGTACCCCGAGAAGGACCTCTACCAAGTACTCCTTGGCCGAAACACATCCGTAAGGAATGACAGCTACGATGACGCCCTCTACGCCACCGCCAGACGCGAAGGACACGACCATGCAGCCATCGAAGCCGCACTTCGCTCCTTGGGAGCGCACGGATTCGTCGGACGATGGAATCCAGAAGCCTTTGGACCAAGCGAGCCCGGACCAGCTGAAAGGAATGGTCCAGGATCTGAGGAAGATCGCGGAGAGCCGGCGGAGCCCGAGCTCGGACAAGAAGTCGGACTGAGCGAAGGAGTCTACGAGGAGCCGTTCGCAGAGCCCGCTCCCGAAATCCCCTCTTTCGCCTCCTTTTCGCCTGCCTAGTGTTGCCGATCGGCCATTGCTTCGGCTCCTTCGAGCTGCAAGCTGGCCGGACTGGTGATCGGCCATCCGGCCGAGCCAAGAGACCGGTGATGGCGATGCAGGTGGTGGGTGGTCTTCGGCGGCGTCGGCCGAGACCGGTACTCGTGGCGAAGATCAGCGGCTGCGTGGCCGCGGTCTCGATCTCTGCCCTGGCCGTCGTCCTGTCGATGGGCTTCCGCGGGCACGAGCTGGCTTCGGCGACCCGCGAAATCGCGGCTCTCGACGTCGTGCTGGCGGAGACGACCTCCCAGGCCTTCTCGACGGTGTCGATGGTTCTCGACCGGATCGTCGAGGATGTCGGAACGGACCAGATCGCCACGCCTGCGGACTTCCGCCCCCGCCTCTCGGACTTCGACGTCCACGACTGTCTCAAGATGCGGGGAGCCGGCATCGCGCGCTTCGCGACGCTCCTGCTGTTCGATGCGAAAGGCGACCTCGTCAGCCACTCGAAGCTTTGGCCGACGCCCGTCGTCAACATCGCCGACCGCGACTACTACCGCCACGCACGCGACGTGCCCGGATCCGACCCCTACGTCAGCGAGCCGATCCGCAACAAGGTGACCGGCCGCTGGGTGGTCCAGGTCGCGAAGCGCTACGACGCCAAGGACGGCAGCTTCGCCGGCGTGCTCGTCGGCGCCATCGAGCTCGAGTACTTTCAGGATCTCTACGCCAACATGCGCCTTCCGGAGGGCTACGCGGCGGCCCTGTGGCGCCGGGACGGGACGCTGCTAGCGCGCAGCCCCGCCGACGTGGAGGTCGGCAACCGGTACGTCACGCCGGCCCTCGGCATCATCCAGTCCGGCGCGACCCAAGGCACCTACCACACCGAACACGCCAGCGACGGCAAGGCCCGCATCACGGCGGTCCATGCGGCCAGGGACTTTCCGGTCTTCGTCACGTCCTCCATGACACGCTCCGCCGCCCTGGCGGACTGGCGGAGCATGGTGGCGATCGTGGCCGTCGCCGCCGGGATGGCTTTGATCGCCACCCTGGCGATCTCCGTCGCCGCCGTCCGAAGGCTGGCCCTCGTCGAGAGGCTCCAGGCCGCTCTGCGCGCCCAGGAGGAATCCGAGGCGCAGGTTCGCCAGCTCCAGAAGATGGACGCCCTCGGCCAGCTGACCGGCGGGATCGCGCACGACTTCAACAACATGCTGGCGGTCGTGAAGGGCAACATCGACCTTCTCCGTCGGCGGCTCGACCAAGGCCGCAGGGATGTCGGCAGCTACCTGGACGCGGCCGACGACGGCGTCGTGCGGGCCGCCGACCTGACGCGCCGGCTCCTGGCGTTCTCGCGACGCGAGCCGCTTAGGGCTGAGGTCGTCGAGCCGAACGCCTTCGTCGAGAACCTCGCGGAACTCTTCCGCAGGACCTTCGGTCACGATCTGACCCTGGAGACGCGGCTCGGATCCGACCTGCCCTTCGTCAAGGTCGATCCGGGACAGTTCGAGAACGCCGTCCTCAACCTCGCCATCAATGCCCGCGACGCCACGCCCGAGGGCGGCACCGTATCCATCCGGACCAGGCCCGCACTGGGGGCCGACACCGGGATCCCCGGTGTCGCGCCCGATGCCCGCTTCGCGGTCGTGGAGGTCGCCGACACGGGATCCGGCATGTCGCCCGACGTCCTGGCCCGGATCTTCGAGCCGTTCTTCACCACCAAGCCCGTCGGAAAGGGAACGGGCCTGGGTCTGCCTCAGGTGTTCGCCTTCGCTGACGCCGCGAGCGGACGCGTGGAGGTCGAATCGGAGGTCGGACGCGGAACGAAGGTCAGGATCTACATCCCGTCCACCGAAGAGCGTCCGGCCGGGCTCGTCGAGGAGGACTCCGCTCCGGTCGCGACCCACGGTCAGACGATCCTCGTCGTCGACGACGAGGAGGCCATGCGCAGGCTTTCCCGCGAGATGCTGTCCAACCTCGGCTACGAGGTCCTGACCGCGGCCGACGGCGAGGAGGCGCTGGCCATCCTCGGTCGGACCCGGGGAGTCGAGCTCGTCATCACCGACCTGGGCATGCCCGGCATGGGCGGCGTGCGGTTCGCCCAGGAGGCGGTCAAGCTCCGTCCGGGCATGCGGATCATCTTCGCGACGGGATCCGGCCACGAAGGGCCGGCAGCGGACAACGACGTCGGGCCGACGGTCCTGGCGAAGCCGTATTCGACCGGCGAACTCGCCCGCATGGTCCAGGCGGCGCTCGCCGCCTAGCGTGGTCCGAGGGGCGCCTCGCTGCACGTCTCGGCGTGAGGCATGCCCGTTGGGAAGCGGGCCCGACTACGAGCCGAACAGGATCTTCATTGAGGTCGGCGAGATCGTCTCCAGATCGGCGGCGTCGGCTGTGAAGTTCTTGCCGCCCTTCCTGTCGGCGCTGTAGGCCGTGCACCAGACGGGCTTCTCCCCTGTCTTGATCTTGTCGATGTACTGAGGGTTGTAGCTGTAGCAGATGGCGAACCCGATGTTCTTCACCTCCGCGGCCGGCAACCAGTTCAACGACATGTTCTCGATGAACTTGGCATCCGGATTAGAGATCCGGACCCAGACTTCGCCGAGGTATTTGGTCGGTTGGCGCCACTGCTCGTTGGCCGGCTTCCGGCCTTCCAGCAAGACGTCCGGCGAGCAGTTCCAGAATTCGAAGAAGCGGATCGACCTCCCCGAGACGAAGTGCTTCGTCCCGTCCGGAAGCTCCACGCTGGCCACTCCGGGGCCACCCTCCTGCGACCGGTAGGAAACGATCTTCACCGGCTGCGCGTAGGGCAGCCGGGTCTTCGTCTGAGTGTACTTCGAAGGACCGGTCTGCTCGAAGGTGTCGATCGTCGCCCATTGGGTCGGATCGGACTCGAACATCCGGTGCCGAGGCTCGAAGAGCCATGCGTTGCGGCCGGCCCACTCCTCCGGCTTCACCGAAGCGCTGTCGATCCCTTTGCATTCGCCGGCCGAGGCCGGAACGGCGAACGCCGATGTGGCGGCCGAAAGAATGCAGACCGCCAGCGTCGATGCCTTCGATAGCATTGGTATTCTCGTCGGGTTCGTCCGTGATGTCGGAATGAGAGTAGAGGCGATAATTAAAAACCGCCTCTCCCCGATCGAGACAATTGCGGTGAACGGCCCTTCGTCCGGTCTCCCTCCGGCAAATGGCAAACGAAGCCTTCAGGCGCCTTCGGCCGAACCGATCAGATCGAACCATCCGGCCTCGTCGATCACGCGGATTCCAAGCGCGTTCGCCTTGGTCAGCTTGTCCCCGGCACCAGGTCCGGCCACCACGAGATCGGTCTTCTTCGACACGCTGCCGGAGGATTTCGCGCCCAGGCGCTCGGCCATCGCCTTCGCCTCGTCGCGGGACATCCTCTCGAGGCTGCCGGTGAACACGACGGTCATGCCGGTCACCGGGCTCTGGGTCGGAGCCGCCGGCGCGGTGGTCTCGATCTCCGCGAGTAGCCGATCGACCTCCTGGAGGTTGTGCTCCTCCCGGAAGAACTCGACGACGGCGGCGGAGACGATCGGTCCGATGCCGTTGATCGCCGCCACGATCGCATCCGTGCCGCCCGGGGCCAGCGCGGCCTCCCGGACGGCCGGCAGGCTGCGGAAGTGCTTGGCGAGAAGCTTGGCGTTCGTCTCGCCCACATGGCGGATGCCGAGCCCGTGTATCAGCTTCTCCAGCGGGACGGTCCGACGATCGTCGATCGCGGCGAACAGGTTGGCGACGCTCGTCTTGCCCATGCCCTCGCGGGCCGTCAGATCGATCTCGCGGCTCTCCTGGCGCCGGCGCAGGGTGTAGACGTCGGAAGGCGTCCGGATCAGGCCGTCCCGGTGGAAATCCTCGATGCGCTCGTCGCCGAGCCCCTCGATGTCCATGGCGGCGCGGGAGGCGAAATGCTTGATGCGCTCCACGGCCTGGGCTTGGCAGATCAGGCCGCCGGTGCACCGGCGGACGGCGTCCTCCTTGCCGCTCTTGGGATTGACCTCGCGTACGGCGTGGCTGCCGCAGACCGGGCAGGTCTTCGGGAACGCGTACGGTGACGATCCCACCTCCCGCCGCACGATGTCGACGTCGACGATCTGGGGGATGACGTCGCCGGCCCGCTGGATCGTGACGTGGTCGCCCACCCGCAGATCCTTGCCCTCGCGGATGGGGAGCCCCTCGTTGTCCAGGCCCGCGATGTAGGCCTCGTTGTGCAGGGTGGAGCTGGAAACGACGACGCCGCCGACGGTCACCGGACGCAGCTTCGCGACGGGCGTGAGGGAGCCGGTGCGGCCGACCTGGATCTCGATGTCCTCCAGGACCGTCGTCGCGCGTTCCGCCGGGAACTTGTGGGCGGTGGCCCACCGGGGCGACCGCGATACGAAGCCGAGCCGCCGCTGCAGGGACAGGTCGTCGACCTTGTAGACGACGCCGTCGATGTCGTACTCGAGATCGGCCCGCAACTCGCCCACCCGCCGGTAGGCCTCGATCATCTCGGCGACCGAGACGCAGACCTTCGTCAGCGGGTTCACGTGGAAGCCCCAGTCGTCGAAGCGTGCCAGTGCCTCGTGCTGGGTCCCCGCGATCGGCGCGGAGGTCTCGCCCCAGGAGTAGGCGAAGAACTTCAACGGCCGGCCCGCGGTGATCTTCGGATCGAGCTGCCGCAGGCTGCCGGCGGCCGCGTTGCGCGGGTTGGCGAACAGCGGCTTGCCCGCAGCGGCCTGCCGCTCGTTGATCGCGGCGAACGCCTCCTTGCTCAGGTAGACCTCGCCCCGGATCTCGACGACGTCCGGCGCATCGCGCGGCAGATCGTCGGGGATGTCCTGGATCGTGAGGGCGTTGGCCGTCACGTTCTCGCCTTCGGCCCCGTCTCCCCGCGTGGCCGCATGGACGAGCCTCCGGTTCTCGTAGCGGATCGAAAGCGACAGGCCGTCGATCTTCGGCTCGGCCGTGAAGGCGAGCTGCACGTCGGCGCGGAGATCCACGAAGCGGCGGACCCTGGCGACGAACTCCTCGACGTCGGCGTCCGTGAACGCGTTGTCGAGCGACAGCATCGGCACCGCGTGGACGATCTTCTTGAACTTGGACGAGGGCTTGGCGCCGACCTTCCTCGCGAGCGTGCTCTCGGCCGCGAGCGAGGGGTACTGCGCCTCGATCTCGACCGCGCGACGTCGGAGGGCGTCGTACTCCGCATCCGTGATCGTGGGCGCGTCCTCGTCGTGGTAGCGGACGTCGTGCTCCGCGATCTCGGACGCCAGCGAGGCGTGTTCGATGCGCGCGTCCTCGGCCGACAGTTCGGCGACCGGAACGGCGCGCAGAGTGGCGGCTTCGGACATCGATCCTCATCTCCGTTCGGGAGCGTCGCGCAGGCCTTCGGCATCGCGCTTCGAACGCTCGTGGTTCCGGCGCGGGTTCGGGCCGGACTATGCGGGCAGGCCGTTGATCCGGCCGCGGCGCGCACGACGCAACCGGTCCGGGCTCGACCTCGAGGTGCCGGCTCGTGCGGCCTCAGTGTCGCTTGGGCTCGCCGGCGCTCATGCGCTGCATGAACGTCAGCAGCCGCAGGGCCGCGACGTCGTCCTGGCTCTCGAACACGGACCGCGCATCGCGCGGCGAGCGGGCCAGCATCGGATGGATGCTTGTGATGATCCCGTCCTCGCCCTGGTCGGCCGGGCGGGCGCGGATGATGAAGTAGCGGCATCCCTTCAGCTTCGAGATGCCGGCCAGAAAGGCCCCGCTGTCGCTGTTCCGGCCGAACTGGAGGGCGTCCGCAACGCCGGAGGCGAGCGCGTTGGCGAGTACGTCGGGGTTCTCCGGGTCCATGCCCAGGCCCCGCAGGCTCCGCGAGATCACGTCGAAGACCCTGTCCGTCCGGTCGAAGTCGGACTGTCGGATGAACATGCCCTGCCAGATCGCCATCGGGGCCGCGAGCACCACGCCCGCGTAGCCGACGACATCGGGATCGTCGATGAGCTTGTCGGGGTCGGTCGAGTTCATGCGCCTGACGTTCGTTGGGACGGTCGCCCAGCAGTAGTTCCAATTGGCGCCCATGTCACGGTTCGAACCCCCTGGCCGAGGCGGCTCCTTCCATGTGGGTAAACCGTTCATGATGGGCCGAACGCAGGTTTGTACCTTTCGTGGGGGCGCTGTAGAGGTCGGCGACATTTCCGATACCTTCACGACGGAGCAGTCCGATGTTGAACGAAGCAGTGGCCGCTGCGCCGCGCCCGCGCCGGTCGACGATTTCCAGCTTGGCCTCGACGTTCCTGGCCAAGGAACTCGCGGGACGGATCCCGGAATATGCCTCCTATGTCGAAACCGACGGGCTCGAAGCGCTCGCCCACCACGTCCGGGAGGCGGTGAAGGGCTATCACCCGTCCAGCATCGACTTCGACACGGCCGCACGGCAGATCGAACTCGCCACGATGGTCGGGGCTCCGGCCCGGACCAAGGCCCTGCTCATGGGCTTCGAGAAGCACCATGCCGAGGCATCCGTTCTTCTGGAGGGGGGCTGGATCCGTGAGAGCGGCATCGCCGCGCCGTTCGAAGGCAACTTCGCCCGCGTCGCCCTGGCCAGCGACGGCAGGGCTCCGCGCGTGGGCTATGCGTTCCGTCATCCGGATCTGGACGTGCGCGGCGTCTTCATGTTCGTCGACGCCAAGATGGGGGCCGTCGCCGGAGGGAGAGGCGAACTCGTCCACTACGAGAAGGTGTGGGGCGTCGAACCGGTGAAGGAATGCGATCTGGAGCAGGTCGAGGCGCGCCATCGCTGGTTGACCCGTCTGGCCGAGCAGAACGTAGCCACCGGTACCGAGAAGCTCGGGCACCTCGAGAAGGCCTTCGCGCAGGCGGAGTTCGTCGAGATGGCGCCGTTCGACCGCGGGCAGATCCTGAAATCCATGGCCGACGAGCTGAACAGGGCTCTCCTCGTCGGAGACGAAGGGAGACTCAAGAACGTCCTGACGCGGTTTGCCGGTGTGGCCGCGGCCGTAGCCGCCATTCCCGATTCTGCTGATCTCGTCGACGGCGCGCCGGAACTTCGCCAGCTGCCGGCGCCGCGCGTCTAGGCGCGAGCGCACCATTGCCGCCGGGTGCCGACGACCTTCGTTCGTTGACGCTTTCGTCGTTGCGGACGATGGTGTCGGAAGGAACGGCTTCCGCCTTCCGGAAGGAGCCACGCCGTGACGCCCTCGATCCGCGACGTCTCCGCGGCGGATGCCGCCGAAGTCTCCATCCGCCCCACGAGCCTAGCCGACTTCAACGGCCAGAAGGCCGCGCGGGGCCAGCTCCAGCTCTGGATCGATGCCGCCAAGCGGACCGGCCAGGCGCTGGACCACGTCCTGTTCGTCGGCCCGCCGGGCCTCGGCAAGACGACACTGGCCCAGATCGTGGCGCGCGAGCTCGGGGTGAACTTCAGGTCGACGTCCGGGCCGGTGATCGGAAAGGCCGGCGATCTGGCCGCGCTCCTCGCGCAGATGGAGGACAACGACGTCCTCTTCATCGACGAGATCCACCGCCTCAACCCGGCGGTGGAGGAGATCCTCTACCCGGCCATGGAGGACTTCCAGCTCGACCTGATCGTCGGCGAGGGCGCGTCCGCCCGGTCGGTTAAGCTCGATCTGCCGAAGTTCACGCTGGTCGGCGCCACCACGCGATCCGGGCTTCTGAGCACGCCGCTGCGCGACCGCTTCGGCATACCGATCCGGCTCGAATTCTACTCCATCGACGAACTCGAGCTGGTCGTGACGCGCGCCGCCCGCGTGTTCGGCGTCGGCATCTCCCCCGAAGGCGCGAACGAGATCGCACGCCGGGCGCGCGGGACGCCCCGCATCGCCGGCCGGCTGCTGCGCAGGGTCCGGGATCTCGCGGTGGTCGAAGGCGCGACCGTGATCGACCGCGACGTCGCGGACCGGGCGCTCGTCATGCTGGACGTCGACGGGACCGGGCTCGACCGCCTGGACCGCCGCTATCTCTCGATGGTCGCCGAGGCCTTCGGCGGGGGGCCGGTCGGGATCGAGACCATCGCGGCCGCGCTCTCCGAGCCCCGGGACACCATCGAGGATACGATGGAACCCTACCTCATCCAGTCGGGCTTCCTGCAGCGCACGCCCCGCGGCCGCGTGATCACGCCACGCGCCTGGGAGCATCTCGGGTTGAACTCGCCGGCGCCGACCCCGGTCTTCCGCAACGATCTCTTCGCAGATCAGGCGGCCTGATCCGTGACGACGCTCCCGCACGACTCGCTCGCGGTGACCGGACAAGCCGTCCGTCGCGTCGCCGCCGGCATCCTGGCCCGGGGGCAGGTCGCCGAGCCGACGTCGGCGCACGTCGCCCGGCTCGCGCTCGCCTCGGTGTTCCTGCCGGTCTGGATCGGGCTGGCTGCCGCCGCGGCGAGGATGCTGGGCGGCCTCGGCTGCGACGGGCCGGCGGCCGCCGCGACGGTCCTGAGGATCTTCGTGCTCCAGTCCATCGCCCTCGCGCCGATCCTGGCTTCGATGCGGAGCCTGAGGACGCTCGGTGCGCTCGGCGGAAACGGCGCCCTGCCCGACTTCGCACTGGTGCTGCATCTCACGGCCGGCATCGCCCTCGGCCTCGAGGCCGGCAACGTCGGCGCCGGGGCGGCGGCCTTCGCCCTCCAGCAGACGGTGGTCTACGTCACCAGCGTCGCCATGGCGATCGCCGCCGCCGGGCGCGGGGTCGTCGCGGCCTCGCCCGTGCTGGTCGCCGCGGGTATCCTGAGCGCCCTGATGCCGCCCTGCATCGTCCTGATCTCACGGGCCGCCACCGCTCTCGCGATGCTGATCGCCGGGTTTCCGGTCTCGGTCCTGTCCGCGATGCGCTGGGTTAACGGACTCTTCTGAGGGCTCTGCCGATACTCCCGAACCTCGGCCGCACGACGCACGTTGTACGGCTGCTGGACGCGGGAGCTCCCGATGTTGTTCAAGGCCATGAGGGCAGCCGCGGTCGTCGGCGCCCTCTACTACATGTCGCCGGAACGGGCCCGCATGCCCGATCTCCCGCCGGCCGCGCTGGGCCTGCCGGTTCAGATGGGCCTTCCGGTCGCATCGAGCGCCCCGCTCCCGAACCTGTCCGAGATCCCGCCGTCGATCCTGCCGGCGATGCTCTCGCGCATCCAGGACGCGGCATCGAATTCCGGCGTTCCGGATCTCGGGCCGTTCACCCCCGGCCGCGCGGGGGTCGAGGCTCCGCAGCCTCCCGCCGTCGACGTCAGGAGACAGCAGACCTTCGCGGACCGCTGGGCACAGGCGCCGGATTCCGTGCGCCGGCAGATCGCCTCGCTGGTGGCGCACCGGGGCACGAGGATGCTCGCTGCCGGGCGGGACTGATCCCGTTCCGCCGCATCTCGTCGGGCTCGGTTTTGCCCTCCGGGAAGGGTCACGAACCCTCGACATGCGCGCGGATCCGATGGATCGTTCCTTCGAGCGAAGGAGCACTCATGTACGCCGGGAAGGATCCCGCGGAAGCAGGCGTGGCAGGTGGCCCGTACACGCGGCCTGCGATGCCGGCTGAGGAGCAGTACCGGCTCCTGGAACGGCCGGAGATCGTCGTCGGTCCGACGGTGAAGCGCGCCGCGCTGCGCGTGTTCGGGCCCGGCGGCATCTTCCTGCTGGTCGTCGACCGCCTGTCCGGGACCGGGGTGGCGTTCCGTGACGCGGAAGCGCTACTGGGCTCGGGCAATCTCGAGTCCCGACACCCTTTTCTCCTGTTCCGCCATGCCGGTGCGGGATGCACCTCGGTCTTTCTCTGGAACACGGTCGGCGGTCTGGTTGCCGAGACGCACGAGGACGGCAGCGAGGGCGCGGTGGCGCTTGTGGAGGTCATGTCCTGCGCGCTGCGCCGTCATGGTGCGCCGCTGGCCGGGCCCGCCGGCCAGACGGCGGTGCGCACCGACAGCCTGCACCCGAGGGCCTCCGAGGCCGCCGAGGCGGTCCAGGCGATCTTCTCCGACATCCAGATCGCCATGCTGGAGGCGGACAGGATCGTGCCCGGGCCCGAGCCGGACGGCGGCTGCTATCTTCCGGATGAGGACGACGGGCTCCACCATCTCTGCCTCGCCGCATGGCGTCGCCTGGGCGGCCGGGCGGGCGGATCCGCCGCCGTGGTGCCGGTCGTCGTCGGTCCTCGCGTGCTGACGATGCCGCGGGAGGACTTCCTCCGCATGGTGCTGGACGCGGCCGCCTTCGCGGCGGCCACCGCGGTGGGCGAGCCTGCGGCCGCCCTGATCGATTTCGCACCCGGGCCGCCCCTCGGCCGCGGACCGGCCTTCGCGGTCGTCTGCGCCCTGACCCGCGGCTTCCACGGGGACGGCGTCTGCGACGGGCTCGGCCGGCTCTACGATCTGCCGGCCGACGCCCCGGAGCTGGTGTGGTGGCAGGCCGCGTTGCCGGGCGTGCATCTTGCCGCGTTGCAGGACGAGATCGACGCCGCCTGCGCCGAGGAGGCCGACTGCCTGAGATTCCCGGTCGGCAACGCCGAGCTCGCCGTGGCCGTCGGGCGCGCCTCCGTCAGGGTTCTCGAGGAGGTGCTGCGGCCAAGGGCGCGCAGCATCGGCTCCCGACAGGGCGAGACCGGCGGCTCCACGTCCGGCCTCAAGCACTGAACCCTGCCCGAACGCGTCGCGCCGCCACGACTTCGTCGGGATCCCCGTGGATGTCGCGGCGGATGACCTACGACGAACTCATGCGGCTCCTAATCGAGCGCCGCGCGCTCATCGTCCACTGCTCGCGGCCGGGCAAGAGCGGCGACGAGCAGCGGTACGGGGAGCTGAGCGGGGACGATCTCCTCTTCCCGGGCGATCTCCGCAACGCGATCGACGCGGCGGTCGGCACCGGCGAGCTGTCGTGCTCGGTGATCTGGCCCGGCCATCTGAAGACCTACGGAGCGGTGGGCATCGTGCTGCGGCCCCGTTCGACGGATTCGGTCCGGTCGATCAGCCCGATCGACGCCGGCTCGAACTGGGACGAGACGACCGGGAAGCGGACGGGCAGCGGCGTGCCCTTTACCGCCGAGGCCGTGCACGAGACCTTCGCCAACGCCACCGACTACAACGAATGGGTGATCGGCGATGCCGAGTGCATCGGCATCTTCGTGCACCCGACCGAGCCGATGGAGGTCGCCGCACGCGTTCCGATGACGGAGGTCGAGGGCTTCGATCCGTCCACGATGATGGATCTCGGCTCGACGGTCGGCGCCGTGACCATCGACCTGGGCATGATCGGGAGCGCATTCCCGGATCTGCCGATCTTCACCTATCAAGACGGCCGCCTCTGGCGGTTGTCCGACGGGCCGGCGTCGCCCTACGCCGAGCCCGGATAGGGGCGACGCCCGACTTCCGGACGGTCATGCGGCGGCGATCGCCGACGCCTCGGAGACGTGGTCGCGCGTGGGACCGTTGGAGACCATCGACCCACCTGCCTCGACCCGGCGCGCAGCGGCCTGGACCAGCGCCTCCGGACTAGCGGAGGAGATCGCCCCGCCGTCCGTCCACCGCGCCGGCCCGTCGAGCTGATCCAGGCAGGTCACGAGGAGGCCATGGCTCACGACAACGTCTACGGCATCCTGCAGGTCGGCACCGACCGCCGCGCCCAGGACGTCGAGGTCGAGGAGCGCGAACCGTAGCGTGCCCTGCCAAGGGTTCGGGACGTTCGTCCGATCCGCGATGCCGGGCCAGGGCTTTTCCGGCAGCTCGCCGGCGAGCGGACCCGCGCCGTGCCGAGTGACGTAGGCCCGCGTCGCGTAGAGGACTTCGATCCTGTCCACATCGAGTTCCCGGGACATCTCCACCACGTTCTTCAGGCCGGTGTTCGACCGGGTCACGTGAGGGAAGACTCCGCGGTCCTGGTCCAGGAGCAGGCCCTGGGCATTCTCGAAGATCAGCGGCGCGTCGACAGGCAGGGCCCGAGGGCCGTCCACGAGATCCACGGCCGCGAGGAAGGCGGCCGCGTCGTCGAGATAGTTCCGCAGCACGGCGTCGGACCCGATCAGCTCGAGCCGCTCCGCATCGAGCGGAACGCCCAGCCGGGCGGCGCGCGCCGGCACCCATTCGCGCCTGATCCGGTCGAGCACCACGGCCAGAGCCGCCGGATCCCGGAGTGCGCCGAGGCCGAACGCGAACTCCGGTTTCAGATTCCGCTCGATGGTCTCGCCGAAGCCGATGCCGCAGCTCCCATGCCGGCCGCCGGCGCGATCCTGCTCGACGAACTGGTTGAGCATGACGTCGTAGGGCGTCGTGGCCAACCCGCGGGCGTCGGCCACGACGCGGGGCAGCACGTCCTTGAGAGCAAGTTCCGCCAGTTCGCCGCCGAGGAGCATCGGGTTCGAGACGAAACGGCGGCCGAGGAAGGTCGACGCGCCGGCGAAGCTGCCAGAGCCGACGTGGTGGAACACGTGGCGCCGACCGTCCGGCGCGACGACGGTGTGCCCGGCCTGGGCCCCGCTGTTGGCCCTCACCACGACGGCCGCCTCGCCGTAGCGCGATGCCAGGGCGTCGGTCGCGAGACCCTTGCCCTCGTCGCCGTAGCCGGCCCCGATCACGGCATGGACCGGGGCCTTCCTGCTGGCCGTCATGACGGGCATCCTTCTCAGAAGCGGGCGAGACCACCGGCGGTCGGTCTGCCCTGGATGGTCGGGAGGTTGCGGATCGCCGAGCCGATCGTCTTCGACGCGCCCCTCCCCCAGGAGGCGGCGACCGCCGCCTTGTCGGCACCGCCGATGACCTGCAGCGTCGAGACCACGACCTCGGGCATCAGAGCGTGATCCTCGAGCTCGATCACGCGCTCGGGCAGGAGCGGCTTCCAGGAGGCCAGCACCCTGTCGAGGCCACCGAAGCCCCTGATGTACGAACCGTCCTTCACGACGATGTGGAAGACGTCCCAGTTGCGGGCGGCGAGGGCGTAGATCTCGGCCGCGGTCATCTGCGGCCGCTCGATGCGGATGCCGACGACCCGCTCGATCTCGGCGCGCGTGTAGACCTGGTGCACCGGCTCGTCGCCGACGGTGAAGATCACGCCGCGGCGGCCCTGGCGCTCGATGGCGTCGCAGGACGTCCGCAAGGCCATCGCGAGGACGAACAGGGCGTAGCTCTCGCCGTCGTTGCCCTGCCCGTTGCCCTCGAGCCAGAGCTTCTTCACGCCTTCGACCAGCCGGACATCCGCCTCGAACTGCGTCATCTGCAGAGGAGCCGAGTCACCCTTGCTGTCGCCGATGGCGCCGATCAGAAGGTGCGGGTCGGTGATCGGTCGACGGGCGTAGATCTCCGTCATGGTCCGATCCATGCCGCCGCCCATCATCAGGTGGGCGAGCTCGCCCATCGACCCCGTGCAATCGAGGCCCAGGCCCACCGGGGTCGGCCGCGGATTGGCTGCGCTGATCCTGCTCTCGCGGACCTTGAACTTCGCCGGGTCGTTCGCCGGGTCGGCGCCGGCGGAGAAGCGGCGGGCCTTCGGCACCGGGTCGACGTGTGCGGTCCGGTAGTTCGTCCAGGCGCCCGAGTCCCATCTACTGTTGCCCATCGCTTGCCTCCTGTGCGCGGGTGAGGGCGTCGACGTCGACGTCCATCTCGACGAAGCGGCGTTCGCCGAAGCTCGCCTCTCGGGCGCCTTCCCAGGAGCGGTAGTCCCGGATGGCGTCGTCGGGGGAAGGGAGGACCAGCCACTCGGCCATGGGCCGCGGGATGGTCGCGTCGTTCAGAAGCCGAGTTCCGTTCGGATCGCCGAGAGCCGCGCGGCCGACGGCCCGGACCAGCTCGAGATCGAGCCGCGGGTTCGCGCGCTTGTCGGGACCGACCGCAGCCCTCCCGTGACGCACCGCGAATTCCGGCGAAGGAAGCAACGCGGCGCCGAAAGGAACGGAATGGAACCAGCCGCCGGCCGGCACTACGGAGTGGTATCTGGGCGAGACCATCACCGTGTCCGGCTGGATGGCCCCGTGCGCGCGCCCGGACCATCCGAGCCACGCCACGACGTTGAGGAGCGACGAGACCATCCAGGCCGCATGCCTGGGATCGACGGCACCTCCGAAGTGCGCGACCAGATCGTCCAGGAAGACGAGGTCGTCCGTGCTGGAGGTCACCATGACGAGCCTGTCGGAAGTCTCGAAGGTCTTCGCCACGCAGGGGACGTGGCGCGAGAACTCGGCCTCCATCTCGCGGTCCGCATATCGAAGGCCCGTCAGGGTCCGCCGCGCGTTCTCGAACAGGTCCGCGTGGTCCCGCTCGACGGAGAAAGTCAGGTTGCTCGACCCCGCGTGGACGTCGCCGATCTCGATCCGGCGGTGGCGCCGGTACCGCATCCGGTACGTCGCTCCCTCGAGCGAGGTGAACCTGACCTCCCCCGGCGTGCGCCAGATCCCGGACTTCGCCCGACGTCCGGCTTCGCGGTGCAGCGCGCCGATGTGGCTGAAGACCGCTGCGGCCTCCACTGCGCCCCGGTTCGCGTCCGGGTGCCAGCGCTTCGCCAGGAGGCGGTACTCCGCCTCGACGGCCTCCGCGCCGGTGAACAGCCGCTCGGGCCATTCGGCGGGTATCGCCAGGATCTCGTCCGCCCTGCGGGCGGTTCCGGTCGCGTCCATGTCGCGTCCTCCGATGCCGCATACCTAGGCTTGTTATTTGTTCATTGCAAGTATCAAATAACGCTTGCCGCGAGGCTCGGGACCGGTAGTGTCGGTCGGGCGTGAAGCGGAGCGGTGCGTGACGGTGCAGGAATACGAAAAGCCCGACGCAAGCATCGATTGCGTGCTGTTCACGCTGGCCGAGGAGGGTCTGCGCGTGCTCCTCCTGCCGCGTGATCGACAGCCCCATCTTGGGCGACGAACCCTGGTCGGAGGCTACGTCCGGACGGACGTCGACAGGACGTTGGAGGACACCGTCCGTCGCGTCCTGCGCGACAAGGCTGGCCTGGAGGGCGTGTATCTCGAACAGCTCGGAACGTTCGGAAGCGCCGATCGCGACGAGCGCGGCTGGTCCATCGCGGTCGCCTACTTCGCCATGGTTCCGGACGCGCTCGTGGCCGAGGCCGAGAGCCGGACCGGGACGAGATTCGAGGCCGTGCCGCTGGATGCGCTGCCGGACCTACCCTTCGATCATGCGCGGATCGTAGCCGCGGCGGCGGAACGTCTCCGGGCGAAGGTCGCCTACTCCACGCTTCCGGCCTTCCTCCTGGAACCCACCTTCACGTTCGCCGAGTACAAGTCGGTGTTCGAGAAGGTCCTCGGGAGGACGGTCGATCAATCGAGCCTGCGCAAGAAGCTGATGGACGCGGACGTCCTTGAGGAGGTCGGCAAGCGCAGCGTGCCTTCCGGCCCCGGCGTGCGCGCCAACCGGCCCGGAAGGCTGTACCGCTTGAGGAATCCGGAGCCCGTCCTGTTCGACAGGAGCCTGTGAGGCCGCCGCTCCCGAGGAGGCTCAGCCCGGCTGGGCGGTCGCGGCTGGACGGACGGGGCCGCCGGGGACGGAGGACACCAGCTTGCGGATGTCGTCCGGTCGCGCGTCTAGACCGCTCGCCTCGATGATCTCCTGGGCGATGCGGAGATCGCTCCATCCGGCCGCCCGCGCCCAGGCTATGCCCTCGAGGGCCTGGACCTTGACGATGTCGATCCTGGAGCCGGGCTTGGGAGCCCGCGCCATGCCGAGGAGGATGGTGGCGATCGGATCGGGATCGTCTCGGCCGGCCGCGGGTTCGAGCTTCGGCGGGGTGGTCGCGGGCGGAGCGCTCCGGACCGGAGACGGGGCTGCGATCGGTGCATGGGCGACGTCGCGGACTGCGAGGCCGGCTTGGCCGCCGTCCGTCAACGGCTTGTTCTTGACGCGGAACCGATCGGAGCGACCGCTCCTACCCGCCTTGCAGAGATCGCCCTTGCCAACGAGAGCGTTGATCGCGGGTCTCGCGTAGGCGGAGCCGCTGATCGGGGGGTCGGCCGCCAGCAGGTCGGGGCGGACGGCGAAGAAGATCTCGTTGGCCGTCATCGGGTCCGGCCACTTCCGCCTGACCACCGGCAGCACCTCATCCTCGGTCAGCATGGCGATGCGGCCACGTTTGCTGCCCTGCGGCTCCATGGATCTGCCCTCAGCGTTCATAGGCGTAAACCCGACGGATCAGGACGACCGCCATCTCGGCAGGTATCTGCATCCCGCCTTCGGTGGTGAAGCGCTCCGCGATCTCCTCCGGGGTCGCCCCGGCATCCATCGCGAGCCGGATCATCGGCGCGTACCGGGACAGGATCCGGTCGACGGGACTTCCGGGTTCGAAGTCCGCGAGCGCCTTGGCCTTGAGTATCTCCGAGAGGCCGGCGCGCGAGGGCAGCGGCGGCGCACTCGCCTTCTTCTGCCGCCTGTACTGGGCGATGGTGCGTATCCGGCGCGCCGGCTTTATCGCCTGAGGCTCCCCCTGAGGCGGGTCGGCAACCGGCGGGGAGCGGAGCTGGGCGAACGCATCGGCCATCCAGGCACGAGCGAAGGTCCTGGGGCCCTCGGTGTCGGGGCCGTCGGACCCGGACAGGGCCTCGAGAACGAGCCGCAACGCCAAGCCGTAGTCCGTCGGGCCGAGCGCGTATCCTTGTACGACCTCGTTGAACGCCGTCTCCGCTGCGACGGGATCGAGGCCGGCGAACCGGCTGGCGCGAAGCGTCCGTGAGGAGGCGTACGCCATGTCCGCGAGATCGGAACGCCAACCGGCGGCCAATGCGGTATCCGGCAGCGGAGCATGCGGATCGTCGAAGATGCCGGCCACCAGCGCCTCGGCGGCCTCGGTGTCGACGAGCGGGATCTTGATCGAGCCCTGGACGACGTCCTCGACGAAGATGCGGGCGGCGGTGCGCACCTGAGCGGCATCGCCAGGGGGGCACGCCGATGTCGGTTCGGGGTTCGACACCGGCTCCCCGGCATGTGCGAACAGACCGGCCGGCGGAAGATCCGCGCCGCCGGTTTCGGCCAGACGGTACACCTCCGATCGCCCATCCGAACCGGTCGACAGGATCCGCAGATCGCGCTCGAGCGCCTTGATCGCCTTGTGCGCGTAGCCGCTCGGATTGCCGCAAGCGGCCAGATGCTCCGGGCCGAAGACGTGCTCGAACATCTGGCTGCGAGTCGAGGGCCCGCACTTCCGAAGGCTGTCGAGGACGTCCGCCCGGGTCAACGTCCGGAAGGTGGGCGGATAGATGCGTTGCTTCGGATTCTCCGGCGGCGGTTCGCTCGCAGGCCTTGGCGGGGTCTGGCGCGCGACCCGTTCCGGAGCGGCATCTTCGGCTTCCGAGGCGACTGGCCCGGCCGAGACGTCGAGGTTGTCCAACATCCTGGCCTCACGGGGAAGGAATGGAGGCCCAATGTAACGACATCGGGGGTGCCGTCAAGAAACCGACCTCGTTCCTTCGCCATTCCGCCCGCCGGGCTGCAGTCTTCACCCTCAAAGCCCCTTTCGAGTCCTCGCGGCAGCCTCACATCCGCAGCCCGGCCGGCTCGGTAGCCTCGATCCGCGGAGAGATGCGGTCGAGGGTGTCCAGGGCTCTGCGGATCTCGGGCCGCCAGGAGCGGTCCTGGTCCAGTTCGTCCGTGACGATCCCGCGGAGCCTGGCGCAGGCACCGTCGAAGTCGCCCGCGTGCATCTCGGCCACTGCGTCCGCCATGGCGCCCGACCGGTCCTCGGGCCCTGACTGCATGCCGAGCGCATCCACGACCTCCCAGAAGGACCAGAGATCGCGCTGAAGTTGCTCGCGACGTACGGAGGTCTGCCCGCCGACGACCAGATCGAAGACGACGCCGGGACCGGCCACGTCCAGGCCGGCGGCGATCGACAAGGCGTCGTCGAGCCGGTGCCTGAACGAGAGGTCTTCCCGGTAGGCGACCGTCCGCTTCTTCTGGGCGATCACCCAGGTCGCGAGATTGCCGGTGCCGGCGGGCGCGCTGTCGGCCACCTTCTCGCAGAAGGATTCGCGCGAGGCCGTGCGGGGGTGCCACTGCCCCTTGTCACTGCCCATCGGGTAGTAGGAGCAGAGCGGACAGGGCTGCTGGAAGGACGGGCCCCCGCAGCCACCGCAGGCGGCCAGATGCAGCGGGCTCCGCGTCAGCATGGAGCGCTCGTAGAGCCGGGCGATGCTCTCCACGGCTTCGGAAACGGCGGTACGGGGATCCATGGGCCTGCCTCTCGCACGCAGGGAGGCTATCGGGGTCCGCCGAAAAGCAGAAGGCCCGGCATGTGCCGGGCCTTCGCCGTTCCTTCACCGATGTCGCTTACCGTTCCATCCAGACAACGTGCCTTCGCACGACTGGTTCCACTCCATCGTGAAGCGCCGGCGATTGGCGGCTTTCGTCGCCTGCGGCTACTGTGCCGGCAAGGGATCACGAAGGACCGGGCATGACATCGAAGCGGCCGTTCCGCATCTTCGTCGGAGAGTCGAGCGCCACGTCGGACGGCGCGCGCTGCCGCGCCACCGCGTACGAATACGCCTTCGCGGAGGATGGTGCCGGCCGGGTCGTTCCGGTGCAGCTCTCCGGACAGATCGCGAGCCGCTTCTTCGTGGAAGGCCATCGCGCGTGGGCCGAGATGCAGGGGCGGGTCCGGCGTCTGTGCGAGGCCAGCGGCGCGGACAGCCGGGTCTTCTGGAATCCGTCCGCCCTCGTGACCTACTTCAACGCGCTCGATGCGAGCGGTCGCGATCTGCTCCGGATCTCCGCGAGCGTCGACACGCCGGCCGCGACCGGGCGCGTCTGGACGACACCCTCCTCATGGGGGGAAGCCCATTTCTGCGGAGAGGCCGCCCTCGATGCGCTTCAGAGGCGCCGCGCCGGCGAGGACGCGGAACGCGTCTACGTGCTCAAGGACGAGCGCGGCGGCAACGTGCTGGTGGTCGGCGCCCGCGGCGCCGATATGGCCTGGGCCAGCCCCGACGGCTACGACGCTTGGTACCGGCAGGACCTCAAGGGCCTGTCGGCGGCTCTCCGAAGCATCGAACCCGACCCCGTCGTCGAGGCGTCCATCCCGCGGGCCCTATCCCCGTATTGACGGTGCAGGGGCGGCGGATCGCCGTCGACCTGCCGGCTCGGAAGCCCTATCGTCCCGGCCTCTCACGTCGAGGTTTCGATCGGGACGCATGCTCTGCGACGACATCCTGGCCAGTATGGGCCCTACGGCGGTCGAGGCGATCCTTCGGACCGGCCTGTCCGGACGCGCGGCGCGCGACCTGCAGGAGATCTCGGCATCCCTGACGGAAGGCGTCGCCAAGGCCCAGAGGTTCGTCCTGTCGCCGCTGATCAAGGCGACCGCCGACGATCTCGCGTCCCCCAAGGTCCTCGACGCCAGCCGCGACCACCTTTTCCTCCCGGCCGAGCGCGTCTGGATCGAGTGGCACCAGGACACGACGATCATGCCCGGCGCCGGCCGCATGGGCGTGCTGCTCGAGGCCGCCCACACGTTTCGGCCCGACCTCGACTACACCCTGACCATGGGGCGGGCCTCGATCTTCCTGCCGGCGGCGCGCGGCGCGGCGGTGCCCTTCCGGAATCTGATGGGGATGTTCGACTTCCCCGGCCAGGGATCCGCCCTGCGCTTCAGGGACATCGTCGGCATCGAGGGGCTGGACGAGGAGGTCGCGGGCGCCTGGGTATGCGCCGTGCTGTGCCTGATCAACACGCCCAGGATCGCGCAGGTCCGTCCGCACGACCACACGAAGCTCAACAAGGCGCGGGTGCGCGCCCGGAAGCCCCCGGTGCTCGACTGGGGCGAGGTCCATCTCACCGTCGACCTGGGGGCACCCGGCCGCGGCGACCAGACGTCGCCGACGGATCTGCGGGCCCTTCACCACGTGAGGGCCCACCTGCGGATCCGATTGGGGCAGGTCGAGCTCGTCCGGCCGCATTATCGAGGGGACCCGTCCGCAGGCATCAGGCTTCACCGGCACGTGGTCTCGAGGGCGGAGGACGAGCCCGGGGAATGGAAGGGCGGCCCGCTGCCGGCCCCGCGCATCCTGCATGAGCTCGACGACCCCGACGAGCCGCCGCCCGAGCCGCCCCCCTCCCCCAGGTTCGGCTGACGACGGGGGGCGTGACGCCCAGCGGGACTTCTGTCATCAAAGGAGTGGTCGTTCCTTCCCGTCCGCCCGACGGGACGAGGCCAAGCCCCCGGCCCTCCTCGGATCGCTCCATGCGCCTCGTCTTCGTCGTAGCAACGGCCGCGCTCTGCGCCCTGCCCTTCGCGCTGGCCGGTACGGCGAGCCGGGTCTTCGTGCGCGGCCCGAGCTGCGAGGATCTCGCCGGCACGCCTCAGGTCGATCTCGTGTTGGGCATGCCGGAGGTCGAGATAGACGACACGCGGCCCCGCGAGGCGATCGCCGCGCTCGACATGAAATCGCGGACGCTGGCCGGCTACGCCCGATCCGGCTGGGTCACGAACGGCCTGACGCTCTCGAACCTCCGCAGCGGCGTCCGCTTCACGACCCACCAGGTGTCCTTCCCGAACGGCTCCGGATGCGCCGCGGTGACGAAGGCCGAGATCCACGTCGGGTTCGACAAGCCCGTGAAGATCCTGCTGCCCGACCGGTATCCGAAGAACGGCTGCCCCTACACGGCCCTCCTGTCCCACGAGACCCAGCATGTGGACATAAACCGGAGCGCGCTGGCGTCGGGAGAGCCGCGGTTCAGACGTGCGGTCGAGGATCTGGCTGCGATCTTCCCCATCCGCTCGGACGACGTCGAGGAGGCTCGTGCCCAGGCCGAGGCGGTCGCCGCCGAGGCGGTGGAGCGCGTCCGGCAGTCCGTGCTCGACGAGATCGGCGCGCGGAACGCGGCCATCGACACCGAGGCGTCCTACAGGGCTCTGCAGGCCCTGTGCGACGACTGGTGAGGCCGTAGGGCTTCAACTCGCCCGCGAGGTGCCGGCGGGCGGACCGGCGGCCCGTCAGGGACGCGGGGACCAGTCCGGCTCCGGGACGTTCGCGATCGCGGTGTCGACGCGGGCGGCCAGGGCCTCCAGGGAGGTCCTGATCGCGGCCCGGACGACCTCGGGGGTGTCGTCGGGAAGGCGCCGCGCCTGGACCGCCTCGAGCGCGAGAGCCGAAGGTGGAAGCCATCCGGCCGCGACGTAGGCCGTGCACACGGCGACCGCCCGCGCTCCGCCTTCGTCCAGGCCGCCGAACGTCACGAAGCCGAAGCGGTCGGGTGGATTGAAGACCTCCCCGATGGCGACCGCACCCACCGGCCCGGCATGGTCGCGCAGCAGTAGCGCCAGCGCGCCGGCGATGCCGGGCAGCTGCTCCTCCGCGACGTCCGCGCCCCACGGACATGGATGGTAGATGCCGGTCTCCTCAGCCGGGCCCATGTCGAATCGGCAGTCTGCGTCCCGGAAGCGGCCCGCCGCCTCGATCAGGCCGGCGGACGACCCGTCGCCGAAACGGCGGCGCACGAGATCGGCATCCGAGGGAGGTATCCAGACCTCGACGTTCTTGCGACTGGGCACTGCCTCGGGGCCCCGTACATCGAGGCAGGCGTCGGACAGGACATCGAGCCTGGGGAGCGCGAGACCGAAGGGCACGTGAACCTCCTGCATCCGTTCAGGGCCGCGGCGCGGGTGCGACCGCGGCTTCGACGTCGTCGGCCATGTCGCCGCGGTCGGGGTCGTGCCGCGCGACGAAATCCGTCAGGCGGACCTCCTCCGAGATCCAGATCGCCGAGGCCGGAAGCTCGGTCGCGGTCCACGGGCGGGCGGGATCTATCAGATACTCGCCGTCGGTGCCCAGGACGATCCGCTCGACGCCGCGTCGGGTGGCGACGACGGGAGACCCGTCGATCCGGAGGATCGTGAACCTGCTCTGCGGCATGACGGCGAGCAGATGGTCCTCCGGGGACGACACGTCGTAGATCGCCTTCCGGAAGTCCGGTTCGACGAGGACGTAGGCATCCGGAACGTCGGAGTGGCGGTAGGCCCTGAACACGCTCATTCCCGGCTCACGGACCTTGTTGCCCGTCGCCGCCCGCCACGGATCGGGACCGTCCTCCGTGTCCGCCCCCGCCAGTCCGAAGCGCGAGTACCCGCCGGCCGGGACGTCGCCGAGCCGGATGTAGATGTGCCGCTCGCTCTCGGGATCGTAGTGGTGCGTGCGTCCGAAGCCGCCGGCGTCCTCGATGCGGGCGATCCGCTCGGCCTCGGCGTCCGCCTTCCACCGTTCGATCTCCAGCCGCTCCTCCTCCTCCGGATCCGCCGCCGCGGCCCAGGCGGCGCGCAGCGCCCTGCCCCGCCTGGCGAGTTCGTCGAAGGGCAGATCCGGCAGAGCGAACCATGTGGTCAGATCGCCGGACCGCGCCGCTGCGTTGTCGGCGAGCTCGCGGGTCGCATAGCAGCCGGCGTCCCTCAATCGATCCCGGAACGCCGGCAGGTCGCGGTCGCCCGACCGCCATGCGGCCAGCGCGACGTCCGCGAGGGCGCGTCCGACCTCGCCTCTCGGGAAGGCCTCCCGGAGTTCCAGTGCGAATCGCCGGTCGTCTCCCGCGTCGTCGGTCATGCCCGGAGGGTAGGCTGCGGCATCGCAAATCGCACGCTTCTCCGACCGTCGCTCTCCGAACCCGCCGAACGAAGCAATCGCCCGCGCAGTACGAAGGAACGAAAAGCATCCGCCGACGCACCTGCAGTTTTTAGCTTCCGCAACGGCCTGCGATGTGGATAGGAAGACGTGAAACCCCGCTACCTTGACCGCGTTGTCGAAGCTGAACCCTTTCCGGAGGACCATCGATGAGAGTTGGCATACTCGGCGCGCTCGCAGGCCTCGCTGCCCTAACGTCCGTCCCGGCATCCGCCGGCTATTTCCCGTCGATCTACGAGTCGCGCTACGACTACGGCTCGACCTACGTCGACACCTTCGTCGACGGCGTGGGTGCGGGTGTGGTCGTCCACGAGCGCTCCTACGTGGGTCTCAACAACCCCGATCCTTCGATCCGGTACAAGACCGCGCTCGACGGCTGCCTGTACGGCCTTCCCCGCGGTTGCGACCGCACGGGACTGACCATCGACGACCGCGTCAGGGTGGCGGCCGCCCGCGGACCGGCGCCGCTGAGCTGGACGCCCACGACCTACGTGCCCTACGCCGTCGTGAACGAACCGGTGCGGACGGTCACGGTGGCGCCACGCCCTCGCCCTCGCGGCTACGTCTACCGCCGGACGGTGGAGCACGCGACGCGGATCTCGCGGTCCACCAGCGTGACGGTCGAGCGGACGGGCGTCCCGTTCCGCCGGTACGTTACGCGGTCGGCATGGCGCGAGTATCGCTGATCGCGACCGCTCCGGTCGGGGATGCGGCGGCCGCAGTCGGCCGCGTTCCCGGCTCGATCCACCGGCGCATCGCGTCGCGCGCGGGCCGCTCCAGGAACCGGTAGGTCGCAGCCGAGCTCAGCAGGACGATCCCGACGAAGCCCGTCGCGACGAGGAAGGTCGCCGGCGTCGAGCCGAAGAACTCGAGCTGCCCCGGCCGTGTCTCGGAGAAACCCAGGAAGGCGTATCTCTCGTCCAGAGCGCGGACGATCCTCATGCCGACCGCCCACAGGCCGGCGTGCAGCATGTAGACCGAGTAGCTCAGGGTCCCCAGGCCGACCAGCCACCGCAGCCGCAGCAGGCTCGAGACGAGGCCGCGCCCCCAGGCCAGCACGCACAGGAAGGCGGGGAACAGGATCGGCACCGCCACCGCATAGGGGGAGTCCCCGAAGATCGTGATCGTCGCGAACAGGGCGGCCACGCAGGCGATCTCGACGCAGGTCGCCGCAGCGACGGGCATGTGCCGGTCCTGCAGGCCGAGCGCCTCGAACGCGACGTAGCCCAGCGCGCCGAGCGAGAAGGCGTAGATGCAGCGGGCCAGCGTCGCGGGTCCGGTGAAGTCGAAGATCCCGTCCGGCATGGCGAGCGCGAGGACCAGGAAGGCCGCGAGCGCCGCGGCGGCGAACACCGCGGCGAGGGTCCGGCGGCGGGATGCGGTCGCCACCAGGACCCCTCCGAACGCGACATAGGTCCAGGCCTCGACCGCGACGCTCCAGCTGGGGATGTTCCAGGGGAGGTCGGAGCCGAACACCGCATGGAGCAGGAAGACGCGCTTCAGGAAGTCGGGCGAGGCGACGAGGTCGACGGGCGACGTGTCCGTGGCGGCGAGTTCGTGGACGCCGCAGGCGAGCCAGACTCCGAGGACCGCGAGATGAAGCGGCAGGATGCGGGCGGCACGCAGCCACATGAACCGGAGCCAGTCGCCCGCGTCGGCGATGCGGTCCAGGTAGCGGTGCGCCATGACGAACGAGCTCAGCGCGAAGAAGAGCTCGACGAGCAGCGAGGCGTTCGCGACGACGCCGAGGTCGCCGATCCAATGCGACCATTTCAGATGGTGATACACGATCGTCACGGCGCACAGACCGCGGACGGATTCGAGCGGCAGAAAGACGGCGGATCGGTTGCGGGACAACGCGTTCGTTCCTTCGTTGGAAGGTGTACGCGCTCCGATTGATCGCCAATTCGTTGGCACGTCAACCCCGTCCGAGGCGGAGCGGCGTCCCGTTTCTTCGCGCTTCAGGCCGCCCGCAGGACCAGCGCCAGCCCCAGGGCCTGGGCGTGTCTGGCGATGCGCTGGACGTGGATTGGCATCAGCCCGCGTTCGACCTCCTGCACCGACCGCTCGCTGGCACCGCAGGCATCGGCGAGATCGGCGATCCCCCGCCCGCCGTCGGCGCGTCGCCGTCGGACCGCCTCGAGCACGTCCTTCTCCTGGAGGCGGGCGGCGTACCGTGCCCCGGACTGGGACAGCCCGGGCGGAGCTCCGGGGGAGCTCAGGGATGTGCCGAGGGCGATCAACGCGGGGTCGCGCTCGCTCCGGTCGACCGCCGTCAACCGGAAGCCCAGCCCGGCGGCGAGACTGGCGGTGGTCTTGAAGGGGCCGAGCAGGCGGCAGGATGTGGGATCGCGGCTCACCGCCTCCGGCATGTGGACGCGGCGCGCCAGGGCGACGGCGTCCAGCCGCGTATGGTCCATGGCCTCCTCCATCGCCCGGCGGATCCAGTCGACGTCGGCATCCGCATCGTCGCGGTCCAGGGGGCCGGCCGGAGGAGCGGGCGAAGTGGCGCTTCGGGCCGCCGCCAAAGCTTCCTCCACGTCGGATCCGGCCACGATGCGCAGCCCGAAGCCCAGGTTCGCCGCGAACGCGCAGACTCCGCCGAGCGTCGCGTTCGCCGGATCGGTCTCGACAGCCGTGTGCGCGAGCGGCAATCCGCAGGCGAGGGCGTAGGCGGGCAGCGAGAGACCCGTCTCGCTCCGCAGGCGCCGCATAGTCGCCTGGAGCGCGGCCACGTCGCCGACCGCGGGTTCGATCGGGCCGGCGGCTCCCGGGACGGCCGGCGTAGCCTCGTGTCCGGCGGGAACGGCGACCAGAGCCGCGCCCGCGCGCCGCGCGAGCCGGGCGGCGACGGTCAGCGGCGGGTCGACCGTACCCTGGAGCGTCCGGTCGACCGTCGCCGGGTCCGCCGAGACGGCGGACGCGATGTCCTCGAGCCGCGAGGTGTCCAGTGCCCGGTTCACGTATGTCCCGGTCAGACGCCTGATCTCGGCGACGGCACGACGCCACTCTCGGGCGGCCTGGTCCATGCGATCTCCTTGGCGGCCAAGACGCTCGGCCGCACGCAGGATCATTGAACATCGGCGGACCTTGCAGCCAAGTTGATGCCGCCGGCGACCTCAGACGGTGCTTGACGCTGGGTAAACGCGTTGCGACGCCTTCGAACGAAGCAATGGTGAAGGTTGCGCCTTTCGCGGTATGCGCCGAAGCTCCGTGCGATCAACAACGAGGCGCCGCCGGGCATGCATCCCTACCGCATCGATTTCGGTGTTCCCGCCGAGGAAGTGGTCGTGATGGGCAGGGACGTGCCGCTCCGTGCCGCATACGCGGTCGGCGAGCACGCCGAAGGGGCGGAATTCGGGGTCGCCGTCCGGTCGCCGCGGTTCGACGCGATCGCCGTCGAGGCACCTTCGGGGCGCACGATGGCGCTGGAGGTGATCGTCGCGACCGACGGCTCGGCGCTGCACGGCACCGTCTACCTCAGGACGGGCTTCTTCGACGCCCAGTCGACGCCGGACGGGCTCGAGCCGACCGAGTGCGCGGCCTGGGAGGTCGGCGGACGGCCCGTCGCGTTCCAGATCGCGTTCGGCCTGCCCGGGTCGCCGTTCGACCGGCCCGTGCCGTTCGGCTGCGACGTCGCCCTGGACGATGCCGAACATTTCCGACGGCATGGCGCCCTCGAACTCGGGCCCGAGGCTCTCGACCCGATACTGCAGGAGGCGCAGGCGGTCTTCGACCGCTTCCTGACGGAGACGCCCGACCTCGCTTCCGACGCGGACCGCGCGCTCGGGAGGATCCGCATCGACATCCTGCGCCGCCAGGCCGAACTCGTCGTCGAGCAGGCCTCGGTCAGGGCCGAGCAGCTTCGCAGGGAGGCGGACGAGCTCGAGGCCTGCATCCCGCAGCATCCGGCGCCGCGGGGGTGATCTCAGGGCTTGGGAGCGGCGTCGTCCTCGACGGCTTCCAGCCGTCCCACCGTCATGCCGTCGCCGGGCTCGAGCGCATCGACCACGACGTCCTGGATGGCGCCGGACAGAGCGGCCTCCTCTTCGGAATCGATCTCCCTCGACGTCTCGACGTGCAGGGCGACCTTGCGGCTGGTGACGAGTTCGGCGACGACCTCGGCGTCGTCCTCCAGGACGCCCCGCGCGGCCGTCTCGATGCCGCCCCGCAGCTTCTCGGCCTCGGACCCCGTGGGCTCGGCCGCGGCCGCGATGGAGATCGCGACGTCGTATCGATGCGTTTCGGTCATCCGACGCTCCAGAATGGGCCGTACCCGAACGGTCCCGCCGAAAAGGTGGTCGCCTCCCCCTATTCATTCCTTCGTCCGGGAATGCGGCCCTTATAGGGTGACATATAATAGACCGATGAGCGTTTAAGAATGTTGCAGGGCTTCCGCATCTTCACGCCGAGCACGGTCGGGGCATCGGTCGCCCTCGCGGTGCTCATCGCCGGGGCCGCCAGGGCCGAGGCGGGCTGCTCCGATCTCGCACGGGCGGCGTCGGTCTCCGTGACCGGCGAGCCGGCCCGGGTCGTCGTCCGCGAGGGAGCCGGGTCCGAAGGGGCCTCGACACTCGGCGGAGTCGTCCTCGGGGCGACGGACGGGGCCGCCCGGGTCGAGATGCGGTTCACGATCCGGCAGCAATCCGTCGAGGGCGGCCGGATCTGCACGGTGATCGACAGGGCCGCGCTGACCGTGGGCTTCGACGGACCCGTCCGCGTCGACGTCTCTCCCCGCTACAGGCCCGGCAGCTGCGAGCACGAGGCGACGAGATCCCACGAGATGCGCCACGTCGCTTTGATGGAGGCGGCGGTGCGCGACGCAGCCTCCGCGGCGCGTGCGCCCCTCGGAAGCGTCGTGGGCGGCTGGTGGCGCGAGGGACCGGTCTCGCGGGATGAGGCGACGGACGAAGTCGACAGGATCCTGCGAAGCGCGGCCTCGCGCATCAAGGCGGACGTCGACCGGCAGATCCGGGAACGCAACCTGCAGCTCGACACCCCTGCGGAATACCGTTCGGTCCTGGATCGCTGCCGCAACTGGTGAAGGAGGCCGCCGTTCGAAGCACGGCCTTCGATCCTTGCGGCCGCGGCAGCCCGCCTGTCATTGCCGTTTTCGAAGTCGGGGGCGAACATGCGGCGACGAAGGAGCGACCGATGACAGCCGTTGTCGACAAGAAGGAAATCGAACGCCAGGCGATGGTCGACTACCTGCAGGTCGCAGGCAAGGTCGTCCTGGCGAGTACGATCGAGTGCTACGACGAGGGGGACAACAGCGTGACCGCCGTCTGCGACCCGCCGGCCGTCGTGCGGATCTCCCCGTACGGCAGCAGGCAGATCTTCGAGGACGTGCTCCGCTGGACCGATGGCATGCATCTCGATCCCTACTACGACATCGAGGTCCTGGAGCCTCATCCGGCCCTCGCCGGGCTCAGGCCGTCCTGGACGTTCGGACCCGGCCGCGGAAGGGACGGAACCGTCGACGCGCCCTCCTTCGCGCTCGGCGACGATGCGTGCCAGGAGAGATACAGGGACGCGACGGGGCTGTCCGACGCCGAGGCGGGCGGCCCTTCGGCGAGCGCCGCGCCGCGTTCGTGAGAGATCGGATCGGATGCCGCGGCCGAGCCACTTGACGTCGATGCGCGAATGCCGGCCAATGGCCCCATGAACGCAAGACCGCCCCTCGCGAACTGGTGGACGCCCGCATCATAGCGGGTGCTTCCGTGCGTCTTCGTTCGACAACCCAACCGAACCACGATCGCGGACCTCCCGGCGGGAGATCCACGGCGCACGTCTCCCGACCGTCCGGTCCCAGGAGACTTCCATGTTCGACCTCCGCATGCCCGAGCCCGCGACCGGGCTCTCTCCCGACGACGTCGTCCTGACCGGCGACAGGCCGACCGGTCCGCTCCACCTGGGGCATCTGGCGGGTTCGCTGGCGGCGCGGGTCGCCGGCCAGGACATCTGCCCGCACACGGTCCTGGTGGCCGACCTGCAGGCGCTCACCGACCACGCCCACGACGTCGACCGCGTCCGCGAGGCCGTGGAGGAGGTGATGGTCGACTACGCCGCCGTGGGCCTCGATCCCGCGAAGGTGCGCTTCTGTCTCCAGTCGGAGGTCCCGGAACTCGCCGAGATAACGGTGCTGCTCCTCAATCTGGTCTCGCTCGAGCGGATCCTCAGGAATCCCACGGTGAAGGCCGAGGTCGGGCAGAAGGGCGACCGCGCCCGCAACGCCGGCTTCGCCGTCTATCCGGCCTCGCAGGCTGCGGACATCCTGGGCTTCGCCGCCACCGCCGTGCCGGTCGGCCGCGACCAGGCACCGATGCTCGAACTCGCATCGCATCTGGCGGACCAGCTCGCGATCCGCGGCTGCCGGCTTCCCATTCCGAGGGCGGTGTTTCCCGAGGGAGGCTCCGGTCGGCTGCCGGGTTTCGATTCGAGAAAGGCATCGAAGACGCTGAACAATGCGATCGCACTCGGCGCGTCGGATGCGGACATCGCGGCGGGCGTCCGGCGCATGGTGTCCGATCCGTCGCGCTTGTCCTCCTCCGATCCGGGCGATCCCGAGAAGCCCATCGCGTTCGCCTATCTGCGCGCGTTCGACACCGACCGCGCCGGCTTGGCCGATCTCGAAGCGGCCTACAGGCGCGGCGGCGTGCGCGACGGCGACGTGAAGGCCCGCGCCGAACGCGTCATACGCGATCTCGTGGGTCCGATCCGGGAACGGCGGGTGGCCGCCGCCGGCGACAGGGCCGCTCTGCGGGACGTGCTGCGGGAAGGGACCGCGTCGGCCCGGGTCACCGCGCGCCAAGCCCTGGACGAGATCCGCGCCTGCTTCGGACTCTCGCGACGGTCGGGCTGAGACCCTGGTGCGCGCGGAAGCCGCGCGCACCGTCCACAGATCCCGGCGGCACCCGGCGTCATCCGCCCTTCCGATCCGAAGGATTGGAACATAACAGGAACATGAGGCGTCGACGTCGTGCCGCGCCTACGACCGGAGGAACCGATGGCCTCGATCGAACAGATTTGCGACCGGCGATCTCTGATCCTCCATCGCTTCCTCGCGAGACGTCTCAAGAAGGACCCCATGCTGGCCGAGCGGGCAAGGGCCGTGCTCGGATACCTCAGCGGCGTGGGAGGCGCGGGCGAGGATCTGTGGAACGTCGTCTACGACGAATGGGACGCCCTCCTGCGTGGGGGCGTCGCGCATCTGCGCGAGATGCTGCCGTTGCGGACGCCGGAGATGGACAGGCTGCGCACCTTCAGCCCGTTCCTTCTCGTAGACGACCCGATCACCCGCGAGATCGTCGAGAGCTCGCGCCTCTGGCATCTCGCGCGGCGCGGGTTGCGTCCGGCCGGGCGACCAGGGTCTCGGCCGGAGCGGATCGCGGAACCGGCCGGGCTGGAAGCCGGGGCCGGCGTGCACAACCACTACCATTTCCACTTCCAGGGACCGCCGCCGGCCGGCTTCGATCCGGCGCGCTGTACGGTGGGGAACGGTTAAAAAACGGTTAAGCTTCGCACTCCGACGGTTGATTCACGCGGAGGCGTCGGCCAGTTTCGCCACACCTTCCTAACCGGTGGAACGAATGAACGCGCACGTGCAGGTCGACGGCGTATCGGTGCTTCCCGTTCCTTCGCCCGATCGTGACGCCGGGCTCCCACGGAATGCGGTGGGATCGGCCCGGGCGAGGCTGGAGGCCCTTCGCGAGATCAGGGTCGAGTACGAGGACGGGATCGCATGGTCCTGGATGCACCCGGTCGGGCGCCCCGCCGTCACCGCGACCATGATCGCGGAATGCGCCGTCTGGGTTCGGGAACTCGCGATCCTGGGCGAAGCGGACGAGGTGCGGTTCGCCGTGCTCGGGTCGAAATTCCCCGGGATCTACAACCTCGGCGGCGACCTCAAGCTGTTCGCCGAGCTCATACGTGCCCGCTCGCTCGATCGGCTGGCCCGCTACGGGCTGGAATGCGTCGCCTGGACGTCGGGCCTGCGTCACGCGACCGACGCCGGCGTGGTCACCGTCGCGCTGGTCCAGGGGACCGCGATGGGCGGCGGATTTGAAGCGTCGCTCTACACGGACCTGCTCGTCGCGGAACGGCAGGCCAAGTTCGCCCTGCCCGAGGCGCTGTTCAACCTGTTTCCCGGGATGGGGGCGGTCTCGCATCTCGCGCGCCGCGTGGGCCGCCGCCGAGCCCGCGAGATGCTTCTGGACGGTCTCGACTTCGATGCCGGCACGCTCCACGCCGAGGGCGTCGTCGACATCCTGGCCGACGAGGGACGTGGACAGGACGCAGTCCGAGACTACGCCCGAAAATACCGCCGGCGCCACAACGCGCTCAGATCCGTCTGCGGAGCCATGCGGGAGACCGGTCCGGCCGATGCGGAACTCGAAACCATCGTGCGTCTCTGGGCCGAAGCGGCCCTGCGGATCGGCGAGACTGATCTGCGGATGATGGAGAAGCTGGTCGCCCGCCAGGAGAGGCTGCTCGGAACGGCGGCGACCGCCTGAACTCAGGCGGTCGCCTTCGCCGAAGGCCGGCGGAGGAAAGGAACAGCGTCGGCGGGCAGCGGCCGACCGAAGGCGTAGCCCTGCATCTCGGTGCAGCCCTCGACGATGAGCCGTCGGATCTGCTCCTCGGTCTCCACCCCTTCGATCGTGACCCGCGATCCGAGGGCGCGTCCGAGCGCCACCACGGATCGGACGACGGCCGCGGCACCCTCGTCCTGGCGGAGTTCGCCGACGATCGCGCCCGCGACCTTGATCCGGTCGAACGGGAAGCCCCGCAGATCGGCGAGACGCGAACAGCCGGAGCCGAAGTCGTCGAGGACGATGCGGACGCCCCGCTCGCGCAGGCGCAGAAGAGGCTCGACCGCGCTGCGGCCGTCGTGCGGGTCGAACAGCGTCTCCGAGATCTCGATCTCCAGCCTGTCCGGACGCAGTCCGGAGAGCTTCAGGACGCCGAGGACCTCCTCGGCGAAGCCCGGCTGGCGAACCTGCCTGGGAGACGCGTTCACGGCGACGCGCATGTCGTCGTCCCAGGCGGTGGCCTCGCGGCACGCGCTCTCCAGGACCCAGCGTCCGATCTGGACGATCAGCCCGGTCTCCTCGGCGACCTGGAGGAATTCCGGCACGGGCACGCTCTCCATGTCCGGCGAGGTCCAGCGCAGGAACGCCTCCATCACCGTCGGCCGGTTCGACACGACGTCGATCACGGGCTGGTAGTGGAGTTCGAACTCATTGCGGCGCAACGCCCGGCGGAGCCCGGCTTCCAGCCGATGCCTGCGCCCGGCCTTCTCGTCCATGGCGGCATCGAAGCCGCGCCACGTCCCCCTGCCCTCCGCCTTCGCCTGGTACAGCGCGAGATCGGCCTTCCTGTGCAGTTCCCTGCGTGCCGAGCCGTCGGCAGGCGCCCGCGCGATGCCCACGCTGGCTCCGATGTCGATCCTGTGGCCCTCGACCGAAAAGGGTTTGCCGAGAGCATCGACGACGCGGGAGGCGAGATCCGCGCTCGCACGCGTGTCCTGCGCATTCCGCTGCAGCAGCACGAACTCGTCGCCGCCCAGGCGCGCCAGGACGTCGTCGGCGCGGAGGATGCCCCTCATGCGGCCCGCCACCTCGCGCAGAAGGGCGTCGCCGATCGGATGTCCGAGGTTGTCGTTGACCTTCTTGAAGCCGTCGAGATCGACGCAGAGCATGGCGAACGGCAGGCCGCGGGCGAGTTCCGCGTCGATCTCGTCCATGAATGCCGTGCGGTTCGGCAGCTCGGTCAACGGATCGGTGCGGGCGAGCCTCCGCATCGCGGTCTCGATGGCCATGCGTTCGGTCGCGTCCTCGGCGACGAGGAGGAAGCCGCCTCGTGCGGTCGAGGTCCGGGTGATCCGGACGTGGCGCCCGTTGGCCAGGGCGACGTCCCGCCCGGCCGTGTCGGATCCGGGCTGCGGCGGATCGGGGAGGAGATCGGCGATCCCTTTCGAGGACGCCGTGGCCATCGCAGATGCCGGGATGCCGGTGACTTCGTGGAACCGGGGATTGGCGACGAGCAGCCTGCCTTCCCCGTCGAAGGCTGCGGCCCCGTGGGGCAGCCGGACGAAGGCGGCGGCCGACTGGTCGGCCCGGATGGTGGCGATCTTGGCGGCGGCCTTCCAGCTGCGCGCCTTGCGTCTCGACCTCTGGGTGGCGCGCCTCAGACCCAACCCGAGCCCGACGGTGCCGGCACCCCCGAGGGCGGCCGCGCACGCCAGCGCGTAGGGCAGCGGCGAGACGGCGATCGCCAAGCCGCACGCCGCCCCGACCGCCGCGCCGCCCACGGCGAGGCTCGCGGCCGTGCCGAGCCCGACGACCCGCGGGTATCGGGAGCCCTTCGCATTCGGCACGGACACCCGCAGGGTGCGACGAGGCATGGGTGGAGCACTCCCTGTCGAAGGAACGGATTAGGATGCACCGACCCTGATGCCCCACGCGTCAACGAAGCCTTAAAGCGATTGCATGGATCCGATGCCATCGCCGCCTGGTTGCGGAAAAGGCGAAGGGGCCGCCGTGGCGACCCCTTCGGACGTGAGCGATGGAACGGGCGGGAAGGCCGGACGTCAGGCCGCCACACGTGCCGCGGCCTGGAAGCTGAACCCCACGCGCATCCGCATCTCGCGGAACGGATCGGCCTCCGCCGGCGCCCTAGGGACGTGGGGTGCCGGCTGGGGCGCGGCGGATCGTGCGGGCTCGATCAGGCGACCCAGCGCCGAGACGAGTTCGTAGGCGACCGCGGGGCGGGCTGTCCTGTTGTCCTTCACGAACTGCCGGATGCCGCCCGCGAAGCCGGCCTGGATGATGTCGGCGCCGTCCACGCCCGGCAGCATCGTCCAGTTCTGGATGGCCGAGCGCAGGCGCGTCAGGCCGTACATGATGTGGCCCTCGGCCTCCTGGGGGATGTAGCTCGGAAGGACCGGGCGCATGCCGTCGCCGGTGTGGAGGTCGACAGGCACGTCGTCCCTCAGCAGATCAAGGATCGCGATCGCGAAGATCAGACCGTTCTCGCTCTCCTGCGCACCCCCGTCGGCGGTGGTCGGGTTCCGGCCGGCGAGACCGGTCAGCAGCAGCGTCACGCATGCGGCGGTGGCGGCCGCCCCCGAGCGGTCCGTTCCATTGTTCGTGACGAGACTTTCGAGGATGTCGATCGTCTCCCGGGCTATTGTCTTGGCTACCCGGATCCGGACGTCGGTCATCGGGGCTCTTTCCTATGCGTTACGTTGCGGAACGTCGTCGAGACGCGGGGCGCCATGCTCGTTCCGGCACGGCTTCCCCCGAATCGCGGTCACGTTCGCAAGGAATGAAACCAATGTCTACGGCCTCCTTGCAACGCCGATCGCAAATTGGTTCCTTCGTTAGCGGCGTCTTCAGGGTCGCGGCCCGTAGGAATGGACCGCCTCCGCCATCGGGCGTTCGCGATCCGCTTCCCCGGCCGACGCATCCGGCTGCGCCGGCATGGCCATTCCGGTACGGACGACGGCGCCGCTGAAGCGGTCGTGTATCGAGAACGACTGCTGCGAGGCGTCGAAGTTCACCGTCTGCGTCATGGAATCGAAGCCGATCGTCTCGTCGACGAGCGGAGAGGGCCGGTAGCTGAACGGCAGCGGGATGCCGGGGCCGACCATGTACTCGGGCGGTGCGTGGATCGGGCGCATCCGACGGCCCATCAGTTTCAGCAGGTTCTTCGCCGTGGGATCACCGCGCTCCGACAGGTGCGAGAGAGCGGTGCGAAGCCGCTGGGGGTCGAACCGGGCCCCCTGCACCTTGCCGTCGCCGCCGGTCAGCTTCCTCGATAGGGCCACGAGGCGGTCGATCTCGGGGATGCTCGAGTTGGCGACGAGCCAGCCTTTGAAGTCGGTAGGCCTGAGGCCGTGCGGTTCGACGGCGTAGTGCGTCTTGGCGGCCGCGACGCCGTTCAATGCCGCGCGGAAGGTGCGGATGCTCCGGATCTCGTCAGGCATCGATGCGAACCTGTCGCCGATCGTGTCCGCGACGGAGGCGATCTCCCCCATGTCCATCGCCATGAACCTCGGGTTCGCCCGCAGCTGATCCGCCATCTCGGCCACCCGCCAGAGCGCCGCCGAGATGAAGTGGTCGTCGTTGGGATCCTGGCTGGTGAACTCCGAGAGTTCGCGGAAGGTCGCGAGCGCCGTGATCGCACTCGTCGGCATGTCCGAGTGCCGCAGCATCATCAGGGCCGCGAAGGTGTCGGCCTTCGCCTCGGAGCCGCCCAGGAGGCAGTGTCCGACCTCGTGGAAGATGCCGTGGCGCTGGAACTGGTCTTCGTTCATCCCGCCGGTGAAGGCATCCGGCAGGCCGAGCGGCGACCCCAGGACTTCGGCAGGGGTGTCGCCCGGCTTCCAGCCGACGACGATGCAGGAGACGGACTTGGCGGAGGCGCGGTAGGCGGTCGCGTTCGGACCGGTGTCCTTGGATTCGCTGAAATTGCGGGCGAAGCCGTGCAGGGTCCGGTCGACCTTCCGGGCCTCGGCCATGGGATCCGCGACCGCCCGGTCGAAGATCTCGATCCGGTAGCCGTCCTTCCGGGACACCGCATCGGACGCGAGCTGGCGCCGGATGTCTTCGACGATCCGATGATAGTGCTCGGGCGTGACGCCGCGGCTCTCGTCGAGCCGGAGGTCCAGTCCTGCGGCCGCGTTCATCTGCGCGGCCGTCGCGAGCGGAGCGTTCGCGGCCGGGCTCTCGATGACGTAGGGAACTTCGGAGAAGCGCTGAAGAGCGGAGACGTCGGCGTCCATCATCGCCTCCCCTTCAGCACCGGCACGACGGCCGATCGGATCTCGCGGCCGTCGCTCTCCAGCTCGCCGACGACGGCTGACGAGCGCCTGCCGATCGCCTCCAGAACCCGGTCCGTATATTCGGCCTCGCCCAGCACCCGTTCGCCGGCGAGCACCCGGACGAGGCGACCGTCCACGACGAGCGCCGTCGGCACCTCGGGCTGCCTGGACAGGTAGATGGCGACCTCGCCGCGGAGGTTGACGGCGCCGGTTCCGGCGGACGGGGGAGGATGCGCGTCCATGTCTGTTCCTTCTCGATCCGTCAGCATGGGGTCTGCGGTCGAAAAGGGCCAATGTTTCCCATTGCTTCCCGAGACGGATCACCGGGCGGCGAGAAGGAACGAGGCCGTCTCGCCTGCCAGCCTGCCCACGTCGTTGGTCCGGGCCCACCACGCCGCCCGGAAGGCCGGATCGAGCGTTCCGTCGAACTTCCCCTCCGGCACCGCTCCGCGGCTGGCCATCCAGTCCGCCAGACGTTCGGCCGAACGGGCGGCGACCGTGCGCAGCACCTCACGGACCGCGGCCGGGCCGCAGTTCCCGACGTGGACGGCGTACGACGAGGCAGACGCCTCCAGCCCCTCCCCCTGGAGGCCGAGGGCGAGGGCCTTCAGGCGCAGGGTGCCAGCGAACGGAAGCAGGACGACGTCGCCGCCGTCGGTCTGGATCGGGTTCCGGTCCATTCCCCTGGTCGCGTAGGCGCGCCTCGCATGGTGGACGACCCCGCGCGCGGCATGGTCGAACCAGGACGGGTAGACGCCGCTCTCGTAGACCTGGCGCATGGCCCGCGGCAGCGCATCGTGGAGCGGCGCGCCCTCCCCGCCTTCGAAGCGGATCGACGACCCCTTCGGGGCCGGCACGACGTGGGCGACCTTCTCGGCGAACTCGATCCGCTCGATCGTCCACCGGCGCCCCTGGAACACGACGCCGTCGCCGGCGGCCAGCGGCGAGCCGCCGGCTATGGGGACGGAGCCGAGCCGGGCCCCCTCGAAGACGAGGGCGAGTTCCACCGGCGTCGCAAACACAGAGAAGACGTCCGCGCTCTCGAGGATGGCGCGCCCGACGGGCCCTGGCCGCACGAGACCGCCGCCCAGACGTTCGAGGAGCCCGGATTCCCGCGCCGACAGACGGATCAGCAGATCGCGCAGCACCTGCGGTCCGAAGCGCCGGAAAGGGGCGGCCCTTCCCAGGGTCGCGGCGATGCGTTGCGCGTCCACCGGCGCCTCGCAGGCGGCGATGCACAGGATCTGGTGGCAGAGGACCGACAGGGATGCGGGGGCGTCGCCGGGCGGCTCCACGAAGCCCGCCTGGAGGAGGTGGATCGCGGCCGCGGCGCACACGACGTCCGGTTGGATCGCCTCGAGCGGTCCGCAGTCGGGTGCCGGCGCCCGGGTGACGACCGCGACGTCGAGCATCGGGACCGTCCCGGGTCTGCGTCCGGAGCGGCCGGCCCGCTGCCGGAGAGCGGCGAGGGAACGTGGAGGTCCCACGTTCACCACCCGCTCCACCGGACCGATGTCGATGCCGAGCTCGAGCGTGGTGGTCGCGACCGCCGTCGCGGGGGTCCCCGGCTTCCGGAGCGCGTCCTCCACGGCCTGCCGGTAGGCCTTGGCGAGCGAGCCGTGGTGCGGGTGGAAGCCGTTCTCGAAGCCGGAGCTCTCCGCCTGACGCCGCAGGGCGTCCGCGAGGGTCTCCACGGCCTTGCGCGAGGGGGCGAAGATCAGGTTCTTCCCTTCGGACAGCCGCGGCCCGAGCCGGTCGGCCAGCTGCGCGGTGCCGGTCCTGTAGCCCATCTCCTCGGCGGCGATCTCGTCCTCGATCCAATCCGGTCGGTTCTGCTCGACGACGCATTCCAGGCGGACCTCGATCGGCCGCCGTGCGCCGAGATCCTCCTCGACGAGCGCGACGCGGTCCGGTGCGGAGGGCCTCAGCCAAGTCGCCGCGATGCGCGGGTCTCCGAGCGTGGCCGAAAGGCCGATGCGCCTCACGCGCCGACCGACGGCCGCGTCCAGACGAACCAGGAGGGCCGCGAGATGGGCGCCCCGCTCGCCGGCGAGAAACGCGTGCAGCTCGTCGATCACGACGAAGCGGAGGTGGCCGAACATCCGTTCGACGTCGCCTCGCCGCTTGAGGAGCAGCGCCTCCAACGATTCCGGCGTGATGATCACGATGCCCCGGGGCGTCCTGCGCAGCGCCCGCTTCTCGTCGGCCGGCGTCTCGCCGTGCCACCGCGTGACCGGCAGGCCGACCGCCTCCCCCAGGGAGGAGAGGCGACCGTGCTGGTCGTTGATCAGCGAACGGAGGGGCGAGACCGACAGGATGCCGACCGTGCCGACCGGCGAGGCCGCCAGCATCGAGACCGTCGGCAGGAAGGCGGCCTCCGTCTTGCCGGAGGCCGTTCCCGAAGCGACGATGACGTCCTCGTCGCTCCGCATGATGGCGGCCGCCGCCCGCTCCTGAATGGGACGCAGCCCGGCCCATCCCTTGCCGGCCATCCAACTTCGCACGCCTTCGTGGAGCGTCGCCCCGGGAGCGGGCCGGACCGGGGCGTAAGCCGCCGTTGCGGCCGCGGTCACGGTGCGGGAGCCGATGCGGACGGGTGGAGACCCGCAGCGACGATGGAGGCGTCCGCGATCGCAAGGACCAGCATCGCGGGCTCGACCTCGGGCGGCTCCCCGATGGCGAGGACTTCCGCCTCCGTCATGTCGACGAGGAACGGCTCCCAATGCTCGTAATCGGCAAGAAGGTCGAACGGATCGCGGACCCCGGACGCATCGACCGCGTCCTCGCCGTGCACCACGAAGGCGTGGACGAGAACGGGGACGCCGAGGTCGGGGTCGTCTTGGAGCCACGCCCTGATCGGGAGGCCCGTGACGCGATGGAGCGCGGCGGCGAACAGCGCGCACCGACCGTGGAGCCACCGGTCGAGCCGGTCCTCGTCGATCGCCGTCGGTGTGCGCTCCAGGTCCATCCGGCGATGGGACACTGGGGCTCCGCAAGCCGCAAGGCGGCGCGGGCCTCGGGCGTTCAGAGGAGCGTGGGCTGCGGATCGCCGTCGAAGGCGGTGCCGATGCTCTTCGAGGCCCTGCCGACCAGCTGCGAGAAGGCCACGGCGGCGGCCGATGCCTGGACCTCGCTCGGGAAGTCCTGCTGCGACGAGGCCAGTGTCTCGCCGGCCAGCCCGAGGAGGCTCCAGCCCCATCGGTTCTCGTTGGTTCTGCTCACCAGAAACCGCATCGCTGCGACCCTCCGACGACACATCATGAGTTAAGTTCGACGGACAACAGACGAGCCACCCGTATGGTCGATCACCACCACAGGAAATCGGCCTCCGAGGTCTGCCTGTCCCCGTTATCCCCGTTATTCCAGCCCGTTGTCCCGACCCCCACGGCACCATGCTGGGCGGGATCGATGACGGACGTGCGACTGCCGGCGCGGGTTGGCTGCCCCCGCACAGCTTTCCCGGTTCCGGCGGGCCGCGGAGCCCGATGGACGGGCTCCGGGCCGCTTTGAGGCCGTCCCGACGAGCGCTTGCGGCTTTCGCCCCGCGGAGCTCAGATGTGCCCGGACAGCAGGAGGTCGGCATGATCGGACGCTATAAGGACGAGTTCCCGGATTTCGGGGAGCTGGACGTGGCGCTGCCCGACCACTTCGATGACGTGTCCTGGTCGAACGAGGCGAGCCCGTGCTTCCATTCGTCGGCGGCCCGGGTGTTCCTGTTCGTCGACTACGCGGATCCGGCCAGACGGGAGTTCCCGGAGGCGCAACGGTTCGGGCTGATGGAGGCGACCGAGGACGGCCAGCACAGGTCGGACGAGGGCGGCGAGATCCTGCACACGGACGACTTCTCCAGGATCCTGGAGACGGTCGAGGCGCGCCGAGCCGAGTTCGCCGCCGGCCCCCGTCCCTGACCGGTCGATCTCAGCGGGTGGCCTGACGGATCATGTCGGCGGCCAGGGCGAACGCGGCCCCGACCGCTCCGCCGAGTCCGAGCGCGGCGAGGAACCGCTCCAGGGACCGCGCGGCCATCCATGACGTCGGATCGAACCCGATCCACAGGCCCATCGCGAGAAGCAGCAGACCCGAGAGGGTCAGGGCGGCCAAGGCGCCGATGCCGAGGCCGGTGATGCGACGTTCGTCGACGATCTTGACGTTCGTAACCGGTTGCATCGTCTGGTCCGTTGGGAAAGGAACGCCGTCGAGAAAGCTCGACGACCGTTCCGCAGGTTCCCCGACTTGATGGGCCTGTCAACGTGCATTCCTTCGATGACGGCCTCTGCCGTTCCTCACTCTACGAAACGCGCCCGGAGCGATCGGCCGTTCGGCAACGGTGAACGCGACCTTGCCGGTATTCCGGCCAATTCGATCCCGAATGTTGATCGGCGGTTGGCCATCGTCGTTGAGTTCCCTTTAGCTCGGCGGCGCTACGAATTGCCCGAGCGACATCCGTCGCGGCGGGGACCTCGATGACCGATTGGAAGCAGGAGAAAAGGTCCCGGGCGGTGACGCAGATCGCGGGTCTCAAGATTCAGCATCCCGTCAGCAGGTGGAATGCGCGGGATGTCGGCGACGCGGGGGAGAAGGTCGCCATGTTCTTCTTCGACGCGCACCGGATACCCTGGATCAGGCTCGATCAGACACCGCTGAACTTCTGCGACGCGATCCCGCGGGCGGAGGGCAAGAGACCCGACTTCCTCGTCAGCCTGGACGGAGAGCCGTTCTTCGTGGAGGTGAAGCACGTCGGGATGTACAAGTGGTCAGACAAATCCCGCACCGCCTACATCGACAAGGACGATCTGCCCCAGGCCGACAGGAATGCCCAGCTGTTCGGCTGCGTGACGCTCTATCTTCTGGTCGACCGGAACACGGACGCGAACCGGAAGGACGTGCGGTTCGTGGGCATCGCCGACAGGAGCATGTTCACGGAACGCCACCCTCACAAGCAGAGCATGATCGGCGCCCGCTTCCACGAGGAGGCCATCGGCACCGTGAGCGTGGCGGCGAACGCGGCCTAGGGCCCGATCCCGGCGGCCTGAGGTCGCCGGGCAGGCTTCGACGCTGCCGGGCGGGGTCAGACGGCCGCCGGCGCCGGGCTGCGGGAGGGATGGACCCAATCCTCGAGGCCGAGCTTCCGGGCGGCCCTCTCGGCGACCTCGGGGTCGGCCCATTTCTCCTCCTGGCTTTCGCGCAGGAAGGCCACGTTGTCGGCGAAGATGCGCTCGGGCTGGATGTCCTTGTCGAAGCACACGACCGCGCCGTAGAGCGCCGCGAGGTCGTTCGGCTCCATGGCGAGGAGCATGTCCACGAACTCGTCGTGCGAGCCGAAGCCCATCCTCATGCCCCGCCATTCGGTCAGGACCAGGTAGCCGCTCTGCCTCCCGCGGGTCTGGAAGGTGAAGTCGCCCTGGTCGCTCCCGGGGTAGGTCGACGCTTCGCCGCCGACGTACTCGCGCAGCCCCTCGTTGCACGCGGCCCAGAAGACGTCGCTCCAGTTCTCCTCGGCATGCGCGGCCCAGAGTTCGTCGAAGGCGGGGTCGATGGCAGCCTCGCCGTTCTCCACCTTGCCGCTCGTGTCGGCCTCGTGGACCTTGATGTTCCAGGCGAGGTGGGCGTCGCGCCGGCGCTCCGCATAGGTCGCGTGGCCCGCGATGAAGGCGGCCATGTCCAGGCGGGTCCGGAGCGGGAATTCGTAGCCGTTCTCCGGCGCGTCGTGCCCCCTGCGCAACTCCTCCGGCAGGATGTCCTCGCCCGGCAGGCCCGGAACCGTCCGGTCGCGCGCGGCCTTGAGGACGATCGCGTTCAGGGACGGCCGCGTCGGCTCCGTCTGGTCGATGTCGGGCACGCCGCCCTTGAAGCCCGGAACGCTCTTCAGCCAGGCGGCGAAGTCGCGCCACTCGGTCATGTTCGAGAGGCGGTCGAACTCGGCCCTCTGGCTCCGGGTCGGACCCTGCGAGCCGCTGCCCTCGCGCATATGCTGCTCGAGCACGATGCTGTTGTTGTCGGAATCGATGACGAGGAGGCCGTTGTACTCGGGCCCGATCATGCCACCGGCATCGTAGGCCGATGCGGCGACGAGGATCATGCTGCGGCCGCCGTCGAAGACGAGGTCCTTCCGGAAGCCGTCAGGGTAGCGGTAGCCCGCGATCTTGTTCGCCAGAGGATTCATCGCTGCGTTCCCGGTTCCTTTCCGGGAAGGATCGCGGCGTCCGACGAAAGGCGCAATGCGCGCTCACGCGGCGCGGAGCGAACTGGCGTCGACGAGCAGGGCGCGGCGCGCGGCGACGAGTTCGGCCGCGAGCGCGTCGCGCATGCGCCGCCGGGACCCGTCCGAGGAACCGCGGAGGTCGGCGTCGAGCTGCACGAGGCGCCGCGACATGGTCTCGACCCGTGCGAGAGCAAGAAGGCGCGGCTGGTCGTCCACGAGAACAGCCAGCGCATCCTGGATCGCGTCGACCGCCGCGAAGGCGATGTCGATGTGGGCGAGCCGTCCGGGCGCCGTCCAGCAGATCGGCTCGCTCGTGAAGGCGATCACGAAGGAGTCCGAAGCCTCGCTGTAGACGAAGGGCGCGCGCACGCCGACCGGCACCCCGCCGACGAGGAAGGAACCGGCCGCGAGATCGACCTCGACCACGATGGACGAGGGATCGGGTTGCCGGAACGACGCGGGGCCGGGCGAAGCGGCGAGGACCGCGGAAGCGGCCGGAACGGCGGCGGACGGAGGAGCCGGGCGCGGGAAGGCGACGACGTGCCCGGTCTTTCGGTTCGGCACCCGCGCGTCGCGGGTCTGTGGGCGGGCTTTCGCCATGGGATCGGCATCCGGAACGGGATTCGGTCTTTGTCCAAGCCTACTCCGGCCGCCCGACCCTGTGAAGGAATGGATTGCGCCGATAGGGACCTGCCGCGAAGGTGGGTTAAGCCGATACTGCCGGGTTGTTCCTTTCGCGCAACAGGAGCAACCTTGTTCCTTAAGGAGGGAGGGGGACGATGACGGTGAAACGCTACATGAGGCCGGGCTTAGTCCTGTTCGCCTCCCCCGGGGCGCGGATCGCCGCGACGCTGGCCGTGGCGGTCCTGGGTACGGCGGGTGCCGCAGCCGCTCTGCGATACCCGGACGGCATCCCGGGCATGGACCGACCCGCGGTCGAACATGCCGCCTCCGCGCCCGACGTCCTTCCCACGGTCCTGGCCCGGGTGGTGCCGGTCGGCGGCGAGCTTGCGGCCATGGCCGCCTATGCCGGCCGCTTTCCCGATCTCGTCCGGAACGACGTCTACGGTCTGGGACGGGTCCGCATCGCCCAGATCCTGGCGCGTGAACCGCAGTCGGGCCTGCGCGAAACGACCTTGGACGAGACCCTTGCCGAAACATACGACCTCGCCGACCCCGCGGTCGCGCGGTACGTGGACCGCCTGCGCGGGGACCCGGTGGCCTCGTCGCGCCTCATGGCTTCGGAGGCGTCGTTCCAGAAGCGGGTGCTCGCGGAGCGCCTGGGCGTGCCGGCCGCGGAACTCGACCCGACCATCGTGCACGTCGCCGTCAGGTTCGGGACGAAGGCTGGATCGATCATGTACCTCGTGGCCACGGGTGCCGGGCAGGCCCAGCTGCCGTCCGCGTATGCGGTCGACGACGCGGTCCTGCGCGCGATCGGAGCGAGGTCGGGCATCGAGGCCCTTCAGGCGTTCTCGGGCGATCTCGCCGTCGCCTCCGCGGACGTCGTCCCGCGACCGACGTACCGCTGACCGACGGCTCGCCCGCAACCCGATTTGCATCTTGCGCCGCCTTGCACAAATCTCATCCCGATCTTGAGGCCTGACCATGCGTCGGCGGCGGGATCGTCTGTCGAGACTCCCTGACCTGCGGGTTCGCCCGCGGGTCTTTTTCTTGCCTGAAGGCCTCGTCTCAGTTCCGGGAGAGCAGTGCCGCCAGAAGTCCGCGGCCGCGCGAAGCCAGCTCGGCCAGCTGCTCCGGGTCAGACGGTTTGCCCGACCACCTGAGAACGCCATGCGCGACGAGCTTGGCGACCGTGCCCCGGCCGGCGGCCTTGTCCACCGCATGCTCCCCGCCGTGCGCGTCGTAGAAGTGCCTCGTATGCCGACATCTCGCCAGGACCCGATCGCCGTCGCCCAGCAGCCGCACGACGCGCCGCTGCGGCTCGCTCAGGGAATGCCAGAGCATCGCCATCGCGTACCGACCCGACTCGACGTGCTCCATGCCGGCATCGAATTCCGCCAGGGCTTCGGCACCGTGCTCGCCGATGATCTCGCGCACGCGCCGGCGGGTGCGCTCCCGATCCGCGGCGATGCGCTCCAGAACGTCCGTCATCGCGCTCCTCCGATCGGCCCGGACGGTGTCGGGCGGTGCTCGGGGGACGAACATACGGCAAGCCGGGCGGAGGCACCAAGGTAGGGGCTGCGCCCGGCACGGGCGGGACGACCTCCTCCCGTCATCGGACGCCGCCGGTCGCCGCGGTCCCGGCATGGTCCCGAGCCGGGAGAGACCCGTCACCCGCGTACTCCGAGGCGATCGCCGACGCAGGTAGATCGCCCTCGATCTTCCTGCCGCGGACGAACAGCGTGGGCGTGCCCCTCACGCCGAGACGCCTCGCCTGCTCCTTGATGGCGCTCAGACCCTCGTAAAGCGGTCGGTCGACCATGGTGGCGTCGTAGGCCTCCCGGTCTACGCCCACCTGGGCGGCCAGGCGACGGAAGATCGGACCTGGGTCTCCGGACGCGACCCAGGTGGCCTGTTCCGCGAACAGGAGGTCGAGGGCGTCGAAATACCTGTCGCCGGACTTCCGGACGATCATGGCGGCCGCGAAGGCGCGGACGTCGAGCGGGAATTCCCGGTAGACGATGCGCAGTCCGCCCTCCCCGACCAGGGATCGCCGGAGCTCCGGCAGCGTGGACGCGTGGAACCGCGCGCAGCTCGGGCACCCGAGGGAGAGATAGACGTAAAGGGTCCGGCCGCCGTCGCCGATGAACTTGTCCGGCAGCGTTCCCGCGACGACGTCGAGCGAAGATCGGGCAGCGGTTTCGGCCGTCTCGCCAGCACCCGCGGATGACGGTCCCAGAACGGAGGCTGCACCGAGGGCAATCAAGGAACGGCGGTCGATCGTCATCGGGCGGCCTGAAGGAATGAAGGACCCTATGATTCGAGTAGCCCTCTCGGACCGTCCCGGCAAGGCGACCGGTTCGGGACTGGGCGGTTGCGATGCGGCCCCGCCGGTATATCGTCGCCGACGGGAGGATCCGATGAAGAAGACCATCATCGTCTGTGCGTTCATCGCCGCATGGTCGGGCGCTTCGCACGCCAAACCGGCCGGAGCGGGGCCGAGACTGGTCTGCGAGGGTGTCCTCGAGACCGGATCCGGCATGGCGGGGTCGATCCTCGGGGACTGCGCGTTCCAGGCCGACAGCGAACCGGAGCGTCTCGTCCAGTCGGTCTGCGAGCAGGGATCCACCTGCCGCGCCGAGGCCATCGGGCGGCCGGGACGCCGCGGCGTGGTCTCGAAGGTTCTCGCGGTCCGCCAGCTGGCGATGCCGAAGTCGAACAAGGCTTCGTATCTGGAGGACGTCGCCGGGCGCCTTGATGGCATTCTGGCGCCGGCGACCGCGGGCTGCGACAATCCGCAGGACACGTCCGCGGACCGCGTCTCCGTCCTGCTCGACGGCCTCGGGGGCTCCGCGATCCAGATCCACGGCCGCTACTGCGCGATCACGAGCGGGAGCGGAGATCCCGTCAGGGACAGCGGGTTCCAGGCCCTCCTGCGCGGCAACTGTGCGGCCGTGGGCGCGCCCGACGCCGAGCTTCGCACCGGACGCGCCGGCGAGAAGAACGAAATCGTCGTGGCGGTCCAGCCCAACGCTCCCGTGAAGATCGACGGCGAGGCGCTGGTCCGGTGCCCGATCAGGCAGCGGTACGTCGCCAAGTGGTGGATCGACGGCAATCACACGTTCCGGGGGCGGTACCCTCAGTAGCTCGACTTTACATTGGTTGCGGTTCTATCCGCACCGGGATGTCGAAGCCGAGCAGCCCAAAATCGTTTGGGCGACTTCGCGATCTTGGCGTGTTGCGTAGGCAGTGGATCGGACGGCGGAGGCGCCTGACGTCTGACTGCCCGGGGGCCTTATTCCACGCCCAATCACGGGACCCGGATTCGTCGGTCTCGCCCGGCCGCTTTTTGGGTACCCGAACCGAAGGGACGTTTATGTAGAAAAGGGATCGGAGCTGCATCTCCGATCCCTTCGTGCAACTTCGTAGGGTTGTGTCGCGAGGCCGAAGCTTCAGATTGGCAGCCCGGGCGCTTGGCAGTTGGGCTCGCCGGCGTGCTTGCGGATCTCGGTGGTCCGCATTGCTTCGACGAGGCTCCGGCCGGTGCTCTGCGGCAGGAACACGAAGACCGCCTGCGGCTTCGGCATGCACGTCTTGAAGGTCGCGACGACGTTCCCGGTCGGATCCTCGACGACGGTCGCGTTCACGACGTCGGAGAACCGGATCGTGCGGATGTACCGGTTGCCGGCGATGTCCCGTTGCATGGCGACGAGCCGGTCCTGCTTCAGGACCACCGCGCCGTCCACCATCGAGGGGCGAAGGGCGACCACGTAGGTCAGGGCCGGGAGCGACAGACCGATGGAGAGCAAGCCCATGGCGGCCCTCGAACGCTTCCCGATCCGGGTCCACGCCGACAGCAGCGCCAGGGTCAGGCCGGCGACGAGCATGATGGCGACGAGAAAGCTGTCGAACCAGATGGAGTGCGCGCTCATCGGCCAATAGGCCGTCCAGAGCGGGTCGCCCTGCCCGCCGGCGGCGACTTCGGCGAGCGCGTTCGCGCGCAGCATGGGCAAACCGTTCATTCCCGCCTCCGTGAGGACCTCAGCCGCCAAGCATGGCGGTGGATGAACGTGCTACGGCACCATAGGTTTCGTCTCGGTTAACGAAGTCTTTCGAACCCTTCCTGGCAAGGAACGGCGGCCATCAAGTCAGCACGCGACTTTCCATTCCTTCCCACGATTGAAGGTTATGCGGTCGCGCCCGGCCCTCTTGGACGCGTACAACGCCTCGTCCGCGCGATCCACCAGCGCCGTCCAGCCCTCGCCCGGCATCCGTTCGGCACCGCCGATCGACACGGTGACCTTGCCCAGGGGCTGGCTGGTGGCTCGTTTGACGAACTGGCGGGCTGCGACCGTCACCCGTATGCGGCTGGCGATGATCTCCGCGGCGGAGGGCAGGAGGCCGGGCAGGATCACGGCGAACTCCTCGCCGCCGTAGCGGGCCACCAGATCGCATTCGCGGACGCACTGCCTGATGATGGCGCCGACCGATTTGATCACGCCGTCCCCGGAGGGATGACCGTGGAAGTCGTTGATCTTCTTGAAGTGGTCGATGTCCAGCATGAGCAGGGTGCAGGCGCCGCCGGCGAGGCCCTGCAGGCCCGCCTCGAGCCCGCGTCGATTGAGCAGGCCGGTCAGCTTGTCGTGATTGCTCTCCGTCCGCAGATCATCGATCTCCCGCCGAAGGGCGGCGACCTTGTCCTGCTCTGCACGGATAGCCCGCCCGAACTCCGCCAGTGCCGCGCGTTGCGCCGCCAGTCGGCCCCGCTGCAGGGCCGCGATGGAGCGCAGGGCTTCGGTTACGGGCGCGGAGTCACCCGCGTCGCCGATTCCTGCATGGAGTGCCGTCAGCGAGCGCTCGACCCTGTCCAGGACGGCATCGTCCTCCTCGAGCGACCTCGCGTGATCTCCGAGGCGGGCGGTGACCGCCGTCAGGGTATCGGCGACGCCGTTCTGGACGGTGCGCGTCCTGCGTCGTCCGTCCTGGTCCGAGAGTCGCCGGGCTATGTCGCGCAGCGCGTCCTCCGTGACCCCGTCGCCATCGACCAGTCGAGCGACCTCGACGCCGATCGCGCCCTGCGGATCGGCCATGTAGCCGTGAAGAGCCGCGAACACCTCGGGATCCAACGGCAGCGCGTGCCGGTGGGCGAAGGCGATGATGTCCGAGGCGATCAGCAGGCTGGCGCTGACGGCAGTGGCATCGTTGGTTGGCTTATGCAGGTCGGCACTCACGGAGCTTCTCCCTTCGTCCATGAGCCTACCGTTCCTTCGTTCACGATGGTTTTCTGAGATGCTGAAAGTTGTAAGCATCGAAGGAATGGCGTGGACGGCCGGACGGCGTCGTCGATGCCTTCGTGCGGGATGGGCACCCGGAACCGGTTGCCAGTTTCCAATGTTTGTGCGCATCTCACGCGATGTCGGCTCGTCTAGGCGAGCACGGCCGGAACGGAACGATGACCAAAGGCAGAACAAGCGGCGTGCAAGGCGGCAACTCGACCATATCGTGGTCGGGCGAAGCCTACGCGCGCTTGTCGCTCGTGCGGGAGATGGTCTCGCACGCGTCGTTTCCGCAGGTCGGATCCCCCGTCCTGCATAAGCTCCGGACCGACTGATCTCCCACGGGAGAAGCGAGACCGGAGCCCACGAGGTTCCGGTCCGATAGGCTGACAGGGCGCGACGCCCGGCCCTCGACGGAACCAGATTCCGCCGAGGAGTTGAACGATGTTCCCGACCTGGACCCCCGAGCTCGACGCGCATCTGCGCCGTCTCGTCGTGGACGAAGGCCTGTCCCCGCGCCAGGCGGCTCCGGTTCTCGGCCGGCCCTCCGGTGCCGTGGAACTGCGCGCCAAGCTCCTGCGGATCGTCGCTCCCGTCCGTCAGGACTGGGACGAGATCGCGGTCGCGCGCCTGCGCACGCTCTTCGACGACGGCGCGACGCACGAGGCCATGGCGGCGGACCTCGGGAAGCCGATCGGCAGCATCCGGTGGAAGCTTGAGGATCTCGAGCTGAAGCGCGGCCGCGGCTTCCAGGGGAGCGCACCCCGCGCACCCGCTCCGCGACTGCGGATCCCGGCCGTGACGCCGGCGGCCGCTCGGATCGAGACCGGCCGGACGGCCGTGCCCCGGGCGCCTCCCGTCCGGGCCGAGCCGAAGGTCGCTGCCGTTCTTCGCGATCGCGAGGCGGTCCGCATCGCAGCCGAAGCCTCCCGTGCCCGGGCGAGGACCGCGGCCGCGAAGGCCAAGCTGGATGCCGACGCCATCCTGGCGGAGGCGGCTCGGGCGGATCGCGCGGCCAAGGCGCAGGCGGCTGCGTGCGCCAAGGCCGAGAAGGCCGAGGCCGAGCGCGTCCGTCGGGCCGAAGCCGCCGAGGCGAAGCGCCTGGAACGCGAGCGGACCAAGCTTGCACGCGAGGCCGCTGCGGCCGAGGAGCGGCGCCGGCGTACCGCCGAACGCGCCGAGGCCAAGCGGCTCGCGGCTTCCGTGGCGACCGCCGAAAAGCGGGAGCGCGAGGAGTCGGAGGCCCGCAAGGCCCGCGCCCTCGCGGTGGCCGAGGGGCGGGGCGGGAACGTCGCCGGCGGCGTCGTCCGCCGCGTCCTCCCGGCCGCGAAGCCGAGGAAGGTTGCGACCCGCGAGGACGCGCTGTCGGTCCGCAGCTCCGCGGCGGACGCGATCGCGCGCTTCATGGCCGAGCGCGGGGTCACCCGCCTGCAGCTCGACCCGACGGAGGCCGCCGTCACCGGCCTCCGTCGCAAGGGCTACTCGGTGGTCCGCGACGGCGACGCCTTCGTGGTCGACGGACGCCACAGGCTGGCGACTTGCGACGAGCTGAAGGACTTTGCCGAGCGACGGGCGGTCGAGATCCCCTCGTTCCTTCAGGCGGCGGAATGACAGCGGCCGGGACCTTCGGGCCCCGGCCGGCATGCCGAGAGAGACCCATGACCGATCTGACAGGCTACCCCGCTCTCGTCCTCAACGCCGACGCCCGGCCGTTGAGCTCGCATCCGCTTTCCACCTGGGGGTGGAAGGACGCGATGACGGCCGTCTTCTTCGGGCGCGTCGACGTCCTCGCGCGGTACGAGCGTTCCGTGCGGACCGCGGGCGGTCGGGAGATCGCGCTGCCTTCGGTGGTGCTGCTGAAGAAGTATGTCGCGCCGGTCCGTCGGGTTTCCGTCACCCGGTTCGGCATCTTCACGCGCGACGGCCACCGGTGCTCCTACTGCCTCGAGCGGAAGCCGACCTCGGAGCTGACGTTCGATCACGTCGTCCCGCGGTCGCGGGGCGGCGAGAGCTCCTGGACGAACCTCGCCGCCGCGTGCATGCCGTGCAACTTCCGGAAGGCCAACCGGACCCCGCGGGAGGCCGGGATGCCGCTGCTCCAGCCGGCATACGAGCCGACCCAGGCCGACCTCTACGCCAAGGGCATGGAGCTCGGAGTGCTCGATCCGATCCCGATCTCGTGGCGGGATTTCGTCTATTGGAGATTGCCTCTCCAAACCTAACGGACGCCTCCGCTCGGCGGAGGCGTCCCCTGACCGATCCGGCCTCAGGCCGCCTCGGCTCTCGGCCGGATCGAGGCGTAGGCGAGACCGGTCGCCACCGAGGTGGCCGCAGCCTCCACGAGCGCCTCGTACATGTCCACGGCTTCGGCCCGGAACTCGACGAGCGGATCGCGGCCGCCGTAGGCCCGGAGCGACACCACGTTCCGAAGATGCTCGAGGGCGGCCACGTGATTGCGCCATGCGAGATCGAGCGAGCTGACGACGACGTAGCGTTCGGCCTCGGCGTAGGCATCCTCGCCGGCGCGCCCGATCTTGACGCCCCGCTTGTCCGCGAACGCCGCGAGGATGGCGTCGGCCACGACCGCGGGTGTCTCGCGCAGCATCGCGCCGTCCAGGGCGACGCCCATGTTCCGGCGGAGATCGGCCGCCATCGCCTCGACGTCACGGTCGTCCGGCAGCAGGTCGGGCGGGGCGTGCCGGGCGACGATGGCGTCTACGGCCATGCCCACCATGTCGCGGGCTATCTCGGAGGCCTCGCCGCCGATCGCGCGCCTGCGGAGCGCGTAGAAGGCCCCGCGCTGGGCGTCGAGCACGTCGTCGTACTTCTTCACCTCCCGGCGCTGCTCCCCGTTCCGGGAGTCCACCTTCAGCTGGGCCTTGGCGATCAGTTTCGCGACGAAGCGGTGCGAGATCGCGTCGTCTTCCGAGATGCCGGCGCGCGCGAGCAGGCGGTCGAGCTTCGGAGAGCCGAACTGGCGCAGCAGATCGTCCTCCAGGGAGAGCATGAAGCGGCTCCGGCCGGGGTTGCCCTGCCGCCCGGAGCGCCCCCGGAGCTGGTCGTCGACGCGACGGGATTCGTGCCGCTCCGTCCCCAGCACGTAGAGGCCGCCGGCCTCGGCCGCGGCGGCAGCCCGCGCGGGATCCTCGTCCCGGCCGCCCAGGCGGATGTCGACGCCGCGGCCCGCCATGTTGGTGGCGATGGTCACGGCACCCGGGAGGCCGGCATCGGCCAGGATGCGGGCCTCGTGCTCGTGGTGACGGGCGTTCAGGACGGCGACGAGACGGAGCGAGGGATCCCGACGCAGCGGCTCGAAGGCGGCCTCGTCCTCGAGATCGATCTGGACGAACCCCTCGGACACCAGAAGAGCGGCGATCTCCTCCGATTTCGCGATGCTCGTCGTCCCCACCAGGATCGGCTGGCCGCGCTCCTTGGCGGCTTTGATCTCCGCCACGACGGCCGAGAGCTTGCCCTTGCGCCTCCGGTAGATCTCGTCGGGCTCGTCGATCCGAATGCAGGGCCTGTTCGGCGGCACGACCGAGACCGGCATGCCATACGTGCGCCCGAACTCGCCGGCCTCCGCGGAGGCCGTCCCGGTCATGCCGGCCCGACCGCGGTACAGCAGAACGAGGTTCTGGAAGCTGATCCCGGCGTAGCTCTGGCTCTCCGGGTGGATGGTGACGCCCTCCTTGGCCTCGACGGCCTGGTGCAGGCCGTCGGACCAGCGTCTGCCGGCGACGAAGCGTCCGGTCGTCTCGTCGACCACGACGATGTCCTGCCCAGCGACCACGTAGTCGCGGTCGACCTCGAGGAGGCGGTGGGCCTTCAGGGACATGAGAGCATGGTGGACGACCCGCACGTTGGCGGCGTCGTAGAGCCCTTCCCCCTGGACGAGTCCCTGCCCGCGGAGGATCTCCTCCAGGCGCTCGTCGCCGGCGTCCGTCAGGACGGCCGTGCGTGTCAGGTGGTCCACGACGACGTCCGCGTCGCCGAGCTGCGCCACGGCCGCGTCGACCTTGGCGTAGAGATCGAGCGGGACGTCGGACGGGCCCGACAGGACGAGGGGTACGCGCGCATCGTCGACCAGGATCGAGTCCGCCTCGTCGATGATCGCGAAGCCGAAGCCTCGCAGGACCTGATCCTCGGGGCGAAGGCGCATGTTGTCGCGAAGGTGGTCGAACCCGACCGCGGGGACCGTGGCATAGGTGACGTCGCGCCCGTACATCTCCCGGCGGAGCGCGTCCTCGTCCGCGCCCAGGCCGGCGGAGCATCCGACGGACACGCCGAGCAGATCGAACACCGGAGCCATCCACTCGGCGTCGCGCTTGGCGAGATAGTCGTTCGCCGTGAGGACGTGGACCGGCATGCCGTCGAGCGAGGCCAGGACGGCGGCGAAGCATGCTGACAGCGTCTTGCCTTCGCCCGTGGCCATCTCGACCACGTTGCCGTGCGCCAGGGCGTAGGCGGCCGCGATCTGGACGTCGTACGCGCGCAGCCCCAGCGCGATCCGGGCCGCCTCCCGGCATGCCGCGAAGACGAGATCCGCCTCGTCCGCAGGCTTCGCTCCGGCCTCGATGCGGGTGCGGACCGCGTGCATCGCGGCCGATACGGCAAGCGTCCCGACCATTTCACCGCCGAGATGGGCGACCCGCGCCACGCCCTCGGCGTAGGGCAGGCTTTGACCGGATTCGAACCGGAAGATGCCGGCGAGGCGGCGAAGCATGTGACGACTCCGGAGGAGGTGGCGTTGCCGAGAAGGAACAGCGAGCGGCAAGTAAGGAACGAAACCGCCACGGGATCAAGCTTGAGATGCGGAGCGCGTTGAACCTTTCGGATCCCCGGACGATCATCCCTCGAAGGCATGGACGGATCGTCATGGACGCACCAGAGATCATCAGAAACAACGGCGAGGCCGTGGCCGACCTGCTCGCGATGCCGCGGCAGCATCGCTTTCACGAGCTCGCCAAGGCGTTCGCGCGGGAGCGGGGGCATGTCGCCGCCGCCGACGGCAGCATCGCGGCGGACGGTCGGACGGTCGCGCAGGGGTGGGTGGGCTACGCCAGGAAGCATCGCGCCGACATCCTGGACTGGATCGTCGACCAAGTGTCGCCCTCGACCAACTTCGAGGCCCTGCTGCAGGCCGAGAACGGCTACTACCCGACGATGCGGATCGATCTGGATTGGCGCATGCTCCCGCTGGCGGATGCCTACGACGCGGCCCAGGAGAACCGAGGCGACAGGAGACGCGCCTTCAGGGCGATGCCGGAAGTGGTCGCCGCCGACCAAGCGGATGCGGGGGAGGTGCCGGCATCCCCGAGGCCATGAGGAACCTGGGCGGGAGCGTCGTCGCTTGACGTCCATTCCTTCGCGGGTTAGCTCGAAACCGCTGCGGACGCGGCTTGGAGAGGTGGCAGAGCGGTTGATCGCGTTGCACTCGAAATGCAAAGTGCTTTTTACAGAGTACCGGGGGTTCGAATCCCTCCCTCTCCGCCAAGAAACGCAGCACACGACGACACGTTGAGGGATAGTAGAACGGGGCACTCTGACTGCCTTAGTCTTGGTTCGAATCCAGGTCCCTCAGCCAAATACAATCGCATACGCCGGTTCTGCCTAGGGCGGGCTGCGAACCCAAGGGTCACCGACCCACTCCTGCAGCCGGCTCGATCCCTTCGCCCCCCGGGTACGCCGAGCATCCGCACCCGGAGACGCGATCCCAAGCCTCGCAGATCTTCCGCACGGGGATCCGGCACCTCGCACGGATGCCGCCGCGCCGGTATCGGAGCAGCTTGGAACGTCTCGACCGTCTTCGGCTCGACGGAAGGAACGCGTTGTCGCGAATGCCCCACCTCGATTTCACACTCCGTTAAAGTCCGGTCGACTAGCCTGCAGCGAAGGAACGAACCGGCCGCGGATACTCGGCTAGACCGAGACGAACTCGCCGGAATGTTCCGAGGTGCAGTCGGGGTTGCAGGTTCGCGGGATGGGCGAGGTTCTACTGATCACCGACGATCCGACCGGGAGCGTCCTGTTCGGACGATCGCTCGGTCCGGACGTGTCGTTCTCGATCCACGACCTGTCCTCGAGCCTCGTCCCGACCGGCAGGGCAGATGCGGTGATCGCGGACGTCGGGGATCTCAGTCCGCGGATGGTCGAACGCATGCGCAGCCTCCTTGCGCAGGTCCGCCGCAACGCGCCGCTCGTCGTGCTTCTCCGCCATGAGAGCGCCCGGGCCCGGCTCCAGGCCGTCGCGCTCGGAGCGACGCTCACGTTGAGTGCGCCCTTCGACCCGAGGTTGATCCACGCGGCTCTCGTCCGGTCCGGCATGCCGTCCCGCGGCCCCAGCCTGAAGGCCGTGCGCAAGGCGGAGACGGCACGGGAGTTCTACCAGTCGGTGTTCACGCCGGAGCGTCCCATCACGCCCACTGTGATCGACAACGGCACCGAGTTCGTAGGTCAGGCGATCCAGGAGACCGGCATCCGCGACTGGATCGCGGCCGTGCGCCAGTTCGACGATGCGACCCACCAGCATTGTCTTCTGGTCGCGGGCTTGGCGGCGGCCTTCGCCTCGAACCTGGGCCTGGGATCCTCCGAGCGCCAGCGCCTCACCCGGGCCGCGCTCCTGCACGACGTCGGCAAGATCCACATCCCCGCGTCGATCCTCAACAAGCCGGGCAAGCTGGACGACGACGAGATGGCGCTCGTCCGCCTTCATCCCGAGCAGGGGTACAGGATCCTGGCCGACCAGGGCTTCGAGCAGGAGATGCTGGGGGTCGTGCGGTCCCACCATGAGATGCTCGACGGCTCGGGGTATCCGGACAGGATCAGGGAGCATCAGATACCGGATCTCGTCCGGGTCGTGACCATCTGCGACATCTACGCGGCCCTGATCGAGCGGCGCCCCTACAAGGCGCCTATGCCGGGCGAAAAGGCCTTCGGGATCCTGAAGGACATGACCGGGCGTCTGGATCAGGTTCTCGTGGACGCCTTCCGTCCCGTGGTCGCCTCCCTGTCGACCGACCTCCCCCAGGCAGCGTGAGGGTAGACCGTCATGCATGTCGCACTCGTCGATCCCAGCCGCGTCGTCCGTAGGTCCGTGTCCGAGATGCTCGTGGCCGGCGGCCATAGCGTCGTGGCGTTCGAGGATTCGGCCGCGGCTCTCGCACACGTCTCCGCCGATCCGACCGTGGACTGTCTTCTGACGAGCCTCGAGGTCCACCCCCTCAACGGCCTCGAACTGTGCTGGTCGCTCCGGGCGCAGGCCGACGAACGGCGGCCGCTCACGATCCTGGTGATGTCGGCCTCGCGGGACACGCGGCCCCTCGACGAGGTGCTCGACAGCGGTGCGGACGACTTCCTCGCGAAGCCGCCCAGCGCGCAGGAGCTGTACGGCCGGCTGCGGAGCGCGGAGCGGGTGCTCAAGCTTCAGACGGCCCTGATCCGGCAGGCCGATACGGACCATCTGACCCAGCTCCTGAACCGGGGAGCCCTGATGCGCGGCGCGCGGACGGCGATCGATGCCGCGTCCGCGGACAATCCTCTGGCCGTGCTGCAGATCGACATCGACCACTTCAAATCGATCAACGACCGGTTCGGCCACGACGTCGGGGATCTCGTCATCCGTTGCGTGTCCGGGGTTCTGCGGGAGAGCGCAGCCCTGGCCGGCCGATTGGGCGGGGAGGAGTTCGCGCTGCTGCTGCCCGGTCAGAACCTGGGCGGCGCGGCCGTGCTCGCCCATCGCATCCGGAGCCGTTGCGCCGAAACCGCCGTGCCGGGCCAAATGGAAGATCTCCGCTTCACGGTGAGCGTCGGCCTGAGCGAATGGTCGGAGGGCGACGACATCGACACCCTGCTCAAGCGAGCGGATCTCGCCCTGTACGCGGCCAAGAAGGCTGGCCGGAACCGTGTCGCGGCCACGACCACCGCCTTGCGGACGGAATTCGTAGCCTGAGATCCCACCGGGAACGGCCGGCGGGATCCCAGGCGTCTTCCGCTACGCCACGGCGGCCGACGTCTTCGTCCGGCGGCCCTTCGCCGGCTTTTCGGCAGGCTCCGATGCCTTCGGGGCCGGCGCCTTTTGGGTCGGTGCCTTCGTCGCCGGTGCCTCGGCGGCCTTCGCGCGGCCGCGCGCCTTGGCCGGCTTCTCGACGGGCTTCTCGGCCGGCGCCGCGGCGGGCTCGACCGGAGCCGCGGGAGCCGACACCTTGCGGTTCTGTCCCAGGCCGAGATTCTTGGCCATCGCCGAACGCTGCTCGGAGTAGCTGGCCGCCACGGAGGGATAGTCCCGCGGGAGGCCGTAGCGCTCCCGGTACTCCGCGATCGTGAGGCCGTTGCCGCTCAGGTGCCGCTTCAGCGTCTTGTAGGGCTTGCCGTCGATGAAGCTGATCAGCGCGTCGGGCTTGATCGACTTCCTGATCTGCGCGGCCGTCGGCTTCCCGACCTCCGGTTCGGCGGAAGCTGAACCGCCTCTAAGGCCGTCGATGGCGGCGTAGATTCCGGACAGTAGGGCCGGCAGTTCCGACGTGGGCACGGAGTTGTTTGATACGTACGCCGAAACGATGTCGGCTGCGTAGCCGATCATGTCGCCGCGATCCTGCGCGGCGAGGGATGTGTTGTCGTCCATGAGAACCTCTTCGGAAAGCGCTCTCGACGGACGTAAGGTTTTCTTTCGCTAGTCAAGGGCTTTAGAGCGGAATTGGTGGCGGATTACACTCTTATCTACCGCTGAAGCCGAAAATCTGGTCCGTACCGCGAGATGTTCGTTCCTGGGAGGAAACTTGCGCAGCCTTGGCGGAAGGGCAGCCGTCTCCGCCCCGGCCCGATGCACGGCTCGTTCACCATCGCCGACGCCGCACGATTGACGTGTCCGGTCCCGCACGCCATTCCTTCACCCGGGTTGGGACAGGTGGCCGAGCGGTTGAAGGCGCACGCCTGGAAAGTGTGTAAACCGGAAACGGTTTCCCGAGTTCGAATCTCGGTCTGTCCGCCATCCCCTACTTTCCAGCGACGGCAGGAACCGTGATCAGGACGCTCGCTTCGGCATTCGCTCTCGTTCTTTCCTTCCAGAACGCGATGGCCATGGGTCCCTCCACCCGGATGGAGCGGGACGGCTTCGTCATCGACATCGCATCCAACGGCGGCAACTGCACCGGCTGCGAATGGCTCGTGGTCGACGGCAGGATCCCGGCCGACGCCGGCACCCTGCTCGAGACGTGGATCAAGAAGAACGACTACGTCGGCGTCCCCCTCACGGTCGTCATGAATTCGAACGGGGGCAGCCTCCTGGGCGGCATACGCCTGGGCCAGACGATCCGCAGGCTCGGGCTGAAGACCGAGGTCGGGAAGACCGTTCCGGAACCCGACATGCCGAACTTCCAGAAGCAGGACAGGGGCGGCTGCTACTCGTCGTGCGCCTACGCCTTTCTAGGCGGCGTGCACCGCATGGCGCAGCCCGGCACCTACGGCGTGCATCAGTTCTACTCGGACGCGTTCTTCGACGCGCCCGCGCAGAAGGCCTTCTCGGCGATGGACCTCTCCTCGCAGCAGGCACTCACGGGCGTGATCCTGGCCTACGTCGTCGAGATGGGTGCCGATCCGCAGGTCGTCGTGGCGGCGAACGGGATGCGCCCGGACGAGATCTTCAAGCCTTCGGAGCAGCAGCTGAAGGACTGGAAGGTGATCTTTGATCCGGACGCCTACGGCGGCTGGAAGATCGAGTCCTTCAAGGACGGGATCGTGCTGTTCACCCGGTCCCAGAGCGGCAGGAGCCAGCTGAGCCTGACCTGCAGCCGCGGCGGTGCGGAACTCCTGGTGACGCGCAAGGGCCTGACCCCGAAGTACGTCGCCGACGTCGCCCAGTCCTACGGGTCGATGGAGAGCTTCTCGTTCTTCGACCGGGTCGTGCCGCGGCAGGCCACGAAGTTCGCGAAGACCCCGGACGGCTTCGCCCTGCGCGTTCCCCTCGCGAAGGTCGATCTCGACACGATGCAGGGCTACCGCAAACCGCAGGGCGGCCTGGAGGAGGGCCCCAACGAGCCGCACGCGAACATGGGCGTGTTCTTCGAAAGCTTCCCGATCGACGGCCTCGAGCGGCACGTCCGCCTGCTCCGTCGCAACTGCGCCTCCTGAGGGTGAGGACATCCATGGCCGCACCGGACGCCGACGAGGTCCGACGCCTCCGGGATCTCACGGGATCCAGCCTGATGGACTGCAGGCGGGCCTACGAGATGGCGGAGGAGTTCGGCGGCGACGTCGTGGTAGCGTTGGCCGTCCTGCACCGGGCCGGCATCGCCATCCACCACAAGGGCGACCGGGATGCGTGGAACCGGAAGGGAGCCCCGGCACAGGCCGAATGCTGGCGGGCTTCGATACCCGGTCTGGCCGAGTCCTTTCCTCCCCGCGCCGCCGGCGCGTCGAGCTGCAGCGAGCGCTGAAGCCGAACCGATCGGTTGCCCGACCGAGGTGGAACCCCGCCATCGATCCGGTCGTCCCGCCGGGCGGGCGGAAGGGCCTCAGCCGCGCGGGGGCGTCGATGCGCCGGTCGGAGCGGTCGTGCGGAAGCTCTCGGCCACCGCCTCCGCCTCCGGCCGTCCCATTCCGGCCGCCTCGAGCGTCGCCGCGTCCAGCGACGGTTCGCCGTGCTCCCAGGGTATGTTCAGATCGATCCGGGAGGCGCCGCCATCCCGATTGAGCAGCACCCGGCCGGTGGTCCGGACACTGCGGCTCCGCTCGACGAACGCGTCGGACACGGCCCAGTAGCGCATTCCCGCGTCGTCCAGCGCCCGCGCGAGATCCCAGATGGGCGACAACGGATCGTCCGGCTCGTCGAAATCGATCTCGACGGTCCTTCCGGCCGCCTCCGACAGGTGGGCGACGAGATCGTCGAACTCGGGATTCTCGCGACCGTCGACCTCGCAGTTCAGATCGGCGAGGATGTCGGCGATCGCCGATGCGTCCGCGGGGACGACGAACAGGATGCGTGCGCTCGGCATGACGATGGCTCGGGTGACGATGCCCGCACCAGAGCGCTTCGGTCCGCAAAAGGCAACGCGGGCTTCATGGGCGCCTCGCTGCGGGATGACGTCCGGCGTCCCCTTCCCTATCTTCCTCGCAGGCCGAAGCCCGGAGACGACACCTGAAACGAGCGCCGGAACCCGTCAGAACCGCCTCCGAAGCGGCCATCGAAGCCGCGTGCGCGGAGGTCGCGGGCGAATGCGTCGCCGGCCCGAGCCCCGCAGATCTCGACGCGGCGCCTTTCCTGCAGGACTGGTCCCTGTGCCGACATCCCGACGTCGGCGGCTGCGTTCTCACGGGCCGCGTGTTCGGTCACCCCGCGATCGTCGACGGCACGCGCATCCACACGTCCCACGTCGCCGTGCTCGACGAGGAGGGCGGCCGCTGGGCCAGGACGATATCGCGCTACTACCTTCTGGGTCGCCCGGAGGGTGAGACGATCCACTAGAGCGCAGGACGGGTCGAGGTTCGCGGGTCGCGGCCACGATGGGCAATGGACCCGTGGGCTTGCGGCGGACCAAGCCTTCGGGTGATGCTGCGGGCATGGTTCGCCGAGACGTCCGGTGAGGTCGATGTCGCAACCCGGATCCTTCGCAACGCTCATCCTCGAAGGCGCGCCGGCGATCGAAGATGGCCGCCCGGGTTCCTTCGATGGGATCCGCGTCATGGCGGAGGCCCTGAAGTCGCTGTTCCGGAACGACGGAGCAGGCGGCGGCGACCCGTCGGCGGAGCTCGGCGTGCATTCGATCGGGTTCGTTCCGTCGCTGCGGATCGAGATCCTCGTGCCCTCCACGGCGGTAGGCTTCGTCGGCTCGGCGATCGATGCGGTCGGCAGCTGCCTCGACGCCGCCTTCGACGGGAACGAGCCCGAACAGACCGAGGCCGACATCCGGATGGCCGGCGTGCTCGGGGCCATGCTCGGGGCGGGCGGATGGAACGGCGTGCGCATCGCCCTACGGGAGGACGGCTGGGAAACCCGGGTGGTCGTCGTTCCCGCCGGGATCGCACCGGCGCTCGCGCGTCTGGCCGCACGTCGGTCTCCGGGCGATTGAACGGCGACGCTTGGCGCGCGTTGTTCGGGCTGTTCGGAGGTTGGAAGATGCGGTTCGGATCGGTCTTTGCCGTCGCGGCGGTCCTTCTCGTCACGGGCGGAGCCGTGAGCGCCCGCGCGGAAGGCGATCTCGACCGGTTCGGGAAGTGGGTCGATTCCAAGCGCTACGGCGAGGTCTGGGTCCCGAAGGTCGGCCTCGGCTGGAGCCCGACCAACAACGGCACCTACCGCCAGGCGGATTCGGGCGAGTGGTTCTGGGTCTCGGCCGATCCCTTCTGGAGCATCACGTCGCGGGACGGGCGCTGGCTGAAGGACCGGGGCGAGAAGTGGGTCTGGAAGCCCGGACTGCCGCCTCAGCCGACGGGAGAGGGCCTCGGGGGCGGCATCGTGCCGATCGTCGGGTCCGCCGGCCCCGCCCTACCTCCTCACGTGGCCCGCGCCCGCGAGGCCCGATACGAGAGGACGGTGCGCGATCTGCCGCTCGTCGCGGCGCCCATGGCGTTGCCGCCCCTGCCCCCACGGAACCGCGGGGGCTACTGAGGCACCTGCTTCAGCGGTAGCTGGGGCCCGACCAGGATTCGCCGCCGTAGGCCTGGATCCTGATGACGTCGAGGGCCTGGGAGCCGTCGATCTGCGCGACGTTCGAGCGGCCGAACGCCGAGGACAGGTCCGGACCGTGCCCCGACACCACGGTGAAGCCGATGCCGGTGGCGAGCGCCAGCAGCGCGGCCGTGCGCAGGATCTTCGACTGCTCGGGGCGGACGCCCTCCGGAACGAACGTGGTGACCGGGGTGCGGGCGTATCTGGCTGCGGTCGCGGTGTCTTTCACGGATGCCTCCTGCGTTCCTTCGCAGGCTTGCAGCGGGCCCCGAAAATCGCAACGGCCGCCGCCTCGACACCTTTCATTCCTTCGGCTACCTCGGAGTGGCACCGGGGAATTCAGCTTTGCGCATCCTGTTCCTTCTGGCCGCGCTCCTGACCGCCGCTCCGGCCACGGCGCAGACGCCCGTGCGGATCTGGCATGCCCTGTCCGGTCCGCAGAAGACGGCGCTCGAGACCATGGCGGCGGCCTTCAACAACGCCAATCCCGACTACGCGGTGAAGCCGGTCGCACTGACCCAGACCTCGACGCTGCTCGCGCGCGTCGCGGACGAGCAGCGTCGGGCGCGCCCGGAGGGCCCTCCGCTCGTCATCGTGTCCGAGGCGGCCGCCGGCGACATGGTCGCGGCCGGCGGCCTCGCCTATCCGGTATCGCAGCTGCTGACCGACATGGCGGAGCCCTACGATCCGGAAGCCTTCCTGCCCGCCGTTCGGGCGAGCTTCTCGGACGCCGCAGGCGCCCTTCTGGCGCTGCCGTTCCTCCTCACCACCCCGGTCCTCTACGTCGATGCCAAGGCCGTGCGGGACGCCGGCTTCGATCCCGCCAAGGATCTGAAGACCTGGGCCGGCTTCGAGGGCGTGGCGGCCCGGATATCGGCCGCAGGCGGCGGTTCGTGCGCGGCGGCGATGCAGGCCCCGCCCTGGATCGCGGTCGAGAACCTGCTGGCCATGCACGACCGCCCGTTCGCGTCCTTCGACAACGGGCGCGGGACGGACCCGCGGATCTCCGCCGACGTCGACTTCCTCGCGCGGCACCTCACCCGCCTCGTCGACATGGCCCGGGGCGGTGCGCTCCGGCCGAGGACGTCGGGCGTCGAGCCGGTCGGCGCATTCGTCGGCCGGGCCTGTCCGATGCTGCTGGGCACCTCCGGGCTGCTCGGTCATATCCGGTCGCGGGCCGCCTTCGACCTCGCCGTTCTGCCGCTCCCGTACCTCGACGACGTGACCAACCCGCCCAAGCCGTCGCTTCCCGGCGGGTTCGCGCTTTGGGCGCTGCGCGGGCGTCCTCCCGCGGAGATGAAGGGCGCGGCGAAGTTCGCGGCGTTCGTGGCCTCTCCCGACGCCCAGGCGTGGCTGGCGCGCGAGCTCCGTTCGATCCCGTCGACGTTCGAAGGCTGGAGACGGGTGCAGACCGACGGGACGACGACGGCGGAGCCCGGCCTCGCCGTGGCCGCATCGGAACTGGCCGGCCAGATGCCGACGGCCGCCTCGAAGAGCCCGCGCCTGCCGGGCAAGGCCGACATCGAGGGCTACTTCGAGGCGGCCTTCGACAACGCGTTCCTGGGAACGAAGCAGCCCAGGCCGGCCGTGGTCGACGCCGTGCAGCGCGCCGACATCCTCCTGCGGGAGAGGCGGGACGGCGAACGCTAGACGGCCTCAGGGCATGCGCGGCGCGTAGGCGCCCTGCGGGGGCTCGAGCTCGACGAACATGGACTGGGAGCGGGCCACCTCCGGATCGCAGCCGGGCACCCACGGGAACAGACCCTCCACGTCGGGCCAGACCACCTGCAGCGCCTGGAACTGCGCCGGATCGCGGTTCGCCGCCTCCAGGGCGAACCGGCCGGCGCGCTCGACGGGAAGGGACCGGAACATGACGCTGCGGTCGGCGACCCGGTCCGAAAGCTCTCCGTCGGTCACGCCCGACCGGTCGAACACGTCCCGGGCGGCGTTCAGAAGGATCGTGCGTCCGAGATCGGGGTCGACGCCGGACACCAGCAGCTCGGGCAGGCCGCGGTCGGTCATGCCTACGGTGTGGGACCAGGGCCCCTCCCCCGAAAGGAAGGAGCGGACGGCTACGTAGTCCGTTCTTTGGGAGCGATGCTCGGCCATGGAAACCTCCCGGGGTCTGGCGGTTTGCGTCGTGCAGGTACAAGCTGCGCAGTTGGCCGCCGTTCCTTCGGATACATAGCAGATGAAGCTTGATTTTTCGAGGCTCCTTTCTCCGGAGCAGCAGGCGCGGCTCGAGCGCAAGGCCGCGACGCTCGCACGGATGCACGCGCTGCCGGATCGCTGGCTCGGGCGCGAGCTCGCGCAGCTCGCCCGCAGGCTCCGCGGTTCCGTGCCGGAACTCGCCTCTCCCGTGCTCGATACCGACGGCTACACCAAGCACCTCCTCTGGGACGTCGTGCCGGAACTCGCGAGACGCCTGGGCGAACCTCTGGAGCACAACGAGTCGAAGGACATCTGGCTGCGCACGGCGGAAGGAGAGGAGTTGCGGCGCGACGTGGCGAACTGCCTGCTCAACACCTCGGCGATCTGGCTGATGCGGATCGTGCCGGAGGAACGCCAGGACGACCTGGCCGTGCTGATGAACGAGGCGGCCAACGGTTCGCCGGTCGCTCTCGCGCTCGACAGGCTCGTGCCGCCCGGGCACGACTCGACGGACCGCCTCGCCGCATCCCTCCGCGAGGTCTCCCGCGCCCGGGGGCACGAGGCGATGCCGGCGTGGCACCCGGGTCTGCAGCTGGACCCTCCGGTGCTGGAGGCGGCCTCTCCACGCATCTGAGCGCCCCGCTCCTTCCGCGGCGGCCGATTGCGGTCTATGTCCGAAGGAGCGGTGCATACCGCCGGAGTAGCCGATGCCCTTCCTGATCGCCCTGCTCGTCGCTCTCGCGCCGGTTCCGGCACTGGCGGCCGCCGGCGCCAGTGCGGGCGAAAGCGCCTCGATGATCCTCCACACGGTCGGCGCCGCGCTGCAGCTTTCGGGCTTCCTGGTCGTCGCCACGACCCTGTGGCGGATCGCGATGCCGTCCTCCGACCCGGATCGGCGGCTCTCGAAGCTGATCGCGCTTCTACTCATCGGCGCCGTCATGGTCGGCGGTCCCGAGTCCGCAGGCATGGGCATGTTCGGCCGCACGGCCGCGGACGTGCCCGAGACGGCGCGGCCCACCGAGGCGACGGCGAGCTCGCCGATAGGAACGGCCGTCGATCCGACGGCTCCGACCATCCTCGACGACGCGGGCTTCTGGGGATCCCTCAACAAGTCGATCGGCGGCGTCCGTGCGGAGGGCGTCGCCAGGATCTCGATCCTTCAGATCATCCTCTCGCTCATGGCGATCGCCGCGCTCCTGATCCTGACGATCGCCTTGCGGGTGCGCGCGGACGATGGAGCGGACGACGGAGTTTCCGAACGCGGGAACCGTTCGTCGGTCCGGGCGGCATCCGCACGTCGGGACGCGGGCCTCCACGTCGGGACCGGTGGATCCCCGGGCGGCGACACGCTCGTCGAACTCGTCCTCAGGATCCGGGAATGGCTCCACCGGTGGTATCACCTGACCCTCGATGCGCTCCTGGAGGCGAAACGGCGCCTCGAGATCTTCGCGCGCAAGGTCGGCCAGATCACACGGACCGAAGGCGGAGCGGCGGCCGTCACGATGGTGATGACCGAGGTGCGCTCCATCGGCGACGACATCTCGGCGCGTTTCGAAGGGCTGATGGACAAGGCATCGGACAGGCGACTGTCCCAGGCGGGCGCCTCCGCGCGGGCGGTCGCGAACGCCGGCTGGATCCTCCGCAGTCACTCGCTGCCGGGCGGGCGTGCCGCCGTCGGCGATCTCGGCGTTCGGGTCGGCGCAGTCCTGGGCGAGAGGGCCGATCCGGAGAAGGTGGCCGAGAGGCTCGCCTACGTGCTCGACGGCGTCGATCTGGGGGCGCCGGAGATCTGGGTCGAACGCATCGAGGACCGGTACTACCTCGCGGAGCCGGCGGCCGTGGCGTCCGGCCTGGCCAGCTTCCGCCGGGTCGACGCCCTCCGGGTCGACTGGATCGAAAGCGCCGCCGCATGGTGCCTGAGGCCGAAGGGGCGTCGCGAGATCCGACCGCGCCGCGCCGAGGCCCCGGTCCCCGTCCAGGAAGGAACGACACCCTCGACAGGCCTGCGGATCCGATCAATGCTCGCTGATCTCAAAGGAAAGATCGCACAGTGACGCAACGGGTGTTCGAGCGCGCCTCGAGGGTGCTTTTGAGCGAGGGCGACGCGGGGACCGCGCGGACCGTGTTCCAGGTCCGCAGCTTCGCGATCCGGTTCCTCGTCATCTTCTGCCTGACGAGCTTCACGTGCGGCTTCGCGGCGTTCCTTCTGCTGCAGGCATTCTCGGCATCCGGTTCGCTTCAGACGGCCAACATCCTGCTCCTGGTCGTCTCTTCGGTCTCGACGGGAATGGTCCTCGGCATCCTGCTCTGCTTCCTGTTCATGGCCTGCTGGCTCGCGGGCCATGCCGACGAGGTCAAGAGCAACGGCGCCGTGGCCGCCGAGCTGTCCTACTGGATCCCGATGATCCTCGCCGCGGCGGCCGCCTTCCCGTCGTCCGCGCTGGGCTTCTGCTACGGTGTCGGGCTCAATCTCCTGTACGCCGTCTACCACGGTGCCGCGTGGCCATCTCTCGGGGACGCGGCCACGCCGGTGATCCTGAACCTGCTCCTGACGCTGCTCCTCTACAAGCTGTGGTCCTCGTTCAAGGAGCGCGTCTGAAGCGCGGCCGCACGACATCGGACCGAGGGTGTCGATCCGGCAGATCCGGGCGATGACGTCCCGGGAACGCGCGATGGTGGCCCGCCGCCTGCGCGTCACCCGCCGACCGCGCCTCGCCGCCCTGCGCGATGTCCTGGGAGCGACGGCCCTCGCCGGGATTGCATGCGTCTACGGCTACAGGTCCTGGCCGTCCCCGCCGGCGGTCGCATCGTGGTCCGGAGAGCAGGCTCTTCCGCCCGCCGTCTTGTTCGCGGCCTCGCTCCACTTGGTCCTCGGCCTGACGGCCGTCCTTCTCCTGCGCCAAGCCTGGGCCCGGATGTCGGCCTCGAGGGGTGAGGTGGGGCGGCTGCGTAGGGATCTGAGGCTCGGCATCGTGGAGGAGACCGAGCACCGGACCGTCCGTGCCCTGCTGATGGAGGCTCCCGACGGCTGGGTGGCGGCGCTGCTGGAGGACGAAAGCGGGACGACGCGGTTCGTCGAGGCGGTCCCGAGCGGGCACGAGGATGCCGACCTGCTCCTCGCCTTCCCTCCCGCGATGCTCCGCTTCGAGAAGGCGCTGCACTCGGGCCTGGATCTCATGGAGACGCGCGAGGGCCGGTTCGACGTGGATCCCGATGCCGTCGTCGTCGGAGACCGGCCGCCGGACCTTCCCGAGCACGGAACGGTGTTCCCGTTCACCCTGGATCAGATCGCCTCCGGATCGGTCGAGATCCGGCACGCCTGAAGCGCGCTTGCCCGTTGCGGCGGCTGCGGCGACACTGCCGCGACAACCCAGGATGCCCGGCATGTCTCCGAACCACCTCCTCGAACGCTGCGGCTTCGTCCACGATCCGGCTCGCGGCGGGATGGGGACCGCCGGGGAAGCGCCCTGGCGACGGATGACGTTCGAGCCGGCATGGGGCCGGGAAGGCGCTTCGATCGACCTCGTGATCGAGCCTCGCGATGGACGGGACTTCCTCGAAGCCATGGTGCACGGCGTGCCCGGCGGGCCGTTCGTCTACGGGACGTTCGATCCTGCCGATCTGGCCGTCCTGGCCGTCGCCCTGCAGAACACGCTCTGCGAAGGGGGCGACTGCCCTTCGGCGGCGCGGATGTCCGGACCCGCCGGCCCGGTGACGAACCCGTTCGCCAAGGACGACGGCTCTTGGAACTCCGAACTGGGAGCGGATCGCAGGCGACATCTCGACCATCCGGCCGGCCGGTGGGGGCTCGCCTATCATCGGTTCAGGGACGAGTTGGCCGCCCGGTTCATGGGGCGGCCGGCGGAGGCGCGTGCGACCGAGTATCTGGCGGCCGCCGGGTTCGCGGAGGCCGAGGGCGGGCTGAAGCTGGTCTCGCAGCCGATGCGGAGCTTCGACCACGAGGATGCGGCGGTCCGGGACGAGGCTTTGACGTTCACCGTCGTCGATGCGGATCTGGGCGGCGTGCCCACCGACGGCACCAGGCGGTTCGAGGTGCGCTCGTCCAGCGGGGCCGAGGGCATCCTGGACATCGTCTACCGGGCCGGCGACGTTCGGGACGTGCTCGCCTTCGTCGACGCCTGCAACAACGCGGTGATCGCGAACCACGGGTATCAGACCCCGGAACGGACGAGCTTCGCGCACGAGTGGTCGGGCATGGCCATCCACAACCCGTTCGGCGAAGCCAGCTACGGCGATTGGAACGTCGTCGAGCAGGGCGACGGCCGGATCGTGGTGGCGGATCCCTGGACCGTGTGGGGCTTCGAATACATCGCGTGGCGGGACGAACGCACCTCGGGCGTTCTGGCGGCGCGCGCGCAGCCCGACCACGGAACCGCCCCCCGCGCCTGAAGCCTCGCCTGTACGCGGCATCGCAGCGATCGACGCCGGATCGAAGGTGCCGGGCCCCCGCCCGTCACCCGAGGCGGCGCAGCCCCGGCCTCGTCCTCCCGGGCATGTCGAAGAGGACGGACCGGGCTTCGATTGCGATTTTCGTGCCCCTTCGACAGCTTTCGAGCGTCGAGGGACGCTCCGATGACACCGAACGATATCCTTCACCTTCTCGGATTCAGACTGACCGGACGTAGAGGCGAAAGCGCCGTCCAGTACGTCTTCAGGCCCCACGGGATGTCCCCGGAAGTCCGCCGCACGGATCTGCGCGTCGACGTCCTGCATAGGACCGGGGCCGAACCCGCCTACCGCGCCGTCGTGTCGATGAAGAACCGGGACCTGGTCTTCGAGACCTTCGACGTCCGCGACGTCGCCGCCCTGGCCGTCGACTACCGCAACTGGCTGGAGGCCCCGCACATCGTCGCGCGGGATCCGTCCCGCGCCATGCCGATCCCGGGCGGCCTCGTCTCGATGCCCTTCCACTCGGGCGACGGATCCTGGGTCGCCGGCGTCGGTGCCGACGGCGTCGAACGTCTGCGCGACCCCGCCCTGCGCTGGGGGCGTCACTACGAGGCGTTCCGAGACGCATGGTTCGCCGCCTGCATCGGCAAGCCGCTCCAGGCGCCGCCGGACGCATACCTCCGGGCCGCGGGCTTCGTCCCGGACGGGGACCGCTACCGGCTCGTCAGCTATCCCTCCCAGCACCGGCCCGGCGCCACCGTAGCGGCGCGTCTGCGGCCGCTCGTGTTCGACCTCTTCGTCGTCGCCGACGACGAGGGTGCACCCTTCCACGTGGTCGAGACGTCGGGCGGTCCGGGCATCCCGGGTCGCGTGCAGCTCGGTTCGGGAGACGTGCGCGACATCCTCGCGTTCGTCGTCGCGGCCGAGAACAGGACGTTCGACGAGGACGGCCCGCAGGTCCTGGCATTCGAGCGGACGATCGACCTGCCCGGCCATGCCTACGAGGTCCGCAATCCGTTCGGCCGACCGGAGGACGAGCGGTCGTGGCGCGGCTGGTCGGACGATGTCACCCTGCAGCTCGCCCACCCGGCCGAAGTTCTGGGGCACACCTACATCCAGTGGCGCGACCGCTGGGCGGCGGACGTTCTCGCCCACGGCGCACCGATCCCATGCTCGCGGGCTGCCGAACACCTCCATACCGACGTTCCCGTGCTGTCCCACGGGAGGGTGCGGCTGGCGGGAGCGACCACTGGCGTGTGCACCTTCGAAGGTGGCGAGCCGCAGCCGGTGGCGGTCTTCGAGACCGGCGACGCGGATTCCCCGATCCTCATGGGACGCGAGGTCCTGCGCGCGCGCATCGAGGCCCTGACCTCGTCCGAGCAGGCGCTCGCCGAAGCCGGGATGCCGCTGCCCGCGGCCCCGGCAGCCGGCCTCGACCTGGAAGGCCTGCAGGCGGTCTCCGAGATCGAGCTGCGCCTGTCGCCGACCCCGCTGTTCGGCTGAGGCCCCCGTGCCGGAAGCCGCCTTCGAGAGCGACGACGTCGACGAGCTCAGGGACAGCTATCTCGGCGGAGGCTGCCATGCGCTCGCCCTCGCGGTCGCCGAGCGGACCGGATGGGATCTGGCGGTCGTCTGGGCCGCCAAGGGCCGCAGGACCGAAATCGCCCACGCCGTGGCGGTCGTGCCGGGCGACGAGGGACTTTATCTCGACGTCGGAGGCATCCGCGGACTTCCCGAGATCCTGGACGATCTCCAGATCGACCCGGACGAGGAGGAGGCGGTCCTCGAAGGGCCGGTGGGCCCGGAACGCATCCACGCGCTGACCCGCGGACGGCACGCGCACCGGCGCTTCTGCGCAATCGGTCCGGAGCTCGCGGAACACGCGGCCGAGACGGCCGACAGGATCGTCGAGGCATTGGTGACCGCGCCAGAACCGGGTCCGCTCCTCGGCCCTGATCCTTCGCCTGGGAGGTCGGACCGGACGAGGCCGGGTCAGGCCTGCCAGGTCTTCGTTCATCATGGCCGCCGGCGCTCGGATCCGTTCCTTCATTCCGGATCGGAAGCGTGGCATGCTGACGACCTCGCGCCGAGCGCCGATGGACGGCTTTGGCGGATCGGCCGGGACCCCAGATGAAGCTCTTCCGCGTAGAGGTCATGATCGAGGCCGCCGGCGGCAGCCGTTGGCACGACGGACGGGCGTTCCTGGCCGTGGGCGAAACGGCGGAGGAGGCGGCGCTCCGGGCCATGGACGCCTACCTGCAGGACAACCCGCGCGATCTGATGCCGGTCGGCGCGATCGCCGAGGAGATCGAGGGCATGGCCCATGCCCTCCCGATGGCCGTCGAGGCCGTTCTCAAGCCCGACCTGAAGAAGCTGGCCAGGAGAGACGGTTGGGTGTCCTACGAGCCGGCCGCTCCGGCCCCTCGGCCATAGGCCACCGGCCGCCTGTCGCGATCGGCGGCTGCGATCAGCCTGAGCAGCGGGTGAAGGGCTGGCCGTAGAGATGCCGGAGGGCCGAACGTGACCGGTCCTGGTAGGTCCCTGGCGCGTTGTTCGCCAGCGAGACGACGCCCGGGCTGCCTTCGGCGTTGATGGTCAGCGCCGTGTCGTCGAACGGGTTCTTGACGGATCCGCGGGCCGCCGGACGGTCCACCAGACTCGCCGAGTACTCCTTCCGCGGATCGGTTGGGGGAGCGATGTCGCAGTTCAGGGCGCAGAAGCTCTCGACGTAGAGGGTCCTGCGGCGCGCGCCCTGCAGGACGTCGACGCGGTCGCCCGCCAGGACCAGCCTGGGGGCCGCAGGAGCGGAGCAGCGGCCGGCCAGAGCGTACGTGCCCGCGTCGCGGGCCGGGATCTCGTGGGGAGCGGCGATGGCTGTCCCGGCCGACGCGCACAGAAGCAGGGCGGCGCGCACTCGCATGGGATGCCTCCTCAATACTTGCCGAGCCTGCAGCCCGGATCGAGCCTGATGTCCTTCGCCGGGTAGGCGCCCATCCGGTAGACGACGTATCCGCGCTCGCCGTCCTGCATCTCCCAGCCCATGAAGTCCTCCCTGGTCCCCTTCTCCCTGGGGTAGCCGCAGATGCCGTCGGCGGCCCCCATCATGCACGACCGGCGGATGTACGTGCCCGAGCAGTCGCGGGCGGAAGCAGCGGAGGACAGCGCCAGCAACGCGGCACCGGAAATCATGACGAGGCGAGCCAGCATTGGGCAACCCTGGATCTGTGTCGGGAGGAGGACGGAGCCGCGGCGGGCGCTGCAGCCGTGGAAGTTGGATCTGGTAGGTGCGGGCACGGGACGCGATCCGCTGCCGAAAGCTTCAGGCGCCGACCTTCGCGGGGGACGGGTACGCGCGAGCCCGCCCCTGCCAGTATCCGAGCAGACGTTCTCCGACGTCGTACCCCGCAGCCTCGGCGAACTCCGGACGGCGCGCGACCACGGCCGCGAAGTCGCGGATGGCCTCCGTCTGCGCTGGGGTAAGATCCCGCGTCCGTGGCGAGAACCTGTCGTCTGGGTACATGCCCGCACTTGCTTCCGGATCGAGCGTGACGAACAACGATGACATGACGTCACCGGCTTCGGTCCCATGTCTCAAGACCATGGTCATCCAGGCCGGGAGATAGCGTCGCCAGAGGTCGGGACCCATCAGAGCGAAAAGCCCACCGATGTCCCTTTCGTTAGACAGTTCCAGCGTCTCCAGACTGACATCCCGCCACGAGTCCAGCGACGCGACCGCATCCGGAAGTTTCTGCGGATAGAACGCACCGGCAAAATCCCCGAACGAAATTGTGCCGGATCTCTCGTCGGGGAACGAGTTCTCAATCTGCAGGATGACGGCCTCGCTCACTGCATCAATCCCGACATTCTCATGCATGTATTGTAGCCGTCCCACATCTGCTTGATGGCCAGCAGGTGACCTTCGTTACCACCTTTGAAGCATGCGTCCTCGCGCTTTCTGCGGGCAGCGGCGCAGCGCCGGTAGACGAGTGCCTTGACCCCAAGCTGGAGCTTGCTGTCCAGCTGCGTGCATTTGCTGACCGTACCGTGCTTGCATGCGTCGTCGACGACACTGTTGAGCTTGTCGTAGAAGTCCTCGTGGCAGAAGCCGGGCGGGTTGATGTCGCCTTCCGCTTCCTCCTTGCGGGCCTTGTTCAGGTCGCGCGCCGGGGTGGCATCCTTGTTCAGGAGCATCCCCGTGCCGATCGCCGCTCCCGTGGCCAGCACCGCTCCGCACAGGAGCTTGTGCTTGAGACAGGTGGTGGCCCCGAGCATCGCACCGGCACCGACCATGGCAGCCGCAGCGGCGGACTCCGCCGCGGCCTTCGATGCCGGAAGACTTGAAGCCGATGCCAGAGCGAACACGGCAGCTATGTGGATGGCCCGCATCGATGTCTTTCAGATCAGATGCGGTACGGTACCGGGGACCTCCGACAATACCCTTGAACGGTTGCGGATAATTTTAACGATCGGTGGCGCGTCTACCTTCTTCCGTCAACGATCGGCGGCTCTCGAGATGACCGTCGGGCATCTGACCGCCGAACTCTGCATGACGTCGATGGATGCGCGATGCGACGGATCGCATCGTTCCTTCCGACCCCGTCGGACGCCTCAAGGGCGCGGCGACGGCGCGTGCGCGGCGACATCTTGCGGCGAGGACCATCCGTGCCCGGGCGCCCACGCGCGCTCCGGTGCGTCCCCGCGCGCCATGGCGGCGATCTCCATGACGAAGGGCCGGATCTCCTCGATCACCTCTCCGAACGGCGACGCGTCCTTGATCTGCTGCTTGCGAAGGAACGAGCTCCAGCCCCGCTGCCCGTCGGACGCCACGAAGGCGGGGTCGAACGCGGCCGGCTCGGCGGTCGGGATCGCCGTGCCGCGGTTGCCGAAGGTGTTGCGGAACGCCTCGGCCGCGACGGCACCTTCGAAGCCGAGCCTGCGCGAGAGCTGGCGCACGTCGTAGAAGTCCTTGAAGCGGGAGATGTGCGTGCCGAGGCTGACGATGGCCTCGAACTTCTCGGCGAGCATCGTCTCCTTGCTGTAGACGAGGATCCTGGGTGCGGACATGCCGCCGAGAACGGTCGGGTAGTCCATCATCACGGCGCCTGGCGTCATGGCCTGCCCGTGGCTGATCTCGATCTTCAGCGGTATCCGCGCGTTGCCGATGCGGGCCTCGCCCATGATGCGGGTCCCGGGTTCGTCGGACGCCTCGTTGATGACCGAAGCCTGGAAACTCGAAGGAACGAACTCGACGGCGTCGTCCGCCGCCGGCACGATCGACGCGATGTGTCGGATCAGGTCGAGAGCCTCCTGGGTCGACAGGGGCTTCACGCCGAGCATGTCCATGTCCTTGGTGGGCCGGTTAAATGTGCCGGTCGCCGCTATCAGCGCCATCGCGCCCTTCAGCACGAGATCGTCCCTGTGTCCGGACGCGGCGAGGCGGTCCAGGAAGCGCTCGAACACGTATCGGCGCATGACGAGCTCGTTGGAGATCCCGAGCTTGTTGGCTTGGTTCTGCAGGAGCGAGCGGCGGCTGGCGGAAAGCGGCGACATGGATCAGGCTCCTGGTGCGGTCGGACGCGGGATGGCTTCGCGGACTTCCTCCGCGAACCTGAGGAAGGGCTCGACCGTCCGTCGGCAGCCCAGTTCGTCGGCGAGATCCCAGAGGCGGTTGATCGGCCCGTGGGCGTCCCGCAGGTAGTCCGTCAGCGCCTTGGTGCCCGGCTCGTCGCCCAGCTTGCCGCGGTACCGGAGGAGGTCGATCACCGTCCGCGCGACGTCGGTCGCCCGGATCTCGACGCCCATGACGGTTCGCACCTCGACGCCGGGCGTCAGCGCCGCTTCCGGCCAGAACACTGTCGTGACCGGGACGGACGGCCCGACCGTGACCTGTCGGCCGACGCGGGCACGATCGACGGCGTACCAGACCGAGGACGGATCCTCGTTCGAGACGTTGTGCAGGTGGGCCGCGCTGCCGAGGCAGACGACGCCGCCCGGGTGGGCCAGGGACACCGCAGCGAGATCGATGTTCTCGACCGCGTCCTCCCAGCCCCTGAAGTAGATGCCGCGGGCGTACTGCACGAGCGCTTCGGCCCGGACCGCCCGCGAAAGCTGCGTCGAGTGGATTCCGGCCGCCGTGAAGTCGGCCGCCGTATGCAGATGCCCGTCAGCGACGACGGCCGCGATCCTGTCGAGCACGCCTTCAGCCATCGGCACCTCCCATGTGTGAAACCGATAGCAGTCTAGCGCATTTGCTATCGTTTTCACACCGAAGCCGACCTGCGTGGTCGCCTGTCGTGTGGAGGTGATAGCAAAATCTAGGATTTGCTATCGCCACGACACAACCCCATCGCCGTCAACGTGCCGCGGAATGCGTCCGGCTCCTTCGCTGCGATCACGAAGAGCGTGCGGGCGAGGCCCGAGGGCTGACCGTCGTCCCGCTCCCACCGCGCGAGGTCGGCCACGCGCACGCCGAAGGCCATCGCGAGGCCACGCCTCGAGAGGCCGAGCGATCGCCTGACCGCCCTCACGTCGAGCTTCGTCCGCTCGGCCAAGGCTCGGCCCGGTACCGGAAGCTTCAGGATGAGAGCTGACATCGGCGGCCATACCGGTTGAGCGTGCGCTCGTTCATCGGCCATCTTCGCGGAAGGAGCCGAAAACGACAATTGCGAGAATGCGGCCGAGCGTCTTCATCGAATTTCCACCGGACGGCCCCATCTTCCGCAGATGTGGAAGAATGCGCTTATCGGCATGGCCGCCGCCACGATCATCACGGCCGCGACCGCGCAGGAACGGTCGTCATCCGATCCCGGACGGTCGAGCGATGCCCGTCCCGATCCTTCGGGGACCGGGCGCACCTGCCCGCCCGCTACGACCTCTTCCGAAGTCGTTCTGCCGGACGGGACGCGCGCGAGGCTGAACACGGCGGACTGCGTCGAGACCCAACCCAGGAAGCAGTGACACGGGGTTCACCTCCTCTCGGATCCATGCGATCTCGAAGGAATGATCCTGCTTCGTCTCCTTCTCGCTGCGGCTCTGGCGGCCTACTGCTCGTCCTGCGCCGGCCGGCGCTTCGAACAGTCCGGGCTCGGCCGGGCTTCGTTCGCCTCGCTGGAGAGCCGCGACAAGCCCGCGCCGGCCGGCAAGGCGGCGCCGACCGACGGATCGGGGGCTGCGAGCCTCGTCCACCGCGTCCGGATCGACGTGCCGTTCGACGGAAACGACGCCAGCCGCATATCGATGCCGGGCTACACGCGCGTCGTAGGACAGGGCAAGATGGTGCTCAACATCGGCACGCTGCATGCCCAGGGCGAGGTCAGGCTCGTGCCCTTCACCGAATACGCGAAGGCCAGATACCGGGTGCTCTTCGCCGGCCTGCGCTGCTTCACCGATCCGGACAAGTTCGTCGAGACGGACCCGCGGTATGGGAACTACCTGCGCAGGGCTACGATCGGCCAGGACGGGAGCTTCGCCTTCGACAAGGTCTACCCCGGGCGCTACTGGGTGGAGGCGACCTTCGAGAACGCCAACGTGCTCGACAAGGAGTACCGGCCGCAGACGTGCATCTCGATCGGGTCCGTCGAGGTGCCGGACGGGGGCGACGCGGTCGTCGACTTCTCGGCCGGACCCGGCATCTGACGCCGAGATCGTTTCCGGCGCGCGCCGACACGAGGATGAAGTCGTGAAATCGCTGCTCAACGACGCGATCGCAGGCACTCTGGCTGAGACGGACTACTTCGGCCCCGAAGGGCCCGTGCCGGCGCGGGTCGAGTACGGACATCCGAAGCTCGCCCTCGTCACCGGCGAGAACGCTTCCGGGAAGAGCTTTCTCGTCCGCGGCCTCGGCCAGAAGATGCGCGGCGCGCACCCGAAGCTTGAGATCCTGGCGGTGACGATGAGCCTGCGCTCCGAGGGAGGCTTCTCCCGCGCGGTCGTATATGGAGATGAACAGCGTGAGTCGTCCGGGCGGATCTCGATCAAGGCTGTCCTGGCGGGCATGTACGCATGCCGGGAGCGGCACCACGATCACGTTCTGATCCTGGACGAGCCCGACATCGGCTTGGCAGAGAGCTACGCCGGGGCGCTCGGCGCCTATCTGGCCGCCTTCGTCGAGGACATGCCGGTCCGGACCCTCGGCGTCGTCGTGGTGACCCACAGCCGCCCGCTGGTGCGCGGCCTGCTCCCAGCCGAGCCGGCGTCAATTCGGGTCGGCGACGATCCCCGTCCCTTGGAGCAGTGGCTCCGCGAGGGGCCTATACCGCGCGGGATCGAGGAGATCGAGGCGCTGGCGGAGCGTGCCGCCGCCACGATGCGCGGGATCACCCGCGTGCGGAACGCTAGATCCGAGGCGAAGCAGGCTTCCGGTCCCAGGCCCTGAACGACGGGTCGGTCAGGCCCTGCGCCGGCGCCTGTCGTCGGAGACGGGGCGGCCGGCGATAGCCTGGACCGCCGAGCAGAAGGCGTTCTTGAGGGCCTCGCGCATCGCGGCGTCCGGCACGTGGCAGACTCTAAGGGCCACGGTCGTCGCCAGCGTCTCCTCGGCGATCGGGATGCCGGCGTCGGATCCCAGCCGGGCGAACACATCCGCACGTTCCATCAGGGCCTTGGCGGCTTCGAGCATTTCGGCGTCGCTGGCGCCGGCGCAGGCCCAGGCGATCGCCCTGAGGTCGGACACGCAGCGCCGACCGCCCCCGAAGCCGGGCACGATGTGCCGAAGCCGAAGAAGGTCGTCGATGCGTGTCGACAGGCGGTTCATGTACGAGACATGACCGAAGGAACGGATGCGCGCAATCCGGGGCAGTGCGCAGGCAGTTTGCGCCTTGCGTCGCTCGCGGCCAGACTTGGTCGAAAGGGGCTGCGCCCGGGAAGCTGGAAGCAAGGAACGGCCATGACGCCCGAGAACATGGATCTTTCTGAAACCATCAGAGTTTTAGTTGATAAAGGCGCACTATTCGTTGCCTGCCACAGTGGAGGCAAGGACAGTCAAGCCCTCCTGGTAGTATTGAAATCAATAGTTCCGGCCGACCAGCTCCTTGTTCTACATGCCGACCTCGCGGAAGTCGAGTGGAAAGGAACGCTCGAACACGCGAAGAAGGATGCGGGCAACCTTCCGTTCCGCGTCTGCAAGAGCGAGACCAAGACCTTCCTGTCGATGGTCGAGAAGCGAGGCATGTTCCCGGATCCGCAACGCCGCCAGTGCACGTCCGACCTCAAGCGCGGCCCCATGGAAAAAGCGATCCGCCATTACCTGAAGGAACCCGGCAACGAACACTTCCGTCGGCGCGGCCTCGTCGTGAACTGCATGGGCATGCGCGCCGAGGAGTCGGCCAGCCGAAAGAAGCTGGCGCCGTTCAAGCTGAACGAGAAGTGCAGCGTGGCAGGCCGCGAATGGTACGATTGGCTCCCGATCCACGACATGAAGCTCGAACAGGTCTGGCGCGTCCTGCGCGAGGCCAATCGCGACCTCCACTTCGCGTACCGCCGAGGAATGTCGCGACTTTCCTGCGCCTTCTGCATCATGTCGTCCGAGCCCGATCTTCGCACGGCCGCCGTCCACAACCCCGAACTCTTCCAGAAGTACGTCGAACTGGAGCGCAGTCAGGGCCGCAGCATGCTGATGCCCAAGAAGGGCCTGCCGCAGTTCCTTGAGGACGTCGTCGGGATGTCGGTCGAGGAGGTCAAGGCCGCCATGCAGCGCCGCGAAACCGGCGAATCCCATCACGTTCGTATCGAGTCGGAGGACGACAGCACCTACATCGACGTGCTCGATCCTTCGTGCGCCCACGAGCTCTTCCATGCGCGCCTTGGCGAACCGAGCAGGGAGAGCTTCCTTTCGGGCGAACCGGCCTACCTTCTGGAGGACGGCGAGGTCCAGGTCTACCTGACCAGGGAGGAGATCATCTCCCTCATGGCCGGCACGATGCCCGTGGACGACATCGACCGCATTGAGATGGCGAAGGGCCCCCTCTTCACAGCGAGCGAGATGCGCATGGCGATGCTGCCGTACAGAATGCCCCCTGCGCCCTCGATGGAGGAGGCGGCGGACTACGCGATGCCGTGCGCGGCATGACGGGCGAGTCGCTCGGGAAGGCTGCGGAGCAGCTCGGACGCGTTCTCATCCTGGTCGAGCGCTGGGGCGAGCACCTTCCCCAGCCCGACGTCGACCTTCTGGCGAACGCCGTCCAGGTCTACTCCAACGATCGGAGCCGGGCCGCCGCCGATGCGGCCCGGCACGGCGATCCGGACGAATGCGACGAGAGGGAGATGCTCCGCGATCGCCTCTTCGCTGCCTTGAGACGGGCGGACGTCCTGGAAGACATCAGCTATCGCCTGGACGAGTTCTTCGAACGCAAGCCCGACGTCGAGGCTTCCGACGAGCTCACGTACCTTCAGAACGAGCTGCAGCTCATGCGGGCGCTCGACCTGGGCATCCGGACCGTCGGTGGATCGGAGTTCGACCGGATCCTCGACGCCTGGGAACGGCTCGATCCGAACGAGATCTTCAACTACGGGATTGACGACAGCCTCGCACGCACACTCGCCCGCATGGTCCCGGTGGCGCAGGCATGGCTTTCGCTGACCGCCGAACTGTCCGACGCGTCCGCATACGTGGCCCCTGCCCTATCCGACGAGAGCACGTCGCCGACCCCACGCGGCTGAAGGCGTCTGGCTTGCCTCGATCGCGCGATCCGGTCATCGTTCCGCTCCCATTCCTTCCGGAAGCCCAGGCATGTCCAAGGTCTCGCTAGCCGTGCTCGCCGCGACGAAGGGCACGATCCACGTGCACGTCGCCGTCGAACCGGGGTCGGCCTTCGGCATCTCGTTTCCCGCTTCCGAGCTCACGGCCAACCTCGCCTCGTTCGAGCGTCTGTTCCAGGTGTCGCCGAGTACCCGACGGGAGCGGAACGGCCACGTCTGGACCATGCGCCGGCTGATGGATGGCTGGAAGGCGGCGCCTTCGGAGGGTCTGAGCCCCGAGGCGCTCGCGATGTTCGAGAAGGCGTTCGCCAACGGCTGCGTCTGGGATGCGGTGAACGATGCCGCCGATCCGGACGGTGCACGCGGCAGGATCCTGAACCGTCTGCGCGCCGGGCTACCGGCGCACATCCGTGCGATCTCGACGCCCCGGGGCACGCTCGTCACCCGCATCCTCGACGGCGACCCCGGCGACGCGGACGACGTCGATTGGACGGCGGCTCACGGTGCCCTTGCCCCCGTGGTCGGGATCGAAGCCGCCGATGCGGCCGGCCCGATGGCTATTCCCTGCTGAAGGCGCTCGAATCCTGCCGGCGGGCGTTTGCCGCATCGGTCGATCAGTTGATCGAGCAGATCACGCTCGACAGCTTGCGGTCGCGGTACTTCGTCGTCAGGCCGGGGGCGAAATAGTCCGCGCTGGTCACGTACAGGAAGGGCTTGCCCTCGACGTACGGCGAGACGGGGATGCCGTTGCGGCGAAGCATCTCCGTGACCTGCTTCTCGTCGCCGACCACGGTGATCCCGACATGGATCGGCGGGGCCGTGCCCGGGCCGCGGCTGAAGAGCCTCCCCCGCTGGTTCCAGCCTTCGACCGTGGTCGCGGTCAGCCCGTGGAAGACGATGGGCGTCCTGGGCTCGAAGCTTGGGATGCCGTCGCCGACCTGGGCGGGCTTGGCGCCGATCGCCCCGGATTTCTGCAGCGCTTCGAGCACGACCTCCGGTTTGAAGCGGCCGTTGCATTCGAGGGCACGCACGAAGCCGTCGACGGCGTCGTCGCCCGACGCGGCGGCCGACGGTGCCGCGGACGACGCTACGGCCCCACCGCTCCATCGGACCGGTTTGGCGTTCGGGTCGCTCCGCCGCTCCTTGCCCCACAACCCGTCGAGGTACGCGGCGTCGGCCAGCACGACCGAGTCCACCTTCGCGACCTCTCCAAGCTTGCGCTTGCCCGACCGGATCCCGTCGATCTCAGACTTGCGGACGAGCGAGATGAAGGTCACGACCGCGCCCGGCACGCCGGCGATCTCGTAGGAGTTGGCGGTGCCGATCCCTTCGGGGGTCTCGAACATCGTCCTGGAGGCGTAGGAGAAGCCGTTGCTTCCCATGATGCGTCGCAGGTCGGACAAGGTGGTCTCGCCGAAGGCAACCCCGGGGAAGTCCGTCGGGCTGCCGGGCACGCGCCCGCCCCAGCTCGACTCCAGGTAGACGATGCGGCCGTCACTCCGGCGGGCCGTCACGGCCAGGTCGTTCCCGTCCGGGAAGGTCCACCGGCGCATGCTGAACGGACCCATCTCCTGCGTGGCCGCAGGCTTGAGGCCGAGCGTCGCCGTCTTCGAGAGGTCGTCCTGCAGCGAGAGGCCCGACATCGATTGGGCCCTCGCCGGCGCCGTGCCGGCGCATAGGACGAAGCACAGCAGCAGCGAGGTTGCGGAGAGGCGCATTCAGGGATTTCCGGTGGTCGGGCGCGTAGCCCTCTCCCGGCAGCATCCCGCAACCATGGGTCGTCGTCCAGACGGACCGCGACCCATGGTATTCCGACGATTAACGAATTCGGCCCTTCGCGTACCCGCTTCAGGCCGAGGGTGCGCCACCCGGCGCAGGCTCCTCGGGAGCGGCCTTCGGAGCCGGAGATAGCCCGGCGGCCGGCACGTTGGCCTCCAGGCGCTTCCGCGATCCCCGTTTGGTCAGGCGCACCCGTGCCTCACCCTTGTCCGGGTCCACCGAGACCACTTCGGCCTTGGAGAACGCGATGGAGTTGACCTTCACCTCCTTGAAGACGGCACCGACGTGGACGCGGCCGCTCTCGATGGCCTCGCGGTTCGACCTCAATCTGTCGGCGGCGTCCACCCTCTGCCGCGCCAGATAGATCTCGTAGCCGAGGACCCGGTCGTAGACCGCCTCGAAGGTCGGAGGCTCACTGAGATTGTCGTGCTTGCTGCCGACAGCTATCTCGCCGAGGCCGTCGCTGAAGGCTACGTTGTAGAAGACGTGTTCCCGGCCGTCGCGCTCATAGCTCCTCCTGAGCGTCGCCCAGGTTCCGCGTGGGGCCGCCTTGACCTCGGCCTCGACGGCTTCCCGGGCCAACCTCTCCTGAGGGAGGCCGTACGGAATCTCGCGGATCCCGAGATGGTTGTCACAGACGGGATCCTGAGCGTCGCATTGACCCCTCACGAACGCCTGGACCTCCTTGTCATAGAAGAGACCCTCCGACTTGGCAGCGCTACAGGCGGACTCGAGGGCATTTTGAAAATTCAGAACGTCGTCCACGGTCGCTGCTCCCGCCAAATCCATTCCTTTGATTGCGGCGACCGTCGAAAACGGCAAGCGTGCGGATGACCGGACGACTTCCACGAAGGCGCACCAAGACAGGGGGGCGCCCGACCGGTCCAGAACTCCCGACCGGATCGCGGACAACCGCCGGAAGGATTCCGCGGCGCCACCGAAGATGGACCGCAGCGGAATGTAGGCCGCCGAGGTCTGCCTTCGTATTTGTACAAGGTCTTCGGCAAGGGCGACAGGATTCGAACCTGCGACATCCGGATTTGGAGTTCGGCGCTCTACCAGCTGAGCTACACCCTTGCGAAAGACCCTGTACCTACTTCGAGTTCTCCATCTGCGTGAGTGTCATCAAGGTCCTTTGCAGGGGCGGCAGGAATCGAACCCGCGACATCCGACTTTGGAGGTCGGCGCTCTACCAATTGAGCTACACCCCTGCAAAGGACCCTGTCTTTGATCGCGTCCTTTCCGACCGCGCAAAGAAAAACCCCCGTGACCGCTAGGTCGCGAGGGCATCATGCAGGCATGAAAAACCCCCGGACCAGAAGATCTCGGGGGCGAAATGAGGAGAAGCTGCTACGACGTGCGTTACAGACCCACCCGGTTGCCACCGAGAGTGAACTTGGGTCGCCAGCGATAAGCCGACACGAACGACACGATAGAAGCTCCTGATTGGGATCGGACCCGCTATAGGGCCGAAGACACGGCGAAGGCCCGCCGTACATGGGCTATGCCAGACGGCTGGAAGGCGTGTCAACGCCTGTCGACGATTTTCCGACCTTCATTTTCGGCAGATCTTGTCGCCATTCGCCAAGCCGCCACTCGTCGAAACACGATGCGACGCCCCCGACGCGCGTGCTGTGCGCTTGCGACGCTGCGCGGTAGCATGCCCTGAACGAAGGAGCCGACATGACGACCCCAACTCTCATCGAGATGCGCCGCGAAGCTGCGGATCGGAAATTCCAGGAATTCGACTTCGGATCGTCCCAGGTCGAGGACGTGGACGGCTGGGAGTACGAGGGCCATGGCGACGAGATGACCCGGACGGTCTATTTCGCGCCGCTCGACGATCCCTCCGCCGACACCCAGCGGGGTCACTTCACCGTCCGCTTCGTTGTTGAATCCGCCGCGATCGAGGAGGCCTACGGTGCGCTCGGCGGGGCTATCTTCGAGGACAAGGTCGAGACCTCGGCACCAAGACCCTGATGGCGTCGGAAGGCTTGCTTTCGAAGGTGCTTGGAAAGGAACGGAATCCGGGTCAGGGTGTGGTGGTCAACGGACAGCGGTCGCCTCATATCCGGGCGCTTCCGCCGAAGGTTCCGTTTCCGACGGAGAGACGGAACCCGCCTCACGGCAACTCCTTCGCCAGGTCCCGGTCGGTACCTTTTTGCATCACGTCGCGGCACAGCTCCTGCGAGCGGCATGGAAGCGGAGGCCGTGCCGATGGTCGTGCGACCGAGACCCGGATTGTTCGAGCTGCTGTTCGCGGTGCGCGGATCGATCCTGCCGAAGGTCTGGCGGAAGATCGCGCTGGTGGCCGCCGTCTCCGCGGCCGCGGTCCTGGTCGAACGCCAGCACCCGTCGTGGTTCCCGTCCGCCATGGGCATTGGGCCCTTCACGCTCATCGGCCTCGCGCTGTCCATCTTCCTCGGATTCCGCAACAGCGCCAGCTACGACCGCTGGTGGGAGGCGCGCAGGAACCTCGGCAGCCTGATCGTCGAAGCGCGAAACCTCTCGCGCGTCCTGCCGGTCGTCATGCCCGACCGGCACAGCAGCCGGCGCTGCACCAGGAGGGTCTGCGCCTTCGCGTACGCCCTCCGAGCGCGGCTGCGCGGCGGCCCGGCCCACATGGCGGCTGCGCCCTGGCTCGTCGTGAGAGAGGCAGTCGCGATCCGTGATGCCCCCAGCCCGGCGGATGCGGTGCTCGTCCTCCTGACCGACGAGATCTCCCACTGGCGCCGAGAGGGCTACATCGGGGACGTCGCGTTCTCGATGCTGGAGCAGAAGATCGGCAACCTCGCGGCGATACAGGCGGCCTGCGAGCGGATCCATTCCACGCCTCTGCCGTACGCCTACACGCTGCTCTTCCAGCGGACGGCCTGGCTCTACTGCCTGTCCCTGCCGTTCGCGCTGGCTCCGTCGGTCGGATGGGCGACGCCCATCGCGGACACGATCATCGCGTACACGTTCTTCGGCCTCGACGCCCTCACATGCGAGATTGAGGAGCCGTTCGGAACGGAGCCGAACGACCTTCCGCTCGACGCCCTGATGGCCGTCGTCGAAGGCGCCGTCCAGGCGGCGACCGGGGAGGCCCTGCCGAGCGCGCCGGCCGCCAGAAACTATCTCCTCACCTGACGGGTGCCGGGGCGAACGCAGGATCCCGTCAGAAGGACCGGGGAGCGGAGGCAGGTGCGACCGCCGGGGCAGCATCGGTCGACGCAGCGAGCGCAGGCGCCTCCAGCCGATCGCATTCCGACAGGTCCGGGTGGTCCCATTTTCCGACGAGCCTCTCGATGACCTCCAGTGGCACCGGATGCTCTCGCTCGCGGTTGCGGCGGAGGAGCTCGCGGAAGGGTGCCTCCAAGGCGACGATCCGGATCGCGAACCCGTAGTCGAAGGCGAGGCCGATCATCTTCTCGCGCAGATCGCGGGTCACGCCGGTCGTATCCCAGACGAAGGAGGTCTTCGCCCTGAGATGCGCCTTCGCAGCCTCCTTGCCGGCTTCGAGCACCGGGCCCTGCGGCTTCTCCGGACCGATTCGGAGCGCACGCCTGATCTCGTCCAGCGAGATCACCGGACGGTCGCCGGCGTTCCGGCCGATCCAGGTCGACTTGCCCGCACCGGGCAGCGCCGACATCAGGACGATCTCGGGGCGGTCTCCGGGGGCGCCGATAGGGAAGCGTGGATCCAAGTCTCCCCGCCGCGACAGGTAGAGGAAGCGCTCGCGCTCGCCGGCGAACGGGAACGGGGCGTCCAGGCATTCGTGCTCGGCGGCGATCGCGCGGTACTCCTCGACCGCGAGTTCCATCATGTCGCGGTCGTCGCAGATCCTGCCGCGCGCGTCAGCCCGGGCCAGGATGGCGAGCAGCCGGTTCCCCGACGAGAGGCTCTGGCCGGCGACGATGCGGCGCGCATCCTCGTAGTCGCGCTCGTGCAGCCAGAATGGCGTCTGGTGGCGCGCGATCAGCGAGCAGACGATCTCCCGGAGCCTGGGCTCGAAGTCCTGCCTCCAGAGGATGCCGCGCGCCATCACCGCGCCCGCCCGGGAGTGGCCGTGATGATGGATCCGCTCGACCCCGTCGACGATCTCGGCGGAGGCCGTCGCGGGCTTGGCGACGTCGTGGAGCAGGGCGGCGGCGAACGAGGCCAGCCGCAGATCCTCCGGCAGGCCGCGCCATTCGGGGTCGGCGACGAGCTCCTCGGTCACCATCCGGACGTGGGTCCAGACGTCGCCCTCCCGATGGTGGATCGGGTCGTGGGAGGCACCCCGGAGCGCACGGATCCAGGGATAGGCCGCGTCGATGCCGTCCCAGTCGAGGGACCAGGCGGACTCGGACGGCAGGAAGTCGGCGATCGCGGTCACGGCCTGGGCCTTTCGGATACGGCAGGGCCGTCGAGCCAGTGCAGCGTCGGCGCGTAGATGTCGGCCCCCGGCACGAGCACGTTCGGCACGATCGGCCGGCTGTGCCAATGCTGGTCCGCGTCGGCGATCTTCTGGATGAAGTCCCGGCGCACGAACTTGAACCGCTCGACGACGCGGCCGTCCTCCTCGATCTTGATGTAAAGCCCCTCGGCCGCGCGGGTCGGCTCGAAATGGTGGACGTTGCGTTCCGGATCGAGCCCCTCGCGACGGATCGATGCCTCGAGCGAGTTCCGCCAGTCCTCGCTCTTGTAGAGCGAGGCTTCCGTCCACTTGAGGTCGCGGCCGGCCTTCGGATCTTCGCGCACGGTCACGGGGGACAGGAGGTGCTCGAGCGAGATCGCCGGCCCGTCGTAGATCACGGGCACGGAGACCACGGGCAGATCCTTCAGGAGCGCGTGGCGCTCGTCGGTGCCGATGAAGGCGTCGATCGACCGATCGAAGATGTCGAATTCGAACCACCAGTGGGGTAGGCGGTCGTAGAAGCTCGAGTGCCCCGCGTAGCACCATTCCCCGAAGGGACGGAACCTGTCGCCCATGACGCCGAGCAGGGTGTCGTTGTGGATCGTCAGCCAGTCCTTGAAGCGGTTCCACTGGCGCTCGCGATGTATGTCGCGACGGGTCAGATCGATCAGGTGACCGCGGGATCCGGCGAATGCGTCCCAGGACTCGTTCCAGCCGAAGCGCGTGTTGCTGCCGTCGACCTTCTCCTCCACCACCATGCGGCGGCCCTTGAAGCGTGCGATGTCGACGACCTCCAGGTCCTCGTCGCCCTTCTGCAGGCCGCTGCCCTTGATGTGCCGCGTCCGGGGATACTTGAGATACTCGTCCATGGCTCGGCATCCTGCCCGGAGACGAACACGCGTCATCCGGCTCGTGTGTTGGGCGGACGGGCAGGAGTTGCGGGACGTCCGGGCATCGCGTCCGCTGAAGGCGCTGCCGAACCGGGATGGAACGGAGACTTCGTGCCGTCGGCCGTGTCGGCCGGGCGAGTCCGTCGGAAGCGGCGTATCTACCGCGCCGTTGCGCGGAAATCCATTCCTTGGGACTGGTGCCTTCGCGGATGGTTGAGAACGGGTTTCACGGGCGCGGCGACTGTGTGCTGGAAGGCTCGAACCCGTCGGTCCGAAGCAGGGCGACCCCCGCGACGAACGCCGGACCGGAATGACCGGCCTCCCGGACCTCCTGCAGAAGCTCCTCGAGTGCGGCGCGCAGTTCGGCGGCCGAGATGGGCCCCGGGTGGGACCGGATGATCTCGACGGCACCCATGGCGTCCAGGAAATCGTCGAAGCACGGCGCGGAGGCTTCTGCGGCGGCCAGAGCCCATCGGGCCTGGAACTCCGCCTCCGCCTGGGTCACGCAGGAGAACCTGCCGACGTAGTCGCTGCCGTCGCCGTGACGGCCGAGCACGGCGTAGCGGTCGACGTCGCCCTCAAGCGACGCGCCCACGATCGAACATTGGGCGGCGAGTTCGTCGACGAGTGTCTGGGTGCGGGTGCCCCCTGCGCCGGGCGACGTCAGTTCGCGGCGGACCGCTTCCCTGCAGGCATGGACGCACGTCTCCCTGACGATCTCGACGAGATCCTCCGCGGTCGCAACCTCGGCTCCGTCGCCGTCGACCAGGACCTCGACCGTGTCCGGCCCGCCCTGCGCAGCGAAGCGCGGGTGCTTTACCTGGAACTTCAGCTTCTGCGTCACGGCTCGCTCCGGGGCTTCGCTCCCCGGAGGCTGGCATGCGCCTCTGCAAGGCGCAAAGGAGCGCAGCCGCTCCCTCAGGCGGCCATCCGCCGATCGTACTCGGCGCGCATCCGTTCCTGCTGGATGCCGGAGACGACCGAGACCGAGGCCTTCTCGAACAGCTGGGCGTAGGCCAGGCGGCGCTCGGTGGGATCCTCGGAGTGCGCCGTCACGGCAGGGTCGACGATATCCGTCATCAGCGCAGCGGTGGAGGCGTGCCTGACCGGTGTGCGCCAGTCCGCTCCGTCGTCCATCCGGTCGAGAAGCTGGCGGGCGATGTCCGCGAAGATCGTCCGGTAGTTGTCGACGTCGTCCGTCGCACGATGGAGCCGCGAGACTATGCCCTCCACAAGTGCCTGACGGGCGAGTTCGTCGTGCTCGAAATCCATGAGGCTGCTCCCTTTGCAGGCCGTAGGTAGCGTGATCCGGATGGTCGGGAAGTCGGGGATGGGCCGCCGGGGTTGGCGTCCGACGGTGGTCGCGCCCGGGGTCGGCCGATCAGCCGTCCTCCGCCTTGATCATCCGGCAATCGGCGTAGTCCGGCCGCTCGCGGGTGTTGAGCCTCGCTTCCCGGTATCCCTTGTCCTGGGATGCGACGCGGAAGATGAAGACGGTCTGTTCGGCAAGCGGCCTGTCCTTCGCATCGAAGGCCACGCATGAAAGCTGCACGGAAACCACCTTGTCGGAGAGGTTGATGGCCCACGCGATGATGGTGGCGCCCCTGTCGTCGACATCGGACCGGATGATCCCGCCTTCGACCTGCGGGTTGTTGGGCGCCTTGAAGTCCTTCGCGGCGGCCGGCGCGACGAGGGCGACCGAGGTCGCCAGCAGTGCTGGGATGATGCGCACGATACCTCGCGGTTGGACGTGGGACGGCTTAGCCGTGATGCCGGTCCTTCGCCAGACGGGACCGGCGGGAAGGAACCTAGTGGCAGGCGAGGATCGACACGGGCCGCCGGATCTCCGGAACCGCGCCCGAGGCCGATGCCGCCTCCATGATCTGCGCGTCGCGTAGGAAGCCGGCGCCGCCTATGCGCTGCGTGCCGCCCAGCGACGAGGTCACGAGCAGGTCGCCGTCGCGAAGGCGCAGCACGTCGACGAGCCCTCCGCGTGCCCAGGATGCAACCACGGCGACGTGCTGGACGACGGAGCGCTTGGCTGCGAGTTCCAGCCCCGACCCCAGCAGCTCGGGGATGCCGACGTCGCTGCCCGGCCCCGCCCAGCTGCGTCGGGCCCGATCGGCCCATTCGATCGACGTGGCGTCGGGCACGGCGTCCAGAAGGATGTTGGTGCCGACGTTGTAGGCGTCGCGCGCGCGGTCGGCCTGGGCCGCGCAGACGACGAAGTTCGGCTCCCACGCGAGCGTCGGTCGGCGTTTCGCGCGCGGCAGGGCGGCCAGGGCCGCCTCGGGGCCGAGTTCGGCGCACCTTCGCGCCAGCGTCAGCCGATCCCTCGGGGTGCGCGGCAGGCCGCCGATCCCCCTGTAGCCGCGGTCGACCGCGAGGGACAGGAGACCGCCGCCCCACGTGGCGGCGATCTGCTCGGCCACCACGTCCGGATCGTAGGGGCCCGGACGGTTGTAGACGGTGACGACGAACACAGCCGCCATCCCGCCTCCCTGAAGGGGAGCGGTGTCGATCCGGCGGGCGAGCAGGTTCCGGAGCGCATGGTCGCCTGCACCCGGGTTGGCCGCCCTGAGACGGTCGATGTCGGAGAAGTCGCCCGCTTCGATCAGGGCGTCAATGAAGGACACGGCCCTGTCGGACTGGTCCGTCTGGAACATGGTGCCGATCTCGGTTGCGAGATCGCGGTCGGCGAAGGCGCTCATCCTTCCTCGCGGTTGTGGCGATTCGATTTCATTGCTTCGCATTGCCGCATGAAGGGATCGTTACCCGCCCGCAATTTGTGCGCAGGTGCGAGATTTTCGGCAGAGCAGTACCTTCCAGGACCTTGCCATGAAGGAATGAAGTAGGTTCTATCGCTAGGATTGATAACGGAGCGTCAACCATGTCGGGAATGCCGGGTTCCTACCGGAAGGGTCTAGGGCTTTCGGTCCTGGGCGGGATCGTGGCCAACATGCTGTTTTCCGGCGTGGCGTCGGCTCATGTGAAGTGGTTCTGCGCCTACGACATGACGGGCAGCCCTCGGGATCTGGACCAGGTCCTCTGTGCCGATTTCGAGAAGCTGGTCGGCCTGTCGCTCGCGGGCCTCCTGCTCGGATGCTTCGCGGAATGGTCCGTCCTCGGCGAGCCGATCACCCGGGCCCTCGACCGCGCGACCTCCTGGGTGCGGGCCAACATCGACGTCCTCTTCCGCGGGACGGCCGCCTTCTTCCTGATCTCGGCCTGGAACGTGGGCGGCGTGATCCTCACGCCGGAGCTGAAGACCGACCTCGGCTTCATCTCCTGGATCCAGCTCGCGATGGCCGCATGCCTGATGTGGCGTATCACGATGCCCCTGACCTCAATCGGCATCGTAGGGCTCTTCATCTACGCGTTGACGAAGTACGGTGCCTTCCATCTCGCGGACTACCCGGTGTTCCTGGGCGTCGCCGCCTACCTCGCGCTCACCGGCCTCGGCCGCAATTTCATGGGCGTCCGCCCGCTGGACATCCTGCGCTGGACGGCCGCGGTCACCCTGATGTGGGCGTCGATCGAGAAGTGGGCCTACCCGGAGTGGTCGTTCCCGCTGCTCGATCAGAAGCCCTCCATGTCGTTCGGCTTCGGCTCGGAGACCTTCATGGTCGCCACAGGCGCCGTCGAGTTCGTGCTGGCCTTCGCACTGGTTTGGACGCCTCTGGTGCGCCGCGCCGCGGCGGCGGTGCTGATCGGCATCTTCGTCTCGGCGGTGTTCGAGTTCGGCAAGATCGACGCGATCGGGCACGCCCTGATCGTGGTGGCGCTCCTCGCCATCCTAGCCGACGACGCGAAGGCGCCGGTGCGGGTCCGGCACATGGCGATGGCTCCCTTCGCCTACGCCTCCGCCCTCGCCTTCTTCCTCTTCATCTACTACGGCGCCCACGATGCCGTGTACGGGGTCGTCGCCTCCCTCGTCGGCAACACCGCCGTGAATTGAAATCCGTCGGGTCCTCCGACGCCGCTCCGGCCGCTCCTTCCGGGAGCGGCCGTTTTCGTTCGAGCCTTCAGCGACGACCCGACCAGCGCGAGCATTCCGCCAGGAAGGCCCTGACGGCCGGCGAGGCCTTCGGCAGCGCCATGGCCACGCCCTCGACGCCGTAGCGGATCGACCCGGCGCCGAGCATGTCCCTGACGGGGCCCAGGTCGGGCGAGACCACCGAAACCTGTGTGACGTCGTCCATCTCGTTGAAGGACCTGCGCCAATTCGGCATCGTGTGACCGGTGTTGTCGGTGATGAAGTTCGCGTCGATGCCGGGCTCGGGATCCTTCGCGCGGAGGTCGACGGGCCACGCGACCATCTCGACGCCGCCGGCCTTGCGGCACGTCATGAAGAACCGCTCGAAGGACATGGATCGCCGCTCCGGGTTGCGCGCCTGGAGACCGAGTTTTGGAGGCTCGCGGCCGTCGGACTGCGAGACCGTCCAGACGTGGGATCTGCGAAGGTCGTCGGCCATGGCCGGAACGGTCGGAACGAGCGAGACGAGCGTAACGGCCAGGGCGACGCGTGCGATGGGCGACATGGTGCGGGGACGATCCGGACGAAGGGTTGCCTGACCACCATGGATCGGATGCCTTGAAGACCGGTTTGCACCGGTACCGACAATTCGATCGTTCAGGCTCCGAACGCGGCATCGATGTCGACGCGCAACCCGGTCGGATCCCAGGTCTGACGGACGCTCGCGTCGAACTGGCGCGCCAGCATCTTCTCCAGCAGCTGGCTGCCGAACCCCCTGTGTATCGGCCTGCCGACCGACGGGCCGCCGCTTTCGGTCCAGTTGAACAGCAGCCGCGCCGCGCCGTCCCTTTCCTCCAGGCGCCAGCGGACGGCGATGCGGCCGTGCGCATCCGACAGTGCGCCGTGCTTGACCGCGTTCGTCGTGAGTTCGTGGACGGTCATGCCGAGGGTCATGCCGAGGCCCGACGGCAGCTGGAGCTCGGCACCGTCCAGGGCGACGCGTCCGCCCTCCTCGTATGCCGCGAGTTCGCCGGCGACGAGCTGCTTGAGGTCGATCCGCTCCCAGGACTGCTCGCGCAGGAGCGTGTGCGTCCGGGACAGCGAGACGATGCGGTCGGAGAAGGCGTCGCTGAACGCCTCGAGGTCCACGGCCGTGTGCGCCGACGTCGAGGCGATCGCCTGCACGGTCGCGAGCGTGTTCTTCACGCGGTGGTGTAGCTCGCGCACCATGATCTCGCGATACTCGGAGGCGCGGCGGCGCTCCGTCACGTCCCGCAGGAACGCCGTGAAGCCGTCGGCCGAAGGCACGACCGTCGTCTCGTACCACCTGCCCTCGTCGGGATGGGCGATTTCGCCCCGCTGCATGGTCGAGCTGGACCGGGCCTTGGCGAACATCCTCAGCAGACCGACGGCATCCCTTGCGGGGAACACCTCGACGGCCCTGCGCCCGACCACGTCGACTCCGCCCGCGAAGGTGCGCTTGGCAAGATCGTTGACGTGGACGATGCGGCCCACGCGATCGACGACGACGACCGACTCTCCGATGCTCTCGAACACGGACAGGATGCGTCGACCCGCCTCGGCCGCGGCCTCCTCCGCCGCGAGACGCCTGCGCACCTCCTGGGCCGCGGCATCGAGGGCCCGCGCGACCTCGTCCACCTCCGCGACCGCGGTCTGAACCTTCTCGACCGTCTCTCCGCGCCCGACCGCATGGGCGCGCGTGACGAGGTTGCCGAGCCATCTGGCGAGACGTCGGCTGGCGACCACGGCGAAGGCGAGCGAAAGGAGGATCGCCGCGCCGGATGCGAGCGCGAAGAACAGCAGGGAGCGGCGGAGCGGCGCCTCGTAGGCCGCCCTGCTCGTCTCGACGGACACTGTCCAGGAACTGCGTCGCGATCGGGCGAAGGCGACGACGCGCTGCGCGCCGTTCGCCTCGCGCAGCACGAGGCCCTCCGGCTCGTGGGCGACGTCCTTCGGCAAGGCCGTCGTCTGGCTGCCGGGCACGGAGGGGTCGCCGGTCCCGAAGATGAGGCGGCCTCTCCCGTCCGCCACCGTCACCGTCCACGTCTCGCCCGTCGCCTGGGGCGCGATGCCGGTGCGTATCCGCTCGACCGGCACGGCGATGCCGAGCAGGTAGGCGGGCGCGTCCTGCTTCCGGACAGCGACCTCCAGGGCGAAGACCGGCGCGCCGGTGGTGGCCTCGTTGAAGAAGCCGGTGACCTGGACCTCGCCGTTCCCGAGCGCCGCCTGGTCGACGTCGAAGATGCGGGGTTCGGGGACGGCTTCGCCGGTCGGGAAGAAGGGATTGATGATGTACCGGCCGTCGGTGCCGCGCAGAAGCGGCACGACGCCGGTGCGCTTCGAGACCCCGGCCACCATCTCGCCGAAGGTGGGCAGGTCCCCGCGCTGCAGGCTGGCGGCAGTGCCCAGGACGTCGAGCGCCGACGTCAGGCCCACGAGTTCGCGGTCCACGGCCGTCGCCACGTCGCGGGCGCGTCCTATGGCGCTGGCCTCGAGCTCGGCCCGTTCGCGGGTGGCGTAGCTCCACTGGGCCCCGCCGATGATGCCGAGCAGCGGGATGGCGATGCCGAGGCACAGGCCGCCGATGTGGAACACGAGACGGCTGCCGGATGCCGCCGGCGCCTCCGTCGCGGCGACGGGTCGGACGTCCGGTCCCGACTTCCGCATGGACGTAGATGTCATGGACAGGGCTGCGCTCACCTGAAGCTCCGCAGGGAATGCGGCTCCCGCATGGGGAAGCCGATCCGCAATCAAGTCGTCTCGGTCCGGAGCAGCGTGTGCTCGCTACGTAGCTCCGATGGCTGGTCGATCCTTCGATGGTCGTGCGCGGCGCCGCCGCTTCCGGACCGCATTGTGCGACCGGATCGTGGCGCCTCCGCGTCAGCCGCAGATCGCGCGCAGCCTGGAGACCGCCGATGCCAGCGGAACGGCGTGGTCGACCATGGTGTCGATCATCGCCGCCGCGGCTGCGGGAACGGGACCTGTTACCGAGATGGCATCCGGCATCGGTGATGTATTCCTTGGACGGTGCGGCTCCTTCGCAAGGGTGTCCCCGGGCGGCGCCCAGGTCAATCCCGTTCCTTGTTCCGGTGGCGCCCCGTGATGCCATGGAAGGAACGGCGAGATCGTTCAAATCCGAACGAATCCTGGAACGTGGATTTAGAGGAAGCCGGGGTATTCGCCTTCCCGAGGGCCGGCCATCGGCCCGTCGGAGCGAACATGCTTTCGGGAAAGACGGTCTACGGCGACGAGGACCAGGACGACCGGACCGGCATCGAGCAGGCGGATTTCGGCCGGACCGGCGTCCTCGCCGGCCCGGCGGCCCCGTTCGGCGTCGGCATCGACACGTCGTTCGCCACGCCCGCGGCTCTCTTCTCTCCGCCGACCGCCTCCTTCGCGCTTCCCGCCGCCCTCTCGACCCCTGCCGTGGGCTCGATGCTCGGCCAGCAGTGGTACCTCTCGAACACGGGGCAGAACGGCGCCAAGGCCGGCATCGACCTGAACGTCGCGCCGATCGCCAAGGAATTCACGGGCAAGGGCGTCCACGTGGGCGTCTACGACGACGGCATCGACACGAGCCACTCCGAATTCGCCGGCCGGATCGACACCGCTCCGGGGCAGACGGGCGCCCAGGGTACCGCTTCGGGTCTTCATGGAACCGCGGTGGGCGGCATCATTGGGGCCGCGGACGACGGCGTCGGAACCGTCGGCGTGGCTCCCGGAGCGCACCTGACCAGCGTCGACGTGCTCTCCGGCGGAGGCGCGCTCTTCCCGGCCATGGCGAACCAGTCGGCATACGACGTCGTCAACCACTCCTGGGGCTTCACCAGTCCGTTCGCCGACAACCCGCTCAACGCCGGGTGGCAGTCGTCCTTCTTCTCCGGAATCAAGGACGGGGCCGACGCGGGCCGCGACGGTCTCGGCACCCTGATCTTCGCCGCGGCCGGCAACGGACGCGCCAGCGGGGACTCCGCCGAGGACCACGGCTTCACCGTCGACCGCCACGTCACGACCGTGGCCGCGGTCACCGACCAGGGCTACGTCGGCTACTACTCCAATCCCGGCGCCAACGTCCTCGTCTCGGGTCTGTCGAACGGCGGAGCCAACGCCGTGGCGACCACCGACAAGACGGGTTCGGACGGCTATTCCGCCGGCGACTACACCACCGGCTTCGGCGGGACCTCGGCAGCGACGCCGGAAGCGTCCGCCGTCGGCGCCCTCATGCTGGAGGCGGCCCCTGACATCGGTTGGCGGGATGCGCAGGCGATCCTCGCATACTCGGCCCGTCAGGTCGGATCCGACGTCGGTTCGGCACCCAAGTACGCCGAGAAGGACACGTGGGCGGAGAACCATGCCGACAACGCGAACGGCGGCGGTCTCCACTTCTCGAACGACTACGGCTTCGGCCTCGTCGACGCGCACGCCGCGGTCCGGCTCGCGGAGACGTGGCTGGTGGCCGGGCCGGCCCAGACCAGCGCCAACGAGGTCTCGGTCTCGGGAAGCCTCGGAGCGGGCAACTACGACATCAAGGACGCGGCGACCACGGAGTACAGGTTCGCCCTCGGCGCCGGCGTCGACGTCGAACACATGGTCCTCGACTTCGCGGGCCTCCAGCATGGGAACGCCGGCCAGCTCTCGATCGAGCTCGTCGCGCCGTCCGGGACGGTATCCCAGCTGCTCCAGAACAACGCCTCCGGCTCCGCAATCTCCGGCGGCTGGGAGCTGATGTCGAACGAGTTCCGCGGCGAGGGCAGCGAGGGCACCTGGACCGTCCGGGTCACCGACAACGCGCCGGATACGCACGGCACATTCCACGATATGACGCTGACCGCGTACGGCGCGCAGCACACCGCCGACGACCTCTACGTCTACACGGACGAGTTCGCGAAGGTCGGCACCGGCGACCGGGCCACCCTGACGGATACGGACGGCGGCACCGACACGATCAACGCGTCTCCGGTGACCTCGGACATCCACTTCGATCTCTCGAAGGGCGGGACCATCGCGGGTCGCGAGGTGTCCATCGCGCCGGGAACGGTCGTCGAGAACTTCGTGGCCGGCGACGGGAACGACCACATCACGGGCAACGAGGCCTCCAACCATCTGCTGGGCGGTCGCGGCGACGACGTCCTGGACGGCAAGGGCGGCGGCGACTGGCTCGAGGGCGGCCAGGGCAACGACATCCTCCATTCCGGAACGGGTGGGAACCGGCTGGACGGCGGCGAAGGCGTCGACACCGTCACGTATGAGCACGCCGCAACCGGGGCCGTCGTCGACATGACGGACCAGACCCGAAACGCCGGCTCGGCGGCGGGCGACAGCCTGACCGGCATCGAGACGATCGTGGGCTCCAGCCACGACGACGAGATCCATGCGGGCGACGGGGTGACCCGCATCGAGGCCGGTGCCGGCAACGACACCCTTCACGGGTCCGGCGTCGAAGGCGCGGTGCTGATGGGCCAGGACGGCGACGACGTCCTCGTCGGCGGTGCGGGCGGGCAGGTGCTCGACGGCGGAGCCGGACACGACACCGCGAGCTACGAGACCGCCTCGAGTGGCGTCGTGGTCGATCTCGGCGATACCGCCAACAACACGGGCGATGCGGCCGGCGACAGCTACAAGGACATCGAGGCGATCCGGGGGTCGGAGCACAACGACGAGATCCGTCTCGACGACGCGACCCATGAAGCGGACGGCCTGGGCGGCCACGACGTGCTGATCGGCGTCTCCGGCGTCAACACGATCACGGGCGGCGACGGCAGCGACTGGATAGACGGCGGGACCGGTCGGGACGTGCTCGACGGCGGGGCCGGCATCGACTGGCTCTCCTACCTGAACTCGTCGGCGGGCGTGAACGTCGACCTCACCACCGGCGTTGTGAGCGGCGGCGACGCCGAGGGCGACACCATCAGGAACTTCGAGAACGTCGCCGGCTCGCGCCACGACGACGTGATCTTCGGCGACGCCGGCTCGAACACAATCGAGGGCAACCAGGGCGACGACGAGCTGCACGGCGGCGCCGGCAACGACATCCTGCGGGGCGGCGACGGGGACGACCGGCTGTTCGGGGACGACGGCAACGACCTGCTGATCGGCGGTCCGGGCACCAACACGCTCACGGGCGGGGCTGGAGCGGACCTCTTCCAGCTGTCCAAGATCGGCATGCAGCTGATCACGGACTTCGTGCGCGGCGAGGACAAGATCCTCCTGCAGGGCTCCGAGTTCGGCGACGCCTTCGCGGGCAAGAAGGTCGACTCGAGCACCTTCGCCTCGGGCGACCACGTGGACTTCTCCGGTCGGCACGCGGGCCTCTTCTTCGAGACCGCGTCCTCGACGCTGTTCTTCGATGCCGACGGAGACGGGGGTCAGGCCGCCCAGGCCATCGCGAAGATCACGAACGGCCAGCATCTGCAGGCGAGCGACATCCTGATCGCGTGACGGGAAGCAATCGACGCGGAAGGAAGGAACGAAAGCGTCGATCGCTTAAAAATCTCACGATCGGGGAAACCCGGATTAAGAGTTTGCCGGGCATTCTGGGTCCACTCAGGAGGCCCGGATGAACGCGCATGCCACGACCCCCTTGGACCGCATGGTCCGGGAAAGCCGCGTCGCCCTGACGCCGCTGGCCGGCACCGGCATCGCGATCAACGTCCTGATGCTCTCGGCGCCGCTGTACTCGATGCAGGTCTTCGACCGGGTCCAGCACTCGGGCAGCTTCGAGACCCTGGTGCTGCTGACCTCCGCCCTCGTCGTGAGCCTCGGCTTCGTGGCGACCCTGGAGCTGGCGCGCGACCGCATGACGTCGCGTGTCGGCGAGTGGGTCGAGGAGAGCCTGCTGCCGCACGCGGCCACACTCTCGACCTCCGGCCGCTTCGACCTCGAGCGCAACCCGGTCTCGGACGTGAAGACGATCCGGGCGTTCGTGTCCTCGAACGGCGTCAAGGCGATCCTGGACCTGCCGTGGTTCCCGCTCTTCCTGCTGGTCTGCTTCCTGCTGCACCCCTACGTCGGCCTGTACGCCCTGACCACGTCGGCGATCCTGTTCGGGATCGCGGTGGTCGGCGAGATCGTCACCCGTCGCGCCTCCGAGGAGGCCGCCCGTCGTCAGGCCGTGGTCGTACAGCGCCTCAACGAGATCTCGCGCAACCGCGACGCGGCCGCGGGCCTCTCGATGTGCGGTCCGATGGTGTCGCGCGAGATCGAGGCGAACGCCGGCGTCCTCGACCGCACCCGCCGCGTCACCGACGTCGCCGCCACGATGGCAACGATCTCGCGCACGGTCCGCCTCGGCTCGCAGTCCCTGATCCTCGCCGTCGGCATGGCGCTCGCCATGACCAACCAAGCCTCCGCCGGCGTGGTGATCGCGTCGTCGATCCTTCTCGGCCGGACCCTGGCCCCCATCGACGGCCTGATCTCGGGCTGGCGCTCTCTGCAGTCGGCGCGGGAATCCTGGGGCCGTCTGCGTCGCGCCTTCGGCGGATGGGACGCGTCCGCCACCACCGAACTGCCCGAGCCGAAGGGCGACCTGCGCATCGTCAACGTCTCCTACCGGGACGCGACCACCGGACGCGAGATCCTGGACGGCATCTCGCTCGACGCCGGAGCCGGCCAGATCGTCGCCGTGATCGGTTCGTCGGGCTCGGGCAAGAGCACCTTCTGCAAGGTCCTGGTCGGCGCCCTGCGCCCGACCGGCGGGGAGGTCCGCCTCGACGGGGCGAGCATCCTCGACTGGACCGAGGCGCAGCGCCGCGACCACGTCGGCTACCTCCCCCAGGATTCCGTGCTCTTCGCCGGGACCGTTAAGGAGAACATCGCCCGCTTCACCGCCGGGTCCGACGCCGACGTCGTCGCGGCCGCCACCCTCGCCGGGTGCCACGAGATGATCCTGCGCCTGCCGGGCGGCTACGACTGCCGGCTCGGCGAGAACGGGGCTCCCCTGTCGGGCGGCCAGCGGCAGCGGGTCGCCCTGGCCCGGGCGCTGTTCGGCCGGCCGCGCTTCCTGGTCCTCGACGAGCCGAACGCGAGCCTCGACACGTCCGGCGACGCGGCGCTGGCCGAGACCCTTTCGGAGCTCAAGGGCCGCGGCGTGACCGTCTTCGTGGTGACCCATCGCTACCAGCTGTTCTCCGTGGCCGACCGCGTGATCGCCCTGGAGGATGGCCGCAAGATCTACGACGACACCGCCCGCCGGGCGCTCGACAACCTCCGCGCGGCGGCCGAGGCGCAGGTGCGCCGCAACGCCTCGCAGTCCCAGGACCGGAAGGCAGCCTGACCATGAGCAGCGATCTCCAGACCAAGCTCCGCGGTCCCCGGACCCTCGCCCTCGCCGCCGCCGTCGGATCGGTCACCATGCTCGGGGCATGGTCGGCGCTGGCGCCTCTGGCGTCCGCCACCCTCGCCCCCGGGATCGTCTCGCCGGATTCGGGTCGGCAGACGGTGCAGCACCTGGAAGGCGGCATCCTGGAGCGCATGATGGTGGCCGAGGGCGACACGGTTGCAGCCGGGCAGCCGATCGCTGTGCTCGTCGACGTCCGCGCCAAGGCCGCCTACGACAACCAGGTCCACCGCCGCGCGGAACTCGCGGCCGCCCGCATCCGGCTGAAGGCGCTCGCCGACGGCGGCCCGGCCGACTTCGGCCCCCTCGCGGCGGACGTGGCCCGCGATCCGTCCCTGGCCGCCGTGACGGCCAACGAGGGCGAGATCCTCCGGACCCGGCGGGCCGGCCACAAGGCGAAGGTCGAGGGCCTGTCCGAGCAGATCCGCAAGTCCGAGGCGATCGTGGCCGCCTACCGCCGGCAGGCCGACGCGACGGAGGCGGAGCGCGGCACCGTCGTCAAGCAGGTCGACGACACCCGCTATCTCCTGGCCAAGGGTCTCACCACCCGGCCGCGGATGCTGGCGCTCGAGGCCCGGATGGCCCAGATCGACGCCCAGCGGGCCTCGCTCGACGGCCAGATCGCCTCGGCCGTCTCCGACATCGAGCATACGCGGACGGCCCTGCAGGGCGAGGAATCCGCGTTCCGCCAGCAGATCGGCGAGGATCTCGCCAAGACGGAGGCGGAGGCCGCGACCGTCGCCAACGAGATCGCCGCGAGCACGGACGCGATCGGGCGCCAGCAGGTCAAGGCGCCGGAGGCCGGCACCGTCGTGTCTCTGAAGGTCCGCACGCCGGGAGCGGTCGTTCCTCAGGGCGGAGCCATCGCCGACATCCTGCCGACCGACGGCTCGCTCGTGCTGGAGGTGCGCGTCCGGCCGGTGGACATCGCCAACGTCGCGGTCGGACAGAAGGCCCGCGTCACCGTGACGGCGTTCTCCCCCAAGGAGGTTCCGGCCCTGCCCGGCCACGTCCGCAAGGTGGGCGCGGACGCGGTCCAGGATCCGGCGACCCGGGAATTCTACTACCGGGCCGAGGTCGCCATCGACCGGGACGAGGTCGCACGCCTCGCGCCTCACGCGAAGCTCATGGCCGGCATGCCGGTCCAGGCCTTCATCGAGGACCACCCGCGCACCCTGCTGACGTGGCTCGCCGAGCCGATGATGCGTGGCTTCTCGAAGGCCGGCCTGGAGCACTGAACGGCTCTCCGTTCCTTCGGATTGACGGCCGTTCCTTCAGACAATCTCAATGGGCGCCCGCTAGCGTGGACGCCGCGTGCTTCCTCCGACGGAACCGACATGAACCGACCGACCAGCCTAACGGACATCCTGCGGCTCGTCTGCCGCCCGGCAGCGCCGGAAGGAGAGATCGCCCGCAACCGGCTCGTCGCGTATCCGATCATCGGTCTCATGCTCTGGAACTGGTACGGCAGCGAGCTCCATGGCATCGGCGCGCTGCTGGCGGCCGTCTACGTGGTGTCGGCGGTTGCCCTGGCCACGAGCGTCGCCCTCGATCCGAAGGAGCGCACGCTCCGCAAGGCCTTCGGCCTCGTCCTGGACATCGCGGGGCCCTCGGGTTGCATGTACCTCGTGGGCGTGGACGCCACGTTCCTGTATCCCGTCTACATCTGGACGCTCCTCGGGAACGGCATCCGCTACGGCGGGCGGTACATGTTCGCGGGAACGGTGCTGGCGGCGATGGGATTCGCGCTCGTGATCCTGCTCAACCGCGAGTTCGCCGAGCAGTGGCGGATGTCGGTCTCGCTGCTCTGCGGTCTGCCGGTCATCCCGATCTACGCCCGCTCGCTGCTCGCCCGCCTGCAGAAGGCGAAGGCCGAGGCGGAGGCCGCGAGCCGCGCCAAGAGCCACTTCATGGCCGGCGTGAGCCACGAACTGCGGACCCCGCCGAACGCCATCATCGGCATGTCGGACCTTCTGGGCGAGACCCGCCTCGACGGCGAGCAGAGCGAGATGAACCGGACGGTCTCCACCGCCGCGCGCTCCCTCCTGGCGCACATCGACACGATCCTGGACTTTTCGCGTCTCGAGGTCGGGCGCATGCCCGCCGAGAAGGCGCCCTTCCCGCTCCGGCATGCCGTCTCGGATGCGGTCGCAATGGTGACCGCGCAGGCCCGCGCCAAGGGTCTCGCCCTCACGGTCGACGTGGCGCCGGATCTGCCGGAGGGGGTGCTCGGCGGCCGACGCCACGTCGAGGAGGTGCTGGTCAACCTCGCCGGGAACGCGGTCAAGTTCACGGCCCTGGGGGGCGTCTCGATCGGGGTCCGGTCCGTCGGGGACGGCGTCGTCAGGTTCGAGGTGAACGACACCGGCATCGGCATCGCGCCCGAGGCGCGTCAGCGGATCTTCGAGCCGTTCTCTCAGGCCGACGACAGCATCCTGGACAGCTTCGGCGGCACCGGTCTCGGTCTGGCGATCTGCCGGCAGCTCGTCGAGCTCCACGGCGGGACGATCGGCCTCAGGAGCGCGGTCGGATCCGGCAGCACGTTCTGGTTCGAGCTGCCGCTGCCTGCGGCCGACCTGCCGGACGAGGCCGAGCCTGCGGTCGGGATCGCGATCGGGCGCAGCCTGCGCATCCTGGTGGCCGACGACAACCGGTCGAATCGGGTCGTGGCCGAGCGCATCCTCGCCAAGGCCGGGCATTCGGTGGTCCTGGCCGAGGACGGACGGCAGGCTCTCGACGCGCTCGTGGACGCGGAGTTCGACGTCGCCCTACTGGACCTGAACATGCCCGTCATGACGGGGGTGGAGGCCGCGCGCCTGTTCTCGTTCGCCTGCGGCGGCACGTCGAGCGTGCCTCTGATCGCCCTCACGGCGGACGGCACGGAGCAGGCCCGGAAGGCGGTGGCCGATGCCGGCATGGTCGGCTTCGTGACCAAGCCCATCGACCGGGCCGTGCTCTTCTCGACCATCGCGCAGGCCGTGGCGGGTCCCGGGGCCGTCGAAGCACCGGCGCGTCCGGAGCAGGACGAGGGGCCGGTGCTCGACGATGCCAAGATCGGCGAGCTCCTGGACCTCGGCGGGGTGGAATTCCTCGAGGACATGGTCTCGATCTTCGAGGAGGACGTGCCGCCGCTCCTGGCCGAGATGCGGGATGCGTACGCCGCCGGCGAGACGGGCCGGTTCCGCGACACGGTCCACGCCGTCCTGAGCAGCGCCTCGAACACGGGCGCCGAACGGATGTATCGCCTCTGCCGTACCGTGCACGATGCTCCGGACCCGATCGCCGCGGCCGGCGACGGCATCCTGGCGAGGGTCGAGACCGAGTTCGGCGAGGCCCTGGATGCGGTCCGCTCCGCGACGGGCGGCCGGAAGCTCGCCGCCTGAGGCCGTTGCCGCTTGCAAGGATGCCCTGCACCCTCGGGGAGAGGAGCGCGGGATGCACAGGCTGCAACGGATAGGACGCGGACGGGTGTCGAACGGCAGCGGCTTCGGCAAGGCCTTCGCCCGGCTGTGCCGATCCGATGCGATGCTCGCGGAGATGCCGGATTTCGGATTCATGGACGGGGGCTGTCTGTCCCTCGCGCTCGCGGTCCGGGAGTGGCTGGGGGCGGACGTCGCGAGGATCCGCTTCGCGGGGCGGCCGGGGCGGCTGGACCATGCGGTCGCCGAGATCGCGATCGACGGCAGACCCTATCTCCTCGACGGCGACGGCCTGGGCACATGGGACGATGTCCGGGAGAAGCTCCGCAGCCTGGAGTCGTGCGACGGGGCGCTCCTCGTCGAAGCGGACCTCGCGACCGCGGCCGAACACGGCATCGGGGACGACGGCCGCCATCGCGCCCTCGCCGGGATCCTGTCTGCGCATTTCGGTGCGGCCACGCCCCAGGCGGCTTGGCTCGACGCGGGGTGGTCCGAGCCCGAGGCGGCACCCGGTCCCGCGCCGTGACGGCCGACGCCGTTGAAGGGCATACGCCCGCCTCCTATCATCGTGGGGCGGCGCGGAGATCTGAAGGCATGCCATTCCAGGCGAGGATCGGGGTGGGCGACACCATCGTCGGGTCCACCGAGGTGTTGGGCGTTCCAAACGTCGTCCTCTACCTCGAGACCGCGGACGGAGATGTCGGGGACGTCGTCGCCGAGTGGCGGGGCGACGAAGTCGCCCATGCCTTCCAGACCGGGGAGCTCTCGCGGGATTCGCTCCATCGGACCGCCTATCTCCAAGCCCGCGCGCGCGGTGCCTTGGAGGGTCTGGAGCGTTCCTTCGCCGAGGCGGCGCTTCGTCTGGAGGGCCTCGTTCTGCGCGAGATGCGCGGAGACCTCGCCTCGCTCCACCGGCCGTGGATGGCCTACGAGGACGAGGAATGGGTGGTCGACGCCGCGGCGGCGGCGGCGCGTCGGCTCCTCCATCACGAAGGGGGCGCGCTGGCCGAAGCCCCGCGCGGCATGCGCCACGACGCCGTGGAGCACCTCGCCGGCGTCGGCGTCGCGGCCGAAGCCGCTTGGCGGGCGGGCCCGACGGGAGCGGAGATCCGCATCGACGGCGTGCCGGCCCATCTCCGCGCGACGTCGACCGGGGACGTCGAGATCCGCGTCGGAGGCGAACTGATTCTGGCGGGTGCCGCCGGCATCGACGACATGGCGATCGCGGACGCCGTCGGCGCCTATCTGGCGGCCCATCCCGAGGACGTCGCCGCAGCGGCCTATGCAGCGACGGTGGCCCGGACCCGGGAGATCGGCCGCATGGCGGCGGAGCTCGAGGCCCGGGCATCGCTCCTGCACGACGAGCGCGACGACGTCGTGCGGCACCTCTCCGCCGTGCTGGGAGCCTCCGTTCCCGCCGCGCGGGACGACGACGAGTTCCTACCGCCACCCGCTCCCTGATCCATGGCCGAGATCCGCGAGTCCGTCGTCGTACGCACGCCTGTCCCGGCGGACATCCCGTCCCCACTCGAGCGCTGGTACCTGGAGGTCCTCTTCAGGGCGCGCGAAGCGGACGGCGTCCTGACCCTGCACGGAGAGGATGGACTTCCGCCGTTCGCGACCGAGCAGCTGGACGTGCTCAGGCGGCTCGTATCGCTATCGTGGCAGATCTGCCCGAAGATCTGCATGCGCTTCTCGGCCATCCTCGACGGTGTCGAGTTCGACGACGGCCCGGTCGACATCGATCTCGGGGAAGGGATCGAGTGGACCGAGGTGCTGAGAGGTCTGTGCGTCAGGGATCCGGTTCGGCTCCCGTTCGTCGAGGTCGAGATCGCCCATCCATCCGTCGCCGGCCGCCCGCCGTTCGGGGGCTCGGCGGTGTTCATCCATCCCGAAGGTGTGGATTGGTTCTCCACCGGGGATTGGCTGCGGCAGCGCATCGCCGCGCGCTCGCTCCCTACCTTGCGGCTGGCGCGGAGCCGTTCCCACCCCGGCTGAGCGATTGTGTCTTGCGACACCTTCGTCGACGTTCCGTGCAGCAACGACGGCTTCTCCGCGAAGCGGTCCGCCGGAACCGATGCGATGTCCGACGAACACCACGACCTGTCCGGGTCCACCGGCCCCGCCTGGGGCGCGCGCGAGTCCGGAGCCATGCTGAAGGCCTTCGACGCCACGGGCCGATTCCTGCTGGTGTTCGAGGCGCGCGACATCGACGGCGCGGGGATCCTGGCTGCCGAGATCGGCCTCAGGGACGCCGGCGTCTTCGACATCCTCCACGACCGCGAGGGCGCGCGCCTGTTTTCGTACGAGATCTCCGACCTGGAGACGTTCATCAAGTCGGGGCCGCTGCGCGGCCTGCGCAGGTACGGCGACGACGTCGGCCCGGCCGCAGCCGACGCGCTCGACCTGTTTCAGGCCTTCCGCGACACCTTTCCTCAGGCCGAGGCGATCGCCGAACGACTTCGCGAGATTCACGTGAAGGCTCTCGCCAAGGCCCGCCGGGATCTCATGGACGGGCCGGCTCCGGGCACCCTCGATGCCGAGGAGACCGGGATGGTCGAGCGGCGCCTGCGGGATTGGGCCGATCAGATCGCACCGGAACGCCTGCCGCCGGGGCTGCGCCGGGACCACGCCGTCCTTACGCTGACGGGCAGATCGCTCGACGAGCGGGCCTCGGCCCTTCTGCGGATCCTGGACCATCTCGTTCCCGCGCACACGCCGAAGGAACGCAGCGGCCCGAGGACCTGACTTCGTTCCTTCGCTGGACAGGCCCGCGGATCTGCATCAAGGTCCCCTTAAGGATGACCTCTTGCGGATCTCTTTGATGGACGGACGACCGGATACGGGACGATCGGAGCGTGCCGCACGCCCGGCCGTGCTCGCCGACGTACCTTCCAGGAAGGTCGTCCGCGAGCCGGGGCGTCGGCAGGATCCCGTCGCCAGACACCGCGAGAGCAACAGCATCTCCCCTGCGCCGGACGATCGCGTCGAGCGTCAGGAGAGGCTGCCCGCGGACGCCCTCGCCGTCTACTCGCGTGAGATCGGGCGCCATCCCGTTCTCAAGCGGGAGGAGGAGCAGGCGCTCGCGCGGCGCATCGAGGTCGCCCGCATCTCGATGTTCGGATCCTTCATCACCCTCGGCCTGATGGAGAGGTTCGCCGGAAAGTGGCGGGACGAACTCGTTCTCGGCACGATGCGTCCCTGGGACCTGTTCGCGGGCGAGGACGAGGACGTCGACGGCCCCGAGGCCGACGGCGAGACGGCAGCCCTGCGGGACAGGGCCGTCGACAGCATCGATCAGATCCTGATCTCGTGCGCCGCCGCGGCGGCGCAGCCCGAGAGGCTGTCGGAGGCGGCCGACCGCGTCCAGGCGGCCAAGCTCTCCACGGACCGGATCGACGAGCTCGCGGCGGTCGTGAATGTCGCCGGCACGGCGCTCATGACGGCGGCCCGCGTTCTGGGACGCATCGTCGAGAATAGAGGCGGCATCGCCGCCGACCTCGTGCCGGTCCTCGACGGGGCGGACCGCGTCGAGGATGCGGTGCTCGCCCGGGTCGGTCCCTTCTCGCGCCCCGCGGGTGCCACGGAGGCGCCGGACGCCGCACAGGCCGCGGCCCGGGCCATCGACGACGTGGTGCTTCCCTTCAGGGTGCCCGTCTCCCGCTTCAGGGCCATCCAGCGGGACCTCAAGGTCGCCCACGCGGATCTCCGCCGAGCCCGGGACAGCCTCGTCACCTCGAATCTGAGGCTCGTCTACTCGGTCGCCAAGAAGTACACAAACCGCTCCCTGCCGATCCTGGACCTCATCCAGGAGGGCAACATCGGGCTGATGCGGGCGATCGAGAAGTTCGACTACCATCGCGGCTGGAAGTTCTCGACCTACGCGATCTGGTGGATCAAGCAGGCGATCTCTCGCTCGATCGCGGACCACGGACGCACGATCCGCCTGCCTGTGCACCTCCACGAGAAGGCCGCCAAGATCGAGCGGACCGCGGTCCGTCTGCGGATCGAGCTCGGGCGGCCGGCCAGCACCTACGAGATCGCGACCGCGCTCGAACTGGAGGTCCGTCAGGTCGAGCGTCTCCTGAACATGTCCCGCGAGACCGTCTCGCTCGACCTGCCCGTCGGCGAGGAGGGGGACGTCCGCTTCGGTGATCTCGTCGAGGACGAGAGGGCGCCCGATCCGATCGGCCTCGCCGATCTGACGAAGCTGAAGGAGGCGGTGCTCGACGTCTGCAGCGAGCTGCCCGAGCGGGAGCGCACCATCGTCATGATGCGCTTCGGCATCGGCTATGCGGACCAGATGACGCTGGAGGAGATCGGCCAGGTCTTCCAGGTCAGCCGCGAGCGCGTCCGTCAGATCGAGGCCCGGGCGCTGCAGAAGCTGCGGGCACCCGAGATGGGGACCTTCCTGCGCAAGTTCCTCGACGAGGAATGACAGGGCGTTTTCCGGTTTTCGACGCCACAGGCTAGGCTGTTTCCGTTCCTTCGATGGTGGGTGGGATGGCTGGCAAGGTCTTCGAGATCAAGTCGATCGACGGCGAGGTCATGCACTCTGGCCGGGCCGAGAGCCGGAGGGCCCTGATAGGCCGACTGGTCTCGGAGGGTGCGTCCTTCGCGCGCGCCGACCTGCAGGATGCCGACCTCACGCAGATCGACCTCCGCGGCGCTTCGTTCGTCGAGGCGCGCCTGGACCGCGCGGACTTCCGCGGCTCGATCCTACACGACGCGGATTTCGGGTTCGCCTCGCTCAAGGAGGCCAAGCTGCAGGGCGCGCAGGCGCGCCGGGCCCGCTTCGAGGCCGCGGACCTGACCCGCGCGCGGCTATCCGGAGCCCACCTGACCTGGTCGTCCTTCCGCCGGGCGATACTGGACGGCGCCCATCTGGACGACGTCGCTGGCGCCAACATGACGTTCGCCCAGGCCAGCATGCGGAAGACGAGCCTGACGGACGCCCGGCTGCGGAATGCGGACTTCGGAGGCGCCCACATGGTCGAGCCGGACTTCTCCCGGTGCGATCTGCGTTCCTCCATCCCGCTTCCGGTCGGGTCGCTCCCCGACCGCACCCTCGGGACCATGATCGTGGGCGGTCGCTACGCGGACGCGGAACTCTGCCCGACCGTCGGCGCCTTCCGTCGGGACCATCGCTGGACGACGGTCCTGAAGCATACGGCATGGACGGTTTCGGCTGTGTCATTGGTCGCCGCCATGACCCACGTGCCATTCATGGAGGAACTCGAGCACGGTGCCGGGCGGATGTCCGAAGGCTCGGTGATCGGGTTCGCCATCGGCGCGGCCTTCCTCATCAAGGAGAAGGTCGCCGACGAGATCAAGGAGCGGCTGGCGCACCATCTGGGCCACGTGCAGGCGCGCGCCCGCATGTTCCTGGATGCCGCACGCAGGGCCGGCGCCGCTGCGGTGGACGTCATGGCGCTCGGCCTCGTCGCCGGCGCCCGCCACATGACTGCAGCCCTCCAGGCGACCGGCGCCGACGCGGCCGGCAAGGGCTACCTCTCGGCCGTCGGGCGCATCGCGGCGGGGGCGACCGAGGTCGTCTTCTGCGATCGGCGGCACCTCGCCCTCGCTCTAGCGACGATCCACGCCAACCGGCAGCGGGACTACGCGCTCGCCACCGACGTCGTGCTGGTGCGCCCCGGCGGACCGGACGACGAAGTGCCCCAGGTCCTGCGCTTCGATCCCACCGGCGCGGTGATCGCAGTCTGGAACCGGCCCGACGGCACCAGGGCCATGGCGGGGTTCGACGGTCAGGGACACCTGTTCTGCCGACAGGGCGACATACCGCCGGGGTGTCTGCACTCCTTCGGCCGGGACTTCGCCGTGCAGGCCTTCGAGCGGGCGGTGCTTCAGGACCACATGCTCGGCCACCTGCGCCTGCCGGACGAGAACGTCGTCAGGGCCGGGGCCGACGGAACGCTCCTCGTCTTCAACGGCACGCGCCGCCTCGACAACGACAAGGGGCCGGCGGTCCTCCACGTCGACTGCCGCGAGGAGACCTGGGTCAACGGACGCCGGCGGGGGCCTGCGGCGGCCGGGCCCGAGACGCAGATCGAGGACTCACCTGCAGCTCCCGCATTCGGGATGTGATCGGCACAACGGAAGGAACGAGCGACATGGGCAAGCGTCAGGACAACATGCACGCGCTGGTCGACTTCTGCCAGGACGGCAGCGAGGTCGAGGAGTTCGCGCTCAACAGGACGACGGGCGAGGACCCCGGGTTCGTGTTCATCGACGCCGCACAGCGTCTGGTCTTCGGGGGTACGCGCCGCGATCCGCGGGAGATCGTCGTGGTCACGCCCAGGGAGGACGGCTTCCACGTCACGATGGTCCGCGCCTCGGATCATGCGGCCCCGTTCCTGGTCGCGATGGAGAGCAACGACGCCCACGAGCTCGTCGTCGGCACCTTCGCGACGCCGTTGGAGGCGTTCCAGGCCGGTCTCGCCGTCGTCGACGGACCGGAGGATGCGGTCGAGGGCCCTTCGCCGCGATGAGAGGCGGACAGCTCTCGAATGAGCGGCATGGATTTCCTTGGAGGGTTGCCAGGGACCGATCATGGGCTATGGTCGTTTCATTCCTTCGATAAGGAACGGAACTCGATGACACCCCTCCGTCGCGCCGTCATTCCGGCCGTCGCTCTCGCGGTATTCGCCCTCGGCGCGTGCCAGACCCGCGATCCTGTCACGGGCCGCGCGGTCCTTCCCGGTTCGCGCGCCCTGGCCGGCGATCCGTATGGCACGACCGTCGTGGCCGATCCGTCCAAGCCCACCACGATCAACGAGCAGATGCTCGCCCTTCGGACGGCGAACCGCCCCTATTTCGGCGGTCTTGCCGGCAGCGAACTCGGAGCGCGCCTCGACGAGCGTTCCCTGGCGGATGCCTTTCAGGCGCAGTTCAGGGCGTTGGAGGATCCCCGCAGCTACGTCCATCACTCCTGGCGCAACGGGATCGACGGCACGGAAGGATCGGTCCTGGCCGGCCCGGCCTACCTCACCGGGTACGGCCAGTGCCGCGAGTACACCCACTCGGTCTACTTCGAGGGCCGCAATCCGACGATCACCGCCACCGCCTGCCGCACGCCCGGCGGCGCATGGCGGACGGTCGCGCCCTGACCGGAGCGGCGTCCGTGTCGCTCCGCTTCGACATCGAGCGCCCCCGCTCCTCCGTCCCTGCGGGGCCGATCCGCGGGATCATGCCTCGCCCGCAGGTGGTCAGGCCTCCGCCTTCCGGCGCCGCTCCAGCGCGCCCGGGCGCCCCCGCCGCCGCCGCCCCGCACGCGATGCGGCAGGCCGGTCGCGCAGCCGTCCCCGAGCGCCGGACAGGGCGTCCGCCGTACGGCGGCCGGGGCGAGCCTCCGGCTGCGGGGTCGGGCTGGGATGCCTTTCTCGACTGGGCGGCCCGCGACGGCTTCGACACCGACGAGGATCGCGCACTGGCGTTCAGAGCCTGGGCCGGACGGCTGCGGCCGGCGGACGAGGCTTGAGCAGGCGCATCCCGCAGCTGGAAGCGCTGCGCGGCCTCGCCGCCCTCTTCGTGCTGCTCGACCATCTGCCGAAGATCCTGCCGCTTCCCGACGGGATCTTCGCGATCCCCGTGTACGTGCCGGCATGGTGGACGGGAGTGGATCTGTTCTTCGCCCTCTCCGGCTTCGTCGTGGTCAGGGGACTCGTCTCGGACGCCTGCGCCGGCGGCCGGCTCCCGGCCGTCGCCTCGTTCGCCGTGCGCCGGGCGTTCCGGCTCTGGCCGGCGGCCCTGGCGGTCGTCGCGGCGGTCTGCGCCTTCGCGTTCGCCGTGGACCGGCATGCGGACGCCTCGTCGGGTCCGCTGGTCCTGAACGAGGCGCGCTGGGCGCTCGCGGGGGCCGCGAACCTGCGCGGCTGGCTCTGCACGGTCCATGCGGCCTCGGACTGCGCCAGGGCCGAGATCCTCGGCCACATGTGGTCCCTGGCGCTCGAGCATCAGTTCTATCTGCTCGCGCCGCTGGTCCTCATCGCGTCCGCCCGCTCCGCAGCGACCGCGCTGCTGCTGCTGCTCGCATGCGTGGTGGCGCTCGACCGCTCGGGCCAGGGCGCGTGGTTCTTCCGGCCGGACGCCCTCGTTCTGGGGTCGGTGTTGGCCCTCGTCGACTTCGACCGCGTCCGGAACCGGATCGTCGGGATCGGTCGGGGCCGGGTCTTCTGGACGGGCCTGTCGGCGATGCTGCTCGCACCGGTCATGGTATCGAGCCACTCGGGTTCGGTCGGCTTCCTTGTCGTCGGTCTAGGGGCGACCGCGGTCGTGGCGGCGACGGCCTGCGCGGAGCCTACCACCCGGGCTTTACCCCGCGCGCTGACCGCGCTCGGAGCCGTGTCGTACTCGTTCTACCTCTGGCATCTGCCGGTCCTGAACGCGTGGCACGAGATCCTCGCCCGCGCGGGCGCCCTGCCGTCAACCCAGACCGGATGGATGCTGGCTGCGGCGGCGACCTTCCCCTTCTGCGTCGCGGCGGCGGTGCTTTCGCATCGTCTCGTCGAGCAGCCGTGCCGGGAACTGGGCGGCCGGTTGGCCGAACGGTTCGCGAACCGGATCCGACGCCACGCCGGCGTCGTCGCCCTCGAGAACGGAGCCTGAAGATGCCGCGCACCGATCGCCCGAAGCTCGCCTACTCGGGAGAGCCCCGTTCCGAATTCCAGGCGGCGTTGGAGCTGACCCCCGGCGCCGACGCCGCCCGCGGGCGCGGCGGCCGGACCGCGAAGACGGCACGGACCGTCCGGGTCGCCGCTTCGGCCTCGTGTCCGGCCGGGCGGATCCGGGCGGACGAACTCAGCGCGGGATGGGAGCGGAGATGGCCGGATCCGCCGCCGGCGCGTCGGCTCCCACCATCCAGGGCACCGGCCTGAGATCGGCGGGAAGACGCAGAGGGTGCTCGGGAAACCCGGAAGCCGTCATCCGCAGTACGTGCAGCGGCAGGCCGAGGGAGAGGATGTGCTCGAAGCGGTCCAGCGCGAGGCGCCGCGTCGAGGCGCGGCCCTTGGGAGCGCCCCACGCGGCCACCATGACGCCGCCGCGCCGCCGCGCGAATTCCGCGGCCGCCTCGAGGGCGTCGTCGGCGAGATGCCCGACGGGATCGTCCATCGCGGCGAGGTCGTCGGGGTCGGTCGCGATGCCGGTGAAGGCGTTCACGAACACGAGGTCGCTCGCCCCGACGGCGTTGGCGAAGCCGATGCCCCGACGCGCGGTGGCGTCGTCGCGCTCGTGGCCGGCCTTGGACGGATTGTAGAGCACGAAGACAAGCGGCACCCCGAACATCGAGAGCCGCCGCCGCAGCCAGACCCTGTGCTGCGGGTCCGGGAAGTGGGCGGCGTCCTCGGTCCAGGCGGGCAGGACCATGCGGTCAGGCGACGTTGAAGACGGCGAGCGGAACGGTGTCGCCGTGGATCGGCTCGCCCGAGGCGTTCTTCACCAGCACGTCGAAGGTCTCGTCGAACTGCGCCGCGACGAGCTCGATGCCGAGGCCCTCGATCGGAATGCTGACCGGTTGGCCGGCGAGATCCCGGCGGAGCACCTCCAGCACGTTCTCGTCGGACATCGCCTCCGGGTCGTAGCCCGAGGCGACTCCGTCGCGGACCAGGAAGGCACCGTGAAGCTTCGACGAAGCTCCGTACATGCTGACGGCCACACCGTCGGAGAAGCGGTCGACCTCGACGCGGCCCTTGCCCACGACGAGAACCGCACGGCGGATGGCCTCCACTGAGAAGGCGGTTTGCATGACGATCTGGCTCCCAGGTTGCCCGGCGCCATCCGCCGACCGGGGCGGAGCCGGAATACGACGCGGCGGGGCCCGGGTGGGTCGGCCGTCGGCGATCGTTCCTTCATCGGCACGACCCTGTCCCCAACGCCGAGTTTGCGCAAGGGGGTGGCAGTCCCGCCCGGTTCCTTCCTTTGCTCAATGTTGCCGTTTTCACGATCCCTCTGCACTCTACGCGGATACGCGGAGAGACTGTCATGAGCCAATCGAGAAAGGCCGCCGAACGCCTCTTCGGCACGCCGACGAAAGCGTTCCTTCCTGCCGCGATCGGCCGCGCCTCGTCGAAGATGCTGGCGGTCGCTCTGGTCGTCGGTGCCGCAGCTTCCGTCGACGTGCGCAACGAGGCGGCCGCGGCACCGCAGGGCTACGCGGCTCCCGGACAGCAGCAGGTGCAGTATCCCGGCGCATCGGATCGGTATCAGCGGTACGACTCCGGATACGCCGGCGGCCGCGAGGACGCACGGGGCTACGACGAGCTGCGATACGACGACAGGATCGGCCAGGCGCGACCGGGTTTCCTCGGCGGCATCAAGGGTGCTCTCGAACGCAGGCTCGACCGGGTGATCGACCACGCCGCCGAGCGGCGCGAGCGGCGCGCCTACGAGGCCTACGGCTACGGCGGTCCCGTGGCCGCCCCCGTGCCGGCCTACGGTGCCGGACGCGGCTACGGCGTTCCGACCTACGGTCCCGTCGAGCCCCCGCCCGCCGCTCCCGTGGCCGTCGTCCTGGACCGTCAGGCCGGTGACTACGTGTTCGGCACCGGGCGCGGGTCGATCCGCGTCGGCAAGGACGTCGTCGAGAACGTGAATGCGGCCGCCCGGACGGTCGGCGCCGATCCCGCCCTGATCATGGCCCTCTCCTGGCGTTCAGGCGCGGCGGCTGAGCAGGGAGCCCTTCCGAACAGCGGGGTGCGGGTGGCCGGGATGTTCGCCTACAGCGAGCAGCGGTTCCTGGAGGAGATGACGCGCTGGGGCGGTTCGCTCGGCGTGGGCGATCTCGTCTCCAGCATCAGGCGCACGCCTCAGGGCGCCCTGGTAGCCGTCGGCGGCGCCCGGGACACGTTCGAGGGAATGCGAAACGACATCCATGCGAGCGCCGTCGTCGGAGCCGCGAACGCAAAGTCGGCGCAGGCCCATCTGGAGCAGGCGGCGCCGGGCCGGCACGATGCGGCCGACCTTCTGGTCGCCGTCCAGTTCGGCAACGACGTGGCGCTGAGCCTGATCACGGCGCGCATGACGAATCCGCGCAAGCCGATGACCGGCCCGCTGGCCGACGTGGTGGCGGGCATGGGTCTGCCCTCCCTCGACGAGGCCGGACATCCGTGGACGATCGGCAGCTTCCATGAGGCGACCGAGGAGCGGCTGCGGTCCGAGATCCATGCCTTTGCCGGCATACGGACCATGCAGCTCGCGGAACAGCATCGACCGGGCATCAAGCAGGATGCGATGCACACAACATCTCTTCGTCCATAAATCGACAATAAGAAGGTAATTGGCACCCAATGAACCTAGACGAATTTGAGGATATAGACGCCACCTCGTTCGAGAAAAGGAGGGAGGCTGTTCTCGACATGACCAGTCTCCCAACTCTACTCGGAACTGGACTTGCGGTAGCAGGTGTTACATCGATCCCAATTGGTGTGTCTGTGTCGGCCCTTGCTACTGCCGTTCAGGGTTTCTTGAAGAAGAAATCAAAGAACAGGCAGTCCAAAGCGCAGGCGGCAATATTGAAAAAATCGACGTACATCTCATCGAGATTGCGTGCCGTCGAAGCTGGCATCTATAATCATTTAGTTAAAACGATCAGCGTAGACGAGTTCAGACTACTCGCCTATCTGTACGTGCGCGCATTAGAAAATCCCAGGGAGGATGCGTTCGAAGATAGGCTGCAACGCGCCAAGACCCACGCCGAACTGCAAATGTTGCAAGTTTCGCTCTACGAACTCATGCTGCTCGGACTTGTTCAGACCATAACGCTATATGAAAGTCGTCATGAAGATCTGAGAAAAAGACGCTGGACGACCTCGCCAGATCTCGATGGTATGAGATCGGATCTAATTCGTAAAATAAATAGCATGGACACAAGTGGAACGAAAACGGATAATGAAAATGCGGTAAACATGCATTCGATACAAGCCTCAGTAAACTCGCGCGTCGTCGTCACTCTCTCTGGTGCACATTGCGTGAAACTGTTCGAGGCTGCCGATGAATTATCGTTCACGAATAATGTTAGGAGATACTACTGAAGATAGTATAAACGAAATGTGGAATGTGTTCGAACTGGCTACACTCCGCCGCCTTAAGTTGCGCCCGTTCGTGCTAGCGACATCGGCATCCGATTGACGTGCGCACGGATCCTGCCATGAAGGAGCGATGATCCGTTCCTTCGCAGCCGCAGCCCTGATCGTCGCGTCCGGCCACGCCTGGGCTCAGCAGGTCGAGCAATCCGTGCCTCGGGAGGCGCCTGCCGCAGCCGTGCCATCCATGCCGTCGGAGCCGCCCTCCTTCGCGATCGCCATCGACGGCCCCGCCGTGGGCGCCCCCGGCGCCGGTGGCCGCTCGCAGGCCGAAGTGGTGCTCATCAGGCAGGAGGACGCCCGCCGGGGCAGGTTCAAGTGGAGGGTGGAGCCTGCCGGCCGTGACGCGGCGGACGCCGACGATTTCGGCGGCAGCTTCCCCGAAGGCACGCTGGACATGAAGCGGGGGCAGACGTCGGCGTCGATCGCGTTCGAGATCCGCGGGCGCGACGACAGGCCCTACCCGCGCGGCTTCCGCGTGAAGGTGCTGGGACCGGTCACGGCCAAGGGCGACGGAGAGGCCGGATCGGTCGACATGTATCTGATCGACGAGGGCGAGCCGTATCGCGGTCGGACGGGCGGCGGAATGTTCGGCGCGAAGCCCTCCTGAGTCCGAACGAAGGAATGGTCGCTTGCGCGTCCGGCGCATGCAGGCCATGGTCGACTCGATTCGTTCCTTCGAGTTCCGGATGTCCCACATGCGCCGCTACGGCTTCATGCTTCTCGCGACCGTCTCGCTGGCCGCGGTGGCCATCGCCGGCGTCTCGACCCCGGGGCGCGGGCTGCTGGCGAACCTCTCCATGGGAACCCAGGCTGTGGCGGCCGGCACCGATCTCGAGGATCTCGTGCGCCGCGAGGTGCAGCGGCAGCTCCCGTCGATCGTCCGCGAGGTGGTCGAGCGATCCACGCCGGTCGCCGTCGAGAAGTGGGTGCGCGAGAACCCTGAGAAGATGGCGGAGGCGCTCTCCGGCATGATCCAGAGGCAGCAGCGGGCCGTGGCGGACGAGGCCGAGGCGCGGGTCCACGCGGTCGAGGACACCCTGTTCCACGCCGAGGTCGTGCCCGTGGCCGGCAACCCGAACGGAAAGATCGAGATCGTCTACTTCTTCGACGTGAACTGCGGCTTCTGCAAGCAGATGGATCCCCGGCTCGCGAAGCTGATCGCCGAGAACCCGGACGTGAAGGTCATCCACCGCGAGGTCGGCATCCTCGGCCCGGGCTCGGAGTATGCGGCGGCGTTCGACGCGGGGATCTGGACCATGGCCAAGGACCGCTACTTCGACGTCCACGCTGCCCTCATGGCAAGGAAGTCTCCGCTCCGGACGAAGGAGGACGTGGACGCGTTCATGGTCGCCCAGCTCGGCAAGGAGAAGGCCGCCGAGATCGAGGCCGCCGTCCTGTCCCAGGAGGGGCCCTCGAACGCCGTCCATCTCGTCAACGCCAACCTCGCGACCGCGGCCGGCCTGACCGGCACGCCGTTCGTCTACGTGCGCAAGGGCGAGATCTTCCGGGGTCTCGTCGACGATGCGGCCCTCGGCGCCGCCGTGGCCAAGGCGCGCGCCGCCCTCTGATCGGCCATGAGCATCAACGGGCTCCTGATCGACGGCTTCAAGAGTTTCGCCGACCGCGTGAAGGTGCCGATCGAGCCCGGGACGACGGGGATCGTCGGCCCGAACGGCTGCGGCAAGTCCAACTTCGTCGAGGCCGTGAAGTGGGCGATGGGCGACCATCGCGTGGCGGAGTTCCGCGGCTCCGGCATGGAGGACGTGATCTTCGGCGGGACCCAGCGCCGGTCGGAACGCAACATCTGCGAGGTCGCCCTCGAGCACGACGCGCCCGAGCGCGAGGGCGGACGCCTGACGGTCCGCAGACGCATCGAGCGGGGCCAGGGATCGTCGTACTGGTTCAACGACCGGAAGGTCAGGCTCGCCGACGTCACGCTCCACTACAAGGACATCGGATCCGGACCGACGTCGGCCGCGCTCGTCAGCCAGAGCCAGATCACCCGGCTCGTCGACAAGGCGACGCCTGCGGACCGCAGACCGCTCCTGGAGGCGGCGGCGGGCATCGCCGGCCTGAAGCCGCGTCGCGACGCGGCGGCGAAGAACCTCCGCGAGTCCCTCGACAACCTGCGCAACAACGAGCGCGATCTCGAACGCCTCAGCGTCGACGTTGAGCGTCTGGCGGCCGAGGCCGAGCAGGCGAGGCGCCGCACCGAGATCGACGGACTGGTGAGGCGTGCGGAGGCGACGGTGCTCCACGTGCGCCACCGGACGGCCGCGGAGCGCCTCTCCACGGCGACGACGCGGCACGACGCGGCGGAGAAGGAGATCGCGGACGCCATGGCGTCCCTCGCCGGCAGCGAGAAGGCCCGGCTCGTTGCGGCGGAGGCGGTGCCGCCGGTCCGGGAGCGGCGGCTGGCGGCCGAATCCGCGCTCGCCAGAGCCAGCGTCCACGCCGAGCAGATCGCCAACGACGCCGAGCGGCGCAAGCGGGAGCGCGAGGAACTCGCCCGGCGCGTCGCCGACGTCGACGCGGACGTCGCCCGGGAGGCCGCCGTCGAGGCGGAGTGCACCGAATCCCTTGAGGGGCTGGCGGAGGAGCGGGCCGTCATCGTCGAGGCCCAGGCGGACGAGAGCGCCGAGATCGAGGAGGCCAGCGAGCGCTTCGAGGTCGCGGGCGAGACGGCGGAGGCGGCCGGCGAGGAGGTCGAGCGCTTGGTCGCGCTGCAGGCCCAGTCGGATGCCCGTCGGGCGGACGCGCGTCGGCGTGTCGAGGAGGCCGGCTCCCGGGCCCGGGCGGCCGCCCAGCGGCTCGCCTCGGTCCGCGACGCGCTGTCGACCCTGACCGCCCGCGCGGAGGAACTCGATCCGGCAGCCGCCGAGGAGAACGCGGCGCTCCGCGCCGAGGATGTCGAGACGGCGGCTGCGGCGCTGGACGCCGCGGCTTTCGAGACGGAACGCCTGCGCGAAGCCGAGGAATCGGCGAGAACCGCGCTCGCCGAAGCGGGCGACGTCCTCGCGCGGATCAGGGGCGAGGCGGAGGGCGTCGCCCTGGCGCTGGCCGCGCTCGGATCCGATCCGGATGCCGTCGCATCGCGTGTCGACGTCGACGGCGGCTACGAGAAGGCCCTCGCCGGTGCGCTCGGGTCCGACCTCGCGATCGGAACCGATCCACACGCGCCCGCGACCTGGACGGGGCATGCGGTGCGCGGCCCGGGGCATCCGGTCGGCACGCGGCCGCTCTCGGACCACGTCAGAGGCGTGCCGCAGCTCTCCGAGCGGCTGGCCGCGGTCGGCGTGGTCGACTCCAGAGAGGAGGCGGACCGCGTCGCGTCCCGGCTGCAGCCCGGTCAGCGCGTGGTCTCTCCGGACGGCTACATGCGCCGCTGGGACGGGTTCCGGGCCGATCTCGGCGACGACGCCTCGGCGCGGCGGCTCTCGCTGGAGGCGCGCCGGCGCGTTCTGGACGTCGAGCTGCAGGCGGCCACCCGGGCGTCGGCCGCGGCCGGCGCGGGTCTCGAGGACGTCCGCTCGCGGGCCGTGCACGCGAAGGCGGCCCTCGAGGCCGCCCGCCGGACCGATGCGGCCGCGCGGAGCGCCCTCGAGGCGGCGCGGCGCGCGGCCCTCGACGTCGTGCGGCTGAGAGGCGAGGTCGACGCCCGGATCGCGGCGGCGCGCGACGAGGCGGTGCGGTTCGAGAAGGAGGACGCGGCATCCCGTTCCGAGCACGAGGAGGCCCTGGCGACGCTCGCGACGTTCCCGCCCGCCGAACTGCTCCGCTCGGATCTGGAGAAGGCCCGGGGTGCCCAGCAGACCGCCCGGCGCACTGCCGACGAGGCCAAGCGGTCGCTCGACAACCTCATGGCCGCCCAGCGGACGCGGCGGGAACGGGGACTCGCGATCGTCCGCGAGGTCGATGCCTTCAACAAGCGCATCCTCGCATCCCGCGAGCGGCGCACCGATCTCTCGGCGCGCAGATCGGCCGCCGTGGAGGCTCTGGCGACCGTCGACCAGGGGCCGGCTCCCGCCGGCGCCATCGAGGAGGCCAGGGAGGCTGTGGAACTCGCCAGGGAGGAGGTGGCGCGGGTGCAGCGCGACCTCGACGAGGTGGAGCGGACGAACGCGGAGGCGGAGCGGCTCGTCCGCGAGACCGCGGCCCTGGTCGACCGGCTGAAGGAGGACCGCTCCGGGCGCATCGCCGAGATCGCCACGGCCGGCCAGCAGTTGAAGGACGCGGTCGAGCGGGTGCAGGAGCGGTTCGAAGGCCGCGTCGACGAGCTCGCCGGCATCGCCGGCCTGGATCCCGCAGCGCCCCTCCCGGCCGTCGGCGCCTCCGAGAGCCGGCTGTCGAAGCTGATCCAGGAGCGCGACGGTCTCGGCGCGGTGAACATGCTTGCAGCCCAGCAACTGGCGGAGGCGGTCGCGGCCAGGGCGACGATCGACAAGAGCCGGGCCGAGGTCTCGCTGTCGGTACAGAAGCTCGAACTCGAGGTCGCGGCCCTCGACCGGGAGGGGCGGACCCGGATGGAGGAGGCCTTCGGGGAGATCGACGGCCGCTTCCGCGATCTGTTCGTCCGGCTCTTCCGCGGCGGCCAGGCCTTCCTCAAGCTCGTCGACAATCCCGACCCCTTCGCGGTCGGCATCGAGGTGTTCGCGGCCCCGCCGGGCAAGAAGATGCAGATGCTCTCGCTGTACTCGGGCGGAGAGAAGTCGCTGATCGCGCTGTGCCTGATCTTCGCGACCTTCCTGGTGAAGCCGGGGCCGATCTGCGTCCTCGACGAGGTCGACGCGGCCATGGACGACGCCAACGTCGACCGCATGTGCGGTCTGATCGAGGAACTGGCGCGCGACCGGAAGACCCGCTTCGTGGTCGTCACGCACAAGGCGATGACGATGTCGCGGATGGACAGGCTCTACGGCGTCACGATGGCCGAGCAGGGGGTGAGCCGGCTCGCCGCCATCGACCTGAACCGGGCGATCGAGTTCGCGAAGACCGAAGAGCCGAAGCGGGCGTGATCCCTTCGGACACGGCACGTCGTGTGGCAGAAATGCCCCACGAGTGGGGTGGCCGCCAAGGAATTGCCGAACCGAACGAAGGAACGCTTGACGGTCCGCGAAGGCAGCAGAATAGTCCTAACAGATCGCCAACGCCCTTTTGTTCCAGTCCTTCGGCGGCAGCCGCAGTCCCGGACCCGGATGTCGTCCGATCGTCTGTCATCGACTTCATAGGGCCGTCTCCGCGAGGGGCGGCCCCTTTTTTTGAGAGCCGATCGTGCGCCGGCTCGGTGGGATTAACCTACGCCGTCGAGATCGGTTCCATTCCTTCCGAAATTTCTTGCGCCTGGCGAAGGAACGAATACAGCCTCGATGCAGCCGACGCCTGGACGATTCGGAGATTGAAGGAATGGGTCCCGTAAGTTTCCGTCTCACGTCGGACGGCAAGTTCGTCGCCACCCGATCCAGGGCCGACGTCGGCATCTCCTGGGAACCCCGCTCCAACCTGCGCTGGAATCTTCTCGTCACCGACGTCGCCACCGGCGCCAGGATCCTCGACAGCTGGCACGCGACGCTGGACCTCGCGTTCGCTGCAGCGGCCACCGCAGTCGGCGCGACGCGGGTCGGGTGGCGTGACCTCATCCGCGTCGATCTCGGCGACGAGGCCTTCCACCGTCCCGGCAACATCGCGGCCGAGACCGTTCTGGACCGCTTCGGCTACGTCTTCGTCGACAGCCTGCAGGTCTTCGCCGTCGATTCCTTCTGCGAAAGCGTCGACGCCCGCGTCGTACGCCGCATCTTCTCCGACCGCTTCTCCTGCGCCGGCGGCCGCATCGGCGGCGTCAAGCTGCTCGGCCGCGAGGACGGCTACGCCCGATGGTGCGTCGACGCCACCCTGCCGGTCTCGGGCTGCTTCCATCGCGACCGTCTGGTCGACACGGCGCGCGACCTGATCGAGGCGGCGGACGCCGGCACCCTCGTCTCCTGCATCCCGGTCTTCGTGTCCAGAACCCGCGTCGAACAGGAATCCGCTTCCGTCCTCCGGTTCGCGCGCGCCAGCTGATCGCGCTTTTCGACGCTCCGGCCTAGCATTGCTTCGTCCGGAGATCCTTCAGCGCGATGCGCACCACCATCGAGATCCCTTTCGCCGCGGCCGCCCGCGGCTCCAGAACGCGCACGGGTCGGCTCGATCCGGTGCTGCTCGTCGACTCGGTGACGATCGCGGTGGACGTCGTCGCGCCCGAACGGGTCTTCCCGGCCGCGACCGTCCGCATCCCGGGCGGGTCCGATCAGACCGTCTGGTCCCTCGACGGCGAACTGGTGCGGCCGGTCGAGATGGATCGGCTCGACAGGGACGCCGCCCCGCGCCGGGTCTCCGCCGGGAACCTGCTGGCGGACGTGCTGCAGGGCGACGGCTGGGAACTCGTCGATTGGCGCCGCGAGGTGCCCGAGGCCATCTTCTCCTCGGCCTGTTTCGACGCCCAGGGGGAATACGACCGCGACTACGCTCTCGCGAGGGCGAAGGCCCTGAAGGCGGTCGAGCAGACCCACGCGGAGGAGGCCTCCGATCGGTTGGAGCGCGTGTCGTCGCGGCTGCTCGTCGTCGGCGGCGAGCTCTGGACGCGCTGCCCGGCTCCGCGTCTCGTCGTCGACAACCCGGCGAGAGGTCCGTACGTCGCTGCATCCAGCGACGTGGACGACCTGTCCCGGATGGATCCGGACCGGAGCGGACGCCAGTTCTTCGCGCTGGAACGGTTGGAGGACGCCCTCGCCTATTGCGCGGCGGCCCCGACCGATTGGCTGGCGGAAGCGGGGCCTGCGCCCGACTTCGAAATTCATGATCCGGCCGCCGTCGCGTTCGACGACCTCCTGGAGACGGCCCGGATGGTCGCCGCGCCGACGCTCTCCGACCTGGGGCGCGATCTGGCGTGGTTCTCGGCCGACGCGATCGACGACTTCGCCACCGCCAGGGCGGCCTCCCTCCGTCTGCGATCGGCTCCGGCCAGGGAGGACGCGATCATCCTGTTCGAGGCGTTCTCGCGGATCGCAGCCGACCGGGGCGATCCCTGCGGCCTGTTCGAAGCACCAGGATCCGGCCTCATGCGGCGCCTCGAGCGGTTCGGCCTGCGGGCGACGGCGTTCGAGGCCGACGCCGTGCCGGACCTCGCCATCGGAGCACCAGCGCCATGATCGCCAAAGCCAGGGTCGAGCTTCCGGTCGGCACCTACGCCGTCGTGAGGCAGAAGGGTTCGCGCAAGGACGTCGACGCCCTGCTGATGCGTACCATGGCCCTCGAGGTCGAGGCCGTGGAGAGCCGGCACCTCCGGCCGGCCGCCGAGGTCTCGGGTTGGTCGCAGCCTGGCGCCGTCGTCCGCGAGGCGCTCTGGTCCATGGACGGGCGGCTGTTCCGGCAGCTCGGCTTCGACTACCGGACGGGAGACGTCGCGCCGCTGGATCCGCGCGGGCCGCTCCGCCGCTACGCGCCGGGCTCGCCGTTCCATCGCGATCTCACCGACGAGATGCCGGATGCGGTGATGTCCGCGCACGCCCGCCGGCGCGACGGCTCATGGTCCTATTTCGACTGGATCCCTGCCGCCGAGGCGGGCCTGCGGCTCCTGTCCGATCCCGACGAGGCGGAGACGAACCAGCGTCTCGTCCGGCTCCAGCGGCGCCTGCTCGTCGTCGACGGCGCCCTCTGGTCGGAATGCCCTCCGCCGCGGCTGTGCTCCGAGAACCGGTACTACGGGGTCGGCGTGATCCTGTCCGCGGGCGTCCGCCGCATGCTCGTCGACTCGAACGACGTCAGGACCATGGGCTTCCAGTTCCCGCTCGACCGGGTCGAGGACGCCATGGCCTGCCAGCTGATCGCGGACGAGGGTCTCGCGCCCGGCCGCGAGGTGCCCATGCCCCCCTTCGAGATCTTCGACCGCGACGTGGTCACGTTCGACGCCGCCGCGGCCTCGGCATTCCAGATGGGGCCGAACATCGTTGCGAAGACGGCGGAGTACCTCGCGAACCTGTCCGACGACGGCATCGAAGCCTTCATGGAGCTGCGGGCCGCCTCGGCGCGCATGACGGACGCGGCCGACGGCCCGCTACCGCTCCGCTTCGGGCCCACCGAGGACGCCGCGATTATCCACGAGGCTTGCGGACGCATCGCGGCCGATCCTGGGTGCGGCGTGGACCTCGCGGGCCCGATGCCCGAATGGCTGCGGACGACCCTGGGCCAGTTCGCGCGCCGGCACGAGGAGCTCGAAGGCGGCGCCGTGCCCGATCTCGTGCCGGGGAGGCCGCAGCCGTGAGCATCGAGCGCATCAGGGTTCCGATCCCTCACGTCGCCCACGTCGTGCCTCGCGGGGCGCGCAACCCTCGGCCGATCTGTTTCAGGACCGAGACGGTCGTCGGGATACGGACCGCCGCCGCATCCGACCTCGTGATCGCGGTCGTCACCGGTGGCGAGACGGGCGGCAACCGGCGCCGCGAGTACCTCGGCTACGACGGCGCTCTCTGGCTGCCGTGCGTTGCCGGCAGCGGCATGCCTGTCGACGGCGCAACGATCCTCGGCGCGATCGGCGAAGGCGTTACGTTCTTCGCCGGGATGCAGAACCCGTTCCTGCTGGTCGGTCCGGACCTGCGGATCCGGGATCTCGCCCAGGCGCGGTCGATCGATTCCATGGCGCTGCGGCAGATCGTGGAGGACGACCGCGAGGACCGGATCGCCCGCGCCGCGCGGGTCGCGGACGATTTCCTGCTGGTCGACGACGGCCGCATACTGCGCCGGTCGGTGGGGCCGTTCTGGAGGTGCGGAGAGGGGATCAACCCCTTCATCGCATCGCCCGAATGGGAGCTGCCGACGATGAACGCCACCTACTTCGCGATCACCAGGGATCTGGAGGTGGCCGAATTCGCCGCGTCCGAGTGGGGTATGAACATCTCGGGCGATTTTCTCGAGCTCCGCGAACCCGGTTTCGTCCCAGACCACGACGGTCAGGTTGCGGCCCGCGCCATCGTGAGCTTTCAGGTCATCCAGTGGCTGACCCAGTTGTCCGGTGGACCGTCGGCGGACGACGAGGACGTGCTGGCGACGCTCAGGGCCGCCGGGAAGCTCTACGGACGCGATCACTCGGTCCTCTCCAAGGGGCTGCGCGACTACCAGACGTGTCCGGGCAAGCCCCCCGTCGCCGCGGAGGATCTGGTGACGGCCGTGGAAGGCGTCCGGGCATTCTTTGGGGGCGGGTTCAAGCATCGGAACTCGGCCCACAGGGACGCCTTCGAGATCGTGCGCAATCTGTTCGAGAAGTCGTACGGTCCGGCCCTGGGACGCTGGGACGTGTACGAGCGCGAACGCCTGGACGTGGCGGAGGCAGCCCCCGATCTCCCCCCGGCCGATCTCGGACTCCGCTCATGAGCAGCTCGGTCAGGATCCGGGTCGCCGTTCCACACCGCGCGACCGTCACGCCGCGGGGCGCCCGCCGCCCGCGCGAGGTCCTCTACGCCACCGAGTTGGCGGTCGACATCCGGGTGGTGGCGGCGCAGGACATCCAGCCGGCGGTCCGGGTGCAGAATGCGAGGGAGCCGCGCGGGGGCCACCGCCGGCTCGACTACTACGGCCACGACGCCGACCTGTGGCTGCCGCTCTGCGCGCCGGGATACACCGACCTGTGCCTCTCGCCGGAACGCGCCGTGGCGTCGCTCGCGCGCGGCTCGGCCCATCTGGGCGGACACCCGAACCCGTTTCTCACGGTGGGGCGCCGTCCGGTCGAGGCCGCCGAATTCGCGGGTGCCGTCGGGATCGAGGATGCTCTTCTCCGCTCGATCGAAGCCGACGACCGGGAGACCTGTCTCGCGCGGGCGTCCCGGCTCGCGGCCGACCTGCTCTTCACCGAGGACGGCATGGTCTTCCGCCGATCAGCCGGCCCGTTCCACTGCATGAGAGCGGACGGGCCGGTCGCGGTGGCTCGCCACTTCGATCCGCCCGAGAGTCACGAGGCGCACGTGCTCTTCGCTCCGGAACGGCTCGCGGAGGCCATCGAGTTCGGCATCCGCCGCAACCCGGACTGGGCCCAAACCGCACGGCACGCCGCTTCCGGCATGGAGATCCTGCACCACGGCTTCGCGAAGGATCGCGACGCGCTCAACGTGGCACGGGCCGTGGCGTCGCAGAAGCTCGCGGGCGTCTTCGGCCTCGCCATCATCGGCCTGGGGGAGGACGGGCGGGACGCCGGCCGCCGCGCCGTCGACGCCATCGCCCGGCTGCACGGCATCGGGGCCGACGACCTGCCGAAGAAGTACTACGATCGGGAGATCCGTCCGCCCGGCGTTCCGGTTCCTTCGGAGTCCGAGATCGTCGAAGCCGTCGAGACCATCCGCTCCTTCGACCACTCGTTCGCGCGGTCGCGGGTCGTCGGGGACGACGTCGAGCATGCCCCGGCGACGCGGCGCTGGGCGGAGTTCGAACTGCCCCGGATCGAGCCCGGTCCCCCGGACCTGGATCCGCCCTGGCCCGCCCTCGTCGCGCAAGGCGCATCCGCATGAAGACCGAACGCATCTCGATCGCCGTCCCGTTTCGCGCGCAGGCGACGCCGAAGGGGGCCCGCGCGCCTCGGGAGATCGTCTGCCGCACCGTGCTACCGACCGACGTCCGCGTCGCGCCTGCCGGCGCCATGGTGCCGGTTGTCGTGAGCCGGGGGTGGAACTACAGGCCCGAGGCCGCCCGCACCTACTATGGATTCGACGGAGATCTCTGGCTCCGGGTCCCCGACACCTCCTCGAACGACGAGGTGCTCAGTGTCGAGAAGGCCGTCGCCGATCTGGCGCGCGGCAAGGGCTACGTCGGCACCATGGCAAACCCGTTCCTTCGGGTCGGCGAGCTGAACATCCCCCTGTACAAGTTCGCGGACGCGAAGCCGCTTGAGGATCTCCGTCTGCGGACTCTGGAGAGCGAGGACAGCGCGCGGGCGCTCGCTAGCGCGGTGAGGCTCGCGGACGACTTCCTGCTTTGCGGCGACGGCTACTGCTACCGGCGGTCGGTCGGACCTCATGTGGAGGTTCTTGGTGCCGAAGGAATGAGGGTCGTCTCGGGCGAGTTCGAACCGCCGCGCGGGGCGGTCTACCAGCCGTTCTGCATCGCCCGTCTTGAGGAGGCGGCGGAGTACGCCGCCGCCGTCACGGACCGGTTCGACGGCACGCTGGACGGAGATGTCTCGATCCTCGACCGGTCGTTCCTTCCGGACCACGACGCGATGTCGGTCGCGCTGTGCGTCGGCGATCCGAGCTACGGCGACTGGATCGCGGGCACCGCCGAAGGGCGCGACGCCGAGGTGCTCCTGTCGTCCGACGCCGCCCTTCGGGGCATGGCGCGACTGCGCGGCGTCGAGGTCGCCACCCTCCTGGCGGGGCACAAGGACCGGACGGAATGGCCGCTGGGCGTCGCGCCTCCGTCCGCGGAGGAGATCGTCGCGACCGTCGACGCCACCTGCCACTACTTCGAGCATCACATGGATGGCTTCGCAGGCGTCCGTGGCGGCCAGACCGGCTCCGGCTACAGGGAACTCTTCCAGCGGCGCATGGAGGCGACCCTGGCCCGCTTCGACATGTGCGAGCGCGGCAGGCTGCTACCGGACGCACCCCATCCCGACCTTGCCATCCCCGAAGGACCGAGACCGTGATGTCCGTCGCGAACGTCGAGCGCACCGTCGTGCGCGTCCCCTATCGGGCCGAGGTGCTCCGCCGCGGGGCCAAGAACCCGAAGGCTCTGGTCTTCCTCGCCGACCTCGCCGTCGGACTGCGAACCGTATCGCCCGAGGAATTCGTCCCGGCGGTCGTGGCCACCGTAGGGACGGAGGCCGGCCCCAGGGTCACGCGCTATGCCGGCTTCGAGGGCGATCTCTGGCTTCCGATCGGCCGGGAAGGGAGCCCGGTCCCGGTGGAGACCGTCCTCCGTCAACTCGCGACGGGCTCCGCCCTGCTCGACAACGGCATCGGCAATCCGTTCCACGACACCGGGACGTCGGCCTACCCCCGGAGCGAGACGAGCCGAGCCGTTCCAATCGAGGAGGCGCTCGTCCGCGAGATTCTCGCCACCGAGCGCGACGAGGTGATGGCGCGGGCCGCGCGCCTTGCCGGCGACTTCCTTCTCGCGACGGACGGGACGGTCTGGCGCAGGTCCGTCGGGCCGTTCCACCTCGCACGGCCCGGACAGGCCGTGACAATGGTGGCCGCGACCCACGATCTGCCGCTCGGCAGGGGAGCGGACTGGTCCATGGGTCCGTCGGCCGCCGCAGCGCGCCCCTCGCTGCAGGGGGCGTTCTTCGGCGCGGCGCGCGCGGAGGAGGCGGTCGAGCACGCGGCGACCGAGTACGGTGCCGGCGACGGGATCGTACTCGGAACGATCGAGATCCTGGAGCCCGGCTTCCTGCCGGACCACGACGCGCTGATCGCGGCCCGGGCCGTGACGGATGCGGAATGCGCCGGCATGATCCGCCGCTCGACGCTCCTGGCTCCGGACCACCTCGTGGCCGCCGGCCGCACGGCCCTGGCGACCGCCGCGCGGATCCACGATCTCCCCGTGCAGGCCTACGGCCAGCGGATCGGAGGCGCCCGCGCCCCCGCCGGATCGCTGAGGCCGGACGCCGAGGCCCTCGTCGCCGCCGTCGATGCCGTGAGGAGCTTCTTCGCAGACGACCTGTCCGCCACCGGCATCCCGTCCCGCCAAGCCATGAACCAGGACTGGCGCGCCTTCTTCGAGGAGAAGCGCGGCGACGAGTGCCGACGCTTCGACGTCTACGAGCGGGATCGTCTCGCCGTCGACGAGGCCGCGCCGGATTTCTGCCTTCACTTGGAAGGCCCGCGGCCGTGAACACGCATCGCCTCTCGATCCGGGTCCCGTACACGGCGATGGTGGTCCCGCACGGGGCCCGCGTCGTGCGGCCCATGGTCTTCCGGACCGACGTCCCCGTCGATCTGCGGGTCGTGCCCGCCGGCGACCTACCGGTCGCCGTGTCCTGCCGGGACATGGTGCCGCTCTATCAGAACGATTCCGACCGGCTGGACTACGTCGGCAACGACGGCCGCCTGTGGCTGCCGATCTTCGACGACGAGGAATGGGACGGAATCCTGCGCGTCGAGACCGCGCTCGATCAGCTCGCCCGCGGCCACGGGACACTGGGCTGGAACGCGAACCCGTTCGCGGCGGTCGGCGCGAAGCCGGTCCGGCCGCAGAAGTTCGCCGCGGCGGTCCCGATCGAGGACGTCGTGCTCCGCGCCCACGAAGGCGACGACCGGAACGAGGTCGCGGCGGCCGTAGGCCGGCTCGCGAACGACCTGATCCTGTGCGAGGACGGACGCGTGCTGCGCGCGAGCCCGGGGCCGTTCTGGGTGGAGCGCAACGGCAGCTGCATCGATCTCATGGCGACGGGCGCGCGGCTGCCGGACGAACATTCCCACCCGTTCGGGGTCGGCCGGCTCGAGACCGCCGCCGAGTTCCTGAAGGTCGAGTTCCCGAAGCGCCCCTGGGAGGTCCGCGGCCGCGCGGTGATCGAGGATCCGGGCTGCCTGCCCGATCTGGACGGGCTTCTGACCGCCCGCTCGATCGTGAGGCAGACCTGGGGACGCTCGATGCAGGGGGTGCTTGACCTGGTCCCGCCGGAGGCGAGGGCCTGCGGCGAGAAGGCGATCGCCGCCGCGGCCGTCCTCCACGCCATGACGCCCGGGACGTTCGTCGGAGAGGCCCGAGGGCCGGCCCGCGAAGGGGCGCCGCCTGCGACGCCCGAGCAGATCGTCGCCGCCGTCGACGAGGTCCGGAGCTTCCTTGAGGATCACGTCTTCCCTGATCCGTCGCCACGGCTGAAGCCGGCCGTGGACGTGTGGCGCCGGCTGTACGAGCAGCAGTCGGAGCCGGCCATCCGCCGGTGGGACGTCTACGAGCGGGACCGGCTGCCCGTAGCCGAGCGCGCGCCCGATCTCGGCGCCCCCGCGCCCGGTGCCGCGCGATGAGCGGCCACGTGCCCTTCTCGGTCCGGGTATACTACCGGGCCGGCGTCGTACCCCGGAACGGCAGGCTCGTGCGCGAGCTCCCGTTCCGGGCCGAGATCCCGCTCGCCATCCGGTCGGTCGCCTCCGCCGAACTCGAGGTCGCGGCGGTCGCCGTCCTGGCCAAGAACCGGGGGCGGTACGAGTACCTCAGGCATGGATCGCGCCTCTACGTGCCGGTGCGGACCAACTGGATGCCCGACGCGCCCCCCATGGACGCCGCGACCGCGATCGCGAACATCGAGGCCGGTCGCGAGCTTCATCGCCAGAACGCCGTCGCCAACCCCTTCTCGCATCTCGGCCCCCGCTGGATGATGTCTGCCGACCGGGAGCGGGCGGTCGAGATCGAGCGGATGGCCCTGCGGTCGGTCGCATGGGACGAACTCGATGCCGTCAGCTCCGAAGCCGCCCGACTGGCGTCGGAATTCCTGGTCGACGATCTCGGCCGCCTGCTCAGGGCGTCGCCCGGGCCTCACTGGACGAGCTTCAACGTCTGGTCGGTCGAGCCCAACGAGTGCCTCTACGAAGCCCCCCGCGGGGTGCCGGCGGCCTTCCATTGGAGCCGGGGCGACGAGGCCTTCGCCTATCTCCGCACCCTCCGGTCGCGCGGACGGCAGGAGGTGCTCGGCGCCATCGAGGTCGCGGACCCGTCCGTTCTGCCGGATCGGGATGCCGCCAACGTCGCCTACGGCCTGCTCAACGGCGATATCCACCGATCGCTCGCGACCGCCGCCCTGAAGTCGGGCTCCTCCGAGCTCGCCGATCTAGGGGAACGCGTCGTCCATTCCCTCTCGGTCCTGTACGGCGCCGATCCGGAGGTGCTCGCGGATCCCAGGTTCAGATGGGCGGTTCCGCACGGCATGGACGCACCGTGCGCCCGCGAGCTGGCCGGCTTCGTCGAGGACGTCAGGCTCCTCGTCGAGGCCATGCGCGGCCGGGCCGCCGGTCTCGACGTCGAGGGATGGAGCGAGGCGTCGAGCGCGCTCCACGACCACTCGATAAGGCGCTGGGACGAATACGAGGCACCACGCCTCCCGACGGATCCGGGTCCCCCGGACCTCTCCTTCGAAGGACCGACCCCGTGACCGCCCATCACCGCATCGCCGTCGCCGTCCCCTACCGCGCCACCGTGGTTCCGAAAGGTGCGCGTCATCCCCGGGTCGAGACCTTCCGCGCCTTCGTCCCGGTCGACATCGAGGTCGTCGCGGATCCCGACGTCGCGGTGGTGTGCAGGAACAGGTTCGACAGGACCTCGACCTATCACGGCCATGCGGGCACGCTCTGGCACGTCGTTCCGACCGGGTGGCAGAACGGCTCCGTGCCGATGCAGGCCGAAGAGGCGTTGCGGCGCATGTCGGCCGGGCTCGATTTCGACATCACCGGAACGGTGGCCAACCCGTTTCTCGATCTCAGCCCGAAACGAACGCATCCCGCGGAATTCCGCATGGTCCGGACCATCGAGGAGACGGCGATCCGTTCCTTCCACGGCGACGATCTCGCTGGGATCTCGGCCGCGGCCCGGCGCCTCGCCGCCGAGATGATCCTGACGCGAGACGGACGCATCATGAGGAGGTCCCCCGGTCCGTTCTGGGGATGTCATGTCGCCGGCCGCCTGGAACCGATGCCGGTCACCTTCGGCCTGCCGTTGGCGAAGCCGGACCATTTCGCCTGCAACCGGCTCGCGGAGGCGAAGGAGTTCCAGAAGGGCGAGCAGCCGGGCTTCGTGTCCGTCCAGGGGGAGATCGAGATCCTCGCTCCGGAGTGCGTGCCCGACCGGGACGCGGAAGTCGCGGCGCGGGCCGTCTGCCAACGAGGCTTCGCACCTTGGTTCGCGCATGTCGGCCCGCTCGCATCCCCTGCGGTTGCGGAGCTCGCCGAGCGGGCCGCCGCGGGCTTCGAGCGGATTCATGGAATGCCCCGGGAGATCCTGGCGGCGGAAGCGAGCCGCCAGTGGCCGACGCCGGCCGGTGCGATGCCACCGACCCCCGTCGAGATCGCGGATGCGGTGGAGTCGCTCCGGCTGTTCGCCTCGGAGATGCCCGGTCCGATCGACGATCCGGAGGTCGAAGCCGTCTGCGCCAACTGGCGCTCGGTGTTCCAGGACCTGGCCGGGCGGGCGCTGCGCAGGTACGACGACTTCGAACGCGACCGGCTTCCGGATCCCGAGGGTGTCCCGGAACTCGGTCCCGCTCCTTCGCCCGCGCTTTGATCTTGCGACGCCTTCGGCAAGACTCGCCGGAAGCAACGAACCGACACCTGGAGCCGATGGCATGAGCGACACCGTCCGCATGATGGTGACCACCCACATGGGCGCGCAGGTTCGCAAGACCGGCGCCCGCAAGGCCATCGACATCTCCCTCCGCATCGACGTGCCGGCCGACATCGCGGCCGCATCCCCCTCCGAGGCGCCGACGGTGCTCCGGACGAAGCACGTCGAGAAGGGCGGTCACGTCGTCCGGGAATATCGCGCGTTCGACGGACGGCTGTTCGAGCCCGTCAGGGACGACGGCGACCGCCCGGTCGGAGTGGAGGCATTCCAGCAGTTCCTCTCCCTCCGGCAGGATGCCTCCAGCTGGCGCAGCCCGTTCGCCACCAGCGACGAGGTCCTGATCTCGCCCAACGCCAAGAAGCCCGTCTCCACGAGGGCGCTCCCGCACGAGCGGGAGGCCGGCTTCAAGGAGGTCCTGAAGGACGACCGGGTGAAGCGGATGGCCGAGGTCGCCCGCGCGGCCGCCGCCTTCGTCGTCGTGGACGGCATCGTCCATCGCGAATGCATGGCCCCGCGGTGGGTGATCCGCGAGACGGACAAGCGCAAGCTCTCCATGGTCGCGGAGACGTCGCCGACGTGGCCGTCGATGGATTCCTTCGCGATCGGCCGGACGGCCGAGGCGTACGCCTATCTCGCCATGAAGGCGAAGCACCTGCGCACCACGTCGGAGGTCAAGCTCGGAGCGAAGGAGGTCGACGGGGCGGGCCTGCCGATCGGCGACGCGCTCGCCCTGTCGGGATGCTCGGTCGAGGGCGACGTCGCGCCGTCCTGCGCCGACGCGGTCGCGGTCGCGGCGGCGTACGGCCGGGCTCTGGCGGTCGAGACGGCTCCGTTCCTCGGCGCCCTCCCCCGTCCCGCCGTCGATCCCTGGATCGAGGCCCGCGACGTGGCCAAGGCGCTCGAACCGTTCGACGAGACGGCCGCCGGCGTGGTCTTCGCCGCGGCCGAGGAGTTCGTCGATCTCATGAGGGAGACGGACCTCAACGCGGCCGACCAGAAGAAGCGGCAGGAGTTCGTCCGGAAGGTCGTCGAGCCCGTGCGTCTCCGGCTTTCGTTCGAGGACGTGCCGCAGCCGTCGGCGGTCCCGGATCTCGGCGACTTCACGCCGTGAGCGGTTCCGTCCCGGTCCCCGGGGACGAAACGACCGCCCGCGTCGTGGTGAAGACGGACGTCGAACTGATCGACCCGTCGGGCCGCCGCCTCCGCTGCGACGCCTACGTCGACGCGCCGATCCCCGCCGATCCGGGTCTGCGCCTCCCGGTCGTCGGAAGCTATGCGCTCTCGGGACAGCCGCGTTCGGACTACCTCAGCGGATCCTCCGGCCTGCTCATGAGGCGCCGCTTCGCCGAGGACGTGGCCGACGCGGAACGGTTCGAGCTGCGTGGCGACCTACCTGCGGACAACAGGATCCTCGAGCACGAGATCGGCTCGCCCGAGGACGAGGTGCCCTCCCTCGGATTCCAGTGGCATCCGGACGGTCTGAAGATCCTGGTGTCCGGCAACGATCCTCCGCGGATCGCCGGCCGCCGGTCGACGAAGGGGTACGACGTTTCCGGGGTCGTGGAGGCGGCCCGGGCCATACGGCTGCGGGCCTGGACCAACCTGATCCAGCGGCCGGACGGCGTCTACCGCGCCGCCCCGGTCCCCAGCATCCGCGTCACGCAGACCGGATACGGCGGCTGGGACGTATCGCACCAGATCGTCGACGCCCCGGTCGACCGCGAGATGGCCTTTTCCATCACCCGGGTGGAGGAGGCGGACGCCTGGATCAGGATCCTGAGGCATTCGGACCTCGGCCGCAGCGTCGGGGGCGTCGAGACCTATGAACCGGACCTGCTCCCGTCCGGCCCTTCCGATCTCGAACTGATCGTCGCGGCCAGGGCCCCTACGGTGGCCGGGGTCAGAGCCCTGGATCCGATCGGCCTGACTTCGGACCTGATCCATTCCTGGCACGACGTGGCCAATGCCGCCGAGATCGTCGCCGGCGAAGGCGTTTCGGGGGCGGTGCGCGTCGGCAGCAGCATGGCTCGTCTGGTCACCTACCTGGGGACGGCGGCGCCGGACTACTCCGGGTTGGTGGACCTGCAGCGGCTGTGCCGTCGCGTGGGCATGGAGATCGGGCTGCTTCACCATCCGGAGCCCGAGGGGCCGGCTCCGTAGAGCCGAACCCCGATCGGCCGGAAGTTCAGCGTCCCGCGCGGATCCGGTTCGACATGGCCTCGCCCTGCGTTCCCTTCACGAACTGCACCTTGCCGTTGCCGACGAGGAGGGCGAAGGCCTTGCGCCCGGTGGGGTTCGAACGCGCGTCGTTCGGTCCGACGACGGTGCCGACGTAGGTGATCCTGCCGGGAAGGAAGCGCACGTCGCGCGGCGAGGTGCCCTGGGTGTTGTCGGCCCGGCCGATGGGCACCCATCGGGTGTCGTCGCGCTTCATGACGAGGGCCATCTGATCCATTCCGTTGCCGGTCGAATCGTATTGATAATCGATGAAGGCAACCGCCATGTCGGGTTCGCCGGCGACTTGGCCGTAGAAGACCTTGATGCTCGACGTGTCGGCGATGGAAGCGATGGTGCAGGTACCCTCCCCCGCGTTGCTGTAGCAGGGGATCCTCGTGCCTGCGACGTAGCGCGAGATGTCCTTCGATGCGGGTCCCGTAGGCGCAGCCATCGACGGAGCTGCCGTCGTTGCAGAGATCGCGGCCGCGAGAAGGATCGGGAGGTAGGCCTTCGGCTTGAACGACATGGACGGTCCTATCACTGGTTAGGGTTCGAAGGGGCGTTGCGGTCGGGCGACCTCGTCACCGCGGGGATCCGCTTCCGGTGCGGGACCACGCGGGACGCTCGGTCCAATCGGTTTCGGAAGGCTCGGCGCGGGTGACGGCGGGTGCGGTCGCGACCAGGGTCTGCGTCTGGGTCGGCGGCTTGGTGTTCCCGCCGATGAGGGCGAGGATGATGAAGACGAACGTGGCGATCGTCATCAGCAGCACGCGCAGGTAGACGAGTAACCAGAAGAGGACGAAGCGCAGGAAGGCGGCGACGAAGACCGCCAGCAGGATCATCTGGGCGCAGGCGTCGGCCAACGAGCCGGCGAAATGAACCACACCCGTGGCGAACTGATACAGCTCCGCCCGGAAATTGAGTACGAAGGCCAGTGCGGCGACGCAGGACCAGCGGACGAAGGATCTTCTCGAGCGGGCCTCGTCCAGTCGCGCCTGCGCCGCGTGATCGGCGGAAGGCCCGACGGAAGAAGGAATCGACGGAGATTGCGTCGGCGCGACCTGCGCCGGCAGAGGTCTGGGTCTGCTCAGCCCGTATCTGCTCATGCCCGCTCCCGGATTGAACGACGGGACCATACGGCCAAGGTGTGAGACCGAAGTTAGATATTGCGCCAGCATTCTATCTATTCCGCGGCCTGCGCATTCAGGAACGTCCACATCGGCAGTCCAGCGGGACGTGGTACCGGCGACCGTCGGCGATCAACGCCCGGCCGATTCCTTTCATGCCTGCGCATGCGCGCTCATCGACGCCGGCCACCGAGGCGCGAAGGAATGAACTGGTGCGGGCCTCTTGCAGGGTTTTATGGTCATCTGGGTTCGGGTGGTCCGTCCGGTGCCGAGGAGCGCAGCCTGCCGCCGCCCCGGGGCAGCTCCGCCGCGCGGGAACGGCAGGTCCGACACGAAACGAAGGCGCCAGATCGATGACCACGCCCCGCCTGCCGATTGCGACCGAGAAGGTCTGCGTGGAGTTCTACGCCGACGTCACGTCGCGCGCGGGCGGAAGAGGATGGCGCGTGCCGATGGCCGTCGAGGCGTCGGCGCCGCGCGATCCAGCCGCCGCCATCCCGACGCTCGCCGTCTGCACGCTCCGCGGTGCGTACGACGAGGCCGAGGAGGATCGGACCACCTACCTGGATTCCGGCGGACGCGTCCTGGTGCAGCTGCGCGACCCGAACGGACACCTCGCGGCCGCACGTTCGAAGCTTCTTCCCGCCGTCCACGCCCTTCCGTACTTCCGAAGGTCCCACCTGGAGCAGGGGCACATTCCGCCCCGCCATCATGCGATCGACGGGGAGGCCGTACGGACCTACCCGCACGTCGCCTACGTGCCGCTGGACGGGCCCCTGCAGATCGAGGGCGGGGCGGAACTCGACGTCGCCCCGATACTTCAGGCCGCCGCCCACGCCCGCGACCTGGCCGTCTCCAGCCTTCTGCTTCGGCCGGAAGGGTGGTTCACGGTCGGCGCCCTGCCGCACTGGAGCGTCTACGTCCACGGGGACCGGAAGGCCCTGATGCTGACCGACAGGGCGCACGCCTCGATCGGAAACACGTTCGCCGTCGACCGGTATCGGGAGGCTGCGGACCACGCCGAGCGCGTCTACGGCGCGGGCTTCGAGACGATCGGCGAGCTCCACGAGATCGCGCCCGGTCGGATCCCGCTCTTCGAGACCGATCTCGTGAAGCTCGCCTGCCGATTGGGTGACAACGCGGCCCGGTTCCTGGCCGACCAGGTGGTCGGCATGGAGGGAGACCTCGTGCAGTCCTGGCACGAGGCGGCCAACGCGCGGGAGCTCGTGGCCGCCGAAGGAATGTCCGCGGCCTACCGCGTGCTGACCGCCTGCGAACGGCTTCTCGGCGATGCCCTCTGGACGAAGACGCAGAGGCACGAGCGCGGCTGGCGGCCCGAGATCGTGCGGGTCCGGACCGAACTCGAAGCCGCCGAGGCACCCCGGCAGATCGCAGGCGCAGCCCCATGAACGTCGACATCCGTGACCTGCCGACGACCTCGGTCAGCCTTCCCCTGTTCGTCGACTGCTTCGACAGGAGAACCGGCGATCCCAGGCGCCAGAAGTTCGCGATCGAGGCCCGCATCGCGGTCGACGGCCATGGCCTGCTGCCCGAGATCTGCCGGGCCGGCGGCCTGTCCTGGGCAGGCGTCCAGGAGGAATGGGACTACGCCGGGGCTGCCGGGCGCACCTACGTGGCCTTCCGAACCCGCTACCGCCGCATCGACGGCGTGCCCGTGCCGCCGTCCCGCTCGCTGTCGGAGGAGACGCAGCGTGCCGCCGGCCTGCTAGCCGGCTCGGGATGGAGCACGACGACCAAGGCCGCGCGGCGGATCTTCGACGACTGGCATGGTCCGCATCGCTCCACCGGTGAGGCGGTCTCCATGGACCGGGGCTCCTCCATGGTCGTCGCTCCCGATCCCGAGCGATGGCGCTTCGACGAACGGGCGCAGGAGTGCATCGACGCGCTCAGGCAATTCGCGTTCGAGAACGCCTTCATCGGTCCGCGAGGGCTCATGATCCAGCAGCCGCTTCCCGTATGGAGGGTCGACCCCGGCCTCTCGGCCGTTTCGGTGACGCTCGGGCATGTCGACGACTGGTTCGAGAGCACGACCCCATGGGCCTTCTCCGCGGGCAGGCTCGACGACGCCCTGAAGTTCCAGGCCGTCCTGGCCCGTCTGACCGGGAGACCGGCCCTCGAACCCGTCGGGACCGTCGAGGGCCTCGCCGACGGTTGGGACCGGCGCAACGACAAGATCGAGATCGCCCTGGCCCTTGTCGGGACGCGCGTCGCCGATCTCGACCGGCACGTGGCGAACCTCCCGCGGGCGGCCGTGGGCCTATGGCACGATCTGAGATCGTCGAGGCCGTCCGTCGAGGCCGAAGGCGAGCCGGCTGCCCGCCGGGTGCTGGCGGACTTCCTGTCCCTCCGGACCGCGGTCAAGTCGGGCTGCCGACCGGGCGGAGCGCTCGCGGAATGGGTCGGCATCACGGCGAGGCACGCAGCGCGGCTCGTCGAGGTGGAGGGCATCGCGCCGCATCCCGTCCTTCAGACCGAGGGTCCCAGACCGTGAAGGCACCCGAATTCGGCCAGCTCCGGTCGCGGCAGGCGCTGCTCCCGATCCCGTTCGACGTCTACGATCCCGCGACCGGCGAAGGCAGCCGGATGAGGATCCTCGTCGACGTGCGCATCGCCGAGGACCGTAACGGCGCGTCGGTCCCCGACGGCCGCTACACCGGCGTCAACCGCGGCCGCGACCGCGAGGTGGTCTACCGCAGGGTCGGAGACGTACGGTTCGCACCGTTCTTCGACGTGTGCAACCGGACCCCGGACATGTACCGGAACGCGGGCATCGCCGAGCAGCTGGCGAGCCTCAGGTCGTATGAGGACTACGCGATGCCCGAGCGCTTCTCGCATGTCTTCGCCCTCGACCTCGCGAGCCTCCATCCGGTCACGGGACGTCGGCCGACGCCCCTGCTCCACGAGGCGCCCAGACGTCTCGGCGATGTCGTGAGATCGGGGCAGGTCGTGATCGGATGGGACGAGCGCGTCGAGGCGATCCGCGAAGCGGCGTCGCGGTGCTTCCTGGTGCACAGGGATGTCGGGCTTTGCGTCGCGGCCGCGCCGCCGGTGTGGGGCGTCCTTGAGATCGGCGGCCACAAGTTGGTCCAGCTGCACATGGTCTCGCCCGGGAGAAACCGCGTGGACCTGTTCGACGTGCGCCGGCGCGAAGCCGCGGTGGCGTTCGCCGCCCAGAGTGGATCGGCGCCACTCGTCCGAGGTGGCGTGGTCGACCTCTCGAGCGATCTACCGCCCGAGACCGATGCGCGCGACGCGTTCGTTGGCCTGCGGGACGGCTTCCGGCGATCCCTCCGCGGATCGCTGTGCGATCTGGATGCGGAAGGCGTGAGGCTGTGGCACGAATGCGCGAGCGGCTCGGACGAGTTGGCGGGGTATGGATCGGCCCGCGAGATGCTCGAACTGCTCGAACGGATCGGGGGCGGTCTCGCCGGTACCGAAGCGTTCGAGCGCTGGGAGGCGACCACACGCCCCCTGAGCCGCCGGCTCTCCTTCGAGGCCGGCTACTCCCCGGCGCCGGAGGCCCTGCCGGGCGCCCGCCCATGAGACCCGAGGACACGCCGAGACGGACCGACCTGCCGACGACCCGCCTGCACGTCAGGGCCTACTTCGACCTCGTGAGGGGCGGCAAGGACGTTCGCATCCGCAGTCTCGTGGCGCTCGACGTGCCCGTGGACGAGGGCGGGGACCTGCAGCCGATAGCGCAGTGCAGCCTTCCTCATGGGGATGCGCTCGTGGACGTGGCGTATGTCGGCTTCGACGGCGGCGGCTACCTCCCTGCCGCAGCGAAGCCGGTGCGCTTCGGGAACGGATCGCGCCTGTTCCAGGGATCGAGGACGAGGCCCAACGAGCAGTTCCTGACCATCTCCGAACTCGCATCGATGCATCCCGAGGAGGAGGCGATCGCCGAGCGGCTGCACCACAGGATCTCGGGGCGGTTGCGAAACCGCTGGCACACCGAGTTCCGCGACGAGCAGGTGATCGGAGATCTGGGGCGCGAGATCGATCTCGAGACTCTGCATCCGACGCTCGCGGAGATCCAGGCGGCGGCCTCGCGGCTGCTGCTCGTCCGGAACGGCGAGATCCATGTCCGCGCCCCGTTGCCGTTCTGGATGGTGCTTCATCGGGACTGCGCTCCGCATGCTCGTCTCGCTCTGCCGCGGACCGGCGACGTTCCGGGCGGGATGGCCGCCTTCGCCCACGACCGTCTGGCAGCCGCCCTCGCCTTCGCAGAGCTCCCATCGGTCAAGGGGTCCCGACGGCCGGGGGCGCCCTTGGGATCGCTGGAGGTCGAGCCCGGATGGGGGCCGGGAGACGATCTCGCCTGGGTGGCCCAGGAGATGGGCCGGTACTGGATCCGGAACCTCGATCCGGCCGTCCAGGATCTGACGGCTGACGGCGTCCGGGCATGGCATCTCGTCTCGAACGCGCCGAGCGCGCTCCGGGACGGAGGCCCTCGGGAGGCCCGGGCCATCCTCGCCGGCGTCCTCGCGCTGCGCGACGAGCTCGTCCGCACGCCGTCGCTCGACGCCTACGGCTTCTGGCTCGACAAGACCCGGACGCTCGCCGACCGACTTATCCACATCGAAGGAATGACGGCCGCGCCGGAACCAGCCTCTCCCGCGTCGTTCGGATGAACTTCTTCATTCCTTCCGGACATGGCAGAACTGTAGGCGGATCGGTCCCATGGCCCGACAGATTCGTTGACATGACGGGCGTTCGGTATCAGCTTCGCCCCGTCGTTCCTTCGGAGAATGGAATGTCGGTCGCCATAACCACGGACGAGATGTTCGACGCGTGCTTCCGGATTGCGACCGGCGGCCCGCGGGACACCCACTGGACCCACATCTCGTCCCTTCAGAAGGCGGTGGCTTCCGTCGGCATCAACGCGCCGCGCAAGCTCCAGATCGCCACGAAGAAGCGCTCCAAGTCGCGCAAGGAGGGCGATCCGGTGGTGATCGCGCTCGAGAACGGCGATCGTCTCGAGGCCAGCGATTCCTTCGAAGGACTGAACCTGACGCTGCAGCGCGGGGACAACCATGTCCGCCTCCGGATCGTGTTCTACCATCACCGGTTCGTCGCGACGATCCGGGAGGTGCAGGGGGACATCGAGACCCTGATGGACGTGGTCCTGCACTTCGGCAGCTCGCGCAAGGAGATCCTCCGCGCCCTCGGCGAGGAGCCTCCGAAGCGCGCCAAGCCGCGTCTCACCGTCGTCTCCAATTCGGCAGCCGCCTGACCATGCGCCCGACCCAGCTCCTGGCCGCCGCCGCGGCCACCGTGCTCCTCGCCGCCGGCCCGGCCGATCTGCCGTCGGTTCCGGATCTCGTCTCGCAGGGCATGCGCTTCCTCAGCGACGAGGACGTGCTGCGCGAATTCCCCGGATCCACCTTCGAGGTCTCGCTCCCGGGTGTCGGGAGCGCCTACGTCGAGACGTTCGGCCGGAACGGGCTTCGCCGCCTCCGTTCCTCGGACGCCAAGCGCATGCCCGACGTGACGCGGCAATGGTGGGTCGAGGAAGGCAAGCTCTGTCTGGCGGTGCCGAACGGAACCGCCGAGTGCGGACGTGCCGTCGGACGGCTCGGCGAGGACTTCTACCGGCTCGGCGACAACCGGGTGATCGCGCGGCTGCGACGCATCGAGACGCCGTCCGCGCTTTCGACGACCGGCGGCCGGATCTGATCCGCATGCCGGGCATCGTCCGCCTCGTCCAGCTGGATGGCACCCTCCCCTCGCTGCCGCTGATGCTGCTGTCGTCCTTCCACAAGGCGCGAGGCGACGAGGTCGTGTTCACCCGGTCCCCGTACCGGCAGATGGACGAGCCCGCGTACGACGCCGTCTACGGCTCCGCGATCTTCGACTACAGCGCCGATCGCGTCGCCCGGCTGGCCGCCGAGTTCCCCGGCGCGATCATCGGTGGGACCGGCAGCGGCAAGGAGAACGGCAAGCGGCAGGTCGAGCACATCGTCGGAGGGCACCGGGATCTCGACTACTCGCTGTATCCCGATTTCGAGGCCAGCATCGGATTCTCCCAGAGGGGGTGTCGCTTCAAATGCGCGTTCTGCGTGGTGCCCGGGAAAGAAGGGGCGCCCGTCGCGACGGGATCGATCGCCGACATTTGGCGAGGCCCCGGCCACAAGAAGTGGATCCATCTTCTCGACAACGACGTGTTCGGCCAGCCGAAGCCTGCGTGGAAGGCGCGCCTCCGGGAACTGCGGGAGGGCGACTTCCGCGTGTGCTTCAACCAGGGCATCAACATCCGGGTGGTCACCGACGAGATCGCCGAGGAGCTCGCCACGGTCCAGTACCGCGACGACGGCTTCAAGGTGCGCCGCCTCTACACGGCCTGGGACAACATCGGCGACGAGGCCCTGTTCTTTCGAGGCGTCGATCGGCTGGAACGGGCCGGGATCCCTGCCCGGCACCTGATGGCATACATGCTCGTCGGCTTCGACCCGGACGAGACCTGGGAGCGCATCCACCACCGGTTCGACCGCATGGTCGAGCGCGGCATCCGTCCCTACCCCATGGTCTACGACCGCAGGCGGCTCGACCTGAAGCAGTTCCAGCGCTGGGCGGCGCGCGGCCTCTACCGCGCCGTGCCCTGGAGCGAATACGACCCGGGCGCGAAGGCCAGGAACAAGCCCGGCCCCGGGCAGCAGGCGTTCGATTTCAGCGGGTCGATGCCGGACGCTGCATGAGAGCAGCGGGCCTCGATCTCCTGGTTGTGCCCAATGGTGAAGTGATGCCGCCATCCAGGGCCGCCGGTGATCCATCGCCAGGGCTAGGCAATCGGCTCCAGATTCGTGCTCCGATTGCGTGAGACGCGCTGGAGAAGGCGCTGGATGAAGTTCGGATTCCGCGGTGTACCAACGGCCGCTTTGCGGTCGGCGGCGTAGAACGGATCGGAGTAGCAGGTCGCTCCGCCAGCCGCGGCAAGAAACTGGACGGCGGCCACCATGTCGGAGGATCCGGCGGTCACAACCGTATCTTCCGCCGTGAGCATCGGTAGATGCAGTGTCGGTCTTCCGGTTCTCGCGTCCGCCGGGACAGGCCCCCCGCTGCAGGTCAGGATCGTGATCGCCCCACGCTCGCGCAGCCAATCCAGCGCCGGGCGCATGTAGAGGTTGTGCGGGTGGCGCGCGCCGGCGACGACCAGCAGTTCGCGTTGCGGCTCGCGCAGGCGGCTCGCCCGCGCCACCGCCCAGGCCGGGGCCCAGCCGACCCCCGACGAGACGATGACGAGCCGCCCGCGCCCGAGCCGGTGAAAGGCATGGCCGAAGGGTCCTTCGACCTTCACCTTGGTTCCGGCCGCGATCCGGTTCCCCAGATGAGGGGAGACGGCACCTCCCGGCTGACGGCGGATCTGGAAGATCAGCTCGTGCAGCTCGCCCGACCCGTCCGAGCGTAGCGTGGGGCTGTAGTCCCGCGGGGGCAGATCGGCGAAGGAGACCCGAACATACTGCCCCGGCAGGTAGGCGAGCCGCTTCCGAAGCGCCACCGTCACTTCGACGATCTCCGGCGTGAGATCGACCACGCTTTCCACGTTGCCGAGGCGCCGGACGACGTCGGGCACCTCGTCGAACTCAATGGCGGCCTCGGCGGTGAGCCTCGCCCGGCAGGCCAGCACGGTGTCGCCGATGCGCGTGCCGGCGTCGTCCACGCTTCCGGAATGAATCCGGACCCGGCAGGTGTCGCACTGCCCGGTCGCGCAATCGTGCGGGATCACGCGACCGCCGGCCAGACCGGCGTCGAGCAGGGTTTGACCGGCCTTGGCGGAAACACGCCGGCCGTTGATCACGAGGGAGACCAGTTCGGCCATGGTCGGCGGCTCCGGTCAGCGCAGCAGAACTTCGACCGGCCGCATATGCCGGGTGTGGCGCGTCTGCGTGTGGTCGAAGGCCGAGACGTACAGGTAGAAGACGTTGCCGGGCAGGAAGTCGACGTCGTACTTGCTGCCGGTCGCTATCTTGCGCGAGGCGACCAGCGTCCAGTGGTCGTCCGCCCAGGTCGCGGCGGCCGAGATGCCGGCGCGCCCCCCGGTGTAGCCGTCGGTGAGCAGAACACCCGGGATCACGGTGCCCACCGGGATCGCCGCGTCGATCTCGGGCGAATAGGCGACCGTCTCGGTCTTCTCGACCATCCACCACGCCGAGCCCTCGTCGACGCTGACGTCCGGGTCGAGGTCGATCGTACCCATCTTGGCCGTGGTCGCCCGCCAGTCCTTCGGCAATCGCTGCGGCTCGATCGGGCCGCGGTAGCCCGGCGTCTGGAAGGCGTAGTTGTAGCGATAGGCGCTGGTGCCGGGATCGCCCCAGTAGCCGGCCTGATAGCGGGCCTTGCCTGCGCGGTCGGCCTCGGTCGGTTCGGTCGGCGGTCCGATGTGCATGTTCTCCATCAGGCCCAGCATGCCGCCGCGCCCGGACTTCCACTGCCACATGTCGATGTAGCTGCCGTCCGTGGTGTAGTGGAAGCCTCGCCGGTTGAGCGGCCCGGGCGTGTCGCCGAGCGGTTGCGGCCCCATATGGGTCGCGCCGCCGGAACCGAACGCGTCCGAGCGCGAGAAGATGACCGCGAGTTTGTCCTCGTAGTATTCGGTCACGTCCATCGTCGTGGCGTTCCGGTCGAGGATGTGCCAGCCGTCGGCCTGCTTGATCAGCGGAACGCGCTTGAGCGAGCGAGAGGGATCCCACCAGCGGAAGGCGAAATAGATGTTGTCCGCGTCGCGCACGGCGCGGATCTCGACGGTGGTCTCGCCTGTGCCGCCGAAATTCGCTCCCTGCATCGTTCGGACCGAAACCGGTCTGGCGGTCTTCCAGACGGGATCGTCGAGGAGCTTCGTGACGTCGGGCCCGGCGGCAACCTTGTCCACGACCAGGGTCGAGCGTCCGCCGATGTCGAGCCAAGCGAGACCGGCGACGACCGGCAGGCCGATCACGCTGGCGACCAGCAGTGGGCGGCGCTGCCGCACCGTCGGGTCTGCCAGCGGGGCTGGGCGGAACAACCGCAGGAGCTGCCACAGGCCGCCGTACATGAAGTGCGCGAGCGTGTGCACGGCGATGTAGGCCAGCGCCACCAGCGCGCAGGTGGCGTGCACCCACACCACCCATCCGCCATAGCCGAGGTAGAGCGCCACACCCGTGCCCGTGAGAACCAGACACACGACGTAGATGAGCCAGTGCAACGCGACGTTGATGCCGCCCCAGCGGGCCTTCCGCGCCGCCCTCGTCCGTCCGCCTATCAGAATGGCGCGCATCCGCGACAGGCCGTTGCGCTCCATGAGCCGCCCGCGCACGAGGTAGATGAGGTAGGCGGTGATGCCGAAGAACAGAGCGAGGCCCGCCACGAAATGGACCGTCCAGATTTCCCCCTGCGGCAGTATCGGCGCCAGCAGCTTCGCGGTCCGGGCGACGGGCGCATCGGCCGAGATGCGTAGGCCCGTGATCAGGCTCGCAATCATGGCGATCGCGACGACCCAATGAATGACGATCGTCCCCAGGTCGGAGCGTGGATGCCGGTCGGCACGCGACGTGGTCGCGGCCTTCCGTTCGGACACGGTTTCGCCGTTGCCGGGCGGGTGGGGCGAGAGTGTCAATAGATCCGACATCAGATCCTCCGGAACGCCATCGTCAATTCAGCGAGAAGGGTCAGTAATAACGCTAGCACGACGCCGGCGGATGGCTACTGCCAAGCTAGTTTGTCCAGACCTTACTTCGGGTGTGTTGCATAGGAGCGACCATCCTGAAGTGGCCGACTTGGCCGGAACGGTGCGCGGGTTGCGGAGAGGGACGCCGCGACGAGCCGGAGTTCGACCCGGCGAGATATGCCGCGCGGCACGCGGCGCCTCGTTCGGAAGGCATTGTGGCCTTCGGGATGACCAAGCCGAGCAGCCGGTTCGGGAAAGGAGCCGCGTTGGGCGTTCCTTCGAGCCCTGACCATGACGAAGCTCGAGCTCCCGCCGTCAGTTGCTGCAGAACCCGAGGGTCAGGCCCTGGCCGCCGAACGTAGTCGTCACGAAGCAGGCGGTCATCTTCATGTTCGCCAGGAAGACGCCGGCGCTCATGAACACCAGGGCGTTGCCGGCCGACGCGTTCGAACCGCGCCGGTCGGTCACCGCCTTGAGGACGAACACGCCGCGGAAGAAGGCCAGAGCGCCGAACAGGGCCAGAATGGTGAAGAGGTAGCCGACCATCTCCTGGTGGGCCTGGAGCCAGGCCGTGTTCGATCCGGTCACCGATCCGCTGAACCTGTAGCTCAGGAAGCTCCGGTCGAGGCCGCCCCTGGTGGTCAACGCGCCCGTCTGGCCGAGGATCGTCGTGCTGATCGCGCCGAGCAGGAAGGGGGAGTTGCACATCAGGAAGCCGACCGCGGCCTTGGCGACCGCCGACTTGCCGTCGCCGCCGCGCCCGCCCACGTCCTCGTGCGCGAACTCGAAGATCGCCTTCGCGACCATGAGCGCGCCGGCGAGGAAGACGACGGCGTAGGTGACGATCAGGCCGATCGGGACGACGTTCTGCGCGATGTTCTTCGAGAAGCAGACGGACGGAGCCGGCGACGCGTAGCAGTTCTCGGGCGGAGTGACGGAGCCGATGGACAGGAGCGACTGCAGGCTGCCGTCGCGGACCCCGAAGTTGGGGGTGTTGCCCATGTCGAGCTGCGCGGCGACGTTCTTGAACTCGGATGCGGACCCGAAGATGTTGAAGGCGTCCCCGAACATCGTCGTCACGCCGATCCCGACGGCATCCGGGAAGGCGATGAGCGTCGCGCCCGATGCGAGGTGCGCCATGCCGCGGCCGGCGCCGTTCTCCTTCGTGGAGCGGGTGGATCCCCAGGCGGCGGAATCCTTCAGCAGATCGAGGCCCTTGGCCAGCATGATGAAGCCGACGAGGTAGCTCACGCCCGTGATCGTCAGGAACAGCGGCCCGTACAGGTCCTTCAGCACGCCCGCGAGGCGGGTGCCCAGGTCGTTGCCGTTGGTCATGCCTGTGGCGTAGGCCGGGGCCGTGGCCACGAAGAAGGCGTAGATCGCCAGAAACCTGAACCAGTTGCGCATCGAGGGGCTCCAGACGTGAAGAGGGCCGGGCGACCTGCGCCGCCCGGCCCTGCGGCCTCCGTCTCCGAGGAGGCGGATCAGAAGTTGGTGGTCTTCTGGCTGATGCTCGGCGCGCCGTAGCCGAAGGTCGAGGTCAGGGTGCCGGTGAAGGCGGGGACCGCGACGAGGCACGCGCCGGCGCCCAGGCGCCAGAGGCCGTCGGTGTACTTCACCTGGCCGTTGCCGCCCTGGTCGGCCGCCTGCTTCAGCTTGTAGAGACCCGCCGCCACCATGCCGGCGCCGCCGAGACCGCAGCCGACCATCAGCAGCTTGCCGACGTCCGCGAGGTCGTCCTTCACCTTGCTTGCGACGCCGCCCACCGACTGGCTGCTGCCGGTCGTGGCCTGCGCCGCGCCGATGTCCAGCACGGTCAGCGTCGCGGCCGCCAGCAGGCTGTAGTAGGCGTTCGAGATCTTGTCCTTGTACCGCATCTGTCAAACCCTCTCTGCGCCAAAGGGAGGGCCCGTGGGAGCCCGTGGCACCGACGGCACCTTCCGTCGGAAGGAACGGCCGCAACCGCTCCTTGAGCGATCCGAAGAAACATGCTCACAATCCACGGGAACGTCAACGGCACGTTCACCATGCCTTTGGGATCGGAAGCAATGACCCGCACCGAGGACGTCGTCCGGGCGATCTGGCTGAAGGATTCGTACGCGATCGACCGGTACTACTGGACGATGCGGGCGGCCTGGGCGGCCAGCCTAACGGCGGCCCTCTCCCTGATCTGCGCCCTGGCGCTGCTCCAGAAGCCGCCCGTCTACAAATACGTGCTGACCCAGTCCGACGGGTCGATCCGGGAGATCGTGCCCCTGGAGCAGCCCAAGCACGACGACGACGCTCTGGTGCGGTGGGCGACCAACGCGGTCATCAAGGCCTACACCTGGGACTTCGCGAACTACAAATCCCAGTTCACCTCGCTGCAGGCGGACATGACCGTGTTCGGGTGGGAGCAGTTCAAGGCGTCGCTAGAAGGGGCCGACAACTTCAAGGCCGTGCTCGAGAACAAGTACGTGCTCACGGCCGTGCCGAACGGGCCCGTCACCATCTCCAAGCAGGGCTACTGGTCCGCGATCGGCCGCTATACGTGGCGCGTGCGGATCCCGGTGCTCGTCAGCTACGCCTCGTCGGTCCAGCGCACCAACCAGGCCCTGATGGTCGAGGCCCTCGTCGTCAGGCAGCCCGAATGGGTGAACGACGCGGGCCTCGGGCTCCGTTCGATCATCGCCGAGTTCTACTGATCTCCCGGGCGGCTGGGAGGCGCCATCCGTTCCTTCGACAGCTTGACCGGCCGCAAGGTCGGGGTCAGCCTCAGCCGAACCGAGGCCCGGCACAACCCGATGGATCCGTCGCACCAGACCACCGATTTCGCCCTGCTCCACGGGGCCGAGATCGAGGCGTTCATCCTGGCCTCTCCGACGCCGGTGACGGAGGCGCAGGTCTCCGCCCGCATTCCGGAGGGCTCGTCCGCGCGCGCGCTTCTCAAGGACCTCGCGGAGCGTTCGAAGGACAGGGCGGTCCGGCTCGTGCACGACGCCGAAGGCTGGCGCTACGCCGTGGATCCGGACGCGCTGCCCGAGGCGATGAAGGCGCCCGCGCGAAAGGCCCGGGAACTGACCGAAGCGGCCCTGGCCACGCTGGCCTTCGTGGCGCTCTACGAACCGGTGACGCTCGCGGAGATCGAGAAGGCGCGCGGCGTGAAGGTGTCGCGCGCGCTGCTCGACAAGCTGATGGAGGCCGGGATGTTGAGGCCGGGCATACGCAGGACGGGGACGGGCCGCGCGGCCACGTTCTCCACCACCGACGCCTTCCTCGACCACTTCCGACTGGACGCGCTGGCCGACATGCCGACGCCCGAGGAGCTTCTGAGCCGGGACATGCCGGTGGACGGCGTCGATTGATGCGGGATGCGCGCAATCCGAGTCTGCGCGTTAACGCGATGTCGAGAGCCGGCCGCTACGTTCCTGCGGATCATCGAAGGAATGGAAGGCATGACTGTCCTCTCGATCCAGCTGCCTCAGGAGCGGATCACGAACCTGCTCGTGGTGTGTCTCCCCACCGAAGGTCTCATCTCCGGCTTCAATGCGGGAGAGTGGACGGTCGTCGAGCGCTTCGCGGAGATGGGCGAGGCCAAGCTCCGCCTTCGTCGTCTCCTGGGTCTGCTGGATCATCTCAAGGCGCGCGCGTTCATCGTCCAGGAGACGGATCCGCGTCAGCCGAACAAGCTCGTCTCGTGGCGCACGGTCGTCCGATACCGGGAGCCCGACCTCTACCTCGATCCGTCCGACGCGGTGGAGCTGTCGGAGGAGGCCGACGCCAGTTGGACCGCGGCCGAGGATATGTTTCAGAACCCGCCCGCTCCGCCGACGAAGATCCCCTTCCCCGCCCGCTCCACGGTCGTGGCGATCGCCTCCTGCGCAGCCGCCGTGGTCGCGTTCATCGGCATGATGGTCGCGATCCAGTCGAGGGTCGAGGTCAAGGACGATACGCTACTCGAGTTCGCGCGCCGGGGCGGAATCTCGATGACCGTACCGGACGAGGGGCGTCCCGGCTGGTACGTCCGCCTGAAGATCCATCCGAACCGGACGATCGAGAAGGTCGGCAGCTTTCCCGCATACGATCTGGAGGCGGCCAAGAGGGTCGGAGACATGAACCCGGAGGACCTGGTCGAGGCCGCCAGTCGGAAGGTGGTGAGCGACCAAGCGTTCACGGGACTGCCGGACCGCGCGGCTGCATTGAAGGGCATCCCTTCCGCCCTGAGGCTGCGATGACGGGAACGAAGGTAGCCGATCGATGACGGCGACGGCGGCGATGCTGGCACGGCTTGCCGCCGTCGGTCTCGCGGCCGGTGTCTTCGTCGCGTCCGCAGCGCGGCGGCCTCCCGGCGTGGATTTCACCGGCGTCAACGACGCCAAGATGGCATGGAGGTCGCCCGAGGCCCGGGCGGCCGTCGTCGAGGCCCTCGGCGAGGCGGGAGCGTCGCACGTCCGCCTGATGGCCGTACGTCCGCTCGAGGCGGTGGCGGACGCCGCGGCCGCCCTGGGCGCCAAGGGCATCGGGGTCCTCGTGATGGTGCCCCTCGGCCAGCCCGACTTCTTCGGTCCGGCCACGGCCGCGAGGCCGGCCGACGGCGTGCACTACGAGCTGAGGCCGACCGCCGAGATGGACCTCCGGCGTTTCGAGACCTTCATGAGCGAGGTCCTGACGATCCTGGACGCCCGCGGGATCCGTCCCGAAGCCGTGGAGCTCGGCAACGAGATCAACATCAGCCCCTTCGAGCCGACGCTGCCGGTCGTCCCCGGCGGCATCATGGCCGATGCCGCCAACTTCGGTCGGCAGTCGTTCGCCGGGCCGTTCGGTCAGGCGCTCGACCGGTACGTCGACGCGCTCCGCCGGACCAGACGCCTTCTGCAGGGCCGCGGCGTTCCGCTGCTGCTGGCAAGCGTCGTCGGACCGGAAGGTGGCTGGGCCGCGGAGCATGGAGTAACCGTCGTCGCGCCCGAGCTCTGCCTGAGGATGCTGCTGGATCGCGGAGCGGCCGACATCGTGGACGGCTTCGCTCTGCACCTCTATCCGCAGGTGACGGCGCGCGAGAAGGATCCCGAGGAGGCCGTGCGCGCCGCGGTGGACGCGGCCTTCGATCCCCTCGCGAGGCTGGTCGGCCCCGGTCGACGGTGGTGGATCACGGAATGGGGGTTTGCCCGGTCCGTCGGTCGGGACTCCGGTATGGAGCTGCCGCGCGGGCCTCGGATGAAGGCGTTCGCGGCCGCGATCAACGGCAGGCCCGAAGCCCGTCTTTCCGGTCCCGCCTTCCTCTACGACTTCGCCGACGACGAGCTCTTCCGCATCCACGGACAGGATGCGCCGTCGGACCCCGATGCCCTGTTGACGATTTCGCGCCGCTGACCCCTTCTTCCGAAGGAACGGTCACGGACCGGGACGAGGACACCTTCGACCATGCTCGCCGTCATCGGAACCGCCGGGCGCGGCACGGACGCCGCCAGGATGTGCCTACCGCTCTACGAGGCCATGTACGCCCGGACGATCGCCGCCATGCGCGACTGGAACGTCCGGGCCCTCGTCTCCGGAGGCGCGGCCTGGGCCGATCATCTGGCCGTGCGGGCGTTCCTCGATGGCGAGGCGGACACGCTACGCCTATTCCTTCCGGCTCGCTTCGATGGCGCCCGGTTCGCCGGACCGCCCGCCGACGCGGCGCGGACCGCCAACCATTACCACGCCGAATTCTCCAGGCTGACCGGCATCGACACGCTCGCCCAGATCCGGGAGGCGGAACGCAAGGGCGCGACGGTCTCGTCGCACGCAGGCTTCAAGACCCGCAACCTGGAGGTCGCCGCGGTCGCATCGCACGTTCTCGCCTTCACCTTCGGCGCCGGTCGCGAGCCGTCGGCCGTCGCGCCCGACGACGAGGCTTTCGGTTCCGCCTTCGAAGCCGGACTGAAGGACGGGGGGACCGCGCACACGTGGTCTCAGACCTGGAAGGCGGACGCGAAGCTGCACGTCGATCTCGGCTGGCTCGCGCTCCAGCCGGAGCTGGTCAGCGGCACCTCCCTCGCGCCCCGGTGAGACGGGCTGGACGAGGCGCAGGGCAGCCGCGGATCCGATGCTAGGCACATGCCGCGGTCCATGCGGACGCGCCCTTGCGTCCGCATGGACCGGGCCCGTTCGCGACCGCGCCGCGGGTACCGGTGCAACGTGCATCGGACATCCGTCTCGCGCAGGCTCCGGAATTATGCATTCAGACTGCGCCAAGGCGACTAATGGACGCCGAATCCGCGTGGACGACCTACTGCGCCGTTGATCGTTAGATCAGGAGGTCGGTCTCGACCTGCGAACACCATGCACGACTTCGAACGCGCAAACCTTTAGTACGTGCCCACCGCGATCGCCGCACCCTAAGGTTGGCAAATAGCCGCGATCACCGCTATTTAACATGGATCTATCTTCAGGCGATTTGCAGTATCCGCCTCCATTGAACTGTATAGAGCATATCTGTTATCGTTGGATCAGGACCAGATTTCAGCCTGCCTAAGGTTATACCATGTTAATTGTGGAGGTCTCTACGTTCGAAAAATGGAATAGCGGGACCTTTCAATGATAAGGGCCATCGCCGCAGCCGCAGGCGGACTCGCAAAGGTCAAATTCGATGCGTCCCACTTCTTCGAGAATGCAATCGATAGGCAGATCGTCGCTCTTGCCGTCGAACAGTGGAGCGGCGAGGACGTAGGCGTCGTCGCCCGGTTCTGCTCCCAGACCGAAGACTTCCCGCAATTGACTGCTGTCGTCGAGGCATCCGAGACGGATGAACCGACTACGCTTGAGGTGGAGATCTATGGTCCGGACGCCTTGGCGTGGCTGAGGCAACATCGTCCCGACATCGTAGCTTTGATCGAGGATATGCTCGGGCGGGGCAGCTGTGATTACGAAGGCCCGTATCCCGCACCGCATTGGGACGACGATCGGGATTGGCCGGGCGCATACGAGCGCAGGCAGGGAAACGCCCCTCGATCGCCGCCCTTCCGCTGACCGCCCCTTGCCTGCGAGGCGGCTTGCGGCAATCCTTCGGCATACCGCTGAAGGAATGGTCCCCGTCATGCACTCCTTCGATGCCGCCGCGCTGTCGAGCGCCCATCCCTGGACCTCCGAGCTCGTCGCCCACTTGTCCGCGGACGCGGCGATGCTCGCGCGATGCGGACGCAAGGGATTCTCGTTCCGACCCCTTCTCGTTCATGGCTGCCGCTCGGACGTTCGTCACCGCGCCTTCTTCGGAGCGCTTGCCGATGCCGTAGGCCTCGGGATTTCCGTCTTCGCTCCGGGCGACGCCCTCAAGCAGGCGTGGCGCGCTCGGCCGGAAGGTCGCGAGATCGGGATCTTCGAGGACGTCGAGCGGTGGCCCCGGGAGGCGCTGGAGGCGATCGAAGCCGATCTCCGGAGCGGGTGGCCGGACGACAGGCTGCCGGTCTTCGTGGCCGGCCGCGAGAACGACGTCCCGGCCCGCATCGCTTCCCTCCTGGCCTCTGCACCGATGGGCGACGCCTACGAGCACCCGTCCGCCTTCCGCCGCCTCGTGGGTGCCGAGGCGGCGGCCGCTCTCGTCCGCGAACTGAGCGTCTCGGACACCCGCCGCCCCCTGGTCGAAGCCGCCCTGCTCGCGCTCTTCGCATCGCCGGGATGTCCCATGGATCCGGTCGAGATGCGCGCCCTCGGTCTTCGCGCGCTGACGGACATCGAGGACTGGACCGACGTCGACGCGTTCCGCGGATACGTCGAGAGGCGCGCGGCTCTCGGCGGCGGGGCCGTCAGGGCCAGCACGATCGTAGTCCGCGAGATCGGCGGCGCCAACGACTCGCGCGGCATCGTCGACATCTACGCGCCGCTGACGAGACCCCTGCCACTCGGGGGCGGTCACCTCGACCCCGGTGCGATCGCCGCCGAACTCATGGACGAGATGCCCTGGTTCCGGCACGCGATCGCGCGCCTGGAGAACGATCTGCGCATCGCGCACTTCGCCGAGCGTCCCTATCTCAAGTTCCGGCCGCTGCTGCTCGTCGGTCCGGCCGGCGTGGGCAAGAGCCGCTTCGCGCGGCGCCTCGCCCAGATCGCGGGCGTCGGCTACCGCTACCTGAACGCCGGCGGCAAGTCGTCGGGCGCGGACTTCGTGGGAAACGGCCGCTCGCACGAGGCGCCGACGCCGTGCGCACCGGCGGAGGCGATCTTCCGGTCGCGCTTCGCCAATCCGATCATGTTCATCGACGAGATCGACAAGGCCGCAAAGAACCTCGCGGCTGGCAAGCTCGAGGACGCTCTTCTGGCCGTGCTCGAGCCGGAGACCGCACGGCGCTACTACGACGAGTGCCTGCAGTCGGACATCGACCTGTTCTACGTGAACTACATGTTGGCCGCCAACGACCGCATGAACATCAACGACATCATGCGCTCCCGCGTGAGCGTCGAGACCGTCGAGAAGCCGCCCTCCGACGCGTTCCCCCAGATCGCCAGGAGCGTCATGAAGGAGGTTGCCATCGACTATGGTCTGGACGCCTCCGCGATGCCCGGCCCGACCGAGTTCAAGACGGCCGAGTACGAGTTCAAGGCCGGCAGAAGCATCAGAGAGATCAAACGCATCATGATCGACCAGCTGCCCAGGATCCTTGGATCCAGGGACGGGGCGGCGTTCGCTGCGCCGGCGCTCGAGGCTGCGGAATAGTCGGGGCAGGCGTCAGGCGGAGAAGAGCTGCCTGTCCCTACTGTGGAGATCGTGCGGGTCGAAGAACTTGGCGACCCAGCCGGCGTCGGTTCCCAGAAACCATCCCGCCTGCACCGCGCCCTGGCGCTCCGAAGCGGTGGCCCTGCCGTCCCTGGGTGCCTTCGGCCCTTTCGCGACCCCGTCGAGGAAGTTGAAGTGGTCCACGAGCGCGAGCGCCTCGATCGCGAAGACCGTCGCGACGTCCCCGTCCCGGATCGCAAGGAGGTTGTCTCCGTTCTGTACCTCCCCGCCTAGGGCAAGGTTCGAGGAGCCGCAGTAGACAACCGGGTCCGTGCCGTTGAAGCCGCAGACGACGAACTTGTGGTGGATCTGGTGCTTCAGGCCCCCGACGTTGGGCACCTGGTTGAACGGAGGCGGCAGCTGCGTGTTCACCGGCTTGCCGGTCACGAGCACCCCCTTGGGGCTACCGACCTTGTACAGCGCGATGCCGTTCGGCTTGTCCGAAATCCCGAAGCTGAAGACGTTCTCGTCCGAGTGGATCTCGTCGAGCGCGTCGTAGACGGGGTTCTCCGTGTCGCCGCCGAGCTCCATCACCGCGAAGAGGACGCTGCCGCGCCCGCCCGGCACCTGGGATTCCTCCGATATCCGCTGGACCAGCCCGTTCAGGATGTCGTGCGCGATGTCCTTGGCGTGGGGGGAGAACGTGATGGTGCCGGCGGGGTCTTCGCCGCCGCCGAACTGGAAAGTCCGGTTGGCCTGTTCCGATTCCCGGAAGGCCGGAGCCAGCACCTTCTGATCCCAGACCTGCCGGAACACCGATCCGTAGAGGCCTGCGACCTGGGCGTTGGCGTCGTCGAAGACCAGGACGTGGTTCGAATTCACGTACAGGCCGGTCACCGAGAAGTTGGTCGACCCCGTGAGGACCTTCACCGGATCGTCGCCGCGGCGGACGACGAAAACCTTGTCGTGGGCGTACCGACCGAAGTGCCCGCGCATGATCCGGTCCGCCCCGGCCTTCCGCGCGAAGAGGTCCGCGAACTCGTCCTCGGGCGCCGGCTTGCTCTCGTCGTGGTGGATCCTGGAGTCGTCGAGGACGATTCGGGCCCGGCCCGCCTCCCCGATCCGCAGGAGCCGATCGACGATGTCGGGTTCGTTGAGATCGTAGGCGAACACCTCGAGAGAGAGTGTCGAGTCCGCGAGAACCTCGTCCAGCAGGGCGAAGATCGTCTCGCGCGCAGTGAACCCCAGCCATTCGTACTGCTGGGCGTAGGTGAACCTTTCGCCCCGGGCGTTCGTCCCAGACAGCTGAGACGTGTCCCATTGAAGCTCGGCGTCGTTGGGACGGATCTTGGCGTCCCGACCGAAGTGGTTCACGAATGCCTGCGACTGCGTGAAGCCACGCGTGAAACCGACGGACAGGCCACCTTTCCTGAAGGGTGCGACCTCGATCTGTACGGCGACGCTTCCGGCAGGGTCGAGCGGCAGCATGGAGCCGCGGTCGTCGAAGTAGCGCGGCGTCACGACGTATTCGTAGATGCCGAACGCGGGCTTCAGACCCTGGTGGATGATGCCGGGGACATGCACCCAGCGGAACTTATGGAACGGCGCATTGATCGAGGAGAACGCCGTCTCCGTCGGATCCTGCGCATGGGCCGCCGGATCTTCGAAGCGCAGGTTGTTCTGGAGAAAGTACGGCTGCAGGCCGGGAGGTTTTGCCGAGATGGTGAACCCCGCGAGTTTCTCCCGTGCAAGCTCGGTCATCAGATCGAAGGCGAGAAGTGTCTTGGCGTCGCCGCGATGCGCGGTCACCTTCAGCTGCCCTCCGGACGCGGATACCTTGGCCATCGCCACCTCCCGTCACGCCCGTATTCGATCGCTCCGCCGCTACTTCGGGCGCATGTCGATTCGTTACGCTACGCTACGTGACGAATTCTGGCAATCGACCTGAATGGAGGCGCTTGAGCGTCTGGAATTGGCGCGGATACTTAATTTGCTCGGCTTTGGATGCTTTGCTGCCTAACCAATGCGTCGCGGAAGTCGCGGAAGTATTTGTCCACGTGGACCCGGTAGCTGCCCTCGTCGGTCTCCTCCTTGTAGACGACGCTCACGCGGGATGGGCCGATCTTTCCGCGCGCCGGCGGGTACGATTCGCCGACGATCGACGTCGAGCCGTCGCGGATCTCGACGCGCCCGCGGCCCCGGACCGGATCGAAGTTCCGCATGTTCGTCGACTGGACGAAGCCGGCGTAGCGCCGCTCCAGCGTCGTCAGCGTCTGCTCGGCCGGGACCGCGAGGTTCTCGCCTTCCAGTTCCAGGCGGACCTCGTCGACCTCGTAGGACATGCGCACGGGAACGACCTCGGGCAGGCCCTCGCAGATCGGGATCTGCTCGGAGCAGGCGTGGTTGATCGCGCTCCCGATCGGCAGCCGGCCCTTCCAGGCCCTGAAGTACAGGCTCGGCCTCTTGCCGGAGGCCTCCATGACGAAGCGCCCGGCGCTGGGACGGAAGTTGACGATGAGGGAGAAGCCGTCCAGCGGAGCCGGCAGCGGCCTGAGGCGGATGGCGAAACGCTCCCAGAGCATGAACTGGCGCGCCCCGGACCAGACGTCGGGGATCTGCAGCTCGGAACCGTCGGGCGTCTGGGGCGCCCGGCCCTGGACGACGTTCTTCAGGACCTTCGGGAACGGCTTGCCGTCGACGGGATCGAACTCCGGCCCCTTCTCGGTCGGAAAGAGCGACTGCAGGAAGGCCGAGAGATGATCGGCGCCGAGGCCGCGCGCGCCATCGAAATCGAACTCCTTCGTCCTGTCCACGTTCGTATCGAGGAACTGGAGATTGACTCGGTAGTGCCCCTTCAGGCTCTGCAGCTTGCAGAACACCTCGGCCGGACCGTCCATCGGCTCGATGCCGAGGAAGAACGGCGTCCGCAGCGGGCGCTCGCCCGTCGACACGTCGCAGGCCGCCTTGGCGGGGATGGTCGCAAGGGCGAGCAGGAGGGCCGCGGCCGCCATTCGCATCGGTACTGTTCCTTCGTTCGCTTCTCGACACCATCGGTCGGAAGGTATGGAAGGGCAAGCCGGCACGACATCCACACCTTCAATTTCGTTGACGGACACCCTCCCGCGGAGGCATGTTGCCCGACATCGAAGGAGTGGATCGTGCCCGAGGAACCGAAGAACCCACGCCGGCCGGGGCGCCCCGCCAAGCCGGCGCCCATCCCCGTCTACGTGGCGGGCGGAGAGGTCTCGACGCTCGCAAGCGCGGATCCCTTCTGGTTCCGGATCCCATCCGTGTTCATGGGCTGCCTGAATCTCTTCATGTTCCCGTTCCGCGCCATCCTGGTCGCCGCGGAGATCGCCCTCGCCTCCGCGCTGCTCGCCTTCGGCACCGCGGGCTGGATGTGGTGGACGAAGCGCATCACCGATCAGGACGTCGCCAACGTGCTGATGGAGGCCGGCGACCGGGTGCTCGGCATCCTCAAGGGAGCGGGCATTTTCTGATGCGCCTCCCGCTGCTCGTCGCACGATCCTGCGCCGCGACCGTCGCCGCCGCCCTCGTGGGCGCCCATGCCTCCGCGGCCGTTCCGACCCTCCTGTTCGGGGCTTCGCTGCGCGACTTCGCGGTGATGTCCGCCTCCACCTACCTGCCCGCCCTTGGCGTCGCCATCTGCGCTGCGCCGTTGGTCGCGAACGGCCTGCGCGAGGACGGCTTCGGGCGTCTCGCGTGGCAATGCGCTCTCGTCGCCACCATGATGATCGCGGGGTCCGAACTGCGGTGGATGTGGATGCTCGACCTCCCGCTCTCGCCGCCGCTCGTATGGAACGTCGTCTTCAAGGCGCTGCTGCGCGGATTCCCCGGCGGTCTCGCGGCGGCGGGCGCCATCGTCCTGGTCCTTCGTCTCCTTCCGTCCGTCCGTCCCGGGGTGCCGGCATGAAGTGCGCGGTCGCAGCCGACAAGGTCGTCCCGACTTCGACGGAGGCGGAGAACCTGCGCTTCCTGGCGCAGGCGGCCATCGCGCGCCTCGAGCCCTCCGCCCTGGGCTACGTCTCCAGGCGCGGGACGGTCGAGGCCGGGGAGGACTGGTTCGCGGCCGGGCGGATAATCGGCAGATGCCGGCGGACCTACGACCTCATCCCGCAGCTGGCCCGGGTGGTCGGTACGAGGAACGCCGCCGCGCTCGTGGTCTATCATCGACAGTACCGCGATGCTCCCTGCGCGGCGGAGGTGCTCGACGGTCGGACCGACGTTCCGCTCGGCACGTCGTCGCACGCGGCCCAGGCGGCGGCCCTCGCCTACGAGGTCGTGGACCGGGCCGCGGGCGATCTACGGGACCTTCGGACCACCCTCGAGCGGTTCGCCTGGAACGTCGAGCACCGCCTGCCGTTCAAGTCCGCCGCGCTCGCCGTCCACGTGGCGCTCTACCTGACGGACCTTGAACCCCTCGTCGTCGACGTTCCGGCCTGGGCCTCCATGGAGGTCAGGATCCGCCGGGATCTCGACTCGTTCCTCGAGCGCCGGGCCGCCTCGATCCGCACCTGACGCCGGTTCGCGATTTTCGACGCGCTGGGTCATCCTCCGGCGAGGAGTGAAGCCATGCCGCGCCGTCCCGACAATCTGCCCGCCCGCCACCGCGGCGGCCCCGTCGCCGCCGCCGGCGCGCGCCCTGGGCTGCCCGCAGACGTGGCCGGGGCGATGCAGGAGAAGCTCCGGCTGCTGATGGCGGGAACCGCCCATCTGAGGGACGAGTACGCGACCGCCGATCTGAACCTTGATCTCGCACGCAACCGCCTGGAGGATGCCGGCCGCCCCGCTCTCGCACTCCCTCCGGGGCGCGCGGGCGGACCCGTCGCCGCACGCCTCGCGGGGCCGGGGCCCGCTGCCGGGCCGGAGCGGGCTGCGGGCCTGCCGGCGGTCCTGGGCGCGGCACGCGTGGCGGCGATCGCCGGCGACGTGCCGCGGGCGCGAGGATGGACCCGCGTCCGCGACATGCCCGGCGCCTATCTGCAGAACGAGGGCATCCGGGCCCTGATGCGACGCCAGCAGCGGCAGTGGCCCTGCTTCGCGCGGCACGAGGCCATCTGGGAGGCCCAGGGCCGCGACCCCCTCGGGATGGTCGTAGGCCTCAACCTCGTCCAGGGCATGCCCGGCGCGGACGCCGACGAGATTCAGCGCGTCGCCGGTTGGATCCGGGAGAACGGCGTCGTCATCGACGCCCAGCGCGTCGACTTCGGTCAGGCGTTCGGCAACTACACCGCCGAGGCCGTTCTCGCGACGACCGAGGACAAGACGTTTCTGCTCGTGCGCGAACCCGCCGAGAACGGCTTCTCGGGCATGCACATCTACGCCTGGGACGGAGGCACCGCCGTTTACCGGGACGGTCCGGGCCGTGCCTTCCTCGCGGAGCGGGCGGAGGCACGGCCCGTCGCGCGGCCGGCCGAACGCATCGCCGCGCCCGCCGGCCTTCTCCCCGGCCCCGCGGAGCCGCGGCCGGTCGCGGTCCAGGAACGCGGCGACGGCGACCGCCGGGCCCTGGTGCGTGCCCTGCCGGCCGCGGCATCACCCTCGGTCGCCGCCGCCACCGACAGGCTGGCGCCACTGCGCGCAGCCGGGTTCCAACCGTGGGGATCCAAGGAGGGGCCCTGCCTCCGTAGGCCGGAGGAGGACGGCACAACCACCGTGCTCCTCGGCGAGCAGGGCCGGCCTCTCGCCAGGAGCGAGACGTTCCGCGTCCGCTCCCTGGACCAGGCCGGCACCGTTCTGGACGAGCGCGCGATCGACGATCCCGAGGATCTGCTGCGCGGGCCGGCCTCCGGCCCGCGGCCGTGACGTAGCCGGGCCGGACCGACATGACCGACGCCCGCAACGGCTTCATCGCCGACGTCGATCCGGCCTTCGCTCCGGACGTGGATGCGGTCTTCCAGGGATGGGAGGCCATCCGAAGGACTTGGGAGCCCTTCGATACCTACGTGCGGAGCATGGCGCAGGACAACCGGAGGCTCGGCGGCCCTGAGATCCGCGCCTTCGTGTCCGAGTTCGAGGAGACGCTCCGGCGCAGCGGCATGAACGTGGTCTCCGCCCGGATCGACGGAACCGTGCCGGGCAACATGGCCGACGGCGCGGCGTACGAGGTCGTGGCGGCGAGACCGGACCACTTCGTGCACACGCATCGGACGTTCTCGCTCTCGAGCATCCACCTGTTCGCATCGCGCGGCCGGGTCTGGCTCAGAACCTACGAGAACCCGCTGCTCTGGCGGGTCGACCACGTCCCCGAGCGCGTCCTGTTGCGCGCCGGCGAAGAACTGGAAGACCCCACGCTGCTGGTCGCGCGTCGGCTCTTCCAGGCGGCTCCCATGATCGCTGCGGCAAGAGAGGTGTGCCGCGGTCTCGGGAACCCGACCTTCTACATTCCTTTCGGGACAGGCATGCTGGCCGGCAACTTCCGGTCCGTGCGAGGCATCGATCCGCGTCAGACCGGTACCGTGATCCTGGACTACGGCCGCAACGGCTCCTTCTTCAACGCCTATTCCAGGGCGTTCCGCGCCGACGAGGCCATGGTCGACGCCGGCGACCCGTACGCCTTCGCCATGGCGCGCACGTTCCTCGGTCAGGAGGAGAAGGACTACTGGTGGGAGCAGATGCGCCGGCGCCTGGACGGCGTCGAGCGCAGCTTCGAAGCCTCGACCAAGGCGGCTCTCGCCAGCATGTTCCGGCCGTTCTCGATGATCGACCCGGTCCCGCGCTTCCGGCCGGATCCCGCGCTGGTCGCGGCGGTCAGAGACGTCTACGCCGATCCGAACTTCCGCCACCACTTCCGGCGGACGTGGCACCGGGACATGCCGGGCGGCTCGGCCGCGGACGACGCGCGGTCTCCGGCCCCCATGCAGCGCACAGGCTGACCTAAGGGACTCCAGGCCCTCGTCGGGGAGCGGTTGCGGATTGCGGCGGATAGCTCGCGAGATAACGCGCGCGCTCCCACAGATCGATGCCGTGCCCGTTCGGCAGTCCGCTGGCCAAGGCCTTCGCCTCGTCGTCCGTGCCGGCGTCGAGGATCCGGGTGCTCTCCACCGACCCGTCGTGGTTCAGGCTGAAGATGCGGTAGACCCGCGGGCCGGGATCGGCCTCGTCTATGCTGGTGGGAGAACCCGACATGTGCTCGTCCGGTCGACGCCGGCTTCGCGTCCCAGGATCCGCCTTTGCACAATCGAACCGCGCCCGCACCACGGAAGAACACGGATACTTTCCCGATGGCGCGATTTTGAACAAGACTCCGTCGATCGTATAAGGATCTCATAAATAGATGCGGCGGAAACGTTGCCGATCATTTCCGGACGCCCGGCGGCGCGCCTGAGATCTCGTTGCGTGTTGCTCTCCGATGCACGGCCGATGACTGCATGAGGACATCGGCCGACTATCCCGGGATGCGGGAGCTGTTCTACGCTAACGGCGTCCTGCGAGACCGGCCGCTTCGAGAGCCGCCTTCAGATCGGCGTCGCCGACGGGAGCCCCGGGGGTGCCTGCGACGGGCGGAATGGACCGATCGCGCGCAGCGGCCGGTTCCGCGATGCTCGGAGATGCGGCGACGCTCGGGGATTCGGGCGGGAGCGGAGCCGGTTCGGGTGGCGGCTTCGGCCGTTCGGCCTCGATGATCTTGCCGAGCCGCGTTTCGGCGTCCAGACGCCGCACGTCCTGCGAGGGGGACGACTTCTTGCCGGCGACGGCGTCCGCGGCGAACTTCGCGAGCCTCGGGGCGGCGTCGACGACCCAGGGCCCCTGGAACAGGAACTCGCCCCGGCCGCCTTCGGCCGCGAAGATGCGGAAGGGATCGCCGCCGGCGGTTACGAAGATGGAGAGCCTCGGATAGTCCTCGACCACCCTGTACGGGCCGAAATCGAAGCAGCGATAGTAGCCGGAGGTCTCCGCCGGCTGCATGTCGAGCCCGCAGCGGACGTAGCGGCCCGAGTCCATCAGGGCCTTGGCGGTCCTCACGATGGCCGAGGCGTCGTCGGCTCGCGCAGGCGTGGCGTGGATCGCGAGTAGCGCGAGCAGCACGAAGGCCGCAGACGGAGAATGGCGACGAAGGCCGGCCCCTTTCCGCCGCATCGCAGGAGCAGCGGCCGCCTGGGCCGGACGGGCGGCGCCCGGAAGATCCGTGGTCGTCACGCGGGTGGCATCCTGTGGCAGGTGGCGCCGGCGAAATCGACGTGGTCGACGACGTCGCCGGTCAGGGCGGAGCCGTTCCAGCAGACGAGATGACGGCAGGCCCGCCATTCGACCCGTCCGCCGCCGAGGAAGATCAGGGTCACCTCCGCATCGGCCGTCCGCCAGATCAGCGTGACGCGGCCGAACTCGTCGCCGCCGACCTCGGTCGGCCTGCGCACCACGCGGCCCGCCGCCGCCGCGAAGCGGAGGGCGTCGGACCTGCTGCTCTCGACGGTGTCGCGGGCGCTCGCGACCGCTCTGGCGAGGCCGCAGGAAACGAAGGGTATGACCGTGGCGGTCATTGAGGGCGACGGCCCTCCAGCAGATCGATCTCGCGCAGGCGCAGAAGCATCTCCATCGCGTGGAGATAGAGGTCCGCCCCGGGGTCGGATGCCTCCTCGGTCCCGGCGTCGCCGGCACCCGCGTTCAGAAGCTGAAGGATTGAGACTTCCTCCACCGACAGCATGCGGCCGAGCACGCGACGAAGCGATTCCCCGAGCTCCTGACCGCCGGCGACGTCCTCCCGGATCTGCCCGACGGCGATGCCGAGAGGCTTGTCCTCCTGATTCTTCCGGAGGCACGCCTGCTCGAAGATCTCGAGCGCGGTGCCGAGCTTGGTCCGGCTGCGGAAGGCGAAGGCGAGGACGGCGTAGATGCGGGTCCGCTTCTCGGGTCCGAGCATGGGGACGAGCGCGCCCCGGTTCGGGACGGACGGAGCGTCGTGGGGCTCCACGACGGGTTCGGGTCCCAGCGACATGTCCCGCCACTCCTTTCAGATGATGCGCGTCGAGCATGCGGCGAGAGCGTTGCCTCGTCAACGTCGTTCCTTCGGACCCATCTCATAGAGTGAAGGAACGGCGAATGGCCGCGCTTCCGTCGCCGGAAAACGGCAGAACATAAGCTCGGCCGTCGAGTTGACATCGTTGCCCTCCGTCGCGACGGTGCGGGCAATACTGGCGTGCCGGCACCGCGGGCCTACATGCCGAAACGCGTATCTCGGAGTGTCTGGATGTTCGGGGATCGGCGTTCGCCGCGGGTCGACGAAATGTGGCTCGAACCCCAGGCCTCGGCACAGAAGGTGCGCGAGGTGGCCGCGAACCTGGCGGCGGTGACCGTGGATCCGCTCTGCGACCGGATGGCCGCCGCGGCCGCCGCCGGCGGCCCGGACGCCGCCCACGCGGTCGGTACGGCACTGGTCCTCAGCGCGCTGGACGCATCCGCCCTCGACGGCGACATGCGCCGCACCCTTGGTCTCTCCTGGCTCTGGGTCGCCGCGTGCCGCGGTCACGCCGGCTCCAGGATGGAGCTCGGCCGTGCGATTTCGGCGGAGACCGCATCCGAGGAACCGCGCCGTCCCCAAGCCGAGCTTTCGGTGCTGGCGCAGCATTGGTTCGGCGCCGGCACATCCTCGGGTGCGACCGAACCTCGAATTCCGGGCGATGCCACCCGGGCGTCCCGCGGCTCCGGCGGCCGCGTCGTCGGCGACAGGCCGCCTCGGGTGACGCCTCCGCAGCCGCTGACCGAATTCACGCGCGATCCTGTCGAGGCGGAGCGGGTACCCGTCCCGTCGTCGCCGCGACGCGGCAGGCTCGTCCTGCCGCACGGCATCGGCGACGCGAAGTCGGCCGAGGGGGTGGCGCTCGCCAAACGGTATGGCGTCCTCGTCGACGGACCGGTTCCGTGCGTCGGGCGTGTCCCGGCCCCCGGAGAGATCCTGGAATTCTTCGACAGGAAGTGGCCCTGGGCGATGAACGTCGCCCGCCATCTGCAGAACCAAGCCGACCAGATGACCCTCGCCGGCATCGGGCAGCAGGGCGACCCCGTCTACGGCTTCAACACGGGCTCGGTCACCCTCGATCCCATCCTCTTCGTGGGCGACCCCGGGTCCGGCAAGACGCGCCTCGCCAAGGCCGTGGCCGATCTGTTCGGCGTTCCGCGGCTCCTCGTGCCGTGCGGCGGATCCGCGGACCACGGCGGTCTCTCCGCCTTCTCCCGGGGCTGGTCGACCGCGCGGGCATGCGCGCCGGTCCAGGCGATGGCAGAACACCGATGCGCCAACCCGGCCATGATCCTCGACGAGATCGACAAGGCGAGCCGTCCCGGCGGCCAGAACGGCAGCATCATGGCGACGGCCCTGTCGATGCTGGAGGAGGCCCAGGAGTACTACGACTCCTGCCTGATGGCCCCGGTGGACCTCTCAGGCATCAGCTACTTCGGCACGGCGAACGACGACAAGCTGCTCGACGCGGCGTTGCTGGACCGCTTCGACGTCATCCGCATTCCCAGGCCCGAGACCAAGCACGTACCGGCGATCCTGGAGACGATCCGGGAGGACGTCATCGAACGGCTGGGCATCCATCCGTCGGCGTTTCCGGAGACGACCAAGGAGGACATCCGCCGGTTCCGGGAACTCTTCGAGCGGTCCAGCGGGTCGCTCCGCGTGCTCAGGAAGGCGTTCCGATCGATGCTCGGGGTCAAGGCCGGCCTGCAGGTCCGCGCCGACATGGACCAGGACCGCGTGCTCAACTGACGGAAGGCCAGGGGGCCGGGAGAGCGCCGTCGCGGACAACGCTGCGGCGGGTTTTCCCTTGCAATGCAATTCGGCGCCCCGGTCCGCCGGCATGCTCCTCCCACGCCAATCGGGCGTCGAGGAGCATGGACATGACGAAATCCAAGGACGCCTACGAACTCGCGGGACGGCTTCTCGACGGCCTGGACGGACTTCCTTCCGGTCCGGTCCTGAAGAGCGAACTGGCGCGCCGCCTGGCGGCAGATGGCCTTGCCTGTCTGCCAGCCGTCGCCCCGTCGGATCCGGAACGGGTGGTGCGGTCCCTCGACCATCATTTCAGGCTGGCGATCCGGGTCGCGGCCCGAGGCGCGGTCGACGTCCCCATCCGCTTCCTCAGGACCAACTGGAACGACGACCGGTGGATGACCTCCTACAGCGGGACGGGGGAGAAGGACTGGGTCGAGACGATCGGCCGGATCGGGCGCGAGGCCTTCGCCGAACACGTCCGGCAGCTTCTCGATGGCGCTATCGGCACGGGATTCGAAGTCGGGTTCGGTCTCGGACGGACGAGTTCGGCGACGATCAGCATGAGGCGGCTCGCCTACGTTTAGGCGTTTTGGCCGAGACCCCGTGCCACCGATCCCGTGCCGTGCGAAGCGGTGCGGTTCCGACTAGGCCGTGCCGCTGAGGATTGCGTCCGAGCGGAGTCGCGTGAGCAGCATCTCAAGCGCAGCCCCCTGCTCCATGCGCGCGATGTCGAGCGCCTCGATGGCTCTCCGGGTGCCGACCCCGTCCACGCGGATGATGGTCGCGAGCTCGCGGCTGGCCCTCGATAGCGACGTAAAGCCGAGCAGGCCGCCCGCGGAGACGATGTCGTGGGCCTGCCGGCGGACCTGTTCCCAATCGCCGACCCCGGTCGGGTTGCCGTTCCAGGCCTCTTCGAGCTGCGTCCGGAAGGACAAGAGCAGCCCCTCGGCGACCGAATGCCCCATGGCGAGTGCGAGCTTGTCGTAGATCGCGGGGTCCTGGATCTCCGTATTCGGCAGCGGCCACGATGCCTGCCGCGGCAGCGGCGCCGGTCGCCGCATTGCGTAGCGGTCGACCGCGGCGCGCAGCTCCTCCGGCGAGAACGGCTTGCCGACATGGCCATTCATGCCCGCGACCGTCACCGCGGCGACGTCCCCGCGCATCACGTTCGCCGTCATGGCGACGATCGGCACCCGGGATCGGCCGCCGCCCATGGCCCGGATCCGCCGGGTGGCCTCCAGGCCATCCATGAGGGGCATCTGCACGTCCATGAGGACGAGGTCGTAGTCGTGGCTGCCCACGGCCGTCACCACGGCGGCTCCGTCGCCGACGACGTCGACCGAGTGCCCCCAGGACCGAAGGAGGGCGACGGCGAGATCCCGATTGGTCCGGACGTCCTCCGCGAGAAGGATCGAGAGGTTCTCGGCGTGCGGCATCGTCGGCAGCCCGCCGGCGGCGTCCTTCGAGACCTCGGTCGCCGGAGGCAGATCCACCTCGAACGCGAAGACCGATCCCATTCCCGGGCGGGTCGAGACGGTGATCGCTCCGCCCATGAGTTCGACCAGATCCTTGCAGATCGACAGGCCGAGGCCGGTGCCCCCGAAGCGGCGCGCAGTGGAGCCGTCGACTTGGCTGAAGCGCACGAACAGGCGATCGAGCTTGTCCTCCGGGATGCCGACGCCCGTGTCCCGGACCTCGAACCGGATGCGGTCCGACTCCGGTCCGAGGCGCAACGCGGCCATGGTCACGGCCCCTTCCGCCGTGAACTTCACCGCGTTCGAGAGCAGGTTCAGGAGAATCTGACGGAGGCGGACGTCGTCGCCGGCGACTGTCTGCGGCAGGTCGGCGCCGAGTTCGACCCTGAAGTCGAGGCCCTTCGCGGCGGCCTCCTGGCGCAGGAAGTCGGCAGTCCGTTCGATCATCTGCCGGAGGTCGAATGGGCGCGGATCCAGCTCGAGGCCGCCGGCTTCGAGCTTCGATACGTCCAGCACGTCGTTGACGATCGACAGCAACGTCCGCCCCGCGTCCTGGACGATGCGGGCGTGCCGCGTCGTCTCCCGGGTCCGCAGGTTGCCGCTGTCGATCATCAGGCCCGTGAACCCGATGACCGCATTCAACGGGGTCCGGAGCTCGTGGCTCATGGAAGCGAGGAAGTCGGACTTCGCCCGGCTGGCATCCTCGGCCTGCCGGAGGGCCGCTTCGGTCTGCTCCCGGGACATCCGCAGATCGGCCTCGATGGAGCGGCGTTCGGTGACGTCCATGATCGCGCCGAGCACGGCCGTTGGAGTACCGGCGGCGTCGCGCTCGAACAGGTTGCGGACATGGATCGTCCTCGTCGAACCGTCGGGGCAGACGATGCGGTACTCGTGATCGGTGTCGCGGACGTCGGCGAGGGCAGCCTTCCACCAGTCGACGAAGCCTCTGCGGTCGTCGGGATGCACCTGCGCCGTCAGCGACTCCATCGTGAGGACGAAGGCGCCCTCGTCCAGGCCGTAGATCCGATAGGCCTCGTCGGACACGCGCAGGCTCGACCTCCTCAGATCGAGGTGCCAATGGCCCACCTTTGCGAGACGCTCCGCGGTTGCCTGCAACCGGCTGCCTTCCCGCAACGCGCCTTCGTTCCTCTCGAGCGCGACATGGGCCTCGCGGAGCATCGCGGCCCTCTTTCGCCGCAGCTCGAGCTCGCGCATCAGCACCATGAGGAAGATGAAGCCGGCGACCGTCGTCGCCACGCCGACCAGGAGGACCGGCTTCCGCTCGGCACCGTAGCCGCCCATCACGTCGTCGTACCGACGCGACACTATGACGACGAGCGGGTACCCGCGCACCGCCTGGAAACCCAGGAAGCGGCGCTGGCCGTCGAGAGGCCCGACGCTCTCGTCCGTTCCCGCGACGCTCCCGGGTGCCAGCGCCACGGACCGGCCGGACGGACCGTAGGCCAGGAAGTTCATGTCGTAGATCGCCTCGTCGGCCGGGTAGCGGGCCCGCACGATCCCGTCACGTCCGGTGACGGCGACGACCCCGTGGGGTCCGACGTCGTATTCCTTGAACCGCGCCGCGACGCTGGAGGGGAGCATCGAGACGAGGAGGATGCCCGCGAATTTGCCGCCCGGGCGCTCCAGGCGCTTTGCCACCTGGATAACCCGCTGGTGCGACAGACGGCCGATCATGGTAGGTCCGATGTAGATCTCCCGCGCGCTGCCGACCGCGAGGGCCCGGAAGTAGGCGCGGTCGGCCACGTTGACCTTGACCGTCGCGGGGTCGGCCACGAGCGAACCTGAGACCAGATCGCCCTTCTCGTTCCAGATCGAGACCTGATTTGCGACCTCCTTCAGGGAGGTTGCGCGACGCATCCAGGCGGCGAGATCGAAATCGGCGGGCGAGCGCTCGAACTCGTCCTGCATGATGCTCATGATCTGATCGACGCCGACGAACAGACGCTCCATCTCGGCGCCGACCGCGTTCGCCAGATTGAGCACGTCCCGGTGGGCCTGATGCTTCGCCGTCTGCGTGCTGATCCGCAGGTGGTGGAAGATGCCGCCCCACATCAGCGCGAAGGTGCAGATCGCGCCGACCAGCACGGCGATCTGGAGCCTGTGGCTCCGATCGGACTCGGACAGGAGCCACTTGCGCGAACGAGCCTGTCCTTCCTTGAACCCGACGGACATCCCGCTCCGTTCCAACCTCGTTCCCGCCGCGCGGTCCCGGGCCTGCAACTCGGGACCGGCCCTCCGGCGGACCATGCCGTCGTTTGGACTCCGATTATGGCCGGATGTTTGCCGAGGAAGCCTGTTCCCAACGAACAACGTCCGGATGGTTACTGAAGGGAGGTGGCTCTCCAGCAGTCGAAGCCGCCCGCGACTGCCGGGGCGCGAATGCATCCGCAAGTCTCGCCGCCAGTAGCGGAGGGACTGCGTTCCCGATCTGCCGGGCCATCGCATCCAGCGATCCCTTGAAGACGAAGTCGTCCGGAAAGGACTGCAGGGCCGCGGCCTCCCGCACGCTGATGGCCCGGTCCTGGCACGGATGCGCGAACCGCCCGTTCGAGATCGAGATGCAGCGGGTCGTGAGCGCCGGCGCGGGGCGGTCCCAGGCCATGCGGCCGTAGGTGTCGGTGTAGCCGGCCGCGGTGCGGTGGCAGGCGAGGCGGAGCTCGTCCGGCCAGGATCTGCGGTCAGCTTCGTGCGGCGTCGCCCTGATCCGCGCGAGGTTGATCTCCGACAGCCCTGCCGCCCGGTGGTTGGGAACCGACGGATCCTCCATCCCGGCGGCGATCGCGGGCAGATGTCCGATCGCGTCGCGGACGGTGGCGTGAGGCGTCAGGCCGGGCCCGTGACTGGCGGCCGGCAGCGAGACCGGACCGAGCCTGCTTGCGAGCACGACGAGGCGAGGCCGGTTCTGGGGAACGCCGTAGTCCGCGACCTGGATCGTATGCACGTCGAAGGCGTAGCCGAGATCGGCGATCTGCCTCAGGAACGCGTCCAGCGGCCCCGTCGACGGGCGGTGCTGCTCCCGGATGGCGGGCACGTTCTCGACGAGAATGAACTCGGGCTTCAGTCCCTCGACGAAGCGCACCACCTCGCCCAGCAGATCCGCCCGCTCGTCCAACTCCCTTTTCTGCCTGTTCTGGCGGCTGAAGGGCTGGCACGGCGCGCACGCGGCGAGAAGCAGCCCGTCTCCACGTCCGATGCGGTCGACGACGCCGAGAAGATCTCGAACCTCGACCCGTCGGATGTCGGCCGCGATCGTCTTCGCCTCCGGGAAATTCGCGGCGTAGGTCTCGAGCGCGCCCGCGTCGATGTCGACGGCCGCGATCGGAAGCATGCCCGCGAGCCGCAGGCCGCAGCTCGTTCCCCCGGCTCCGGAGAACAGGTCGACGACGCGGATCGCCATCTCAGGCCGCGATCCGGCGGTCTTCGAGGGCGGCGAGCTCGGCCTCCGTCTTCAGGATCGCGCGGCCGATCGCTTCGCTGATCTGCGGGACGACCGCGTCTCCGAAGGCGCTGCACCATTGGCGAGCCAGCCGGGAGGGAATCCCATCAAGACCTCGTAGAGCGCGGCCAAGGCGCGTTCCGGCGTCGATCCACGGAGGATCCTCCGGAAAGAGGTGATCGGATCCGAGCCGTCCTGCTCCTCCCTTGTGCGGGGCGAGGCGAACAGGCTCCGGAGGTTGCCGCCCCGCTTCTTCTCCGCGTTCGGCTCGATGGCGCCGCCGTCGATCTCCGACTTGGTCGGCGTCGGCAGGACCCCCAGGGCGCGCATCCGCCGGCGCGAGTTGGATCCGCCCTCCAGGCGCACGGAACCCTGCTGCTCCTGCGCGAGCGGCGTCGGCATTAGGGCTCGTGGTGTAGGCGAGGATCCAGCATCTCTGCCGGCGGTGAAGATGGCCGGCGTGCCAAGCACCCACCACGAGCGGCGTTGGGGCGTAGCCAAGCGCTTCCAGGTCGGCGAGCACCCGGTCAGCGCCCCGAGTTCGGAGGTTAGGTGAGTTCTCAATAGCGACCCAACGCGGTCGGCACTCGGAGACGAGGCGGACGAGCTGCTGGAAGCCGTTGCCGGAACGGGCGCCGTCGAGGCCTCGGCCTCTGACGTTGGCTGCGGACACGTCCTGGCAGGGAGGGCTTCCGACGATGGCGAAGGGAAGGTGCCCGACGTCTGCCAGAAGGCGAGCTGCCGAGAGTCCGGCGACGTCCGGGTAGAGCCTCGCGTGCGGGAAGTTGGCGCCGTAGACGCCGCGTCGCCAGGGGTCGATCTCACAGGCGGCGACCGTGCGGAAGCCCGCCCGCTCCATGCCCAGGCTCCAACCGCCGCAGGCGCCGCAGAACAGATCCAGGGTGGTTGGTGCAGACATTCATCCGGGTCAGGGCGCGTGCCCTTCGGCGGCGATGCGGCGGCGCAGGGCCGTACCGACCGCGCCGGGGCGGCAATAGGGGGCATGCGCGTCGGCCAGCAGCTGGGCGACCGCGCGCGTGCGGCGGTGATGGGCCATGCGCGTCTCGATCGCATCGACGATCGCCGACATCCGTCCGGCGTCCGGCATTGGGATCATGATCCGACGATCAGGCATGGCCTGCTCCCTCACGCGTTCCGTCCTGCAGGCATCGACGCTCACGAAGGAATGAGACCGAGAATGCCCGCGTTTCGATGGAATGGCAACGACCCATTCCTTCATGGGTTCCTTGCCTCTCCGCCGGAACGAGCTATTGCCGCAGCGTCGTTTCCGGCGGGTAAAGCATGGGGCGCCATCGAGTCCCGACATGGACATCCATGGCTGCCGGGTGCGCCGTCATCATGTCGGCCGCATCCGGTGCCTCGCCACGCACCGCGCCGGCATCCGGTCCGGCCGTCCGGCGAAGCGGTGCCGGCGCAGGACCCGAAGGCAGCGGATGTCGGCCCACTCCTTCTACGGTTTCTTCCCCGTTGCTTCAGATGGGGCATTTGCGCGATCGAAATTTCCGACCTAATAATCCTCGCAGGCCTCCGCCGGACCCGATTTCGAAGGAACGAGCGGCCCCCTGGGCCTTCACCAGCACGTCGCTCCGGCGACAAGGAGTGGTACTATGAAAGCCATGATGCTCCGCGTCGCTGGACGCGGCCATGAAGCCCGCCGCGAGTTCGCGCTCGTCCGTGCGGCAGCCCGCCGTCGGGGTCTGACCCTGATCGAGACCGCGATGGTGCTCGCCATCGCGGCGGTGTTCATCGCCGGCGTGATGCTGTTCTTCCAGAACGCCTCGATCTCGGCGAAGACCAACGAGGCGACCAGCCAGCTGGCGGCGATCCAGCAGGCCGTCCGCACCGTCTACGCCGGCCAGGCGAGCTACGACAGCGGCACCGGTTCGATCGTGCAGGGCCTGATCGCGACCCGCTCGGTCCCCGCCAAGATGGTGAACACCTCGACCCAGACGCTCCGCAACGCCTTCAACGGCGACGTCGACGTCCAGCCGGTCGCCAACGGCGCCAACTTCGACGTCGTGTTCAACGGCCTGCCGTCCGACGCGTGCGCCAAGATGCTGACCATGGACTTCGGTCGTGGCCTGCTGCAGGTGAGCGGCTCCCCCAGCGCGCAGACCGCCGGCGGCTCGGGCGGCTCCTCCGGCGCGACCGGCCCGATGACGCCCACCGACGCCGGCGAGGCGTGCGGGAACAACAACACCTCTTCGATCAAGTGGACCTTCTTCTAGGATCTCCGCTCGATCCGATCGTCGAGAGGGCGCCGCGAGGCGCCCTTTCTCTTTGTGCGGCCCCTTTCCTCAAAATGGACGTTGTCGCTGGACGGTCCCTCGTGTTCGCGACTTGCCCCAAGGGGGTGACGCCAACGAAATAGACGGCACCCACCAACGAAGTTTGCGCCTTTGCGCCGCGAACTATTCAGGCACCATCTGGATTATTCCGACGTTCGCGAGCCTGGACCGCGTTCGACTCCGAATTCCCGTGCAACTCCTGGCGAACGACTCCGGTTCTGGCCGTCGCAGAACGGAGGCTTCACATGAACCGGAGAACCGCAGCGCTCGCTCTCGCTCTCGCTATCGCTATCGGCCTACCGGCCGGCGGAGCGGATGCCGCGAGCCTCTATCAGAACTGGTACCCGAACACCCCCTACGTCGGGCCCAGCCAGGATTACGCCGTCTACCAGCGCTCCCCGGGCGGCTTCGGCTACGCCGCCGTGCCGCGCGGTGCCGACCCCTACGCTGGCGGCTACGGCTACGGCGGATACGGCGGCTACGGCTACGGAGCGCCCGGTTACGGCTACGGCGGCGGCTACCAGGGCATCAGCTTCGGCGGGTACTACGACACCGACTATTCGAACTACCGGCCGCCGAGCTACTACACGGCGCCAAGCGCCTACCTGCGCTCGTTCTCGTACTACAACGATCAGAACAACGGCCGCGACTACCCCGCGAGCTTCTACAGCGGCGACGGCTACGACTTCAACGGACACGGGCCGTACTCGGGCTACGGGACTCTGGGCTTCCGCGGGATCTCGTACGACCCGGGCTACGCTCCGAACGCCGGCCTCGTGGATTCGGCCTCCTATCAGGGTGGGATCTATCCGTCCCCGAACCGCTACTCGCAGTCGATTGGAAGCGCGCAGGCGGCCCGGTACGGCAGCCCGGCCTACCAGGGCGGCTTCGCCCTGGTTCCGACCGACGGCTACTACGCGGTCGCCGGCGGACCACTGAAGCGGTCCCAGTACTACACCTCGGCCGTATACACGACGCTGGGCGGCTTCCGGCCGGCCGGCCGCGCCTACGACGATCGGAGCGCCGGCTACCAGCCGGAGTTCGCCGATCCGCGCGCTTGGCGCGAGGTTCCGCGCGCTCGGCCCGACGACGTGCGGGACGCCTACCCGCCCGCGCAGCGTTCGGCCCTGGGCCCGTATCCCCGCGGCCGGATGGACGAGTACCTGCCCCGGGCCAAGCGCTGGGACGACGAGCGCCTCCGTCGGCGGGTCACGCGTTGCTCCGAGCGGACCGTCTACAAGGGGACGGAGGCCCGGACCATCCAATACTGCAGGCCGTGCGCGACCTACCGTGCCGACGGGTACGAGCGCACCTCCTGCGGGCGAGAGCGGGTCGTGGCGAAGGACTGAAGCCTCCTCTGCAACCGCCGCGACCGGCGAGGGGCCCACTCCGTAGGGAGGGGCCCCTTTCGCGCGTCCGGACGGGTGTCCGACGCCCTCCCATGCTCCCGGCAGCCGGAAGCGGGCGGGGGCCGGGCGACATCCTCCGGACGCCTTCCTTTTTGCGCGGCGCTCGAACATCCTGATCGGACCTGAGACGTGGAAGCCCGATCATGCAGAACGAGCGCGACAACCTCATCGAGGAGTTCATCACCACGACGTGGGATGCGCTCTTCCGGGTCCCGCAGACCAAGTTGGGCGTCACGGACGGGGGCTACTGCTCGATCTTCGCCTCGGGCCACGACCTGCTGGAACGGACGCGTGAGGCCATCAAGACCGCACGCCCGGACTTCCAGGTCACGACGCAGCAGGCTTACGGCGCCAGCCTCCCGGAACTGACGGACCGCCCCGACCTGGGGCCGGAGAACATGAAGCGGCTCGGTCGGGAATATCTCGAGCAGCTCGGCGAGATCGTCGATGTCGATCTGGCGGGCGACGACGCTCTCGTGACGGCCTACGGCAGGATGCTTGAGGACTACGTCCGCGGCGAGATGGAATTCAACGCGTCCGCCAACGCGCCCTCCGCGCCGGGAGCTTGAGCGGCGACATGTCGGGCATTCCGATCGTCGAGCTGGAACGGGTCTACCACGTCGGCTCGCTCGACCCCGCGCTGCGGGGTTCGCTCCATCGGTCGAGCCAGGAGGGGCCGTGCCTCTCCGTCTCGCTGTGCCCGGACGCCTGGACCGCGATCGCCCGCCTCGGCGGAAGCGACCTCTACGCGCTCGAACGCGGCTACGGCGCGTTCCTGGACGTTCATGCGGCGATGTCGGATCCCGCTCTGCGCGAGACCATCGTGCGCTGGGCCGAGGCGGAAGGACTGATCGTCTACCGCGAGCGGTGGAAGGCTTGGGCGTTCGACGAAGAGACCGAAGAATGGATGCACTTCGACGTCGACACGCGTGAGGACGCGGAGGCCGAGGTCGACGAGTTCGCCACCGGTCCGGACGGCGGTCCGGCGATCGAGCTGTCCATGGGATACGTCGCGACGGAAGAGTTGGGCCGCCGCCTGGGCTGTGGGCGCTTCGACGACGCGTTCACTCTCGACTTCGCCGCCATGGCGTGGGCACGCGATGCGGCGCCGATGCTGACCGGGCGAACCTTCGACGGCGTCTGGTTTCGGGAGGAGTACGCGCCAGAGCGCCATTCCGCGCCGCGAGGCGGCATCTTCCCGGACGCGCTTCCGCAATGGACGTCCATCTTCCTGCCGAGGGGGGCGGTCGACGACGACGATGCCCTGGCCACGATGCCGGACACGACGATCCTCCCGTCGACGGCGATTCCCAGGGTCATATCCCCCGGAACCTGACAGCTGTCAGGTCGCCGGCAGCCTTTCACCCGAAGGAATGCGCACGGACGCGGAGCGGCTTGCGGCGCCAGCGTCGCGATCGCCGCGGGGCCGGTGGGCCGTTTACCACGCCGGGCCGCGCGGGGTGGTCGACAACGAAATTGGCGATTGACAACCCGGCCTCACCGTTTACTCCTTTCCCGGCGCTTCATTCCTTCGATCGCCCTGGCGGTCGGCTTCGGCCGGCACTGCATCGGGCGCGGATGAAGGAATGGATCGTTCAAGATATGGGTTCGCCGGTGGATGCCTCCACAAGATCTGGGCCGTCCGTTGTGATTTTCATGCCCCGATCCTAGCGTCCATTCCTTCGTTGCGCCCGCGCGCGGCCGCAGCGACTTCCCGAAGAACGCGCCCTCCGAGCGCGTCGCATGCTGCCGTAGAAAGAGGCCGATCATGGATATCGAGCGCCGCATCTCGACCCTCGAAGGTGGTCCCTACACCGGGATCGCGTTCAAGGGCGTGACCAGCGAAATCAGGAACACCGACGGCTCGACCGTCTTCCGTCTCGAGGGCATGCAGGTGCCGGAGACCTGGTCCCAGGTGGCGAGCGACATCCTCGCGCAGAAGTACTTCCGCAAGGCCGGCGTCCCGGCCCGGCTCCGGAAGGTCGAGGAGAACGGCGTTCCCTCCTTCCTCTGGCGCTCGGTCGCCGACGAGGAGGCGCTCGCGCAGCTGCCGGAGGATGAGCGGATCGTCGGCGAGACCGATTCCAGGCAGGTGTTCCATCGGCTCGCCGGCTGCTGGAGCTACTGGGGCTGGAAGGGCGGCTACTTCGGATCCGGCGACGCGGGTGAAGCCAACGCCCGGGCCTTCTACGACGAGCTCGTGGCCATGCTGGCCCGGCAGATGGTGGCGCCGAACTCGCCGCAGTGGTTCAACACCGGCCTGCACTGGGCCTACGGGATCGACGGCCCGGCGCAGGGCCACTACCGGATCGATCCGTCGACGGGCAAGGCCGTCCGTTCGACCAGCTCCTACGAGCACCCGCAGCCGCACGCCTGCTTCATCTCCAGCGTGAAGGACGACCTCGTCAGCGAGGGCGGCATCATGGACCTCTGGGTGCGCGAGGCGCGCCTGTTCAAGTACGGCTCCGGCACCGGCTCCAACTTCTCGATGCTGCGCGGCGAGAACGAGAAGCTCTCCGGCGGCGGCAAGTCGTCCGGCCTCATGTCCTTCCTGCAGATCGGCGACAAGGCCGCGGCCTCGATCAAGTCGGGCGGCACCACGCGCCGCGCGGCCAAGATGGTGATCGTCGACATCGACCACCCGGACATCGAGGCCTTCATCGACTGGAAGGTGAAGGAGGAGTACAAGGTCGCCGCCCTGGTGACCGGCTCGAAGGTCGTCTCCCGGCACCTGAACCTCGTCCTCAAGGCCTGCGTGAACTGCGAGGCCGACGGCGACGCCTGCTTCGACGCCGAGCGCAACCCGGCCCTCAAGCGCGAGATCAAGGCTGCCCGCCGCGCTTCGGTGCCGGACGCCTACATCAAGCGCGTGGTGCAGTTCGCCCGCCAGGGCTTCACCGACATCGAGTTCCCCGTCTACGACACCGACTGGCAATCCGAGGCCTACCTCACCGTCTCGGGGCAGAACTCCAACAACTCGGTCTCGCTGACCGACGACTTCCTGCGCGCCGTCGAGGCGGACGGGGACTGGAGCCTGACGGCCCGCACGACCGGCAAGGTCACCAAGACCCTGAAGGCCCGCGACCTGTGGGACAAGATCGGCGAGGCCGCCTGGGCTTCGGCGGATCCGGGCCTGCACTTCAACACCACGATGAACGACTGGCACACCTGCCCGGCGGGCGGTCGGATCCGGGGCTCGAACCCGTGCTCCGAGTACATGTTCCTCGACGACACCGCCTGCAATCTGGCGTCCGCCAACCTGCTGACGCTCCTGAAGGGCGGACGCTTCGACATCGGCATGCTGGAGCACGTCAGCCGCCTCTGGACGCTCGTCCTCGAGATCTCGGTGGCGATGGCGCAGTTCCCGTCGAAGGAGATCGCCGAGCTCTCCTACCGCTACCGCACCCTGGGCTTCGGCTACGCCAACCTCGGCGGCCTGCTGATGTCGAGCGGCATCGCCTACGACAGCCGGGAAGGGCGCGCGATCTGCGGTGCGATCACCGCGATCATGACCGGCGTCGCCTACGCCACCTCCGCCGAGATCGCCGCCGAACTCGGCGCGTTCGACGGGTACGCCGACAACGCCGAGAGCATGAAGCGGGTCATCCGCAACCACGGCCGGGCCGCCCGCGGCGAAGCCGACGGCTACGAGGCGCTGTCGATCCTGCCCGTTCCGCTCGACCATGCGGGCCTGGACTGCGACGTCGCGCGGACCCTGGGCTACGACGCCCTGGGCGCGGCCGCCGTCTCCGCCTGGGACCGGGCGATCGCTCTCGGCGAGGAGCACGGCTACCGCAACGCGCAGGCCACCGTGATCGCGCCCACCGGCACGATCGGCCTCGTGATGGATTGCGACACGACCGGCATCGAGCCAGACTTCGCTCTGGTGAAGTTCAAGAAGCTTGCTGGCGGCGGCTACTTCAAGATCATCAATCAGGCGGTGCCGTCCGCCCTGCGGGCGCTGGGCTACGCCGAGCACCAGATCGCCGAGATCGAGGCCTACGCGGTCGGCCACGGCTCGATGGGTCAGGCGCCGGGCATCAACCCGACGACGCTGCGCGCCAAGGGCTTCGACGACGAGCGGATCGCCGCGGTCGAGAAGGGCTTGAAGTCGGCCTTCGACATCAAGTTCGTGTTCAACCGCTGGACGCTCGGCGACGAGTTCCTGACCCAGACCCTCAAGGTCCCGGCGGACAGGCTCGACGATCAGACGTTCGAGCTGCTGCCGTTCCTGGGCTTCACGGCCAAGGAGATCGACGCCGCCAACGAGCACATCTGCGGGGCGATGACGCTGGAGGGCGCACCCTTCCTCAAGGTCGAGCACTACCCGGTCTTCGACTGCGCCAATCCCTGCGGCAAGAAGGGTCGCCGGTATCTCTCGGCCGAGAGCCACATCCGCATGATGGCGGCGGCGCAGCCCTTCATCTCGGGGGCGATCTCCAAGACCATCAACATGCCGAACGACGCCACGGTGGAGGACTGCAAGGCGGCCTACCACCTCTCCTGGCGCCTCGCCCTCAAGGCGAACGCCCTCTACCGCGACGGCTCGAAGCTGTCGCAGCCGCTGAACTCGGCTCTGATCGGCGACGACGACGAGGAGGCGGCCGATGCCCTGGCGGCGCTGCCGCCGGCGGCCCGAACCGGCCAGGTCGCGGAGAAGATCGTCGAGCGCGTGATCGAGCGCATTGAGCGGATCCGCTCCCGCGAGAAGCTGCCTGCCCGCCGGAAGGGCTATACCCAGAAGGCGACCGTAGGCGGCCACAAGGTCTACCTGCGCACCGGCGAGTACGACGACGGCCGCGTCGGCGAGATCTTCATCGACATGCACAAGGAGGGCGCGACCTTCCGGAGCCTGATGAACAACTTCGCCATCGCGATCTCGCTCGGCCTCCAGTACGGCGTGCCGCTGGAGGAATACGTGGAGGCCTTCACCTTCACGCGGTTCGAGCCGGCGGGCTTCGTCCAGGGCAACGACGCGATCAAGAGCGCGACCTCGCTCCTCGACTACGTGTTCCGGGAGCTCGCGGTCTCGTACCTGTCCCGCTCGGACCTCGCCCACGTCGACGGCGACATCTCGGGCACGTCGATCGGCGTACCCGGAGAAGGCAAGGCGCCCGTGCCGGCCTCGCCGGTCTCGCGCGGCCTCCTGCGCGGTGCCGAGCCCGCTCTCGTCGGTGCCGCCTCCAACGTCGTCCAGGCGTTCGGGCCCGTGTCCGAGACGGTGCCGGCATCCGCCCCCGCCGCGTCGGCAGGTCCCGCGGTGTCGGGCGCTCTGGCTCTGGCGTTCGACGCCGCGGCCGAGAGGGTGCCGGCGGTGCTGCCGAAGAGCGACAAAGGTCTGACGATGGCCCAGAAGCTCGAGATCGCGAGGAAGCAGGGTTTCACGGGCAACGTCTGCCCGGACAAGGCCTGCCTCTCGACCCGCATGATCCGGGCCGGCGCCTGCGAGACCTGCCTCGAGTGCAAATCGTCCAGCTCCTGCGGCTGAACCAGAGTACCAGAAATAGGCTTTAGGTCCTATCTAATTCGGGGGCGGCGCCATTCGTTTGGCGCCGCCCCTCTCGTTTGTGTCCCCCGATCGAGGGGCATCGATGCAACACCCTGTCGCGCAGGGGCGGAGACATCGATGCATCCAGCCCATTGCCCGCCTTCGGCCATTTTCATTCCTTCAGTTCGGGAAGGAACGAAGCCGCCCTGCGAAGGATCGGCAACCGGTGCACGGAATGATGACGACCCCACGGATGCTGGCGAAGAACCTCGTTAGGTCGACCGCGGCGCTCGTCGTACTGGCGACGTTCCAGATGCCGGCGAGCGGCGACTTCGGACGGCCTGGTTCTCCGGGGGCCGGCGGCGCAGCCACGATTGCCGTCGATAGGCCGGCAGCGCTGCCCTTCCTCGTCGAGTTGACCCTGGTCGGCCTCGCACCGTCCATGCCGGCGGTGCCGCGGGGTCCGTCGACGGAGGAGTCCGCTGTCGAATTCGGCCGGATGAAGGTCCCCAGGGAGATGCTCGACGCCGTCCTGGCCGCTGCCGAGACCACGGGAGTCGATCCCGCCTACCTCTGCGCCTTGGCCGAAAAGGAGTCGACGTGGTCGACGGAGGCCCGGGCCCGAACCTCGAGCGCCGCGGGGCTCTTTCAGTTCATCGAGAGCACGTGGCTGCGGATGGTGAAGAGCCACGGAGCTGCGGTCGGGCTGCAGGCCTACGCCGACCAGATCGTGATGGGGCCGGCGGGGCCACGCGTCGCGGACGACGCCGCGAGGTCGAGGATTCTCGCACTCCGGAGCGACGCCTGGATCTCGGCCGTGCTGGCGGCCGAGATGGTCAAGCGCGACAAGGCCGCGATCGGCTTGAGGCTCGGACGCGAGATCCGGAACGCCGAAATCTATCTTGCCCATCTCCTGGGCCCGGCCGCGGCGGAACGCATCCTGGGTGCGGTCGGAGGTTCGCCGCGCCGCTCCGCGGCCGCCATGGTGCCGGCTTCCGCCAGGGCGAACAGGGCACTGTTCTACGAGCGTCGCGGCCGGCGGCTCAAGCCGCTGGGCGTCGCCGAGTTCGTCGGCAGGTTCGATCGGATGATCGGGGCGCGCGTCGAGCGCTACGCCCAGCTGGGCGGGGCCGCCCGATGACGGGCGGACCGCCGCTCAGGCGTAGGCGCTGCGCCACGTCTTCGTGAACGGCATCGCCGGCGGCCGCTCGACGGGGGCGACCACCTCTCCGGCCGGCCCGCCACGCCGGTGCGTCTCCGCCCGGCGAAGCAGGGGCTCGATCTTCTCGCGCAGCATACCCGGGGTGTACGGCTTCAGGATGTAGACGTCGGCCCCGCTCTCCCGGGCGTCTCCGACGTTGCTGAAGTCGGTATCCATGGTCGTCAGCACGAACGGAGTGCGGCGGAGCTGCTCGTTCGCCCGGACCCGCCGGAGCAGGTCCAGCCCGGTCCAGGGCACCATGTGCAGGTCCGAGATCACGAGGCCGTAGCTGCCCGCGCGCATCATCTTGAAGGCCACGGACCCGTCGGTCGCCGTGTCGATCTCGGTCTGCCCGAGCAGCTGCAGGATGCGGGTCATGAGGGCCATGCAGCCGCGGTTGTCGTCCACGATCAGGCAACGCGTCGACTTGATCGGTTCGTTGACGGGACGCAGCATGCGGATCCTTCAATTTCGAGACGGCATCTGGCACTTCGACCGGGGTCGCGGCAACGCCAACCGTCCGGGACGGTCAAGAGGTCGTTACGAAGGAACGTCCTCGCGCGGACGGCGCCCTCCCCGCTCGTTGTCGACCCGCGAGATGGCGTTCGCCAGATCGACGATGTCCACGAACTCGTCCGCCTGCCGGCGGAGCTCGTCCGCGCACATCGCCGGCTGCGTCTTGATCGTGGAGACGACGGTGACCCTTAGGCCCTTCCGCTGGAGAGCCGCGACCAGGTGCCTGAAGTCGCCGTCGCCGGAGAACAGGACCAGCCTGTCGAGATGCGGCGCGAGCTCCAGGGCATCGACGCAGATCTCGACGTCCATGTTGCCCTTCAGCTTCCGCCGGCCCTGGGTGTCGTGGTACTCCTTCGCGGCCTTGGTCACCACGTTGAAGCCGTTGTAGTCCAGCCAGTCCACGAGCGGCCGGATCGAGGAGAATTCTCCGTCCTCGTGCACGGCCGTGTAGTAGCCGATCCGCACGAGTCCGTCGTCCTTGTAGAGCTTCAGGACCTTCTTGAAGTCGATGTCGAAACCCAGCGCCTTGGCGGTCGCGTGGAGATTGGCACCGTCGATGAAGACCGCGAGACGGTCGTTGCGCGTCATTCCGATCGTCCTCGGCCACCCGGTGCCGGTCCCGGGAGCCCATTCCGTGGCCCATGCCGCGGAAGCCGCGGAAACGGGATCTCCGTTCCGCCGGTCCGGCGTCCGGCGAGCTCGATCGCCGTAAGAGGGGTTCACGGGACCAACCTGACAGTATGGATTTCGTTCCTTCGGCAGGGGGCTCCGCGACCCATGCCGGACGGCCGGTCCGGAAAACGGGAAGGCCCGGCACGAACCGCGCCGGGCCTTCCCGTTCCTGTATCCATGCCTTCGGCGATCGTCAGCCGCCTGCGGCGAGCGTCCGGCCCAGGTCGGTGGCGAGGTAGGAGACGACCCCGCGCCGGCGCTTGCGCACGACGTAGCCGCCCTGCTTGAGCTCGAACGTCGCGAGCCGAAGGGCCGCCTTGGGCAGACCGATCTCGCGTGCGATCACCGCGACCTCGACCGGACGGGTCGAGCCGGCCAGAATGGCGAGCACCCGCCCGGCCACGGGCGATACCGTGCCTCCGGCACCCGCCCCTTTGGCCGCCGCGAGCGCCGACGAAGCCCGGTACACGCCACAGCCCGGGCGCAGCTCGATCCATTCGGCCTCGCCAGCCGCGACGAGCTGGGAGAGCAACGCCCGGATCGTGCCGGTTCCGGCCGCACGTTCCAGGCCCATCTTCTCCGCCACCTCGGCGGGTCCGAGGAGTTCAGGGTGGCTCTCGGCGAGCTTCTCCGCGATCCGGGCCTTGAGCGCGTCCGCGTCGAGACCCAGGACGTCGGTGATCCTTTTACGCCTTCCCTGACGGGCCGGCTGTGAGGCGACCGTTCCCTTCCTGTGGGAGGCGATGTGCCCGAGCCCCTTGTCCGTCAGGCTGTAGCGTCGCCCGGCGGCCTCGCGGACGACGGCGACCAAGCCCTCGTCGATCAGGCGCTGGGCGAGGGCCGCCACCACGGCCTCCCCGTGCGGGTGGTCCCGGGACGAGGTGTGCTCGGTCAGGTCCCGTCCGAGCAGCCCGGCCTTGCCCGCCTTGAGGGCGCGCAGGATCTCGTGGTGCCGGGTGGTCAGTGACAGCCGGTCCGGGCGGGTCTCCGCGGACGGCGCGAGGAAGTCCTCGACGAGCCGACGAGCGAGATCCGCACGGGCCGGAACGGTCGGGGCTTCCGACATGATTGCGTGCGCTTCCTGCATCCGGCCCTCCAGGGCGCCGAAAATCCGTTCCTTCAGAAAAGATTCACGTTCGCCTTCGCGTCAAGGCGCGCGGGCAAAAAACGGGAAGGAACGGGAGGAAGGCTACTGCCGGGTGGCCGGCCCTTCGGCGTATCCCTTCGGGCGCTGGATCATCCCGACGAGGCTCTCGACGAGCCAGTGCAGCTGCAGCAGGGTGCGCATCGACATGTGGTAGGTCGCGAAGATCACCGCGAGGTTCGGCGTTCCGGCGGACTGGCGCCCGACGCTCAGGATCAGCCCGTCGGGCGTGCCGTTGCAGTTGAAGAAGTTCGCGAGCGCGGGAACGTCGGACCTCGGCAGGTCGTGTCGGAGGGTCACGACCTCCCCCTTCATCTCCGGATCGCCGCCGCCCATGTGCCGGCGCACCTCCGAAGTCAGCGTGTGCAGCGCCTCGATCGCGCTGACCGGCAGGAACAGCGTGGCCTGCACGCTCGCCTCGCGTCCCTCGACCTTCGCGGGCAGCAGAGTCGCCATCGAGAGGTAGATCCCGCTCTCGATGGTCGTCGCGTACAGATGGTCGACGAGGATCGGAAGGTCGCCCCCCGTTTCGTAGCGGACGTCGAATTTGGGGGCGTCGGCGGGATTGGCCATGGATCCGTCCGGTAGGGCGGCGCGGTTTCGAGCGCCATTGATACGCAAGGTCTGTTCGGTATCCTTTTCCTCGTCAAGTCCGCAAGTCCTTCGTTCCTTCGTTCGTCACGGTTGAACCCGATCCGGCCCATCACCGGACCCGGTCCGGCGGAGCCACGTCCCAAGCCGTCGTGCAGGCCTCCATGGACGGGGGGCGTCGCCATATCTGCCGGAGCGTCGCAGGCGCGGTCGGTTCCATCGGTCTGGACCTGCGCGCCGCCGCCCGGCGCCGCCCGGCATCCCGAGCCGGCGGTCGGCGTGGTTCGGGCCGCGTCCGACGAACGCCCGGGACGAAGGCCCGAAATTCGAAAGAGGTCCCGGTCGCGCTGGTCCGTCGTTCGCCGCCCGGCCCTCGAGTCCCGGACCGAGGCTACCGGGGTCCGGCCGACAAATGGGAGCGGAGCGCCCGACCGGTTTCGTGCGGAGGTCCCGCGGGCGCTTCGTTCGAAACCCGAACCTTGGTCCGCCGAACGTCGCTCCCGGCAGCCGGGCGAGGCCTGGAATGCCCGGGGATCGCTTCGAAATCCGAACGAACGGCCGTCGATCCTGACCTCGTTCAACTCGCCACGACGTCGTCGTGGGGTCATGGCGAGTTGCCGAATTAACGGGGGTCGGACGATGTCCTAACGCTAGTGTGCAGCCCGGCCGGGCCCGGCAGGCGGCTCGCTTGCCACGTTTCGAAATTCGGACAATGGTCGATGAAGGAATGGAATGCGGATGAAGGAACCGCGCCGTCCTGATCGGAGATTCCACGACCATGAAGCGTTCCGCAGCCCTGGCCCTGACGGCCCTGGCCTTCTCGGCGGCCGGCGCTGCCGCCCAGACGAGCCCGTACTACGACGCCTATCGCGATGCCGAACTGGAACTCGGCATCCGCTACGTCTACGGCCAGCCCTCCTACAAGGCGAAGGTGAAGGACCTCGACGGGGTCACTCCGGTCTCTCGCCTCGGCTTCACCGGCATCGACTCGCACGGCGGCGAGGTCTTCGGCCGCATCAACCACAAGACGCTCGACCTCTTCGTGAAGGGCACGGTCGGGTTCGGCTACAACGTCGGCGGGCGCCTCCGGGACGACGACTTTCTGTCGGGCGGCACGATCTCGAGCACCACCTCGAAGCTCTCGAGCCAGCAGTTCACGGACGCGACCATCGACATCGGCTGGGCCCCGCTGGTCCTCCCGCAGTACGGCCTGCGCCTCGGCCCATTCGTGGGCTTCCTCTACCGGGACGACACCTTCACCGCGCGCGGTCTGACCTGCAATCCCGACGACGTCGGCGGCGCATTCTGCGGCGCGCCCGGCACCCAGCCCGTCGCCGCGGGCACCAAGGTGATCAAGAACGAGGTGCGCTGGACCCTGCCGCGCGTCGGCCTGGAGGCCTCGATGCCGGTGACCGACTACGTCGGCATCCGCCTCGAAGGCGCCTACCTGCCGCCGGGGCTCGAAGGCTACCGCCTGGAGGACAGCCACTACCTGCGCCAGTCCGAGCTCGGGCCGATCCCGAACTTCGTCGACGCCTCCTCGCACGCGAGCGGCTTCACGGTGCAGGGGACGGTCGACTTCCGCGTCTCGGAGCACACCTCCATCGGCATCGGCGCGCGCCGGATCGTGCTCGACAGCGGGCAGGCGAAGGCCGTCTCCGGAGCCAACCTGCCGGTCGACCAGCAGACGGTCTCGAAGAGCTCGGGCGTCTACCAGACCACGCAGGGCTTCCTGCAGCTCAAGGTCACCTACTGAGCCGGTCGGCCGCGAAGGAGCGAAGCCATGAGCCATCCCGCACCCGAGGTGGAGAGCGGCCTCAACGAGAGGGGAGAGCCCTCGATCTACATCGAGCCGCTCCAGGCGCGGGCGACGGCGTTCGAGATCCTCGGCGATCTCGACATCCGGCTGCACTCGGCCGCCGGCACCGTCGACCTCCGCCTCTCGGACGGGGCGGAGGTGGTCCGGCAGGCGATGGCCGACGGCGGCCAGCTGCACGTCTTCGAGGTCCTGATGCCCGCCCCCGACGAGGGCGAGCCGGCGGAGATCCTGTCCTCGGAGTTCGAGCAGCGGGTGTCCGCCTACGTCATCGGCCCCGCCCCGCGCCGCTGACCCGTCCGTTGCGATTTTCGACGAAGGAGCCGCACCCTCTCCGGTTGCTCCCTCGAAAGGAACGGCGATGACGAGGACGAGTTCGAAGGAAGCCGCGGCGGAGTACTTCGGCGGCATGGTTGTCTCATTCAGATCCGCGATGGGCGGCCTGGGGCGTGCGGCGCTCCTGGCCTCCGCGCTCGGAGCGGCCGCGCCGGTGGCCGCCCCCTCCCCCGCCGAGGCCGCCCAGGCGCGCGGGGTCTCGCGTCCGACGCCACGCGCCTGGGCGCCCGGCAAGGCGCACGTCGCCGAGGAGACCCGGTTCCTGGACGAGGTGCTGCACGATGCCGACGCCGGCCTCGCGGTCCCGCAGCCCACGCAGGAGGTCGAACCTCTCGCCGGCGGGGTCAACCCGATCTTCCAGCAGGCCAAGAGCGATCTGCTGACGCTCGCGCGCAGCGCCGAAGAGGCGGGTCTGCAGCCGGAGCTGCTGATCGTGATCAACGCGGCCGCGGAGGAGATCGCGGGAGCCATGCCTCCCGGACGGCGGGACAAGCTGGCGGGGCCGCTCAAGCTCTCCGAGGGCGAGTGGGCCCGGACCCTGTCCCAGTACGCTCCCGCGGCGGGCCTCTCGCGCTACGGCTCGACGGACGCGTCCGGACGCTTCCTGCCGGCGCCGCAGTACGCCGCCGCCCTTCGGGAGGCACGGTTCGATACGGCGATCTCGTCGGCGCTCGTGGCCGCCAGGGCGGCTGACGACGGCCGGCGGTTCGCCGACATGACCGGACGCGCTCCGCGGGACGGCGAGGCTCTGCTCGCCCATTTCCTGGGCGTGGAGGCGACCGTGAAGCTCGTCAGAGCCGCGGCCGGCCATTCCAGGGTGTCGGCCGAGCGTCTGGTTCCGGAAGCGGCCAAGGCGCAGCCCGCCTTCTTCGCCAACGGGCTCGCCAGGGTGACGGCGGCCGACGTCCTCGGCGTCGCTGCGACCATCATGCGGGAGGGCACGGACGTTGCCCGGCGCAGCCTGCACCGCTTCTCGGCGGATGCCAGCGAGAGCATGGACTCGCACATCCCTGCACCGCGGTTCGGCTGACCGATCACGTCGGCCGCCGGGATCCGGCGGCCGTCCTCGAAGTGGATCGCCCGGATCCGCATCCGGCACCGTGACTTCGGACGGCAGACGTCGTCCAAGGAAGGGTCGTCGATCCGCCAAATTCGGCTCCTGGCGGCCGCCGACGGTTTTCGGCGAGCTTGGTGCCGCTCCCGGACTCCGGGCGTCCTGAGCCCCTTATTCCGAAGGCCGATCGCGACGGCGATCATCCGATCGAACGAAGCAGCCGTTCCTTCGTTGTGGCTCGGTCTGCTATAAGGGCGCAGACCCCAGGAGGTGGCTATGAAACGGACGAAGCCGACGGCGACGAAGGTCGCGGTCGAGAAGGCGCCCACGCGCTACGTGCCCGATCCGCACAGGCGGCATCGGATCGTCGAAAGCAGGAAGATCTACTCCCGGAAGGCCCGACCGAAAGTCGGGCCTTCCGACTTTCCAGGGGTGCGGAGGATCCTCGGGGAGCACGTGAACGGGGATCGGCATCCGATCCGCGTGGAAGTCGCGACCGCCCGTAGAGGGTGCGCCCCCGGGTCTCGGGCGATCAGCGCACGGAAGAGTGGTCCGGAGCCGCGGATGCGGCCCCGGACGCGCGTCCGGGCCGTCTACCAGCCGTAGCCGTAGTAGCCGCCGTACGTCACGGGGGCGTAGCCGTAGGACACCGGCGCGTAGCCGTAGCCGTAGGCCGGCGCGTAGCCGTAGCCGCCGTACGCGGCCGGGTAGCCGTAGCCGTAGCCGCCGTAGCCATAGCTGCTCGAAGCCAGGGCCGAGCCCACTGCGAGCCCGGTCAGACCGGCCGCCAGGCCGAGACCCAGGCCGCCGCCGCGGCCATAGCCGTACCCCCGACCGTAGCCATAGCCGTAGCCCCGGCCGTAGTACCCCCGATTGAAGCCGTATCCGCGGTTGAAGCCGTAGCCCCGGTTGAAGCCGACGCCGCGGTAGCCGCCAAAGCCGCCGTGATAGCCGCCGTAGCCGCCACGGAAGCCGCCGAACGGGCGGGCGTCGGCAGCCGTCGTGAGGAGCATCGCTCCCGCTGCGGCAAGCAAGGTCGAAGCAAGAGCTGTTCTGCGCATGGATGGTGATCCGCTACTGGAAGTGCGTCGAAGAACAATCGAACCAGCGGTCAGTTCCGAGGCTGCATCGGCGGCCCGTCTGGCAAGCAACTGCCAAGCTGGAGCTGTCGCCGACCTTCGACCTGGTCCTTGATGACCATGCCGATGCTGGAAGGCCGATTGCCCTTTCGATCCGATCGCGCTACATCCGGGCAGCGGGCCTCTGCCTGATTCGGAATGGGCCGGGACGCTCTCCCGGACGGGGAGAGGGGCGTCCCGGTCACCCCTCGTCCGTCGCTGTCGGGCGCGGTGCTTCGAGGTCCGGACGGTCGGGCGATGCGACCGCGCCATCCTCCGGCGCCGTATCCACGCCCGGGCAGGCGGGGCAGGCGGAACGAGGCGCGGGATCCGGATCCTCGCCGATCGCCACGGGGCGCCGGTAGATCTTGACCGTGCGCCGACCGCGCGTGCCCGCAGGACGGTCGACAACCCGACGGGAGGTCTCGACCCATCCGTTCTCGGCCATGCTCGAAAGGCGAGGCGCGAGCGAGTTAGCCGTCATCGCCGGCAGGGCGGCTCCGATCTCCCGGGCGGACATCCACTCTCCCGGGCGCATCGCCTCGAGCATCTCCCGCTCCTGGGGCTGCATCCGTCTGTCCGTCTGCTTCGGCTCCTTCCGGATCCGGGCCACGCCCATCTCGAAGCCGATCAGCCCGTCCGAGGCCAGCCGTTCCAACGTCGCCAGAGCCTCGGCAGCCGCGGACAACTCCGTGAGGGGCAGACTGCCGATGTCGACCCTGCCCCTGAAGTACCGGTACGCCACGCATCCGCTCCCGTTCGAGAATGCGGAAGTGTTTCGCGGCCGGGATCGCCCGTCAACAAGCTAAGTACATGGAATCTATCATGTATTTTACGGTTCCCATGCCCCGGATGCACGGCTCGGACGTCGACGCCGCGAGATTTTCCAACGGCCAAGCTGCGCGATCGGGCGCGTTTTCACTATATGTGTATGCCAGCGGCGTTGCTGGCTCCGAACCCGGAGCGACCGACATGCGCACCCCCGAATTCCTCCCCCCGTTCGAGTACAACCTCGCCGCCTTCTTCGCGCGCTGGCCCGCCCACCCCGCCGGGGCGGCGGCGATCGCGATCATGACGCGCCTCGATAACGTCGCCCTCGCGCGTCAGGCCACCGATCAGGGCCGCCCCGCCCTCGACCCGCTGCAGGAACAGTTCCGCGACGCCCTGTCCCAGACCGCGATGAACGACCCTCAGTTCCTGCGCTTCCTCGGGCACTTCATGCTGCGGGTGATGGAGCAGGTCGGCTACGAGCTCGTCCAGGATCAGGTCCCGCTCCCGCCCCACCGTCACATCGTCCTCAAGTCGGCGGCGGTTTACCGGCGGGTCGTCGCCCAAGCCGCCTGAGCCGCAGGCCTAAGCATGTGCGATCCCGAAAGGCGCCCCCGGGCGAGCGGGGATCCGGACGGTCCGGATTGGCGGCCGCTGCGCGCGGCCGACATGGCACGCGTCCAGGCCATCTCGGAGCTGGTTCATCCGACGCTGCCGGAGCGCCTGGAGGTGCTTGAGGAGAAGCGGAGGCTCTCGCCGGGAACCTGCCTCGGCTACGGCGGAGAGGAGATCCAGGGCTACGGCATCGCGCACCCCTGGCTCTTCGGGCGGATACCAGTTCTGGACGGCTTCCTGGATGGGCTGCCGCCGGCACCCGACTGCCTGTTCGTCCACGACGTGGCGCTCCTGCCGCCCGCCCGCGGCCGGGGAGCGCCCGCCCGGTACATCCGGCTTCTGGGCGGCTTCGCGCACGCTGCAGGGCTCCGCGGGCTCGCCTGCGTGGCCGTGTACGGTGCGGAACGCGTGTGGTCGCAGCTCGGCTTCGAGGTCGTGGCGGATGGGCATCTCGACGCGAAGCTCCGACCCTACGGAGGAGCGCTGTACATGATCCGCCGGTTCTGACGGCGGCCATCGATGAGGGGCGGGGTTCCGGGCCATGGGAGATCGACGTGACCTTCCCTGGGCGAAGTCCGCCCGTCAGACGTCGCGCCGGTAGGCCCCGATCCAGATCGGATGTCTGCCGTCGATGTCCGCGATGTCGCGGACGAGGCCGTCGTCGTCGAGCCTGAGCTTCACGAAGGCGCCGGTACCCTCCTCCACGCCGGCGACGTCGGCGGTTTCGGCGATCGCCTGAACGGTGGGCCCGTCGAGGCAGTAGCGGGTGCGGTCGATCGTCAGAATCTCGCCGTCGTCGAGCCTCAACCGGACGAAGGGACCCGGATCCTGCCGCGCATCGAGAGCGACGAGTTCCGCGGGTATCCAGGGCCTGGATCCGGGCATTCCGGTCTCCTCAGGCCGCTGCCGCCGCCGAGGGCAGGCTCAGTGCTCCGCGCACGGCCGCGGCAACCGCACGACCCATGGCGAGCGGAACGCCGTTGCCGATCGCCTGGATCTTGGCGGAAGCGGTGAATGGCGGGAGATCGAAGTCCTCGGGAAGGCCCTGCAGACGGGCATGGTCGGCGAGCGCCAGGCGGCGGGGCGCGGAGCCGTTGAGGCTGCGCTTCGGGCGCCGGCTGCCTCCGAGCGCGACGGGCGTGGTGCGCCCGCCGCCGCGGGCCATGGCGGCGCGCTCCGGATCCGTTCGATGAAGCGCGAGGGTCTCGACCTGCAGGCGCAGGCCGGCCTCCGTTCCGAAGCTGAAGCGGCGCAGGCGGCTGGTCTCGCCGCCGACCCAGTGATCGCTGAGGACGACGTCCTGGACGCGGTATCCCGGGACGACCGGCAGCGGCGCCTCGGGCACGTTCTCCATCAGGAACCACGCCGGTGCGGCCTCGGCCACCACCCGCTCGAATTCCGGGATCAGGTTCGGCGACGTCTCGAAGCCGTTGGCCTCGACGATGTGGCGCATGCGGCTGAAGGCTTGGCAGGGCGGTTCGGCGACGTCTCGAAGCCGTTGGCCTCGACGATGTGGCGCATGCGGCTGAAGGCTTGGCAGGGCGGTCCGCCCACGATTCCGTCGAACCGCCCTCTGGGCGGATGGAAGCGCCGAACGTCGCCGCCCCACAGCTGGTCGGGTCCGCGGACCATGCAGAAGCCGGCCTCCTCGAAGGCGAGATCGAGGAGGCCGATGCCCGGGAACAGGCTAAGGACGAGATCGGCACCGGCGGTCATCGACGGAAGGGCCTCCGCTTCTTCTCGTCCGACTCGAGCCGTCTCTGCTTGGCGGCCATATGGCGGGCCTGGGCCCTCTGGGATTCCGGAACGACGATGCGCCATACCGAACTCAGCCCGGCATCCGTGAGGACCGCTGCGGGTATCTCGGCAGGGAGGGTGACGTACCACTCCATCTGGAAGGTCGCCGAGTATTTCCGCGTGAGGACGAACCGCGCCATGTCTGCGTTCGGCCAGATCAGGAAGAGGTTGAATTCGGCCTCGCAGGCCGGACGCAGGTGGAACGTGCGATCCGGATTGGCTGCGAAGAAGGCCTGCGTAACGTCCTTGGCTTCCCTGCAGGCCGGGTCGTCGGACACCTTCTTGAAGGTCTTCTCGACGATCCGATCCAGGAACGGCACCATGCCTTCGTCAGAACGCGCAGTCCGAAGCGATGTGGCGGTGGTCACAGGCATCCTCCGTCAGGGCTTGAGGCCGAACTCGAGCATGGCGTCCGCCGTCCGGATGTCGCCGCCGCCGGGCAGCGGCAGCATGACGATGCCGTTGGTGAGGACCCAGGAGTTGGAATCCGTGATGCTGGCGATGCCGTCACGGCCGCGGAAACGCTCGATGGCGGAGGACGGCAGGCGGACGACGGCGGCCGACTTGCGGCCCGCCTCGCGGCGCTCGCCGGGCGACAGGTCCACGCCGGCGTCCCGGAGCGCCTTGGCGATCTCGTGAGGGATCTCCCGGAGCAGCTCGGGCGAGATCTCGCCGTTGTCGGCGAGGCTCATCTTGATGTCGTCGAGCGTCTTGACCGCCTTCTGGGCCTCGACCGGGTTCATCCGGGCGATCGCCGCCGTGATGGCCTTCGGGCCCGACAGGGAGCTCTCGGCCGCCTTCGGCTTGGAGCCGGCGGCGTCGGTCGCCGGAGCCTCGGCCTTGGCAGCCGTCTCGCCCCCGGCAGTGGCTGCGGCTGGCACTTCGGTCGGCGTGTCGGCGGCCTTGGGGATCGGGGATCCGTCGGCCGCCGACGGCGGCTCGGCTGCGGCCTCGATCCTTCCGGGTGCCGGAACCGGCACCGGAGCCGTCCTGGTGGCGGAGGCGGTCGCCTCCGGCGCCTTGGCCGCGGGCGGTGCGGTGTCGTCCAGGGACGGCAGATGTTCCGGCAGCGGCACCGAACGGGCTGCCGATCGCGACGCGGGCTGCAGCGCGGGCTGCGACGCCGTCAGGGCGGCGACGGCCTCGGGCGTGCGGACGCCCCGCGACATCTCCAGGACTCGCTGCAGGGCGGCGCTGTCGAGCGCGGGGACGGACGGCGCACGGAGCTGCATGATGCCCACGGGCGCCAGCACCAGGGCCGCCGTAGCGACCCCGAGCGCGATCGGGCGCAGGCGTCCGCCGCGCCGGCGCGGAGCGGCTTCGGCCCTCAGCTGGGCGAACATGTCGACGATCTGACCGGTGGGCCCTTCGGCCACGACGACGTCGCCGCCCTGGCCGGTCGAGATAAGACGGCCGGAGGAGCCGTCCGCCTCGAACCGGATGCGGGCCGCGCCTTCGGTTCCGACCACGGCGACCGAGGATCCGTCGCAGAAGACGGCGAGATGCCGTCCGACGCTAGGCAGCGTCACGCTCGGCTCAACGCGCATGGTTCTGCTCCCGCGGGAGGGCGCACGCGTGATCCGCAACGTCAGTCGTCCTTGTTCTGATTGTCATACCACTCCTCCAGATCGGAAATCGCCTGTTCGGTCAGGTACTTGTCGAGTGCGTCGACGGCGGGCGCCACGTACGGCTCGGTGATCGGGGTCTTGCAGGCGCGCTCCGCCATCCAGTGCGCGATGCTGCCGGAGGCCTCCGTGAAGTGCGCCTTCCGCCCCAGGCTATCGACGGCGTACCAAGCGTGGCGGTCGACCTTGCGCAGCCAGAGGATCTCGGCGGGCGCGAAGATGCCGCCCTTCCGCCGTGCGCGGTCCAGGTTCGAGATCAGGACGGTGTTGACGAAGCCGTTCTTCTTCGAGCGCTTGTCGACCTCGGCCGCGAGCTTGTCGTCGGCGAGGTGGGGCGCCATCACGTTGCGCACCGCCGGGCCGTCCGGCGCGAAGCCGTCCTCCACGAAGGCGCAGGCGAGGGCCTGCTTGAGCTCGAGCACCTTGGCGTTCAGCGACGACGTCCGGGCCTGCATGATGCAGACCGTGAGGATCGCCTGGGCGTAGAGCGGTGCCTTGGCGAACCCGTGCCAGTTGTCGCCGCACTGGGCCGCGAAGGCCTTCTCGGCCGCGGCGCGCGAGTTCTCGTCGAACCCCGTCTCCTTCCGCAGCGGCACGTCGTGGTACTTCATCCAGACGAGCGGATTGCGCGAGGGTGCCGGAGCGTCGGAGGCGTCCGGGTCCCAGTCCACGCTCGGCTGCACGACCTTCCAGTGCTCGGCCTGGTACTTGATGAAGCTCGGGCCCGCCGTCGGGACCTTCACGCCTCCGAGGAACCCGGGAAGCATCTGGCGGACGATGCCGGCGTCGACCTGCTTCGAGACCGGGACGCCCACGAAGGAGAAGATGCGGGCGAATCCGCCGCCCTGCATGTTCCGTGCGACGTAGGCCGCGATGCCGACGATAGCCAGGAAGAAGCCGATCCGGGTCTGGAAGCCGATCTCGTTCGAGAGCCTCACCAGGTCGGTGAAGGCCACGTCGTTGGGATCCCAGACGCCGGTGAAGATGCCGGAGACGTAGTCCCGCAGCTCGCGCCCGCGCGGACCGAGGCCGCCGCCGAAGGGCATGCGGAGCAGCGACACCGCCTGGATCTGCAGCCAGTCGAGCCCGTACTTGAAGTACACGATGGGCTTACGGAACAGGTACCACGTCATGATCAGCGTGACCGCGGTCACGATGATCGCGGCGATGAACATGCCGTCGTCGGCACCTTTTCCCTTCGGGCCCTGGTCGGCCATCTCTACGTCCTCACATCAGGTCGCCGATCGCGTCGGTCCTGCCGAGGCTCTCGGGTTCGGGTTCCGGCGCCGGCCGCGGCGCAGGTGGCGGGGCGGGCCGGGGCCGTGGAGCCTCCAGCACCGGGGCGTAGCCGTCCTGAGGCATGGCCTGGAGGCGCGGATCCATGCCCGCGGGCAGCACGAAGACGGGGGCGGAGGAGGCGCCCCGCCGCCGGCGCGGCCGGCCGAGGATGCGATCCTCCCCGACCGCGTCGACGATCCCGTCCTCAAGCTCGCCGGACTCGCACATCTGCCGGAAGCCCAGGATGAGGGCGCGCCGGAAGACCTCCTGCGCCCTGCCCCGCGACTTGCCCGTCGCCTCCCAGAGGTCGAGCAGGAGACGCTCCGTGGGGATGGCCGGATGGGCGTAGATCTGCAGACGCACGACGGTCTCCGTCGCCGCGCTGGCCTTCCCCTTGCCCTTCGGTTCCTTCTCGGCCGCGTCGCCCACGCTCACCCCCGGCGACGCTGGGCGAAGTACTTGTAGAGGCCGCGCGCGTTCGCGAACTCCGGATCGTCCGACATGGCGCCGTTCTGGTAGGCGTTGGCGATGTCCTTGAAGAGGGCGGACCCGCCGCCGACGAAGACGATGGCATGGAGGGTCGCCGCACGGCCGAGCCGGCGCTGGATCTCGCGCAGGGCCCGCTCCTGGACCTGCCCGACCACGTCGGCCACGATGTCGGTCACGTCGTTGGGGCGGCCGAAGAGCTGCATGGTGCCGGTGCGGACCGCCTCGTTCATGAGCGAGAGCGGCAGCGCGTCGTCGTCGAGCTCGAAGCGCGAGCGCACGCGGTCGAGGACGCCCTTGTAGACGTCCAGGACGCCGACGTCGGCCGTGCCGGACCGCTCGTGGTCGATCGACTTGCCGCCCACCACGACGGCCACGTCCGTGGTCCGCCCGCCGATGTCGACGATGGCGATCGTCTTGCCGGTGTCGTTGCGCGTCTTCAGCTCGTCGTCGAGGGCCCAGTCGACGTATGCGGCGATGGCTTGGCACCCGACCTGGATGTCGCAGAGCACCGGGGCCTCGACGCCGTTCGACTTCGGAAAGGCGCCGCGGGAGAGGTTGTCGCGCTTGCGCTGGATGCGCTCCTCGTCCTTGCGCTGCTCCTTGAAGAACTCCTTCACCGGCAGGCCGGTCACGATGTCGACGCGGGTGCCGCCGAAGCCGGCCAGCGAGAGTGCGTGGTTCACCAGCACCCGGTTGATCGGGGACAGGTGAAAGTCGGTGAAGCGCGGATCCTCGGCCTCGATCTCGTCGCTGACCGTGTACTTGTTGCCCTCCTCGGTCTGCCAGAGGCCGACGGCGCCGTCGCCCGCGAAGGAGCCGAGCCCGTGGCTGCCGATGCGTACCGAGGAGCGCAGGACGCGCCGGACGATCTGGCCTTCGGGTCCCTGGCCGTAGAGCTTGGTCTGCGCGTAGCCGTCGTCGATCGCGACGAGCGGAGGAATGCCGTCCTTGGAGCTGCGCTCCTTCTTCGTCGCCGTATCGGTCATCGTCGAACTCCTGGGGATGGATCCGGCCGCGGCGGCGCGCCGGAAGGTGTCGCGGGTGTCGGAGCCTTCAGGGCATCGGGCGCCGGTCGTAGTCGATGCGGCCGCGGAGCATGCGCGGCGGCCGCGCCGGACGCAGATCGCCGACGAGCCACGTGCGGAGCGCGCGCATGGAGGCCATGGCGCTCAGGCCCAGGCGCTCCAGCCACCAGAACAGGAGCATCACCGCGAAGGCGCTGCAGATGGTCCAGATCCTGATGTGCAGGGCGCACGAGAGGAGGACCACGCCCGCGTAGGCGTCGACGAAGAAGAAGCGGGGCGGCTTGTAGGTGTCGCGCCAGTGGGCCATCGATCCCTCCTCAGACGTAGGCTTCGCGGGCGGTGACGAACTCGTAGGTCTCCTGGGAGATCTCGCCGCTCTCCAGCCGCTCGAGGCCGTGGCGACCCATGGTTCGGGAGACCGCGAGGCGGTCGCGCATGAAGGTGCGGGCGATGCCGGGCCACTCGTCGGGATCCCGACGCAGGAACGCCGCGCGCGTCTCCGCGTCGAAGATCATGTACTCGCGGAGCGACACCTTCCCGCCCTCGACGCGGGGGACGAGGATCTGCGTCACGACCATGCGCAGCACGTTCATGATGTCGATGGCGCGCGCCTTCCGCTCCCCATGCGGGAATTCCGAGAGCATGCGGGCGATGGTCTCGGGCACGCCGATGGTGTGGATCGTCGTGTAGACGAGGTGGCCCGTCAGGGCGGCGGTGACCGTCGCCTCGATCGTCGCCTTGTCGCGCGCCTCGCCCACCATGATGATGGTCGGATGCCGGCGCAGCGCGCCGCGGACGGCGTGCGCGAAGATCGAATGCTCGTCGGCGTCGCCCTGACGCGGCCGCAGATGGGTCCGCATCTCCGTCTGGAACACGAACGACGAAGGCATGTCGACGTCGTCGTAGACGTACTCGATCGGGGCCGCGAATTCGTACACCCGCTCGTTTGCGTCCGGCTTCTCGACGATGTCGCGGATGATGGACGACTGCAGGGTGGACTTGCCCGAGCCGGTCGGGCCGGTGACCAGGATCAGGCCGTTGCCGGGCCGGTAGTTGTCGATGATGTCCTTCTCGATGTGCAGGTCCGCCAGCGGCAGCGGTGTGCCCGGCAGCGTGCGCATCGTGATGTGGACGCCGGAGTCGCCGGGGATGCGTCCGGACGTCATGTTCACGCGGAAACGCACGAGCCCGCGCATCGGGACCCGGATCTCGTAGGACGGGTCGAGGTCGTAGCCGCGCTTGAGCTCGGCCGTGCCGGAGTCGTTGTAGACGATCCGCACGAGGTCGAGCGCCTCGGGATTGGTGAGGGTGCGGTTGGTCAGCTTGACGTTCCGGCCGGCGACCTCCGCCCAGACCGGCTCGCCGGAGATGAACATCAGGTCCGAGGCCTTCAGCTCGACGCCCTGGATCAGGACCTGGTGGAACTGATGCTCGTTGAAGCGGCCGTCGATCCTGTGGACTTCGCCGTTGAAGCCGGTCGCGAACAGCGAGGCGGAGGGCGGGGCCGGAACGTTGACGTTCATGGCCGGCCTCAGAACCGCGGCTCCGCGACCGCCCGGCGCTCGCGGCGGGACGGTGCGGAGACCCGATGGGGATGGGCCGCGGGGACGGCCTGGCGCTGGATGGGAGCCACCGCGGCCTCCGGTCCGCCCGGAAGGGGCGAGGCCTCGAACCGGCGTTCGGCGGCGCCGCCGACCTGAAGCGTGGGATCGCGCGTGATCCGGAGCGCCCGATCGTTGACGCGCATGTCCTGGCCGGTGCCGGTGTTGCCGAGGTTGCCCTCGGCCACCACGGGCGCGGAGACCTTCTTCTCCTCCAGCAGCCCCTTGTACTTGAGCATGCCGGTGAAATCGCGCTCGAGCCGGCGCAGGTCGGCCTCGAAGATCTCCTGGGCCTGGGTCACACCCATGTGCCAGCCCTCGGCGACCCAGCGCTTCCAGGCGTCGCGCTCGGAGCCGTCCCGGGGGAGCAGCTGGTCCGGCGGCGGCTCGGGGGTGACGTAGGAGCGGATGAGATAGGTGTGCCAGAGCGGCGCCGTCGGCGTGAACCGGGCCTGCTCGACGATCAGGTAGGACACGTCGGCCACCCGCAGCGTGCGGCCGGCATCGGAGGTCTCGTAGGTGTCCTTCGCCTCCGAGATCACCGGCGGCATGATCGTGACGCCGCTCGGGGTCCGGATCAGGATCCGGTTGAAGTCGTAGATCCGCGTCAGGTCCTCCGCCTTCCGCTTCAGGGAGGCGTTGATGCCGCGCGAGGTGTAGGCGAGGCCCGCCCGGGCGCCGTAGGCCAGCGCGCTGTCGCGCATGGCGGGCGCGCGAAGCCGATCCTCCGGCTTCTCGTCGCCGCCCCTTCTGGACGGCACCCGGTTCATGACGTCCTCGAGGGTCGGAACCGGCTCGTCCTGGAGCTCGATGTCGCCGATCCGGTAGCCCGCGTTGATGGACGGGATCGGAGGCTCGGCGCGCGGCACGTACGAATTGCAGCCCGCCAGGACGAGCGCGATCACGGAGACCGACGCGAGGAGCTTGGGGATTCTGAGGCGCACCGGCGTCGTCCTCACTTGGTGACGCGCCGCAGGGGCGGGGCCGCTCCGCGGATGCGCGGGCCGAGCAGCGGGTTCTGGGCGATGTAGCGGTACTCGACGCGGCGTACGTTCGGATCGACCACGACCTGGGCCGAACCCTGGACCTGCAGACCGATGTCCTCGAGGACCTTCGCCGCCGGGACCGCCTCGGCGCCGACCTGGACGGGCGGGCTGACCGCCGGAGAGTTGCCCACCACCCGGAACTCGTAGCCGAGCAGGTTGGCGACGCGCCGCGCGGCCTCCTCGCCCGGGCCCGACCAGTTCAACGTGATCGGGCGGCGCAGATCGCCCGGGAGGGCGCGCTCGTCGACCGAGGGAGGTGAAGGCTCCGTCCGGGCACGCTGGATCAGGGCGAGCGTCTCGGTGGCGCGGGCGACCCGGCCGGCGCTGTCGGCGATCTTCTCGGTGACAAGCAGCTGCGCGGAAGCGTCGATCTGGGCGGAGCGGTCGACGCGCTCGGCGCAGGCGCCGAGCGCGAGAACCACCGGTAAGGCGGCAAGGAGCGACCGAGGGGCCATTCTGAACTCCGTTCGTTCGTCGGGACCGATGCTGCCGGGCAAAGTCCGCAACGACCGTCCATTCCTTCATTGCCCGGATTTGGACCCTTGCCAAGGGCCATTCCTTCGCGGCAACTCGGGGCGACCCCACGCCGACCCCATCGCGACGTCGAGGCGAGTTGCCTTGGTGTCGTCCCGAGTTGCGACGCCGTCCTGGCAACTCGCCGGCATCCGTTAGGGCTCGTCCCACGGATGTTAGGGTTTTCGAAACATCCGTTAGGGGTTCGATGCCGAGCGTTAGGCCTTCGACCCCGGGTGTTAGGAGTCCGCCCACAAGCGTTAGGACTTTCAAACCTTCCGTTAGGCAAAATCCAAAAAGACAATGCAGACAATGCCTTGCTCGAAGCGCTCGAATCCCGGCCTACGATCGTTTTTCGAGCTGCGCATCGCGGTCGGATCCCCAGTCGGGCACCCTGGCGGGAAGAGCTGCGGGAGGTCCGAAACATGCCCTTTTCGAACGGATGATTCGAAAGTCGAATAAACGGGTCGTCGACACCGGGTCCGATGGGTTCGCCGGGCGGACCTCTTCCGTCCTCCTCGGCTCCGAACCCGTCCGCATCCGTCGACCCGGGCGGGGTTGGCGGGAGCGGATTGGGCGGTGGACGACGACTTCCAGGCGTCGTCGAATTCCGGCCGTCGTTCGAGGATCGAAGGAACCGGCGCGCTTCGGCGATGCGCTGCCCAGGGCAGATCGGACCGTCATCCGCCCGGATGTCTGCTGGCGGTTCCGATCGTTCGATTTCCGCCGGTGCGGACCTCGATCTCCTTCCGCGATCGAAGGTTCGGAAGGTGCCGGGGACGGCGGCGGGCAGCTGCGGTCGCTTCCGGCGTCTTCCGTAGGGCAGAGCGCTGGACAGGGCCTGTTTCCCGAGGGAAGATCGATTCCGCCTAACGGAAGGAGGCCGACGACTAACGGAAGTATGCAATCGGTCGGCCTTTTCGGATCCCAAAGGGAAGGAACCGACAGCTTGCTCACTAGCGTTAGTTTCGATGCACCCTTATGTTAGGTGTTGGTAGTACTAACGGGGGGCCGAAAAATTTCGTCTCGAACCCGGTGGTCCGGACAGCCTTCGATCCGAAGCCGTCGCGATCGCTCCTTCGAAGTTCGAAATCGACCCCCAGGTCCACGACTTCGTCCGTAGGTTTTCGATCCCGATCGAAGGATCGACGATCCCGTCTCCGATCCGCGATCCCTCGAAAGGTGGGTCATGACCCAGGACCTCCAGGCGAACCGGCCCTCGCGTCCGGACCTGCCTAGACAGGTTGCGGCCCTCCCGTCCTCGTCCCCGCAGGTCAGGAGACCGCCCGCGTCCGGCCCTGGCCCGATCGCGGACCAAGCCTCGAACCCCGCCACCGCCCGGCCCGCAGCCCGGCCGATCGCAGGTTCCGCGATCCCTCGCTTCGCTCCCCCCGGCTGGCGCCCGGGAGACGCGCCCACCCCCGGCTGGGCGGTGCGCCCGCCCCCGACCTCCGGCCGCGGCCCCGCCAATGTTGACACGGGTCCGTCCGACCGTTTCGGCCACGGCCGTCCCGCAGCCGATCCCGATGTTGACACGGGTCCGGACCATGCCGGCTTCGACCGGAGGCCCGGTCTCCGGACCAATGTTGATACGGGTCCGACGGGCTGGGGCCGCGACCACGGGCAGGCCGGTTCCGGCAATGTTGACACGGGTCCGGCGCACTCGGGACGCGTGCCCGCATACGCGTCGGAAGGCAATGTTGACACCGATCCCGACATCGGATCGGAGGTCGAGGATCGAGCATCGGGCCCGTTCGGGGGGACGCACCGGACCGGGCCCGCCCTCGGCGCTCCGATCGCCATTCAGATTCCGGAGCCGGACGAGGAGATGTCCGGACTCGTCGCGGCCCGTCGTCGACGGATCGCCCAGCGGCGCGAGGCCGAAGGCATCGGGTCGGGTCCGAGCCGGACGCTCGCGACGACGGAGATGTACGCCGGCCTCGGGCGTCAGCTGAAGGATCGCTACCGGCGCATCCACGGGATGCCGCTCCGGGAGGAGCCCGATCCGGTCAAGTTCGCGAACTTCATGCTCGGCATCAAGGCGACCCTGAAGGCATCGTCCTGGCGGGTCTACCGTCAGGCGGCCCTGATCGTGATCCAGGCGATGGACTCGCACGAGGCGGAGCACGCCCTCGCCCTGATCGACGGCGCGGTCGACCCCGACGTCGGGGAGGCCCGGATGACCCACGTCCGCAGGGGTGCGGACGGCGAGGTCGAGCGCACCTCGGCGCACAAGGCGAAGTCGATCACGCACGAGCAGTTCGCCGCGCTGCTGCGCGACCTGCCGCGCCTGACCCATTCGTCCTACGTCCGTCAGCTCGGCGCGTGGCTCGTCGCGGGCATGGCGACCGGACTGCGTCCGTCGGAGTGGGAGGCGGCGACGCTGAGCTACCTCCCGGATCCGAAGGTCCGGCGCGGCAGGCGGGTCTATCTCCACGTGGCCAACGCCAAGGCCACGAACGGTCGCGCCAACGGCGAACGGCGGACGCTCGAACTCACCAATCTCTCGGACGACGGCCTCGACGCGGTCGAGCGGTTCGTCGAGGTCGCCACCGACTGGGCCCACGACGGCGCGTTCATGAAGAACAAGGCCGCGTGCAGCCGCATCCTGCGCCACATCTCGAAGACGGCCTTCAAGTCGCAGAACGGGAAGCTGCTGACCCTCTACACCTTCCGGCACCAGTTCGTCGCGAACATGAAGACGATCTACCCGGTCGAGGAGCTCGCGGCCCTCCTCGGGCATTCGACCGTCGACACCCAGGGCGCATGGTACGGGAAGAAGCGGAGCGGCTGGGCGCCCGAGCACATCACCGACGTTCCGGCCCCGATCGAGGCCGAGGTCCTCATGGTCCGGCAGCGGTTCGCCGTCGCGCAGGACCGGAAGCGGATCCAGGGGATCGTCGAGAGAAGCCACGCACCGCGCCGCGGCGGAGAACAGCCGGGCACCGGTGGGATGCCGGCGGCTCCGGTCGATGCGGGCGTTCCCGCGTCCGATCCGGCGCCGGTATCTGCCGGAACGAACGGCTGAAGCTACGGTCCGTCCGGCGCCCGCCGGACGATCGCAGCCGACCGGTTCGCGGCGTCGCGGGCGACGACGCCGGCGGCCGCAAGGCGTTCCGCATGCCAGAAGAGCGCGGTGCTCCCGTCGACGCGCTCGTGGTTGAAGATCTGGATCTCGCGCGACGGGTGCGGGGGCATCCGCGCGGCCACCCCCTCGACGAAGGCCAGGACCTCGCGCGACGCGTCGATCCCGTCGAGGTGCAGGGAGGCCGGCCCGAAGGCGGCGCCGAGGGCGAGCCCGTCGGCCGCGGCCAGAGCGGCACGGGCCGCATGGAGACGTCTCTCCTCCGGAGCCCCGACCCCCTTCTCGAGGGCGGCGATCGCGGCGGCGGCCGCGAACTCGCGCGGGATGAAGGCTGCCCGCCGCATAGGGATCCCGGGCACCTTCGCGGGATCGTCCCCGACCGGTCCCGGGCTCACGCGGCGGCCGGCGACATCGATTGCGCGGCCCGACGCGCGGCCTTCCGGGCGGCGTGCTCCTCGGCCTCCGCGACGGCCACCTCCAGCGGCCTCAGGACGAGGCGCTCGTTCCGGATGACGCCTGCCATGGGGCGGAACTCGACGCTGCCCGCGTCGGAGCATCCGGTCCGGGTGACGCGGACGGCCCGACCGTTGGCCGGCACGTGGCACTCGGGCACGCCGGCGGCCCGGGCGATCTCGACGTGCGCCGCGAGGTGGTGGTCGGCGCCGTGCACCGGGATCAGCAGCCGGGGCCGTGCCGCGTCGAGCATCGTCTCGATCTCGGGACGCGAGGCGTGGCCGGAAGCATGCAGCTGGAGATCGCCGTCCTGTCCGATGAACACGTCCACGTGCCGATCGCGGAAGGCGTCGACCATCACGGCGACCTCCTCCTCGTTGCCCGGGATGACCCTGGAGGAGAGGAGGACCGTATCGCGTCCGGCGACCTCGGGAAGCCTGCGGTCGTCGTCGGCCAGCCGCCGGAGGATCGCGTTCTCCTCGCCCTGCGAGCCGGTGCAGATCAGGAGGCATCGGGAGGGCGAATAGCTCTCCAGGAGACGGAGGTCCGTCTCGTAGACGTGGCGCTCGTCGAGGATGCCGGCCCCCTTCGCGACGTCGAGCGTGCGCAGGAGCGACATCCCGGCGACGAAGACGACGCGACCGACAGCGGACGCCGCCTGCATCATGCCGGCTGCACGGTCGACGTGGCTGGAGAAGCACGCGGCGACGACGAGGCCGCTCTGACGACCGAGGAATTCCGCGAAGTTCGCGGCGATGCGGGTTTCGGAGGGGGACGGGCCCGAGCGGTCGGCGCAGGTCGAATCCGCCACCATGGCGGCGAGGCCCGGCCGGGCGAACCGTGCGACGCCGTCGAAGTCGGTCTTCCAGGTCGTGTTCGGCGCCTCGTCGATGCGCCAGTCGCCGGTGTGGAGGACGCGCACCGCCTCGGTCTGGATGCCGAAGGCCAATGCCTCGGGGGACGAGTGGGCGACCTTGATCGGATGCAGGGTGAACGGCTTCAGCGTCAGGCAGCGGTTCGGGGAGAACGTGCGGACCTCCACACGATCCTGGACGTCGTAGCGCTTGAGGTGGTGTCGGACGCACTCGGCGGCGAACTTGGTCGCATAGATGCGCGTGCCCCTGCGGAGGTACGGCACCAGCGCTGGCAGACCGCCGATGTGGTCGTAGTGGGCGTGGGTGACGACGATCGCGACCAGGCGGTCGAGGATCGGTTCGAGCTGCGCCGGGTCGGGGACCACGACCTGCAGGCCGGCGACGCCCTTCGGGGGCATGCCGGCGCCGGCATCCACCAGGATCCATCGGTCCGCGGCGCCGTACAGCGTCCAGTTGGATCCGATGGCGCCGATGCCGCCGACGGGCATGACGACGATGCTGTCCCTGTCAGTCCGGGGGAAGGGATCTGCGGACCGTGGCGCGGCCGCCGGGTTCTGGCGGTCGGGCACCACGATCGGGGCCGGCCGCCGCGGACGACGTCGGCTGTCGCGTTCGTTCATAGGCGTGAGTTCTCCATCTGTCGCCGATGGACGTTGAGACGACGGCGAACGCCTGGGCGGGATGCGACCCGCAGACGGCCGGCGCCCCAGAGTCCCTTGTGGCTGAGGGTTCGGGGGTGGAAGGGGTGGACGCGCTCGCGCAGCCGGAACGGCCAGGGCTGCAGGCGGAGGACGACGTCGAAATCCATCCTGGAGCGGCGGCACCATTCCGGATCGATGAGGTCGAGAAGGAGCTTCTGGCGGAAGTCGCCGTACCAGCCCGTGCGGTTCGCCAGGGACGCGAGGTCCGTGGCGCTCAACGCACCGATGCGCAGCCGATCGTAGGAGAGCGGCGGCCTACCGACCGAACGTCGCGCGGCCTTGGATCCGGTAGAGCTTCCCGATGCGGGCTTCACGGGAACAGGAAGTGCCCGACGACGAACGCGAGGAGGCCGAAGCCGGCGGCCGCGTTGAACAGACCGTCCAGGGCATGCAGGGCGTCGACGTGGTCGAAGTCCCCGCGAAGGTACGAGATGAGCCTCATGCCTTCAGTAGGCGGAAGGAATGGATCAGACGCAAGTCCCTTGGCGGGTGCGGGTCGCCATCTGATGCGGAAAGGACACAGAATTTCGACGTACGTCCTGGGCCGGCGCTCGACAGATGCCCGACACGGTTCGAATTCGAAGGAACGATCGAGCCGGCGTTGCGACGGTTCGCCTTTCCGCTACGCTGCCTGATCGATGCCCGAGCTGGTCATGGCCGAACCGCACCGCATTCTCATCCTGGAGGACGACGGCTTCATCGGCTGGCACTTGGCCGACGAGCTCGAAGCTGCCGGTTTCGCCGTGGCAGGCCCGTTCATCAGTACGAGCGAAGCCATGGCGTATCTCGCGCAGGAGATCCCCGCCGCGGCGATCGTCGACGTGATGCTGAGGGATGGCGCCTGCGACGCGGTCGGCGACCTTCTCGAGAGCCGGGGCATACCGTTCCTGGTCCACTCGGCCACCAATCCCCGCGACCCCGGCGGTTCGCTCGAGGCGGCTCCGTGGTTCGGGAAGCCCCGCAAGACCGCGCATCTGATCGAGGCGCTGGAGGCCATGCTGCCTGATGCAGATGCCCCTACGAGTCCCCGACCATAATGTCGGCATTACGCTGCAAAGTGCCGACAAAACGATCCTTGCACAATGCTCGATTCATGGGATCACGATTCATTCGGGGACCGGGAAGCTTCGGACGAGCGTCTTTCGTCGGTATGATGTAGCAATCTACCGACAATTCGTCGGCGAGAGGTTCGATACCGTGGCGAGGCCCCAGACCGAGATCCGCGGCGCGATCCTGGAGCGCGTCGCCGGCGGCAGACCTTCAGGCAAGGTCTGGACGTGGTCCGACTTCGCCGACCTCGGCAGTCACGAGAACGTGGAGCGCGTGCTCCAGCGCATGGCCGCCTCGCATGAGGCGATCTACGAGAGCTGCCGGTCGACGGGCGACTGGGCGCCGTTCTTCGTCGAGGCCCGGGTGATCCGGGTCGCGCGCGGCCTCTACTTCGGTCCGGACCGCAACCGCATGACACGGCGACCCACCGTGCCGTCGACCGACGCCGTGATCGCAGCCGTCGTCGGCCGGTCCGGAGGCCGATGGCTTCAGCCGCCCGAGGCCGCAGCGCACGCCCTCGGCATCACGAACCTCGTTCCGGCGAGGCTCGTGGTCGAGACCGACGCCCGGATCCAGCCGGTCCGGTTCGGCAACCGGACGATCGAGTTCCAGACCAGGAGCGCCAAGCGGCTGCACTGGGCCGGACGGCCGGGCTCGCTTCTGCTCCAGGGTCTCTCCTGGTCCCGGGATCTCCTTCACGGTGCGGGCGACGAGGCCGAGAGGATCCGGATCCGGCGATGCGTGTCACGGTACCTCGCGGGCGAGAACGGTCCGGCGGCGGTGCAGGAGCTCAGGTCCGCGATCGAGCTCGTCGACGACTGGATGCGGGACGAGATCGATCTGGCCATGGAGGAAGCAGGCCTGGATCCGATTTTCGCTCCTTCGTGGCAGAGTGATGCCGCGGGCGACGGCGACCGGCCGGATCCCGATGACGTTCCTTCGGGGCCACGACCGTGACGATCAATCCAGCCTTCGCCGAATTCCTCTCCTACGACGCGGCCGACCGGCGATCCGTGTTCGTCGAGGCCGAGGAGCAGCTGGGCATGCCGGCCCGGTACGTCGAGAAGGACTTCTACGTCGGCCTGGTGCTCGACGCCCTGTTCAATGCCCGCAGCCCGGACGATCCCAGGCTCCTGTTCAAGGGCGGCACGAGCCTGTCGAAGGGTCACGGGCTCATCAGGAGATTCAGTGAGGACGTAGACATCGCCGTCTTTCGCGAGGATCTGGGCTTTGCCGAGACGGTCGACGAACTCGCCGCAATGGGGCGCCGGCCGCGCGAACGGATCCTGGACGGCCTTCGGGCAGCCTGCCAGCAGTACCTTCACGGCCCGCTCGCACGCCAGCTCGTCGACATCGCATCGGCCGTCGAGGCGGAGGCCGGTCTGGCGGTCGGCACGATCCGGATCGAGGGGGCCTCGCCCGACGAGGATCCCGACGGTCAGACCCTCTTCCTCAGCTACGCCTCGCTCTTCGACGGCGACGGCTACGTGGCGCCCCGCGTGAAGATCGAGAGCGGCGCCCGTTCGGATCACGATCCCTGCGAGAGCCTGCTCGTCACGCCCTACGTCGCGACGCTCGTCCCCGACTTCGATCTGGCCGTGCCCGGTGTCACGACGATCCGACCGGAACGCACCCTCTGGGACAAGCTGCGGATCCTTCACGAGACCCGGCAGTGGGCGGAGAGCCGCGGAGAGATGCGCGGCAACGCCCATCGTCTGAGCCGGCACTACTACGACGTCGGCCGACTGCTGGACTCTCCGTACGGCCCGGCCGCCCTCGAGGATCTCGCCATGGGGCGCCGCTGCGTCGAGCACGGGAAGGTGTTCTTCGCCAGGAAGGATCACCGCCTCGATCTATGCCAGCCCGGTTCCTTCACGCTGATGCCGACGCCCGAGATGTCCCGGGCCCTCGCGGCCGACTACGACTCGATGCGCGGCATGATCCACGGCGTCGTCCCGAGCTGGTCCTCGATCGTGGACGCCATCGCCTCGGCCGAGCAGATCCTGAACACCTCGCCCTCATGGGATCCGATGCCTCCCGAGGGGCCGTCCTTCCGGCCGTGAACGCGGCCGCCCGGGCATATCGCTGCCGCACGGATACCAACGTGCGAAGGAGCGAACAGTCAGCGCGGACCGAATCCGACCGGGGCGATCGTCCGCTCCAGCAGTTCCATCGCCTCCCTGACCGCCAGATCCGCCGTCTCCAGGACGCACGTCCGACCGACGACCAGGCCCGCCGCGACGTGGCGGTCGCCCGGGTTCGCCTCGAGATGTCTCCTGCTCGCCTCGGTCCTGGCCTCCCGCTCGCGCCAGCCGCCCTCTTTGTGGATCTGCCGGAACAGCGCGCGCGCCTCCTGCTCGTTCGAGACCGAGTAGGGCGTGGCGGCCGCGACCTCCCGTTCGAAGGCTTCGGCCTTCTCCTCGGCGCTCGGCATCCTCTTGAAGGCCATCGGGCGTCTCCATGATCGGTCGTCAGGGTGTTCCGGTAGGACGTAAGAAGCAACGACCTGTCGCGACTTCGCCGGAATCGTTCGGCAGGCGTGGCCGATGCTCGCGTTTCCCTTCCACCACGGCGGCTCCTCGCACTACCGGCATCTGCTCGAGATCGGGGTGCCGATCCGACCGTGGCCGCACAAGGACGCGGCGCTCGAGCTGATGGGTGCCGTCGGCCGCGAGCTCCGGGCCAGGGATCACCAGCTTGAGTTCTATCAGGAGAACATGCTCCGACAGGAGACCGGGCATTCGAACTGGCAGCACGGCGAGACGTACGTCGTGGCCGGTCGACAGAAGGCACTCGCCTATGCGCTTTCCAACGCAGAGCACGGCGGCGAGCTGTTGAACGAATGCGCGATCCTGCTGCGCAAGCTGGCCCAGTTCGATCCCGCGGCTGCCTCGTCGCTTCCAGAGCGGTTCCCGGAGCTGGTGCCGATGCTCGAAGGCGGCGGCCGTCCGCTCATCGTCACGATCGAAGGCGTGAGGGTCGAGGACCTTCAGCTCGAAGCCGAGCGCGAGTATGGAGCCGCAGGGCTGATCGAGAAGATCGTGAACGACTTGGACAATCCGATCGCCATGACCGTCTGGGGGCAGATCGGGTTCAGGCTGCGACCGGGTGCGGGCGTCGTGGTCGCAGTCGACGAGGTTCAGGTCGAACCCGCATCGTGAGCCCGAAACGACGAAGGGCGCCCGAAGGCGCCCTCACCCGCCGATCCGAGGGTCAGAAGTCAGTAGCCGTAGGCCGGAGCATAGCCGTAGGCCGGCGCATATCCGTAGGGAGCGTAGCCGTAGGCGGGACCGTATCCGTAGCCGTAGGGATAGCGCGGCGCCTGGCTCGCGGCGATCGCGCCGCCGATGATGCCGAGGGCCGCACCCGCGGCGATCGCGCCGCCGATGCCCGGGCCGCGCCGGTAGCCGCCGTAGTACCCGCCGCGATAGCCGCCATAGTACCCGCCGCGATGGCCACGCCATCCGGCCTGCGCATCGGCGACCGAAGCGGTCAGAAGACCGCCCGCGAAGGCGGCGGTCAGGGCTGCGACTGCGAACTTCTTCATGATCGTTTCCGGCTGCTCTTGCTGCATCGAATTCACGCCGCCGGCCGTGAACG
>NZ_JAQPZJ010000010.1:0-37791 GCF_028920805.1 Methylobacterium sp. 092160098-2 | reverse complement strand
CCCGTCTTATTCACCGGGGCTTGGCTGACGCCGTGTTTTGGGCTGATGGCGCGCGGGATCGCGCGTCCACTGTGACGCGTATGGATTCGGAACGTTGCGTCGGTGCTTGAGGGATAGGAGCGGGTTCGTCGGGGCGTCTCGGCCCCGCCGTTCAAGCGGGGGCTGGGACGAGCGCGGTCGCAAGGTGGCGTAGCAGGTCGGCTTCCGGACACGCCGCGGCGAAGGCGAGGCGGACGCGGGCAGCGGTCTCGCGGATCCGAGCGCCGAGCTTGAGCAGCCGGAGGCGGATCGTCGCGAACTCGGCCCTGGCGAGGCGATGGGCCGCCGGGATGGCGTCTCGCACGGTGAGCATCAGCCAGTAGGCCGCGGTGTGCAGGACGAGTCGCATCTGGTTGGCGGCCGGGTGCCGGCAGGAGGTGCGGTCGGAAGCGAGCTGGCCCTTGTGCAGCTTGATCAGGTTCTCGGCCTGGCCGCGGGCGCAGTAGAGTTCGGCGTAGAGCCATTCCGGCGTACCGGTGGCGATGTTCGTGACCACGAAGCGGATGTCGAGGCCGAGGCGGGTCGCCTCGATGCGGGCGGCGACGCGGCGCTGCTGCCGCCAGGACTTGGCGGCGTGGGTGGTCTCGGCAAAGCCGCGCACCGCATCCTTGTCGCCGAGGGCCCGCACCACCCGGATGTGGTCGGCGGTCGGCTCGACCTTGGCCGCGAGCGCCTTTGTGCCGGTCAAGCCGAAGACGTAGCTGACGCTGTTGTCCTCGCACCAGTCCATCGCTTCGGGCCGCCCGTAGTTGTAGCGGCGCGCAATCGAACTGTGGCGGAGGCGCAATCGAGGGCGTTTTCCGGCGCACGATCGGTGAGACTGGAGACGGTCTCCGACGCACATTCCGTGAGACTGGGCGCACGATCGGTGAGACCGACGCGAGATCATCCGAGCCGACGCACGCTGCGTGAGACGGATCAGGTCGGCAGGCAAGATGAGCCTGTTATCCGACGCGTGTAGGTCCCTTCCTGTTGCCTGACTTGGCCGTGCTGCCGGCAGCCGCCAGGGCGGCGATCAACGCCTCACGTGGGACCGTGACGGTCACGAAGCGGTTCTTCTCGGGATCGCGATCCTCGGTTGCGGTCATCGTGATCTGGATCGTGGTCGCGCTCATGGCGACATCGAGCAGGACGGGATCGTCTTCGAAGTCCACCTCATACCGCCGGCCGCCGGCTTGTCGGAGAATGGCGAACATGGGCGATCTCTTTTCCGGACCAGGCGCCGTTCATCCGGCCCCTGGCCGTAGCGCCTCACGCACCACGACGACAAGGAAAACGGCCGGTTTTCTTGTGAGGCTCGGGTGCCGCTGAACAAAGCTCGGGGAGCGTCAGAAAACTCGTTGCGGAAATGAGCGCGAGATTGCAGGATGGACAGTATCTTTCCTGGCGGCCTCGGGGAGCTCATGCTGATCGGCTACGTCCGGGTCTCGAAGAGCGACGGCAGCCAGACGCTCGCTCCGCAACGCGACGCGCTTCTCGCCGCCGGCGTCGCCGATGAACGCATCTACCAGGATCTCGCCTCCGGCCGGCATGATGCCCGCCCCGGCTTGCTGGCCTGCCTGAAAGCCCTTCAGCCGGGTAACACCCTGGTGTTGTGGAAGCTCGATCGTCTTGGCCGCGACCTTCGGCATCTCGTCACCACGGCCGAGGACCTCCGCCTTCGTGGCGTCGGCCTCAAGGTTCTGGCCGGGGCCGGAGCGCAGATCGACACCACCACCGCCAACGGCCGTCTCGCCTTCGGCATCTTCGCGGCCTTCGCCGAGTTCGAGCGGGCGCTCATCACCGAGCGCACGACGGCGGGGCTCGCCGCGGCCCGGGCCCGTGGGCGCATGGGCGGGCGGCCACGCAAGATGGACCATGCAACGCTGACCATGGCCATGGCCGCCATGGCCGACCCGAAGGCTGTCGCGGCGGACGTCGCCAAACGCCTCGGCGTCACCACCACGACACTCTACGCCTATGTGAACGGCGACGGCACACCCAAGGCGGCCGGGCAGGTGCTGCTGGACGGCGCGGCCACGATCCGCAAGGGTGCGAAGCCGAGCGCACCTTCACCATCCAGCCAGACCGGTCTGGCGTGATGCCGGCCGGGGGCGCCGTGCCGACCGAGGCCCTGGTGACCCTCCGGCAGCGGCTTGCCGCACTCCCCGCCCGTCATCCGGAACGGACCACCCTGATCCGGTCGACCGCCGCGCTTTATGCCGTCAGCCGGGCGACCTTGTACCGCCTGCTGCGTGGCGGACGTCGCCCCCATGCCGCTCACCGCGCCGACCAGGGGCGGCCGAGGTCGATGTCGGCCTCCGAGATCGAACGCTGGTGCGAGATCGTCGCGGCCATGAAGGTCCGCACCACGAACCGCAAGGGCCGCCACCTGTCGACGGTGCGTATCCTCGGCCTGCTTGTCGAGCACGGGGTCGACACGCCCGATGGCTTCATGAAGCTGGCACCAGGCCGCCTGACCGCATCCACCCTCAACCGACACCTGCGGCGTCTCGGCTACGATCATGCCCGCATGGTCCGCGAGCCGCCCGCCGTCCGCTTCCAGGCCGCGCAAGCCAACGCGCTCTGGCACTTCGACATGAGCCCCTCGGATCTCAAGCAGATCGAAGTTCCGCCCTGGCTCGATCATGACCGCTCGGGCGCGCCCATGCTGATGCTGTTCAGCGTCGTCGACGACCGCTCCGGCGTCGCCTACCAGGAATATCGGTGCGTCTACGGCGAGGACGTCGAGAGCGCGCTGCGCTTCCTGTTCAACGCCATGGCCCGCAAGGAGACCGACGAGAACGGGAGCCCGTTCGGCGGCATTCCGGCGGCTCTCTACCTCGACAACGGCCCGGTCGCGAAGTCGGCTGTGTTCGGACGCGTGATGGAGAGCTTGGGTGTCGCGGTGACGACGCACAGGCCGGCCGGGTCGGATGGTCGGCGCACCACGGCACGCTCCAAGGGCAAGGTCGAGCGGCCCTTCCGCACCGTGAAGGAGGCCCACGAGACCCTGTACCACTTCCACCGGCCCGAGACGGAGGCGGAGGCCAATCGGTGGCTGGCGCGCTTCATCGACAGCTACAACCGTGGCGATCATCGCATCGAACCGCACAGCCGTATCGAGGACTGGCTGGCGCACCTGCCCGACGACGGTCTGCGGGAGATGTGCGGCTGGGATCGGTTCTGCGCCTTTGCCCGGGAACCGGAACGACGGGTCGTGGCGCTCGACTGCCGGATGACGATCGCCGGCGTGACCTACGAGATCGATCCCGAGTTCGCCGGCGAGACGGTCGTGGTGTGGTGGGGCCTCTTCGACCAGGAACTCTGGGTGGAATGCGAGGATCGGCGGTCCGGCCCCTTTCTTCCGGTCGGAGGCCCGATCCCGCTGCATCGCTATCGCAAGCACCGCAAATCCAGGCGTGAGGTCAAGGCCGAGCGGGTCGAGGACCTGGCGCGCCGGCTCGCGCTGCCGCGTGCGGCGCTGTCGGGCGAGGCCGACGTCGTCATGGCCGAGGCGCGACCGCCTCTGTCCGTCCCGGTGCGTCCCTTCCGCGATCCCGACCCATTCGGACAGCTGAGCTTCGCCAATCTGCTCGTCGCCCGGCGCGCCATCGCCGAGGCCATCAGGCTGCCCCTCGCCACCCTCCCGGCTGAGGATCGCGCCTTCATCGACGCCTTGCTGGCGCGGACCTTGGCCCGTCCCGAGGTCCTGGCCGCCGTCCGAGAGCGCTTCCCGCCCGGGCAGAGGGGAGGCGTCGGCTGATGCTCACCGAAGTGATGCGCTTCTACGACCTGTTGCGACCGCCGACCGACGTCGGCTTCTTCGAGACAGAGCACCATACCCAGGTCGCCCGCGATATCCGCGCCGCCATCGCGGGTGGTCGCCTGATCGCTGTCACGGCCGTCATCGGCTCGGGCAAGACACTGCTGTCGCGCCGCCTGCGTGCCGACCTCGAGCGAGAAGGCCGGGTGATCGTGTCGCGCTCGCTGTCGGTCGACAAGGCCAAGATCACCGTGCCGCTCCTGCTGGCTGCCTTGTTCTATGACCTGTCGCCGGAAAAGACGGTGACGATCTCCAGCCAGTCGGAACGCCGCGAGCGAGACCTGCAGGAGCTGTTCCGGCGCGCCAGGAAGCCCGTGGCGCTCTTCATCGACGACGCGCACGACCTCCACCCCAAGACGCTGACGGCGCTCAAGCGCCTCATCGAGCTGGTGGCGGAGGGCGGAGGGCAGCTCTCGATCGTGCTGATCGGCCATCCCAAGCTGAAGAACGACCTGCGGCGTCCCAAGATGGAGGAAATCGGCGACCGCACGACGGTGTTCGAGTTCGGAGGGCTGCGTGATCGGCAACGCGACTATATCGACTGGGTGATGAAGGCCTCGCTCCAGGATGGCATCGCGCAGGCCGACGTACTGACCGACGGCGCCGCCACCTTGCTCGCCGCCAAGCTGAAGACGCCGCTCCAGATCGGGCAGCATCTCGTGCGCGCCTTCGAAGCCGCCTTCGAGATCGGGGCCAAGCCGGTCGATGCCGACATGATCGATGCTGTGCTATCGCGCCAGCTCGACGAGTTGGAGCCCCGGCTGACGCGGAACGGCTACGACCTTCGCAGTCTGGCCGAGCAGTTCGACGCCAAGCCCGGCGAGGTCCGACGGCTCCTCCGCGGCGAACTCGAAGCGGCCCGGGCCGCCGAACTCCTGGACGAGATGCGGGCCGCCGGCCTGCCGACCTGATCCGTCTCACGCAGCGTGCGTCGGCTCGGATGATCTCGCGTCGGTCTCACCGATCGTGCGCCCAGTCTCACGGAATGTGCGTCGGAGACCGTCTCCAGTCTCACCGATCGTGCGCCGGAAAACGCCCTCGATTGCGCCTCCGCCACAGTTCGATTGCGCGCCGCTACACGTAGTGGCCGTCGCCGCGGATGGTAATCGCGGTCGTCGGCCAGTGACGGCGGATCGCCCGGACGAGCCGGCGCAGATGGCCCCGGACCTCGCGACCCGAGGGTGTCTTACCCGACCGCAGGATCATCGCGACGGGACGGCTGGTGGCGGTATCGTAGACGTGGATCGGCAGAAAGCAGCGCGCGTCGTGGTGGGCGTTGAACAGCGACAGCTGCTGCTGGCCGTGCACCACGTCGCAGGTGTCGTCGATGTCCAGGGTGACCGCGGCGGGCGGTACGACGTAGCTGGCGCAGTACACGTCGACCAGCACTCGCCCGAGCCGGATCAGGTCGCGCAGGCCGGGGGTGTTCTCCATCCGCGAGACGGTGGGCTGGCTCATCAGGTCCGCGCCGCTCTCGGGCAGGCGTCCGCAGGCGAGCTTGAAGGCGGGGTCGGCGCGCAGATGGTCGAGGTCGTCGGCATCCTCATACCCGCAGGCAATCGCCAGGATGCGGGCCAGCAGGATCTCGGGCAGCGGGTGCACGACCCGGCTCGGATCGCGTCGATCCGTGATCACGGTCGCGAGCTTCTCGGCAATGCCCAATCGCTGGGCGGCCTGGGCGAGCAACAGGACGCCGCCGTCCGAGGTCAGGCGCCCGCCGTCGAAGGCAGCTGTGAGCTTCTTGCCTCGCACGGATGGAAACGCGAACGGCAGACACGTAGGATCGGACATGGCGGGCGTGGCAGGCTCGGTGCGCGTTGAAGGCTTGGCGTCAGCACCCAATCCCTAAGCTACATCAATGCCTTACGCTACGCTCGCCACCCCAGATCCACCGTCGTGATGAATAAGACGGGTTAACCGCTGCCAATCTCGTAGGATATCTACGAGCGGCCTACGCCAAATCCGCTAAGCTGCGGATTTGGCAGTTTGTTATTCAGCTGCTGATTGCCGTTCCTGCGGCGATTTCGGTCGTCGTGACCGACAACACGGGCAGCTACATCCTAGGTATCATCGGTGCGGCGCTCCTTGTCGCTTGGGTGGTCGTCAATACGATCTATCTCTCCGAGCGTAGTGCCGCACATACAGCCAGGCGTGCTGCCCTGTTGGCAGGTGGACTCACCCAGCCGTTTTCCGCTGCGACAGTCCTTAGCCTTCAAGATCGCATGAAGGTCTCAGCGGCAACTGCCCGCGGCTTTGAAAAGGCTGACTACTACGCCACGCAGCAACCTCCTGGTCCTGCACGGCTGGCTGAGATGATCGAGGAGAGCGCGTTCTATAGCGCGCCGCTGCAGCGGGCCAGCGCGCGTGCGATGCTGTTTATTCTGCTGATCTTCGCGGTCGTTGCAGCTGGGATTGCCTTAAGCGTTCCCTTTATTGGGAAAGATGCATCACTAATCGTCATCCGGATCATGCTGGCCGTCTTTGTCTTCGCCATGTCATCCGATGTTATCGGCGCCTACATTGCCCATAAAGATGCAGCACGGAGCATCGAAGAGGTGCGGACACGTCTGATGACGGCGAGCAGCAGCGGCTATCCTGAAGCGGATATCCTGCTGGCACTCACCGACTATAGCTCTGCTGTTGAAGGCGCACCGGAGAGCGTGCCTTTCGCGTACAGGTTTATGGAAAAAGATCTCACCGACAAGTGGAACGACTACCAGCGTAATCGCAACGCGGCTCGCGTGGCAGCTGCAACTCCGGTGCCGTGACCATGAAACTTGTCAGCGTGTTTGATGCTTTTCTCAAGGACACCGTCAACCTCAACTCGACCCGGGTTAAAGGTCTGGAGGATAGCACCGGCTCAATCGAGGACTTCGTAAATAAGTCGACCTGGGGCCCCGAAATTGACAGCTGGATGCCGCAAGGCTCATGGGCGCATAAGACCATCATCAAGCCCGTCGACAAAGGCGAATTCGATGCTGACCTGCTTGTCTTCGTCCATCCTGTAGAAGGATGGGATGCAGCAAGGTACATCAACGAGCTTTATAACGTCTTCTATGCCAACGGCACCTACAAATCGATGGTGCGCCGGTGGTCACACTGTGTGACGATCACCTATGCCACCGACAAAAAGATCGACATCGCGCCTGTTATCATCAATCGCGGGGGCTTTCAGCGTCTCGAAGTATGCAACCGGGACAGCAACGCTTTTGAGCGCACCGAGCCGCGCCAATACACCAATTGGCTCATCACGCAGAATTCGTACTCCGGCAGCAACAGCTTCCGTAAGGTAACGCGCCTCATCAAATATCTGCGCGATATCAAGACGACGTTCACGTGCCCATCTGTTCTGCTCACTACGCTGCTTGGTTATCGCATCAACATCCTCGACCAGTACGGCGATGAATTTTCAGACACCCCGACAGCGCTTAAAACCGTATTTGGCCGGCTTGATGATTGGCTGCAGCAGAACGCAACCAAGCCTGCTGTCACGAACCCCTACCTGACAAGCGAAGATTTTGCAGGCGGGTGGACCGACACCCAATACGCAAACTTCCGTACCGTCATCAACCGCTACCGCGGGTGGATTGACGAGGCGTATGATGAGACAGGACGCAACGCCAGCATTGCCAAATGGCGGCGTGTCTTCGGCGATGAATTTGCCGCCGATGTGGTGATCGAGGAAGCGAGGTCGGTCAGTAAGGCTGCTTTCGATGCCTTGACAGAAGGGGTGAGCATTGCTGCGCTCACGGCGAGCGGGGCAGTCCGTGACCTTGTCACCCTTGTGAAGGCCTACGGCAGCAGCGCGTTGCCCCGTGAGTTCGATTTCCTGCCGCACATGCGCCAGCCGACGTGGCGGCGCGCCACTGCGCAAAACCTGTCCGTGCAGGTGCGGGCCAAGCTTTACCGATCAAAAGGCGTCGGTGATCAAGGCGCGGTGCAATCGATGCAGGTCCTGCGGGCGGGCGGATGGTTGTATTTCACTGCCCATACCAACACCGGCGTCGTTTATCCGACGAGCGACTTCACGGTTTATTGGCGCGTCACGAACACCGATCAGGCTGCCGCGGATGCTGGCCAGCTGCGTGGGGAATTTAACGATCCGCACGAAGGCAATGGACGCTGGGAACACTTACAGTACCGTGGCGTACATCAGGTAGAGGCCTTCGTTGTCCGTCGGAGGACCGATGAGCTGGTTGGCCAAAGCGCTCCGTTCCGCGTTGTGATCGAGTAAAATCAGATGTCGGTACAGAGCTATATCGAGAAGCGCGCCAGTGAAGCGGTTCTTTCTGCAGATGAGAAAGCCTCGATCGATAAGTCAATTCAAACCATACGATCGCGATTAGATAGCTGGTTTGCAGAAGACCTGCGCGAGCACTTTCGTTTTGGATCCTCAACACGCGGTACGATCCTCCCACGATCAATGAACGCCAACTCAGACATTGACTACATGATCGTTTGGAATGAGGGTGGCTACAAACCTCAGACCTACTTGGACCGTCTGCGCCGCTTCGTCGAGTACTACTATTCTCGATCTGAGATAAAGCAGTCCAGCCCGACGATCGTCCTTGAACTAAACCACATTAAGTTCGACCTTGTACCGGCCCTACATTGGTATTCTGAGACCTATCAGATCCCTGACGGCGCAACGAGCTGGCAGTACACGAACCCAACCGAGTTCAGCAAAACGTTGGAGGCTAAGAACGGGTCGGAACTTTATAAGATTAAGCCGACGATCCGTTTGGTGAAATACTGGAATGCCCGTACCGGCGTTTATGAGAGTTTCAGCCTGGAAAAATGGATTGTTGGGCTAAGTTACTTTGGAATAGGAAATTCGAAGGATTATCTTTTTCGCGTGTTCGACGAAATGTCGTCGTACCAGAGGACGTCGCGTTGGTTGTTCGCCCAGTTACGCCAAGGAAGAACGCTGCGTGAACGTCATGCAACGCGACGTTGGCGCGGCAGGTTGAGCGGCCGCCGGCCCCTCGGCATGGCGACGTGGTCCCAGAGGAAGTCTCCGGAGAGCGCGATGTGCTCCCACCCGACGGGCGAGGTGTGGCTCAGCAGGTCGTCGGGCGCGGGCTCGACCGTCGTACGCAAGTGCGCCACCGCGTCGGCCATGTAGGTCGAGTTCCAATATACGATGGCGGCGATGACGAGGTTGAGCCCCGAAGCGCGATACTCCTGCGCCTCGCGCGAGCGGTCGGCGATGCGTCCCTGTTTGTAGGTGCAGATGGCACCGGCCAGAACGTGGCGCTGCTCGGACTTGTTCAGTCCCGCATGGCAGCGTCGGCGCAGCGCGGGCGCCTCGAGCCAGTCGAGCATGAACAACGTACGGCAGATGCGGCCCATCTCGGCGAGCGCGAGGTCGAGCTGGTTCTGCCGTTCGTAGGCGGCAAGCTTCTTCAGCATCGCGGAGGGCGCGACGACGCCGGCCTTCAGCGAGGCTACGAGGCGGATGATGTCCCCCCAGTGCTCGCGAATGAGTTCGACGCGCACCCTCTTTCCCATGATGGGCTTCAGCGCCGGGTATCGTGCGGCGGGCTCGATCGAGGCGAGCCGGCGGTCGGGGAAGTCGCGCAGGCGGGGGCAAAAGCGGAAACCCAGCAGCGCGCACAGGGCGTGGACGTGGTCGGTGCTGCCGCCAGTATCGGTGTAGTGCTCGGCGATGCTCAGGCCGCTGCCGTGATGGAGAAGCCCGTCGAGGACGAAGGGCGCCTCGTGCTCGGTGGCCGAGATCACGGTCGCATGGAAGGGATCGTGCTGATCAGAGGTGTGGGTGTAGAAGGCAAAGCCTGGATCGACACCGTAGCGGGCGTTGACCTCGCCGGCGGCGTCGCCGCGCTTGCCCGACCGGAAGAACTGACCGTCGGACGCCGAGGTGGTGCCATCCCCCCACACACAGGCGATCGGCAGCGCGTGGTGCGCGTCGATGATGCGCGCGAGCGCGGCCCGGTATGTCTCATCGCGGATATAGGCTTCGCGGGTCCAGAGAAGCTGGTCGCGGGTCACGCCCTGGCTCGCCTCGGCCATGCGAGACAGGCCGAGATTGGTGGCGTCGGCGAGGATCACGGCCAGGAGTGCGGCCTCGTTGTCGACCGGCCGGTGCGTGCGCAGATTGGTGAAGGCGGAGAGGAAGCCGGTCTCGCGCGCCACCTCGTGAAGAAGGTCGGTGACGCGCACGCGCGGCATCAGTGCGTCGATGCGCTCGGCCAGCGCCGCCGCGTCCGGCGGGGTCGCGGAACGCACCGGCGCGATAGACAGCCGGCCGTTCTTCATGGACACGCCCTCGACTTGGCCTCGGGTCAGGCGGCCTGCGAAGCGCTGGAGGCGCCAGTCGAGTTCACGGCCCCGCTCCGACAGCCACGCGTCGCCGCTCGCCGGCAAGTCGAGATCGGTGACGATGGGCGCAGCTTCGGCCGCAGGAAGGAGATAGCTGTCGAAGCGACGATACTCGCCCGAGCGCTCCACCCAGACGTCGCCCGAGCGCCACTTGTTACGCAGGTGGGCGAACACCGCAGTCTCGTAGAGCCTGCGGTCGACCTTGCCGTCAGCACCGGCGACGAGCCTGCGCCAATCCTTCTTGAACGGCATCGGCGCGTCGCGGGGCACGTCGCGTTTTCCGGAGCGGTTAAGCTGACGCAGGGTGGCGAGAGCAGCAATCGTGGGGTCCGTGCTCCGGCTCGCCCTGAAGTCGATCGCCTCTAGAAGGAGCGGCGCGAACTTCCTGAGGGTGCCATGCCGGTCGGCGGCGCGCACCAGCGGATCCTCCTCCGCGAGGTCAGCGATCGCAGCCGCGTCAGGCTTAGCGTGGATAAGCCGGTCCAGCCCGACCGCCCCGTCGATCGCGCTGAGCGCGTCGCCGCCGTCGCGCACCGCGGCCTCGACCGCTTCGATCGTGCCGTGGAGCAGGCGCATGAGCCGGCCAACGTCACGCGAGGTCGCCGTGTAGGTGCGCTCGCGGGCATTCTTCCCCCGTGTGAAGCTGGCACCGATCAGCCGATCGGCCATGCCGAGCACGGCGTCGGTCAATCGCCTCTCCAGGTCGAGCAGCGCCGCGACCAGGATGGCGCGGCGTCGGTGCGGCGTGTAGCGTTCGATCGCGTGGGGCGACGACAGTTGTCCCTCCCGCACGAGTGCGCGCAGCCGGTCGGGGTGGATCCGGTTGGTGAGGGTGGGGTCGAGACCGACCGCGCGCACCATCGCCAGCCGGTCCACAAGTTCGCGAACGTGGTCAGGCTTGGGCGCGACCGGCAGGTCCCTCGTCCAGGCAAGCAGCGTGCGGCCGGTCGCAGGATCCACGGCCAGCATTGCATCGAGCCTTGTGATCTGCTCGTGCGAGAGGCCGGCGAGCAAAGCGTCGGCGGCGCGCTTCCTCGCACGAGCGCGTCCGGCCAGCCCGGCGCGTTCGATCGTGTCGGGTGTCGGCAGGACGATGCGGACGTCGCGCAACGCGTGGATGATTCCTTCAGCGATCGGCCCTCCCTTGTCTGTCGGCCACGCCGCAGCCGCGGCGGACTCGATCATCAGCGGCAGATCCACCCGCGTCGCCGGGCGCAGGCCCAGGGCGCGCTCGAGCTCGCGAGCGTGCTCGGTCGCGGTCGCGACTCGGGCTGCGTAAGCGGCAAAGGCGCTCGGCTCGATCCCGAGTTGCTCGGCGAGGAAGACGACGAGCGCCTCGGGAGCGCCGGTAGCGACAGAGAGACCGAAGCCGGGGTCGCGCAGGAGCGCGAGCTGTAGCGCGAAGCCGAGCCGGTTCGCGTCGCCTCGATGCCCCGAGACGAGCGCCAGGTCGGTTAGGTCTAGGGTGTAGCGCCGGACAAGTTCGTCGCGACCCGTCGGCACGCCGAACAGCCGCTCGCGCTCGGCATCCGTCAGCAGGCTCCGACGTGCCATCCCGATCCTCCCACCGTCCAGAGAAGGCAGGGGATCATTGTGGACACGGATGCTTAACGGGACGCATTAAGTGGACGGGAACGAAGCCTGCGCCGGATCGGCTCGGCGGGCGTCCCGAGAACGGACGTTTGCGGGACGAGATCATGGGCGACGTGCTGGGTTACGCACGGGTGTCGACCGGAGACCAGGACGTCGCGGGGCAGACGCTGCGGCTCGAGCGGGCGGGCGCCATCTGCGTCTTCACCGACGTGCGGTCGGGCAAGAGCATGGACCGGCCCGGCCTGACCGAACTCCTCGCCTACGCGCGTCGCGGCGACACCCTGGCGGTGGTTCGCCTCGACCGACTCGGGCGCTCTCTCGCCGAGCTGTTGTCGAGCGTAAACCTGCTCAAGGAACGCGGCATTGCGCTCGTGAGCCTGGAGGAGAAGATCGACACCGGCTCGGCCGCCGGCGAACTGGTCTTCCACGTCTTCGGTGCGATCGCCCACTTCGAGCGGCGGCTGATCGCCGAGCGCACCAAGGACGGGATCGCGGCGGCCCGTGCCAAAGGCAAGCGTCCGGGCCGGCAACCGGTCGATCCGGACAAGGTCGTGGCCGCCCTGAAACTCGTCCAAGCCGGGCTATCGCCTACGGAAGCGGGGCGCCAGGTCGGGCTCGGCCGCGCCACCGTCTATCGCGAAATGGCCCTCGCCGGGATCACACGAGCGGTGTAGCCGCCACCCTCGCAGCTCTTCCGAGGCGGCAACCGTTCACGACCCGTTCGTCTCGACCGTAACTCAGCGAACAATCAACGCGACGCCCTCTACCAGGAGCAGCAATGGCGTGCTGATGCGATCCAACGGGCGAAGGCCATCATTAGCAAAGTACGAGAATATGAAAAAAACGATATGCCGTACAGCGCCGAGGCAGAAATCAAGAAATTGCTGCCCGAGTAGGTGGCGACAGCAGCTCGGTAGAGCCCCTTTCGGCTCAGCAGCGTACGATGAGGCTACAGGACATGGGTGAGATCAAACTTACACCCCGCGAGAAAGAGGCGCTCGCCAAGCTCGAGCACGAAGTTCTTCGCAAAGCTGTAGACAAAGCCATTGATAATGAAAGCCTGAACGAACTGTACTCTCTTGGATTATCTGACTGTGGCGCATTTGTTTCTTTGCAGTACGGCGCGTTCCAGCGCGCGATGGCCAATCACAAGAAGTCGAAAGCCCCAAAGAAATGGGCTGAGACGCATGATTACCTGCGGCGAGCGGGCAACAATCTGACCAACGCGTTGGATCAGATGCATCGACGTTTGAAGCAGGAGGAGGAGGAAGGTCAGCTATTTCGTGTTGATGATGATATCTACTATCGTGGCTATGTCGGACGGCATATGAATGTCACGGTGAGATACCAGTGGCGTAAGGCTGGCGACGACGATTGGAACCACGGCAGTATCACGTTTGATCACATCGCCGAAGATCGACCAGACTACGCTGCACCGGCGCCGAAACGGAAGCTGAGCGCTGCGAAGCAGCGGGAGGAGCAGGAAGAAAAATTACGGCGCGAATGGGAATTCCTCATGCGCGGCGCCTTGTATTCGGTTCAGGCGTATTTCCGTGAGGGCCGCGATGGTGCGGCAATACCCAAAACTTTTCGAGCCAAGGTCGATGGCTACCATCGTACCCTCAACAATTACAGCACGAATTTCTGGCTCGAACGCTCATAGTGGTCGGGGCGCTGCCCCCGGCTGCGGTCAAGGGGTGTCCTCATCCTTCGGCGTGGCAGGGACGCAAATACAGAGCGCCAGTCCGCAAATTAATTTTAGCGACCTGTTGAAAGCACGGCGTTTTCACGTTGCGGGTTACGTCGATCTTTGTGGAATATATATAGTTCTTGTAAGTTTAGTGTCTCATTCCTGTTGTCAATTAGAAATTCGTCCGTTGTTGTGTTTTCTCTGTCAAGGAATAAAATACCGTCAACCTGTTGATTTAGAGATTGAATCGCAAGCGGTATTAAATTGTCGCGCTGCCAAGAATTCACTTCACTGTTGTGGATTAGTTTTAGTTCGTCAAGAGCAACGGAGACCACGCTTTGCATACCATAAACGACTGCAACCCTGATCTCGCGCGTTGTAACTGCCCTGTAAAGGTAGTGGTAGTCGTGGATTTGCCAAAAGCCCGCGTAGGGACGCGCATAAGCCGGGTAGGAAGATAAGAAGACGTTGCCGCTCCGAATTAGAAACGCGTTGGCATCCGGACGCTCACCGCCTCGGTAAAGAATTTTACCTGGCGCAATCTGCTGGCAACGCGGCTCGGTTCCAAGTGTCTTGTTAAAGGCGGCGACTAGCCTCCGGTCGTAGGGCATGCCGAGATCCTGAGACGAGGGAGATGGATAGGGATCGATCCGGCAGCTTTAGATTTCTAACCAATGCTTGACCGGAGACGGTGGGCGTTAATCTGAGCAGAGACCTTACGCCAGCAGAAAAAAGCAAGAGCACAGCGAAGCAAGCGTTCACAGGCCTGGGTATCCCAGCTGCCTTTTGGCAGAACCGATCCTAACGAAACGTCGCTTCTGATCTGAGCTTGTCTGCAACGGTAAACAAAGGGTCTGCCGAGACGGCCGGGTTCGAGCGAAGCCGTATCAGGTTGTCTCAGGCAGGCTGCCTTATGATAGCCCGATGCATCAGCCGGATCTTCCCGCCCGCGTGGGTTTCGTGCTCCTCGTCGTCGCCGCCGCCTTCCTGCTCGGCTACCCGGGGGCGTTCCTCGCCAATCACGGCCTCGATATGCGCGCCTGGCCCGCCTCGCTCGGCACTCCGTTCGCCTGGTTCACGCCGGAGGGTAGCGGACTGGGCGCGTGGCTCTCTCTCGGCGTCCGGATGGGCCAGACCTACCTCAAGATGGCACTAGGCCGCTCACAGACGCTTCCCGGTGGCGGGCGTGAGGCCTTCGGCATCGTCTGGGGGGCCGCCATCGCGCTCGGCATGCTGATCCTGATGGGCGGACGCCTCGCGCCGCTGCGGCATCGCCTGCGCCGCTTCGGCGATGCCGACTTCGCCTCACCCCGCGTGCTCGCCCGCATGCGCAAGGGGATCGAGCTCGGCCTCGACCCCAAGACGAACCGGGCGGTGCGCGTCCAGGTCGAGGGCAACCTGCTCACCATCGCGCCGCCGCGCTCCGGCAAGACCAGCGGTTTGATCCTGCCCAATCTCGCCTTCCCGGAACCCGGTGCCTGGGCCGGTCCCGCCGTGGTGATCGATCCCAAGGGCGATGTCGTGCGCGCCGTGCGGCGCCGGCGCGAGAGCATGGGCCAGAGGGTGTGCGTGCTCGATCCGCTCAACCTCGCCGGCGGCACAGACCGCTGGGATCCGCTGCTCGGCCTCGATCCTGAGGACGTGCTGGAGCTGCAGAGCATGGCCCGTGCCCTCCTGCCCGAGGCCGACCAGACCAGCGAGGCCGGTGCTTTCTTCCGCGACCGCGCTGGTGTCCTCATCGTCGCGGCTTTGCAGTGCGTAATCCGAGCCGGGCAGGGTGCGCCAGAGGCCGCCGCCCTGGTGCGCGATCCCAAGGCGCTGCGCGCCGCGCTGGAGGGCTACGACGACGCCGTCGCCCAGGACGCGCGCGGCATCCTCGACTCCGACGACGAGAAGAGCCGCGCCAGCATCCTCACGACCGCGGCGCAAGGCTTCAGCTGGATGCTGGACACGCGCATGCAGCAGGTGGTGACCGGCCACAGCTTCAGCCTCGACGCGCTCTGCACGGGCGACACCGACCTGTTCATCGTGCTGCCGGCCGACGACCGCCGTAAGGAGCTCAGCGCCTACGTGCGCTGGCTGCTCGCAGCCCTGTTCAGCACCGTGCGGCGCACGCCCGTGGACGAGCGCCTCCTCGTCATCATCGACGAGGCCTACGTGCTCGGTCGCTTCGACGCGATCCTGCGCGGCGCCGGCGAGCTGCCGGGCTACGGCGTGTCGTTGTGGACCTTCTGGCAGTCGGAGGCGCAGATCACCGACACCTACGGCGAGGCTGGCGCCGCCATCCTGCGCGACACCGCTGAGGCCCTTATGCTGTTCAACCTCTCGGGCGCGCAAGGCGCGGAGCGCGAGCGCTGGTCGAGTGCTCTGGGCACCTTCACGGGCGTGCAGGAGACGATCTCGCGCGATCCCACCACCGGCCGGGAGACGAAGAGCGTGGCGCCCGGACCCGAGGCGCTGGTGCCGGCCTCGGAGCTCGCCCGGCTGACCCAGCGCCACACCTTGGTGTTCCTCAACAGCGCCGCCTACACCACCGACCCGCTCAAGCTGCGCAAGACGCTCGCCCACCGCGACGCGCGCTTTGCCGGTCTGCTCGACCCGGTCGCGCCGGTGCGAGCCACTGCCTGAGGGCCGCACCCGCGCTCATCAGGCCGCGTCAACACCGGCCTGGGGCGCTGCCCCCTTATCGGGAGAGATCGAGGCCGCTGAGCCAGACCGTACCATGGCCGTAGCCCTGGCCCGAGTACCAGACCCGGGTCTGGGCCACCTGCGCGTCCAGCCGCTCGACCGGGACCCAGGTTCGGGCTGGAAACGTGTAGCTCTCGACACGACCGTCCGGTCCGACCACGTTGCTGGCCAGAGCCTGCGTCGAGATCGCCAGCTGGGGGGTTGCGGACCACGCGGCGTGCAGCCACACGCCCGTGATCCCAGCCAAGCCGAGCACGGCCGGGTGCAGGAACTGACGCAAGAGCGCCGCCCCGAGGCGGCGCACCAGCGCCCGCAACCGGCTTCCCGGCCGCCAGCCGCGGCGCGGCCGGGTGAGATCAGCTTGTAGCGAGCGGCGCAGGCTGACCCGATCGGGGCCCACCAGCGCCGGATCGTCGAGGTGGCCCAGGCGCTCGCGTGGCGGCAGCCGCAGGAGCTCGGCCAGCTGGGCACGGCTGGCCTGCTTTACCCGCTCCGTGGCCGCCCGCTCAGCTTCCTGAGCCGCGCGCAGGCGCGCCTCGACCGTGGAGGGCGGGGTGCGGGTAGGAGGGCGTGCCATGAGTTCTCAGCCTTCGAGCCAGCGTGCCGCCGGACCGGCCGCCTGCATGGCCTTGGCCCGGAAGCGGGTGAGATCCTCGACGATGCGGCCGGCCTCGGCGAAGCCGAACCGGTCGGCGAGGCTGTCCTCGGCGGCGGTGAGGTCCTCGCCGATGAAGTGCAACCCGCCCTTCTGCAGGAGGTCGTTGGCGCGCTCGTCGAGGCTGAGCCTCTCCAGCCGGGTCAGGGTGACGTCCTTGAAGGCCTTGAGCGCCTTCGCATCGACCGGTCCCTCGATCTGGTTCTCCACGGCAAAGCGGGCCGCCGTGAACGGCTTGGCGAGGTCGAGCAGGACGGGGGCGTTGGCGAGCGCGCCGGGCTCGCTGGTGAGCACGACGAGAAGGCCGAATTCGACGCCTCGGCGGGCGTAGCGCGCCTGCGCCTCGCCGATCAGCGGCAGGAGCGAGCCGGCCGTGTTGGCGCCGACATCGACGATGACAGGCCCTTGTGCGGCCGCGATGGCGTTGAGCGGCCCGTCGAACTCGGCGCGCGCGGCGGCCCCGCCCGTCCGGTTGATCTCACCGCGCTCGGCCCGGACGGGGAAGAAGCTGACTCGGTCCTCCAGCTCGACCAGGCGGCGGTTGGCCTCGATCTCGATGAGGTGGGCGGACGGCAGGCACTCGGCGAGCGCGCGCACCAGCACGGTCTTGCCGGAGCCGCCCTTATCCTGGGCGACGAGGAGGATGCGGGGCATGGGAGAACCTTCTTCAGGACTTCTTCAGGAGCTGACGCAGATCGTGCAGGCCTGCGCGCCGGATCTGCTCTTCCGTGGCGTGCGCGCCGGACCCGGCCGGAGGGGGAGGAGCAGGTGCTGCCGAGGCGGGGAGCGGTGGTTCGGGCGGTGGCACAGCCTCGGCGGGAACGGTTAGATCGGGCCGGGTTCGGCGCCGGGCCTCGCGCTCGGCCGTGCGGCGCTCTTGAGCCTCGACCTGAGTGACGATGGCGGTCAAGCGGCTCGCGGTCAGGGGCTGGCCCTCGCCCTGGGTCACGCCCTGAGCGCTCAGGGCTTCGGCGATGGCAGCCCAGGTCACCCCGGCCGCGCGCAGCTGCCGGATCACGGGCAGGCCGGCGCGCACGGCGCGGGTGACGCCGGTGGTCTCCCGGCCGATGGTGCTATCAGGCCGCTGGGCCTGGGCGCGCTTCGCATCGCGGGCGAGGCGCTTGGGATCGAGGGGCATGCCCCTGCGCTAGGGGCTAGCGGGTTAACGGCGCCTTGGCTGCCAGGCTTTGCCAGGGGTGCTAGGCTCTGCCGTTGGCTTTGCCGTTAAGGAACCATAGCTGGGGTAGGGTCACACCACACGCACTAAAGCTGCTGATCGCTAACCATAGAGCGCTGAGAGGTCGGAGAGAGGACGGCCAGGCCCTTGTGGTGGCTCAGCCCAGGCTGCCACGGTCCTGCTCCCGTCGCCACGACTTCTAGCCCTTCATGCCCGCTGCCCAGAGCCTGACGCTGACCCTCACCCCCGAACTCGCCGCGCGCCTCGCCGCCGCCGCCGAGCGCACCGGCTTGCCGGCGGAGGATCTCGCGCTGCGGGCGCTCGCCGACCATCTCGACGACATCACCGCCTACGGCCGGCTCGGCGCGGAGATGGCCTTCATCAAGGATCGTCTGGCCGAGCTCGCCGGCATCGTCGGCGAGGCGCTGTCTGAGCCTACCCCGGCTGCGATGGGCCAGATCTGCCGCTACCAGGCGAAGGCTCCATCCCCGTGACCGCCACGCTGCACGCGCTCGGCTGCGGAGCGTCGGCGGGTGCGTACTACACCAACGATCCCTACCGCGAGACGCATAACCGGGACGAGTACTACGTCCAGGACGGCGGCGGCCGCTGGTGGACGCGGGGTACGGCGGTCGTGCGCCACGGCGCCCCGGTCGTGCTGGACAGTTTCCGCGACCTCTGTGCCGGAGTGGACCCGGCCACGGGCCAGCCGCTGGTGCGCGGGGCCGGGGCGGGGCATCGGGCCGGCTGGGACCTGACCCTGACGGCACCCAAGACGGTGTCGCTGCTCTGGGCCGCGGGGGATGCCGAGGCACGGGCGCGGCTGGAGGCCATCCACGCCGCGGCCGTCGAGGAGGCGCTCGGCTTCCTGTGCGTGGAGGAGCTGGTCGAGGTCAGGCTGGGGGCCGGCGGTCACCGGCGTGAGGCGCCGGCCGGCGTGATGGTCGGGCGCTTCGATCACTACACCTCGCGCGCCGGCGATCCGAATTGCCATACGCACTGCGTGCTGATCAACGTCGCGGCATCTGAGGATAAAAAACCTAGAACTCTGGAGCCGGAACGGCTCTACCGGTGGCAGCTCGTGGTCGGCAGCGCCTATCGGGCCGCGCTAGCCGAGCGTCTGGTGCGCGAGTTCGGCTTTGGCCTGCGGGCAGCGGGCCAGGGTCAGTTCGAGATCGCCGGCATCCCGGAAGCGGTGATCGAGGCCTTCTCCAAGCGCTCGGCCGCGATCGAGGCGCGGGTCGGCGGTGATCGGGCGGCCGCCTCGGGGGCGCAGAAGGAAGTGGCGGCGCTCGCTACCCGCGGCGCCAAGGCCGATCTGCCGACTGGGCCGGCCCTGGAGGCGCGCTGGCGCGCCGAGTTCACCGTGCTCGCGCACGACCCGTGGGCCGCGGTACGCGCGGCGTCGCGGGAGCCGACCCGGGAGCCTACGGTCGAGCGCGGGCCGGAGCCGGCCTTCGATCCGCCCGAGATCGCCGGCGCGACACCGGTGGCGCGTGCAGCCTCCGCCCTGTTCCTGCACGAGAATGTGCTCACGCGCCGGAGCTTGATCGAGCGGGCGCTCGACGAGGCGGCGCTACAGGGACGCGGGCTCGCGGCGGTGCGGGCCGAGTTGGCGGAGTTGGAGCGGTCCGGCCGGCTCGTGCGTCTGGTGCAGGCTGAGCGAGAGGCCTGCTGGACAACACCGGGGATCGCCGCCGCCGAGGCCGCGCTGCTGCGCGCTGCCGATCGGCCCGCGGCCGCGCGCGTCCTTCCAGCGCCGGTCGTGGACGCGGTGCTGGCCACCGCCACGCAACTCGCCGAGGAGCAGCAGGCAGCCCTGCGGCACGTGAGCGGTGCGGCCGCCGTCAGCGTGCTGGAGGCGGGGGCCGGCACGGGCAAGACCACGACGGCGAAGGCGCTGGTCGAGATCGCGCGGCACTCCGGGCTTCAGGTGATCGGCCTGGCGCCGAGCTGGGTCGCGGCCGACGAGCTCGGCACGTCGACCGGTATCCCGGCGCAGGCCATCGCCAAGTGGCGCCATGACCAAACCGGCGGGGCCGGCGCGAGACTAGGCCCCGACACCCTGGTACTCATCGATGAGGCCGGGATGGTCGGCACGAAGGACCTCGCCGCCATCCTGTCGGCAGCGGAGGCGGGCGGGGCGCGCGTTGTGTTGCTAGGCGACCGGCGCCAGCTGGCCTCGGTGGCGGGGGCGAGCGCCCTGCGCGCGGTGACCGACGTGCTCGGCCGCCACGCCACCCTGTCCGAGGTGCGGCGCCAGGCGGTACCGTGGCAGCGGGCGGCCTCGGTGCTGATGGCGCGTGGCGAGGTTGAGGCGGGCTTGCGCGCCTATGCCCGGCACGGCTGCATCGAGCTCGTCGCCGGCGCCCCGGCCGTGCAGGCGCGGGCGCTGACTCTCTGGTCCGAGGCACGGGTGCGGCACGGGGCGGACACGGTGCTGATGGTGACACGACGCAACCGCGACGCGGCCGAGCTGAACCGCGGCGCCCGTGCCCTGTTGCGGGCCGAGGGCGCGCTGACCGGACCCGACGTCGAGGTCGTGGTGCGCGACCGCGAGAACCGGCAGCGGGCGCTGAGCCTGGCGGTCGGAGACCGGGTCCGCTTCGGCGAGAGCCTGAGTCAGCACGGTATCCGCAACGGCACGCGGGCGACGGTCGAGGCGATCGGGGCGGACGCGAGCGGGGTGCTGCGCCTGCGGGTGCGGCTGGAAGACGGCCGGCGGGTCGAGGATGCCTATGCTGGGTTCGTGCCGGTGCGGGCGCGCCGAACGGCGCAGGCGCAGCCGTGTCCGCGGATCAGCCTCGGCTATGCTGGGACCGCCTACGCAGCGCAGGGCCGAACCTGTGCCGCAACGATCTACTGCGGGTTCACGGCCGGCGATGCCCGCGAGCTCTACGTGGGGCTGACGCGTCACCGGCAGGAGGCGCACCTGGTGGTCGAGCGCGAGCGCCTGGAGGCGGCGGTACGGGTGCGCCAAGCGGATCCACGTCTCACGCCGAGCACCGCCGAGCTGCAGGAGCGGTTGTTCGTCGAAGCGCGCCGCTACACCGAGAAGGTGAACGTGGTCGACCATGTCGAGGACCGTGCCGCGTTCGTGCGCAGCGGTGCGATCCCGCCGCCCCGTGCCGAGATGCGCCTCGATCTGCAGAGCGGCTTTGCGGCGGCGCGGGGCCTGCGGCGGGTGTTGGAGGAGATGAGCGAAGTGCCACGGCAGGCACTCCGACAGCTGGCCCGAAGCGTTCGCCGCGCAGAGCGCCAGATCTCGCCCCACATTCTCCGGCTGGTCGAAGACATCCGAGGGGCACTGCCGAACACAGCCAAGCCTGAGCGACCGGACCGGTCCCGCTCGGGACCGGATTATGGTCGCTGAGGGTTTCAGTCGACGGCAGGAGGCCGACAACAGATCATCACCCCCGCGCCTCAGGCGCAGTCTGGACACGTAGCCGAGCTGTCGCGCCGCCATTCGCATAAGGGCAGCTTACGGAACGGCAGTACGACGAGCACCGCTCGCAAGACGGTCCGGATCCATCCCTGCAACCGGCTGATCATCGCAACAGGTTTGTGTTTGCGCGGCTCGTTGTAACAAGTCAGACTCAGGGATTTCAATTTGAATTGAATGATCCTTTTCAGCCCATTTTCTGACCGATTGATTACGACATACCGAAATCGGACCAGTTCTGTCAGTCGTGTTTGGCAGCATTGCGCCATCCGGCTTTGGCTAGCCAGTTCAACGCCGAGAGGCTCGGCATGAATAGGTACTCGCCACCTTTCATGACGTTGAAGGTTTGCACGCCGTCGATGCGCTTGCGTGCCGGAGTCTGCGGGATCGTGAAGCGTTGCTCACCCTCGTGCAACCCCACGACCGGATCTCGCTCCTCCCCGAGGTCGATGAAGTTGCCGCGGTTGATCCACTCCTGCTGCATGAACTCGATCGTATCGAAAGCGCGCGCGCTGACGAAGATGAAGAAGATGCCCCGCTCGCCCTTGGCATCGTCCGCCGGTACCACGTCCTCGGAGTAGACAGGCCCGAAGGTGCTGGAGCGGCGGATGATGCGGTGGATGTTGACGTCGGTGAGCAGCGTCAGCTCGGCGTCGCGTGGGTTGAGCCGGCGCATATGGCAGCCGAGCGGGACGAGACGCCCTTTCGGGTCGTCCGCGTAGGCGAAGTCGTTGTTGCGGCGCGGATCAGCGCCGAGTTCGGGATCGTCAGTGTTGGGCGCGAGGGCAAGGGGCGCGCCTGAGCGCCAGCGCCCGAACATCTTGGCGGCGAGGCGCTCACGCGCCTCCGCCGTCTCGCCGTTGGCCTTGAGGAAGGCGTTGAAGCAGCCGACGCGGCTCTGGTATTTGCGCAGCACCACGAAGGTGCCGTTCCGCCCCAAGACGGCTGGCTCAGGCATCGCGAGTGGCACGCCGGTCTCGCTGGGGTAGCCTAGGATGAACTCGCCAGCCTTGATTGGCCGTGCCTCGCCGGGCAACGGGGCGACACCGCTGCCCTCGATCGCTGGCTGCGAGATCGAGTCTCGGAAACCGAACGGGTTCTTCGCGCCCTCGGGCGCGCCGAAGCGGTGCTCTCCGAGCAGCGTCACCCCCATCGCACGATCGAGCTCAACGCGCGCGCTCGCGAGCGCCCTGTTGAGGGCGGCATCGTCGACTGCATAGATGGTGAGCGCGAGGTGGCACCGGCCGGGCGTGAACACCGCGTCCCAGTTCTCCGGCGCGTTGGGCCCCTGATCGCGCAGCTGCGGCGCGCGTGCGGCCATGCCCTGCTGAAAGGGCAGCGGGAAGGTCTTGAGCTGGTCCTCGGGCAAGCCAAGGGCCTGAAGCCCTTCGTAGCTGATGGCCACGCCGATCCAGTGATCGAGCTCGTCGGTCCAGGTATCGGCCGATGCGATATGAGGGGCGAGGCGCCCGAGCAGGTCGCGTGCACCCTCCGCTTCGTCGAAGTGGAGCATGGCGTGGATGCCGACGTACGGCTCGGGCCGGCTGCGCAGGATCAGCGCCTGGATGTCGTCGAGCTCCAGCGAGACGGTGTCTCTGCGGAAGCGCGATGCGAGTCGTTCGATGATCGACATGCTTCAACCCACCTTGTCCAGGAATTCGTTGAACGCGCGCTCCAAGCGCTGGAGCCGGCGCACGTCGACGACCGTGACCTGTGGGTTGGCCACGAACCAGCCGGCCGCGGTGATCTGATGTCCGGCGATGAAGTCCTTGACTTTCGGGCTCTTGATCCCCGGCCAGCCCTCAACCGACTGGAACAGCAGGTCCATCAGGTCCGGGATCTTGGTGGCGAAGTCGTTGATGTACGTGTCCCAGTCGCCGTCGTAGGTGGTGGCGAACAGGATGCGCGTGTCATCGTCGAAGAAGGCAAAGCGCATGTCGTGGAGTGTGCCGACCTTCTGCGCGCCATCGAAGTTGCCGTTGACCAGGTCGAAGATGCGCCGCAGCCGTTCGGCGCCTCCAGGCTTCAGCCTGGCGATCGCCGTCAGCTCCGAGACGTTGCCGGACTGTGCACCGACTCGCCCGGCCGAGCCCGCGGAGCCCTTCAGGTCGGGATTGTGCTTGGTCATCATCTGTTCGAGCGCAAGCTTGGCGAGCTGCGGCGCGTCGCCCGCAACCTCCTCGATCCGGCGGCGGATCGCCTGGAGACGGGTCTCGTCGATCTGCGGGGCGTCGTGGCTGTCGGTCATCGGTGGCTCCTGTCGCGTCTGGGGTTCGAGATCCCTTCAGTCAGGTATCTGCTCGATCGACGTCGGCTCGACGCGTGGCTGTGCGTTCAGCATGTGTCGACGTGCGCTCGACCGTTCGTAGGCGGCGATGCGCACGCGCATGATCGAGCCGAGTGGCCGGTGCTCCTGGATGCCGTGCCAGGGATTGAACGAGAGCACGTCGTCGCCGTAGACACGCCGGCTCGGAGAGTAGGCATCCTGCGGTGGGAACCGCAGGGTGGCAATCGGCTGATGCGGGGAGAGATCGTCCGGCCAGAGCACCGACGCATCCTCGACTGGCATCGCCGCGAGATCGGTGCAGAGCTGGGCACGCAGCTGATACTCGGCCCCTTTCGTCCGGAAGTGCTCAACTACGAGATTGCGCATAGTCCCATCGTCGACCGGGCCGACTTCCTTGCCCACCAGCGCCCTCACGTTCGCGGACAACGGCGCGGCGCTGATCTTAGCAACGTGGTCTCCGAAGCGGAGCGCCGCCATGGAGTGGTAAGTCTCGCCGAGCAGGTGGGCGTTGTCCCGGGCCAACCCGCGCAGGGTCGCGCCGGGTGTGAGACCGATCGCTTCGGCCGCCGACTCGATCCCGCGCGCGGCGCCGGCGAGCGCCCGCTGCAGGAAGGCGGGATTTCGGGCGTTCTTTTCCAGGAGATCGACGAGTTGCCTATAGGCCTGGATGGTACCGAAGCTGAGTACGGGGATGTTGACCAACAGGAAGTCTTGGTTGCCTCCCGCATCCTCAGGCAGAAGGCGTTCGCCCTTGACCCCGAGCACCTTGATCGCCATGCCGCGCGGAGCTGGGATTGTATCGGAGTGGATGTCGCCGGGCGCGGAGGACAGGCGCACGACGACGGGATAGACGGCGGGTCGTGCGAAGATCCCCTGCTGCAGGTATGCCGGCAGCCCGCCAGATATGACGAGCTCGCCCGTGAGGATGCCGTGGCTCTTCGCGTGGGCGTCGCGAACCGCGTGACGATGCCGCTCGAACGCCACATGGTTCGAGCGCGCCATGATGTCGAGGATTTCTGCCGTCAGGGCCGCCTCATCGGGTTGTTGAACCTCGACATCCGGCGTGTAGCGAAGATAGGGCCTTCCGGCGTCGCGGTGAGAACTCCCGTCGAGCGTACTCATGCCGCGAGCTCCGCCGATGCGCCCGGTGCGACGGCGTCGATGGCCAAAAGCAAGTGCCGCGGGCCGCGCAGCGAGGCGCCGGGGCGGTATGGCGGTGGGTCGGCGAGAAGCCGCGGCGCTTGCAACCGCTGGGCCAGTGCCACGAGTGCGACCTCCGCCTCGATCCGCGCGAGCGGCGCGCCCACGCAGTAGTGCAGGCTGCCGCCGAACCCGAAGTGCTGGTTGTTCGCGCGGTCGGGAACGAAGCGGTCCGGATCAGCGAAGCGCATCGGGTCGCGGCTGCCGGAGGCGAGCAGGAGCACCACTGGCGCCCCTTCCGGGATCGTGGTTCCCCCGATCGCGATGTCGGCGCGCGCCAGCCGCGTGCGATAGTGGACGGGCGGCTCGTAGCGCAGCAACTCCTCGATCAGCCGCGGCGCAACCTCCGGCTCCCGGCGCAGGCGTTCCAGGTGCTCGGGGAAGCGGAGCAGCGTCAGGATGCCATTGGTGATCAGGTTCACGGTCGTCTCGTGGCCCGCGACCAGGAGCAGGACGGCCGTGGCCACGAGATCATGGTCGTTCATCCGCTCGCCGTCGTGCTCGGCCGCGAGCCCGGAGAGCAGATCGTCCTGCGGTGCCCGACGCTTGCCCTTGATCAATCCCCGCAGGTAGTCGGAGATCGCCGTGAACGCTTCCTCGGTCCTACCGGCGTTCTCGCGGTCCGTACGCCGGTCCGGTTCGAGGGCGGTGGCGAGCTGCGTCGCCCATCCTTGGAACCGGGGCTCGTCCTCGCGCGGAACGCCGAGCAGCTCGCAGATCACAGTAACCGGAAGGGGGTAGGAGAAGTCGTCGACCAGATCGAGGTTGGTCCGGTCCCGCAGCCCGTCGAGGAGGGTGTGGGTGAGCTGCTCCGTCTTGCGGCGCATCGCCCGCACGCGGGCGGGTGCGAACTCGCGCATGACCTGCCGGCGCAGAAGGTCGTGGTCCGGCGGATCGCGGAAGATGAAGGGGCGATGGCGCGCGGTGATCCGGCTGCGGATCGGGCGCACGAACAGATCGCTCAGCGGATGCCCGGTCCAGCGGAACAGAGGCGGATCGGGCAGATCCTCCGAGCTGATGCGCGGATCGTGCAGGAGGCGGTAGAGTTCCGCGTGAGTGCTCACGACGTAACTGCCGTCGTCCTGGCGGCTCACGGGCGTCCGGCGCATCTCGGCGTAGAGCGGGTACGGGTCGGCGCGGTTGGCCGGATCGAGGATCTGCTGGAACAGCGTGCCGTTCACGGTGAGCTCCTGTCGGACGGTGGTGCGGGATGCGGTCAGGACACGACCTGGGCCAGCGGTTGAGGCCGGATGTCGGCTTGGTCGAGGGCGCCGACGATCGGTGGGAAAGGCGTCGCCTCCGCCACCGCCGCCCTGTAGGCGGGCAGCCAGCGGGCGCTGTCTACGGAGACAGCGGCCACGGTTCGCCCCTGCGCGCCGTACACGCCGATGAACCGGCGATCCCGCAACGAACCCTGCACGACCGCGAATTGGTCGGCCCCGGTCGGCAGGCCGACGAGCTTGATGTTGAGGCCGAACTGCTGCGACCAGAAGTCCGGCAGGTGGTCGTAGGGGATTAGTCCCGCTTCACCGGCGACCATGTTCCGAGCTGCTGTCTCCGCTTGAGCGACCGCGTTGCCCCAATGCTCGACGGCGAGGTGGCGGTTGCCGTAGATGGCGCTCGGCCAGTGAGCGATATCGCCGGCCGCGAAGACATCCGGCACAACTGCCCGAGTGGCGGTGAGGACGCGGCAGTGGGTGTCCACCCGGACGCCTTTAGGCGAAACCGCCAAGCCCGCACCGGCCAGCCACTCGGTGTTGCGCAGGGCGCCGAGGGCAGCGACGACGCAATCGGCCTCGATCCGCTGGCCGTTGCGCAGGATGGCCGCGACGACCCGGCTATCCGCGTCGGCTTGAAATCGCGCGACTTCCGTCTCCAGGCGGAGGTCCACGCCGCGGTCGCGGATCACGTCCCGCATGAAAGCGGCCGTGACGGAACCCAGGGCATGAGCCAACGGGAGCGCACCGCGCACCGCCAGGGTCACGTCGAGGCCGAGATCGCGGCAGCACGACGCGATCTCACAGCCGATAAACCCGCCACCGATGATGAGCACGCGGCGCGGCTTCCCGGCGAGGCCACGCGCGAGATGCTCTGCGTCCGCGTGGCCGCGAAGCGTGTACACGTTCGGGGAAGCTGCTTCGGCACCGTTCGGCCACGGGCGTGCCCGAGTCCCGGTCGCGATGAGCAGCCGGTCGTATACGATCTGCGTGCCGTCCGAGAGGTAGATACGATGTGCGAGCGTATCGAGCCCCAATGCACCGACCCCGAGGCGGAACGTGGCGTCCAGATCGGCCCGTTGCGGCAGGGAGGTGTCCGCGCTGTACAGGCCGCGGAGCACCTGCTTCGACAGCGGCGGACGATCGTAGGGCGGCTCGTGCTCGTCACCGATCAGGATAATCCTGCCTCCGTAGCCCACGTCACGCAGTGCGTGCGCCGCGGACAGGCCCGCGAGCGAGGCGCCGACGATGACGATTTGGCGAGGAGCTTCGGTGGGCGCTGTCATCGGTCGCCCACTTTATGCGGCATAGGGGCCGGAACGTCGCTCGTCGCAGTAATGGCACGCACCGGGCAGGCCTGCACCGCGCGCTCAATCTCGGCTCGAGCGGCTTCGTCGGGCGCCGTGTCGTAGACCAACGCTTCTGCACCATGCAGGGCGAAGTGGTCGGGAGCGGCGTAGATGCACTGCGCGTAAGCTTGGCAGCGGTTGAGGTCGACGACGACCTTCATGGATGACACTCCGTCGAAGGGGCAAGCGCCGGTGGCGGCAGTCACTGGAGGACGAGGAGCGTCAGTCGTGTGACCTCTCGGCGGAGGATGGCGCGCTCGTCCCCTCATCGAACACGGCACCGCACCGGGCACTCAACTGCTCGCGGTGTTGATGCATGCAGGCGATGATCGCCGGACGGTTGGGCACGTCCTCAGCGCACAGGCGCAGGACGTCGCTGCGACACGCCAAGGTCGCTTCCGTGATACTTGTCTCGGCAGCGGCGCCGTTGAGACTGCTACCGACGACGAGGAATAGGATTGGGAGGGTCAAACGCGACATGATGCGGCTCTCTGGATGCGCCCCGTCGGAGAACCATAAAGGAAATAATAAGTTCCTTTTCAACCAGGAACGTCTGGGGAGGTATGCAGTGACGACAAGCCAGAAAGAGGCGTCGCCGTTGGCGTCGCGGAAGCGTGCCCTCAGCCCCGGACGCCCGCGCGCGGCAACGATCCAGGCACGTCAGGATCGGCTGATGGACATCGTCACTGCCGAGTTTCTGACATACGGCTATGAGGGGGCAAATATCGCGCGTGTAGCCCGTACCGCAGGAGTTTCTCCCAAGACGATCTACGCGCGCTACGCCACAAAGGACGAGTTGCTGCTGGCAGTCGTGGTTCATCTAACGGAGGCCTCGCGCGAAGGACTGGCCCAGGAGCTGACGGATGGCTCAATCGGCCCCGAGCAAGGTCTGACGACCTTTGCCCTGACCACCGCCTACCATTGGACATCGGAGCGTGAGTTCGGACTCTACAGGCTTGTCATCACGGAAGCCGGCCGCTTCCCCCACCTCGTAACGCTTTATCGAGAAAGCACCGACGCGTTCCGTGAAGTCGTGACGGCGTATCTCACCGATCAAGTCGCTCGACGTGTGCTCGTGATCGATGATGTCTCGACCGCCGTTCAGTTATTTGTGTCCGTTACGACAGGACAAATCCGAGAGCGAATGCTTCTAGGTGAGCGTCCTTCTTCAATAGAAATTGAAAATCAAGTAAAAGAAGGTGTTAGAATGTTTCTGGCCTGGTGCAAAAATAAATAATAGTATTTGGTAAATATCTGAAGAAATATTCTACAAAACTTATATCTCCAGCTTCGATGAATGTCAGGAGCAGATGCCGGCGATTGTTGTCTGAAGGCGCATCTGTAGCGGACAGACAGTTCCGGCTTCTCTCTGTGACCTGACCGGCGAGGCTGAGTTCTAGCTGCGCTGTTCCACATTGCTTGCCCAATCGGAATTCAACGATAGGTAGCGCGGTCAGCGATGTAGGTAAAAGGATCGTTTTCCTTACACGCAACCCTGGCGCCTCTCCGGCACCCCTTAACGGCCCCGTTTGTGTAAGGAAAATATGTCAGTAAAACTATTGTCATAAAAACGTCCCCGTGTGACTATCCTGACATGCTTGTCGGCTACGCGCGTGTGTCCACCCTCGACCAGAACCTGGACCTGCAGCGCGATGCCCTGCTGAAGGCCGGCTGCGAAAAGATCTTCGAGGAGAAAAAGAGCGGCAAGGCCGGCACCAAGCGCCCCGAGTTCGAGGCCGCCCTCGCCTACCTGCGTCCGACCGATCAGCTGGTGGTCTGGAAGCTCGATCGCCTTGGCCGCTCCCTCGTCGAGATGATGCGCACGATTGATGGGCTGCGCCTGAAGGAGATCCACTTTCGCAGCCTGACCGAGCAATTCGACAGCGCAACGGCCCACGGGCGCTTCGCCCTGCAGATGCATGGCGCCATGGCCGAGTATTTTCTCGACCTTAACCGTGAGCGGACGATGGAAGGCCTCAAGGCCGCCGTTGCTCGTGGCCGCAAGGGTGGCCGGCGCAAGGCGCTGTCCGAGGGGGATCTGGAGGTGGGGCGTGCCCTGCTCGCCGCCGGCAACATCTCGATTGCCGAGATCGCCAAGCGTCTCGGGGTCAGCCGCATGACCTTCTACACCTACTTCCCGCAGGCGCGGACGCGCAGCCAGGCGTCGAAGGGCTGACTCTATGCCGATCCGCCCGGAAAACCGCTTTTTCTACCCGATCGACTGGGTGCAACTCTCGCAGGTGGTCCGCTTCGAGCGCGCCAAGGGCTGCTGTGAAAGCTGCAGCCGACCGCACGGTCAGCTGGTCTGCCACCTGGGCGACGGGCGCTGGTGGGATGAGGCCGACCAGACGTGGCGGAGCGGCAAGGGCCGCAAGCTGAAGTTGGCGTCGCCGGAGGCGCTGCCGGCGGACACGGCGTTCCATACTACCAGGGTGTATCTGGCCTGCGCCCATCTCGATCACGACCCGGGCAACAATGCGCCAGCGAACCTCAAGGCGCTCTGCCAGCGCTGCCACATCCTGCATGATCGCGATGAGCACCGGCGTCAGCGCTGGCTGACCTACCGTGTGCGCAAAGCGCTCGGCGACCTGTTCCTTGGGCCCTACCCGTTCCGCTTCTAAACGAAGGCTCTCCAAGTAGGCCTACCGGCCTGGGACGGGGTCGCTGATAGCCCGAACCGGAAAATGCAGACTGTAGTAGTCGACATACTGATTGCTACATCCGGTGATTGCGCCTAGTAGTCGGTGAAAAATCAATTGGAGCAATTTATTATTCAGGATCACAGCTTCATGATCGACGGATGAGTTGCCGTGCGCGGCATTATTGCGATGTTTCCAAGCGGTCTTTTCTGCTTCAGAGATCCCGAGGCCTAGTTGTTGGAATAGCCGTTCAAGTGCAACGTTATTGGGCAGCTGGTTCAATCCGCGGATCTTGTTGCCGATGATTTTCTTCATTGCCGGATCGATTTGTGCTGGTCCAAGGATGTCAAGCAGTTGGGATTTCAGGTTTTCCCACTCTTTTGCCTTGAGAAGCCCGCCATCCTCAGACGGATTGAGTTTTCTTGCAGTTTTCTGCAGTTGCTCGATCAGTCCGCCAAAATACACCGCTGCCGTGGAGTAAGCTGCACATGCTCCATGCCAGTATGTCCAGGACAGCGATAGGAAATTGAGTTCGTCATATTTCCGATAGAGCCCTTCGGCAGTTTTGGAAAACAGATCCCCATCAATCATATTTTCAGTTGGAAGTTTGTTGATTGGATATGGGGGGCGATCGTGAAGATCAAAGATCCGACCGCCATATGCATAGGTCGATTGGGATCTCATAGAAATGGGGTGACCAGTTGCAGAATACGCTGTGTGACCATAGAGGACGATCGGCAGCCCAAGTACAAAGCTGACACTGTCTCTAATCTTTCGGCGCGTATCTGCGTCAGGGTTGCCTTGGTAGGCAATGTATCCATCTCTGGATCGGCTGCCGTCGTCGTTCCTGTCGCGAAGATGCGCGAGATACACGGTATATCCGCCGATGAAAATCTTCAATATCGTTGAAGTTCCGCCGGCGGAAACTGAGCGGTTCACAACGATCGACTGATTGCCGTCGCCAATCTTGATGTTCGAGGTTTCTGCGTTATCGATCGTAACTCTGGCATTACCGAAAAAACCAGTTGTGAGATTGCCGATCCACTCGATGATGGCCGCCGGCGGCTCATCATTTGGCGTGTTCATCTCAAGGGAATGGAGTGCAAATCGGTAAGTTGTCTGCAGGCCACGAGCCGATGAGCTGCTCTCGTGGCGCCGGTAGCTGACGCCATCAGCTGTATATGAAGCACCAGAGGGGCTGGTGAATATCATTTTGTCCTGAGCTTTGTAGAGCGTTCCGGCCGGAATGTCGGGCTCATGATCAAGCGACCATTCCGCGGAGGTAAAGAGAAATTCAAGCGTGAGATTTTTCTCCCGGCTCACAGAGGCAGATGTGGGTTTGAATTTCAGGGGACCAGCGTCAGCAAGGGAGAGATGGTCCTCATTGAAGAGGTCAAACAGGTTTTCGCGAAGCTCTTTCACGCTCCCTCCCTCTTCCTGCCGTGTGCCGCTAACGGTTTGCCGTTAGCCGCGACGGCGAGGCGCACACCGGCCGAATTTTGAACGCTGCGCAAAACGTTAAACAGCTTGCTGGCTGTGGGATTGCCAGTCGAGCTGAACATGCGCATCAGGCTCCTAGACGAGCTTCCGCTTTCTGCAGCCAGGCGCTCAAAGCCGATCGTCGCCTTGATGTAGGTACGGAGCATCGCCTTGCCGGTATCGATGTCGCTAGCCAGGAACTGGTCGACCGCTTCGATCAGTAGGGCATCACGGAACGCTAGATCCTGACGCACGCGCGCCTCCAGCGTCACCCGCATGCTGCGGGTCAACCACGGGGTAGAAGGGCTTTTTGCCTTGACGGAGGAGGCCTTTTCGCCCATATCTGTCGATGGAGGCTTTGGTGGCGGAAACGCTGACATTGCCTTTTTTCGTTTCAGGCGACCTGTGCCGCCGACGGCCGCAGATCCCGGATCAGCGTGTAGCCCCACGTGGTGCGCGTTTTGGTTTCGTGCCTGAACTGCAAGCCCCGCGCAGCCTGAACCACCGGTGCCAGTTCTTCACGGGCAGGTTCGGTCATGCTGTGGAGCCGCAGCCCCCAACTCAGCGAATAGGCGATGATGTCGGTGACCTGCACCAAGGTCGTCAGATCGCTGTGCACGAAGAACGGCTCGGGAATGATCAGGCGTGACCGCGTCCGCCCGTTGGCCGTCTTGATAAAGTAGCTGTTGACCTGGCCGAGCAGGACGTGGCTGGCGCTCTTGTCCAGCTCGTCGAAGACCAGGTAGCCCATCGGGTCATCGGCCTGGCCGTTCAGGAACATGAAAAACCGCTCGAACAGGTAGGCGTAGTCCTTCCGGAGGGACGTGGACCGGTCCGGTCGCGGAGCATCCTGCGGGACCATCGTTGCAAATGCCTTTGCGCCGTGGCTACGGGCCAGTTTGAGGGCAAATTCGCAGTACGCGATCTTGGCCTGCGCCAAGGCGGTCAACCGGCGCCGGCTGACCTGCGTCCCGTCCTCCAGGATCTCCCGGGCCAGGCGCTGGCGCTCCGCCTGCGGGATTGGGGCGAGCTGTGCCGCGTGCTTGAACGTCTTCCGGTCGAGCAGCTTCTGGGCCTTGGCCTCCTTGCCGTAGGCCTCGAACAGCCGCATGCCGAAATGGTGCAGCTGGGCGTCCGACAGCTGCCGGATCAGGCGCCAGAGCTGCCGATCCTCGACCGCAAGACCGGCCAGCACCTCATAGGGCGAGTGCTTCATGTCCTGGCCGGACTCGTCAATGAACAACGCCCAGCTCATGCCACCACGGTCCCCTGAGGCGCAGCCGTACGACGGCGCAGGCCCGGCTTCTGCAGGGCCGTGCGCTGCCGGCGGATCGCCTGTTCCGCCTCCTGAAACTCCGGCGCCAGCTCGCCGAGCCGCCGGACCAGGCCAGACAGGTCGTAAATGTTTGTATCCCGACCGCCGGTGCGCGGATCCCAGCGGTCGACCCGCTTGACCAGACCCGCCTCCTCCAGCGCCGCGATATGGCGCTGCACCTGGCGGGGCTTCATGCCGAGCCGTGTGGCGATGGTTTCCTTGCTCGGATAGGGCTTGCGCGCCTCGTCCCACCAGAAGTCGCAGAGCTGCAGCAGCACCGCCAGCTGGATGGGCTTCAGCTTCAGCCGATGTTGCGCCCGCAGCAGCAACGACGGGATCATGCAGTAGCCCAGCTGCATGACCGGTGCGCCCCACTTGGCGTCAGCAGCCTTGATTGAGCGGGAGACAGGCGCCGGGTGCAGCGGCACAACATTGGTTGGGGGTGCGGTTGGCTGTTCGGTCATGATAACCTCCTTTGTTGCCAGCATAAATGCGCTGCGCGCCGGGTACTGGCAAGCTTTTATGGGGAGGCGTTTATGACTGGACCCTCCAGGCGGTTTAGACTGGAGCCCACCGGGCTGTTCCGCCCTCTAAAGAAGGATACATTCAATCAGGATAAGCCGCAGAAGATGAAACAGGGTAAAGATACCCCCGGTCGAAATTGCCTCCGGGGGTACGTCCAGATTTCAACCGGACACGCCTTTAGCCGGTCGGACCCGTCGAGACCGCACCGGCCCGGTATAAGTCAAAAGGCCCTTCCCTCCCTACCAACCTGAATTCCGCAATTCCGCATAATCGTAAATACGACTTGAAGGCGGAGCCCTGTCAGGTGTGACGTGTCGTGCCTGCCATGAGAGATCAGAGAATGGTGGCGCCGGCTCATCCCCGGACGACGCTGCTGCGGCGTCAGGCCCCTCGGGTGCGGCTGCCGGTGACTCAATCGGGACCCTTCCTCCGCAACCTTTTCGCGATCGTATGCCTGCTTGCTACGCCGCCTTGAGGCGGCGCCTTCATTGTCGGGTACCATTCCAGAAATACGATTTTGCGGGTCTGTGGCTTTGCAGAAATGTGACCTGGTGGTCACAGGGCTGGCGGAGAGCGTTAACGAAGCGTTGGCAACGTCGTGCTTGTGTGAAATCGTGAACCCACAGATGCGGGTTTGCGGAAAATCGTAAATCCGACGACACGCAAATCCAGAAAGGCGACCGCATGATCATCGGGGTGCTCAACCAGAAGGGCGGGGTCGGCAAAACGACCATCGCTACCAACCTCGCTGCCGTGGTCGCCAAAGCCGGCAATCGGGTGCTGCTGGTCGACGCCGATCCGCAGGGCAGCTCGATGGCCTGGTCGTCTGCCCGTGAAGCCGACCCGCTGTTCCCGGTCATCAGCATGGCCAAGCCAACCTTGCATAAGGACCTGCCCGAACTGGCGGCCGACTACGATGTGGTGATCATCGACGGCGCGCCGCGGGTGAACGATCTTGGCCGCGCCGCAATCCTGGCCAGCGACGTGGTGCTGATCCCGGTCCAGCCGTCGCCCTACGACGTGTGGGCCTCCGCCGATACGGTGCAGCTGATCCGCGAGGCACAGCAGTTTAAGGAAAACATCAAAGCCGCTTTTGTGATTAACCGCAAAATCGTAAATACGGCCATTGGCCGGGACGTGGCTAATGCGCTGGAGCAGTTCGACTTTCCGGTCCTGCCCAACGCGCTCTGCCAGCGGGTGATCTACGCGGAGAGCGCGGCTCAGGGGAAGGCGGTGATCGAAACGGATCCCAAGAGCGAGGCCGCGATCGAGATGGCCCAGCTGGCTGCCGAGCTCGTTCAGACCAAAGCTAAGACCAAGAAGGAAAGGAAGGCCGCATGAGCAAGGCTGGCAAATCGGTATCGATCAAGGTGCCTACCTCGAAGCTGGCCTCGGGCGCCGATGCCTGGATCGCCAACCGTGGTGCCGAGCCGGCGACGGATCGGGAGAGCGGTAACGTGACCAGCCTCAAGTCCGTTGAGGCTGGTTCGGTCGAGGCTGCCAAGGAAAAGATGTCCCGCTTCACCATCGACGTGCCGGAAAGCCTGCACCGCCGCGTGAAAATGCAGTGCGCTGCCCGCGGTCAGAAGATGGCCGACATGATGCGCGACCTGCTCGAACGCGAGTTCCCGGCGTCGTAAATGCGCTGATGCAGAAATCCGCTTTTACGACATTCCGGAATTCCTGACGTGAGCGACCCCGTCCGCCTCGACCTGATGCCCCTCGACCGGTTCGGAGCGCTGGGGCTGTATGAGAAGAACGCCTACCTCCAGGACCTGGCGGACACGTTCTGCGCTCGGACCGGGCGTGAGACGCTGGAGCTCAGCAAGGACGCGCTGAGCCGTCTGCGCCGCTTTTACAGCCGACGCAGCATCGCAGACCTCAAGATCGCACCGGAGCCGGCCAACGCCCTGGAGCAGGCCCTCAGGGATCTCGGCGAGGCCGTCAAACTCAATGAGCGGCGGCCGGACATCGTTGGTGCGCTGACCGCTGAGCTGCCGGCGCCGGTGCTCCGGGAGGCACCTGAGGACGACAGCCAGCTCTCGTTCTTCGTGCCCAGCATCTACGATGCGCCCCTCAAGGACGACGTCAACCTGATGGACGTGGCACCGTTCTCCCTTGGCAAGGCCAAGCGGGGAGGGGAGATCCGCTACGAGCTGAAGGACTGCATCATCACCATCGACGGCAGCGCCTCAGCCGGCCTCGCCACGGTGTTCGACTACGACATCTTCCTGCACATGGTCACCAGCCTGGCCGAGGAGGCGCGCCGCTACCGCCTCAACCTGGACAAGGGGCTGCGCACCGATGCGCCGGCCCGTGTCTACCGGCCGAGCTCGTCACACATCCTAAAATTCTGCCGGCGCAGCTCCGGCGGCAAGCAGTACAAGGACCTAGAGTCCGCCCTCGACCGCCTGCAGGGCACCCGCATCAAGATCCTGAACCTGACCGGCGGCAGCCGGCGCGAGGTTGTGGCGATGCCGCTGATCCAGACGTTCAAGGTGATCAGCAAGACGACCACGGGCAACATCGACCAGGTCGAAATCGGCATCCCGGACTGGGTCTACAACGGCGTGGTGCGGGAGAAGGGCAATCCACAGATCCTGACCCTCAATCCGGAGTATTTCCTGATCACACAGGGGATTGGCCGGTTCATCTACCGGCTGGCCCGGCGCGCTGCCGGCAAGACCGGCATCGCCCGGTATGGGTTGAAGGAGCTGCACAAGCGCAGCGGCTCGCTACAAGGGTTGCCGCAGTTCGCCTTCCAGGTGCGCCAGTTCGTCAGCAGCACCCGGGTGTTCCCGTTCCCGGATTACGAGCTGGAGATCGTCGAGGGCAAACGCGAAGAGATCCTCGTCATGCGTGAGCGCAAGCCTGACGCGGCTGATGTTCCTTTAGGCAGCGGTGCTGGCGCCCCCGAGCTTCCACTCGCCTGAAGCCGTTTTTGTCAGCCATTTTTGTCAAAACCGTACTTCGCCAATGGCTCCGCTGCGGCATGTAAAGCCCCGCCCAGCCTGTGGAAAACTTTTGTCAGAACCGTACTTCACCAATCAAAAACCGTACATCACCAATGACATCCCGTACATCACCAATGACAAGCCGTACATCGCCAATCCGAGCACCGTACATCACCAATTCCATTAACGGCTAAGCCGCTGCAAATGAACAAGGATTTTTGTCGGCGGCGCGAGCGCAAAAACCCTAAAACTTATTAAAACCTAGAAAGCTATCTAAAACGCTGCGCCGGTGGATGAGCGTCCGCTTGCGCGCTTAACCTTTCTAGCGCAGCCATCTTGCTCGAATCATTTTTGTCAGAATCTCCGGTCAGCGATTTTGACAAGGATACCCCGCCCCTTTCCGCTTCGCGGAAACCCGCTCCCCCACCCCGTGCGGAAGCCGCCTCCAGCGGCTCGATTCTGGATGGTGGTCGCCTAACGGCGACCAAAGATGGGCTCTCCGAGTGTGTGAGTGGCAGAATCGACCTGTGCGGCCTCAGGAAGCGTTCTGGACGGCAGAACCGACAGCGTGACGGTTGAGCCTCCAAAAGCCGCCTACAGCCCTCCTGAGAGGCTTTGTCACCGCGCAGAGCGCGGTGGGATGATGATGTGGTCGCAGGGCGACCACGAATTCCATGGGAGGAGGGGTACCGCGCCGGGGAACGGCTGCACGATGAGCAGACCGGCGCCGAGCATGACTTCAGCCGCCGTAAGGGTGTCGTGCACACCGAAATCATGTTGCCGGAGGGTGCCGCGCCCTGGGTCGCCGATCGGCAGAGGCTCTGGAACCACTTGCACCAGATTGAGGCGCGGCGGGACGCCCAGCTCGCCCGCGAGATTAACCTGGCCCTGCCGCACGAGCTCACGGGCGACGAGCGGCTGGCCCGCCGACGATTTCTTTGATGGTCCGCTTGGCGTGCGCAACGTGTTCGACGCCATCCAGGTGTCTGTGACGGTGTTTGAGCCCAACGACATGCAGGCCCGGATCCTAGAGGTGGACGAGCTGATCCACGACGTCGAAGGTAGAAACCCGTAAAAACAGAAATACGATTTTGCGGCGAAGGGCGTTAAAGGTTGTGGTTCCGTGCCTTGGCGAGAGGCCCGCCGCCCGGGCCGGCCTCAAGGCACGCTGCGCTCTCCGGCCTTGACCCCGTCCCGGCCGACCGGCGGTGGGCTGCCATGGCGGCTAAGCCGCCGTTCCCGCAGGCTGACCCGCGCCGCTCTCCAGGGAGCTTATGCACATCTTAGGTTCCACAGGTTCCATTTTTGTTCTACACTTTAAACGTGCATCGTCGCATCCCACGGGGCGCAGCCGAGGTATCTTGCGCCAGGGGAGGGCGCTACGCATGGGCTTAA